>NZ_KB907370.1 GCF_000381985.1 Novispirillum itersonii subsp. itersonii ATCC 12639 | reverse complement strand
CCCTCGGGGGTAGAGCACTGGATCGGGACGGGGGGCGCGAGCCTTACCAACTCGAACCAAACTCCGAATACCGAGGAGTACTATCCAGCAGACAGACCACGGGTGCTAAGGTCCGTGGTCAAGAGGGAAACAGCCCAGACCGCCAGCTAAGGTCCCCAAGTCATGGCTAAGTGGGAAAGGATGTGGGACGGCCAAAACAACCAGGAGGTTGGCTTAGAAGCAGCCATCCTTTAAAGAAAGCGTAACAGCTCACTGGTCTAATTAAGCTGTCCTGCGCCGAAGATGTACCGGGGCTAAAGCCATGCACCGAAGCTGCGGATGCACTCATACGTGAGTGCGTGGTAGCGGAGCGTTCTGTAGGCCTGTGAAGGTGTGCCGTGAGGCATGCTGGAGGTATCAGAAGTGAGAATGCTGACATGAGTAGCGACAAACAGTGTGAGAAACACTGTCGCCGAAAGTCCAAGGGTTCCTGCGCAAGGCTAATCCGCGCAGGGTAAGCCGGCCCCTAAGGCGAGGCCGAAAGGCGTAGTCGATGGGAACCACGTTAATATTCGTGGGCCAGGTGGAGGTGACGCCCTCTGTAAGTTGTCCATCCTTATCGGATTGGTTTGGGCAGCGAAAGAGGGCCAGGAAATAACCCCACCATGAGACCGTACCCGAAACCGACACAGGTGGACTGGTAGAGTATACCAAGGCGCTTGAGAGAACGATGTTGAAGGAACTAGGCAAATTACCCTCGTAACTTCGGGAGAAGAGGGCCTCATCCTTGGGCAACCAGGGGTGAGGGGCACAGACCAGGGGGTGGCGACTGTTTACTAAAAACACAGGGCTCTGCGAAGTCGCAAGACGACGTATAGGGTCTGACGCCTGCCCGGTGCCGGAAGGTTAAGAGGAGGGGTGCAAGCTCTGAATCGAAGCCCCGGTAAACGGCGGCCGTAACTATAACGGTCCTAAGGTAGCGAAATTCCTTGTCGGGTAAGTTCCGACCTGCACGAATGGCGTAACGACTTCCCCACTGTCTCCAACATCGACTCAGCGAAATTGAACTCTCCGTGAAGATGCGGAGTTCCCGCGGTCAGACGGAAAGACCCCGTGCACCTTTACTACAGCTTCGCAGTGGCATCAGGCATTAGATGTGTAGGATAGGCGGGAGGCTATGAACCCAGGGCGCCAGCTCTGGTGGAGCCACCCTTGAAATACCGCCCTTCCGATGTTTGCTGTCTAACCGCGTCCCGTCATCCGGGACCGGGACCCTGCGTGGCGGGTAGTTTGACTGGGGCGGTCGCCTCCCAAAGAGTAACGGAGGCGCGCGATGGTTGGCTCAGAGCGGTCGGAAATCGCTCGACGAG
>NZ_KB907369.1 GCF_000381985.1 Novispirillum itersonii subsp. itersonii ATCC 12639 | reverse complement strand
GCTGGATTCCAACCACAAAATCACCGACACCTCCGCCGTGCGGCTGAATGCCCTGTACCAGTCGCAGGACGTGGCCGACCGCAATAACATTGATGCCGAACGCAAAGGGTTTGCCGCCGACATCGGCGTCGGGATCGGTGAAGCGACCACCTGGCACCTGAACTATTCCTACCTGAAGGGTGAAAAAACCCCCGACATGGGCCAGCCGATGATGCGCGGCAGTGACGGTATCATCCGTCCGGCGGCAGAATACGGGCTGAAGCGCTCCGTCTCCTACGCCCGCGATCAGGACCATGACATTACTGAAAACCACGTCCTGACCTCGCAGCTGACCCATCAGGCCAGCAAGTCCCTGTCGTTTTACAATGACACCCGCTGGAGCCTGTATGACCGCGACCTGCTGACCACCAACGCCGGGGGCAATACCCCGCTGACCAGCCTGACCGGTACCATGAGCTATGGCGGCGGTGGCGGATCGACGTATAAGCAGGATGGCTGGGGTGTGCAGAATGTCAGCGGCGTCAAGGCCGAAGGGCAGCTGTTTGGCCTGAAGCACCGGGCACAGGCCGGGCTGGATCTGACCTATCAGGAATCCACCATGAACCTGGGCACCCGGGTCAACGGCGGGGCCACCACCACCAGCGTGCTGAACCCGGCCACCAGTTACCCGGCCAACTTCTCTGTCACCTATCCTGACAGCGGCGTCCGCAGCTCCAGCGCGCTCGGGACCGGCCTGTTTGCCAGTGACCGGGTGTGGATGACCGAACAGGTCTCGGTGCAGGGCGGGCTGCGGTGGGATTACTTCCGGACCTCTTACCGCTCGCAGGCCGCCGGGTTCCCCAACGGGCAGGATCAGGAAGGCACCTGGAGCCCCTCGGTCAGCCTGATCTATGAGCCGACGGAAGACGTCTCGCTGTATACCACTTATTCCCACTCCGCCAAGCCGGTGGGCTCGGATCTGGCATCGCTGGCGATCACCGCCCGCGCCGGAACCCCCAGCGAAACCCCCAGCGCCACCCGCAACTTTGACCCCGAAGAAACCGACCTGTACGAAGTGGGGGGGAAGGCTGACTTCTTCGGTGGGCGTCTGGGCGTCAACGGTGCCGCCTTCCTGCTGGAAAAAAGCAACGTCTACACCGTCGATACGTCCACTGGGGCGCTGGCCAACGGTTTCTCTGAAGCCGGGATCGGCACCCAGATCACCGGGATTGAAGCCGGTGTGACCGGAAAAATCACCCCGGCCTGGACCCTGTATACCGGTTACGCCTTCCTGAACGGTGAAGTCACCGCCAACCTCGGCACCCCAAGCGATGTCGGCAATGACGCGCCGAACGTGCCGAAGCATAACGCCAGCATCTGGACCAGCTATTCACTGTCCGACATGATCGGCGACGCCCTGCCCGGCGAGCTGACCCTTGGCGGCGGTGCCCAGTATGCCTCAAAGTACTGGACCAACTCCGCCAACACCGCCGAAATCCCGGAGACCTTCTCCGTCGATGCGATGCTGTCTTACGAGTTTGAGAACCTGTCGCTGGCCCTGAACGGCTATAATCTGACTGATCACCTGAATTATACCTCGGCCTTCAATGCCACCCGTGCGGTGCCCGCATCCGGGCGGACGGTGATGCTGACCGCCGGGGTCACTTTCTGATCCTGTTTTCTTCCCCTGTAACGGGCGGCCCGGTGAATGCGGGCCGCCCGTTCTTTGCATCCGGACATGCCCTATGCTGCTGCAGATCCCAGATCTTCTTACCCCTGAGGACGTTGCCCACTGCCGGACCCTTCTGGAACAGTCGCCGTGGGTCGATGGACGCCGGACCGCCGGGGATCTTGCCGCCGGTGCCAAGAGCAATCTGCAGATCCCCGAAGACAGCGACGTTGCCCGTGATCTGGGCGAAATCATCCTGCGGGCTCTGGGCCGCAGCCCGGCCTTCAATTCCGCTGCCCTGCCCCTGCGGGTTCTGCCCCCCATGTTTAACCGCTACGACGGCGGCATGACCTATGGGGCCCACGTCGATAACGCCATCCGCACCATCCCCGGAACACATGGGCTGAGGATGCGGACGGATGTTTCCACCACCGTCTTCCTGTCCGCACCGGAAGAGTATGATGGCGGAGACCTGATCATTGAGGACACCTTCGGCACCAGAGCAGTCCGCCTGCCCGCCGGCCACGCCGTGGTGTATCCCTCCAGCAGCCTGCATCAGGTCAGCCCGGTGACCCGGGGCAGCCGCTGGGCCTCGTTCTTCTTTACCCAGTCCCTGATCCGCGACGACGGGCAACGCAGCCTGCTGTATGATCTGGATGTCACCATCATGGACCTGCGGCAGACACTGGGCGATACCCATCCGTCCGTTCTGTCACTGGTCAACCATTATCATAATCTGCTGCGCCGCTGGGCGGACCTGTGATGACCGCCGCCGCCTTCAGCCCTGCCGATGCCCACCTGCTGCTGGGCCAGCTGGCCCTGAACACCGGGGGGGCCGCACAGGGGCAGGCCCCGGACTGGTTCCGGCGGGCGGCCCGCAGCGGTGATGCCCGCGCCTTTACCATGCTGGGACGCTGCTATGATCAGGGCTGGGGCGTTGATGCTGACCCGGCACAGGCCGCCGCCTGTTTCCGGCGGGCGGCAGATCTGGGGGATGCCTGGGGCCTGTTCAATCTGGCGGACCTGTATGCACAGGGCCGGGGCGTACCGCAGAATTACGCCGCCGCAGCAGACCTGTACGCACAGGCCGCGCGGAAAGGCCTGAACAAAGCCCTGAACATGCTTGGCCTGCTGCATGAGGAAGGCCGCGGTGTCCCGCTGAACCCGACCGCAGCCCGGGAGTTTTTTGTGGCGGCGGCAGACAGCGGCGATTGCTGGGGCTGCTTCAATCACGCCCGCATGCTGATTGCTGACGGCAACAGCGATGCCGCCCTGCCGTGGCTGGAACAGGCCCTGACCTGCGGTTTTCCTGCCTTTTATCAGGCGATGGCCTCCGCCCTGAAAGACAGCGCAGACCCCCGCCTGCAGGCCCTCCGGCATCGGGCAGCAGCCCTGACGGGAGAGCGCGGATGACACTGCGGGTTCCTGCGGACTGCGTTGCCGCCTGTGATTACGAACGGTACTTTCACCAAAGGGTGGATCCTGCCTGCGCCGCCTATCTGTCCGGGGCTGCTGCCGACGGCCTGACAGACCGGGCGAACCGGGACGCCTTCACCCGCCTGCATCTTCTGCCCCGCGCCATGCGCGACCTTTCCGGCGCTTCCGCAGCCCTGACCCTGCTGGGGATAGAGATGCCCTATCCCATTCTGATCGCCCCGATGGCCTATCACCGGCTGGCCCACCCCGAGGGGGAGCAGGCCACCGCCACCGCCGCAGATCTGACGCGGACCGTCATGACCGTCAGCACGCTGGCCAGCCAGACGCTGGAAAGCATTGCGGCGGTCAGCCGGTTTCCTCAGTGGTTTCAACTGTATCTGCAACCGTCAGCGGATGTGACCCTCTCGCTGGTCCGGCGGGCAGAAGAGGCCGGATACCGCGCGATTGTGCTGACCATTGATGCCCCTGTCAGCGGCATCCGCAATGCCGAACAACGGGCCGGTTTCCGGCTGCCTGCTAGTATTTCCGCCGTTAATCTGAACAGTCCTCAGTATACCCACCCGCAGCATCCCGTCGGCAGCCCGGTGTTTCACAGCCTGCGCGACCACTCCCCGACGTGGGAAGATGTCGCCCGGCTGTGTGCCGCCACCCCTCTGCCGGTCGTACTGAAGGGAATCCTAAATCCGGCTGACGTCACCCCGGCCCTGTCTGCCGGAGCCAAAGGGCTGATTGTCTCCAATCATGGGGGACGGGTGTTGGATGGCCTACCGGCCAGCCTTGACATGCTGCCCTTGATCACACAAGCCGTCGCCGGACGGGTGCCGGTGCTGCTTGACGGCGGAATCCGGCGGGGGACCGATATTCTGAAAGCACTGGCGCTGGGGGCCGATGCCGTGATGGTCGGACGCCCGGTATTGCATGCGCTGGCCGTCGGGGGGCTGGCCGGAGTCGCCCATCTGCTGACCCTGCTCCAGACCGAACTGGAGGCGGCGATGGCCCTGACCGGCCGCGCGCGGTTACAGGATATTGATGCCGGAGTGGTGATACGGGGGTGATCACACCCCTCAGGAAGATCTCAGGGAGTGGATAACAGCGTTACATAACAGATCGCCCTGAACGATCCGGACAGGCAGGGTCTCCCTTCAGAGCTTCAGGAGATCACGATAGAACCCATTGTATTCACGCACGCAGGCCTCCATCGAGAACAGCTTTTGAGCCCGGTCAGAAGAAGCCTCCCCCATCCGGCAAGCAATGCCCCTGTCATTCAAAAGGGTGGCCAGAGCCTGAGCAATTCTTTCGGGGGACTTTGCGGGGACCACAAAGCCGGTTACCCCGTCAACAATCGCTTCTGCATTTCCCCCGACGTCGGTGACAACCATCGGCAAAGCCGCAGCCATCCCTTCCAGGACAGCATTTGAGAAGCCTTCTTCGTGTGAGACCAGCAGCCCTATATCTGCATCCCCAAGAATCTGAGGGATATCAGAACGGGCCCCGGTCAAGGTAAAGAAGGGGGCAATCCCAGCCTGTTCGGCTAAATCTTGTAGCTCACGCCCGATGCCGTCATCTCGGCCAACGCAGACCATGTGCCATTTTTCCTGCGTCAGGGACGGAAGCAACCGTAAAGCCTCAATAAGGTCGCGGTGCCCTTTATAGGGGATCAGATTCGCGACCAGCACCATCATTGCCCTGTCATCGGCAATGGAGAGTTCTTTCCGGACCACACGATTCTTTTTAAATTCTTTAAATTTTGAAAAATCAACACCATTATAAATTAATTTTGTTTTCTCTTTTGAAATTCCCTCTGAATACAAATCATCAATGACAGCTTTCGAGTTACCGAGAGCATATGAAATTGTCTTATGAA
>NZ_KB907368.1 GCF_000381985.1 Novispirillum itersonii subsp. itersonii ATCC 12639 | reverse complement strand
GGAAGCAGGCGGAGACGGCAGAAGGACTCATGGTCACGGTAGGACCGTAACCGTTCGCGGGCATAGGGCAGATACTGGCCGGTGACGAAATCAGCAAAGCTGGGGATGGCGCGGAGGCGGTCGCGCTGGGCCGCCGGATCGCCGCTCAGGGACACCTGAGCCCGCAGCTCCTTTGCTTTCCTGCGGGCCTGATCGGTGCTGATATCCCGCGCCTTGCCGATCTTGATTTCGCGGCTGCGCCGGTCGGCAGCGGTATACCGGAACCAGTAGACGATGCCGCCGGTGGGCCAGACTTCCATGGTGAAACCGGCGATCTCGGTATCGCTGATCCGCAGCTTCCGGCTTCCGTCGGGAACGGCGGGAGGGGCTTTTGCCAGCGCGGCAGTGATGCGGGCTTTCATGATAAGGGGACTCCCCGAGGACAAGAGGACCCCCGGCGGGCACCGGGGGCAACAATGGGCTGTTTGCGGTCTTTTGCGGGTGAGGCAGGGCCGTCAGGGCAGGGGCGGATCTGACGGATGGAAGCGGGAGAGGTCCAGCAGAGCGTGGTGGACCAGACCGGCAATCTCTGATGCCGGTGCCGGGATGTGGTCCGGATCGGTCAGGACCGCATGGCCGCCGTAGCGGGCGGTCAGCTCCCGCAGATGGAAATGCCGCCATTCGGGGATGGTCCGCAGGGTGAGGCCATAGAAAACATCGTCGGTGCGCTCGACCGGAAACCACGTCAGCTGATGCCAGCGGCAGGACAGGCGGAAGGGCAGAACCAGTTGGTCGGTCTCGCGGGCATCGGTGGACCACAGGGGCGGTAGATCGGTCAGGAAGAAACCGGACATGGGCGGGTCTCCGGTCGGGGGGTGAAGAGGAACCATGCGTCCTCGCTGGCAATGGAGACGGCGATGCCTTCCTGAACCGGCCACGCGTGGAGCTCCTCCTCGTCGGGCAGGGCATTGACGCAGGCCAGAAGATCATCGAGGCAGGCCGGGCGTCTGCCGAAGCGGGCGAGATAGGACAGGATGCCGCCGGGATCGGCTCCGGCCTGTCGGGCAGAGGGGAAGGGCACGGTGGTGATGATCCGGGGATCGTCGGGATCAGAGAAGCGGTCGATCAGGACCGCAAGGGGCGGGAGATCGGAAAGGGGCATGACAGTTTCTTTCGGGCAGCAGAAAGGCCACAGACCGGGCGGTCTGTGGCCTTCTGGCGGCGGTGAGATGGGGGCAGGGCTTCAGGGCTTCTTCTGGTCCAGCAGCGCCTTGGCGACTTCGGTGGCAACCAGAACAACGATCGGAATCCATACGGGCATCGGGGGTCTCCGTTGTGCGTTTCGGCAGCGGCAAAAGGCCGGGCCAACGGAATGAAATGGGTTTGATGGCTGAAACGGTTCCGCCGTCTTTGGCGCTTCCGGTTTCGGAGCGTGCCTCCTGTCGCCTTGGCAGGGCAGGGCGCTGACGAGGCAGGTTTTTTCCAGTGATTTCTGAGGGTGTTGTGTCCGCCTCGGATGCCTCGTCAGAATTTCAGAAAAGAAAGAAGAGGTGAGAATGCCCCCGGAAGGGAGGTTTTGCTTTTCTGCTAAGGCATCCGAGGCGAAGCCGGGAAGGCTTGCCGGTCATAGGGTTTCTTGCCTCCCCGGATCGCCTCGGCAGCAGAAAAGCCCCCGGTACCGAAGCGCCGGGGACCGCTCAAGGGGGGGGGACGGTCAGTGGGCTTTCCGCGCGCTCCGGCGGGTCGGCATCGGGGTCGGGATGGGGGCATCGGGCATATGAAGCCCGATGTCCCGTTCCGATGCCGCCTTCCAGCGGTCGTGATCGCGGAGTGCCCACAGATGCGGCTTTTGCCCTCCGATCCGCTTTTGCCCCAGCTCGGTTGCGCCCAAGGCCCTCAGGATCCGCCCGATTTCTTTCGGGCTGGGCTGATAGCGTGTCTGCCGGATCAGGTACTCCTGAATGTGGCGGACGGTTGTCACGTCGCGGTCCAGCGGTGGCTCGCCGCTGTCGAAGGCATCCCGGAGAAACTGCTCGACCGGGCTCAGGCTGGCGGTCAGCAGATCGGTCCGGCTGTTCGTCGCGGGTGGGCGGGCATGCGGCGAATATCCGGCCAGATCGCGCGTCAGGAGGAAATCCAGAACGATGCCGTCCCCTCCCCAGTTCAGCCAGCTGACGAGGTCGGCATAGGCTTCCGGGGGCCGGGGCGGGGCCTGCGTCCGCCAGACGAAAAAGCGGCGGTCATCCGGATCAATCTGGATCGGAACCACCTCATTACTGAGGATGAAGAAGTGGGCCAGGTTCGGGGTTTCGTAGGCTGGAACGAACTTCCTGTTGATCTGAACCGTCCGGCTGGTCAGCAGGGTTTTGATCACGCCTTTGGTGATGGCGTCTTTGGTGCAGGCCGCCTCTTCGACCACGATCAGGCTTTTATGGGCCAGCCAGTCATTGAAGGGGGAATGGAAGCTGGCCCCGGAGATGATGTTGGCATTGCCGTCGCCGATCAGCCGGGTCAGGAGTTCGGCGAGAAGGCTCTTTCCGGTTCCCTGCTGCCCGGACAGGACAAGGCCGGTGGACTGCTTGATGTCGGGATACTGAAGCAGGTGTGCCATCCAGTCGAGGGCATAACGGATTGCGACGGGATCATCATCGAAGAGGTAGTGGATATGATCCAGAAAGGGCGCGGGGTCGCCGGGGGTCGGAGGAATGGGAGAAGGTTGCCAGAGGTTTTCGTAGCTGATGCCGCGTTCTTCGACCCTGCGCCCCTGCCGGGGGAAGTACCCCAGCCGATCGACCTTTCGGGTGGCGTCGGCAAGAAGGAAGCGGACAACGTCGGTTTCGGTTTCGTGGGAGTGCATGGCGCGGACGGTGCGGTCATCGCGGTTCTCCTGACTGATCCGGTCCCAGAAGCTGCGGGTCTGAGCGACGAAGACATACCGTTCGGCGAGTGCGGCGGCGATGTCAGGGGGAGGGGTAATGCCCATGGAGAAAGTCCTTCCGGGCTCCGTCCGCAGACGCCCACCGTGGGCGGCTGTCGGCAGCGAAGCCTAAGGATCTGTTCAGAAGGCCCGCATAGGCGGCTAAGTGCCTGAAATCACGTCAGGGAATCCCCTGTCGCCGGATCAGGGCGACAGGGGGGCTGGATCAGGATTGAAGGGACTCTTCGATGAAGGCGGTCACGTCGCTGCGGCGGTACCGGACGACGCGGGGGGACATTTTGATGAAGGCCGGGCCGTGAAGGGGACGGCGGGCGCGCCAGCGTTCCAGCGTGGCGGGGGAGACGGACAGCAGGGCGGCTGCCTGTTCCGGGGTCAGCAGATCATCAGCATTGGGCAGGGACATGGACGTTCTCCGGTAATCAAAGGCAAAACCCCGGTCGAGGGCGCGACCGGGGGCCAATGTCCTGTTCTGTCGGAGAGGGTCTGCTTTGGCGGGAAAAAAAGGGGGGTGTTCTTTCGGTCAGGTCAGTATGCCAATGCTGGCGTCGTAAGCTGAGTATGGTGTCCACCAAACCCCAAGCAGGTCATAGGAATACGAATATTCTGAAATATGGTTCCGACTTTAATCAATCGTTTGGTTGTGCCATTGACATTTGCGAAAATTGCTGTTTCAGAAGGGCGGATCGCTTAGGTGCGGTATTTTGAGGCATTATGTAGTAGGCAAATTTAGATAGATAAGCTCTCAGAAATGCAGTGGATCTAATCGGCGTGAACGGGCATTATTGCGTCACCACTCCTAAGGCGCGAAGTTTTCCAATGACTACCCTCCATTACGTTCCTGACGACTTGCATGACCTCTACCACGTATTCGAATGGCGAAATGCGGCCGGGGTTCTAACCACGGCCTGCCCGGCGGAATGGCAGGAAATCATTAATGTTTTGAGGCAGTTCCGCCTTTATCGCTCCGAGATAGAACGGCCTGGTGGGAGAAAATCCCCGATTGCAGGCCGTCTTGATGGTGGATTTTATGACTTGGGGTGGGTAGAAAAGAGGTTCGATACATCCATCATCATTGATGGCGAACAGCTTCATACGCCAACCCATTCTGTGGACTGCTTCAAGGGAAAGGTGGCGTTAGAGGTAGAGTGGAACAACAAAGACCCGTTCTTTGACCGTGATCTAAATAACTTTCGCCTACTCTATGATCTGCGGGCTATCGACGTTGGTGTAATAATCACCCGTAGCACCGAGCTTCAATCCATTTTCGATGAGTTGGGTAAGGGAAGCTCTTACGGTTCCTCTACTACCCACCACGAAAAGCTTCTTCCCCGTTTAGACGGCGGTGGGGGTGGTGGATGCCCGATCTTGGCCTTCGCTATCAGCAAAGCCCTTTATGTGGATGATAGCGGGCATCCAGCCCAATTAGAGGAAGATGTTCAAGCCTAGCCTATCCCGCAACAAGCTCCTTGGTGCGGCGCTGAATGGCAGAGTTATGGGCATAGGTGTCCCACGTCGGCTCGTAAGTTTCATCGGCCTGATTGCCCCACACGTCCCACCCCGCTCGCACGCCACGTGCAAACATTTCCAAGTATGGGCCGGGGCTGCATTCTTGGATCAATTCGTATTGCTCATCTGGCTTGCGCGAGTGTTCGCGCTTTCGGGTGCCGATGTAATTCACTTGGGAGCGGGCCGGAGCCAAGGTTCGAGCATTCTTGCCTCGTACTCCAAACAGGATCAGTTCGGTGACATTGCGGAAATAGAATCCAACGCCTCGCCCATCCGACCCCCCATCCTTGCGCAGCTTGTGCCAGACGATATTGGTTTTATAGGTGAAGCCCCACGCTTTCAATACCTGCAAGCCCTCAGGTAGCAATGCATTGGGCACCCACATATACAGGTGCGAAGTTGTGTCGGCGATATCCGAGACGGGCAGGGAGCAAATCTCTTCAATGCTCATGGTTCCATAGCGCGCCAACCGACGATGTTCGGGGGCCATCTTCCCAGTGCGGTTTTCAAAGCGCCATGGCGGATCAGCTAGAATCGTAGAATACCGCTTGTTGCCTGCGAATTTGAGCAAATCCTGCGCGGCTTGATTCATGTCCGCATCATGCATGTTCCGTGTCCCTTATATACTCTTGGGCCTTAGCCCCGCCAAACCGCCCTTTTGCGGCTGCGCCGCGTGGCTTGTTCGGTGTGATCTCAATGCGGTCTAGAACTGATCGGAAGTCTATTCCGTGTTCGGCCATCTCTCCCATCAAGGCTACGATAACCGCCAGATGTGACGGAACCGCACCTTGTCGAGCGTAGTTGGTGATTGAATTAGGGTTGAGCTTGATTAACTCCGCAAATTCACGTGCGGTTACTCCCGCCTTCCCTAATTGCCGTTTAAATTCGTCGTATGTCATGCCTTGGATCATCAGGCATTGCACCTTCCTGTTACCGCAGTTTATGTTATATACACATGAAAAAGTGTGTTTGGCAAATTCATTTATTTGTCTATGGCCTTAAAAGTTGGAGCATGAGGCGGCAGGCAAGGAGGAAAAGGCCTCCGGATTGGCATCTTCCACCGCGAATAGATTCAACTTGGCGTCCAGATTGGACTAAATTCACGCACAATTCAGTGGTCTTGGTCTTGGGCTCGGCGGCAATGATCTTGTCCGTTACTTGACAGCTCATTTGCCGCAAAGTGGACCGAACATGACTTTCGCCAAAGGGGGGCGTCTTCAAATGTAGTTAATGCGCGTAGATTACCGCTCTGCGGAGGGGCTACGCTAGGGAGGGCCTAGTATGTCTGCTACATAATGCTGGGATTCTAAGGATATCAGATGCATCTAGAGCATATTCGCATTTGGAAGCTTTTTTAATGATGTATTGGTTATGCCTGTTTTGGCTGATTTATTGTCTATGATGTCAGTCCCCTCTTGGTCCTCGTTGTCCTTCGCGGGGACATGCCGGTATCTGCGGCCCTTCCGGCCCGAAAAGCTGATTTCCCGCAAGGCAATCGTAGGAACAGGCGGGCCAACGCGGGCTTCTGTCGGTCATCGGTTCCGGATGCTCCGCGAACTCTTAATCAGCGGGTCCAAGGTTCGAATCCTTGTGCACCCACCATATTTTGAAGGTCTACCAAAGCCTTCGGCCTAAGGCCCGGTCACAGCGACCGGGCCTTTTGCGTTTGGTCCCCCGCGTGTCCCCGAAACGGCGGTCCGGGGGAAAAAAGGGAAGGGCGGGGAGCGGCCCTTCCGGGCCGTTCCCCCTATTCCGCCGCCGTCAGAAACGGGGCGGCCAGCCGTCCGGCGATGTTGGCGGCATCGACGAGGCGGTCGTTCTGGAAGTGGCTATAGCGCCGGGTGGTGCTGATCTGGCTGTGTCCAAGGATTTCTGCCACCTCGTAGATCGGCCTGCCGTGATTGACCAAGGTACTGGCAAAGCTGTGCCGCAGATCATGAAGCCGAAGATCCCGTGCCAGTCCGGCCCGGGCCTTGACCCGGTCCCAGCATTTCCTCACCCCTTCGAGAGGACGGGCCGGGTCTGCGCCGGGGAAAACCCACGGACAGCCCGGCGGATGGGGCAGAGACAGCAGAACGGCCACCGCCGCATCGGACAGCGGAATGTGCCGCCGCCGTCCTGATTTGGCCCTCGGCACCTGCCACAGACGGCGGGGGATATCGACATCCTCCCAGCGCATGTTCAGGGCCTCGCTGCGTCGGGCTCCGGTCAGGGCGAGAAGGGCGATGCAGGTTGCGGCGGTCCGGCTGGGTTCGGCATCAAGGGCCAGAAACA
>NZ_KB907367.1 GCF_000381985.1 Novispirillum itersonii subsp. itersonii ATCC 12639 | reverse complement strand
GGCGCACCCTCCTGCCCTTTCACAGGGGATCAGGACGCCCCGCGCCGGAACTGTCCCGGCTGGCAGCCGTGAGCCTGACGGAACGCCGCCGCAAAATGGCTGGAACTGCTGAACCCGCAGAGGAAAGCGATTTCAGTCACGCTGTAACGCCCGTCCACCAGATAGCGGCAGGCCAGATCCAGCCGGTAATCGCGCAGCCAGGCGAAGACTGTCTTGCCAAACGCCTTGCGGAAGCAACGGTTCAGGCGGGTGTGGCTCATCCCCGCTTCCCGCGCCAGCTCCTCCAGCGGCGGGGGCGCGGACAGGCTGGACGCCAGCAGATCCATCGCCCGGACCACCCCGCGCTGCTCATCGCGGGCCAGACTGCCCCCCGGCAGCGGGTCAGGCACCGGCATCAGCCAGTGCGCCAGCAGGCCAAGGGCCTGACTTTCCGCCCGCAGCCGGTCCAGCGGGGTCAGCAGCGGATTGTTGAGCAGGGCGGTCACCCCATCGGCATCCGGGGTGTGACGCCCCAGCCGCAGGGCCCGGCAACCGGTCTGCCCCGGCAGATCGTCGAGCAGGCCCTGCAGACGGCCGAGATCAAACTTCAGGGCCAGCATCCGCCCCCCGGCCCGCCGTGTCGTCAGCCGGTCCATCGCCAGATCCTGCCCCTGAAACAGCCAGACATCGCCGGGGCAGACCTCATAGCGGGGGGCACCGTCAATGCCGAACAGGCTGCCACCGGACAGACCGAACCCCAGCACGCAGGTGGGGCCGCTATGCTCAACCCGGCTGCGAAAATCATCCTTCAGGGTACAGACGCTGTGAGTCGCCGTGATCCCGGCGGCAAGGCGACCAGTCCGGAACCGGATCTGTCCGCCCTGCGGCGCCAGTGTATTGTCCTGCCAGCCACCGCTGACCGGTAAGAATGCCTGCAGACGGCGGGAGTCAACATGGCAGGCAGCAGAGAGGCGCTGTGTCACCGGACACCTCATGCGATAAAATGATTATGATTATTAATTGCATCACATGATCTGCCTTGCAACCGGAAAGTCCCGGTCACCGGTAATAGATGCCAACAGCCTGCCCCTCAATCTGCCGGACCTGAACCGGAATTTCAAAGACCGCCTCCAGCAGGTCGGGGCGCATGATCTCAGCCGGGGGGCCGTCGTGCTGCAGGCGCCCGTCCTTCATCACCAGAATCCGGTCAGAATAGGCCGACGCAAAATTGATGTCGTGAATCACCACCACCACGGTGCGGCCCAGATCATCGGCAGCCCGCCGGATCAGGCGCATCATCGCCACCGCATGCCGCATATCGAGGTTGTTCAGCGGCTCATCCAGCAGGATGTAATCGGTATTCTGGCATAACACCATCGCCACCGCCGCCCGCTGGCGCTGCCCGCCTGACAGCTGATCCAGATAACGGTCCGCCAGCGCCGTCAGGTCCAGAAAGGCCAGTGCCTCAGCCACCCTGTCCCGGTCTTCAGCGGTCAGCCGCCCGCCGGAATAGGGATACCGGCCAAAGGCCACCAGATCGCGCACGGTCAGGCGGCTGACAAAATGGTTCTCCTGCCGCAGGATCGACAGCCGCCGGGCCAGCGCCGCGCTGTCGGTCGCCGCCACGTCGCGGCCATCCAGCAGCACCTGCCCGCCATCGGCGGGCAACAGCCGCCCCATCACCGACAGCAGGGTGGATTTGCCCGCCCCGTTGGGGCCGATCAGCGATACCACGCCCCCCGGCGGCAGAGTGAAGGAGACATCCTCCACCACCCGGCGGGCCCCATAGACCTTGCTGACGTTCCGAACCTCGATCACATCCGCCCCTTCCGCACCAGCAGCCACAGGAACAGGCTTCCCCCGGCAAATTCAATCACCACACTCAGGGTTCCGGCCATCCCGAAGCCGTATTCCAGCACCATCTGGCCCCCGGCGAGGGCCACCACCGCCAGCAGGGTGGCAAAGGGCAGCACCACGGCGTGGCGGGTGGTGCCCGCCAGCTGATAGGCCAGCGTGGCGGCCACAAAGCCCAGAAATGTCAGCGGGCCGATCAGCGCGGTCGAGGCCGAGACCATCACCGCAATCAGGATCAGCATCCGCGTCACCACCCGGTCATGACCGACCCCCAGCGCCACGGCGGTTTCCCGCCCCAGTGCCATCACGTCCAGCTCCCGCCGCGACCGCCACAGCAGCGCCCCGGCTGTCAGCACCAGCGCCCCGGCGGCAAGGGTCAGATCGCCTGCCGGAAGGGTCAGCTGTGCGAACAGACGCCCTTGCAGAACACTGAACTCGGTGGGGGCCAACATCCGCTGCATCAGCTCCGACAGGCTGCGGAACAGAATGCCGCAGACCAGCCCGGCCAGCAGCAGGCGGTACAGATCGCGGCGGGGCCCTGACAGCATCCAGCGGTACAGCAGGCAGGCAAAGCCGACCATCAGCGCGGTTTCCACACCAAACCGCAGCAGGGGCGGCCAGCCGGTCCAGCCGCCGGTGCCGAGAAAGAAAATCACTGCGGTCTGGACCAGCACAAACAGCGCATCAAACCCCATCACCGACGGTGTCAGTATCCGGTTGCGGGTCAGGGTCTGGAACACCACGGTCGAGGCCCCGACCGCGACGGCAACCAGCACCATCGCCGCCATCACCTGCGCCCGGTATGCCAGCACGTAAGACAGGCGCCCCCGCAGGCCGACTGTCATGAACAGGGCACAGACCACCAGTGTCAGCCCCAGCAGCAGAAGAAGACGGGTCTTAGGGGCGGGCATGGGCACGATCCGTCAGCAGCACACCCAGAAACAGCAGCGCCCCGAACACCCCCAGCACGGTGCCGACCGGCACCTCATACGGGGCGCGGACCACGCGCCCGACAATATCGCAGGCCAGCACAATGCCGCCCCCCAGCACGCAGACCCACGGAATGTTGCCCCGCACCGAATCCCCCCGCATCAGGCTGACAAGATTGGGTACGATCAGCCCCAGAAACGGCAGGGTTCCGATCACCACCGTCACCATGCCGTTGACGGCAGCAACAATCGCCAGACCCAGCGCCAGCGTGGCGCGGTAATTGAGACCCAGCGTCACCGCCACATCCCGCCCCATGCCCGCCACCGCGAAGCGGTCGGCCACGGCATAGGCCAGCAGCATCAGCCCGCCGGAGAGCCACAGCACCTCATACCGCCCGCGCAGCACCGCCGAGAAATCCCCGGCCATCCAGCCAACCAGCGACTGCAGCATCTCGAACCGCACCGCCAGAAACACCGTGGCCGCCCCGACGACAGCCCCCAGCATGATGCCGACCAGTGGCACCAGCAGCGACGACCGCAGCGGGAGACGGCTGACAATCAGCAGGAACAGCGCGGTTCCGGCCAGCGCAAATCCGGTTGCGGCCAGCATCTTGACCGCCACCGGGGCCGCCGGCCAGAAAATGCCCATCACCAGCAGGCCGAGCCCGGCGGAAGAAACGGTCCCGGCGGTCCCCGGCTCCACAAAGCGGTTCTGGGTCAGCTGCTGCATGATCAGTCCGCACAGGGCCATCGACATTCCGGCCAGCAACAGGGCTGCCGTGCGCGGCCAGCGGGTGATCAGCAACAGATCCCCCGCCCCCGGATCCGTCAGCAGCAGCCGCCACGGAATATCCCCGGTGCCGACCGCCATACTCAGGGCCGACAGCAGCACAACGGCCATCAAGGCCGCCGGAAGGGCCAGACGGGAGCGTATCGGAAAAAACCGCACCGGAGAAAACCGCATCAGTCTATCCGCCCCCGGTCAGCGCGGGGCCGACAGGGCGGCCTCCACCGTCTGCGTCAGGTGCAGCAGGGTCTGCAGACCACCGGCAACATACAGTTCTGCCGAGTCCAGATAGACAATCCGGCCCGCCTGCCGGGCCTTGGTGCGGGCGACGATCTCATTATCCAGCACCTGCTCGGCCGGGGCAGCGCCCTTGGTCCCGATCGCCGCATCCCGGCTGATGACGAACAGCCAGTCCGGATCAGCCTGCAACAGCAGCTCAAACGACATCGGGTTGCCGTGCAGCCCTTTCTCCGGCAGGTCGAGCGCCGGTCTGAAGCCCAGACCGTCATACAGGTAGCCGAACCGAGTGCCCGGACCATAGGCCGACATCCGCCCGCCATTGATCATCACCACCAGCGCCGTTCCTGCCGCTGCCGATTTGGTCCGTACCGCCGCCGCCGCCTGTTCCAGCGTGGTCAGGGCGGCCTCAGCCTGCGGGGTGCGGCCGAAAATCTCACCGATCTGCAGGGTGCGTTCGCGCAGACTGGCCATCAGGCGGCTGTCGTCCACCTCAAGATCCAGCGTCGGGGCAATCTTGCTCAGCTCCCCCTGTGCCTTCTTGGCCCGCCCCCCGCCGATGATCAGATCCGGGGCCTCGGCACTCAACCCCTGAAAGTCAGGCTCAAACAGACCACCGGCGTTGATATGGTCCCCCTGCTGGTATTTGCGCAGAAACGGCGGCAGGGTGACGTTGTTGCGCGGTACCCCGGCCACCGGGATGCCGAGGGCATCCATCGTATCCAGCGCTGCGGTATCAAAGACGATCACCTTTTTCGGCTGCACCGGCACTTCGCTGGTCCCCGCCGCATGCACCACCGTGTGCGTCGCCACCGGGGCCGGGGCGTCATCCCCCCAGCAGCCGCCAAGACTGAGCGAGGCCATAACCGCAGCGACCCAAGACAGGCTGAACCGGCGCATGAAGGAACTCCTTGATCCTGATTACGTGCGCACGATATTAATTATGATTCTCAAAGTCAACGTCGACAGCCCTCCCGGCTGCGGGTTATTCTTAGAGCCTCTCTAAATTGCTGTCCGCGCAACGGTTGCCGCAGGAGTTCCCGATGGTGAAAAAGACAGGGCCGGAGACACCGGCCCCAGACAGGCAGCCCCCCGCCGATGCCCTGACCCGGGGCAGGCTGACCGTGGCACTGGATGCCCTGCTGTCCCGCCGGAATGTCACACAGGCCGCGCAGGATCTTGGTGTTCAGACATCGGCGATGAGCCGCCTGCTGGCCCAGCTGCGGGAAGAACTGGGCGACCCGCTGTTTGTCCGGTCCGGGCGGGGTCTGGTGCCGACCCCGTTTGCCGAGGCCCTGCGCCCCCGGGTGCGGGCGGTGGCCGCCAGTCTGGACGCGCTGTTCACCACCGCCCTGCCCTCCATTCCCGGCGACAGCCCGCTGGACCCGCAGTGGAATGTCCCCACCGATATTCCGGCCCCGCCGCTGGCGGTCCGCCCGGCCCATCTGCTTGACGGTGAACCGTCAGCGCAGGACCTGATCCGCAAGCTCGACCGCACCCCCGCTGACGCCCCACCCCACCGGCGGCTGGCCCGGCATATCGGGGTGCTGGGGATTGCCGGGGGCGGCAATGGTCGCCCCCTGACCGAAGACGAGGCTGAAGAAGCCCTGTCGATCATCCTGTCCGGCGAGGCCGACCCGGTGCAGATCGGCGCCCTGTTCGGGATGATGCGGCTGCGGGGTTCCACCGCGCCGGAACTGGCCGGGTTTGTGCGGGCGGCCCGCAGCCATATTGCCGCCCGGGTCGGCACCGGGCTGAGCGCGGATCTGGACTGGCCGTGCTACACCTCGCCCAATTACCACAATCCGCCGTGGTTCTTTCACGCCGCCCGCCTGTTGGCCCGGGCCGGGCTGAAAGTGGTGCTGCACGGCAGCACCGGGACCGGCCAGACCTCCGGCCGTTATCAGCTGATTGCCCGGTCGCTGGACATTCCGGTCTGCACCACCGCGCAGGAGATCGGACAGGCCCTGATTGAAACCAATATTGCCTATATTCCGCTGGCCTCCCTCGCGCCGCAGATTTACCGGCTGCTCGGCCTGCATGGCCTGATGGAGGTACGCTCCCCGGTCTTTGAGACCGTGCATATGCTGAAGCCGGTCGACAGCCGCACCAGCCTGCTGGGAGTGGCCAAGCCCACCTATAAAGACCTGCACCGCGATACGGCGCGGCTGCTGGGCTGGCAGAACCTGTCGGTTCTGGGCGGCACCCGTGACGTCGCACAGTTTTCACCATTCCGGCTGTCCACCATCCACCGCCTGACCGACGGGCTGGCCGACGATGTGGTGATCCCGGCCCAGATGCATCAGCCCCCGCCGACCCCGCGCCCGCGCGGCACCAATCTGGAATACTGGCACAGCGTCTGGACCGGCGGTATCCGCGACACCCGGGCCGAACTGACAGTGATCGGCACCGCCGCCTTTGCCTTGCTGTCACTGCCCGGAACACCGCTGGACAGCTTCAGTCAGGCCATGGACCTTGCCACCCGGCTGTGGCGGGACCGGCACGCCCCCACCGCAGAGTCCCTGTCCTTTCTACAAAACGGGCAGCGGGCCGGACTGATCAACCGCAAGGGATGACCTGCATTCTTGATATTGCCAGTCATTATCATTTTCAGAAGCGTGTTGCACTTTGGCAACATAGATCTGTCCCGCCCCTTCCCAAAGCGGAACGTCTTTCAAAAATGATAGATAACCCCATGATTATAAAGAACAGATCAGAAAATTCTCCTGCCCTGAGAACACCCCCACGGGTGGTATTCCCCTGTCCGGCCTCTCGCAGGGAATAATGCGCTGGCTGCAATTTAGATCAGCTCTAAGAATCCCCGATTGAAGCAGGATCCCCCCCGTTGCTAGAAAGCGGCACTGATGCGTCGCCGACGCTGCTGTTCCGGCCTTTCTGGAGTCCTCCCCCGATGTCACAGGTTCCCCCTTCCCCGCTGCGGCCCCTTCTGTCCGGCGCGGCCACCGCCGGTCTGGCGATGGGGTTTGCCGCCCTGCCGGCCACCGCACAGGCCCAGACCGCCAACAGCAGCGGGGCCGGGTCAGCGCCCGTCACCACCCCGGATCCGGCGGTGCTGGCGCCGATGAGCGTCAATGCCCAGACCCCGGAAGCCGAGCCTACCAACATCAATTCTGCCAAAACCGGCATGTCGCGCCTGCCCGCCACCATTAAAGAGACCCCGCGCGTCATCAACGTGGTGCCGGAAGAGATCATCCAGCAGCAGCGCGCCACCACGCTGGAGCAGGTGCTGAAGAATGTGCCCGGCATCACCATGTCCGCCGGGGAAGGTCAGGGCGGGCAGACCGGCGACCAGTTCCGCATCCGTGGCCTGACCGCACGCGGCGATATTTACACCGACGGCCTGAAAGACTTTGGCGTCTACACCCGCGATTCCTTCAACACGGAAAGCGTGCAGGTGATCAAGGGGCCGTCAGGGGAAGGGTTCGGGGTCGGCACCTCCGGCGGGCTGATCAACCAGACCAGCAAAAAAGCGCATCTGGACAACACCAACCATCTGGAACAGAGCATCGGCACCGGTGCCATGTACCGTACGACGCTGGATTCCAACCACAAAATCACCGACACCTCCGCCGTGCGGCTGAATGCCCTGTACCAGTCGCAGGACGTGGCCGACCGCAATAACATTGATGCCGAACGCAAAGGGTTTGCCGCCGACATCGGCGTCGGGATCGGTGAAGCGACCACCTGGCACCTGAACTATTCCTACCTGAAGGGTGAAAAA
>NZ_KB907366.1 GCF_000381985.1 Novispirillum itersonii subsp. itersonii ATCC 12639 | reverse complement strand
GTTCTGGCCCCGGCGACGACCTCGGGCAAGAACTTCCTGCCGCGCGTTGCCGCGCTGAAGGATGTGGCGATGCTGTCGGATATCTGCGGCGTGGTGTCTGCTGACACCTTCGTGCGGCCGATCTATGCCGGGAACGCGCTGGCCACCGTGCAGACGGTTGACGCCCTGAAGGTGATCACCGTGCGCACCACCGGCTTTGACGCCGTTGCCGCTGAAGGCGGGTCTGCGGCGGTTGAGGCTGTTGCGGCTGCGGCGGATGCCGGACAGAGCAGCTTCCTTGGGGAAGAACTGTCGAAGTCTGAACGGCCGGAACTGACGGCGGCGCGGGTGATTGTCTCCGGCGGCCGCGGCATGGGCTCGGGCGAGAACTTCACCCTGATCGAAGCGGTGGCTGACAAGCTCGGCGCGGCGGTCGGTGCGTCGCGTGCGGCGGTTGATGCCGGGTTTGTGCCGAACGACTATCAGGTCGGTCAGACCGGCAAGATCGTGGCACCGGAACTGTACGTCGCCGTCGGGATCTCCGGGGCGATCCAGCATCTGGCAGGGATGAAGGACTCCAAGGTCATCGTCGCCATCAACAAGGACGAAGAGGCCCCGATCTTCCAGGTTGCCGATTACGGCCTGGTCGCCGACCTCTTCCAGGCGCTGCCTGATCTCGAAAAGGCCCTGTAAGAAGGGACCTGTTCACGAAGAAGGCCGGGAGAAAACCTCCCGGCCTTTTTTGTAGCTCTGTCTTGATCTGTATCAGGTGGTGCGGCAATAGGCTTCCGGATTGGCAGCATAGGCCCGCATCACATCCGCCAGCATGCCGGAGAATTCGGCCTGCGGATTGGCCCCGTCCAGACGCGCCATCGACATTTTTCCGGTGATCTTTTTGATCGCGGGTGGGCGTCCGGGATTCCCGAACGTCGCAATAAACTCCTTCTGCCCCAACACTTCGACCCCGATATTCAGGAATGCTTCAACCTGATACAGGTGCTTGAAGTGCTTTTTGATATTTCTCAGGGTTTCCGCCCCGACGATCGGCAGGAAGGGGGTCAGGGCGGCGATTTCCTGATTATCCATGTCTTTCAGGGCATCAAGGCGCTCAAGGTCATTGAAGACTTCCCACCGCTTTTCGCGCAGGACGTCACCGAAACAGGCGTTAAGGCGGTCAAACTCTCCCTTCCCGACCTGTGAAACCCCACGGGCAGCCTTTGGATTGGTGTCCAGCATTTCGCGGGCAAGTTCATTACCGACGATCCGTTTGGCGTCATCAAGGCTTTCGCGACCGATGGAAGCCAGTTCACGGATCCCCTCCGGAGTCCGCAGGGTGGTGACACCCTTGCCGAGTTCAGCGATCAGGCGGGGCGGCAGCTCCACATAATAGGGAAACAGAGGGACCTGCCATTCTTCATCAAGGTGGTCGCGGATCGCCTCATAAAACTCTTCACCCGGGGTGCGCTTTTTTTCCCCGGTCTTCGTCCGTACATCCGTGGCCCACAGGTCCCGGATGATCATCCGCAGGCTGTCCATCAGCCCCTGATCATCGCTTTCAACAGCCTGATGGGGCATCTTTTCATCAAGGACCCGCTTCGAGAAGCGCCTGCAGCCGGTGCGGACCACCATCCCGATGATGTCATTGACAGAACGCTCGCATTTCAGCGCGCTGTTGTCATCCGTCACCGGGGCACCACCGATCCCGACGGTCACATCGTTGAACAGGGCACGGTTGGCAGCGAAGGCGCTCAGGCAGCTATGGAGAAGCGCCGGGTCTTCCATCGCCGCTTCATACAGCTTGTCATCCTCGACTTCGCTGAGGGCAGGGACCCACTCACGCAGGCGTGGCAAAACCACGCCTTTCAGGGCTGTATTGATCGCAGCCTTGTTTTCGTCCTTGGGTTGGACCGGGCCACCTGCTGCTTTGACTGGTTTCTTGCTCATTTAGCCGAATGCTTCCCCGATAACACCCTGCAAGTCATAACCGATCTGACCGGATCGCGTAAAGCATCACCGCGCATTCAGCCTATCTCTTTTCTATCCTCTCCTGTTGTCCCTCTCCGGGCAAGGGCGCTGAAGGAATTATCTTGGGCTTGGGTGCAGATTGCGAGGAATGTGTCTGATAACCCCGACATGAAGAATATTCTCAGCGCAGACACGGTGATGTCTGTAACACGGTTTGTGCCATTCCTTCATATCGCTGAAAGGATAGAGAAATATTCCAGACAGATATGAGGTCGGGGTTATCTGTCTCAAAAGAGGGAACGGGAAAATATTCCTCGGCAGGGGATGATCGGGGTCATCTAGAGCGTTGATCGGGGTTATCGCTCACGAATGTCGGGGTTATCGTTCTCTCTCGGATAGAGAGTTATATCATCCAACCCGTTGATTTAATTTTATAAAAACTCATAACTTGAACCCTCTCATTCATCCCTAAAAGATTCATTAAGTTTAGCGGGCATGACTGGCGGCCTGCAGGAATGTCCCTGTGTTATTCAACGTGTCTGAAATGGGAAAGTGTCTGTGCCTGAAACCTCCCGCCGATGCCGGCTGGATGGGTTTGTGTTGCCCGGACGTTTTTCCACCGCATTACGGAGGATGCTGCCAGCTCTGGGGAGCGCCAGTGTGAAGTCATAAAAAAGAAACCGGCGTGGTCGAGACGCCGGTTTCAAGGTAACCACATCAAAGTCGGGACCGGTGACGGATGTCAGAAGGGCCGACCTTTCAGGGCGTGTGTAGGCGCGAACCATAGCATGGTTTAGCGTAAAGGGCAAATATTGCCCTTGCATAAAAAATAGAACCCGAAAGGCCGATTCTTGTTCATCCCTTTGCCGCCCGGTCAGGAGGCGTCATGGGTCGTTCTACGGCCGGTGGACAGCCGCGTCAGCTCGGAGATGGAATGCGTCCACCGACGACAGGGCACGTCCGTAAATCATTTGGTCATTTTGATGGCGCGGTTTCGGCGGCGACCTTTCGTGGTCTTCCCGAAGGTGTCGCACATCCCAAGCAGTTGCTTGAACCGTTAAGGCGGTGCGGCAGCCGTTTGCCGATACCGCGTGAAGCGCTTGCCACGCTTGAGCTGTTGTTTGATTACACCAAGCTTTCAGATTGGGAGCCGGGTGGCACGCCGCTTGTCTTTCCGGGCAATGCTGAGCTTGCCGGTTGTCTTGGCGTGACGGAGCGTACCGTTCGGAATCATCTTTCAGCCCTTGAGGGGGCTGGTCTGATTTCGATTTTCCGTGGCCCTGGTAATCGTCGGATGCCTGTCTGGAATGGGGCAGGGGAGATGATTGCTGCGTATGGGATTAATCTTGCGCCTGTTGCGGAGCAGTCTGAAGTTTTCCGTTTGGTTGGTAAGGAACAGGCTGAGCGGCGTCGGTCGCTGAAAGTGATTTTGCGTCAGATTGGCGAAGCATTACAGGATGTTCGGACTGCGGTTGATGCAGTTGAGGTTGTGCTGTCTGAGGAGGGTATTGATCCGTTAACTCATTCTGTTTTTCTAACTCTGACCGAGATTCTTACGCTGTCGGAAGAAAAGTGTCGGCTTGCCCGACGGATCTGGGAACGCGATGCAGCCGCTTCTGTTCAAGAGCAGGCTGATTATATGTCTTTGTTATTAGAAATCAGAGATCAGCTGATTGATTTTGCGGGGCAAGCCAACACGGATGCAATGTCTCTGCTTCAGGACAGCGGTTCCTCGGATGTCTTTTCGATTAAAATTTCCGGGGACCCGGAAACCAAATTCCGTGAAGACTCTACAAAGACTTCTCTTAATAAAAGTAATCTCTTCCAAAAAGAGGTAGTCACGGGTGTGGGCAACGGCGCAGAGCATCGGCGTCAGGCGGTTTTGCCCGGTTTTGAACCAGTGACTGCACCTGAAAGTGCAGGTCCGCTGTTGATAAAACCGCATCATCTTCTGTCTTTGTGTCCCGAATTCCGAGCTGTCCTGTCTGAACAGCTCTTGCAGGAGACTCCAGAGACTGCGTCAACGGCCTCTTACCATGATGCTGCACGGCTGATTGCCCTGAACATGGGTGTTTCCGACTGGTGTTGGCGGACCGGCTGTAATCTGCATGGTCGTGGACAGGCTTTGCTGGCTGTTGCCGTTGCCCTGTTGAAGCCCCGGGACTCTTTCACAAAGAACCGTCAGTCTTTCCTGGCTGGAATGCTTCTTCGTCCACAGGGGCAGCTGAATGCTCTTGCCAGCTTCCATGCCTTGCGCAAACGTCGGCAGGAGGAATAATTCAGACGGTGCGTGCCGTAAAAGATACTGCTATGACCGCCCGAAGTGAGATTCAGAGGAAAGGACTTCCCTGTGGCTAAAACACCTCGTCCCGATCCGGTTAAAGTCACTTTGCCGGATGGTCGGAAAGTGGTTGTGGATGGGTCGGTTCCACGTCTGGAACCGGAGCGTTCGCATCGGCTTGCCGGTGTGGCGACGGTGGCCACCGGTCTGGCCCTCATGGCTGAACAAGGGGAGTGGGATCCTGATAGTGCAGAGCTGTCTTTGCTGCGGGCTTTGGAAGCCGCCCGCGAAGGGGTCATTGATGCGCTTGTGGCGGTGATTCAGAAAAATCTGATCGAGTGCTACATCAAGGAGACCCACGAAGATCCGGGTGAGAAATCGATCATGTTTCAGCGGGCACAGCCGATGTGCCGGAAAATGGCTGAGGACATGGTGGCCGAGAACGCTTATCTGGAGAAACTCGCCCGCTGGATTGCCCTGAATGTCTCCTCCTGGGGGCAGGAAGAGAAAGGCGATGCCATCCCTGTCTCCACTGAGACGGTCATCAGTCTGATCTCTACCTACGCCGAGGATGCCGCACAGGCGATTGCCGAACTGTTATCCCCACCGCATAAGCCAATGCAGTTTCTGGAAGAAATCCTTGGTATCCGGGCTGTCAGCGGTGATACGCGGCCTGATCTGCCGCGGGATATGCTGGTTGTTCTGTCGTCAGGTCATTTTCAAAGCCTGCGTGAGGCTTTGTATAAGAATACCTTCCGGAAAGTCGATGGAACCCCTTGGCCAACCGCTGAATTATCGCGGGGTGGGGCAAAAGGATACGCCCAGCTACGCCCGGCAGTGGTTGAGCAGGATCCGCATCTGCCACGCGAGCAGGTACAGGCATGGGCACAGACCATGTGGCGGCAGCAATCAGAACTCTCTGACATTGATGCCGATGCCCTTGATGCCTTATGCGCTATTTATCTGTCGCAGGCGCGGACGCCGGATGACGGTGCTGTTGCGGATGTTGATGAAATTCTGGCGATGCGTGGCCTGAAGCCCAAACGCGGGGGGCAAGGGCGCAGGGGCGGGTATGAGCCGGAGCAGCGTGAGGAGATCTTGCGGGCCCTGACGCATATTCAGAATGTCTGGCTGAATATCGCCGAAGTTAAAGTCTATGAGACTGATCCGAAGGGAGGGAAAAGTCGCAGGCCGGTCACGAAAACACTGCAAAGCCGTCCTTTTATCATTACCGACCGGATGGGGCAGATCCGTCTGGACGGTTATATGGATGTGGAACGTTTTGTTTTTCGCCCGGGCAAGGCGTTTGCTAGTTTCCTGTTTGGTACCGGAAGGCAGACCGGACTGCTGTTCCAGAAGGCCTTGCAGTACGACCCCTACCGCCGCAAATGGGAAAAACGCCTGACCCGTTATGTGTCCTGGCATTGGCGGGCTATCGCTCGGACAGGGCAGTTTGTCCAGATTTACCGGATCCAGACATTGCTGGAAGCCGTCGGGGAAACCCTGAATGACCGTTATCCCTCTAAAACACGGGTCCGGCTGGAAAAGGCCCTTGATCAGCTTCTTGAAGACCGTGTGATTGCCGGTTGGCAGTATGACCGCTGGGATGAGGCGATTACCGAAAAACGGGGTTGGGGAACGGACTGGCTGACGGCAACGATCGCGATCGAAGCCCCCGATGAGTTGAAAGACTATTATAAGCAGTTGGCTCAATCCCGCCCGGATTCTGCACCACCTCAGGTCATTTCTGTGAAGACCCCGGCAGGGGATGCTGATGTTTTGGGCGAACGGATCCGACAGCACCGGCGTAAAACGGGCCAGAGCCAGCTGCAGGTGGCAGAAGCCTTGGGCATACAGCAGGGTTATCTGTCAAAGCTGGAGCGGGGAAAAGCAATTCCCTCACCGAAACTGCGTCAGGCTCTTGATGACTGGCTTGAATCCTGAGCGGGAGTTCTGCCATCGCACACAAACCGTGCATCGGGATGGGATTTCTGAGAGCAAAATAATCACTTTGAGCGTCTATATTCTGTAGCATGCTTATTTTGTGCGTATTTCCTACGAGTATGCGGGAACCGTGTAAATATTGATCCTGATCAAAGGGTAAACCTGATCCTCTTTTTACACTTCCGGTCAAGCTGTCTGCATCGTCATGCGGCATGGATCTGATACGATAAGAAGAGGAACAGGGAATGAACAATCAGGGTGTGTTGGCTGAACGCCTGCTGCACGCACTGCGGGATTATGGTGCGACTGAAGTTTTCGGCATTCCCGGTGACTTTGCGTTGCCTTTTTTCAAGGTGATGGAGGAGAGTGCAATCCTCCCCCTACATACCTTGTCACACGAGCCTGGCGTTGGCTTTGCGGCGGATGCTGCGGCCCGGATTAATCGCGGGCTTGGCGTGGCAGCGGTGACCTACGGTGCCGGGGCCCTGAACCTGATCAACACGGTGGCCTGTGCCTATGCCGAGCGGTCGCCCTTGGTGGTGATCTCGGGCGCTCCCTCCCGTTCGGAACAGATCGAAGGTCTGGTGCTTCACCACCAGACCCGAACTCTCAACAGCCAGTATCGGATGTTTGAGGAAATCACCTGCGCACAAACCCGGCTTGATGATCCGGAGAAGGCTCCGCAGGAGATTGCCCGCGTTCTGCGGGCCTGCCGTGACCATGCCTTGCCGGTGTATATCGAGCTTCCCCGCGATATGGTGAGTGTCCCCTGTGGGTCTGTGCCGCTTTTGGCGCCGGCACAGGCGGACCCGGCGGCGGTGGCCGAATGTGCTGAGGAAATTCTTACCCGTCTGCGGCAGGCCGCTCAGCCGGTTCTGATGGTGGATGCAGAGGTTCGCCGGTACGACTGTGAAGCGGCGGTTGCAGCGTTGGCCCGTCGCCTTGGTTTGCCGGTGGTGACCACATTTATGGGCCGGGGGGTGCTCGGCGGGCATGGTCTTCCGGCACTGGATACCTATCTTGGGGCTGCCAGCCATCCTCAAGTGCGTGATTTGGTGGAAGGTGCGGACTTCCTCCTTCTCTTTGGCGTTATTCCCTCAGATACCAACTTTGCCGAACCCCGCGAGCGTCTGGAGCTGCGGTCTGCCTGTCACGTGCTGGGCCGGGCAGTCCGGATTGGCCACCACCACTATCATTCTATTCCCTTACCTGATCTTCTTGCGGCGCTCTTAACCCGGCTGGGGGACGCACCGGAGCAGCCCGTGCCACAGGGGCATGTCACTTATGCTCGGGGCTTACCGCAGGATCAGCAGGGGGTAGCCCCCAGTGATATTGCCTGTGCCTTGAACGATGCTTTTGCGGTCTATGGCCCAATGCCGATTGCGTCTGATATCGGCGACTGCATGTTCACCGCGATGGAGATCGACCATGGCGCTCTGGTCGGTCCGGGATTCTATGCGACCATGGGTTTTGGGGTTCCGGCTGGCCTGGGGGTACAGGCTGCCAGTGGGCAACGGCCTGTCATTCTTGTCGGGGATGGTGCTTTCCAGATGACCGGGTGGGAATTGGGGAACTGCCGACATAACGGCTGGAACCCGATCGTGATCGTGTTGAATAACCGCAGCTGGGAAATGCTGCGGGCCTTTCAGCCTGCATCCCGCTTTAACGATCTCAGTGACTGGCATTTTGCTGATCTGAGCCCGGCGCTTGGTGGGCGAGGGCAACGGGTCCAGACCCGTGCTGAGCTGAAGGCGGCACTCGATCGGGCGATAACAGACCCACAGAAAGGGCAGTTTGATCTGATTGAAGTCATGATTGAACCGGGGTGCCGCTCGGTCACCCTGACCCGGTTTGTTGAGGGAATTTCGCAGGCCCGGGCAAAGGCTGCCGCAGCAATGGCTGCGGAATAGTGGATCGATGCCTTCAGGCCTTCTGATCAAGAAGGCCTGAAGGCTCGTGTTTATGCGGCTTCAGGCGTTATGCCCTGAAAAAGAGTCATTTTTCTGAAAAAAGTGTTTGACGGTTCTGTGCGTGGGGCCTATAAAGCGCCTCCCGACGACGCGGGCCGCAGCGAAAAGCTGACGGTGCGAAGTTGGAAGTCACCCCGGTGGCGCCGCTGTTAGACAAGTGAAGAGAGGGAAGGGATACGTGGGTATCTGGCCGGACGAATGGCTGGA
>NZ_KB907365.1 GCF_000381985.1 Novispirillum itersonii subsp. itersonii ATCC 12639 | reverse complement strand
GGGTGGCGACCAGCGCCCCGCTGCCGTCAAACTTCAGCGATTTGCCCGCCCGCTGCGCCACCGGCGGCAGTGTCAGCGCCACCCCGGCGGGGTCTGAAACCGGCTGCTTCAGCGTCCGGTCAAGCTGTTCCTGCTGCTGCTGGTCGATCATCGTCAGGCGGTCGAAGACGGTTTCATGCACCGCCGGAAAATAGCCGCCCTGATTGCTGATCGCGGTATCCTGCACCAGCCGCAGCACACGCCGCAGAGTGATTTTATGGGTGGCCGCCAGCGGCGCACCGGACAACGGATAGGTGACAGTGCCGCCGTTGGCCTGCCCGGCACCGGCCACGGTATAGCCGCCGGTCAGATCGGTTTCCACGCCGGTACTGACATCAGTCAGGGTGACGGTCAGATCTGACGGCTGGAAAATGCGGAACGGGAAGTCAAACGTGGTCGCCACGCCGTTTCCGGCATAGGTCACCTTGTTGGCATTACTGGCAAGAGTCATTGGGGGCCACCAGAGCAGTCTGCGGAATATCCTGACTGGCAGGGTAAACACAGACCGCCCCCGGTGTCGGGTGGTGGATTTCACCATCACCGCCCCGAACCATCCTGACCGGACCACTTGCCCGGTGCCGGATCGACCGGGTTTTGCGGCTGCTGCCGCCCATAGTTATGGCGGCAGACACAGGCAACAGGGCCCGGCTGCTTCAATCACACTGTCAATCGCCTGCATCGCATCGACAGCATCATTCTCCACCCATTGCCGCATGAAGGTAGATTTCTCACGGATGCCGGGCCCAGACAGGTCCTGACTGATGGCACCCTTCACGCTGCGCCGCGCCAGAAACCGCCGGGCTACTCCGGCGTTGCCTGCCCCACGTCAGTCTTCACCCCGATGTGGCCGATCAGGGCCTGAAGATCGCCGGTCATCTCAAACAGCCGACGGTGCGCCCCGGTCCGTGGATCGCCGTGCCGGGGTTGACCGAGCGGAACAGCGTGATCACACATCGGTATCAGGGGCCTAGGTGCCACGGGCGGACCGTCAGTGATGGTCAGGTTAAGACCATCGCCCGCATTACCCCACTTCTGCGCCCCGGCACGCGCAGGATCAGCCGCTACCGACCGCAGGGGCCGCCGTTCTCAGTCCTCGGGGGGAAAGGCCCTCGGGCGCTTTTTGGCGTAAAATTCTGAATCAATACTCAAGTTCGGCTTCACCCGCTCCCGCATCTCCAGGAATTCTTCCCGTGTTATTTCAACGGTGCGGGTGATCCCGCCATGGCTATCACCGCCAAATTCGTAATAATATTTTCCATCCTTCGCCAGCCAGGCTTCCCAACCCGGGTCGGCGACCCGGGTTTCGGTGACGATCGGGCCTTTGTAGGTGGATGGGCCATGGTCAATAATCGGCAGGTCCTTAAAGGCGATCATCGTTTCATCTCCTGTAGAAGGGCATGAACATCAAGCTCACTCTTGGGCGCGGCCACCAGATCGGCCACGCCCCGACCGCAGGGGCCGCCGTTCTCAGTCCTCGGGGGGAAAGGCCCTCGGGCGCTTTTTGGCATAAAACTCCGAATCAATACTCGTGTTCGGCCATACCTGCTCCCGCATCTCCAGGAACTCTTCCCGTGTTATTTCAACGGTGCGGGTGATCCCGCCATGGCTATCACCGCCAAATTCGTAATAATATTTTCCATCCTTCGCCAGCCAGGCATCCCAACCCGGGGCGGCGACCCGGGTTTCGGTGATGATCGGGCCTTTGTAGGTGGATGGGCCATGGTCAATAATCGGCAGGTCCTTAAAGGCGATCATCGTTTCATCTCCTGTAGAAGAGTGTTGATATCAAGCTCACTCTTGGGCGCGTCCACCAGATCGGCCACGGCCTCCGGCACACCGCCGCCGGTCCAGCCGCCGGGGATCCATAGATCATTGGCCCCAGGTTCCCGGCCGATCGGGAAACGGATTGTGTCCTTAAGATACTCCGGTGACACCGAGAAAAACAGCCACTCGCCGCTGCTGACTGACCCCGGATCAAGTTGCAGCATCTTTTCAAAAACGGCCAGATCCCCGCCGGATTTCTTCAGGATATGGGTAAACGCAGAAACCGGCATAATAAAGGCGTCCGGCCCCCCGATTGTCCCCCATTGATCATAAACCTTTTTAGGGGTCATCCGCACCGCCCCTTCCGTGATAAAGCGCTGCAGGTGGCGCTGAAGGTGGTCGGGGTCAATGTAATCCTCCGGTGCCGGGCGCTCTGCTTTTTCAGCCGTGGTTCTGACGTATTCAAAAAAGTCCTGCTCGATAACCGGATATCCGTATCCGGTCTCGTCGGCGACCACCGGGTCGGCATAGGGTCTGGCCCATTCCCGCCCCGGCCGGGCCAGATCGCGGGATGGGGGTTCCGGGGTCTGTGCCGCCGCCGATGCCCCGGTCTCGCCGCCAGCCTGTGCCCCCGCCTGTGCCATCGCCGCCAGACGGCGGATCCGCGGCAGCCCGAACACGTCGCCCAGACTGTCGGTCAGGCCCCGGTCACCGGGCTGCGCCCGTTCCCGCCGGGCGGCCCGAAAGAGGCTGTCCGCCAGAACCGACAGCGCCGCAGCCGGATACAGATCCTGCGCGGTGGGCCCCTGACCAGACCCAGATTGGCCAGACCCAGATTGACCAGATCCAGATTGGCCACCCCCAGACAGGCCAGCCCGCATTCTGGTGTATTCCTCAAGCCGGTGCTGCAGCGTGGCGAAGGGATCCTCCGCCATCGGCTGCCCGGCTGTGCCATAGGCCCCCTGCACCCGCTTTACCGCCGCATCGGCGGCGGCCACCGCACCGGCATCTTCCTGCCCGGTGGACACGGCCTGATCATAGGCCCCCAGCCACATGGTATGACTGATCCACCCCTGAAGCATGGCCCGGGGCCCGATCGCCGTGTCGGCCCCCGGGGTCAGATCCATCGGCTGATCTTTGGCCAATTGGCGCATGAACGGCGATTTGCTGTGGATCGCCGCCATCCCCGGCCCCGGTGCCTGCCGGAGGGAAGCCAACGCCCGCAGCAGAACCGGGGCCTTCACCCCCGCCCGGTCAATCACCGGGGCCAAAGCCAGCCGGGCCGGGGGGATCACCGCCGCAACAAGCGCCTGTAGGCTGGTCAAGCGCCGCAGATGGCGGCCCCCGTCGTCCAGAATCTGCTGTTCTGGTGCCTGCTGTTCTGGTGCCTGCTGTTCTGGCACCTGCTGTTCTGGGCTTTGCAGATCGGGGCCGGGGGAGGCATCGGGCTGCCGGGCCATGCTGTGCAGCCACGGCAGCAGCACATCCCCGGTGACGGCGGGGGCTGCCGCGTTAAAATCCGGCTGCCGGAGGAGGCGTTCTGCCTGTCGCAGCGCCGGGGCCAGATGGCTGAACCGCAGCACACTGTCAAAATGCGACGGCAACCGTGACAGGTTTAAGTCCAGCGGCCCGCGGCCCTGATCGGGCCGCACCGGCAGAAAACCGGGCGGTACCGCCGGGATCATGTCGGCCCCAGTCAGCCCCCCAGTCGGCCCCCCGGCCAACCCCGCCTGAGGGATCAGGGGCACAGCGCCACCCCGGTACACCCCCCACGGGGTGTTCAGCCGGGTGGGGTCCACCGCCGTGAAGGGATATCCTTTCACCGCGCGGTGGGCCTGCCGCGCCGGTTCTTTCTGCTGGTCAAACAGATCCCAGATGGCCTGTGCGGTGTCAAAGTCCCGCTTGGTCAGGGTGCCGTCGGCACTCAGCCGGGCCACCGCAGCATCCCAGCGGCTGCGGTCAACCCCGCCGCCGGGCATCGCCTGCCCCCACCGATGCCCCAGCAACAGCCTGTGCAGGGAGAGGGTATTGCCACTGTACAGCAGGGCGTGCAGAAGCTGCCCCTTGTTCTGGAACTGGAAGCCCAGTTCCTCCACCCAGATCGCACCGCCGTCCAGATCCGCACGGCGGCTGAGGAGACCCGCCAAATCGTTCAGCACCGCCTTACGGGCAGACTGGTACCGGGACGCGGCGGCCTGCACCGGCTGATACAGCAGGGTGGTGAACGGCCCGGCCCCGCCGCCGTCAAGCATGCGGGTAAAATGCCCGGCCCCCGCCAGCGCCGCATCGGCCCCCAGCAGGGACATCGCCCCGTTATTCCACGGCCGCAGGGCATCGGGCAGGGCCCCGGCGGCCTGTTTCCGCACCTGCGCGGTCAGGTCGGCCACCGCGTCGTCGATGGCGATTTTCTCGCCGTTCAGGTCGGCGGTGCGGGCGGCCTGCCCCGCTGTCATCAGGGCATCAATCCCATCCGACAGGGCGATAAAATCAGCATAGCGCATGCCGTCCAGCGGGGTTTTCCCAGACGCCCGCCCCGGCGGAATGGCCTGCAGACCATCAAAAATATCCAGCACGGATCCGGCCCCCGCCGGGTCCGTCGCCATCAGCCGGTCGCGCCAGCCCTGAAGGTCGAAATCCGGAACCGCCCGCGCCATCCCAAACCGCGCCGCCACACTGCGGGCCGCCTGCTGGAAACCGTCGCCAAGGCTGCCGGACACCGCTGACCCCGGCGTCAGCAGCTGCTCCAGGCGGCTCAGCCGGGCCGTAACATCCCGCCGGGCCCGGATCGCTTCCTGCGTCATGGCCACAGACAGGGCCTGCTGTTCTGTCAGGGTCGCGGCGGTGGTCCGGTCACCCGCGGCCAGTGCCCGGCGGATTGCGGCCTCCTGCCGTTGGGCCTGCATGCGGCTGGGGACCGGGTTTATGGCCGTCCGTACCGGCCGCTGGGCCACAAACTGCCGGGCGACCCCCTGCATCCCCTGCCCATCCAGCCGACGCAGGACCGCTGCCGGGCCTGCCCCGGCGGTGGCATCCCCTTCTGTATCGGCCAGATCACGCAGGGCTTTTGCCTGCCCCGCCAGCAGATCCAACCGTCTGCTGTCAGCGTCCATCAGGGACGCGGCCTGATCTGCCAAGGCCCCGGTCAGCGCGGCCTGTTGCCGCTGCATCCGCGTGTCCGTCTCGGCCTCGACCGCATCCTCGAACGGCGGGGCATTCTTCAGATCGCGGGACAGGGTATCAAAGCTATCGTATCCGACCAGCCCGGCCAGAACATGATGGTTGATCCCCCCCGTATCGGTCAGGGTCCCCTCCGGCAGGCCGCCGTCCTGCAGGCTCTTCACCGCGGCTTCGCCATATTCACGGATCAGTCCGGCCCGGTCGATCTGCATCCGGCGCGGGGCCCCGGCCTGATCCGTCAGTCCGGCCCCCTCTGCCCCCCCTTCTGGAACCCGGCCCTGCCGGATCAGGTCAAGGGCGGTATAGACCGGGCGCTGGCGGACCTCGGCGGCCACCTCTTCGCGCAGGGCGGCGCGCATCTCCATCCACTCGGCGGGATTGGGATAAGCCGACGGCGGCGGCCCCGCCGCCTGCTGTTGCCACAGCGCCCCGTCTGCGGTCTGCCCCTCCAGGGCGGCGCGGGCCGCCAGTGCCGTCTGATCCGCCAGATCCTCCAGCCGCTGCGCCTGTTCCGGGGGCAGCGCCGCCTTCAGGGCGGCCGGAAGCCGCACCCCGAGACGGTCCCGCGCCTGGGCAATGGCGTCATCGGTGGCCAGCAGCCGGTCAAACACCGCCCGCACCTTTGGCGTCATCGTCACGTTCAGGCCGCGCAGGGTGCGGTACACCCCGACCAGCCATGCCGACAGGCGGGCCATCACCGGCGCCAGCGCCTTTGACGGGGCGCGGCCTTCAAAGAAATAGGCCTCCGTCATCCGGGCGAAGGTTTCGTGAGTGTCCCGGCTGAGGGCGGCGCGGATCTGCTCCGGCGTGGAGGCCGCCACGTTGATCCTCACCCGCATGTGGTCCAGCAGGGCCTGAAGATCGGCGGTGATCCGGCGGCGGGCCGTTTCGGTCAGACGGCTGTCGCCCAGATCGGCGGTCATCTCGAACAGCCAGCGGTGCCCCATTTCGTGGATCACCGTGCTGGGGTTGGCCGACCGGAACAGCGTGATGACATCGGTGTCGGGGGCGTAGCTGCCACGGGGGGAACCGCCCGTCGCGGTACGCCCCCCTTGCGACGGGGCACCCGTCTGCGGTAAACTGTCTTCGCCGATCTGGACCGAGCGAGGAACGGTGGCTGTTTGCTCAGCTGGCGTGTTAGTCGCGACACGCTCCCAGATCGGTTTTCTGTTCTTAAACTGCGTGACACGGCTCGGTGCCGCGGTCTTCACATCATAGAAATCGCCATCCTTCGACGGCTCAAGCTGGACATAGGCCTGCCCTCTAACATGGGTGCGCTTCGTCAGAATCAGCGCCCGCCCGTTGCCGGAGTAGATGGCGTCAAAGTTCCGGGCAATATCCTCCACCATCTCCCGGGCATTGGCATAGCCCAGTGACCGCGCCTGTTCGCCATGGCGCATTTCGATGTGGACCAGCCCGGCTTTTTCATCCCCCACGCGCAGCCGGATCGGCCCGGCCTGCCGCCCGATCGCCGCTGCGATCTCGCGGGAAATTCCGGGCTCCTCGCCCTGAAAATACACCTGCCCGTCCATCCCCTTGACGCCGGTCAGCATCTGGCGGATAGTGATGTCGAGAGGCTGCCCCCTCACTTGAAGGGGCGTCGTTCCGGTTGTGCCGGGCGGCACACTCCTGCTGGGGGGCAGCCTCTTTCCCTCCACGACAACGTCGTAAAGATCAAAAGCGTTTGGATCAACGGCGATCCCGGCCTTGGTCTGCTCTGCGACAATCCGCAGAACACGGATGGAAGAGCCATCCCACACCGGCACATAAAAACGGTGATAGGTGTCAACGCCGGGCTTTGCCCCCGGCTTGGTGTTGGGGCCGCTTTCAATCAGAACAGACTGTTCCAGCAGCTGCGCCAGGTTTTTCAGCGCACCGGAACGAAGCCCTTTGTCCTGACGGAATGAAGGTGCCCCGGAAAACACCATGTGCCGGACATGCTTGGGCAGCATCCGGGCGATCAGCCTCTGATCCGCCGTTGACAGCGGCTGCCCGACCAATGACCGCACCGCCGCAACAAGGCTTTTCGGGGATGTATTCCCCCCGATGAATGGATCAAGATCGACCACCGTCACCCGGCGGTCGGGATCAACCCCGGCATTCATCGCCTGCGCCAGTACGGTTGCCCCATCCCCCGCCTGTTGCATCTGGTCCAGCAGGGTTTCCACCTCGGCCTTGGTGACGGTCTTGGGGTCCAGCCCGGCGCGGTCCAGCATCTGCGCCAGGTCCCGCACCGGGGCATCAAGGGCGTCGGGACGGGCGGCGGCTTGCGCCGTGGTCAGCGGCGATCCGGCCCACTCCCGGCCAATCGCCTCCAGCAGCGCCTGCGGATCGGCATAGCCATTCCCGGCATCAGAGACGCCGTTATCGCGCAGCACGTCATGTTCGGAAATCACCAGCGTGCCGGCATCGGTCAGCCCGCCTGTGCGGAACAGTCCCGGCGATGACTGAGGGGTGATCCCCAAGGCTTCCAGCTCCGCCGCCAGCGGGGAGCCGGGGGCCACCCCGCCCTGCCCGCGCAGGATATCCAGCACCGGGGTGCGGGCCGCCTGCACCGTGTTGCCGGTGCGCAGCCGTTCCAGCAACAGGTCGAGATCATCGCGCCGCACGGCGGGGGCGGCATCCCCCGCCCGGATCTGCATCCGTTCTTCGGCATACAGGGCGTCGGGGTCCATGCCACGGTCTTCGGCCCGGCGCAACAGGCGTTCGCGGGCGATGGTAGCCACCACCTTCGCCTCCGGCTCCGGTCGCCCGGCGGCGGTCATCTGTGCCACCACGTCGTCATAGACCGCCTGCCCCGGGGCCTGATGAGGGGCCTCGCCGTTGTCGCGGCGGGCACCCCCCTCGATCAGGCTGTCAATCTTCGCCCGCCAGTCCGGGTCGGAGAGATGAGCATCAGCCTCAGCCGGTGTCATCATTCCCTCAGCCAGCCGAACGTGCGGCATGATCTGAGCAAGCGGGGAGACTCCGTCCGCTCCGGCCTTGCCAGCCAGACGGGCGGCATCCGTCAGGAACTTTTCCAAGGGGATTGAGACATCTCCCCCCGAAATAGCCGCCTCGGGAAGCTGATCTAGAGCGCCCCATTTCTCCAAGGTCTGACTGTCGATCACGCCGTCCTGATGCAGCACCTGAAGCTGATCGGCAGGGATTGAGACCGTTCCATTCCCCTGCTCCGACAGGTGACGGATCAGCTCTTCCATCTTGCCCTGATCGCGCTCGGTCAAGCGGGACTTCTTGACCGCATCAACAACCGCCGAAAGCGCCGCCTCGCCTTGCTTAGCTTGGGCGGCTGCGGCGTCCGCCTTCACCTCGGAAGCAAGAGAACGTCCAAAAGCAGCGCCCGACACTCCCCCGGTCAGTCCACCCATAACCAGACCCTGCACCATACTTTCGAGCAGATCCTCACTCAGATTCTGCTTTGGAGATATGTTCTGTTGCAGGGAGACGTTCTGCGCTAGTTGTTCTCCACCGCTCTGAACTAGTTCAGTGATGCCCTCGTTGGCTGCCCCCTTGGCCATCCGAAGCAGTGCAGGTCCACCGTCACCAATAATCTTCCCGAGAAACTTCCCGCCGATCAGGTTTGTCGCCGCATCAACGAGGCCAGCCCCAACGCCAGCTTGTTCACCGGCACGTGCAGCCAAATACACCTGGGCCGCGTATGGGCTGTATCCGCTTTTGACAAGACCCTGATACTCAGAGGACTCCGCAATCATTTCGGGCGAAGCGTTCTCTGCTTGGGATTGAACCTGTAGCGAGCTCTGCGCGTAGCCCGCAAATCCCTCCAGTGTTGCTCCAAGCGTTGCCGCAATTTTACTGGCTGCCCGTACCGCAGCTGCACGAGCAGTCTCAGATGTCGCCCCCATCGCCAATGACTGCTGTTCCGCCCGCGCCGCCGCTCCTCGTGTAAAATAGGCTGTCAAGACCAAGGCCGCAGTCGAAGGAAGAGAGCGGAGGACATCCCCTGCCATTTTTGTTGGCGACGCCCAAGCAGCGGTTGCAGCATCAGTCGTCGCGTACCTCAACTCCCCGTACTTGGCCTTGGCCGCAGGGGAAATATGACTTATTGACCGTTCCGCAGCCTCTTGGCGCTCTCGGGCAAAGCGAGAGAGAAACATTGCGAAACTATTGTCGCGAAAATCCCGTAACGTCGTCGGATCATTCTTGAAGAGGATTGCTGCCTCCTCATCAGAAGTCGTCCACGGGTTGTTTGCGTCCAGTATCTTCGCGCCCGCCGCCAGAAGATCGTTAAGGCCAGCCTTTGTAGATCCCCAAAGGTAAGAAAGGGCAGTATCCACTTGTCCGATGTTCTCGACATCATCCTGCACCAACGCTGCGTTGGCCATATCGGCAGCCAGCCATGTTTGCACCGTCTGCGGGGCCGCCCAGAACTGTTCTGTCAGGGCCCGGGCCTCGAACTCCGGCAGCTCGGCCAGAACGGCACCAAAACTTTCCCCGCTGCGCTGCGACAGGCTGACCGCCTTCGCCACCTGATCGGGGGCAAGACCCTGCGTCTGCCGGGCACTGTCAGCCAGCCGGGCTTTCAGTTCAGCCTCCTGCATGGCTTCAGCCATAGCGGGGTTCCAGGCGGTGGGCTGCCCCGAAGCTGCCGCCAATGGTCGCAGACCCTGCGGCTCCGGTGTCTCGGGCACAGTCATCGCCGTATCAGCGCGGTTCGCGGACCAGTCGGCCATCAAGAAAAGCTCCTGCCAAAACCATAAAGTTCAGCAGTGTAGGCTTTACCCCCCCTCTCAGTCGGGTGGTGAACTTCACCCCCCTGATCCGCACACCTTCAGGTTTTGCCGCCCTTGTTGGAATCGCGTTCTGGGGTAAAGTGGTGGCGTCCCCCGGCCGGTGCTGCCCGGCTGCGGTGGGGCGCGCCCCAAGGAGAAAACCGGTGCTGCGTTTCCTGAAGACAGTTGCCATTGCGCTGGCGCTGGCATCCCTGCTGCCAGTGGCCACAGCGTTTGCCGCCACAGAATCCCCCCCGGCCGATCAATGGCAGGCTGACCCGCCTGACCACTGGCGGACGATGCACCCATGGCCTAGCCGCGTCCCCGGCACCAGCCGTTGCCTTCAACAGAAGACCACCCCGGTCTGTGCCGTGGAGACCCAACTCTACTGTGCTTTTGCGTGGTCAAATCCCGCCTGCGACAAACTCAGCAAGGGTGATCTCGCGGTAGCGCTCCTCACCATCATCCCGCAGGACATGTCTAGCGATTATCACTATTTGAAATACCGCCTGCCGCTGGTGGAGATAGTCACCGTCGGGCAGGCTGATGCCATCCATGCGACGGCATCGCAGCCGGGGGATTACCGGGTCGACATGCAGGTCACCTACTGCCATATAAAAACAAAAGTCTGCCGAGAAGATATCCTCCCCATCTTCAACTTTCTGCTGCGCGAGGTCGGCGGGGACTGGCAGGTTGTTGAATGGGACAGCCTGCCGCTGCTTAAAACCGGGGAAATGGTACCCGGCACCACCCTGCCGAAAGAACAGTGGATGGCCGACCCGCCCGACCTGTGGCGCAAGCTAACCAACAGCGACGATAAACCCAGCACCAGCCGCTGCATCGGCCAGACAACCTCCCCGGTCTGTGCCGTCGAAACGCTTCTCGCCTGTTATCGACGAGAGGTCGAAGACTTCTGCAGAAAAGCCGTGCTTGACACCGGATGGACGAAATTTAACGAAAGACCAGAAAGATCAATCGGTTACGCCGGTTATACGAAATACCGCCTGTCGCTGGTGGAGAAAGTCTCCGTCGGGCAGGCTGATGCCGTCGACGGGGCGGCGTCGCAGCCGGGGGATTACCGGATTGATGTGCAGGCGACACACTGCCTCGATCCCGAGAACTTCTGCGAAACGGATATTGGCCCGG
>NZ_KB907364.1 GCF_000381985.1 Novispirillum itersonii subsp. itersonii ATCC 12639 | reverse complement strand
TCGTCAATCGCCTGCTTGCCCACCAGAACCAGATCCGGCTTCTCGCGGTCGATCAGCGCCTTCAGCGCCTTCGCAACCCCCAGCGGCTGTACCTCTTCGTCGGTTTGCACATGAATGCCCCGGTCGGCCCCCATCGCAAGCGCCGTGCGGATGGTTTCCTGCGCACCCGCAGACCCCAGCGAAACCGCAACGATTTCCGTCGCCGTTCCCGCTTCCTTCAGGCGCACCGCTTCTTCAACCGCGATTTCGTCGAACGGGTTCATCGACATCTTGACGTTCGCCGTCTCGACACCGCTCTCGTCGGCCTTCACGCGGATCTTCACGTTGTAGTCAACGACCCGCTTCACTGCTACCAGGACTTTCATTGGTATTTCCTAGTTCCGTTTCCCAGGTTACCCCGCCCGTCCTGCCCCGGTTGGACCGGAGCGGGCGGACACTTCGCAGGCATCGCAGACGGATGCTTATTGCATCGCAAAATAGACGCTCCGGGGAGGCAAGTCAAACCGTAACCCAGTGGGGGTTAGTATAATGAAAAGTTATATCAATGGCGTCTTTTATTCCCGGTTGGCGCCGGGAACCCACAGCACATCGTTGGCACCATTGCCATTGGTGACACGGGCCAGAACAAACAGATGATCCGACAGGCGGTTGGCATAAATCAGCGCCTGCGGGTTGATGGTTTCCCGGTCGGCGAGGTCGGAGATCAGGCGTTCTGCCCGCCGGACCACAGTCCGGGCATGATGCAGATGGGCCGACAAAGCGCTGCCGCCCGGCAGAATGAAAGACTTGAGCGGAGAGAGGTCAGCGTTCAAGGCGTCAATCTCCGCCTCCAGCCGTTCCACCTGCGCGGGGGTGATCCGCAGGGCCCATTCCGGTGCGCCTTCTTCGGGGACACACAGATCGCCGCCGAGATCAAACAGGTCGTTCTGGATTCGTGACAGCATGGCGTCTGCTGACGGGTTCTGACCGTCCTGACTGTGCAGCCGGGCGATGCCGATGACGGCGTTGGCCTCATCGACTGTCCCATAAGCCTCGACGCGAAGATCGCCTTTGGCGACCCGGTTGCCGTTTCCGAGCGAGGTTTTACCCTTATCTCCGCCACGGGTATAAATGCGGGTCAGCTGAACCATTGGAAATTCTGTCCGGACTGGTGAAAAAAGACTGCGAAGGAGCCTACCGCAACGGCTGCGGATCACCTATAACCTTCGCATCTTCAGTGCAGATCGCCGGGCAAGAATACCTGAGCCCGTTCCTTTCAGGCCCGGAGCCTGATCCCTTTCCCGCAAGACCGAGGACGCAATCCGGTGCCACGTCTGTACATCACCCTTTCAGCCTATATCGCGCGGCATTTTCTGCTGGCACTGCTGGGAACGTTGCTGGTGATTACGGCGCTGATCGTGCTGATGGATTTCATCGAGTTGCTGCGTCGCTCCGCCGGGAAGGAAACGGTTGATTCGCTGTTTCTGCTGCAGTTGTCGCTGATGAAGTTACCGACCCTGATGCAGCAGGTGATGCCGTTTGCGGTGCTGATCGGCGGAATGATCGCCATGTGGCGTCTGACACGCAGCCACGAACTGGTGGTGATCCGGGCTGCCGGGGTGTCGGTGTGGCAGTTCATGGCCCCGGCCCTGCTGCTGGTCGCGGTGCTGGGGGTTGTTAATGTGACGGTGGTCAATCCGCTGGCGGCCCTGCTGTACAAACGGTACGAGCAGGCCGAGGACGGGATGACGCTGGCCCGGCAGGGAACATTCAATCTCTCGGAAAGCGGGCTGTGGCTGCGGGAACCCCGTGCTGACGGCGGGCAGACGGTGGTACATGCCGCCAGTGTCCGGCAGGACGGCTTTGATCTGTATATGCGCGATATGGCGTTCATTTATGTTGATGGCCGGGAACGGTTCCTCAAGCGGATCAATGCCCGGCTGGGGCGGTTGGTCGGGAGTGAGTTTGAACTGACTGACGCCTGGGTGATGGAGCCGGGACAGGCCGGTGTGTTCCACGCCGCCCTGTCTCTGCCGACGACCCTGACCCTCGGGCGGGTGCAGGAAAATTTTGCCAGCCCGGAAACCCTGTCATTCTGGCAGTTGCCCGGCTTCATCAGCTTTTTTGAGTCAGCCGGGTTTTCGGCCCAGCGGCATAGCCTGTATTTTCACAGTCTGATCGCCTCACCGATCCTGCTGTGTGCGATGGTGATTGTTGCGGCCGTCTTTTCCGTCCGTCCCAACCAGCGGTCCGGCGGGGGATTTTCCCGGGTTCTTGGGGCTGTCGGCAGTGGTTTTCTGCTGTATTTCTTCTCCAAGCTGTCCCTCGCGCTCGGACAGTCCTCGACCGTTCCCGTCTGGCTGTCGGCCTGGACCCCCACCTTGGTGACCCTGTTGCTGGGAATGGCAACCCTGCTGCATCTGGAAGATGGCTGAGCACAACCTGATGACTTCCTCCCCCCAGAAGATGCCGGATCAGACCGGTGCTGCGCCTGCCCCGTTCCGGCAGGCGTTCCTGTTTGTTGCAGCCATCACCGCCTGGCGGTTGGTGGTGCTGTTTACGGACGGGGTCAATCTGTCTTTTGATGAGGCTCAGTACTGGCATTGGGCCCAGACGCCCGCGCTTGGTTATTTCTCCAAGCCGCCGCTGATTGCGTGGATGATTGCCCTGACCACCGCAGTTGGCGGCAATGGCGAGGCCTGGGTCCGGCTGGGGGCGACACTGTCGCATGCCGCCACCGCGCTGGTGTTGTTCGGCGTTGCGCGGTCCTTGTTTCGAACCCGGGAAGATGTTGACCGGATCGCCCTGTGGTCTGCCCTGATCTGGATTACCCTGCCGGCTGTCTCGGTCTCGGCAATGATCATTTCTACTGATGCACCGCTGCTGCTGTGTTGGGCCGTCGCCCTGCTGGCGCTGGTCCGGGCCGTGGAAGATGAGGGCAGAGCGTGGCGCTGGTGGCTGCTGTTGGGCGTGGCGATCGGTATTGGCCTGCTGGCCAAATACGCGATGGCTTTTTTTGTGGTCTCTCTGGTGCTGTTTCTTCTGGTTTCGCCGTCTGACCGCCTGCGCCTGCGGCAACCCGGCCTGTGGTTGGCCCTGCTGACCGGCTTTGTGGTTTACAGCCCGAATCTGCTGTGGAACCTGTTGAACGGTATGGCCAGCTATCGCCATACCGGCGAAAACGCCAACCTGAAGTCGGATCTGTTTAATCCGGCGGAGCTGGCAGAGTTTCTGGGCAGTCAGTTTGGGGTTTTCGGCCCGCTGCTGTTTGCGGTTCTGCTGATTATTGCGTTGGTGGTTCTGCGGCGTACATGGCTGGTGCGGCGGTATCGGCTTCTGGTGTGTTTCGTTTTGCCGGTATTACTGGCGATTACGCTTCAGTCATTCCTGTCCCGGGCGAATGCCAACTGGGCCGCCACAGCGTTTGTTGCAGCCGTACCGCTGGTGACGGCGTGGCTGATGGAGCGGGACCGCTGGCGGTGGGTTCTGCCGGTTTCCGCCAGCCTGCACCTGTTGGCGGCGGTGGCGCTGTACAATCCAGCCCCGCTGCTGTCGCTGGCCGGGGTTTCAATGACCAGCAAGCTTGATCTGCAAAAACGTCTGCGGGGCTGGGATCTGGTTGGCGACTGGTCGCGGGATCTGGTGATGAAGCATCCGGATCTGGTGCCGCTGTTTGATGACCGGAAAACCATGGCGACCCTGCTGTACTATGCCCGCCCGTTGATGATGCCCGCCCGGATGTGGAACCCGGAAGGGAAACGTCTGAATCATTACGAGCTTTCAGCATCCCTGCCAGCAGAGCCGGGCGGCGATTTTCTGCTGATCACCCGTGGGGATGATCTGTGGGTGAAACCATATTTTACCCGGACGGAAATGATCAGCATTCTGCGTCTGCCGATTTATCCTGATTATGCGCTGGAAGTGCGGGCTTATCGCCTGACCGGTTTCAAAGGCTATGCCGCCGGGAGGGCTCAATGAAGCTTTTTGACTGTCTTGACCGGTTTCTGGGGGCTGGGGGGCAACATCTGCGCCAGCGCTGGAGTCTGTGGCTTCTGGCGTCCCTGCTGGTCTTCCTGACCTTTCCGGGCCTCGATCTGGCGGTCAGCGGCTGGTTCTATCAGCCGGAGCTGGGATGGTATCTCGGTAAGGCCCCCTTCGCGGAATTCATCCGCAAAGGGATGCCGACGGTCCTGTTCGGGATTGTGTTGTTTGTGGTGGTGCTGTGGGGGGCCGGGCGGCTGTACCGTCAGACCTTCTTTGGGGTGACCGGGCGGATTGTCAGCTATCTGCTGCTGTCATTGGCGGTGGGCCCCGGGCTGCTTGCGAATTTGCTGTTCAAGGAAAACTGGGGGCGGGCCCGACCCAGCCAGATTACCCAGTTTGGCGGGGATAATCTCTATACCCCGCCGTTTTTGGTCACCAATCAGTGTGACAGCAACTGCTCGTTCGTCTCAGGTCATGGGGCGCTGGGGTTCTGGGTGACAGCCTTTGCGTTTCTGCTTCCCGTTGTGTGGCGGTCAGCCGGTCTGACGGCTGCCCTCTGCTTTGGGGTGGTGGTTGGCGCGGTGCGGATCATTCAGGGCGGGCATTTCCTGTCCGATGTGCTGTACTCCGGGGTGTTGGTGGTCACGGTCAACTGGGTGCTGGCCCAGTGGATCCTGCGTTCCCGTGACTGAGCCGGATCAACGCCCCCAGAGTGTTTAGGGGCAGAGTGTTTACAGATAGACCTGCATCGCCACGCGCAGGGGATCCGGCAGAGGAACACTGCGCCCGGCAGCCACATCGGTCCAGACCATCACCGAATCAGCGGTGGCGAAGCAGACGTCATCCATGAACAGTCCCTGTCCGATCCGGCAGGAACTGGTGCCCAGCTTCAGCACCCGCGTACCGATCATGACATCGCCGGGATAATGGGCCTGCGCCCGGAAGTCGATCAGCAGACGGACAATGGTCCAGCCGATTCCAGTTCCGGCTGTTGATCCGGGACAGGTTGCTTCGGCAAAATCCACCCGCCCGGTTTCACAGTACACGGCAAACGCCACGTTGTTGACGTGACCGAGGCGGTCGAGATCCTGAAACCGCACATGATCGCGCGTCCAGTAAGAATAAGCGGTGCGGTCAGTGAGGGATACGGTCAGTGATCCGGCAGCATCAGGGGTGGGATGGGACATTGCGGGACTCCGTCGTGGGTTCTCCGACGGTGTACCGGATCGGGGCAAGCGCTTCAAGGAACTGACGGGTGACCTCATCCCAGCCAAAGCGCAGGGCATGGGCGCGGCAGTCTGCCGGATCCAGTTCCAGTGCCTTCAGGGCGGCGGCTTTCAGGTCGGTATCAAGAATTCCGGCACTGCCGACGGCATCAAGCAGAACATCTGTTGGCCCGGTGACCGGAAAAGCGGCGACGGGGACGCCGCAGGCCAGTGCTTCCAGCATGACCAGACCAAAAGTATCTGTCCGGGACGGAAAGACAAAAACATCCCCTGCATTGAAGCAGCGGCGCAGTTCGCTGTCATCTTTGGCAATGTGGAACAGTGTCTGGGGGTAGCGCCTGATCAGGGCATCCCGTTGCGGGCCGGACCCGACCACCACTTTGCTGCCGGGCAGATCCAGATCCAGAAAGGCGGGCAGGTTTTTGTCCACCGTGACCCGCCCGACGTAGAGGAAGATCGGTCTGGGCAGGGGGAAGAGGTCCTTACGGTCCGGACTGAAAACCGTGGTGTCGACGCCATGCGCCCATGCCCTGACTTTGGTAAAACCCCGGTCCGATAATTCCCGGAAGACATTCTGTGATGGGGCCAGAACCACCTGTGACGGGGCATGGAAGCGGCGCACCAGTCCATAAAGCCAGTCCAGCGGCAATCCGGTCCGGGCCTGAATATATTCCGGAAACTTAGAATGATAGGCGGTGGTGAAAGGCACCTGCTGCCGGAGGCACCAGTTGCGGGCAGCCCAACCGAGCGGACCTTCGGTAGCAATGTGGATAGCATCAGGGCGCAGACTCGTCAGCAGTTGCGCGACACGTCGGCCGGGCAGGACAGCGAGCCTGATTTCACTGTAGGTCGGCAAGGGAACCGTGCGGAACTGACCCGGTTCGATCACCGTGATCTGATGTCCGGCGGCCTCCAGCTCCTGCTTCAGGCTGCTGAGAACCCGCACCACCCCATTGGGCTGTGGAAACCACGCATCTGTCACAAAAACAATGTGCTGGGGGGCGGGGTGAGACATGTGGCGGACTCCCGGCCAGACAGAATCTGCCTCTGTCTATCCCTGTCGACAGACCATAAATCCAGTGAACCTCCTGTGACGGGGAGGGGGGCGGGCAGAGGGTGACGGCCTCTGAGCGGACTGTTATGACAGTCGGACAGTTTGATTCGGTTGAGAGGAGATGCCATGTCTGCGGTCACGATCTATCACAATCCCCGCTGTTCAAAGTCCCGTGAGACTCTGGCTTTGCTGGAAGCACGCGGGCTGACGCCGGTGGTTGTCGAGTATCTACAGACCCCGCCTTCAGCAGAGACATTGACCCGGATCGTGGCTCTGTTGGGCGGAGACGTGCGGCAGCTGGTACGGACCAAGGAAGCCCGCGAGGAAGGTCTTTCTGTTGAGGATCTGGATGATGCCGGTCTGATTGCTGCGCTGGTGGCACATCCGCGGGCGATTGAGCGCCCGATCGTGGTGACCGAAACCGCAGCCCGCCTTGGCCGTCCGCCGGAAGCGGTCCTCGAGATTCTTTGATCACGTGATCTGGGGCTGGTCATAAAAAAACAGGGCGTCTGTGGGGCGCCCTGTTTTTTCGTTAGCTTCTTGCCGCTCCGGTAGCGCCAGATCAGCAGTCTTCAGAGCAGCGTCGTGCCAAGGGTGTTGCCTGTGCCGTTTTGGCGCAGACTGCCGGAGGTGTAGGTGCCTGTTGCCACACTGTCGAGCAGGGTCAGCATTTCTGAAACGTCGAACGGCTTGCAGACATAGTCATCAATACCAACGTTCCGGGCCCGTTCGATATCCCGGGCCATGGCCCCGGCGCTGACTGCGACGATCGGGGTATGGCGCATCTGCAGGTCGGTGCGGAGCTTACGGGCGATCTGTAGCCCGTCGATGTCTGGCAGGTTCATATCCAGAAGGATCAGGTCCGGGTTTTCACTCAGGGCCAGCGACAGCCCGGTTTTCCCGTTTTCCGCCATTACCAGTGTGACGTTCGGGCGTAGATCCATCACATCGCGCATCAGGTCCCGGTTGGCGGGGTTGTCTTCCACATACAGCACCCGCAGCGGCGGTTGCCCCTGTTCGCCGTCCTGTGGCTGGGTCCGCCGGTCTTCAAGGTCTTTCGGCTTTGGCAGCGGTGTGCTGACCGGCAGATCAAACCAGAAGGTGCTGCCTTCACCGACGGTACTGTCAACGCCGATGGCACCGTTCATATGCTCCACCAGCTGCCGGGTCACGGTCAGGCCGATGCCGGTGCCTTCGATTGCGGTGCGGTCGGCGCCGATGCGGTTGAAGGGCTCAAAAACCTTCCGCAGCATGTCGTGCGGAATCCCGATCCCCGTGTCGTTGACTAGGATCCGCTGCATCCCGGCTGTGGGAGAGGTGCCGAAGCCGATCTTCATCGATCCGCCGGGACGGTTATATTTGATGGCGTTGGATCCGAGATTCAGCAGGATCTGCTTCAGACGGGACCGGTCAGCCATCACATGCAGCGGGCTGTCGTGGCCTTCGATGGTTACGGCGATGTCCTGTCCGGCAGCCAGCGGCTCCAGCATATCAGAGCATTCTTTGATGAGCTCGACGATGTCAACGCTTTCGATCGACAGCTCAATCCGCCCCGCTTCAATGCGGGCAAGATCAAGGATTTCGTTGATCAGGCGCAGCAGATGGTCACCGGCATCAAGAATGTGCTGGACATAGCTTTTCTGTGTCTGGGTCAGCCCCTGCCCGGGGGCGGCCCGCAGCAGCTGGGCGAAGCCGAGGATGGCGTTCATCGGGGTCCGCAGTTCATGGCTCATATTGGCCAGGAAGTGCGATTTGGCGGCATTGGCGCGTTCTGCTTCTGACCGGGCTTCGTCCAGTCTGGCCTCGACGATCTTACGTTGGGTCACATCACGGCCCGTGCCGCGGTAGCCGATGAACTGCCCGGTAATGTCAAAGACCGGCTTGCCGTCCATCCGGGCGAAGATCATCCGGCCATCATTGCCGCGCAGGGTCATGTCATAGCGCACCAACGGGGAGCGCTGCTCCATCATATGCTGCAGCACATCCCAGCCATCACTGATGTCGGCGATGATGGTTGCCGTCAGCAAATCGCCAACGGTCCGCCCGACGATCTGGTGACGGGAGAGGCCGCTGACACCGAAGAAGCGGTCGGAGACGAGAGTGAAGCGGCCATGCTCATCGGTTTCCCAGAACCAGTCGGAGGAGACTTCCGCCAGATCGCGGAACCGTTCCTCACTCTGGCGCAGGGCTTCTTCAATGGCCCGGCGTTCCGCAATCTCCTGATTCAGATGCGCGGTCCGCTCCTCAACCCGGATTTCCAGAACATCGTTGGCTTTGCGCAGATCGTCTTCCGCCTGACGACGGGCCCGCAGTTCGGTTTCCACAGATCGCAACAGGCCGTTGAAGGCTTTGACAAGAAAGCCGATCTCGTCCTTATCGTGGCCGCGTGGCACCGGCAGGTCTTTGACCAGCGTGCCTTCATCCTCAGCCGCCTGCAGGCGGGAGACGATGGTGGTGATCGGGCGGGTGGTGGTGCGCAGATAGATCAGGGCCAGAACCCCGGCCAACACCACGGTTTCAATCAACACGCTCAGCAGGTTCAGGGCAACACGTTCAAGGAACGGCCCGGCAGTGCGGACCGCTGAGATTTCCACTTCCAGAAAACCGATAGTCTCCTGGCGGCCCCCCGGCTGTGTCTTGGTCAGTTCGCGCCGCTGCACCACCGGCTGCCCGAACAGAAAGGCAACCGGTGTTGCCTCGATCTGTTCGCCGACATGGATTCCCGCCAGACGGTCGCCCAGATCGCTGATGATACGCGCAGAGACGATTGGCCCGTCTGCCACCAGCCCGCGCACGACATCCCCGGCCAGATCGGAATCAAGGGTATAGGCGGCCTGAACCGCGGCATAATGGAACGCATCCAGCATCCGCTCCGCAGAGGCCATGGTCGAGTCAACATGCTGGGAATAATCCCGCGCGACCTGAACTGCAGACAGCAGGAGACCAAGCCCCAGGGCGATCACCAGTGTGTAGCGCAGTTGCCGAAGCGTCAGCCGATCCGTCAGCCGGACACGCATACGGGAGCTCCCCCAAGACTGAATATGAAGCCGGATTATCTGCCTTCTCATGCAGACCGCGCCATCGCAAAAACGGGGCAAGGTGTTGCAAAAAACGATCCGGGTATAATGATGCCCAGAGTACGCGCTCCATCGCTGTAAAAACAGACCCTTTCTTCCGGAGGGGGCCGCGCATTTGTGGAGCGATGACAGACAGAATATGCCTTCACCGCAATATCTGCTGTTGTTTCCTCAGCGCTCCGGTGGAAAACGCTGTACCATCGGTCTCCAAGCGATAAGCTGATGACACGATCACGTTGCCGGAGAAATCTGAGGGGACGGAAGGGGGCCTGTATAGATGATCAAGGGCCTGAGATTTTCCGGGTCCCGCCTGTGCGGGGTTGGGCTCAGCCTCCATGGTAAGGCTGTGTCAGCCCGGCGCGGCTGGCACGGCGGACTGTGGCTGTTGCCCCTGCTACGGCCTGTCCTTTTTGCGGCTTTTCTTTTCCCGACTCCTCTTTCTTCCGCCCAGGCACAGAATCAGCCGGCCCCGACGGGCAGGCCACCGCTGACGCTGGGGTCGATCGACTGGCCTCCGTACAGCCGGGCAACCCTGCCGGGGGAGGGGCGTTCGTCTATCATTGTGCGGGATGCTTTTGCCGCGGTCGGTGTTCCGGTGGTGTTTGATTATCTGCCATGGGTGCGGATGACGGCCCTGATCCGTGCCCAACGGCTGGATGGCGGCCTGTCTTTTTATGCCTCTGAAGACCGGCAGAGCTGGTGTCATTTTTCACCACCCTATGACAGCAGTGATTTGGTGTTGGTTGAGCGGACGGATAACCCTTTGAGCTGGGTGGCCTTGGCGGATCTGGCGCGTTATCGGCTGGGGACCGTCCGGGATTATGTAAACACACCCGATTTTGACGATCTGGTCCGACGGGGTATCCTGCAGACCGAAGAGGTGGTCAGTGATATTATCAATATACGCAAGCTGATGTCCGGACGGATTGATGGCGTGGTCATTGATGGCGCTGTATTCCGCTACCTGATCGACAGAGAGCCGGAACTGAAAGCCCGCGCGGCTGACCTGCGAGTCAATCCAGTTCCTTTGGACCGGAAGCCCCTGTACATCTGCTTTCAGAAGACCGAAAAGGGCCGCGCGTTGCGGGATCTGTTTGCGGAAGGTCTCCGGCAGATTCAGGCCCGACCGGCTGAGGATGCCGGAAATCTGCTGCAGCGTCCGAATACGGCAGACTCCTCCCGCGTGGTACGCTGAATCTGCCTTTCCCCTTTCGTGGCGGATGCGGATCCCCTATAACATCGGGCCATGCAGGCCGATCCCCTCCATATTCTGAAAACCGTCTTTGGCTACGAGTCGTTCCGCGGCTTGCAGGAAGAGGTTATTCGCCATGTCGTTGCTGGCGGAGATGCCCTCGTCCTGATGCCGACCGGGGGCGGGAAGTCCCTGTGTTATCAGGTGCCGGCCCTTTGCCGCAGCGGTGTCGCTGTTGTCGTCAGTCCGTTGATCGCCCTGATGCAGGATCAGGTGGAAACCTTGCGTCAGCTTGGGGTCCGGGCTGCGGCTTTGAACTCCACCCTCTCGTTTGCCGAGGCGGTGGAAATCAGCCGACAGATGCGCGCGGGCGAACTGGATCTGGTTTATGTCGCCCCGGAGCGGCTGTTGCAGCCAGCCTTTCTTGACCAATTGTCGCGCTGCTCTCTGTCGTTGTTCGCGATTGACGAGGCCCACTGTGTTTCTCAGTGGGGCCACGACTTTCGCCCGGAATATCTGCAGATTGCCGCTGTGGCGGAGCGGTTTCCCGGCGTGCCGCGTATCGCCCTGACGGCGACGGCAGATGGCCCGACCCAGCGGGAAATTGTTGAACGGCTGCACCTGACCGAAGGGCGGGAGTTCGTCGCCGGATTCGACCGGCCTAATATCCGGTACCGGATTGGCCTGAAGGCGAACCCGAAGCAACAGCTGCTCCGTTTCATTCAGGAAGAGCATCGTGGGGATGCGGGGGTGATTTACTGTCAGTCCCGCGCCAAGGTGGAAGAGACGGCAAACTGGCTGCGGGAGCAGGGAGTGGAGGCTTTAGCCTACCATGCCGGTCTTGATAAAACGGTCCGGGCCGCCAATCAGGATAAATTCCTGCGGGAAGATGGCCTAGTGATGGTGGCGACCATCGCCTTTGGGATGGGGATCGACAAGCCCGACGTCCGCTTTGTTGCCCATCTTGATCTGCCGAAATCTCTCGAGGCGTATTATCAGGAGACCGGGCGTGCCGGGCGTGATGGTCTGCCCTCTCAGGCATGGATGGTGTACGGCGTACAGGATGTGGCCCGGGTCCGGCAGATGATCGAGGCGTCTGAGGCATCTGACGACAAAAAAGCCATTGAGCGTCACAAGTTGAACGCATTGCTGGGATTTTGTGAAACCGCCCGCTGTCGCCGTCAGGTGCTGCTGGAATACTTTGGGGATTCCTGCGCCCCCTGCGGGAACTGTGACACCTGCCTTGAGCCGGTTGAAACGTTTGATGGTACGCGGGCTGCCCAGATGGCGCTGTCAGCAATTTACCGCACCGGGCAGCGGTATGGTTCCCAGCATGTGATTGATGTGCTGCGGGGGCAGATGACAGAGCGGGTCCGTTCCCTCGGCCATCATCGTCTCCCCACGTTTGGCGTTGGTGGCGACTGGTCTGAAGCGGATTGGAAATCTATGCTGCGACAGTTGGTGGCGCTGGGCCATGTGCTGGTGGACATTGACGGTCACGGTGGCCTGTTCCTTGGGCCGGATGTCCGCCCGGTGTTACGGGGAGAGGCCAGTGTCGCTTTCCGCAAAGACCCGTCCGCGAAGGTTAAGCGCAGCCGCGACAGCCAGCGCCCGACCCTGACGGTGGCGGATGAAGCCCTGTTTCAGGCTCTGCGTGGATGTCGGATGGATCTGGCCCGGGCACAGGGGGTACCCCCCTATGTCATCTTCCATGACACCACCCTTCTTGAGCTGGCGCAGCGTCGCCCGGAAACGCTGGAGGCTATGGCCAGTGTCCCGGGGATTGGCCGTGGCAAGCTGGAGCGTTATGGACAGGCGTTTCTTGATGTTGTCCGGGCATCTGGATCAGAGGCTGCGGAATAAGCTGCATGACAAAGGGTACCGTCTTTCGGTGCCCTTTGTCGTTTCGTGGGTTTGACAGGGCTTTTGAGAAAAGAGTCATTTTTCTGAAAAAAGTGTTTGACGGTTCTGTGCGTGGGGCCTATAAAGCGCCTCCCGACGACGCGGGCCGCAGCGAAAAGCGCTGACGGTGCGAAGTTGGAAGCCACCCCGGTGGCGCCGCTGTTAGACAAGTGAAGAGAGGGAAGGGATACGTGGGTATCTGGCCGGACGAATGGCTGGAACCTGAGTATCTTGTAAAGCAATGCTTTGTGAGAGTAATGGTTCAGGTCAACTTGAGAGTTTGATCCTGGCTCAGAACGAACGCTGGCGGCAGGCCTAACACATGCAAGTCGAGCGCTCACCTTCGGGTGGGAGCGGCGCACGGGTGAGTAACACGTGGGAACCTACCTTGAAGTACGGAATAACTGAGGGAA
>NZ_KB907363.1 GCF_000381985.1 Novispirillum itersonii subsp. itersonii ATCC 12639 | reverse complement strand
GCCAGCCGGGACAGTTCCGGCGCGGGGCGTCCTGATCCCCTGTGAAAGGGCAGGAGGGTGCGCCGGATGACAGCCGCTGTTCGCCGGATGACGGCCCGCGCTGCCGGAATGGCATACGGTCGGCTTTTTCATGGGCCGCACAGAGGGGCCGCACAGAGGATTGTGTAATGACTGACCATAGACAGGTCCCGCCGGATCACGCCCCTGCGGTGCCGCGCCGGGCGCTGGCCATTCTGGTAACAGCGCTGGTGGCCAACGCCGTCGGCCATTCTTACGCCTTGATGGTCCTGCCGCCGCTGGGGCGTCAGATGGGGTTCGGCGATATCCGCACCGGCTGGCTGATCGGGCTGGCGGCGCTGCTGCTGACGGTCTCCGGCCCGGTGTGGGGCAGTGTCTGCGATCGCTGGGGGCGTCGTCTGGCCCTGATGACGGGGCTGGCTGCCGCTGCTGCCTTTGCTGCTGTTTTTGCCGGGGTTCTGGCCGGGCGGGGGACAGGGGCCCTGTCGGCGGGGCTGGCCTTTACGCTGCTGCTGTCTGCCCGTCTGGCACAGGCCCTGCTGACCGGCGGGTTGATGCCGGGGGCGCAGGCGTTCCTGGCCGACGCCACCACTGAACGGCGGCGCGCCAGCGGGATGGGGCTGATGGGGGCCTCGTTTGGGGCGGGGACCATTCTGGGCGGTGCCCTGTCGTGGGGGTTTGGGGCCAGCGGGGCAGGGACGGCGCTGCTGTTGATTGCCGGGGTGCAGGGGCTGGCGTTCCTGCTGCTGTTCCTGCTGCCGGTTTCCCGGGGGATGCCGCGTCTGCCGGGCGGGGGGATTGCCCCCCTGAGCCCGCGGCAGATCTGGCCCTTTCTGCTGACCACCTTTCTGGGGCTGGGGGCATATGGGCAGATGCAGCAGGTGATGGCCCTGCGGCTGCAGGACGGGTTCGACCTGCCGTTGCAGGATGCGGTCCAGCGGAGCGGAGCGGTGATGATGGCGACCATGATCGCGATGGTCATCACGCAGGGGGCGGTGGTCCGTCGGCTTGACTGGCCGCCCCTGCGCATGATCCGGGTCGGTGCCATCGGTGCCGGGCTTTGCCTGGCCGGGGTGGCGGTTGCCCCCGCGTTGCCGGTTCTGATGGTGGGGATGGTCGGCGTCGGGGCGATGCTGGGGCTGCTGATCCCCGGAAATCTGGCGGGCCTTAGCCTGCGGGCCGGGGGCGGGGCGCAGGCGCGGGCCGCCGGGTTGAATGCCATCGGGCAAGGGGTGGGGCTGGCCGTTGGTCCGGTGGTTGGGGCGACGATGCATCAACTGTCACCACAGGCGCCGTTTCTGTTGGCGGCCGTGCTGATGCTGACGATTGCGGGGCTGGCCTTCCGGCCCCGGCTGTTCGGCATCTGATGGTTTTTGTGCGCCGTCTGGGCGCAGGCGGGCAGGCGATTGCCGATAGTGGGGGCCGTTTCAGACAGGAGGTGTCCCCCATGGTCCGGTTCTCTTTCCGGCGGATAGTACTGCTTTCGGCGTCCTTGTTGCCCCTTGCCCCGGTTGCGGCTCAGGCCCAGAGCGCACCGGCCCAAAGCGCGCCAGTGACCGCACCGGTGACCGCACTGGCGCCGGTGCTGGTACAGGCCCGGCAGTGGCAGGAAGACGAAAAATCTCTTCCGGCCTCGGTTGCGGTAGTGCCGGCGGAGACGCTCACATCCCCGCTGTGGGACAGCATCGCCGCCATCGCCAAAGTCACCCCCAATGTGCAGATTGAGCAATCCACCGTACAGAGCCGGGTTGTGATCCGCGGGATGACGGCGGCGAACACCGCCCTGCAGGATCCGGTCGGCTATTTCGTCAATGATGTGGCACTGCCGCATGGGGCATTGCAGGCCCCCCGGCTGTTCGATACCGGGTCAATGGAAGTGCTGAAGGGCCCGCAGGGGACCCTGTATGGCCGCAATACCGAGGCGGGGGCGATCAAGGTCAACACGGCTGATCCGTCACGCACCCCGCGCGCCGGGGCCGAGGTCTCGGTGGGGTTCCGGGATGGGGCCACCGGCTGGTCACCGACCACGGTGGCGTCCGGTCAGGCATCGGCCCCGTTGAGCAACGACAGTGCCGCGTCGCTGGCCGTGCGGGGCGAAACCACTGACGGAGTACACCGCAACCGCTGGGACGGCAGTTCAACCGGCGGTGACCTTGACCGCTGGACCCTCTCCGGCGGGGTGTCGGCCTTTGCCGGGGATGATACGGATGTAACGCTCAAAAGCGTGGTGGAGCGGTCGGATCAGGGCAAGCAGCGCATGCGCTATATCAGCGGCGCTTTCACCACCCCGCGCTATGAAACCAACTACAATACGGGCTCATGGGACCGGGCCCTGACATCGGTGCAGTCCGCCAAGGTGGTGCATCAGGCCGGAGATCTGGAGCTGACCTCGGTCACCGGCTGGACCCATTATGACCGTGACTTTCTGATGGATCTGGATGGCTGGTCGGTGCAGAGCCTGCGCAACACGCTGGCCCATACCGATGATGCGGTCTCGCAGGAACTGCGCCTTGCCACCACCGACCCACAGGCGGATGTGCGCTGGCTTGGCGGGCTCTATACCTTCCGGGAATGGACGGACCTTGACTTCACCAGCGGCTCGGCCCTCAACCACCGGGAAACCACCATTGACCAGACCGGTGTGGCCGCCTTCGGGCAGGTGGAGGTCAGTCTGACGGACCGCCTGCGGGCCGGGCTGGGCAGCCGGGTGGAATGGATCGGGCAGGACGGGCAGCAGACCTATTCCACCGCCTCCAGCCGGGCGCTGTTCGACAGCTCGCAGGATACGGTCACGCTGCTGCCACGGGTCAGCCTGTCCTATGATGTCACCGCAGACAGTATGCTGTATGGCTCCTACGCCCGGGGCTATCTGCCCGGTGGCTACAATTATGGCAGTGCGGGCAGTGCCGATGCCTTCATGTATGACCCCGAATACAGCTGGACCGGCGAAGTCGGGCTGAAAAACAGCCTGCTGGATGACCGGCTCAGCACCCGGCTGGCGCTGTTCCATACCTCTACCCGCAATAAGCAGATTTTTGATCTGGTGCCGGGGGGAACCCAGCGGGTCAGTAACGCGGCCCGGGCCGAGATTTATGGGGCGGAAGCCTCGGCGGACGCTAAACTTGATGCCCGTTGGTCGCTGTTTGCGTCCGGCGGCTGGCAGCAGGCTGAGGCGACATCCTATCAGGCGTTGGTGCAGCAGGGGGCATCGCTGGTCAACACCGATCTGTCAGGCAAGGATCTGCCGATGGCGGCGTCTTTCACCTATGGTCTGGGGGTGCGGTATGACGGCACGGCGGGCGGCAGTGCGTCCGGCTGGTTCGGTCAGGCCAGCCTGAACGGATCGGGGCCGTTTTTCTTTGACAGTCTGAATGTGGCCAAGCAGTCGGCCTATCTTCTGGCCGATGCCGAGGCCGGGTACCGCTTTGGCAGCGTCGAGGTGGCGGTCTGGGGCAGCAATCTGCTGGATGAAAATGTTTACAGCCGGGCGGCGTCCACCCCTTCGGGCCTGATTGCCGAAGATGGGGATGGCCGTGAGCTGGGGCTGCGGATGAAGGCGTACTGGTAATGACCCCTGCTTCTTTATTTGATCTGGTTCAGGCCCCGGTCCGCTGGCAGGTCCTGAAAGCGGCGCTGGAGCTGGGGCTCGTCGATGTGCTGACCGAAGAACGGTCTGCAGAAGACGTCGCGCGCTGTCTGGGGCTGGACTGCCGCCGGACCGATGTGTTGCTGCACGCCATGGCCGCAGGCGGGCTGGCGGTTAAGACCGACGGGCGGTTCCGGCTGCAGCCGGATCTGGCCCCCTATCTGTGCCGTGACGGGCTGCGGTCGATGCGGGATCTGCTGTTGACCATCTGGCAGGTCCGGCATGCCGATGTGGCGGATCTGGTGCGCACCGGCAGCCGGGGGGAGGGGCCGGACATGGCCTCGGCTGCCTTCTGGGACCGGTCAGCGGACAGTCTGCGCGCCTTTCACCGTTCTATGGGGACCGACACCGCGCTGGCGCTGTTGCAGTCTCTGCCGGAATGGCCGCAGGTCCGGACTTTTCTTGATCTTGGCGCGGGGTCAGGCCGTCTGGCGCAGGCGGTTGCCGCTGCCGACCCGCAGCGGCGGGCAACGGTGCTGGATTTGCCGCCGATGGCCGAGCGGATTGTGGCCGACCTGCGCGGAACAGCCGAGGAAGGCCGCGTGCAGGTGATGGCCGGGGATTTCAACTCGGCCCCGCTGGGGGGCGGCTATGATCTGATCTGGGCCGCGATGACCCTGTATTTTGCCCGCGATCTGGGGGCGGTGCTGACCGCGGTGCGGCAGGCGCTGGCCCCGGGGGGAGTCTTTGTCAGTTTCCACGAAGGGTTAACCCCGGACCTGACCGGGCCGGAGATTCACGTGGTCGGGCGGCTGGTGCCTGCCCTGCGTGGGCAGGCCCGGTCGTTCCGGCAGGGCGAAATTGCGGCAGCCCTGCGGCAGTCGGGATTCACCCGGGTGGACAGCAGGCCGGTCGAAACCCCGTTTGGTCTGATGCAGGCGGATATCGCCCACGCGTCCTGACGGTGCGGTGAAAAGAGGCTGGAAAAGGAGATCTGCAGTACGGCTCTGGCCGGGGGCGATGACTTTCTCTATGGTCCCTGATCCGGGGTAGGGATATGTCCCCCCCGGGCAGGGGTATTTCCCCTCCCGGGCAGGGATATTTAAGGAAGAGATGTCATGGAGTCTGTTTCCGCTGATGCCCCCGGCCTGCTGCCGGCCCATGTCCAGCGCGGCAATATCTGGCGGCTGACGGTCGCGCAGGCTCTGGCCGGGGCCAATTCGGTGGTGGTCTATGCCACCGGGGCGATCATCGGTGCCACACTGGCCCCGGCCCCGGTGCTGGCAACCCTGCCGATTTCGCTGTTTGTCCTCGGCATGGCTGCCAGCATCCTGCCTGCGGGTCTTCTTGCCCGGCGGCACGGGCGGCGGGCTGCCTTCCAGATGGGGACCGGGGCCGGGGTGCTGACCGGCCTGCTGGCGATGGTCGCCGTAGTGCTGGGCTGGTTCTGGCTGTTCTGTCTGGCGACCTTCTGTGGCGGTGTCTATGCCGCCGTGGTGCTGTCCTTCCGGTTTGCCGCCGCGGATGGGGTCGCCCCCCGCCAGCGGCCACGGGCGCTGTCGTTTGTCATGGCGGGCGGGATTGCCGCCGGGGTGGTCGGGCCGCAGCTGGTTTCGTTGACGATGGATCTGTGGCCGGTCCACAGGTTTGCGGTAACGTTTCTGATGCAGGCGGTGGTGGCGGCCGTGGCCGGGGTGATCCTCTCCGGGGTCCGGGTGCCGCCGCCGTCGGCAGCGGAGCGGGCGGGCGGGCGGCCCCTGGCGGTGATCGTCGCGCAGCCCCGCTTTATCGTCGCCGCCGTCTGCGGCGCGGTGTCGTACATGCTGATGAACTTTCTGATGACGGCGGCCCCGCTGGCGATGCATCTCTGTGGTCTGCCGCAGACGTCTGCCAATCTGGGGCTGCAATGGCATGTGATTGCCATGTACGCCCCCAGCTTTGTCACCGGCCGCCTGATCATGCGCTTCGGTGCGGTGCGGATTGCGGTGATCGGACTGCTGCTGATCGGCGGGGCCTCGGCTGTCGGTCTGGGCGGCGAGACGGAACCGTATTTCTGGGCGATGCTGATCGTGCTGGGGCTGGGCTGGAACTTCGGCTTCCTCGGGGCGTCCGCGATGGTGCTGGACACTCACGCGCCGGAAGAGAAAACCCGGGTCCAGTCCCTGAATGACTTTATTGTGTTCGGGGTGATGGTTGCGGGGTCGTTTTCCTCCGGGGGAATCCTGTCGGCCTATGGCTGGCATTCCGTGCTGACGCTGTCGTTCCTACCGCTGGCGCTGGTTCTGGGGGTGCTGACAGTGCTGGGATTGCGCCGGATTTTTGCCTGACAGGGCGGCCCGGCGGCGGAATGTGCGATTTTTCAGCCCTTGACGGCGGTCCTGACCTCAGGGGGCTGGACCTGCGGGCCAACACCGGGAATCATGGGGGCGGTTTCTGTCCCTCAGGATCGCATCATGTCCCGCTTTTCCGCTTTCCGCCGTCTGGCCCTGCTGGCCGGTCTTCTGCCGGTTGCCGCCTGTACCTACACCGGGGATGACATCGGTAATCCGCTGGTGCGCAAGGCCCAGTGGTTTTCCGCCGTCGCCGGGGATGACATCCGGCAGGCCTGCCAGCCGGGGGCACCCGACCGCTTCCGCCTGACCTACAACGGTCAGTACGAACGCCAGATCCGGGTTTATGACGTTGACGCCGCCAGCCGCACCCTGACCGCCACCGTGTCAAAGCATAATGAACGGGTGCTGACCTTTACGCTGGATGATCCGCTGGCACCGTGGCGGGCGGAAAAGGTATCCACTCCGCTGGGGCAGAAACAGTATGGCGATCTGGTCGCGGCACTGACCGATGCCGGGCTGTTCGGCCCCCCGGCTGTCGGGCTGGAACTGCCGTCCCGCAGCTATTACTGGGTCGGGGCCTATTGCCGTGACGGGCGGTATGGTGTCACCGGCTGGCTGTATCCGTCGCCGCAGTTCAGCGAGCTGCGGTTCCCGGCCCTGCTGTCCGGTCTGGACATGACCGGTGTACCGGTGGCGCAGCCGGGTCCGGTGCCCCGGGACCTGGACCGCGAGCGGGCTGAACAGCGGGGAGAAGTGACGACCTTTACCCTGAAGATCGGTGAAAACGGTCTGGTCCGGTGACCTTCCGGCCCGGCCCCCCTCCCGGTCCTCCGGGCGGGAGCCGGGCAGCGATTCTTCCATACTCCCCCCGGCGACTCCGTCTGTCGCCGGGGGGATTTTTTATTTTAACGCTTTGATCCCTAACACCCTTTGGCTGTCTGCCCCGCTTTTTCACACGGTTTGCGGATATTTTTTCTGCCTATACCGACATTGCTTTGTATGCAATTCACACAAATAACCGTGAAATTGAGTGTATATTGAAAAATTAAACACAAAACCCTTGCGGAAAGGTCGGAGGCGCGCCTAATAATCTATTAGTTTATAGATTATATGTGCGCAGGCAATTGCCTGCCGGAGAGCGCCGATGACCCAGTCTTCCCTTCCTGTTCCGTCCCTGTGGGCTGCCACGGCGGCGGCGGCCCCGCAGACACCGGTTCTTGACGGGCATATCACTGTTGATGTTGCGGTGATCGGCGCCGGGTTTGCCGGTCTGTCGGCAGCGCTGCATGTGGCGGAAGCCGGGCGCAGTGTCGCGGTGCTGGAAGCGCAGGAGGTCGGGCACGGCGGGGCCGGGCGCAATAACGGGCAGGTGATCCCATCGCTGACCCGTTCAGACCCGGCGGATCTGCGCCGCCGTTTCGGGACAGAGCCGGGCAACCGTCTGGCCCGGCTGGTGGCCGGGTCGGCGGCATTTACCTTTGACCTGATCCGCCGTCACGGCATCGACGCGCAGGCCCGGCAGGACGGCTGGCTTCAGCCCGCCCATTCCCCCGGGCGGGCCGGGCTGTCACGCCGCCGTTATGAGCAGTGGAAAGAGCTGGGCTCCGACGTGGCCCTGCTGGACGGGGCACAGGTGCAGGATCTGACCGGTGCCACCGGGTATCATGCCGCGTGGCTGGCGCACGACGGCGGCCATGTTAACCCGCTGGGTCTGGCCCGGGGTCTGGCCGGGGCGGCGCTGACCGCCGGGGCGCAGGTTTATACCCGGTCTCCGGTGCTGACGGTGACGGCGCAGGGCGGTGGCTGGCGGCTGTCCACCCCGCAGGGCAGCGTGACGGCGGGCCGGGTGCTGGTGGCCACCGATTCCTATGCCGACGCCCTGTTCCCCGATCTCCGCCGCTCGATGGTGCCGGTGACGTTTTACCAGATTGCCACCGACCCGCTGCCGCCGGATCTTCTGGCGCAGGTGCTTGGCAAGGGCCATGCCCTGTCTGATACCCACGCTGATCTCTACTTCTTCCGCCCGACCGTCGATGGCCGCATCGTCAGCGGCGGGGCCCTGATCTCGCAGGTCAACTGGCAGCCCCGCCTTGACCGCCGGGTAGAACAGCGCCTGCGGGATGTCTTCCCGGCCTTTGCCGGGCGTGACATCCGCTTCGGCTACCGCTGGGAGGGTACGATTGCCTTCACCCCAGACTTTTTGCCGCATCTGCATGAGCTGGCCCCCGGCGTGGTCACCATCACCGGCTACAACGGCCGGGGGGTTGCGCTCGCCACCGCCAGCGGCCGGGTGCTGGCCCAGGCCGCCCTCGGCCATGGACTTGATGACCTTGATATTCCGCTGACACCGGTCCGTCCGGTGCCGTTTCAGGGGCTGGTACGCCGCTTTGCCGGTCTGGAACTGCTGCGCTACCGCCTGCGTGACCGCCGTGAGGTTTCTCTCTGATCATGACCACCATTCTCGAACAGCGCCGCATTGAGGCGGCTTTCGCCAAGAAGATTTATGACGTGCTGGAGGCCGACCTCGGCACCGAGACGGCCCGCCGTCTGCTGGGCAAGGCGGTGATCGACGCCGCCCGCGCCGCCGGGGCTGAGTTTGCCGACAAGGCCGGTGGCCCCACCGACCTGCTGGCATTCGCTGACCTGCTGTCGCTGTGGCAGAAGGACGACGCGCTGGCGATTGACTGGCTGACCGTCGAGCCGGGGGTGCTGGATTTCAACGTCACCCGTTGCCGCTACGCCGAAACCTACCGCGAGCTGGGGGTCGGCGAGATCGGGGACCTGCTGTCCTGCAACCGCGATGGCGAGTTCTGTACCGGCTATGACCCCCGGATGCAGCTGACCCGCACCCAGACCATCATGGGCGGGGCCAGTCACTGCGATTTCCGTTACACCCTGCCGAAGACGGACAACGCATCATGAGCCATATCCTCTCCGACGCCCTGACCGCCCGGATGCGCGGGTGGCGGCATCACCTGCACGCCCACCCGGAAACGGCTTTTGAGGAAGTGCAGACCGCCGCGCTGGTCGCCTCCGTCCTGCGTGAAAACGGCATCGAGGTGCATGAAGGCATTGGCCGCACCGGCGTTGTCGGGGTCATTCATGGGACGGCGGCTGGCCCGTGGCTGGGTCTGCGCGCCGATATGGATGCGCTGGATGTGCAGGAAGGCAATACCTTCAGCCACCGCTCGACCGTGCCGGGCAAGATGCACGCCTGCGGGCATGACGGCCATACCGCCATGCTGCTGGGGGCGGCGGTGCATCTGGCCGCCAACCGTGACTTTGCCGGTACCGTGGCGGTGATCTTCCAGCCCGCCGAGGAAAATGAAGGCGGTGGCCGGGCGATGGTCGAGGACGGTCTGTTCGACCGCTTCCCGATCGAGACCGTCTATGGTCTGCATAACTGGCCGGGGCTGGAGGCCGGGCGCTTTGCCATCCGGCCCGGCCCGATCATGGCGTCTTACGACATCTTCGAGATCACTCTGGACGGGCAGGGCGCGCATGCCGCCATGCCGCATCTGGGGCGGGATGCGCTGGTGGCCTCGGCACAGGTGGTGCTGGGATTACAGACCGTGGTGGCCCGCAGCGTCAGCCCGCTGGAATCCGCCGTGGTCAGCGTCACCCAGATCCATGGCGGCGATACCTGGAATGTCCTGCCGCAGCAGGCGGTGGTGCGCGGTACCGTCCGCACCTTCTCGCCGGAGGTGCAGGATCTGGTGGAGCGCCGGATCAGCGAAGTGGTGCAGGGCATTGCCGCCGCGCAGGGGGTGACTGCCACCGTGCGGTATGAGCGCCGCTACCCGCCGACCATCAACGCCGCCGCCAACGCCCGCCTTGCCGCCGATGTGGCGGCGCAGGTGGCCGGGGCTGACCGGGTGGATCTGGATCCCCAGCCGTCGATGGGGGCGGAGGATTTCGCCTTCATGCTGCAACGGCGCCCCGGGGCTTACATCTGGCTGGGGGCCGGGCCGGGCCGGTCGGGCTGCATGCTGCATAACCCCGGGTATGACTTTAACGACGAGATTCTGTCCATTGGGGCCGCGTATTGGGTGCAACTGGTGCGCACCGTGCTGGCTCCGGCGTCCTGATCTGCACCAACGACCGTTCTTTCGCACAAGGATCTGACCGATGACCCTGTCCCGCCGGGCGCTGCTGGCGTCTGTTTCCGCCGCGGCTGCCGTTGCCGCGCTGCCGAAGTTTGTTTTTGCCGCCGAAGAGCTGAAGAAGGGCGGTGTGCTGACCGTCCATCTGGCGTCGGAACAGCGGATCCTCAATCCGGCGCTGCGCGCCTCGACCGGGGTGTACATCATCACCGGCAAGATCGTTGAAGGCCTGCTGGATCTGGGGCCGGACGGCAAGCCGGTGCCGGTGCTGGCCACCGGCTGGACCGCCTCGCCCGATGGTAAGACCATCACCTTCACGCTGCGTGAAGGCGTGACCTGGCACGACGGCAAGCCCTTCACCTCGGCCGATGTGCAGTATAACGCGCTGGAGCTGTGGAAGAAGCATCTCAACTACGGCACCCAGCTTCAGGCCAATCTGGAGGCGGTCGACACCCCGGATGCCCATACCGCCGTGTTCCGCTATTCCCGCCCGATGCCGCTGGATCTGCTGCTGCGGGCACTGGTCGATCTGGGCTATGTGGTGCCGCGCCATCTGTATGAAGGCACCAACCCGCTGGAAAACCCGGCCAACACCGCGCCGGTCGGCACCGGCCCGTTCAAGTTTGTTGAATACCAGCGCGGCCAGTACATCGTCGCCGAGCGGTATGACGGCTACTGGCGCAAGGGCCTGCCGTATCTGGACCGGGTGGTGTGGCGCTTTATCACCGATAAGTCGGCGGCTGCGGCGGCGCTGGAGACCGGACAGGTACAGCTGTCGGCCTACAGCCAGATCTCGCTGGCGGATATCGACCGCCTGAAGAAAGACCCGCGCTTTGAGGTTTCCAGCCGGGGCAACGACGGCAACACCTTCAACAACACCATTGAATTCAATCACCGCCGCAAAGAGCTGGCCGATGTACGGGTCCGCCGGGCCATTGCCCATGCCATCGACGTTGATTTCTTCATCGAAAACTTCCTGTACGGCAACGGTAAGCGCGCCACCGGCCCGATTCCGTCTCTGTCCAAGGCGTTTTACCCCGGCGGCAGCTTCCCCTATGCGTTCGATACCAAAAAGGCCGACGCCCTGCTGGACGAGGCCGGGTATAAGCGCGGCGGTGACGGTACCCGCTTCAGCCTGAAGCTGGTGCCGGTGCTGAACGGCGAGGACGTGCCGCAGTTTGCCACCTTCATCCAGCAGTCGCTGGCCGAAGTCGGCATCAAGGTTGAGATCGTGCAGCTGGATATCGCCGGGGCCCTGTCGACCATCTACAAGGACTGGAACTTCGATCTGGCCACCGGCTGGCACCAGTACCGTGGCGATCCGGCGGTGTCGACCACCGTGTGGTTCCGCTCCGGCAGCCCCAAGGGGGCCCCGTGGACCAATCAGCACGGCTGGCAGTCGGAGAAGATCGACAGCCTGATCGACGCTGCGGCCACCGAGACCGACCCGGCCAAACGCCGGGCGCTGTACGCCGATTTCGTGGCGGAAGTGAACCGGGATCTGCCGATCTGGTTCGCGACGGAGCGTGAATTCATCTCGGTCACCAGCAAAGCGCTGAAAAACCACCACAATACCCCGCGCTGGCCGTCCAGCTCGTGGCACGACACGTCGTTCTGATCTGTGTAACAGCCGGGGCGCAGGCCGGGGACCGCTGAGGCGGTTTCCGGCCCGGCCCCGGCCCGGTTCCGGGATGTGACCATGGCTTTGTTGAGTTTTGCCCTGCGGCGTCTGGCGGTCAGTCTGCCCAGTCTGCTGCTGATCCTGATCGGGGTATTTGCCCTGCTGCAACTGGCGCCGGGGGATACGGTGGATGCCCTGCTGGCCCAGATGGGCGGCGGTGACCCGGTGCAGACCCAGCAGCTGCGGACCTTTTATGGGCTGGATGCCCCGGCGGCGGTGCAGCTTGGCCGCTACCTGTGGCGTCTGGTGCAGTTTGACCTCGGTTTTTCCGCCATTTACGGCAAGCCGGTGGCCGATGTGATTGCCGAACGCCTGTCGGTGACCCTGCTGCTGATGGTCGCGTCCCTGTGGTTTGCCGCTGTCGGCGGGGTGGTGCTGGGCATTATTGCCGCCCGCAAGGTCCACCGCTGGCAGGATGTGGTGATCTCCACCGTCGGTCTGCTGTTTTACGCCACCCCGGCCTTCTGGCTTGGCCTGATGGGGGTGGTGGTCTTTGCGATCAAACTCGGCTGGCTGCCCGCCGGTGGGTTTGAGGAGATCGGGTCGGGCAAGACCGGCCTGCTGCGGGCGCTGGATATTGCCCACCATCTGGTGCTGCCGACCCTGACGCTGGGGCTGATCTTTCTGTCGATCTATCTGCGCATCATGCGGGCGTCGATGCTGGAGGTGTCAACGCTGGACTTTGTCCGCACCGCCCGCGCCAAAGGGGTGCCGGACGGGGCGATTGTCACCCGCCACATCCTGCGCAATGCCCTGCTGCCGCTGGTGACGCTGGTCGGCCTGCATGCCGGGACCATGCTGGGCGGCGCGGTGGTGGTGGAAAGTGTGTTCACCCTGCCGGGGCTGGGGCGGCTGGCCTATGAGTCGGTGATCCAGCGCGATCTGAACACCCTGCTTGGCATTGTTTTCATTTCGGCGGTGCTGGTGATTGCCGTCAATTTTGTGGTCGATCTGCTCTATGCCCGTCTCGACCCGCGCATCCGCGTGAAAGGACACTGAGGTCATGGCCGCACTGAAACGTTATTTCCGCAGTCCGGCGGCGGTGCTGGGGCTGACGCTGCTGGTGGCGGTGGTGGTTCTGGCCCTCAGCGCCGACCTGCTGTTCCCGCGCAATCCGCTGGGGCTGGCCGGCCGGCCGCTGCAATGGCCGATGGATAACCCGCGCTTCTGGCTGGGGACGGACACCGCCGGGCGCGATATTGCCGCTCAGATTTTCCACGGGGCCCGGATGTCGCTGCTGATCGGGGTGGTGGCCACCTCTATCGCCATTGCGCTGGGCATTCTGGTCGGGGCGGTGTCCGGCTATTACGGCGGGG
>NZ_KB907362.1 GCF_000381985.1 Novispirillum itersonii subsp. itersonii ATCC 12639 | reverse complement strand
TCGCCCCGATCGCCATGGACGAAGGCCTGCGCTTCGCCATCCGTGAAGGCGGTCGTACCGTCGGCGCCGGCGTCGTCTCTAAGATCCTGAAGTAATGTTCTGTGAGCCGGGGGCCCTGCAAGGGGCCCCCGGTTTGCTTTTGTGGGGACTGTTGGGGGGATCGGTCGACGCTGTCGTGCCGGAACCCTAAAAAATCCCCGGGTTGTGTGCGTTTTGTGGGTTGATCTTTTTTTCAGGCAAGGCTATAACGCCGCTCCCGTCAGGATGGCTCCTGACGCCAGCAACTGAAGAAAGCCTTTCGAGGCAAACTGTTCAGGCGCTGTTGTGGTTGGCAGACCCTTATAGGGGCGTAGCTCAACTGGTAGAGCACCGGTCTCCAAAACCGGGGGTTACGGGTTCGATCCCTGTCGCCCCTGCCAAACAGCCACCATCGGCCACATGCCCGGCGTAAGCCGGGCATGACAGTTTCAGGGCGATGCCAGAAAATCCGCTTTAAAAGTGTATCTGGAATCGCCTGCCGGTTGGCAGCCTGTCTGTCAGCTGGTATTCAAGGGCTCCGGCAGAGATCGGTTTCCGATCCTGCCGGTTTTCGGGTGTTTACCGTATTGGTGCGGTGCGCGGTGATCGCGTCTCGCTTTGATCCGGCTTTCCCCGTGCGGCATAAACCAGTTGGGTTGTGAGCAGTCATGGCAAAAACCAATCCCGGTCAGTTTGTCCGGCAGGTCCGTCAGGAAGTGGCGAAGGTCACGTGGCCGACCCGCAAGGAAGCCACCATTTCCACGATCATGGTCTTCGTGATGGTGGTCGTGGCGGCGCTGTTCTTCCTTCTGGTGGATCAGGTGCTCGCCTGGGGTGTGAAGCTGGTATTCGGGCTGGGGGGTTAAGGTCATGGAAGCGCGCTGGTACGTTCTGCACGTTTATTCCGGGTTTGAGAACAAGGTTGCCCAGTCGATCCGCGAGCAGGCTGCCCAGAAGGGTCTGGCCGATCAGTTCGAAGAGGTTCTGGTGCCGACCGAGGAAGTGGTTGAGGTTCGCCGTGGGGCGAAGGTTCAGTCTGACCGTAAGTTCTTCCCGGGGTATGTGCTGCTGAAAATGCAGATGACCGACGAGAGCTGGCATCTGGTGAAGGATACGCCGAAGGTGACCGGGTTCCTCGGTGGCCGCGGTCGTCCGGTGCCGATCACCCAGCGTGAGGCTGAGCGCATCATCAATCAGGTCAAGGAAGGCGTCGAGCGTCCGAAGACCTCCATCAGTTTCGAGGTCGGCGAACAGGTTCGCGTTGCCGACGGTCCGTTTGCCTCCTTCAACGGCATTGTCGAAGAAGTCGAGGAAGACAAGGCCCGTCTCAAGGTGTCTGTGTCGATCTTCGGCCGGTCTACGCCGGTCGATCTGGAATTCTCCCAGGTCGAGAAAATCTGAGACTTCTCAGGTTTCTGACGACAGGGAGCGGGTCGGGATGCGGGCAGTCCGTATCCCGGTATCCGCGGAAGGCCCGGTTGCCCGGCCACACCGCGGGCCTCAACGCAACGAGGTAGGAAAATGGCAAAGAAAGTCGCTGGTTACGTTAAACTTCAGGTGCCTGCGGGCAAAGCCAACCCGTCGCCGCCGATTGGTCCGGCGCTGGGTCAGCGCGGCCTGAACATCATGGAATTCTGCAAGGCGTTCAACGCCGCCACGCAGGGTCTTGAGCCGGGGATGCCGATTCCGGTCGTCATCACCGCTTACACCGACCGTACCTTTACCTTCGTCACCAAGACCCCGCCGGTGTCTTACTTCCTGAAGAAGGCCGCTAACCTGAAGTCTGGCTCCCAGACCCCGGGTAAGGGTTCCTTCGTCGGCAAGGTCACGGTCGCTCAGATCCGTGAAATCGCCGAAGCGAAGATGAAGGATCTGAACTGCGCCGAGGTCGACTCCGCCGTGCAGATGATCAAGGGCTCGGCCCGGTCCATGGGCCTCCAGGTGGTGGAATAAGACGATGGCGAAGATTGGCAAGCGTCTGAAGAGCGCCTACGAAGGCGTTGACCGCGAAAAGTTTTACGATCTCGTCGAAGCGGTGAAGATCGTCAAGGGTGCCGCCAAGGCCAAGTTTGACGAATCCCTCGAAATCGCCATGAACCTGGGTGTTGACCCGCGTCATGCCGATCAGATGGTCCGTGGTGTTGTCGAGCTGCCGCATGGCACCGGCAAGACCGTCCGCGTCGCTGTGTTCGCCAAGGCCGATAAGGCCGAGGAAGCCAAGGCCGCCGGTGCTGACATTGTCGGCGCCGAAGAGCTGATGGAAATGATCCAGCAGGGCAAGATGGATTTCGACCGCTGCATCGCCACCCCGGACATGATGGGTCTGGTCGGTCGCGTCGGTAAGATCCTCGGGCCGCGCGGCCTGATGCCGAACCCGAAGCTGGGCACCGTCACCGCCGATGTCGCCGGTGCCGTGAAGTCCGCTAAGGCCGGTCAGGTGCAGTTCCGCGTCGAGAAGGCTGGTATCGTCCACGCCGGTATCGGCAAGGTTTCCTTCGACGAAGCCAAGCTGGTTGAGAACGTCCGCGCTTTCGTGGATGCCATCCAGAAGGCCAAGCCGTCGGGCGCCAAGGGCACCTACGTGCAGAAGATCTCCCTGAGCTCCACTATGGGCCCGGGTCTGAAGGTTGCTCCGGGCTCCGTCGCGGGCTAAGGAGTTTTCCTGATCACCGTCATCCGGGCTTGCCCGGGTGACGGTGGCAGGTCTCCGGTTCGCCGGAGGCCGAGTTACCTGTCCAAGACCGTAGGTGAACCGCACGGGCGGTTTCTGAAAGGGGAGCACCCCGCCTGCACAGACGGGAGTTGAATTTCCGCGGGTCCGGTTCCGTTATCACGCATAGCGGCATCTTGGGTGGCGGGCTTCAGCTTCTGGGGCAGGTTGTCCCCTCCGTCCTTCCGGGCGGAGACTATCGCAACAGATCCTGTCCGGTTTCCGGACCGGATCAAGACTGCGGAGACGCAACGTGAACCGTGAACAGAAGCAGGAGTTGGTTTCCGAGCTCCATCAGCTGTTCGGGGAAGTCTCCACCGTCGTGGTCGCCCACTACTCGGGCCTGACCGTGACGGAAATGGAGAATCTCCGTAAGCAGATGCGCGCTGCGGGTGCCAGCTTCCGTGTCACCAAGAATCGGCTTACGCGTCTCGCCCTTGATGGCACCAAGTTCGACAGCATCGGCGACCTGATGACTGGCCCGACCGGCATTGCCGTGTCGGCCGATCCGGTCGCTGCCGCTAAGGCAATGGTTGATTTCGCCAAGACTAACCCGAAGCTGGTTATTCTCGGCGGGAACATGAACGGCTCTGCCCTGAACTCCGATGGGGTTAAGGCGCTGGCCACCATGCCGAGCCTGGACGAACTGCGTGCCAAGCTGGTCGGCATGATCCAGACCCCGGGTACCCGTATCGCCACCGTGCTGTCTCAGCCGGGCGCCGGGCTGGCTCGGGTTCTCAATGCCTATGCCACCAAAGGCGAAGCCGCCTAAGTCGCTGCTTCCCGCTTCGGCGGGACTTTATGAACCGATCTGCCATGCGGCGTAATGATAAGCCCATGGCCAACCTGTGGAGTATAAAATGGCTGATCTCGCCAAGCTCGTCGACGACCTGTCCGCTCTGACCGTTCTGGAAGCCGCTGAGCTGTCCAAGCTGCTGGAAGAGAAGTGGGGCGTTTCCGCCGCTGCTCCGGTCGCCGTTGCCGCCGTTGCCGCTGCCGCTGCTCCGGCCGCTGAAGAAAAGACCGAATTCGACGTGATCCTGGTTGACGCTGGCGCCAACAAGATCAACGTCATTAAGGAAGTCCGCGCCATCACCGGCCTGGGCCTGAAGGAAGCCAAGGACCTGGTCGAAGGCGCTCCGAAGGCCGTGAAGGAAGCTGCGTCCAAGGACGAAGCCGACAAGCTGAAGAAGCAGCTGGAAGACGCCGGCGCCAAGGTCGAACTGAAGTAAGACCTGCCTTTGGCAACGGGGTTGGGCCGGGGATCTTCGGATCTCCGGCCTTCCTGTTTGTGCCGATAAAAAACAGCGCCGGGCCCATGATTCGGCGTGACGAATGCTGTGTAAGTCTGTAATGTGTCGAATTCCGCTGCGCCGAAAGGCGGGCGGATGTTTTGCGTGTGCGTATTTTGAGGTTTAAAAACAGGACCGACGTCCAGAGGGCTGATCATCAGCCCTGTGCAGGTCGGCCCGGACGCCGCACCGGGGAGCAGGTGCGGGCAGTGGGGCAGATTCTTACACGTGTCGACGGATTGGGGTGCTTGCTCTGGCACCCTCCCGTCACGGTTCGGGCGAGTCCGGTGGGGTATCCTGCCGGATCACGTTGCCCGGATCGCCGTCGAAACCCGGCATGACGATGCCGGATACAGTCGAAGACATAGAGGAGCGGCAATGGCTAAGTCCTTCACCGGTCGCAAGCGGGTACGCAAGAATTTTGGGCGTATCCCGACCGTGGCCCCGATGCCCAATCTGATCGAAGTGCAGAAGAACTCCTACGATCAGTTCCTGCAGACCGGCATCGTGGCGGCCAAGCGGACCAATTCCGGCCTTCAGGAAGTTTTCAAGTCCGTTTTCCCGATTAAGGATTTTGCCGGTAAGGGCGAGCTGGAATTCGTTCGCTACGAGCTGGAAGAGCCGAAGTATGATGTGGAAGAGTGCCAGCAGCGCGGCATGACCTTTGCGGCTCCGCTGAAGGTTACCCTGCGTCTGGTGGTGTGGGATGTCGATGAAGACACCGGCTCCCGCTCCGTCCGCGACATTAAGGAGCAGGACGTGTACATGGGCGACATGCCGCTCATGACCCGGAACGGCACCTTTATCGTCAACGGCACCGAACGTGTGATCGTGTCGCAGATGCACCGCTCCCCGGGCGTGTTCTTCGACCACGATAAGGGCAAGACCCACTCTTCGGGGAAGTACCTGTTCGCCGCCCGAGTCATTCCGTACCGTGGCTCCTGGCTGGACTTTGAGTTCGACGCCAAGGATATCGTCTACGTGCGTATTGACCGCCGCCGCAAGCTGCCGGTCACCACGCTGCTGTATGCGCTGGATTCCAATGCTGCTGAAAAGCTGCGTGCCGATCGGACCAAGGCCCGCCTGCCGCTCGATCCGGCGGAACTGACCGGTCTGACCGCCGAAGACATTCTCAACTACTTCTACGAGAGCATCACCTACACTGCGGACGCGCAGGGCTGGAAGACGGCGTTCGTGCCGGAGCGGCTGAAGGGTGTGAAGCTGACCTATGACCTGATCGACGCCGCCACCGGTGAAGTGAAGGTTGAGGCTGGTGGTAAGGTGTCCCCGCGCGTCGGCAAGAAGCTGATTGAAGCCGGGATGACCGAGATGCGGGTCCTGCGTGAGGATCTGATCGGCCGTTATGCCGGTGAAGACATCATCAATCCGGGGACCGGTGAGATCTTCATCGAAGCCGGTGAGGAAATCACCGAAGTCGCTCTGGCCGAGCTGGAAAAGAACGGCATCGACGAGCTGCCGACCCTCCACATCGACCACGTCAACGTTGGACCGTATATCCGCAATACCCTGTTTGCGGATAAGAACACCAACCGCGAAGAAGCCCTGATCGACATCTACCGCGTGATGCGTCCGGGCGAGCCGCCGACTCTCGAAGCTGCTGAACTGCTGTTCCGTGGCCTGTTCTTCGATATCGAGCGCTACGACCTGTCCTCGGTCGGCCGCGTGAAGATGAACTCCCGCCTGAATTTCACCATGGCCGAAGCCCCGGATACCGTCCGTGTGCTGCGCCGTGAAGATATTCTGCGCATCATCAAGACCCTGGTCGAACTGAAGGACGGCCGCGGCGAGATCGATGACATCGACCATCTGGGCAACCGTCGTGTCCGCTCTGTCGGCGAACTGATGGAAAACCAGTACCGTGTCGGTCTGCTGCGCATGGAGCGCGCCATCCGCGAGCGTATGTCCTCGGTGGACATCGACACCGTGATGCCGCATGACCTGATCAACGCCAAACCGGCTGCGGCTGCGGTGCGTGAATTCTTCGGCTCCTCGCAGCTGTCGCAGTTCATGGACCAGACCAACCCGCTGTCCGAAGTGACGCATAAGCGTCGTCTTTCGGCCCTCGGGCCGGGCGGTCTGACCCGTGAGCGCGCGGGCTTCGAAGTCCGCGACGTGCACCCGACCCACTATGGCCGTATCTGCCCGATTGAGACCCCGGAAGGTCCGAACATCGGTCTGATCAACAGCCTCGCCACCTATGCCCGCGTCAACCAGTACGGTTTCATCGAAGCCCCGTACCGGAAGGTCGTGGACGGGAAGGTCACCGACGAGGTGATCTATATGTCGGCGATGGAAGAAGGCCGGTACACCGTTGCGCAGGCGAACGCCGAGCTTGATGCCGAGAACCGTTTCGTCGGTGATCTGGTGTCGTGCCGCGGCAAGGGCGACTACATCATGGCCGCCCCGAGCGAAATCGACTTCGTGGACGTGTCGCCGAAGCAGCTGGTGTCCGTCGCTGCGGCGCTGATTCCGTTCCTTGAGAACGATGACGCCAACCGCGCGCTGATGGGCTCCAACATGCAGCGTCAGGCCGTGCCGCTGATCCGTGCCGAGGCTCCGTTCGTCGGGACCGGGATGGAAGGCGTTGTGGCCCGCGACTCCGGCGCCGCCATTTCTGCCCGCCGCACCGGTATCGTGCAGCAGGTCGATGCCATGCGCATCGTGGTGCGTGCCACCGAGGAAGTGGATGCCGCCCAGTCCGGCGTGGACATCTACCGTCTGTCCAAGTTCCAGCGTTCCAACCAGAACACCTGTATCACTCAGCGTCCGCTGGTGAAGGTGGGCGATATCGTCCGCAAGGGCGACATCATCGCCGACGGCCCGTCGACCGAGCTGGGTGAACTGGCTCTCGGTCGGAACGTGCTGGTCGCGTTCATGCCGTGGAACGGCTACAACTTCGAAGATTCGATCCTGATCTCCGAACGCATCGTCCGTGACGACGTGTTCACCTCGATCCACATCGAAGAATTCGAAGTGATGGCCCGTGACACCAAGCTGGGTCAGGAAGACATCACCCGCGATATCCCCAACGTCGGGGAAGATGCGCTGAAGAACCTCGACGAAGCCGGGATCGTCTACATCGGGGCCGAAGTGAAGGCCGGGGACATTCTGGTCGGTAAGACCACCCCGAAGGGCGAAAGCCCGGTCACTCCGGAAGAAAAGCTGCTGCGCGCCATCTTCGGTGAAAAGGCCGCTGACGTCCGCGATACCTCCCTGCGTCTGCCCCCGGGCGTGCAGGGGACCATCGTTGAAGTCCGTGTCTTCAACCGTCGTGGGGTGGAGAAGGACGAGCGTACCCTGGCGATCGAACGCGCCGAGATCGAACGTCTGGCCAAGGACCGCGACGACGAACGCGCCATTCTGGACGGCTCCTTCAGCCTGCGTCTGAAGGAAAAGCTGCTGGGCCAGAAGGCGGTTGCCGGTCCGAAGGGCTTCAAGATCGGTGTTGAGCTGACTGAAGATGTGCTGGTGCAGTACACCCAGGGTCAGTGGCGTCAGTTCGCGGTGGAAGATGATTCCATCATGGCTGACATCGAAGGCATGAAGAAGTCGCACGAAGAGGCCATTGGCCAGCTTCAGGCCCGCTTTGAAAGCAAGGTCGAAAAGCTGCAGCGCGGTGACGAACTGCCGCCGGGCGTGCTGAAGATGGTTAAGGTCTTCGTTGCGGTGAAGCGTAAGCTGCAGCCGGGCGACAAGATGGCCGGCCGTCACGGGAACAAGGGGGTTATCTCCCGCATTGTTCCGATCGAAGACATGCCGTACCTCGCTGACGGGACTCAGGTCGATATCGTCCTGAACCCGCTGGGTGTGCCGTCGCGTATGAACGTCGGGCAGATTCTGGAAACGCACCTTGGCTGGGCCTGCCGTGGCCTTGGCAAGCAGGTCGGCGAGGCGCTGGATGCCGTGCGGTACGGTACCGGTACCCTCGACGGACTGCGCGGTAAGCTGAAGGACGTCTACGGCGAGCATCACTTCCAGGAAGACATTGTCGGTCTGGATGATGCCGAAGTGGTCGAACTGGCGTCTAACCTGCGCGGTGGTATTCCGATTGCCACCCCGGTGTTTGACGGTGCCCGCGAAAGCGACATCGCCGAGCATCTGGAAAAGGCCGGTCTGCACGCTTCCGGTCAGGTCACCCTGTACGATGGCCGTACCGGGGAGCCGTTCGACCGTCAGGTGACGGTGGGCTACATCTATATGCTGAAGCTGCATCACCTGGTTGACGACAAGATCCACGCCCGTTCCATCGGTCCTTACTCGCTGGTGACCCAGCAGCCGCTGGGTGGTAAGGCGCAGTTCGGTGGTCAGCGCTTCGGGGAAATGGAAGTGTGGGCTCTGGAAGCCTACGGTGCTGCCTATACCCTGCAGGAAATGCTGACCGTGAAGTCGGATGACGTCTCGGGTCGTACCAAGGTTTATGAAGCGATCGTCCGTGGCGACGACACCTTCGAAGCCGGTATCCCGGAGTCGTTCAACGTGCTGGTGAAGGAAATGCGTTCTCTGGGTCTGGATGTGGAGCTGCTGCAGGGCGAAGGCTAAGGCCTTCCCCGCGGCATCCCGCACAGAACCGACCCCCTGCAACGCAGCTTTTGAGATACGCGCCCGGCGGAAGGCAGACAGACAAAGTCCTTCCGCCAGCGCGACAGGAGATCAGGCATGAACGAGCTTATGAAGATCTTCGGTCAGGTCAGCGGCACCCAGTCGTTTGATCAGATCAAGATTTCCATTGCCAGCCCCGAGAAGATCCGCTCTTGGTCCTTTGGTGAGATCAAGAAGCCGGAAACCATCAACTACCGTACCTTCAAGCCGGAACGCGACGGCCTGTTCTGCGCCCGCATCTTCGGGCCGGTGAAGGATTACGAATGCTTGTGCGGTAAGTACAAGCGTATGAAGTACCGTGGCATCATCTGCGAAAAGTGCGGCGTCGAAGTGACCCTCTCGAAGGTCCGCCGTGAGCGCATGGGCCATATCGAGCTGGCGGCTCCCGTCGCCCACATCTGGTTCCTGAAGTCCCTGCCGAGCCGCATCGGTCTGCTGCTCGACATGACCCTGAAGGATCTGGAACGCGTTCTGTACTTCGAAAACTATGTGGTCACCGAGCCCGGTCTGACCCCGCTGAAGCAGTTTGAGCTGCTGTCGGAAGAACAGTATCAGCGTTGCGTCGAAGAATACGGCGAAGACAGCTTCACTGCCGGTATCGGCGCTGAGGCGATCCGCGATCTTCTGCAGGCGATGGATATCGACGAAGAACTGGTGCAGATGCGTCAGGAACTCCGCGAGACCTCCTCCGAAGCCAAGCGTAAGAAGCTGGTCAAGCGTCTGAAGCTGGCTGAAGCCTTCGTCGAGTCGAACACCCGTCCGGAATGGATGATTCTGGAAGTGATTCCGGTGATTCCGCCGGAACTGCGTCCGCTGGTGCCGCTGGATGGTGGCCGCTTCGCCACGTCGGACCTTAACGACCTTTACCGCCGCGTCATCAACCGCAACAACCGCCTGAAGCGTCTGATCGAGCTCCGTGCCCCGGAGATCATCATCCGTAACGAAAAGCGTATGCTGCAGGAATCGGTTGACGCCCTGTTCGACAACGGCCGCCGTGGCCGCGCCATCACCGGCGCGAACAAGCGGCCGCTGAAGTCGCTGGCTGACATGCTGAAAGGCAAGCAGGGCCGCTTCCGTCAGAACCTGCTCGGTAAGCGCGTCGATTACTCCGGCCGTTCGGTGATCGTGGTGGGGCCGGAGCTGAAGCTCCACCAGTGCGGTCTGCCGAAGAAGATGGCGCTCGAGCTGTTCAAGCCGTTCATCTATTCCAAGCTTGAACTCTATGGCATGGCGACCACCATCAAGGCTGCCAAGCGCATGGTGGAAAAAGAGCGTCCGGAAGTGTGGGATATCCTCGAAGAGGTGATCCGCGAGCATCCGGTCATGCTCAACCGCGCCCCGACGCTGCACCGTCTTGGCATTCAGGCGTTTGAGCCGGTGCTGGTGGAAGGCAAGGCGATCAACCTGCATCCGCTGGTCTGCACCGCCTTTAACGCCGACTTCGACGGTGACCAGATGGCGGTCCACGTGCCGCTGTCTCTGGAAGCCCAGCTTGAAGCCCGTGTGCTGATGATGTCGACCAACAACATCCTCAGCCCGGCCAACGGCAAGCCGATTATCGTCCCGACTCAGGATATGGTGCTTGGTCTGTACTACATGACCATGGACCGTGAAAACGAGCGTGGCGACGGCATGGTGATCGGTGACGTCGCCGAGCTGGAACACGCCATGAATGCCGGTGTGCTGTCTCTGCACGCCCGTATCAAGGCCCGGTACCACACCGTCGATGCCGACAACAATCCGGTGACTCTGGTGGTGGAAACCACTCCGGGCCGTCTGATGCTGGCCAACCTGCTGCCGCGTCATCCGAAGGTCCCGTATTCCATCGTCAACCGCCTGCTGCGGAAGAAGGATATTCAGGACGTCATCGATATCGTCTATCGCCACTGCGGTCAGAAAGAGACGGTGATCTTCTGTGACCGCGTCATGGCACTTGGCTTCCGTCAGGCGGCGCGTGCGGGGATCTCCTTCGGCAAGGACGATATGGTGATCCCGGCGACCAAGGAAAAGCTGGTTGCCGACACTGAACGTCAGGTCAAGGAATTCGAGCAGCAGTATCAGGACGGTCTGATCACTCAGGGTGAAAAGTACAACAAGGTCGTTGACGCCTGGTCGCACTGCACCGATCTGGTCGCCGATGAAATGATGAAGGAAATCAGCCGTGTTGTGCCGGGCAAGCCGGTCAACTCGGTGTACATGATGGCCCACTCCGGGGCGCGTGGCTCTGCCGCTCAGATGAAGCAGCTGGCGGGGATGCGTGGTCTGATGGCGAAGCCGGACGGCTCCATCATTGAGACCCCGATCATTTCCAACTTCAAGGAAGGCCTGACCGTGCTGGAGTACTTCAACTCCACCCACGGTGCCCGTAAGGGTCTGGCCGATACCGCGCTGAAGACCGCGAACTCCGGTTACCTGACCCGTCGTCTCGTTGACGTGGCACAGGACGCGATCATCACCGAGGAAGACTGCGGCACCGAACGCGCCCTGACCGCCATTCCGGTGGTGGACGGCGGCGAAGTGGTCGTGTCGCTGGGCGAACGCGTTCTGGGCCGCACCGCCGGTGAAGATGCGATCAATCCGGCGACCGGCGAAGTGCTGGTGAAGAAGGGTGAGATCATCACCGAACCGGACGTCGAGAAGATCGAGGCCGCCGGTATCGAATCCCTGCTGATCCGCTCGGTGCTGACCTGCGAAACCCAGACCGGCATCTGCGGTAAGTGCTATGGTCGCGATCTGGCCCGTGGGACCTCGGCCAACATCGGTGAAGCTGTCGGCGTCGTTGCCGCCCAGTCGATCGGTGAGCCGGGTACCCAGCTGACCATGCGTACCTTCCACATTGGCGGTGCCGCGCAGCGTGGGGCTGAGCAGTCCAGCGTTGAAGCGCCGTTCGACTCGATGGTGCGGGTGGAAAACTATAACACCGTGCGGAACTCGGAAGGGGTCCAGATCGTTCTGGCCCGTAACCTCGAGATCATTCTGCTCGACGTTAACGGCCGCGAAAAGGCCCGTCACCGTATCCCTTACGGCGCCAAGCTGTATGTGGAAGACGGGAAGCCGGTCACCAAAGCGACCAAGATGGCCGAGTGGGACCCGTACACCCTGCCGATCATCACCGAGAAGGAAGGTGTGGTCCACTATCTGGACCTGGTCGAAGGCGTCTCCATGCGTGAGCAGGTTGACGAAGCGACCGGCATCTCCTCCCGCGTTGTTGTTGACTGGAAGTCTCTGCCGCGTGGTGGCGACCTTAAGCCGCGCGTCACCCTGCGTGACGAGAGCAACAATGTGGTGATGCTGGCCAGCGGTGTGGAAGCCCGTTACTTCCTGTCCGTTGACGCGATCCTGTCCGTGGAACCGGGGCAGCGGGTCAACGCCGGTGACGTGCTGGCACGTATTCCGCGTGAAGGCTCCAAGACCCGTGACATCACCGGCGGTCTGCCGCGTGTTGCGGAACTGTTCGAAGCCCGTAAGCCGAAGGACCATGCCATCATCGCTGAGATCGATGGCCGCGTGGAATTCGGTAAGGACTATAAGAACAAGCGCCGCATCCTTGTGGTTCCGACCACCGATGATGCTGCCGAGCCGATGGAATACCTGGTCCCGAAGGGCAAGCACCTTGCCGTTCAGGAAGGGGATTACGTCAAGAAGGGCGATCCGCTGATGGACGGTAACCCGGTGCCGCATGACATTCTGCGTGTCATGGGTGTCGAGGCGCTGGCCGATTACCTGATCAAGGAAATCCAGGACGTTTACCGTCTGCAGGGCGTGAAGATCAACGACAAGCATATTGAAGTGATCGTCCGCCAGATGCTGCAGAAGGTGGAAATCACGGATCCGGGTGATACCACCTTCCTGCTGGCCGAGCAGGTTGACCGTATCGACTTCCAGCTGGAAAACGAGAAAGTCATGAAGGAAGGCGGTCGTCTGGCATCCGGGAACCCGGTTCTGCAGGGGATTACCAAGGCCTCGCTGCAGACTCATTCCTTCGTGTCGGCGGCATCCTTCCAGGAAACCACCCGCGTCCTCACCGAAGCCTCGACCTCGGGCAAGGTGGATACGCTGGTCGGCCTGAAAGAAAACGTGATCGTCGGTCGTCTGATCCCTGCCGGTACCGGTGCCGCGATGGCGCAATACCGTCAGGTTGCTGCCCGCCGCGATCGTGAACTGGCAGAAATCAGTGGGGCCGATCTGGCTGCTCTGCCCGGCGACGAGTCGGCTGCTTAAGTCTGTTGATCAGGCTGTGGGTCTGGCGGCTTTCAGGGCGCGTCAGACCCCTTCTGATAAAAAAGTATGGTTTTGATAAAAGCCCGGGACAGATTCTTCTGAAACTGTCCCGGGCTTTTGTCTTTTCCGGGATGCTACCGAGTCGCCATGCAGCTTTCACTTGACGCTGTCAGGGGCCGTCCGTAGTATGCGCGCCTCTGAGAAAGGTATCCTTTTTCGGGGGCGTTTCTGTATGGGAATTCCGGAGAGTTCTCCGCCCATCAAAACGCTGTCTTGTCCCACAGGACACTGCTCTTTGCACAGGGTGCCGGACTATCGGTTTCCTAGAGGCGGAGCCGGACTTATCCGGCTTAAGAGCAGACCGCGAGCAGGCGCGTCAGGCGCAGGCCGTACAAAAGGGTGGCGCGAAAGCGTCGAAAAAGGCAACGCGAAAGCGTAACAAATTGAAGGAACGGTTATGCCGACGATCAATCAGTTGATCCGTGAAGGCCGCCAGCCGGTTGCCAAGCGGAACAAGGTTCCGGCCATGCAGGCCTGCCCGCAGAAGCGTGGCGTTTGCACCCGCGTGTACACCACCACCCCGAAGAAGCCGAACTCCGCGCTTCGTAAGGTGGCCCGTGTGCGTCTGACCAACGGCTTTGAAGTCACCTCCTACATCCCCGGCGAAGGTCACAACCTTCAGGAACACTCCGTGGTGATGATCCGTGGCGGCCGTGTGAAGGATTTGCCCGGTGTGCGTTACCACATCATCCGCGGCACTCTGGATACCCAGGGCGTGAAGAACCGTAAGCAGCGTCGTTCGAAGTACGGCGCGAAGCGTCCGAAGTAAGACCAGCGAGGGAAATAAGATATGTCTCGTCGTCATCGCGCAGAAAAGCGTGAGGTCCTTCCGGACGCCAAGTTCGGTGATCTCGTTCTCGCCAAATTCATCAACGCCATCATGCTGGACGGCAAGAAGAGCGTTGCTGAAAAGATTGTTTATGGTGCCCTCGACAAGATCGCTGCCAAGACTGGCAACGACCCGGTGCAGGTGTTCCACGAAGCCGTGGACAACATTAAGCCCGCCGTCGAAGTGCGCTCCCGCCGTGTCGGCGGTGCCACCTATCAGGTTCCGGTCGAAGTCCGCACTGACCGTCGTCAGGCGCTGGCCTTCCGTTGGCTGAAGGACTTCTCCCGCAAGCGCTCTGAGACCACCATGGTCGACAAGCTGTCGGGTGAGCTGCTGGATGCCGCCAACAACCGCGGTGGTGCTGTGAAGAAGCGTGAAGACACGCACCGTATGGCCGAGGCCAACAAGGCCTTCTCGCACTATCGCTGGTAACGCGAACGCAAGGTAGCTAGCTCGTCATGAAGCGCGAAACCCCGCTTGAGAGATACCGCAATATCGGCATCATGGCTCACATTGATGCCGGTAAGACCACGACTACCGAGCGAATCCTGTATTACACCGGGAAGTCGCACAAGATCGGTGAAGTCCATGAAGGCGCTGCCACCATGGACTGGATGGAGCAGGAACAGGAGCGTGGTATCACCATCACCTCCGCTGCCACCACCGCGTTCTGGAAAGATCACCGCATCAACATCATCGACACCCCGGGTCACGTCGACTTCACCATTGAAGTGGAACGGTCCCTGCGTGTGCTCGACGGTGCTGTGACTGTTTTCGACTCCGTCGCCGGGGTTGAGCCGCAGTCTGAAACCGTGTGGCGTCAGGCCGACAAGTACGGCGTGCCGCGCATGTGCTTCGTCAACAAGATGGACCGCATGGGCGCGAACTTCTACCGTTGCGTCGACATGATCGTCGACCGTCTCGGTGCTGTTCCGCTGGTGATCAACCTGCCGATCGGTGTTGAAGCCGAATTCACCGGCGTGGTCGATCTGGTCAAGATGAAGGCCGTGATCTGGAAGGGCGACGATCTGGGCGCTGCCTATGAATACGTCGATATTCCGGCTGACATGGCTGATAAGGCCGCCGAATACCGTTCCAAGCTGGTGGAAACCGCCGTCGAAGTCGACGATGCGGTGATGGAAGCCTACCTGGAAGGGAACGAGCCGGACGAAGAGGCCCTGAAGGCCTGCATTCGTAAGGGCACCATTGCCCGGACCTTCGTTCCGGTGCTGTGCGGCTCTGCCTTCAAGAACAAGGGTGTCCAGACGATGCTGGACGCCGTGATCGCTTTCCTGCCGTCGCCGCTCGACGTGCCGTCTATTAAGGGCGTTCTGCTTGACGGCGAAACCCCGGCTGAGCGTAAGTCGTCTGACGAAGAGCCGTTCGCCGGTCTTGCTTTCAAGATCATGAACGACCCGTTCGTCGGTTCGCTGACCTTCGTGCGCATCTACTCTGGTATCCTCGAGTCGGGTACCTACGTGGTGAACACCGTGAAGGAAAAGCGTGAGCGTATCGGTCGTATGCTGCTGATGCATGCCAACAACCGCGAAGAAATCAAGTTTGCGGGCGCTGGTGACATCGTCGCTGTCGTCGGTCTGAAGGATACCACCACTGGTGATACCCTTTGTGATCCGCTGAAGCAGGTCATTCTGGAACGCATGGAATTCCCCGAGCCGGTGATTGAAGTCGCCGTCGAGCCGAAGACCAAGGCGGACATGGAAAAGATGGGTCTGGCGCTGGCGCGTCTGGCTGCTGAAGATCCGTCCTTCCGCGTTTCGACCGATCAGGAATCCGGCCAGACCGTGATTAAGGGGATGGGTGAACTCCACCTCGAGATTATCGTCGACCGTATGCGTCGTGAGTTTAAGGTTGATGCGAACGTGGGTGCCCCGCAGGTGGCTTACCGCGAAACCATCTCCAAGACCTACGTCTGCGACTACACCCACAAGAAGCAGTCGGGTGGTACCGGTCAGTACGCGAAGGTGCAGCTGAAGTTCGAGCCGCTGGAGCCGGGTGCCGGTTTCGTGTTCGAAAGCGCCATCGTCGGCGGTTCGGTTCCGAGAGAATACATCCCGGGCGTCGAAAAGGGCCTGCGGTCTGCCATGGACAATGGCTGCATCGTTGGGTTCCCGGTCACCGATTTCAAGGTCACTCTGACCGACGGTGGCTACCACGACGTCGACTCCAGCGTTCTGGCGTTCGAAATTGCGTCTCGTGCCGCTTTCCGCGAAGCGATGCCGCAGTCGGGTCCGAAGCTGCTTGAGCCGGTGATGAAGGTCGAAGTGGTGACCCCGGATGAATATCTGGGCGACATCATCGGCGATCTGAACAGCCGTCGTGGCGTGGTCGGTGGTATGGATCAGCGCGGCAATGCCCGCGTGATCGAAGCCTCGGTCCCGCTGTCCAACATGTTCGGGTACGTCAACACCCTCCGTGGTATGTCTCAGGGCCGCGCCCAGTACACCATGGTGTTCGACAAGTACTCTGAAGTTCCGAACAACGTCGCTGAAGACATTAAGGCGAAGATGGCCGGTTGATCGGCCCAGCCTGACGGAGTGAAAAATGGCTAAGGAAAAATTTGCGCGTACGAAGCCGCACTGCAACGTTGGCACGATCGGCCACGTTGACCACGGCAAGACTTCTCTGACCGCTGCGA
>NZ_KB907361.1 GCF_000381985.1 Novispirillum itersonii subsp. itersonii ATCC 12639 | reverse complement strand
CGGAAAAACCGCCGGGATAGGTCGTCCCGGCATCAACACCGGATGCGCTTTCATACGACAGCGGATGGATCACCGACGTCAGCAGCGGCTCCCCGGTGCCGGTATAGACCTTGGTCGCGCCGGTGCTGTCACTGAAGTACGTGATATCCATATAGCCACTCAACGACTGCAACAGGCTGTTGCGCTGATCATCAAGATCAGCGGTCGGCTGACCGGCAAGTCTGGTTCTGACGACGCTGTCATTCAGGGCAGAAAGCTGGGTCAGAATATCGTTGATAGAGGCCACCGCCTCCTCAATCCCGCTGTCAGCATCCTGCCGCAGGGATTGCACGGTGGCTGACGTGGTGCGCAGGGCCGACGCGGCATCATCAAATGCCATGACCGCCTGCGTTTTCAGGGTCGTGCTTTCCGGGGTCGAGGCCAGCTCTTCCAATGCCGCAACCGCATCCGCAACCGCTGAAGACAGGCTCTGGCCGCCGGAGCCGGAGCCGCTGAGGGTGCCCAGCGCATCGGACAGGCTTTGCAGATAATCGGTGGTGGTGGCCGCCGCGCCGGAGGTGGCGGCAGCCCCGACAATGGTCCGGACCAGACTGGCATCGACCCGGCTTTGAATAGCCTTGATGGTGACGCCGGTGCCCTGCCCGCTGCTGACCGTGTTCGACTGGACCGTGGATTTGACCGAATAGCCGTCGGTATCGCTGTTGGCGATGTTCGACGATGCCACCGCCAGATTGGTCTGGATGGTCCGCAGCGAACTGGTTGCCGCCGACAGGGCAATGGACAGAGACATGGCAGGCTCCCCGATGGTCCGGTCAGACCGGATACGCGGTGTCAGGCACCGACAGGCACGCCGCCAGCGGGGCCGCCCTGCCCGGCGCGGGGCCGGTCTGCATGCCGCCCGCATCCTGCCGCAGGGCCGTCAGCACGGCCTGAACCCGACGGCGGGAGGCCTGCATCGCCTCTTCCAGACGGGCCATGTTTTCATCCGCCACCGCCCGCAGCATCCGCACCCGGCGGACCAGAAGATCAACGGCCTGCGGATCGGCCTGCCGCAGGTGCGGCAGCGACAGGCTCAGGGTTTCCCACAGGCGGGCATACTCTTCGCTCAGCTGCTGCTTTTCATCGACGGTATGCACCAGCGCGGCAGGAACCCCGGCTGCCAGAGCGGCGTTTTCTTCCATCATCACGGCGATCAGCGCGTCGATCACGCCCTGAATGGAGCGCGGACGGGCCCCGGCGCCCTCCGCCCGCGCCCCCCCTTGCAGGCGGAACGTCACGGAGCGGGCCACCGGCGGGCGGGACGGCAGGGTAGAGCGCATGGTCAGCCTCCTGACGGAAAAATCAGAACAAAAGAAGAATTTAAAAAGAACAAAATAAAAACACATGCCGGTCAGGCATCAGCCGCCCAACCGGCGGTACGCGGTTGCCGCCCCGGTGTGCAGGGTGACGGCCTGCAGGTCGGTGGCCAGCGAAGACAGCTCGCCTTCCAGCTCATCCAGCAGGGTCTCCAGATCCGCCATCGCCACCGCCGACTGGCGTTGCAGCAGACGGCGGCGGTCGGCGGGCAGGGTCTGCAGCTGATCGGCGATGGTGCGGGCCAGATCAGACGCCGTGCCGATCACCCGGTCGGCCCGCAGCTCCAGGGCCGACAGATCATGATCTCTGGCAGACAGACTCTTGAGGACGGTGAGCTTGGGCATGGCACTCTCTCCTGTCAGGAACAGCGGGCGGGGATAACGGGGAAGACGATCCTCCCCCTCCCCGGATATGGTCCGTGGCAACATTCAGCGGAAACGGCCCGCAACAGCGGTCAGCAGGCAGGCCGGTCAGGATCAGCGCACCGCCGACATCAGGCTGTCGAACATATCCTTGGTGCTGGTGATCACCTGCGACGCGGCGGAATAGGCCTGCTGCGCCACGATCATCCGGGTGAATTCATCGGCGGTATCAACGGTGGAGGCTTCCAGCGCACTGGCGGTGATGGTGCCGGCCCCGTTCTCCCCCGCCTGCTGCAACGCGTAGGTGCCGGAGGAATTGGACTCCTGATACACCCCGTCGCTCAGGGCATTCAGACCGTTGACATTGGGGAAGGTGGCGACCGCCAGCTTATAAATCGCCAGCTGCTGGCCGTTGTCGTATTTGGCGTAGACGGTGCCATCGGTCGAGACCTCCACCCCGCTATAGGCCCCATAGGTGATGCCGTTACCGGAGATGCTGGTGATCGAAATGGAATCCGTGTTGGTCTTCTGCGTCAGGCGGTTGCCGCTGCCATTCTCCCCCAGATCCAGCGTGATGGTGCTGTCGGCGGCCCCGGTGGTCCAGCCGGACACCGACAGCGTCACCGGCGACGGCGTGGTGGAGCTGAGGTTGCCGCTTTCATCAAAGGTGATGGTGTAAGGCCCGCCGGCACTGGTGCCGGTGGTGACAGTGCTGTCCGACGCCTTGGTCGGGTCCGACAGTTCCATTGACCATTCATTGGTGGCGGTCTTGGTAAAGGTCATGGTGACGGTGTGGGCGATCCCCAGCGAGTCCACCACTTCCATAGTGGCGGAATGCTCGTCCCCCACCTCAGCGCTGGCGGGCAGGCTGGCCTTGATCGTTTCGGTGGTGGTCGCCGATGACATGCCGGAAAAGCGGTTGACGTTGATCGAATCCAGCGTGGCGATGCTGTTGGTCGCGCCCTGCGTGATATTGCCGGAAGAGTCCACCGGCCAGCCCTGCAGGTAATAGTTCCCCAGCGTCAGATAGCCTTCATCATCAACAGAGAACTGGCCGTTGCGGGTGAAGTACGCGGCGTTGCCGTCCACACTGTCGGTCAGCACGAACAGGCCGTTGCCGTCCAGCGCCAGATCGGTGTCATTGGTGGTCGACGTGATCAGCCCCTGCGCCGCCACATTCTGCCGCACGGTCGAAAACACCCCGCCCGACGGATAAGAGGTGGAGGAAAACTGCTGGGTCACCAGCGTCGAGAAGCGGGTGGTCACCCCCTTGTAGCCCGAGGTGCTGGAGTTGGCGAGGTTGTCTGACACCATCGCCAGAGCCTGACTCTGGGCTTTCAGGGCAGACACGGCGGTGTTCATGGCTCCGGCGAGGCTCATGGCGTTCTTCCTTCCTCAGCGACCGGGATCAGGCGACAAGCCGGGTGACATCAGACATCGACACCTCGGTGGCGCCGATCTCGAAGACCGTGCTGCCACTGGAGGAATCAACGCCGGTCACGGTGCCGGTAATGGATTTCGATGCGGTAATGGTGCTGCCGCTGCTGCTTTTGGCCGCCACGGTCAGGGTGTAGTCCCCGGCGGCGACGGCGTAGCCGTTGGCGTCCTTGCCATCCCAGGTCAGGGTATGGCTGCCCGATGCGGTTTCGCCGCTGCCGGACCACACCACCGCCCCGTCGCTGTTGGTGACGGTCAGGGTGACCGACGACGCTTCGCTCGGCAGGGTATATTTCCAGGATCCGCCGACGCTGCCATCGCTGCCGACGCTCAGGGTATCGCCCGAGGCCTCCACCGCATGGCCGAGATACCCGACGCCGCTGCTGAACGAAAAGCTGTCGAGCTTGCTTAAGACCGATTCCAGCTTGTCGTTGACCTGAATCTGCTGTTCCACCCCGGCATACTGCACCAGCTGCGAGGTGAAGGTCTGGGCATCCATCGGGTCCAGCGGCGACTGGTTCTCCAGCTGCGTACACAGCAGACTGAGAAACATCTCGTAGTTTGCGGAAATACCGGATGCCGAGGATGAAGAAGAAGAGGACGACGTGGAAGACGTGGTCGTCACAGAGGAAATGGCTGACATGCTGATCCGCTCCGATTAAGACGCCGCGACAGGTCCATGTCGCTTGTGTCGGGTAATACGGAGGGGAGAAGCACGATCAGGCGGAAAATTTATTGCCTGTTTTTATGATTTTATTTTCTTCATCCGGGCATGGTTCCGCCCCGTTGATACGGGGCGGGCGCGGGAATCAGGCGCAAAAAGAAACCCTTCCCCCCGGATCTGCGAAACGGGCGGGAAGGGTCGGTAACCGGCTGGCGGCTGCCCCGGCCAAACGGTCAGAGCAGCCCAGCGTCAGGGTCAGAATCAGCTTTTGGGGCGACCGGCGCCGGAGGCCGTCATAATACGGTCCACCAGCCCCTCAGGGGCTTTGATCCGGCTTGAGTGCAGAGAGGCATGCAGGGCCCGGGCCTCGGCAAAGGCGGAGACCGCTTCCGCAGAATCAGCCAGCAGGGCTTCAGCGGCACTGCGGCGGTCTTCCGGCCACGCGGCCAGATCGGCACCGTGGGTGTCGAGCAGCGCGATGAACGCCTCGACAGTCAGGGACTGTTCAGTCATATCGCCTCGAATTCTTCTTCGGCATCGTGAGTCCGGTCCGTTCAGACCGGGGGACGAATCTATCCGAGGCCCCGTCAAATGAACAGCTTATTTTACCTCTACCGTTCCCTGTTCTACAGATGGTGGCACCGGACTAGCCGTGTTTTTCAGTACAATCGCCGGAACCCCGGCAACATCAGCCCAGGCATTGCGCAAAGACCGCAGACCACGGCTGATCCGGTCGTAACAGGTTTCGGCATCAGCACTGCCCAGACTGGACAGAATCGCGGTCATATTGCTGCGGTAGGTCTCCCCCAGCCGATATGCCACCTCGCCGCCACGGGCGGTATCAAGAACCGACAGCAGACCGCGCAGGATTTCCACCGCCCGCATCGACTCCTCAAGCTGGCGCGGATAATCCCCGCTGCGCAGAGCGGCCGAGGCCCCGTGCAGATGGGCAAGAACCCGGTCATACAGCATCACCACCGCCTGCAATGGCGGCACGGTCATCAGGGCAGACTGATAAACGCCGACAGCCTTGCGGGCGCGGCGGGGATCGGGCATCGGCATCATCAGATGATCTCCTGTAGAGGGGGGGCGGCCCCCCCGGGGCAGCCTTACGAGCTGCTCTCGGCGTTGTTAATGGCTTCCAGCAGATCCAGCACCGACTGGGCCTTGGCCAGCTTGGCCTCGATGCGGGCGTATTTTTCCAGCAGATAGGACCGGTAGCTTTCGGCATTCGACTGAATGGTGGAAATGCGGTCGTTGAGGTCAGAGTTGGTGTTCTTAAGGGTACTGATCATGTCCGTCAGGGTGCCGTCATAACTGTCGGCAATGGTATCGGTGATCTGCCACAGGGAATCGGCAATCCCCTGCGACAGCTCCACCGAAACGGTCTGCGACACCTTGCCGGTGTAGACAAACACCAGCCCTTCGTAGGCGGTGCCGCTGGCCCCGGTGATGGTACTGCCCGACACGGTGAACAGCGAGGTATCCCCCCCGACCCCGGCAGACGTGACCGACCCGCTGGAATCAACCGTGATCTCAAGATCAAAACTGGCGCTGTCAGGGCCGTTGCCGTGGCGCAGAAGCTGCAGCGAGGATGTCGAAGCCTCCATGCGGTAAGACAGCAGGGTCTGCACCGCATCAAAATTGTTCAGCAATGCATCTTCCAGCTCCGTCGAATCCAGCACCAGAGCGTTACTGGTGTCAAAGGACAGGCCGATATCACTCAGGGACACCCCACCGACATCAGCGGTCAAAATCGCCTGCATCTGCTGGGACACCGACCGCAGGGTGGCATCGCCGAACAGCACGGCACTGTCATCGGCGGTACCGTCAGACCCGGTGGTCTGGTTGGTCAGCACAAATGTACGGAAGGCGTTGTAGGCCTCCACCAGGGCCTCGATCTGTTCCATGATCCCGGACAGATCGTTCTCAACCTCCAGAGTCAGGGAATTCCCTTCCTCCGCCCGGTAGAGAGTCAGGGAAACGCCATCAATCACGTCGTCAATGGAGTTCGAGGACCGTTCCACCGTCACCCCGTCCACCACCAGCTTCGCTGACTGGGCGGCCTGCAGCACCACTGCGGCATCGCCGCTGCTGTCGGTGACGCCCAGCGCGGTCATCACATCATCGCCGCTGCCGGACGTCAGGGTAATACTTTGTCCGGTGGCGCTGGCGGTCAGGGTCAGCATGTAATCGCCGTCACTGACCTTCACCACCGACGCCTTGACCCCGGATGCGGTGCTCTGGGCGTTAATCGCCGTCACCAGATCATCCAGCGTCATCGTCTCTGTGACCGTCACCGAGGCTGAGGCCGTCCCCGCCCCGAGTGTAAAGGTGCCGGAATACCCCAGTGCCGTGGTGCGGCCACTGATGGATCCGCTGCCCAGCCGTTCTGCCTTGGCGATCTGCAGCACCTCAAGCGAATGGGTCCCAAGATCGGTGCCATCCGCCACCGTCGCAGACAGAATGGTGCTGGCCGTTGTGCTGGTGGACGAGGTGACATAGGCCGAACGGTCACGGAACACATCGTTGGAGCGCCCGCTGGTCCCCGGCTCTGACCGCAGCTTGCTCAAGGACGTCTGCATGGTCTGCAGAAGGGTCTGCATTTCCTGATAGGCGGCAATCTTGGTTTCGTTGGCGGTGACCTTGGTGCTGAGGGTATCCGCCCGGGTCAGCCGGGCCGCCACCGCCGCTTCGACCAGACTGTCGGTATCAAAGTCGTTGCGGTTCTGCGAATAGCTGGTCGTTGTTACCGAAGATGTGGTTGAGGTGACGGTGGTCATCATGCCTCCTGCCGGGGCTGCCCAGCTCAGGGTCTCAGGGTCTTAGGGTCTCAGGAATGGAACGGGCCGCCCCTGTCGATCAGGCGGACTTTCTGGCGCCGGAACAGAGATCAGGCCGCGAGGAAACCGCCCCCCGCCCCCTCATGAAAAAAGGCAGGGGTCACCACGCCGGAGGACGCGGCACCCCTGCCAAGGCGCTTGGGCAAACAATCACTCGGCCTGAAGATCCGGACTAAAGATCGGGCGAAACCGGCCGGATCTTCAGAAATCAGCTCTTCAGCAGGCTGAGGAGGTTCTGCGGCATCTGATTGGCCTGCGACAGGGCGGCAATGGCCGCCTGCGTCTTCACATCCGCCGAGGACAGGGCTGACTTTTCTTCCGCCACGTCAGCATCCATCACCGCCGACTGGGCGGAAGACAGGTTTTCGCTGCTGGTGGCGATGTTCTCGGCCCGGAACTCGAACCGGGACATCACCGCCCCGACGCTGGCACGGGCCTGCGAGATGGCATCGATCGCCGAATCAATAGCGGTCAGGGCCGCCTGCGCGGTGGTCTGCGTCGTCACATCAAGGGTGGCAACCCCCAGTGCGGTGGCATCGACGTCGTCAATTTCCACCTTGATGGTATCGGTGCTGTCGGTCCCGACCATAAAGTCGATGCCGGTGCCGGTGACATAATCGCTGGTCCCGTCCAGCAGGGACTCACCGTTATAGCGGGTGCCCTTGGCGATACCGTCGATTTCATCGGTCAGCTGCTGGAATTCGGCATCGATGTAGGCGCGTTCGTTATCGGTGACCGACCCGGAATTCGACTGGGTCGCCAGTGCCTTCATACGCTGGAGAATGTCGCCGATGCGGGCCATGCCGCCGTCCGCCGCCTGCAGGATGGCAATCCCCTGCGACGCGTTGGTCGCGGCCTGACTGAGGGTGGTGACGTCAGACTGCACGCGGGTGCCGATCGCCAGACCGGCCGCATCGTCAGACGCCTTGGTGATGCGGGATCCGCTCGCCAGCTTCGACAGAATGCTCGACTGTTCGCTGGCGTTGGAGTTCAGGTACCGCAGGGCCGAGTTGGCGGCCGTGTTGGTGGCAATAACGGGCATGGTCCGTCTCCTTCTGTTCCTGGACACATATGCGACCCGGGTCGGCGCCCTTCTGCCGCCCCCACGCAGGGTTCTCCTCCGGGGGGCCATCGGACGTGTCCGTCGGTGTCGTCATCAGGTGGAACGGACCAAATCGCCACTTCAGGCGGTTTATTTTCGTGTCTTTATCGCCGCCGCTTCGGGCGGGCTTCTCAGGCACCCCTTCAGGGGCCCGGTATCAGACATCAGGCATCAGACATCAGGCGTCGGCAAAAACCAGACGCACATCGCGCTCTGACCGGCGCAGACGTTCGCGCAGGGTCTGGCGACCGCGCTTCAGCAGACTCTCCACGGCTTTGACCGTGGTCCCAAGAACGGCAGCAATTTCGGCATTGGCCATGTCTTCGAAATAGGCCAGCGTCACCGCCGCCCGCTGCTGGTCGGGCAGCAGGCTGATGGCGTGCCCCAGCCGGTCAAACACCTGACGGCGGTGCAGGGTCTGCTCCACCGAGCGGGCACCGTCTTCCGGTTCCGGCACATCATCAAGGCACGCCCCCGCCGGACGGCGGCGCAGGTCGATGCAGCGGTTGACCACCACCCGGTACAGCCAGGTGGAAAACCGCGCCCGGCCTTCCTGCCAGTCGTGGCGGTGTACCCAGGCCTTGACCAGCGCATCCTGCGCCACGTCTTCGGCATCGGCCCGGTTGCCCAGCATCCGCAGGGCCAGCGCAAAAGCGCGGTCCACATGCCGCTCAACCAGCACCCGGTACGCCGCTGCATCGTCCAGCTTCATCCGGGCCAGTAAAACATCATCTTCACAATCGTCCGGCGGCTGCGCCGGGACCGGACTGGCTATGGTCTGTATCATCATGGCAGAGTCCTGTCGCAATCAGGGTCTGTCGAATGGGTCCGGGCCGCCGATGCTCCTGCATCCGACAGCCGTATCTTTGTCCCCGCAGACTTACACGGTGGCCGAAAAAGATTCCGTCGTAAAAAAATGCATCTTTCCCAACAGGATACCCGGCAAATTTTGCCCAGCGCTGGCAGATGGGGCGCAGGATCGGCAGGGCTGCCCCGTTAAAGGAACAGATCCCGGGGTCCGGCGCGGCCCCTTCCCGCCATGAAATGAGACCTTTTCCGATGCAAGACCTTGCCTCTCTCCTCAAGGATCATGCCTCCTCCCCGCTTCAGCCGTCTTCCCCGGTCCGGCGCCGTCAGGCACTGGCCTGGGCCGCGCTGGTCTCCGGGGTGCTGATGTGCGCCACCGCCGTTATCGCCTCTGACCCCGGATCAGCCGCCCCGCCCCTGCCGTTTGAAACGGTGACAGCCCGGACCGGGGCGCTGACCGTCACCGTCACCGCCACCGGGACCCTGCAGCCGACCACCTCGGTCGAGGTCGGCAGCGAGCTGTCGGGCATTGTCGCCGCCGTTCTGGTGCAGGAGAATGACACCGTCACCCCCGGGCAGGTGCTGGCACGGCTGGACACCGCCAAGCTGGAAGATACCGTGCTGCGCTCCCGCGCGGCGGTCACGGTGGCAGAAGCCGGGGTGACGGAAGCCCGTGCCACCATCACCGAGGCCCGCGCCACCCTGTCGCGCCTGCAACAGCTGTTTGCCGCCACCCATGGCCAGACCCCGTCACGCAGCGAACTGGATACCGCCGAGGCAACGGTACTGCGGGCCGTCGCCGCCGAGGCCAGCGCCCGGGCGCAGGTGGTGCAGGCACAGGCATCGCTGAAAACCGATGAAACCAATCTGAAGAAAGCCGAGATCCGCGCCCCGATGTCCGGCGTGATCCTCAGCCGCGCGGTGGAGCCGGGCACCACGCTGGTCACCGCCATGTCCACCCCGGTGCTGTTTGAAATGGCTGAGGACCTGACCCGGATGGATCTGGAGGTCAATGTCGATGAAGCCGATATCGCCGCCCTCAGCCCCGGCCAGCCGGCCACCTTCACGGTTTCGGCCTGGCCGGGACGGAAGTTTCCCGCCACCGTGCGCCGGGTCAGTCTGGGGGCCAGTACCACGGACAATGTCGTCACCTACAAAACCGTGCTGAGCGTCGCCAATGACGATCTGGCCCTGCGCCCCGGCATGACCGCCACCGCCACGATTACCACCGCCGCCCACTCCGGTGCCCTGCTGGTGCCCAATGCCGCCCTGCGCTTTTCCCCCGCCAGCGGCGGCCCGGCGGCAGGAGAAGAACCCACCGCCCCATCCCGGGGCCTGATCGCCAGCCTGCTGCCGCGCCCCCCGGACGCCGCCCGCCAGAAAGCCCGGAAGAGCCCTGCCCCCACCCCCCATGACACAGAAGCCACGGCGGTATGGGTGGTTGCCGACGGTCAGCCGATGCCGGTTCTGGTCTCCACCGGCCTGACCGATGGCCGGATGACCGAAATCACCGGCGGCGATCTGACAGCCGGAATGGAGGTCATCACCGGGCAGAAGAGCGACCGGAAGAGCCCGGAATCATGAGGCCCCCCCTGATTCAGCTGCAGGGCCTGACCCGGACTTATGGCCGGGGCGATGCCGCCGTCTCTGCCCTGCGGGGTATCGACCTGACCCTGTTCTCCGGCGATTTTCTGGCCGTCATGGGGGCCAGCGGATCGGGGAAATCGACCCTGATGAACATTCTCGGCTGTCTGGACACCCCCAGCGGCGGCCATTACGGCTTTGAGAGCATCGCGGTGGAAACCCTGAACCAGACCCAGCGGGCCCTGCTGCGCCGTCACCGGCTGGGCTTTGTCTTTCAGGGATTCAACCTGCTGGCCCGCACTTCGGCGCGGGAGAATGTGGAACTGCCGCTGCTGTACCGGGGCCTGCCCGCCGCCCGGCGGCGGCAGGCGGCACTGGCGGCGCTGGATCTGGTCGGCCTGTCTGACCGGGCCGGTCATACCCCGGCGGAACTGTCGGGCGGCCAGCAGCAGCGGGTGGCCATCGCCCGCGCCATTGTCACCGACCCTGCCGTTCTGCTGGCCGACGAACCGACCGGCAATCTGGATACCGCCCGCAGCCACGCCATCATGGAGCTGCTGACCCGCCTGAACCGCGAGCGCGGGCTGACCATCATCATGGTCACCCATGAAGAGGAGATGGCCGCCTACGCCGGACGGACCCTGCACCTGCGCGATGGCCTGATTGACCGCGACAGCGCGGAACCGGACGCAACATCATGCTGCTGAATGCCCTGCTCCTCGCCCTGCGGGAAATCCGCCGCAATCTGCTGCGGTCTCTGCTGACGGTGCTGGGCATCGTCATCGGGGTTGCCGCCGTCATCACACTGGTGACGCTGGGCAATGGCGCGACCCTGATGGTCAAACAGCAGATCTCGGCGCTGGGCAGCAATCTGGTGGTGATGCGCCCCGGCCAGCGTCTGGGGCCGGGACACGACGAAGCCGGGGCCCCGGCGTTCCGGCGGGAGGATGCCGACGCGATCGCCGCCGAAATCAGGGGGGTTGCCAGCGTTGCCCCGGTGGTCAGCTCCACCGTCACACTGGTGGCCGGGGCTGCCAACTGGTCATCCTCGGTCACCGGCACCACCAATGCCTATTTTGCCGCCGGAAACTGGACACTGGCACAGGGTCGCCTGTTCAGTGACGACGAAGAGCAGGCCGGAAAAGCCGTCTGCGTGATCGGGCAGACCGTGCGGGCAAAACTGTTCGCCGGGGAAGCGCCGCTGGGCAACACCCTGCGGGTCAGGGCCTTCGGCTGCGAGGTGATCGGCGTGCTGGCCGCCAAAGGACAGGGGGCGATGGGAATGGATCAGGATGATACCGTACTGATGCCTCTGGCCACCGCCCAGCGCCGCCTGACCAACAGCCGGGCGGTGGGAACGGTGATGATCTCGCTAAAGGATGGGGTGTCGGCCAGCACCGCCATTGCCGACATCACCGCCCTGATGCGCGAGCGCCGCCGGCTGACCACCGCGCAGGAGAACAATTTCTCGCTGATGGATACCCGCCAGATCGCCGAGACCCTGTCGGGGACCATCGGCACCATGACCACCCTGCTTGGGGCGGTGGCGGCGGTCAGCCTGCTGGTCGGCGGCATCGGCATCATGAACATCATGCTGGTTTCGGTGACCGAACGGACGCGGGAAATCGGCATCCGGCTGGCCATCGGTGCCACCGGGCGCGAGGTGCTGACCCAGTTTCTGACCGAGGCGGTCGCCCTGTCAGCCTGCGGCGGTCTGGCCGGGATCGGGCTGGCCCTGCTGGCCTGTCTGGGACTGGCAGCCGCCCTGAACATGCCGTTTCTGTTCAATCCCGGGATCAACGGCCTTGCCTTCGGGGTTTCTGCCGGGATCGGGGTGATCTTCGGCTATATGCCCGCCCGCCGCGCCGCCGCACTGGACCCGATTGAGGCCCTGCGCCGGGAGTAAGGGCCCGCCGCCGCCCTACCCTGCCCTGCCCTGCGGCCTTTTTCTTTTGAAATCCGGGTCCGGGAGGGGGATGTTAGATCTCTCCCTGCCCCCTCTCTGCCCGAGGCCCGATGCGCGCCGGAACCGTCACCCCCCTGCCCGTGATCGGCCCGGCCCCGCTGCGGCAGGGAATACACGCCGTTGTTGCCGACACCGCCCGGCCTTTCGGGCGGCACAGCCATGACCAGTTCGGGTTCGGCCTGATCCGGCGCGGGGCGCAGAAATCCGCCAGCGGACGCGGGCCGGTGGAGGCCGGGGCGGGCGATCTGATCACCGTCAACCCCGGTGAAGTGCACGACGGCAGCCCGCTGGGCGACGGCGGGCGGGCGTGGCAGATGCTGTATCTTGATCCCGCCATCGTCTCCGGTCTGCTGGCCGGTCTCGACGGGCCCGACCGGCAGCGGGAATTTGAGCGGCCGGTCCTGCACCGGCCACAGCTGACCGGCCCGTTCCTGTCCGTGTTCACCGCCCTGACCGCCGGGCCTGATCCGGCAGCCAGCGACCTGTCCGCCCTGTCGGCGGAAGAACGGCTGATCCCCCTGCTCGCCGGGCTGCTGACCCCGGTCCGCCCGCCGGACTGGGCACCGGACCGCTCAGCCGGGCGGATCATCGCCGCACGCCGCCGGATAGATGATGACCCCGCCGCGCCGCTGACCCTTGAGGAACTTGCTGCCGAAGCCGGGATGAGCCGGTTTCACCTGATCCGGGCCTTCCGCCACCAGACTGGGCTGACGCCGCATGCCTATCTGGTGCAACGCCGGGTCCATCTGGCCCGGCGGATGATCCAGCAGGGCACACCGCTGGCCGAAACCGCCGCCGCCTGCGGCTTTGCCGACCAAAGCCACATGACCCGGCAGTTTGCCCGCACCTTCGGTGCCGCGCCCGGTGCCTTTGCCAGACTGCGTCCCTGACCCCATACTGGCCCGACAGCACTTTTGTTCAAGATCCCGTCCCCCGGCAACAGGCAGGCTGCCCCCCGCTGAACCACAGAGGGAGACCCTGCAATGGGGCCGGATTTTCTGATCACCACCCTGCTTGTCGTCGCATCCCCCGGGGCCGGGGTGGTGCTGACCCTTGCCGCCGGACTGTCACAGGGCGGGCGGGCTGCGGTGCTGACCGCGCTGGGCTGCACACTGGGCATTGTGCCGCACATGCTGGCGGCCATCACCGGGCTGGCAGCCCTGTTGCAGGCCAGCCCCGCCGCCTTCACCGCCCTGAAGGTCATTGGGGTCGTCTACCTGCTGGTGATGGCAGTGCAGTCGCTGCGCGATGGCGGCGTCCTGTCGGTGCAGGCCGATCAGGCCCCCCGGTCTGCCGCCGGACTGATCCGCCACGCCATTCTGGTCAACCTGATCAATCCCAAGCTGTCGATCTTCTTTCTTGCCTTTCTGCCGCAGTTCATTGATCCCGCCGACCCGGCTCCGGCCCGGCTGATGGGGGTCCTGTCAGCGGTCTTCATGGCGGTGACCTTTGCGGTTTTTGCGGTCTACGGACTGTTCAGCGCAGCGGTGCGGACCCATGTTCTCGCCCGCCCGGCGGTGGTGCGGTGGCTGCGGCGCGGCTTTGCCGCCGCCTTCGCCGGTCTGGGCCTGAAGCTGGCCCTTATGGCCCCCTGACCCGCCCTGAAGCAGCACCATCGGGGGAAGACGGCCCCGATGAAACCGGAGATTGGGCTTGATCTTTATATTTTTCTATATCTTTATAGAATTAAAGAACACCCCCTCTCTCCGGGAGCCCCCGCCATGTCTGCCTCTGCCCTGCCGATCCTTGATATCAGCCAGCTTCACCGCTCGGCTGCCGACCGCAGCGCCCTGATTGCCCAGATCCGTCATGTTGCCCGCCATGTCGGCTTTTTCTACGTCACCGGCCACGGGGTCAGTGAAACGCTGGCCGACGACGTCTTCCGCCTGTCGAAACGCTTTTTCGACCTGCCTCCGGGCGAGAAACTGAAGATCGAGATGGCCAATTCCCCCCATTTCCGGGGCTACACCCCGCCGGGGCAGGAATACACCAAGGGGCAGCCGGACTGGCGGGAGGAAATTGATATAGGGCTGGAGCTGCCCGCCCTCGCCCTGCGGCCCGGCGACCCTCCGTGGCAGCGTCTGCAGGGGCCGAACCAGTGGCCGGAGGCGGTCCCCGAGCTGAAAGACACCCTGCTGCACTGGCAGCAGGAGGTGATCCGCGTTGCCACCGACCTGCTGAAAGCCTTCGCGCTGGCGCTGGGCCAGCCGGAGACGGTGTTTGAGCCGATTTACACCGGGGTTTCCAACCAGCTCCTGAAAACCATCCGCTATCCGGGGCGGGACCAGATCCCCGATGATCAGGGCTGCGGCCCGCATAAGGACGGTGGCTTCATCACGCTGGTGCGGCAGGATTCTGTCGGTGGCCTGCAGGTGCAGACCGAAGCCGGGTGGATTGATGCCCCCCCGCTGCCGGGGTCCTTCGTCGTCAATATCGGCGAGCTGCTGGAACTGGCGACCGATGGCTTCCTGCGCGCCAACGTCCACCGGGTGGTGGCCCCGCCCGCCGGGAAAGACCGGCAGTCCCTTGCCTTCTTCCTTGGGGCCCGGCCCGATGCGGTGGTGCCCCGGCTGACCCTGCCGCCTGATCTGGCGGCACAGGCGCGGGGGGTGGAGCATGATCCGGCCAACCCGCTGTTCCGCGATGTCGGCATGAACATCCTGAAAAGCCGCCTGCGGTCCCACCCGGATGTCGCCCGCCGTCATTACGGCGATCTTGTTGCACTGTATGGATGAAGCCACCGGCGATTGTGTGGTATGCAGGGGCACGATACCTTATTCGGAGCCCCTGCAGATGACCAGCCCGGCGATGATCGTTCTTGATGGCGGCATGGGCCGCGAGCTGCACCGCATCGGTGCCCCGTTCCGCCAGCCGGAATGGTCGGCACTGGCCCTGATGGAAGGGCCGGAGTATGTGGAACAGGTCCATGCCGCCTATATCGCCGCCGGAGCGGATGTGATCACCAGCAACAGCTATGCGGTGGTCCCGTATCATATCGGGGAAGACCGCTTTTCCGCGCACGGGCAGGCACTGGCCGATCTGGCCGGGCGACTGGGCAGGCAGGCCATTGCCGCCGGGGGCCGCCCGGTGCGGCTGGCCGGATCCCTGCCGCCGGTGTTCGGGTCCTATCGCCCGGATCTGTTCCGCCCGGAAGACGCTGACCGCATCCTGCAACCGCTGGTCGCCGGACTGTCGCCGCACGTCGATCTGTGGCTGGCCGAAACCCAGAGCTGCATCGCCGAGGCCGAGGCGGCCCGCCGGGCTGTCGGGCCAGACGATGACCGCCCGTTCTGGCTGTCCTTCACCGTCAGCGATGAAACCCCGGCAGCCGTCGCAGACGGTACGGCCCCGCCGACCCTGCGGTCAGGCGAATCCGTCCGGGACGCGGCGGCCGCGGCACTGCGGCTGAAGGCGGCCGCCCTGTTGTTTAACTGCAGCCACGGCGATGTAATGGCTGCAACCGTGCGCGAGGCCAGCGCCGTGTTCGGAACAGTGCCGGAGGCTGACCGCCCCCGGCTGGGCGTTTACGCCAATGCCTTTGTGCCACAGGACCATGCCGAGGAAGCCAACGAAACCATCAGCACCCTGCGGGATGACTTTGGCCCGCAGGAATACCTGCGCGCTGCCCGTCACTGGCAGGCTGCCGGGGCATCCATCATCGGCGGCTGCTGTGGCGTCGGCCCCGAAACAATTGCCCTGCTGGCCGCCGGACTGCGCGGGGCGTAACACCCGGTACCGATCAGCTGGCACAGATCAACCAGTACCGATCAACCGGTACCGATCAGACAGAGGCCTCCCGCGCGGCATAAACCACCGTGCGGTTGCGGCCCCCGGCCTTGGCCCGGTACAGGGCCTCATCCGCCATCCGCAGCAGGGTCTGGGCGGAGGTTTCACGGTCAGGACGCACCGCCGCAAGGCCGATGCTGACGGTCACCACCCCAAGCGGGGCATCGGCATGCGGGATGCCCAGCGCCTCGACCCCGGCGCGGATCAGCTCAGCCCGCTGGGCTGATTTTTCGGCGTCCGTATCGCCCAGCACCACCACAAACTCTTCCCCGCCATAGCGGGCGGTCAGGTCTCCGGCCCGGCGGGCCGCCCCGGCCAGAACCCCGGCCACCCGCTGCAGGCACAGATCACCGGCCTGATGGCCGTAGAGATCGTTGTAGTTCTTGAACAGATCCACATCAATCATCAGCACCCCCAGACTGTGGCCGGAATGCCCGCCCCGTGCCCATTCCCGCTCCAGCACCTGATCAAGGTGGCGGCGGTTGGCAAGCCCGGTCAGCCCGTCGGTCGTTGACAGCTCTTCCAGCTTGCGGTTGGCCTGCTCCAGCTCCCACGTCCGTTCGGCGACTTTCTGCTCCAGCGTCAGGGTATAGGCCCGCTGGCGGTCGGACATGACTATCAGCCCATCGGCCAGAGAGCGGACCTCGGTCACCGGCGTATCGACCGGGGCCTCGGTGATCCAGTCGCCGTCAGCAAGACGACGGCACCAGCGGTCCAGCACCACCAGCGGGCGGGCCACCCAGTCGGCGGCAAACAGGATCAGCGCCAGCGCCGCCACCAGCACCGCACTGCCAAGAATCGCGACATTGTTGGCCGCCGCCTGTGCCGGACCGGAGAAATGCGCCTGCGGCAGGGTAACACCGATGGTCAGGACCGGACCATCAGGCAACTGGACCCGCCGCCAGTGGACGTAATACCGCTCACCGTCCTCGGCAGCGGACCCGTACCCCTCGGGCTCCGGCTGGCTGTCAATAATCGCCTTGGCGACCCGCACCGCAGCATAACTGCTGTCACGGGCATTCAGACGGCGGACCTGATCCTGCGCCATGGTATAGATCGGCTCGGGGGTTGAGGCCGCCAGCAGATCCCCGGCCCCGTCAATGATGAAGGCGATCGCCGCCGTTCCCGCCGTCACGCCCCGCAGGCGGTCGCCCAGCTGCGACAGGGCCAGATCCGCCGTCATCACCCCGGCAAAGCTGCCATCGGGTCCGTACAGGGGGGCAGCCGCACCAAAGCCGAGATCGTCATAGGCCCCGGCCACATCGTTGATGGCATACCGGTAGGCCCCGTACCAGTGGATCCCGTCCGTCGCCCCGGCCTTGAACCACGGACGGGTCCGGGAATCGTAATGACGGTTGCCCAGCGAAACCGCCGCAGTCCGGCGGTTATCATCCCCGACCCGGTACAGCTTCATCTGCCGTCCGTCGGTTTCAAGCGCCTCGATCAGGCGCAGGGTGCGGTCATCGCCCAGCGGCGGGCGGCTGGCGGCGTAATAGTCCCCGCCTGTTGTCCCCATCGAAATAAAGGTCAGCACCGGCTGCTGACGCAGTTGCAGCAGAAAACTGGCGGTCAGCCGCGCCTTGTCGTCGGTGCTGAGCAGCCCGGCCCGGACCTGCCCGACGTTGTAGCGCACCACCCGGACCGGAATATCAAAGAATTCAGAGACGGTCGCCACCACCCGGCGCCCGATGCCGATGGCATAATCTTCCGTCAGGTTGTCGGCCAACCGGCCTGAGGAGCGGTAAGACAGCCATCCCGACAGGGCAATCGCCGGGGCCAGCGCCAGAAACAGCCCCCCGGCCAGAAACAGCCGCAGGGGAAACCGCCGCCCGAACGCACTGCGCCGGACCGAGGAGGAAGCCCGCCGCAGACGCCCGCTATAGACCGTCAGCAGCACCAGCACCGCCGTCAGGCCACCCCCCACCCCACGGATCAGCCGGGTATGGGCCAGACTGTCAACCACCTCTGGCCTGAGCTGGGCGGACAGGGTCCATTCCCCGTCAAAAAACCGTACGATGGTCACAGCACGCGGGGTTGCCGCAACTTTGGGGTCGCCAAAGATCGTCGCCCCGCCGATCTCATCCCCCATCCGCCGAATCGCCACCTGAAACGGCAGGTCAGGGTCACTGAACCCGGCACGGGCCAGAATCGCATCAAAGTCCATGCCGATCGACAGCACCGCCAGCGGCGCATCCTCCGGCACCGCCCCGGAGCGGAACACCGGACTGCGCAGGATCATCCCCTGCCGCCCGGTCTGCATCAGCATCACCGGGCCGGACAGCACCGCCGCCCTGCGGCGGACTGCCGTGCGCAGACTTTCAATAAAATCAGGGCGGTAATTATAATCAATGCCCAGCAGGGCCTCGTTGCCCTGCACCGGATGAACAAAGGTCACCACCGTCGGGCGGGACAGCACCACCGACCGGATCCAGCTATGGCGCGAGGTGATTTCTTCGGCCTGCGCCCGCAGGGCCGGTTCCGGCTGATCGGGGGCTTCGGCCAGCCGTTCGGAAAAGCGCTGACTGAGCAGATGGACCGAGGCCAGATCACGCTCCAGCGTCAGGCGCATATCATCCAGACGGACGGCGGCCTCCGCCGACAGCTGCTGTTCAGCACGGTGGCGGTACAGTTCTTCCGTCACCACCGTCGCCGTCAGGCCGACAGCCAGCAGGACTATGGTTGACCAGACGGTTCTCCGCATTGCCCCCCCATATGCCGACCCTCTTTCTTTTATAGGAATATCATTAAATAGCCCCGGGAAACGAGTGTGATCCGCCGGACCAGGCGTGAAAGACCCTGAAAACAGCAGCCCCGGTACCCTTCCGGGGCCGGGGCTGTGAAGATATGTCCATCCAGACAGAAAGACGGGGCCAGACAGAAAGACCGGATCAGAGCGGCGCGTACTGCGGCGCGGCCACCGCCGTCGGCGGTGTCCAGTCGCGCCCCGGGACCGCCGCCACCAGCGACTGTGTATAAGGGTGCTGCGGCGCGGCCAGAATCCGGGCCGCAGGGCCGGCCTCGACCACCTCGCCGCTTTTCATCACGATCAGGTCATCCGCCACCTGTGCCGCCACCCGCAGATCGTGGGTGATGAACAGCACCGACAGCGCCAGCCGCTGACGCAGCGTTTCCAGCAGATCCAGCACCTGCGCCTGCACCGAAACATCCAGTGCCGAGACCGGCTCATCGGCGATCAGGATTTCCGGCTCCAGCGCCAGAGCCCGGGCCAGACCGATGCGCTGGCGCTGCCCGCCGGAAAACTCATGCGGAAAGCGCGAGACCGCCTGCGGATCAAGACCGACCAGACCGAACAGCTCGCGGGCCTTTTCCAGCGCTGCCGTCCGTTTCATGCCGCGCACGATCAGGCCCTGCGCCACCAGATCACCGACCCGGCGGCGGGGGTTCAGCGATCCGAACGGATCCTGAAACACCATCTGCATCCGGCGGCTTTCCCGCTGCCAGTCCCGCCGGGACAGGGTGCGCAGATCCAGCCCGTCAAGGCGCAGGCTGCCGCCATCGGCGGGGATCAGCCGGGCCAGACAGCGGGCCAGCGTTGATTTGCCCGATCCGCTTTCGCCGACGATACCCAGCGTCGCCCCCCGGCGCAGCTCCAGCGAGACCCCCCGCACGGCGTGGGTGATCCGACCGGTGCCGAAAAAGCCCTTGCGGCCATAGGTTTTGGTCAGGTCCTGCACCGTCAGCTGCACCGCCCCCTGCGGACGCGGACGCTCCGCCGGGGCCAGCGGCGGCACCGCCGCGATCAGGCTGCGGGTATAGGGGTGCTGCGGACGGTTCAGCACCTCTTCCGCCGGGCCCTGCTCGACAATCCGCCCGGCCTGCATCACCGCCACCCGGTCGGCGATTTCCGCCACCACCCCGAAATCATGGGTAATGAACAGAACAGCGGTGCCGTGGCGACGCTGCAGGTCGCGGATCAGCTTAAGGATCTGCGCCTGCGTCGTCACATCCAGCGCCGTGGTCGGCTCGTCAGCGATCAGTACCGCCGGTTCCAGCGCCAGCGCCATGGCAATCATCGCCCGCTGGCGCTGGCCGCCCGACAGCTCGTGCGGATACGCCTTCGCCGCCGCCACCGGATCGGGGATCAGCACCTCGGTCAGCAGGGTCTGGACCCGCGCGGCGATTTCAGCCCGGCTGAGGGTGGTGTGGACGCGGAACACCTCGCCCACCTGATCGCCGATGGTGCGCAGCGGGTTCAGGGCAGTCATCGGCTCCTGAAAGATCATGCCGATACGGGCCCCGCGCACGGCGCGCATATCGGCCTCCGGCAGATCCGGCAGGTTCTGGCCGTCGAGCAGGATCTTTCCGGCGGCGATCTGCACCGATGGCGGCAGCAGACGCATCACCGCCCGCCCGGCGGTCGATTTCCCCGATCCGCTTTCCCCCACCAGACAGAGGATTTCGTTCGAGGACAGGGTCAGCGAGACCGAGTCCAGTGCCAGCGGGCGGTCGGCACTTTTCGGCAGGGCGACGGACAGACCGTCAATGGCAAGGCGGAGGCTCATTGTTCGTCCAGTCGGGGATTGAGGGCATCATTCAGTCCCTGCCCGACCAGCGACACCGCCAGTACGGTCAGCAGGATGGCAAGGCCGGGCACGGCGCAGACGTACCACTCGGTGCGCAGTACAGACCGCCCCTGCCCGACCAGATTGCCCCATGACGGTACGTTGGGGTCCGACAGATTGAGGAAGGCCAGCGCGCTTTCCAGCAGGATCGAGGTCGCCATCACCACGCTGGCGTAGACAATCACCGGCGGCAGGGCGTTGGGCAGGATTTCACCGAAGATCAGCCGCAGGTCGCCCAGCCCGGACAGCCGCCCGGCCTCGACGAATTCGCGGTTGCGCAGGCTGAGGAACTCCGCCCGCGTCAGCCGGGCCGGGGCTGGCCAGGACACCACGCCGATGGCGATCACCACGGTCTCGATCCGTGACCCGAATACCGCAATCAGCAGCAGCAGCAGCAGGAAGTTCGGCAGGGTCTGAAAGGCGTCGGTGATGCGCATCAGCACCTCATCC
>NZ_KB907360.1 GCF_000381985.1 Novispirillum itersonii subsp. itersonii ATCC 12639 | reverse complement strand
GCCGGGCTGACTGGGCCATTGAGGCCCCGTGCCCGCGTGGGCACGTAAGCCAAGGGCGCGGACGCGCCCGCCCGGCGCCTGAGGGACCCAACAAAAAAGCACGGCGTAGCCGGGCGGATGTCCGCGCCCGGCGCCTGAGGGACCGAACAAACAAGGGGCGTCTAATTATCAAGCACTGCGGACATCGTGCAGGAAGACGGTGACGATGGATTTCAGCTGCTCCGCCTCGCTGGACAGCGACTGTGCCGAGACCAGAACCTGCTGCGATGCGGCCCCGGTGTTGGCGGCGGCTTCGGTCACGTCGCCGATGCTCGACGAGATCAGGTTGGTCCCCTGCGAGGCCTGCGCCACGTTGTCGGCAATTTCCGCCGTGGCGACGGCCTGTTCTTCCACGGCCCCGGCAATGGCGGTGGAGATATGGCTGATATCGTCGATCCGCCGCACGATCTGGCTGATGGCATCGACCACCAGCTGGGTCTGGGTCTGTACGTCGGTGATCTGGGTGGCGATCTGGTCGGTGGCCTTGGCGGTCTGGCTGGCGAGGTTTTTCACCTCGTTGGCAACCACGGCGAAGCCCTTACCGGCGTCCCCGGCGCGGGCGGCCTCGATGGTGGCGTTCAGGGCCAGCAGGTTGGTCTGGCTGGCGATGTCGTTGATCAGGCTGATCACGTCACCGATCCGGGCTGCGGTCTGGGCCAGCCCGCGCACGGTTTCATCGGCCTTGGCGGCATCGGCGCTGGCACTGGCGGCAACGGTGCTGGCGTCTTCGGCCTGACGGCCGATTTCGCGGATCGAGGCGGACAGTTCCTCGGCAGCGCTGGCGACGGTCTGCACCGCGCCGGAGGCCTGCCCGGTGGCCGAGGCAACGGTGGTGGCCTGACGGGTGGTCTGTTCGGCCCCGGCGGCCATTGACGCGGCGGTGGCTTCCAGTTCGGTGCTGGCCCCGGCAACGGTTTCCAGCACACTGCTGACAGAGCGGTCAAAGTCAGCGGTCAGGGCGGTGATGGCGGTCGCCCGTTGTTCCCGGCGTTCCTGATCCTGCCGGATCTGTTCTTCGACCCGGCGACGTTCAATCGCGTTGTCTTTGAAGACTTCGACGCTGCGGGCCATCAGGCCGACTTCGTCACGGCGGTCACGGTCAGGGACCACGGTATCCAGATCGTTCTCTGACAGGCGCTTCATCACCCCGGCCAGCGCGGTCAGCGGTCTGACGATCTTGCTGGTGGCCATCCACAGCCCAAGGGCGGCGGCCAGCAGGGTGCCCCCCAGAATTACCGCCCCGGAAATGAGGGTGGTGACAGTGCTGTCCTGCCCGAGAACAGCCACCTGCCGGGCGCAGGTCTCGTAAAGATGATCGGTCAGGCTCTTCTGGGCTTCATAGGCTTTCAGGATCCCCAGTTCGCAATAATTTTTCAGGGCGATCCCGGCGCGGTAAGCCTGATCCGGCCCGCTGCTCTGGGCTGCCTGCCGGATCAGGGGGTTGCAGGTCTTGAACGCGGCTTCGGCCAGCGTGGCGGCCTCTTCAATGCGCGGTTTCAGGTCCGGCACTTCCTGCCGCAGCTCTTCCAGTGCATTACGGTAATCCTGCTGCGCCCGGTCGGAGATGTCGAGCTTCCAGTCATTGCCGGACTCATCGGTTTCAAGGGCGAGGCTGTAGGCGGTGCCGATCATCACCCGCAGCATCCGCTCGGCGCGGGCGCTGATGATTGCCGCCTTGGCTTCCTGCGAGATCAGGTTGCTGTAGCCGGTGCTGATCGTGCGCATCATGGTTCCGGCATAGGCAGAGCCGAGAATGCTGATCAGGCCAAGACCGGCAAGGATCAGGAGGATTTTCAGACGGATGCTGAGATTGTTCATCGGGGGCGGGGGCTCGGCTAATGAAGGGGCGGGGGGATTAGTTAAAATTATCTATATCTGCTTTGTCTTTTATTCTGGGTCGATACTGCATATCGAGGGGCTGGTATCAATATTTATCTACTATTTATCTGATAACTGCCCGCCATAAGCTGGTTTTATGCGAAGTTTTGTTTTGTTTCATGGTCCTGAATCAAAAGTATTTCTATCAATAAAAAAACCGCAGAAGAGTCTTAGGCAAAAAGAATTATAGTAAGAAGATGAAAAAAGCCCGCCTTGAGGGGGGCGGGCTTTTTGTGCAGATGCGAAAGGCGGAGAAGCCGGAAGGGCCTTTCAACCACAGGGACTGTCTGCTCCGGTCACAGCGGGGCGGTTGCCTTCTCAGATTCCTGCCGTCGTTTTTCTTCTTCCACCAGTTCTTTCTTTGACAGTTTACCAACCATCGTTTTTGGCAATTCGTCTCGGATTTCGATCGCTTTTGGCATTTCGATGCGTGAAATTTTATCGGTCAAAAACGCCTTCAGATCGTCAGGACTGACCTCTGTGGCGTCAGATTTCAGGCGCACGAAGCATTTCGGGGCCTGTCCGCGGTATTGATCGGGGATTCCGATGCACACCACTTCGGCGACGCCGGGGTGCAGATACAGGGCTTCCTCAATCACCCGGGGATAGACGTTATAGCCCCCGGCAATGATCACGTCCTTGATGCGGTCCACCAGAAAGATGAAGCCGTCGGGATCGATGTAGCCGACATCGCCGGTGTGCAGCCGCCCGTCGCGGATGGTCTGGGCGGTTTCGTCCGGGCGGTTCCAGTACCCTTTCATCACCTGCGGGCCGCTGATGCAGACCTCGCCTTTTTCGCCGGGCTCCACCTCGCGGTCGGGGTGATCGAGGGAATGGATGGTGATGGTGGTGCCGGGGAAGGGCACGCCGATTGCCCCGTCTTTGTTGGTGCCGTCAATCGGGTTGCAGGTGGCCAGCGGGCTGCTTTCCGACAGGCCGTAGCCTTCGACCAGACGGCAGCCGGTCAGGCTTTCAAAGCGGTGCTTGATTTCCACCGGCAGCGGTGCCCCGCCGGAAATGCAGAACCGGAACGCCGACAGATCATATTTCTCCCGGTCCTTGGCATTCAGGATGGCGGTGAAGATGGTCGGCACCGCCGCCATCAGGGTCGGGCGGTATTTGTGAATGGCCTTCAGGAACTGTTCCAGCTCAAAGCGCGGCAGCAGGATCAGTTCTGCCCCGGCGGCGGTGCCAAAGTTCTGCACTGCCGTCATGGCGAAGACGTGGAAGAACGGGATGACCGCCATCACCTTTTCTTCCCCGGCCTTGACCCCGGGGAACCAGCGGCGCGCCTGCTCGGTATTGGCCGACAGGTTGGCATGGGTCAGCATCGCCCCTTTCGGGACGCCGGTGGTGCCGCCGGTGTACTGCAACACCGCAATGTCGTTGACCGGGTCGATCTCCGGCAGGGGGAACCTGCCGTCATTCTCCACCAGCTGGGCAAAGGAGGCATGCTGGAGGTCATTGGGGATTTCCGCTACTTCCGAGCGCTTGAACACCCGGAACAGCACCCCCAGCACCGTCGGCATCACGTCGCGCAGCGGGCAGATCACCACCCGCTCCAGCGGGGTGGTGGGGTCGTTCATCACCGCCTGAACTTTGGGGTAAATCTGCTTCAGGTCCAGCGTGACCATGATCCGCACGCCGGAATCCCGCACCTGATGGGCGATTTCCCGCTCGACATACAGCGGGTTGAAGTTCACCACCGTCCCGCCTGCCTTCAGGATGGCGTAATAGGCGATCGGAAAATACGGGCAGTTGGGCAGGCACAGCCCGACCGTCACGCCCCGGCGCACCCCCATTTTCTGGAAGCCTTTGGCGGCGCGGTTGATCAGGTCCCCGGCGTCGGCATAGGTCCACACCCGGCCGAGGAAGTTAAGGTAGGGGCGGGTGGCATGGCGGGCGACAGACCGGTCCAGCGGCGCATAGGCCGGTTCCGGCACGATCGGGCTGTCCCAGTCAACCTGCGGGGCATGGGGCCGGTGGTCCGGCCGGGCCGCGGGCGTTGCCGTGATGGAAGAGGTCATCGCAACACCTGTCTGCTGACAAGAGTAAAGGGGAAGGGTGCTGCCGTCAGGCAGGGGCCGGCGGGGGGGAAGAGGGGGCAGGCCACCTGCTGTTCTGACAGTACCACAGAACCGCGCCGGACAGATGGAAACACCGGGGCGCGGTCAGACTGGAAAGGCTATAAAGTCCGCTTTAGGCTGCTGATCCGCCAATCCCGCGCCGGGCGTGGGGTCCCGGCGCGGGACAGAAGGGCAGGCGGCTGCGACAGTCCTCAGAAGGTGGCGGTGACGCCGACCGTGAAGATGTCGATGGAGCTTTCGTAGGAGCCGTTCAGGGTGTCGGTGGTGTTGTTCAGCGGTGACGCCAGCGCGCTGGTGGTGTCGTTGATGTTGGCATTGGCCACCCAGATATGGGTATAGGCCGTATTCAGCCGCAGGGTGTCGGTGAACTGATAGCCGAGGCCCGCCGAAACCCAGGTCCGGTCAGAATCCGGGATGCGGGCGGTGCGGTGGCTGTCAGAGACCGGGCTCTGGTCATAGGCGACACCAAAGTTCAGGGTCAGCTTGTCGGTGGCCTTATACTCGGTCCCCAGGGCGAGGAACCAGGTGTCTTCCCAGGATTCATCCTTGACGCTGTCGGCCAGACCGTCCTTGCGCTTGACCCGCAGTTCGTCAAACACCGACCAGTTGGTCCAGGCGGCATCGGCCATCACCGCCCACCGGGGGCTGATTTCATGGTGCACGCCAAAGCTCAGCACGTCCGGGGTGGTCAGGTCGGCGGTGGCGCCGGTGTTGCGGAAGGCGGCTGCCAGCGAGGCCACCGCATAGTTCGGCACGTTGGTCTGGGTGATATCACCGTCAAGGGTGTGTTCGACCTTTGACTTGTACGAGATGCCAACCCGGGTATCTTCACGCGGCTGAATGGTCATCCCGGCGGTGAAGCCCATGCCCCAGTCGTCGCCTTCCAGCTTGGTGATGCCGTCTTCACCCCCGGCGACGGCGGTGCTGATCCCCAGTGACCGGCGGATGCGGCCGTGGTCAACGGCGTTGGTCAGTTCCGCCTCGGCCCGCTGGAAGTTAAGCCCGCCGCCGACGGAGATCAGCGGGCTGACCCGGTAGGCGATCGACGGCTGGATGTTCATGGTTTTCAGTTCTGACTTGATCGCGTGATAGCGGCCTTTCCAGCCGTCATCATATTCCGTGGTCAGGCCATAGGGGGCATTGATGCCGATGCCCAGCTTCAGATCATTGCTGATCGAATACATCCCGTAGATGGACGGCACCAGCGCCCCGCCGCCGGCATCGCCACCGTCACCGCCGGTGGATGCCCCGCCGCCGTAGGTGGTGGAGTTGCCATTCTTGAACTTGGCGGACGGCACGATGTAGTTTGCGTTCAGTTCCAGCCCGTTACCGGACAGATTGGTCATGCCCGCCGGGTTGAAGAAGATGGTCGACAGGTCTTCCGCCGATGCGGTGGACCCGGCGGTGGCGCGGCCCTGTGCGGCAGCCCCCTGTTCCTTCAGCTGAAACCCCGAGGCAACGGCCTGCCCGGACGACAGAGACATCGCCAGCGCTGACACCGCTGTCGCGCCCATAAGAAGACGACGCATACGGAAAACCTCCCAAGTGATTCGTTTTTGCTTCGCTTATTTCGGCTGCGTCCTGTTGGCGGTTTATGCAGCCGTTGCACATACGGTAAACACCGTTCGGTTCACGTCAAGGTTTTTTGCATGACGCATACGTCATCAAGACTCTGTTTTGCATCTGCGAATTGATTTCGCACCTGCGTTTTTTTCAGCTTTTACAAAGCTAAACAATGCGTTTGCGTATAAAGGTACGGTATAGGGTCTATTGTTGACCTATACGTCAGTATGGGGTGTTTGTCTGGCAGGAAATTCGCGGTAACAGGGTGATGTTCATAAAATGCGTCAGGCCTGTGACGGTTGCGTAACCGCGGGCCGGATCAAAATTTGTAATAAAATTACGCGGTGATCAATGAATGAACCCGTGCTGAAAGAATGCGGCTTTTTTTATCGCACCCGCCCCGGTGTGTTGCAACGCGGCGCGGTGCGGCGTATAGCTGATTCCCCGCCCCGGACCGCTATGGGCGGAAGATCAGTATCTGTTCGGATAACAAAGGAAGACAGCCATGACCGGCACCTGGACCCCTGAAAGCTGGAGAAGCATCGTCGATGCCGCCATTCGGGAAGGGAAGACCTTTGAGTCCTTTCAGATGCCGACTTATCCCGATGCCGCCGCGCTGACCCACACCGAAGAGACCCTGAAGGTGATGCCGCCGCTGGTCTTCGCGGGGGAAGCGCGCAACCTGAAAAAGCATCTGGCGGATGTGGCGGAAGGCCGCGCCTTCCTGCTGCAGGGCGGCGACTGTGCGGAAAGCTTCGCCGAATTCCGGGCTGATAATATCCGCGATACCTTCCGTGTGCTGCTGCAGATGGCGGTGGTGCTGACCTTCGGGGCCGCCTGCCCGGTGGTCAAGGTCGGCCGCATGGCCGGTCAGTTCGCCAAGCCGCGTTCCGCCGCCACCGAAACCTTCGATGGCGTGGAACTGCCGAGCTACCGTGGCGACATGATCAACGGCCCGGATTTCACCCCGGCTGACCGCATCCCCGACCCGCAGCGGATGCTGCGCGTCTACAATCAGGCGGCGGCCACGCTGAACCTGCTTCGCGCCTTCGCCGAGGGCGGCTATGCCGACCTGCATAAGGTGCACCAGTGGACGCTGGGCTTCGTCAGCACCGAACAGTCGGCCCGTTATCAGGAAATGGCCGACCGTATTCAGGAAACGCTGGGCTTCATGGAAGCCTGCGGCCTGACCGGTGACCGGGTGCCGCAGATCCGCAAGACCGACTTCTACACCTCGCACGAAGCGCTGCTGCTGCCCTACGAACAGGCGATGACCCGTGTCGACTCCACCACCGGGGATTGGTACTGCTGTTCCGCCCATCTGCTGTGGATCGGCGAGCGCACCCGCGACCTGACCGGCCCGCATGTGGAATTCCTGCGCGGTGTCGGCAACCCGGTCGGGGTCAAGGTCGGCCCCTCGACCACGCCGGAAACCCTGCTGCGCCTCTGTGATGCGCTGAACCCGAAGAACGAGGCGGGCCGCCTGACCCTGATCACCCGCATGGGGGCCGGTCCGCTGCAGGATAAGCTTCCGGCCCTGATCCGCGCCGTGCAGAAGGAAGGCCGCAAGGTGGTGTGGTCGTGCGACCCGATGCACGCCAACACCATCAAGGTGGCGAACGGCTACAAGACCCGGTCCTTCGACAGCATTCTGGCGGAACTGAAGGCGTTCTTCGCCGTTCACCGGGCTGAGGGCAGCCATGCCGGCGGCCTGCATTTCGAGCTGACCGGCCGCGACGTCACCGAATGCATCGGCGGCTCGCAGGATATCACCGAGGCCCGTCTGGGCGATGCCTACCACACCTTCTGCGACCCGCGCCTGAACGCGGCGCAGTCGCTGGAGCTGGCGTTCCTGGTGGCGGAAGCCCTGAAGGAAGAACGCACCCGCGTCGCCGCCGTGGCGTAACGGCGGCCCGGTTCCCCGGACCGTTCTCCAGGGGCGTTCTCAGGGGCGTTCCCCGGGACCGCTCCCCGGGACCGCTCCCCGGGACCGTTGGTGTTAAAACAGAAAAGGCTCCGCTGCGGCGGGGCCTTTTTTGTACCTGCCTGAGGGGACTGGAGATGTTCAAACAGACTGGTGGTTTACAAAGATTAAAATCCCGCTTAAGGGGTGTCTGGTCTCCGGCGCAGTTGCGCTTTGGTGCCGGAACGGACTGCGGTGCCGGGTGGGGTTCGGTCGATGAGCGATTTTGTCGTAGGTCTGGGAATTATTCTTGGAAGTATCATTGGAGTTATAATATTAGGTTTTTATAATATCATTCCCTGGTATTATCCCGCCGGGTTGTCTGTTCTGTTCATTCTTGCAGGGCTCAGGCGGAAGAAGATGGCACCCGGGCGGCCTGCGCAGTCCAGACGGGGCCCAGCCAAGGGGAAGGCGGGGAAGGTGCCGCCGCTGTCTGCCGGGGAGCTTCTTTTCCCGCTGGCCTTTCTGCTGAGTGTCATGACCGTTTCCACCGTGGCCGGATCTCATTATGCGGCGCGGAAAGAGGAAAAGCCGGACCCGGTCATCGCCCTGGGGCTTAAACGGGGCCAGCAGCTCAGGCTGACGGCGGATGTGGAGGGCGCTCTGGTTTTTCCATCGTCCGGGATCGGGGCCGGGGATCGTCTTCTGCTCCGGGTGAAGAATACGTCTCCTGACCTTGTGATCGTCACCTACGATGTCGCCTGCCAGATGGTCTGGAAAAATGGCCAGTCGGCGGGAACGCTCCTGTGGAACTTGATCAAGGGCAGCCGGGTGGGGGACAACACCGATCTGCCGCCCGGCTATCAGGAAATGAAGGAGATAGATATCTCCAGCGGGCGGCCGGCTTTTGAGGGGCGGGTGCAGGATCTTGACCTGAATCAGTCCCAATGCGGTATCAAGGCAGCTTATGGGTATGACCCGGTGGCGGGAAAGGGGCTGCGTCTGCTCTATGACCGGGCGGTGCCCCCGGATGGAGTGCCGCAGTTCAGCCTGCGGAATGAGTCCGGCCAACGCTATGAAGGCGATGTCCGTCTGGTCTGTATCCGGCAGGGTGTCTATCAGGAGAAGTCTGGATTAGATCGGTATTATCTGAAGGACTGGCCCGATCTGCGGGTCGAGGTCCCCTACACTCACGGCAAAGCGGTTGTGGCAAACCCGGGCGAGACGCTGGCGGTCCGGGTGATTGACCCGTTCAGAGACCGCAGTGATCCCGAGTTTTCTCTGTCGAAACCCGGGGAGCCTGTGGGGCCCGGTCCTTTCACCTGCTGGATTCGATGAACCGGCTGTCCTTCCGTCGGAAATGCTGCTGGGAAAAACAATGCGGACCCTCGTTCTGATCGTTCTGGGTGTGATCCTGTGTGATGCCTTTGGGGTTTCATGGGGGTATTTTCTGATTGCGGCGATGGTGCTGGTGGTTTGCCTGCTGGTCAGCACCGTGCGGCACGTCATCCGTTCCGCCGCTGACCGCAGGGCGCGGGAAGACGCGCGGACACTGCGGGTCAGGCCCCGCTCACGGCCCAGCCTGCGGGGAACGGCCTCCGCTCTGCCGTTACAGGCCGTTCCGCTGAAGGTCAGGCTCCGTGGGTTGCTGCACTGGCTGACGGTGACGGCTGCGGTGGCGCTGATCGGGCTGACTCTGGAGCTGTACTGGAAGAAGCATCCGCGCGACTTCGTGCCGCTGATCGCCAGAATGACGCAGGATCCGGCCCCCGCCCCGGATCAGGCCCCCCGGCTGACGGCGCCGTCGGCTTCGCAGAAACCGGCGGATGCTCCGGCTGCCCTGCTGCTGGCCGGTACGGCGGCTGGGGGCGGCAGGCTGACCCTGCGCGTCACCAATCCGACCCCGTCTGACATTTTCACCGATTATGACATCAGCTGTGCGCTGTTCCGCCGGGGCGGCGGGGCGGCGGGGACTGTGACGTGGCAGCGGGTGATGACGTCTGATCCCGCCGCGCTGGCCTATCCGCTGCCGCCACAGCATCAGGAAGACCGGGGTCTGGACCTCAGCAAGGCGTTGCCGCGTCTGGATGCGGGCCGGGACGGGCTGGATCTGGCGCGGTCCGCCTGCTGGCTGTTGAAGATCGTGGGGGCCCCGGCTGAGGCCGGACTGATCAAAAAGCTGACACTGGACTACAGCCGGCAGCCGACGGAACGGGGGGTGCCCGCGATCACCCTGAAAAACACCGGCCACCGTGTTTTTGAAGGGTCGGTCCGCCTGAGCTGTGTGCAGCAGTTTTTCCAGACCGGGACCGCTGCGGGGGCTGATACCGGCGGTGCCCTGCGGCAGATGTGGTGGAAAGGTCTGCGGCTGTTGCCGCCGATGGCCTCTGACGCGGTGATCCTGCTTGATCCGGGGCAGGAACTGGCGGTGGACGTGGCCCGGCCTGACGGGCAGCCGTTCCGCCTGCTGGAGCGGACGGACGCCCGGCAGCCCGGCCCGTATACCTGCTGGATTGAGTAAGCGGGCGCTTTTCCGGGCAGAGGCGGGGATGGCTGCTGCAACGCGTTGACATCGCGGCCACTCCCCCCTAGCTTCGACCTCTGTTTTTCCGGCAGTTGGCCGGGGTGTCTGAGGCAGGATAAAGGGGGTGTCTGGCAATGGCCGAGACCCTGAGGATTGCGCTGGCGCAGCTTAACCCGGTGGTCGGGGATGTGGTGGGCAATGCGGCGCGGGTGCGCGCGGCACGGGCGCAGGCGGCGGCGCTGGGGGCCGATGTGCTGGTCAGTGCCGAACTGGTGCTGTCCGGGTATCCGCCGGAAGATCTGATCTACCGCGCTGCCTTCATGGATGCGGTCGAAGAGCAGGTCCGCGCGCTGGCGGCGGAAACCGCTGACGGTGGCCCGGCCCTGATCGTCGGCAGCCCGTGGCGGAAAGACGGCCACAGCTACAACGCCGCACTGGTGCTGGACGGTGGCCAGATCAAGGCGGCGGTGCTGAAGCATCACCTGCCCAACTACGGGGTGTTTGACGAAATCCGCGTTTTCGCCAGCGGTCCGCATCCCGGCCCGGTGGAGGTGCGCGGCGTGCGCCTCGGGATTATGGTCTGCGAAGACATGTGGTATCCCGATGTCGCCGAGACTCTGGCCGAGACCGGGGCGGAGCTGCTGGTGATCCCCAACGGCTCACCGTTTGAGCTGGACAAGGGCGATGAACGCCTGAGCCATGCCGCCGCCCGGGTGCGGGAAACCGGCCTGCCGCTGATCTACGTCAATCAGGTCGGCGGTCAGGATGAGCTGGTGTTCGACGGTGCCAGCTTCGTGCTGGACCCTGACTGCGCCCTGCGTCACCGCGCCCCGTCATGGCAGGAAAGCCTGACCGTCACCGAATGGCGGAAAGGGCCGTCCGGCTGGCACTGTACCCCGGCGGCGATCGCGGCGGAAGAAACGCGGGAAGAGCAGGTCTATCAGGCGATGGTGCTGGGCCTGCGCGATTATGTCGGCAAAAACGGTTTCCCGGGGGTGATCCTCGGCCTGTCCGGCGGGATCGACAGCGCACTGGCCGCCGCCGTTGCCGCCGATGCGCTGGGGGCTGACCGGGTGTGGTCGGTGATGATGCCGTCGCCCTATACCTCTGATGACAGTCTGGAAGACGCGGCAGAGGTCGCCCGGCTGCTGGGCTGCCGTCTGGATACGGTCAATATCATTCCGGCGATGACCGCTTTTGACCAGATGCTGGGCAGCTTCTTCAGCGGTCTGCCGTCGGATATCACTGAAGAGAACCTGCAGTCCCGCGCCCGGGGTGTCAGCCTGATGGCGCTGTCCAACAAGTTCGGCCCGATGGTGCTGTCCACCGGCAATAAGTCAGAGATGAGCACCGGCTACGCCACCCTGTACGGCGATATGTGCGGCGGCTATGCGGTGCTGAAGGACGTGTACAAGACCATGGTGTTCGCGGTGTCGCGCTGGCGCAATGCCAACGTGCCCGCCGGGGCGCTGGGGCCGCAGGGCGCGGTGATGCCGGAGCGGGTGATCACCAAGCCGCCGACCGCCGAGCTGCGGCCTGATCAGAAGGATGAGGACAGCCTGCCGCCCTATCCGGTGCTGGATGACATTCTTGAACGCCTGATCGAGCGCCGCCAGCACCTGTCAGAGATTGTCGCTCAGGCCGGATATGACCCGGCAGTGGTCGAGCGGGTGTGGCGTCTGCTCAACCGGGCGGAATACAAGCGCCGTCAGGCCCCGCCGGGGGTGAAGATCACCCGCTGCGCCTTCGGGCGCGAGCGCCGCTACCCGATCACCAACGCCTATATCGGGCCGCGCTGATCCGGCGGCCCCGCTGCCGGTTCCGTGTTTCTGAGTTCGCAGAGAGTATAGAGAGCATCATGTCCGTTCTGGTCCGTTTCGCGCCGTCACCCACCGGCAAGCTGCATGTCGGTAACATCCGGGTGGCGCTGATCAACTTTCTGCTGGCCGGTGGTCAGCCGGAAAACCTGATCCTGCGCTATGACGACACCGACTTTGAACGGTCGAAGCAGGAGCATGTCGACGATATCGCCCGTGACCTGCGCTGGCTTGGCATCCACTGGGGCCAGACCTTCTATCAGTCAAAGCGGCTGGATCTGTACAATGCCGCCCGTGACAGGCTGATCGCCGACGGGCGGCTGTATCCCTGCTACGAAACGGCGGAAGAGCTGGAATACATGCGCAACCGTCAGCGGATGCGCGGCAGGCCGCCCATCTACGACCGTTCGGCGCTGTCCCTGACGGCGGAGCAGATCGCCGCTTACGAGGCGGAAGGCCGCCGCCCGCACTGGCGGTTCCGGCTGACCGAGGGGGAAATCCGCTGGACCGATCTGGTGCGCGGTGAGTGTGTCTACGACGCCGCCCATCTGGCCGACCCGGTGGTGATCCGCGAGGATGGCACCTATCTCTATATGCTGCCGTCGGCGATTGATGATGCCGACATGGGCATCACCCATGTGGTGCGCGGTGAAGACCATGTGACCAACACGGCGGTGCAGATCCAGATGTTTCAGGCGCTGGGCGCGGCGGTTCCCGCCTTCGCGCATCTGCCGCTGCTGGTCGGGGTCGATGGCAAGGGCCTGTCGAAGCGCCTCGGCTCCCTGTCGATGGGGGATCTGCGCGGGCAGGGCATCGAGCCGCTGTCGATCTGCTCACTGCTGTCGCGGCTGGGCTCGTCAGAGGCGATTGATCTCGCCCCCGGCATGGATGCCCTGATCGCGGCCTTCGACATCAGCCATTTCGGTCGCTCGACCCCGCGTTTTGACCCGGCGGAGCTGGACCGCCTGAACCAGAAGCTGCTGCATCAGCTGCCGTGGGATGTGGCGCAGGCCCGCCTGCATGCTGCCGGGTGTGCGCAGGCGACGGAAGCCTTCTGGGATGCGGTGCGGGGCAACCTGACCGTCTTTGCTGATGTGACGGCGTGGTATCAGGTGGTCTATGGCCCGGCGGCCCCGCTGGCGGTTGACGGGGTGGACCCGGCGTTCCGTCAGGCGGCGCTGGCCTGCCTGCCCGACGGGGTGTGGTCGCCGGAAACCTGGAAGCAGTGGACCGACGCGGTCAAGGCTGCCACCGGCGCCAAGGGCAAGGATCTGTTCCTGCCGCTGCGCCGCCTGCTGACCGGCCACGATCACGGGCCGGAGCTGAAAGCCCTGCTGCCGCTGATCGGGCGGGACCGGGCGGTGGCCCGTCTGGCCGGGTAAGGCCGGACGGAAAAGGGCCGGGCGCAAATCTGCGTCAAAGTTGATACAAATCAGTTCTTTTCCCGTAAAAGCCGGGTATCCAGTAACCCCGGATTAACGTACCCTGTCGCCGGATGCCCCTGCGTCAGGGGGGGCAGGGCAGGGTATTCCGGCGCCCCGTCTGTCCGGGCTGACCGCGACAGGTCCGCTGTATCGTCTTTTACGGTTATCGCCATGCCTTTCTCCGGCTCTTTCGCGCCGACATCCGCTTTCGCGCTGCCAACCGTCCTTTTGATCGAGGATGATCCGCTGTTCGCCGAACTGGTTGAAGGCTTTCTGGAAGCCGGGGCGGGGTCCGGGCTGGCGGGGGAGGCGGCGGGCTTCCGGGTGCTGCGGGCCGCAACGCTGGAACAGGGGCTGGCGGTGCTGTCCGGTGTGGTGAACGGCGCGGATGACACCGCTCCCGTCAGCGGCGGGGCTGATGTCGTTCTGCTGGATCTGTCGCTGGGGGACAGTGACGGTCTGGCCACGCTGGACGCGGTGATCGGCCATGCCCCCGGGGTGCCGGTGGTGGTGCTGACCGGCGATGCGTCGGAACGGATGGCCCTGCAGGCGGTGCGCAAAGGGGCGCAGGATTATCTGGTGAAGGCGGATGTCCGCCCGGTGTCGCTGCGCCGGGCGCTGCTGTATGCGCTGGAACGGCGGTCAACCCTGACCGCGCTGCTGCAGGCCGGGTCAGCGGTCAGCGGCCTGCTCGACAGCCTGAACGCGGCGGCGGCGGTGATCGAGGCCCACCGCGACAGCAGCGGCACGGTCACCGGTTTTGTCTGGTGTCTGGGCAACGGTGGCTGTCAGCGGCTGCTGGGGCTGGATGTGGCGGCGGTCGAAGGCCGCCCGCTGACTGATACCCTGCCATGGTATGGCGACAGCGGGCTTCCGGCGGCGCTGGCGCGGGTGGCGGACGGCTACGGCGACCTTGACCGCGAGCTGGAGGTGACCATTGCCGGGCAGACCTGCTGGCTGCACGTTTCGGCGGTGCGTCTGGCGGGCGGGCGTCTGGATTCCGGGCGTCTGGCGGTCACGCTGGAAGATATCACCGAACGCTATCAGCATCAGGAGCGTCTGCGCTTTCTGGCCACGCGGGATCCGCTGACCGGCCTGCCCAACCGCACGCTGTTTCAGGATCATCTGGAAGAGGCGGTCTCGCGGGCGGAGCGGGGCAGCCAGCGGGCGGCGGTGCTGTACATCGACCTTGATCACTTCAAGACCATCAACGACACCATGGGCCACAGCACCGGCGACCGGGTGTTGCAGGATGTGGCGCGGCGGCTGGAAGCCCTGAGCCCGCCGGATGCCTTTATCAGCCATCTGTCCGGGGATGAGTTCGCGGTGCTGCTGCCCCGGGTGTCGGATGAGGCGGAGGTGACCGCTGCGGCGTCGTCGGTGCTGAAGCATCTGGAACTGCCGTTCGTCATCGACGGGCGGGAGATTTTCACCTCCGGCTCGATCGGGGTGGTGCTGTACCCTGACAGCGCCCGCAACTCCAACGGGCTGATGCGCAATGTCGATGCGGCGGTGCATCACGCCAAGCGGCAGGGGCGTAACACTTACAGCGTCTATTCCGAACACCTGTCGCACGAGATGGTGCGCCGCCTGCATCTGGAAACCGGGCTGCGCCGGGCGCTGGAACGGGGAGAGATGCGAGTGGTGTTCCAGCCAAAGATGGATCTGGCCACCGGCACCGTCAGCGGGGCTGAGGCGCTGCTGCGCTGGGACAGCCCCGATCTGGGCGCGGTTTCCCCCGCTGAGTTCATCCCGGTGGCGGAAGACAGCGGCCTGATTATTCCGATCGGGGAATGGGTGCTGGAAGAGGTCTGCCGCTGGCTGGCCCGCTGGAACCGGCAGGGCCGCAAGCCGGTGCGGGTGGCGGTCAACCTGTCGGCGCGGCAGTTCCGCGATCCGCTGCTGGTTGACCGCGTGAAGGCGATTGTCGCCGCTGCCGGGGTGCCCGCCCGCCAGCTGGAATTTGAACTGACGGAATCCGTGCTGGTCGAGAACGCGGCAGAGGCAACCAAGGCGCTGTGGGCCCTGCGCGGGCTGGGCGTCACCCTGTCGGTTGACGATTTCGGCACCGGCTATTCCTCCCTCAGCTATCTCAAGCGGTTTCCGATTGATGCGCTGAAGATTGATCAGTCGTTCGTGCGCGATCTGCCCGACAGCTCTGACGATAAGGCGATTGTCCGGGCGATTATCCTGATGGGGCGGTCGCTGGATCTGGCGCTGGTGGCCGAAGGGGTGGAAACACAGGCACAGGCCGACTTCCTGCAGGCCAACCGGTGCGATTATGCGCAGGGCTACCTGTTTGCCCGGCCGATCAGCGGCGCGGACTTCGAGGATTTTGTCAGCGGCTGCGACACGGAGCTGGAGCTGGACGTGGTCTGACCACCGGATCCGCCTGACAGGGTCGCTGCAACCACCGGGGTTGAGTCCCGTTTCGCAATGCATTTTGCACATTCTATCGATCAGGCGCCGCAGACTGCGATTTGCAGTCTGCGAAAGTCGCGCGGAGCCCGTTGATATATCAGGGGTGTGACATCTTTGTGATAACCAAGAAGATCAGTGGGTTTCTCTCCGCGGCCTGTTGATTTGTCTGTATAGACGCCCCACAGTTTAGCCTGTGGTTATAGTGTCTCCCGGCAGATCCCTAGTCCATTGGTATGGCCGGAGTAGGCTTTCCGTATCTTGGCATTGTTATTGCTTTCTACAGGCCTATCCCTGCCGGGCAGAAGGGATGTCTTTGATCGCGCCGGGGAAGAGCACTGAAGGAGGGAAACGATGGGGCAGCTACTCCTGACCGGGACGGAACGGTTTCTTGGCAAAAATGAGGTGATCGTCAGTAAGACAGACCTGCGGGGGCGGATCACCTACGCCAACCGGCTGTTCTGCTCGATTGCGGATTATCAGGAACACGAGGTGCTGGGGCAGCCCCACAATATCGTGCGCCATCCCTTCATGCCGCGCAGCATTTTCAAACTGCTGTGGGATACGGTGACTTCGGGGCAGGAGCTGTTCGCCTACGTCGTCAACCGCACCAAGCACGGTGATTATTATTGGGTTCTGGCCCATGTCACCCCTGACCGGGATCCGTCGGGCCAGATTGTCGGCTTCACCTCGTGCCGCCGGGCTCCCGGGCAGGCCGGACTGGCGGCGGTGCGCCCCCTGTATGCTGACCTGCTGGCGATTGAAACCTCGACCGAAAGCTCCAAGGACGGGCTGGCAGCATCCTTCCGGCATCTGCAGGACACTCTGGAGCGGGCTGAAAAGCCCTACGACCAGCTGATGCACCATCTGATTGCCGCAGAGTAAGGCTGCCAGGCAGGGCAGCCCCGTTCGCAGTGGTCATGACCATCAATTTGCATCCGGGGTGCCGTGGCGGCACGCCGGACAGCCCCCAACCGGCACGAGGGCAGCGATGAAAACACTTCTCACCACATTACGGGCACAGGCCTGGGCGGCGGGCATTGCCCTGACCGTGATGATCCTTCTTTCCGGGGGGACACCGCTGTGGTCTCTGGTGTCTGTCCGCACCGCGGTCACGGACATTGATGAGAGCCTTAAGCATCGGGCTGCCGGTGGTGTCGCGCTGCTGAAAGCGGCCCGGGATGTCAAATTCGATGTGGTGCAGGTGCAGCAGTGGCTGACCGATGTCTCCGCCACCCGGGCGCAGGATGGTCTGGATGACGGCTTCAAGACGGCAGCCGACTTCGCGGATCGGTTCAACGCCGATCTCGCGGAGGTCGAAAAGCAGGCGAGACTTCTGAAGCGGCCAGAGGTTCTGGCTATTGTCACCGATCTGCGGGCGGCCTTCCCGGCGTATTACAGCACCGGGCAGGCAATGGCGAAGGGCTATGTCGAGGGGGGGCCTGCGGCAGGAAACCGGCTGATGACCGATTTCGACGGCAATGCCGAAAAGCTGACCGGGATGATTGACCGTCTGAACAGCTCGGTCGATGCGCTGGTGGATCAGAACACCGGCGACCTTGACGCGATGGTGACTGGCATCGGTGACACGGTGTGGCAGACTCAACTGCTGACGCTGGGCATGCAGGGGGTGGCGCTGGTGCTGGTCTGGCTGATCGTCCGCAAAATCCTCGACACCGTGCGCGGGATCCGCCGTACCTCGGGCATTCTGAAGCAGGCTTCTGATGGGGCACTGGGGGTCCGCATCCTCAATATCTGGCGGAAGGATGAGCTGGGGGGGATCCAGCACGACGTCAATTCGCTGCTGGACTCCACTGAGGCCTTTATCCGCGAGGCGCAGGCCTCGATGGAATATGTGGCAAAAGGCCAGTATTACCGCCGGGTGCTGGAAACCGGCAGCCGTGGTGACTTTCTGTCCGCCGGACGGAAGCTGAACGGCGCCATTGACCAGATGGCGGAGAAGGTCAGTTCCTTCCGCGGTGTGATCGGCGTGTTCGAGCAGAACGTTAAAGCGGCGGTGAATCAGGTCGACGGGTCATCGCGGGATCTGCAGGCGGTTTCCGGCGAGATGAAAGATCTGGCCTCCGTCAACAGCAGCCGGACCGGCAGCGCCGCCAGCGCCCTGTCATCAACCTCGATGGATATTCAGGCGGTGGCCGGGGCCTCGACACAGTTAGCGGCCTCCATCACGGAACTGGCGCGGCAGGTTTCCTATGCTGCCAATGCGGCATCGGATGCGGTGGGCCGGGTTGAGGATGCCGGGTCAGAGGTGGCGTCGCTGTCAGACGCGGCAGACCGGATCGGGGATGTTATCGGCATCATTACCGCCATTGCCGACCAGACCAATCTTCTGGCCCTGAATGCCACCATCGAGGCCGCCCGCGCGGGCGAACTGGGGAAAGGGTTTGCCGTGGTGGCGAATGAGGTCAAAAGTCTGGCCAACCAGACCGCCAAGGCCACCGGCGAGATTGCTGACCAGATCCGTGGCATTCAGACCGCCACCGGCCGGGCGGTGACGGTGATCACCGGCATCGGCGGTGTGATCGGCACCATCAGCGAAGTGGTGCAGTCTGTCGCTGCCGCGATTGAGGAGCAGGAGGCCGCGACCCGCGAAATTACCGAGCGTGTCGAGAACGTCGCGCGGGATACCCAGACAGTGACGGACAGTGTCGATACGGTGCGGGATGGCAGCATCCGCACCGGCGATGCCGCCGAGGTGGTCTATCGATCTGCCGATACTCTGTCGCTGTCCGCGCAGCAGCTTCGTGGTAATGTCGATGATTTTCTGGCGTCGGTGCAGCGGGTGATCTGAGGGCAGGGCGGCTGAACGGTGCCGCTGAACAGGGTCGCCGGGTTCTGCCGGAACGCGGCGGCCCTGTTTGGGTAACAGAAGGGGAAAGGCAGAAGGGATGCGGTTTTTCGGAGATTTTTAAAATTGATCTGGTCCCAAAGAACTACGTAAAAATTGATCTAGATCATGCTGGATGAGTCAAAATCGTGGTATTTAGCGGCTCATCCTGTGATGTCGGGTTGAAGAGACCGACAAAAATTCACCATGCCAGTGTGGTTCTAAAGTCATTGGGGCAACGGCGACAGAATGTCGCCTGGCATTGTGTAAAAAATCGTAAACATAAGAGTGTCGGAATGTAAGGGGCTCCTGATTTTGGGTCTCTGATCTGTTCTTTATTACTGTCCTCACGGGATCGGGGCTTTTGGCCCATGTTTTGCTGTACAGACCGCCGCGCAGAAAGGCGCCGGATAAACGGGCGGCAAAGGGAGACGCGATTGCGGAATGCACCGCAGTCTGCGGGATGGCCCGGCGTGGTGTGCAGAATGCAAAGCAACAGGGGCGAGGCCGAAACGATGAACAGGGGATCAAGGGATGTCTAAACTGTCCCTGACTGGTGTTGAGCGGTTTTTCCGGGAAGATCAGATCATCGTCAGCAAGACCGATCTGCAGGGTCGGATTTCTTACGCCAACGATGTTTTTCTGCATATCGCCGATTATACGGAACGCGAAGTTCTCGGCCAGCCTCATAACCTGATCCGTCATCCGGACATGCCACGCTGCGTTTTCAAGCTGCTGTGGGATACGGTGACGGCGGGGCAGGAGATCTTTGCCTATGTGGTCAACCGCACCAAGCACGGCGACCATTACTGGGTTCTGGCCCATGTCACCCCGACCCGGCTGCAGGATGGAACGATCGGCGGTTTTCATTCCTGCCGGCGGGTGCCCTCGCGGCGGGCCGTGGAGAAAATCTCCGGCCTGTACCGGACCCTGCGCGGTATCGAGGAGGCTTCAGAAAGCCGCAAAGACGGGCAGGCCCTTGCCGTTGAGGCGCTTGAGCGTCACCTGAAGGGGCTTGGGCAGCGGTACGATCAGTTTATGTTTTCCCTGATCGAGGGTAAGTGAGAGTTAATTTTATTTTAAATTAATAAAATTGCATTTAATTAAGGGCCGTCCGACGGTCCGGGGGCCGGTAAAATGGTAAGGGGGAATTCAGGGATGCAGGCGTTTCTTCAGACACTGCGCGGGCAGGCGTGGGCCGGCGGTGTTCTTCTGGTGCTGGTTCTTCTGGCGCTGGGGGGCGTTGCCCTGTGGTCGCTGCAAACGATGCGGACTGCCATTTTCTATATTCAGGACGAGGTGCAGACCCGTACTGAAGCCGGGATCGCCCTGCAGAAAGCGTCTCAGGAGCTGCAGTTCGACGTTGTGCAGGTACAGCAGTGGCTGACCGATATCTCGGCGACCCGGGGGCGGGATGGCCTGAATGACGGCTATACCAAAGCGCAGGCGTTCGCTGAAAAATTCCAGACGGATCTGGCCGAGGTCGAAAAGCAGGCGGCGATCCTGAATCTGCCGGACGTGCTGAAGACCACAGCCGCCGCCCGGGCTGCGTTTGAGCCCTATTACCGCACCGGCAAGATCATGGCCAAAGCCTATGTCGCCTCCGGCCCCGAGACCGGAAATCAGGTGATGGCGCAGTTTGACGCCACGGCGGAGCAGATCACCGGCGTTCTGGAGGAGTTGCTGAAGGCCGTCGATCAGGTCCTGAACGAAAATGCGGTGATCCTGAAGGACTCCGCGCTGGAAGTGGACAATCAGGTCCGGGAGACCCTGATCAAGATTGCCGTTCTGCTGGTTGCCGGGCTGGTGGTGCTGGGGTTTGTGGTCAAGCGCCTGCTTGATACCGTGCGCGGTATCCGTCGCACCTCGGGCATCCTCCATCAGGCAACACAGGGGGATCTGAACATCCGGGTCCTGCATATCTGGCGTAAGGATGAGCTGGGCGCGATCCAGCATGACGTCAACCGCCTGCTCGATTACGTTGAATCCTACATCCGGGAATCGCAGGCGGCGATGCAGTATGTGGCGCGGGGGGAATACTTCCGCCGCATGAATGAAAGCGGGTCGCGGGGCGATTTCCTGACCGGGGTGCAGCACATCAATCAGGCCATCGCCACGATGGAAGAGAAGATTGACGGCTTCAAAGGCGTGGCCGACGCCTTTGAGCAGACCATCAAGGCAACCGTGGCGCAGGTGACGGAATCCTCGCACGGGCTGCAGGGTGTTTCCGGCGACATGCGGACTCTGGCCGCGACCAACAGTGACCGCACCCATCATGCCGCCACGGCGCTGTCGTCGGCCTCGATGGATGTGCAGGCGGTGGCCGGGGCCTCCACCGAGCTGGCGGCTTCGATTTCCGAGCTGGCGCGGCAGGTGTCGCTGGCCACCGGCGCAACCTCTGAGGCGGTCGAGAAGATTGATGCCGCCAGCACCGAGGTGGCGTCGCTGTCAGAGGCGGCGGACCGTATCGGGGCCGTGATCCAGATCATCACCGATATCGCCGACCAGACCAATCTTCTGGCCCTGAACGCCACCATCGAAGCCGCCCGGGCCGGAGAGGCCGGAAAGGGATTTGCGGTGGTGGCGAACGAGGTGAAAAGCCTTGCCAACCAGACCGCCAAGGCCACCGGCGAGATTTCCAGCCAGATCTCCGGCATTCAGACCGCTACCGGGCGGGCGGTGGCGGTGATTTCCGGCATCGGTGCGGTGATCAACAACATCAGCGAAGTGGTGCAGTCGGTGGCTGCGGCCATCGAGCAGCAGGAAGCCTCGACCCGCGAGATCAATCAGCGGGTGGAGAATGTGGCCCGCGATACACAGGCGGTGACCGACAGCGTGGAAACGGTCCGGCATGGCTCGGTCCGGACCGGCGAGGTGGCGCATGAGGTCAACCGTTCGGCAGACAGTCTGGCGGACTCGGCAGATGTGCTGACCCGCAGCGTTGATGATTTTCTGGTCAATATGCGTAAGATCGTCTGAGCGGTCTGAAAAACGTCTCCCCGCAATTTTATTTCCTCTAAAACACCGGTTTTGTAACGGAAGGGGGCGGTCTGGTCTTGAGCCGGGCTGCCCTCTGGTGCATTCTGCGGCCCTTGCCCGGTTTTTCGGGGTACGCCCGTTTTCCGGGGTATGATCTACAGGTCCGGCTGATCAACAGTCGGCGGCAAAGGAGCCAGCCGCAAAATGAGCGACAAGCGCGTTTACCTCTACGACAGCACGCTGCGCGATGGTGCGCAGACGCAGGGTGTGGACTTCTCCGCCATTGATAAGGCGGCGATTGCGCGCGAGCTGGACTCTATTGGTATTGATTATGTCGAGGGCGGCTGGCCCGGTGCCAACCCCACCGATGACGCCTTTTTTGCTGACCGTCCGAAGATGGGGCGCGGCAAGTTCTGCGCCTTTGGCATGACCCGCCGCGCCGGCCGCTCGGCGGAGAATGATCCCGGCCTGCAGGCGGTGATCGGTGCCGGGGCCGATGCGGTGACGCTGGTCGGCAAGACCTGGGATTTTCAGTGTAAGGTCGCGCTGGGCGTTGATCTCGATGAAAACGTCCGGATGATCAGCGACAGCATCGCCCATGCCAAAAGCCGGGTCGGTGAGGCGATGTTCGATGCCGAACACTTCTTCGACGGCTATAAGGAAAACCCGGAATACGCCCTGAAGTGCGTGCGCGCCGCCTACGAGGCCGGGGCGCGCTGGGTGGTGCTGTGTGACACCAACGGCGGCACCCTGCCGCACGAGGTGACGGCGATTGTGTCAGACGTGGTCAGGCACGTCCCCGGCAGCCACCTTGGCATCCACTGCCATAACGATACCGAGAATGCGGTGGCCAACAGCCTTGCCGCCGTGCAGGCCGGGGTGCGGCAGATTCAGGGCACCCTGAACGGGCTGGGCGAGCGCTGCGGCAACGCCAACCTGATTTCCCTGATCCCGACCCTGATGCTGAAGATGGGCTATGAAACCGGGGTCAGCGCCAATGACCTGACCCGGCTGGTGCAGGTATCCCGCCTGCTGGATGAACGGCTGAACCGCGCCCCGCTGCGCAATGCCGCCTATGTCGGCGAGGCCGCCTTTGCCCACAAGGGCGGGCTGCACGTGTCGGCGGTGGAAAAAGACCCGAAGTGCTACGAACACATCCGCCCGGAACTGGTGGGCAACCACCGCCGCATTCTGGTGTCGGATCAGGCCGGGCGTTCCAACTTCCTTGCCCGGTTCCGCGAGATCGGCATCGACGTTGACCCGACCGATCCCAAAGTCGCCAGACTGATTGACGAGGTCAAAACCCGCGAATTCGGCGGCTATGCCTATGACGGGGCCGAAGCCAGCTTCGAGCTGCTGGCCCGGATGGTGCTGGGGGATGTGCCGGAATATTACCGCCTGTCATCGTTCCGCGTCATCGACGAGCGCCGCTGGAATGCCCGGGGCGACCTGATCACCCTGTCGGAAGCCACCGTCAAGGTTACGCTGGATGATGGCCCGCATATGGCCGTGGCCGAAGGCAATGGCCCGGTCAACGCGCTGGATGCGGCGCTGCGCAAGGTGCTGGTGCCGGTCTATCCGCAGCTCGCCGATCTGCGGCTGGTGGATTATAAGGTGCGGATCCTGACCCCGGAGGCCGCCACCGCCGCCGTCACCCGCGTGCTGATCGAAAGCGGCGACAGCAAGGGCAACACCTGGACCACGGTCGGCGTTTCCACCAACGTCATTGATGCGTCCTATAACGCCCTGCGCGATTCCATCACCTACAAGCTGTACCGGGCGGGTGTTGAAGCATGAAGATGTTCCGCAATCTGCTGCTGCTGACCGTTGGCACGCTGGTGCTGATGCTGGGGCTTGGTTTTTATTCAGCGGATCCCGACGCCATCGAAAAACCCCCCGCTGATACCGTGATCCGGCTGTTTGACCGCATCGCCTTTTCGGCGCAGGAAGGCAGCGCCATGCCGGTGCTGCGGCGCTGGACCCAGCCGGTGAAGGCGGTGCTGATCGGTGCCCCGGCCCAGCAGGAAGACGGGCAGATCCGCTGGGTCGACGGTGTCACCGCGATGCTTAACCTGTGGGACAGCCTGCGCGGGCTGGAGGTGGCGGTGGCCGGTCAGGCTGATCTGGCGGCGCTGAAGGCAGGCACCGCCCCGGCAGGCAACCTGACCATTGCCGTGGTCCCGGAGGCCGAGGTGGCGGGCCTGAACCTGCCGCCCAAGGCCGCCGCTGCGGTGCTGGATACCCGCACCGGCTGCGCCACCGTCGGGGCCGATGCCACCGTGCTGGCACAGGTGCTGATCGTCATCCGCGATGACCTCGGCCCGACCATGCGCAATGCCTGTCTGGGCGAGCAGCTGGCCAAAGCCTTCGGACTGACCATTGAATCCAAGCTGGCAGCTGATGTATTCCGTGTGCGCCCCAGCGGCCTGTCTTTTCATGGGCAGGGCCGGATGGCGGTGGAACTGGCTTATGATCCGGCGATGACGCCGGGCATGCCGCGGGACGAGGCGCTGAAAGCGGCCCGTACCGCGCTTGCAACCCGAGGAGTGGAGTAAGGTATGGCGGAAGAGACCGGCCAGCAGGTGGGCTGGCGGGAACGCGGGCGGGCCCTGCTGCCCAAGGACGTCACCGCATCGCGCGGCGTCACCCCGGCCATCATTCTGGTGGAACCGCAGCTTGAGGAAAACATCGGCACCTGTGCCCGGGCCATGGGCAACTGCGGGCTGGGGGATCTGCGTCTGGTGCGGCCACGCCCCGACCACATGGCGGAACGCGCTATTGCCGCCGCCTCGGGGGCGGATGCCATTCTGGAACAGGTCCGTATCTTCGACACCACCGAAGAGGCGATTGCCGACCTGACCCACGTTTACGCCACCACCGCCCGCCGCCGCGATATGATGAAGCGGCTGGTGACACCGCGCTCCGCCGCCACCGAAATGCACGAGGCGATGCGCCGCAGCCCGGTGGAACACTGCGGCATTCTGTTCGGGCGTGAACGCTCCGGGCTGCATAATGACGACGTGGCGCTGGCCTCGGCGGTGCTGGAAATTCCGCTCAATCCGTATTTCTGCTCGCTCAATCTGGCGCAGGCGGTGCTGCTGGTCGGTTACGAGTGGTATCAGATGCGCGATGACACCCCGGATGTCCGTCCGGCGGAACGTGCCTCGCCGCTGGCGTCGCAGAAGGAACTGGATGTGCTGTACCGCCATCTGGAAACCGAGCTGGATGCCTGCGGCTTCCTGCGGGTTGAGGCCAAGCGCCCCGGCATGGTCCGCAACATCCGCGCCATGTTTGCCCGCAATAACCTGTCGGCGCAGGAAGTCAAAACCCTGCACGGCATTATCCGCGAGCTGCGCTGGGGCCGCCGCCCCGACCGCCCGCACCGCAATGAGGAAGGCAACATCATGGGGTGGGCCGCCGAACCGGGGGCGCTGCCGCCGGATGAGGAAACCGGGACGCCTGAGACCCCGGATACCGCCGCCCATGACTGAGACCCCGGCCCCCCCGGTGTTTGACGCAGGCTTCCGGCAGACGCTGGAAGACCTGCTGCTGTGGCGGCGCGACGTGCGGCACTTCCGCACTGACCCGCTGCCGCCGGGGGCGCTGGATGACCTGATCCGCCTGACCTGCCTGTCGCCGTCGGTCGGCAACAGTCAGCCGTGGCGGTTTGTCACCGTTGAGGATCCGGCCCGCCGGGCGGCCGTGCGCCAGTCGTTCCTGACCGCCAATGCCGAGGCTCTGGCCGATTACCACGGCGAGCGGGCGCGGATGTACGCCGGTCTCAAACTGGCCGGTCTTGACCGGGCCCCGGTGCAGATGGCGGTGTTCTGTGACACGGACCCCGCCGCCGGATACGGCCTTGGCCGCCGGACCATGCCGCAGACCCTGCACTACTCGGTGGCCGGGGCGATTATGGCGTTGTTTCTCGTCGCCCGCGCCCGGGGCATCGGCGTCGGCATCGTCAGCATCATTGACCCGGCAGAGGTCAAAGCCGCGCTCGACGTACCGCAGAGCTGGGATCTGGTGGCCTACCTGTGCATCGGCTACCCCGAGGCAGATCACAACGTCCCCGAGCTGGTCCGCACCGGCTGGCAGGACCGCCTCAGCCCCGCCGACCTGACCCTGCGCCGCTGAGGGTCTGATCTGCGGCAGGGGTTGACTCTTTATCCCACCCACCCCTCGGGGCTTTGCCCCGGACCCCACCCC
>NZ_KB907359.1 GCF_000381985.1 Novispirillum itersonii subsp. itersonii ATCC 12639 | reverse complement strand
GATCTGACGGTCACCCCCGGAAATGCATCTTTGGCAGCCTCGCTGCGGGTATCACCCCGGCAGGTATCGCGCTTTTTGCGTGAGCTGGAAGACGTCGGGTGGATCATCCGGCGGTATAATGGCCTCAACCGGAGGTCAATTTCTGGCGGTATTGATCTGCGTCCGGTGGCGGCACGGGTGGAACAATTGCGGCAGGCGGTTGCCGCCGTGAAGGCCGAACTGGCTTCCCGGTATGCCGAGGTCGATGAAACCTCCGGGTCCGAAACCGAAGCCGAACCAGTGACTTATCCACAGACGGATCTGTCAGGGGAGGGTGACCGATCTGTCACCCTGAAATACCTTACAAAGAAATCCAAACAAGATTCTGTACAGGCCGGGCAGGGGCAGGCCCTCGATGACGGCCAGCTTGTCGGGCTGATGATAACGGCCTCACAAACGTTACAACGGGTGTTATCCCCGGCTGATCTTGCCTGTCTGTCGTCCCCGGATACCGCGTCTGTGGCCCTTCATGCCCTGACCCGTGCGGTGTCGTGGCTGGTGAACAAGGATCTTGGTTTGCAAGGGGCCGTGTGGGCGTCAGCTTTGAGGCACCACGGCATCACCGCCCTTGCGGCTGCCGTGGTTGCCATTGAGCGCCACGGAGTGCGCAACCGGGCAGCCTACCTGCGGGGGATGCTGGACCGGGATGGCCTGCGCCGGACCGTCCACCACAGTCTCAGCGCCCTTAGCTTGTCCGCTGGGGAGGGCCGGGGCCATGGTTGACATAGCGATCACGCGGGAGGCAGTGGCATGAGCCTCTCCCCTTCAACCGAGCTTTACAGCCTGTTCCAGCGGCTGTTCGTGGAAATCAACGCGCTGTTTGATCCTCCCCTGCCGGTGCCGATGTTCGCGCTCGATCAGTCGCCGAAGACCTTCGGCTATTACCGTCGAGGCCGTTTCGTCAGCGCCAAGGGCGAGATTGCGGACGAAATCGCCATCAATCCCCGGGAGTTCGCTACCCACGGCTTCCGGGAGCTGGTGCAGACCATGGCCCATGAAATGGTCCATCAGTGGCAGGCGCATCACGGCAAGCCGTCGCGCAGCGGCTACCACAACGCGGAGTGGGCCGGAAAGATGGAGAGTATCGGCCTGATGCCCTCTTCAACCGGGGAGCCGGGCGGCAGCAAGACCGGGCAGCGTGTGGCCGACTATCTGATTGAGGGCGGTCCCCTTGAGGCCCTGTATCAGCGTCTGTCCGCCGAAGGGGTGATGATCCCGTGGTATGACCGGCTGGTGGTGGCCTTGGCCGCTGAGGCGGGTGTGGGCTTCGCCCTGTCGTCCTCGGTGACGGCGGCAGCCGTCTCCCTGCCGGTGATGAAACCCGAGGCCAAGGCGAAGACCAGCTATTCCCACCAGTGCAGTGCTGACAGCGAGCTTCTGAAGGTCTGGGGCCGGAAGGGGCTGGTCCTGACCTGTGGCCTGTGCGGGGGTATCTTTGCCGGAGGGTAGGGGAGATTTGTATCGTACTTTACAAAATCGCAGCTCAAACGATCTGTAACGAAAATAACAGTGTTATTTTTTATTCCGGGATCTGAGCGGAGCGTAACGCGTTATCCCCTGTTACGTTCCGGTGTGAACCGCTTTGCCGCGTCAGCAAGGCGGCTTGCCAGTTCTTCCCGCTGGGAGCTGTTCAGGGCGTCGGGATGGGCCAAAAGCCAGTCCAGTTGCCGCAGCAGATCCGCATGAGCCTGTTTCGCCAGCCGCACAGGAGCGCCCCGGAGCCACGCCTGAAGCTGCTTCAGCTCTTCGGGGGGCAGGTTGGCCACCGTACCGGGGGACACCTCTTCCAGCACGGTGGCGGACGCCGGGAAGGATCCAATCTGCTGCCGCTTCCCCTCTGTGGAGCGGTAGAGTTTCACCCGGTTGGCGACGATCCGAAATTCCATGATACACCTTTCAGATAGGTACAAGGCAATTGAATGCCAGATGTACCCATTATCAGGGCGCATATCAATAATTGTCTAATGTACCTTTCATGTAGGTGTGTGGGTACTGCTGTGAGGGAAAAGCCTTCAAGCCCCTCCGGGGCCATAGGGGCTTCGCCCCGGCCTCCACAAGGGGCAGGCGCGGCCATGGGCCGCTGTTGTCCGGCAGGTCTCCCCATAGTCGCCTTACAGGCGACCACGCTTCGCGCCGCCCGGTGGGCGGTGGGTGATCCCCCTCCTGCCGGACAACCCCTTGCGGATGCCTCCTAGTTTCTGACGACAGGGCAAAGTTCGACCCACCCAGTCCGATGAAAGGGACCCACGCTATGACCGCAATCATGATTGATCTGGAAGCTATCCTGAAAGCCCGCCGGGTTGCGGCAAAGACCGTTTTCCAGAAGGAAGTGGCTGCCAATGATGACAGGAAGCCGAACCCTTACACGCCCGCCTATTGCGACCCGAACAATGAGTTCCGGGGCACTAAGTACGACGCTACCCGAGACCTGCCATTGACCGAGGTTTGCAAGCGGATCCGGCAGGATATCAAGGATGCCATTACCGGGGGACGGCTGCCGAAGGTGAAGGTATCCGTGCGGAAGCGGGATTACCGGGCGGTGACTCTGATGGTTACCGAGGTTCCGGATTCCTTCCGTCTTTATGATCCGGAGTATCTGGCATGGGCGCGGGACAATCCATCAGACGATAAATACGGAAATGGCCCATATTATGACTACGGTATGCCTCTCCGGGGCCAGAGAATGACAGCGGAGTATGAAAACGTCTTAGAGGTTCTGACTGAGATTGCCCAAGCGTATAACCGCGATAACAGTGACAGCATGACCGATTACTTCGATGTCCGTTTCTATAAGACCATAGAGTTCTGCTGGAAACTTACACACCGCCGGAAGGACGAGGAAATGGCTGCCTTGCCAGCCTGACGGGGCAGACGTCCGGGGCCGGGGAACCGGCTCCGGGGATGAAAATTTGATAGGGAAAGACGTGAAATATTCTTTATTGAGTTGCAGTCCCGAAACATCTGGTTCAGCGGGTCAGCTCTTCCAACCCGATGGAGGGCTGAACGATGACTGGGAAGAGATGTAAAAGTGTGTGTAATAGTGCGCATCGTGCTTGTGTGGGGTTGGCGTTGTGTGTATAATAATGCGTATAAATCGGGGGCAGCATGCCGAAATTTGAAACCAACACGCGCCGCATCCTTGCCAGACTGGACGCTGAAGGCTGGATCAATTGCGGCGGAACGCGACATGACAAGTACGAGCACCCAGAGCGACCGGGGGTGAAGATCATTGTCCCCCGGCACCGGGAAGTGTCGCCGGGTGTGGCCCGGTCCATCGCTGAAGCCGCTGGCTGGTAAGACGGGAGAAGGCAGATGTTTTATTACGGTATTCTGGATGGTTCCGGCGACGTGTGGGGGGTCCGTATCCCGGACCTTCCGGGCTGCCATGGTGGAGGAGCAACCGCTGAGGCGGCGATGGCCGATGCCATGACGGCAGCGGCGGAATGGATCGGGGACGGTCAGGCTCCCCAGCCCCGCCCGATGGCCGAGGTGGTGGCGCTGGTTGAGGCCGGGGAAGTCGTTGTGATGATCCCGGTTCAACGCGATGCCGGGCGGGTGGTCCGGGCCAACATCACCGTTGATGCGGGTTTGCTCTCTGATATCGACCACGCGGCAAAGATGCGTGGACTGACCCGTTCAGCCTTTCTTGCCAGCGCGGCCCGTGAGAAAATCGCGGCAATGGCGGGCGGCGGGCAGGCCGGTTTGTAACGTACGATACAAAACCGTCAGGACACTGCCGGTCAGTGTTCAATCCGCAGCAGGTGCATGACGCCGAGCATGTTCCAGTCGATTTCCACCCGGCCCCCCGGCAGCACCGTAACCCGGTTGATGCACTCGCGCAGGCGCTTATTGGGCTGATGGTCCATCAGATCGGCTTCAAGGCGGTCGGCATAGATGCCCAGAAGCGCCACGGCCTGCTCTATGGTCTTTTCGGTCGGAGACAGTAGCCGCAGCTCCCGCACAGCGGTTGTCCGCTGTGCATTCAGCCTGCGGATGCTGTCTTCGTTGGCTTGCAGGAAGGCCCGTATTTCCTCCCGCCGGGTTGAGCTGCCGAGAATGTCCAGCACTCGGGTCATGTTCTGACGGGCTTCGGCCTCCTGTGTCTCAATGGAAACCACCGACGCCTGATAGGCTTCGCGCTTGGCCTTAATGTCCCCCGCGTCATAGGCCACCAGAATGTCTGCGGGCTTCAGGTCGGTAATTGCGCTCAGGGCGGCATCAAGGAAAGTGTCCAGGGTCCGGGGGCACTGGTGGCAGTTCTCTGTTCTGCATCCGTATTGCTCTTTGCGCAGGGATTTCATTTTCTGGCCGCTGGAACCGCAATACAGCCTGCCACTGAAGAACAGCATGGCATTGGTCAGGGTGCGCTCCTGCCGCAGGCGGTGGCGGCGCTGCCTGTCTCTGGCGTCCTGTTGCTTACGCTCTTCTCCAGCTTTGCGCCGTTCTTCCTTCAGGTCACGGCGGACGCTGGACCGGCGTTCAAGCTCTTCCTGCACATCGTCAAACAGCTTCTTTGGCAGAATGGCCATCTCCGGCACATCTGTTGTAATCCACTCCTCTTCGGAGCGGACCGCAGACAGCCGGTGGCCGGTTTCGGGATGAGACTTCCATTCCTGCCGATTGAAAACGACCTCCCCGATGTACAGCCTGTTCCGCAGGATTCCGGAGCCACGCGAGGCGGTGCCGACCAGCGTTGTCGCGTACCATTTGCCGCCGCCGGGGCTGGGAATGCCACGGGCATTCAGATCTTCCGCCAGCCGTTTCAGGCTTGTCCCGGTCAGATAGTCTGCGAAGATCTGGCGAATGATGGCAGCCTCTTCAGGGACGATAGTCCGCAGGCCCCGGATGGTTTCACCGCTGTCTGTCAGTTTTGGGGTGGCCCGATACCCGTAGGTACGCCCGCCGGGCAGGCTGCCGCGCTGCACTGCGGCTTTCATCCCCCGCCGCGTTTTGTCAGCCAGATCTGTGAGATAAAGGGCGTTCATCGTCCCGCGCAGACCAACATCCACCTGTGACACGCTGCCATTGCTCACTGTTTCAATGGTGATGCCAAGGAATGAGAGAATATCGTAGGTGTCAGAGATCTGGGCCATGCGGCGGCTCAGGCGTGACAGATCCTCTGTGACGATCACATCCATTTCATCTTTGCGGGCCGCAGCCATCAGCCGGATCATCCCGGTACGCTTCTGGACCTTCCCGGAGACAGCCTCGTCTTTATAGATCCCCGTGATCTGATAGCCCCGTGCCTTGCAGTAAGCCCGGCAGCGGTTGATCTGATCCGTGGTGGAAGTGGCCTGCTTGTCCGTCGAGTGGCGGGCGTAAAGTGCGGCTCGCTTCGGGCGATCTGTAAGAGCTGTCATGTCTGCCATGGGAAAGAGATTTCTTTCCAAAGCCATAATCAAGGGCTGCCGGTGCAGACAAGAGAGAAATCAGCCTTAAGGTGTATTTTCTCAGTCTTTCTCACACTTTCTCAGTGTTTCTCAAAGTTTCTCAATCTTACGGGGTAATTTCTCAAAGTTTCTCAGTCTTTCTCACAGTTTCTCAGAGATTGCGCGGACCCCCTTGGTTTTTTCTCTGTCGTCCCGCTGGCAGGATAGGCGCGGTGGTACCACCGCGCTCCTGCCCTTATTCGCATACGCTCAACGGGGGGTAAAATGAGCTGCGCACCGGACATGACAAAGCCGCCCTCGGAGGGATCCGGGGCGGCTTTGTCGGGGGTGGAGTCCTTAGTAGAGCAGGGATGACCTGCCTTTGGTAATCAGAACGCTCAATATTCTACTTCAGTGTTATATCAAAGTCAGAAATCCGGTCGGATGATAAATAACCTTTTGGTAAGCCTGTGAGTTGCTCAATCATTTCTGGGGCAAATGAGAGAGCCGCTTTGATCTCATCCTTATGCCGCCGCCCACTCTCCACAACAAGCTCTGAGACCCTTCTCAGGAGAATCGGCTGTTCAAGCGGCAAGCCATTAGGGCCATCCAGAGGTTCTATTTTCCGCCATTTCTTGAAAGATATTTGTTTATAAAGGTTTGTTATCTGCTGATCGTCAAAAATTCCAAGGTTTTTGCAGCGATAGATCATGGCTGCGATCGAAACTTTCCATCGTTTTTTTAATTCAACGAATGCCATAAGGCGAGGGGAGTAAATCTCATTAGGAAATGAACGCCGCGGCAACAAGAACGCCCCAGCGAACCTGTCAGCCTCAGATTCGATTTTTTTTAACCGCTCCTTGTCCTCAAGGTCTTCACCCCCAACCCACCTATGCAATACAAGGTGCCCAAGCTCGTGAGCAGCGTCAAAGCGAGCTCGTGCGCAACTTTCTTTTTCCGATGCCATGAATATGAAGGGGCGTTGCCCGCTCCAAAAAGAGAAGGCCTCAATGTTTTCGTCTGGAATCTGGACGCGGCTAACGATGATACCTTTTGTCTCTAGTAGTCGAACGACGTTGGAAATTGGACCAAGTCCTAAGCCAAAATGCTCGCGAACTTTCTCCGCAATGTCTTCGATCTCCTCATCCTCATAATGGGGCGACGTTCTAGATTGGGGTTCAAATGCAGGAAGGTCGACTTTGGGGTAGTTTGTCACCTCATCAAAGACATAGGCTGTTTGAGACAGCCATCGAGCAAATACTTCGCATGCCAGATTGCGACGTTTCGTGTCAGCACCCGTCTTACGGAAAAAGTTGGTGCTAAATACGCCAAAACTGGGAGTTACTTCTTTGGTAAAGAAGCTGATGGGCTGCTCCAGAGCTTCAGCGAGCGCGTGCATGGTTGGAGGCTCGGGAACTTTGTCACCGAGCTCATATGAGGAAATCGCCTGACGACTTACGCCAATTAAGTTGGCGACTTCAGTTTGATTCAAGCGTTTCGCTAGCCGTGCTTCCAGCAAACGTGCAGGAATCAATCGCCGCCCGTGATTGTCATCGCGGGCGGCTTTTGGAAAGCGAATAACGTTATTTGTGTTATTTTCCATTGTCCTTCCGCCACCTTTCAATGTCCTCTTTTAGCAACTGGGTGGCATTGAAGTCCACATCCGTATCTTCGATAGCGGGGCCTGTGCTCGGAAGTTCATGAGGAATAGACATTAAGTTGGTGGTTCTGAAACGATAGTTGCGGTTATGCAGTGGGTGAGGTAAGGCCAAGTGGGCGAATGTAAGCTCCTGATAACCATGGACTAGCAGGAAATGTGGCTCGCCTTTGACTGTGTGCTCGTCAGCGAACTCCGGGAGGTCAAAAAATGGTTCATTGTTCAGTCGGCCATTCTCCCGAAAACGGACGTTTCTCGGTTGCTTAGTTGGGTCTGATATCTGACTGATGGAAACGACGGAATGAGATAAGCGAATCTCTAAGTAGCTGCCAGTAGGCTTTGAGAACGGACGCCATCGGAACTCGAACGGGAGCTGATGAGTTTCGAGTAAGCGCTTGAAGCCAAAGTCGGTTGCCCAAGAAATGAAACGACCTCGATTTGCTATGGCGCTTTCAATTTGCAGGATAGGATCAGATGCGATTAGCTCAGCGGCGGCAGCGTATGCTGTGCGCAGTGTGGTTGGAATGTGATGCCAGTACTTTTTCGGAAATTGATCTTCTAAAAAGCCCTCGGGATCGACCACACTCATGCTGGCCCTCGAATCGGTTGCAGGTTGAATGAAGCAACCAGATACGATTTTTTTATTATTTTGTCAACCGCAGCGCCGCGTCGCGTTGATCGGAGAACGGCTGCGCGAGTTGTCGTAGCAACTCCTTGGGGGCCGATGACTTAGGTGTTTAGGTGTTCACGGTCATGCCGCCAATCTGTCTGAATAGACGGGGCCACCTCTCTTAGAGAAGAGTCGATTCCGCTGAGCAAACAACAAGTCGATGTGCGCCGCGCGTCATTGCAACATAGAGGTTCTTCGCGTCCAAAACGGAAGCATCCAGAATGACTGAAACGTCGGCTTCCAAACCCTTCAAGAGTAGCGTGCTGCCGACGGCTCGCTTCGGAAGCGGTCGGCCCACGAGCCGATTCTGTTCTCGAGCGGCAAGTGCCGCCTCGTGAAAAGAATTGCCCGCACTGCCATCGCAGGCGTTCAGCGCTTTCATACAGGCCCGGAGGACAGCTGGGCGGTGGGCTCGAGCACCTCCTTCCTGGCCTATCGCAGCTAACAGCGTAGCTGCGCTTGCTGGTGACGGTCCGGCTTTGAAGGCGAGGGCCAAGGTCTCCAATTCAGACGCTTCTCGCCGTTTCGCGCCACGTTCAAGAACTCCGATCCGGCGCAACAGGTCTGGGCCGCCAACATTTGTCATTACCGAACCTGCAAACTCGACGACGAGTTGAAGGGCATTCGGTGCGTTGAAGTCTAGAGTGCGGGCAAACGTAACCATGTCCCTTAGGTCCACGGCCTCTACGGTCACGGCTTCCGGAATTTGGCTTGCAAACAGCTGTTGATTTGGTGGGCTTCTGCCATCGCCGATGATCAGCACCGATCCTTTCTCTGTTACCGCTCGCGTCTGCGCAGCTCTAAGCTGTCGCAGACGATCTTCCGTTCCGTCGAGTTCCACCCAGCTGACTTCACAAGGTGCAGTGGTCAGGTCCACGCTCAGCCCCGCTTCCAACCTCCGGCGCGCGTCGAGCAACCACACACCCAGGTCCTCCGTTCCCGCAAGTCGCCACCGCCACGGCGTGGCCAATTCGCCAACCACTGGGAAATGCGAGCAGACGTGCTTATCCCAGTCGGCGAGTTCGTTCCCCTGCCAACCGAAGATGGCCTGCATCGGATCGCCAAGCACACAAACTGGCAGAGCCGGGGCGGCGTGGTAGACGATGGCGTGTTGGTCGATCGAGCAATCCTGGTATTCATCCACAATGACGCGCTCATACGTGGCTCTAAGCAGGTCGAGCACATGACCGCCCTTTAGAAGCCGCCAGGCCGCCTCTCGGACTTTTGGATAGTTCGGCCGGACTTCATTGAGTTGTAACGTCGCCGGATCTATCCCAGTTCGCGTCGGAAATAGTCCGACCATGCGGATCGCCCAGCCGTCGATAGTCGACAAGCGATAGGCTTTCGTAGGAACCCCAGCCTTATCGAGCCGCGCCCTGAGCGCTACGACCCCCGCATTGGTATGCGTCAAGATGAGGATCGGCTTTGCTCCTGTGTGGCGCTTCAGGGTCTCTGCAATGAGGTGCGTCTTTCCACATCCCGCCGGTGCCGTCACCGTGCCACGCGTGACAGCGAAGAGGTCGATCTCCGGCTCAGTCATCGCGCGCCCACGTAAATGCTTTCTCTACGATTGTCCTGAAACCTTTGTCGGCTTGCGCCAGCTGCGGCCCCACTATGTCACAGGCAACATCTTCCATCGCCGAGACGTTTTTGAACCAGGGTGTCTCCTTGGTCCGTGATGCCTTGCCAAGTATAGTGCGCATGTCGTCGGGCACCGCCCCGGATGCGATCTCTGACCGCACGCGCTCCAGGTCGTAAGCATGCTCCGATTTTGATTGGAGGTGTGCATTCACCAAAGCGTCGCCATGTAAGGTGACCGCCTTCTCGACCATCAACCCGACCGCTCTAGCCGGAAGGCTCGCGAACAATTCATCTTCGAGTGCGTGGTTTTCCTGCCACATCAACACCATGCCGCCCGCCCTTGTGAACATGACCTCCTCGGCCGCGTCCGGCTGAACGTCGTTGTCGCGCAGGATCGCTACCCGGTACCCCAGCGACATGAACGCCTTCGCCAGCTTCAGGAGCTTCGTTACGCCCCTGCCATCGACCATCGCTACACCGCAGGCGGAGATCGATTGCTCTTTCTGAGCCGTGAAATAATGGTCTAATCCACGCACGAGACCGACTTCACTCGCCCCTTCGCATACCATCACGGATTTCGCCAAGAATGCTTCGGGGTAGAGGCGAATAGTCCCTTGGAGGTCGTCGTCTGTGCCGACACAGGTCGCAGTATGGCCGGCCTCTGTTTCGCGCACGACGAACAGCTGCGCCCCTGACAGCTCCCGCAACGCAACCGGGGAGTGCGTCGTTACAAACACCTGAAGAGGTGGCGGTGTCTCCTTGGCTCCGAGTGACCCTAAAAAGCGAATGATGCGGTGCGGTTCGAGCCCGTGTTCCAATTCGTCCACAAGCAGCATCGACGACGACTTCGCCGCTCTGCGTTGAAGTCCCGCGATCAACAGTCGTGTGGATCCGATCCCGAGTCCGCGAAGCGGCACGCCGTCTGCGTCATGCAGCGAAATCGTTCCTCCGCCAAATGTGACGGTATGGGCATCGAGTAGGGCACGGGCCTTCCCACCGATATCGATCCCTAATTCGGTTGCGGCCTCGCCGACCAGATTCAGCGTCTCCCCGAGCTGCTTCTCCGCGTCCGTTCCAAAGGCCGTCCGTGCGTCCCGTGCAGCCTTCGCCAGGGCTGCGGACGCATCCGCCTTTTCGTCCGTTAATCGGTTTAGCACCGATCCTCGTCGCCACCCGAGATTTGACTCGGCCAGCACCCCAATCCGCGTCGGCGCCAATGCGACACGATCTTTCCAGATCAAGTTTTGTTTCGTGTCTTGTGCCTTCGCCCGATCGGAAAACAGCCTCCAGACGGGCTCGAGGTCGCTTGCTACTGTCAACTGTAGACACAAGACCGTTTCCAGATCCTTTTCCGGCTCGTCTTCGATTTCGCCGGTCGCAGGATTGAGGCCGCGCAGGAACAACCCATATGTATTGATGTTCTTCAGCGCTTCATCTAGCGCCCCGATTGTCAGTGTAATCGTGATCGGCTCATCGACGTTCAGGTTGTGGAAATCCGCGTCGGTGAATTGAAAAGCGCGCCGGGCGCCGAGGCAAAGATCAAGCGCGTCGAGAATGGTCGACTTGCCGCTGTCTCCCGGACCGATCAGGCAGTTGATGCCAGGCGACGGATCCCAAACAAAGGATCGAATGCAACGGAAATTGCTGATCTCAACTCTGCGGACTCGCGCCATGCTGTATGCTCTCTGCTCGTTTGTATTTCTCAGGTGCGTTAAAGAGGTGACAAGGATCGTCCATTCTGCATCTGCAATGGTATTATACACGGAAGGGGGGAACTTTCTCTGAGTTCAACTAGCATTACAGTTGCGATTTGGACACCTCCGGAAACAGTGACTTCTCTGTATCTGGAGGATGATAGGGCAGTCTTTCAGACCTCGTGCAGGGAATCTGCCGTCGTTTGCTCCCCTGTCGGAGCATCAGCGGAACTGCCATGGTAGCCCACTCCCATAAGGGCTACAGAGCAGTCATTTTTCCAGCCAGTGCGGTGGTTTTGATTTCCGGAATGTCTCTTCGGCTCTCAAACTCTTCCTGTGCCACTTTCAGCAGCACGGCGTTTCGTCTGGCTCTTTCGGGCGGGGTGTTGAGCAGCCGTTCAAAGCGGTTGTGATCGAAGCGGATTTCCTGCGTGTAAATCCGGCGCTGCCGGTCATCAGCCAGAACCATCTTCATGGTTTCCTCCAGGGTGTCCCCGGCGGTGATGGTATGGAGGATGAAGCTCCAGAGGATGCTGTAATAGGCAGTCCCTTTGCCCAGCTCTCCGGTATCGGTCAGCCCGGCGACGGGATGCCTTTTGCGGATGGCGTCCTTCATGGCTTCATTGTTGTGGATGGTCCGACCGTACAGAGAATGGGCGTTGGCCATATAGGCAAAGGTCCACGGAATGTTCTGGATGGTGGCCCCGACATACAGGTAACCCTTGCCGTCCAGATAGCTGCGCAGCATAGCTCTGGCGAGATTTGGGGAGATCCGGACACCGGTGTCCTGCTCCAGGGTGTAGATCACCCGGTCAAAATGGTTCAGCAGAACCTCAAGGATCCGGATCGGAAGGCCCTCGATGCTGGCTTTCAGATCCCGGCAGCCGGGCTTGTGCTTGACGATGTAGGGACAGTTCTGATGGGCATCGCCATCGAAGAACTCAAACCCCGGGATCCTCTCTCCGGTGTGGCGGGCATAGGGATGGGGGGTCTGTGGAAGGGGTCTGTACAGGCCAAGAATCTGCACGGGGTTGGTACAGGCCGGGCACACTGCATAGTAGTTGCCTTCACCAGCCCCTTTGAGGTGATTGTCCTTCGGCTGATGCCATGGGAAGTGCTTGAGCGTCAGGCTCTCAAACACCTCCCGACTCAGCGTATGCTCTCCGCTGATTTCGGCTTTTAACCGGAATACCCGCACTCTGCGCTCCATGCGAATCAGCCTCTTCAGAACACTTTATAGTCACGGGCAATGATATTCCACCACTCTGAATCGATGACAGGAACGGCCTGTTCCCGCTCCGCCAGCTTCAGGCAGCGGAGGAGGGTTATCAGGTCCAGTGAGATCTGATGTTCTCCGGCCTGTAGGGCGAACACCAGCGGGCTGGCGCAGGTGTCACAGGGGCCTTCACTGTGGCCGGACAGGGTCGCCCGGGCCTTCAGGATGGCGTCGTGGTCAAGCGGTGTGTTGGTCATGATCTGTGTTCCTTTGTTTTCGATGAAAAAGTGCTCTGGGGTCCCCCTCACATCCCCCGCCCCAGTACCGTGCCCCGGCCCTGCCGCATCGGCAGGGTGAGGGCGGTCAGGGCCTTGCGTAGGGCGGCTTTCTGCTTGGCCTCGGGGACGTCAAAGCCCTTGGTCTGCGGTATCGCCAGATCCTTCCCGGCGAGCAGCACGGGGCGGCCCCGGTCGTGCAGGGCTTTCGTCAGATCCTCCGGCCTGCCGGTGGTCAGCATCACGGTGGCGGTGGTTTCGCGGTGCAGGGTCACGGCTTCGGCCAGTGACCGCGCCACGATCACCGGGCCGGTGGAGCCCTTCTTTTCCCAGCCACCGACAACATGGGTCAGCGGCTGCGGGGCCGTCGCGGCTCCCTTGCCCGCCTTCTCCGGGGCTTGCTGGCCGGTGACGGTGTGAAGGGTCTCACCATCGGCAGACACCACCAGCACCCCGGACAGGCGCTGCTGCCCGTTGCGCAGGGGCACAAGGATCCTGCCGTCTTCCGCAATCCGCACCCCGCGCCGCAGGGTGCCGACACTCATCACCGGGTGATCGTCCCGGTCCGGGGCATGGCCGGAGCGCCATGCCTGCCACACGGTGTCCTTGGTGGCGTCGGCCAGCGTATCGCGCAGAACCTCGGCGGCCTTGGGCTGGGTCAGGTCGGCATAGGAGACCCGCCGCCCGGAGGGCGTTACCGGGGCCACCAGCGGCAGCTCTGCCGCCTTGGCCTGTTCGCGGTTGCTGCGGGTGTCATCCATTGCCACCACTATCGGGGAGCCGGGCCATTTGGCTTTGATGGCGTCAGCGGTGGCCAGCCAGTCGGCAGGGTCCTGAACCGCCAGCACCGGCAGGCGGGTGGCCCGGTGCAGGGCGGCGGCGGTCGGATAGTCCTGCGCCAGCAGCACCGGCCTGTCTTTGCCCAGTTCCCGCAGCGGATCAATCATCGCCACCAGCGGCCCCCGTGCCGGGTTCACCGTCTGGCTGCGGGTGCCGTCAGCGGCCAGCACCGCCACCCCCTCCAGCCGCCCCGAGAGGGTGCGCAGCGGCACCAGCAGGCTGCCCGTGTCGTCTTCCCGGCAGCCGTAGGACTGCACACCCAGAGCCGCCAGAACCGGATTATCCCGTCCGGCGCTGCGCGGGCTGCTGTCCCACAGCAGCATCGCCTTGTCCCCGACCGCCCGGGCGCAGCGGCTGCGCAGCTCCGCCGGGGCGAGGGTGGACGGCAGCGCAAGGCCGGTGCCCTGTTCCCGCGTGATCACGGTGGCTTTGGCGTGATAGCGGGCCGACAGCGCCGCCGCCACAGCGGAGAGATCGGCCTCAGAGCGGGCGACCGCCACCGCTGCCCCGGTGGCCTGTGCCAGCGCCACCGCTGAAGGATAGTCAGCGGTCACCAGCACCGGGGCCTTGGGTGCGGCCCGCTGGCTGCTGGACCGCTCCTGAAGGGTGCGTCCGGGGTCGATCAGGTGCAGGCTGTCGTGGCTGACCGGGCCGATGGTCAGGGTGCTGCCGTCCTTGGCCACCAGTTGCACCCCTTCAATCCGTCCCTGTGCCCGCCCCTGTGAGCTGCGGAACGGTACGATCAGATTGCCCTGATCGTCCACCTTCACCCCGGCAGTGCCCAGCCGGGCCTTTTCCGCCCACGCGGGCCGGGCAGTGGTCTGTTGCCATGGGGTGGCGTTGCGCCAGACCCGCAGCGCTGCCAAGGAGGATTCACTGATCCGCGCCGGACGGTGAAAGGGATCCGACGACGGCAGCAGGATGGTCAGGGCCTCCCGGTGGGCCATCAGCACCACGGCGGCCATCGGGTCACTGTAGGCTTCAGCCAGAATGAAACTGGACCATGTCCGCAGGGCGCGGTCGAGGCCCCCGGTCCTGCGGACGGCCCGCTGGCGTTGCCGGTAGCGCCGCCACAGCCGGGGGGTGCCGGTGGTGCGCCCCAGCGGACGCGGGCGGTAGACCTTGCCGGGCGATGGCGTCGGCTGGGCAGACAGGCCGGGGGCCGGGGGAGTGACACCCGGTGCGGTCAGTTCCTGCCGGGGCTGATAGGCTCCCAGCCGCTTTTCCAGCGCCGCCTTGCTGCACGACTTGTCAAAGGCACTGGCCTTCATGGTCTGGCCGTCAGAGGCAAACACCATGCCCGCGCCCTGCGGTTTGATCTGAACGCTATGCCGGGCCAGTGCCTCATGCAGCTCCTGCCATGTTGCCGCTTGTTGGATCTCTGGCAACAGGGCGTCGCGGTTGTCGGTCATCCAGCGCTGGAACGAGACTTCCCACGTCCGGGCCTCGTAGTCCTTGGCGGCAGGCGACAGGCCGGGGGCCTGTGACAGGTCACGGTCGGACATGCCGCGGTCAATCGCCAGCCCGTATTTGCGTTCCATTGCCCGGCTTACCCGTTCCAGAATCCTGTAGTCGCGGAATGGCGTCAGAACCCGGTGGGTCTGCGGATGCACCTTGTTAATCGCGATGTGCATGTGGAAGTTATCGGTGTTGATGTGGGTTCCGGCGACGTACTGGTGGTCTCCAAAACCGAGGGCCTTGTTATACTCGGCCGCAATGTCCTTCAGGGCCGCGTCGGTCAGTTTCTCCCGGTCGGAATCACGGAAGGACACCACCAGATGATAGGTCTTGTCCTTTACCTTGGGCTTCTGCTGACGGATTGCCTCAATCTCGGCCAGTGCCGCCGGAAGGTCGTCGAGGGTTTCCCCGGCTCCACAGTTCGCAATCCAGAACCTGTCCAGCTTCTCCCCGGTTTCCGGGGCGGCGCTGATGTAGGTGCCCAGCCGCGTGTAGTTGTCGGCAACGTCGGCTTTCTTGTCGATCTTGATGGCGTTCATCGGGCAGATCCTCAGGCAGACGCGGTGCGGCGCGGCTGAAGGCTGTCGCGCAGGGCCACCGCCAGATCCTTCAGCTCCGCCTGCCGGGTGCTGAGTTCGGCAATCAGCGCATGCAGCGCCGCAGTCAGGTCCGGGGCATCTGTTTCGGCCAGCGCCATCCGTTGCAGGTTGCCGAGGCGGGCCAGATCGGCGTTGACCTTCATCATCTCGGTGATGGCGTCCCAGCCCTGAAAGGTCTGCTGGGAGGGCAGGGGCAGATTGTGCAGCAGCCGCCGGAAAACTTCCGAGCGGGAGAGTTTGCTTTGTTCACACAGCTCATTGAGGCGTGCCTCGTCATCGGCATCGAGGAGGACTTTGGCGAAGGGCTTTGCTGACGGCATGGGATTATCCGTGTGGGCTGTTTGTCTGGGGAAAAAGGGGACCGCCGCCGGGGTCACGAGAGGGCAGCGGTCCCAAGGGGGGCGGTAGGCTACAGGCCGAGGGACAGGCCGATGCCGGAGCGCCGGGCCGGTTGCAGCCCCTGTTGCTGTGTGCGGCTCTGGTCCTGCTTCAGGGCCTTGTCCTGCTGCGCCTCAAGGCCGAGGGCCTGCCGCAGGGCCGGGGTGACAGCCCCCTTGCCGCGCACGGCGGCGAAGTCGTTCCAGTCGGTCAGGCCCTGTTGCCGTTCCGTCTGCGTGAACGGCGGAACCGCCACCTTGGCCCCGGTCAGGGCAGCGGCTTTCTGCGCGGCCTCAAGGCCGGGGTTCCTGCCATGCTTCAGGGCGGTTCCGGCGTCGTCATCGGCAGCGATCACCAGCCGGATGCCGGGGTCCTGCTTCTGCAGGGCTTCCGCCACCTTCGGCAGGTTACCGCTGTTGTAGGCCACCACCACCGGCAGGCCGGTGGCTTCATGGATGCTGGCGGCGGTGGCGTAGCCTTCGGCGATCACCGTCGGCCCGCCCCGGGTGCCCTCAATCCGGTGCATCAGGCCATCCATGCGGCCCTCTTTCAGGAAGCGCTTTTCCCCGTCGTCCTTGATGAACTGGATGTTCCACACCTCGCCGTTGGCATCCCGGCACGGCACCATGACAGAGCCGTCTTCATGCCGCTTCAGGCCGTGGGCCTGTACCTGTTTGCGGTCGAGATAGGGGTGGCCGTCCAGCGGCTGACCCTGAGCAAGGATATCCGCCGCCAGCCGGGCCTTGGCCGCCTGCCGGGTGGTCAGCTCCTGCTTCTGCCGGGCCTCACGGGCGCGGGACTCCGCCTTCAGCTGCTCCAGCTCCGCCGGATCAAGGCGGTGGCCGGTCGCGATCCACTTTTCCGGCTCGCCCATGGTCCTGTAATTGCGGATCAGTCCGGACGGTCTGCCGTTGAGATGCGCCTTGTAGGCTCCGTTCAGGTCCTTGCCCTTGTCGTCATGCAACGGCACCCGGTGCCATTTGCCGTCCATCTGCGGCAGACCGTCGATCTTGAGGCCATGGGCAGCGGCGGCGGCGGCAAACTCCGCCACCGGATCCAGCCCCTCCGGCTTCAGCCGGGGCTGGTCGGCCTTTGGCAGCCACTGAGCCAGCCCCTCCGGATTGATGCCGGGCGGGGCATACCATGCCTTGGCTTTGGCATCCCAGCGGGCACCGGCAGCTTTGGCGGCGTCCTTTTCCTTGAACGGCACCGCCAGCCAGATCCGCTGTCCCGGTTCGGTCTGGAGTGAGGGAGAAAGAGCCGGCTCTTTTTCCGGCCCGGTTTGTGCCGGCATAGCCGCCGACAGAACAGGCTGCTGCTGGTCCATGCTGATACGGGCCTCCACGGCTTGCCGCAGTTCGGGGCGAAGCTCCGGTTGGGTGATCCATGTCTGGATGGTTTCGGCGTCACGGGCGGCCTGAAACAGCAGGTTCCTGTCGTCCTTCAGGGCCTGCAGCCAACTGCCGACATAGGCGGCATGGCGCTCCGGGTTGTGACCGAGGCCGAGACTGGTATTGACCATGAACGCCGCCATCTCCGCCCGCAGCTCCTCACGGGCGTAGTTTTCCGAACCGAAGCCGGCGCTCATGTCGCGGGCCAGACGGCTGGGGTGGCCGGTGGCATGGGCCAGCTCATGCAGGGCGGTGGCGTAGTACTCTTCCGCGCCCCGGAACGTGTCCCGCTGGGGCAGGTGAATGCGGTCGGTGGAGGGACGGTAGAACGCCCGGTCGTGCTGGTCGTGGCGGATTTCCACGCCCCCGGCGGCCAGCAGCTTTTCAGCCTCGGCCAGCGGCTGAAATGCCGGGTCCATGGTTTTCGGTCGATGCGGTTCCAGTCCCTCAATCTGGGAACCGTTAAACACCGTGGCCCGGAACACGCGGGGCCGTTCCAGCTCGTAGCTGGTGGTTTTCGGTTTGCCGTCTTCGCCCAGCACCGGCTTACCGGAGGCATCAAGGAGCGGCTTGGTGTCGGAGCGCTGCCAGTATTCGATCTGCCAGCCGCGTTCCCCCTTGCGCACCTGTGCGCCGATGGATTGGGCCTGTTTATAGGTCATCCAGCGCGGATCAGCGTAGCCGTGGGCTTCCAGCCACACCGCATTCATGCCCCGGTAGTCTTTGCCGGTGGTGGGGTTCATCGGCTGTTCGCGGAACTGGCCGGGCTGCCATGGTTTCTGCCATGGGGCGGTTCCGGCCTCGATGTGGCGGATCATCTCCGCCACCACCCGGTCGCGGAAGGGGATCTTCTCAGGAGTGTCAGCCATGGCTGCCGTCCTCCCCGTCGTTATCCCCATAGGGATTGAAGCAGGCGTCGAGCGCGTCTTCCTCCGAAAGGGCGTCGTCCTCGAACGCCCCCATCGCCTCGGCAATGTCGGGGTCTACCGCCACCGGGGCGGTGTCGGCGGCGCGGTCGATGATGCGGGCGGCAACCGCCATCGCCTCCCGCTCGCGGTCGGCGGCGATCAGGGCTTCAAGGTCGGTCTGGGTGTCAAAGAGAGGGTTGATAGGCTTGTTGGTCATGAGAGGCTCCGTCAGACGTGGGAGAGTGCGGGCTGGGTGCGGTGCGGGTGGTCTGCGGCGAGGGCCAGCAGGGCCAGATGGCCGACGATGACGCGCAGGGTGGTGTCGCGGGTCACGTCCGGGGCGTCCTGCATGGCGATGGCCTGCTGATGGACGTACAGGGCGACGGGGTCGAGCGGATCAGCCGGGGCGGCGGCCAGCCGGTTGATGTGCTTCGCCACCGCGATCAGCCCGCCGGACAGCAGCGCCCGGACCCCGGCCACCGTCGTTTCCGGGAGGCACTGTTCCGCCGGGGCCGGATCGGGGGGCAGCGTCTGCGCCAGCATCAGGGCGGCCAGCCAGTCGATGGCCTGCCGGTGTACCGGGCCGAGGGCCGCCGGGGCGAGACCCTGCAGGCCGAGCAGGCGGACGGCCCCGGTGCGGTAACGGTCGATCAGCGGTGTGGTCATGGGGCTCTTCCTTCGGCAGGGCCAGCGGTTTGAACGGCGGAGCAGGCGGGGCCGGGATCTGCGCCCGCTCCAGCAGCTCAGGGTCTTGGAAGTACAGGTATTGGGTGCCCCGGATCGGGTAGCGACCGGAAAGCAGGGTCAGCACTTCGCCGGGGGTGACAGTGCCGTCGTCATGTTCCGTAATGGCCTGCAGGCGTCCGGCCTCGTCCGGGGTCAGCAGGGCACGGGCGGTTTCCTGAAGGCTGTCAGACATCCGCCCGCCCTTGCCGTCAGATGCCGAGCGGCGGCTTTGCACGACGGTGGTTTTGCCGACCAGTTTGGAGACCAGTTCGGCATCAGCGGTATTGCCCTCAGAAATATTCGGCGCAAAGGCGATGCGGACATTACAGTTGGCCATGAAGCCGTTGTTCTTGCCGTAGACGGCTTCCAGCTGACCGACGTTCTGAACGATGACGAACAGCTTCAGCCCAAAGGTTGCGACAAAGGCGATGCCCTGCTGCAGCACGTCGATTTTGCCGACGGCTGGAAACTCATCGAGCATCAGCAGCAGGCGGTGACGGTAGTTTTTGACGGAACGGCCTTTGTTAAAGGCCATGCTTTCGGTCTGCCGTCCGATGATCTGGCTCAACAGAATCCGCATCAGCGGACGGGTGCGGGCAATGTCAGACGGGGGTATCACCAGATAGAGGGCGGCGGGTTTGTCGCCGTTCATCAGGTCCGCCACGGTCCAGTCACTGGCCCCGGTGTTGGCGGCAATGATCGGATCCGCCCACAGGCCCAGACCGTTGACCGCCGAGGAATGAACGCCGGAGCGTTCGGTGTGAACCTTCTTCAGCATGCCGCCGATGCCGGTGCGCACCGCATCGTCGATCACCGGATCGCCGTGTTTGAAGGTGGCCATCTCCTTCAGCAGCTTTTCAAAGTCGGCCGAGAACAGCGCGGCCAGATCCTCCTCCCCGGTGTTGACCGGCAGCGGCGGCACCTTGTTCAGAAACCGCCGTACGTCGGCCAGATTGGCCCGGCGCTTCTCGGTAAGGTGAACCCGGTAGACGACATGGAGAATGGAGGTGGTCAGCCAGCTCCAGCCTTCCTTCATCCAGTGGTCGTTCAGTCCTTTCCCGTCGGGGTCAACAATGATGGCAGCAATGTTCTGGCAGTCGGCAATGTCCCGCCCGCTGCCGAGGCGGATTTCCGCCAGCGGGTTGAAGCGGGAGCAGCCCTCGGTTGAGGTCGGAGCAAACTTCAGGACTGTATGGCTGAGGCTGGCCCTGTATCCGGCGGTCAGGGCGTGGTTTTCACCCTTAATGTCGAGCACGAGAACACTCTCCTGCCATGACAGGAGGGTGGGGAGGATCAGCGACACCCCTTTCCCGCTGCGGGTGGGGGCGAAGCACATCACATGCTCCGGGCCGCTGTGACGGAGCTGGTGATGGGTCTTGCCCTTCTTCCAGCCACCGACCACCGCGCCATACCGTGCCTTTGGAGACAGCAGGCCGGACTTCAGCACATCCTTATGGGTGGCCCAGCGGGCGGAGCCGTGCAGTTCGTCAGATTTGAACCCGCCTCTGACGGTGCGGTTGCGGGCCTGCCGCATGATAACGGCGATGGCCATCAACAGCACCAGACCGCCGATCAGGCAGCCCTGCGCCGCCCATACCATCGGCTGGGGCAGCCCCGCCGGATGCAGCAGGCTGGCGATCAGCCACTTCCACCATTTGATATCGCTGGGATCGAAGCCGATCTGCCACCACCACAGCCCCCACAGGCTGCCGAGGGCGATCACGGCGGCCCCGGCCAGCAGCAGCCGTTCCAGCAGGCGTTCAGAGAGGGCCATCATGGCAGATCCTCCCTGCCGTGCCGCATCACATAACGGTTGGCGCGGACCTCCCAGATGTCGGTGATGCGTCGCCAGCCGTCGTCTGAGCGTTTGATCTGCACCACCACATCCACCAGATCGGTCAGGAATTCCGGAATGTCGGCCATGTCGCCGCCCGCCCAGCTGATGTTCTGGACAAACTTCCGGTGGATCACCTGTTCGGGCGATTCCGCGTGAACGGTGCACATGAAGCCGGTGACGCCGCTGTTGAGGGCAGCCAGCGCCGCGAAGGCGTTTTGCGTCGAGATTTCCCCAAACAGGATGTTGTCCGGGGTAATGCGCATCATGTGATCGTAGAGTTCCCGCCACGTCACCATGCCGGAGCCGGTGCCCTCCTCACGGGCTGCCAGCAGGCCGACGCCATCCCAGAACCGCTTGATGTGCAGTTCCGGGGTGTCTTCGCAGGCGACAACGCGGCGGTGATCGGGGAGCCCGGCCAGCAGCAGGTTGAGCAGGGTGGTCTTGCCGGTGTTGGTGGCCCCGGAGACGATCAGGTTTGCGCCTTCGGCCACCTTGCCCAGCAGGTAATCACGCAGGGCATCCGAGATACCCCACTGCTCCCATGTCGGTACAAACGGATGCTTGCAGCGGATGGCAAGGCTGATATCGGTCTGCACCGAGTTACCCACCAGCAGCTCGAAGCGGTGGCCTTCCGGCAGGACACAGGACAGCTTGACGCCCCGATGCCCGTCAAAGGCCACACCGGCCCGGCTGGCCAGCACCATGGCGATCTTTTCCAGACTGGCCCGGTTCAGGTCGGGATCTGTGACAGAGTGTTTCTTCTCCCCGCGCCGGTCGATCACCACCACGCCCGGGCGTGACATGCGGATTTCGACCGTGGCCGGGTCGGAGTAATGGCGGGACAGCGGGGCCAGCAGGGGCACCAGCAGGCGGTTTCCCGGCAGGGGGGCCAGCCCGGCTTGCGCCGGGCTTCCTTCTGTCTGAGGCAGGGGGTGAACTGCGTTCATGTCGCCGTCCCCCTTACCAGCCCGCCGTGGGCGGGGAGCTAAGCTGTGAGGAGGACCCCATTGCATCCACCGCTGACCACTGGTTGGTGTTCACGGCCCAATAGGCATCGCGGTAAATTTCGGTGCCCGGATAGTTAAACGAGCTATATTTCCCGACGACCTCGTATGTTTCGGCGATCCGTGGTGACGCGGTCCATTCGATCACGTAGCCGACTACCGCTGAGGTTTCGCGGTTCTGTTGAGCAAAACGCCCGGCGTCACGGCGCATATACTGATAGGTAATCATCGGGGCCGGACCGCAGCTATTCCCCTCACGGTCACAGCCATAAGGACCGTCCGAATAGAATCGATACAATCCGACGACAAAAGTCCGCGTGGCCAGCTGCACCTTGTCGCAAACGTTACCGCCGTTTTCGGCGGTCCCAACCCCAAGGATCAGGTTGTAGGTCGATCCGTCCGGGCGCTTATACTGATCGGCCTTGGCCGTCTCACGCCATGCGGTGCAGCCTTCGTAGGTGCTGACCCCGGTGCGGGTGACCTTCTGCCCGATATACTCATAAGGGATAGCTGCGGTGCCCGGCAGTACGGTACTGGCGGCAATCACGTATTCGCCCTTAGGGCCGGTAATCGCCACGCGGCTCTTTTGCAGGCTGGTGCGCTGGCCGTCGTTGTATTCCCAGCCCGCTGCCGTGATATCGTGCGGATAGGTCTGGGTGCCGGTGTGGCACAGGTTGATGTATTCGCGCTTTCCGTTCCGCATGTAGTAGTCGCGGACGCTCTCGTATGACACGCCCGCTGACAGATCATGTGCCCATGTGGACGGGTCATCGCAGCCGTCCTGCGTGGTGTAGAGATCGAGCTGGCTGCTGTCCGGGGTGCAGTCGTTGATAAACTGGCTGATGCCCCCGACCGTGATGCGGGTCCGGTACTGGCGGACGACCTTTTTTGTATCCTGCCGGATGATGGCCGGGCAGATGCTGCCCCCTGCCGCGTCGTCATAAACGACCGTATGGGGATAGGTGGTCTCGGTGTCAGAGCAATAGCCAGCGTCGTACAGCACGTTGTTCAGGCTGTAGGTATAGCGGCCCTGCTGGGTGGATTTGCCACCCGCGAAATCATGGCGGATGGTGCAGCCGTCGGTGGTCGGTACCAGCGGCACAGCCGCAACGGTCTTGGAGTCCACGCACGGGCCGGGCAGCTGTACACGGGCGTTCAGGTGATTGGTATACACCTGTACGGCCTGCGGCACCGCCTTGCCAGCCGGATAATCCAGCAGGATCGGGCAGGCCGCGACGTCTTCGCGGATCGGGTAGACTTTTTCAGGATCTTCGGTGCAGTCCTGCGCCTGCACCGGGTTTCCCTCTTTATCGAGGTAATACAGCCGCTTCCGGGCTGTGGCGGTCATGCCTTCAGTGTCGATCTTATAGGTGCAGTTGAGGAAGCTCTCCTGCAACGCATAGCGGGTGCCGCCGTCTTCGCACGGGGTTTCGGTGCGCTGGCCATCGGTGACCGTCACCGTCTTGTTCTGCTGGATGGCCATCTTCTGACCGAGATCAATGCGGATCTTGCAGCCGTCTTCCACGACCTCAACGGTGGTGGCGGGTGCGGGCTCCGGCTGTTCCTCCGGCAGGGTGCCGGGGGAGGGTGTGGTGTAGCCTGCGGCGTCCGGGTTCGCCGAGCCGTTGCCGTTGGAGATCGAGGAGGTTTTGCTGTTTTCGCTCTTCTCCTCCTCCTCCTTCTTCTTTTCCTCTTCGGTGCCTTGCAGGCGCTTCAGGGCCTCAATCAGCTGCACCTTGTCGCCTTCAATGACGACCGGTTCTTCTGCCGAGAGAGTGGTGGCTTTCAGCGGGAACTGGGCCGCAAACTTGCTGGTATCCAGCGCTTCGATCTTGCCGTTCTTCGACACACCGGCCAGCACCATCTGGCCCACCAGCTTCTTGTCCACTTCGACGTAGCGGGCGAAGGCATTGCCGGTGACGCCTTCCAGCAGCAGCTTGGGCACATCGGGGACGTTGACCAGCGACAGGTCCAGCTGCACCGGCTGATTTTCCGGCAGCGTTGTTGCCGCCTTGGGGCGGCTCTGGATCTTCACGATGGCGTTCAGCTCATCCATCGTTCCGGGCTGTTGGCCGGGCTGGCCGGGCTGGGGTGCGGTCTGCGTCTGGCCGTCGACCGGAGCAGCGGCTTTGGTTCCGGCAGCGGTCTGAGCGATGGCCGGGGTCAGGGCCGTACTACTTGCCAGCAGCACGGACACGGCAAACAGACGTGCAGAAAGAGAGGTCTGCATGATGAGATGCCTCATTCAGGTGGAGAGATTGGAGAGAGGGATGGCCGACGCCACAGTCGGCGTCAGGGCCGAGGCAATGGCTTGAAGGTCATGGTCAATCCGGTGGCGGCGGATCCAGAAATGCCAAAGCCGTCGCAGGCCGATGTCCAGAAGGCCGATGTCCAGATTTTCAAGGGATGATGCGGTCAGGCAGTACTGGAGAACACCGTCTGGACTGAAACGGGCATCAAGGCTCCAGTATCGGTGTGTCCGGTCTGACAGGTACAGGTCATGGAGGATGGTCTGCACTTCCCATGCCTCCGCTTCTGTGCAGCGGAACAGGACATAGGGGGTAGACGGTCGGGTGGAATGACCGGCGCAGGAGGCGACGGTTGTGATCCCACGGAGTCTGAGGCTGTCAACCAGTGGCCGGATCTGCGCCTCAATGGGGGCCTTTTTCCAGTCATCGGGATGTGTTTTGATGGGCGGGTGCTCCCCCTTTGAGGGAGTATTTGTTTTTGAACTATTATTAAGGGTAATCAAATGGCGAAATTGATCCAATGCCACGTGTGCAATGAACCCATAGCCAGCGATGCAAAGGGTCCTTGTCCAAAATGCAGGACGGAAGACCCGTTGAACAAAAAACCGAAGATGAGGCTTATTATGATCGGATTTGTCATCATCGTTGGATTTTTTCTTTATCAATATGTTCAAAGGACTGGACAGATTGATTACCTGATCAATGCCATTCGAAATTTGAATAGATGATTTCTTCATGGAAGATCCTTTCTGCCGTCAGAGCGATCCCCGGTGGCGGTCAGGTGCAGGGTGGACGAGGCCACCGGCTGACCGTTCCGGCTGATGCTGGCGGTGAGGGCCGGAGAGCCCGGCGTCTGAGCAGAAGCCGGGGTTCCGACAGCCAGAACCGAGGCGGCGATCAGGGTAAAAAGTGGGATCATGGTCAGCTTCCCTCCGGGAGTGCGACGTACCAGTCCTTGTCGGGCCGAATGTGAATGCGGGTGCCCTGCGGCACGGTGATGATCGGCTTCAGGTCCATCGTCCGTTCGAGGACGTTGGCGCTGATTTCGCCCAGACGGGTTGACAGTTCCTGTGCGCCGCTGTCGCGGGACTGCTGGGCCGCTGTCGCCTGCTTGTCGGTGGTCTGGGTGACGGTGGTGGCGTAGCGCACTGCTGTACTGATGCCGGTCAGCACAAAAGCGGTGCCGTACCGCTCCCAAAAGCGGTTATCGACTTCGCCGGACGTGCCAGCCCGGCCCTGCTGGTCAATCAGCAGAGAGTCCAGGTTGCGGATTTCGGCACGGTGCCCGGCGATCAGCGCCCGCTTGCACGACAGGGCGAGACGGGAGGAGCCGATATCCTCCGGCGCTTTGTAGTCGCAGATCAGGCGGCTGCCCTTGGGCAGCAGCAGTTTGCGCCCGTGGTAGCCGTAGACGTCGCGGGCCGTCTGCACAATCACCGTGCCGGTCTGGTCCCCGCCGATCTGGCTGTTGATCGACGTTTCAAGGATGCCGACCACATAGCGGTCGGCCGTCAGGATCCGGGTGTTATCGACCGGCTGGCTCGATACGCTGCGCTCCGACTGGTATTCAGCCGGTTTGTGTGGGGTCAGCGGGCCGAGATCACCCCCGGCCTTGCCAACCGGCCCCAGCGCCGGGGCTGACACCGCTGACAGCAGACCCCCGGCAGGCAGGCTGGCCGGGGCGCTGGCCAGCATGGCCGCCGCGCCGGTCTGGCGGGACCAGATCGCCTTGATCCCTTCCGCGACCGGATCCGGCACCAGCTCCGGGGCCGGGGGCGGTTCTGGCAGCGGGGGAGGGGGGGCAGGCGCGGGAGGCGGAGGCAGCGGCGGGGCTGCCTCCCGGATTACCACTGGCGGGAAAACCGGTGGCGGTGCTGGCGGCGGGGGAGGGGCCACCGGCAGCGACCATGCCGCAGGGTCATTCTGCGGCAGGGCATCCGGCGGAACTTCTTTGACCGCTTCGATGCAATGGCCGGAAAGAGTGAGCCCGACCGCCAGCGCAATATCGCAGACGAGGCTCATGCATCACCCCCTTTGTAGGTGATGCACAGGTAGCTTTCGCCGCTCTTCAGGGTGATCTTCGGGCGGGTGCTTTCGATGACGTAGGTGTCACCCATGACGCGGGTATTCACCAGCTCGTCGATGCCATCCACGACGACGTAAGCGGTCGGCAGCTCGTTCTGGGTCCAGCGTTTGTCCCCATATTTGATGTACGTGAAACGGTCATCCCGATAGACGGTATCGGGTTCCATCGTGTCGTCGTTGCCGGACAGCTTGTATTGGCCCCAGCCCCGGAGCTTGCTGGGGTCAAAGGGGGCATCCTGTACAAAGTCCTGCACCGGGGAGGCTTGCGGGCTGGTCCCGGCGAAAGCCTGCGCCAGACCGGACGCCGCCGCCTGTTTGGCGTTGACCGGGGTGTTGCCGGTGGCCTTCCCCTTGTCGTCGGACGAAATCCCGGGGACGGCCATATCGGCGGTATCCTCGGGCATCGACACGGTGCCCTGAATGCGGACAACAAAGTCGGTGATATCGAGGGCGTTGAAGCCGATGGCCCGGAGGTAAACGGGGTAAATGGCCCCGCTTTTCCCGTAGATCAGCAGGTTGGTATCATAGCCATGGCCGACCGGGCGGACGGCCAGCCGGTTCTTGCCGCGCTGGCTGACCTGAAAGCCCTTCTGGTCGCCCAGATCTGCGCTCTCGATCACTTCCCCCTTCGGGAGTTCGATGGTGGTGACCATCCATTCCCGGACCTGCACCTTGTACGAGCAGTCAGCGCAGGCATCGACGGTGTAGATCCCGGCCTTGGTGCCTGCTTCATCCCAGATCTGCTGCACCTGACCGGCAGAGCGCGGACGTTCGAGGTATCCGTAGATGCCTTCCTGCTGATTTCCCGCCTGCCAGATCACAGAGGCAGGGGGTGGCATCCCGACCGGAGCGGCAGCGGCAGGAGCCGCAGCGGTGGCGGGCTGCTGCTGATTGGGTGGCACCGGGGCCGGGCCAGCGTTGCGGGCGGTCTGGGCGTAGGCCGACGACGCGGCGGCGGTCAGCGCAATGGCGCTGACGGCGGCGAGGATCAGTTTCTTCATGGGGGTGGTCCGTGTCATGCCGGGCGCTCCTTCAGGACAAGTTCCTTGACGGTGACCCCGAGGGGGTTGGTGTAGAGGTCTTCAGCCCGCACCGACTGCGGGCGCGTTTCCATCGCGAGGAAGGCTTGCTTCCGCTTGGTGCTGATGACCTTGCCCTTGAGGGTGTCGGTTTCCGTGAAATCGACGACCAGTTTCCGGTCAGCGGTCATGCCGGGAACCGTGGTCACCGTTTCGATTTTGATGGTGCGGATCAGGCCGCTTTCCAGCGTTTCGGCCATTTCCTTCGTGTTCAGGAAATCCTTGCGGAACCGCTTCCACCAGCGGCCATCACTCATCAAGGCCGCTTCTTTGTGGCGCTGTTCCTGCGTCACCGGATCAATTTCCAGAACCAGCCGGACGTACTGGCGGGCCATGCTCTCGAGGTAGAGCTGGAAGCCTTCAGTCTCTTCGGTGATGGGCTCGACCTTATAGAGCTTGTCGTCTGGCCCGTAGGTGCGGACCAACGCCACTTCGGTTCTTTTGAGCGGGCTCATCGCCCCGATGGCGTTGGCCAGTACTACCACGGTGGCCAAGAGGCCGACGTTGGTGATGGTGGACAGCCGCAGCAGCCACGCCTGCCGGGCGTAGGCCGTGGCGAAGGCGTATGGATCCGCGTTCACCACGCTTTCGTGACGACGGGGCGGGGTGGTGTCGGCAGCGATGCCGGCCTTTTTTTGCCGGGCCTCACGGGCGCGGTCCCGCAGGGCCAGAACGCGATCTTTCAGGGAGGTCATGACAGCCCCCCGATGTACATGTAACCCGTATAAAGTGTGGTATAGAGGCAGCCAATCACCATGAGGCGGCTGGTGCGGTTCAGCGATTTGAAGAACGACAGGAGGCGTGACGGGAAATGCGCAACACGGATGAGCCGGGATTTTTTGAAATTAGTGACAGATGGTCCGATCTGGCTGGTGACTTTTGGCTTTTCGCCTTCGTCATCGTGGCTCTTGGCCTCCTTGGGAAATACGTCTATGGCGGGATCTGGCAGATCCGCCTTGCGATGCTCGCTGTATCGGTTGCCTTCGGGGTCTACTCTTTCTGGAAGCTGTCCCTGTGAGTGCAGTCCGTCAGACAGCTTGATGCAGTGCCCGGAGAGCAGCCCCCCGAAAAATTGAAAGAAGAAAGCCTTACGAACGGCGAGCCAGTCCGGCATCCCTACGTTTGCGCCAGCAACGAAGGGGATCCAGATCAGGGCCGAGAAGAAAATCAGCGTGGTCACAAACATAATCTGGTGGTCCTGAAGCAGGCGACCTGTGACCCGATCTGTGGTTTCCGGCCTGCTGAAAACTCCGACCGTCAGCAGGCCCGCAGTCATCACCAGCGCCGCGTCAGGGCCGGAGATCAGCAGGATCATCAGGCCGCAGACCATCGGGCCGGTTTCCAGAACGTTCCTGACCGTTTTCAACGGCAGAATGAGGGTGGGTTTGGTGTCGTTCATGACCAGTCAAACCCCCGTGAGTTGAAGGGGATCGGCTGGCAGGCGCAGGGCGAGATTTTCATTTCGTCGCTGCCGGTGCCGTTCTTGGGCAACTCGGTATCACGGTTGACCGCGCC
>NZ_KB907358.1:29240-30191 GCF_000381985.1 Novispirillum itersonii subsp. itersonii ATCC 12639 | reverse complement strand
GAAGCCGAACCAGTGACTTATCCACAGACGGATCTGTCAGGGGAGGGTGACCGATCTGTCACCCTGAAATACCTTACAAAGAAATCCAAACAAGATTCTGTACAGGCCGGGCAGGGGCAGGCCCTCGATGACGGCCAGCTTGTCGGGCTGATGATAACGGCCTCACAAACGTTACAACGGGTGTTATCCCCGGCTGATCTTGCCTGTCTGTCGTCCCCGGATACCGCGTCTGCGGCCCTTCATGCCCTGACCCGGGCGGTGTCGTGGCTGGTGAGCAAGGATCTTGGTTTGCAAGGGTCCGTGTGGGCGTCAGCCCTGAGGCACCACGGCATCACCGCCCTTGCGGCTGCCGTGGTTGCCATTGAGCGCCACGGAGTGCGCAACCGGGCAGCCTACCTGCGGGGAATGTTGGACCGGGACGGCCTGCGCCGGACCGTCCACCACAGTCTCAGCGCCCTCAGTCTGTCCGTTGGGGAGGGCCGGGGCCATGGCTGACGAAAAACCCCTGTTCATTCCCTTGTGCCGTCAATGGTTTGACGCCTTCCAATCTGGTCTGAAAACCGAAGAGTTCCGCCCGGCAGGGGGGCGCTGGAACCCCAAAACCTGCCGGATCGGTCGGCCTGTAACCCTGTCTTTGGGATACGGAAAACATCGCCGTCTGGCGGGTGTGATCACCGGCTTTCGGGAAGATCCGGCGATCACCCAGACCGAAACGTGGCGCTCCATCTATGGCGACCGCTACGCCTCTGCGGTGGCAATCCGGATTATCCTTCTTCCCACCGGATCAACCGCTTCAAGCCCCTCCGGGGCCGTAGGGGCTTCGCCCCGGCCTCCACAAGGGGCAAGCGCGGCCACAGGCCGCTGTTGTCCGGCAGGTCTCCCCATAGTCGCCTTACAGGCGACCACGCTTCGCGCCGCCCGGTGGGCGGTGGGTGATCCCCCTCCTGCCGG
>NZ_KB907358.1:0-29140 GCF_000381985.1 Novispirillum itersonii subsp. itersonii ATCC 12639 | reverse complement strand
CGCTGTTGTCCGGCAGGTCTCCCCATAGTCGCCTTACAGGCGACCACGCTTCGCGCCGCCCGGTGGGCGGTGGGTGATCCCCCTCCTGCCGGACACCCCCTTGCGGACGCCTCCCCTTTTCTGACGACAGGGCAAAGTTCGACCCGTCCAGTCCGAAGAAAAGGATCCCCTGAGATGACCCACTCTGACAAAGAGAGCGTTGTTTTTACTGTCGGTTACACCATCAGCGATGCCGCAGGACATTACCGGGCGGCTCCCGATTATCCGACATGGGAGGAGGCTGTTGATCATTGTGATAGGGACGCAGGCGAGGCCGTGGGGGCCGTGTTGTCTGACGGCTCTGTGACGTTTGAGATTTGAGGGAGGCCGGGACCATGGCTGAGAACTCCTCTATCGAATGGACCAATCACACCTTCAACCCTTGGGTTGGGTGCGCGAAAGTCTCCCCGGCCTGTGATCATTGCTATGCCGAAGGCTGGGCCAAGCGGGCGGGAACGCCTGAGCTGTGGCAGGGCCAGCGCCGCCGGACCAGTGCCGCGAACTGGCGGCAGCCGCTGAGATGGAACCGGGCGGCTCAGGCTGCCGGGAAACGGGCGCGGGTGTTCTGCGCCAGCTTGGCGGATGTGTTTGATAACCATCCGGCCATCACCGACGACTGGCGGCAGGATCTGGGGGCGCTCATCAGTGCGACCCCGAACCTTGACTGGCTGTTGCTGTCCAAGAGGATCGGTAATGCCGGGCGCTATCTGCCGCTGATGTTCCCGGACGGAGTACCGGAAACCGTCTGGCTGGGGGCCACGGTCTGCAATCAGACCGAGGCTGTCCGCGACATTCCGAAGCTGTTGGCCGCTCCGGCCGGGGTGCGCTTTTTGTCGGCCGAACCCCTGCTGTCGGCACTGGATCTGCGGGAATGGCTGGCCGGGATTGATCTGCTGATCGTCGGCGGAGAGTCCGGCGGTCAGGCCCGCCCGATGCATCCGGATTGGGTGCGCGGTCTGCGGGATCAGTGCGCCGCCAGCGGAACGGCGTTCTTCTTCAAGCAATGGGGCGAGTGGCTTCCTGTCTCTCAGATAAGGGCACAGGATGCTGAAACTCTGTATCGCTCCAATCGGCTTGCAAAGCCGGGACAGGATCAGGCCGTTCTGGATGAATGCTACGGGCGAACCTGCCGCGTCGATACCCTACCTCTCGCCTATGGAGGCTCAAGCGATTGGCAGGACGCCTTCACGATCATTGACGGCCATGCTGGTATGCAGATGTACCGGGTTGGGAAGAAGACCGCAGGGCGGCTGCTGGATGGTGTGGAGCATAACGGGGAGGCCGTGGCATGACCTTCAGCCTCCCGATTGCCATGCCGGAAATCAGCCGGCCTTTTTCCGCCGGGCGGGAAATCATCATCGACAGCTTTGCCGGAGGCGGTGGAGCCTCTACCGGAATTGAAATGGCTTTGGGCCGCTCCCCGGACGTGGCCATCAACCACGATCCCGAGGCAGTGGCCCTGCATGCCGCCAACCACCCGGGAACCCGCCACTTCTGCAAATCGGTCTATGCGGTTGATCCGGCGGACGTGGCGGCGGGCCGTCCGGTCGGTCTGCTGTGGGCTTCCCCCGATTGCCGCCACTTCAGTGAAGCCTCCGGGGGCCGGAGCATCAAGTCCGCACAGGTCCGCGACCTGGGGTGGTCGGTGGTGCAATACGCACAGCGCATCAGGCCGCGTGTCATCATCGTTGAGAATGTCCGCCAGTATCGCACATGGGGACCGCTCGACGCCTCCGGGGTGCCGATTGCCGACCGGCAGGGGGAAACCTATCGCCGTTGGCTGGCCGCGCTGCGCCGGGAAGGCTACCGGGTGGAAACCCGGCTGCTGAACACCGCAGACTATGGGGCACCGACCAACCGGGTCCGGCTGTTCGTGATTGCCCGCCGGGACGGGCTGCCGGTTGTCTGGCCGTCGCCCTCCCATGGGGTGGGGCCTACCCCCCACCGGACCCTGTTTGACTGCATTGACTGGACCATTCCCTGTCGTCCCATCCATGGCCGTGAAAAGCCGCTGGTTCCCGCCACTCTGCGTCGGATCGACAACGGTTTGCGGCGCTATGTTCTTGAGACAGAGTGCCCGGTGTGGGTGCCGGTTGACGTGCCGCCCGGCTGCCGGGCTGCCGGATATCTGGTGAAGCTCCGGGGCACCTGTGCCGATGGGCAGAGGCTGGACCGGCCCGCGCCGACCATCACCGCCGGGGGCAATCACCTGCGGCTGGTGGTGGTGATCCTGACGCCGGACGGTGCCGCGCAGGAGATCCGAAGCCGTCTGCTGACACCCCGCGAACTGTTCACTGCACAGGGTTTCCCGGCTGATTACGTGATTGAGGGGCCGGGCATCAGCAGGCGCAGCCAGCTTGCCCGCTGTGGCAACAGTGTTCCGCCTCCGGTGGCTGCGGCGCTGGTGGCGGCGAATTGCGCTGACATGGCGATCCTGCGGGAGGCGGCTGAATGACCCTCTCCCCTTCGACCAATTGGTCGGACGACGGACCTGAGAATGGAACCTGTATGCAGGAGATCATTATGACCTTATATAACAGGCTTAATATATCAAAGGTGCTGTCTGATTCTTCATCTACTACCTTGAGTGGATTTTCTTGGGTTGCCAATGCTGACGTAAAAGATGTAGCGTCTCACTCATGGAAGTCGATCCTTCATACCTCTCTCGCCTTTGGGATTTCCTATCAGAAGTCCTTTCAATGTTTTTTTTCCAAGTCACGGGAGGAATTCTCGTGATTGAACAATTGATCGAATTTATACTGCCAAAGAAATGGTGGGAAGCCGTAGATACGGCAATACCGAAGTCAAAACGTCGACGGATCTTACTTTGGCTATGTGCCGTTTCATTCATTTATGCAAGCTTTAGTGCATATGACAATGTAAATATGCGGCTTCAGAGTGTCTATGAACGAAATAGAGATTTACCGATTGATTTTCAGACATTTAAATCATCTGAAAAAAGGCTGCGGCCAGATCAATCAAAAATTATTTCTAATCTGATCTACGAGAATAAAAATATTATAGGAAAGTTGCATTTTGCAAGATATTTGAGCGGGAATACTGTTATGTATTCTGGGGATATTCTTGATGCTCTTAAGCGGTCTGGAGTGGAGGTTGTGCAGGATATAGTTGCGCCGGATACCCCAGACCAGACAGGGGTCATGGTTGCCTGCGATGATCCAAATAATGTTCCTGAAAGCATAAAAATTATAATTGGAATTTTTCATAAGGCAGATATTAACGTAAATATTACTAATATGCTTACGCAGGCGAAGAAAAGATACGTCGGAAACGGTTGTATTTTATTTGTTGGTCCCGATCCTCTTTAGTTGTATGGCGTCAACTCGCGCTGAATGATGCTAATTTTTGTGGAGTGAATCCTATGAAGGATGACTTTCCGATTGAGCAGGGTCTGCGACTGGATGCTTCATCAGCGGCAGAGGAGCAGCTTCGGGCCGGGTTCCCGGTATACTACCGGGATGACAGGTTTCCGGATCCTGATCTTCTGGTCCGTGAAGATCCCAATGGGACGAAGACCCTTGTCCGGGTCCACCTTGGGGCTACTGGTGGCCGCTTTGAAGATGTGCGGGTGCTCTGATGCCCCGCCTCTGGATTGTCGCCGGGCCGAACGGAGCTGGAAAATCTACGCTGGTTGACCGCTACAACCAGCATGGCCTGCCAGTGTCCAACCCTGACGAACTGGCGAAGCAGATAAACCCCGAAAGCCCGGAGAAAGCGCAGATTGAGGCCGGGAAGCGGGCGCTGACAGAGCGTCGGAACTTTCTTGCCGCCGGTCAGTCGTTTCTGATTGAAACGACTTTCTCAGGGCGGGGATCTCTTCAGCAGCTTGAAGAAGCAAAGCGGGCTGGCTTCAAGACCTGTCTGGTTGTCGTCGGAATTGACGTGGTAGCAACCTCTTATGCTCGAGTGGCAACCCGTGTGATGCGCGGGGGGCATTCGGTGCCAGCGGCTGACATCGAAAGGCGCTATCAGCGCACCTTCGATAACGTCAATCAGGCGCTGAAGCTGGCAGATCTGGCTTTTGTCATCGACAACTCCAAAAGACGCCCTTCCCTTGTCGCCAAGATCGAGCGGGGAAAGGTGATCCGCCTGTCTCCAAAAGCCCCCGCGTGGATCCTGAAGCAGATCTCTCTTCTGGCCCGTCACAGAGCCAAAGAGCGATCACAGGGGTTGTCTCTCTGATCGGATCAGAGATCAGGTCTGAACCGCTTTGCTGCCTCGGCAAGGCGGTTCGTCAGTTCTGACCGCTGGGAGCTGTTCAGGGCGTCGGGGTGGGCCAGCAGCCAATCCAGTTGCCGGAGCAGGTCCGCATGGGCCTGTTTCGCCAGCCGCACAGGAGCGCCCCGGAGCTGTGGCCTGTGCGGGGGTGTGTTTGCCGGAGGGTAGGGGAGATTTGTATCGTACTTTACAAAATCGCAGCCCAGACAGTCTGTAACGAAAATAACAGTGTTATTATTTATTCCGGCATCTGTGCGGAGCGTAACGCGTTATCCCCTGTTATGCTCCGGGGTGAACCGCTTTGCCGCCTCGGCAAGGTGGCTTGCCAGTTCTGCCCGCTGAGAACTGTTCAGGGCGTCGGGATGGGCCAGAAGCCAGTCCAGTTGCCGCAGCATATCCACATGAGCCTGTTTCGCCAGCCGCACAGGAGCGCCCCGGAGCCACGCCTGAAGCTGCTTCAGCTCTTCGGGGGTCAGGTTGGCCACCGTACCGGGGGACACCTCTTCCAGCATGGTGGCGGACGCCGGGAAGGATCCAATCTGTTGCCGCTTCCCCTCTGTGGAGCGGTAGAGTTTCACCCGGTTGGCGACGATCCGAAATTCCATGATGCACCTTTCAGATAGGTACAAGGCAATTGAATGTCAGATGTACCCATTATCAGGGCGCATATCAATAATTGTCTGATGTACCTTTCAGGTGGGTGTGTGGGTACTGCTGTGAGGGAAAAGCCTTCAAGCCCCTCCGGGGCCGTAAGGGCTTCGCCCCGGCCTCCACAAGGGGCAGGCGCGGCCATGGGCCGCTGTTGTCCGGCAGGTCTCCCCATAGTCGCCTTACAGGCGACCACGCTTCGCGCCGCCCGGTGGGCGGTGGGTGATCCCCCTCCTGCCGGACAACCCCTTGCGGACGCCTCCCCTTTCTCTGCCCGGAATCATCATCCCTTGGCGAGCTTCGTGGTGAGCTTGATGCTTGGCGCACTTCAGGCCAAAAAGTGAAGTGTCCGGCGTAAAAGAGAAGTTCTATTTCTTTCCGGCCTTCTCTGTCCGAGACAGTTTCATGAGGGCCGGAATATCCCATTCGACTTTAGCCGTAAAATTACCGCCGTCGGACAGGCCAATGGATACTTTCTCAATGCAATGCCGCAGTTTGATATTCGGTTGATAGTCCATAAAATCAGCCTTCAGCCGGTCTGCCAGTTTACGGACTGTTGCGACCGCTGCCTGTGCAGAAGCCTTTCCCGGTGAAAGTAGATTGAGCTCCCTGACTGCCACGCTCCGTTGCATGTGGTGATGCCGGATTGTCGTTTCCTTTTCGGCGAGAAATGACCTCACCTCAGCCATTTTCGCCCCACTGCCAAGGATTGACAGGATTTCAGACATTTCTTTGCGGGCCTGCGCGGTTTCGGCTTCCGCCGCGCTGATCCTTTGCTTGATGACCTGTCTTTGTAGATCATAGCCGGGGTCAGTGTAATGGCTCAGAATTACTTCTATTGATACATCTTGAAGCGCGCTAATCGCCGGAGCGAGAAATTCTTCCATCGTCGTGCTGCACACCCGACAATCGGGGGTGCGGCAGGAGTATTTTCCTTTCCGCAGTGCCGTCATCTTCTTCCCGGATTCTGCGCAGTGCAGACGACCGCTGAAGAACAGCATGGCATTCGTCAGGGCTTTTTCTTGCCGCTGCCGCCATTGCCGGTGAATTTCTGCGACTTCGGCGGCATGACGTTCTGCCTTGGTTTGCTTTGCCTGATGGGCTGTGTCCCGTCGTACCAGTGACCGGGCCTCAATTTCCACCTGTACCGCGTCAAAGATATCCCGGCTGATGATTGCGATATCAGGGACTTCTTTTGTGATCCATTCGTCCTTGGGGCGGAGCATCGCCATACGATCCCCGGTCTCCGGGTGTGTGCGCCATTCCTGACGATTGAAGACTACTTCGCCGACGTAGAGGCGGTTTCGCAAGATGCCTGACTGCCGGGATGCTGTGCCGATCAGGGTAGAGCCATGCCATTTCTTACCGCCGGGGGACGGGATACCGAGGCTGTTCAAAGCCTCGCAGATTCCAGCCAGCGTCTGACCAGCGAGATAATCCTGATAAATTCTTCGGATCACCTCGGCTTCTTCCGGGACGATTTCACGGTGGCCGCGTTCCAGTTCGCCGTCTTCCCCGATGACCCTGACAATCCGATATCCATAGGTCTGCCCGCCGGGCAGGCTGCCGCGCTGGACCGCTGCTTTCATGCCCCTTCGGGTTTTGTCAGCCAGATCCGTAAGGTAAAGGGCATTCATGGTGCCCCGTAAACCAACATCCACCTGTGAAACGGTACCGTTCCCCACCGTTTCGATAGAGATGGCGAGGTACTGTAACAATTCGAATGTGTCGGCCATCTGACCGATTTTGCGACTGAGCCGCGACAGGTCTTCGGTGACCACTACGTCAAACACATTTTCTTTTGCGGACAGCAGCAGCCGATCAATACCGGGACGCTGGCGTATTTTACCGGAAATGGCCTCATCCGTATAAATCCCGGTGACCAGATAGCCCCGGCTGGCACAGTACGCCTGACAGCGGGCGATCTGGTCGAAGGTGCTGGTGGCCTGCTTGTCGGTGGAGTGCCGCGCATAAATGCCAGCGCGTTTCATGACTTTGCCGGGATTGGGGATTTGGGACATGTGGCCTCAACGTATCTACCTAACCACTTTGGATAATCAACGGTTGCGGCAGAAACAAGGCTCTAGATGGATAGGTGGGCTATTTTTGGCAGATAAATCAACCTTTTGAAGAGATTTGAAGAGATTTGCAGAGATGAGCGTGGGATTTGAAGAGTTTTGAAGAGTTTTAAGGGGGATTTGAAGAGATTTGCAGAGATTTGAAGAGGTTGCGCGTACCCCTTGGTTTTTTTCTCTGTCGTCTAACTGGCAGGATAGGCGAGGTGGTACCACCTCGCGTCCTGCCCTTATTCGCATACGCTCAACGGGGGGTAAAATGAGCTGCGCACCGGACATGACAAAGCCGCCCTCGGAGGAATCCGGGGCGGCTTTTCTGGTCTGGAGTCCCCCACAGAGCGGGGGTTATGCGGCGGTGCACTACGGCAGTGGTTGAGGAGTTCCGTTTGAAGCTGGATCACCTTATGCTGAAGGGCATATGTATTTTCTATCATACGCTTGTATTCGTCACTGTTCAGAAAGACGGTGAAGCTCCTTCAGATATCCATCTTATCCAATTCTTCGATTGTCTTACCTCGAATTGTCCCAGTAATTTTTCCGGGATTAGGGATGAAACCACCCGTATTGGCATTATGGCTTTCGCGATATAGTGTTAGTCGGAATCTGTATCTGGGGACATCCAGAATTTTTTGATCGGGTTTTGATTTGCATGTGGTTTTGTCCTCCTTCTCTCCGCCATAACTCCGCATTTTCGCGGGTTTGGGCGGTAGAAAATCTTTGATTGGGTTTTGATCCTATCCTTGTCGTCACAGATCCATCCCCTGTTCGCGTTGCTTGGCCTTAGGGCAGCGGCGCTCAATGCCTGCCGCAGGGCCTTCTTCTGGTTGGCAAGGAGTGAATTGAAGCCCTTCAGCTCCGGCATCTTCAGATCCTGTCCGGCCAGCAGGCAGCGCCGGTGCTGTCCGCGTAGGCGGTCCGCAAGGGCTGTTGCATCAGTCGGGGGCTGTCCCAGCATCACGGTTGCTGTCGTCTCCCGGTGCATGGCCACCGCCTCCGCCGGGGTGCGGGCCACGATCACCGGGCCGGTGTCGTCTTTCTTGGCAAATCCGCCGACAACATGCGACAGCGCGGCTGGGGCCTTGTCCTGTTGGGTTGAGCCCCGCGTATGAAGGACCTCGCCATCAGCTGATACCGCCATTGATGCTCATTGCGCAGGGGGACCCAAGGATCTGTCCGTACACTTCGGCAGCTTTGGGCTGGGTCAGGTCGGTATAAGGCACCCCCACCCGGATGGGCTGATTGGGGCCACCAAAAGGAAATGGGGCTGCATCAAAGCAGCCCCATTTCAATGGATCAGGAGCGGAGTTGCCATCGTCACCATCGCACTTGCACCAATCGCCACTAAAATATCGAAGAAGTAAGCAGTTGGTTTCGCAAGGTTAATAAGCAGACGCTTCATCGTACAGGTCTTGGACTTCGATTTCTCAGACTTTTTACACTTATCCATGGTTGCCTCCTTAAGACTATGTGCCGCCCAATTAAGGACGAACAAGGTTATAAGAACGGCGATCAGTGCTAACACGACGGCGGGATTCGAACCCGCCCCGACCCCCGAAGTTCGGAAATCATCGAAATCACTATACCATCTATGGTTACGCAAATGCAAATTTAAAAATTGTGAATCCTGAAAAATCAGGGCTTCTTACATTTGTAGGATGATTGCGCCGCCCCCCCCCCCAGACAAAGGTTGACCTCCCTTGGGAAATTTCCTCCAGCCGTAAGTAGAGTCTTGGGCGAAGTTACGCTGTCGGGCTTCCGACACCTTAAGGCCGCCATTTGTAAAAGGTTGCGCTGCACGGTTCGGGCGCATTCACCAATCGATCTGTCAAATGTTTCGGAAGAAGTAAATCCTTCGATGCAATAAGGATTTCTGTTCCAACTCGTTTTGTTTGAACGGAGTAATTTATGTCAAACTGGTATTGCCGACGTTCTTTGTAGAGGTCCTGAATTTCAGGCACATTGTCGTAAGTCACGATCCACGGACGATCAAGAGCGATCACGTCGGCGGCGAGGCCAGCGTGATCATCGTTCGTGTAGAAACTCATATAAAGCTCCGCCCCTTTTTTGTAATACGGGGGGTCAATGCAAAAAAAAGTGTCTTCAGGAAGTTCGGTCCCCATGGCTTTAATGAAATTCTGGGCATCCATATTGTACAAATGAATTCTGTCCCGGTACTTCCCTATTCTCCTAATGCGATGGGAAAGGTTATCTATATTGTATCGACAGTCAATTTTATAGTTTCCCGTCTGGTTGTATCCACCGATTATGCCCGAACCAGATATGATCCCGGAACGGCTGGTTCGATTCAGGAAGAATGCGGCGAAACCCAGGCTCAGGGTGTTGTGAGACTCTGGGTGAAGCTGGATCTCTCGTTGTGTCCGCCACTCCTCGACTGTTACGGGAGTTTCATTGATCTTTTCGATCAAATCATCAGGGGTATCCAAGACAGACTTCCAGAATGACCAGATCAAGGGATCGATGTCATTGATATGGATGTCCGCGACATGCCCGCCGTAGAGTAGCGCCAACGCCAAGCCACAGCCACCGGCGAACGGCTCGGCGTAATGCCCTCGCTCAAGACCGTTAAGTCGTAGAATGGAGGACGCCAAGTCCAGCAAGCAGAGCTTGCCGCCTGGGTAGCGAAGGGGTGAGGTCGGAGTCGCCATGAGATACGCCTGTTATCCCTGATTTCATTGAGATTGTATCAATGTCAGGTGTTGGCGGCCAGTAAATTAAGTCGCCTTCTGCACCGCCTCTTCGATGCATTTCAGGATCACGTCCTTCAGCGCCGTCATATCGTTATTTAGCTGATCTCCGTTGAAGGTGGCGGAGACCTTATGGTGTTTTGTCGTATTGCCGTAAGCTCGGATTCGGGCAATAGCTTCCATCATGGACTTGGAGTCTCCCCCGAGACTATAGGAGGTCAGCTTGGCCTTGCTGAGAAAGCTGTCGAAACTGACACCCTCAATCCGTCCGGCGCACGCCGTCAGGCTTTCAAAGAACGACCACACGCCGACCGACACGATGGGCGTGTGCTTTTCCAACTCTATCGAGCAGATGGAGTAGTAGAGGCTCTGAAGTTTTTCATTGCCGAGCCCTTCCAACGCCCGTGAAATGGCATCCTCATAGGTGACTTTCTTTGCTTTCTCGGGTGTCTTGGGTGTCTTTCGACGCCTGCTTGGCCCCTTACTGTCGATGGGCTCCGAGGTGAGCGTCTCGGTCGTGACCCGCGTGTTGGTTACGCCGGGCAGCGCACCGATCTGGCGGGCATAGATAATGATCTGGTTTTTGTTCATACGAGAAGTGACGTTTTTATTGCCAATCAGATCCTCGACAAACTTTCTCGCCAACAGGTCGAATTCTTCCTTTGGTCGCGTCCGCCCAACAATGTCAGGATTGCTTTGGTCAAACCCCAGTGCCTCTCTGAAAGTGGTATTGCTCAGAAACCTCTGGGTCGTGGTGAGCTTGTCTTTTCTCTGTTCCGCCGTGATCATCCCCTCGGCTTGCGCGTAGTCGAGGAACGCTTGCGCTGCTTTGTTCTTGTTTCCACCGTCATACCGGCTCTTTTGTTCTGGATTCCATGACTTCCGACCTATGCCGCCCTGAGGGCCCATGTGGATGCGGTCGAGCCAATGCCACACGTCTTCCTTAGTGTCAAACACGACCGCTGGCACCTCTGTGATGGGCGTCCAGGTCTGGGAAAGTTTCTCGAAGGATTTCCTGAGACTGGGTGGCGCCAAGTCGGGGTCGTTGAGTAACTTTATCGCGCACATGCGGCGATTGCCCTCGGGCACGGAATAGCTCTGTCGAGCGCCGCTCTTGCCGACCTCGGCAACAAGAGCAAATCTTTCCAGAGGGTTCAGTCCGAATTTGGCAATATCCCGCGCAAGCGGGTAAACGTCTTCCTCTTTGCACAGATACTCGATCGCTTGTGCCTCATCCTCCATCGGCTCATGTCGCGGGTTATCGAGGCAGAGGAAAATTCGGTTGATCGGGACATCGATGAACTCGGTCACTGTAATGACTCCCCTAGGCAAGCTGCCGATGAACGACCTTTTTCGGCGCGAACGTCAAGTTGCATGGAGCATGGCGTTTACATGCAAAACGATAAATCGTCAAATAATGATCATTAAAGCGATTTTCGGACACCGTCCTGTCGCTCGGCTGCGATGAGGACGAAAGGAACCTTGCCGGGGGGGCTGAGGCGTCTGGGGCGTTATTCCAGCTACATCACGTCTTTAGTGGCTTCGATCAGCACATCGGGCAGTGTCTCTGGTGCCTTGTCCTGCTTCCGGTTGGTCGGGGTGTCATTCATCGCCATCGCGACCAGAGAGCAAATTTCTAGGCGCAGGGCTGCCCGATCATGTAGGACTGCGCCATTCGAACGGCGTGCGTGGTCTTGGCGCTGCCATGGAGAACCTGGCCCATAAATCCCTCCACTGTGATGGGGATAGTTTTACACCATCACATGCTGGGACTAAACACCTAGACTGTTCTTTTATATAAATAAGTATATGATGGTGTTATATTGTTGAATATAAATTATGCAATTATCGTGAATTATCTAAAATTTATACAATATATTACATGAAATAGGCGCCTATGCAAATGTGAGATTCTGAATTTTTGACTTTCATGTGGTTTTGTCATCCTTTTTTCTGCTGTGATCATAAATTCTCGCGGATCTGGGGGGTACAGATTCTTTGATCGGGTTTTGACACAGCCCCTGTCGTCACAGATCCATCCCCTGTCCATGCTGTTTCGTCTTGGTTCGCTCCTGCCGCATCGGCAGGGCGGCGGCGCTCAATGCCTGCCGCAGGACCTTCTTCCGGCTGGCCGGGGGTGGGCTGAAGCCCTTCAGCTCCGGTACCTTTAGATCCTGTCCGGCCAGCAGACAGCGCCGGTTATGTCCGCGCAGGCGGTCAGCAAGGGCTGTTGCATCAGCCGGGGTTCGCGCCAGCACCACGGTTGCCGTCGTCTCCCGGTGTAGGGCCACCGCTTCCGCCGGGGTGCGGGCGACGATCACCGGGCCGGTATCGCCCTTTTTGGCGAACCCGCCGACAACATGGGACAGCGGGGCCGGGGCCTTGTCCTGTCTGTCCTGTGGGGTTGGGCCCCTGTGGTCCGTCAGCGTGTGAAGCACCTCGCCATCCGCTGACACCGCCATTACCCCGGACAGCCGCTGATGCTCATTCCGCAGGGGCAGAAGGATGGTTCCATCCTCTCTGATCCGTGCCCCGCGCCGGAAGGTGCCGACCTCCATAACCGGGTGATCGGTGCGCTCCGGGGTCCGTCCGGAACGCCATTCCAGCCACACCGCGTCCTTGGTGGCGTCGGCCAGTGTATCGCGCAGCGTCTCTGCCGCCTTCGGCGGGGTCAGGTCGGTATAGGACACCCGACGCCCGGACGTGCTGACCGGGGCCACCAGCGGCAGATCCGCTGCCTTGGCCTGATCCCGGTTGGCCGGGGTGTCATCCATCGCCACCACCACGGCAGAGGCGGGCCATTTGGCCTTAACGGCTTCAGCGGTGGCCTGCCATCCGCCCGGATCCGCCACCACCACCACCACCGGCAGGCGGGTTGCCCGGTGCAGGGCGGCCCCGGTCATGTAGGACTGCGCCAGCAGAACCGGCCCGCCGGATCCGAGCTGACGGGCGGGGTCAATCAGGCAGGCCAGAGGCTCCTGTTCGCCCTTTCGGCTGCGGATCTGCGTCTGGGTGCCGGTCGGGCTGATCTGGGCCACGCCTTCCAGCCGACCGGACAGGGTGCGCAGGGGCACCAGCAGGTTGCCCGTGTCGTCTTCGCGGCAGCCGAAGGACTGGACGCCCTGCGCCGCCAGAACCGGACTGTCCCGCCCGGCAGGTTTGGCGGTATCCCACAGCGCCTGTGCCTGATCCCCCAGCACTGCCGCTGATAGGGAGCGCAGATCCGACACCTTGGCATCACGCGGGATCATCAGGCGTCCGGGCCGGGCGGTTTGGGTGTGCTCATGGTCAACCACAATGGGGCTGATGCCTTGGGCCTTCAGCGCCTCGGCCACAGCATCCAGATCCTGTGCTGACCGGGCCACCGCCACCGGGTGACGGGTGGCCTGTGCCAGCGTCACCGCCCCCTGATAATCGCTTACGATCAGCACCGGCACCGGGGATGTGACCCGGTCGTGATCGTTCCGGTCGGCCCGGGCGCGCTCCACCATCCGCCGGGGGTCGATCAGGTGGAAACTGCTTCGGCTGACGGGGCCGATATCCAGCGTCCGGCCATCTTCGGCCACCAGCCGGACGCCTTCAATCCGACCCTCCGGGGTGCGGAACGGCACAACCAGATTGCCCCTGTCGTCTACCTTGACGCCGCCCATCACACCCTTTGCCTCAGCCCATGCGGGACGGGCTGAAGCGTCACGCCATGGGGCTGCCTCCCGCCACACCTGTACCGCTCTCAGGGATGCCTCGGAGATCCGCACCCGAGGATGGGGACGGAAGTCCAGCACCTGATCGACCATGCCGCCGTTACCGATCACGGCGTTCATGATTTCCTGCTGAGCCATCAGGATCACTGCCGCCACCGGATCCCGGTAGGCTTCCGCCACCACATAGGCGAACCAGCTCCGTAAAGACCGGTCCAAAACGCCATCCTTTTGCGCTGCCCGGCGGCGGCGCTGGTAACGGCCCCACAGGGCAGCGGTGCCGGTGGTGCGCCCCAGCGGGCGCGGGCGGTAGCCTTTGCCGGTCGGTGGCGTCAATACCCCGACAGGATCCTGTCGGGGTATTTGTGGTTCTGCCTCAGACTTCAGGGCCAGCTCCTGCCGGGGTGGCTCAAACGTTCCCAGCCGCTTTTCCAGCCCTCCCTTGCTGCATGACCGGTCAAAGGCGCTGGCCTTCATGGTCTGCTGGCCGTCTGCGGTGGCAAAGACCAGCCCGGCCCCCTGTTGTTTGATTTGCACCCGGTGCCGGGCCAGTCCTTCATGCAGGGCCTGCCACGTTCCCGCTTTCTGGATTTCCGGCAACAGGGTGTCGCGGTTCTCGATCATCCAGCGCTGGAAGGACTGCTCCCATGTCCGGGCTTCATGATTCTTGGCAGCAGGCGACAGGCCGGGGGCCTGCGTCAGATCCCGGTCAGACATGCCACGGTCAATCGCCAGCCCGTATTTCCGTTCCATCTTCCGGGCGACGCGTTCCAGCGTCTTGAAGTCACGGCGGGGTGTCTTCACATGCAGGGTCTGCGGATGGACCTTGTTGATGCCAAGGTGCATATGGAAATGGTTGGTGTTGATATGTGTTCCCGCGACGTACTGGTGGTCTTCAAAGCCGAGGGCCTTGGTAAACTCGGCCGCAATGTCCTTCAGGACCTCATCGGTCAGCTTTTCGCGGTCACTGTCCCGGAACGACACCATCATGTGATAGGTCTTGTCTTCGATTTCGGGCTTCTGCTGGCGGATGGCCTCAATCTCGGCCAGCGCCGCCGGAAGATCCTCAAGGGTTTCTCCGGCTCCACAGTTCGCAATCCAGAACCTGTCCAGCTTCTCGCCTGTCTCCGGGGCGGCGCTGATGTACTCCCCCAAGCGGGTGAAGTCATCGGCAATCTCAGGATCTTTCAGGATTTTCTTCGGAATCATGTGTTGTCGTCGCCTCCGAGCCCGCCGCTCTTCCGGCGGGGTTGTAACTGACCCCGCAGGGCCACGGCGGTGTCCTTCAGCAGAGCCTGCGTCTCGGCAATGTCACCGCTCAGGGCGCGGATTTGCGCCAGCAGATCCGCCGGGACATCCACTTCTGCCAAGGCCAGTTTCAGCAGGTTGCCAAGGCGGGCCTGATCGGCGTTGATTTTCATCATCTCGGTGATGGCGTCCCAGCCTTCAAAGGTGCCCTTGGCGGGCAGGGGGAGATTGTGCAGCAGGCGGCGGAACACCTGCGACCGCGACAGCCGCGACTGTGCGCACAGCTCGTTGAGGCGGGTTTCGTCCTCCGGGTCCAGCAGGACCTTTGCGAAAGGCTTCCGTGACGGCATCGGTTTGCGTCTGTTCTGTATGGGGGGTGAAAAAAGGGGCCACCGCCAGCGCGAGAGAGGCGGCGGCCCCGAGGCGGGCGGCAGGCATGGCACAGCCTGCCACCGGGTAACGTGTCAGCTCACCGGCTTACCGGCTCAGGGCGTTGCTGGCACTCACCGCCACTTTCAGGGCGGCAGTCCGCAACAGGCCGCGATTGGCGCTTTGCTGTTGCTCTTTGCTCTGTTCCTTGGGTTTGATAACCCCAAGGTTTTCCAGAGCCTTGGCAACAGCAGCCTTGCCGTGGGCGGTGGCGTAGTCGTTCCAGTCTGTCCGCCCCTGTTCTCGCTCAAATTGTGTGAACGGGGGCTGAATCATCTTGGCCCCGGTCAGGGTGGCTGCCTGCGTGGCGGCTTCCAGTCCGGGGTTGAATCCTTGCTTCTGCTCCGTCTTGAAGTCGTCATCCGCCGCGATCACCAGCGGCGTGGACGGATCCTGTCTGTGCAGGGCTTGCGCCACCTTCGGCAGGTTTCCGGCGTTGAAGGCCACCACCACCGACAGGCCGGTGGCCTCGTGGATGCTGGCTGCGGTGGCGAAGCCCTCGGCAATCACGGTTGGGCCGCTGCGGTCTCCTTCAATCCGGTGCATCAGGCCGTCCATTTTCCCGCCCTTCAGGAACCGCTTTTCCCCGTCGTCCTTAATGAACTGGATATTCCAAAGCTCCCCGGCGGCGTCCTTGCACGGCACCATGACGGATCCGTCTTCATGTCGGAGCAGGCCGTGTGCCTGCACCTGCTTCCGGTTCAGATAAGGGTTGTCAGTCATCGGCTTGCCCTGTGACAGGATATGCGCCGCCACCTTGGCCCGGTCGGTCTGCTGCGCTTCCAGCTCCTGCCGCCGCTGCGCTTCGCGGGCGGAAGCCGTGGCCTTCATCTGCTCCAGTTCTGCCGGGGACAGCTGGTGTCCGGTCATCACCCACTTTTCCGGCTCTGCCATGGTCTGATAGTTGCGGATCAGCCCGGCGGGCTTGCCATCCAGAAACGCCTTGTAGGCTCCCCCCAGCGATCCGGGTTTGTCGGTTTCCAGCGGCACGCGGTGCCACTTGCCGTCCATCACCGGCAGGCCGTCGATTTGCAGACCGGCCTGCTGCGCCGCCTTGGCAAACTCCGCATAGGGGTCCAGCGGTTCCGGCTGGCGGAGTTGCTGGCCGGTCGGTGCCCACTTCTGCAACAGCTCCGGGTTTCCTTCCGGGCCGACGTACCACGATTTCGCCCTGGGGTCCCACTTTGCCCCGGCAGCCTTGGCGGCTTCCTTTTCGGCATAGGGCACCGCCAGAAAAACCCGTTCCGGCTTTTGCGGATCTGCCGCCGCAGAAAAGGCCGGCTCTTTTTCCGGGGCGGACGGGATCTGTTCGTTCTGCTGGGCTTGGGTCATGCTCTGCCGGGCCTCAACGGATTTCCGCAGTTCCGGGCGAAGCTCGGGCTGGGAGATCCATGTCTGAATGGTTTCTGCATCACGGGCGGCCTGAAACAACAGGTTCCTGTCCTCTTTCAGCGCCGATAACCAACTGCCGACATAGGCGGCATGACGTTCCGGGTGATGGCCAAGACCAAGCGTTGTATTGACCATGTAGGCAGCCATTTCCGCCCGCAGTTCTTCCTTGGCGTAGTTTTCCGAACCAAAGCCGCCGCCCATATCCCGGTCCAATCGGCTGGGATGGCCGGTGGCGTGGGCCAGCTCATGCAGGGCGGTGGCGTAGTATTCTTCCGTCCCGTGGAACGCCTCACGTGGCGGCAGATGGATGCGGTCGGTGGACAGGCTGTAAAATGCCCGGTTGTTCTGGTCGTGGCGGATTTCCACCCCACCGCCAGCCAGCAGCTTTTCCGCCTCGGCCACCGGCTGGAAGGTCGGGTCCAGCGTCTTCGCGACATAGGGTTCCAGCCCGTCGATCTGGGAGGCATTGAACACCACGGCCCGGAATACGCGGGGCCGCTCCAGTTCGGCGGTGACGGTTTTGGGCTGCCCGTCCTCGTTCAGAACCGGCTTGCCTTTCTCGTCAAGCATCGGTTTCGTCTCATAATATTGCCAGTATTCAATCGGCCAGCCCTGTTCCCCTTTGCGGACCTGTGCGCCGATACCCTGTGCCTGTTTATAGGTCATCCACCGGGGATCGGCGTAGCCGTTGGCTTCCAGCCAGAAGGCATTCATCCCCCGGTATGCCTTCCCGGTGGTGGGATTCATCGGGGCTTCGCGGTATTCCCCGGCTTTCCATGGTTTCTGCCATGGGGCGGTGCCCGCCTCGATGTGACGGATCATTTCCGCCACCACCCGGTCACGGAAGTTTTCTTTTTCCTTTGGCGGGGTGTCCTGTCTGCGCTTACTCATCGCCATCTTCCCCCTCAGTTCCGTGGGGGAAGAACAGGCTGTCGAGCGCATCTTCCGGGCTGAGGGCGTCTTCCTCAAATGCTCCCATCGCCTCGGCCACATCGGGATCCACCGCCACCGGGGCGGTGTCGGCGTCGCGGTCAATGATGGCGGCAGCAGCGGTGAGGTGTTCCCGCATTTCTTTCGCGGCGATCAGGGCTTCAAGGTCGGTCTGGTCAAAGAGAGAGGTGGTCATCGGAGAGGCTCCTTATCCGGCGTGAAAAATGGTGGAAAGCTGCGGCATTGGTGCGGGGAGGCGCTTCTCGGGATCGGTAATCCGCTCCCGTTCAAGGGTGGGGATGGCGAAAGTCTGCCGTCGTTCAAGCACCAAGCCTGTCTCTGGATCCACGTCTTCCTCAGACGAGACACCGGAGGACATCGGTCCCTCTTGCCATGCCCTCATCCTCGGTTGCGTTTTCGCCGGAATTGATGCGACATGGCAGGTGGGCATCCGGCCGGGCCAGCGTTGAAATCCCGACCACAGCATCATGTCGTCACTGACGGCATCGTGATCGGCATCAAGGACCGTGTAAGTCACCTGATGGGTGATCTGGAAGATTCCGACATGCCAATGACAGATCACCGTGAAAACCGGCAGGAACGCCGGGGTTTCGATGAACAGGCCGTTGCAGTTCCGGCGGGATGAACGCGGCGTGGCCACAACAATGCATTTGTTGGGGTATGGCGTTCTTGCCTTCACCGTTTCACCGAAACCAGACAGGTGCAGATTGATTTCCGGGATAGTAATTCTGGCGATATCGACCGGAGCGGGTCGAGTTATGAAGAAGCTGGGCGTCAGATGGATCAGCATGGGTCAGCCCTTCCGTTCTTTGCGCATCCGGGCAAGTCGGGCAAGCCGGGTAAGGGCCGGAACGTGCCGGATCAGATCGGAGAATGCCGCATCCATGGCCTGAAACGTGCGGGTCATGAGGATAAGATGTCCGGTTACGGACATGTAAATCCCCATGCAAAACAGCCAGCCGCCAATACAGAGAGCGGCCCACTCCCAGAAGAATTTGACGATTTCCGAGGTGGAGCTGAGGAGTATCTGGCCAGAGGGGGCGGTGATCTGGACCGTGAGCGGGGAGCCAATGTAGATCAAGGCAAGCAGGGCCAGAAAAGCAGTCAGACCGGTCCCTGTGATGAGCATGCTTATCGTGTCCAGCAGGCTGGACCAGCTGATGGACAGGATATGCCGGGCGATGGATTTCAGGGTGGGAGACAGTGGTTTCATGATCCGACCTTTCTGGGCATGGCCCGGCGCTGCTGAAGGTCTTCCCACAGCGCCAGATGGCCGTTGATGAAGCGCAGGATGGTTTCCCGCGTCAGGTCCGGTGTTTCCTGCATTGCCACGGCCTGCGCATGGACGTAGGCGGCAATCGGGCAGGCCGTGGCCGGGCTGGTTTCGGCCAGCCGGTTGATGTGCAGGGTTGCTTTCACCAGCCCGCCGGACAGAGCCAGCCTGACGGCGGGAAGGCTGGCGTCAGGATCTGTCCGCTCCGGGGCCGGACTGACCGACAGCATCAGGGCTGCCAGCCAGTCCACCGCCTGACGGTTCCATGGGTTGAGACTGTCCGGGGGCAGCCCGTGCAGCCCAAGCAGGTGGGTAGCCTGTTCGTGATAGCGGGGGATGGTCATGACTGCTCCCCCCGCCACAGGCTGACGCAGTGCCCGAGGATGGACTGCCGGGGCCGCGCCAACATGCGGATAACGGTCACAACGCCCCAGACGCAGAGGGTCAGCATCAGGATCTGCTGAAACGTCACCAGCAGATCCATCTTCCGCACCGGCAGTTCCCCGGTTTCGGTGTAGCCAAGGGCCACCCATTGCAGGGCCAACACAAACGCGGCGGTGACGCAGATCAGGCGCAGGGCGGTTTCTGCCGTCCAGTGCAGCAGGGCCAGCGCCGCCCGGAGTTTCGGATTATACAGCGGCATTGGTGGCCTCCTTTTCTCTGGCCGCGTCTTCCGGGGTCGGGGCAGGAATCTTGGCCCGGCTCAGAAGCTCAGGGTCTTGGAAGTAGAGATACTGGGTGCCCCGGATCGGGTTCTGTCCGGCAATGAAAGTCAGCACCTCGCCGGGGATGATCCTGTCACCTTCCTTGCGGATGCCGGGCAGGCACATGGCCTCGTCTGGGGTCAGCAGCGGGCGACCGGTTTCCTGCACTCCGTCTGATACCGACTTGTCAGACCGCGACCGCTTGGCCTGAATGACCGTGGTCTTGCCCGTCAGTTTCGACAGGTATTCCCCGGTAGCCAAATTGTTAGGCGCAAAGGCCACGCGGACATGACAGTTTCCGGTAATGCCTTCGTCCTTGCTGTAAATCGAATGGAGCTGGACCATATCCTGCACAACGACGAAAAGTTTGATTCCGTATGTCGCAACAAATGCGATGGCTTTCTCCAGAACGTCGATCTTTCCAATGGCCGGAAATTCATCGAGGAGCATCAGCAGGCGATGGCGGTAGCCTTTGACCGAGGCCCCATCGGCAAAGGCCATGCTCTCGGTCAGTCGGCCGACAATCTGTGTCACCATGATTCGCATCAGCGGGCGCAGGCGTTCAATGTCAGATGGTGGCACCACCAGATAGAGCGCCGCAGGTTTGTCGCCGTTCATCAGGTCGTTCACCATCCAGTCACTATGCCCGGTATTGGCGGCGACAAGCGGGTCAGCCCACAGACCGAGCCCGGTCACTGCCGAAGAATGGACCCCGGAGCGTTCGGACTGGGCTTTTTTCAGCATGTTGCCGATGCCGTCCTGCACCGCCTGATTGATCACCGGGTTCCGATGGTCGAAATTGAGCATTTCAACCAGCAGACTTTCAAAGCTGGCGGCGAACATGGCGGTATAGTCCGGGGCGTCCTCGCCGTTCGCTCCGGTTTCAACTGGCGGAGCCTTCGACATGAAAGACCGGACATCAGCCAGACTGGCCCTGCGGTTGTCGGTGAGGTGAACCCGGTAGACCACATGCAGAATGGCAGTGGACAGCCACGACCAGCCTTCCTTCATCCAGAAGTCTTTTAACCCCTTGCCCTCTGGATCGACGATGATACCGGCGACGTTCTGGCAATCTGCGATTTCCCGCCCGGTGCCGAGGCGGATTTCCGCCAGCGGGTTATAGCGGGCGCAGCCAATTTGGGCGGTTGGGTCAAACTTCAGAATCCGGTGCCCCAGACTTTTCCGCCACCCGGCAGACAGGGCGTAGTTTTCACCCTTGATGTCGAGCACCATCGCACTGTCTTTCCATGACAGCAGGGTGGGGAGGATCAGCGACACCCCTTTACCGGATCGGGAGGGCGCGAAGCACATCACATGCTCCGGGCCATCGTGGCGGAGCTGGTGATGTTTGCCGCCCTGTTTCCAGCCACCAACCACCACCCCGGTCGGAGACAGCAGGCCATACTTCCTTACGTCTTCATGCGTTGCCCATCGGGCCGTCCCGTGCAGTTCGTTGGATTTGAACCCGCCGCTGATGGTGCGGTTGCGGGCCTGCCGCATCACCGCCATGGCGATGATCAACAGTACCAGACCCCCGGCAAGCCAGCCCCACGCCGCCCAGACCATCGGCTGGGGCAAGCCTGCCGGATGGTTCAGGCTGGCGATCAGCCATTTCCACCATTTGATATCGCTGGGATCAAAGCCGATCTGAACCCACCACAGGCCGAGCAGCCCGGCCCATGATGACAGGACCACCGCGATAAAGATGATTCTTTCAAGGATACGGTCCATGATCATGACCATGTCTCCTTGCCGTCTTTCATGACGTGCCGGTCATTTCTGACTTCCCAGATGTCGGTGATGCGCCGATAGCCGTCGTCTGAGCGTTTGATCTGCACCACCACGTCAACAAGATCGGCCAGAAATTCCGGGATATCGGCCATCTGGCCCCCGGCCCAGCTGATATTCTGGGTAAATTTCCGGTGGATGGCCTGCCACGGGCTTTCGGCGTGGATCGTACACATGAAACCGGTCACGCCGCTGTTGAGGGCCGCCAGGGCGGCAAATGCGTTTTGTGTCGAGATTTCCCCAAACAGGATGTTGTCCGGGGTGATGCGCATCATGTGATCGTAGAGTCCCCTCCACGTCACCATGCCGGAGCCGGTACCCTCCTCACGGGCTGCCAGCAGGCCGACACCATCCCAAAACCGCTGAATGTGCAGTTCGGGTGTATCTTCGCAGGCCACCACCCGCCGATGATCGGGGATCCCGGCCAGCAGCAGGTTTAAGAGGGTGGTCTTGCCGGTGTTTGTGGCCCCGGAGACGATCAGGTTTGCCCCGTCTGTCACCTTCTGAAGGAGGTAATCGCGCAGGGCGTCTGAGACGCCCCACTGTTGCCACGTTGGCACAAACGGATGTTTGCACCTGATGGCAAGCGACAGTTCCGACTGCACCGAATTGCCGACCAGACATTCAAACCGGTGCCCTTCCGGCCCGGGCAGGACACACGACAACTTGACGCGCTGGTTGCCGTCAAAGGCCGTGCCGATCCGGTTAGCGATGGATTTGGCGATCTTTTCGACCGCCGCCCGGTTCAGGGCATGATCTTCGACAGAGTGTTTCTTCTCCCCGCGCCGGTCGATCACCACTACGCCCGGGCGTGACATGCGGATTTCGACCGTCGCCGGATCGGAGTAATAGCGAGACAGCGGAGCCAGCAGAGGGTCCAGCAGACGGGAACCGGGCCGTATCCGGGCCAGCCCGGCTTGCGCCGGGCTTCCTTCTGTCTGAGGTTGAAGGGAATGAACTGCGTTCATGGCCAGCACCCTTACCAGCCCGCCGTGGGCGGGGAGCTAAGCTGTGAGGAGGACCCCATTGCATCCACCGCTGACCACTGGTTGGTGTTCACGGCCCAATAGGCATCGCGGTAAATTTCGGTGCCCGGATAGTTAAACGAGCTATATTTCCCGACGACCTCGTATGTTTCGGCGATCCGTGGTGACGCGGTCCATTCGATCACGTAGCCGACTACCGCTGAGGTTTCGCGGTTCTGTTGAGCAAAACGCCCGGCGTCACGGCGCATATACTGATAGGTAATCATCGGGGCCGGACCGCAGCTATTCCCCTCACGGTCACAGCCATAAGGACCGTCCGAATAGAATCGATACAATCCGACGACAAAAGTCCGCGTGGCCAGCTGCACCTTGTCGCAAACGTTACCGCCGTTTTCGGCGGTCCCAACCCCAAGGATCAGGTTGTAGGTCGATCCGTCCGGGCGCTTATACTGATCGGCCTTGGCCGTCTCACGCCATGCGGTGCAGCCTTCGTAGGTGCTGACCCCGGTGCGGGTGACCTTCTGCCCGATATACTCATAAGGGATAGCTGCGGTGCCCGGCAGTACGGTACTGGCGGCAATCACGTATTCGCCCTTAGGGCCGGTAATCGCCACGCGGCTCTTTTGCAGGCTGGTGCGCTGGCCGTCGTTGTATTCCCAGCCCGCTGCCGTGATATCGTGCGGATAGGTCTGGGTGCCGGTGTGGCACAGGTTGATGTATTCGCGCTTTCCGTTCCGCATGTAGTAGTCGCGGACGCTCTCGTATGACACGCCCGCTGACAGATCATGTGCCCATGTGGACGGGTCATCGCAGCCGTCCTGCGTGGTGTAGAGATCGAGCTGGCTGCTGTCCGGGGTGCAGTCGTTGATAAACTGGCTGATGCCCCCGACCGTGATGCGGGTCCGGTACTGGCGGACGACCTTTTTTGTATCCTGCCGGATGATGGCCGGGCAGATGCTGCCCCCTGCCGCGTCGTCATAAACGACCGTATGGGGATAGGTGGTCTCGGTGTCAGAGCAATAGCCAGCGTCGTACAGCACGTTGTTCAGGCTGTAGGTATAGCGGCCCTGCTGGGTGGATTTGCCACCCGCGAAATCATGGCGGATGGTGCAGCCGTCGGTGGTCGGTACCAGCGGCACAGCCGCAACGGTCTTGGAGTCCACGCACGGGCCGGGCAGCTGTACACGGGCGTTCAGGTGATTGGTATACACCTGTACGGCCTGCGGCACCGCCTTGCCAGCCGGATAATCCAGCAGGATCGGGCAGGCCGCGACGTCTTCGCGGATCGGGTAGACTTTTTCAGGATCTTCGGTGCAGTCCTGCGCCTGCACCGGGTTTCCCTCTTTATCGAGGTAATACAGCCGCTTCCGGGCTGTGGCGGTCATGCCTTCAGTGTCGATCTTATAGGTGCAGTTGAGGAAGCTCTCCTGCAACGCATAGCGGGTGCCGCCGTCTTCGCACGGGGTTTCGGTGCGCTGGCCATCGGTGACCGTCACCGTCTTGTTCTGCTGGATGGCCATCTTCTGACCGAGATCAATGCGGATCTTGCAGCCGTCTTCCACGACCTCAACGGTGGTGGCGGGTGCGGGCTCCGGCTGTTCCTCCGGCAGGGTGCCGGGGGAGGGTGTGGTGTAGCCTGCGGCGTCCGGGTTCGCCGAGCCGTTGCCGTTGGAGATCGAGGAGGTTTTGCTGTTTTCGCTCTTCTCCTCCTCCTCCTTCTTCTTTTCCTCTTCGGTGCCTTGCAGGCGCTTCAGGGCCTCAATCAGCTGCACCTTGTCGCCTTCAATGACGACCGGTTCTTCTGCCGAGAGAGTGGTGGCTTTCAGCGGGAACTGGGCCGCAAACTTGCTGGTATCCAGCGCTTCGATCTTGCCGTTCTTCGACACACCGGCCAGCACCATCTGGCCCACCAGCTTCTTGTCCACTTCGACGTAGCGGGCGAAGGCATTGCCGGTGACGCCTTCCAGCAGCAGCTTGGGCACATCGGGGACGTTGACCAGCGACAGGTCCAGCTGCACCGGCTGATTTTCCGGCAGCGTTGTTGCCGCCTTGGGGCGGCTCTGGATCTTCACGATGGCGTTCAGCTCATCCATCGTTCCGGGCTGTTGGCCGGGCTGGCCGGGCTGGGGTGCGGTCTGCGTCTGGCCGTCGACCGGAGCAGCGGCTTTGGTTCCGGCAGCGGTCTGAGCGATGGCCGGGGTCAGGGCCGTACTACTTGCCAGCAGCACGGACACGGCAAACAGACGTGCAGAAAGAGAGGTCTGCATGATGAGATGCCTCATTCAGGTGGAGAGATTGGAGAGAGGGATGGCCGACGCCACAGTCGGCGTCAGGGCCGAGGCAATGGCTTGAAGGTCATGGTCAATCCGGTGGCGGCGGATCCAGAAATGCCAAAGCCGTCGCAGGCCGATGTCCAGAAGGCCGATGTCCAGATTTTCAAGGGATGATGCGGTCAGGCAGTACTGGAGAACACCGTCTGGACTGAAACGGGCATCAAGGCTCCAGTATCGGTGTGTCCGGTCTGACAGGTACAGGTCATGGAGGATGGTCTGCACTTCCCATGCCTCCGCTTCTGTGCAGCGGAACAGGACATAGGGGGTAGACGGTCGGGTGGAATGACCGGCGCAGGAGGCGACGGTTGTGATCCCACGGAGTCTGAGGCTGTCAACCAGTGGCCGGATCTGCGCCTCAATGGGGGCCTTTTTCCAGTCATCGGGATGTGTTTTGATGGGCGGGTGCTCCCCCTTTGAGGGAGTATTTGTTTTTGAACTATTATTAAGGGTAATCAAATGGCGAAATTGATCCAATGCCACGTGTGCAATGAACCCATAGCCAGCGATGCAAAGGGTCCTTGTCCAAAATGCAGGACGGAAGACCCGTTGAACAAAAAACCGAAGATGAGGCTTATTATGATCGGATTTGTCATCATCGTTGGATTTTTTCTTTATCAATATGTTCAAAGGACTGGACAGATTGATTACCTGATCAATGCCATTCGAAATTTGAATAGATGATTTCTTCATGGAAGATCCTTTCTGCCGTCAGAGCGATCCCCGGTGGCGGTCAGGTGCAGGGTGGACGAGGCCACCGGCTGACCGTTCCGGCTGATGCTGGCGGTGAGGGCCGGAGAGCCCGGCGTCTGAGCAGAAGCCGGGGTTCCGACAGCCAGAACCGAGGCGGCGATCAGGGTAAAAAGTGGGATCATGGTCAGCTTCCCTCCGGGAGTGCGACGTACCAGTCCTTGTCGGGCCGAATGTGAATGCGGGTGCCCTGCGGCACGGTGATGATCGGCTTCAGGTCCATCGTCCGTTCGAGGACGTTGGCGCTGATTTCGCCCAGACGGGTTGACAGTTCCTGTGCGCCGCTGTCGCGGGACTGCTGGGCCGCTGTCGCCTGCTTGTCGGTGGTCTGGGTGACGGTGGTGGCGTAGCGCACTGCTGTACTGATGCCGGTCAGCACAAAAGCGGTGCCGTACCGCTCCCAAAAGCGGTTATCGACTTCGCCGGACGTGCCAGCCCGGCCCTGCTGGTCAATCAGCAGAGAGTCCAGGTTGCGGATTTCGGCACGGTGCCCGGCGATCAGCGCCCGCTTGCACGACAGGGCGAGACGGGAGGAGCCGATATCCTCCGGCGCTTTGTAGTCGCAGATCAGGCGGCTGCCCTTGGGCAGCAGCAGTTTGCGCCCGTGGTAGCCGTAGACGTCGCGGGCCGTCTGCACAATCACCGTGCCGGTCTGGTCCCCGCCGATCTGGCTGTTGATCGACGTTTCAAGGATGCCGACCACATAGCGGTCGGCCGTCAGGATCCGGGTGTTATCGACCGGCTGGCTCGATACGCTGCGCTCCGACTGGTATTCAGCCGGTTTGTGTGGGGTCAGCGGGCCGAGATCACCCCCGGCCTTGCCAACCGGCCCCAGCGCCGGGGCTGACACCGCTGACAGCAGACCCCCGGCAGGCAGGCTGGCCGGGGCGCTGGCCAGCATGGCCGCCGCGCCGGTCTGGCGGGACCAGATCGCCTTGATCCCTTCCGCGACCGGATCCGGCACCAGCTCCGGGGCCGGGGGCGGTTCTGGCAGCGGGGGAGGGGGGGCAGGCGCGGGAGGCGGAGGCAGCGGCGGGGCTGCCTCCCGGATTACCACTGGCGGGAAAACCGGTGGCGGTGCTGGCGGCGGGGGAGGGGCCACCGGCAGCGACCATGCCGCAGGGTCATTCTGCGGCAGGGCATCCGGCGGAACTTCTTTGACCGCTTCGATGCAATGGCCGGAAAGAGTGAGCCCGACCGCCAGCGCAATATCGCAGACGAGGCTCATGCATCACCCCCTTTGTAGGTGATGCACAGGTAGCTTTCGCCGCTCTTCAGGGTGATCTTCGGGCGGGTGCTTTCGATGACGTAGGTGTCACCCATGACGCGGGTATTCACCAGCTCGTCGATGCCATCCACGACGACGTAAGCGGTCGGCAGCTCGTTCTGGGTCCAGCGTTTGTCCCCATATTTGATGTACGTGAAACGGTCATCCCGATAGACGGTATCGGGTTCCATCGTGTCGTCGTTGCCGGACAGCTTGTATTGGCCCCAGCCCCGGAGCTTGCTGGGGTCAAAGGGGGCATCCTGTACAAAGTCCTGCACCGGGGAGGCTTGCGGGCTGGTCCCGGCGAAAGCCTGCGCCAGACCGGACGCCGCCGCCTGTTTGGCGTTGACCGGGGTGTTGCCGGTGGCCTTCCCCTTGTCGTCGGACGAAATCCCGGGGACGGCCATATCGGCGGTATCCTCGGGCATCGACACGGTGCCCTGAATGCGGACAACAAAGTCGGTGATATCGAGGGCGTTGAAGCCGATGGCCCGGAGGTAAACGGGGTAAATGGCCCCGCTTTTCCCGTAGATCAGCAGGTTGGTATCATAGCCATGGCCGACCGGGCGGACGGCCAGCCGGTTCTTGCCGCGCTGGCTGACCTGAAAGCCCTTCTGGTCGCCCAGATCTGCGCTCTCGATCACTTCCCCCTTCGGGAGTTCGATGGTGGTGACCATCCATTCCCGGACCTGCACCTTGTACGAGCAGTCAGCGCAGGCATCGACGGTGTAGATCCCGGCCTTGGTGCCTGCTTCATCCCAGATCTGCTGCACCTGACCGGCAGAGCGCGGACGTTCGAGGTATCCGTAGATGCCTTCCTGCTGATTTCCCGCCTGCCAGATCACAGAGGCAGGGGGTGGCATCCCGACCGGAGCGGCAGCGGCAGGAGCCGCAGCGGTGGCGGGCTGCTGCTGATTGGGTGGCACCGGGGCCGGGCCAGCGTTGCGGGCGGTCTGGGCGTAGGCCGACGACGCGGCGGCGGTCAGCGCAATGGCGCTGACGGCGGCGAGGATCAGTTTCTTCATGGGGGTGGTCCGTGTCATGCCGGGCGCTCCTTCAGGACAAGTTCCTTGACGGTGACCCCGAGGGGGTTGGTGTAGAGGTCTTCAGCCCGCACCGACTGCGGGCGCGTTTCCATCGCGAGGAAGGCTTGCTTCCGCTTGGTGCTGATGACCTTGCCCTTGAGGGTGTCGGTTTCCGTGAAATCGACGACCAGTTTCCGGTCAGCGGTCATGCCGGGAACCGTGGTCACCGTTTCGATTTTGATGGTGCGGATCAGGCCGCTTTCCAGCGTTTCGGCCATTTCCTTCGTGTTCAGGAAATCCTTGCGGAACCGCTTCCACCAGCGGCCATCACTCATCAAGGCCGCTTCTTTGTGGCGCTGTTCCTGCGTCACCGGATCAATTTCCAGAACCAGCCGGACGTACTGGCGGGCCATGCTCTCGAGGTAGAGCTGGAAGCCTTCAGTCTCTTCGGTGATGGGCTCGACCTTATAGAGCTTGTCGTCTGGCCCGTAGGTGCGGACCAACGCCACTTCGGTTCTTTTGAGCGGGCTCATCGCCCCGATGGCGTTGGCCAGTACTACCACGGTGGCCAAGAGGCCGACGTTGGTGATGGTGGACAGCCGCAGCAGCCACGCCTGCCGGGCGTAGGCCGTGGCGAAGGCGTATGGATCCGCGTTCACCACGCTTTCGTGACGACGGGGCGGGGTGGTGTCGGCAGCGATGCCGGCCTTTTTTTGCCGGGCCTCACGGGCGCGGTCCCGCAGGGCCAGAACGCGATCTTTCAGGGAGGTCATGACAGCCCCCCGATGTACATGTAACCCGTATAAAGTGTGGTATAGAGGCAGCCAATCACCATGAGGCGGCTGGTGCGGTTCAGCGATTTGAAGAACGACAGGAGGCGTGACGGGAAATGCGCAACACGGATGAGCCGGGATTTTTTGAAATTAGTGACAGATGGTCCGATCTGGCTGGTGACTTTTGGCTTTTCGCCTTCGTCATCGTGGCTCTTGGCCTCCTTGGGAAATACGTCTATGGCGGGATCTGGCAGATCCGCCTTGCGATGCTCGCTGTATCGGTTGCCTTCGGGGTCTACTCTTTCTGGAAGCTGTCCCTGTGAGTGCAGTCCGTCAGACAGCTTGATGCAGTGCCCGGAGAGCAGCCCCCCGAAAAATTGAAAGAAGAAAGCCTTACGAACGGCGAGCCAGTCCGGCATCCCTACGTTTGCGCCAGCAACGAAGGGGATCCAGATCAGGGCCGAGAAGAAAATCAGCGTGGTCACAAACATAATCTGGTGGTCCTGAAGCAGGCGACCTGTGACCCGATCTGTGGTTTCCGGCCTGCTGAAAACTCCGACCGTCAGCAGGCCCGCAGTCATCACCAGCGCCGCGTCAGGGCCGGAGATCAGCAGGATCATCAGGCCGCAGACCATCGGGCCGGTTTCCAGAACGTTCCTGACCGTTTTCAACGGCAGAATGAGGGTGGGTTTGGTGTCGTTCATGACCAGTCAAACCCCCGTGAGTTGAAGGGGATCGGCTGGCAGGCGCAGGGCGAGATTTTCATTTCGTCGCTGCCGGTGCCGTTCTTGGGCAACTCGGTATCACGGTTGACCGCGCC
>NZ_KB907357.1 GCF_000381985.1 Novispirillum itersonii subsp. itersonii ATCC 12639 | reverse complement strand
ACTGGGCGGCAATGGCGGCGTTATTCAGGAAGCAGTATCCGCCATAGGTGCTGGCCCCGGCATGGTGCCCCGGCGGGCGGCACAGGGCATAGGCGCTGTGCGCCCCATCGGCCACCAGTGCCGCTGCGGTCAGGGCGCAATGGGCTGACGCCAGCACCGCATCCCAGGTGCCTTCGACAATCGGGGTTCCGGCATCGTAGCAGTAATAGCCGAGCTTGCCGTTGATACCCGGCGGGATCACATCCTGCCGCATCGAACGGGCGGCAAAGCCGCTGGGCAGCATGAAGCCGTCTTTGCCAATTGCCTTCCACTGGTCAAAAGCGGTGCGCAGAAACTCGACGAAGGCCGCGTCATGCACCTTCAGGATCGTATCCAGCGGAAACGGGCGGGGCTTGATCACGTCCAGACCGGCATCCTGAACCGCTGACAGAATGTAGTCGGCCCGCACCGGCATTTCGTAACAGGGGACCAGTTCGCCCCGGTGCAGTTCTTTACCGCCGTCGTGACGGCTGTGCAGCGGGGAATAGACGGCTTTCATGGCAGATGATCCTGTTGCGTGGGGAGTCATAAGGATTTGGCAATCACCCTGTGCCAGACTAGACTCAATCCCGATCCGCCCGCTACCCCTGACTGGCCGGACTGATACCCAGATGAACCGCCTTGCGCTGACCGCCCTTCCCCTCGCCGCCGCCCTGCTGATGACAGCTGGCCCGGCCTTGGCATGGGATACCAATGCCCGGGTCTATGCCACCTCGACCGCTCCATACTGGGAAGTCGGGAAGATCGACAATGACCTGTCCCGTCTGTGTACGCTCGGCTCTTTCAATCAGAAGCGGGTGGCACAGGTGTATATTCAGTTCACCGGGAAAAAAGGGCGCGGCATCACCGGCATCGCCAAGCGCGACTTCAACCTGCGCGACCCCCAAAACAAGGCTGTCGACGGCAAGACCTATCATTTCTTCGCGGACGGAACCAGCCAGTGCAAGGTCTACGTCGCGCCCTGAGACCTCTTTCGCGAAAACATAAGTCACCCTATATTCAGGGTCTTCCCTTTCCGCTCAGTCAGGAGCAGCCATGATCCGCTTCCCGTCCCTTCCCACCCGGACCGCCCGCCTTGCCGTGGCTGTGGTGGCCGGGCTGCTGTCCATTGCCGCCCCTGCCGCCCGGGCCGAGGAAATCGGCAGTGTCGACACCGTTTTCAAACTGCTGGGACCGAACCATAAGATCGTGATTGATGCCTTCGATGACCCGGATATTCCCGGCGTGGCCTGCCACATCAGCCGGGCGCGTACCGGCGGCATCAAGGGCGGTCTGGGGCTGGCCGAAGATACAGCGGATGCCTCCATTGCCTGCCGTCAGGTCGGCCCGATCGAACTGCCGAAGAACCTGAAGAAGCGCGATGGCGAGAGTATTTTCAGCGAACGCCGCTCACTGATCTTCAAAAAGCTGCAGGTGGTGCGCTTTTATGACGAAAAGCGCAATACACTGATTTACATGTCTTATTCTGACCGGGTGATTGAAGGATCCCCGAAGAATGCCATCTCGACAGTGCCGGTGATGCCATGGGCGAAGCCCTGATCCCGCTGCCTGCCGGGGTGTTCCGGTATCCCTTCCGGGTCCGTTATTCCGAAGTGGACTGTCAGGGCGTGGCCTACAATGCCCACTACCTGACCTGGTTCGACGTGGCGCTGTGGGAATTTTTCCGCACCCTGCCATGGGACCTGAAAGCACAGGTCCGGGACACCGATACCGACTTCCACACCGTCAAAGCGGTGGTTGAATACCACGCGCCGGTCCGCTTCGATGAAGAAATCCGGGTCGCCGTGCAGCCGGTGCGGATCGGCGGCAGCAGCCTGACCTTTTCTTTGAGCCTTGACGTCGCCGGAGAAGACCTTCGGCGGGCCAGCGGAGAAATTGTCTGGGTCAATGCCTGCCAGACCACCCATACGTCCCGCCGCCTGCCAGAAGATCTGACCGCGCGGCTGCATCCGCTTCTGCCGTAAGGCACAGAGCCCCCGGCCCCGGACAATCCCGGAGCCGGGGGGACAGCAGGACGGTTATTTCGCCGACAGCAGATCCGGCACGCTCAGCAGCATGAATTCGTTGTTATCCGGCACCCCGACGGCACGCCCGGCCGAGAACGGCAGATTGTTGTCGTTGGCAACGATGATGTGGGTGGCATCAACCACGTGCACATCCTCAATCGTAAAGAACGGGAAGTTCATCACACCATCGCGGCTGATGCCTTTGACCACCCCCTTGGGGTCTTTGACGGCCATCAGGTCGATATAGGCAACCTTTTTGACAAACCCGTCGGCATCCGCCGCCGCCAGATCAATCTTGTAGATCCGCTTGATCTTCGCCGGGGTCTTCTGGCAATCAGGGCGGGCTTCGCCGGTGCAGGCCTGACGCGGGTCGCCTTCGCCGTTATCCCGCTCGATCACCAGCGCGGTGGTGGCGTCGATCATGTTGAAGTCGCCGATCGCCAGACCGTTTTCATCCAGAAGGTACTTCCATGACGTCCCGGTCCAGCTTTGGCTGGCGACGTCAAACTGTAGAATCCGCAGATATTCGCGGCCCTCACGGGTTTCCGACTCGCCTTTGGTGATCAAGGCCCCTTCCAGCAGCGGGTAGAGGGTCTTGCCATCGGGTGAAGCCGCCATCCCTTCAAATCCCTTCGAGCGACGGACATCAAAATCCACCGGCCCCGGCTTGGGCGGGGTGATGACGGTATAATTGTCGGGGGATTTCAGAACCCGCCCATCCAGCTTGGTCTCGAACACCGCCAGAACCTTACCGGCCTTGTCGGCGCGGATCAGATAGGGGCCAAACTCATCCCCGATCCACACCTCCTCACCGATCGTCTGAATCGATTCCGGATCAAAATCCGCACCGGTCAGATACCGGCTGCCGGTGTTTTCATTGACGATCAGAAACGGCACCTTCCGGTCCGGATCGTGCAGAAACACCGTCTTTTTCAGGCTGACCTTGCCGGTCTTCCAGTCCGGATGCACGACGTGGAACATCAGCATGGCATCGGGGGAATTGGCTTTGGTGCCAAAGCCGTTATCGGTCAGGACCACATAATCGCCGTTTCCTGCCGGTTTAATGCCGGAAAAGCCCTGCACCGGCTGCCCCTTGAACGGCAGCATCGGCTCCTGCGCCGCATCCTTCACATAAGGCCGCCCGGCAGACAGGCCAACGCCATCAACCCGCTTCGGAGCCTGTGCATACCGACCCGATACCTCCAGCGACGGTGGGGCATCCTTGGGCGGCTGGACAAAGGTGGCAGCTGGCAGGCTGGCGAATCCCTCCAGCACCGCCGGAACCTCAGTGGCCGATACGGCCGGGGCAAGCGCCAGGACCGAAACAGACAGGCTCAGGGCAGCAAGAAACGAACGGGATAGGCAACGGAATGCAGGCATGGTGTCCTCGTGGTGTCAGACAGAAGAGAGACGGGCCTGCCGTCCCCTGCCGCAGGCACCCTCTTCTGCCTACCGCGTACCGGACATTCCGCGGATGAATTTTGCCGGACAGTTCCATAACAAAATCAAGACACTATACAAATTAAAGACAGATCCCCCGCCCGGTTTCCCGGACGGGGGACATTGTCTTACAGGGGAAGGGCGCGGTCCGCTTAGTGACGGAAGTGGCGCATCCCGGTAAACACCATGGCCAGACCCGCATCATCAGCGGCCTTGATCACGTCTTCATCCCGGATCGACCCACCCGGCTGGATCACGGCGGTCGCCCCGGCTTCTGCTGCGGCCAGCAGGCCATCGGCAAACGGGAAGAACGCGTCAGACGATACCACCGAGCCCTTGGCCCAGCTTTCAGCATCTCCGGCAGCCTTGGCCGCCTGTTCGGCGCGGAACGCGGCAATCCGCGAGGAATTGACGCGGCTCATCTGCCCGGCACCGACCCCGACGGTCATCTGATTACGGACATAGACAATGGCGTTGGACTTAACGTGCTTGCCAACGGTGAAGGCAAACATCATGTCCTTCAGCTCCTGCTCGGTCGGCTGGCGCTTGGTCACCACCTTCAGATCGGCAGCGGTCAGCAGGTTATCCCGGCTCTGCACCAGCAGACCCCCGGCAATGTTCTTGACCATCAGGCCACCGACCTTCGGGTCCGGCAGGCCACCGGTGCGCAGCACGCGCAGGTTCTTTTTGGTTTCAAGAACCTTACGGGCCTCGTCGGAGATCTCCGGGGCAATGATCACTTCCAGGAACAGCTTCGACAGCTCTTCAGCGGTTTCGCCGTCCAGCGTGCGGTTGAACGCCACGATGCCACCGAAAGCGCTTTCGGTATCGCAGGAATAAGCCCGCAGATAAGCATCCTTCAGGCTGCTGCCCAGCGCCACGCCGCAGGGGTTGGCATGCTTGACGATGACGCAGGCGGTCTCGTCAAATTCCGCCACCAGCTCAAACGCTGCATCGGTGTCGTTGAAGTTGTTGTAGGACAGCTCCTTGCCCTGCAACTGTTCCGCTGCGGCAATCCCCGGGCGGTTTTCGCCGGTGGTGTACAGCGCCGCCACCTGATGCGGGTTTTCGCCGTAGCGCATTTCCTGCTTCAGTTCACCGGCGAACGCCATCCGGCGCGGGAACGACTCGCCCAGCTGACCGGCAAACCAGCTGGAAATGGCAGCATCGTAGCAGCCGGTGCGGGCGTAGGCGGTGGCAGCCAGACGGCGGCGCAGTTCCAGCGAAGTGGCACCGTTGTTCGCCTGCATCTCAGCCTTGACCACATCGTAATCAGCGACATCGACCACCACGGTGACAGCCGCATGGTTTTTCGACGCGGCACGGATCATCGCCGGACCACCGATGTCGATATTCTCGACGCATTCATCAAAGCCCGCGCCCTTGGCAACGGTTTCTTCAAACGGGTAAAGGTTGACCACCAGCAGGTCAATCGGCTGGATGCCGTGTTCGGCCATTGCCGTTTCATGATCGGCATTGCCCCGGATGCCCAGCAGACCGCCATGCACCTTGGGGTGCAGGGTCTTGACCCGGCCATCGAGCATTTCCGGGAAGCCGGTGAAATCCGAGACTTCCTTCACCGGAATCCCCGCCCCGGCAATCGCCTTGGCAGAACCGCCGGTGGACAGGATTTCCACCCCGGCGTCCGCCAGAAAACGGGCGAACTCGATCAGGCCGGTCTTGTCAGAGACCGAGATCAGGGCGCGGCGGATCGGGCCGGTATAGGCGGGCACGAACGGGACCGAGTTGGACATGGCAGGGGGCTCTCCCTCAGACACAATGCGGTGTGTCGACCCACCCCCCGGTATCAGGCCCGATGGTGACTCGACGATGCGAAAGACTGGAATGGCGCGGGTGATATCATGACCGCCGCAGCGGCGCAGCACTTGTTTTTACCAAAACAGCCGGATCAGCCCCGAAATGTGCCGGTCAAACCGCATCCAGCGCTGTCAGAACCTCAGAAACCGGCAGATCGGCCAGATCCGGGCGGCGCAAAATCGCCACCCGTGGTCCCCGCTGCGCGCACAGCGCCGGATCGGAGGCATGAGAATACACCACGACGCTGGGGCATCCGCAGGTCGCCAGAAGATGCATCGGCCCGGTGTCATTCCCCACTGCCGCCACAGCGCGCCGGGCCAGCACCGCCAGATCGGCCAGCCCGGTCTTCCCGATCAATGACAGCGCCTGCGGGCAGGCGGCCAGAACCGCATCTGCTTCAGCCTGTTCGCTGGACGTCCCTAACACCACCGGGGTCTGGCCACGCCGGGCCAGTTCCACCGCCAGAGCCGCATAGGAAGACGCCGGCCAGCGCTTGTCCGGGCGATGCGGTGCCCCGCCGGGGACCAGCAGCACAGCTTTGTCCGGCAGCGCGACAGACACCGTCCCCCGGTCCAGCCAGCCGAGATCCGGTCCCCCGGGCAAGGGGGGGACCCCGGCCATTGCCAGCTGGTCGGCCTGCCGTTCCAGCGTATGCAGGGAATTACGCTGCGGATTGGCATGGGGATGAGAACACCCCCGGGCGATCCCGCTCCATTCCACCGCTCCCGGCCCCCCGATCAGACGGAGATAACCGGAGGACCGATCAGAGGTCTGCAGATCATACACCCGGTCAAACCGGCCCTGCCGCAGCTTCCGGCGCAGGGCGAACACTTTGCCGAGCTGCCAGACGCGGGGCCGCTCATCGGTCCAGACCTCATCAAACCACGGACAGGCCTGCGCCAGCCCGACAAATGGCCGGGTGGTCAACAGCGTGATCCGGGCTGCCGGATGGTGCGCCCGGATCGCAGCAAAGGCGGAAAAGGCCTGAACGAAATCGCCCAGCGCCGACAGCTTGATCACCAGAATCCGTTCTGCGGTCGGATGCGTCATCATGGCACTCTGCGATCAGACCTGCGGCAACAGCTCGCGGTAGACCGCCATGGTCTTTTCACACATCCGGTCGGTGGTGAAATGATCGCGGATATGGGCGATCGCACGCGGGGCCCATTCTGCCCGCTCATCAGCAGTCAGCGACAGGGCGTTCCGCAGAGCCCGGGCCAGAGATTCCGGATTGTTGGGAATAAACAGCCAGCCGGTCTTGCCATCCACCAGAATCTCCGGCGCGGCACCATGCTGCGGGGCAACCACCGGACGGCCCATGGCCTGCCCTTCGGCTGAAACCCGGCCAAAGGCCTCCGGATCAGTTGAGGCACTGACCACCACATCGGCCACCATATAGGCGGCGGGCATATCATTGCATTCATCAGCCAGAATCACCCGGTCCCGCAGACCAAGGCGGGTGATTTCCGCTTCCACTTCCGCCCGGTAGGCATCCCGCCCCTGATCGGACCCGACCAGCACACAGCAGAACTTCAGATCCCGCAGATGGGTCAGCGCCTCCAGCAGCAGAATCTGCCCTTTCCAGCGGGTCAGACGGCCCGGCAGCATGATCACCGGCTCGCCATCCGGCAGCCGCCAACGCTGCGACAGAGTGATCATCCGTTCCGGGCTGACTTTGTCAGGATCAAAACGGAAGAAGTCGACGCCACGGTGAATCACCCGGATCGCCTCATCGCTCGGCAGATAATGTTCCAGAATATGGCGGCGGATAAATTCAGAGATGGCGATCACCCGGTCGCCCATCGCCATCACCCGGTTATAACGCTTCTTCAACGCCAGCGGCCCCAGATTGTAGGTGCCGTGGAACGTGGTGACAAAAGGCACCCCTTCCGCCCGCGCGGCCCACAGGGCCGACCACGCCGGGGCCCGCGAGCGGGCATGCACCAGCGACACGCCTTTTTCCTGTATCACCCGGCGCAGAGCGTCACGGTTGCGACGCATCACCAGCGGATTCTTACTGGCCAGCGGCAGGGTGACATGCTCCGCCCCAACCCGCTCCAGCTCCCGCACCATCGGGCCGCCTTCGCTGGCAACCACCGCTTTCCAGCCGAAGGCCTGCAGGGCAGTGGCCATTTCAATGGTCCCCCGCTCAACGCCGCCGGTCATCAGACGGGGGAGAACCTGAAGAACCACCGGGGGGGACTTGCCCGCCGGAGAAGAGGTGTTAGGGTGCAGGGTCACGGACAGCACTTTCAGTAACGGATGAACGGACGCGAATATGGTCTCTCCGACGCCTCTTGAGAAGCCCCAGATGTGGACCTGCCCCAGCGGGCATACCCTCGCGTATCACAGATTTGACCCTGCTGCCGAGGGGGGACAGGCAACTTCTTCCATCGGTGTGGTTTTTCTGCACGGCCTGATGTCTGACATGGACGGCAGCAAGGCGCTGCATGTGGAAGCCCACTGCCGTCAGCGCGGCTGGCCGTTCCTGCGGTTTGACCAAAGCGGCCATGGCCAGTCCGAAGGGCGCTTCATCGACGGCACCATCGGCGGCTGGGCAGAGGACACCTGCGCGATGATCGATGCCCTGACCAGCGGGCCACAGATTGTCATCGGCTCGTCCATGGGCGGCTGGGTGATGCTGTTGACGGCCCTGAAACGGCAGGACCGGGTCGCAGGCCTGCTGGGCATCGCCCCGGCCCCCGACTTCACCGAAGAACTGACCTGGCCCGCCCTGACCCCGGCCCAGCAGACGGAGGTGATGGAAACCGGCATCGTTGCGATTCCCAGTGCCTATTCAGAAGAACCCTATCGCTTCAGCCGGGCCCTGTTCGAGGACGGTCGCCGTAACAGCCTGCTTGGCGGGCCAATCCCCTTCGCCGGTCCGGTCCGGATCCTGCACGGCCAGAAAGACGAGGCGGTGCCATGGCAGCACGCCCTGCGCATCGCCGATCAGCTGACCACCGCCGATGTCGAGATCACATTCATCAAAGACGGCGACCACCGCCTGTCTGAACCGGCACATCTGGAACGCCTGTCACAGACGCTGGATGCCCTGCACAGCAGCCTCTCCGGTTGATAGATCCCATAAAAAACGGGGCCTTCCGGCCCCGTTTTTTATCAATCTCCCACAGCGGGATCGCGTCAGGCCGTCTGGACCTCGCCGGAAAACCGGTATCCGTGCCCATGACAGGTTTCAATCAGACGGGGACCGCTGCCCCGGGTGTCGCCCAGTTTACGGCGGATCCGGCTGACCAGAGTGTCAATCGAGCGGTCGTTCACATCACGCCCCGGCTCCCCGGTGGCTTCCAGAAGCTGATCCCGGGTCAAAGGCTGCCCGGCCCGGGCAACCAGAACCGCCAGAAGATCAAACTCCGTGGCGGTCATGGTGATGGCATCCCCCTGCGGACTGACCAGCCGACGCCACAGCAGATCCATTTCCCAGCCGGAAAACCGATAGATGACACTGCCCGCAGCCTCAGCCCGCGGCGCCATCCGCCCCAGTACATTGCGGACCCGGGCCACAAGCTCCCGCGGGTGGAACGGCTTGGTCACATAGTCATCGGCCCCCAGCTCAAGGCCGGTGATGCGGTCACGCGGCTGCGCACGGGCCGTGACCATGATGATCGGAACCCGTGACTGTTTGCGGACCGACACCGCCAGCTGCACGCCGTCGGCATCGGGCAGATTAAGATCGAGCAAAATCAGATCAACCGTGGCCCGCGCCATTGCCTGCCGCATCGCCTCTGCCGTTGCTGCCGTGCTGACTGTGTAGCCGGCCTCCTTCAGAAAAGCGGACAGTAAGGCCAGCGTCGCGGGGTCATCCTCGACCACCAGAATGTGTGCCTGCTCAGCCATAAATATCCCCCGGCATTCTGCCCTGTCGTCTAATGACTATATTTGAAAGATATGAGTCATGTCAGCAGTTAGGCATTATCTCCGACAGGAGCCCCCATAAAGTCAAGATTATCCCCCAAAATTCACGTCTCTGTTGAGAAACTTGGAAAGTCCTCCCGCAATGCAGGAGGTTACCGCACATAAATCTTATTTAATAAAAGTCTGAAGACACGAATAAAAACCCTACCACAACAATGGGACAGACCTGAATCCCCCGACCAAGGGATCAGGCCTGCCAAAAATCAACGCCCGTTGAATATCACGCCGCGATTACGGCGGTCAGATGACGGTCAGCATCGACGCGACCAAGGGGTGGCGGACAATATCAGCATCCCCCAGACGGATCACCGCCACATCCTCCAGCGCCTGCAAACGGGTGGCAATATCCCCCAGTCCGGACACGCCCGGCAGCAGATCGGACTGGTCAGGATCCCCGGTCAGAACCATGGTGGCGTGCCAGCCCAGCCGGGTCAGCAACATCTTCAGCTGCCCGTAGGTGCAGTTCTGGGCTTCATCAATCACCACAAAGGCATTGTTCAGGGTTCGCCCCCGCATATACGCGACCGGCGCGATCTCAATCGTCCCATCCCCCAGAGCCTGCTTCAGCCTGCGGGTCCCCAGCCGGTCATTCAGGGCGTCATAGAGGGGCCGCAGATACGGGGCCAGCTTATCTTCCAGCGCACCGGGCAGGAAACCCAGATTTTCCCCGGCCTCAACCGCCGGACGGCACAGCAGGATACGGCTGACCTGCCCGGCCTCCAGTGCCTCAACCGCCTTGGCAATCGCCAGATAAGTCTTGCCGGTTCCGGCCGGACCGAGCGCCACGACAACATGCGACTCCTCAATCGCGGCAATCAGGCGACGCTGGTTATCACTGTGGGGGCGGATGGTCCGTACATAGCGCTGGTCCCGCCCGGTTCCTCCGGCAGCCCTGCTGGCAAGGGGATCCCAGACCGAGTCGTCAGGCAACAAAGCCCTGAGGGCCCCGGCCTTGCGGGGCTCTTCGGCAACGGAAGAACGATGGGGTCGTCTGGCCATGATGGCACCTCTCAGATGTCTGCGGACAACAGGGGCAAAAACGACAACAGCCCCCGCCGGGGCGGAGGCTGCACACACCAGAGCAGAGCAGAGCAGAATGAAGACGGAAGGAGGCCCCCCGGGGTACGGTCCCCGGGACAGAAGGCAGGATGCGGTGAAGCCGTCAGATGCCATGGCCCCTCATTCCCATCCGGAGATCCCGACCCATGCGGTCATTCCGGCAGGACGAATCGTACTCCGGCGCAGACCGGATCCACAGTGATATTCCGCACTGCAATAAAACAGTCATTCCCTGCGGTCAGGGCATAGCTCCTGTCCGCCATATTCGTGTTTTGCAATTGTCGGCAGCCGGGAGAACACCGTAGTCTGCCCCCCAGTCCCCCCCCTGCAGAGAGAGCCTGCCTCACCCATGTCATCCGTCACTGCGCCCTCTCTGCCCCCCACCACCCCGCAGCCGGGGCTCGGCTTTCTGGCGCCGCTGGTGCTGTTCACCACCGTCGGCCCGGTGGCAATGCAGATGTTTCTGCCCGCCCTGCCCGCCATTCAGCAGGACTTTGGCGTCACCGCCGCAGAAGCACAGATGACAATCAGTCTGGCACTGCTCTCCTTCGGTCTGTCGATGCTGGTCTATGGCCCGGTTTCTGATCGGTTCGGACGGCGGCGGCCCCTGCAGATCGGGATGTTTCTGTACTGCGCCGGATGCCTGCTCTGTACCATCGCGTCCTCTCTGGACATGCTGATCGCCGGACGGGTGCTGGCCGCCATCGGCGGGGCCGGGGGGATGACATTGACCCGTGCCATGGTACGGGACACCTATCCGCCCTCACAGGTGGCCCCGGCCCTGTCGCAGTTGATGATCGGACAGATCGTGCCGCCAATGCTGGCGCCGGTGCTGGGCGGGCTGATTGCCGTCAGCTTCGGCTGGCGGGCTATTTTCATCACCCAGACCGCGGTCGCCTGTCTGGCCCTGCTGCTGGTGCTGCGGCTGCCGGAAACCCTGCGCGAACGGCATATCGGGGCCAGTCCGCTGACCCTGCTGACCAATTACGGGGCGCTGCTGCGACACCCCCGCTTCAACGCGTTCACCCTGTTCAATGCGGTTGGTATCGGCGGCTACTTTCTCTGTCTGGCTGGCGCGCCGCTGGTGCTGATCAATGCTCTGCACCTGTCCCCGGCCGATTACGGCCTGATTTTTATTCTGGTCCCGGCCAGTTTTATGCTCGGCAACATTCTGACCAGCCGTCTTGCCCGGCGGTTCGCACCACGGGTGATGATCCCGCTGGGGGCTGTGTTCAGTCTGGCCGGGCCGGTGGTCGGGCTGGTGCTGGTGATGTTCCTGCCGCTGACCCCGTGGAGTGTCATGATCCCTGCCGGGATCATGACGTTCGGCCATGGCCTGTCGATGAGCAGCGCGCAGGCAGCCTCAATGGCGGTACGCCCGGCTCTCGCCGGGGCGGCCGCCGGTCTGGGCGGCTTTCTGCAGATGGCGGTCGGGGCTCTGGTGACACAGGGGTTCGGCCTGATCCATGATGGCACCGCCACCCCGCTGCTGGCGGGCATGGCTATCTCCAGCCTGTCAGCGGTCGCGGTCTATGGCGGATGCCTGATGCTTGATCGCCGCCGGTCCCCGGGCCGGGCAGACTAAGGGATCAGCCACCGTCGGAATCGGCATAGGCGATGGCCTCCAGCCGGGCCCGGTCAACCCGGACCCGGTGAGGATCGAGATTGACCAGCAACCCGTCCCGGCGGAAATCGGCAACCATGCGGGAGACTGTCTCTTTGGTGGTGCCAAGGATGGCCCCCAGATCATCGCGGGACGGCAGCTCAACCACCGAGGCATCGGTCTGTCCGATTTCATCCCCGCCCATCGACAGCAGGAAGCGGGCCACCCGCTGCCGCACCCCCCCCAACGAAAAGTGGGTCAGCCAGTCGTCAGCCTGACGCACCAGCTGGTGCCAGTGCCGCAGCATCTCTGGAAACAGCGACGGCTGCTTTTCCATCACCGTCCGCACCACCGGTAACGGAACCCGGCAGACATCAGCGCGATTAACCACCACAGCCGTATGGTCGCATTCACCGCTGACCAGCGTTTCCAGCGCCAGAACTGCGCCGGGTCGCATCAGGCGCACAATCCGGCAGGTTCCGTTCGGCAGATACTGCTCCAGCTTGACCAGTCCATGCCGCAGGATGAAAACCGCTTCCGGTCGTTCTCCGGCGGTATACAGGACTGTCCCCGGCGGAGCGGTGACGTCGGGCACCTGCGGGGCCACCTCATCCAGCTCCGGCAGCGACAGCGGGCCGAACAGAGCCCGGGGACGGATCAGACAGGCCCGGCACCGGCTGACACGGCGACAAACTTCTGCCGATGGCGGCGGAAGCAGGCGATCAAGGGCATGGGGGCTGATCTGATCCATGGCGGGTCTTCTGTCCTCTGCAACCGGCCGCCGGTCAGAACGATATGGTCACCATATCGGCGTTCCGCAAACGGATATTGATTGTCTTGTCATCCATGGCCTCAATCGCCCGCCCTTCCCCTTTCAGGGGGATTGCTCTCTGCTCGATCAGCCTGCCACCCCACCACTGCATCCAGCGCAGGGTCTGACGGTCGGGACTGAACACCATCAGGTCATCGCCGTCCAGCATTCCGGTATGGAAAACCGCGTAGACCGGCCCACAACCCTGACACCAGCCGATTGCCAGCGATGCAGCACCTTTGTTGTTGCCAAGACGCAACGACAGCACCGCCGCATCCGGCGCCGTCGGGGTGACCGTGATCTCATCAGGAATACCGTCACCCGAGATATCAATCACCGGGGATGCCGCCTGGCCCCCGGCCACCGGACACAGGATCAGCACCGCCGCCAGACCATACCCTGCCAGCAGAGGGGCTATCCCCTGACGGTCCCGCGCTTTCCGGTCGTGTCGCGTCTGCACGCCACCTCACTCCCCAACCCTGACATCACACGGACAAGCCACCCCGGAGACCAGCCTGCCGGGGGACCGTGACTATCATACTGTAGCGTCTGCGGAAGGGGACTGTTAATCTTCCTGTGGCAGGACTCTCCTGTCTTAAGATCTTCTGCCGGACAGGACCATGGCTGACTTCTCCACCTCCGACGATCCCCAGCTTTCCACCATCGGCGGGGTCCGCGACAGCAGCGGCGATGCGATCTTCACCGTTCCGGTTGAAATTTCCGTGGTGCTGGGGCAGGCCACCCTGCGGGTTCACCAGTTGCTGAAACTGGGCCGCGGCGCGGTGGTTGAGCTGGATCAGCGCACCGATCAGCCGGTTGAGATTTTTGCCAACGACGTGCTGGTGGCCCGCGGTGAAGTCACCATCGCTGATGGAGACCGAATCGGCGTAACCCTGACCGAACTGGTCCGGTCGATCTACACCAAGTAAGATCCCGGCCTTCCTCAGATATCCTGCATGACAGCGGGCCCGGCACAACAACGGTGCCGGGCCCGCTGCGGTTCAGGGGCAAAGAGAAGAAACAGGTGCCACCAGCCTGCACCGGCCTATAGAACAACCCCGGCCTTGGCTTCGCGCTTGACCGCATACATGCGGCGGTCGGCAATTTCCAGCAGGGTATCGACGTCATCCCCATCAACCGGGTAAGAGGCGATACCGATACTGGCCCCGGGATTTACGCGGGTCTCGCCGAGCGGAACCGGCTCCGCCAGAACCCGGTTGATCGTGGCGGCAACCGTTCCCGCGTCCTCCGGCGTCTTCAGCCCGGCCAGCACGACAACAAACTCATCCCCCCCCAGACGGCCGACGGTATCACTGCTGCGATGCACGCAGGAGCGCAGACGCTTCCCGACCTCCCGCAGCACCACATCCCCGCTCAGGTGACCAAAGCTGTCGTTGATTTCCTTAAAGCCATTCAGATCCATCAGCAGAACCCCGACAAACGACCCCGGGCCACAGCGGGCAATGCTCATCTGCAGCCGGTCCCGGACCCCGGCCCGGTTGGCAAGGCCGGTCAGGGAGTCGGTCTGCACCGCCTGACTGAGCTCATTGCGCTGGCGGACCAGGGTATCATTGATCGCCATCAGCTCACGGGTGCGCGAATCAACAGCCCGCTCCAGTTCACGCTCAGTCCGTTCCAGAGCTGCAACCATCGCCTGCCGGGCACTGACTGCCTCCGCCTCCGCTTCCGCCTTCTGGCGGCGCAGATCGGCGATACGCTCCGCAAGGGCGAAGGACAGCAGCAACATTTCCAGCACGTTGCCGATCTGCAGGGCATGGCGGGTCACAAAGGTGTTGGGAATAAAATCCATATTGCGGGCCGCCAGCAGGGCAATCCCGACCAGAAGAATGCTCCAGGCCAGCAGGAACCAGCGGGCAGAACGCTGCCCCCGCATCCAGGCCAGAATACCGCTGACAACCGCGAGAACCGGAAAGATCATCCCCAGCAGGGACTCAGCGATTGCCGCCACCCGGAAGCCAAGCGTCAGGGTCAGGGCAATCACCACCAGCGCCGCTGCCGCACAGGTGACCATCAGGCCAGACAACAACCGCGAATGAATATCCAGCCGCAGGAACGACCGGCAGAACAGCGGCCCGAAAAACAGCACCAGCGCATAGAGAATAACATGCGCCACGCCGGTCCAGCCCACCGCCTCAGGCCACAGAAACTGGAACCCGATACCGGTGTGGGCCAGATTGCCCATCGCCAGCGCCCCGGCAAAGGCCACATACAGCAGATAGGTCGTGTCCCGCAGCGAAACAAAGAGCATCAGGTTGTACAGAATCAGGGCCCCAAGCGCCCCGAAATACAGGCCGTACACCAGATACGAGTTACGGCTGTAGGTCTCGAAATCCTTCGGATCCCACAGGGTCGCCGCTGCATCCAGCGACCCCTGCGAGCGCAGCTGTAGATACAGATCGACCGGACGGCCCGGATCAAGCACCAAGGGGACTGCAACCGCCCGGTAGGGCTCTGGACGGCTGAGAAACGGATAGCCATACCCGGTCTGCAGATCGGACAGGGTCTGGCCCGTGACCGGATCGACCACCGCAACCCGCACCTGCGACACGGTCGGGGCTGTCACCTCGAACGTTTTAAGGATCTGGCGGGCATCCTCGTCCGCCTCTGGATAGAGGCCGACCCGGAACCAATGAGTATCCGGGCTCATCCCGAAATTCGGGGCATCACCGAGTCCCAAGGGGACAAACTCAGCCCGCCGATCCTTGACCTGATCAAGGGTCAAGGTCCCGCCGGGGTCTTTCAGATAGAGATAGGAGGCCGCAACCGGAACCGGAGCCTGACCGGGACGGACCAGTAGAACCCCGGACCCCGGAAGGGTTTCGCTGCCCGCTGCCAGCGCAGGGGCTGTGATGATGGCCCACAAAAGGACAGGAAGAAGAAAGAGAGCCCGCGACAGGAAAGATCCGGGCCGACCTGCCGATGGGCCAGCATCTGCTAGAATGCCCCCGCAGTCACCCCGACGATCCTCTGCAGACGCCCTGCACCCTCGCCTCATGCCTGTATCCCTTCAGGAACACGCCCAGTACCGGCCCACAGCAGACGCAGCGACACACCGCATGCATACCTGCAGAGAATCCGGCCTCACCCCTTTGACAGTTCCAATTTCTTCATGCGCGGGAAAACGGTAACACATTCCAGACAAGGCAGAAATGGGGCCAATTACTCTCTTTTGAGCAGCACCTTCTCAACCCTGAGGCATATCAAATACAGGCCGAGAATCGCCCTGTCAGCTTCCCTGCGCAGCTGAAGCCGCCGCAGCCGAAACGATAATATCCCCAAACTCCCGCAGAAAGACCGACCCCTTGACCGTGCGCTGTATCAAAACACTGCGCCGGTCCTGCTCATCAATCTTCCGCTTAACCAACCCATACTCCGACAGACGGTCAACCGCCCGGGTAATCGCGGGTTTTGACACATTCATGCTGATGGCCAGCCCCCGCACCGTATGCGGCGGCGGCGTCAGATACACCGTCAGCAGCAGGGCCATCTGCCGGGCCGACAGATCAGGCGCTTCACGACGGACGCTCTCGACGATGGCTCCCCGCCAGAGGTCGAGGGCTTCAACTGCGCTGATCTTGATGCTCATGACCCGACCCGATTGTTACTGACAGGGGATGCACAACCCGAAGGGAACCTCAACAGGCAGGATACATCCCCGTGCGGAAGCACTGTACAGGGAAAAGAGTTAAGAGAACCTGAAACCGTTCGTCAACCGAAACAATATCAACGGATCACCCCCCCTCGCTCCCTGCGGAAAAGCGCCGGTCAGGCCGCTCAAAAACAACGGGGCGGTCACTGCCGCCCCGTTCCTGTCCCTGACTTACGCAAACCGCTGCCGGATCATCGCCCAGACAGACCTCAGCCCCAGCGCCTCGCCACCAGCCGGGCGGCCGGCCCGCCCCTTGGGGTTCCAGGCGTAAACATCCAGATGCGCCCAAGGTGTCGAGGGCGAAACGAATTCCTGCAGGAACAGCGCTGCCGTGATACTGCCTGCCATTCCGCCTTCCGGGGAATTGTCGAGATCGGCGACCGGGCTGTCGAGCATGCTGCGGTATCCCGCCCACAATGGCATGCGCCACACCGGATCCTGCTGCGCCAGCCCTTCCGCCATCCAGTCAGCGGCGACACTGTCGTCATTGGTGAACAGGGCAGGCAGATCGGGCCCCAGTGCAACGCGGGCGGCCCCTGTCAGGGTAGCGAAATCCAGCAACAGGGCCGGTGCATCAGAATCGGCCTCGGCAAGGGCGTCACACAGGATCAGGCGACCTTCCGCATCGGTGTTCGAGACCTCGACCGTCAGCCCTTTCCGGCTCCGGAAAACATCGCCGGGCCGCATGGACGATCCGGAGACGGAATTTTCCACCGCCGCTATCAACATCCGCAGGCGCACCGGCAGCCCGGCGGCCATCACCAGATGAGCCAGCGCCAGCGCGTGAGCCGCCCCCCCCATATCTTTCTTCATCAGACGCATCGGCCCGGCCCCTTTCAGGTCCAGACCGCCGGTATCAAAGCACACTCCTTTACCGACCAAAGTCAGCTTCGGCGCATCCTCTGGCCCCCAGTGCAGATCGATCAGCCGTGGTGCCCGATCCGGGGCTGCAGCGCGGCCAACAGCGTGGATCACCGGATAGTTAGCGGTCAGCAGGTCATCCCCCACCGTTACCGACAGACTGGCCCCATGACGGGCCGCAACCGAGCGCACCGCCTGCTCCAGCGCGGCAGGCCCCATATCTTCTGCCGGGGTATTGACCAGATCACGCACCAGCATCACGGCCTCAGCCTGCCGGAGGACCTCTGCCCGGTCCACACCCTGCGGCCACAGCAGGCGGGCACGCGGTGCGGTCGGTTTGCTCTTGTAGCGGTCAAAGGTATAGGCCCCGAGCTCCCACCCCAGCGCCACCGCCGCCGCCAGATCCGGGGCGACACCGTCAGACAGGGCATACACCCCTTCCGGGAGAGACGTGGAGAGGGCAGCCGTCGCCCAACGGTCCGTACCGTCACCGATGCCGACCAGAACCTCCTGCACGCTGCCATCGGCCGCCGGGCAGAGACAGACAGACCCCGCCGCCCCTTTGAACCCTGAAGAACGGGCGAAGACCGGCAGTGTTTCTGCCGCTGACCGCACGGTTTCAGCGGACACCAGGCGCAACGGCACGGCTGCCCCGACAGAGTCGGTAAGGCAGGTCAGGGGGCGGAGGTACTCAGTCATGATCAGGTCCAACGGTCAGCGGAGAGAGAGGGGGAGTCGCCACCGCCCGTCAGCGGGCAGGCAGCAGACCTGCCTCGACATAATAACGCTCGGCCCCCGGATGCAAGGGAATCCCAGCACTGGTGACCGCCTGCCGTGGGGCCATCTGCGCTGCGCTGGGGTGGCTGCGGGCATAAAGACGGAGATTGTTAGGGTGCCACAATGCCTTTGCCAGCTGATAAGCCAGATCTTCCGGCATATCGTCACGGACCAGCAGCATGGAGCCGACCGTCAGCGTTGGCACCGCGGCAATGCCGGGATACAGATTTTCACCGATCAGGCCCTGCTGCAGGAACGGAATCTCCTCCACCAGCTTCATCGCCGTCCGGCCGACAATCGGCAGGATGCGGATCTCGGTGGTTTCCATCAGTCGGGCGATGATGGCCGTCGGCGGACCGGCAACAAAGAAAAAGGCATCAAGATCCCCTTTCAGCAGGGCATCCGCCGCCTGACCGGGCTTGAGATAGAGCGGGGTATACTGCTTCTTCTTCAGGCTGAGACCATAAGCCTCAAGGATCATCGTCGATTCGACCAGAGAGCCTGACCCTTCTTCGCCGACCGCCACCCGCTTGCCTTTCAGATCACGGATGCTGTTAATGCCGCTGCCTTTGCGCACCACCAGATGGAACGCTTCCTGATACAGGTAACCCAGCGACCGCAGCCCTTTCTGCGGCGGCGTGCCCTTATACAGACCGCCCCCGGTATAAGCCCAGAAAGCCACGTCGGTCTGGCTGATTGCCATGTCGATTTCGGTACGGGACAAACTGTCGAGATTAGCAACCGATCCCAGCGTTGACTGGGCAACGGCGATCACACCGGGCACCCCGCAACTGCCGCCCCGGTCACAGGGGCGGGCCCCCGGCGGGCTGGAAATGGCATTGGCAATCAGCCCGCCGACAGGAAAATAAGTGCCACTGGTCGGCCCGGTGCCGATTCGTAAGAATCGCACGCCCGCCCCTTCCAGCCCCGGCACCGCATCCGGCCGGACAGACTGGGCCAAAGCCGCCCCTGTCTGCAGCAGGGCGGCAAGGGCGAAAATCACCGCCCCCCACCCTTTCAGCAGCCTGACCCAACGCCTGAGGCCAGCCCCCTGCCACAGCGTCTGCGACAGAACCGTGAGGGAACCATGACGGTATGAGCAGGCATCGCCCTGCCGCAGACGACGGCGGGCCGGAAGAGTTGAGCCGGTCACGAGACGGGACTCCGGGCGGAGGGGGGAGAAGAAAACGGCGGCAACAGGCCCGATGCGCCAAAGCGCGGCCTGCCCCCATAGTACCGTTTTTGCACCCGCAATCCCAGCCCCAATAACCTGAGAAAAGGCAGATATGGACTGTTTTCCCCGATGGTTACGACCGATCCATACCACCGGACGAAGACACGCCCCCAAAGAGAATACCGCAGGGCACACCTGCACCGGAAATCATCCGCCTGCGCCCTTGTGTTTCCCCCGGTGCCCGTGTATAACCCCCGTCTTCCGAACCGAGCGGCGCGGCGGTGCGGAGCTATGTCCTGCGCTGAATTCCCGTCTTCAATGACGCGGGAAGAACAGCAGGGACAATGCTTCGCCGGGCATGCCCAACCGCTCAGATGGAGTTTCTCCCCGGTTTCCCCGGTGGGGACTGTCCCTTAACAAAGGATACGACAAATGCCCAAGATGAAGACCAAGAGCGCCGCGAAGAAGCGGTTCCGTCTGACCGGCACCGGCAAGGTCCGTGGTAACGTCGCCAACAAGCGTCACATGCTGCGCAACAAGCCGCAGCAGATGAAGCGTCAGGCCCGCGGCACCATGATCCTGTGCGACAGCGACGCCCGGATCGTCAAGCTGTACCTGCACGGCTAAGCCCCGTTTCACCCGGTTATTGAAGGAATACTGCTATGTCTCGTGTGAAGCGCGGCGTCACCACCCATGCCCGTCACAAGAAGGTCCTGGAACTCGCCAAGGGTTACCGCGGCCGTAACTCGACCAACTTCCGCATTGCGATCGAAAAGGTCGAAAAGGGCCTTCAGTACGCTTACCGCGACCGTCGCAACAAGAAGCGCGATTTCCGCGGTCTGTGGATCCAGCGTATCAACGCCGGTGCCCGTGAGCTGGGTCTGACCTACTCCCGCTTCATTGACGGCCTGAACAAGGCTGGCATCGAGCTGGACCGTAAGGTGCTGGCCGATCTGGCCGTGCGTGAGCCGGAAGCGTTCGGCAAGCTCGTCGAAAAGGCCAAGGCGGCCCTCGGCTAAGCTTACCGCCGGGCTCCGGCCCGGAAAAGCAGCGATGTTGCCCAGGGGCTGCCTTGAACGAGGCAGCCCTTGTTTTTTGCCGCAAAAGAAGGCTGCCCGCTCAAGGCACCCCTTTTTGTCTGCTCTGGGACCTCGGCTGCCTTCCCAAGGCGGCCTGTTTTGTTTATTCAGTCTGCACACTTTATACACAGTGACACCGGCCGGATGCCTCAGGCCGCCGCCACGCGGCTCAGGATACCGGCCCACACACGTGGGATGGCCCGACTATGGATACTCTTGAGGCGTTGCGCGCCGAACTGCTGGAGGCGGTCAACGCCGCCGCCGATGCCGATGCGCTGGAAGCCGTGCGCATTGCCGCGCTTGGCAAGAAAGGCCGGATCACCGACCTGATGAAGACCCTTGGCCAGATGGACCCGGACCAGCGCCGGACCTTTGGGCAGGCCGTCAACACGGTGAAGGATGAACTCTCCGCCCTGCTCGACGCCCGCAAGGCCACCTTCGCCGAAGCTGCCCTGAATGCCAAACTGGCCAGCGAGCGCATCGACGTCAGCCTGCCGGTGCGCCCGGAGCGTGACGGCACCCTGCACCCGATCAGCCAGACCTATGACGAGGTGGTGGCGATCTTCGGGCAGATGGGCTTTGCCGTCGCTGAAGGGCCGGATATCGAAGATGACTTCCATAACTTCACCGCGCTGAACTTTCCGCCCGGGCATCCGGCGCGCGAAATGCACGACACCTTCTTCCTGCAGGAACAGGAAGGCGGGGTCCGGCACCTGCTGCGCACCCACACCAGCCCGGTGCAGATCCGCACCATGCTGAGCCAGAAGCCGCCGATCCGCGTCATCATCCCGGGCCGCACCTACCGCTGCGACTCCGACATGACCCATACGCCGATGTTCCACCAGATCGAAGGTCTGGTCATCGACAAGGCCACCCACATGGGCCACCTGAAGGGCTGTCTGAAGGAATTCGTCGAGTCCTACTTCGAGGTGTCGAACGTCACCGTGCGCTTCCGCCCGTCGTTCTTCCCGTTCACCGAGCCGAGCGCGGAAGTTGATATCGGCTGCTCCCGCAAGGGCGGTGAGCTGCGCATCGGCGCCCGCGAGGACGGCTGTGAAGACTGGCTGGAAATCCTTGGCTGCGGCATGGTCCATCCCAACGTGCTGAAGGCCTGCGGTCTGGACCCCGAAGAGTATCAGGGCTTTGCCTTCGGTATGGGGCTGGAGCGGATTGCCATGCTGAAGTACGGCATCCCCGACCTGCGGACCTTCTTTGATTCCGACGTGCGCTGGCTGAAGCACTACGGCTTTGGCCCCCATGATGTTCCGAGCCTGACCGGAGGGCTGACCCGATGAAATTCACCCTGTCCTGGCTGAAGGATCATCTTGAGACTGACGCCACCCTTGACCAGATCGGGGAAGCCCTGACCTCAATCGGGCTGGAAGTCGAAGAGATCATTGATCCGGCCTCCAAACTGACCGGCTTCATCACCGGCCACGTCCTGACCGCTGAAAAGCACCCGGACGCTGACCGGCTGAAGCTGTGCACCGTCTCCACCGGGACGGAAACCCTGCAGATTGTCTGCGGTGCCCCCAACGCCCGTGCGGGCCTGAAAGTGGCGCTGGCCCTGCCCGGCTGCGTCATTCCCGTCTCCGGCGATGTGCTGAAGAAAGGCAAGGTCCGCGGGCAGGAATCGCAGGCCATGATGTGTTCGACCCGTGAGCTCTGCCTGGGCGAAGATCATGACGGCATCATCGAACTCCCGGAAGACACCCCGGTCGGTGTGCCGCTGGCCAGCGTGCTGTCGATTGACCCGGTGATTGATATCTCCGTCACCCCCAACCGCGCCGACTGTCTTGGCGTGCGCGGCATTGCCCGTGATCTGGCCGCCTTTGGCATCGGCACCCTGAAGGCCGACCCGCTGACAGAAGGCTCTGTCGCCGGCCAGTTCGAAAGCCCGGTCAAAGTGGTCCGCCGCCTGCCGGATGGCAAGGATGCAGCCTGCCCGCTGTTCGTCGGCCGCCTGATCCGTGGTGTGAAAAACGGCGAAAGCCCGCAGTGGCTGAAGGACCGTCTGGTGGCGGTCGGCCTGCGCCCGATCTCGGCGCTGGTTGATATCACCAACTATGTCACCGTCGGCTGGAACCGCCCGCTGCACGTCTTTGACGCCGACAAACTGACCGGCACTGTCATCGTCAAGATGGCCACCCCGGGCACCGAGCTTGCGTGCCTGAACGACAAGACCTACACGCTGGAAGACTGGATGGTCACCATCGCCGACGAGGCGGGTGACCTGTCTGTCGGCGGCGTGGTCGGCGGCAGCGCCAGCGGCTGCACCGAAGAGACCGTCAACGTCTTTGTCGAAGCGGCGCTGTTTGACCCGCTGTTGATCGCTGCCACCGGCCGTAAACTGACCGCCGAATCCGATGCCAAGCACCGCTTTGAACGCGGTGTTGATCCGGAGAGCCCGCTGTGGGGCATGGAACTGGCCACCCGCCTGATCCTTGACCTGTGCGGCGGCACCCCGTCCGCCGTTGAAGTGGCAGGAGCGGTTCCGGACTGGAAGCGCACCATCACCCTGCGCCCGGAACGGGTGAAGAAGCTGGTCGGCATTGATGTCGCCCCGGAAAAAATGGTCACCCTGCTGACCGGGCTGGGCTGCACCGCCACGCTGGCTGATGGCGTCATCACCGCCGTTGCCCCGTCGTGGCGCGGCGACCTGACCGAAGAACATGATCTGGTCGAGGAAGTCGCCCGCCTGAACGGCTACGACAACCTTGTCACCCTGCCGCTGCCGCGCCCGTCGATGCCGACACCGGTGCTGACCGCCAAGCAGAAGACTATCCGCCTGCTGACCCGCACCCTTGCCGCCCGGGGCATGAATGAGACCGTCACCTGGTCGTTCATGTCCAGCGACAAGGTGGCCGCCTTTGGCGGTGGGCAGGATAGCCTGAAACTGGCCAATCCGATCTCGTCGGATCTGGACAGCATGCGCCCGTCGATCCTGCCGAATCTGATTGATGCCACCGTCCGTAACGCCGCCCGTGGTTTTGCCGATGTCGCTCTGTTCGAGGTCGGCCCGCAGTTCCATGGTGGCAACCCGGGCGACCAGAAGCAGATGGTCACCGGTCTGCGTGCCGGAAAGTCCGGTCCCCGCCACTGGGATACCAAGCAGCGCCCCGTGGATGCCCTGGATGCCCGCGCCGATGCCCTCGCAGTGCTGAAGGCCGCCGGGGTCAATGTCGAGTCCCTGCAGGTTTCCACCGACGCCCCGGCCTATTACCATCCCGGTCGTTCGGGCTGCCTGCGTCTGGGCCGGGACGTGCTGGCGACCTTCGGGGATCTGCACCCCCGTGTTGCCCGTGACTTTGGGGTTAAAGGGGCTCTGGCCGGGTTCGAGGTGTTCCTTGATGCTCTGCCGCAGCCGAAAACCAAGGGTGGCAAGACTGCCAGCAAGGCGCGCAGCCTGCTGAAGGCCTCACCGTTCCAGCCGCTGGAACGTGACTTTGCCTTCGTCGTGGACAGCACCGTTGCCGCCGACGCCCTGACCCGGGCGGCCAAGGGAGCGGACAAGGCGCTGATCACCGACGCATCGGTGTTCGACGTTTACGAAGGCGAGCATATGCCCGCCGGGAAAAAGTCGGTGGCCCTGTGGGTTCTGCTACAGCCGACCGACCACACCCTGACCGATGATGAACTGGATGCAGTCTCGAAGAAGATCGTTTCTGCCATCGAAAAGGCGACCGGCGGTGTTCTGCGCGGCTAAGACGTTCTCCGAGAAAGCGAACCCCGCTTTCTCGGGGACACACTCTGATCGCCTGTGATTTTTAAGACAGAACGCCCGGCCTGAGTGCCGGGCGTTTTTGTTTGTCGGCGACAGAGATCTGCCAGATCAGCCCCCCTGAAGACCGAGCAGCAACAGAAACGAAAAACCCCGCCAGTCCGGTCAGACTGACGGGGTTTTTAAGTTAAAAGGGGATCGGCCTTACGAGGCCATGCTCATCGAGGCGATGGTGGCATGGCTATGATCGTCAGTCGCCGGGGTGGTGACATCGCCCGCCGAACCATGATTGACGTCCAGACCGGCCATATCGCTGCTGCTGGTGTCGCTGGCCGCGATGGCATGGGTGCTGTCCATCCCGTCCGTTCCAACACTATCCATCACCGAGCCGGTACCATGTTCCGACAGAGCCAGACTGTTGTAGGCATCAATGGCCGAAGTGTCATGACCGTCAACGCCACCCTGTGCTGTCGCCCCATGCTCACTGGACAGGAAGGTATCCCAGCTGTCCGGCGTGGTCTGGGTCTGGCCCCCCTGCTCATGGGCAGAGGCGTCAGAATGGACGGACGCATTCTCCTGACCGGTCGGATCCGCATGGGCCGCAGCCTCCTGCTGAGCCGGGGTTTCCGGCTGCACAGGAAGCTCCGGGGTTGCGGCATCGGCCACCTGATGCAGATGATCGGCAACTGTCCCCTGCGCCTCGGTGGACACAGCCGACAGATTGGCCAGCAGTTCCTTCCCGGTCCCACCGGTCTGAGACTGCAAGGCGGTGTTGTTATCGGCAATCGACTTGGCCATGGCATTGACCGCGTCATCAGAGACACTCAGGCCATCATTCCCCGCAGAAGTCAGGGCATCGCGGACCAGATCCGCCGCCCCGGTGGTCAGGGCCGACATCCCATGTTCATCAACCGCCGCGACCACCTGCTGCAGGGCGATCTTGGCTGCATCAACGTTGGTGATGCCCGGATGGCTGCCTTCAATCACCGACGTCAGCATCGAGACGGTGTTCTGCACCATCATCCCGGCCCGCAGGATTTCACCGGCCTGCACCGACTGCGCCCCGTCACCCACCAGCGTCGCCACCGGATCGAAGTTCTGCAGATCGATCCCATGCAGGGTCTGCGGATCCATCCCCATCTTATCGACCAGCCATTCCGCTGCCGACTGCCCATGCTGCGACCCGATGGAGTCGAGCACGGTGGTCAGCGGCGTCAGGGTTGACCCAGTACCGATGAAGACACCGTCCACCGGCTTACCGGTCGCGGAGTCAATCCCCCCGATGGAAATAAACCGGCCAGAGACACCGGAGTCGATGTTCAGGGTCACTTCCCCGAACTCGTTGGTGTAGCCCATGACCTCATTATCATCCCGAACGCCGTCGCCATCGGTGTCATAGAACACCATGGCCCCCTGCACATAGGGGTCAATCACCTTGATCGTCACCGCAGTCGCCGCGTTATCAACCGTGACATTAACAGCAACGGTATCAGGCGCCGAGGTGCCATTGCTTTCGGTGGAAACGGCCTTCAGGGTCATATTCCACTGACCGTTGGCCCCGCCATTTGGCGCGGTAAAGGTCACATTCCCCAGATCCGCTTCCTTAACCGACCACACCCCGTTCCCGAGGTCGGTGGCGTGCGTCAGGACGGCTCCGGTCGGCACCCCTTCAATGGTCAGGGTCAGGGTTTCACTCGGGTCGGTATGGATCACCGACAGGTTCAGCGGAATGGCTGTACCGGAGTTGGTGACGATTTCCGCCCCTTTGGCGTCCGGGGCATCGGCCACCGGATTGACCGTAACGCTGAAGGTCTTGACGCTGGTGCTGGCCGTCGAGCCGTTCGACTTTTCAGTCGAAATAGCCTGAACACCCAGATTGAACGTCCCGCTGACATTGGTTCCGGCCTTAAAGGTCAGGCCGGAGATGCTGTCGCCCGGCACCGTCCACGATCCATCGGCATTACGCATTCCCGCGCTCAGCGTCGCATCGGACGGAACCCCGGTAATCCGCAGCACCAGCGTTTCAGAGCCGTCAAGATCGGTCAGGGCAGACTTGAGGTTCAGGGTAATTGCTATGTCCTCATTCCCCGAAACGTTCCCGGCGGTCAGGGTCGGCGTGTCGGCAACGGCCGTAACCGTCAGCGGCAGAGTCGCAGAGGTCGTAGGCGAAGTGGAAGGGCCGTCGGTGGTGGTCGCCTCCACACTCAGGTTAACGGTCCCGGAGTAATTTGACGGCGGCGTCAGCACCAGATCAGACCACTGACCGGCGGTCAGGGTTGCCTTGCCGCTGGAGATCGTCACCGCCACCCCGTTCGCCGTCAGGGTCGACCCCGGCGGAATATTGCCCAGAACAACCTTCAGGGTTTCAGACCCATCGGTATCAACCATCCGCACACCCAGATCGAGCGGAATCCCGCCACCGTCCTCGGTGCCGGTGGCAGCCACCGGGGTCACCGTCGGAGCGTCCGCCACCGGCGTGGTGGTGAAGCTGATGGTGCCGGTCGTACTGTCAGCCTTACTGGCCCCATCCACACTGGTCGCCACCACCGACAGGGTTGTCGTACCGCTGTAGTTGGCAGGCAGTTTCAGGCTCAGGCCGGTGAGATCGGCTGCCGCAACGGTATAAGAACCGTCCGCGTTCAGGGTCCCGGCACTCAGCGTCGCCCCGGCGGGCAGGCCGGAGATCTTCACGGAAACAACCTCGGACGAATCCGGGCTGGTTGCCGTAATGCTGAGAGGCACCACATTGTTGTTGGCGTCTTCAGCACGGGTCGCCACCGTCCCCAGAACAAGGGACGGCGTATCCGCCACCGGGTTGACCGTCACCGTAAAGGTGGTGTCTGCCGCCGAAGCCGTATTGCTGTTCGACTTTTCCGTGGCAATCGCGGTCGCGGTCAGGGTGAAAGTACCGCTGGCATTGGCTGGCGGATTGAACTTAAGGGTCGCCAGATCGGCCGACTGCACAGTCCAGGTCCCGTCAGCATTCTTAACGCCCGCCGACAGGCTTCCCCCTGCCGGGACGCCGGAGATTTTGACCGACAACGTTTCCGAACCATCAGTATCGGTCAGGGCCGAGGTGATGCTCAGTGCAATCGGTGTGTCTTCATTGCCGGTAACATTGGCGGCAACCGCCTGTGTCGGCGCATCGGCAACCGCATTCATCGTCACCGCAATCGGGCGATACCCATCTGCACCGGCACCGGCGCTGGTCGCCGTACTGCCGTTGTCATAGCTATCAACCTTCACCCGCATGGTGAAATCGGTGTTCGAGTCCGGCGGCGGCACAATCTTAAAGGCGTTGGTCCCTGCCGTGATGATCTGCTGGACCTGCGCATTGTTGAAGGTCCAGGTCTTGCCATCGGCGGCCAGCGTCCCGATGGCCACGTCGTTGACCGTGAAGGTCGCGCCGGTGGGCACATCGGTAATGGTCAGGGTCAGCTGTTCATTGGCTGCCCCATAGGCAATGTTCAGATTCAGCGGCTGGGCCGTATCTTCGTTGACCGTCAGCGTTGCCGGGGGTTCGATATCCGGACGGTCAGCGACCGGATCAACTTTCACGACAATGCTGGACGTTGCTGTCTTCGCATCCTCGTAATGGCCTTTTTCCCACGCGGTGGCATTGACGGTGACCGTCATGTCGCCATTGAAGTTGCGCGGCGGCACCACATACAGATTGTTCAGATCCTCCGGCCGCAGAACCCAGGTCCCGTTCCCGGTATTTCCGCCGACGACACCGCCGCTGCCATTCAGCAGCACGGCGCCGACCGGAAGCTGCACGGTCACAGACATCAGTTCCGACCCGTCGGTATCGGTCAGGGCCGCTGCCACGTTCAGCTTGATCGCCGTGTCTTCAGCCCCGTGGAACTGATAGCTCTTTCCGGCTTCCGACGGGGTGACGGTAATCACCGGCATATCGGTTTCCGGGGTCACCGTGACACTGACCGCCTTCGACGTGGTCAGGGTATCAGCACCATCCTTGGTGGTCGCATTAACGGTGAAGGTCAGGGTCCCGCTGTAATTGGCTGCCGGAACCGCCTTCAACGACTGCAACTGGGCCAGCGTCAGATTGCTGACATCTGTCACCGCCTGACCGCTGCCGTCAACGAACGACATCTTCGACGCGTCATAGCCGGTGATCCAGATCTTGGTGATCGACTCGCTGCCGTCAATCAGGCTGGCATTCAGATTCAGGGCAATCGCACCGTGATCTTCAATCCCGGTCGCCGGAGTTGCCGACAGATTTGCGCCATCCGCCTTTTCGACGATGTTGATGACGTACGGCACTTCCGTAACGGCCTGACCGCCTTCCAGTTCCGTCGAAACGCCTGTGACATAAATTTTCAGCGAGCCGGAATAGTTTTCAGCGGCGGGGACATTGGTGTCGCGGACAATCGACAGAGACGACAGCTGCGACATTGAGACGGAATACACATTGTATTCCGCAGCCCCGCTGCCATTGAGAACGAACGACGGCTGACCGTCACCGCCCGCCACGGTCGTCGTCCCTTCCGGATCAATACCGCCGGAAAGCATGAAGCCCTTCGGCACCTTGATCAGAACAGAGACCGTTTCCGACCCATCATTGTCAGTGCTGACAACCGAGATCTTGTTTACGGCAACACCGTTGACAACCTTGCTGAGGGCAATGCCTTCATCTTCATAGGCATACCCCAGCTGAACACTGACGGTCGGGGCATCGGCTTCCGGCCGCAGGGTCACAACCCGGTCGAACGCAGAACCAACCTGCGTGTCGCCACTGTCGTACCCCTTGATCGTCAGCGTGATCGGCCCGCCGCCCGGCGTCAGGGTTGATTTCCCGGCAATATCTTCCGGCGGATTGAACGTCAGTGACCCCAGATCACCCGACGCAACCTTCCAGGCCCCATTGCCCAGAGACACCCCGGCAGACAGACTGCCCCCTGAAGGAACCCCGGTCACGATCACATAACTGACCCCACCCGGAGCGGTCAGGCCAAGGTTAGAAACCGCATGGTCCTCCACGCCGGTGAGAGAGGCATTGTTCCCCCAGGTGGGAGTACCACCGGTGCCACCGGTCCCGCCGGTGCCACCATCACCGCCATTACCCCCGGTCCCTCCGTTTCCGGAATCCCCCCATTTGATCGTCAGGGTCTCTGACGCCCAGGCCGTGCGGTCTGCACCGCTGCCTTCCTGTTCCGTCGCAATCGCCTTGACTGTCAGACCCAGCGACGTCAGCGGAGAATAATTACCGGAGGTATCGCGCTGACCCCAAGGTGCCCAGACCTGAACCGCCCCGGACGGCAAAGCCCCCGACGCATCGCGGAAAGAGTCCAACGTACCGGCGTCAATGGTCCAGGTCCCGTCACCGTTATTGTGACCAACCAGCTCCCATGCCCCTGTCGCGGCATTCTTGTGAACAAGAACAGCCCCGTTGACCATGTTAGAAATCACCAGAGAGATCTTCTCTGATCCATCCGGAGTGGTCACACCATTAACGGTCTGCCCGGCTTCCCCACTCAGCGCTTTCAGTGTCAGCGGAGCCGGATCTCCGATCACGGCCACTGTGGTGTTCACAGCACCGACAATCGGCGTATCCGCCTTCGGCGCCACGGCAATCGTCTTGCTGACATTGAAATCAGCGGTCGAGCCGTTGGCGTCCTTCACCGACACTTTCAGGGTATAGTCGACCTTCGCCGCCGACCCGCCGAGATCGGTACGGGAGGAATCAGGGGTCAGGGTCAGGCTGCTGTATCCACGCAGGTCACCGTTGCCGTTCACCTCATAGCGGCCGTCAACCGGGTCCCACACCAGTTGCGCCCCGGTGTCGGTGGTGATGGTAAACCCGCTGAGCTTACTGGTCAGCGCCATGCCGGTCACGGTCTCAGAACCGTCACTGTCACCGGCGCTGACGGTCAACGGAATCGTCAGAACGCTGTCTTCCTTACCCGCAGCGGGGTTAGCAACGTTCGGGGTATCCGGGGTTGCCTCGATGGTGATGTTAATCGGGTGGGTTTCCACCCGCACGTCGCCATCATTTTCTGTCGACCGGACTTCCAGCGAAATCGACAGCTTGGTACCGCCGCTATAATCGTTGGCAAAATCCTTCGGCGGATTCAGCTTGAGCTGACCGATATACTGCGGGTCAATTGACCAGCGGCCATTCCCTAACGGGATCATCGCATCTTCCGGCACACCGGACAGGGTGAACCCCGCCGGAAGGGACTTGATGTCGATGACATAACTGGCCGTTTCAGAAACCGGGCGCCCGGCAGCCGCATCACTGTCCGCCAGCGTCACGCTGTCCAGATCAAGGTCAAGGGCCTGATCTTCCTTACCGGTCCGCACGATGGCCTCGCCATCCTTCAGGACTGTACCGTCAGCGACACCTATAATGTCGACTTTCACATCCTGGGTGAACTCGGCGTAGTTATCGCCATCGGCATCATCGTGCTGTTCCGTGGCACGGACCGTCACCTTCATGGTGAAGTCAACGTTGGAGTCCTTCGGCGGCAACAGCTTCAGGTTGGCAAGCTGAGCAGCCGTGAAGGTCCAGGTCCCGTTGTGGTTGTCCGCCGAGGTCAGCTCGACAAACACCCCATTGACCATGTGACCGAACTTAACACCACTCGGCAGCTGGCTGATGGTGACGGAAATGACTTCCGAGCCATCCTTATCAACCAGTGTCGGGTTGATGTAGACATCCAGCGGTGTGTCTTCCAGACCGGTCACCGACTTGATCACGGCGGTCGGCATATCGGCAACCGGATCAACGTTGACCTTGAAGTCAACACTCTGGGTCCGCGTGGTGGACTCCGACGCGTTGGCCATGTCTTTCCAGGACACAGTCATCGTCAGCGTCACGTCTGTCGGGGTCGACTCATGCTGCGGAAGCTTGACGTAGAGGCCACTGAGAGTCGGGCTGTTGTTGTTGACCGACTTGACACTCGACAGATCAGTCACCTTCCAGGTGCCATCCGCCTGCTTGGTCGCACCAACAATTTCCCAGCCCGAGGGCACACCGGAAATGATGACAGACTGCACCACTTCCGACCCGTCGGTATCCTGCAGCCCCGCCTTGAGATCGAGGGCAAACTGATTGCCGTTGACGTCTTCCTTGCCGCTGACATTGGCGGCGGTCAGGGTGATGTTATCGGTCACAGCTGTGACCTTAACAGTGCCATTTACCACATTGACCGTGGTTTCCGGGGCGGATCCCGTCGCGGTATCGGTGGTGGTGACATGGAACTGCACGCTGATGTCAGCATCGCTGTCCTTAGCGGGCTGAACCTTCAGCCCGTCAATCGTATAGGCATCCGCCGTATCCGTGGTACCGGATTTAGGGACAATCGCGCCCTTCGGTACAGTGATGCTGTAGGTGCCATTCCCATTGTTGGTGACGGTCAGTTCAGTCTCGACACCATCAACCTTCGCCCACCACTTTGACCCGACAATATCCGGGTCACTGGACTTGATGACGATGTCGGTGACGGCTTCATGCCCGGCACCGGTGCTGGTGTCATCCGTATCCTTCAGCGTGAAGGTCACCGGATACAGAACCTTCGCATCTTCCGCCACAGTCACGCTGTTGGCAGTTTCACTGATCCCATCCGCCACCGGGGTAACTGTGATCGTCTGCGACACGGTCTGATGGACCGATGCCTTGGTCGCCGCACTCGACGGGTCCCGTTCCACCGTCCAGATATCCGCCGACAGCGTGATCTGACCGGCATAATTGGTCGGGGTGACGATCGACAGATCGTTAAAAGCGGCCTGGCTCAGACCCGAGACGGCAAACGCTGTTCCCGGCTGCACCGTTCCCAGCAGAGTGGTGCCGCTGTAAACCTGCGTTCCGACCGGAAGACCGGCGAAAGTCCCGGAAATAGTTTCGGACCCATCAGTATCAACCAGAGCGGCAGTTAGCCCCAAAGAGACCTTCTGGCCACTATCCTCAATGCCGGTCCCCGGAGTCTGAGGCGTCACGGACAGACCATCAGCCACCCCCTTACCATCAAAGTTCAGGTAAACCGGAGTCGAGTAGGCTGTGTTATCGGAGGTATCTTCCCCTCCACCGGCTCCTACACCCCCGCCGTCAGAGGGAACATCAACCGCCTTAGAACGGGCATACACCCGGAAGTCAGCATCGGAATAGTCATTTGCCCGGATTACCAGATCCTGCGCCTTATCGACCGGCACGTTGTACCAGGTGACAGCACTGCCGCCACTGACGGCCGTGGCAGAGTCCGAGCCCAACCCCAACGCCGTGATCGACTTGAACACGCCATTCTCGTAATAGCCGACCTGCGCCAGCGCCTCGTTACCGGTCGTACCGTCAGAACTGGTGATCGCAACCTGAATATACTGGATCGACTCGCTGGCATCCGCCGGGTCGCCGGTGGCGGCAGTCAGATTGATATGATAGTCGCCGGATGCTTCGACCATCGTCCGGTCAGCCCCAACCGGAGCACTGGCCCCGGAGGAATCAATCTTGCCCGTATCATTCAGCACAATGGTTGGCGTCATCGCCACCGCATCAATGCGCACGGTCATCGACTTGGTAATGTCTGCCGTTGCGACCTGCGACCCGTCGGGGTTCTGGTCCTTGACACTGAAGGTCACGGACAAGACGTTGTCGACATCGCTGTCAGGGGCAGGACGGTACTTAAGCCCGGACAACTGGGCCGGGGTCAGCTCATAGCTGCCATCCGCATTCGCGGTCAGCGGCGTTCCATTGGACGCAATCAGCTTGGCATTCGGATCAACACCGCTGATCGTCACCTTGGTGACGCTTTCAGACCCGTCAGTATCTACCCCGAGGGTGCCGGGAATCGTGATCCCCAGCACCACATCGGTGTCTTCCTTGGTGCCGACACTGGACACCGTAAAGTTCTGCGGATCGGCATCAATAACCGGGGCAACCTTGATGGTAACCTGCGTGGTGTCAGAGGCCGAAACCACCCCGAAGGAGGTGTCTTTTTCCGTCGACGTTGCCTTGACCGTCAGGGTCCATTCCCCCGACGCGTTGGCCGGAGCCTGGAATTTCAGCGCGTCAAGACCACCGGCAGCCTTGATCTGAGCTTCTGTCAGGGTCAGAACGCCATTGGATACACCCAGCACATTCCCGGACGCATCAAGGATCTTGCCACCGGACGGAATACCGCTGATTTCCACGGTCAGATCTTCTGACCCGTCAGTGTCGGTTTTGACAGCCGACAGACCAAGCCCGACCGCAACATCTTCATCCGTCGCAAGGTCAGCCTTGGCCACCGATGCAATCGGGGCATCCGCCGTCGGGCGGACCGTCACCGGCAGATCCTGCGCGGCACTGGTCGCAACATTCCCTTCCGGATCATGGACCGTGACGGTGACCTTGAGAGTGAAATCAACGTCGCTGTTGGCAGGCGGCGTCACTTTCAGGCCAGCCAGCTGGGCAGGGGTTAGCGTATAAGTCCCGTCAGCATTCAGGGTTCCCTGATTCAGGGTAACCCCCGTCGGGACATTGCTGATCGTGATATAGTCAACCGTCTCCGACGCATCTTTCAGCACCGGTGTGATCGACAGGCTGATCGCCGTATCTTCCTTGCCCGTCGCCGGGGCCATCGTCAGCGTGCCGCCATCGACCACCGACTTGAAGGTGATCGGGATCTCGATGCTGGTCGCAGCCTGCTGCTCCGACGGATCCGCCGCCGTGTTCGCTTCCGTCGACGTTGCCGTCACCTTCAGCGTCACAGAGGTCCGGTCGTTTTCCCCTGGTGTCAGCGTCAGGCCCTTCAGCTGTTCCGGCGTCAGCGTATAGCTGCCGTCCGCATTCGCCTTCAGGGTGTCACCGCCGCTCTTCAGCGTCGCGTTGCCCGGCACACCTTCAATCTTGATGCTCAGGCTTTCATTCGTGCTGTCCGTCAGCGCCGACGCGATATCCAGCGTCACCGTCGTATCTTCCGTCCCGGCAATACCGGCGGTCGGCCCGGTCAGTGTCGGGGCGTCAGCAACTGGCGTCACCGTTACCGGAAGGCTCTGCGCATCAGACGTCTTGCTGTTGCCGAACCCGTCGGACACGGTCAGCGTCACGCTCAGCGTAAAATCATCGTCGCTGTTCGACGGCGGCGTCACCTTCAGGCTGCCGATGTCCGCCTTGTCGACAATCCACGTACCACCGGCACCGGCACGGCC
>NZ_KB907356.1 GCF_000381985.1 Novispirillum itersonii subsp. itersonii ATCC 12639 | reverse complement strand
TAGCGCTGTGGAAACACCCGATCCCATCCCGAACTCGGCCGTGAAAACCAGTCGCGCCAATGGTACTTCATCCTAAGATGCGGGAGAGTAGGTAACTGCCAGGTCTTCTAAACGCACGTCACACAGTAAACGACGCATCGCTTCTCACGATACGTTCCAGCAGGAACACAAAACCACCCAGACAAAAGCTGGGTGGTTTTTTCGTGCGTCCCGGAAAAAAACGCGGCGGTTGCTGGCACTGGCGTCGATCTGCGATGGAGGCAGCCGGAGATCGGCGGCCAAATTGGGGGGGAGCCGCCTGCAAATCGTTCGGGACTGGGTTCTGCGCTTCAACGTGCAGGGGCTGTACGGGCTGATTGACCGCAAGGCTCCGGGGCAAACGCCGAAGCTGAATGCCGCCCAGCGTCAGGCAGTGGCCGAAAAGGTGGATCACGGGCCGATCGCGGCGGTCGTCGGCGTCGTGCGCTGGCAGCTGAAGGATCTGGTGCAGTGGATCTTCGAGGAATTCGGCATCTCGCTGAACGAGACGACAGTGGGGCGCGAATTGAAGGCGATGGGATTCCGCAAGCTGTCGGCCCGCCCTCGTCACCATGCCCAGAACGGCGAGGCCATTGAGGATTTTAAAAAATTTCCCCATCGAACTGGCGGCGGTTCGGTCCGCCTTACCGGCAGGAACCTGCATAGAGCTGCCGAGGCCCGGGGTGGTCAGAAAAACAAGATTACGCGACGCTGGGCCAAGCGCGGGACCCGTCCCGTGGCGCGCAAAGACCAGCGCACCAAGTCAGCTTATATCTTTGGCGCCATCTGCCCCGAGCGCGGTGTCGGCGCCGCCCTTGTCCTCCCCCGCTGCGACACCCAGGCCATGCAGTGGCATCTGAATGAGATCGCCTCTCAAGTGGCGCCCGGCGCGCACGCGGTACTCATGGTGGACCAAGCCGGATGGCACACCACCGACAAACTGGCCGTGCCCGCCAACATCACCATCCTGCCTCTGCCGCCCCGATCCCCCGAACTCAACCCGGTGGAAAATATCTGGCAGTTCATCCGCGACAACTGGCTGTCTAACCGCGTATTCGAGTCCTACGACCAAATCATCACCCTCTGCTGCCATGCCTGGAACAAGCTCATCGACCAGCCATGGAAGATCATGTCTATCGGTCTCCGTCAGTGGGCGCATGGGTTTTGATCACCGCATGTTGGTATAAGCCGGGCGCTGTCGTTGGGCCGGATCGAGCGATAGCAGACCATCGTTACTTTACTCATAAATTTCAGCCTGCCCAAGCTGAAGAATAACTTAACATTCTATCTAATTTTTGGGGCGACCTCTCGACATGAGCCTTTAGTGGAAGGCTGTCAATAAAGAATAGGGCCGGAGTATTAATCCGGCCCTATTTTTTTACTTATAACTTATTTTTGGAAAGGGTTTAGAACTTAATCCGTACAGTCCCGCTAACTGCGTAAGTGCTCAGATGTTCGCGGAATTCGCTGGAAGTGCCTTCGAGGCTGACGGAAATGTCATCACCGACCTTTGCATCCGCACCAATACCAAAGGTGGCGCCGAAGCGATCATTGGCGACGGGTGTTCCAATCGCATCAGCTACTCCTGTCGGAGTATGGCTGGCATCGTATTCCAGACGGACAGACCCGTACGGCGTGATGCTGCCCCAGTCTTGTTCCAGCGTATAGCCAGCCTTGTTGGTCCAGCGAAGCTGCCCGAGCCGGACCTGATTCTCTTCATTCCGGTTTGCGCCGACACCGGTTTCTGTATAGGCGTCCTGGGTTTCCAGAAGCCACATATACCCGGCAGTGCTCGACAGCCCCCAGTTATTAATGGTGGTGCTTGCCGTCGCGTTCAGGTTACCGAACAGGCGATCACCTTCGATCGATCCTGTGACCGCGCCGTTATTCCGTGTGGTGTCATAGTTGACCAACGTATAACCCGCGACAGCATTCAGGCTGAAGTTTTTGTTGATAATGTAGGCAGCATACGGGAACAGAGCAAAGTTATTGCCCTTGAAGGTACCGTTGTTAAATTTCGTGGTGACGTCGGGGTGCTCGTAGCCAGCAGCGACACCGACCAGCCAGTTGTCTGTAATCTGATGGTCGATACCGACGATTGCCGTTTGAATCGTACCGTCAAAGTTAACGCCGTCCTGATCGTTTTCGACCCAAGCGTTTCCAGCATTCATCCACAAGGCAGTATCTTTAACCGGATCACCGGCCGCTTTACCTTGCTGGTTCAGCCCAGAGACACGCCCCGGGCTAGGTGAGAAGCTCGGCTGAGGGCCGCCGCCAATTGAACCGGTCACGTTGGACACGGCCTGACTGATGCGCCCAGCAAGCAGGCTTGTCGTCTGCGTTGCTGCCTGCTGTGTCACCTGAGGAGCGACGATTGCAGAGGGGGCCGCCGCGCCATAGGTGGAAGCTGCGTTTGCTGCCAGAGGAGAGAAGCAGCCAAGGGCGACAAGAACTGCACCCCAGCGAAGCGTTCTATGCAACATTGTCGCTCCATCATTTTTTAAGGACAATCCAAGAGTGTCTTAGTTACCCCTATGTTGCTCATAATGCAAGACTTCGCAAAGCTGCAGATGGCAGAGTGGGGGGATAAATGTATTTATACAGTCGTCTTTGTGCCTGACTGTTCTCATGTGCCTGAGAGAAGCCGGGCGGGTTTCGAAAATTTATATCGATATTATTATAGCTATATGGGTCTTAAAAAATGAATAGAATGATCTTTTTTGGGTAAGTTCTTGAAAATCTCATACGAGCATATTCGACTTTTAAGCCGACGGTAAAAAATTAACGGGGAGGATGCGCCTGCATGAAAAGGCTTTCAGCGTTCAGATGTGTCGCTTTTTTGTTTTTCACCTATTTCCTTTCGGCTTGTTCATCTCCTAATTTACTCCCTGGCAGAACGCAGGCTTCTGCATACGCAAAGCAGGCTGGCTGGTCGTACGCAAAAGTTGATACCGGGCGCTTTTCTGTCGCTGCCGCCTTTTCCTCTGTACCGGCAAACGGGCGCCCTCTGACAGTGTATCTGGAAGGGGATGGGCGTGCATTTTCAGGGGCATCAACGCCTTCAGCTGATCCGACTCCAGCGACACCGGTTGCTTTGAGGATGGCACTCCTTAATCCGACCCCTGCGGCATGGGTTGCCCGTCCCTGCCAGTATACCGACTCGGCGACCGCCAAGGGGTGTGCTGTGGCCTATTGGACCAGCCACCGTTATGCCCCTGAAATTATTGAAAGCATCGGCCGGGTGGTTGATGACCTGAAGCAACGAACCGGGGCGCAGAAGGTCGTTCTTGTCGGTTATTCGGGGGGAGGGGCTGTTGCGGCCTTACTGGCGGCGCGGCGTACAGATGTGACGGGCTTTGTCACCGTGGCGGCGAACCTTGACCTCGGATATTGGACCCGTGCGGATAATCTCGCCCCCTTGAGCGGCTCTCTTGATCCGGTAGATGATGCTCAGCGGCTTAGGGGAATCCCTCAGATCCATTTTGTTGGTGGCCAGGATGACGTTGTCCCTCCTGCAGTTGTCCGCTCATATTTAAGTAAGTTAGGAAGCCCATCAAATGCCCGGCTGGTTGAAAAGGCGGACTATGATCATCAGTGCTGTTGGATTGATGGATGGTCGGAGTTGGTCCGCAGGCCGGAAACGGCTATCATTACCGGATGGCGCTAATTTGAATAAAGGAGGGTGCGATGAAGGTATCTCATGCCTTGATACTGGCGGCCAGTATGGCTCTGTCGGTTGGGTCCTTTACTCCGGCGGCGATAGCACAGGCGACATTGGCTCCGGTGTCTTCCCAGGTTTCCGCTCAGGCCACTGCCGCCGCGGTTGAAGCCGCCCGGAAGCAAACTGAAGGCCCGACGGCTGAACAGGCGCAGACCAAGCCAATGCAGGCAGTTCCGCAGGGGCAATCCTCTCCGGTTGCGGGCGCATCGAAACCTGCTAAGCCATAGAATGCAGAGCTCCGCGCATTTTATGGGGCTGATGGATTAATCCGTGCAAAGTAACAGACGTGAATACCGGCCTGCCCGGTTATTGTCCGGCAACCGCTTCTGGCTGTCTCTGCTGGTTTTTGGGCTTTTTCTGGCATCCAACCTGATCTGGCTGGCTCATCCCGTCTTTTTTTTGGGGGCATGGGGAGAGACCCAGCCGATGGTGATCGGCCTGTGGTGTGGGGCCGCTCTCTGCCTTGCCGGATTAACGGGGTTGAGTGTCAAAAGCCGGCTCGCCCGCCGTTCGGTTGGGCACCCGATGGTGTTGGCCTTCTGTGCCATAGCTGCATGGTCTGTTGTGGCGTTGCCATTTTCTGAAAACCCGTGGCGGTCTGTTTTTGGTGTAGCCCAGACCGGGCAGGGTGTTTTGTGGTACGTTGCTTTTGCCGCCTGTATTGCGGCTGCCATTGTGGTGCAGTCTTTTCCAGGGGTTTGGTGCCGGCTGATCTGGGCTTCTGCGGTCTCGTCGCTTGTTGCGGCCATTCTTGCCCTGCTGAAGCGTATAGATCTGGTGCCGGAACTCAACGACCCTCCGTTTTCTTTGCTACCGCGTTTTCTGCAATTCAATGAGTATCTGGCCTATCCGGCGCTGGGTCTGACGATTGCGGCCTGTGTGCTGTGGCTGCAGAAAAAGCCCCGGTCTGCGTTGCTGCTTGCCGGATGCTGTGTGGTGATTGCCCTTGCTGGCAGGAACCGTTCGCAGTGGCTTTCGCTGCCTTTGCTGCTGGCGGTCTGCTGGTGGGGGCGGCATTGGTTACAAGATCACTGGAGGCGTTGGTTCAGCTGGGGTGTCGTGGCAGCAGGCAGTCTGTTGCCGACATTGGGGATTGCCCTTTTCGGCGCGCAGTTGGCAGGGGTCGCGCATACACTCTGGTCGCGGTCCGTCATCTTCGAAATTCTCCTCCCACCGTTGCTGACCGAAGGCACCCCCTTGTTGGTTGGGCGCGGTTGGGGGGCTGTGCCTGAACAAATGGCGCAGCATCTGGCGTCCGCCGACATTCATCTTTATGGCTCTGAATGGGGAGGGGTCGAGCGGGATATTTTTCACAGCCACAATGCCATTCTTGAGGCATTGGTTTCTGTTGGTCTCCCCGGGGCCTGTCTTGCTGTTTTGCTCCCGGTTGGCCTTCTTCTCTCCGGGGGCTATGCCCGTCGCTGGATTGCCGTTGCTTTTGTGCTGAGTTGGGGGGTTCTCGACTCCTTGTGGTTTATGATTCCAGCTAGCCTTCCTTTCATTGCCATTGGCTGCGGGGCTGTCATCGGTCGTCCCCGGGCCGTGGGGGGGGATCTGAGGTGGCTTTTGTCGTGCCCGAAAAAGCTTCTTCTGGGGGCAGGGGCTTTCGTCAGTGTGCTGCTTGTGGCAGCAGCCTGCGCATCACTGGCCAGTAGCTGGCAGGAAAACGAGCTGCGGCATGCCCTGCTTGATAGAGAGGCTCCGTATCCTGCGACCGTCCTTGATATACGGCAGGATGGCCGGGGTTCTGCCGCGGTGCTGACGGAGGCGATGGCGCAGGCTGAGATGACTGCGGAAAAGGCGGAACGGTTCCGGCAGGCGCAGCAGTGGTTCGGGGGGCAGGCCGAGAACTATCAAATGCCGAGTGGGCTGCTCACAAGTGTGAGTCTGTTATCGGCGCAGGCGTTTTTACCGCCTGAGCACCCTCTTGCATGGGCGGATGAGGAGGGCCTTGCTCTGATCTGGGAGGCGCGGCTTCGTTCTTTTCTGCGCGTTGCGCCTCAGCGTATTGATGTTCTAAGCCCCTATTTTAACTGGCTGTTGGCCCGTAAGAAAGAAGCCCGTCTTGTGGAGATGGTCACTTATGTAAAGGCTTTTGAACCGAGTCATCCTGTGTTGGTCTGGTTTGAGGGGATTCTGCTGTTACAGGACAGGGATCCCCGGCAGCAGGCGACCGGGTTGGTCCTGATGCGGCAGGCTGTACAGGCGGGGCTGGAGCGGTTCATGCCCTTGGCCCCCGAGGTGAAGCAGGTTCTGCAGTAGGCGGCCAGTGTTTTTCAGCGGCGATTGCTATAGGCGTGGATCCGTTTCCCGGTCATAGCAATCCACAGACCTTTCAGAAACCCGAACTGGGCAAGGGCAAAGGCAAAGCAAAGCCGTGACAGCCGCAGGAACAGCCTGAGTCCTGCGGGGTGGCTGCCTTCTGTCGGTTGTGGGGCAATCAATCCGATGCCAGCACAGACAGTAAACACAACGCCCAGCCCACAGGTTACAGCGTAGAAAGGCATATGGCTGAGGAGAAGAGCACTGCCTGCCATCATCGCCAGCAGCACTGGACTGAGCCAGCGCAACAGTTTGTGAGACCATAAGGCAAAAGCAAGGCCGGGGTGATGTAAGGGGGACAAGAGGCGCGGGTGCATCCACGTTCCGGTCCAGTTGCGGGCTGTCATCCGGGCCCGGGCGCGCAGTTCCCGGTGGATGCGGGTTTCATTGACATCATGGGCGATCGCCGTGGCGGCATGACGCACCAGTGCCCCGGCTGCGACAACATCCAAAGGAATAATGCAGTCATCCCCTACATGGGCCGGTAGGGGCCGGAGTAATTGCCGCCGGACTGCCATGGCCTGTCCGCTGGCGACGACAAGAATGTTCAGTCGGCTTTCGCAGTCCCGCATTGTCATCTCTGATTGCCAGTATCGGTTTTGACCGTGCGCAACAGCACTCTGATCTTTACCGAAGGCCACGGTACCGGTGACACAACCGACTTTGGGGTCTGTGAAATGGCTGGAAATTTGGCTGATGAAGTCTGGCGCGAAGCGGGTCGCGGCATCGGTCAGAACAACAATCTCCCCCTTCAGATGAGGCAGCGCCTGATTCTGGGCCATGGATTTCCCGTTCTGTCCCGTCAGCGGCAGAAGGGTGATCCGGCGGGATGCGTGTTGCCGGATATAGGTATCTGCCAGTGCGACGGTTTCATCGGTCGAGCCATCTGAGACAATAAAGATATCCAGCCGGTCTGCCGGAAAATCCTGCCCCAGAAGGTTATCAAGTCGGGCGATGATATTGTCAGCCTCATTATGCACTGTCAGCAGCACTGTAACGGTTGTATCGGCTGGATCGGCATAAAAAGGGGGCTGTCGCCTGAGGAGAGCGGCGAACACCCTCAGGAGTTTTTCATAACCAAGATAAATGTGAAACAGAGTGGCAAAAGCTATCCAGAAGGTGCAGGTCGCGACAGTGTCCATTACGGGGCATCTTTTTGGTAAAGGGCAGGAAGAGGGGCGTTCTGGGAGAGGCCTTCAGTCGCTTCCCATCTTTTGCGCCGCGTTCTTCCGGAAGGTGATTTGTTGTATCAGAGATTTTCGATATTTAGGGAATAGAATAAGAAACGCGGAGCTATATAATAGCATAAATCCAAGTCCACCAACCAGCGGCGGCCTTTCTGGAAGTATGCTTATGATGTGAGCTATAAAAAACAAAGGGATCATGGTAATGATTGAGGGTAAATTTGGGGTTATTTTGCATCCTGTCTGATGTGTTAGTAGGAAGAGTACTGACATCATCCCGATTGCCAGGCTTGTACTGAAGGCAAGAGAAAGGCCCTGTATTGTGTGTATTGGTATCAGTGTTAACAACAAGCCAAGCGTGGCGATAACAATCAGGGAAACCCCCATTGCGGCACGGGTGCGGTGCGCTGCATAGAACGCCCGATAAAAGACGACAAGCCCGGCTTCGAAGACAATGGCCGGGGCAAAGCCAGTCAGGGCAGCGGCTGTCTGAGAGGCATCTTCTGATGTAAAATTCCCATGGGCGAGCAGGATGCGGACCAGAGACGGTGCTTCCAGAGCTGTAAACACAGCAACAGGGGTCAGCAGAAGCAGTCCCCATTCCAGAAGGTCACGACAGACCCGGGTAAAATCTTGCTGCTGTCCGTTAGCATAGTATCGTGAGAGAATAGGCAGTGAGAGAGTCGCAGCGATATTCGCCGTCATCGAAACCGGTACTTCATACAGCCTAAAAGCGAAAGAAAGGGCCGCGATTGTTCCCCCCTCCATCATTGAACCGTACCCCCGGATCATCAGCTGGCAGATCATCAGCAGGCCGATGCTACTGGTCAGCCCTAAGGAGAATAGAACTGGCCAAGCTGTGATCCGGATCTGCCTGAGCGCGACTGAGGCCTCCGGTGACGGTGCATAATAGAACAGCTTCTGGCGGATGACCTGTCTGCCAAGCAGCAGGACGGTAAGAGTCGGACCCGATAGTGTGGCCAGCCACAGCCTGCTGACAGCATCCCAGTCAGGGGTCAGGGCCAGACTGAGGATGAAGACACCGTTGGAAATCAGCGGAGTGGCTGCGGCAATCCGAAACCTGCCATGAGCGTTCAGAAAAAGAGTCAGGGCCATGCCGGTGCAATGAATGGGCATGAACCACACGATGGCAGAGGTCATCGACCGGGCGATACCCAGCCTCTCCGGATCAAACCCCGGGGTTAACAGGGGTAAAAGAAAAGGCATACAGCCCCAGATGAGAAGGGCTAAGCCTAAGGTCATAATGGCTGTGGTCAGGACTGTCACCGTCAGCACATGGGCGCGGACCCGTTCCGGGCGGTCAAGCAGGGACGAGACGGAAGGGATTATGGTCGCGAGCAACATAGCCGATGGTATTGTATCACAGACAAGCCGGATGATAGTGATAACAGACAGATAGGAGTCGGTAAGGGAGCCTGCTCCGAACGTGGTCGCCAGGCTCATTTCCCGCAGGTACCCCGACATCATCGACGCCAGCGTCAGAAGATATAAGGTAAAGACTGTTTTCCGCCCGACCACATCAGGTCGCATGATTGGTCCTGTTTCATTTTCTGCGGGTGATCTGATTGTGGATCGCCTTCTTCACCGCTAATATGAAGCAACGCCACGTATCAGGATAGAGGTGCTGTTGAGGATGAGTGTGCTGCGAGGGTATCGTGTTCCTCAGTCACGCGCTGATATCGGCGAGAAAGACATTGACGCTGTCGTCCGGACGCTTCGGTCGGGATGGCTGACGTCCGGCCCCTCCGTGCTTGAGTTTGAGCGCGCTTTTTCAGATTACATGGGGGGGGGCCGTGCAGGCGGTCAGTGTTGCCTCCGCCACTGTCGGGCTGACCATTGCCATGAAGGCGTTGGGCGTCGGTCCGGGGGATGAGGTGATCACCACCACCAATACCTTTTCTGCGACGGCCATGTCGGCCTATCATCTCGGGGCCCGGCCAGTGCTGGTCGATATTGATCCCCATACCCTGACTATTGATCCGGCAAAGATAGAGGCTGCAATCACGCCCCGGACCAAGGTTCTCTTGCCGGTCCATCTTGCAGGATTGTCCTGTGATATGGATGTCATCGGTGAACTGGCCTATCAGCATAACCTGCATGTGATTGAGGATGCAGCCCATGCTTTGCCGACCACCTGGAAAGGCCGGCTTGTCGGCAGCGGCGCAGCGACGGCTTCTGTCTTCAGCTTTTATACGACCAAGAGTATCACCACCGGGGAAGGGGGGATGGTCACGACGGCTGATCCGGATCTGGCCGCCTGCATGCGGCGTCTTCGGCTGCATGGTATCGACAGGGATGCCTTTAGCCGGTTGAGCGGGAATTCATGGCAGTATGACGTGGCGGAGGCCGGTCTTAAGGCCAATATGACGGATATTGCTGCCTCCCTTGGGGTGGTGCAGCTGGCAAAGCTGGACAGAATGTGGGCTCGCCGGACAGAGATTGCGCAGCGCTATCTGCATGAGCTGGCAGGCTTGCCGCTGATTCTTCCGGCAGATGCCCGGTCAGGGGATCGCCACGCATGGCATCTGTTTATTTGCCGTCTCAGTTCTGAGGCACCGATCGGCCGGAATGATTTTGTGACCGCCATGGCGGCGCACGGTGTCCAATGTGCCGTCCATTATATTCCTTTGCATCGCCATTCGTTCTGGCGGGCCACGTTAGGCGTGACTGAGGCCGCTTTCCCGCAGGCTGAAGCTGTTTTTAATTCTACTGTGACACTTCCGCTTTTCTCTGCGATGACGGATGATGACGTCCGGTATGTTATTGATGTGACGAGATCAATATTGTCATCATGAAGAGATTTATCGATATAGTATTTTCTATCTTTGCAATTTTTGTTTTTTCTCCGCTCATTATTATTGTTTCAGTTGTCATTTATGCCGAATCGCGCTCGCCGGTCCTTTTCAGGCAGGCCCGCATTGGGGTAAGAGGCAAACCCTTTGTGATTTATAAGTTTCGCACCATGCGCCCCCGGCAGGATCAGGGGGAGGATGGTGTGGAAGGAGGGGAGCGGATTACGCCGTTGGGTCACTACCTGCGGCGCAGTAAGCTTGATGAGTTGCCACAGTTGTTCAACGTTCTGGTCGGAGATATGAGTCTGGTCGGCCCCCGACCGGAATTGGCTCGCTACACACAGGTATGGCCTGCTGAAGATCAGAACATTGTTCTGTCTGTCCGCCCCGGTCTGACTGATTTCGCGAGCATTGTTTTTCGCAATGAGGGGAGCCTTCTCGCGGCTGCAGACGATCCCGATCAGTATTATCGCACAGTCCTTGTGCCGAAAAAGCTGCGCCTTTGCCGTTTTTATGTTCGCAGGGCAACTGTCTGGCTTGATCTGTGGTTGATCCAGCAGACTCTGGCGGCTCTGCTGGGCCTGCGGTCCCGTGTCGCCAGAGTGCGCCTAAGGGTTTAAGGGGCTGCGTATTTATGACGCGTGCGCCTGAGCAGGGGGAAAACCTGTGCTCTGCCCTTTAAAAAGAAGCCTTTGAAACGGGGGGCAAGGTGCCTACGACGTCAGTCTGGAGAAGACACTGCTTCGTAGGCGTACCATCAGATGCCTCTCCAGCACTGTGATGCGGTATCTGCGATCCGCCCGCAGCAGGCGTTCAGCCTTGTCACAGGCGTCCTGAAGGTGCCTGCTGTTGAAAGGGTGCGGATCGCTGTTTTGTACGATCGGCGCAAGCAGAGACCGCCGCCGTGTGACGAGCGGATGCGCCCTGGCTGCGTCCTCGATAGCGGGGGGAAGTGGGTACGACAGCCAATCCCGGGAAAGCAGAAGCCCTTCCAGAAGCGGGACTTCAGATCCGCTTTTCCGGGCTGCTTCCAGTTGGGCCAGCAATGCGTGTTCCGGTATCTGTGCCGCCAGAGCAGCAATATCAGCCAGCCACTTCAGGCGGAACCAGCAGTGACGGGCCCCGTGACTGCACAGGTACATCAGCAGGTCGTCGGCTGCCAGTACGGGCAGTGTCTGATCCAGAATGCTGATAGATTGCCTCCGGCCAAGGGCTGCGGCTGTCGTCAGTGGCGTCAGGCTTTCCGTTGGGTGAAGCCGCGTTTTCAGTTCCACTAAGATACCCGTCGGTGTTTTGAACAGATACTCATGGGAGTAGCGCCGGAAGAGCGTGCGGGTGAACTGGGATCGGAATGTCGGTTTCTCTAACGACAGACCCGCGCCTGTCAGGCAGGCTTCAGCCCCGTCAAGATCTCGGGTATCGACGAGGATATCGATATCCCGTGCATCCCGCAGAGTCGGGCTTCCGAAGGCCAGAGCCGAGACTGGAGCGCCTTTCAGAATAGCGCAGGGAATTCCCTTGTCCTCAAGGAGTGCCGACAGCTTTCTGGCCTCGGCAATCTGCCGCATGCCGGTCAGCATATTCGCACGGAGTCTGGTGTGGAGCAGGGGAGGAATCTGATCGGGAAGTATGCCGGGGAAGGCGGAAAGGACTGACAGAAGTCGGTCTGCGCAAAGGGAAAAGACCCGATGGCGCTTTATCAGGGCGAAAAAGAAATCCCAGTCTTCGAGGTGTTTCAGGGTGGCAGCCAGAGTGACGCTGTCCCAGCGTGGACTCAACAAGGCCAACATTATACTTTCCTCAGGGGTTTCCCACCCTGAGTTGGAGAGCAAATTTTTTTTTGACGGTTGAGGGTTCTGGACGACAAGGGCAGAGTGTGCATCAGTACATTTCACAACCGCCTCACTCGAATAGGGAGAGATGCCGGATTTTTATCCAGCACTCCGGGGCGCGACCCTGCTGTTATAGTGTGCCGTAGCCTGCCACTTTCGTCTGGCTCAGGCAAGGTAAGAGCAGAAAAAAGACGTTGAGCGCTAAAACGTTATGCATTGATTTATCAGGGGTTAAGATGAAGGTTATCGTTCTGGGTGGTGACGGTTTTTGCGGATGGCCTACCGTACTGCATTTGTCTGCGCGTGGCCATGAGGTTGTAATCATTGATAATCTCGCCCGGCGCTCCGCTGATGACGAGCTGAAAGCCGGGTCCCTGACACCCATCGTCTCCTTACCGGAACGGATCGCTGCCTGGAAGGAAAAGACCGGGAAGGATCTGGTCTGGAAATCCCTTGATGTCGCAAAAGACTACGATGCTCTTCTGGACGTTCTCCAGAGCTTCAGGCCGGATGCCATTGTCCATCTGGCGGAGCAGCGTGCTGCCCCTTATTCTATGAAATCGCCGAAGCATAAGCGGTATACTGTCGAAAATAACGTTTCAGCGACTCATAATACGCTCTGCGCGATCGTTGAGAGCGGCCTCGACATTCATCTGGTCCACATGGGAACGATGGGTGTTTACGGCTATGGTGCTGGTGGTAAGACCCAGATTCCAGAAGGATATCTGACGGTTGAGATCCCGTCTCTGGATGGTTCCGGTCCGGTGACGCAGGAGATCCGGCATCCGACTGATCCGGGCAGCATTTACCACATGACCAAGTGTCTGGATCAAGAGCTGTTTTATTATTACAATAAAAATGACAAACTGAAGATTACCGATCTGCATCAAGGGATTGTCTGGGGGACCAATACAGACCAGACCCTGCTGGATGAGCGCCTCATCAACCGTTTTGATTATGACGGTGACTACGGTACGGTTCTCAACCGTTTTCTGATGCAGGCAGCAATCGGGTATCCGCTGACCGTTCACGGGACAGGCGGGCAGACTCGCGCCTTTATTCATATCCGTGACGTTGTTCAATGCCTGACCCTGGCTTTGGAGTCGCCCCCCGCAAACGGAGAGCGGGTCCGGATTCTCAATCAGATGACCGAGACACACCGCATTGCTGATCTGGCAGCGATGATCGCCGGGATGACCGGCGTTGAGGTCAGCTTTCTGGAGAATCCGAGGAACGAGGCGGCGCAGAATACGTTGCCAGCGATTGCGAGAACCCTGCAGGATATGGGGCTGAAGCCGACCTTGTTGCAGGAAGGCCTTCTGCAGGAAGTGATGCATGTTGCGCAACGGTATGCAAACCGTTGTGACCGGGAGCGTATTCTCTGCACATCCCGCTGGAAGTCGTGATGCTGCGGCGTTGATGCCGGTTTATAAAATAGAAATGCCGCCTTTCACACAGGCGGCATTTCTGTTGGATGGACCATTCTCCGATGACACTGAATTCAGGTCATCAAGGACAATGTCCGGAGTTTCTATATTTTATGCGCGGACGTCATAGAGCCGACCGGTCATCGCCGTCTTCAGGAAGGACATGGCATTGGTGTCGCCGCCGCCCAGAGTCTGAAGCAGCGACAGCAGCCGTGATGCGACAGAGTCCGTCGCTGATGAAGAGCTGGCGGCGGCTGTCGCTGAAGAGGCCGACGCGGCAGCCGCTTCGGTCGTGGTTTCAGTGCTACCGTCGGAATAGGTGATGACGGTCACGGTCTGCGACCCTGTCGTGGTGCTGGTGCGGCTGATTTCCGTTTTTTCTTCGGAGCTACCGCCGCCACTGCCGCCACCGCCGCCAGCCGGGGGCGGACCACCGGCACCACCGGCCTGAGCCATGGCGGTGGTGAACTGCTCTTCATTCAGGCCAGAGGTATTGCTTCCGGCCAGAGTGTCGAACAGGGTTCCGGCGTCTTCTTCACTGACACCGTCGGGGCGCCCGGCAACGAATTCCTCTTTGGTCAGAATGCCGTCGCTGTCCGCATCAAGGTTTGAAAACATCTCCGACGGATCCGGTCGCCCGCCAGGTCCTTCCGGGCGGTTGCTGGCCATGGCGTTGACGAACTGATCAGCAGACAGGCCAGACGTGTTGGTCCCTGCAAGCTGTTCATAGAAGGCTTGAGCCTGCTCTTCGCTTACATCATCGGGGCGTCCGGCGACAAACTCTTCTTCCGTCAGTGTCCCGTCACCGTTGGCATCAAGCTTGGAAAACAGGTCTGCGGGATCAGGCTTGCCTTGCGGCCCTCTGGCCCCTTGCATACCGGTTGCGGATGCAGTCTGGATCTGCTGATCCAGCTCATCCATCGCCTGCCGGATCAGATCAGCGTCATCCTGCGACAGGGTGCCGTTACTGACTGCGGTGGTCAGTTTGTCTTCCAGCGCATCGCGGAAGGACTGGGGCTGGGTCTGCTGCTGCCCGGTGGAGATCAGGGCGGCCAGAGCCGAGGCGTCTGTCTCCTGTTGCCGCGTCCGCCGTGCGGACACAGAGCCGGTCCGGAGGTCGCCGGACAGCAGAGATGTTCTCAGGTCTGAGGTTGAGAGTGATGATACCGACATGGCGATCTCCCTGACTGCCGGATAGAAACGCGGGCTTCAGGGATTGAACGCGGCTCAGGGGGCTTTCCTGCGGGGGTATCTTAAAAAAATGTACGATTTTCTGTTTTTAATTGGATAAAGCTTTCATTCTTCCTGCGGTTGCAGGAGGGGGACATCAACGTGGAGGGGGGCCGTCCTGCTCTCCCGGTCCACGGGGCTTGCCGGGGCCGCGGGGAGGGCGGAATTCAGACAGCTTTTTCCGGCCTTCGGCTGACAGGCGCGGTACGACCTCAAGGATGACGTCGCTCATCGCGGTCTGCCGCTGCCGGAGTTCTGCTTCAGCGGCCCGGAAGGCATCCGCATTGAAGGGGTCTGCCGCCAGCGTCTGCCTCAGCCGCTGAAACTGCTCCTCATGGCGTTCTTTGGTCAGCAGTGTGCTGTAGGTGGCGATGGCCTGCCGCATGATGCGGGCATCCTCGGGGGGAAGGGTCTCGGCCATTTCCTCCAGCATTCTGCCGGGCGGCGGCGGGGGCGGCGGGTCTTTCAGGAAATGGGTGGCGATAGCAGCCCCAAGGAAGGCGTTACAGCCCAGCGAGGCGATCAGGGCCCAGGTCGAGATTTTGGTCATTGCACATCCAGCGGCGAATAAGGGGTAGCCATCGCGATCTGTTCGAGGGCAGTACCGGAGGAAGCTGTGGTCAGGGTGATGCTGCGGGCGGTCAGGCTGCCAAGCAGGGCAGCAACAAGAACGACGGACGCCAGTCGCAGGCCCCACGGCGCTACGGGATCGGGCAGATCAAACCAACGGCGGAGTCTGTCTGCGATCTGTACGGTCAGGGGCGGTACAGCCTGTTTCAGGGGCGGCGAGGCAATGGAGGCAAAAACCGCTGCTTTCACCCGATCTAAGGCGGCGGTATCCAGCATGTCTACCGGGTCCGCACTTTGCAGCAGGCGTTCCATCATCTGTTCACGGGTCAGAAGATCCCGGGCCTTTTCTGAGCTGGCAAGCAGGGCTTCTGCCTGTGTCCGCTCTGCAGCGGGCCAGCGGGCCAGAGTGCAGCCCCAGAGATCAAGGCATTCCAGAAGCCGATCCTCAGTCATAACACATCTCCCAATCGGTTCAGGCCGCGCTTGGTGAAGAAGGTCCGCAGCGCCCGCCGTCCCCGTACCAGCAGAGACTCCAGTGCCGAAACAGACATTTCTAAACTGTCCGCAGCTTCCTGACCGGAAACATTTCCAAAATAACATAAAGCAAGGGCCGCCCGCTGCCGTTCCGGCAGGCTTTCCAACGCTTCCTGCACCAATCCCCGGGCCTGCTCACCGGAATACTGCTGGAGACCATCCGGGGATGGATCTTCAGGTTCGGCGATTTCGTCAAGCGGGGCCATTGGGGCACGCCGCTTACGATCCAGACACAGGTTCAGAACAATCCGGTACAGCCAGGTGCTGAACCGGGCCCCGCCGGAAGGATCCCAGCGTCCGGCATGGCGCCAGACGCGCAGAAAAGCTTCCTGCACTATATCTTCCGCATCCTGCCGGGTTCCGGTCATGCGGATGGCAAGTGCCAGCGCACGCGGTCCATGCCGGTCCATCAGGGTGCTGAATGCCCCATGATCACCGTTGGCTACGGCGGCCAGAAGGGCGGTATCGTCCGTGGTCACAGTGGTGTTGGATCCCGGTGTCGTTCTGTATGACTGTTATACGGGGGCTGCCGGGGTTTCCTGCGCGGAAAATCCATCAATGGTCCGTCTGGCCCAGGGGTGTCTCTATTTGTCTGCCACACTGATCTGTGACTAGACGCGACCGCCGCTCCGTCCCATCTTCAGGGCAGAGAAGATCCGGCAACAGCCAGCGGAGCCGATGATGGTGTCTTACCGTAAAACCGATGATGCCCTGAAAGCCCTGACCCCGGAGCAATATAGGGTAACCCAGCAGAACGGTACGGAATATCCCGGTACCGGAGCGTATCTGCATACCAAGGAACCGGGCCTGTATGTTGATGTGGTTTCCGGTGAGCCCCTCTTTCTGTCCGGTGACAAGTTTGATTCCGGCTGTGGCTGGCCCAGCTTTGTCCGCCCGGTGATTCCGGTCGCCGTGCAGGAGCTGACCGATACCAGCCATGGCATGGTGCGGGTTGAGGTCCGCTCGGCGCATGCTGACAGCCATCTGGGGCATGTGTTTGACGATGGCCCCCCGGACCGTGGTGGGCTGCGGTACTGCATCAATTCCGCCGCGCTGCGTTTTGTGCCGCGCCACCGGATGGCAGAAGAAGGCTATGGCGCATACCTTGATGCGGTTGAGGAGAATGGATGATGGACCGACGCCCTGAAGGACTGGAGCGGGCAATACTGGCGGGGGGCTGCTTCTGGGGAATGCAGGATCTGATCCGCCGTCTGCCCGGGGTCCGTGAAACCCGGGTCGGATACAGTGGCGGTGATGTCGCGGATGCGACCTACCGCAATCATGGCACCCATGCCGAGGCGGTGGATATCTGGTTTGATCCGCAGGCCTTATCGTACAGGAGACTGCTGGAGGTCTTTTTCCAGATCCATGATCCCAGCACCCTGAACCGTCAGGGCAATGATATCGGTCTGTCGTACCGCTCTGCCATTTATGTGCTGTCAGAACAGCAGCGTCAGGTGGCGTTGCAGACGATTGCCGATATTGATGCCTGCGGGCTGTGGCCGGGGCCGGTGGTGACAGAAGTCGCGGAGGCGGGGCCGTTCTGGGAGGCGGAACCGGAGCATCAGGATTACCTGATCCGCTACCCCAACGGATATACCTGCCACTTCCCCCGTCCCGGCTGGGTCCTGCCCGGAAGCCGCTAAGGTCAGGGGCAGGCCGGTGCCTGTTCTGCCAGGGCCTCCTGTATGCTTTTCAGGGTTTCTGCGGCGTCCTCGAAGTCAAAGCTGGCGGCCTGCCGGGCAAGGATCCGGGCCTGCCGGGCGAAAACGGTGCCTTCCAGCAGGTCCTGCAGGTCTCCCGCCAGATCTTCTGCCGCAGGATCACCGTCTGCCAGCACCGTGGCAAGGGTCTCCAGCCGCTGCGGCAGGTCGTCCGGCACTGTGGTCGCCGGGGTGGCCGATGCCGTGGCGGGCCCGGACCGGGAGGCGTCCGGGCTGGGCAGGGTGGCGATTCCCTGAACCACTTCTGACAGGGCTTCTGTCAGCAGGTCTGTCAGAACGATGATATCGCCACGGTGTATGGTCTGATCCTTGCCGGTGGCGGTTTCCAGATCCCCGGCGATGGCGGCGATCCGCTGTGCGCCGAGGGTGGACGCCGTGCCGCGCAGGGTATGGGCCAGCCCGGCCATGGCAGCCCAGTCCTCTTTCTCCACCAGTTGCCGCCATGTCAGGGCCTCGCAGCCATGCCCGACCGCAAAGTCCCGCAGCAGCCGGTGCAGCAGGGCGGCATTTCCGTTCAGATTCCGGAGCGCGACATCCAGAGCAATACCGGGCAGGTGAGCCCGCTGCAGCACCGTTTCTGCCGCCGGAGGCTGACGGGTGGCCCCGGATGCGTAGACTTTTGCCATGACAGGGGGAGCCGTCGGCTGTGCCGGAGTTCCCGTTGCGGTCTGTGGGCGCCACCGCAGAAGGGTTTTCCGCAGGGCCTGCGGGTCAATCGGTTTGGAAATATGATCGTTCATGCCGGCGTCAAGGCAGCGGTCACGGTCGCTGGCCATCGCATGGGCGGTCATGGCGATCACCGGCAGATGATCCAGCCCCGGCAGGGTCCGCAGGGTCCGGGCGGCGGTGTATCCGTCCATCACCGGCATCTGTACATCCATCAGAACAAGATCAAAGTCCGGGCTTTGTTTCAGGCGTTCAACCGCCTCCAGCCCGTTGTCGCAGACGGTCACGACCGCGCCCATACCCTGAAGCAGTTCCGTTGCGACCATCTGGTTAATGGCATTGTCTTCGGCCAGCAGCAGGCGCAGCCCGCGCAGCGAGGTATCAGGAGGGCAGTCCTGCTCTGTCTGGGGCTGGGGGCTGACCGGGGTGGCAGACCCCAGCGCCTCCATCACCGCATCAAACATGCCTGACGGAGTGATCGGCTTTTCCAGAATCGCACTGACCGGCAGGCCCTGTAGGTCAGCCAGCAGCCCGTCGACACCATAGGCGGTGGTCATGATCACCGGCATGCTGTGACCGGCCTGCCGGATCGCCCGCAGCAGATCGGTGCCGCTCATCTCCGGCATCCGCCAGTCAATCACCGCCAGATCGAACGGCGGAATGCCGTTCTGTCCGCTGGCAGCCAGTTCTTTCAGGGCCAGTGGCCCGCTGGCGGCGGTACTGGTGTTGATGGTGCTGCGTTCCAGCAGATCTTTCAGGATCGAGCGGACGGCGAGGCTGTCATCAACCACCAGTGCCCGGAAGCTGCCGGGATGCAGGCCTGCGACCGGCAGACTCCGGTCGTTGCGTCCGGCCCCCTGTTCGGCGGTCAGGCTCAGGGTGACGGTAAAGGTCGATCCCTCGCCCTGTACGCTGGCGGCGCTGATGCTGCCGCCCATCAGGTCCACCAGTTGCCGCGAGATTGCCAGCCCCAGCCCGGTGCCGCCAAACCGCCGCGTGGTGGAGGTATCGGCCTGTGTAAAGGGGCGGAACAGACCGGACACCTGCTCCGGGGTCATGCCGATACCGCTGTCGCTGACGGAAATGGTCAGCGGAACGGTTTTGTCTGCGGTCATACCGTCACTGGCAAAGCGCAGCAGGATTTCGCCCTGCTCGGTGAACTTGACGGCATTGCCCAGCAGGTTGAGCAGAACCTGTGACAGGCGCAGCGGATCCCCCATCAGGCGCTGGGGGACCGTTTCCGCCAGATCAATCACCAGTTCCAGATCTTTTTCCCGCAGACGGGGTTGCAGGACAACGGTCACATCGTGGATCAACTGATTCAGCTCGAACGGGACCTGTTCCAGCGTCAGTTTTCCGGCTTCGATTTTAGAGAAGTCGAGAATGTCGTTGATCACCCCCAGCAGGGTCCGCGATGCCCCCTGAATCTTATCCAGATAGTCACGCTGCCGGGTATTCAGGTCGGTACGGGCCAGCAGATGACTCAGGCCGATCACCGCGTTCATCGGGGTGCGGATCTCGTGACTCATATTGGCGAGAAAGTCGCTTTTGGCGCGGTTGGCTTTGTCTGCGTCTTCCTTGGCGGCGGTCAGTTCCGCCAGAATGCGTTTGCTTTCCGAGACGTCCTTGTGGATTCCGGTGACCCGCAGGGGGATACCGTGATCATCCCGGTCAATCACCTTGCCGGAACTGAGGATCCAGACCCAGTGTCCGTCCCGGTGGCGCATGCGGAATTCGCGCTCGAAGATCTCCGTCTCCCCGTCGAAGTGCCGGGTCAGACTGTCCAGAACATCCGTCAGGTCCTCCGGATGGATCAACGCGCCCCAGGTGGCCCCGCTGTTCTCCAGATCTTGCGGCTGGTAGCCGAGCATGGATTTCCAAAGATCGCTGAGAAAGGCATAATCGGTCTTGGGATTCCAGTCCCACAGACCGGTGTTTGAGGCTTCAAGGGCGATTTTCAGGCGCTGCTCGCTGTGCTCCATCGCCTCCAGAATCCGCTTCCGTTCGGTGATGTCCTGAAACACCCCGACAGAGCCGATGATCCTGCCGTCCTCACGCAGGGGAACCGTGACCAGAGAAACCGGGAAGCTGGCCCCATCGCGGCGGGTAAACCATTCATCATCGCTGCGGTAGGTCTCTCCGTTGCTGACGGCGAGGGTGGACTGGCATTCACTGATTGGCAGGGGGCTGCCGTCGGCCCGCTGGCTGTGAACCGCATCGTGCAGTCTGATCTGGCGCAGATCGCGCAGGGACCAGCCGAGCAGCCGTTCCGCCTCCGGATTCAGGAAGGTGCAGTATCCCTCCTCGTTCAGGCAATACACCCCTTCGCCCATCGAGTTGGTGATCCCCTGCAGGAAGCGGCGGTTCTGTCGTAACTGCTCTTCCATCCGCTTCTGATGGCTGATATCGGTGCGGATGGCGATGTATTGGCCGGGGATGCCATTTTCGATATTCAAGGGAACAATCGTGGCTTCCACCCAATAGAGAGAGCCTTCTTTCGAGCGGTTGCAGATCTGCCCGTTCCACACCTGCCCGGCCCGGATGGTGCTCCACAGGTCGGCAAAAAACTCTTTCTGATGGGTGCCGGAATTGACGACTGCATGGGTATGCCCCAGCAGCTCTTCGCGGGTGAAGCCACTGATTTCACAGAAGCGGTCGTTGGCGTAGATGATTTTACCGGCGGTATCGGTAATGCTGACGATGGCATGCTGATCGAGGGCAAATTTCTGCTGTTCAAGCGCTTCGCGGACCGCCCGCCGCTGGTCCACCAGCTGGGCGACCCGTCTGGCCAGAACGGCGACGGACTGGCCGTCGTCATCTTCAGCAGTACTGCCGCCGGGGCCGGCTTCTTCCTCCACCAGGGCGGCGGCTGTCACCTGCAACGCTTTCAGGGCATGGCGCTGGGCGGCGGCATCATCCCGCAGGCGCTGATTCATCTGCACCAGTTCCTGCGACGACAGTTCCAGACTGCGGCTGCGCAGGTCCAGATCGCGGTCGGACTGATGATAGGCCTGCGATATCCTGTCAAACAGCGGACGAAGCCCGTTGACCAGTGCCTGTGCCGCCGGATCGAGCCTGTCTGCCTGCGACTCCAGATCCGTCAGCGCGGCAGACAGATCATCCTGAGTCTTCAGGCCAAGGCTGCGTTTGATCTGCGACAGGAACAGGCGGTGCATCAGGGGCGGGCCTCCGTCAGCAGGGCGATGGTCATGGTCTGGTTATGCAGGCGGCAGGCGGTGCCGTCGGCGGTATCCCGCTGCGGGTTGATCTCTCCGTAGGAATAAAAACCGGCCACGGTGTGGTGCCCGCCAAGGGCCTCGGTCACCACCTCGATCTCTTCATCGACGCGGTCGCCCATCACCAGTTTCCGACCGACACAGCTGACCAGCAGGGCAAGGCCGTCCTGCGGGGCTTCCGCTGATCCTGCCGGATCAGACAGCACCTGTGTCGCTGCCCGCTCTGCGCCCAGAACCAGCGCATCGGTGCTGGCGTGCATCATCCGCAGGTAATGCCCCGGGGTGACGGCCCCGGCCAGAATCAGGCTGCCTGCCTCCGGGTCAATGCCCAGAATGGTCCGGATCAGTCCTTCCGATGTGGTGTCGGACCGGATCATCTCGAAGGGGAACAGCAGTCCGGAAGCCGGGAGCCCCTCAGCATGGTCCCCCAGATAGCGGCGGTAAATTTCCAGCGCCGGTTCATCATCGAGAGTATAGAGAATATTTCCTTCGGCGCGGGTGATCTGCCGCAGGGGACCGAACGGCTGCCAGCCGCCGTAAGAGCCGGTCTGCACCGTCAGTGCGTCCCCATAAAGGCCGAGGGCAACCACATCGGAGTCGGTGACCCCGGACGGCCCGATCACCACCGTATGCCGGAAGGCCCCGTCATCGCCCGCCAGCCCGCCGGACACCGGGACCGCTGCCCCGAAGTGACCGGTGATGCCTTCGATCAGGGCAGTGCCGTTGATGTCGGTGCCCCGCCCGAACAGCAGGATTGCCGCCGGTGCGTCTGTTCCCAGTTGTTCCGCCAGTGCCGTTCCGGCCCGGAAGGAGTCGGCAAGACCGGGTAACGGGGCTGAGACAAGGCGGGCGGTGGTGCTGGTAAAGGAGATGGCGGTGATGACCATGCCAAGATCGCTGACGCCTTCAGCGCTGATTTCCCCGGCGGTGGAGCAGCCGGTGATGATCGCATCCGGCACTGCGGCGCGCAGGGGATCAAGGGCACCAGGGATGGTCAGATGAGTGACCGAGGCAAAGACCAGCACCAGATCAGGCGACAGAGCCTGAAGGGCGGACAGATCGGTTTGCGGCTGCAACGGGCCGGACAGGGTGATCTGGGTGCAGCGCATGGGGCTGTCCTTGTAAAAGAGGGCCTTAACGGAAGTCGTCGATCGGCGACCAGTGTTCGTCGTCGTCTGCGTACCGCTGGGCGATTTCGCGGAACTGTTCCTGCAGGGTCAGGAAGGCATCGATGATGGCCGGATCAAAATGGGTGCCGCTGCCTTCACGGATCATCGCAACGGCCTTTTCGTGCGGAAACGGCGGCTTGTAGACCCGTCGGCTGATCAGGGCATCATAGACGTCGGCAACAGCCATCAAGCGTGCCGACAGGGGAATATCCCGCCCGGAAAGCCCGTGGGGATAGCCGCTGCCATCCCATTTTTCATGATGATAGTGTGAGATTTCAACCGCATAGCGGAGGAAGTCACTGGGGCTGCCAGCCTGTTCTTCCAGCGCTGCGGTCAGCGCCTGTTGCCCCAGTTCCGCATGGCGCTTCATCACCTCCATCTCTTCGGTATCAAGACGGCCGGGTTTCAGAAGGATCGCGTCGGGGATACCGACTTTGCCGATATCATGCAGGGGGGCTGATTTAAACAGCAGGTCAATCGCGGTATCATCAAGTTCGGCGCTGAAGTCGGGGTGGTGGCGCAGATGCTCGGCCAGAGCCCGCACATAATACTGTGTGCGTTTAATGTGGTTTCCGGTTTCGTTGTCCCGGGTTTCCGCCAGGGATGCCAGGGCGCGGATGGTGATATCCTGCGTCTGCTCCAGTTCCCGGGTCCGTGCGCGGATCCGCTCTTCCAGCTTCAGATTATGGTCCTGCAGGGCGCTGCGGGCGTGTTTCAGTGCCAGTTGAGTCCGAACCCGGGCCTGCACCACCGGCAGGGAAATCGGCTTGGTGATATAGTCGCTGGCCCCGGCCTCAAAGCCGCTTGTCTCGTCGTGGGCCTGCCCCATGGCGCTGATGAAGATAACGGGAATATCCTGCGTGCGCGGGTTGGCTTTCAGGCGACGGCAGACCTCCAGCCCATCCATCCCCGGCATCATCACATCCAGCAGGATCAGATCAGGTAACAGATCGCCGTCACAGCGGGACAGGGCCTGCGGCCCATCTTTCGCGACCACCAGCGCATAATCAGAGCGCAGCAGATCCACCAGAACCTTTACGTTGATCGGTTCGTCATCAACGACAAGAATGCGCGGCCGTTCCGCATCCTGCATGGTTTGCCGCCCCTTTTCCCATATTTCCCCGTTTTGCCCTTGGTGAGACCCGGACAGTTCCGGCCATAATGCGGAGGATGCTACCCCCCGGCAATGAGGCAAGAGAACTATATCCGCACTTCTGATCAGGAAATTCAGAGTCGGGATCGGAGTGGAACTGTTTATGACGGTGAGAAAAGTCAAACCCCCGCTTCCGGGCAGAAAGCGGGGGTTCATGCCCGGCTGAAGGGAAGGGCGGGCAGTGCCAGCCGGGCGTTGCATCCGACGGATTTAGGCAGACATCCCTTGGCACAGGAGTTCCGTCGTTTGCAGGATCAGAATGTCGTTTTACGGCCGATGAAACAACGCACGAGTTGTGACAGGATGTGACGGCATTTGACGAAAATTTTTCTCAAAAGTGTCTAAGCCTGTCCGGGTAGGGCTGCCGTCAGGCAGCAGGGGCGGTTTTCTCCGGATGCAGGGATGACAGAACGGTTCGCGCGTCCGGCAGCAGACGCGGCAGGACCGGGCGTTGCAGGCACAGACTGAGATCGTGGGAGAATTCGTGTCCGACTCCGCTCTGGGGCAGGCCGTTGACCAGAAGGAACAGGCGGGCATCGGCTGTCAGCAACTGCTGCCATTCCGTCAGTTCAGTCTGGTTCTTTCCGATGGCCCGCCTGTCAATGATCTGTCCGCCCAGCCGGATGTATCCGGGACCGCCGTCAAGAATCAGGATCAGGGTCTGTAGCGGGGCACTGTCCCGCAGGTGCTCTGTCAGGTGGCGGAGGGATGTTCCCGACCGGGGCAGAATTGCCATGTCACAGCCGGGGGGCAGGTCGGGCAGAAGCCGCATGGCCTGTGCCAGATCCTCATCGGCAACGACAAGGTTCTGGGGCGGCGCGGCGCCACTGGGCATCGAATATTGTGAAGGAATGTCAGGCACGGTGCGGCGACCATAAAAAAAATCCTCCCGAGCATAAAGTGACGTCGGGATAGATTGCAACTGCCGGTATGTGTCGAGATGTGACGCCATGTGACAAAATGTCACCTGTTACGCGCAGATCCGATCAACCCGCGAGGGTAGCGGCAGGGGATTGGTTCACTGCAGGGGGGCTGTAAACTGATACCCCTTGGTCGGTACCGTCTTCAGGGGCAGATCCTGTCCGACGGCCTGTTCCACTTTCCGGCGCAGGCGGCGGATGGCGGCATCAAGGCTGCGGTCTTCTGTTTCCACCGGATTTTTCCCGATCGCTCCCAGCAGGGCACTGCGGGTTGCGATACCGTCGGCGCTGGCTGGGATGGTCAGAAAGCAGCCGAGAAGCCGCATTTCCTGCGCTGTCAGGCTGACAGACTGGCCGGTGGGCGCCAGCAGGGCCCATTGCTGATGGTCCAGATACCAGCCGTTCTGTGGGGCTGGTCCTGCCGGGGGATAGCTGTCCGCGGATCCGGATGCCTCTGGGGCCGGGTGATCAACTGCACGCAGGCGCAGGGCCAGAGTGGTGATCGCAGCCACCAGTTCCCGCCCGTCGGCAGGTTTGGTGAAATACAGGTCAGCCCCCTGACGGAAGCCCTGAATCCGGTCTTCGGTCCCATCCCGGGCGGTCAGCATGATAATGCCGTGACGGTGGTTGTTGGCTTTCAGATGTTCAACAATGCTGAAGCCGTCCTGATCCGGCAGCCCGACATCCAGAATGGCAATCTCAAAAGGCTGGCTGGCAAGAATCTGGTAGAACGCCAGTGCCGATCCCCCGGTCAGGACCTCGAATCCGGCCAGACTGATCAGATCCGCCAGAGAATCCCGCAGGTCTGTATCATCTTCGATCAGCACCACACGCACCGGGGGAGACAGCGGTGTTGTGGTGAGGGAGGGGGCAGGCCGGGAGTCCATCGTATGTCTACAGTTCATTCAGTCGAAGTGATGGTACAGTGTTCTACCGAGGGTAAAGATGCCGGATAATCTGAGGTTATGCCAAGGGGTATACCCTGTCTTATAGGATTGTGGCAAACGCCGGAATATCGCACAAAAGAGCCGTCGTTCCGGGCGCAGGGCCGGAGCGGTCACTGGGTGGGCTGGAGGTTGGCCGGGTGAGGCATGTGTTGAAAGGTGCCGGAGCGTGCTGGCTGTGGCGCATGACCGTTGCGGTACTGGCCTTGTGGCTGCTGGCCCCGCTGGCCCCGGCCCGGTCGGCGGAACCGCTGACCTTGACGGAAAGCAGAGAAAAGGCCCGCTCCATGGCCGGGTCCTTTTCTCTGCTGCGGGACAGCGGCGGCCTGATGGTGCTGGGGGATGTGATCCGGGCCCGGGAAGCGGGACAGATGGCACCGCTGCCCGGCTTTGTCAGTCTTGGTTTCACCGAAGAGACCATCTGGCTTCACGCCCGTGTCACGTCGTCCGCCTCCCGGCGGATGACCTGGGTGATGGAACTGCGCCCCCCGTTCCTTGACCATGTCCAGCTCTATGTGGGGGAGCCGGGTCAGGGGCCTGACAACTATTCTCTCAGCCGTTTTGGTGACCTTGAGCCACTGACGGGGCGGACCCTGCGGACTGCCAATTTTACGGCGCTGCTGACCCTCAATCCGGGGGAAACCCGCGACCTTTATCTTCGCCTGTCGACATCAGGGGCGATGGTGTTGCGGGGCACGCTTTCGACCATTGAGTCCTTTACGGCTGCCAATACCCGCGAAGACCTGATCATGGGGGGGGTGTATGGCACCTTCGTCCTGATCTTTCTGATGAATCTGATGTACTTCCTGTGGCTGCGGGATAGTTGGCATCTTCTGTATGGTGCCTATGTTGGCTTTTCTGCGACTTCATATCTGTCTCTGTCCGGGTATATGCCGTTTCTGCTGGGGGATGCGGCGGTTCATGTCGTTAACATGAGCTATACCGTGCCGGTGATGCTGTCCTCATTGTTCGGAGGATTGTTCGGGATCGTCTATCTGCGTCTGAAAGAGCAGATGCCGTGGATGTACCGTTTCATCGTTGGCCTGATCATTCTGTATGCGGTGGGGGCAGCCTGTTCAGCGGCGGGCCTCTATCCGGTGGTTGCACCGGTGATTCTGCCGGTGATGATTGTCCACGTTTATGCCAGTGTCGGGGCCGGGATCGTCCTGTACCGGCGGGGCTATCGCCCTGCCGGGGTTTTTGCCGTTGCCTTTGTGCTGCTTGCGCTGGGGGCGGTGATCAACATCTCGCGGACATTGGGGCTGCTTGAGCCATCCCTGCTGGCCGATAACGCCACCCTGATCGGGATGTGTACCCATATGGTGGTGATGAAGCTGGGTCTGGCGATGCGGGTGCGCGATGCCGAGGCGGAACGGGCGCAGGCGCTTGGCGAGCTGGCGGCGCTGGCACGTTCTGCCGAGCAGCGGGCGATCCGTCTGGTCGAGGAACGCACCCATGAACTGGCAATGGCGAAAGAGCAGCTGGAGGCATCGCTGCGGGCCGAGCGGCAGGCGATTGCCGACCAGATCCGTTTTATTGATATGATTTCGCATGAGTACCGGACCCCGGTGTCGGTACTGAACAGCAGCCTTGATACGCTCTCGCTGCGTCTGCCGGGGCAAATCCCGGAAGGAACGCGTGTTCTGGACCGGATGCGCCGCGCGATGCAGCGGCTGACGGAGGTGATTGAGGTTGGCCTGCAGCAGCAGCGGATGGACGGTCATGTCCTGCGCCTGTATCCGGTCAGGACCGATGTGCAGAATCTGGTGATGGAGGTTGTGCAGGGGCTGATCAGCCAGAATCCGGAGCGGGAGATCCGCCTGACCGGAGGGGCCACAGATACGGCGCAGGTGATCGCGGATGAAGAGATGACCGGCACCCTGTTCCGTAATCTGATTGGCAATGCGCTGAAGTACAGCGCCCCGGAAACACCGGTGGACGTCCGGATTGGCCTTGAGGATGGCATGGTGGTCATTGAGGTGGAGGACCGCGGACGCGGAATCCCGGAGCAGGACCTGCCGAAGATTTTTGAGAAATATACCCGGGGCAGTAATACGCAGGGGGTCGCCGGTACCGGGTTCGGTCTGTATATGGCCCGCAAGCTGGTCAATCTACATGGCGGGACCATCCGGATTTTCAGCCAGATCGGTGTCGGCACAACGGTCCGGGTTGGGTTGCCCAGGGCAGAGACCCGTGGACCGTCAGTTTAGCCGCCACGGCAGGGAGACAGAACAAGCGGGCGGGGGTCGTCGGCGAATCTGTGGATCAGGTCCCGCAGAGGCTGACATCCGGTGGCGTCTTCCCGGCACAGGGTGATCGGCCCGGTAAAGTCACTGTCGGGTAAAATCAGGCGATCCACCGGCGGTCGGTCTGCCGCGGAATACTCGATTCCGCCATTGATCACCCGAGCGTCCGGCGGGGGTTCCATGCCTGCTCCAGTCCCTTCAATCCGAACCCGGCCAAGGCGCAGGCCCTGCGGTGTCACTGACCAGTGTTCTTCCCACGGGATCTTTTCCACCGAATGCAGCCAGCGCAGGGTGAACCGTTCCAAAGGGGCAGACTTTACCGGGGTGACAGAGGCCTCACCGGAGAGAGAGGTCTCATACAGGGGGAGCATTGGCCCCCCCTGTATGGCAAGACAGAGGGTCAGGATTGCGCCGACAGTCACGCCGTTGCCCGACGGCGATGCTGCAGGATCTGATAGCCAACAAAGGTGATGACGGAGGCAAAGCCGATTTCGTCGGTCATCGGGATTGAGGCAACCAGACAGAAAGCCGTAGCGGCGGCCCACAGGCGTTCCCACCACTGAAGCCTGACCGACAGATGACCGATCGCGGCCGCACCCCACAGACCGACGGACAGCACGGCTTTGACCACCACATAGGCCACTGCCGGAACAAAGCCGATTGCAGCGGGCAGATCGCCGGTATTCTGCAACATCAGGGCCGGGGTATAGACCGCCATGAAGGGCACCACAAACCCGGCAATGGCGATCCGCATCGCCTGCAATCCGATTTTCATCGCCGATTCTTTGGCGATGGAGGAGGCGGCGAAGGCTGCCAGTGCCACAGGTGGCGTCAGATCGGCCATGATGCCGAAGTAAAACACGAACATATGGCTGACGATCAGCGGGACACCAAGGTTTTCCAGTGCCGGGCCGACAAGGGAGGAGGTGATGATATAATTGGGGATTGTCGGGATGCCCATGCCGAGGATCAGACAGGCCACCATCGTCATCAGCAGTGACAGGAACAGGTTGTTTTCACCGACCGAAACGATGACCCGGGTGAAGTTGGAGGCTGCCCCGGTCAGGGTCATGGTGGCGATGATCACCCCGACCAGCGCACAGGCGATCGCCACCGGCAGGGCATGGCGGGCCCCTTCGGCCAGTGCTTCAACGCACAGCGACAGGGTTTCCTTACCCCCACGGATGAACACCAGTGCCCCGACCAGAACCGCAATCACCCCGAAGACGGCGGTGATACCGAGTTTATAGAAAGCGGAGCTGGCAATGCCGATCACAATCCACAGCAGAATCTTCAGCGTCATCGGCCCCATGGTGGTGGTAATCCGGGACCCGAGAATCAGGATGGCAGTAAAGGCGAGACCGACCGTTCCCGCAAACAGGGGGGTGAACCCGGAGAACAGGAGAACCACTAAAAGGAGAAGCGGGATCAGCAGATGCCAACGCTCCCGCAGGGCCCGCGAAACGCTGGGCAGCGTTGCTTTATCCATCCCCTTCAGGCCAAGGCGTTTTGCCTCAAGGTGAACCATCCAGAAGGCTGTCGCAAAATACAGGATGGCCGGAATGACTGCGGCGCGGACAATCTCGGCGTAACCGACCCCAAGCGTCTCTGCCATGATGAAGGCGACGGCCCCCATCACCGGCGGCATGATCTGCCCGCCCATTGAGGCAGTGGCCTCGACAGCCCCGGCAAAGGCCGCAGTGAAGCCGCTGCGCTTCATCATCGGGATAGTGAACTGACCTGTGGTCACCACGTTGGCCACGCCGGATCCATTGACGGTGCCCATCAGGGCCGAGGAAATGACCGCCACTTTGGCCGGCCCCCCCTGTGAATGGCCGACGGAACCGATCGCCAGATCGTTGAACAGGGAGATAATGCCGGCACGTTCAAGGAAGGCCCCAAAAACAATAAACAGGAAGATGTAGGTCGCTGACACATACGTCGGGATCCCATAAACCCCTTCCGTGCCGAGAAACATCTGGTCAACCACCTGATCAAACCCGTAACCGCGATGATTCAGCGGGGATGGCAGATACTGGCCGAACAGCGCATAGGACAGGAACAGCACACAGATCACCGGCAGCGCGGTGCCAAGGACCCGGCGGGCGGCTTCAAACACCAGTGCCACCACCACGCAGCCGACAATCAGATCGGTGTCGCTGGGTTCCCCGGCCCGGAAGATCAGGTCGCTTTCAAACACCCAGTGGTAAAAGGCGAGGGCAAAACCGGTCAACCCGAGGCCCCAGTCCAGCCAGATCCGCCAGTCGCCCGCTTTGCGGGCCCGGGCGGTCAGGGCGAACACCAGCAGCAGAATGAAGCCGACGTGCAGGGACCGGGCAACGATGGAGGAGACCGGCGCGTAGGCGGCGACATAGATCTGCCAGACAGAGAAGGCGATGGCGATCAGGAACAGAAATTTGCCGGCAAACGATGTCCGTTCACCGAGGCCTGCGTGCAGGACGCCGCCGTCATCAACGGTGTCGGGCGAAGATGCAGTCATAGAGGGTTGTTCCCACAGAAAAGTCAGAAACGCAGCACAGCGCCGGGGATGACAGGCAGCCCCGGCAGACTGATGCCGTCAGGCTCAGCGGGTCATGCTGACGCCTTTTTCCTTCAGGTACTTTTCTGCGCCGGGGTGCAGCGGCAGCGGCATCCCCTTCACGGCGTCAGTCAGGCTCAGTTCCTTGGCCGCGTTGTGGGCGCTGACCAGATCGGCCTGTTTTTCAAACATCAGCTTGGTCATCTCATAGACCAGATCCGCCGACAGGTCGGCCCGGGTGACGAGGAAATTTTTGATGGCGACAGTGTTGGTGTCGGTGGTCACGCCGTCGTAGGTGCCTGCCGGGATTTTGGTGGAAATGTAGACCGGATTGACAATGGCAGCAGCAGTGGCTGCGGGAATTTCAACGACGGTGATGGCGGTGGTGGCCGACAGATCGCGGATTGCCGACACGCCAAGCCCGGCGGAGATAATGGCGGCATCCAGCTGACGGTTTTTCATCAGCTCCACGCTTTCCCCGAAAGCGAGATATTCGGTTTTGCCAAAGTCGGAGTAGCTGAGCTTTCCGGCAGCCAGAATTTCACGGGCATTCAGTTCGGTCCCCGACTTGGCCGGGCCGACGGAAACGCGCTTGCCCTTGAGGTCAGCCAGTGTCTTGATGCCGCTGTCGGCCCGGGCGACGATCTGGATATAGTTGGGGTAAATCCCGGCAATACCACGCAGGTTTTCCAGCTTGGCTTTGAAGCCCGCTTCCGCATCCCCGGCCCATGCCGAAGACAGGGAGTCCCCGAGGGTGAACGCAACTTCGCCGCGCCCTGAGTTCAGCAGGTTCAGGTTTTCCACCGAGGCCTTGGTGGACTGCACGCTGGTACGCACATCTTTGATATTGTCGGCATAGATTTTTGAGAGAGCGACCCCCAGCGGGTAATAGACGCCGGAGGTGCCGCCGGACAGCACGTTGACGAACTGTTCCGCCTGCGCCTGTGTCGCGCCAAGCAGAGATCCGATGGCGACGGCAGCGGCCAGCAGAGATTTTTTCATGAAGGATCCTCCCGGGGATTTTTGATCGTGGACCGGTCGTAGCGCCGGTTTATGCGAAAGGGCTGCGGTGGGCCACAGCCCTTGATGGCTCTGAATAGCCTAACCCCGGTCGCGCGAATGTATACAAAAAAAGCGCCCTGCATGGTTCACATGCAGGGCGCCGGACATCACAGAACGGGGTGGGAAAGAGGTCAGCCGATCCCGGTCAGGGCGGTCATCCGTTCCATCGCACGGTCGAAGCGGGCAAACATATCGTCCAGTTCAGCGTCGGTGATAATCAGCGGCGGGCAGAAGGAGACGATATCCCCGGCCAGAGACCGCAGGATCAGCCCTTCGTCCTGTGCCAGTTCCACCAGTTTGGCGGCCATGGCAGCGGCGGGCGGGAACGATTCTTTGGTGGTCTTATCGGCCACCAGCTCCAGCGCACCGACCAGACCGATGCCGCGGGCGTTGCCGACCAGCGGGTGGGCGGCATAGCGGGTCAGGTGCTTCAGGAAGGTCGGGGAGACGGCGCGGGTGTGACCGAAGATATCCCGTTCTTCATAGATCTTCAGGGTTTCCAGTGCCACTGCCGCCGCCACCGGGTGGGCGGAATAGGTGTAACCATGCCCGAAAGAGCCGATTTCCGCCGAGCCCTTCTTGACCGCCTGATAAACGTCATCAGACACCAGAACCGCTGAAATCGGCAGATAGGCTGACGACAGTGCCTTGGCGCAGGTCAGGATGTCGGGGCGGATATTGTAGGTCTGGCTGCCCCAGGCATTGCCGGTCCGGCCAAAGCCGCAGATGACTTCATCGGCGACCATCAGCACGTCGTATTTTTTCAGTACGGCCTGAATCTTATCGAAATAGGTCGCCGGGGGAATGATCACCCCGCCGGCACCCTGCACCGGCTCGGCGATGAAGGCGGCGACGGTTTCCGGGCCTTCAGCCAGAATCTGGGCTTCCAGTTCAGCGGCAAGGCGGGTGGCGAAGGCTTCTTCGGTTTCGCCCGGCTGGGCATACCGGTAATGATGCGGGCAGCCGGTGCGAACCACCCCTTCGATCGGCAGGTCAAAGGCACGGTGATTGACCGGCAGGCCGGTCAGGCTGGCGGCGGCGACCGTCACGCCGTGATAGGCGCGCTCACGGGCGATGATCTTCTTTTTCTGCGGGCGGCCAAGGATGTTGTTCATGTAGCGAACAATCTTGACCACGGTGTCGTTGGCTTCCGACCCGGAGTTGGCAAAAAATGCCTTGGTCAGTCCGGCCGGGGCCATGCCGATCAGGCGTTCAGCCAGCTCAATCCCCGGCGCGTGGGATTTATGGCCGAACTGATGGAAGAACGGCAGGGCATCCATCTGGCGCAGGGCCGCTTCCCGCAGGCGCGGTTCGGAAAACCCGAGGGAGGTGCACCACAGACCGGCCATCCCTTCAATGTAGTCCTTGCCGTTGATGTCAAAGACCTTCACGCCGTCACCGCGCACGGCGATCATCGGGCCTTTTTCCTCATGGGCAGCCAGATTGGTGTAGGGGTGCAGCACATAGCGGATATCAGCGTCACGCAAAGCGTTCGACATGGGGAGTCTCCTTGGATCTGTCAGGGCAGGTGGGCGCGGCACTTTTAGCAGAAACTGAAAAAGATGGCCGCTCTGAAGGCAGACTATTGCATACCAGATTGCGTAACAGGGGTCTTATCGCAATTTTATATCTGGCCCATAGGCGGTTGGCTTATCCCGCCGCAATCGTCTTTTCTAAAAAAAACGGGTGATCCGTCCGGTCCGTTATCACAGCACCGCGGATCACCCGCAAGGGGACCCCGGCTGCCGACCGGTCCCGGAGAGGACCGGGAAGGGGCAGCCGGAGTGGGAGACACTCACGTCCGTCTCCGAAGGGATACTCAGCAGAAAACGTACTGTAGCGTACTGTGTTACGCCTTGGCGGAGACCAGCTCTTCCAGGGCGGATTCCAGAACGTCCATGCCTTCGTTGACGAGGGCATCGGACGCCACCAGCGGCACCAGGAAGCGGATGACGTTGCCATAGGTGCCGCAGGACAGGATCACCAGACCCTTGGCGGCGCACTTCTGCACCAGCGCCTTGGTCAGGTCGGCATCCGGCTCGCGGGTGTCGCGGTTCTTCAGCAGTTCCACCGCCACCATGCCACCGAGGGCGCGGATTTCACCGATCACCGGGGACAGGGTGTTGCGGTTGGCCATGCCGTTCAGGCGGTCGACCATCAGAGCACCGATGGTGTTGGCGCGGTCACACAGCTTTTCTTCCTCGATGACGTCGAGAACGGCCAGACCAGCGACGCAGCCCAGCGGCGAACCGGCGTAGGTGCCGCCCAGACCACCCGGGTTGCAGGAGTCCATCACCGACTTCTTGCCGACGACGGCAGACAGCGGGAACCCGCCAGCCAGCGACTTGGCAAGGGTCATCATGTCCGGCTCGATACCGGCGTATTCGACGGCGAACATCTTGCCGGTCCGGGCGAAACCGGTCTGGATTTCGTCGATGATCAGCAGAATGCCGTGTTCGTCGCAGATCTTGCGCAGGGCCTGCAGCCATTCAGCCGGGGCGATGTTGAAGCCGCCTTCGCCCTGCACCGGCTCGACGATCATCGCGGCAATACGCTTCGGATCAACGTCGGACTTGAACAGGTTTTCCAGCGCCTTCAGGCTGTCAGCCACCGACACGCCACGGTAAGCGGTCGGGAACGGGGCGTGGTAAATTTCCGCCGGGAACGGACCGAAACCGGCCTTGTACGGCAGCACCTTACCGGTCAGGGCCATGCCCATCAGGGTACGGCCATGGAACGCGCCGTTGAAGGCGATGACGCCGGAGCGGCCGGTGTGCTGGCGGGCAATCTTGACGGCGTTTTCAACCGCTTCGGCACCGGTGGTGACGAACATGGTCTGCTTGGGGGTCGGGCCCGGAACCAGCGCGTTCAGCTTTTCAGCCAGCGCGACATAGCTTTCATACGGGGTAACCTGGAAGCAGGTGTGGCTGAAGTTATCCAGCTGCGCGGCAACGGCAGCCTTGATCTTCGGGTGGTTATGGCCGGTGTTCAGCACGGCGATCCCGCCGGCGAAGTCAATGTAACGCTTCCCTTCGACGTCCCACAGCTCAGCCCCTTCAGCGCGGGCGGTGAACACGGGCAGCATGGTGCCGACGCCGCGCGGAATGGCGGACTCACGACGGGCCTGAAGAGCAGAATTGTTGGACGCGGTCATGGGAAAGGGTTCTCCGCAAAAGATTGGGAAGATCAGAAAGTCATACGGTGTTTTGGGGCCCCGTCCGACCGGTCATTGCCGGACGGGGAAAGGCTGTCAGAGCAGAGCGTTACGCGTTCACGCCGCCCATGCAGAGGTATTTGATCTCGAGGAAGTCATCGAGGCCGTACTTAGAGCCTTCACGGCCGATGCCGGATTCCTTGACGCCGCCGAAGGGGGCGACTTCGGTGGAGATGATGCCTTCGTTGATGCCAACGATGCCGTATTCCAGCCCTTCCGCGACGCGCCAGACGCGGCCGATATCGCGGGAGTAGAAATAGGCGGCCAGTCCGAACGGGGTATCATTGGCCATCTGGATCGCTTCGGCTTCAGTGTGGAAGCGGAACAGCGGGGCCACCGGGCCAAAGATTTCTTCCGAGAAGATCGACATGTCGGCGGTGACGCCGGTCAGGATCGTCGGCTCGAAGAAAGTGCCGCCGAGGGCATGGCGCTTGCCGCCCAGTTCCGGCTTTGCGCCCTTGGCAACCGCTTCAGAGACCAGACGTTCCACCTTGGCGATGGCGTCTTCGTTGATCAGCGGGCCCTGGGTCACCCCGGCCTCAACCCCGTTGCCGACCTTCAGGGCCTTGACGGCCTCGGCCAGCTTGGCGGCGAAGGCATCATAGACCCCGTCCTGCACCAGAATACGGTTGGCGCAGACGCAGGTCTGACCGGCGTTGCGGTACTTTGAGGCAATCGCCCCCTGCACGGCAGCGTCAAGATCGGCGTCATCGAACACGATGAACGGCGCATTGCCGCCCAGTTCCAGCGACACCTTCTTCACCGTACCGGCGCACTGACGCATCAGCAGCTTGCCGACTTCGGTGGAGCCGGTGAACGACAGCTTGCGCACCAGCGGGCTGCCGGTCAGCTCGCCGCCGACTTCCGCACCGTGTTCGCAGGTGACGATGTTGAACACACCCTTGGGGATACCGGCCTGCTCGGCCAGTTCGGCCAGCGCCAGCGCCGACAGCGGGGTGTCTTCCGCCGGTTTCACCACCACGGTGCAGCCCGCCGCCAGCGCCGGGGCGCA
>NZ_KB907355.1 GCF_000381985.1 Novispirillum itersonii subsp. itersonii ATCC 12639 | reverse complement strand
GGAAGCAGGCGGAGACGGCAGAAGGACTCATGGTCACGGTAGGACCGTAACCGTTCGCGGGCATAGGGCAGATACTGGCCGGTGACGAAATCAGCAAAGCTGGGGATGGCGCGGAGGCGGTCGCGCTGGGCCGCCGGATCGCCGCTCAGGGACACCTGAGCCCGCAGCTCCTTTGCTTTCCTGCGGGCCTGATCGGTGCTGATATCCCGCGCCTTGCCGATCTTGATTTCGCGGCTGCGCCGGTCGGCAGCGGTATACCGGAACCAGTAGACGATGCCGCCGGTGGGCCAGACTTCCATGGTGAAACCGGCGATCTCGGTATCGCTGATCCGCAGCTTCCGGCTTCCGTCTGGAACGGCGGGAGGGGCTTTTGCCAGCGCGGCAGTGAGGCGGGCTTTCATGATAAGGGGACTCCCCGAGGACAAGAGGACCCCCGGCGGATACCGGGGGCAACAATAGGCTGTTTGCGGTCTTTTGCGGGGGAAACGGGAGCTTAAGGCAGGGGCGGGTCTGACGGATGGAAGCGGGAGAGGTCCAGCAGAGCGTGGCGGACCAGACCGGCAATCTCTGATGCCGGTGCCGGGATGTGGTCCGGATCGGTCAGGACCGCATGGCCGCCGTAGCGGGCGGTCAGCTCCCGCAGATGGAAATGCCGCCATTCGGGGATGGTCCGCAGGGTGAGGCCATAGAAAACATCGTCGGTGCGCTCGACCGGAAACCACGTCAGCTGATGCCAGCGGCAGGACAGGCGGAAGGGCAGAACCAGCTGGTCGGTCTCGCAGGCATCGGTGGACCACAGGGGCGGTAGATCGGTCAGGAAGAAACCGGACATGGGCGGGTCTCCGGTCGGGGGGTGAAGAGGAACCATGCGTCCTCGCTGGCGATGGAGACGGCGATGCCTTCCTGAACCGGCCACGCGTGGAGCTCCTCCTCGTCGGGCAGGGCATTGACGCAGGCCAGAAGATCATCGAGGCAGGCCGGGCTTCTGCCGAAGCGGGCGAGATAGGGCAGGATGCCGCCGGGATCGGCTCCGGCCTGTCGGGCAGAGGGGAAGGACACGGTGGTGATGATCCGGGGATCATCGGGATCAGAGAAACGGTCGATCAGGACCGCAAGGGACGGGAGATCGGAAAGGGGCATGGCAGTCTCTTTCGGGCAGCAGAAAGGCCACAGACCGGGCAGTCTGTGGCCTTCTGGCGGCGGTGAGATGTGGGGCTGGGCTCAGGGCTTCTTCTGGTCCAGCAGCGCCTTGGCGACTTCGGTGGCAACCAGAACAACGATCGGAATCCATAGGGGCATCGAGGGTCTCCGTTGTGCGTTTCGGCAGCGGCAAAAGGCCGGGCCAACGGAATGAAATGGGACCGATGCGCCGGGCTCAGGCGCTTGGGGCCGGGCTCAGGCGCTTGGGGTAGGATCCCATCATCCGCTAGCCGCCTAAGCGGCTTTGCGGATGATGGGATCCGTAATCCTCTTATAATAGCGGATCTGCGGATTGGCGGATTACGCCTCTGAGCATGCCCTTTGGGCAATCAAGTCACGAAAAAGGGTATTTCTTATCCCAGAGTTTCAGGAATGCTTTCTGTTCTTTCAGGGGCAGGCAACCGAAGATTTCCTCTTCCAGATCGTGAGGAAGGTTCGCGCTGAGCAAAGCCTCTCCTGTTGTGATATGGCTGTAATCCTCTTCGTCGTCGTGGTTTTCGTTTCCGTCAATGTCCATCGGTTGTCTCCTTGTGCCCCCTGCCGCTTGGCGGCAGGGGAGTCTGGAAGTCGGGAGGGCGTCAGTTAGCCGGGGGGTGCGATATCGACGAACGTCGTTTTCCCGGACGGCCCGGCAGACACATCATCAAAGATGGTCATGGTTTTCGAGCCGACGGTCGGATGCTTCCTGATTGCGGTCTTCAGCAGTTCGCGCAGGCGTTGGGGTGCCCGGGTCTGGTCGGAGCAACTGATCCCGGGAAAGAGCTCCTGATTCTGAGCAAAAGCCTGTGCCGCCAATTTGTTGATGCTGATCTTTTCGGTCAGGATGTTTGCTGCCGCTTCCGAAATCTGTTCAAGATCGTATGACCTGATAGATCTGTCTTCGGTCGCGGAAAGGGCCTTCTCGGTCAGGACGCCGACCGTGTCTCCATTGGGCAGCTCAACGGTTTCCTTCCGGAAAACGCTGGATTTTCCCTTTGCGGAGTAGTTGGCCTTTGCGATATCGAACCGGACGTATTCGGCTCCAGGATTGTCGGTGATGGTTTCCTCATCGGTGTGGTGAGTCAGGGTCGCGATTGCTCTGACCGCGCCGTTGATGGCGCTGGCTCCCCGAGACAGATTCTGATCCCCGGCTCCCCCCTGTGACTTGCCGGAGTGATGGATTAGCAGGACTGCCGTATTCCCGATCTGGGCAATCCGCCTGATATCTGCGATGACGCGCCCCATGGCGTCATTCGAGTTTTCGTCAGCATCATGCACTTCGATCAGGGGATCGATAACGACCAGCCCGGCCCCGGTCTTTTCGATCAGCGCAAGAATGCGATGGACCATGTTCTGGGAGGGCGTCCCCCCTCCGCTGCGTGGGCCAAGCCGCAGTGTCTGCCCTGCGACAATGTGAATATTGTCCAGAGTATTTTCCGGGATACCAAGGTGCGCGGTTGTTGCCGCCAGCCGCCGCATGGTTTCCATTTTCGAGTCTTCCGCCGAGATATAAATCGTCGGGCGAGGGATGGGGACGTGCTGACCGCCCCAGTCTTGGCCTGCGGCAACAGCACAGGCAACATGCAGCGCGTAAGTTGATTTTCCGGAGCCGGGGGCGCCGACCAGAAGGGAGATGGCTTCGGTCATGCAAAAGGTTCCGAAAACCCAATCCCGAGGGGGGATTGGAAGGTCACGCAGTTCTCGTGCCGTATAGGCAGGGAGAGGGAGGACGGTGGGATGTGTCGTCTGGGACCGTACCGCGATCTGAGTCCTGTTAACGCTGTACGACGAGGTACGGGGTGAGAGTTCCATGGGCGCGGGTTACCCTTTCTGACGTAGATGGAGTGTTGCTGAGAAGGGCCCATCTCTGTGTCAGCCGGTTTGGATGCCGTCTGATGAGCTGAAGGTAGTTCAGGGAGCCCGGGCACGCAATCCACGGGAAAGTTGTATGGGGGTGGTCCGTAAGCATAGAGTCAGTAAATTTATTTCCCATATGTGCTTGGGTCTGGCGAGGCTCCCATTTTTGTGGCCATACAGGCATGGGGAAAAGTGATATTGAGTTAAGTAATTGATCTTAATTAATAATTATTGATTTTTTAGAAATATCTCCCGATGGAGGGTGGTTTGGTACCTGTCTGGGTTGTGTGACTTTTTTTGGTGCGGCTTCAAAAATGGCTGAAACACTGGCGCATAAGCAAGCCCTGCCCCTTGAAGAGGCAGGGCGTCATTTCATTCGGATAACCTCATTGGCGCAGGGATGCTTCAATGAATGCCCGGATGTCACCCTGCCGGTAGCGGATGATGCGGGAGGAGATCCTGATGAACGCAGGTCCGTATATCGGACGGTGGGCGCGCCAGCGTTCCAGCGTGGCAGGGGAGACGGACAGTAGGGCGGCTGCCTCTTCCGGGGTCAGCAGATCATCAACATTGGGTAGGGGCATGGACGTTCTCCGGTAATGGACGGCAAAACCCCGGTCGCGGGCGCGACCGGGGGGCAATGTCCTGTTCTGTCGGAGAGGGTCCCCTTTTGCGGGAAAGAATGGGTTGTTCGGTGGGCCTTTCTTGAACGCGGGATTGTGTTGTCGTGTCGGGGCGTTGCATACTCCGTAAATCACCTCGGATTTCCCAGATGGTGCTGCGATTTCGTGGAGAGTATTGTATATAAATCAAAGTATTGAAGGCGATCTGAAGGGGTTGGATATGGATATGGAGATGGCGGCGGGTGACACGGAATCGGGCGATCTGCGGGTCGCTTTCGACCGCTGCCTCAAGCTGGTGTTCCACGGTTCGAAGGTGACATCGGACGCCGGGCCATTCTGCCTTCCGGTTGGGTTGGAGTTTGGATAATCTGGCGTCAATCAGGCGTGAATGGACTGCCTATATGGGAAATGTCTGCTTGACACAGAAATAACATGCCACCGTTGTGGGTAAGTCTTCGCTCGAGGGTGATAGAGGGTTCCAAAGCACATATCTTGAAAGGAAAAATCTCTCAGTGAAGGTGACCCGACATGACTGAAAAAGCGGAGCGGGCCCCTCTGGATGAACTGGTCGGCATCAACTTGGAAGTTCCGAAACGAGAACACAGGGTGTTCAAAGTATGGTGCATTGAACACGAAATCACGCAGGTGGATGCTTTTAGAAAAAGATTTCAATTTTTTAGAGTGAAAAAGGGAGAGGCGCGCTGATGAGTTCCGGGTACAATATTCCTCTGGTCACCTCCGTCTGCGACATCAGTCCGGATGTCTTCTCCATGAGTCGGTCCGAGCAGGTGGAGCACCTCTCCTCCATCGGGGACGCGGACCTCTCGACCGCGCGGTCCTTCTACGCCCGAAACCACGTGACCTCCGGCATGTCCGAGTTCCTCCGCGGCGCTCTGAAACGCCTTGCCGGCCAGAGCCAGCAGGCCGTCTTCGAGCTGCGCCAGGCGATGGGGGGCGGGAAGACCCACAACATGATCGCCCTCGGCCTCCTGGCCCGGTTCCCGGAGTTGAAGGACCGGCTCCCGGACACGATCACCGCCGGGATGAGCGACGAGCCGGCACTGATCGCCACCGTGAACGGCCGGGACGTCCGTAACTTCATCTGGGGGGACATCGCCGAGCAGCTGGGCCGGGCGGAGGAGTTCCGCGACCACTGGGTCAACGGGCCGAAGGAGATGAGCGAGGGGGACTGGGTTCGGCTGATCGGGGACCGGCCCACCCTAATCATGCTCGATGAACTCCCCCCTTACCTCGCCATGGCGCACACGAAGACGATCGGCCAGGGGACCTTGCTCGACCTCCTGAAGTACTCGATCGCCAACCTCTTCTCCGCCGCGATGAAACTCAAGCGCTGCGTGGTTGTGGTCGCTTCCCTGGATGCTGCCTATGACGAGGCGCGCCGGATCCTCGGCGGCCAGCTCGCGGACCTTCAGAAGGAGACGAGCCGCGGCGCGAAGTCCATTACCCCGGTCGACCTGAACACGGGCGAGATCTACGACATCCTCCGCAAACGCCTCTTCACCCGGCTCCCGGACCCGGACGGGGAGGAGGTAGACCGGGTGGCCCAGGCCTATCTGGCCACCTACCAGGAGGCGGTCCGAGGCCGGGCTCTTGCGAAATCCGCCGAGCAGATGGCGGACGAGATCGTCGGCTCCTACCCGTTCCACCCGAGCTACAAGGACATCCTCTCCCTCTTCAAAGAGAACGAGAAGTTTCGTCAGACACGGGGCCTCATCCAGTTCACCGCGAACCTGATGCGCGGTGTCTGGGGCCGGAAGGACCGGGAGGAGGTGTTCCTGATCGGGGCGCAGTTCCTCGACTTCTCCGACCAGGAGACCCGGGACCAAGTGAAGGAGATCGAACGGTCTCTCGAATCTGCGCTCGCGAGCGACGTCTATGACACGGATGGGTCCGCGCACGCGCAGGGGATCGACGGGGACCGGAACGACCGGGCTGCGTCCCAGGTGGCGACCCTCTTGTTCATCTCGTCGCTGTCGGACAACACGGACGGGATCCGGGGCCTGCCGCGCGACACGGTCGTGGAGTACCTGGTGGCTCCGGGCCAAGAGCCGAACCGGTTCATCGAGGCGTTCGATCAGCTCCGGGACCGGTGCTGGTACCTTCATAACCGGGACGGGGACCGGTGGTACTTCTCCGACATCGCCAATGTCCGCAAGCAGATCGAGGACAAGGTCGGGAAGATCCCGCAGGACCGGGTCGACGAAGAGATGCGTCGCCGCCTGACGGACATTTTCCGGCCGGTGAACAAGCTCGCCTATTTCGAGCTGGTCGTGCTCCCGCGGGTCGATGACGTGAACCTGACCCCGTCGAAGCGGACCTGCCTAGTCCTCTCCCCGGACGCGAAGTCCCCGCCCGCCGCAGCAGCCCGGTTCTTCAACGACGTGGTGTACAAGAACGCGTTCTGCGTGGTCGCGGGGGACGGCTCGAAGATGGCGAGCGCGGAGGACAGCGTCCGCCGCCTCCTCGCGATCGCCGCCGTGAAATCGGTCGTGGCGGACACGCCCCGGCACCAGCGGGAAATCGAGACGGAGCAGGAGACGACCGAGATCGGGTTCAACTCCACCGTCAAGAGCCTCTTCAACGCGGTCTGGTACCCGCAGACGAAGGAGTTGAAGAGCGCCCGGATCGACCTCGGGCACTTCCAGGAGAAGGGGGTGATCCAGGGAGAGAAGGCGGTGGAGGCGGCCCTCTCCGGGGGCGGGGCGAAGAAGCTCGTTGAGCTGGACCCGGAACGGATGGACGGGCTGATCCAGCGCTGCGAGGACCAGCTCTTCCCGGAGAACCAGTCCCGGACCCGCTGGTCGGACGTGCTGGAGCGGGCCGCGTCGAACCCGCGCTGGATCTGGCTCCCCCCGAAGGGGATGGAGGAGATCAAGGCGGCCGCGCTCGCGGAAGGCCGCTGGGTCGAAGAGAACGGTTACGTCGATAAGAGCCCGCCCCCGCCGCAGCCCCTGATCCGGGTCACCCGGATCGGCGGGGAGGAGGCGACCGGGGAGAGCGAGCTGGAACTCGCCGTCTCGAACGCCGGGCGCGCCCCGGAGGTGCTGGTCGCCCCGACCCGGGACGGGCTTGACGCGGGTGAGGTGATCACGGACCGGACCTACCGGACCACGGAGGTGGAGCTCTGGTTTCAGGCTCGTAACCCGGAGACAGGGGAGGTGAGCGAGCCCTACCGCTGGGCCGGGTCCATCACGATCACCCATGAGCGGCGCGACAACGCCGGCATGTGGCAGGTCACCCTCACGGCTCGTCCGGAGGCGGAGCTGCGCTGGAACACCACGGGTATCAACCCGAAGGACGGGACGGTCTATGACGGCGGGACGATTGAGATCGACGGCAGCCAGCAGACCACTCTATACGTCTACGCGGTCAAGGGGGGCGTGTCCGCGCAGCGGACCTTCACCTTCGACGCGGTCGGCGCGCAGCGAACCATCAACAACGAGCGCCCCGCCAAGGCGAAGCGGGACTTTCAGTTCGCCTCCAAGGCGGAGGTGCTCCGGGTCGTCCGCGCCGCGAAGGAGAGCGTCCGGTTCCACGGGGTCAGCGTCACCGTCGGCGAGGGCGAGCGGAACCTGCGGGTCCGCAGCGGCGGGGACGTCGCCTTAACCGGGGCGGACATCGAGACGATGATCGAGGGGCTGCGTGGCGCGCTCGGGGTGCCGGACGCTGAGGTGCAGCTCCGGTTCCGGGAGGCGGACTTCCCGGACGGGTACACCCTGAAGGACTTCGCGACCCAGGTCGGGATCGACATCCCGGTTGAGGATGTGGAGCAGGAGGCCTGATGGCGGAGACGCTGATCACCCACGGGTTCGGGGTCCCGAATGACCCGATGCCGCACCAGTTTCTGGTCCGGATCCCGGCCGGCCGCACGGACCCGGTCGAGGTCTGGGAGGACTTCGGCGCGGCCGCGCTCGGGACCACGGCGCAGAAGCTCTGCCGTGTCGCTATCCCGCGCGACACCTGGCGGCAGGTGGCCGACGGGGTGAAGGTACACCTCAACCGCCGCCTGAAGGAGAAGGACCTGAAGGCGTCCCGGTTCAACGCCGGGGACAACCGGGTGGAGCGGATCCTCGGGCGCGAGCTCTGCGTACTCGCCTGGGCGATCGAGGACGCGACCCCGGACGAGGCGGCGATCGCCTTCACCCGCTGGTCCTCGCACCGGCCGGAGGAGCTCTGGTGGCTCTTCCAGCAGATCGACAATGACGGGGGGGAGTGGGACAGCCCCAAGACCGGGTGGCGGGTCGCGATCCGGCATGCGCTGATCCGGGACGGAGAGGAGGCTCCCACAGCGGCGCGTCGCCCGCGCCCGAAGACAGCGACCGAGAAGCTGCCCGACCTGTTCAGTGACCTTTGAGGACTTGATGATGACCCTGACCGCCCCCGAGAATACCGCCAGAGAGAACACCGGGGTTGTACCGTTTAGCTTGCGGGACGCGCCATCCCTGATCGAACGGGCTTGGCCGACGGCGAAGATCTCGGCGGAGACCCAGAAGGAGCGGAAGGCGGGGTCGGGCCAGACCCTGACCGGCCTCGGGTCCTACTGGAAGGGGCGCAAGCCCCTGATCCTGACTCGGGCCTGCGTGCTCGCCGCCCTGATGCCGGCGACGGATGATCTGGAACGGGACGTCGAGATCTTCGAGAAGCTGATGGGGATGGCGGATGAGACGTTTGGCCGTCGGTTCACCAGTGGCCCCTCCGCCTTCGCCAAGCTCTTCCCCGAATATGCGGAGACGGTCGCGACCGGGAAGGATCTTGAATGGAAGATCTCCGTTCGCGATGGGGAAAGTCAGGCGCTGGAGGCGGAGAAGCTCCTCTCGCGTATGCGGGACGAGGTACCGGACTGGATCCGGCGCGACCTTGAAAGCCTCGCGCGCGGAGAACACCCCCAGGGCGATCCCAAAGAGTTCGTCGCCGCCCTGCCTGAGGACTGGTCGTCGTTCGTTGAGGAGAAGCATCGTCGCTGGATCTGGCGCGACGACATCACCGAGCAGGAGCGCGAACGCCGGATCGCCCGCGCCTTCATGACCCTCCCCTACGCGGAACGTCTTGAGAAGGTCAAACGGCCCGAGGAGCTCCCGGAGGAGGAGCTGCTTGCGGGTGTCTGGGACGAGGTGAATGCGCATCTCGGGACCGAGGCTCAGTCTATCTCGGAACTCGTGGAACAACTCGGGATCATGCGTTTCGGCCGACGGCCGAAGCTCGCGGATACCTTTTCCGGGTCCGGCTCGATCCCGTTCGAGGCGGCCCGGATGGGTTGTGACGCTTACGCCTCCGACCTGAACCCGGTCGCCTGCATGCTGACCTGGGGGGCATTCAACATCGTCGGCGCCGCGCCGGCGGAACATGACCGGATGCATAAGCGTCAGGCCTCGGTGATGGCGGAGATTGACCGTGAGATCACCAAGATGGGGATCGAGCATGATGAGCACGGGAACCGCGCAAAGGTGTTCCTTTACTGTCTGGAGACGAAATGTCCCCGGACCGGGTGGATGGTGCCCCTGGCCCCGTCATGGATCGTCTCCAAGCAGCGCAACGTGATCGTCCGGCTGGTCCCCGACCACGCGAACAAGCGATATGATTTCGAGATGAGCTCCGGGGTCTCCGAAGAGGAAATGGCTAAAGCGAACGACGGGACGGTCCGGAACGGGCGACTGTTTCATCCGATGCTGAATGATGACCTCGGGGTCTCGATCAAGGAGATCCGGGGGGACTTCAAAGACGAGGACGGGAATAACTCGAACGCTCTGCGGCTCTGGGAGAAGCACGACTTTATGCCCCGGCCAGATGACGTGTGGCAGGAGCGGCTCTACGCGATCCAGTGGATGGACGCGGCGGATATTAAGAGGGGGAAGGCCATTCCTCGGACTTGGTTCGCTGTCCCGACCCAGGCTGATCTGGACCGAGAGGAGTTGGTAAAAGAGAGCGTTGGCAAGAACCTGTCTGCCTGGCAGGCGGCGGGGTTCGTGCCGGACATGGCGATTGAGCCCGGGTTCAATACCAGTCAACCTATTCGGGAACGCGGCTGGACCTACTGGCATCACCTGTTCAGCCCGCGCCATCTCCTGATCAACGCGACTGTAGCGAAGCACCTGAACACTTATCCGGAGGGAGCCCTGATTGCTCTGAACTTTCACAATCAGAACGCGTCCCTCTGTCGATGGGCTACTGGGGCGACCCGTGAAGCACTCGCGAACGTCTTTTCAAATCAGGCGCTGAACACCCTCCTGAATTATGGCGCGCGGGGCTATGACGGCGTCGCTGCGTTCCTTGATGTCCCGAATAACAAGCCGGTCGCATTCACCGGTCATGTCCTGAACCAGGCAGCAAAGGACTTCGCGGAACCTGTTGACCTCTTCGTCACTGATCCGCCCTATGCGGATGCGGTTCAGTACGACGAGATCACGGAGTTTTTCATCGCCTGGCTCCGGAAGAACCCCCCAGCCCCCTTCAACGAGTGGATCTGGGACTCCCGCCGGAATCTCGCCATCAAGGGCGAGGGTCAGTCCTTTAAGGTGGCGATGATCGACGCCTACGGTGCGATGACCGAGCACATGTCGGACAACGGGATCCAGATCGTCCAGTTCACCCATCAGGACGCCAAGACCTGGTCCGACATGGCCCAGATCTTCTGGGGGGCGGGCCTACAGGTGGTCCAGGACTGGTATGTTTCCACTGAGACGATCACGGGGCTGAAGCTCGGCGGCTATGTCCAGGGGACCCACATGATCGTCCTGCGGAAGCGCCGGGGGGAGCAGTCCGGCTACCAAGACGAGATCGTTCACGAGATCCGGGACGAGGTGGAGCGCCAGATCCGGGACATGATCGGGCTGAACGACCAGATGGACGCTGCACGCGGCGAGAATATCTTCAACGACGCGGACCTCCAGATGGCCGGCTACGCGGCCGCGCTGCGGGTCCTGACCGCCTACACGAAGATCGACGGGCAGGACATGACCCGCGAGGCGTTGCGCCCCCGGAAGAAGGGGGAGAAGACCCTCGTCGACGAGCTGACTGAGTTCGCGGTCCAGACCGCCAACGAGTTCCTGGTTCCGGACGGGCTGGAGCGGGAGCTGTGGCTCGAGCTGAACGGGGCGGAGCGGTTCTACCTCAAGATGATGGACATCGAGGAGGCGGGCGAGGCGAAGCTGGACCAGTTCCAGAACTTCGCCAAGGCGTTCCGGGTCGGCGATTACGACGACCTGATGGCGTCAAGGACCCCGAACAACTCGAAGTTGAAAACCGCGATCAAGCTCGGGAAGTCCTCCATGGCGGAGGGGACCCCCTTCGGCCGGGACAGCATCGTCCGACTCACCATGCGGGCGATCTGGCGGATCGCCAAGAAGGATGAGGTGGAGGAGGTCCTGGAAGAGCTGCGCGAGTTCATCCCGGACTATCTGCGCAAGCGGGACACGCTGCGCGCCATCGCGGCCTATGTGTCTACAAAACGGGTGCAGTCGGACCCGGAGGAGGCGAGCGCGGCCCGGATCCTCGGGACCGCGATCCAGACGGAGCGGATCTGATGAGGGGGCCCATGTCGTGCCGAACCTGATCTCCCGATTCTCCTCCCGCAACCAGCGCCTGTCCCACGTGTTCCTGAAGGACCGACTGAGGGGGGCGGTGACCTATGATCGGATCGCCGGGTACTTCCGCTCCTCCATCTTCGATCTGATCCATGAGGAGATCAGCACGATCGGCCGGGTCCGGATCGTCTGCAACGCGGACCTGGACCCGCGCGACCTGACCGCGGCAACCCTGAGCCAGAAGGCCCGGGACCAGGCGCAGGTAGAGCGGTGGCACGAGCAGGGGGACGAGATCGACGCGCTCCTCGAGCGGCCCCGTTGGCGGCGTCTTCATGAGCTCCTGACCGCCGGTAACGTGGAAATCCGGGTCGTCTCTCGTGACAACGCCCCGTTCCTGCACGGGAAGGCGGGGCTGATCACCAGACCTGATGGGACCACCTCCAGCTTCATCGGGTCGATCAACGAGACCGCGAACGGCTGGGCCCACTCCTATGAGATGATATGGGAGGACCCGTCCCCGGAGGCGGCCGCCTGGGTCCGGTCCGAGTTCGACTGGCTCTGGAAGAAGGGGGTCTCCCTCTCCAAGGCGGTAATCGACGAGATAGGTCGGACCGCCGACAAGGTCGAGGTCCAGGTTGAGGCGATGCGCGCGGACCCGGTCGGGCTCGCGAAATCCGTCACTGTGGAGTCTCCGCTCGTCCGCCGCGGCGAGGGGCTTGCCCCCTGGCAGAAGGCCTTCGTGAAGATCTTCGTGGAGCATGATCAGAAGTACGGGGCGGCACGGCTCCTGCTGGCCGACGAGGTGGGGGTCGGCAAGACCCTCTCTATGGCGGCGACCGGGGCGCTCACTGTCCTAATGGGGCAAGGGCCCTTCCTGATCCTCTGCCCGGCCACCCTCACCCTTCAGTGGCAGATGGAGCTCTGGGACAAACTGGGGCTCCCCTCTTGTGTCTGGACCCGCGCGCCCCAGAAGGGGTGGGTGGACCACCGCGGCCACCTCTACCGATCCCGGGACCCGGAGGACGTGCTACGCTGTCCTACCCAGATCGGGATCGTGTCGACCGGGCTTCTGGTCCGGGGTGGACCGGAGGCGCAGGTGCTGATGCGTGGGTCCTACGGGATGATCGCCCTCGATGAGGGTCACAAGGCCCGGGTCAAGCGCGGGATCGGGATGGATGAGCCGGAACCGGGCAAGCTCTATCAGGCGATGGAGCGGCTCGCAGGACGGACCCGGCACCTGGTGATTGGGACCGCGACCCCGATCCAGACGCACCGTGAGGAGATCTGGGACCTGATGCGGCTCCTCGCCTATCAGAACGATCATGTTCTGGGCCGGCCGAGCGCGTCGCGCTGGTGGGACCCAGAGCAGGCGCTTGATCTGATCTCCGGCAAGATCGCTCTGACGGACCCGGAGGCGGCCTGGCCCTGGCTCCGCTCTCCGCTCCCGCACGCTCGAGAGGCAGCCGTCTTTCGGGGGATCCGGGAGGACCTGAAGGTCCCGGAGGAGGAGTCCTTCACGGATCGGGGTCTTGCGGACTTGGACGATTTCACTCGCGACGATCTGCATGAGGTTCTCGAACGAGGAGAGATCGCACGGAAGCTACCATTCATGCGTTACCACAACCCGCTCGGCCGCCACGTGGTCCTGCGCCGCCGTAAGACGCTTGAGGACGCGGGGCTGATGGAGCGGATCGCAGTGAACATCCACCCGGGCCCCGGCGCTGCACCAGGCGTTTTCGAGCGCAGTGCTGTCCGAACCCCGCATTTCTACGACAGGGCGTATGAGGAGGTCCGCCTGTTCACTCGCGCGATGAAGGCGCGTCAGGCCGGGACCGGTTTCTTGGGCAACCTGATGATGCAGCGGATCTGTTCCTCCGTCGCCTCCGGAATCGCGACCGCGACAAAGATGCTGGAGAGCCGGCGCGCAGGACTACTCCTCGAGGAGTCTGAAGATCCAGACCTCTTGGAGGCGATAGAGGAGATCGGGCCTGAGGCCTACGCCGCAGCGGTGGACGTAGAGGCGATCCACCTCGAACGGGTGCTGGAGATACTCAGCTCCGCCAAGCAGGAGGACCCGAAAGGGCGTGCCGTCCTCCACTATCTCAATCAGGAGGGATGGCTGGGACTCGGCTGCATCATCTTCTCCCAGTATTTCGACACGGCCCGATGGGTGGGCGAGCTGATCAGCGCAAACCACCCGGGTGAGCCGGTTGCTGTCTACGCCGGGGTCGGCAAGTCTGGGATCCTCCTCGACGGAGAGTGGCGCACGATAGACCGGGAGGACATCAAGCGGGGTGTCAAGGAGCGCAAGCTCCGGGTCGTCTGCGCAACGGACGCCGCCTGTGAGGGGCTGAATCTTCAGACCCTCGGTACCCTGATCAACGTGGACCTGCCCTGGAACCCGTCTCGGCTCGAGCAGCGGATAGGCCGGATCAAGCGCTACGGACAGCAACGCCGTGAGGTCGACATGGCGAACCTGGTCTACGCCGGGACGATCGACGAGCGCGTCTACCAGCGCCTCTCTGAACGGATGCAGGATCGGTACGACATTCTCGGCTCCCTGCCGGACACGATCGAGGACGACTGGATTGAGGATATCGAAAAGGTGGAGGCGGAGCTGAAGAGCTTCACCAAGCCAGAGAGCCCGGCGGACGTGTTCAGCCTGCGTTACGGGGACTTCCTCAGCGTGGACGGGGATGACAAAGGCTGGGAGGCTTGGACCAAGGTCGTAGCCCGCAGGGACATCGAGGAACGGCTGATGCGGCCTTGGAAAGGGCGGGGATAAACTTGACGACCCTCGCTGATCGGCTGACTGTGTGATTCGCTTTCCGGTGTCGATGTCGGGAGGTGAGAATAACAGGTCAAGTGGGTCTTTGGGGTCTTGAAAACGGCCTTGAAGCGCTTTCGGCGGTCTGACCGATCAGTCCCCCTTCAGTCCCCGTCACTCCGGGTTGGAGAAAGCGGGTATCTGCGGCCCTTCCGGCCCGAAAAGCTGATTGCCTGGAAGGCAATCGTAGGAACAGGCGGGCCAATGGGGGCTCCCGTAGGTCATTGCTTCCGGATGGTCCGCGAACTCTTAATCAGCGGGTCCAAGGTTCGAATCCTTGTGCACCCACCATATTTTGAAGGTTTACCAAAGCCTTCGTTAAAACCCCGGCCATAGCGGTCGGGGTTTTTCTTTTGGTGCTTCTATTTTTGGTTTTTTGGGCCCGGTCACAGCGACCGGGCCTTTTGCTTTTGTCCCGCCGGGCTGTTGTCGTCGCCATGTCCTCACGGGGATGCGTGCTTTTTACGACCGTACTGATCCGCAGTCTCTGGCCATAAAAGCGTGGTTATTCATCTTGAGTATGTTGGGGCATGGAGCGTGAAATCTGAACGGGTGTTTAATTTTTTGACGGAGGACGCGCCGGAACAGCAAATATAAGGCACCCTTTCTATTAGAAAATAAAAAGGTATTCCTGTCAGGATCCGTAATGAACTGAAGGGGTTATCGTTTTATGTCCGACTGCCTGCGCGGGGCGCGATGGGAAGGGGTGTTTGAATGAGACGGGTTACTGTACGTCTGGTGGCGATCGCAGGATTGATGATGATGTGGAGCGGGATTGGGCCCGCCCTGTCTGAAGAGCTGTCCGGTCAGGCGATTATGGACGAAGTTTCCCGGCGGCATGATCGCCCGTATGAACGGGAAGATCAGAAGATGCAGCTGGTGGATGCCCGGGGCAATATCGAAGACCGTCAGGTGCGCCGCTATGCTCGGGAAGGAGATGGCGGGCTGTACCGTTATGTTGTGGTGTTTGACAGCCCGGCGGGTGTTGCCGGAGTGGCGCTGCTGACATGGCAGAACAAGGGCGCTGATGATGATCAGTGGATGTATCTGCCTGCTTACGGGCGTGAGATGAAGCGCACCGCCAAGGGCGGCAAGCGGAACTACTTTATGGGGACTGACTTCGCCTTCGAGGACATGACAGCCGAAGACAAGGCGAAGTTCCGCTATGACCGTCAGCCTGATGCCGTGGCCGAGATCCGTGATGAGAACGGGCAGGTGGTTGAAACCGCGGATTCCTTTGTATTGGATGCCTATCCGGTGGCCGAGGATGTCAAGGAAGAGAGCGGTTATCAGTACCGCCGTCTCTACATCCGCAAAGATATCTACTTCATCCAGAGAGTGGATTTTTTTGATCGCCGGGGCCGGTTTATCAAGTCCCAGCATTCGCGCAGTCTGGTGAATGTCGACGGGCAGACCTACCGGGCTGACATCACGGTGATGGATAACGAGAAGGAAAAGCACCGGACCATTATCCGGGTGCAGGGGCGTGATCTCAATGAGGCTGCAGTACCGGCCGGAAACTTTGAACAGCGCTGGATCACGACCGGCCGCCATCTGAAGAAGTAAGCCGCAGGCTACAGGCAGAACCCGGGGCGGCGGCAGGGTCGGTTCCCGTCTCCCCCCGGGATTTGGACAGGAATTACGACAGTGGACGCATTTTTCATGCTGGGGCTGCGGCACCGGCTGCTGACTTTTTTGTTTCTGGCGGTCACCTCAGCGCTACTGGCAACCGGGATTCCGCAGCTGCGGATCGATACCAGCTTTGACAGTCTGATCAGTGCGTCAGACCCGACCAAAGCCGCTTATGAGGCGATTAAGGAAGAGTTCGGGTCCGATAACACCACGATCGTTTACATCCGGGATCCCGCCCTGTGGACGGAAGAGAAGCTGCTGGCGCTGGAGAAACTGTCCTTCGCGCTGGAGGATCTGCCGTTTGTTGAGAAAGTCGAGTCCCTGTTCAATGTCCGCTCTATCCGTGACCGCAATGGTGACATTGAATCCTCGGTGGTTCTGGATGGGGTGCCAGTGGATGCGGCCGGAGTGGAGAAGGCCCGGGCCAATGCCCTGTATTCGCCGCTGGTGACCCGCAACTTCATCTCAACGGATGGAACCGTCACAGCCCTGAGCGTCAATGTCCGCAAAGATGCGGCCTCCCCTGATTTTGACCGGCAGGCTTTTGAGGCGATCAACGCTGCCATTGATCCGGTCCGTGGTGTGTTTACGGAAATCTATCAGGTCGGTCCGCCCCGTGTGAACGAAGACCTGAAAACCAGCCTTTACGACGACATGAAAGTGCTGGGGCCCCTGTCGCTGGGGGTGCTGATGGCGACCATCGTTATCTTCCTGCGCAGCGGGATGGCGGCGGCAGTACCATTGTGTACGGCGATGCTCAGCCTGATCTGGACCTTTGGCCTGATGGGGTTTGCCGGGGTGCCGGTCAACGTTCTGTCGGCAATGCTGCCGTCTCTGGTTATTGTGATCGGATCGACTGAGGATACCCATATGCTGGCCACCTACCTGACCGGACTTTCGGAAGGGGTGCGTGGACGGGACCGGGCGGAAACCCGGCGCCTTTCCGTGGTCTTCATGGCCAAGCACATGGGGCTGCCGGTGCTGCTGACCACAACCACCACGGTTCTGGGCTTTGCCTCTAACGGGGTATCAGAAATTGCCCTGATCCGTGATTTTGCTTTTGCGTCCACCGCAGGGATTGCTTTCAACGGCCTGATCACTGCGCTGGCGGTTCCGTTGATCCTGTCCCTCGCCGGTCCGCTGCCGAAAAAACTGCTGGGCACGGGGACTGAGGGGAGCCCTGCGGCCGCATCCGCAGTGTCCCAGACCGGGGAGCATCCTGAAGAAACACATCAGCCGTCAGGAATGGTCCGGCGGGTCATTGCACTGTGTGAATGGGCCTGTGGTCATCCGAACAGCGTGATTGCCGGAACCGTGGCGATGGTGGCTCTGTTCGGGTACTTCTCGATGCAGATCACCGTTTCCAATGATCCGATCTCTTATTTCCGGCAGGATCACGCCTTGGTGCAGGACGTGGAAAAGCTGCACCGGGATCTGTCGGGGATGGAGCTGTTTTATATCAACCTTCAGTCCAGCCAGCCGATGGCGTTCAAAAGTCCCGAGAATCTACGGAAACTGTCGGAAATCAAAGCCTTCATCATGGCGGAAGGCAAGTTTGACAACGCCATCTCTCTGGCAGACCACCTGTCGCTGGTAAACCGTGAGTTCCATGGGGGTGACCCGGCCCAGATGAAGGTTCCGGCAACGGCCGATCTGGTGGAACAGTACCTGCTGTTTTTCCAGCGTTCCGATCTGGAAAGTTACGTCAGTCATGATTTTCAGCGCGTGAACATGGTGGTGCGTCACAACATCCACAACTCTCATGAGCTGACGCTGGCGCTGGCGGATCTGGAGCGTAAGGTCGCGGAGATCTCCGGCGGGACGGTCCAGTATTATCTGGTCGGTCAGAACCTGATGATCAACCGGGCGGCGGAAGCGCTGATGGTGGCACAGCTTCAGTCCATCGGGCTGCTGCTGGTGGTGATCTTTGTGATGATGTCTCTGGTCTACACGTCGCTGATTGGCGGTGTTCTGTCCCTGATCCCCAATATCGTGCCGATCGTGATGACCTTCGGGTTGATGGGGTTGCTGAACATTCCGATCAATCCAGGAACGGCGACGGTGGCTGTGATTGCCATCGGGATTGCGATTGACGACACGATCCACCTTCTGTCCTTCTATGCGGGGGAAAGCCGGAGGACACCTGACCGGCAGCAGGCGGTCCGCATCACAATCCGTCATGAGGCCATTCCTGTGGTGTCGACCTCGGTTGCCCTGATTGCCGGATTTTTGGTTCTGGTGGCCTCTAACTTCAGCATTGTGGCGCAGTTTGGCATGCTGTCGGCCCTGGCAATGGCCTTTGCCCTGATTGCCGATCTGATCATCACACCGGTGCTGATGGCTAAGGTCCGTCTGGTCAGCGTCTATGAAATCCTGCTGTTGAAGGTCGGGCGTGATGTGCTGGCGAAGAGCCCGCTGTTTGAGGGGATGACATCTTATCAGGCCCGCAAGGCGATTCTGCTGTCTCAGATGACGGAGTTTCAGGCCGGAGCCCGCCTGATTCGTCAGGGGTCGGTCGGTCGGGAAATGTTCCTGATCCTGTCAGGGGATGTGGCTGTAACGCTGGAGCGCAATGGGGAAGAAACCCGTCTTGCCACGCTGTCCGCCGGGGCGGTGTTCGGGGAGGTTGGCTTTGTGCGTGACCAGAAGCGGTCTGCCAACGTCGATGCCCTCAGTGATGGTATCATGCTGACCTTCGAGTTTGAGCGGGTGCGGCGGAATATGTGGCTGTATCCGCATATTGCTTCCCGCCTTAACCTCAACATTGCCCGTATTCTTGGCGAACGTCTGGCCGAAACCTCAACCCATCTGGCAGGGTCGCGTCAGGGGGAGGCGGCATGATGCGGCGGCGGATCTGCTGGCAGCGGGGCATTTTTTCTGTGGGTCTGTTCTGTGCTGCGGGTATGAGTGGGCAGGCCCATGCCGAGGGGTCTTTTCTTGAAGGACTGATCGGTGGGGCAACCTATGAGCTGACGGCGATCGGATCTGCCTTTCCGAAGACCATCCGGAATCCCGGTCAGATGGAACATGACCGCTATGAATCGTGGAGTCATCTGACTGTCACCGGCAAGGAATTCATTGGGGAGAACTGGGCTTTTGATGTCCGGCTCGAAACCGGGGTTTCCACCTATCAGGGGGAGGAGCGGGGTGTTTTCACGGCACCGGGCAGCCGGTCTGGGCAGGCGCGGTATCTTGATGTCAGCCAGCTGAGTCTCGCTTATCTGGGGGAGTCCGGCGAGATTCTGGCGGGAAAGGCCGGTCTGGAGTCTGGTCTGGCCGAGCTGTATTCCCCCACCGATCTTTACAGTCGTTCTAATCTCTCCAATCCGCTGCATCCCGTTGATCAGGGGGTGTGGCAGATCCGGGGTGATCTGTACTTCGGTGCCGACCGGATGACTGTGGTCGTGTTACCGGTTGATGAGGCTGCGCCGTCCGTCCCGTACAGATCCCGCTGGGTTGGTAAGTCAGGGGACTCCTCGTTCTCGTCGCTGAATATTCCCGGTGTTCCGTCCTGGGTCAGTATAAAAACGGAGGATGATTACCGGGGCAGCCATCCTGCTGAGTGGGGATATCTGCTTCGCTATCAGGGGGTTGGGGAAGGGGTGGATTATTTTGTGTCCGGTTATGTCGGGCCGTCCCCCTATCCGGTCCTGAAAACGCAGAACCTTCTGGAAGGGCGGTTTATCAAAGAACGGCCCCAGGTCGCCATTGCCTCAGGCGGTTTTGCGGTGACTGAAGGGGGATGGAAGTTTTATGGAGAAGGGCTGTCTTACCGGGCCCCGGGGGGCAAGGATGATGCTTTTATCCGGGGGCTGATCGGGGCAAAGTACCGGGAGACGGAATTGGCCGACTGGCTGGGACTGGATGAGATTTCCCCCGTTCTTGAATATTCTAACGAATGGATCGGCGATACCCAGAGTCATCCGCAGTATGGTTCCAGTTCCAGAACAGCCCGGCCGAATCCGTCAAATCTGTTGGCCAATCTGGAATTCAAGGTCGACTCTCAATGGACTTTCGGGGGCGGTTATAACCGCAATATGCGGGACGATGATGAAACCCGGAGCATTTTTGTGAGATATCAACCGCAGGACAGTCTCTCGCTGCTGCTGTCGGGGACAGACTTTCGGGGGCGCTCAGACACGCGGTTTGGCCGACACGCCGATAATGATGTCATTGAAATGTCGGTGACCTATAAGTTCTGACGGGGTTTCCAGGATCGGGGGCACTCAGGAGAGTAACGGGACCGGGGGGCGGAAAATGATCTGGGGACTGTCAGAGTTGGTCAGGGCGGCAGGGGAAGCCCTCTGCGCTGAGGACGTTGCTTTCCGAACGGCGTTAAGAAGTAACCGGGATTGTCCGGGGCAGTTCGGCGGAATTCTCAGGATGGCCAATGAACGCTATTTCCAGTTTGTCATTGCCCGGTTTTATGCCGGGATTCTGCCCTATGTGGTGAAGGTTGAGGATAACCGCCGGGATATCTCCCTCTCTCTTCCGGGCAGGCGGGAACCGGACCCCCGGGAGATTGTGATTGAAATGAAGTGCTGGCTCTCCGCCAGTGGGAACAGCGAACTCGCTGCGATCAGGACCGACATGTTTCAAAATCTGACAGCGGATATTGCTGGCAGCAGAACGGGCGGCTTTCGGGCACGGCAGGGGTTGATGCTCATTGTTTCGGCAAACCCCCGTGGTCAGATGACCTCTAATGTGCGGTGGCTCTCTGACCGGCTCGGGGTCTCGGCGGATGATTGGGAGACATTTGTTTTTGATACAGAAAATGCTGACGGCGCAGAGGTCGAGTTCTGGGTGGCCGGGTACGATGTCAGCAAGGCCGGTCTTCAGTCCCCGGCCCTGAGGGTGGAATGAGGGTTTAGTTACGGGTCGGTGACAGGCGGTATTCCAGCAGGCCGGGCAGACTGTCCAGGGCCTTTACCACCGTAGACGGTTCCGCCGGGGAGCGGGCATTGAGCACCACCTCATATTGATACTGTCTGCCGTCACCGCACAGCTGGAAGGTCCAGTCAGAGACTTCCCAGCCGCACTGTTCCAGCAGGGCGCGCAGGGCGACGGCATCGGGTGTTTCCGCACGGGGGAACTTCAGGCACAGATGCATGATCGTGGTGTGGGGCAGGGCGGTTTCAAGGCTGCGCACCCCGCTCATCAGTGCCACGGTGATGACCGCCGCTGAAATGGCCGCGCCGTAGAACCCCAGACCGATCACCACCCCGATGGCGGCGGTCATCCAGATTGATGCAGCCGTGGACAGACCCCGGATCGACATCCCTTCCTTCATGATCACCCCGGCCCCAAGAAAGCCGATCCCGGTCATGATGCCCTGAATTACCCGGGTGGGGTCCGCTGAGGTGGGGGAGTTAGACAGGCCGCCGAACCAGCTGCCGGGGTAGGCGTTGATCACCGTCAGGACGCAGGATGCGACGCAGACCAGCGCATAGGTGCGGATCCCGGCGGCACGGCCATGAAACGACCGCTCGTATCCGACCAGAACCCCAACCCCCAAAGCGCCAAGAAGGTGAAGCAGTATCAGGGTGTTGGTGGCAATCTCATTCACCGACCAATAGGCTTTCAGCAGATCCACGGTCCCTGTATCCCCCGGAATGTCATGATTTGGTCATGCACCCTACCTGATCGCGGGGAAAAGACGAGGCCGGTTTTGTTCAGGGGATCCTGAAAGGCAGAGGATTGATAACAAAAACGAAAGACCTTGACCGCTGTCAGGACAACGGACCGTAAATAGGGCAGGATGGGGGCCGGGCCGGTGCCCGGAAGAACCCAACGCATGGAACGCACAGCATGTCACAGCCGTCTGAGTTTCCCCCGATTCCTGACTGGGCACAGCCGGTGTTGCAGGCCCCGCAGGCCATGATTGACGGATCGGCGATTTTGGCCGAGGGCGGCAGCCCGCTGGACGATGCCCTTGCCGCCGCTGACGGGCTGGCCCGTGGGGAAGGGTTCATCCTCCGGGCGCCGTTTGATCCGGCACCGCTGCGGGGAATGCTGGAGCAGATGGGGTTGCTGACGGTGGCCACCCCATGGACGGATGGCCACTGGCGGACTTTTGTTCTGCGGCCCTGACCGGATCAGCCTGCCGTGTGCTTGGGGTGGGCGGCGGCAACGGCTGCGTCGTCAGCCTCGTTCAGCACCTGCGGCAGGGCTGCCAGCAGGCCCATTTCTTCTTTCTGGATATGGAAGGTTTCCATATCAATCAGATCCCGGGCGGTGGTGCGGAACTGGGCCCAGTGATCCGCGCTGACCGGGGCATCGTCGAGGAAAGTCCCGATCATGGCCCGCAGATCCTGCGCCAGTGCGCGGATGTCTTCGTGTTCCGCCTCTAGCATCTCGACCATAAAGCTGGCACCGACCGCAGACAGGCGGGGGAACAGGTTGGTTTCCTCAAACGTGAAATGATCGGTCACATCTGCTTCAATCAGGTGATACAGCCGCAGCAGGAAGGCCCGCCCGGTTTCATCCAGCTCCGGCGGGGTGCGGCGGCTGGTAAAGGTTTCCAGCTCCACCAGTGCGGCAAGGGTACTCTGGTGTTCACCATGAAGCAGGGAGCCGGTCCGGGTCTGGCCGAAAAAGTCGGAAGACATCGCAGGGTATCCTTATAAGGCGGGGGAAGAGGGGGCAGGGCGGGGGCGTCGTGGCCCGACGGCCCGGCGGTGCGACAGCAGACGGGTGAAGACGCCCGCCGCGAAAAACAGCAGCAGCAGACCGGACAGCAGACCCATTCCGGCAGCACCACGGATCAGCAGCGGACTGCTAAGGGCGATCCCCGCAGTCAGCAGCAGCACGGCCCCGGCATGGGCGAGGCTGAGGGCGGCGGTCTGACGGCGGTTTTCAAACCGGGGCAGCGGGGCTGGGCGGGCGCAGCAGCGCACCGAGTGCATGGAGGCCAGAAACGGGATGATCCGTTGCAGAATGCCCAGCAGCAGGGTCAGCAGCCACCCGGGCAGCAGCAGGGCCCCGGCCAGTTCGGGGGATAGCCAGCCGATCCGGGCTCCGGCCCCGGCGAGAAGACCGGCGGCCCATAGCCCCCACGACAGCCGGATCAGCCAGAAAGACGGACCGAGAGACCTGCGGAGGCGACGCTTCAGCACCGTCAGCATCCCGCGCAGGAACAGCCCGACCGCCAGCAGGGCGGTTGCCCAGCCGAGCCAGCCGATGACGTCGGCGGAAATGACGGCGGAGAAGGCGGCGGTCAGGACCCCGGCGGCATAGAGCAGGATCAGCGGGCGGTTGGCCCGTCGGCCCTGTGGCTCGGCCACCGCCAGCATCGGGATCAGGACAGTGGAATAGCCCATCACCAGCAGGCCCATCAGGCCGTGGACCGCCAGAATGGCATGGGCCCAGACCAGAGCCCCATGCTCCAGCGGGCTGTCCGACAGAAATCCGGTCCGGTAGTCGAGGCTTAGGCTGACCCCCAGCGCGGCAATCAGCAGCAGGCACAGCAGGGCCAGACTGTTGGCCAGCAGCAGATCACCCATGCCGGAGTGTCTGGCCTGCCACAGAAGCCGTGCCCACAGCAGGCAGAACAGCCCCAGCCCGCCTGCTACGGTGGTCGCCCCGGCAGCCATCCACAGGCTGTCCCCGCTGAGAAAGCCGGTGACCAGAGTCACCGCACCGCCTGCGACCCCCAGATGAACCGGCATCAGAACCGGCAGGGCCGGAGCAGGCACCATGGTCACCACCGGCAGAATCTGCGGGACCACCAGCACCACTGCCATCCCCAGCACCCCCAGTGTCAGCAGGTGCAGGGCGGCCAGTCCCGGGCCGGGCCCGCCGGTGACGGTCAGGGCGGCTTCCGGCGTAACAGCCAGCAGCAGCCATCCGGCGGTCAGGGCCAGCCCGATCACCGTCACGGCCAGCGGCGGCACCGGGGCGCTGACCAGACGGCGTTCCGCCCCGGCAAGAGGGACTCCGGTCAGCATCGGGCAGGACCTTGCGTGGCAGGGGCCATGGCGTCACCTATCCTGTGGTTTAAGGTGCTGTGACTTTGCGCAAAAAGTGCCTGTCCTGCCTTGAGGATGATCAAGCGGGAAGATCCGCACTTCTGTTTGGTTTTGCTGTTCCTGTTGTTTCTGGGCCGCCAGTTGTTTCTGGGCTGCCAGTTGTTTCAGGGCTGGCGGTCGGACAGGGGAATGGGGAATAATGCCTTCCGGCCCGGCGCAGCCACAGCGCGGGCCATCAGGAGCCGACAGGATGACCGTAGTGGCGGAAGATGGGCTGGCCGCCTGCCCGGAATGTGATGAGCTGCACAGCCGCCGCCCGCTGCCGCCGGGCACCAAGGCCCGCTGCGTCCGCTGTGGAACCACCCTCTACCGCGCCCCCAGCCGTCGCCCTGACCAGATGGTGCCGGTGGTGATCGCAGCGTTGATTCTGTTTGTGCTGGCCAATGTGTACCCGATTGTGATTTTGCGGGCGCAGGGGCTGGTCAATGCCGCCACGCTGCCCGCCAGCATTCTCGCCCTGTGGCGGGAAGGGCAGGAGCCGATGGCGCTGCTGGTTTTTGCCACCACCTGGGTGTTTCCGCTGTTTGATCTGCTGACGGTGCTGACTCTGCTGCTTCTGCATCGCCGGGTGGTCCGTCCGCCGCTGTTCGCCCGGCTGCTGCGCCTGCTGCTGATGGTGCGCCCGTGGGGAATGATCGAGGTGCTGATGCTGGGGGTGATGGTGTCGCTGATCAAGCTGTCGAAGATGGCCGATGTGATGCCGGGCATCGCCCTGTGGGCCTTTATCGGCCTGACCGTCCTGCTGGCGGTGATCCTGTCTTATGACGTGCGGGTGCTGTGGCAGCCGCCGCAGCGGCGGGGGGTGTCATGAGTGCTCATGCCGCTGGTCTGCGGGTCTGCCTCAGCTGTCAGCAGGTGTGCCGCCCCCCTGCGGCGACCTCAGCCCCGGTTCCTTGCCCCCGCTGCGGGGCACCGGTGTCGGCCCGCAAACCTGACAGTCTGGCCCGGACCTGGGCCTATCTGATTGCCGCGCTGATTTTATACATTCCGGCCAATCTGTTGCCGATTATGCGAACGGAAAGCCTGCTGGGGTCATCTGACGATACCATTCTCAGCGGGGTGGTGTATTTCTGGGTTTCCGGGTCCGCCGGTCTGGCCATTCTGATCTTTACGGTCAGTATCGTTGTGCCGCTGGCCAAGATGGGCATTCTTGCGTATCTGACCTGCCGTGTCCGCTGGCCGGGGCGGGCTGACCGTCATCAGCTGTCGCACCTCTATAAGTTTGTTGAGGTGGTGGGCCGCTGGTCGATGCTGGATGTGTTTGTCGTGGCCCTGATGGTCGGCATGGTGCAGTTTCAGTCTCTGGCCAGCATCAAGGCCGGATCCGGTGCAGTGGCTTTTGGTGCGGTGGTGGTACTGAGTATGCTGGCCGCCGGCAGTTTTGACCCCCGCCTGCTTTGGGATAACAACGGACAGCCCGACGATGAGCGATAACCAGCCTTTCCGCCCCGCCGAGCCGCAGGTGGTGCCGTCCCGGCGGCTCCGGCCATCGCTGGTGTGGGCGATACCGCTGATTGCCGCCCTGATCGGTGTGGCGCTGGTGATCCAGACCCTGTCCAAACGGGGGCCGACCATTACCGTTTCGTTTGCCTCGGCGGAAGGGATTGAGCCGGGCAAGACCAAGGTCAAGTTCAAGAACGTTGATATCGGTGATGTCCGCACGGTGACCCTGACCCCTGACCGCAGCCGGGTGACGGTGACCATTGATCTGGTGAAAGAGGCGGAATCCTTCGCCGTTGAAGGCAGCCGCTTCTGGGTGGTGCGGCCCCGGTTTGCCGGATCGGGGGTTTCCGGGCTGGGGACTCTGCTGTCCGGGGCCTATATTGCGGTTGATGCCGGGCGGAGCAGCAGCCAGGTCACAGAATTCGCGGGCGAGGAAGAGCCGCCGGTGGTGGCCTCCGACGTGCCGGGGCGCCGTTTTCGGCTCTATGCCGCTGATCTGGGGTCTCTGGATGTCGGGTCACCGGTCTTTTTCCGGCGGATTGAGGTCGGGCATGTCGAATGGTTTGCCCTTGATCCCGATGGCAATGGCCTGAAGCTTGGGATCTTCATCAAAGCCCCCTATGATCGCTTTATCACGCAGGACAGCCGGTTCTGGCATGCCAGCGGGGTGGATCTGCGGCTGGATGCCTCCGGGGTGAAGGTGCAGACCCAGTCCCTTGCCACCATTCTGATGGGTGGTGTGGCTTTTGAGACTCCGGGCGGGATCGGGCAGATGCCGGAAGCGGCGGAGGGCAGTCAGTTCGGGCTGGCGGCAGACCGGGCGGAAGCCCTGAAGGCCCCGGACGGTGCCCCGCAGACTCTGGTGCTGCGGTTCCGGCAGACCATCCGCGGCCTGACTGTGGGGGCTCCGGTTGATTTCCGGGGGGTGGAAATCGGTCAGGTCAGGTCCATTGATGTCGCCTATGACCGTGCCAACGGCGAATTTTTCTCTCCGGTGGTGGTGGATATCTATCCGCAGCGGCTGGGCTCGGCCAGTGCGACGTTCCGGGCCGATGCAACGCCGGAAGAGCAGTTGCAGTTGCTGGGCAATCTGGTCCGCCACGGTCTGCGGGCGCAGCTGCGGTCCGGCAGTCTGCTGACCGGCCAGCTGTATGTCGCGCTCGACTTCTTCCCCAAGGCGGACCCGGTCCGGTTTGATGCCCGTCTTGATCCGCCGGAGCTGCCGACGGTGCCGAGTGACCTGCAGGAAATTCAGGCGCAGGTACAGGGTATTCTGCGTAAGGTTGAGGCCTTGCCGCTGGAAACGCTGGGGCAGGATGCGCACCGGGTGATGACCGCGCTGGAAGGAACCCTGAAACGGCTGGATACGCTGGCGGCCCGTGCCGACCGCGAAACCCTGCCCGAGGTGGTGCAGGCGGTGCGGGATCTGCGGCAGACCCTGAAAGTGCTGGAAGGCAATATGGCCGGTGATGCCCCGCTGCCGCAGGAAACCCGGCAGGCCCTGAAAGGACTGTCGGACGCTGCCCGCTCGATCAAGGCCCTGACCGACAGTCTGGAACGTAACCCGGAAGCCCTGTTGCAGGGGAAAAAGGAACCCACCCGATGAGTTTTGCCCGTTTTCTGCTCCGTCTGACCGGTCCCGCCCTGTTGTTGCCGCTGCTGGTGGCCTGCGGGACCTCGACCCCGGTCCGGTATCACACGCTGGTGCGTCCTGATCCTGCAGGCACCGAGGTTTCCGGTTCGGCCCGGGTGCTGGTGGAGATCCTGCCGGTGGCGGTGCCTGACAGCATCACCCGCGATGCACTGGTGCTGAACACCGCTGCCGGGCAGGTCACGGTGCTGGAGAGCGACCGCTGGCTGGCCCCGGTGTCCGATGGTCTGCGCCAGCTGGTCGCCGACAGTCTGTGGCGGACGGTGCGGGCGGCGGATACCTATCAGGCTCCGGTTCCGGCGGGGACCCCGGTGCCACGGTACCGGCTGGCCCTGCGGCTGGAGCGGTTCGATGCCGTACCGGGGCAGGCCGCCACCGTGGTGGGATCATGGACGCTGCGTGGCCTGCCGGATGGTCCGGTGCAGATCTGCCGCTGGGCCGGGGCGCAGTCCCTGCCGGGGGCAGATGCAACCACTGCCGCCGCCGCTCTGGCTGACGGCAGCCGCCGTCTGGCCGACCGGGTGGCGGAAAGCCTGCGCCGGGCGGTCGAGGGGGCTGCGGACGCCTGTTCTTAAGCCTTCAGTCTTCGTGGGGTCTGTTTACAGGGTGACCTGTGTGCAGACCCACAGGACCTCGGCATCCTGTGGGCTGACTGACACGCAGGCATGCCCCATCCGGCTGTCGAGATAAATTGAATCCCCGGCTTTCAGCGTCGTCGGCTCGTACACTTCGGTGAACAGCCGGATTTCACCGCTGAGGACATAAAGAAACTCCTCCCCCTCGTGTTTCACCCAGCCGCCGAATTCTTCCAGCGTGCGGGCGCGGATGACCGCTTTCAGGGGGAACATCTTTTTGGCCCGCAGGTCAGTGGCCAGCGCCTCGTACAGATATTCGCTGGTTTCCACCACATCCCCGGCCCCGGCCCGGGTGATGCTCCGCCGCCCGGCGGAGGCCTCTGCACTGTCCGGGCTGAAGACCTGAGACAGATCAATCTCCAGCCCCACTGCCAGCCGCTGTAGCAGGTCAAATGTCGGTGAAATCAGGCTGTTTTCGATTTTTGACAGGGTGGAGCGGGCGACGCCGCAGCGGTCACTGACAGCCTGAAGGGTCAGCTTTTTGCCCTGCCGGATCCGTTTCAGATGGGGCCCAAGGTCGCAGTTTTCTGCCGTTACCGCCGAGGGGGGCGTCTGGGGGCGGGACTGCTGCGAAAGCGCGCGGGCGTTGGCGACCACCGGGCTCTCCTGTCGGTAAATCATCAAGACGGGTCAGGCCCCACTGTCGCCATCCGCCGGGGGTGCGTCAATGAGGTTTCTGTCTGATCTTCTTGCGGGAGGGAGGGATCTTTTCAGAAATTTGTCAGTTTATAAGAAAATAAGTTTCCTATAAGAAACTTTTGTGGCTCAATTCCGTCCTCAAACGCCATCAGCAGGGATCAGGTGTGATATGACGGACAAGACCACGGGCGGACAGGCCAGCATTCCGGTGTTCGGGGCAGAGGAAACGGCGGCAGCTCTGCCGTTTGCGGCCCTGATTGATGCCCTGCGCGATGCGTTTTCAAAAGGGGCCAAAGTGCCGCTGCGGCATCATCACAGTATCGCCCAGGCCGATGGTACTGAAGCGACCCTGCTGTTGATGCCGGCCTGGCAGGAAAACGGCGGGGCGATGGGGGTGAAGATTGTCTCGGTCTTCCCGGGGAACACGGCGAAGGGGCTGCCCGGCCTGTACTCCACCTATCTGCTCTGCGATGGGTCGACCGGCCAGCCACAGGCCCTGATTGACGGCAACCAGATCACCGGGCGGCGGACCGTCGGGGTGGCGGCGCTGGGGGCATCGTATCTGGCCCGGCCAGATGCCTCGCGCCTGCTGGTGGTCGGGGCCGGGCGGATTGGGTCTCTCAGCCCGTTTGCCTTCCGCGAGGTGCGTCCGGTCACCGAGGTTGAAGTGTGGGACCGGGACCGCGCCTTCAGCGAAAAGCTGGTGACCAGCCTGAAACAGCAGGGGATGGCGGCCACGGTCGCAGATGATCTGGAGGCTGCGGCCCGCCGGGCCGACATCATCAGCTGCGCCACCCTGTCGACCGAACCGCTGATCCGCTATGACTGGCTGCGCCCCGGCACTCACCTCGATCTGATCGGCAGTTTTACACCGGCGATGCGGGAGGCGGACGATGCCTGTATGACCGCTGGGGCCGTCTATATCGATTCGCCCGACGCGCTGAAGGAGTCCGGCGATCTGATCGGGCCGGTCTCGGCAGGTCTGCTGTCCCCTGCCGATATCCGGGGAACGCTGGGGGACCTGTGTTCTGGCCGGACACCGGGGCGCCGTTCGGCTGAAGAGATCACCGTCTTCAAGGCGGTTGGTACCGGTCTGTCGGATCTGGCTGCCGGGGCACTGGCGCATCGGGCCCTGCTGGCGGGCTGAATGGGATCGGTTAAGACATCCGGGCCACCGGAGCAGGGTTTTCCCCGGCCCGGTGGCCCGCTATGGTCTGACGGACAGCCCCCCCTTCGGAGCAAAGTATGATGACGACCGTGACCATGCCGATCGCCCGGGGAACCGCGCTTGTCTGGGGGCAGGCGCAGGGGCCGGTGCTGGCCAGTGATCTGGAACTCAGTTTCTGGGGTGGGGTTGACCCGACGACGGGGGAGGTGATCGACCGTCACCATCCCCTCAGCGGGCAGTGGCTGGCCGGACGGATTCTGGTGATTCCCGGCGGACGGGGGTCCTGCTCCGGCAGCGGGGTGATGCTGGAACTGCTGCTGAACGGCCACGGCCCGGCAGCACTGGTGTTTGAGCGGCCGGAAGACATCCTGACCTTAGGGGTGATCGTCGCGGAAGAACTGTTTGCCACGGCGGTTCCGGTGCTGGTGCTGCCACCGGACTCTTTCCGGGCTTTGCGGCAGGCCGGATATGCGGCGATCAGCGGCGATCAGGTGATGTATGCCGGTCAGCCGGTTACCCTGACCGACCTTCCGCCGACCGGCCCAGCGCCGCAAGCCGGGGCGCGGCTCGACCTGACGGCGGATGATCGGGCCTGTCTGGCCGGGCAGCGCGGGCAGGCGGCGCAGGCGGCCTTGCGGATGGTGGTGCGGATGGCCGGGTTGCAGGGTGCCGACCGCCTGATGGACGTGACACAGGTCCATGTTGATGGCTGTATCTACACCGGCCCCGGATCTCTGGCCTTCGCCGAACGGCTACGCGACTGGGGCGGACGGGTGGCGGTACCGACCAGCCTGAATTCCCTGTCGGTCGATCACCGGCGCTGGCGCGCACAGGGCATTGATCCGGCATTGGGGGAGCCTGCGGCCCGGCTGGGGGATGCCTATGTTGCCATGGGCGCGCGCCCGACCTTTACCTGCGCCCCTTATCTTCTCGACACCGCGCCGGTTCTGGGCGAGCAGATCGCCTGGGCAGAGTCGAATGCTGTGGTTTACGCCAACAGTGTGCTGGGGGCGCGGACGATGAAGTATCCGGATTTTCTGGATATTGCGATTGCCCTGACCGGCCGCGCGCCCTGTGCCGGTCCACACCGCGATGAACACCGCCGGGCGACGGTGGAGGTGACGGTGACCCTGCCGGAGACGACCGATGATGCGTTCTGGCCGTTGCTGGGCTATGCGGTCGGCGGTGTGGCCTCCAGCCGGATTCCGGTGGTGACCGGGGTGGCGTCGCTGGCCCCGTCATCCGATGATCTCAAGGCCTTCGGGGCGGCGTTCGCCACGGTGTCGGCGGCACCGATGTTTCATATCGCCGGGGTGACGCCGGAGGCTGCAACCTTGATGCAGGCCACCGGAGGGGAGGCCGTGCCGGGGATACGTCTGACGGCGGCAGATCTGGCGGCGGCGTGGCAGGACCTGAACAGCGCCGGGGATGCTGCCGTTGATCTGGTCTCTCTGGGGAATCCGCACTTTTCACTGACCGAGATCCGTGCGCTGGCGGCCCTGTGCCGGGGGCGGACCCGGAATCCGGCAGTGGCGGTGATCGTGACCTGTGGCCGTGCGGTTTATGATCAGGCGGCGAAGGAGGGGGTACTGGAGGGGCTTGACAGCTTTGGGGTGCGCTTTGTCACCGATACCTGCTGGTGCATGATCACCGATCCGCTGATCCCCCCGGCGGCGCAGGTGATCATGACAACCTCCGGGAAGTACGCCCATTATGGCCCGGGGCTGACGGGCAGACGGTTCCGGTTCGGCAGTCTGGCAGCCTGTGTTGATGCTGCATCCTTATAAGCCTTATGGGCTAAGCATTAAAAATTAACATGCCAAAAGTCTTAAAAAAGATTTACGACATTTATTGATCCAGAGTATAGCCGAGTTCGTATGTCAGGCAATGACGCTGTGCTCGGGAGGATACTCATGTCTGTCGTGGCAAATCTGCCGATTTTCCGTAAGCTGCTGCTCGCCTTCGGGATCATCCTGTCGGTTGTCCTGACGGTCTCCTGGATCAATCACAGCAAGGTTTCCTTTATCGAAACCAGCAACGCCGCAACCGCCCATACCCATCTGGTGCTGGATCAGTCGAACCGGATCGCACAGGCGATGGTTGATCAGGAAACGGGGATCCGCGGCTTTCTGCTGGCGGAGAACGAAACCTTTCTCGCACCATACAAGTCAGGTAAGGCCGCCTTTGCCGCTGCCCTGACCGAGACCCGGCGACTGACGGCTGATAACCCCCGGCAGCAGGCCCGGCTGGATAAGCTGGAGGCTCTGGCCAAAACCTGGGAGAGCGCGGTGGCGGCAAAGGCTATCAGCCTGATGACGGATCCCGACACGGTGCTACAGGCACGGATGCTGGAGATTGCCGGGACCGGAAAATCCTCGATGGACGGTATCCGGGTGCTGCTTGATGAGTTGCAGACGGAAGAGCGCGCCCTGCTGGCGGAGCGGGAAACCGCACAGGCAGAGGCCTTCCGGCTGAGCGACCGGGTCAGTCTGGCCGGGGGCGTCGTGACTGTTCTGGCAGCGGTGGCAGCCTGCCTGCTGCTGGCGCGGGGAATTTCCACCCCGATCCGGGCGATGACCGGGGCGATGTCTTCGTTGGCTGCCGGGGATCTGACCATCGCGGTTTCTGGCGTCGGCCGCCGGGATGAAGTCGGTGAAATGGCCCGTGCGCTGGAAGTTTTTAAGGCCAGTGCCATCGAGAACCGCCGTCTGGAGGCTGAGCAGGCGACCTTGAAGGCCCGGGCGGAGGAAGACCGCCAGAAAGCGATGCTGGCTCTGGCTGATGAGTTTGAAGGCACTGTCAGCGGCGTGGTCCGCACGGTGTCGCAGGCGGCGGAGCGGATGCAGCAGGCGGCGGACAGCATGGTCGGTACGGCGGAACAGACCAGCAGTCGGGCCACGGCAACGGCTGCGGCTGCGGGCCAGACCTCGGCCAATGTGCAGACCGTGGCGGCGGCGACCGAAGAAATGTCGGCATCGCTGGTCGAAATTTCCAAGCAGGTTGAAACCTCGTCACAGGTGGCGGCGCGGGCGGTTGAGGATGCCCGCCGGACCAATAACACCATCGCCGGTCTGTCTCTTGCCGCCCAGAAAATCGGCGAGGTGGTGACGCTGATTCAGGCCATCGCCGGGCAGACCAATCTGCTGGCGTTGAATGCCACCATCGAGGCCGCCCGCGCCGGGGATGCCGGTAAAGGGTTTGCTGTGGTGGCGAACGAGGTGAAATCGCTGGCGACGCAGACCGCTCACGCTACCGGTGAAATCGCCACCCAGATCAATACCATCCAGACTGAAACCGCCGGAGCGGTGGAAGCGATCCGTGCCATTACCGATACCATCAATCAGATGAGTGAAATTACCACGGTGATCGCTTCGGCGGTCGAAGAGCAGAATGCGGCCACGGCGGAAATTACCCGCAACGTGACGCAGGCGGCGAACGGCACTCAGGACGTGACCACCAATATTGAAGACGTGCAGGCCGCTGCCCAGCACGCCCGGACGGTTGCTACCGACGTGCTGGGCGAAGCGCAAAGCCTGTCGCAGGAGGCCGGGGCGCTGGGGCAGGCCGTCACCCGCTTCCTCAGCAGCATCCGTCCGGCGGCCCACGCCTGAAGTCCATGCCTGCCATGCACGGTATTGCATCAGCCCGGACGGAGAGATCTTTCCGGGCTGATGCCTTTCGCAATCCGGCTTTAGGCAGGGAGGCCATCCAGAGACAGAAACAGCCGCCATTCTCCCGGATACTGCGGGGGTGACCGGTGGACCAGCCCGCCGGGCAGAGGGCCTTGCTGGCCGGGCCAGAGATTGCCTTTCATCAGTCCGGCCCAGTATTCCGGCATCCGGTGAATGCCGTCACGGTCGCGGCATATGCCGCTATTGTCGCCTTTGCCAAGACCGTTGCGGTCACAGGCGTCCTCATCCAGCCAGTCGGTGCCTGCCCCGCGATAGGTACAGACCAGCCGCAGGGGCAGGGTGTCGGTATGGAACAGGCGGCAGGCATCGGTGGTGACCCGTTCCAGCCGCAGCCGGATCTGCCGTGTTAGCGGTACGGTGCCGACAACAGCCATCAGCGCCGCGATATCTGCAGCCAGTGCCCTCCGTCCGGCGTGGCGGGGGTATCCGGCATCGGTCAGCAGTGTCTCCAGTGTGGTGGCTGTGGTGCCGCAGGGCAGGGTGATGTCGATCGCATGACAGTCTGAGAACTGTCGCCCCCGCAGATAGGCGGCCAGATCCACAGGGGGCAATCGCTCCAGCAGGGCCAGAAGACACCGGGGATCGTTCAGGGTTTCTACCACGGCAGCAGCGGCGGTGATGCGGGTGTTGGCAGGCAGGGGGCGGATCATGGTGGCCTTCACTCAGTCTGATTTTGTTACGTTATAACATAATATTTTCCGGATCTGGGCAAGGGGGTTCTGTTTCTGCCGGGCATAGGAATGGCACAGCTTTTGCTTTTTCCCCGCCCTTGGCGGCGGCTATAACGGAAGGACGGGCCGGTGAAACCGGTAAATGTTCAGGGGCTGATGAGGCAGATGCGGTTCAGTCTGGTTGCGCGGTACACCCTGCTGTCGCTGGCCGTCACAGCAGGAGCGTTGGTTGTGCTGTCCGTTCTGTATGAGCGGATGGCGGGCGACCTGTATGACCGGCTGACCGGTGAGCGGCTGAATGCACAGGTGACGGCGACAGCCAGCCGCCTGACGTCATTTCTGGATAACCGTCTGTATCAGCTTGCCAATCTGTCCAATCATCCGTCGATTCCCAGCTTTCTTGACGGGCAGAACACGGCCGCTGCCGCCGAGGCAACAGCCCTGCTCCGGCTGGAGGCTGATCTGCCGGATCTATACGGCATCCTGTTTTTTAATGCCGATGGCAGCCTTAAGAAAGTGATCCCCGGACAGGCGGCATCCGGTTCGCCCTATTGGTCGGCGGATGGCTGGGATATTTCACGGTTGCCGGTGGTGACGGTGGACGGGGTGGACTTTGTCGGTCCGGCGCTGCCTGCCAATGGCCGGTCCGGCTGGATTCTGATCCGCCAGCCGCTGCGGGATGGCCCGACGGAGCCGGGCACCAGCATTGCCCTGCATCTGCGGCTGGCCTCATTGACGGAACTGCTTGGCGGCGGTGGGATCAGCGGGGTGGTTGCCCCGCTGTTGCGGGCCCCTGACGGGACGATTCTTGACGCCACCGGGCGGGTCGCCACCGGTCTGAAGGAACTGACCGACGGGCCGCGTATCCTGCCCGGCTGGTCGATTGTGCTGGATGCCCGTTCTGACACCATTCTTGAGCCGCTGGCACAGGCCCGTCTGTGGCTGTATGTGACGGCGGCTATCATCATTGCCTTTATCCTGTTGGTTTTTCTGGCATTCTCACGCAGTTTGCGCCGCCGGATCGGCACGCTGGTCACCGGGGCGGGCAGTCTGGCCGCCGGGGATCTGGGATACCGCCTGCCGGAGGGACCGAACCATGATGAAATCAGCCGGGTTGGCCGGGCTTTCAACACAATGGCGGAACAGCTGTCCGGCCTGATTGACCGGATGGTCCGGGCTGAGAAAATGGCGGTTCTGGGGGAATTTGCCACCGGCGTGGCGCATGAGGTGCGAAACCCGCTGGCAACGATGAAGACCACGGTGCAGGCCCTGACCCGGCAGGAGAGAGATCCTGACCGTCAGGAGCTGCTGACCGACATGGGCAGCCAGATTGACCGCCTGTCGCGGGTGGTCAGTGATCTGCTGACCTATGGCCGCCCCAGTCCGCCGTCGCCGCGCCCGGTGGCTGCCGGGGATCTGTTGCGCCAGACCGTCAGTCTGCTCCGTCCGCTGGCTGAGGAACAGGGAATCACCCTGTCGACGGGGGGAGAAACCGGCCTGCTGCTGTTTGCCGATCCTGATCAGATGGTGCATGTGCTGGTCAATCTGGGCCTGAATGCGGTGCAGGCGTGCCGGGCCGGGGGCGCCGTCACCATGCGGGTGACGGCGCAGGGCGGTCAGGTGGTGCTGACTGTCAGTGATGATGGCTGCGGCATCGCCCCGGAGCATCTGGCCAGTGTCCTGACCCCGTTTTTCACCCAGAAACCCCGTGGGACCGGGCTGGGTCTGACCATCAGCCAGCAGATGGTTGATGCCAATGCCGGATCCTTGCAGATCGCCAGTGTGCCGGGGGAAGGGACCACTGTGACCCTGCATCTGCCGCTGGCCGGGTCCACCCTGAAGGAAAGTGCCGGTCATGGCTGATGTGCATGTGCTGATCATCGACGACGAGGAAACCTTCGTCCGGTCGCTGCGGTTTGCCCTGAAGGCCGAAGGGATGACCGTGCGCGGCGTGCATAGCGGCGAGGACGGGCTGGAGGAGGCCGGACGCCAGCGGCCCGATATTGTGCTGCTTGATCTGCGTCTGCCGGGGATCGGTGGCATGGAAACCCTGAGCGCCCTGCGCGACCTTGATCCGACGCTGCCGGTGGTGATGATTTCCGCCCATGGGGATACCCGGGCAGCGGTGCAGGCGGTCAAGCTGGGGGCGGTGGATTATCTGACCAAGCCGTTTGAGCTGGATGAACTGCTGCACACCATCGCCTCCACCCTCGATCAGGGCCGGGTGGCGGAAGAGCTGGACTATCACCGCCGCCGCGATGCGGTGCCGGTCAGCGGTCTGATCGGTGACAGCACTGCCATGCGGACCCTGCGGGCGACGGTGGACCGGATTGCCGTCAGTTCTGCCAGCCGGATCCTGCTGCTGGGGGAATCCGGCACCGGCAAAGCGGTGGTGGCCCGTGCCATTCATACTCAAAGTCCGCGCCGTGACCGTGCATTTGTTGAGGTCAACTGTGCCGCCCTGCCGGAACACCTGATTGAGGCCGAGCTGTTCGGGGCGGAAAAGGGGGCCTATACCGGTGCCCATCAGAAGCGGACCGGGCTGGTGACGCTGGCTGACGGCGGCACCCTGTTCCTTGACGAAATCGGCGAACTGCCGCTGCCGATGCAGGCGAAGGTTCTGCACTTTCTCGAGAACGGAACCTACCGTGCGGTTGGCTCAGGCCGGTCTGCGACAGCCGATGCGCGGGTGGTGGCGGCCACCAACCGGGATCTGGCGGAAGATGTGCGGCAGGGCCGCTTCCGCGAGGATCTGTTTTATCGCCTGAATGTCATCACCATCGGCATCCCCGCCCTTCGCGACCGGGATGGGGACGTGGTCGGTCTGGCCCGTCACTTTGCCGCCCGGCAGGCTGCCGAGGAAGGCTGCCGCCCGGTGGAGCTGACCGCCGGGGCAGAGGAACGGCTGCGGCAGCACCGCTGGCCGGGCAATGTGCGCGAACTGAAGAACCTGATCGAACGGCTGACCATCCTGTACCCCGGCCAGCGGATTGATGCCGAGGATCTGCCGCCGGAGATTGCCGGGGCATCTCCCTCCGCTGCCGGGGCGGACCCGGTGACGGCAGAGGTGGGACGCCCGGCCCTGAACCAGCAGCTGGAAAGTGCGGAGCGCGATCTGGTGCTGGATGCCCTGCACCGTGCCAGTGGCCATAAGGGGCGGGCAGCGGATCTGCTGGGCATCTCCCGTCATGCCCTGAAGCGCCGCCTGCAGCGGCTGGGGCTGTCCTGAGCGGGGCGGGCCCCGCCTGAGCGTTCCCGATGAGCGCTCACCCCGAGCGGTAGCCGCTCATCGGGGGCGCTCACTCTGAGCGGTATCCGCTCAAACTTTCCGTCTTTGCCGCCAAAACCGGCGTTCCTGCGTGCTTCCGGGCTGTGGATACAGTTGGCACGCCCTTTGCCATTCATGACCCCAACGGTACAAAAGCGGATGGATCAACCATTCGCCCGGAGGAATAACGTCATGTCGGCCTGTGCCCCTGCACATCGCAGCACCGGGAGCAGCCCTGCCATCTGTCTGATGGCCGGTGCCCTGTTGTCTGCCGCCGTGTCGCTTCCCGCCCATGCTGCCCGGATTGAACTGGGGGCTCCGGCGGAAGAGGCGGACGTCATTGTCGGCTGTCTGTACCCGATGACCGGCCGTGCCGGAACCTATGGCCTCGACAGTGTGTCGGGGATTGAGATGGCCCTGAAGGATCTGGCGGACGAAGCCGCCGCCGGCCTACCGGTGCCAAAGCTGCGGGTCGTGATTGATGATCCGGCGTCCAAGGCCTCTTACGGGGTGCGGATCGCCGAAGACTTTCTGCGCAACGATCATGTGCAGGTGCTGTGCGGTATGGTGTCATCCGGCGTTGCGCAGGCGGTGTCGGAAGTGTCACGGCGCGAGAAGGTGATCCTGATCGGCACCGATCATGCCTCCAGCCGCCTGACGATTGAGGCCGGGCACCGCTATTACTTCCGTGTCACCAACGACAGCTGGACCTCAATGGCCGCCGGGGCGCGCTATCTGCGTGATCTTCAGGCCAAAAATGGCTGGACCCGGCTGGCCTTCATCGGCCCGGATTATGATTACGGACATGTCAGCTGGCTTGATCTTCAGCATGCGCTGGCCGATCTGGGCGTGACCTATGAAACCGTCGCTGAGCTGTGGCCGAAACTCTACGAGCCGGATTATTCGGTCTATATCGCCGCCCTGCAGCAGGCGAAGCCGGAGATCGTCGTCACCGCCATCTGGGGCGGGGATTTCATCGCCTTTGTCAAACAGGCGGCCAGCACCCGTTTCTTCGAGACCATCCAGCTCGCCAATTTTGATACCGGGGCCAATTACGATGCGCTGGTGGCGCTGGGCGACACCCCGCCGCCGGGGCTGATCCTGTCGGCCCGCCATCACAACAACTGGCCGGAAACCGGGCGGAACCAGCGTTTTGTCCGTACCTTCCACGACCTCAATGGCCGCTATCCCACCTATGCGGCGGAAGGGGCCTATACCGGCATCCTCGCCGTCGCCCGGGCCGTAGAGATCGCCGGTGGGGCGAAGGACAGTGAAAAACTGGTCGAGGCGCTGGAAGGCCTGAAGCTGGCCCTGCCGGAAGACCCGCCGGGCTTCGCCTCTTACATCGACCGCGATACCCATCAGATCGTTCAGGCCATGGCGGTGGGAACCGTCGTGCCTGACACCCGTTTTCCTCCGGCAAAAGTCATGGTCGGCAACTGGGCCGTTTATGACGCCGAGGATCTTAAGCCGTCTCCCGATGTGATCCGCCGCCGCCGCGATGCGGCCCGCAGCGGATGGGAGTCGGCTCTTCCACCCCCCTGAACCAACAAGTCCAAATCGGGAGGACACCGTGACCAATACCGTTTCTGTAACTCGGAAGACCCTGCGTCGTCTGTCGCTGACCATGGCTGCCTCCGCCCTTGCGCTGGCTGCCGTTGCCCCGGCGCAGGCCGCTGAGAACGGCAAGTTCCGTCTTGGTATCGTGACCTTCCTGTCCGGCGGTGCTGCCGGTCCGTTCGGTGTGCCCTCCGCCAACGCCGCCAAGGTGGTGATCGACCAGCTTAACGCCGGTGCCCTGCCGGCCCCGTATGCCAGCAAGGGCATCAACGGTGCCGAAATCGAAATGGTGCTGATCGACGAAAACGGTGGCGCCACCAAGCAGGTGGAAGAGTTCCGCAACCTCGTCCAGCGCCAGAAGGTCGATGCCGTGGTCGGCTATATCTCCTCCGGTGACTGCCTCGCGGTTTCCCCGGTGGCGGAAGAGCTGGGCGCGCTGACCGTGTTCTATGACTGCGGCACCTCCCGCCTGTTCGTCGAGAACAAGGCCCCGAAGTTCGTGTTCCGCACCGGTCTGGATGCCGCGGTGGATAACATCGGCGCGGCCCGCTATCTGGCTGCCACCCGCCCGGATATCACCCGCTATGCCGGTGTCCAGCAGAACTACTCCTGGGGTCAGGACAGCTGGGCCGACTTCACCGCCGCCATGAAGCAGACCCTGCCGAAGGCTGAAGCGGTGGAATCGCAGATGCCGAAGCTGTTCCAGGGCCAGTACGGCGCGGAAATCTCCGCCGTGTCGGTGAAGCGTCCGCAAATCGTCCATTCCTCGCTGTGGGGCGGCGATATGGAAGCGCTGGTGCTGCAGGCTTCGGCCCGTGGCCTGCTGGATGATGCCACTGCCATCCTGACCTGCGGTGAATCGGCGCTGGAACGTTATCAGGGTCAGGCCCCGAACGGCACCATCGTCGGCGCCCGTGGCCCGTTCGGCGCGTTTGCGCCGCAGAACGCCCTGAACACCTGGTTCACCGGCGTCTATCAGAACGCCTATCAGATGGCCCCGACCTACCCGGCCTCCAAGATGGCGCAGGCTATTCTCGGCCTGAAGCATGCCGCTGAAAAGGCCGCCAAGGCCCCGGGCGAAATCCCGGCCCCGGCTGCGATTGCCGCTGCTTTCAAGGGCACCAGCTTTGAGTCGGTCTCCGGCACCGTGCAGATGTCCCGCGCTGATGGCCATCAGGCGCTGCAGGGCATTTCCTACGGCGAATACCACTACGACGCCAAGACCAAGAAGGCTGAGCTGAAGAACGTCAAGTCCTTCTCCGGCACCTGCGTCACCCCGCCGGACGGCACCGAGGCCCAGGACTGGATCAAGGCCGGCTTCCCGGGTGCCAAGTGCGAGTAATCTGAGTGTGACGGCGGGGTCCGGTCCGGCAGTGCCGCAGACCTGATCCCGCCGGGTTTCTTTGCCTTATCCATCCTGTTCCGGCATCCGGCCGCCCGTGGTTTCACGGGCGGAAGGGGCGGTGCGTCCCTCTTCCGACCCGGCCGGAGCGGTTTTCCCCGCGATCCCCCGAACGGAGATCCCTTGGTATGAACAGTATTTATGCGGTCCTGATTGACGGCACGATCTATGCGTCGTGGCTGTTTCTGGTCGCCGCGGGCCTGACGGTGATTTACGGCGTCATGCGCATCCTCAACATGGCGCACGGCAGCTTCTACGCCATCGGGGCCTATGCGGCGGCGTCCATGGTCGGCTGGTATTTCAACGGCGAAGGCGCGGCCCTGCCGGTGTGGGGCAGCTACCTGATGCTGGTGGTCTGCGCACTGGTTGCCGGGCTGGTGGTCGGTCTGGTGATCGAACGCGGCCTGCTGCGGCTGATGTATGGCCGTGATGAAATCCTGATGGTCATCATCACCTATGCCCTGCTGCTGATCCTTGAGGACGGCATGAAAATGGTCTGGGGGGTTGATCCCTACATGGCCTTTCAGCCTTACGCCGAAATGGGCCGCAGCGTGCTGGGCGGCCTGAAGGTTTCCAACTACGACCTTGCCCTGATCGCTGTGTCACTGGTGGTCGGCGGCGGCCTGTGGGCGTGGCTGGAACGTACCAACACCGGCAAGGTGCTGCGGGCGGTGATCCATGACCGCGAGGTGGCGATGGCGATGGGCGTCAACGTCGGCCTGATGTTCACCCTGACATTTGTGCTGGGCACCACGCTCGGCGCGCTGGCCGGGGCCCTGACCGCGCCCGCCATTTCGGTGGCGCCGGGGCTGGGGGTCGAGGTGATCGTTCTGGCGTTCGCCGTCGTGGTCGTCGGCGGTCTGGGCAGCATTGAAGGGGCGGCAGCCGGGGCGCTGCTGGTCGGGCTGGCCCGTGCGGCGGCGGTGCATTACGCGCCGGAACTGGAACTGTTCGTCATCTACGGCGTGATGTCGCTGGTGCTTGCGGTGCGCCCGCAGGGCCTGTTCGGGCGAACCCTGGTGAGAAAGATCTGATGATGCGTCTGGACAGAACTGAACTGTGCCTGATCGCCGCCGCCGTTGTGCTGGCGGCGGGCGGGCTGATCGCCCCCGGCTGGCTGGTGTTCCTGCTGACCATGGCCTTTGCCAAGGCCCTGGTGGTGCAGGGGGTGGTGATGCAGATGCGGGCCGGTCTGGTCTCCTTCGGGCAGGGGCTGTTTTACTGTGTCGGCGGTTATGCCGTCGGCATGGGCGGTCAGTTTTTCGGCCTGACCGATCTGGCGGTGCTGCTGTCAGCCGGGGTGCTGGCCGCGATGCTGCTGGCGATGGTGCTGGGCCTGCTGCTGACCCGGTACCGCGATATTTTCTTTGCCATGCTGTCGCTGGCCTTTTCGATGATCCTGTTCGGCGTTCTGGTCAAAAGCCCGCAGCTTGGCAGCACCGATGGCTTTAACGTCGTCAGCTGGACCCTGTTCGGCTGGTCTCCGGCCAAGGAAACCGCGCCGATGGCGCTGCTGACGGTGACGCTGGTGGCCGGACTGGCCGTGGCCCTGCTGCTGCACCGCTATGTGCAGGCCGGGGTCGGGGTGCTGTGTGAGGCGGTGCGCGAGAATGAGGTGCGGGTTGAGTACCTTGGCCTGTCGCCGCGCTGGCTGCTCTATTCCAACTATGTTGCCGCCGCTGCCGTCTCGGCGCTGGGGGGCGGGCTGACGGCGCTGGCCGCCGGGCACATTGATCCGGAAATGGCGTACTGGACCACCTCCGGCGAATTCGTGTTCATCGCCCTGCTGGGGGGCACCGGTCACGTGGCCGCGCCGTTCCTGGCGGCGCTGGTGTTCGCCGTGGTCCGGACCTACGCCATCGAGTTCGTGCCTCACAGCTGGCAGATGATCCTCGGCTTCACCCTGCTTGGGGTGATCGTGTTCCTGCCCAAGGGCCTGTGGAGCCTGTTTTCCCGCGCCAAGGCCAAAGGAGCCGCCGCGTCATGACCGCCATTCTTGAAACCAGAGCCCTGTGCAAGTCCTTCGGGGCGGTGACCGCCGCCAAGGATCTGAACGTCCGCATCACCAAAGGTGAAGTGGTGGGGGTGATCGGCTCCAACGGGGCGGGCAAGACCACCTTCATCAACATGGTGACCGGCTATCTGCCGCCCAGCAGCGGCGAAATCCTGTTCAACGGCCGCCCGATCCTTGGGCATACCCCGCGCGCGATCACCCGCGCCGGGATGGCCCGGTCGTTTCAGGTCGCGCAGCTGTTCCCGGAACTGACGGTGCTGGACAACCTGCTGATCGCGCTGGCGGCGGCGGAAAGTCCGCGCCCGTCGTTCCTGCGGCCGCTGCGCACCAAGGCGCGGATAGCCCGGGCTGAAACCATCCTCGAGGAATTCCGGGTCACCCGGTTCCGTGATGCGGTGGTGACGGCGGTGCCGCAGGGCGCGCGCAAGCTGATCGACATCGCCATGGCCCTGATCGGTGAACCGCAGATGCTGTTGCTGGATGAACCGACCAGCGGCGTCAGTGTCGAGGAAAAGACCGGCCTGATGGATACGGTGATGTCGGCGGTGCGTCACCACGGCGTGACCGTGCTGTTCGTCGAACATGACATGGATGTGGTGCGCCGCTACGTGTCGCGTCTGCTGGCTTTCTACAGCGGCGAGATCATCGCTGACGGTCCGCCGACGGCGGTGCTGGAAGACCAGAAGGTCCGCGATCTCGTCACCGGCCACGGCCACGGTAAATCCAGCCAGAAGGGAGCGTCCGCATGACCGCCGCACCCCAGTCCTCTGCCAGCCTCTCCACCGGTCTGGAGATTTCCGGCCTGTCAGTGTCGATCGGCCATATTCCGATTCTGCGCGATGTCACCCTGACGGTCGGCGCCGGGCAGATGGTCGGCCTGATCGGTCATAACGGCGCGGGAAAGACCACGCTGATCCGCTCGATCATGGGGTTGCTGTCCCCGACCGCCGGGCGGATGACCTTTGACGGTGCCGATCTGCTGTCCCAGCAGCCGTACCGACGGGCTCCGGCGGGGGTCAGCTACATGCCGGAAGACCGGCGGCTGATTCCGGCCCTGACGGTGGAAGAAAACATCCTGATGCCGTTCTGGGCCAACAAGATCCCCGATGCCGCCCAGCGGCTGGAGTGGGTCTACAGCCTGCTGCCGGAAATCGCCCAGTACCGGGGCCGCCGGGCCCTGCAGCTGTCCGGTGGCCAGCAGAAGCTGGTGGCACTGGCCCGTGCCCTGATGCCGGGCCGCCGTCTGCTGCTGCTGGATGAGCCGTTCGAAGGGGTTGCCCCGGTGCTGTCGCGCCGCCTGACCGAGGTGATCGCTGGGCTGCGTAAGGAAGGCCTGTGTGTGCTGATCTCGGAATCCGATGACACTCATTCCGCCGATCTGGTCGATGCGGTGTACCGCATCGAACGCGGCAGTGTCCGTCCCGGCTGAGGACGGCAGGAGAAACCATCATGACCATTCAGACGTCCCTGAATTTCTCGTTTGAGACCACCCCCCGGGTGATTTCCGAAACCGGCGGAGCCCTGAAACTGGGCGCGCTGGCCAAAGATCTCGGGGCCAGCCGGGTGCTGGTGATCACCGATCCCGGTCTGGTCAAGGCCGGGCTGCTGGATGCCCCGATGCAGGCACTGGCAGACGCCGGGCTGACGGCGGCCCTGTACAGCGATGTGCAGGCTGACCCGCCGGAGGCCTCGGTTGATGCGGCGGTACAGGCGGCCCGTGATGCCGGGGCCGAAGCGGTGATTGGCTTTGGCGGCGGCAGTTCCCTTGATACCGCCAAGCTGGTTGCGCTGCTGGTGGGGGCACCGCAGTCCCTGCCGGACATTTACGGCATCGGTCTGGCCAAGGGGCCGCGCCTGCCGCTGATTCAGGTGCCGACCACCGCCGGGACCGGGTCAGAAGTGACGCCGATCTCCATCGTCACCACCCCGACCCATGAAAAGAAGGGTGTGGTGTCGCCGCTGCTGTATCCTGACATTGCCCTGCTGGATGCCGAGCTGACCCTCGGCCTGCCCCCGGCGGTGACGGCGATGACCGGCATCGACGCGATGGTCCATGCCATCGAGGCCTATACCAGCCGTCATAAGAAGAATGCTCTGTCCGACGGTCTGGCCCTGAAGGCCCTGCACCTGCTGGCGACCAACATGGACCGGGTGATCGCCGACGGGCGGGATCTGGCCGCCCGGGCTGCCATGCTGCAGGGCTCGATGCTGGCCGGGATGGCGTTTGCCAATGCCCCGGTGGCGGCGGTTCATGCGCTGGCCTATCCGCTGGGCGGGCACTTCCATGTGCCGCACGGTCTGTCCAATGCGCTGGTGCTGGCCCCCGTGCTGGCCTTCAACCGCGATGCGGCGGAAGCCCAGTATGCCGAGCTGGCGGCGGTGGTGCTGCCGGGGCGGCGGTTTGCCTCGCAGGCTGATGCCTGTGATGCCTTCATCGCTGAGATGACGGCGATGGTGCACCGGATGCCGTTTGCCCAGACCCTGCGTGCTGTCGGGGTGGCGGAAAGCGATCTCGACCGTCTGGCCGCTGATGCCATGAAGGTTGAGCGCCTGCTGATCAATAACCCGCGCCCGGTCACGCTGGCCGATGCCCGGGCGATCTACGCCTCTGTCCTGTAAGTATCAGGGAGCCACCGATGACCGCCGCACCGGACCGCAAAACCGAAGGCCGTGACAGCTACCGTCATTTTCTGACCATCCCGACACGGTGGATGGACAATGACGTCTACGGCCACGTCAACAACGTGGTTTATTACAGCTACTTCGATACGGTGGTGAACCAGTACCTGATCACCCGTGGCGTGCTGGATATTCATGCCGGGGCGGTGATCGGGCTGGTGGTGGAAACCGGCTGCTCCTATTTCGCGCCGCTGGCGTTCCCTGACCGGGTAGAGGCGGGCATCCGCGTCACCCGGCTGGGGACCAGCAGCGTCAGTTATGAAGTCGGTCTGTTCCGCAATGACGACCCGACCCCGGCTGCCGCCGGGTATTTCATCCATGTGTATGTCGACCGTGACAGCCGCCGCCCGGTGCCGCTGCCCGCCCCCTTGCGCGCTGCGCTGACCGATCTGTCCTGCGAAGAAGGTAAATGACATGACCCTGACGTTCTCCAATCCGTCCCTGTACCGCACGCAGGGTTACATTGACGGGCAATGGCAGGCCGCGGCGAGCGGCAAGACCTTTGCGGTCCTGAACCCGGCGACGGGGGAAGAGCTGGCGCAGGTTCCTGATATGGGTGCCGCCGAGGCGAAGCAGGCGATTGCAGCGGCGCATGCGGCGCTGCCGGCCTGGCGGGCGAAGACGGCGAAGGAACGGGCCAACATTCTGCGCAAGTGGTACACCCTGATTCTGGCCAATCAGGAAGATCTGGCGCAGCTGATGACCGCCGAACAGGGCAAGCCGC
>NZ_KB907354.1 GCF_000381985.1 Novispirillum itersonii subsp. itersonii ATCC 12639 | reverse complement strand
CCCATCCCGAACTCGGCCGTGAAAACCAGTCGCGCCAATGGTACTTCATCCTAAGATGCGGGAGAGTAGGTAACTGCCAGGTCTTCTAAACGCACGTCACGCGAAACAAAAAACGATACATTGCTTCTCACGATCTCTTCACGACAAAGGCCGGACCTAATCCGGCCTCTCCGTCCTGAGGCTCAGACACGACACTATACCGCGGGGTGGAGCAGCCCGGTAGCTCGTCAGGCTCATAACCTGAAGGCCGCAGGTTCAAATCCTGCCCCCGCAACCACCGTTACCATCGACTTGAGGTCGCCCGTCTCGCTGAGATTGGCGGCCTCGAGCATTATGGCTAACTGCCCAGACACATCGATATAGTATTCGCCTTTTTTATCAGATGGATGGATCGTCAGGCGATCGATCAGCTGATGCATGATCTCGACCGCGTCGCGGCGGTGCTCTGCGTCGTTGAGTGCATCGGTCACGCGGTCCAGCCACCGCCGATAGACCTCGACCGAGGGCGTGATCGCAGATAAGGGCGGGGTATCGGCCTGCATCGCTGCCAGTTGCGCCTTGAGCTTCTGCTTTCTGTCTGTCATCGCCGCGAGGCGATCGCGCGCGTCTTCGCTCTGTTCGACGAGACCTTTGACGATCCAGTCAAAAAACAGATCTATTTCGCCCTGTATCCGCTGCAGGTCTGCCTCTACCCGTGCCCGGGCAGATGATTTCTCCCGCAGCATCGCTGCGTACTGTGCGCGGTATTCAGCCATAAACACTGCGATCAGCTCTGGATCTGTCATCTGAGTTTTTATCGCGGCGAAGACCCGAGCTTCGACGTCCGTCATGCGCACTGAGATCTTGTTGTCGCAGGTGCCGCGCTCGCGGTAGTTGGCGCAGCCCATCCTATTGCTGCCAATCACGATATACTGGCCGCCGCAGCAGCTGCAGTGTATCAGCCCTGACAGCGCGTGTTTTGGGCGGCGGCGGTGAGGCAGTGCCCGGCCCGCAAACTCTCCCTTGACTGCCTGCGCTGACGTCCAGACAGCGTCATCAATGATACGCAATTCGGGATGCTCCTTTTCCACCCATTCATGCCGTGGGTTCAGTATGGCCTGACGCTTGCCCGTGTCTGGGTTGCGCACGAACCTTTGACGGTTCCAGATCAGCACTCCACGATACAGCTGGTTATGGAGTATGCCATTCCCGCGTGCGCGGTTGCCGTTAATCGTGCTGGCGTTCCAAAGGCCGCCTCGCGGTGCCGGTATGCCATCGTGGTTCAGGCCCTGGGCGATTTCTCTCGGGGATCGGCCGGCAACATATTCGGCGAAGATCCGCCGGATGACATCCGCTTCTGCCGGATTGATTTGTCGCTGCCCGAGGACGAGTTGCCCGGCTGAATCAAGGCTGCGGACCTCATCATATCCATAGCCCAGTCCACCGGCTGCGTATCCGGCCTCGACGCGCCCGCGCTGGCCGCGGCGGGTGCGTAGGGCAAGGTCTTTGATGTAAAGCGCGCCCATCGTTCCATTTAGACCGATGTGGATCTCTGATATCTCGCCTTCGGCTATGGTGTGGATTTTCACTCCGGCGAAGGCCAGCCGTTTAAACGCCCCGGCAATATGCTCCTGATCGCGGCCTATCCGGTCGAGGCTCTCCGCGAGGATGATATCGACGCCGCCTTGTCTGGCGACATCCAGCAAGGTCGACCAAGAGGGGCGGGCACTGATGCTGCCAGATATCGCCGCGTCTGTGTAAACATCAGCGATAGAGACGCCGAGCCTCTCAGCAAGAGCGCGGCAGTCTCTCACTTGATCATCGATCGATCGCTCTGACTGGCGATCAGAGCTGTATCGGGCGTAAATGGCTGCACGTTGCATGATTCGTCGTCACTGTTGTTGTATCGAAAGTGCTCTGTGATTGCTGCTTTCGCAAGGATCTTTGCCAGCGTCTGCAGGGCGGGATGAGGCGTGTGGTGCCGTATCGGGATGGGCTCTGTCATGTTGCCCCCCTCCGCCGTTGCTTTCCGCCGATTGTCGGCAAAGCCGACGACGATGATCTCGGTTTCCGGGGCGCGGCGTCCAGCATCGCGGCCCAACCATCATAAAGGTCGTCGTCCACTTCACACCAAGACACGCTGGACAGCACGTCCAGCATCTTGCTAGTGGGATCCACCGGCACGGCGCGCCACGTTCCAGCCTTCAGCGCGGCCAACGTCTCGAGGGGTATTTCAAGTGACTGCATTGCGTGGCTCGCGGCGCATCGCCATTCGCGTTTTGTCGAGGTCGGTGTGGCATCCCAGAGTGGCGGTTTATTCCCGCCCTCTTTGCCGTTCTTAACAACCATTTCTTGCCACATCCACGCCGCCGTGGCGTCAACCATCTCTTCGACGTCGATCATCCGTCCATCTCCATCTGATCAATGTTGCAGTTGGTGACTTCCTCATGCGGTTTCATAAACACCAGCCAGTGGGTCAACCCTTTAGCGCCTGACCGGTGCCCAAACATGGGTTGCACAGGGGTCAGCTTAATGACTTCGCTGAGTTTGATTTGTGTTTCGTTCCATTTGAAAATGAGTGTCCCGTCAGGGGATAAGACCCTAAAACACTCCGAAAACCCTATCTGAATGTCGCTACGCCAGTTGTCAGACAACCGCCCATATTTGGCGGCCAGCCAACTTTTTTTGCCTGCAGTGATCAGGTGAGGAGGGTCAAACGCCACCAGTTTGAACGTGTTGTCCATGAACGGGAGCGCTCTGAAATCCAGCATTGTGTCTGGCTCAATAGAGAGTGTTCTTGTCCCGCTGGGGTTTCCTCGGCTGCGATCAGTGACGGTGATCGTCTCTGACCGTTTGTCTCCGAATACCACATCAGGATGATCCCGATCGAACCACATCATTCGGCTCCCGCAGCAGGGGTCCAATACCCGCTTGGATGTATTTGTTCTTGCAGTCATCATTCCCCCCGGCTTTTGTTGTGTTTCCATGCGGTCGGGTGCCCGCTGCTCCACGGTGGTGGGCTGGGCGTCTTTGGCATCGGCTCCTCAATCCGTGAGCTGGCCGCCACAGCGCGAGCGAGGTCAGCAATCAGGTGCAGGGTGGCATGCCGTGTCAGGGGCATCCGGAATTGGCTCCCGTCGTCGTCGACGCCGACCAGAGCCAGCGGAAGATCCGGTGCGCTATGGACCGAGATAGACCTGATCGTCTTCATTTGCGTTCTTCCTTCGGTGCGGCGAAGACCCAGCATTTGAGGAGAGCCCCCTTGTCCACCACTGACCTGACGGTCTTGCGGCAGATGAATTTCCGGCTGCGGCTGGTTTCCAGCAGGCCGCGCAGCTCCGAGAGGGGCGGTAACTGCTGCCCGCTGCGCGAGGCTTCCTGATAGAGATGATTCAGGCTGATCGCGATCTGGCCCGGGTCGGCCGAGTGGTTCAGCACGTTGTTTCCGCGCTGGATGTAGTCGTAGACTTCCCAGAAATCCTGCACCGGTTTGTGGTCGCTGTTGATGCAGCTTTGCCGCTCTTTCGCGGCATCCAGCAGGGCCCGGCGCGTGTCCTCCACGATCTGCTTGGGCAGGTTGGTCAGCTCTGCCAGCGCGTCGAGGAGGGCCATCATCTGGCCGTGATTTTTCCCGATACGGATCATGCGGACCTCCGGGTCCCGCAGGATCTGCTCCTCATAGACCGGTGCTTTCGTCCGCACGGTGTCCATCACCTTGTGCTCGGCGCTGGTCGCCAGCGTCAGGAAATGACTGATCGCCGTCACTGGCATCGTCGCCAGCTCGTCGGCGGCGCGCTTGCTTTCCGGCGTGTGGTGGCTGGTGTCGTGGTAGGTGTGGACGATACGGGAAAGGATGGCCTCGGAGGCCGTCACCTTGGCGTTCTGGCTGATGACGATCGAACCCCGGAACGCGGGTTCGTAGGTGTCGTTCCCGCCGTTGTTCACGCCCCGGGCGCGACTGGCGCGGCCATTGTAGGCGGTTTTTAGCTCGTCCCAGTCGAACTGCCCGGCCTTGGCGCGGTCTTCGCGGTCGGATTCAATCATCACCACCGGCAGGTTGCTGACCTGCGTCATGATGCGCGACCGGGCGGCGGCAGAGGCTTTGTTGGGATCAAACCCTTCGTAATCGATCCTGCCGACCGCTTTCCACAGGGCTTCGACCAGGGTCGTTTTCCCGGCCCCGGCCTCGCCGACCACCTCCAGAAACGGATAGCTGGACTGTTCCGCCCGGATCTGTTCCGCAAACAAGCTGCCGAACCAGTGCACCAGCGCGATGATGCCCTTTGGCCCCCAGCCACGATAAATCAGCTCCACCCAGCGCGGCTGATACTGGTCTGGTTCGCCGATCGTCAGGTGCAGCGACCGGTTCAGGGTTTTGACGGAGGATCGGGCCAGCCGGAAATAGTCCTCGTCGTTGATGGGGATCACCTTCCCGGCCTGCACTGCCCGGTCTGGCAGGATGTAGGCCGCGTGGGTGCGGCAGTAGCCGATAAAATCCACGGTATCGACGGTCTTGATGGTGGTCAGGTACCGCCCGATGATCCAGTTAAGCTGCTGACCGTTGCCAGTCCACAGGGCCCCCGGCGCGATCGCCAGCAGGCGCTTTTTAAACTCCGACGATGCCGCCACCTGCGCCCCGGTCAGGGTGTTGTTGACCACTTCGCCGTTGGGGCGGGTGACGCGGACGTAATACCAGCTCTCGTCAGTGACGTGGTCGCGCTGGAAATACAGGAATTCGACGGTGCAGTTGGCGATCTCCTCGATGCGGATCGCCTGCTCGACGGCGCGGTCTTCCAGCTCCTCCGGCGGCACCGTACCTTCTTTTCGCAGGGTTTCGCGGATTGCCGTTAGCAGCTCCTGCGGAATGGAAAACCAATAGGTTTTGTGGTCGTGCTGCAGGGCGAAGGCGCGGGCGCGGCCCTTGCTGTGGTCGTAAATCAGCCGGCCTTTTTCGCGGGCGGACTTGGCCAGCAGCAGCGCCCCCTGAAACCGGTACTCCGCCAGGTGCGTTTCTGTCAGCCGCCGTTCGAGGTAAACGTCGTTCCAGTCGGCCTTCTGGTCCTTCTGCGGGATTAGGGCTGCCGCGTTGTCAAAGCCCAGCTGATGGGCGGCTTCGGCGTGGCGGAGGATGTATTTCCGCCCTGCCTTGTCGTTGTCTAATGCCCAGACCAGCGTGATCTTGCGGTCCTTCAGGGCCTCCAGCGCCAACCCCGGAAAATTCCCGGCGGACAGCGTGGCCACCGCCTTCACCCCGGACAGGGTCAGGGCGATGGCGTCCATGCAGCCCTCGACCAGATACAGGGTGTCACCATCCTGCACGCTGAACCCGGGCGGATGCCACCAATGGCCTTTGTGGCTGCCTATGAAATTGGCCTTTCGGGTGTCGACGCTGCCGTCGGCGTCGGTGACGCGGACCGGCTCGATCAGCCGTTCCATCGCCACGCCGGGCAGGCCCGGGATGTCAAAAACCACGGTGGCGGTCTTGCGGTCGCCTCTGTGGTGGCTGTATTGGCCTTGCCGATACCAGCCCCGGATTTTCAGGGGATCAAACCCCCGGGCCGACCCCATGTAGGCGTCGGCGGTGGCGTCCGGTTTTTCTGTGGTGGCCGGGAAGCGTTCGTTGTACCGCCCGAAGGCGTCGGGGTACAGGTCTTTGACTGTGGCCGACCAGCCGCAGCGGTTTTCCCGCCCGCAGCGGACCAGCCACGGTTCGAGGCCGTGAGCGTAAACCTCTTTTTTCCCGCAGCTTGGGCAGGTGCCCTCACGCAGCCACTCCCCCGCAGCCTTGAAACCAAAGTCGCGGCGGAGGTGCGCGAGGACCTCCTGTCTGGTATCCTCGCGCATCGGTCAGGCCTCCCGCTCGTAGCGGCGTCGCCGGTTGATTTCCCGGTCAGACAGGATCTGGCAGGCCCGTGTGGTCAGGGCTTTGGCTTCGCGTTCGCATGCCTCCAGCGCGGCGGCGCGGTCGCGGTATTCACCTTTTGTCGACAAGCCGACCGCCGGGTTATCGACGCACCACTGCCAGCGCCCGGAGGCTGACTGGCTGAGGAGGGCGGTTATTTCCAGCGGGGAGCGGGGGGCGTTGAACCGCCCCACCATCACCGTGCCGCGTGTTGCCCAATGGATGGACTGGTTATACATGCTGTCCCTCCTGCGCCCGCTGGGTCGGCAGGGGCACCACATTCCCCGCTGGGGTGACACAGGCGGCCGGAACCCGGCGCAGCCCGCGCCAGCCCCGGACAGTGACATCGACAACCCGCCCCCCTGCGTAATGCAGGGTTTCCACCGTCGCCAGTTCCCCGCCGTTCCAGACGGTCATGCCGTTGTGCAGATCATGCGTCATGACTGCTGCCCTCCTGTGCGTATTCCGCGCCGCAGAACGGGCAGTGGGTTGGCATCACGTATTTCGGGCGCCCGCGCCGGGTCTCCAGTTTGCCGGTGTCTGCCCGATACAGCGGGAAAAAGGGTATCGCCGGTCCGCCGCGCAGCGGCAGGCTGGTGGGAATCTCCAAGCCCTTTGCTTTCAGATTGTCCTGAATCTTGGTGAGACAGTCGCACATCACGCCCGCCCCCCTGCCATGGTGGAGATCAGGTTCCGCACGGCGTCGGCCTGCGCGGTGGGCAGCCGGTCTATGTCGCGGACCAGCACCATGTTCTCCGTGCGGTGCATCGGGTCTTTCGCGGGGATCACCTGCCCCCGGTACACGCCGGGATCCATATCCTCGAAGAAATATCCGACCGGCACCCGGAGTGCGCAGGCTGCCATGTACAGGCGGCTGGCCGACATGCGGTTAAGGCCGCGCTCGTACTTTTGCACCTGCTGGAACGAGACATTGATAGCTGTCGCCAGCTGCTGCTGTGTGATGTTCAGGACCTCGCGGCGGCAGCGCAGACGGTCGCCGACGTAGCTGTCGATGGGGTTGGGCTGGAAATCGGGATTCATTTGCGGGTCTCCTGCGGAGCAGATGTCGTGGCGGTGCCGGAGGCCGGGCGGATCTGCCCGGTCAGCGTCAGCAGTGCGAGGGAGTAGCCGTCGGCGGCATGCGCGATCAGGGCGCAGGTCGCGGCGACTTCTGGGGCGTTGTTGGTGTGTGCAAGGGTGGCGGTACCGCGCAGGGCGTCTGCTATGGTTGCAAGCAGGTATGCGGCATCGTTCACCACCGACCTCAGGTCGGCAGGGTGCTGCGGTGTCATGGGTGTGGGCCCCCGTTGATGGGCGTTGGACCGCACCGCCAGATCGCTTTCGAAGGCGCACTGGTGGCGGGAGGTTCGAAACCCAATGTCACTGTCAACGAGCAGGGAATTGAGCGCGACTTCTTCCCCCGAAGGGTATTCTATCCGTCGCCCTCCCGCCGTAGCGGGGTATGCGCTGCCGTGAGGCAGGCGCAAAAATAGCCGCAAGCTTTCGGGGCGGCTACCGTCGTTGATGTGATGGAGGGTTTCGACGCCTCCGACACTGACGGTACGCGCCACACGTGCGGCGGTCAACACAAAAAATCTTCCGGTGGACACAGAATAAAAAATGCAAGAATGTTCAGGCGGGAAGCCCGCATAGCGGGTAAAGACGGTAAAAAAAATGGACTGATAGGTGTCTGCGGGATGACGGATAAATTTGATGTTCCCCCCGGCCGCAAAAGAGGGCGGAGAAAAAAGACCGAGCCTGATCATCTGCTGTCGTTTGATGCAGCTCCACCCGCTGATGTCAGTGGTGAATCTGTCGGCATTTACTATACCGACAGCGACGGGGATCGGACAAAACGCATCGTTACGTTCCGTTGGTTGACCCCGCCCCATTTTGGGGCTCATTGCTGGCTGCGCGGCGAATACCGCACCTTCCGAATGGATCGGGTCAGTGATGTGGTGGACAGGGACGGACAGGTTCTGTCCGGCGAAGACTTCTTCAAATGGATGGGCCATCCGATACCGGACGAGGTTCGTTCTCAGCAGTGGGCAGACGCTGACCGTCAATACCAGCTTGATCCCCTGCCTGATGAATCTGGTACAACCAACACCCAGACAGAGATCAATAACAAAGGCTGCCTCCTTGCCGTTACAGCGGTTTTGTCGTCCGGCATTCTGACGATCTTTGGTCTGTCTGAGATCCTGATTTTCCTGTCTCTTGCTTTTCTCGTTCTGGCCGTTGCCGCGGCATTCAAACCCAGTCTGTATCCGGTACACACCAAAATGCGCCGGGCAAATGCCTTTGCAGCCTATTTCCTTGTGGCGCTCACCTTTTTTGGTGGGTGTGTAATTTCTCTGCCGAAAGCTGAAAAGCAGGCAGCAGCTCCGCCTAAAGTCACAGCTAAATCCGCCTCCAGCCCGGCCGACCTCCGCAAAGACAGGGTCATCAGCTATGGCAACAGCGCAGGGTTCATTTCTGGTTTGCGGCTGCTGATACCGAAGTTGACTGAAGAGAACAAAACGGAGAGCGGACAGGTTGAAACGCTGTCCTTCTATTCGATCCCAAGCCGGACCCGTGTCGTGATCGAAACTGCTCCGGGGTTGGGGGTCTCCGGCGCGGCCTTGCTGTCTGTCGATATGGTTCGCCCCATGACCGATAAGCCGTCGGCTTATGATGGTGGACTGAAGGCCACGCTGGAGCAAATCCTGATGACTGCGGCGTCCAACTGGCCGATGGCGGACCAGAAGGCTTTCATTGCGGCCTGTCAGCCGGTCCTGAGCGGGCCGGAGTGCGACCGGACCATCAAATCTGTCCGCGTCACGATCACCCGCTTCGGGGCAGACCTCTTCCGCATGGTGGTGCAGCGCGAGAACGCCGCCGCTGGTGGTTGACATCATACTCCCCCCTTCGCCACCGGCCCCGACAGCGTGCGGGCCTGCGGCAGGTGAATGTCGCCGCGCGGCCTCTGGCTGGGGACCAACGTGCGGACCGGCGAAATCTGAGCGACATAGCGGTGCAGGCAGTCGACATTGCGACACTGCACCGTGACCTCCGAACAGACCGGCGTGATCAGCCGGGTCTTGAGGACGTTGCAGTAGCTGCCGCAGTGCGGGCACCTGATCAGACGTTGGTTGTACATGGCCGCCTCCGCCGCCGCCGTGGAGTGTCTGGGGGTGTCCCGTCCCCGTCCCCGTGTGGGTCGTAGCGATCAGGCCACAACGTCGCCGGTGCCTCGCCGATTGCCGCTGCAATTGCGGCCTCTGCTGCCGCCCAAGGGCGGTGCAGGGCCTGACTGGCAGCATCGCGGGGCAGGCCAGCCGCCAGCGAAACGCCGCGTAGGGTCAGCCCCCGGGCGATCACCGCTGCTTTGATGCCTGCTTTATCCCAAGATTTAATCGCCATCATCTCGACAAAAATCGCGTTTAACGTCACACTAGATGTATGATTAGCGACTTTTGTTTGATCGCACAAGAGGAATGGGCAAACAAAAATCGCTTATTGTGGCGATTGATGAAAGGTTTTGTCGCGATGCTTTCGATTGATCAGGATGGCACCGGGGGCGGGGACGCCTACCGCGAGGCGCTGGGGCAGCGGATCGCCACAGCGGCTGACCGTTTCCCGACCCGGGCCGCGGCGGCAGATGCGGCGGGACTGACGGCAGAGCAGCTGCGCAAATGGATCAGGGGCGAGGCCAAGGCCAGCGCCGAAGGGCTGCGTGGCCTTGCCGCCGGTGCCGGTGTGGATTTTGGCTGGCTGGTGACCGGCGGCAGCGGCGTGGCAGGCCGGACGCTGGACGAGGCCACGGTGCGCACGGTACTGACCACCGTGCTTCAGGTGATGCAGGAATCAGACCTTGAGGCAGCCAACCCGGCTAAGTTTGCGGATCTGGTCATCAGCCTGCATCACTACGTGCAGCAGCAGTCTGGTCGGGCTGATGGTCTGGCGGACCTCGGCAATGTGATCCGGCTGGCCTCCCGCCGCTGAGGCCAGAGTGTCAGCGCACCACCGCGACAATGCCGACGAGCGCGATAATGGCCAGCAGGGCCGCTGACGTCAGTCCGACGATGATGGTGCCGGTATTGGTGCCGGTCTGACTGGGTGCTGGTGCTGTGGCTTTGGGCTGAACCGCCTCGCGGATCAGCTGCCGGATCTGTTCTTCAGACATTCTATCCCCGATATCACGCGCTCGTTAAGGATGTTAAATACTACCAGATATGGGAGTCGGCAACCCCCCCGGCCTGCCGCTCCCCGGCACAGACAGGGACCCCGCATGGACTGCCTAGACGTTTTTGCCCGCGAAGCCGCTGCCTGCACGTCCGTGCGGGATCTCTACGCCGTTCTGGCCCGCACGCTGGCCCGTACCGGGTTCCCGTTCTGGGCGTTCGGGGCGCTGTGGGGCGACGGGAATGCGTTCGAAGATCACGCCGAACCTGCCGTCGCCCTGAACTATCCCGATGACTGGATCCGCGCCTATTTCAAGGCGCAGTACGAGCGGGTCGACCCGGTGGTGTTGGTGATGCCGTATGCCACCGGGGCGGTGCAGTGGCGTGATCTGCGGCATTATTGCCCGGAAATGTTTGATGCCGCAGCGGAATATGGCCTGAAGTCGGGGGTATCAATTCCGTTACGAACGTTATCCGGCTGTTATGTTTTCTGCGCCGTCCGGCCCGATCCTGCGGATCTGGATCCCGCCACCTTGCTGACGCTGGAAATGATCGCAGCCGGTTTCTTCGCGGCCTATCTGCGGCTGCGCTGCATCAGCCCGGATGCCACCACCCTGACCGCGAACACGGTCGAGGTGCTGCGGCTGACCATGGCCGGGCGCACCCGCAAAGAGATCGCGGCGCAACTGGGGCTGACGGTGGACGGTGTGAATTGGTGCCTGAAGGACGCGAAGGCCAAGCTCGCAGCCCGTACCACAGAGGCGGCGCTGCTGCGGGCCGTAGCGCTGGGGATCCTACGGATCTGATAACCTAGGCGCGAAAACAACCCGCAGGCCACTGCCGGCCTGTTATCCCGCTGCCTACGATGTCCGGTTTCTCATCAACCGGAGTCAATCATGCAGCCCGATACCATTACCGCACACACCATAAGCTGGGCCACAATCCATAGTCATGGCCCGCTGTGGTACCAGCATCACCGCCTGCGCTATCAGGCGTTCGTGGCCCGGCAGGGATGGGATATCCCCCACCATGACGGCACGGAGTGGGACCAGTTTGACACCCCGGCAGCCCGCTATGTGCTGGTCGAATATGGGGGGCAGTGTGCTGCCGCCTGTCGTCTGGTACCGACCGAGGTGCCTTATATGCTGGCCGATGTGTTCCCGGGCCTGCTGCCCTACACCCCACCCCGCGCACCTGATATCTGGGAGGCAAGCCGGATCGCCGTCGATCACACTCTGCCTGCCGGGCTGCGGCGTCAGTGCCTGCTGACGCTGATTCTGGCGGTGCAGGAAGAAGGGATCCGGCTGGGGGTCCGCCACTATCTGGGGCTGATGCCGCTGCTGGTGTGGCGGATGGCGCTGATCCGCAACGGGGTTTCCGTGCGGATACTGACTGAGGGGGAACAGTTGATCGACGGGACCCCGACCGCAGCCGGGGAAATCGCCGTTGACCCGGCCACGGTGGCGCGGGTCCGCGCCCTGCTGGAGGCGCAGGCGGTGGCGGCGTGAGCAGCAAATGGAGGTGCCGCCCTGTTAACGGGCGGCACCGCTTTACTTAGGCCCCGTCATCTTCTCCGGGTTTCCGTTGCAGCGAAAATTTAATCCGCGTGAACAGTACAACGCGCTCCGGCGAGGGGTAACCTTTTGCCCCTTCTTCATCATCGCGTTCGCCAAGGTCATCGAAGGCACCCCATCCGCCCGAAGGAAGGCGGCGGGCCTCCATCAACGGGCCCACGGCATCGCAGATGATCCAGCGGTCTTCCGACCGCTCAACCCGCCACGGTATGGGCACCAGTCCGGCATTCACAGCGGCACAGGCCAGACCCACGGTCGTGGGAATAACCACAGTCGCCCCGGTGTCGAACCGCTGACCGGCTTCGTACAGCTGGATCGTCGCCAGACTGAGTCCTAATGCCTTAGCGGCATCGCGCTGCGTCAGCTTCAGGGACTTCCGCCAGCTCTTGAACAGGTCCGGGGTCATGGCTGCCCTCTCTTGACCGGTTTTCCGAACAGCACGGCCAGCACTGCAAACAGCAGCGCCGCTGCCGTAGACAACAGGATAATCACCGCCAGAGACGGCAGGATCACTGCCAGAACCACACCGGCAAGCAACAGGGAAAACAGTACTGGCAGGCGGGTTTTCAGGGTGCGGAACACATCTTGAACGGACATGGCAATCCCCTTATCCTTGGAGAGTGGTGCCGGGGGGCTAGCCCCGGCACCGTATCTCACTTCGGTTTGATCTCGATCAGGACTTGCATCCCGAAGAGTACGAAGTGGAGCTTGAAGTGTTTCAGCATCTTCACTCTCCTCTGTGGCGGGGGACCGGCCCTTCCGGCCCCTGACCACAAGAGAGAATTTACCTACAAAGTAGGTTTTCCGCAAGGGGAAAATAACCTCCTTTGTAGGTTTTTTATGCCACCTTATACCCTCTCCTCGCACGGCACTTCGGTGGTGAACCGGCTGTTGGTCAGGGTGTGAGTGATGTCCTTCGCCACCCAGTCGCGTCCGGTGATTTCGCTCCGCCAGCCTGTCACGGTCACAGGCTGGCCAGCGATCAGGTCTGGCCGCCCATGCACCAGCGACAGCGACAGTTCGTAGGCTCCGCGCTGCGTCTTGGCCCATGCCGCCTCGGCGGCGGCGCGGGCTTCGGCCTGCGTCGGATAGGTGCGTTTCAGGGTGCGGGTGTTGCCGTCCTTGCCAGCCAGCTCGTCCTTGGTTTTCCCCGGCCCCAGAGCCCGCCACTTGGCCTTGACCCCGGTGACATCGCTGTCACCGCTGGCGGGACCGAACTCATAGCGGTCGGTGTCGCGGCGGTCTATCACGGCCACCGGCAGCGGGGCACCGCTGGCCGTGATGCCCTTCCCGGCAGGCACAAACAGCAGCCGCTCCTCCTTGATCGTTGCTATGGCGTCGTACTGATCGCCGAGGCGACGGATAAGGTTGATGTCGCTCTCATTGGTCTGGTCCAGATGATCGATGGCCATGGCAGCCAGTCCGCCCTCGATCACAGATGACAGCCCGTGGCGCTCGGCAACCGTGCCAAGGATTACCCCGAGCGTCTGCCCATGGTAGGCGGCACTGCGGTTTTCCCGGAGAGGGCTGCCAAAGTCAGCGGCCTTGGCGGTGATGATGATTTCGTCCGGGGGTCCCCGGAACCGTGGCGGGTCTGCGACGAAGACCCCTTTATCGATCAGCCCGCGCCCTCGCCACCCCAGTGCCACCTCCAGCCGCGCGCCCTTGGGCGGCAGCGCCAGTGTGGGGGGCGCGTTGAGGGTGATCTCCAGCTCGTCTGCCTCCATACCGCGTTTGTCCGTCAGGCGCAGTTGCAGCAGCTGGCTGCGCAGGGCAGCGGTGATGTCGGCGGCGTCGGCGATCAGCCGGAAATCCGGGGTCACGGCTTGCTCTCCCGCAGGTCGCCCAGATTTTCCGGAACCTCGTCAGGCTCCCGCGTCAGGCTGAGGGTGAACGTCAGCGCCGCCACCACGCCGGGCCCGACCCAGTCGGTCTGCGTTTCCTGAATCTGATCGATGTACCACCAGCCATCCGGCCTGCCGCTGCCGGTGGTCAGGATCCACGCTTTGCCGGTGGCCATCATCGCCCGCAGCCGGTCCAGCGAGGCAGCAGGGCCGGTCCACGGGGGAATCAGCGCCCCGTTGATGGTGCGCTTGTCATCGCCCGGCCCGGCGGACTGATAGGCCATCGGCCCACCGGCCCGCCCGCGCCCGTCGATGCGGTGGCTGGTGGTGCGGCTGACCCCTTGCACCGGCACGGTCAGCGGGCTGAACACGAACAGCCCGAGGCTGGCAAATTGGGTGGAAACGGTGCTGTCTGCCATTGTTGCGCCCTACAGATCGCGGTCGGAATAGTCGGTGCGGGTTTTGGCGCGGTCGCGGGCCTCTTTCTCCCGCAGTTGCCGTGCCACCTCTTCCCCGACCTGCTTTTCATCCATGCCGGGTGCGGCGTTAACGGTGATGGTGTTGGTGGTCGTGGTGGTGGAACCCCCGGCGACGGCAGCCAGCGACTGGCCGGAGGGCACCGCCGCCAGTGGCGGAGGATCCGGCAGGTTCAGTTCCGTCGGCGCGGCATCGCTGCTGAACAGGCCGGTGACGGCGGATTTCAGGTCCTTCAGCGCCCCCCAGAAGGATTTAATCCGCTCCCACAGTTTTCCGAACACCGCCTCGACCAGCTCGCCGATACTGCCGATGTCGCCCTTGAAATAGTCGACCACCGGCCCCCACGCCGCTGCGATCAGCCCCAGCGGGCTGAAGGACAGGGCCGTCTTGATATATTCCCAGACCGCCAGCACCACGACCTTAACATCATCCCAATAGATGACCATCAGCGCCAGCGCCGCGATCACCGCCGCCACCGCCAGCACGATCAGCCCCAGCGGGTTCGCCGCCATGATGACGTTCAGCACACCCATCGCGAACTGGACGGCTGCAATCGGAGCCACCAGCCCGGCCAGCGCCACTGCCAGCGCCCCGCCGACGGCGATCACCGCCGCCAGCCCCCCGGCCACCAGCAGGATGGTGCGGGCGGTTTCGGGGTTCTTCCCGGCCCATTCGGTGACCCTGACCATCAGGTCCCGCAGCGCCGCCATCCCCTGATTCAGGATCGGCAGCAGGCCGGTCCCCAGCGTTTCCTTCAGGTTTTTCCATGCGATCGAGGAGGATTTTTCAATTTCCTGAGAGGTCTGCATCATGGCCGCGAATTTGGCGTTGACGGTGCCTTCGGCACCCATTGCCTCGTCGCGGATGCGCCGGAATTCCCCCATGTTAGCCAGCAGCGGTCCGAGCGCGTTCAGGACCTGCATGTCGCCAAACAGGTTGCCGAGGTTGAAGCGTTCGCCCAGGGCCTGCGCCGCCTGCTCGGGATTCAGGCCGGACTTGACGGCCTCGTCCATCTCCTTTTCCAGATCCGCACCCACCGCTTTGCCGATGTTTTTCAGCATGACGTCGAACGGGTTTTCGCCCTTGCCGACCGCCTCGGTCATCGCTTTCTTGATGTCGATCCCAAATTCGTCGAACCGTTTCACCGTCTCCGGCGCGGTGATTTTGGCGAGGAAATTCGCCATATTGTTGGCGGCTTCGTCGGTGGAGGACGCCCCCTTCATCGCCACCTGCAGGGCGGCGGTCAGGGTGCCGATGGCGCGGCTGCCGGTCAGCCCCATCGCCTGCGCCGATGCGGTCAGCATCGGGAACGTCTTCGCCATGTCCTTCAGTTCAAACCCGCCGAGGTCGCCGGATTTGGTGGCGATGTCGATCGCCTTGCCGATTTCGGCCGGCGCAATTTTCAGGTTGTCCATAAACGAAAACGTCAGCGCCGCCATGTCGCGGATGTCGGCTCCGGCGCCGGTGGCGGCGAAGCCCATGGCCCGCAGTGCCTCCAGCGCGGCATCGGGTTCCATGCCTTTCCCGACCAGAACGCCAAGGGCGTCCTGCAGGTCTGTGGCGTCCTGATTGGTTTCCGCTGCCAGCGCTTTCACCCGCTGCCGGACCTCTTCCAGCTTTGTGGCGTCGATCCCGGCGGTCAGGGCGAAGGCGGCGCGGGTGTGTTCTGCCTCTTTGGCGTCGCCCGTGAACTCATCCAGCGCGGTCAGGCCCTGCCGCCCGGTGGCAACGCCGGACATGCCGCTGGCTGCCAGCCCGGTGGCGCGGTTCAGCCGACGGTCGAGGTTTTCCCGCGCGGCGGCCAGCCGCTTGGTGCGCTCTTCCATCTTCGCCATGGCGGCGGAATTTTTGTCGAACGTGGCGGTGACAGCTGCGGTGCGGGCCTTCAGCTCCGCCTGCGCGTCGGCGAGAGAGGCGGTGGATAGACCGGCCTCCTTCAGCCGGTCGCGCAGCTGGCCCATCTTGGTGGCAGCAGAGGCGATCTTGGCCTCCGCCTGCTGGCTTTCCCGGCTGGCACGGCTGATGGCGGTCTCATACTCTTTGTAATCCCGGTTCGCCTGCCGCAGTTCGGCGGTCAGGGCGTTCAGCGCCGCCTGCGCCTGCTTATACTCTTCGCTCCCGCGTTTGGTGGCATCGCGCTCCGCCAGCAGGGTCTGGCGGCGTTCCTCCAGTCGACGGCGGCTTTCGGCCACCGTCGACTGCCCGGCCTGCATCAGGGCGAGATCCTCCCGCAGGGCGGCCGCGTTTTCCTGCGCCGCCCGCTTGATCCCCGTCAGCTTTTCCAGCTGGTCGAGGGATTTACCGTGATCCGCCAGCCGCTTCAGCCCGTCCGCCCCTGCTTTCAGACTGTCTTTCAGGGCGTTGGTTTCGGTCCGTGCCTGCCGAAAGGGGGCGGTGATGCGGTCGATGCCCTCAAAAAGCACCCGGAATTTCATGTCAGACATGATGGGCTATCCTTCTGCGGCTGCCCGCTCTTCCAGCGTCAGCGCCGCGAGGTGGTAGGCATAAGCCAGATCATCAAGGGGGAGGGTGGCGATCTCCCCGATGCGCAGGGCACCGGGGAGGACAGCCAGAATGACGATCAGTGCGCGGTCAATGTCTGCGGGGACTGGGTATCCGCCCGCCGCCGGGCGAAAAAACCGGCGATCACCGCCATAAGCTCCAGCCCGTCCGGCAGGCTGATGCTGGCCACATGCTGCGCCGTCAGCGGCTGCATGCTGATACGGGGCAGGATGTCCTGCAGGATGCCAAAATCAGCATCCTGCATCAGTACGGTCTTCACGCCGCGCAGGTCGCCGGTGGTTGGCCGGCGGATTTTAAGCTCCGCCAGCGTGCCGGACCCGTAGGGAATCGGGTCATGCAGCGTCACGGTGGTGATGTCAGCGGGGACGGTCATGATGGTTGCTCCGGCTGGGGGATGTGTCAGGAGATGTTGATGCCGACCATGCGCAGCAGGTCACGCCCCAGCGTGCTGCTGCCGATGGTGGCGCTGCCAAAGGCGTCGATCTCAACCAGAACCTCGGAATCCAGCGACAGGCGGTAGTAATGCAGGCCCTTCATGTCCAGCTTGGTGTCCAGACCGGCCTCGCGCTTGGCCGTGCCCATGTCAGCCTCGGTCAGCGGGCCGCGCACGTAGACCTCCAGCGCGCCAAGGCTGGCAGACCCGTCAAGGAGCGCACCCACGAACCGGACCGGCATCACGGTGCCGATGCCGGTCAGCATCTGCTTGGTGGCCTCGGCGACCGTCATCGACAGGGTCAGCGCCTCGAACGAGCCGACCGGCAGCGCCACCGGGGCTGACATGCCCGCCGCGATGTGATCGATGGTTTTGACGGTCAGCTTGGGCAGGGTGACTTCCTTGGCGACCCCCGCGAGGGAGCCGCCGTCAAGGAACACATTAAAGTTTTGCAAGGTACGGGGGTAGCCCATGGGGAATGCTCCTGAGACATTAAGCGCTGTAGCGGGTAGAGGTGGCGCGGACGATCCCCGCGCTGAGGTCAGCCATATAGCTGGTATTAACCTCTTGGATCAGCGTGATCCCCTGCGCAGGGGGGATCGGGCAGTAGTCCAGATGGAAGGCGACTTGCCCGCGATAAAGATTGGCCTCGGAGTTTTCGCGTGGATCAAACCAGACGCGGCCCTTGACGATGTATCCGGCGGTGACCCAGTCCCGCAGCTTGGCGTCGATGCTGTCGACCACATCCTTCGCGAGCAGGGGAGAGAGGGGCTGATCGGCAGCCCAGATCATCCAGTCGGTAATGGTGTCAGCGAGGATCTGGCTGGTCCTGACGTAAACCTCAAACATCCACAGCGGGTCATCGCTGCAGGTTTCGTTGCCCCAGAACTTGTATCCCTTGTTCTGGATAAGCGTCGTGACGCCCCGGCTGTTGAGATAATGCGCGTCCGAGGTTTCCTTGCCGCGCAGCCATGAGACCGGCTGGCTGATACCCGTCAGACCGTCGATCGTGACGTTAGATATGGATTTATGCCACCCCTGTTCATGATCGATTTTGGCGCGAAGGCCAAGTGCCCGTGCCGTCGCGGGGATGACCCCGGGGCGGTTCAGGGTCGGGTCCTGCCCGACACCGTCGGGCCAGATCAGCATCATTTCCTTTGCGCCGAAGTTCTGGCGGTACAGGGCAGCCTCTTCCATCGTCTGGCAGCCACATGCCGAGACGTAGGTAAACCCGTTCATCTGATGGGCCAGCGAGGCGAGTTCCACCGCCACCGGCAGACGATCAAGGCCCGGCGCTCCGAGGATCCGTGGCTGGACCAGCAGCTTACTTTCCGCCGTATAGAGAGCCTGCAGCCCGGTCCGTTTGCCGCTGGGCAGAGTGGTGCCGATGGTATTGGCCACCGTTTCTTCCTCCGTGTCCCCCTCGGGGACACGGACGACCACGACTACGGCGTCGCCGTGGTCCTTGATCCCATCGAGAGCAAGCGGCAAGGTGCCGGTGTTCCCGGCCTTACTGATAGCACGCGAGACATCGGTGATCAGCACCGCCTCATCAGCCGGGAAGACAGTGGGATCCGCATCTTCGGCAGTCGCAGCCAGACCGATGATTGCGGTGGGGATGGTGCGGATCGGACGCAGACCGGTATTAACGATTTTAGATCGTACACCGTGCAGATAATCATCGGCCATAGATCAGGCTCCTGTGGGGGATTCAGGGGGTGGGGATGGTGGCCAGCGCAGCCAGCTCGGCCCGCAGGCTGGCGGCCTCGGCCTCCAGCGCTGCCAGCCGGTCGTGGTCGGCCTGCGTTGCTGCGTTGGTGATGATCGCCCGCAAGGGGCGAGAGCTGGAGGCGTCAATCGCGGTCAGCCGTGCGGCAATCTCGGCCGCCCGGCTGCGGACCGTGGCAGGCGCAGGCGTCACCCGACGGGTGACGCTACCAAAGGCGTCGAGATACAGCTCATGGCATGGGATATCCCATAGGTCTGGCGGCAGCGGGATGCCGACCACCCCGATGCCTGATCCCTTAACCTGACATCGCCCGGCGTCGTCAAAAGTCGCGTACATATGGCCTCCTCCTATCAAGCCGAGACATCTATGGTCGCGCCGCAGTGGGTCTGCGTCCCGGATCCTAGCGAGCTGTACCAATCGCCGTGGTACGTCAGGCTGGCACCGTAACGGCTCACCGATCTGGTCAGCCGCCGCACCCCCCCCTGCATGTATGCGTCTACCCCCGAGAGCCAGCCAAACTCGCTGGCAACGACTGGCGTGCGAGCCCAGTTGTAGGTAAAATTAACCGTGTACGTGTAAGCGATAGCTTCCGGGATGTAGCCCGTGGCCTGCCCCGTCGCCTCCATATGAGCCATCAGCCTGTCGCTGTTAGAGAGCCGCGTGACGGTCGGCACGCCCCCGGCGGCACCGGTCACCACGCGGGCCAGCAGCACGTCGGTCTTGGTGGTGTCAAACCCGCCGCCGGATGCCGCGTTGGGGGTCCCCCTCTGGCTGGCCGGGATGGCATCGGTATCTGCGCCTCGCTGGGCGTAGATCAACAGTGCCCCCCCGTCGATGTGGGCGCGCAGATAGTATGTTGCCCCCACATCGAGCGGTTGGCTCGTCCAAGCTGAGGTGGTTGCTGTAACCATCCGACCGTGACCGGATCGCACCTCTTGCGCCATGACTATATCAACACCTGCCGGCACGCTGATGGCGCCGCCTGTGCCAGTCACGGCGGAGGGCGTGATGTTGATCCTACAGTCAGGCGTTACGACAGTCGGATACGGCACCGCTGCGAGTGGATAGATGCTGTCTGTCGCCAGTGCGTATACGCTGAGGTCAGGACGATCCTGCAGGGCATTATAAGATCCGCTCTTAGCCACATCGGCGAGGCCGAGACCATCCAGTGCAGCTTTGAGCCCGGCAGGATGGACCGCCACCGTCGCGAGCTGACCGCTGCCCGTCTCGGCAGCTGTGGCAAGGCGGGTAAAGCCCTTCGCCGTCTCCGTCGCGTCGGGGTGGCTGCGCCCGTTGGCGTGATCGCTGATCGCGGCAGAGACCGCCATCAGCGTGGCATAGGTGCCACTGTCCACGGTCAGGTCGATGACGGCGGCGTCGGACACGGCGATGCGGGCCAGCAGGTCGATGGTGTGGGTTTCTGCCGGGCCGCCCTTGTACAGGTCGCTCCGGCGGCACAGGGCCAGTGGCGTGCCATCGGCGGACAGGATCGCGGCTTCCCGGACGACAAACGGACCGGCAGTCACCGGCACCACCGCCTGAACCTCGACCAGCAGCGGGTTATCCGGGGCACGGCGAACGGTGGAGACCGGGCCGCGCCAGACTTCGTTTACAATGCCGGTGGCACTGGCTGGCGGCACCGTGCCGCCGCCGTCGCCCAGCACCAGCGTGGCGATGCCGATCGGGGTATTGCTGGCGATGGCGCTGGCAATCAGTGCCAGTCCGGCAGGAGTCATCCGCCAGCCGTAGGGGTCAGTTTCAGCCATCAGGTCCTCACAGGGTCACGCGGGATACGGTCAGCACTCCGGCACAGATGTCCGGGGTGGCGGCGGGGTCGGCGGCGGACGGGATCAGCGCCATTCCGGCGGCATGGTGATGCACCATCCGCACGCTGATACCGGCAAACAGGGGCGCGGCGGCGGCAGTTTCGGTCAGGGTCAGCGCGGCGAGGTGCGACCGCAGCGCCTTGGCGGAATCAATCACCCGGCGCAGCGTGGTCAGGTCGGAGGGGGCGAAGGCCGCGCCCGCAGCCGTCCGCAGGGCGAAGGTGCCGCGCGGCAACCCCGCCTGCCGCCAGCCGACATAGGTGCAAGGGAAGCCGTGGGCGGCCATGGCGCGGCGCACCGCGCCGACAGTGCCACGGGTGCGGTGGATGGCGGGCATAGCTGCCACCACCGCCCGCTGCCGGGCTTCCGGCCACGCCGGATCCCACACATCGACCTGCCGGGCCCACGCCAGCCACGGCAGCAGCGCCAGCGGACAGGTCTGCGGATCGTGCAGGGTGCGCAGTGGCACCGGCACCGTGCGGATGGCGGCGGACGCGGCTTCCAGCGCGAGTTGCAACGGAGTGGCGTTCGGGGGCAGGAGCGTGGTCATGGCAACAGCCCCACCCGCAGCGACTGGAGGGCCGGAAATTCCGTCCACCCGGTGTCGATATCGGCGGCAGGGCTGATCAGCCGGACCCGACGCACTCCAGCGACCCGCAGGGCTTTATAGACACCGTCCAGCGTCACCGGTTCCCCCAGCCGCCGCTGCGCGGTGGCATAGGCGGCGGCGGACGCCTCTGAGGCAGCGCGGACCACCTCGCGGTCAGGGCCGGGGCTGACTTCCAGATCGGCGTCGATGCTGTAGGGCACCGGCTGGGCTGACACCACGGTCAGCTCCTCCGATGTCGGGCGGCGGTCCTCGTCTGACAGCGCCGCCAGCACCGTGTCCAACAGCGAGGCGTCAGCGGTGCCGTCCGGCGCGGTGGACATGATCACCACCACCACCTCGCACGGTGCCGGGCTGTCGGCATCGGCATCGGCGACAAGCGGCGAGGCGCTTAGCGCGTGATAAATGTAGCTGCGGCGGGGTCCGGCCGTAGACAGCCGCGACCACGACAGCTGCACCCGCCGCCGCAGCCGGTCATCGGATTCGAGTACAGCCGGACGTGGCGGGACCGCCGTGGCATCGCCGGGATCAACCACCAGCCGCGCCACCTCGTGATTGGCGGCGAGGTGGGTCAAGTCAGTCTGCTGCGCATAGGCCAGCAGCAGGGCACGGGCGGCATCGTTGATGCGCTGACGCATCTGCAGCTCCACCTCGGACACCTGCTGGATGTCGATGACGGCGGCGTCGGCCTCATTGGTCGGATCCCAGTCCTGTCCGGGGTGGATCGCGACGAACTGCGCACGGTAGGCGGCGGCGTTGCGGTTGTAGATCTCTTCATAGGACAGGGGTTCCACCACCGTGGGGGCAGGCAGCGCCGACAGATCGATCAGATGGGCGCTATCCGTCATGATTCCCCCCGGATGCCAGCGGCAGCGTCAGGCGGACCGGTTCTCCGGTCTCGCGGTCCGTCAGGTCGAGGGAGAGGGCGGTCTGCCCGTCAAAAGCTGGTACCACCGCCGCGCCGTTGAACACCACCCGGTGTTCCCAGCGGGTGATGGCGTCGGCGGTGGCGGCGATGATCGCCAGCATTCCGGCGGCATTCGCCGGGCTGTCGACCAGATCCGGCAGCAGGGAGCCATAGTCGCGGCGGCGCACCCGGCTGCCGACCGGCGTGGTCAGGATCGTCACGACTGACTGGCTGATATCCTCCTGCCGGTTAAGCAGGCGTCCGGTATGGACGCAGACGGCGGCCATTGCTCCCTCCCGTCAGTGGCTGTGGTGGTTGGAGTTGACACCGCCACAGGTCAGGTTGCCGCTGACGTGCTGATTGCCGGTGACGGTGACATCGCCGATCACCTCCAGATCGCCGCGCAGGCGGAACGATCCGACCATTTCAGCGGCCCCGGCACCGGGTTGCGTGGCGTTCAGCAAAACAGATGGCGCGGTAAGGACCACTGATGAGGCAGAGGTGACGGTGACGGCACCGGCAGCGGTGACCGCGACCGGCCCCGCCGTGGTGGCGGTCAGGCTGGCGGCGGCATCGACGGTGACCGATCCCGGCGTGGTGACGGTCATCGCCTGAGCGGCGGCGTCGTAGCGGACGGTGGTGCCATCCTCCCAGCGGGTGACGGTGACGTCGGGGCCGGTTTCCGGCGGCGGCAGGGCGTCTGAATACAGGATGGCACCGATGACCGCCTGCGCCGGATCGCCGCCGGGGCACAGCACCACCACCTGCGTGCCCAGTCGCAGCGGGTGCCAGCCACGGGCGCGGTTGGTGATCTCCCCCGGTACCGGCAGCCAGTTGCCCGGCGGACGGTCGGCCACCGCCACGCGGACGCGGCTATGGTCGCCACTGACCTCGGCGATGGTGCCGATGCCGACGATATTTTCGATCAGGCGGTGGAGTTCGGTGCTGTTCATTGGGGCAGGATGCTGCCCGCCGCCGCCCCGCAGAAAGGCAACCGGGGTTGAAACTGCTGATTTCAACCCGTCAGGCCGCTCAGGCTGCGACCGATAGCGGCGGTGACGACGGCGCGGATCGCGGCGGCGTCCTGATCCGACAGCCCCAGCAAGGGGCGCGCCGGGTACTGGACCTCTGGCCCGCCGGGGGCGACGCTGGCCACCGCCCCGGTGTGGTGGATCCACGCCAGCAGCCCGGCGCGACCGTTCCAGCCGATCGACACGCCACTGGCCAGCGCCTGCACCTGCAGCACCCGCTGTGACCGCAGGCCGGTCAGCATCGCGGTCCGCTGGCGGATACCTGTCGGTTCGCGGCGCGGTTTCCGGGGCTCCCACGGGGTGCCGTCCGGGGCTTGCTGTGCCTCCAGCCGCGCGGACAGCGACCGGCGGAGAATCCGCCCGATATCCACCGCCAGACGGCGGCGGGCCGGATCAGACAGTCTGGCCAGCATCTGGCGGATGCCCGGCTCCAGATCATCCTGCAGGATCGTCATGGGGAGGCGTCGGTCAGCGTGACGGGCAGACCAAGAGAGGCTGCAAGCCAGCCGGGGGACTGCACATCCCGCACCGGCAGCGGCGCGAGGCGGGTGCCGTCTGGATCAGCGCGGAGCGTCTGATATTCGGTCAGCGCGACGTGGATCATCACGTCGCACCCCGCCGTCTCGCCGCCGAGGAAATCGACATCGAAGGTAAGGGCGTCCTCTTTCGCCGCCGGAGCGGCGCGGTGCAGCCAGTCGGTGACCAGATACAGCAGGTCGGCGGGGTCCCCGCCAAACCCGGTAACGATCACCTCCAGCGTATAGTCCAGCCGGAAATGGCCGTTGTTCGGCATCCGGGCGCTGGACAGCCGGCCTTTTTGGATCAGCACCGCCAGCTGGTCCGCCCGCAGCGCCAGCGGCCCGGTCAGCAGGGCGGTGCGCAGGGTGGCGGGGTGGCTCAGCGGCATGTCCCGGCCTCCTGCCACCAGCGCAGCTGCGCTTCCATCCGCGTCAGTTGGTCGCGGAGGGTGTAATAAGCCTCCCGAGCGTCTCCGGCCAGTTCGGGGGCGGTGTCATCACCCACGCCGGAGGGCGCGGCGGATCCGGGCACAGCGGCGGCGGCTGGACAGGTGGCGCGGACGCGCAGCCTGACAGCACCAGCAGCGACAGACAGGCGCAGACGGTTGATTTCATCGGTAGCCTCCAGCAAGGCGGTAGTGTGGCGGGTGTCGGCCTCGGCCAGACGGCGGGCCGTCGCCTCCACCTGAGCCCGGGCGGCGGCGACAGCCTCATCCAGCGCGGTGTCATAGGCGGCGATCAGGTCGGCCTGCCGGGCATTCAGCCGCCAGCCGTTGACGGTCCAGCCAGCGGTAAACCCGCCCATCAGCAGGGCGGCGAGGAGGATCAGGCGCGGCATCAGGAGGGATCTCCGGCGAGGGCGGTTTCGCACAGGGCGCGTTCGGTGGCGCGGCGGTTGGCCAGCCCCTGCACATGGACCCCATAGGCATAGGTCCAGCGGCTGATTTCAGCACAGGCCCCCGGCAGGTCCCCGGCCTTCGCCTTGCGGGCCAGCGTCGACCCGCAAAACGCCCCGCCACCGATGTTGTAGGCCAGCGAGGTAAACGCCGCCTCGACCGGTGGCGGCAGATCCTCCCCGGCGCAGCGGCGCACGGTGGCGGCAAACACCCGGACACGGCGGTCGAGCTTGGCCTGACACTCCGCCAGCGTGGCGGTGTCGCCCATACGGACGCCCTCGGTTTCGCCGTAACAAATGGTGGGCGTCACCGGGTCGAGGTAGGCGGTCAGCCGCAGCCCTTCAGCCCCGGCGATCAGGCCGGTGGCCAGTGCCACGGCAGCGGCCCCACGCTGGACCGGGGTCATGACGGGTCCCCGTCGCCGGGCAGACCGGCGGCGCGGGCCTTCAGCCGATACTCGGCGCGCCGATAATACCAGTTGATCAGGGCGGTCAGCACCGCCACAGCCAGACCACCCAGCGCGGCCAGCTCGTTGACCGACAGGCCGAACCCGGCGACCGACAGTCCGGTCACGTAGGTGGCGGGGGAGGCGTATTTCAGGTGGTCCATGCTGGTCAGTCCCACAGGGTGGTGCGTGGCAGGGTGACGGTGGCCGGGGCATCGGGGATCACCACCGGCGTGCCCATCGGTAAAAACAGCCCCAGATCGGCGAGGCCGGGATTGGCGGCAAACACCGCGTCGGTCAGGGCGCTGGATCCGGTGACGCGCCAGACCAGTGCGTCGACGGTTTCGCCCTGCCATGCGGTGACGGTGCGCGGCATTTTACAGGGCCTCCACCACCACCCGGCCCCCGCTGGTCAGGGCGCGGAGGGCCTGCGCGTGGATGGCCAGCCATGTGTCGGCGGTCTGGCGCAGGGCATCGCTGCGGTCGAGGCCGTCCTTGGTGGCATCGTGGTCAGGGCGGAGGCCGAGCAGCCGGGCCCGCGCCAGTGCAAACACCGCCCGCCGCCAGTGGAGGACGGCGGCGCTGTCGTTGCCCAGCTGCGGACCCGGCACCCCGGCCAGCGACGCGGCGGTCTGCCCGGCCCGCCACGCCGCCACGCCAGCCATGCACTCCAGCATCGCGCCGGAGAGCGTCTCGCGGATCAGGTCCGGGCTGAATCCCACCCCCAGACCGGTGGTAGCGGCAAAGTCGGCCACGGGCAGGTCGGGATACCAGCCGTCACCGGGGATAACCCCGGACAGCGACGGGGGGGCGGATGGGATAAAGCTGTTCATCACGGCCTGCTGAAAAAGGGGGGAACGGCAACGGTGGGGGAGAGATATCTGCAAGCAGGTCACTCGCCCCCGCGCCGTCGCCGTTCGGGGGGGACCTCGTTATGCGCCCGGATCAGCGGGGGGATCTTCCCCCGTCTCCGGCTCGGGATTATCAGGCGGCGGGGTAGCCAGCGCCTTCTGGAGGGCCTTGATATCGCCCTTCACCCCGCAAGACGGGTTGAGGGTGTTGGCCTGTTCCAGATGCGCCAGCGCCCGGGCCGGATCGGTGTCAGCCCGCAGCCGCCCGGCGGCCTTGTGGGCCTTGGCGCGGATTTCGTCGGCCATGTCGACGTCGGCAACCAGCGCCAGCGCCTCCTCCAGCGGGGCGATCAGATCGGGGTCGGCCGCCCCGGCGGTGATGCCGCCGAGGGCGATTTCCGCCATCTCCTCAATCAGCACTTCCGGCAAGGTGCGCTTGAAGCCGATTCCATCCGGCAGGGCGATGCCATGGGCCATCGCCCAGCGGGCGATCTCCAGCGCCCCGGCAAAATCCCCGGTGTCGATGCGCCAGATGAAGATTTGCAGGACCACCGGATCAGGGACCGGCTGGTTTGCGGCCAGAACGCCGCTGACGTAGGCGGCATACTCCGGCAGAACCTTGCCCTTGTACGCCAGCTTGCGCTGCAGGCTTTTGGTCTGCTTCAGCTCGAACTGATGACTGGCCAGCAAGGCGGCAACCGGGGTGCGGTTGTCCCCGGCCACCGGACGGGCGGGGGGGACCCCGCCGGATCCGGCGGCTTCAGCCTGAAGCCGTGCCGAGGTTTCTTCATAATGACGGCGGATGGCGTGGCTCATCAGTGCCAGCCCCCCGCGCCATCGGGCACCAGAATGGTGTCGATCAAGGCGGCTGCGCCGTAATCCTCGACCACGTAATCGGTGTTCATCGAATTGAAAAACGCCATCCGGCTGCGTTGCGGCTGCTCCACCACAAAGCGGCGGATGCTGCCGGTCTGGGTGTAGATCGACAGGTTTTTCGTCGGGGTCAGCAGCAGGGAGCGCGACTTGAAATACGGCACCACCTTGGCCAGATGCCCACCGATCAGCTTCGACAGGCTGATGTTGTTCAGCGCCTCGATCTCGGTCGGGGTATTGGCCCGGTTGGTCAGGGCCAGATACTTTTCATCGACCAGCGCCGAACCGCAGATCACCCGCAGGGCCGGGGTCTGGTGCCAGTCGTCGATGCAGGTGCTGGTCAGCGCCTGCACGGCGGCGTCCAGATTCTTGAAATCGGCCCCGGCCTGATCGCCGATCTTCAGCGACGACAGCACCCGCTGCGGCGCATGGGTGCGGATCTTGTGCAGCCAGCCGGTGTTGACGTCCTGCAGCAGCGTGTTGGTGGCGCGGTTGGTGGTGACGGCGCGGCTGGTGCCGTTCCAGCCGATCATCAGCTGATCGCGGGCGATCTGGGCGTTGATACCGTTCCGAACCCGGAGCTGGAAATCCGGGAACTTCGCCCAAGTGTCGAGAGTGCTGTAGTTGAGGGCAGCGTCGAACTGGGTTTCCCAGCACTCATAGCCATCGCGGGTTAACCCATGGACCTCGGACGGATCGCGATCGGTGGCGGCGGTATCAACGCGACCGGCGATCGGGCGGGCCACGTCGAAGAACAGTTTATCGCCCTTCAGCTCATCGACACCGACGTAATTAATTTCGTTCAGGAATTCCGCGCTTTCGCGGATCCGGTCCAGCATCGTCTGCGCGACGGACGGCGCGACCGTGAAGGTATTGGACACAGAAGAGACGCCGTTCAGCGTTGCCAGATGGCTGGCGAAAGCGTTGAGCTTGGCCCGGGTACTGTTTTTCATGGAGTGGTCCTTAGGAAAGGGGGGAGGCGGGCAGCCCGGCGGGAATCAGCAGTCGGTCAGGGTCTCACCGGTGCCACCGGTGGCCTGCGGCCGGTCCGGGGTGTCCGAGGTTTTCGACAGCGTTTCGGTCAGGGTAGCCAGCTGGCCGGTCAGAGTGGTGACCGAGGCCTGCAGCGCGGCGAAGTCAGCGGCAGAGACCGCACCGTCCTTCAGCGCCTGCACCTCGGCGGCGACGGCTTCGACCGCCTTGTCAATATCGGCGCCCTTGCCCTTGGAAAACATCGACATAACCTTTTCATAGATGGAGGGTTTCGGATCGGCGGCAGCGGGGAAATCCGGGGCGTCCTCGACCGGCACGGAGAACAGGTTCTTCGCCCGGTCTACCGGCAGGCTGGCGCGGAAGGCGTTGAATTTCAGGCTTTCCGTTCCCAGCGAGGCCGGGGAATCCGTCATCGCCAGCCCGGCCAGATACGCGCCGCCGGTTGTCGGGAACGGCGTGGTGATCTCGATCGACCAATAGACCTTCTGACCATTTTTCAGCAAGGCGACGGCATCGTCGGTCAGGTCCAGTTCCGCCAGCAATACCCGGCTGCCGTTGGGGCCGTCCTCGGCTTTCAGCGCCAGCACGTCGCCATAGGCACGGAACGGACTGTCCGGCAGCAGGGAGCGGATATGCTCCATATTCACCCGCGCACCGTAGGTGGCCGGGTTATAGCTGGCGGCCATCTGGTTGATGTCGCCGGGGGTGATCTCCCGCCCGTCGATGGTTTTGCCGCTCTGAGCGACCCGGATAAATTTCGTCTTCATGCCTGTCCTTGTGGGGCCTGTGGGGGCGGGCAGCCGGTGAAAGAGGCTCTCAGGGTGTGGGAGCCATCCGCGCCCTGACCAGCGGACGAGAGTTGAAAGGGACAGTTTCAACTCTCGCCCCCACGACAAGATCCGCGCCGCGCCGACAGCTTGGGCGCATGAGCAACACGACGCAGACCCCGCCGTGGGACGAGACCACCACCGACAGCGACGACACCGACAGCCTGCGGCTGACGGCGCGGAACCTGTACTGGCAGGGATATAAGGCGGCGGAAATTGCACGTAAACTTACAATTCCGTATAGCACCGTAGCCACTTGGAAGACGCGGGAGAAATGGGCAGACGCCCCGATGGCGACCCGGCTGGCCGCTGTCACCGGCCACCGCCTGCTGCTGCTGATTGCCAAGCCGGACAAGACCGACCGCGATTACCGGGAAATCGACGAGCTGACCCGTGTGATGGAGCGGACCGCCCGCATCGAACACTACGGCCAGACCGGCAAGGAAAGCGACCTCAACCCCAATATCAAAAAGCGGAACGAGGGCCGACGCCGCAAGCGGGAGGAGCAGGATAAAACCAAGAATCAGCTGACCGACGAGCAGATCGGGCAGCTGATCGAAGACTTCGAAAGCAACCTGTACACCTATCAGCAGACGTGGCTGGACGCCAAGCGGCACCGGATCCGTACCATTCTGAAGTCCCGCCAGATCGGGGCGACGTGGTATTTCGCCCGCGAGGCGTTCGTTGACGCCCTGAAGACCGGCGACAATCAGGTTTTCCTGTCAGCAAGTAAGGCGCAGGCGCTGGTGTTCCGTGCCTACATCGTCCAGTGGGTGCGCGACGTCACCGGGGTGGAGCTGAAGGGGACGCCGATCACCCTGCCCAATGGGGCGGAGCTGTATTTCCTCGGCACCAACATCCGCACCGCCCAGAGCTATCACGGCCACGTCTACCTCGACGAATTTGCGTGGATCGGGCGGTTTGCCGAATTCCGGAAGGTCGCCAGCGGCATGGCGACGCATTCCAAATGGCGGCAGACCTATTTCTCCACCCCGTCCGTCATCGGGCACGAAAGCTATGCTTTCTGGTCCGGCGAGCATTACAACAAAGGCCGCCCGAAGGATCAGCACATCACGCTGGACGTCAGCCACGCCGCCCTGCGCGACGGACGGGTGTGCGAGGACGGCCAGTGGCGGCAGATCGTCACCATCTACGACGCCCTGGGCGGCGGCTGCAGCCTGTTCGATATCGATCAGCTGCGGAAAGAGTACAACGATCAGGATTTTGCCAACCTGTTCAGCTGCGAATGGGTGGACGACACCAGCTCGTTCTTCACCTTCGCCGAGCTGCAGGCCGGGATGGTCGACCCGGACACCGACTGGACGGATGTTGACCGCTACGCCGCCGCGCCCTACGGCGGGCCCGTCTGGATTGGCTACGACCCGGCGCTGTCGCAGGATTCCGCCGCCGTCGTGGTGGTCGCCCCGCCGCATGGCGACTGCAAAAAGTACCGGCTGCTCGATAAACTGTCGTTCCGGGGTGTCGACTTTGCGGCGCAGGCGGCAGCGATCCTGACCCTGACCCAGCGGTACCGGGTGGAGCATATCGGCATGGACTGCTCCACCATCGGGGCCGGGGTCTTGGAAATCGTCCGGGGCTTTTTCCCGCAGGTGGTGGGCCGTTCCTACAGCGTTGAGATCAAGACCGGGTTGGTCCTGAAGGCCAAGCAGATCCTCGGCAAAGGGCTGTTCGAATATGACGCGGCCGCCACCGATGTGGTGACGGCGTTCCTGCAAATCCGCAAGGGGGCCACCGCCAGCGGGCGGCAGGCGACCTTCAGCGCCGGGCGCAGCAAGGAAGCCGGGCACGCCGATGTGGCGTGGGCGATCATGCACGCCTTTGACCGCCTGACCTTCAACGATTTCGCCGACGGCGCCAGCCAGAAGCGCGTGTCTTTCATGGAGATTCACGGATGACCAGCTCTTTGCCGGTTGAGGCGTTTACCTTTGGCGACCCGGTTCCGGTGCTGGACGGGCGAGACATCGTCAGCCTGCTGGAGACGACGTGGACCGGCCAATGGTACGAGCCGCCGGTATCCTATCACGGGCTGGCCAAGCTGCTGGACGCCAGCCCGCATCACGGATCGGCGATCCGGCTGAAGGCGCGGCTACTGGCCAGCCTGTTCCCCGGCCATCCGCTGCTGTCGCAGGCGGATTTCCGGGCGATTGCGCTGGATTATCTGGTCTTCGGCACGGCGGCGGTGGAGGTGGTGCCGTCCCGTCTGGGCCGGGTGATGGCTCTGCGGCGATCCCCGGCGCTGTGGACCCGCGTCGGGCGGGACGGCGCGGCGTTTTTCCTGTCGGCAGATGGCGGGCAGGCCCACGCATTCCGCCCGGGCACGCTGCGCCTGATCACTGAGCCGGACGTGCGGCAGGAAATTTACGGTCTTCCGACCTATCTGGCGGCGATCCAGTCGATCCTGCTGGCCGAGAACGCGACGCTGTTCCGGCGGCGGTACTACATCAACGGCTCGCACGCCGGGTACATCCTGTACCTGACCGATGCCGCGCACACGCCGGAGGATATCGACCGGCTGCGGGAAGCTCTAAAGAACGCCAAGGGCCCGGGGAATTTCCGAAATCTGTTTATGTACGCGCCGAACGGCAAGCCGGACGGGCTGAAAGTGATCCCGGTGGCCGATGCCATGGCGAAAGACGAATTCGTCGGGATCAAGACCGTCACCCGCGACGACACGCTGGCGGTCCACCGCGTTCCGCCCCAGCTGCTGGGGATCGTGCCCAGCAACGCCGGGGGGTTTGGGGATATCAGCAAAGCGCGGGAGACGTTCATCGACAACGAGATCAAGCCGCTGTTTGCGGATTTTCAGGCGCTGAATGAGTGGGCGGGGGTGGAGGTGATTTCCACCACACTCTGACCAGCCCAGTAAAAGGGAACAGCCCCGGACCATGTGCCGGGGCTGTTCCCTTTTTGGGGATCAGGCGTTGGAGATCAGCACCTCCCCGGCGATGGTGTTGCTGTTCTTCCGCAAGGAATAGCGGGTTTCAACCGCGTCGACACGGAAAGCGGCGAAGATCTCCCTGACCTCCGGCGTGTCGTTCAGGCTCATGATGAACCGGCCCTTGATACCGGTCAGCAGACCGGCGAGGCGGGTGAAATCCTCCCGGCTGAACACCCCGTCACCGTAATAGTCTTCGCAGCGATAGTAGGGCGGATCCAGATAAAACAGGGTGTGGTCGCGGTCATAGCGGGCGATGGCCTCCTGATAGGGGAGGTTTTCAATCACCACTCCGGCCAGCCGGGTGTGCAGGTCATCCAGCATCGGAACCAGCCGGGTCAGGTTGAAGCGCGATCCGTGATCGGTCGCCAGCCCGAAGGTGCGGCCCTTAACCTTCCCGCCGAAAGACACCCGCTGGAGGTAGAGGAACCGCGCCGCCCGCTCGAAATCGGTCAGGGTGGTGGGGTCGGTCGCCTGTAGCCGTTCAAACTCCCGGCGGCTGGCCAGAGTGAAGCGCAGGAAATCCACAAAATACGAATAGTGCCGTTGCAGCACGCGGAACAGGGTCACCACGTCGCCGCTGATGTCGTTGATGACCTCCGTCCGCGCCGGAACCGGGCGGCGCAGGAACACGCCCCCCATCCCGACGAACGGTTCAACGTACAGGCTGTGGGGGATTTCGTTGATGCGCTCGATGATCCGCTTGGCCAGCAGGCGCTTGCCTCCGACATACGGGGCAACCGGAACAGCCTGCACACGCGGAATAAGAATTGACTCCATTGCATACATCCTCTAGGAGTCCCCGCGCTGTGATCGCAGCTTGCGGGGCGGTTCTACCGTGGCAGGGGTTCCTCCTGTCGTTCCGGGTGTTCCACCACCCGGAACCCCGCTTCGCACACCACAGCCCGGCGTGACAGCGCCGCTGGGTTGATAGTTGGTGTTCCAACCTCAACCGCGCCCAGACCGCCACCAGCCCGCAAACAATCGCAGTCTCCCCCCACCACACCTGCGGTCAAAGTGTGTGGGTTTCTCTTCATGCCGAGGTTGCTTGCAACTGGCGCAGGGCGTGGCTTAGGAGCGGGTTCTGCGGTCTCTGGCATCTACGCAAATCGACGAGCAGGAATTAGAGACCAGTACACTGGTGGCGGTGCGGCGCTGTAGACCAGCTGCGCCCGATGGGCGACGCATCGCGGTTACATCAGTTGCAGCCTATTAGATTGGAAACTAACCAATTGATATTAAATTGTTTTTTTGTAACTCGCGACTGGTTACAAACGGTTTCATGTGCGGTTACATTATTTAAGTGTTTGAAATTTAATCGTTTTTTCAGCGCGGCCCGTAACCGTAAAAATGGTTACACCGTAACCATTTTGTGACCAGATCATAGCGTTCTTAATTGCTAAAAAATTATTATATATCAACGTTATGAGATGAAATATGTATCTGTAACCGATGTAACCGCTTTCCGATGGTCGTTTTTAAATCGGGGATGTTTTTGTTGACTGAAAAAATAAACCCCGCCAGATTGCTCGGCAGGCTTGATAGGGACCCGCAGGTTAAGCGCTGATGCTGACCGGTGAGGTTACATTCTGGTAGCGGCGGTTGCGTGCCCCCGCAACCAACGACCGCTTCATGTGTCAGAATAAGATTCTGGATACATGAGGCGGTTTCGCGTGTCCAGCGAAAAAATGGAGCGGCTACCGTCCCAGATAGGAGGCGGCGCTCTAACGTCCTGATCCCCAAAAAAAGAAACCTCGCAGTTGGCGCTGCGAGGCTTCGTGGAAAGTGCAGAACACTCCCCGGACTGTAGTGGGATTATTCTGCGCTGACGCCCCCGCTTTGTCAAGTCAAATGGGGCGTTCGGACAGTAAAAGCCCTGAACAGATATGCAGGTTGTGCAAATGATGGACCGGCCCCGCGCCGGTTTTGCCCGTCGGGCAGAAGCATTTGATACCCTTGTCAAAAATACTCGCAATGCCCGCTGTAGTGGCGTGACTACCGCCCGTGTCGTTTCCCTGATCCTTTCGGGGGTGCGAATCGTTACCCCGGACTTGAGCCTCGGGGCCGGTTTCTTGCTGGCGCGGCTGTGCGAATACGTCTTTGATGCCGCCCGCTGGTCGTCGGGGGATCTGACGGTCACCCCCGGAAATGCATCTTTGGCAGCCTCGCTGCGGGTATCACCCCGGCAGGTATCGCGCTTTTTGCGTGAGCTGGAAGACGTCGGGTGGATCATCCGGCGGTACAATGGCCTCAACCGGAGGTCAATTTCCGGCGGCATTGATCTGCGTCCGGTGGCGGCGCGGGTGGAGCAACTGCGGCAGGCGGTTGCCGCCGTGAAGGCCGAACTGGCCTCCCGGTATGCCGAGGCCGACGAAACCGCCGGGTCCGAAACAGAAGCCGAACCAGTGACTTATCCACAGACGGATCTGTCAGGGGAGGGTGACCGATCTGTCACCCTGAAATACCTTACAAAGAAATCCAAACAAGATTCTGTACAGGCCGGGCAGGGGCAGGGTCAGTTCCCCCGGTCAAAAGGATTGCCCCATCCTCATCGGATTTAGACCTTGGGGGAAAGGGCCTGATTCGGTATCTGTTATGTCTTCCGGCTCTCCGAGGGGGCATGACGATGGCTAGAGTCACCTTTGATGCAATCGCTGCTGCTGCGGACCGCATTATCGCGCGTGGGGACAAGCCAAGTGTGCGCAAAGTGCGCGAGGAACTTGGGGGAGGGTCCCCCAATGATATCCTGCCGCATCTTCAGAACTGGCGGGAAGGGCGCACGGGGCCCTCTGTCGAGGCCGGACCCTGCGAGATTCCCCCCAGACTGGAGCGTTATCTGGCAGAAATCAGCCAGGGGGTTCTTGGGGCTTTTATGGCCATCCTGCGGGAAGAGCGGCAGGAGCAGGGAACTGCCACACTTCAGACAGAATATGATGCCAAACGGTCAGGGCCGCCGGCTGCGCAGGTGACTGCCTTGCAGGCGGAGCGGGACGCCCTTTTGAGGGAGATGAAAGACCTGCGGCAGGCGCTGCTGAAAGCGGAAGCTCGTGCGCAGGACGCCGAGGCGGCCGTGCAGCGCCTGCAGAGCGAGATGGCCAGACAGATGATGCAGTTACAGGCAGCCCACACTGCGGTGGATGCAGATCGCCGGGATCAGATGGTGCGGCTGGAAGCGAAGCTGGCGGCGGCCCGGCAGGAGTTGCGGGCTGTGAAAGAGGGCGCTGGCGGACGTTAGAGTTTTTTTGATTAACCGGTTTCCCCTCCGTCTGAAAATGCTTTAGAGGACACCGGAAAACCTGTTCACATGGAACAAGCCGTGACGCTTTTTGATAAAGTTCCCGATAAAATTTTCCGGCCTTTGGCGGCAACCAACCGTCGCTTTTACGCAGCCCTTCTGCTGCACCTGTATGAGCATACGTTCTCTGCCATTGGCGACACGCCGCGCCGTGCCGATGTGATTTCTGAGCTTGGGGATTACATTGACCGTTATACGCGCCAGAACGGGGCGCTGGAACAGGGTGATGAAGATGTGGCGCCGTTACAGGCCCGGGCCTTGGCGCGTGAGGCGAAATCCTCTGACACGCAGGATCTGCGCCGTTATTTTACCTTTCAGTATCTGGTTGATTGCGGCTGGCTGACGGAATCGCGGGACCGCTTTCGTAAGCTGGTGGATCTGTCTGCTGAAGGGCGGCTGTTGCTGCGGGAAATTCAGAAGATCGTTCAGGGCGATACCCGGTCTTATGGTGGCGCGGTGCTGAATGTGCTCGGTGCCCTTGATGCGGCCGTTGCCTTCCCCGATGACCGCTCTGAGGCGATCCGGAACGCATGGTCTTTTTCCAGCGATTTCTCGCACCATCTGCGGTCTTTGTCGTCCCGGATGCGGCGGATTGAAGATCACGTCCTGTCGCAGGACGGGCTGCGGGCGGTGTTTCAGGCGTTCTTCGATGAGTTTGTCGCCGACATGCTGATCGCAGACTATAAGACGCTGAAAACCCGGAACAATCCTTTCCGGTTCCGTCATAACATCCTGCAGCGGGTTACGGAGATCGAAGGGGATGCAGACCTTATGGCCCGCCTGTGCGGCGCGTATGTCCGCGAAGGCCGTGCGGCGGATGATGCCAGTGCTGATCTGGTCATCCGGCGGGAACTGCATGACGTGTACCGGCTGTTTGACACCATTGATCGCCATCTAGAGGTGATCAGCGAGACCCAGCAGCGTATTGAGCGGAAAATTCACACCATCGTCCGGTATATGGACCGTCACGATGGCGGAGCGGTGGAGCGGGCGACGGCGGCGATCCGGGCCCTTGGGGCGACGGGGGTGCGGATGGAGACGGATGTGCCCACCGATCCCTGTCTGCTGCTGCTCGACCCTCTGCTGGGGGGGGATATTCTGTATAACCGGCGTCAGGTCAGCCGGGGGATTGACCGCTCGATGGTCCGGGAAACCCATCCCGATCCGGCGTTTGAGGCGTTCCGGCTGGCAAAGCTTGACTATGCCCGTCAGGTGACGGTTTCACCGCAGCGGGTCCGGGCGTTTCTCAACCGGATTCTCGAGGGGCGTGATAGTGTGACTGGTAGTGAAATTTCGGTAGAGACTGTGGACGATTTTATTGTTTTTCAACGTCTTCGTGACGTTCCCTTTATGTTTGACGGGGCGCTTGCCCGCGATTTTTCGGTAACCCCGCTGAACCGCCGCGCCTGTAATTCGTGGCTGGATTTCCCGGATTTCACCGTTACGCGGGCGAAAACCGTTACCGCAAAGGGGCCGCACCATGGCGCATGAACTGAAAGATCTGGCGGAACTCCTCGATAAGGCTGACGGGCACCGCCCGGGGCAGGGCGTGCCCGAGCCACCGACGGAAGAGGAAGTCACCCGCTGCATTCAGGTGATGCTGTCCCGCCAGTGCATCTATCCGTTCCAGCATACTCTCAGCCGGGTCTATGCCATTCTGCGGTGGCATGGCTATCAGGATTTCTTCCGCCGCTACTTTGCCACCATGGGGCTGGAGCTGTACCACGATACCCGGTCTGACATGATTGCCCTGCGCTTTCCCGGTGCGGACAAAAAGCGCTACGACTGGCAGGCCAACCGGCTGAAAAAAGACGAAACGCTGGTGTTGTTTGTCCTGAAGCTGGCCTATGAGGAAGGCTTTAAGGCGCAGGCGATGACGGTGAAGGGTACGGTGGAGATCACCACCGATGACCTCATCGACAAGCTGAGTGTTGTCGGCGGTGTTGAGATTGAGGAAACCCGGCTGTACGCGATCCTCGAGCAGTTCCGGCGGAAAGGGATTGTGGTGCTGGGGGAACGGGATCCGGTGGAACGGGTGCGCCCGCTGACCGTCCTGCCCGGTATCGAAGTGGCCTGTCCCGACGCGTACATGCAGCAGGTTTCTGACTGGGCGGGGCAGATGCCCCCGGGTGAGACGACGGAGGGGGACACAGACGGACCGGATGGGGCGGCCGAGGCAGCCGGAGAGGAGGAAGATCATGCCGCTGTATAAGGCTACCCGTTTCAGCGCCTTCAACTGGTACCTTGTGTCGGCAAAGGATGTTGATATCCGGGATGCGACGGCTTTCATTGGTCCGACCGGCTCCGGCAAATCCTCTATCGAAGACGGTATCCAGACCGTGGTCTGCGGCGGCAGTCACCGCCATATCCATACCAACGCTTCGGCCAGTGGCAAATCCGGCCGGAAGATTATCGATTACTGTCTGGGGTACACCATCCCGAAAAGCGACGGTGGCGTGCCGTTGCGGTCGCAGTGCGAAACCGTGCTGAGCGTGGTGTTTTCGGCACAGCATGCCGACGGCAGCGTGCATCATGTCAGTGTTGGTCTTGCGCTGTCGGCGCGGGCTGAAGATTCCCGCGAAGTGGTGCTCAGCCGCTTTATTGCTCCGGGGTATCAGTTTTCCGTCGAAGACTTTAAGGAGCAGCGTGACGATGGCATCTATGTCATGCGCTGGGATGATCTGGAGAAAGAGCTGAAACGCCGCTGTCCGGCAGTCCGCTTTTACCGGAACACCGCAGAAAAGTTTGTGGCCGATATGCTGGCGGAAATGCGGACCCATGGCCGCCAGCCGGATACCCGCCATTTCCTGCACACGTTTTCCAACGCGGTGGCCTTCCGGCCGATCTTTGACCCGACCCAGTTTGTACGCTCCTACATTCTGGAGCCTGATCCGCTGGATATCGAGCGGGTCAGGGAGTCGATCCTGCGCTGGCGCTCTCTGGCGGAAACGGTGCGCCTGATTGAAGAGAAGCTGAAGCGTATTGCCTCGGTCCGGGCAAAGTATGCGGAATGGGGCAATCTGGTCATTGGCCGGGCGATGGACCAATGGGGGCAGGCCTGCGTCCGGGTTGATAAATCGAAGAAGGAACTGCGCCGCCTGTGTGGGCAGATGTCTGCCGCCAGCGCCGAGATGATCCGCGTTGAAGAGGCCCAGAAACGCCTTGAGCGCGAACTGGCAGCAGCAGGCAGCGAGCGGGACCGCCTGAAGGCAATGCTCAATGACAGCGGCATCAGTGGCCGTCTGCAGCAGCTGGAAGCAGACCGGAAAATTCTGGCCCTGCGGCTTGCCCCGGTGCAGGCGCAGGACAAGACCATCAGGGACCTGCTGCGGGCAGCCGCCACGCTGGAGGCGGTCAGTGAGTTTCTGCCCGCCTCTGCCCGCGGGGCGGTTGCGGCGGCGGCGTCTGCCGCCTCGCTGCTCGGAAAACCGGGGCTGGGGTGGCTGATCGAGCATGCGGGTGCGGTCGCAGACAGTCTGGCGAAGCTCAGACCACTGGCGGATCTGCCGTCCCGCCTCGAGCCGATGGTCGCTGACCGTCAGGCGGGCCTTGTTGATCTGCGCCGCCAACGTGAGGCCCTTGAGGAGAACATTGCCCGTGCTGCGGAAGGGGCGCGGCCCCTGTCCTCCCACACCGTGGCCTTCCTGCGGCTGTTGCGGGCGGAGGATATTGACGCCACCGTTTTCTGTGATGTGGTGGATGTCACGGATGCAGACTGGCAGTTCGCCGCAGAGTCCCTGCTGGGGCTGTTCCGTGAGGCGGTCATTGTTGCCCCGCGCCACCTGACCCGGGCCAACGAAATCCTGTATGCCAACCGGAATGCTCAGGGGCTGCATAAAATCCGTCTGGTGAAAACCAACCGGACCGACAGCGCAGAGACCGATCTTGATTCTGATAGCCTCGGCGCAGTGCTTAAGACGGATAACCCGCATGCTCAGGCCCTGATCTGTACTCATCTGGGCGGAGTCAAGCGGGTTGAGACGATTGCTGATCTTAACCGCGCCCACCGTGCGATCATGCGCGATGGGCGAGCCACCTCAGGCCTTGCCTTCTCGGTCAATCAGGACATCGTTCACATTCTGGGGCGGCAGGATGCCTCTGTGGTGCAGACCCTGCGGGACGGGCTGGACCGTCTGGCGGCGGACACCAGCCGGCTGACCGCAGAGATCGCCTTGCTGCGGCAGGCGCAGCGCTTTGGCGAGACCGTTGCCACCCTTGATCTCGATCCGCGGGCGGCTGCCGAGACCTATGATGAGATCCGCCGTGGGGAAAGTGAGATTGAGCGCCGCCGTCAGGCGGTGATGTCGGATGAAGAAACGGCGCTGATCACGGAAATTGACGCCATCACCAACGAAATCAGGCAGCGCCGGGCCGAGGTTGAGGACGCAAAAGAGGCGTGGAAGAAGGCTGTCGCCGCCAAAAGCAAGGCCGAGGCGGCGGTGGAGCGGAAGCGGGAGCAGATGCGGCTTGAGGTCGGTCTGATGCGGCGGGCCGCCAATGGTTTCGCCGCCCGCAACGAGGATCTGCGGACCGCCCTGCAATGGGCCGGTGACAGTGCCCCCCCGTATTTTGAAACCCGCCCGCACCGGGGCTGGCCGGGGGATGGCTTCCCGGCCCGGCACGATGCGTTCATTGCAGACTGTGCCACCCGTCTTGATCATATTGATGACCGGATCAGCCGGGCGGGTCTTCTCGCCCGCAGGATGCTGGACGACTATCTCCGTGATTACGGGATTGAGCGCCCGATGGCGGACGACAGCCCCTATCGCGTGGATTATAACTGGGTTGTCCTTCAGCACAGCAAGCTTCAGCAGAACGAGCTGCGGGAACACCGGGTCCGGGCTGAGGAAGCCGAGCGGGAGATGTATTTCACCCTCAAGGAAGACCTGCTGGTCAACCTGAACGGTCGGTTCCAGAAGCTGGATATCCAGTTGCGCAGCCTGAATGCGCAGCTGCGCCGTCATAAGTTTACCGGCCAGTTTTACAGTTTCCGTAAGAAAGCTGACCCCCGCTTTGACCGTCTGCGCCGCCTTGCCATCGAGGTTGGCAGCAACCCGGATAAGGCCCAGTCGATTGTTGCCAACCGCAGCGGCGATCTGGTGATGCAGGCGGCGATCTCTGAGCTGAACGAATATCTGGAAAATACCGGCGGTGAGGGGACCGAGGATTACCGCAACTACTTCACCTTTGATCTTTATATGCATCCGGCCAACACCGAGCCTGATGAGTCTATCGAGATCGACGACAGTGAAGTCCGGAAGAAAGGGCTGATCAGCCTGAGTGGCCGTGCCACGGTCGGATCGGGCGGGGAAGGGCAGGCGCCGTTTTATGTGGCGATCGCCGCTTCAATGGCTCTGGCCTATTATCCGGGGGGGCATCCGCATGGTGAGCCGTCAGGCATGGGCCTTGTGCTGTTTGACGAGGCCTTCAATAAGCTGGATATCGTCACCACCCAGTCCTTGATCCAGTTCTTCAAGGATCTTGGTCTACAGCTGATTTTGGCTGCCCCGGAAGACAAGCGGCCAACCTTCACCGAGGTTCTGGACTGCATCGTGTCCGTCAACCGCGACCCGGTGCGGCAGGAAGTCTATCTGGACAGTGAGTATCCGTCTGATTACGCCAGACAGCAGATTGCGGCCATCAACCCTGATCACATCGGGCTTGATGGGTTCCGCGCCCGGATGGAGGCTGTGGCCTCCGGCTGAGGACATGACCGGACCCCTCCTGCACTCAGGAGGGGTCCGGTCTTCTGCCCATCCGGCGCGGTGTGGTCGGGAGCCGGGCGATCATCTCGCGTTCCCGCTGGCTGGCTCCGGCCACCAGAGACGGGATCAACGCGGCCTCAGGCAGCCCGTGCCAGTATTTTTTCGGCATTTCTTTCAGCATGGCCCGGGAATTGACCCGCGCCGGGTTGAAGGTGGAGGCGTAATAGCTCTTCCAGATGGCCTCTACCGGGTCATCCCCCGGTGCGTCGGTTTTCTCTGCCGGGGGGCCTTCGGTCAGGCTGCGGGTATCCCAGTGCAGCGATCCTTCCGGGGTCAGGATCGACCAGTGCATGGTGGCAAAGCGGTTGACGAAAAATCCGGCGGTAGCCCGCAGAATGTGGTGATCCGGTTCAAACCACGCGACAAAGCGTGATTGTTCGCCCTCCGTCAGTTCCCGAAACCGTACAAAGGCGTGCATTTTATGAACGTCCCGCCCCACCGCCTGCTGCATCCGCCGCAGAACGGAAATCCGCCGGTCAGCACGGTCCTGCAGGATGTGCGGCTGTACCAGTACCCGCAGAAGCAGGGCATAGAGCAGACTGAAGCGCTGCGGATCACGGTGCAGGCACACGCTGGCAGCCAGCCCGAGAAAGTCCTTGGGGACCGTCAGGCTCCGGTTGGGCAGGGCGGTCCCGGCGGTGGCGGCAAACAGGTCCGTGGGGGCATCCCCGATCTGCCACAGGACCTGATCGGCGGGTACCCGCTCCGCCGCCAGTGCCCGGGCTGCGGTGCGCCAGCCGTCAAAGTCATCCTCATCATCCAGTCTGACCACCCGCATGATTACCCCGCAAACAGGTCAAGCTGCTGTGGTTGGGGGGCAACCAGCTGACGCAGGTCGGTGCGGTCGGTCAGGCTGATAGGCCGCCAGTCATCGGTGATCAGAAAAGGCCGCAGCTTTTTCAGTGAAACAGTCAGTCGGCCAACATCTTCCAGCCGCAGGCGCCGCCAGCGCCGGGCCTGTACAATTGCCTGCACCGCCCGGGGGCCAAGCCCGGGGACCCGCAGCAGCAGTTCTTTCGGGGCGCGGTTGACATCGACGGGAAACTGTTCGCGGAATTTCAGGGCCCACGCCAGTTTGGGGTCGATATCCAGCGGCAGCATACCGGTTACCGGGTCGGCGGCATCTCCCACCTCGTCCGGGGTAAAGGCATAAAAGCGCATCAGCCAGTCGGATTGATACAGCCGGTGTTCCCGCATTAACGGCGGGCGGCGTGGCGGCAGGGCCGCACTGGCATCGGGGATCGGGCTGAACGCTGAATAATAGATCCGCCGCAGCTCAAACTGGCCGTACAGTCGGCCGGCACGGGCCACAATGTCGCGGTCATTGGCGGTATCGGCACCGACGATCATCTGGGTTGATTGCCCGGCCGGGGCAAAGACCGGGGCATAACGGTATCGCCGCCGCGCATCGGCCCCGTCAGCGATTGCGGTCTGCATAAAGCCCATGGCGTTTTCAATCCGGGTTTCCGATTTTTCCGGGGCCAAGGCATGCAGACCATCACGGGTCGGCAGCTCGACGTTGATGGAAACCCGGTCGGCATGCTGTCCGGCGCGGGTGACAAGGGCCGGGTCGGCGTCCGGGATAGTTTTCAGATGAATGTATCCCCGAAAGTCGTGGTCTTCCCGCAGGGACCGCGCCACTTCAAGAATCTGTTCCATTGTGTAATCGGGGCTGTGAATGATCCCCGATGACAGGAACAGTCCCTCAATATAATTCCGCCGGTAAAAATCCAGCGTCAGGGCCACCACTTCCTGCGCGGTGAAGCGGGCCCGGCGCACGTTGGAAGACCGCCGGTTGATGCAGTAGTGGCAATCAAAGATGCAGCTGTTGGTCAGCAGGATTTTCAGCAGGCTGATGCAGCGCCCATCCGGGGTGTAGGCATGGCAGATGCCGCTGCCGCCGGAGGTGGAGCCTATTCCTTTCCCGCCGACAGAACTGCGCTTCTTACCGCCTGAGGAGGAGCAGGACGCATCGTATTTGGCTGCGTCAGCAAGGATGGAAAGTTTTTGGGCAATATCCAGCTGGGCCATGGCGGTCAGCCCTCTCTCCGGGGTGATCTTGTTTTGTTCTAATCTCTCTGATGCAGACTAATGAGTCGCCAGCCGGGCGCAAGAAAAATGTTCACCCCTTGTTCCTTCCGGGGGCGTTTCATGTTCGCGGCGATCGTGTTGCGGGGCGTCTGGTGTCGGTCCACGGGCCGTTTAATGCCGGAAGGATCAAGGCGATTCAGGCTGTGTACGTCGGTCATGACCGTCTGACCCTGCAGGGCCGTGCTTTTGTTGAGATCCGGTTGCTGAACTGGGGGGAGGGGAGCCGCGCCTGATCAGGTGAAGAAAAGACTGTTTCGACAATTATCGGGTGATATACCGTGTCCCCCACAATGCAGGGGGATCTCTGTGTTGTAAGGCGGGACAGAGATCATAGCGCTCTCTGCTGTACAAAATTGGTGTGGTGGTGCCCGTATCGTCTCTCGGGGCTGAATTTTCAGGGGTTTCTCGGTAATGGGTCTTCGGTTGCCTTTGCTGCTGGGATTGCTGCTGGCGTTTGCCGTGGCCTGTTTAATGCTGGGGGTGGCAGCGGTATTTCCTGTGCAGGTTTTTCCGTCCGGGAATTATGCCTGCGCCATCAATTCCATTGCTCCCGAGGACTGTACGGCTGGGGCCCGCTGGGTCGGGACGCTTAATGTCCTCGCTTATGGCGGTGTGATTGCGCTTGCTCTCTGGCGCCGCTGGCTGATGGTTGCGGTTCCGGCCGAGAGTACGGTGCGCGAGGCAACGGCGAGCGAATATCTGTTTGTCGCAGGCAGCCTGACCGTGATGGGGATTCATCTCGGCCTGATTCAGTTTGGCCCGGCTTTTGTCTCCCGCCTGAACGAGTCCAGTGCTTATGGGCACTTTGTCTCGATGGAAAACCTCGCCTTACCGGCCCTGTTGCAACTGTATCTATACGCCCGGCCCCGCAGTTTTCTGAAAATGGCCCTTGGTGTCAGCCTTTTGATGGGGATGATTCTGTCGCCGTACCGGGCGATGGTGGTGGCTCTCTATGCCTTTGGCTTCCTGCTGCCCCTTGCTGAGCAGGCCTGTACCGCAGTGTGGTCGAAGCGGCGTCGGCAGGAGTTTCCGGCCTTTTGTCGGCGCAATGTGATGACCGGCCTGTTCGCCCTGCTGCTGGGGGCCGCCGTTGTGCAGGCCGGGATTCAGGATACCAGAATGCGCTCGCCGAGCTGGCTGGCGATGAGCATGGGGCTGTCGGTCTTGCCGCGCGAGCATACGGCCCCCGCTGACGCAAAGGAAAAGGCACCCGGGGGGCAGCAGGTCATCGTGAACCGGTCCGGTCAGCGTGTCGTTCTGCCCGCTCCTCCGGCAGACATGTTGATGCCGCCGGGGGATCTGAAAACCCGGCTGGGGCAGCGGGTGGCCTTTCCGCTGTATCAGGCTGTCATGGCGGGGCATCTGGTGGACAGCGGTGTTGAGATGCCGACCCTGACCGATCAGCTGTTGCGGAAGTTACGGCTGAGTGATGCCCCCAATCTCGAAGAATTCCTGTTCCGTCACATTTATGGCGGGGCCGGGCTGGGGGAGACGACGTCGCTGATTTATGGTGAGGCAAGGGCCTATTTCCCCGGGCCGCCGATCCTGTGGATGATGGCCGTCCCGGTTCTGCTGATTTTTGCGTGGCGGTATTTGGCCCGTAAGGGGGTGGAGACCGATGTACTGTTTGGTTTTGCCCTGTGGCGGACCTCTTTTGCAGGCCTGATGCCGATTTTGCCATCACTTTTCCTGCAGTCTCTGGCCTTGTGGGGATGCCGGACGTTTCCGATGCAACGGCTGAAAAAACCGGCACATGCGCTTCTGGTTCTGGCGCTTCTGGCGGTTGGGGGGATCCAGGTCTGGGCCCTTGGGGCCGCGCTGGCGGGACGGAACGACATTCTCTATGCCCGTTATGACCTGACGCCGGGGTGTTATGTTCAGGCCCGGTCAATGATTGCTGAAGCCATCGGTGATGCGGCCCTGGTTCATGGTCAGTCGATGAACGTGGTGGTCAGCGCCATGAACCGGACGTCCCTTCTGGTGGCTTTTCCGGCGGGTATGGCCACGCAGCCCGTCTTAGACGATGCGGGCCGGGCAATCGCCAGTCTGTCTGTTTGCCTGTCTGATCCGGCACGTCAGGCTCCGCCTGAAGCGGTTGCGGTACAGAAGCAGACGCAGGTTGATCGACCCCTGAGCATATTGGGCCTTTTGACGGCGGTTGGATTTCTGTTCGCGTTATTCCGTGGCGTTATGATTTGGCGGGGCAGCCGTGATTAAGCGGGTAGCACGGTGGGAAGAGCAACTGTCTGACAGAGGCATGGCCGGGGTTTTGGTCGGGCTGTTGGTGTGCTTTTTAGCCTGTGCCGCTCTTGGATTGGTTTTTCCCCGGCTTGCTCTTAGCGCGGTAGGGGGGATTTTGATTGGAGTCAGCATCCTTTTCCCGCAAAGCAGTCTCTTACTGTTAATCATGATTACCCCCATTCAAGGGATCTGGGGGATATCACGCCAGGAAATGCCGTTTATTCTGGCACTATTGATTATATCAATTAATATTAAAAATTATAATAGCTGGAGAGATGCTTTAAAAGTGAAATCAATTTTCGATAAAAAATCAATATTAATAAAAATAATGTTCATGTTTTTATTTGTTTATTCATTTTATTTTTTAATAGGAGGATTATTTTACAATAAAATATTATCTTTAAATAATTTCAAAGAATTAGTTTTCCTTTTTTGCGTATGCGGATTTGCCATGATTGTTTCCTCTTATTGCGCGGGTCCGCGAAGAGAGGCCTTCTACCGTTCTGCAATGTGCGCCGTCGCTTTATCCTTGGTCTTCACTATCCTTGTTGACGTTCTGGCGGTCTACTTTTCAGAAACGGCTTTGGCCCTCCGGCTGATACCCAGTTGGCAAGGGGTGCGCTTGGCTGGCGTGCATGCGAACCCTAATGCGACAGCAAAATTCCTTATTGCCGGACAAGCTTTCCTTCTGGCGGCGGTTTGGGCTGCCTTTGTATGGGATGGTTCAGGCCCGTTACGGTGCTCTGTGCGCATAAAAATCGCATTGCTGTTGATGACTGCCCTTGGTGCTGTTGCGATAGGGGCGACTCTGTCGAAAGCCTCCCTGCTGGGCATGACCGGGGCTCCCTTGCTTGCGGCGCTTTGGCTTTGGGGGCGGTCCCGTCGCCGTGCTGTTTTTTCTGCCGGGTCTGCTGTTGTCGTATTGGGACTGGCTCTTGGGTATGGGGCCGTTCTTGCCGGGGGTCTTGAAAAGACGGTTATCCAGCGGGGAATGCATAAGCCAAGCCCGCCAGAATTGCCGAAAGCCGCTGAAAAAAAATCGGAAACTCCGGATTTGGCTGCGCGTCTGGCAAGTCAGTTCCGGCTGTCCCAGTCTGTTGAGATGACGGTCGCGCCGCCGGTGGCCGGTCAAGCCCAAAGAAAGAGAGAGATACCCGTTGATCGCAGCGAGATGTACCGCAATTTCGATGGCCCGATTGAGTATAAGACCCGTGAATGTGAGAGTGTAACTTGTACCGGACAACGGGATCGGCTGTGGCGGGCTGGCCTTGAGATCTGGAAAGAGAACTGGCTCCTTGGCATCGGCCCCGGTGGCTGGAGCGAGGCTTATAGCGCAGCCCTGCAGTTTCCCTTTGATACTCCGCATAACGCTGTGATCGAGATGGGAGGGGGATTTGGCCTTCCCGGGCTCGGCATCTATGCTCTCTTCGTCTGGTGTCTTCTGGGGCAAATCCGTGCGGCCTTCCTGACCTCCTATGCTGATTTCACGACGGCTGTCTATGTCCGGGGGGCTGTGCTTTTTGCGGGCGCTATTTTGATTACTGAGCTGGTTGACCCGGCAAAGTTTTTTGCGATGAGTCCGCATACGATCTGGTTATGGGGGCTTTTGGCGGGGCTGCCGCCTGCGGGAGAGGAGGGGGCCTGAAACCGGCCTGAAACCGCAGGGTCCTGAAAAAGAGTCATTTTTCTGAAAAAAGTGTTTGACGGTTCTGCGTGGGGGACCTATAAAGCGCCTCCCGACGACGCGGGCCGCAGCGAAAAGC
>NZ_KB907353.1 GCF_000381985.1 Novispirillum itersonii subsp. itersonii ATCC 12639 | reverse complement strand
ACGTTCCAGCAGGAACACAAAACCACCCAGACAAAAGCTGGGTGGTTTTTTCGTGCGTCCCGGAAAGAACGGGAAAGGTGGCCCGGCAGAAGAGGGGGAAATGCTCTGCTTCCCGGCCTCTCTCTTGATGCTCAACAATGAGACCGCTATTCTGTTGAAATGAACATCATCGATCATGTCCTGACTGACCGTGGCTCAAAGTATGCGGTCTCTGGCGGTCCTGCCACCACAGCAGAAGAAGCGCGCCTCTTCCTTAAAGAGTTGAAGAGAAAAAAGAAGTTTGCCAAAGCGACTCATAATTCATGGGCTCTGCTCTGTGAGGAGGGCTCCCTGAAGAATGATGACGGGGAAAGCGGTGCGGGGATGATCATCCTGCGTATGCTGGAAAGCGCTGAGATCAGAAATCACATCGTGGTTGTAACCCGCTGGTATGGCGGAACCCATCTTGGTGGTGATCGGTTTCGGCATGTCAAAGAATCAGCTCAGGCTTATATTACCGCTCTGACTGAAAATTCGCCCTGATATTGAGAGTGATACATTCGGGGTATCGTGTTTTTCCCCGATTGAGTGCTCCCTTTGTCCCTTAACTGAATGTGTCTGAAGTGTATCGGCTCTTCAGAACTGGTTTGCGATTCATTCTGATATGTATACAGTCTTTGCCACTGCTCTCTCGAGATTGCAGAAACGCATTGCTGATACGATCAGAAGATCGGAAGCGGGGGGTAATATGAGTGGACGTAAAATCTACGAAGTCGATGGCGACGGCATGAAAATTGAGCTCTGGGGTGCGCAGGAAGGCGACCCGGAGTTTTATGTCGACGGTATCCATGGGATTCAGCAGACCGAGATTGCCGTTAAGGTTAATTTCTACTCTCTGGCAATTGACAGCACAGACACCCTCCAGCGCCGGGAAACCGTGTGTCGGCTGGTGATGTCCAAGCCGCAGTTCCTGCAGATGTCGAAATTCCTGTACGAATACGGCGGAAAAATTGTGGCGGACCTGCAGCGTCAGGCGGCAGCCAGCCCGCTTCCACCCGCAGCGCCGGAGTCTGAAACCCCGGCGGGGTGATCAGGCTGATTCTGTCTCTCGTTTTTTGCATGCCCCAGGGGGAAACCATGGACCAGATTTTTGCTGACGGCACCACCGATATTTCCATCACCGGCGGCGTTGTCCGCATCGACTTTTTCCATTATGGCACCGGGCAGGGCCCGGATGGGAAGACCGAACGGGAATTCAGCCACCGCCTGTTGATGTCGGCTGAAGGTTTCCTGCAGATGTATACCGCGGCTGACGAAGTGATCCGCATTCTGCTGGAGCGCGGCCTGATCCAGCGTGCCCCGCGCGATGGGGCCACGGTGGTCAGCGCTCCGGCTGCGGCGGCTCCGGCCACCCCGGTTTCGCCCAACTTCTGATCTGGTAAAACACTTCGGCGGGGCAGGGGGGGATCCCCTGCTCCGCCTGTTGTGCTTTTGACCATCGGGGGAAGGGCTCCCTATGGATACTGCGCTCAAATGCCTGGTGCTGGCAGCGCGTCACCGACAGGTTCCACTGACTGTGGAAACCCTGAAGCGCCGCCATGCCATCACTGACGAAGAAGTGTCGGAAGAGCAGCTTGTCGAATTGGCCGGCCATGCCGAGCTGAACGCCAAGACTTTGTCTTTGAAAGCCAAGGGCATTAAAAATGCTCAGAAAAGCTTTCCCGCCATTGCCCGCCTGACCAACCAGCGCTCTGTTCTGGTCGTTAACATCCGTCGCAATAATGACGGTGGCGAGGATGTGATGATCCTCGATCCGATGGTGGAGCAAGCGATCCTGATTCCGGTACCGCTGGATCGTTTCAACGAGAAGTGGACCGGCGGTCTGGTGCTGGTGGACCGTAAGAAGGCCGCAGCGGAAGACGCGGAGTCCTTCGGCTTCTCGTGGTTTTTGCAGGAACTGGCATCGACGAAAGGCATTCTGGGCCAGATTGCGCTGATTGCGGTGATACTGCATGTGCTGAACTTTGTCGCACCCCTGTTTTCCATGGTGGTTCTCGACAAGGTGATCTCCAATGGCACGTTGGATACCTTGCATGTGCTGTTTGGCGGTGCGGTGCTGGCCGTCGTGATGCAGTCCATGATCGGCTACCTGCGGACCATGCTGTTGCTGCATGTCACCGGACGGGTCGATGTGAAGGCCGCAGAGCTGGCCTTTGACCGGATGATGGCCCTGCCACTGAGTTTCTTTCAGAGCACCTCGGCGGGGATTATCGCCAAAAACATGCAGCAGATCGCCACGATCCGCGAATTCCTGACCGGCCAGTTGATGCTGACCCTGCTGGAAGCGACGGCGCTGTTCGTGTTCCTGCCGATTTTGTGGTTCTACAATCACACCCTGACCCTGCTGGTTCTTGGCTGTACGGTGCTGATTGCGATCAATGTGGTCATCACCATTCCGTCTAACCGCCGTCGCCTGAGCGCGCTGTACCGCACGGCGGCGACCCGTGATTCCATGCTGATTGAAACCATTGCTGGCATTGAGACCATCAAGGGCATGGCGCTGGAGCCCACCCAGAAACGGGAATGGATGCGGCGGTCGGCTGAATCCGTGCGCAAGCAGTTCGAAGTCAGCCGGATGTCGGCCATGACGTCAGAAGTCAGCGGCTTTCTGCAACGCCTGATGACCATCGCCATTGTCTGGGTTGGTGTCCAGCAGGTGTTGGATGGGGTGATGAGCGCGGGGGCGATGATTGCCTTCAACATGCTGTCGGGCCGGGTGACCGGGCCGCTGGTTCAGCTGGTCGGATTGGTCAGTAAATACCAGCAGGCGGCTTTGTCGGTGAAGATGCTGGGCACAATCCTGAACCGTCCGCTGGAAAGCGCGCGCACCGGGGGCGTAACGCCCGAGATCAAAGGCGCGATTGCGTTTGAGTCGGTGGTGTTCCGCTATCCGCAGGCTGACCGCAATGTGCTGGAGCGTCTCAGCTTCAGCATTCAGCCGGGTGAGAAGATCGGGGTGGTCGGGCGCAGTGGCGCCGGGAAGAGCACACTGGCAAAGCTGGTGCAGGGGTTTTATCAGCCGGCGGAAGGGATCATCCGTGTTGACGGCTTTGACATCCGGGAATTTGATCTGACCCATCTGCGGACCAGTCTGGGGATTGTCCCGCAGCAAAGCTTCATCTTCCGGGGATCGGTGGCGGAGAATATCGCCCGCAGCCAGCCGGGGGCGTCACTGCAGGAGGTGATACAGGCAGCCCGTCTGGCCGGGGCTGATCTGTTTATTGAAGATCTGCCGCAGGGTTATGACACCATGCTGGAAGAGAATGCCTCCAACCTTTCCGGCGGTCAGAAGCAGCGGCTGGCGATTGCCCGGGCCCTGTTGCCGCGTCCGCGCATTCTGGTGATGGACGAAGCCACCAGCGCGCTGGATGCGGAAAGTGAAACCCTGATCATGGAACGCTTTCCGCAGATCGCTATGGGGCGGACGGTGATCAACATCTCCCACCGTCTTAATCTTCTGGTGTCGATGGACCGTATTCTGGTGCTGGATCAGGGGCAGGTGGTGGACTTTGCCCCGCACCGGGTGCTGGTGGAGCGGTGTGAGCTGTACCGGGGCCTGTGGTTCCGGCAGAACCCGCATCTGGCACCGCCGCAGGCGGCAGCCCGGCAGGGAGGGGCATGATGACTGACGGCACCGCCTCCGCACCGCCTCCGGCCTCTCCCCCGATTGGCCGTCTGTCGCGGATCACCGCCGGGACGGTGGTGTTCCGGGAAGGGGATATGGGCGAATGCGCCTATATCGTCCGTGATGGGGTGGTCGATATCCAGCGGGAGACCGCCAACGGCCCGCAGTATCTGGCCAGCATCAATCCGGGGGAGGTCTTCGGCGAAATTGCGCTGATGACCAACCAGCCACGTACCGCCACCGCACTGGCCCGCAGCGATGTGACGCTGGAAGTGGTGGACCGGGCGGCGATGGTCGGCCTGTTTGCCTCCAGCCCGGATCTGGCCTATCAGATTGTCGGGCGGCTGGCCGGGCTGGTGACTGCCCAGAAGGTGGAGCTGCTCTCCGCCGCCGCACCGAAGCCCGGAGAGAGAGACGACAGTGAGGAGGAGCCGCCACGGACTCTGCTCGACCGTCTGCGCCGTCTGATCGGCTGGGGGAAGGAGCAGGACGAGGACCCGGGCTTTGTGCCCGACCATCTGGCGATTCTGTCAGAACGGCCACCGCTGGCCATGCGGATGACCGGCTGGCTGGTGCTTGCCCTGTTGATCGGGGCGATCACCTGGGCGTCGTTCGCCCAGATTGATGTGGTGGTCAATGGCCGGGGCAAGCTGGTCAGCGTGGTGCCGCCGGTGACGATACAGCCGACCAGCACGGGCACCATCCGCCAGATGCTGGTGCGTAATGGGCAGGTGGTGCGGAAGGGAGATCCGGTGGTGGTGCTGGATGGCACGGCCTCGGAGGCTGATCTGCAGAGCATGCGGTCAGAACTGCGGGCCGTGGAGGCGACCACCCGCCGCCTGCAGGCAGAACTGTCAGGCACCCGGCCGCTGCGGTTTTCCGACAATGACGGTGAGGAAGAGGTACAGACCCGGCTGTTTGAAAGCCGCCGTCTGAAACTGGCGGCCGGTCTGGCCAGCCGGGATGCGGAAATCCAGAGCCTGACCACCCAGATCGCCCGCGAGCAGGAAGAGCAGGCGGTGATGGTCCGGCAGGCCCAGCAGCAGGAACAGGTCACGGCCATCCGGAAGACCTTCTATGACCGCGAAAAAGATCTGTTCCGCCGGGAAGGACCCAATCAGATTCAGTATCTGGAGGCAGAACAGCGCCGTCTGTCGATGCAGCATGATCTGGCTGCCGCCCGCAAGCGGACCGGCGCCCTGACCGGCCAGCTGGAAGGACGGAAGGCGGAGCGGGAAGCCTTCCTGAACGAAGCCCGGGCTGCCAGCAACGAAGCTTTGGCCAATGCCCTGCGGGAACAGTCCCGCCTGACCGAACAGCTGAAAAAGACCGAACTGGCCTTTGCACAGGTCCGCCTGACGGCCCCTTATGATGCGGTGGTCTTTGATGTGGCGGAAAAGACCGGCGGATCATTTGTGACGCCGGGGGAAGTGTTGGCGCGGCTGGTGGCGCTGGAGGCACCGCTGGAAGTGGCGGTGGATATCGACCCCAAGGATGTCGCCTTCGTGACGCCGGGCGATGCGGTGATGATCAAGTTTGATGCCCTGCCGTTTACCAAGCATGGCATGGCCCACGGAACCCTGCGGCTGGTCAGCGACGGTACCTTCCCTGAGCGTCTGAGCGGGGAAAAGATGCCGGTGTTCCGCGGGCAGGCGACGATGACGGATGTTAAGCTGACCGGGATTTCTCCCGATTTCCACCTGATTCCGGGGATGACGGCCGCGGCGGATATCCGTGTCGGGAAGCGCCGGATCATCACCTACTTCATTTATCCGATCATGCGATCACTGGAAACCAGCCTGCGGGAGCGTTGAGCCCGCGGGCAGAGGGGGAAGCGATGGAAATTATCGTGCAAGTGGCCGGAAAGGCGATGCCGGGCCGGATTGATGAGCTGAAGGCGACTTTCCGCCGGACCGACGGGCTGCTTAAAAAAGTGCCGGGGTTTGTAAAGGCCGAGGCCTTGGTCAACTACAACACCACACAGGTGCAGATTCTGTACCGGTTTGACGATGTCGAGCGGGCGCTGGCTTTTGTGAAAAACGGTGACATGCGGGATGCACTGGATCCGTTTCAGGGGTTGGTTGATCCCAACAGCACGATGGTCATTTCGTTGGTTGAGGATGTGATCGAGCGGTGAAGACGCTGAGGTGGACGACATATCCGCTGCTGCTTGGCGCACTGGTGCTGCTGGGGGCATGCGCGGTCACCCCTGACCCGCTGACCCGGGATGAAATCCGGGCCCGGGTGGAGGCTGACCGGGCAGCGCTGGCTGTATACCGTCAGCCGGTACAGGGGCCGATGACCCTGACCGATGCGATTGCGCGGGCTCTGGTTTCCAACCTTGATCTGCGGACCGATGACCTGACCCGGCTGATGGAGCAGGATTCGATGACATTGGCCCAGCTTGGGCTGCTGCCTGATATGTCCGGCACCATCAACTCCACACACCGCAACCGGGCCAGCGGCAGCCTTGGCGACGCGCCGGAAGATAAGCCCAACACCTCCCGCCGGGTGCGGGTGCTTCAGACCCAGTGGTCGGTGCTCAATTTCGGGATCGGGTATCTGTCAGCCCGGCAGGCAGCCAACGAAAGTCTGGCAGCGGAGGAGCGCCGCCGCCGCGCTGCCGCCGCGCTGATCAATGACGTCACCTATTACTTTTACCGCACCCTGTTCTCTGAACAGCGGATGGAGCGGCTGGATGTGCTCGACCAGCGGCTTGATGATCTGCTGGATCTGTCAGAGCGCCTGCGGGAGAGCCGTCTGGAAGATCCGCTGACCATCCTTAACATACAGGCGGGGCTGTATCAGCTCAAGCGGCGGATCAGCGGCCTGCGCCGCGATCTGGAAGTGTCGCAGGAAAAGCTGGCACGGTTGCTGAATCTGCCATCAGATCAGCCATTGCCGCTGATTGGCCTGCCGGATGACCGTATGGTGCGGCTGGCTCTGGGGATGGATCTTGACCGTGCGGTCGATGAGGCGCTGATGCGTCGCCCGGAACTGCGGGACTTTGATTATCAGATCCGCAATGCCCATCTTGATGTCTGGAAAACCTATCTGGGCCTGCTGCCGGATCTGTCGCTGACGTACGGCCTGAACACCGATACCAGCTCCACCGCCGCAGTGCGGACATGGACTGAAACCGGAGCCCGGGGGGTGATGCAGCTGCTTGGCCTGATCACCTTCCCGTGGAAGAACGAGCGGGCCGCCAATAACGAAGAGTTACTGAAGCTGCGCCGGGTGGCCTTGAGTCTGGCGGTGATGGAGCAGGTGCGGACATCGCGCACCATTCTGCAGCAGATCACCCGCGATGTCAGTCTGTCAGACCGCATTGTTGCCACCAATGACGGGATCGTCGATCTGTGGGATCTGCGGCTGCCGTTTAACGTCACCGATGAGCTGGTCCGGTTCCGGGCTGAGGTTGACGGTATTCTGACCCATATCGAGCGCGATGATCTGCTGGCTGAACAACAGCGCAGCCTGGGCGATATGCTGATGGCACTTGGCCTGCCGCTTGCGCCTGAGGTGCTGGATGTCACCGACCCGGCGGCGGTCCGGACGCAGGTGGAAGAGCATCTGCGCGGTCTGCCGCAGCGCCTTCAGGATCTGGCCAGACCGCAGGAACGGCAGGAAGAGGTTTCGGCCGTTCCTGCGGGGGCAACCCCATGACCGGGGAGGAGCCGAAGGCCCTTGCCGCCGTGCTGCTGACCCGTCTGGCGGATAACCATGCCGGGCAGGGCGATGCCGTGCAGTCATCGGGTCCGCTGGCCTTTCTGGCCGGGGATGACCGGGGCCGCCCGACGGTGGTGGTGGCTGATCATCACCGGCTGGTCCGGCAGGGCCTTGTTTCGGTTCTGGCCGGGCAGGGGGGGTGTGCCGTGGTGGCGGAGGCGGACGACTGGACCGCTCTGGCTGCGGCCCTGTCTGCCCGTCCGGCGGTGGTGATTGTGGCCTCCCGCCTGCCGGGGCTGGAGGGGGCGCCGGGGATTGCCCGGATCCGTGCCGCTAATCCGGACGGGCGCGTTCTCCTTCTCGGCAACGATCCTGCTCCGGCAGCCTTGATCCGGCAGGATGGCTGGGGGGCGGATGGGCAGGTGCTGGAAAATGAGGATGCGGCGGTTCTGATTGCGGCCCTCTATGCCGTTCTGGCGGGACAGCGCCATCAGTCGCCAGAGGTCCTGCGCCTGTGTGCCACAGAAGGGCTGCTGCCGGAGCAGACCCCGACCGCCCGCGAGCGGCAGGTGCTGGAGCTGATCGCCGCCGGTCTGTCCAACAAGGCGATTGCCCGGGAGATGGGGATCAGCGTTAAAACGGTTGAGAAGCACCGGGATTCGGTCATGCGGAAACTGAACGCCCACAACGCGGCCAGCCTGTTGCTGCGGGCGCGGGACAGCGGGCTGCTGTAGTCTTTTCTGCTCTCAGAAGACATAACAGAACCCCCCGCCGGAAAACCGGCGGGGGGTTTGGTTTAAAGCGAGGCTGATTGGTATCAGCTCGACTTCTGGTTTTCCACATTGGTCACCACGGTATCGGTCGACAGACTTTCCTGGCTGAAATTGGTGTAGGTGTTGACGAAGCTCATGTCGCTCTGCACCGATGCCCCGACTTCGTTCCCGACATCGTTGTTCAGGGCGGAGCTGAGCAGTTTGCTCATGGCATCCAGACTGGCCTCGCCATTGACCGGGCCGCTGTGGCCCCACGATCCGCCCGACTTCAGGCTGTCGTAGATGCTGCTCAGGTCGAAGCTGGTGCTCTTCCCGCCGTCGTTCAGGTTCAGGGTTTCGATCTTGTTGGCGCTGGTGCTGTAGTCGTCGATGGTGACGGAGCCATAGCTCTTATCCCCGACGATGAAGCTGAACTTGATATCCTTCCCGCCGTCGGTCAGTTCGGCGCGGATATTGGCGGCGCTGGCGGTGAAGCCGATGGCGCTGGTGGAGCGGATTTCAAGCGTATCAGACCCCGATCCGCTGTCGCGGATGATGTCGTTGCCTTCGCCACCATGGACGATATAGGTGTCGTTGCCCGATCCACCGACCATCACGTCGTTACGCAGACCGCCATAGAAGGTATCGTTGCCGTCACCGCCGGTCATGGTGGCACTGTCGTTGCTCCAGTGCAGCGAGAACGGCTTGGAAATCAGATCGCCTGCCGAGCCGAGCATGGAGCCGAACGCCCCGGCAACGCTGTCAATGGCCGCATCCACGCCCTGCAGCAGACTGGTGCCGGAGGCGGTGTTGAAGAAGTCAAACAGCCCCCAGCCCGCACCGATCAGGAAGTCGTTGCCCGATCCGCCGTCAATGCTGCCGGCGCTGGAGGTGTTGACGATGATGTCGTCTCCGGCCCCGCCCCAGACCTGCGAGGCCCCGGCGGCAGACAGCACAAAGTCGTTACCGTCCCCGGCGTAGATGGCGTTCCCGGCCCCGAGGGAGACAATGGTGTCATTCCCGCTGCCGGTATAGATCGCCGAAGCCCCGCCTGCGGTCAGCACAAAGTCATTGCCGCTGCCGCTGTCCACCACGTTGGCGGCCCCAAGCGAGACGATTTTGTCATTGCCATCCCCGCCCTGCAGGGTGTTGTAGGCCCCGGCCCCAAGGATGATGTCATCCCCGGCCCCACCTTCGACCACGTTTTTCAGGCCGCCGACAATCAGGGTGTCGTTGCCGTCGCCACCGGTGACGGAGTTTTCTTTGCCGAGGGCCATCACCCGGTCATCCCCGGCCCCGGCATCGACGATATTCTTGTGGCCGAAGGCAAAGATGCTGTCTTTACCATCCCCGCCGGACAGTTCGTTGCTGCGGCCCATGGCGACCATAATGTCATCGCCGGATCCGCCATCCATCTTGTTGGTGTTGCCAATCGCGACCAGCGTGTCGTTGCCGTCGCCGCCCTTGACCTCGTTGCTCTTGCCGACGGCAAAGGCGATGTCATTGCCCTTTCCGGCGTCGATCTTGTTTTCCTGACCGGCGGCCAGAATGATGTCATCCCCGCCGTAGGAGCTGATTTTGTTCAGCTTTCCGGCGGCAATGATCACATCGCCTTCCCCGGCGGAGGTATCGCCAAGGGCTTTGTCATCGCTGCCGGTCATCGTGTCGAGGATGCCTGCGGTGATGTTGGCCAGATCCATGGTGCGGATGGTGTTGCTTTCGCCCGCCGCGACCACGAACTTGCGCCCGTCGGTGCCCAGAATGTTGTTGTTCTTGCCAATCGCCGCGACGATATCGTCCCCGCCGCCGAGTAGGACCTTGTTGGCCTCGCCGATGGCGGCAACAATATCGCCCTCGTTTTTCATGAAGTTGAAGCTGGGGAACGACGGCATCTTCACCACCGCCGACAGGTCGATCCCGGGGAAGGACACATTCGGCAGGGTCAGGTTCGGCAGGCTGAACGACGGCATGATCAGTTGCGGGATCAGGCTGGCCAGACTGGGCAGCTGGAAACTGGGCAGGCTGAAGTTCAGGCTGGGCAGACCAAGGTTCAGGCTCGGCAGGCCGGGCAGGGAGATATCGTCGAACAGCTCGCCGAGGCTGAGGTTGGGCATTGAGAAGGTGGGCAGGTTGAGATTCAGGGATCCCAGCTTGTCCAGAATGTGTGACATGTCCGGCAGGTTGAGGTTCAGCGACGGCAGATTGAAATTCAGTGAGGGTATCGAGAAACTGGGCAGGCTGAAGCTTGGCACGCTGAAGCCGAACGACAGGCTGAGATCCGGGATGCTCGGCAGCGGCAGATCCGGCAGGTTATCCAGTGACGGCATGGAGAAGCTGGGCAGGCTGACGCTGGGCAGGCTGATGCTCGGCAGCCCGATGGTCGGCAGCGAGAAGCCCGGCAGGTCAACGCGCGGAATGGCAATATCGCCGATCTGCAGGCGGGGGATTGAGAAATCGGGGATCCGCACTGACGGCAGGCTGATCGACGGGATGTTCAGGCTGGGGATTGAAATATCCGGGGTCAGGTTGCCGACCGACAGATCCGGCAGAATGTCGAAGTCTGCCAGAATGGTGTTCGACTTCCCGGCGACCAGAATGATGTCCTGACCGCTGCCGCCCATGACGGTGTTCTTTTCTCCGGCAGCGACGATGATGTCGTTGCCGCTGCCGCCGCCGACAAGGTTCTGCTTGCCTGCGGCCAGCAGGATGTCGTTGCCGTCCCCGCCGGTGATGTAATTCTTCTGCCCGGCGGCGGCGATGATGTCATTACCGGCGCCGCCGAAGACCACGTTGGTTTTCCCGGCAGCGACCACGATGTCATTACCGTCTCCGGCCATCACCAGATTTTTGTTGCCGATGGCGGCGACAATGTCATTGCCGCTGCCGGAGGAGATGACGTTGGTGTCGCCGACGGCGGCCATGATGTCATCGCCGCGCCCGGCCAGCATGAAGTTCTTCTGGCCGATGGCGGCCATGATGTTGTTGCCGTCGCCGCCCGACATCAGGTTGCTGCGGCCGACCGCGATCATGATGTCGTTGCCGCTGCCTGCCAGCATGATGTTGGTGTTGCCTGCGGCCACCATGGTGTTGTTGCCGTCGCCGCCTGCCATGAAGTTGGTTGATCCGGCGGCGGCCATAATGTCGTTGCCGGACCCGGCCAGCAGAATGTTGGTGTTGCCGATGGCACCGATGATGTTGTTGCCATCCCCGGCGGCGACGATATTGGTGTTGCCCGCCGCGATCAGGGTGTCGTTGTCGCGGCCCCCGGCGATCAGGTTGGTGTTGCCGATGGCGACGGCGATATTTTTGCCGTCCCCGGCCATCAGGATGTTGTTCATCCCGGCGGCAACCATGATGTCATCGCCCCGTCCGGCCACCATCACGTTGGTATGCCCGGCTGCGGCCATGATGTTTCTGCCGTCCCCGGCCATCATCAGGTTGGCCCCGCCGACCCCGACCATGATGTCGTTGCCGGACCCGGCGATCATCGCGTTGCCTGCGGCCAGACCGCCGATGATGTTGTCACCGTCGCCTGCCAGCATGATGTTGCCGATCCCGGCGGCGATCAGGGTATCGTTCCCCCGTCCGGCGCTGATCAGGTTCAGCCCGCCCCCGGCGATGACCCGGTTGTTGCCGTCCCCGGCCAGAATGATGTTGGCGGCGCCGACGGCGTTGATGGTGTCATTGCCCCGCCCGGCCATCAGAATGTTGGTGCCGCCTGCGGCGTTGATGGTGTTATTGCCATCCCCGGCGTGGATCAGGTTGCCTGCGGCGAGGGCGTTGATGGTGTCATTGCTGTTGCCGTCCGCGGCCACCACGTTGCCGATCCCGCCGACGGTGATGGTATCAGTGCCGTCGCCACGGGTGGCGACAAAGTTAGCGCCGCCAACGGCGCTGATGGTGTCATTGCCGCCGTCATCCCGGATGAAGTTAGCGCCACCACCGGCCCTGATCAGGTCGTTGCCTTCGCCGGAGCGGATGACGTTGACCCCGCCGAGTGCGGTGATTTCATCATCCCCGGCCCCGGAGGAAATGACGTTTGCGGCCCCAAGAGCAACAATGGTGTCGTTGCCGCGGCCGGTGGTGACGTTGTTATAGCCGCCGCCGACCTCGACCCGGTTGTTGCCGTCCCCGGCATTGACCCGGTTGTAACCGCCAAGGGCGAGAATGGTGTCATTGCCGCTTCCGGCGGTGATGGTGTTGTACAGCCCGCCGATGGTGATGCGGTTGTTACCGTCCCCGGCATTGACGTTGTTATAACCGCCGCCGCCGCTGATGGTGTCATCCCCCCAGCCGGTCCGGATTTCATTGTGCAGACCGCCAACGGTGATGGTGTTACGGCCATTGCCTTCGGTGACAATGGTGTTGCTGCCCGCCATGGCGGTGATGCGGTTGTCACCCCAGCCGCCGTTGATGTAGTTGCGGGCTGCCAGCGCGACGATGGTGTCGCTGCCCCAGCCGCCATAGATGCTGTTGCTGACACCGGCGGCTTCGATGTAGTCGTCACCGTCGCCGCCATCGATATCGTTCGAAATGCCGTAGGCATAAATACGGTCGTTGCCTTCGTTGCCGTACAGATCGGCACCGCCGCTCCACGATTCGATGTAGTCGTTGCCCCAGCCGCCCTCAATGTAGTTATAGGCGCCGTAGCCGTAAATCGTATCGTTGCCGCCGTGCCCGTACAGCCAGTTGGCGGGCATAAAGCCCTTTATGGTGTTGTCGCTGTCGTTGCCGTGTTTGACAGGATTAAGGGCGTTGATCAGGTCTTCGGCAAATTTGACGACCGGATCAATGATATTGTCCTTCACCCATTCAACGACGGCACCCATGGGACTTCTCCACAATAACGGCGGTTTTCCATGCTCTCATTGATGCCTGAAGCCGCCGGGGGGCTCTATGGGGTTGATACCCCAAAAACGCCACCCGGATTGGCCCCACCGTATGAGTCAGGCCGCGTCGGTCAGGATGTGGTGCAGGGTGAACGGGACCGGGCAAAGGCAGGCCAGCCACAGGCCGGGCCGGGGGGACAGCAGGGCCGCCTGCCACCCGGTGGCGTCGCCATGACAGATAACGTGATCCCCCTCAAGGCGGAACTCCACGGATCGGGGATCACGGCGCAGCCCGTCGCCGGTGGCTTTCAGAAAGGCTTCCTTCAGGCACCACAGTGCGATGATCCGGGCTGGGTTTTCTGCGGCGGCGATCTGTTCCGCCGGGGTCAGGATCTCCGGGATCACGGCGGGGCGGACCGGGCGTTCGGTTTCGATGTCCACCCCGACCGGGGCATCCCGCCGGGCCGCCGCCGCCAGCCAGCCGCCACTGTGGGACAGGCTGACCTGTAAGGCTGCCGGGGCCTGCACCAGCGGGGCCCCTTGAGGAGTCCGCCCGACCGCCACCGCTGCCGGGGGGCATGAGAAGACCCGGGCGCACAGGTGCCCCAGCAGCAGGCTGGCGGCGCGGGACTGGTCCCGCCGGGCCGGGGCCATGCGGTGCAGCCGCTCTTCCTCTTCCGGCAGCAGGCGCGGCCCGGCGGGAAGGGGGGAGGTCTGCCGCCGTACGGCCAGCCACAGCGGCGGCGCAGGGGTCATTCTTTGGCGGCGCAGGCGCTGTGCAGCACATCCACCAGCTGCCCGAGAGAGTGGACGTCATACAGATCCTGCCGGGGGACCGAGACGTTCAGCCGCCGCATCACCCCGGAAACGATGGTGACGATGTCGATGCTGATCGCGCCGTAATCGGCGAAGGACTTGCCGTCTTCCATCACCGTATCGGCGGGCAGATCCAGAATATCGATGGTTTCCTGCCGCAGGATGTCCAGCACGTCATCACGGGTCATGGCCGTCTCTCTTGTCTGTCAGGGGAAGGGGGAAACAGGGTGGGCATCAGGGGGCCCAGTCGAGGCCCCCGGTCAGGCGGATCACCTGACCGTTCACAAAAGTGGCAGCCCCGGAGCAGAGAAACAGCACGGTTGAGGCGATATCATCCCCGTGACCGGTGCGCCGCTGCGGGCAATGGGTCAGCCAGAACTGTCGCAGGCTGTCGCTGGCCTGTTCGCTGCCCATCCCGCCGTCGAACAGCCCGAGGGAAACCACGTTGCTGGTGATGCCGCGCGGCCCGTATTCGCGGGCGAGGGAGGCCGACAGACCTTCCACACCGGCCTTGCTGGCGGCATAGGCGGCGTGTCCGGCCATTCCCCCGGCGGCAACGGAGCCGATGTGGATGAACTGCCCGCTGCGCCGCCCGAGGAAATGCCACAGAAACCGGCGGCAGACCCGGAAGGCCCCGGTCAGGTTGGTATCGACCACCTCCAGCCAGTCAGCGTCTTCCATCTGTGCCAGCAGGCCGGTTTTCGCGGCTCCGGCATTCAGGATCACCGCATCAATGTCCAGCTCGGTCAGGGCGGCGGAGATGGCCTGTTCCACGCTGTCGGTGTCGCGCTGATCCATCCGCAGCGGCAGGCAGCGCCCGGCACCGGGCACCGCCGCAAGGTCCGCCGCCAGCGCGTCCGCCGCGCTGGCACTGGTGCGGTAGGTGAAGGCGACATTATGCCCGGCCCGTGCCGCTGCCCGCACCAGTCCGGCCCCCAGTCCCCCGGCGCCGCCGGTGATGAACAGGCTGCGGCGGGGGCCGTCAGGCGTCAGGGTGGGCGAGGATACAGGCGGCATTGGTGCCTCCGAAGCCGAAGGAGTTTTTCAGCAGGGCCCGCACGGTCTGACGCTGCGGGGCCCCGGCGCACAGGTTCAGGCCAGCGAACTCGGGGTCAGGGTCCGTCAGGTTGAGGGTCGGGTGCAGCAGGCCGGTGCGCATCTGCTCGATGGCGACCACCAGTTCCACCAGCGGGGCGGCCCACAGGCAATGTCCCAGCATTGATTTGGCGGCATTGATCGGGATCCGGTCCAGCCGCGCCCCCAGCACCTGCCGCAGGGCGGTGATTTCTGCGGCGTCCCCGGCGGGGGTGGAGGTGGCATGGGCGCTGACCATGTCAATGTCGCCCGCCGTCAGGCCGGAGACGGACAGAGCCATCGCCATGGCCCGGGCCTCACCCCCGGCATTGGGCAGCGGCAGGTGGCAGCCGTCAGAGGTGGCCGCCACCGCCAGCACTCCGGCGTGGATGCGGGCGCCGCGGGCATGGGCATGGGCCGGGGATTCCAGCACCACCGTCGCGGTGCCGTGGGCCGGAACAAAGCCGTCACGCTGGCGGTCAAAGGGGCGGCTGGCCTGTTGCGGGCGACCATCACCCGACAGGCTGACCGTCTGCATCAGGGCCATGGAATGCAGCTCGACCGCGCTCAGTTCCGCCGCCGGGGCGTGGACCACCACCACGTCAGCCTGTCCCCCGGCGATTTCCATCAGTCCGGCCCGCAGGGCATGCAGGCCGCTGGCACAGGCACTGCCAAGGGAGTAGACCGCACCACGGGCGGCAATCAGCTCCCCTACGGCGGCGGCGTGGATGCAGTCCAGACTGTGCAGGGCATACAGGGCGTCGATCTGGCCGGGGGCAGTCTCGAACGTCAGGCCGGTCCGGTTGATGTACTGGCTGTTGATGGTGTGCCCGGCGGCGATCACCGCCACCCGGGCCGGGTCGGCGGGCGGGGCGCTGTCCAGCCCGGCATCCAGCCATGCGGTCAGGGCCGGAAGCAGGCCAAGACGCATCGACCACGGCAGGGTGTGCAGCATCCGCCGCAAGCTGCGTGCCGCCGGGGCTGACAGGCGGGGTTTCAGGGCTTCCAGCCGGGGCAGGGGATCATAGGCCCCGAGATCACCGCCAATCTTCAGGTCTGCGGCGGAGACATCAATGCTCCGCCACGGCCCTATGGCCGACAGCCCGGTGCACAGGGCGGCGTGAACGGTGGCCGGGCTGTCCCCTAGAGGGGTGACGATACCCATGCCGGTGATGACGGCGCGTGGCGTGATCTCAGTCATACAGGTGCGCCTCCAGAATGGCGGCGGCACAGATCCTGCCGTCAACGATGACCTGTGCCGCAAACACGGCCAGCAGGCTGTTGACCTCCAGCAGGCCGGCGGTCAGGGTCAGGGTTTCGCCGGGGGAGACGGTCCGCAGGAACTCTGCCCGGTGAAACCGCGTCAGCCTGACCTGACGGCACGGCCTGCCCTGATGCAGGGCCAGCAGGCAGGCCCCGGTCTGGGCCATGGCCTCGGTCTGAACCGTGGCAGGCAGAACGGGGGTCTCGGGAAAGTGTCCGGCAAAGGCCGGGTCAGCGGGGTCGCAGAACCACTCGGCGGTGACGGCGCGGGCTTCGGCATCAAAACCGGTGAGAGACCCAACGCGCAGGGCGGGGGGCCGGTGCGGGATCAGGGTTTCCACCGCAGGCAGCGGGACTGCCGGTGCAACGATCGGCTGGCGGCGCAGAATGCGGATCTGGGTGTCGGCGTCGGGAAGATGCATGGTCAGCGGAACTTCTGAACCCGGCGGAAACTGCCGTCAGGGTTGACGTAAACAGCCCGGGCCGTCGTGCCGTCAGGGAACTGGGTGCGCAGATCCAGCATGATATCGGTGCCATGGCCGAACGGGGCGATGATTTCAGGGAACCAAAGGTTTTTCCCCCCCTGCCACTCATGCGGCAGCAGGTCATAATCGCCCTGAGCAAAGCGGGCGGAGGCGATATCATCCAGCCAGGCCCAGTTGACGAAGCCGATCGGGCGGCCATTGAGGGTATAAGAACGGTATTGGTTCAGCTCCAGACTGGGCAGAACCCGGCGCAGCAGGCGGCCGGTGGGGTACCGCTGATGCAAGGGGGAATACTGGGCCAGCCACATCACCGCCCCCAGTCCCGGCAACAGCGGGGCCGGATCCGTGCCGGGATCCCGCAGGTACGAAAAGTTGAACACTGACGCCCCCCTGGTCTGTCCCGGTCCTTCCAGTATACGCACTATACATGCGGGGCAACCGGGGCGGCATGGGGAATATTCCTACCTGTTGCGGTGATCTGTCCCGCAGTGGGCTGCTCGGGGGCGTGGGTGCCCCGGTCGAGGTGAATCCGGGCGTCGGCCCAGTCGGGCGGCAGCGGGCGGTGGGAAATCAGCAGGACTGTCACCCGTCCCCGCAGCCCGCGCAGGGTTTCCAGCACATGGGCTTCTGATGCCGCATCCAGCGCGCTGGTCGGTTCGTCAAGCACCAGCATCGCCGGATGGCGCAGCAGGGCGCGGGCAATGGCCAGACGCTGCCGTTCTCCCCCGGACAGAGCGGCCCCCCGGTCCCCGACCGAGGTATCCAGCCCGGCGGGCAATGCACGGACAAAGCGGTCGGCCCCGGCCCCGGTCAGCGCCAGCCACAGATCCGCTTCCGATGCGGCAGGGGCCGCCAGCAGCAGGTTGGCCCGGATGGTGTCATGAAACAGCACCGGATCCTGCGGAACCATCGCCACCCGGTGCCGCCATGCCCGCCGCACCGGTCCCCGCAGGGCGGTGCCGCCGACCAGAACATCACCGTCCGCCGGTTCGGTCAGGCCCAGCAGCAGATCAGCCAGAGTGGATTTTCCGGCCCCGGACGGGCCGGTCAGCACCGTCAGGCCGCGATGGGGCAGGGTGAGGGTCAGGCTGTGCAGGACCGGCGGACGGTCGGGGGTATGACGGGCGCTGACATCCCGCAGGGTGATGGGGCCATCGGGGGCGGGGGTGCCGGGGTCTGCCGGGGGTTCGGCGGCCCGTGTGGCCTGCCGCAGCAGCCCCCGGACCCGGCCATGGGCGGGAAGGGCGTTGACCACATGCCGCCACCCCTGACCGGTCCGGCCTGCCAGCATCAGTACCCGGATCAGCGCCACCAGAATGGTCAGGGTCTCCGGCAGTCCCATCCCGACCCAGTGGACCAGCGCCAGCACAATTCCGGCGGCGGCGGCGGCCCCGGTGACCTGCCGGGCAAGATCGGCGATGGCCAGAACCTTTTGCAGGCTGTCTTCCCGCCGGTGCTGTGTGGTCATCTGGGTGTGCAGCTGCCCAACGCGGACATCGGCAAGGTCGAAGATCTTGATCAGGCGGAACGCCGACAGGTCTTCACTGATCGCGGTCTGGATGGTGCGGCGGCCCAGCCCGACCGCCTGCCCATACTGATAGATCATCCGGTTCAGGACCCAGCCACCGGGGATCATCACCGCTCCGGCGGCAAGCGCCAGCGTGGTGGCCAGCGGTGACAGGCTGACCGCCACCGTCAGTCCGATGATCAGGCGCACCGACAGGCTGGCCTGTGTCAGCAGGAAGTTGACGGCGACTTCACACTGCATCACGTCGTTGACCAGCGTATGGGTCACCGCGCCCGGGCGGTGGCGGGCAAAACGGGCGGCTTCCATATCAAGAACCGCCCGGTAGACCTGCTGCCGCAGATGGTGGATGAAGGTCATCCGCAGCCGTGATGACAGCACCTGCCGCAGCCCCAGCAGACCGGAAGACAGGCAGACCAGCCCCACATAGATCAGCAGCAGGGGCAGCAGCCCGAGCAGAGCCGGGGGCAGCAGCGGGGCAAACGCCGGGGGAAGCGCGGCCCCCCCGGCAGTCAGCAGGCCCAGAAGCGGCACCAGCAGCAGGATGCCGACCCCTTCCACCGTTCCGGCAATGGCCGCCAGCAGCAGAATCAGGCCCAGCCGCCGCCCGGAAGAGGCCCGGAGATCGGCGATCAGGCGGCAGAAGCGCCGCAGCAGCAGGGGGGCCACGCGTTTGCGGGGTAACAGGGCAGGCATCACCAGTCATCCGGGGCGGAGGGGGAGGGCTGCCCTGTTATGCCCGAGCTGCTGCCGGGACGGAAGCCCCGCCCTCAGATCTGTCCGGGTGGGGTCAGAAACGCCGGACAGTCCTGATAGCTGACGGGCCGGAGGAACCTGCGGATCGCCAGCCCGCCGACAGAGGTGGATGCGGCGGCGGTGCTGGCGGGGTAAGGGCCCCCGTGGACCATGGCGGGGCTGACCTCGACCCCGGTTGGCATGCCATTGAACAGCACCCGTCCGGCTTTTTCAGAACACAGGGGCAGCAGGGCCGTGGCCGCCGCCCGGTCCTGCGCGGCGTCGGGGTCCAGTTGCAGGCTGACCGTCAGCTGCCCTTCCAGCCCGTCCATCACTGCGGTCAGGTCCGCCAGATCGGTGCAGGTGATGACGATGGCCGCCGGGCCGAAGGTTTCAGCATGCAGGCGGTGTGTCTGGCGCCAGACATCCGACGAGACCCGGAAAATGGCCGGGGTACCTTCTGCCGGGGCCATCCGGGCCGGAGGCAACACGGTGCTGACCCCCGGCAGGGCCCCCAGTTCTGTCACGGCATCCTGATAGGCACGGGCAATCCAGCCGGTCAGCATCGGGGCCGGGGGGACTGCCGACAGCGCGGTGCAGGCGTGCTGAAGAAACTGCTCAAGATCCGGCCCGGCCACGGCCAGCACGAGCCCCGGATTGGTGCAGAACTGTCCGACCCCCTGTGTCAGGGATGCCGCCCATTGCCGCGCCAGATCTTCTGTGCGGGCGGACAGGGCCCCGGGCAGCAGGATCACCGGATTACACGATCCGAGTTCGCCATAGAACGGAATCGGCTGCGGGCGCGACATGGCCAGATCAAACAGGGCCCGGCCGCCCCGCAGCGACCCGGTAAAGCCGACCGCCTGCACCGCCGGATGGGTGACCAGCGCCTGCCCGCCGGAGAAGCCCCGGCCCTGCAGCAGGGAGAAAACACCGGGCGGCAGGCCACAGGCCCGTACCGCCGCCATCACCGCGTCTGCGGTCAGGGCGGATGTTCCGGGGTGGGCCGGGTGGGCCTTGACGATCACCGGGCATCCGGCGGCAAGGGCCGAGGCGGTATCACCCCCGGCCACCGAGAAGGCCAGCGGAAAATTACTGGCCCCGAACACGGCCACCGGCCCCAGCGGGCGGTAAGCCACCCGCAGATCCGGGCGGGGCAGGGGGGCGCGGGCGGCGTCGCCGGGGACGTGGACGGGGGAAAAATCAAGGCCATCCCGCAGACGGGCGGCAAAAAAACGCAACTGTCCGGTGGTCCGGCCACGTTCCCCTTCCAGCCGGGCGACCGGCAGCGCGGTTTCTGCGTGGGCGCAGGCGGTCAGTCCCGGGCCGCGGGCCTCCAGCTCTTCGGCGATACGGTCCAGAAAAGCGGCGCGCTGGTCGCGGGTGGTTGCGGCAAAGGGGCGGGCGGCGTCTGCCGCGGTCCGTCCGGCCCGCTCCACATCCACGTCATTGGCTTCGGCGAAAACGGTTGGCAGCAGATGCTGCCGGGCCGGAGCCATGGCGCGGAATGTGGCCTCTCGGTCGGACACCGCTGTCCACTTGCCACCGATACTGTGTCCGCCTTCCAGTGCCAGGGTTTCGGGGTCGGGCAGGGCTGAGGTCTGTGCGGTCATGGCCGGGTCTCCGTTCAGCGCCGACGGTCCGGCATTCCCGCCGGAACGAACGCCCCGCCCTGATACCGGACCGCCGGATCATCGGGGTCAGGTTCAGGGGTGTTCAGATGGGGCAGATGCCGGAAACGGTCAGAACTGTCCTGCGGCACCCAGCCGACATAGCCGGTCTTACGGTTGTCCCACCAGCTTTCGCGGTTGGCGGAGGCCCCATAAATGATCGGGCAGCCGAGACGGTCAACGGTGAAGACCCGTTCCACCAGCGCGGCCATGTCCTCGACACTCAGCCAGGTGGCCAGCATGCGGCGGTTCCGTGGTTCGGGAAAGCAGGACCCGATGCGGATAATGGCGGTCTCGATCCCGAATTTGTCGTAATAGTACCGTGCCATCAGTTCTCCATAGCCCTTTGAGACGCCATACAGGCTGTCCGGGCGGGGGGGAGAGTCGGCATCCAGCAGCGTTTCCCGCTCGTGGAAGCCGATGACGTGGTTTGAACTGGCAAACAGCACCCGTTTCACCCCAAAGCGCAGGGCGGCATCATAGATGTGATAGGTGCCACGGATATTGGCATCCAGGATCACGTCGAAGGTGTTCTCCAGCGACATGCCACCAAGGTGGATGATGCCATCGCAGCCTTCCACCGCCCGGTCAACGGCGGCGGGGTCGGCGAGATCGGCGAGGATGATTTCCTCGCCGGGCTCAGCCGGGCCGGGGTCCTTCAGATCAGACAGGCGGATGATGGGGGCGAGGGAGCGCAGGTGCGGGCGCAGCATGGATCCGACGATCCCTCCGGCACCGGTCATCAGCAGGCGTTGCATCGGGAAACTCCAGCAAACGGACGGGAATGGACTGGCGGGGAAAGGTTAACCGCCGAGGAGATTGGGCAGGCCGAGGGACACCATCGGAACGTAGGTGATCAGGGCCAGAGTGACCAGAATGGCAGCGTAGAACGGCCAGATGGTCAGAACCGTGCGGTGGATCGGTACAGTGCCGATCGCGCAGCCGACGAACAGGCAGGCCCCGACAGGCGGGGTACACAGACCCAGACCCAGATTCAGCATCAGCATCACGCCGAACTGGATCGGATCCATGCCGACCGCCACCGCCACCGGCAGGAAGATCGGGGTGCAGATCAGGATCAGGGCGGCCATATCCATCACCATCCCCAGGGCCAGCAGGATCAGGTTGATCATCAGCAGAACGATGATCGGATTGGCGGAGATGGAATACACCAGCGAGGTCAGATGCTGCGGCACCTGATACAGCGCCAGCATGTACCCGAAGGCCGAGGCACAGGCGACGAGGATCATCACCATCGCTGTCACCCGCACCGATGCCTTAACGGCGGCGGTGAAGGCGTGCCAAGTCAGCTTGCGGTAGACCAGCAGAGTGACGATCAGGGCGTAAATCACCCCGAACGCCCCGGATTCGGTGACGGTAAACACCCCGGACAGGGTGCCGCCGACGATGATCACCGCAGTGAACAGGCCCGGCAGGGCGGCGAACAGACTGCCGATGATGACCGGCAGGCCCTCAAATTTTTCAGTTGGGTACTGCTTGCGCACCGCCACCCAGCGGGCGGCCACCGACAGGGCCAGACACATCAGAATGCCCGGCACCACACCGGCAAGGAACAGCTTGGAGACAGAGATGCCGCCCCCGGCTGCCACCACGTACAGCACCATGTTGTGGCTGGGCGGAATCATGATCCCGGCAATGGAGGACGTGATGGTGACGTTGACCGCATAGTCGTCGCCATAGCCTTTCTTCTTCATCATCGGGATCATCAGGGATCCGATGGCAGAGGTATCCGCCACGGCGGAGCCGGAAATACCGCCGAACAGCATGCTGGAGAATACCGTGACCTGCCCCAGCCCGCCCCGGATCCAGCCGACGGTGGAGGAGGCCAGCCGGATCAGGCGCACCGCGATGCCGCCATGCAGCATCAGTTCCCCGGCGAAGATGAAGAACGGGATCGCCAGCAGAGCGAAAATCGACGATCCGGCCATGATCCGCTGAAAGGCGACCAGCATCGGCAGGCCTTCATAGGCGAATGCTGCCACCGCTGCGATTCCGATGCCATAGGCGACCGGGACCCCGATCACCGTACACAGGGCAAACAGCCCCAGCAGAATTGTCAAACCCATGATGAGGTGTCCTTGAGTGGGCAGCGGGGCGGTTACGCCTGCGGCGACGGAAGCGGAGAGGCGGCGACGGCGTCGGGCAGGTCGTCCTCTGTTTCGGCAGCGGCGGAGCGCGGCAGGCTGACGGCGTCGCTGTCGTGCCCGGCGCTGGCGCTGATGGTGGCCTCGGCCACCCAGTCATCAACAATGTTCCCGGCAGCGAAGGCCGCAGTCAGGAGGCCACCCAGCACCATCGGCAGGACCCGCAGACCTTCGGAAACCCCCAGCAGCGGGATTTCGGTATCCCAGGAGAAGGCCATCAGAGTCGAGGAGTGGGTCGTCATCAGCAGGCCAAAGCCCACCAGCAGCAGGTGGACCACGGTCAGAATGATCCGGCGGGTGAAAGGGGACACATATTCAAACAGGAGATCGACGGCGAGGTGGGTGCGGTCGCGGACCCCGACGGCAGAGGCCATGAAGGTGATGAAAACGATCAGCAGCAGGGCCAGCTGTTCAACCCACGTCGGGGTTTGATTAAGGGCGTAGCGGCCAAACACCAGCCAGCCGAAGGTGGCGATCAGCACCACAAGGGCGACGCCTGACAGCACCATGACCAGTGTCGCCAGCAGCGACAGAATGGCATGGAGGGTTTTCTGAAACCGAGTAAGCACCGGGGAATCCTCCCGAAAAGGACCAGAATAAGCCGGGGCGGCGCAGGGCCGCCCCGGCCATGGCAAGGCGGCCTTATTGAACTGCCTTGATCTCGGCGATCAGGTCCTTCAGGGCCGGTGTCTTTTTGATCGCGTCTTCATAGACGGCGACCATCTGGGTCTGGAACGGGACCTTATTGGTGATTTCGTTGATCTTGCCGCCTGCCTTTTCGATCAGTTCGCGGCTTTTGGCCTCACGGTCGGCCCACAGTTTACGTTGCAGCGTGGCGCTTTCACGGGCGGCCTCGCGGACGGCCTTCTGGTCTTCCGCCGACAGGCGCGACCAACTGGCTTTTGACACGCACAGGCATTCCGGCAAAATAAGGTGTTCTGTCAGGGAGTAGTATCCCGCCACTTCGTAGTGGTTGGAGCTTTCATAGGACGGCCAGTTGTTTTCCGCGCCGTCGATCACCCCGGTTTTCAGCGACTGATACACATCGCTGTAGGGCATCGGGGTGGCGTTCCCCCCCATCGATTCCACCATGCCGACGAACAGGGTGTTGTTCATCACCCGCATCTTCATGCCCTTCATGTCGTTGGGCGTGGTGATCGGCTTTTTGGTATTGTAGAAGGACCGGGCACCGGAGTCATACCAGGCGAGGGCCACCAGTCCCTTCTTTTCCAGCGCAGCGGCCAGCTTATCCCCGACCGGGCCATCCATCACCTTGTGCATGTGATCGACGCTGCGGAAGATGAAAGGCAGAGAGACCACATTGGCCTCCGGCACGGCAGTGCCCAGCGGCCCCATGTTGAATTCGCCGAAATCGATGGCACCGAGCTGAACCTGTGAGATGGCGTCTGACTGATCACCGAGGACAGCGCTGTGATAGACCTTGCCGGTCACGCGGCCACCGGTTTTTTCCTTGGCCAGTTCGGCAAACTTCTCCATGCCGACGGAGACCGGATATTCGGGGGGATGGATATTCCAGCCGCGCCATTCTGCCTGTGCGGCACCTGCCATCATAACAAGGGCGAGGGCGGTACCGGCGGCTGTGGTGGCGCAGCGGGCGATCATCGTTTTCATCATGGTTTTACCTCCCGTTTCCGGTGCGCGGATGCGGGCGGACGCCGGTAGGGGTCCGTCCGGCGGGGAGTGGCTCCCTCTTGCCTCCGGGCAGCGGTTTTCTGGTGTTGTGGCCCCGGCGGGTCTGGCCGGGTATCCGGGGCCGGACGTGGATCCGAATGGGTGGGGTAGGGGGAGTTGTCACCGGACAACAGAGCCGGTAGCATGTGACGGGAACGCTACATGTCATATGATGACTGGTCAATAGCTCTTTTGTAAAAGATATGACAACATGCGTGATGCCCGATGATGGGGTGGCCTGCCTTCCGCTCCGGGGCCGGGTCGATGGGATACGAGAGAAGAGGACTGACGCCATGGCTGTCGCCGCGCAGAAGCAACCCCGCCAGAATTTGACCCAGAAGGTCATTGAAACCCTGCGGGACCGCATTGTGTCCGGCCAGCTCAAGCCCGGCGACAAACTGCCGACCGAGCAGGAGCTGAACCGCGAACTGGGGGTCAGCCGCACGGTGATCCGTGAGGCGGTGGCCAGCCTGCGGGCTGACGGGCTGGTGCAGCCGAAGCAGGGGGTGGGGGTGTTTGTGATGGCCCCTCCGCCCCGCGACTCCGGGCGGGACGGGGGGCGGGACGGGGATGGATTTATCCAGATTTCTCCGCAGAAGATTTCTGACGTGATCGAGGCGCTGGAGCTGCGCACGGCGGTGGAAGTGGAGTCGGCAGCGCTGGCGGCGTCCCGGTGTTCCCCCGCGCAGGAGGCGGAAATCTGTAGCTGTTTTGATGCCCTGGAAGCCGCGCTGCAGCGGGGGGATCTGTCTGAGGCGGAGGATTTTGATTTTCATCTGTCGATTGCCCGGGCGACCAACAACCCCCGGTTCGTCGAGTTTCTGGGGTATCTCGGCAACCGCACGATTCCCCGGTCCCGATTGCGGGAAGAGGCTGGTCTGCCGCGGAATCAGGCCCTGGAAGAACAGTTGAATCAGGAGCACCGGGCCATTCTTGAGGCGATCCTGCGGCATGACCCGGATGCGGCGCGGGCGGCGATGCGCCAGCATCTGGCTGGGGGAACGGACCGCTATCGGTCGCTGGCGCGGGCGGCGCACCGCCGGACCAGTCTGGCCGGGGAGTAAGGCTGTTCAGCGCGGCAGTCAGGATGACATCTTCGCAAAGTCATCATATGACTGTTGACATGATGGGGGAATGTCATACTATTTCATCACGGTTGCCGGAGGGACTCCGGCGCCGGCCCCGGGGCACCATCTGTTGTCGTCTCTTGGCGCTGTTGTCGGCGCCGGTCTGACGGATGGGGTCCGGGGCCTCTCCCTTCCCCTTCGGCGCCCCGATGATGGCGGCCGCTCCCCCGTCAGGAAGATCCCGTGATGCATTATTCCGAGCTGAAAACCGTCCTGGGCTCCGGCCTGCTGTCATTCCCGGTCACTCATTTTGACGCAGCGACCCACGACTTTGACGCAGCCGCCTATCAGGAGCATGTGGCATGGCTGTCGCAGTATGACGCCGCCGCTTTGTTTGCAGCCGGGGGCACCGGTGAGCTGTTTTCGCTGACACCGGGCGAAATTCCGCAGGTTGTCGCGGCGGCTAAAGAGGCTGCCGGGGCCACGCCGATCATTGCGGGCTGTGGCTATGGCACCCGGCAGGCGGTGCAGGTGGCGCAGGCGGTGCAGGCTGCCGGTGCCGATGCGATTCTGCTGCTGCCGCATTATCTGATCGGGGCCCCGCAGGCGGGCCTGTATGCCCATATCAAGGCCGTCTGTGATGCGGTGGATATCGGTGTCATCATCTATAACCGCGCCAACAGCATCGCCAATGCCGAGACGGTGGCCCGGCTGGCCGATGCCTGCCCGAACCTGATCGGCTTCAAGGATGGTACCGGCAACATCCAGCAGGTGCGCGAAATTGTCGCCCGGCTGGGCGACCGGCTGACCTATATCGGTGGCATGCCGACCCACGAGCTGTTCGCCGAAGCCTATGATGCCATGGGGGTCACCACCTATTCCTCTGCCGTGTTCAACTTTGTGCCGGAACTGGCGCTGGAGTTTTATCGTGCGATGCGGGGGAAGGACCGGGCGACCATGACCCGGATTCTGACGGATTTCTTCTATCCGTTTGCGGCGCTGCGGGACCGTGCCCCCGGCTATGCTGTCTCGATCATCAAGGCTGGTCTGGCCGCTGTTGGCCGTGATCCGGGCCCGGTCCGGCCGCCGCTGACCGATCTGACCCCGACGGAGCTGGCCGAACTGACCCGCCTGATTGCGGCGCAGTCCGTCGCCAAGGCTGCCTGATCTTTATCTGTCCGGGGTGGGGCAGATCCTGCCCCGGACTGTACGTCCGTTCCGGTGTTTTACCCTGTCAGCCGAGGGCCCCATGCGGATCACCGCCGTTCATACTCACCTGCTGTATCATCGGCTGGATCAGCCGTTTCAGTCGTCTTTCTCGCAGTTTGATGCCCGTTTTCACTGTCTGGTCGAAATTGTCACTGACAGCGGCCTGACCGGGTGGGGGGAATGTCTGGGGCCGGCCACCGCCAACGCGGCGATGGTGCAGGCGATGACCCCCCTGCTGATCGGGGTATCCGCGCTGGAAATCGAGCGGCACTGGCTGACCCTCTATAATCAGTTCCGTGATCAGGGGCAGCGTGGGGTGACGATGACGGCCCTGTCCGGGATTGATATTGCCCTGTGGGATCTGGCGGGCAAACAGTTCAATGCCCCGGTCCATGTGCTGATGGGCGGTGCCCACCGGACCCGCATTCCGGTCTATGCCACCGGGGGGTTCCGTCCGGTCGGGCGCAGCCGTATTGATGCGACGGTGGCGGAAATGGTGGCGGCCGTCGCCGCCGGGTTCCGCGCCTGCAAAATCAAGATCGGCTTCGGGATTGCCGATGATCTGGCGACCATTGCCGCCGTGCGCGAGGCGATTGGCCCTGATGTGTCGCTGGCGATTGATGCAAACCATGGGTATGACGCCATCGATGCCATCACCATTGGCCGTCGCGCAGAGCGCTATGATCTGGCCTGGTTTGAGGAGCCGGTGGTCCCGGAAGCGCTGGAGGCCTACGCCCATATCCGCCGCAGTCAGCCGATTCCGGTGGCCGGGGGAGAGACCTGGCATAGCCGCTGGGGGTTTGCGCAGGCATTGCAGGCCGGGGCGGTTGATGTTCTGCAGCCTGACGTCTGCGGTCTGGGTGGGTTATCGGAATTTCGCCGCGTGCTGACGCTGGCGGATATCTATCCGGTGCGGGTGGTGCCCCATGTCTGGGGAACGGCGGTGGCCATTGCCGCTGCACTGCATGCCCATGCGATTCTGCCGCCGACCCCCCCGGCGCATGAGGCGCGGTCGCCGCATCTGGAATTTGACCGCACCCCCAATCCGTTCCGGCAGGCCATTGTCACCACACCGTTAGAGCCGGTGGATGGCATCCTGACAGTTCCCGGTGGCCCCGGTCTTGGCATTGAGATTAACCGTGAGGCACTGGCGGCTTACGCCCCGGCCTGAACGGTCCGTCCCAACTATCCCTGTTTTGTCCCGGAGAGGACCTCAGATGTCTGATTTTGTGCCACTGCCGCCAGAGGCGATTGACAGCCATATGCACCTGTACCCGGCGCACATTCCGTCACAGCCGGGCGGGCCGCCGTGTCCGGCGGATTTTCCCGATCTGACGGCGTACCGGCAGCAGGTGCAGGGCCAGCTTGGTTGCCGCCGGGTGGTGGTGGTGCAGGCCAATGCCCATCAGAAAGACAATACCCCGGTTCTGGAGGCTCTGGCCGATCTTGGGGACTCTGCCCGGGGGGTGATCGCCGCCGGGGCTGATCTGAGTGATGCTGAGATGGAACGCCTGACGGCGCTGGGCGTCCGGGGATGCCGGATTATGAATCTGGGGGGCGCTTACCGGATGCCGGCCCTGACGCCGGTTTCCGAGCGGATTGCCGCCTTCGGCTGGTCGTGCATCGTGCAGTTCGACGGGCGCGAGATTGAGGACTACGTTGCGGCACTGGAGAAAATCCCCGGTCCGTATGTTATCGACCATATCGGTAAATTTCTCGAGCCGGTGCCAGCCGGAGATGCCCGGGTGGACACCCTGCTGCGGCTGATCGACCGCGGCAACTGCTATGTCAAGATTGCCGGATGTTATGAGATTTCCCGTGCCGGGGCGCCGGACTATGAGGATGTCGGGGCGGTGGCCCGCCGGGTGATGGCCCACGCGCCGGACCGGATACTGTGGGGCAGCAACTGGCCCCATGTGATGTGCCCGCCAGACGGTCGGCCCGATGACCGCGCCCTGCTGGACGTGGTGCGGCACTGGCAGCCTGATGAAGCGGCGCAGCGCCTGATGTTTGTCGAGAACCCGGCCCGCCTTTATGGCTTTGCCTGACGCGGGGAGGGAACGGATGATTTATGACGTGCGGGAATATACCTGTCGCCCCAATACACTGAAGAAACAGCTTGCCCTGTATCAGCAGTATGGTTTTGCCGTGCAGTCCCGCCACCTTGGGCGCCCGCTGTGTTTTCTGGCCCCGGATGTGGGGCCGGTGAACACTTATCTGCATATCTGGGTTTATGCCGATGCCGCCGACCGGGACCGGAAACGGGCCGCATTGGCGGCGGATCCGGACTGGCATGCCTATCAGGCTGCCAGTGCCGCCGCCGACAATCTGGTCAGTCAGGAAAACCGCCTGATGACGGACGCACCGTTTATGGTGACCGATGTGGCGAAGGCCCCTTAACGGAACCGGGGGGGGCGTTTTTCCATAAAAGCCCGCATCCCTTCGCTGGACTCGTCATGCCGGATTGCATCGCCGAACAGGCGGGCTTCCAGATCCAGCTGCTGGGGCAGGGTGTTCTGGCGCGCCTGTTCGACCAGCGTCTTGCACCGGCTTAAGGCATGGCGCGGCCCCCGTGCCAGCGCCCCTGCCAGCCCGAGGGCGGTTGGCAGGGCTGCCCCGGCGGGCACCAGTCGGTTAACGACGCCCAGCTGATGCAGGCGGCTGGCGTTGATGGCATCCCCGGAGAACAGGATTTCCGCCACCAGCTGATGCGGCAGGCCACGGCTGAGGAAGGCCGAGGCCCCGCCATCCGGGTTCAGGCCGACCTTGATATAGGCCATCGAGAATTTGGCATCGTCTGCCGCGATCAGCAGGTCACAGGCAACCGCCATGGAAAACCCGGCACCGGCAGCGTTGCCTTCGACGGCGGCGATCACCGGCACCGGCACCGCCCGCAGGGCACGGATAAAGCCGTGGAAGCCATCAAAAGCGGCTTCCAGTGTGCTTTCCGGCTGGGTCTTCAGGGCCCCGAGCATCCGCAGGTCCCCGCCGGAGCAGAAGGTGCCGCCTGCCCCGGTCAGGATGACCGCGCCGATGCTGTCATCCGCCGCCACCGCTTCCAGCGCCGCTTTGCCCTGTGTGAACAGCCCGGCCCCCATCGCGTTGCGGGTGGCCGGGTCGTTGATGGTGATGACCAGCGTGCCATCCTGTTGGCGGATGTCCACCGGCTGGGTCAGGTCGGGGGCAACGGTCGGGGTCGTGGACATCAGAATCTCCCTGTCAGCCGGTCAGAGGACAAGGGTCCGGGCCGGGCGGTATTGTTGAGACCGCCCAGCATACCGGATTCTGATTTCCGTTAAAGGGAGAATGGTAACGTATACGTCAGTTTGACTTCGGCTTCGGCGGTGCCGGGCGCAGAATCAGATCGCCGACACTCAGTTCCGGCCCCGGTGTGGCCGAGACGGTCACCGGCAGTTCCGCCAGATAGAGAACCCGGCCGTTTTCGGCCATGGTGGCTTCCACCCGGTAGGTGTGGCCGGGGATCAGCGAATCCCGGCGGTAGGTCAGGCTGAAGGGGAAGGGCATCGGGCCCTGTCCTTCGATCAGGGTATTGCCGAGGATGCCGGGTGCCGGGTCAGCATTGCTGTCATCGAGGATTGCCACTTCGATCACCGCTTCTTCCGGCAGGGCCTGCCGGGTCAGCATCACCACCTGTCCGGTGACGGTGCCATACACATCCGCCGGACGGGCGGCGTAAGAGTCGCGCACCGGCGCGCAGCCCTGTACCAGTGCGGCCCCCAGCAGGGTGGCGGCCATCAGGGTTGCTTTGATCAGCGTGCGGGCCACAGGGGTTCTCCCAACATCTCGGTCGTCTTCTGCATCTATACTGGGGCGCTGAAGGGTTGCCAATCAACAAAAACAGGGGGCATCCTGGCAGGACGCCCCCTGTGATCTCAACCCGTTTGCGGTCAGGCTGCCCCTGACGGCAGGATTATGCCTTGCCCTTGGCTTTCAGCGCCGCGTCGCGGGTGCCGCTCAGGGTGGCGGCCGGGGTCAGCGCTTCCGGGTCAACCCGCACTTCAATCAGGGTCGGGCGGTCAGAGGCCAGCGCCCGGGCGAAGGCGGGACCGAAGTCCTCGGTGCGTTCCACCACTTCGCCGTTGCCGCCCATCGCCCGGCCCATGGCCGCGAAATCGGGGTTGGACAGGCGGGTGCCGGAGACGCGGCCCGGATAGGTGCGTTCCTGATGCATGCGGATGGTGCCGTACATGCCGTTGTTGACCACCACCTGAATGAAGCGGGTGCCATACTGCACGGCCACCGCAAATTCCTGCAGGGTCATCTGGAAGCAGCCGTCGCCGGAGAACGCCACCGCCACCCGGGACGGATCGGCGATAGAGGCCGCAACCGCCGCCGGAGTGCCGAAGCCCATCGAGCCACAGGTCGGGGCCAGCTGGCCGCCATAGGTGTGATAGCGGTGGAAACGGTGCAGCCAGATCGCATAGTTGCCCGCGCCGTTGCACAGGATCGAGTCCTTCGGCAGCAGGGAGTCCATGACCTTGATCGCTTCGCCCATGTTGACCGGGCCGGGCACCTGGGTCGGGGTGGTGAAGGCTTCAAAGTTGGCACGCAGGGCCTTGACCCGGCTGTCATCGCCGCCCCACACCCGGCCGAGATTGGCCAGCGCCCGGGTGGCGGAGCGCACGTCGGCGTTGATCGGCAGATCCGGCTGATAGACGCGGCCCAGTTCTTCCGCCGAGGCGTGAATGTGGATCAGGGTCTTATCCAGACGCGGCGGCACCAGCAGTTCATAGCTGCTGGTGGTCATTTCGCCGAGGCGGGCCCCCAGCACCAGCAGCAGGTCGGATTCGCGGATGGTCTTGGCGAGGTTGGGGTCGATACCGATCCCGACGTGGCCGACATAGTTGGGGTGATCGTTGTCGATCAGATCCTGACAGCGGAAGGACACGCCGACCGGCAGGTTGTTCTGGGTCGCGAACCCGGCGAGGATCTCACAGGTTTCCTGATCCCAGCCGCCGCCGCCGATCAGCAGGAACGGCTTTTCGGCCTTGGCGAGGCGCTCCGACAGCTCCAGCAGGGCCTGCGGGGTCGGGGCGGCTTCGGCACGGCGGTACGGGGTCAGGGCCGGCATCGGCGACGGCAGGTGCAGCATATCTTCCGGCAGGGCCAGAACCACCGGGCCGGGGCGGCCGGAGGTGGCGGTGTGGTAGGCGCGGGAGATGTATTCGGCCATGCGGCTGGCGTCGTCGATCTGGGCGACCCATTTGGCCATCTGACCGAACATGCGGCGATAGTCGATTTCCTGGAAGGCTTCGCGGTCGGCCTGATCGCGGGCCACCTGCCCGATGAACAGGATCATCGGGATAGAATCCTGGAACGCGACATGAACGCCGGCGCTGGCGTTGGTGGCGCCGGGGCCACGGGTGACCATGCAGATGCCCGGCTGGCCGGTCATGCGGCCGTGGGCGGCGGCCATCATGGCAGCCCCGCCTTCCTGACGGGCATTGATGAATTCGATATCGCTGTCCACGAGGGCGTCGAGGACGGCGAGATAGCTCTCGCCCGGTACGCCGAACGCCTTGGTGGCCCCGTTGAGGGCAAGGGTTTCAACCAGAACCTGCGCGGCAGTCTTGGGGATCACGGACCGGACTCCTGAAAGCTGGGGTCTGACGGCATGGGAAAGGGCAGGCCGGTCAAACGGCCCGGGCGTCAGCAACCGGAAAGGAAAAAAAGGGGGAGAGGGGGGAAGGGGACCGGGGCATGGCGGCAGGTGCCTGCCATGCCCCGGCGTGACCCGATCCTTACAGGTCGAACTTGATGCCCTGTGCCAGCGGCAGGGAGCGGCCATAGTTCACGGTGTTGGTCTGGCGGCGCATATAGCCCTTCCAGGAGTCGGAGCCGGACTCACGGCCACCGCCGGTTTCCTTCTCGCCCCCGAAGGCGCCACCGATTTCCGCACCCGACGGGCCGATGTTGACGTTGGCGATGCCGCAGTCAGAGCCCTGAGCCGACAGGAAGAATTCGCTTTCGCGGACGTCGGTGGTGAAGATGCAGGACGACAGGCCCTGCGGCACGTCGTTCTGCAGGTGAATCGCCTGATCGAAGTCGTCGTAGGTCAGGACATACAGGATCGGGGCGAAGGTTTCGTGCTTCACCACCGCCGACTGGCCGGGCATATCAACGATCGCCGGGGTGACGTAGTAGGCATCCGGGAATTCGGCGGTCAGGGTGCGTTCACCGCCGGTCAGCACGGTGCCGCCTTCGGCCTTGGCGTTGGCAATCGCGGCAGAGAAGCCGTCGAAGGAGGCCTTGTCGATCAGCGGGCCGACCAGCGTGCCGTCCAGCAGCGGGTTGCCGATGCGCACCGACTTATAGGCGGCGGTCAGGCGGGACAGCAGCTGGGCCTTCACCGAGCTGTGGACGATCAGGCGGCGCAGGGTGGTGCAGCGCTGACCGCAGGTGCCGACGGCGGAGAACACGATGGCGCGGACGGCCATTTCCAGATCGGCGGACGGGGTGACGATCATGGCGTTGTTGCCGCCAAGCTCGAGGATCGACCGGCCAAAGCGGGCGGCGACCTTCGGGGCGACTTCGCGGCCCATGCGGGTGGAGCCGGTGGCCGACACAATGGCGACATCCGGGCTGTCCACCAGCGCTTCACCGACGGCACGGCCACCGATGACGGTGTGGTGCAGACCGGCCGGGGCATCCCCGAAGCGGGCGAGGGCACGGTCAAGGATCTTCTGGCAGGCGATGGCGGTCAGCGGGGTCTTTTCCGACGGCTTCCAGATCACGCTGTCACCGCAGATCAGGGCCAGAGCGGTATTCCACGCCCACACGGCAACCGGGAAGTTGAAGGCGGAGATGACGGCGACCACACCGGCCGGGTGCCAGGTTTCCCGCATGGCGTGATCCGGGCGTTCCGAGGCAATGGTCAGGCCGTGCAGCTGACGGGACAGACCGACGGCGAAATCGCAGATGTCGATCATTTCCTGCACTTCGCCAAGACCTTCCTGATAGATCTTGCCGCATTCCAGAGTGACCAGACGGCCCAGGGTTTCCTTCTCGGCGCGCAGTTCTTCGCCAAGGATACGGACCAGTTCGCCACGCTTCGGGCCCGGCACCTTGCGCCATTCGTTGAAGGCAGCCTTGGCGGAGGCGATCACGCCCGGCATGGCCGCAGCGTCGATTTCCGTCACGTTGGCCAGATGGGCCCCGTCAACCGGAGAACGGACGGCCAGCGAGCCGCCGGTCAGGTCAGCGGCGGTCAGGCCGCTTTTGGCGAGGATGTCGGTGTGGGTCATGTCTCTGGAATCCCTGATATTATCGTTAGGTGGGAAAAACGGAAAACAGATCAGATCACGTTCAGTTCCCGCACCGCCCGTTTGCTGGCGATGCGGTCGTAGTTGAAGATCGACAGGTCGATACTTTTATAGGTGCCATGAACGATCAGCTCTGCCGTGGCGCGCCCGGCGGCGGCGGCCTGCTGCAGCCCGTGGCCGGAGAAGCCGTTGGCGAACAGGTAGTTCGGCACTTCCGGATGCGGACCAAGAATCGCGTTCTGGTCCAGCGTGTTATACTCGTAATGTCCGGCCCAGGCATTGGTCATGCGGATGGCCTCGAAGGCCGGGACCCGGGCAGCCAGCAGCGGCCAGATCACCTCATCAAACAGCGGGTAGTCCACCTCAAAATCCCAGCAGGCGGGATCGTGTTCCGGCGGAATGCCGGTGATGAACTGCCTGCCTTCACGCCGGAAATACAGCCCCGACGGATCGACCACCAGCGGGCAGTCGGTGATCGTGGTTTCCGTGGCGCAGGAAAAGACGAAGACGCAGCGTTTGCGCGGCTCAACCGGCAGGGTCAGGCCGGACAGGGCGGCAACCTTGCCCCCGGCAGCCCCGGCGGCATTCACCACCGTGCCGCAGGAGAGGGTGCCGCCGCCCAGCAGCGAAACGCTGCGGGCGATGCCGTTTTCAACGTTAACGCCGGTGACCTCGTCGGTGATGTAGTCCACCCCCTGACGGCGGGCGCAGCGGCGGAACCCCTGCAGCAGGGCGTAGGCATCAAACCAGCCTTCGCCGGTGACGCCATAACCGCCACAGTCAATGTCATCCAGCGCCAGCCACGGAAAGCGGCGGGCCAGTTCAGCCACGTTAAACAGTTCGATATTCGCGCCGTGACGGCGTTGCAGGGCAACGTTGCGGGCAAGGATATCCCGTCCGCCCGGTGTTGCCAGCATCAGATACCCGCCTTCATGCAGGCCGATCTCGGTCTCATCATCCAGAAGGGTCTTGACGTTGCGCAGAAAGTCGATGCCATAAGCGGACATCGCGATATTCTCCGGGGTGGAGAACTGCTGGCGGATCGAGGCGGCGGACAGGGTGGTGGAGGAAAACTGATAGGTCGGATCTTTCTCGATCACCACCACGCGGCCGGTGTAGCCCGGCTGCCGGGTCAGCCACCACGCAACGGCGCTGCCGATGATGCCGCCGCCGATGATCACCACATCCGCTTTGCTGGGGGTCATGACGAGGCTGCTCCGTTACCCTTGTCTCAGCTGCCGATTTAACCCGGCTTTGACCGGCGTGAATAACGATAATAAGCTAAGACTTCATTCCGCTTCGTCATGAAGTGACAGCCCGGACCCGACCCGCCATGCGCCGCATCCTGCCTTCCCTGACTGCCCTGCAATGCTTTGAGGCTGCTGCCCGTCACAGCAGTATTACCCGGGCGGCGGAGGAGCTGAATATGACGCAAAGCGCCGTCAGCCGCCAGATCCGGAATCTGGAGGACTTTTTGCAGCGCAACCTGTTCCGGCGGGTCAAGCAGCGGATTGTGCTGACCCCGGTAGGGGAACTGTATGCCGGAGAAATCCGTGCAGTTCTTGACCGGGCGGAAACAGCCACCGTGCAGGTGATGGCGTATCATAACCGTGGCGGTCTGCTGACCGTGGCCTGCCTGCCCACCTTCGGCTCCCGCTGGCTGGTGCCGCGTCTGTCACGGTTTACCGAGAAACACCCGGATATTCAGCTCAACCTGATCACCCAGATCCGCCCCTTTGATTTTACCGAGGAGAGTGCGGATATCGCCATCCACTTCGGTGCCGAAAGCTGGCCGGGGGCCCAGTCGCATCGCCTGATGGGGGAAGAGATTGCCCCGGTCTGTGCCCCGCGCCTGCTGGAAGGACGGGGGGCGCTGACCCCGGACCAGATCCGCGAATTTACCCTGTTGCAGCATTCCACCCGGCCCCGGGCGTGGCAGGAATGGTGCGCGGCGGAAGGAGTCGCCGGACTGGATGCCTTTGTCGGGCCCCGGTTTGAGCATTTTCATCTGGTGGCGCAGGCTGCGGTGGCCGGGCTGGGGATGGCCATCCTGCCGTTGTTTCTGATTCAGGATGAGCTGGCCAGCGGGGCGCTGGTGCGCCCGTTCGCGCAGGCGATCCGCAGCAGTCATTCCTATTACGTTGTCCACCCCGATCATAAGGCTGATCTGCCGGGGGTGCGGGCGTTCCGTGACTGGATTCTCTCGGAAGCGGCGGAAACGCTGGAACTTGTGCGGTAACACATATCGGTGATGGCCTTCCGGCCTGTGGGCGGGCAAGGTAAGGCCAGACGATCCGCTGGCCGTAATGGAGGCTCCCCCTGATGAGCAAGGTTGTTTTTATCACCGGCGCCACCGCCGGATTCGGGGCGGCCTGCGCCCGCCGTTTTGCCCGTGAAGGCTGGTCGCTGGTGCTGACCGGCCGCCGGGCCGACCGCCTTGAGGCCCTGAAGGCTGAACTGTCAGCGCTGGTGCCGGTGCATGTGGCGGTGATGGATGTGCGCGACGCCGCGCAGGTGCAGGCGGTGGCCGACAGCCTGCCGCCGGAATTTGCCGCCGTGCATACTCTGGTCAACAACGCCGGTCTGGCGCTGGGGCTGGACCCGGCGCAGTCGGCGTCCCTGACCGACTGGCAGACGATGATCGACACCAACATCACCGGAATGACCATCTGCACCCGCATTCTGCTGCCGCGCCTGATCGCAACCGCTGCGACGGCGGACGGGGCGGGGGCGACCGTTGTCAATCTGGGCTCAATCGCCGGAACCTATCCCTATCCCGGTGGCAATGTGTACGGGGCGACCAAGGCGTTCGTCCATCAGTTCAGCCTTAATCTGCGGACCGACCTGCATGGCACCGGGGTGCGTGTCACCTGTATTGAGCCCGGTCATTCGGAAAGCGAATTCTCGCTGGTGCGGTTCAAGGGCGATGCGGACCGGGCAAAGGCCCTGTATGCGGGGACGGATCCGCTGCGGCCGGACGATATCGCCGAGACGGTGTTCTGGGCGGTGTCCCTGCCGCCTCACGTCAACATCAACCGGCTGGAAGTGATGCCGGTGTGCCAGTCTTCCGGTCCGCTGCGGCTGCACCGGGCGGAATAAGGCGGGCCGATGTCTTTACCGGTCAGGGCGACGGATCCGGTCAATCCGTTCGCTCAGGCCGGGGTGGGAAGACAGCAGGGATCCACTGTCGCAGCCCGGTCCGCAATCTGCCTTCAGGGCTTCAAACGCCGTGGCAAGGCCATCCGGTCTGAACCCGGCGCGGGCGGTGAGGGTCAGGGCATAGGTATCGGCATCCCGTTCATCATTACGGGAATAGCCGCTGTCGATCAGGGCCATCGCGGACCCGCCGAGCAGGTCTGAGACGCCGGTATCATCCCCGATATACAGGGTGACGGTTGCCAGCCACAGCGTGGAGCGGATCATCTGCTGCAGGCTGTGGCGGGCCTGTAAGTGTCCCAGCTCATGGGCCAGAACCCCGGCCAGTGCATCATCCTGCGGGATCAGGGTGGCCAATTCGTCGGTCAGCACCACCGGCCCGCCGGGCAGGGCGACGGCGTTGGCCCCCAGCCGGTTGCCACGCCGGAATTCCAGAGAAACATCCGGCGGCAGGCCTGCGGTATCGCGCAGGTGACGGAACAGGGCGGTGATCCGCTGCCGGTCCGGCTCCGGCAGCTCTGACGGGCTGAACATCACTTCGTCAAGGGTGGTCAGGCTGCCGCTGCCGATCTGGCGCTCCAGTGCCGGGGGGACCTGACGGGCGACCCACTGGCTGAGGGCCGGGATCGCCAGCCGCAGGCTCAGCATCAGCAGAACGGTCACGGCGGTCAGCACCGCGAGGGTGGCCCAGCCGCGCCGTTCCAGCCATGTGATTCCGCTGCCGCGGTTGCGGTGCCCCACGGCGGCCAGCAGGGCGCTGAAGCCGGTGTCGTCGGCAGTGACAAAGCGCCCGCCATCGGCCAGCAGCAGGGCCCGGGCGACCCCGGCGATCCGCTCATTAACCCGGTACCCCGGCGGGACCGGCCGGGTTTCGTCCCCCACGGTCAGGATCAGGGTCTGACCGGCGACGGTGAGTTCGGCGGGGATGGTCCGGCTGGTTCCGGCAGCATGGAATGTGCCGCTGACCGGTGGCAGGGGGGCAGGGTCAGAGGGCAACGCTGATCCCTTCCAGATCCATGATTTCGGCGCTGATGACACCCCCGGCTTTATCCTGCGTATCAACAAAGCCATCCAGATCTTCTGCGGCATGGGCGGTGACCGCTTCCACCGTATAGCGGTGCAGGCGCACGGTGGCCCACGGCATCAGCAGGCCAAGGCTGACCACCACCGCCGCCACATTGCTAAGGCAGATCCACGCATAGCGCTGCGGGGACAGCGTGCAGGAAAAGCGGTGCTGCCGCCCGCTTGACGTTCCGCCCAGCCGGGTTCCCCCCAGCGTCAGCACCAGCAGCTGGGCCCGCAGATAGGGCACGGCCACTGCCGAGACGATGAAGATACCGGCATAGACGGCAACAATGGTGATGCCCGCCGCAGCATCGGAGGACAGGTCATCAAACAGGGCGCTGTCCTGCAGGGCGAAGGTCAGGCCGACACCGGCCGCCACAGCGGGGATCAGCATCAGCAGGGCCGCCAGCAGTGTTTTCAGATAGGCGGCATAAAATCCCCCGAGGTCGGCTTCCAGCCGGAACGGCGCGGTTCCGAAGCGGTAGGCATCGGTCAGGTACCGGCTGCGGGCCCGTTGCAGCCACGGCAGCCCCAGCAGTCCGGTCAGATAAACCGGGATCGTCAGCACAAAAAAGTACAGCAGGGTCCGGCCATAGCTGCCCTGAAAATCAAACCGCACGTTCCGCCACACCGTGATCCGGGCATTGAACCGCAGGCCACGGTTAATGATCCACGGCAACCCGAAAAACAGGGCAATCCCCATCGGGATCGCCGCCAGCGGCGCAAAGGTGGTCAGCACCGACCACAGGCCGATCACCACAACCGCAACGATCCGCCCTTTCAGGATCACCCAGCCGGTGGTGTCGTAATCAAACCCCGACCCGGCCAGCAGGGTGTGCCCGTAGAAGTATTTTTTGGTCCGTACTTTGGCCCACGCCGACCAGACCCCCAGCGTCACGATACTAAGCAGCAGGTTGACCAGCCACAGACGGAAGTACCCCTGTGTGCTGCCGGTAAAGCGCAGCGGATGCGCCAGCGGCTGCGCGGCTGCGGTGACGGTGTCGGTCATGGTCGGTGCCCCCGGTAAATATCCCTGCCGGTAGAGTAGCCTTTCCGGACCGGAGAGGGCAACCGCTGCCCCAGATCAGGATCAGGTTGTCAGAAAGGGCTGATAGGCGAACAGGCCGGGGAAGCCGCCGGTATGGAGGAACAGCACCCGGCTATTGGTGCGGATGGTGCCGTCATGCACGGCGGAAAACAGGGCCCCCATCGCCTTGCCGGTATAAACCGGATCAAGGAAGACCCCTTCCTGCCGGATCAGGCTGGAGATGGCGTCGTTCCCGGCAGGGCTGACGATGCCGTACCCGTCGCCTTTGCCCCGGTCATCAATCCATGGGGCCGGGGCGGGGGCCGGGCTGCCAAGCAGGGCAAGGGTACCGGCGGTATCGGTGGCGACAATCGGCGTTGCCTCGGCGACGGTATACCCGATACTCAGGCCGAGAACGCGCTGGGCGACTCCGGCGGCGGCGTAGCCCGCCAGCAGCCCGGCCTGTGTGCCGCCGCTGCCGAGGGTGGTGACCACCAGATCCCAGTGCTGACCGCTGTCGAGAATCTCGGCCACCGCCTGCACATAGCCAAGGCCCCCGGTAGGATTGGATCCCCCGGCAGGAATGAAATAGGGACGGTCAAGCGTCTGCATCAGGGTGGCAATTTCGGCCCGGGCTTCTTCCGCCGTATCCACGTAATGGATGACCGCTCCGGCCAGCATATCCAGCAGGACATTGCCGTTGTTCACATAATCCGGCGTGGTGTTGGGCACCATCCGCACCAGCACCAGATGGGGCTCCAGCCCGGCGCGGCGACAGGCGGCGGCTGTCAGGCGGCAGTGGTTAGACTGCACCGCCCCGACGGTGATCACCGTTCTGGCCCCCTGATCCAGCGCCGCCCCCAGCAGGTATTCCAGTTTGCGCAGCTTGTTGCCGCCGCCGCCATAGGCCCCGACGTCATCGCGCATCAGCGTCAGGGTGATGCCAAGGTCAGCAGACAGGCTGGGCAGGGACGTGTGGCTGCCCGTGCCCGGCGTGACCAGCGGAAAGCGGGGGAACCGCTGCAGGGCGTGGCGCAGATGCGCGGCAGCCGCCCGGTACCGGTCGTGATGGTGATCGTGATCGGGGGTGTGGTGGGCATCGGTCATCGTGGGCCTTCCGGCTGGCTGGGTGTCATGGCAGAAAAGCAGAGCTTGCCCCTGTGGTAGCATCAACCGAGTCCGGAACCGACAGCCCGACTCCGCGCAGCAATATTTCCGCCACATGACGTTTCTGCCGGGTGAAGGCGGCGTCGGTGTAGTCCGTGCCGTCGTTCAGCAGACGGATCTGGCTGGCGAAGTCAGCGAAATGCTGGGTGCTGGCCCAGATCATGAACATCAGGGTGCGGGGATCCACCGGGGCAATCTGGCCGCTGTCGATCCACTGGCGGATTGCCGCCTCACGGTCCCGCAGCCAGCGCCGTACGGTGTCGGAGATATAGTCCGACGTCACCCGGGCCCCGCGGATCATTTCATTGGCCCACACCCGTGATCCGTCCGGGCGGCTGCGGGACAGATCCATTTTGGCGTAAATGTAGCGGGTCAGGGCCACCGCCGGGTCATCGGTGGCGGAGAAGGCCCCGGTCCGGCTGAGCCAGGAGTCGCACACGTCTTCGATCACCCGTCGGTACAGGTCATCCTTGGTCGGGAAGTAGTAGTGCAGATTGGCCTTTGGGACCCCGGCGCGGGCGGCGATCACGGCGGTGGTCGCCCCTTTGAAGCCCTGTTCGGCAAACACCGACTCTGCGGCCTTCAGGATCTGCTGTTCGCTTTCCTCACGGATTGCGGCTTTGGCACGGCCACGCGGGGTGGCCCGCAGTGCGGGCGGGCGGGCAGGGAGCGCGGAGGAGGATGTCATGATGGTCACTCCTGTGGACAGCCGGGCCTGTCCCCTGACCTTGCCTGTCCCTGGCGGGGCCGTCAACAGCGGCTGTCCGCAGCATCCGGGCAGAAGGATGAAAAGACAGGATTTTTCCGGCCCGCAACTCGTCCTCAGGCATAGGGCCATGTCTTCGTTGTCTTATTATTGTGCATCTGCGATTACTTTCTGTGCAGGGACGGGAAGTCTCTGTTTTTAAACAGACTCTCTTATTATTACAGGAAAATTGAAGTCCCTTTATTTTGTATCTTGACCGTTTGGTCGAGATTGCCGCATGCTTCCACTCCATGAAGTACAGGAGGGCAAAAAACAGCCCCCTCGGGAGGCGCCCACACACAGTTGGGAGAACTTCATGATGAGAGAGACAGTAATCCGTATCCCCGATAAGGCGCTGATCAAACGCACAGTCTGAAAAACTGTGGAGGACAGCCTGTTTTTATTTCCGCACAGATCCCTTCTGATCGGTGCGCGGCCCTGAAGTGCTGCGCAGACACAGGGGTATGCGGCATCGGGAGAGACCCATGACCCATTCCGTACCGTTTCTGCCGGTGATTTCGGCAGACGGGCACCCGCTGACGGCTGCCCAGATTGAACAGAATTTCTCAGATCTTCATCCCTGTCTCACAGATCTTCAGGCAATGGCGGAAAGTAATCGCTGCCTGTATTGCTACGATGCGCCCTGCGTCACCGCCTGCCCGACCTCGATTGATATCCCGGGGTTCATCCGTCGCATCAGCACCGGCAACCCGGATGGTGCGGCCCGGACCATTCTGTCGTCCAACATTCTTGGTGGCACCTGCGCCCGGGTCTGTCCGACCGAGGTGCTGTGTCAGCAGGCCTGTGTCCGGAACCGGGCGGAAGATGCCCCGGTGGAAATCGGGCGGCTGCAACGCTATGCCGTTGATCACCTTCTCGACAATACGGCAGCGGCCTATCCCTTTGCCCGCGCCGCTGAAACCGGCCGCCGGGTGGCTGTGGTCGGGGCGGGTCCGGCAGGGTTGGCCTGTGCCCATGCGCTGGCCGTCAACGGGCACAGCGTCACCATTTTTGAGGCCCGGCCTAAGCCGGGGGGGCTGAATGAATACGGCCTTGCCGCCTATAAAATGACCGGCGATTTCGCCCGGCGGGAGGTTGACTTTGTGCTGGCGGTCGGCGGTATCCAGATTGAATACGGCAGGGCGCTGGGCACCGATCTGACACTGGACGTCCTGCGGCAGGACTATGACGCGGTGTTTCTCGGCATCGGTCTGGGGGATACCAACGCCCTCGGGCTGGTGGGGGAAGATAAGGCGGGAGTGGTCGATGCCATCGACTTTATCGCCGGTCTGCGCCAGAGCGAGGATCTGGCCGGATACTGTTCCGCCGCGTCGGTGGTGGTGATCGGTGGCGGCAATACGGCGATTGATGCCGCCGTACAGGCCAAGCGGCTGGGGGCGGAGGAGGTGACGCTGGTCTACCGCCGGGGCCCGCAGCAGATGGGGGCCACCGCCTATGAACAGGATCTGGCCGCCACCAACGGCGTGGTGGTCCGTCACTGGGCCAAGCCGGTTGAAATCAAGGGCAATGGCCATGTCGAAGGGCTGGTGTTCGAGCGGACCCGGCTTGACGGCGGCCGTCTGACCGAGACCGGACGGCGGTTTGAGATCTCCGCAGATCTGGTGCTGAAAGCGATCGGCCAGTCTCTGGCCCCGGCCGCGCTGTCCGGCCTGACCCTGAAGGGTGGCAAAATTGTCGTTGATGAGACCGGGCAGACCACCTTACCCGGCGTTTATGCCGGGGGGGACTGCATCGCCAGCGGTCAGGATCTGACCGTGCAGGCGGTTGAGGACGGCAAGCGTGCCGCCAAGGCCATTCATGCCGCCCTGTCGGCATCACAGCGTTAAGGAGGCGGGACCATGGCAGACCTGAGCTGTACGATTGCCGGAATTCCCTCGCTCAATCCGTTCTGGCTGGCCTCGGCGCCGCCGACGGATAAAAAAGTCAATGTCACCCGCGCCTTCCGGGCCGGATGGGGCGGGGTGGTCTGGAAGACGCTGGGCATTGACCCCCCGGTGGTCAATGTCTCCAGCCGCTACGGGGTACATCACGATACCAACCGGCAGGCGCTGGGCATCAACAACATCGAGCTGATTTCCGACCGGCCGCTGGCGGTTAACCTTCAGGAGATCCGTGAATGCCGCGCTGAGTTCCCCGATCATGTCATCATCGGGTCGATGATGGCACCGATTGAGGAACGGGCCTGGAAAGAGCTGGCGGTGCGCATTGCCGAGGCCGGCGTGCACGGGCTGGAACTGAACCTCGGCTGCCCGCATGGCATGTGTGAGCGCGGCATGGGGTCTGCCATCGGGCAGGTGCCGGAGATGGTGGAGCAGGTGACCCGCTGGGTAAAGCAGGCGGTGGGCATTCCGGTCTTTACCAAGCTGACCCCCAACATCACCAACATCCTGTGGTCGGCGGAAGCGGCGAAACGGGGCGGGGCTGATGCGGTATCGCTGATCAATACCGTTAATTCGATCGTCAGTGTCGATCTGGATGCGATGGCCCCGACCCCGGTGGTGGATGGCAAGGGGACGCACGGCGGCTATTGTGGGTCGGCGGTTAAGCCGATTGCCCTTAACATGGTGGCGGAAATCGCCCGCAATCCGTTTACGGCGGATCTTGAGATTTCCGGGATCGGCGGGATCACCACCTGGCGCGATGCCGCTGAATTCATCGCGCTGGGCGCCAATGGTGTGCAGGTCTGTACCGCTGCCATGCTGTATGGCTTCCGGGTGGTGGAGGATATGGCCGACGGCCTGTCGCAGTGGATGGATGAGAAGGGGCTGACCTCGCTCAGCCAGCTGCACCGCATGGCCGTGCCCAATGTGGTCAACTGGAATGATCTGAATATGGCCTATGACGTCAAGGCCCGAATCAACCCGGATCTGTGTATTGAATGTGGCCGCTGCTACATCGCCTGCGAGGATACCTCGCATCAGGCGATCACCATGACGGACCTTGGCAATGGCCGGAAACGGCTGGAGGTGATCGACGATGAATGCGTCGGCTGCAACCTCTGTTCCATCACCTGTCCGGTACCGGACTGCATTACCTTTGACCGGGTCGATGCGGGCACCGAGTCTGTGACATGGCCGGATCACCCTCTCAACCCGCAGCGGCTGGTTGCCGCTGAATAAGGAGGACGCAGACTGATGACGCGGACCATCCATAACCTGACCATCAATGGCGACCGTCTGTGGCAGAGCCTGATGGACATGGCGAAGATCGGGGCAACGGAAAAGGGCGGCGTCTGCCGCCTTGCCCTGACCGATGAGGATAAGGCCGGGCGCGACCTGTTCGTGCAGTGGTGCCGGGATGCCGGATGCAGCATCCGCATTGATGCCATGGGCAATATCTTCGCCCGGCGGGAGGGGCGCAATCCGGCCCTGCCGCCGGTGATGACCGGATCCCATCTCGACAGCCAGCCGACCGGCGGGCGGTTTGACGGGGTCTATGGGGTGCTGGCCGGGCTGGAGGTGATCCGCGCCCTCAACGATGCCGGATACGAGACAGAGGCCCCGGTGGAGGTGGCGGTGTGGACCAACGAGGAAGGGTCGCGCTTTGCCCCGGCGATGATTTCTTCCGGTGTGTTCGCCAAGGTGTTTGAGCCGGAGTACGGGCTGTCCCGCGCCACGCTGGACGGACAGACCATCGCGCAGGAGCTGAAGCGTATCGGATACGACGGCCCCGATCATCCGACGGTCGATGCCCATCCGGTCGGGGCCTATTTTGAGGCGCATATCGAACAGGGGCCGATTCTCGAGGCCGAAGGAAAGACTATCGGCGTGGTCACCGATGCGCAGGGGCAGCGCTGGTATGAAATCACCTTCACCGGGCAGGAAAGTCATGCCGGACCAACCCCGATGACCCGCCGCCGCGATGCTCTGGTCGGGGCGGCCCGCATTGTTGAGGCGGTCAACCGGATCGGTCATGCCCACCAGCCTTATGCCTGCGCCACCGTCGGGCTGATGCAGATTCACCCCAACAGCCGTAACGTTATTCCCGGTCAGGTATTCTTTACGGTGGATTTCCGGCATCCGGATGATGCGGTGCTGGCCCGGATGGACCATGACCTGCGGGCTGCCTGCGAGACTGTGGCGCAGGAGGTCGGGCTGGAGATGGATTTCCGGCAGATCTGGTATTACGCGCCGATCCGGTTTGAGGAGTCCTGTGTCGCGGCGGTGCGGGCGGCGGTGGAACGCAACGGGTATCCGGCACGGGATATGGTCTCCGGTGCCGGGCATGATGCCTGTTACCTGTCGAAAGTGGTGCCGACCGGCATGGTGTTTATCCCCTGCATTGATGGCATTTCTCATAATGAGGTGGAGGATGCCACCCCGGAATGGGTGGCTGCCGGCGGGCAGGTGCTGCTGGAGGCAATGCTGGCCAAGGCTGACGCTCTGGCACCGGCCCGGACGGAGGCGGTACCCGCCTGAGGCATCAATTCAGGGTTACTTTTTGTCGGTGGACGGACTGCCGTTTTCTGTTCATCGTTCTTTCCGATCTTTCCTGACCGGCAGGGCTGGCAGTGCCACCCCGCCGGGAAAGACGCCCGGTTCGTCAAGAAACCGGCGGGACACCAATACAGGCCCGGTGCGGGCGATCTGCATAAGCAAGCAGGTCAAGCGTAACGGACGAGGAAACGTGTGTCGGGTTTCATGATGCTGCGTTGGGTTTTCAGCCTCGGGAGGAGGCGGAACCAGTCGAAACAGGGAACCGGTTCCGAGGTGTGGCCGCAAAGAGCCCCCCGGACGCGTCACTTTGGGAGAACATCAGATGTCACAGGGACATGCGGCCGGTTCGGCCGTGGGCGGACAGACCGTGTCCGATGAGTTCGGGGTCGCGCACCTCGCCATCGCCAACGCCGATCCGGATTTGTGGAATGAAGACCTTGCCCCGGCATCCCCGGCGGCCCGGACGTGGGACTGGAAGGCCATTGCCGCCCTGTGGGTCGGCATGGTGGTCTGCGTGCCCACCTATATGCTGGCCGCGGGGCTGGTCAGCGAAGGGATGAACTGGTGGCAGGCGGTGCTGACCGTCCTGCTGGGGAATGCCATTGTGCTGCTGCCGATGATGCTGATCGGCCACGCCGGGGCCAAGCACGGGATTCCGTTTCCGGTGCTGCTGCGGTCCTCTTTCGGCACCTCGGGTGCAAAAATTCCTGCACTGGCGCGCGGGCTGGTCGCCTGCGGCTGGTTTGGCATCAACACCTGGGTCGGTGGCTCCGCCATTTACGTGATCCTCAATGCCCTGACCGGGGATGCGGTGAAGGGAACACCGCTGCCGGGGCTGGGGATTGATCTGGCCCAGACGGTCTGCTTCCTGCTGTTCTGGGCGCTGCATATCTGGTTCATCCGCCACGGCACGGAATCAATCCGCTGGCTGGAAACCCTGTCGGCGCCCTTCCTGATTTTCATGGGGCTGGCCCTGCTGGCATGGGCGTACATCAAGGCCGGTGGCTTTGGGGCGATGCTGTCCACTCCGTCGGCCTTTGGGCCCGGTGGTGCCAAGGAAGGGCAGTTCTGGGCCGTGTTCGTGCCGGGGCTGACGGCGATGGTCGGTTTCTGGGCCACCATGGCACTGAACATTCCTGATTTTACCCGTTTTGCCAAAAGCCAGCGCGATCAGATCATCGGGCAGGCGGTCGGGTTGCCGCTGCCGATGGCCCTGTTTGCATTTATCGGGGTGGCGGTGACCTCGGCGACCGTAACGATTTTCGGCGAGCCGATCTGGGATCCGGTGGCACTGGCGGGCCGGATGGGCGGTTTTGGGGTGGTGATTGCCCTGTTCGCCCTGCTGGTCGCAACCATCACCACCAATCTGGCCGCCAACGTGGTGGCCCCTGCCTATGGCTTCTCGAACCTGTCGCCGTCGAAGATTTCCTTCAAGATGGGCGGCTATATTACCGCCGGCATCGGTATTGCCATGTTCCCGTGGAAGCTGCTGGAAACCGCCGGGGCCTATCTGTTCACCTGGCTGATCGGATACTCGGCATTGCTGGGACCGATTGCGGGGATTCTGCTCGCCGACTACTTCCTGCTGCGGAAAACCAATCTGAACATCGGCGATCTGTTCCGCCATGATGGTGAATACGGCGGGGACAAGCGCTGGAACAAAGCCGGTCTGATTGCCTTTGTTGCCGGGGCGCTGCCCTGCCTGCCGGGTTTCCTGAATGCCGCCGGTCTGGTGTCCGGGGTGCCGGGGATCTTTGTGTCGATCTACGGCTATGCGTGGTTTGTCGGCCTTGGTGTTTCGGCGGTGGTCTATCTGCTGCTGGCGGGTGGTAAGGCCCGCGCCTGATCTGTCTCTGACGGTCCGGGCTCTGACGGTCCGGGTGGCTGCCACCTGTTGCGGCATCCCGGACCGTTTCTCTCAACACAGTCTGGTGTTTTGTCCTGACCGCATTGTTTTGTGCGGCCACAGGACCTGTGCATTCGCTTTACGGGGAAGGAAGATCCGATGTCGATCCTGATCAAGGGCGGTACCGTTGTGACGGCGGAAACGGAGTTCCGCGCTGACGTGCTGATTCAAAGCGGTCTGATCACCGCTGTCGGCACCGGGCTGGATGTGCCCGTCGGAACAGAGGTGGTGGACGCCGGGGGCTGCTATGTCATGCCCGGCGGCATTGACCCGCACACCCACATGCAGCTTCCTTTTATGGGGACGGTCGCCAGCGAGGACTTTTTCACCGGCACCGCTGCGGCGATGGCCGGGGGCACCACCACCATCATTGACTTTGTGATCCCCAGCCCGAAGCAAAGCCTGATGGAGGCCTATCAGACCTGGCGTGGCTGGGCGGAAAAGTCGGCCTCTGATTACTCCTTCCATGTGGCGGTGACATGGTGGGATCAGACTGTTCATGACGATATGGGCACGCTGGTGCGGGACTATGGTGTCAACAGCTTCAAGCATTTCATGGCGTATAAGAACGCCATCATGGCTGATGACGAGATCCTCTATAACTCCTTCAGCCGGGCACTGGAACTGGGGGCCATTCCCACCGTTCATGCCGAAAACGGTGAACTGGTGTTCCAGTTGCAGAAAAAACTGATCGCGGAAGGGATCACCGGGCCGGAAGGGCATCCGCTGTCCCGCCCCCCGGAAGCGGAAGGTGAAGCGGCCAACCGCGCCATCCGTCTGGCCGAAGTGATCGGGGTGCCGGTGTATCTGGTGCATGTCTCGGCGGAACAGGCGCTGCAGGAGATTATCCGCGCCCGCAGTGAAGGGCACCGGGTGTTTGGTGAAGTGCTGGCAGGGCACCTGCTGATTGATGACAGTGTCTACCGTCATCCTGACTGGGATTATGCGGCAGCCCATGTGATGAGCCCGCCGTTCCGGGCCCCGCATCATCAGACCGCATTATGGAAGGGGCTGCAGGCAGGCCACCTGCAAACCACCGCCACCGATCACTGCTGCTTCTGTACGGAGCAGAAGCGGATGGGGCTGGAAAGCTTTGCCAAGATCCCCAACGGGACCGGCGGAGTGGAAGACCGGATGACCGTGTTATGGACCCATGGGGTGCGCACCGGTCGGCTGACCCCGTCAGAATTTGTCGCCGTCACATCGGCCAACGCGGCCCGTATTTTCAACATCTATCCGCGCAAGGGTACGGTGCAGGTCGGTGCCGATGCTGATCTGGTGGTGTGGGATCCGGCAGCCAGCAAAACCATATCTGCCAAAACCCACCACCAGAAGGTCGATACCAATATCTTTGAAGGCATGACTGTTACCGGCCTGCCAACCGTCACCATCAGCCGTGGCGTGGTGACATGGCAGGATGGTGATCTGCGGGCCGTGGCCGGGGCGGGCCGTTATGTTGACCGCCCGGCCTTCGCCCCGATGTTCGGGGCTGTACAGAAGGCGGCGGATCTTCGCCGCCCGACGGCAGTCCCGCGTTAAGCGGAGTTTTCGGACTCCGCATCCATGCGTCTCCCAGACACGCATCAGCCTTACGGGGGTCCGGCGCCGGACCCCCGCCTTTCTCTGGGGGAGGGGGGCGTGAAACCGGCCTGAAACCGCAGGGCCCTGAAAAAGAGTCATTTTTCTGAAAAAAGTGTTTGACGGTTCTGCGTGAGGGGCCTATAAAGCGCCTCCCGACGACGCGGGCCGCAGCGAAAAGCGCTGACGGTGCGGAGTTGGAAGTCACCCCGGTGGCGCCGCTGTTAGACAAGTGAAGAGAGGGAAGGGATACGTGGGTATCTGGCCGGACGAATGGCTGGAACCTGAGTATCTTGTAAAGCAATGCTTTGTGAGAGTAATGGTTCAGGTCAACTTGAGAGTTTGATCCTGGCTCAGAACGAACGCTGGCGGCAGGCCTAACACATGCA
>NZ_KB907352.1 GCF_000381985.1 Novispirillum itersonii subsp. itersonii ATCC 12639 | reverse complement strand
CGGGGCTATAGCTCAGCTGGGAGAGCGCTACAATGGCATTGTAGAGGTCAGCGGTTCGATCCCGCTTAGCTCCACCATCAAAACCCTCGGGTAACACCCGGGGGTTTTGTTTTTTCGGCTTCGCAGTCGCGTCGAAGTCTCGGGGCGCTCCCGTTTAGGTCCGCCCTCAAAACCCTCCGTTCATCCCGGGGCAGTGGCTTGCGCTTGCCCTAAAGGGCAGGGATACTTGCCCGGCTCATCCGTGGGCCCCTGACGATTCAGCGACCGGAACCGGAATGCGTATACTGTTAACAGGAACAGCCTGCGGTACGATTTCTCCGGATATCCGTCTCTGGGCGCCGGAGTGTACTGTTCTGCCCGGGGGCGCAGCGCAGTCCGATATTGAGCAGTTTGCATTCGGTTCGCCGGACGGGGGGCGGGTCATTGTTCATATCCCCGAATCAGCGGCCGAAGCGGCGGCGGGTACTGCCCTCTGCTGCACCTGGGTTCCGGTCGTCGTCATACTGCCTGAGTGGTCCGATGATCTGGCCGATGCGCTGATGACCGCAGGGGTCGAGGATGTCCTTGCTGTTGAGGATGGCTTTGCCGAAGACGGCGGGGGGCTATACCGGGCCTGCCGGAAAGCATGCAAAAGGGCCGGGCGGAGTGGGCTGTTGCCGTCCGTGTCGGCCCAGACTCTGTTGCAGACTATTCTGGATGCGGCCCCTGAGCCGATTTTCGCCAAAGATGCCAGCGGGCGCTATGTGCTTGCCAACCTCGCCTGCTGCCGGGTGATGGGGCGGGAGCGCGATCAGGTCATCGGGCGGCGGGACCGTGAGCTTTTTCCGGCTGACGTTACGGCTCTGGTTGAGCGGGTTGATAACGAGGTTCTGCAGGGTGCCTGCAGTCATTCTTACGAAGAGAGAATTCCGACCCCTGCCGGAGAACGGATTTATTCCACCGTCAAGGCACCGGTGTTGTCTCAGGCTGCCGGGGTGACGGTCGTCGGGCTGGTTGGGGTGGCAAAAGATATCACCCGGCGGGCCCATGCCCTGCAGGAACTGGAAGAACGGACCCGCCTGCTGGCTCTGGCCGAAGATGTTGCTCATGTCGGTCACTTCCGGATCCGTTTTCGTGACCGGCAGGTTCACTGGTCGCCGGTCTGCTATGGTCTCTCCGGTGTCATGCCGCACGATTTCACGCCGACGGTGCGGAACCATCTGCAGGCGGTGCATCCTGCAGACCGCCAGCTGTTGCGGCAGGCCCGGCGTGTTGCCTTCCGTCACGGTATTGAAGTGTCGCAGGACGTCCGGTTGATTCTGCCGGATGGCCTGTGCCGGACGGCGATGGTCCGGTTGCTGCCGGAACGGGATCCGCTCAGTGGCAGCTACTGTGCTCTGTTCGGAGTGGTGTTTGATACCACCGATATCCGCGTCGCCCGGCAGGAGGCTGAAGAGAAGCAGGAACTGCTGAACATGGCGGTTTCGTCGATCACCGATGGTCTGGTTCTGTATGATGAGGATGACCGGCTGGTGCTGTGCAATGACAGTTACTGCCGTATGTATGAGCTTCCGGCGGATCTGGCCCGCCCGGGAACGTCGTTTGAAGAGTTGCTGCGTTACAGCACCAGCCGCGATACAGCGATGACCGATCCTTCAGAGAAAGTGCAGTGGTTCGCGGACCGCATCACCCTGCATCAGGTTGGCGGCAGCGTCGAGCAGCGGTTTGGCGACCGCTGGTATCTGGTGAATGAAAGCAGGCTTCCCAATGGCTTCCGGGTCGGTACCCGTGTTGACATCACCAATCTGAAAGAAGCACAGCTGGAGGCGACGGCGGCCAGCCGGGCCAAAAGCGAGTTCCTGTCCAATATGAGCCATGAGCTGAGGACGCCCCTCAATGCGGTTCTCGGGTTTGCCCAGCTGATGCTGTCCAGTTCCCGCGATCCGCTGACGGACCGTCAGCGCCGCTCGGTGCATCATATTCTGCAGGCGGGCGAGCATCTGCTGACCCTGATTACCGAGATTCTGGATCTGACCCGCATTGAGGCGGGTAAGCTGGTTCTGGTCCCGCAAGGGGTCGATCTGGGGGAGCTGACCCGTGATTGCGTCGCGCTGACGGACAGTCTGGCCCGCAAGCATCAGGTTCAGGTGACCTTTGAGGGTGCCGGAAGGGAGGAGATGATCTGGGCGGACCCGACCCGGACCCGTCAGGTGGTGCTGAATCTGTTGTCCAATGCGGTGAAGTACAACCGTCCGGGGGGATTCGTCCGCATCCGGGTCCGGCCGCAGGCTGAGCCCCGGCGGCTGGTGCTGGAGGTTGAGGACAGCGGGCGGGGGATACCGCTGTCCCGTCAGGCGGTGCTGTTTGAGCCCTTCGCCCGGCTTGGGCTTGAAGACAGCGGTATCGAGGGAACCGGGATCGGTCTGACCATCAGTGCCCGTCTGATGAGGGAAATGGGCGGTGAAATCGCCTTCTCCAGCACTGAAGGGGTTGGAAGCGTCTTCCGGGCAGATTTCCCTCTTGCCCCGGCGGGCTGAGCGCTATATGTCGCGCTGGTATGCATACCGATTGGTCTGAAGGTGATGTGCGGATGACACTCGACAGCCTGACAGTGGATGAGCTGGCGGAAAACTTTTCCCTCTTTGATGATTGGGAAGACCGTTACCGCTACATCATTGATCTTGGGCGGAAGATGGCACCGCTGTCTGATGCTGAGAAGGTGCAGGCCAATAAGGTCGAAGGCTGCATGAGTCAGGTGTGGCTGACCCACGCGGTGCAGGCCGGTGAGCCGGAAGCCCGGCTGTTCTTTTTCGCGGACAGTGACGCCCATATTGTGAAGGGCCTGCTGGCTGTGCTGCTGATCCTGTTTTCGGGAAAAACCGCACGGGAGATTCTGGCGGTGGATGCCGACGCGGAACTGGCCCGGCTGGAGCTGGACCAGCATATCAGCCCCAACCGCCGTAACGGGGTCACCTCGGTGGTGCGGACCATCCGGGCGCTGGCGGCGCAGTCCCTCCAGCCCGTGGCGGATGCCTGAGCCGGAGTGCTGTCCGGGGTGTGGTAAAGATAAAGGCGTGGTCCGGTGACGGAACCACGCCTTATCTGTTTCAGGTCCTGCTCTCTGGTCGGCCGCGGTTATTTGGCCGGGGGCTGCTTTCCGGCATCTGCCGGATTCACCGCCCAAAACAGGTCAAACCGGCGGGCCGCTGCAGACGGATTGGGCAGCTGAACCCGGAAACCGGTGGTCTCACCCGGCAGCAGCTGCGGCACCGGGGGCTGGGCCGCCATTTCCTGCACCATCGCCCCGGACCCGTCAAACAGGGTAACGTGCAGGAAAGGAACCTTGCGGGTGCTTTCCGACACATTGGCGATAAAGCCCCGGATGATCAGGGTATCAACGCCACCCTGTGCCAGCCGTTCGCTGGTGGTTTCCTTAAACTGCAGACCAAGGCCCGGAACATCGACCGGAATCCCGGCCATTTCATAAAAGGCCTCGGTTTCGGGCATACGCAGGACAATGGTTTCACGCCAGTACCACGCGGCGGCACCCCCGCCACCCAGCACCACCAGCAGCGCCATCAGGGTTGCCAGAATCGGCAGCAGGATCCGGCGACGCGGTGGCGGTTCCCGCGTGAACATATCCGGCAGCGGTGCGTCCCCGTCCACCGACATGAAACCATCGTCGGTTTCGATCAGGGATTCTGACAGGTCATCATCGTTGCTGAAGCTGGAAAAGCCGTCGTCATCGTCCCGGCCTTTCTTCAGCCCCTCGTCGAAACCGAGGTCAGAGAACGGATCGTCATTGCTGTCGGCGCGGGAGCCGCTGCGGCGACCGTATCCGTCATCCTCGACACCCCGCAGGACCGACTCGAACGGATCGTCCCCGTCATCCTGCGCCGCCATCCGGGGCGCGGGCCGCCGTGACGGGGTGGGGTCCATCTCCATCGGGACGGGAGGATCTCGGTACTCAGGACGCTGTGCAGCCCGCTGCGGCGGGGCAAAATCGTCATCGTCCTGATAGGAAAAAGTATCGGTGGCGCGCTGTGGCGCAGCCCGACCGGCCGGCGGAACGGGCGCGGCCATAGGAGCATAGGAGCCCTCAGGCGCGTCGTCGGGCATTTGCCGCCAGACGTGCGCGCACTGCGAGCACTTCAGCTTACGCCCCTTGGGGCCGATTGCACCATCGGGTACGCTGAAAGACGTACCGCAACTCGGACAGGTGATATCCATGACAGACCCGTTTGGCCCCCGCTTGTCACCCCAGTTATAGGCTTTACCAGCAGGACACACAAGCACAGGAGCATTTACAAGCAGTTAATCACCGGCTTTTTGGCGGGGCGCTGCGGCCGCCGTGTGGGCCGGTTTGACGGATGCGGCGGGGTATGCCACTGTTTCCGCCGGTTTCCGGTCCCGGTTGTTTCCCTGTGGTTTCCGTCAGGCACCCGGGAGAGGCCGGGAAAACATTTATAAGATTTCAAGGGCATGGCTTTAAAGGCAGGACAGAACAGAACCAGGGTCGCCCGCATTATCGATGCGGAGGGGTCCACCGCTGTGCGGTTTGATAACGTCAGTCTGCGCTATGGCAGCGGGCCGGATGTTCTGCAGGATGTCAGCTTTTATCTGGATCCGGGATCTTTCCATTTTCTGACCGGACAGTCGGGGGCGGGAAAAACGTCCCTGCTCAGTCTGCTGTATCTGGCCCGCCGCCCGTCACGGGGTGCGGTGCAGATGTTTGGCACCGATGTCAGCTCCGCCCCCCGCGATGCCCTGCCCGCGCTGCGGCGGCGAATCGGCGTGGTGTTTCAGGAATTCCGGCTGCTGGACCATCTTTCGACGCTGGATAATGTTGCTTTGCCGTTGCGGGTGGCCGGAGTTTCCGAATCGGAGATCCAACGCCATGTGCCGGAGCTTCTCAACTGGGTCGGTCTGTCCCGGCATCTGCACGCCACCCCGCCGACCCTGTCGGGGGGGCAGAAGCAGCGCGTTGCCATTGCCCGCGCCGTCATCAACCGCCCCGATCTTCTGGTGGCGGATGAGCCGACAGGCAGCGTTGATGACCGTACCGCCACCCGCCTGATGCATCTTTTCATGGAACTGAACCGGCTGGGGACGACGGTGCTGATCGCCACCCATAACGAAGGGCTGGTGCGGAAGTTTCCGTTTGAACGCCTGCATCTGGAGCAAGGGCAGGTCAGCGTGCTGCCGCCCTTATCCGGGTGGGGGACATCGGATGGCCTGTTCTCCGGCGGCAGTTCGCTGTCGGATCTGGAGGACCTGTGATGGCCCGGTTTCTGCGGTCAGATCTGCCAATTGCTGCAGACCCCGGCAACCGTTTTCTGCCGCTGCTGGTGGCTGCGATGGTTTTTCTGGCAACGCTGGCGCTGGCCGGGGCGCTGGGCCTGCAGGATATGACCACCCGCTGGCGCGGGGCGATGACCGGCACGCTGACTGTTCAGGTGCCTCCGGTTGCGGGAGAGAGCGCAGCCGACACCGCCGCCCGGGTGGAACGGGTGGTCCGTCTGATGGTATCCCTGCCAGATGTGGCGGCGGCTAGCGCGGTTGCGGATGATCAGCTGGTGCAGATGCTGCAGCCGTGGCTGGGGTCTGATGTTCTGATTACCGATCTGCCGGTGCCGCGTCTGGTGGATGTCACCCTGAAGAACGAGGCGGTAACCGGCCTTGATGCCATGCTGGCCCGGGTCCGGGATGTGGCACCGGGGGCGCTGATCGATGATCATCGGGTCTGGCTGGCCCGCCTGATTGCTCTTGCCGATGGTATCCGCCTGCTGGCGTGGGCCATTCTGGGACTGGTCGGGGTGGCGACAACGGCGGCAGTGGTCTACGCGACCCGGTCTGGTCTGGCTGTCCATCGACCGCATATCGAAGTGCTGCATCTGATTGGCGCGACAGATGGCTATGTCGCCCGGCAGTTCGCCCGCCGGGCGCTGGTGCATGGTCTGATCGGGGGCCTTTCCGGATTTATACTGGCGGTTCCGGCGCTGGTCGGACTTCTGATCCTGCTGGCACCGCTGGAAGGCGGTCTGGTGCCGGTGCTGTCGCCGGTTCCGGTTCATTTTCTCGGGCTCGCCCTGTTGCCTGTCTTTGCCGGAGCGGTGGTCATGATGACCGCATACCGCACCGTGCGGCGGCAACTGGCGCGGATGCTGTAAGGGGCGGGCGATGCGGCGGCATCGTTTTGTAATTCGCGGCACACCGCATCTTGAGACGGTCGGCCGCATGGTCCGGCAGACCGTGTCGTGGATGACCCGGCTGCTGGCCTTTGCGCTGGTGCTGGCTGCCGCCTGGCTGCTGGGGCTGATTCATTATGTCGAGACCATGCCCGACCGGGTGGAAGACGCGCTGACCCGCACCGATGCCATTGTGGTGCTGACCGGGGGCAGCGAACGGTTATCGACCGGCCTTGACCTGCTGCGGCAGGGGCGTGGCGATGTGCTGTTCGTCTCCGGTGTTTTCCCGGAGACCCGCCTGGAAACGCTGCTGCGCGACGATCCCGGCACCGATGATCTGCGCAACCGCATCTTTCTGGGGCATGTGGCTGCCGATACCATCGGCAATGCGATTGAAACGGCAATCTGGATGCGGGAACACCGCTGGCGGTCGATCCGGCTGGTGACGGCAAACTATCATATGCGCCGCAGCCTGCTGGAGTTTGAGGCGGCTTTGCCCGGGGTGCGGATTATTCCGCATCCGGTCTTCCCGGCGACCGTAAAGTGGGATGCGTGGTGGCGCTATCCGGGCACGGCGGCCCTGTTCGCTACGGAGTACACAAAATATCTGGCCGCCCGCCTGCGTCTGCTGCTGCCCGATACCCCGGCCCCGGGGTGGCAGCGCTAATCCGTGGCCTCCCCTGCGGAGATTGAGTATAAGCGCTGCGGTTTCTGGGCATCGCCACGGGGCGGAACAGAGTCGGGAGAGAGACAGGGATGGCTGTCGTATCAGCGCTGCGGTCGGTTATTTACAACATTTTCTATGTTTTCTGGACCATCCTGATCGGATCTCTGGGGATCCCCACCCTGCTGGTGCCGGGAACGCGGACTTTTGCCGTGCCGCACCTGTGGTGCCGGGGGCTGGTCTGGGGGGCGCGGATCATGCTTGGCATCCGCTGGCGTGTTGAAGGGCTGGAACATCTGCCACAGGGCCCGTTTATTCTGGCGTCCAAGCATCAGTCAGCGTGGGAGACCCTTTTCCTGCCGATGCTGGTTGAAAAGCCGGTTTTCGTCCTGAAGAAAGAGCTGCTGTCGATTCCGTTTGTCGGCTGGCACATGGCGAAAACCGGGATGATTGCGGTGGACCGTAAGGCCGGGGCCTCTGCGATGAAGACGATGCTTCGGGGGGCTGAGCAGGCGTTTGCGGAAGGACGCCAGATGATCATTTTCCCCGAAGGCACCCGTGTCCCGGTCGGGGAGACGCGGCCGTTCCAGCCGGGGGTGGCGGCTCTCTATGCCCGCTTCGGTGACCGGGTGCCGCTGGTGCCGGTGGCCCTTAACAGCGGTCTGGTCTGGGGCCGCAACAGTTTCCTGAAGTCATCGGGAGAGGTAGTTGTGCGGATCATGCCGCCGATTCCCGGCGGTCTGGACAAAAAGGTGTTCACTCAGCAACTGCAGGATCTGATTGAAGGCGAATCCGACCGGCTGTGTGCTGAAAAGGGCTGATGGGTGTCCTTTTGGCCCTGATGGGGGCCGCTGTATAAAAGCCGCCTAGGGGGATCGGGCGGCTTTTCTGTTTCTGTGGATAACTCTGGGGGCTGGGTGTGGGCTGCCGGTGGAGAGGATGGTTTCAACTCTGCCGCGACCGCATACTTCTGCCGAGTCGCTCCAGTGCTGCCCGCAGGCCGTCATCAGGAATATCCGCAACTGCGGTTGTGATTTCTGCGACCTCAGACGGGCGCAGGGCCCGTTGCCGGACCTCCCGCGGGGGCCGTTTGATCGGCAGCGGGGCCTGTACGATTTTCAGGCGCGCAATCGCCGGATAGCCGAAATAGCCGTTGATCCGCTGGAGAAGAGCGGGGGCGTCGTGCTGGATCTGCACAGCGAACGGGCCGGAAGGCACCCGGATCGTCAGTTCACCGCCGTCCCGCTGCCCTTTTGGAAACCGGACCTGTTCCGGCAGGACGTAGGAGGCCATCAAAGGGCCGACGATACTGTCCCAGCGGGCGATCAGATCTCCTTCGGCCAGTCCGCGCCGCCCAAGCAAAGGACGGGTTAAAGGGGCGCTGACCGCACCGATGGCCATCGGGCCCCGGGCCATACGGCGGGGCTCCTGCAGGGGAGCCGGTTGTCTGGCGGTGCGGGGTGAGGAAGACTCGGGCGAGCGTGCCATACCGGAAGCAGATCCTGACAAAAGAAATCCAGTCAGATACTGTAGCGACTTTGTCGGGGACAGGCTATCTGCTGACGCGGGGCTGATCTGCGGCCCGCTGTGGCCCGTACTCCGGCACAGTCTCCATTTCTGTGTGAGCCCGCACGACGATGACCGGCCAGAACCTGACCACTCCGGGGGCGCTCAGTGCCCGCCTGCTCGATTGGTATGATGCCGAGCGGCGGCACCTGCCCTGGCGCTATGCCCCGGGGCAGGTGGCGGACCCTTACCGGGTCTGGCTGTCGGAGGTGATGCTGCAGCAGACTACCGTGGCGGCGGTCGTTCCTTATTTCAAGACCTTTACCACCCGGTGGCCGACAGTGACGGATCTTGCCGGGGCCGATGATGAAGCCGTGATGGCGGCTTGGGCAGGTCTTGGATATTACGCCCGGGCCCGGAATCTGTTGAAGTGCGCGCGGGTGGTCCGCGATCAGCATGACGGGCAGTTTCCTGATACGGAAGACGGGCTGCGGCGTCTGCCGGGAATCGGGACCTATACGGCAGCCGCCATTACCGCCATTGCGTTCGGAAAGCGGGCGGTGGTGGTTGATGGTAACGTAGAACGGGTCATCAGCCGGATGTTTGCGGTCACCGATCCCCTGCCGGGCAGCAAGGAGCAGATCCGGGTGCTGGCGGATACCCTGACCCCACAGGACAGGGCCGGGGATTATGCGCAGGCGATGATGGATCTGGGCGCGACCCTGTGCTCCCCCCGCAATCCGGCCTGCGGCCTGTGCCCGTGGATGATGGCCTGCGAGGGGCGCAAGCAGGGTATCGCGGAGAAGCTGCCGGCCAAGGTCGCCAAGGCGGAAAAGCCGCTGCGCCGGGGTATAGCGTTCTGGATTGTCCGCTGGGATGGGGCGGTGCTGCTGCGGCGACGGGCCCCCGAAGGTCTTCTGGGGGGCATGACCGAGATACCGTCTACCCCGTGGCGCGAAGGGGACTGGTCCCGCGAAGACGCTATACTCTACTCCCCCGTTTCTGCCGACTGGCATCCGCTGCGGGGGCTGGTCCGTCATACCTTCACCCATTTTCATCTGGAACTGTCGGTGCTGTCCGGTGTCGCGAAGGGAGGGGAGTACCCCGGGTGCCGGTGGGTTCTGCCGGAGGATATGGATGGGGAAGCCCTGCCGACCGTGATGCGAAAGATCGTCCGGCTGGCTCTGGGGCAAGGATAATCTGTTCCCGCACTGCACTTCAGGGGTCTGATTCTGTTGGTGTTTCTATGTTGCGCTGCATGGGGTGGCCCTATTTTTTTGATGGCTTTTCTGTTATTGTAAGACTCAGGGATCTTTGTTGAGACCTGAAGAAAGGGATGGGGACCGCGGTGGGCGCGGCAGCGTACCGCCCCGGCAGTATTCCACGGAGGATCTGCCATGCTGACCCTGACGGACTGCCTGCATTTCAGCGGAATTACAGAGGCTGAACTGGCACTGGTGGCACACCACGAACATCTGCCGCCTTTGGTGGCGCTGGAAAAAGCCCACGCCTTCCTGCAGAGGGACTGGGGGGAACCTGCCCTGCGGCAGATGGTCCTTGATGAGGTCCGGGCCGCTCTGCTGTCGGAAGACCCCGAGCGGGCGCGGGCGATGCTGGAGCAGTTGCAGAAAACTTTCACGGATCATCCCGGTGGGATTGACCGGCGGATTCCGATGCCATCAAAAAATAGTCCTTAAGGCCTATTCTGTTTACGGCAGAGAGGCTGATCTTTTTGCGGGGGTGGAAACGGGAGTTTCTGCCCCTTTCTGCTTGCTATTGGTGGTGATTTAAAATGATTTGATCGGATTTTGTTTCATGGGGAATGAGTCTCTTTTCTTTTTATAGTTATTGAATAATTACAATGTATTGCGTGGATGATTGGGTGTCTTTTTCAGGGGTTTGGTTGGGTATGACTGTGTAAAAAAGTCGGAAATATATACACTTTCGTCGATGGATCAGGTCGCAGGTGCAGTACACTTTCTCTCCATTGCGCACCGCTGGGAGATATGGAATGTTAAGAATTACTTAAACCATAAGAATAAGGGGGATTACGACTATGGACAGAATGTCTGATAGTGCCCTGCTGCGCTCTGCCCGTCAGGCCCGCGCCTCGGCCGCCCGGTTTGCGGCGATCGTTGATCGCTTTGGGGCTGAAATGCCCGGTCATATCGACCGCCTGCATGAAGCTCTGGCCGATATCCGCCATGTTGCCGATACGTTGGGCCACGGTACGGTACATCCTGCCGCCCGTCACTCGGTTTCCGCCCCGTCCCGGATGGCAGCGGAGTGAGGCTGGCGGAGATCTGTCTGTAAAACCGGTCTTCCTTTTGACGTCTGATGCTCTAGAGTGCGCCGGAGACTTTGGTAAACGGGGCTCTGATGATGCAGTGGAGCGTTACGGCGGAAAAGTGGATGTCCGGTGTGCGGCAAAGCGGATTGTCCGTGGGACTCGGGCTGCTGGCGCTGACCGGAGTGGCAGGCATCTCGATGGCGGCGCAGGCGCAGACTGCGGCTGTCCCCCCGGCGACCGTGCAGACCGGAGAGCGATACAGCATTCAGGTGCCAAAAGGCTGGCAGCTGGTGAACCGCAGCGGAAATGGTGCTGTCGAAACTCTGTCGTATGTGCCTGAAGGCCAGTCTGCGGAGCGCTGGCAGGACATGCTGACCATTCAGGCCGTGCGGACGTCTGCCGGGGTGCAGGCCCTGTCACCGGAACGTTTGTATGCCCAATCTCAGAACAGCTATGAGCAGGCTTGCGATGGTGTAAAGCTTGGCACGTTGCAGGCAGGACAGAGCAACGGATATCCTTCAGCTTTCTGGGTGCTGGGCTGTGCAAAAGTGAAGGCTGCCGGATACGGGGAAACGGCGTTTTTCCGCACTATTCAGGGCACGTCGGCGCTGTACATGGCGCAATGGGCTTGGCGTGTCGCGCCCTTTGATAAGACAGAGGGGCCGCCGTTGCTGGAAGACCAGCAGAAAGAGGCGCTGACGACATTGCAGAGTTTTCAGGTCTGTGATCCCGCGAGCCCCCAGCACCCGTGTCGACCGGGGCAGTAAGGGCGATGATGCCTCATCCCCACGTGGGCATGTAAGCCAAGGGGGCGGATGCCCCCGCCCGGCGTTTGAGGGGCTGAAAAATCAAAAACTCTCCGTAAAGGCACTCAGGCGGCGTTTCAGGGCCTTGGTATGACCTTTCCGGGTGGCTTTATCTTCGCCGAACAGCGGGGCGATGTCCGTTGCGATCGCGAGCTTGATCGCAGGATCAACCTGATGCAGGTCATAGGCGGCCTGCAGGGCCATCCACAGCTCCGGCCCGGTGCCGAAATAGCGGCCCAGCCGCAGGGCTGTATCGGCGGTGACCCCCCGCCTGCCCCGCAGCAGTTCGGAAATCCGTGGAGGCGGAACCCGCAGCGCCATAGCCAGCGCATTGCCGCTCAGGCCTAAGGGGTCCAGATATTCCTGCCGCAGGACAGTCCCCGGATGCTCCGCCGGGGCTGGGAGAGTGTCGGTGGCGTCGGTCACAGGGGCCCTCCGGGGATGTGGGGGATCAGCTTGGGAATGTGTCGGCCAGCCAGTCGAGGAGGATGGTCGCAGCCCGTTCCCAGTCCGGCTCCAGCATCATGGCATGGCCCATGCCGTTCAGAATGTGACAGGGCGCATCGTAATAGCGGGCGGTGCTGCGGGCCATCCAGGGCGGGACAAACGTATCTTCCGAAGCGCCGATTACCAGCATCGGGGTCGATTTGCCATGGGTGGCGACCGGCGGCGGGGAGAAGGTCAGGTCACTCTGTGCCCGCATCGACTCCGTCTGGAAGCGGGTCAGATATTTCTGGGTGGTCTCCAGCGGCACACTGGCCGGGAACAGAGCCCGGTGCAGGGCTTCGGCTGAGGCCATCTGGGTTCCGAACGTCTGCATTCCGGCAAGGGTCCACAGAATGTTCGGGGTGTTCAGGGCCATGTGCAGGGTTGTGCCCCACAGCCCGCCCGGTGAGACAGAAGACATCAGGACGGCCCCTGCCGCAGTGTGCAGAGGATTGCGCTCAATCAGCCGCTGCACCACCATGCCCCCCATGCTGTGCCCGATCAGGACCGGTGGGCGGGGCAGGCCGGTGAGCACATGGCTGACATCCTCGACGAAATCATTCATTCCGGCGCGCTGCAGGTCGTTGAGGCTGCCGCTGTTGCCGTGCCCACGCAGCGAAACCGCATAGGCGTTATATCCTCTGGCAGCAAACCAGTCGAGAAAGTGTTCCTGCCAGATCCAGGCTCCACAGAAAGCGCCATGTACAAACAGCAGTGGTGGTGCGTTGGACGGGGTGGCGGGACCGGCGTGCAGGACTTCCAGCGACAGGGACTCAGGAAATGTCATCTCGGCATGCACTCGCAGCAGGGGGAATACAGGGTCCAGCATAGGCCATCCATCAGAGACGGCAGTAAAATTTTTGCGACAGATCCGTATTCTTGCCTGGCAGGCTTGCCCCTTTAACAGAACAGGCACCGCCGGGGGCGATGCCTGTCTGTTCTTGAGGTCCCGATGGACGGGTGCCGCAGGGTCTATTTGGTTTCGAACTTGGCGATCCCTGACCCGTATGCCTGCTTGGCTTCGATGATGCCACGACGGATCTGGCGGGTGCGGCTGAACAGGGCGTGCAGGGTTTCGCCCTCGCCCCAGCGGATCGCCCGTTGCAGGGCGGTCAGGTCTTCGGTGAAGCGTTGCAGGACTTCCAGAACCGCTTCGCGGTTGTTCAGGAACACGTCACGCCACATCGTCGGGTCAGAGGCTGCAATACGGGTGAAATCGCGGAAGCCGGAGGCCGAATATTTAATGACCTCCTGCTTCAGAACATCTTCCAGATCATCCGCAGTGCCGACGATGGTATAGGCAATCAGATGCGGCAGGTGTGAGGTGATGGCCAGAACCTGATCGTGGTGGCTGGCTTCCATCACATCAACGTTGGAGCCAATTGTTTCCCACAGAGCGCGCACCTTGGCCACGGCATCCGGGTCGGTGCCGGTCGGCGGGGTCAGGATGCACCAGCGGTTCTGAAACAGTTCGGCGAACCCGGCTTCAGGGCCGGAGTGCTCGGTCCCGGCAATCGGGTGGCCGGGTACAAAATGCACTTCGTCAGGCAGGAACGGCGAGACATCACGCACCACCGCCATTTTCACCGATCCGACATCGGTGACAATGGCCCCGGGGTCCAGCGCCGGACCGAACTGTTCTGCCAGTGCGGCATTGGCCCCGATCGGGGTCGCCAGAATCACCAGATCGCAGCCGCGCACGGCTTCTGCCGGGTCAGCATAGACCTCGTCCACGATGCCCAGCTTCAGGGCGGTTTCCTTGCTGCCGTCGGCCGTGCTGTGACAGACCAGTGTTTCCGCCAGACCATGGGCGCGGATGGCACGGGCAAGGGACGAGCCGATCAGGCCAATGCCCATCAGGCAGGCCCGCCGGAACAGGGCGGGCTTCATCAACGGATCAGACATATCCGTTACGACTCCAGAAAGTCTTTGATGGCCGCAATCACGGCCTCATTCTCTTCGGCAAGGCCGACAGTGATGCGCAGGCAATCGCCGAGACCATAGCTGGCCACCCGCCGCACAATGATACCGCGCCCTTTCAGGAAGGCATCTGCCGCTGCCGCATCCTTGCCGGCTGTTGCGGGGAACCGCACCAGCACAAAGTTTGCGACGCTGTCGGTGGTGGTCAGCCCCAGTGCCGTCAGCTTTTCCTTCAGCCACGGCAGCCAGTAGTCGTTGTGGGTTTTGGCCAGCGTGGTGAATTCCACATCGCGGATCGCCGCCGCTGCCGCCGCCTGAGAGGGGGCGGTGACGTTAAAGGGGCTGCGGATGCGGTTGATCACGTCGGCGATGCCCGCCGGGAAGTATCCCCAGCCGACCCGGGCCCCGCCCAGACCGAAGATCTTGGAGAATGTGCGCAGCATGACGGTGTTTTCCGTCTCCTGCACCAGTTCAAGGCCGTTGGAGTAGTCGTTGCGGTCCACGTATTCGGCATAGGCGGCATCAATCACCAGCAGGATGTCTTCCCGCAGGCCGTCCCGCAGGCGCCGCAGGTCGGCCGCGCTGATGTAAGTGCCGGTCGGATTGCCCGGATTGGTGACGAACACGATCCGGGTTCTGGCGGTGACACCGCTTAGCAGGGCATCGACATCCACCGTCAGGTTGGTTTCGTCCACCCGCACCGGTACGGCCCCGGCAGAGCGGGCATAAATGTCGTACATCAGGAAGCCATGACGGGAGAACAGCACCTCGTCACCGGGGGCGGCGTAGGCATTGACCAGCAGGCCGATCAGTTCATCCGATCCGCAGCCGCAGATGATCCGGGCGGCATCCAGCCCGTACCGGGCAGCAATCGCCTTCCGCAGTTCCGTCGCCCCGCCGTCGGGGTATCGATGGAGTTCCGCCGTCACGGTGCGATAGGCGTCCTGCGCGCGCGGGCTGGGACCCAGCGGGCTTTCGTTGGACGACAGCTTCATCACACGGGACACGCCCTCGACCTTGGATTCTCCGCCGACGTAGGCGGCGATGTCCAGAATACCGGGCTGCGGAACGGGAAGGCTCATGATCGTCTTTTCATCCTTTTTTGGCGTCCGGATGGACTGAGACACAACAACATGGAGGATTCCTCCGGGGGTGGGCCGCAGATCCGGCGTCAGGCCAGATCGTCGGCGGTAAAGGGGATGGCGTATCCGCCGATGACCGAGACCCGGCGGATCGCCGATTCCCGGCCCAGTTCGACCAGACGCTGGTCGGTGGGTAGAACGCAGGTTTCAATTTCCAGCAGATGCAGGCGGGCGACCGGCGATGTGTCATCGGTATCGGGCATTTCCGCCACCACCAGACCGGCATTTTCCGCCAGCGACCGCAGGCCGGTGCGGCTGAGGTCTTCATCGGCTTCAATGACGATATAGGTCCGGTCATGACCGGTGTCTTCCTGCGGCAGACGGCAGATCACCAGACCTTCGATGCCATCGCCCCGGCCCGGACCCGGCCCGGCGAAAGGAACGCGGCCAACCACGGACGGGGTGCCGGGGGCGGCGGAGGCCAGCGCCGGCCACCATCGCTCGGTATCGCCCAGATGCGGCATTGGCAGAATGCCGACCGTGACCTCAGCATTGGCGACGGCCTTGACCACCGACCCCGGCGACGGCACGGCGACCATCGGGGTATAGGCCCCGTAGGAATCGCGGGCCAGCTCGAGAAAACCGGCGCCACGGCTGGGCATATAGACGGCGGCGGTCAGCGGCCCTTCCACGGCGACCATTGCCGCGAACAGCTCGCGCCAGATCCGCACGATCACTGATTTACGGAAGCGCCCGTCTTTTGCCTGCTTCAGCAGGCGGCGCAGAATGTCCATTTCCCGGCCGGGACGCAGGAAGATGCCGACATCCTCTCCGGCGGCCCGCTTGACCGCGCCGACGGTTTCCACCACTTCGGCCCGGGCCACCAGCAGGTCAATCAGCTGGGTGTCGATGGCATCAATCCGCTGCCGCAGTTCGGCAAGGGTAGGCAGGGGAACGGCGGCGGGGGAGCCCGGCGGGGTGACGTCTGACATTCCGGTAGCGTTTCCCTATACAGTCAGGAGGAAGGACTAAGAATCTGATCCCGCAGAAGCGGCGCAGGCCTGCCGCACGCTTCCGGGACGTTAAGTAGTAGACGGCCCCCCGGCCAAAATCAAAGAAAACGTTGACAGTAGGGGGTGCCGTCCCTAGAGCTTTTTTCCGCTTTCTTCCTTCCCGATCCTCTGGGTCTGACGGGGTCCGACATGAGCACGCATCTGTCCATTCCACACGGCAAGACGGTCCAGCTCGGTGTCGACAGGCCGATGCGGCTTGACTGCGGCGTCGATCTTGGCCCCTTCACGCTGGCCTACGAAACTTACGGCACGCTGAATGCTGACCGGTCCAACGCGGTGCTGATCTGCCATGCCCTGACCGGGGACCAGTATGTTGCCTCGCCCAACCCGGTGACCGGCAAGCCGGGCTGGTGGAGCGATCTGATCGGTCCGGGCAAGATCGTTGATACCGAACGCTATTTTGTCATCTGCTCAAACGTTCTGGGCGGCTGCATGGGCTCCAGCGGCCCTTATGAAGTCAACCCGGAGACCGGGCAGCCGTGGGGCGTGACCTTTCCGGTCATCACCATCGGCGACATGGTGCGGGCACAGGCCCTGCTGGTTGACCATCTGGGCATCGACACCCTGTTTGCGGTGATCGGCGGCTCGATGGGCGGTATGCAGGTTCTGGAATGGTGTCATTCCTATCCGCAGCGGGTGTTCTGTGCGGTGCCGGTGGCGACCAGTTACCGCCATTCCGCCCAGAATATTGCCTTCCATGAGGTCGGGCGTCAGGCGGTGATGGCTGACCCTGACTGGCATAACGGAGACTATCACCGCCACGGAACCCGCCCGGAACGGGGGCTGGCGGTGGCGCGGATGGCGGCGCATATCACCTATCTTTCGGAACCGGCCCTGCAACGGAAGTTCGGGCGGCGTCTGCAGGACCGGCAGAGCGTCACCTACGGCTTTGATGCTGATTTTCAGGTGGAAAGCTATCTGCGCTATCAGGGCTCGGCCTTCGTCGACCGGTTTGATGCCAACAGCTATCTCTATATCACCCGGGCGATGGATTACTTCGATCTGGCCGGGGCGAACGGCGGGGTGCTGGCCCATGCGTTCCGGGGGACCGCAACCCGTTTTTGTGTTGTGTCCTTCTCGTCGGACTGGCTGTTCACCACGGCGGAAAGCCGGGCGATCGTTCATGCCCTGAACGCCAATGCGGCCAATGTCAGCTTTGTCGAGGTGCAGTCTGACAAGGGGCACGATGCCTTCCTGCTGGATGAGCCGGAATTTCACCAGACCCTCACCGGGTTCCTGCGGTCCGCCGCCGAGCAGCGCGGGCTTCCGCGCGGCCCGGTGTCGGCTGCTGTCTGAGAGGGGATGCGGGAATGAATACCACCACCCATGCCGGGCTGCGCATTGATCTGCAGCTGATTGCCGATCTGGTTGAACCCAAGTCCCGGGTTCTCGACGTCGGCTGTGGCGAAGGCCTGCTGCTGAGCTATCTTCAGGATTTCCGTCAGGTGGACGGGCGGGGGATTGAGCTGTCGATGTCCGGCGTGCGCGAGGCGGTCGGGCAGGGCCTGAGCGTGATTCAGGGTGATGCCGACACCGATCTGGCCGCCTATCCGCCCGACAGCTTTGATTATGTGATTTTGTCCAAGACGCTGCAGGCGACCCGGAACCCGCGGGGTGTGCTGGAAAACCTGCTGCGCATCGGGCGCCGGGCGATCGTCTCGTTCCCTAATTTCGGCTACTGGCGTAACCGTCTGCATCTGGGGCTGCGCGGGCGGATGCCGGTGACGTCGGCCCTGTCCTATCAGTGGTACGAGACCCCCAATATTCACTTCTGCACCATCCGCGATTTTGTGGTGCTGTCTCAGGATCTGGGGCTGGTGATCGAGACCGCTTTCGCGCTTGACGGTGCCGGGCACCGCCGGGACTGGGATGTCACCGGGGACTGGGCCAACCTGATGGGGGCAGACGCGGTGTTCCTGCTGCGGCGCGCCTGATTTTCCGGGGCGCTTTACGGACTGAAAAACCCCCGGCGGGACCCTCCGCCGGGGGTTTTTGTCAGTTCAGGGCCGGGCACATGCCGCCGCCGCACCCGCCGCCGCCGCAGGGGGGGGCCGGGTCAGTGCTGGTGCCGACGGTCCCGCCGGACCCGGACAGGCGCGGTGCCATCAGCGATTTGGCGACGGTGGTGTCGCCACACTCCGGGCAGCACAGGGCGTCTTCGGCCTTTTTGCTGTCGTAATCGGCCATCGAGTCGAACCACTGATCAAATTCGTGATCGTGGCCGCACACCAGACGGTAACGGATCATCGGTCTGCTCTCCGCTTAAAAACGGGGATGGGAAGGGGGTGAAGCCCTGATTTAGCACAGGGATATGCCGCCTGTCACCGGATGGTGGCTGATCCCGGCGGCATCCTGTTGCGGGCCGCGCCGTGTTGTCTTATATACCTTTCAAACCATCCGGCCCTGCTGCCGGACGGTTGCAGAGTTGAGATAAACGAACCCTTTTGTGATGAACCCCTCAGGGGACCGTGGCGGCGCCGTTCTGGGCCGCAGCGTGTCTGCCGCAGCAACAGGTGAAGATGCAGCAACAGGTGAAGATGATGAGCAAGGTTATCGGGATCGACCTCGGGACCACCAATTCCTGCGTCGCGATCATGGATGGCAAAGAAGCCCGCGTGATCGAAAACGCTGAAGGGGCTCGTACCACTCCGTCGATGGTGGCGTTTGCCGCTGATGGCGAGATTCTGGTCGGCCAGCCGGCCAAGCGTCAGGCGGTGACCAACCCGGAAAACACCCTTTTTGCCATTAAGCGCCTGATCGGGCGCCGCTTTGATGACCCGACCGTGAAGAAGGATCAGGCTCTGGTCCCGTACCGGATCATCAAGGGTGACAATGGCGATGCGTGGGTGGACGTGAAGGGCGACAAGCAGGCCCCGTCCCAGATTTCCGCCAATATCCTGAAGAAGATGAAGGAAACCGCCGAAGCCCATCTGGGCGAGCCGGTGACCCAGGCGGTGATCACCGTTCCGGCGTACTTCAACGACTCCCAGCGTCAGGCCACCAAGGATGCCGGCCGGATCGCCGGTCTTGAGGTGCTGCGCATCATCAACGAACCGACCGCTGCGGCGCTGGCTTACGGCCTCGACAAGAAGGACGGCGGCGTGATCGCCGTGTACGACCTTGGCGGCGGCACCTTCGACGTGTCCGTGCTGGAAATCGGCGACGGCGTGTTCGAAGTGAAGTCCACCAACGGCGACACCTTCCTCGGCGGGGAAGACTTCGATGCCCGCATCATCGACTACCTTGCCGATGAATTCAAAAAGGAACAGGGCATCGACCTGCGCGGTGACCGCCTGGCCCTGCAGCGCCTGAAGGAAGCCGCTGAAAAGGCCAAGATCGAGCTGTCCTCTGCCCAGCAGACCGAAGTCAACCTGCCGTTCATCACGGCCGACGCCACCGGGCCGAAGCACCTGAACGTCAAGCTGACCCGCGCCAAGCTGGAAGCTCTGGTGGATGATCTGATCCAGCGGACCGTTGAGCCGTGCCGTAAGGCGCTGGCCGATGCCGGTCTGAAGGCCAGCGAAATCGACGAAGTGATTCTGGTCGGCGGCATGACCCGTATGCCGAAGGTCCAGCAGATCGTGAAGGAATTCTTCGGCCGTGACCCGCATAAGGGTGTGAACCCGGATGAAGTGGTGGCGCTGGGCGCTGCCATTCAGGGCGGCGTGCTGAAGGGTGAGGTGAAGGACGTCCTGCTGCTCGACGTGACCCCGCTGTCGCTGGGGATCGAGACGCTGGGCGGTGTGTTCACCCGTCTGATCGACCGCAACACCACCATCCCGACCCGCAAGTCGCAGACCTTCTCGACCGCTGACGATAACCAGACCGCAGTGACCATCCGCGTGTCGCAGGGTGAGCGCGAGATGGCCGCGGACAACAAGCTGCTTGGCCAGTTCGATCTGGTTGGCATTCCGTCCGCCCCGCGTGGGGTGCCGCAGATCGAGGTGACCTTCGACATCGACGCCAACGGCATCGTCAACGTGTCTGCCCGCGACAAGGCGACCGGCAAGGAACAGGCGATCCGCATTCAGGCCTCCGGCGGTCTGAATGACGATGAAATCCAGCGTATGGTGCGGGAAGCGGAACAGAACGCCGCTGCCGACAAGAAGCGCCGTGAGGCGGTGGAAGCGCGCAATCAGGCTGATGGCCTGCTGCATCAGGTCGATAAGAACCTGAAGGAGCATGGCGATAAGGTTGACGCCGCCACCAAGGGGCAGATCGAAGCCGATGTTGCCGCCCTGAAGGCGGTGCTGGATGGTGACGATGCCGATGCCATCAAGGCGAAGACCGATGCCCTGATGCAGTCGTCGATGAAACTGGGCGAGGCCATGTACAAGGCCGAGCAGGCCGGGGGCGAGGCTGACGCCGGTGCCACCGCCAAGGATGACGGTGTGGTTGACGCTGACTTCGAAGAAGTCGACGACAAGAAGAAATAAGACGGGCTGGGTGCCCCGGCCGACAAAGCCGGGGCACCACCGTCATGGCAGGACCGCTTCCCCCTACCGTCCGCCTTTCCGGCGCATCCGGGTTTTTCCCGACTGCCGGACGGGCGTGCTGATCCGGATAGGGCCGGAAGAGGGCCGCAGTATTCAGGCGCACGTCTTCTGTCGCCGTATCGGTCGGATTCATCAATGAGCAAACGGGATTATTACGAGGTTCTGGGGTGCCAGAAGGACGCCAGCGCCGACGACCTGAAAAAGGCCTACCGCAAACTGGCCATGCAGTTCCATCCGGACCGCAATCCGGGGGATGCTGAGGCTGAGGCTAAGTTCAAGGAAGTCAACGAAGCGTATGAAATCCTGAAGGATGACCAGAAGCGCGCCGCCTATGACCGCTTTGGCCATGGGGCCTTTGATGGTAGCGGCGGTGCCGGTGGTTTCGGCGGTGGTGCCGGGTTCAGCGGTTTCGGCGACATTTTTGAAGAAATGTTCGGCGAGTTCATGGGGCGCCGGGGTGGCGGTGGCGGCGGGTCTAACCTGCGCGGCTCTGACCTGCGCTATGAAATGGACATTTCGCTGGAGGATGCCTTCGCCGGTCGCACTGCGACGGTGACGATCCAGACCTCAAGCGGCTGCGAGCCCTGTAACGGGACCGGCGCCAAGAACGGCGCTGCCCCGGCGACTTGCCCGACCTGTCATGGTCATGGCCGGGTGCGGGCGCAGCAGGGGTTCTTTACCATCGAGCGGGCCTGCCCGACCTGTGGTGGGGCCGGGAAAGTCATTAAGGACCCCTGTTCGTCCTGCGGTGGCTCTGGCCGGCAGCGTAAGGACAAGACGCTGGAAGTGAAGATTCCGGCAGGTGTCGAGGATGGAACCCGGATCCGGCTGTCCGGCGAAGGGGAAGCCGGTCTGCGCGGGGCTCCCGCCGGGGACCTGTATATTTTCCTGTCGGTGCGTCCGCACCGAATCTTCCAGCGCGACGGGGCCAATATCTACTGCAAGGTGCCGATCCCGATGACGACGGCGGCACTGGGCGGCACCATCGAAGTGCCGTGTATTGACGGGACCCGCGCCAATGTCACCATCCCGGAAGGGACGCAGAACGGGCACCAGTTCCGTCTGAAGGGCAAGGGGATGAGTGTTCTGCGCTCGACCGCCCGGGGCGATATGTTCATCCACGCTGTGGTTGAAACCCCGGTCAATCTGAGTGCTGAACAGAAAGACCTGCTGCGCAAGTTTGCGGCTGCCGGTGGCGGCGATGGCAACACCAGCCCGGAAAGCAGCGGTTTCTTCAGCCGGATCAAGGAATTCTGGGATGATCTGACCGACGGTCAGAAAAACTGAGCCCTGATCTCCTTTCTTCACGGAGGGGAGGGCAGACAGAATAAAAACGGGGCAGCCGGATCGGGTGCCCCGTTTTTCTTTCGGTCGGCTGTGCTGCCGTGCTTACGTTGGGTCGGGCCGGTCCGGGCCGTCCAGCGGGCGGGCGGGCCGACGGTAGGTCGGAAGGCCCCAGCCGAAGATGATAGCCCCGGCCCGCAGACCGAAACCGGCGCAGAATCCGCCGGCAGCCTGCACTTCCACCGGAAGATCCATCGCCCGCAGAACCAGATAGACACTGGCCCCGGTGATGGCTGCGGTGGCGTAGACCTCACGGTTAAACAGCAGTGGTGATTTTTCCCCGCACATAATATCGCGCATCAGCCCGCCGAAGGCCGCGGTCATTACCCCCATCAGGACGCAAACCACCGGGGCCGCGCCGAGCGCGGCTGCTTTCTGGGCACCGGTCACGGCATACATGCCGACCCCGACCGCATCCATCCAGACCAGAGCGCGGTAACGCGATGACAGCAGCCGCGCGGCCCAGAATGTAATGACAGAGGCGACGATGCAGATCACCAGGTAGTCGGGCTGCGTCACCCAGACCGGACGGGCCCCTAAGATCAGATCACGCAGCGTGCCGCCCCCGATGCCGGTAACGGTGCCGACGAAGATGAAGCTCAGCAGGTCCATTTCCCGCCGGGCGGCCACCAGCGCGCCGGAAATCGCAAAGACGGCCACAGCCATCATATCAACAAAGGTGATGACCCGGGCGACTGCGAGACTCTGGTCAAGGGAAAGGAGGGTATCAGGCAGCATGGTTTATCCCTTGAAGGTGTTTTTCCGGTGCCGCAGCTCGGCGAAAACCGCAGTGCCGTCTGCCCCGGTCAGCCCGACGGCGGCGGCAATGGCCGGATCATCCGCCCGCAGAAAGGGGTTGAAACGCTTTTCCTCTCCCAGCACGACCGGCAGGGTCGGTTGTCCCTGTTGCCGAAGTGCGGTGATCCGGGCCCCCAATGCCTCCAGCGCCGCATCCTGTGGGCTGATGGCGTGGGCAAAGCGCCAGTTGGAGAGGGTATATTCATGGGTGCAGAACACCCGGGTCTCATCCGGCAGGGCCCGCAGGGCTGACAGGCTGGACCAGAACTGTCCGGCAGTGCCTTCAAACATCCGCCCGCAGCCCAGCGAGAACAGCGTGTCACCACAGAACAGGGCGGCCTCGTCGGCAAACCAGTAGGCGATATGCCCGGTGGTGTGGCCGGGCACCGTCATCACGCGGGCGGAGCTGGTGCCGACCGTGACCGTGTCTCCGTCCTGCACCAGATGGTCCGCTGCGGGCAGGCGATGGGCATCAGCCGCGGCCCCGGTCACCGAGCAGCCATAGTGTGTCCGCAGGCTCTCTACACCGTCTATGTGATCCCAGTGGTGATGGGTCAGCAGGATTTGGTCCAGCGTCCACCCCCGCGCTTCACAGGCAGCCATAACCACGGCGGGGTCCCCCGGATCCACCGCAGTGGTCCGGGCAGTGGCCGGGCAGTGCAGCAGCCAGATGTAATTGTCGTCGAACGCGGGCAGGCACAGGATGTCCAACGGCATGGCGGGCTCCGGCAGCAGGGGAAAGGCCCCCTTGTTATCGGCCAAGCGCGGACTCATTTCAAACCCTGCAGCAGGGACGGTAACGTCAAAGCTGTTGAGTTTTCCCCGGAACGGGCGTTCCCTGTAAGGGTAAATGCCACAGGCAGGGTGCAGACAGCGGCATGTTTCTGGACGTGGTTGATCTTCGTGATTTTTATGCCACCAGCCTCGGGCAGGTGACGCGGCGCCTGATCCGCCGTCATCTGCGGGATCTGTGGCCGGATGCACGGGGCCAGCGCGTTCTCGGCATCGGCTATGCGATTCCGTTCCTGCGCCCGTTTCTGGGAGAGGCGGAGCGGGTGGTCGCCACCATGCCCGCCAGTCAGGGCGTACAGGGCTGGCCGCTGGAAGGACCGGGGCTGGTTGCGCTGACTGAAGAGGTCAATCTGCCGTTCCCTGACCGCTCCTTTGACCGCATTATCCTGTGCCATACGCTGGAGAATACGGAACACAGCCGCGCCCTGATGCGCGAGGTCTGGCGGGTACTGACCGATGACGGGCGGCTGGTGGTGATGGTGCCCAACCGGCAGGGGGTCTGGGCGCATCTGGAGCGGACCCCCTTCGGCAGTGGCCGTCCCTATAGCGAAACCCAGCTGCGGCATCTGCTGCGCGACACTATGTTTACCCCGGGGATGACCCGGCAGGCGCTGTTTCTGCCGCCGACCCGCTCCCGCCTGTGGCTGGCGTGGGCGCAGGGGGTGGAACGGATCGGTGCGCGCTGGTTCCCGTCCTTCTGCGGGGCGATTCTGATAGAGGCCTGCAAACAGCTGTATGCCATGCCGAGCAGCGGTATTCCGGCAACTCCGGGGCGGTATATGGCCCTGCCGGAGCGGCTGGGCCTGAGCGGCCCGAAGCGCAGCCGGTCCCGTTCTTCCTCCCCGGTGCCGCATCCAACGGTCCTGCCGCCGGAGACTGATGGGGCCTGACCGGATATCCGTGCCCGGTTTCCGGCGGCAGCGGTCCTCAGGGTGTGGCAGAGTCATGGCATGATGACGCCTTCGCCTGATCAACTCTACGATGCCCTGCTGTCCCGCAACCCCGCGTATGACGGGCTGTGGGTGGTCGGTGTGCGCACCACCGGCATCTTCTGTCGCCTGACCTGCCCGGCCCGGAAGCCAAAGCGGGAGAACACCACGTTTTTTGACAGCCCTGCCGCCGCGCAGGCAGCGGGGTTTCGTCCCTGCCTGCGCTGCCGCCCGCTGGATCCTTCCGCCTGCCCGGGGGGAACCCCGGCGCGGCCCTGGCTGGCCGATCTGCGCCGCCGGGTCGAGGCGGAGCCTGACCGCCGCTGGGGGGAAGAGGATCTGCGGCGTCTGGGGCTGGATCCGTCGACCGTGCGGCGGGCCTTCCGTCAGGTATATGGCACAACCTTCGCCCGCTTTGCCCGCTCGGTCCGGCTGGGGGCGGCAGTGGCAACTCTGAAGGACGGTGCAACCGTGATTGATGCACAGCTTGAGGCCGGATACGAATCTGCCAGCGGTTTCCGGGACGCGATCACCCGCCTGCTGGGCGCAGCCCCCGCCCGGCTGCGGGATCAGCACACTCCGGTGGCCCGCTGGCTGGAAACCCCGATCGGGGCCATGCTGGCAATCGGGGATCAATACGGGCTGCATCTTCTCGAATTTTTTGACCGGACGGCCCTGCCGACGGAAATCGCCCGCCTGCAGACCCATACCGGGCCCATCCCGTTCGGCACCTGCCCGATGCTGGAGACGGTCGCCGCGCAGCTGTCGGCATGGTTCCGGGATGCCCGCAGCCCGTTCAGCATACCGGTGGTGCAGCGGGGGTCAGCCTTTGAACAGACGGTGTGGGCGGAGTTGCAGAAAATTCCGCCCGGCGAAACCCGGACCTACGGCGGGCTCGCCCGGGGGATCGGCAGGCCGCAGGCAGGGCGGGCGGTCGGCCGGGCCAACGGGGCCAATCAGGTGGCGGTGATCGTGCCGTGTCACCGGGTGATCGGGGCCGATGGTGCGCTGACCGGGTATGGCGGTAAACTGTGGCGCAAACAGTGGCTGCTGGAACATGAGCGCCGGAGCCTCCTGCGGCTGGATCCTGCCCCCGGCAGCCCCTGAAACCGGGTTCCTGACAGTTGCCCCATCCTGCCCCTTTCGCCATCGGGAACAGTCCCCTATACTCCGCGCGGTCTGTTACAGGTCCTGAACCTCCACCTTTTCCCACAATGGGGCATCTGTTCATGAAAAAGGGCGATATCAAGAAGGTCGTGCTGGCCTATTCCGGCGGCCTTGATACCTCGATCATCCTGAAGTGGCTGCAGGTCGAATACGGCTGCGAAGTCGTGACCTTCACCGCCGACATCGGTCAGGGTGAAGAGCTGGAGCCGGCGCGCAAAAAGGCCGAAATGCTCGGCATTAAAGACATCTTCATCGAAGACCTGCGCGAAGAGTTCGTGCGTGACTTCGTGTTCCCGATGTTCCGCGCCAACACCCAGTACGAAGGTGTCTACCTGCTGGGCACCTCCATCGCCCGCCCGCTGATCGGCAAGCGTCTGATCGAGATCGCCGAAGCCACCGGTGCCGACGCCATTTCCCACGGTGCCACCGGCAAGGGCAACGATCAGGTCCGCTTCGAGCTGACCGCCTATGCCCTGAAGCCCGATATCAAGGTCATCGCGCCGTGGCGTGAGTGGGATCTGAACAGCCGTACCAAGCTGATCGAATACGCCCAGCAGCACCAGATTCCGGTGCCGAAGGACAAGCACGGCGAAGCGCCCTATTCCATGGACGCCAACCTGATGCACATTTCCTACGAAGGGAAGGCGCTGGAAGATCCGTGGCAGGAAGCTGACGATGATATGTTCCGCCTGACCGTGTCGCCGGAAAAGGCGCCGAACGAGCCGGAATACATCACCGTCGATTTCGAGCAGGGCAATGCCGTCGCCGTCAACGGCGAGCGTCTGACCCCCGCCGCACTGCTGACCAAGCTGAACGCGCTGGGCGGCAAGCATGGTATTGGCCGTCTGGATCTGGTGGAAAACCGCTTCGTCGGCATGAAGTCCCGTGGTGTGTATGAAACCCCGGGTGGATCGATCCTGCTGGTGGCGCACCGTGGCATTGAAAGCATCACCCTTGACCGTGAGGAAGCTCACCTCAAGGACAGCGTGATGCCGAAGTATGCCGAGCTGATCTACAACGGCTTCTGGTTCGCCCCGGAACGGGTGGCCCTGCAGGCCCTGATCGACAAGACTCAGGAAAACGTCACCGGTACCGTGCGCCTGAAGCTCTATAAGGGTGTGGCCAGCGTGGTTGGCCGCAAGTCGCCGAAGTCTCTGTACCGCATGGACTATGTGACCTTCGAAGAAGACAGCGTGTATGACCAGTATGATGCCAACGGCTTCATCCGCCTGAACGCACTGCGTCTGCGTCTGGGCAAGCTGGCCCGCGGCTGAGTGTTGTGAGACCCCCGCCCGGTGGCCGTTTTGCGGCCCCGGGCGGGATTTTTTTGCGAGTGTGCCTTTTTCCCGCTTCTTCTGTTGCAGCCACAGGACTCGGAATGCCGGCTCTTTTCCCGACCCGTCCCCGCTTTTGGTTCCGTCGTCCGCAGGCTCTGCGGGGGGCTGTGCTGGCTGCGGCGCTGGCCGTGACGGGGTGTTCTGCCAATCCGTTGGGGATTGATGACGAGGAATGGGCACAGATGACCCCGGCCCAGCAGGCTTTGGCCACGCAGAAAGAGCGGGAGCTGGAGGCTGTGCGGCTGGCATCTTCGTCGGACACGGTGTTCCTGCCCGCCCCGACCCGATATGCGATGGATGAAGGCCGCCGCCTGCGGGTGGAGGAGCGCCGTCGGCGTGACCGTTTCGGGGATACCCTGATCTGCCATCTGGAAGATCTGGCTGTCGCCTTCAATGGCCGCTGGTCTGTGGCCTATCCGGTACAGGTGCCGGTGGTCCGCGGTGAGTTTCTGGCCGTCCCCCTGACCGAGACCGCCAGCGAGGAACGGGAAGCTGTCTGGCTGGACTACAGCGACAGCGGCAATACCCTGCGTTTGTGTTCCGGCGTTTCTGACCGGGGCGACCTGACCGGCTGCGCCACCATGGTCGCCGGATACCGTGATCTGATTGACGGGATGCAGTGGCAGGTCATGTTGCCGGGGGTAATGGAGGCGACGGTGGTCTGTGCCTTCAAGCCCGGTGTGGCGGTTACGGTTTCTCAGCCGGACTGACCTTTGGCCTTTCCGGATGCTGCGAGGGGCCACGCAGACGGTCAGCCGTGCGGTGGAATGCCCGCATGGCATCATGAAACCGGTCCAGATATCCGGGCATCTGTTCACAGTAGCGTTCGACGACATCCCGATAGGCTTCGGCATGGCGGCGGGTCTGGCGTGCTTTTTCGATCAGTCTGGCCCCGTTCCCGGTCAGGCAGGGCAGGGGAGGCGCCGGGGGATCCTCGGCAGGGTCTTCAAGGGGAGTTTCGTGAAAAGAGGCTGCTGGCTGGGGCATGGACAGTTCGATGGCCGAGAGAAAAGGTGCCATTCTCGCAAGGGTGGTGATGGCGCCCGTAAAAAGGCCGGGATCTGTAAAGAAAAACCCCGGCATCGGTGATGCCGGGGTATATCATGCTTCACGGATATGTCTATTTGGAATTGGTATAATTAAAGGCCAATAGACCGTTGGCAGGCAGTCAGTGTGTTCTTCAGCAGACAGGCAATCGTCATCGGTCCGACACCGCCCGGGACCGGGGTAATGGCCGAGGCAACGGCGACAGCCGAAGCGAAGTCGACGTCACCGACCACTTTTGACTTCCCGTCCGGCAGAGTGACCCGGTTGATGCCGACATCAATCACCACGGCGCCGGGTTTCAGCCAGTCGCCCTTCACCATTTCTGGGCGGCCAACGGCGGCAACGACAATATCAGCTTCGCGGCAGACTGCGGGTAGATCCTTGGTCCGTGAATGGGCGACGGTGACGGTGCAGCTTTCCTGCAGCAGCAGTTGGGCCATCGGCTTGCCGACAATGTTCGACCGCCCGATCACCACGGCGTGCATGCCGGACAGATCGCCCAGCCGGTCTTTCAGCAGCAACGAGCAGCCGAGCGGGGTGCAGGGCACCAGTGCCTTGCCGCCGGTGGCCAGTAGCCCGGCATTCATCGGGTGGAAGCCGTCAACATCCTTGTCCGGGCGGATGGAGGCGATGATCTTATCGGCGTCGATATGCTTCGGCACCGGCAGCTGCACCAGAATCCCGTGAATGGTCGGGTCGGCATTCAGGCTGTCGATCAGGGCCAGCAGATCGGATTCCGGTGTGTCGGCGGACAGCTTGTGTTCCACCGACTTCATGCCGCACTCGACGGTCTGCTTTGCTTTGTTCCGCACATAGATCTGGCTGGCAGGATCTTCACCGACCAGCACCACGGCCAGGCCCGGCTGCACACCGTGGCTGGCCTTCAGGGCCGCGACATCAGTGGCGATCTGGGCCCGCAGGGTGGCGGCGAATGCTTTGCCGTCGATCAGTTTTCCGGTATCGGCGGTGGGGGCGGCGGTGGTCATGACGGCATCCTCTGGCGCAGGTGGTCGAGCAGGGTTTGGGTGTCGCCATGGACCAGCAGGGTTTTGCGGCGGTCCGTGGCCCCGGCGATGATTTCAAAGCCGCTCTTAGGCAGTTTCCATGCTTTCGACAAGAGCTGAATCAGGGCCGCATTGGCTTTTCCGTCTTCGGGAACGGCGGTGACGCTGACTTTCAGCACCTGTCCGCCGTCTGCTTCGTCCGCCAGACCCTGAATGGCATCGCGGCTGGCTTTTGGGGTCAGGCGGATCTGCAGCCGGACCCCGCCCGTTGCAGCGCACAGCGGGCTGGAGGGGGCGGCCATTAGAGGCCGCCCATCGCCACCCGGAACATCAGCTGCGACAATACGCCCTGCACAAACCACAGGATCAGGATCATCGCCATCGGGGCGAGATCAATGCCGCCAAGATCAGGGATGATTCGGCGCAGCGGACGCAGCGGCGGCTCAGTGATCTTCCAGAGAAGAGAGCCGACGGTGTCAACAAAGCGGTTGCGGGTGTTGATGATACCAAAGGCCGTCAGCCAGCTGAGGACGGCAGAGCCGATCAGCGCCCAGATAAACAGGTTGATGACGACATTAATAATCTGTAGCAGCGGAATCAGGATGACGGTCATAGTGAAGGCGCTGTCCCTGAAAAATCTCCGGCCCGGCAGGCCGGTTCTGTCCTTAACCCTAATCAGCAGATCCGGGCCGGGCAAGGGGGGGAACCTGTGCAGAGGGGCTAAAAAACCTCAGGGATTGAAAAAAATGATAAAAAGGCGTTGACAGGGGGGCGGTGAATGGGGATTATGCGCGCCTCACGGGGCCGTAGCTCAGTTGGGAGAGCGCAGCAATCGCACTGCTGAGGTCGAGGGTTCGACTCCCTTCGGCTCCACCAATCAAAACCCGCCGACTAAATCGGCGGGTTTTGTATTTTCCAGCCGATGACAGTCCGGCTTAATGATTTTCCGGTTTTGATGGTCTCACGGTCGGAAACGCAGCGGTGCCCTCGCGTGGCAGGCTTTCCGTGGCAGAGGGGATAGCAGCATGCTCGGTCAGGAAGACGCCGCGATGAAGGTGTTGGTCACCGGGGCCACCGGGATGGTTGGCCGCGCACTGATGGCGGCCCTGACGGACCGTCCGGGGATGACGCCGGTTGCCGGGGTGCGTGCCCCCGGGTATGCCGGTCCGCATCTGGTGCTGGGGGATCTGTCCCGACAGCTGATCCTGCCGGATGCTGGCCTGCCGGTGGATGCCGTGATTCACACCGCTGCCCGTGTGCACCAGATGACCGAAACCGCAGCAGATCCGCTGGCGGCCTATCACGCCGTCAACACCCGGGCAACGCTCGATCTGGCGCGGGCAGCCGTGCGGGGTGGGGCGAAGCGGTTTGTGTTTGTCAGCACCATTAAAGTGAATGGGGATGGCCGGGAGACTCCGTATCGTCCCGATGAGCCCGTGATGCCGCCGAGGGATCCCTATGGGGCATCAAAATATGCGGCGGAACAGGGATTATGGGCGCTGGCCGCAGAAACCGGGCTTGAGGTGGTGGTGGTGCGGCCACCGCTGGTGTACGGCCCGGGGGTCGGGGCCAATTTTGCCAGACTGCTGCGGGCGGTGGACCGGGGAGTGCCGCTGCCTTTCGGTCTGGTTAACAACAGGCGGAGTCTGGTCGGCCTGCAGACCCTGACGGATGCTCTTCTCACCGTGCTGACGCATTCGGCGGCAGCGGGAAAGACCTATCTGGTCAGTGATGGTGAGGATGTGTCCAGCGCCGGTCTGGTCCGGGCGATGGCGCAGGCTTTGGGGCGGGCACCGCGTCTGCTGCCGGTGCCGCCGTCGCTGATGCGTCTGGCCGCGCGGCTGTTGGGAAAAGAGGCGCAGGTCAACCGCCTGCTCGGTTCCCTGACCGTTGATCTCTCGGCCCTGCGGCAGGACTGTGACTGGTCTCCTCCGGCGACGGTGGCGGCCCAGTTGGCTGCCACCGTCCGCTGGTACCGGGATCAGGCCTGATCAGGCCTTTTTTCCCGCAATAACCCGCAGCAGGGCCAGCCAGGGCTCCAGCGCCAGCATGTGGGTGCCAAGGGTGGTGATCAGCTTTTCCGGGGTCACCGGCGGGGTCAGGGTAAAGCGTTCGCCATAGACAGCCCAGCCGTCAGCCCGCAGGGAGATTGGCAGACCGCTGGCGCAGGCGGCTTCGATCACCTGCAGCAGGGCCAGTTTCCGCTGGGGATTGTCTGCGGGCAGTGCGACCAGCGGGGCGGCGACAACCAGCGATGCGGCACCGTCTGCCTCGTGGAAGCGGCATGCCCACGGCAGATCAAGGCAGGTGAACGAAAATGTCAGCGGCCCGATGGTCCGTAAGACCTGAATGGAGCCGGCATCATCAACGGCCAGCGCTTTCAGGCTGACGGGTTCCAGATGACGGCGGATAGCGTCACTCATACTGTTGTTCTTTCCTGCCTGCGGTGCCGACTGTTCCGCCGTTGCGACGCCGGTTTTATTTTCCGCCGTGCACCGGTTATCCCCTTATGGAACGACAATAGCATGGGCAGGGCGCGCAGGGAATTCCGCTGCGCTGTGCATTGGTGCTTTGCCGCAGGCGCGCAGACGTCTATTCTGTCTGCGGCGGGAAGACCGGTTTCGCGAACTGTCGCGGGCTGCCCGGCCATTTCCCGCTCCGCCGGAATCCGGATGAATCTGGTCCGGCGATCCTGACTGATCAGATGATAGGTTCAGCGTGCAAGTCATTCAAATTCCCTGGACGCGCTATGTGCTGCCGCCCCTGCACGAAGAAGGCCCGCGCTTTCTGGCTGTGTTCGCCGTTGTCACTGCCCTGCTGTTCTGGGCGTGGTGGCCTCTGGGGGTCGCGGGCTCTGCCCTGACCGTGTGGTGCTATTTCTTCTTCCGTGATCCGGTCCGCTATATCCCGTCGCGGCCCGGCCTGATCCTGTCGCCCGCCAGCGGCGTGGTGCAGATGATCGGCCCGGCTGTCCCGCCGGTGGAACTGGGCATGGGCGATCAGCCGATGACCCGCGTGTCGGTGTTTATGAGCGTTTTTGACTGTCACGTGAACCGCATTCCCGCCGGGGGCGAGGTGCTGAAGGTGGCCTACCGGCCCGGCCAGTTCCTGAATGCGACGCTGGATAAGGCCAGCGATGACAACGAGCGCAATTCCCTGCGTCTGCAGTTTGACGATGGCCGCGAGATTGCCGTGGTGCAGATTGCCGGTCTGGTGGCGCGGCGTATCCGCTGTGATGTCCGCGACGGCCAGAAGGTCTCGACCGGTGAACGTTTCGGCCTTATCCGATTCGGCTCGCGGCTTGATGTCTACCTGCCGGAAGGGGTTAACCCGCTTGTGGTGCTGGGGCAGTCCTGCATTTCCGGTGAAACGATCATCGCCGATATGAACAGCGCCGAACCGGCCCGCGAGGGGAGCGCGATCTGAGATGGCGATGGCCGTTAAGAGCCTGTCTTTCAACCGGATGCTGCCCAATCTGATCACGCTGCTGGCGTTGTCTGCCGGGCTGACGGCCATCCGGTATGGCCTGCGGGAAGAGTTTGAACGCGCGGTCATCGCCATTTTCTTTGCCGCAGTCTTTGATGGCATCGATGGGCGGATTGCCCGGATGTTGCGCTCCACCAGCAAGTTCGGGGCAGAACTGGACAGCCTGTCCGATGTGGTCAGCTTCGGCGTGGCCCCGGCCCTGCTGATTTATATGTGGACGATGAGCACTGCCGGCAGTGTCGGCTGGGCGGTCTGTGTGATTTTTGCCCTGTGCATGGCGCTGCGGCTGGCCCGCTTCAACACCATGCTGGGGGAGCCGGATCTGCCGTCTTACGCCCACAATTACTTTGTCGGGGTTCCTGCTCCGGCGGCGGCTTTCCTCGGCATTCTGCCGATGGTGCTGTCGTTTGAGTTCGCTCCCGGCTTCTTCTCCAGCCCGGTTCTGGTCGGGGCGGTGATGCTGCTGGTGGCCTTCCTGATGGTCAGCCGGATCCCGACCTTCTCGATGAAGCGGTTCCGGGTTCCGGCCCGCTGGGTGGTGCCGTTGATGGTGGTGGTCGGTCTGCTGGCGGCTCTGCTGGTGACCGAGCCCTGGGCGACGCTGGGCCTGATCGGCGTCGTTTATCTGGGCAGCATCCCCTTTGCCGCATCTTCGTTCCGGCGTCTGAAGGCCCGGGCCGATGCTCTGGGCGAAGATGTGGTCGCTAAGGAGGCCACCGAGGAAGATGACGGTGTTGCCGAGGACCGGAAGTAAGATCTTCTGTTGATAAAACCGCCCGCCCGGATCCCTTCCCGGCGGGCGGTTTTGCTTATGGGGCGACCGGCATCAGTAGCCGGACGGCGGCAACGGTGGCCACCCCGGCCCCGAGGGAGACCACGAAGGGCAGACGCAGGGCGGCCAGAGTGGCGGTGACGCCACCCCCGGCCCAGGCTGCGGGCCCCCCGGCGACCACCGCAGGGACCACCAGCGATACAAAAATGGCACCGGGAACGTGCTTCATCCATGCTGTGAGAAAAGGCCCGGCCTGTACCCGGCGGATCACGAAGAAGCCCCCGGCCCGCACCAGATAGGTGGCAGCCCCCATGGCCAGAATGGTCAGAGCGGTCATCAGATCAACGGACATCGCGCCAGGCTCCGTACAGGCTTCCGGCAAGGCCGCCGGCAATCAGATACCACGTCCCGGGGAGAACCGCGTGGGCGGCGGTGGCGGTGACGGCGGCAATCAGCCAGGGCGGCAGATCCCGACGGCCGGTCCACATCGGTACCAGCAGGGCCAGAAACGTGGCCACCGCAACAAAATCGAGGCCGAAGCGTTCGGGTTGTGGAATTGCCGCCCCCGATAGATGGCCGAGAATGGTGGTCAGCAGCCAGACCACATACAGGGTCATCCCAGCGCCGATATGAAAGGCGGCATCGGTCCCGCCCCGGCGCATTTCCGCCATACTGAGGGCCCAGTTCTCATCGGCGGTAAAAAACAGCGAGCCATAGGCCCGCCCTGTGCCAACCGGGCCCAGCCACGGCGCAAGGGCGGCGGTCATCATCAGATAGCGCAGATTGATGATGACGGTGGCAGCGGCCAGCGTTGCCAGCGGCACTGGGTGTTGCCACAGCTCCACCGCCAGCATCTGGCTGGCCCCGGCAAAGACGATGGCACTCATCAGGCCGAGTTCGACGGTCGATAATCCTTTCTGGGCAGCGGCCAGCCCCAGCGCCAGCCCAAAAACCGACAATCCGGCGGCGACAGGCAGCATAGCAGTGACACCCCGGCGGAACCCCTGCCGGGTGAAGAGAATACGGGACTTTTCCGCCATCGTGGCGCCATCCTCCGCGAGGTCAATCAGGACAGGGGCCGGAATACTTCGGTGCCCTCTGAGGGGTACTGTGCCTCAGCCGTTCTGGCATTTCTTGAACGATCCTGACTTTTTGTGCGGTCCGTTTTCAGCGGGCATTAGCCCGGCGGAAGGCCCCCGGTGTCACGCCGTGGGCGCGACGGAACTGGCGGGTCATATGGCTTTGATCCGCAAAGCCGCAGGACTGTGCCACCGTGGCGGGGGCTTCCCCGGCCCGCAGGCGGGCCGATGCCTGTTCGATCCGTTTCAGAATCTGATAGGCGTGCGGGGGAACGCCAAAGGCCTTGCGGAAAGACCGCGCCAGATACAGCGGTGACAGCCCGGCCAGCCGCCCCAGATCTGCCAGAGAAAGGTCGTCGGCGGGGTGTGCATCCAGATAGGCCCGCACCCGGCGGACTGCCGCCGGTTCGCGCCCGGCCGGGGTTCCGTCCGGACGGGTGACGGCATGGCGGCGGATCAACCGCGAAATCAGGCCGCGGAGCTGGGTGTCCCGCTGCAGGGCACTTTGGCCGGGCAGCTCCGCTGCCGCATGGAAGGCCCGCAGATCTGTTGCCAGATCCGGGTCATCAAGGACCGAAGACAGAAACAGCGGGGCCCCCGGCCGACCGTCTTCCGCGGCAACATCACTGAACAGCTGCGGATCAAGATAGCAGATCCGCCGTTGCCAGCTTTGCCCGCGCACCACGGATTCGCCGTCGTGGACATCCCCGGGGTTAACCACCACCACCCGGCCCGCCGGGGCGATCTGCAGGGCCCCGCGGTGCCAGAACTGTTCCGCCCCGCCGGTGGTGACGCCAAACACATAACGGTCATGGGTGTGGCGGTCATAAGCGTGATGAGTGAAGCTGGCATGCATGAACTCAGCCGCCCGCCCTTCCGGCACGCGCCAGAACCGGGTCCAGTCCGTTTTCGGCCCGGCCCCCTGCGGCGGATGCGCAGAGAATGGCAAGGGGGACAGGTCAGGGGGCAGGGGCGCGGGGGGCATGGTCATCCGTTCAGGGGTGGGCGGGACGGCGGTTGGTGCAGAGCATACCACAGACAATCAGCGCTACGCCGCAGGCAACCGGCAGACCGGGCCGCTCCCCGAAGGCAACGACCCCGGCCAGAACCCCCATTGTCGCGCCGACATAGCCGATCTGGCTGAGGTAGACCGGCCCGGCAGCCCGTTGCAGGGCAAAGAAGGCGACATACATCAGGGTGGAGGCCAGCCCCTGCGCAATGACAGACCAATGCGGCAAACCGGTCAGCAGCCCCTGATACAGGCCCAGCGGCAGCACCCACAGGGCGGCGGACAGCAGCATACCGGCGGCCAGAGTCAGTGGTGCGGCCCCGGCAGGCCATGACCGGCTGCGATAGACATTCCCGATCGCCAGACAGACCGGGATCAACAGGGCCAGTCCCATCCACAGCATCTGTGCGCTGTCACCGTTCAGGCTGAACCGGCTGAAGACCAGCGTCACGGCCCCGGCCAGTCCGAACAGAATGCCCAGACTGCGCCAGCGGGTCAGGCGCTCGTACCCGATCAGGGCTGCCAGCCCAAGAGTGAACAAGGGGGGCAGAGTATAGGTCAGGGCCGTCATCCCGGCCCCGAGCGGGACCACCACCACCATGATCAGCAGATTGGGCAGCCCGAGGGAGATCAGGCCGGCAATCAGGCTGTAGCGCAGATGCTGACGCTGCAGGGGCTGGCCGCGCAGCAGGGCGATGGCCCCCAGCAGCAGTCCGGCGGTCAGGCAGGTCCAGAACACAAACACGGCGGAGGGTATGCCTGCCCCGGCGGCAACCCGTGACAGCGGGGCAAGTGTGCCAAGGATGCTGCCGGTGATCAGCAGCAGAACCGGCGGCGAGGAAAGCAGGGCAGGCTTCGGCATGGGGGAGTCCTGAGCAGAAGGAACGTCATGGGGCTGGCAGGGGCCCTGTCTTCTGGATGATGGTCCGCCGGGGAAACATCATGCTACAGGCGAAAGGCAAACACAGTGTTTCCCTCAGCGAAACAGTGTCAGCGGCCTTCGCGCCACCACAGCAGAATCAGGCTGCCAATACACAGGAGGAACCCCGGCAGCAGCGGCAGAACGGGCACCTGCCGGACTCCGGCAGCGGCTGTTTCTCCGTTGCGGCGCAGACCGATCCAACTGCCGTCGGATGCGGCGTGACGGCGGTTGTCGGCAGAGGTCCGGCGCAGGCCCGGCAGCCCGTCCTGCAGCCACAGCACCGCGCCGCCGGTGACCTCGGCAGCCGGGATCAGGCGCTCTGCCGTAGCCGTCAGGGCCTGATCTTCCAATGCGTCCGGCGGGGCGACGGCGGCGACGGCAGAGCGGGTGCCATCGCTGACCCGGTACACGCCGGGGGTGGCGGCGGCCAGAGAGGCTCTGGCCCGCCCCGGTCCGTTGGCCGACAGGGGCAGCGGGCTCTGCTGTCCGTCCGGGGTAGTCAGGGTCAGGGACGCTGCCGGGGTGGCGGACAGGCTGCGCCGCTCTGCCAGCAGAGTGGTGCCTTCATTGCGCAGGGTCAGGGCCTCTTCTTCAAGGTCTGGTTCCTGCATCAGCCAGTGGGCGGTCCGGCGGATCAGGTCGGTCTGGGGGCCGCCCCCCTGCCATCCCCGTGCCCACAGCCAGATGGTGTCAGACAGCATAAGCCCGACCCGCCCTTGCCCGACACGGTCGACCACCAACAGCGGGGCTCCGTCCGGGGTCTGCATCAGTGTGTGACCCTGCCGGGCGGCGGTGTCGACATAGCGCAGCCACGGCCCCCACTGAGGGGGATGGGCTGTACCGTTCCAGCCGGGCAGCGCGGCTGTCACCGGGTGCCGCTCCCCCACCGGACTGAGGGCTGGCAGGAAGGGCCCGGCCACGGCCCGGCCACGGGGGCTGACCGGCAGGATTTCTGCCAGCGGACTGTCATACAGGCTCGAGGCTTCGGAAAACTCCGGCCCGACCGCCAGCAGCAGCGCGCCCCCGGTGCGGACATAGGTCGCCAGCAGCCGGAAAAAGGCAGATGGCACCAGAGCCCGGCGGGAGTAACGGTCAAAGATCACCAGATCAAAGTCCTTCAACCGTTCCTCAAACAGCTCCTGTACAGGAAAAGCGATCAGCGCCAGCTCGTTCAGGGGGGTGCCGTCATCCTTCAGCGGCGGGCGCAGGATGGTGAAGTGGACCAGATCAACGTTGGGGTCAGACTTCAGCAGGGTCCGCCAGGCCCGCTCCCCGACGGTCGGTTCGCCGGAAATCAGCAGAACCCGCAGCCGGTCACGGACCCCGGCAATGCTGACAGCCTGACGGTTGTTCAGCGGGCTGATTTCATCGGGGCGGACCGGTACCGACAGATCGGTCACGGTCGCGCCGCCATGGCGGAGTGTGACGGGAAGGGTCACCGGCGGACCTGCCGGGATCTCCAGCGTGGCGGTGCTGCCGTCATCATGACGGAGCGTCAGGGGCAGGGTGCTTCCGGCAGGCAGGGCCGGGTCTTCCAGCCGGACGGTGATGGAAACGGTTTTTTCCACCAACCCGAAGGCGGGTGCCGAGTCGATAATCAGGCGGCGGTCACTGTCTTCCAGGCTGCCGGTCAGCAGGGTATGCACCGGGGCTGAGAACCGCCGGGCGATCTCCGCCGGGGCATCATCATGGATCTGACCGTCGGTGATCAGCAGGGCCCCGGCCCGCCGGTGCGGGGGGACATCGGCGGCTGCCTGTTCCAGTGCGGTCAGCAGGCGGGTCCCCCGGTGTTCAGGCGCATTGCTGGCGCTGATGGTCCGCACCTCAAGACCGGCCTGTGTCCGCAGATGTCCGGTCAGGGCAGTGACGGCCTGATCCCGCTGGGCGGCCCGCCCGCTGAACTCCATGCTGCTGCTGGTGTCGCTGACCACGAAGGCAACGTCGGGCAAAGGCACCCGCTGTTCCTGCACCACATAGGGATTGGCCAGCAGGACCAGAAGGATCAGCCCCGGCAGCGGTCGCAGGGACCATCCCGGCTGCCGCCGCAGGGCTGCCAGTGCGGTCAGCAGCAGGATGACCGCCAGCAGCGCGGCCAGTCCCCAGAGCGGTATCAGCGGGGCCCAGCCAAGACTGGACAGGGTGAGGGTGCCGGGGGTCATTGGGTCAGGCGCTCCATGATCGCCGGAAGATGAACCTGATCGGCCTTATAATCGCCGGTCAGTGCATACATCACCAGATTGATACCGGCCCGGAACGCCAGTTCGCGCTGCCGTTCCCCGCCGGGCACCACCGGCAGCAGCGGTCGGCCCCGGGCATCACGGGCCCAGGCTCCGGCCCAGTCGGCGGCCCCGATGACCACCGGCGAAACGCCCTGTCCCCGGGCTGCGGCCTGCCCGATCCACGGGGCGCTGTCGTCCACCCGTCCGGGCAGACCCGGCAGAAGATAGAAAGAACGGGTCACGACGTGATCCACCGGCAGGCGGCTGACCGGCGGAAGGTCAAGCGCCTGTATCACCCGGCGCAGGGCCGGGGTCTGATCCGGCCCGCGGGAGTCAAACACCAGCAGTCCGCCTGCGGCCAGATAGCGGGCAATGGCCTGCCGTACCGGCTCATCCGGCGTCGGCGTGGCATCGGTGATGGCCCAGTAAATCAGAGGATAGAGGCTGAGCGAAGGGCTGTCCGGCGCGACGCGCGCCGGTTCCCCCAGTTCGGCAGCGGTGCGCTGGGCCAGAACTTTGGTCAGCGCCGACAGACCGGACTGGACGATCAGGTCGGTATCGGCAACGCCGGAGGGCAGCCAGCCGATCCGGGTCTCCAGCGCCGCCTCCAGATCCGCATCCGCCGCCCGCCCCGGAGCCGGGAACGCGCTGAGGCCCGCCAAGATCAGCACACAGGCGGCGGCGATCCGTCCCCGGCCACCCCGCATCAGCAGGCTGATCAGGCCATCGGCCAGCAACAGCAGCAGCGCGGCGGTGAACAACGGTCCGCTGAGATCCCGGTCCGCTGACAGGGTGGCAGCCGGGGATAGGCCAACCCCCGCCGGAACCTGTTGCAAAGGGCTCAGGTCGGGGGATGCGCTGTCACCGATCGAGATGGCCTGCAGGCGCCCTTCCCGCCCGTACAGGCCCGGCGGGGTGGCCGGGCCGGGGGAGGGAGGCGGGCCATCCGGAGGCAGGGGGCGGACATCGGGCCCCGGCTGCTGCCAGTGACCGAGACCGTCCAAAATCCGCTGCGGTGGCAGGGGGGAGGTCCTGCCGCTGACACGGTCGTCGTCGGGCAGTCCGGAGGACAGGGCCAGCAGGCGGCTGATCATCTGCGGGAAGATCCCGGACAGAGGCAGGGTCCCCCAGTCGGTGTTGGCTGTGGTGTGAAACAGCACCAGCCAGCCCTGTCCCAGACGGGCGCCGGTGACCAGCGGCGTGCCGTCAGACAGCCGGGCCCAGGTGCGGCCCGGCAGGTCCGCCAGCGGTTCGGCGAGCACCTGAGCGGTGATGGTGACGTCAGGGGCGGGGGGCAGACCGGCGAAAGGGCCATCCGCTGGGAAAGGTGCCAGAGACAGCGGCTTTTCCCACGACAGCTGACCTCCCATCGCCCGGCCGCCGCTGCGCAGGGGGACCGGCAGCAGCGGGTCAGCAGTCCGGGGGCCGGTCTGTTCGGCCAGAGCAGTGTCCGCAAAGCGGATCAGCACCCCGCCGGTCCGCACCCAGCGTTCCAGCGCCTCGGGGGCCGGGGGCAGCCCGCCCGGCAGGATCAGGATGGCCCGGCGCTGATCCAGCAGGGTCTGAACCGGACCGCTGCGCAGATCGGCGCCGTTGCCGAGAGCCCGGCTGAGGTAATAGGGGGCCGACAGCAGGGGGAGGTCGGTCTGGGGACCGCCGGATTCGATCAGTCCGACCGGGCGGCGTTGCCAGCGGTCATCAAGCAGGCTCTGCGCCCCGGCCCCCAGCGGATCACCGCCGGGGCCGGTCAGCAGCAGGCGGCGGACTGTGCCAAGGGCGTCCGCCGGCAGGGGCAGGGTGATTGTCTGGGCCGGTTGTCCGGTCAGGGTCAGCGGACTGGCGGCAATGGTCTGCCCGTTGCGGTCCTCGGCCCGCAGGATCACACCGCGCTGTGATCCTGCCCCGCCCGCTGCCTGCCGGAGTGTGACCGACAGCCCATCAGCTGTGCGGGTCATCTCGGTCAGCAGCAGGGCCTGTGGTCCGGCATCGGGGGTGATGACACGGACCGCGCCTTTCCGCTGCAGGACCTCCAGCAGCTCGGTCTGGCCGGGATGGGTGAGGCCGTCACTGATCCACAGTGTTTCCAGCGGGTCGGGCAGGGGGCGCGTGGTCAGGGCGGTCATCAGGGCCGGCACGGCGGCAGGCCACGGCTGCGGACGGAGATCCGGCAGCCGGGTCAGGGCCTGTGCCGCGCTTTGCGGTTCTGGGGGGGGCGTACCGGCGGCCGTGGCAGCCAGCAGCACCGGGCGGTTCAGGCGGGCTGCCTGTTCCAGCAGGGTCTGGGCCGCCTCCCGCTGTCGGTCCCAGCCGGGAGCGGCGGTCCAGCCGGTATCGACGATCAGCAGCAGCGGATCGCTGCGATGCCCGGGGGCGGTGGCCCCGGTCAGGATCGGACGGGCCAGCCCGAGCAGGCACAGGGCAACGATCAGGGTGCGCAGAATCAGGATCCACAGCGGGGTGCGCTCTGCCACGTTCCGGGGGGCTGTCAGTCCGGTCAGTAGGCGCAGCGGCGGAAAGGTTATCGCTGCCGGGGGTGGGGGAGACAGGCGCAGCAGAACCCACAGCACCGGCAGAATCAGCAGGCCGAGCAGCGCCTCGGGGGCCAGCAGCGTGACCGGCCCGGTCTGTGACGGCAGGGTGGACAGCAGATCAGACAGGTTCATGCCGGTCACTCCCTCCGGGTGCTGAGGGCCTGATACAGGGCCAGCAGGGCCGGTGTCAGGGGGCGGTCGGTGCGATGGAAGGTCAGCTGCCAGCCACAGGACCGGCACAGTGCGTTCAGGGCAGACCGGTGCGCGGCAAGGCGGGCCAGATAGGCATCTTTCAGATCCTCACACCGGGGCACCAGCAGGTCTGGGGTGGTGGGGCCGGTATCCTGAAAGCGTATCCGCCCGTTGAATGGGAACAGATCTTCGGCGGGATCAAGGACCTGTACCAGATGCCCCCGGATCCCGAGACCGGCCATCCGGCGCAGCAGTGGGGCCAGTGTGTCAACCGGCATCAGAAAGTCGCTGACCAGCACCGCGAGACTGTGGCGGGGCAGTTCTGCGGCGGGCGGCAGGCCGGTGTCAGATGCGACGTCCTGGCACAGGCGGGTGGCGATCCGGTGCAGGGTGGCCCGTCCCCCTGGCACCGGGGGGGCGGCTTTTTCGGGGGTCAGCAGGCCGACCCGTTCTCCGCCCCGCAGCAGCAGTGCGGCGAGCGCCAGTGTCAACAACCGGGCGTGCGTGATCTTTTCCGGCAGTTCTGGCGCGGAACGCCAGTGCAGCCCGGCATGGGCACCACACCACAGGGTAACGGTCTGGGCCACAGTCCATTCCCGCTGACGGATATACGCCTGCTGCCGCCGGGCACTTTGCCGCCAGTCGATCAGCGTGGCCGGGTCGCCCCGGTCATAGGGTCGGAACTGCCAGAAGTCTTCGCCGCTACCGGTCTGGTGATGCCCATGCAGCCCGGCAGCGATGGTGGCAGCAAGGCGCTGGGCCTCCGCCAGCAGGGGCGGCAGCGGGGCACTCAGGGTTTCGGCCTGCGCCGCCAGAGTGGGGGCTGGCTGCGCTGCTGTCGCTGTGGGAGTCCGTCTGTTCTCCCCGCCGGGCAGGGACGGTCGGTTCAGGGCATTCAGCAGGCGGTGCAGCGGCCCGGGCATCGGCTTAGGCCAGACCGGCAGTCAGGGCGGCGAGGACATTGTCCAGCGTGACACCTTCCGCCCGGGCTGAAAAGGTCAGGGCCATCCGGTGCCGCAGGACCGGTGCGGCCAGTGCGATTACATCATCAACCGACGGAGCAAGGCGCCCCTGCAACAGGGCGCGGGCGCGGCAGGTCAGCATCAGGGCCTGCCCGGCGCGCGGGCCGGGCCCCCAGGCAACATGACGGCGGACCAGATCCAGCGGGCTGTCTTCCGGGCGGCCGCTGCGGGTCAGGTGCAGGATCGCCTCCACCACACTGTCACCGACCGGCAGGCGGCGCACCAGCCGCTGCAGGGCTGCCAGATCCTCCGCGCCCAGCACCCGGCGAGGACGCAGATCATAGCTGCCGGTGGTCATCAGCAGGATCTGCCGTTCGGCATCCGCATCGGGATAGCCGACGTCGATCTGCATCAGAAAGCGGTCAAGCTGGGCTTCCGGCAGCGGGTAGGTGCCTTCCTGCTCCAGCGGGTTCTGGGTGGCGAGCACATGAAACGGGCGGGGCAAATCGTGGGAGACACCGGCCACCGTGACCTGTTGCTCCTCCATCGCCTGTAACAGGGCCGATTGGGTGCGCGGGCTGGCGCGGTTGATTTCGTCCGCCATCAGCAGCTGTGTGAACACCGGACCGCGCAGAAAACGGAAGCTGCGCCGCCCGTCTGCCGCCTCTTCCAGCACCTCTGACCCCAGAATATCGGCGGGCATCAGATCGGGGGTAAACTGCACCCGCTTGTTGTCGAGACCCAGAACCGCCCCTAAAGTATGAACAAGGCGGGTTTTTGCCAGACCCGGCACGCCGATCAGCAGCACATGGCCCCCAGCCAGAAGAGTGATCAGGCTTTCTTCAATCACCCGGGGCTGGCCGAAAATCACCTCCCCCACCGCAGCGTGAGCGGCGCGGGCCAGATCGCCCAGACGCTCCACATCCTGCAGGGAGACGGGGCTGGCCCGGTCAGCGGCAGGGGGGACGGTGCTGTCAGGAAGGCTGGGGTGGGTCATGGCGGCTCCGGGGTGACGGGTGCGGAACGGATCGGGATACAGGAAAGGGAAAGCAATGGCACAGCAGACGGATACCGGGGCCGGACCCTCCGCGCAGGAAAGCGGATCCGCCGGGGCACAGCGTAGCGGATCCGGCGGGACAGGAGAAGCCGCCGTGTTTTCCCGGTTTACCCGAACCGAGTGCGGTGACCTGGGTCTTTCGATCGACCGCACTGGCCAGTGGCATTATCAGAATTCACCGATCCGCCGGATTGAACTGGTCAAGCTGTTCGCCTCGGTTCTGTCGCGGGATGAGGACGGTCAGCACTGGATGACCACGCCGATTGAGCACGGTACGGTGCGGGTTGAGGATGTCGCCTTCATCGGTGTCGGCATCGAGACCGAAGGGGTCGGCCCGCAGCGGGTTGTGCGGATCCGGACCAATCTTGATGATGTGGTGACGCTGGGCCCCGAAGCCTCGCTGCGGGTGGTCGAGGCGGATGCCGACGGTAATCCGGCCCTGTATGCCCCGGTGCGGAAGGGGCTGGAAGCCCGGCTGAACCGGGCGGTCGCCTATGACCTGATGGTGCTGGCGCTGGATGCCGATGACCCCCGCCCGCAGGGTATGGCAGCGGATACAATTGGATTCTGGAGCAGCGGACACTATTTCAGTCTCGGAACGGCTGTGGATGGGATGGATGGAGAGGGCTGACCGGTGCTGATCAACGAACAGTGGCTGCGGGACCGTCTGGCGGCCCGGCAGGGGAGCGGGCTGCGGTCTGATGTGGCGGTTGCCCTCAGTCTGGGGCTCGACCCGGCGGACGGGCCGCGTCTTGGCCGCCCTGCCGATGAAGGAACCCGGGCGGCAGCGGTGCTGGTGCCGCTGGTGCGGCGTGATGCCGGTCTGCAGGTGATGCTGACCCGCCGCACCGATCATCTGCATCACCATGCCGGGCAGATATCCTTCCCCGGCGGGCGGCTGGAAGACGGGGATGATGGCCCGGTGGCCTGCGCCCTGCGGGAAACGGTCGAGGAAACCGGACTGGACCCCCGGCATGTCACCGTGGTCGGGATGCTTGATGATTATGTCACCGTCACCGGTTTCCGGGTGACGCCGGTGGTCGCCATTGTGCAGCCGCCGTTTACCCTGTCGCCCGATTCCTTTGAGGTGGCTGAGGTTTTTGAAGTGCCTCTGGCTTTTCTGCTGGATCCGCGCAACCATCAGAAAGTGGCGCGGACGGTTAACGGGCGCCCACGCCCCTATTACGCCATCCCATACGAGTCTTATTATATCTGGGGGGCAACGGCGGGAATGTTGATGAATCTTTATAATGTGCTGCGGGATTAACGGCCATGCTGCGGCTGATTCTGTCCACGGCTCTGCCCCTGCTGGCTCCGGCGCTGTTTTTTATGGCGTGGGTCTGGCTGCGCGGGCGCTATGTGACGCGGCATGGCGGACAGGCCCCGTCGGTTGAGACCACGACATGGTTCTGGCTGGCCGCTGCCGGGCTGCTGCTGGCGGCATTGGTGCTGGGGGTGACTGCCTTGCTGGAGCCGGGCGGCACCCCGGGGCAGGAATACCGGCCGCCGGTGGTGGTTGACGGTAAGATCGTGCCCGGCGGATTTACCCCGGATCGCCCTGTTTCCGGTGGGGATGCCCCGAAATGATATTCCGTAAGCCGCCGGCCCCGGAGCCGGAACCGCCGGTGCGCTCGCTGCTCGGCCACGCCAACCGCGGCCCGGTCGGGCATCTTGGGGTGCAGGAGTGGCTGCAGTGGCCGGAAACGCAGGCGGTGATCGCCGCCCTTCAGGCGGATGGTGCCGCCGTGCGGTTTGTCGGCGGATGCGTCCGGGATGCGCTGGCCCATCGCCCGGTTCATGACATTGATCTGACGACCCCGACCCCGCCGGAGCAGGTGATGGCCCTGCTGGAGCGGGCAGCGATCCGCTGTGTTCCGACCGGGCTGTCGCATGGCACGGTCACTGCGGTCTGCGGGCCGGGGCGGTCTTACGAGATCACTACCCTGCGCGAAGATGTCGCCACCGACGGGCGCCATGCCGAGGTGGCGTGGACCACCAACTGGATGGCGGATGCGGCCCGGCGGGACTTTACCATCAATGCACTGTCTGCGACTCCGGATGGGGCCGTTTACGATTATTTCGACGGCATTGAGCATCTGGCCCACGGGCGGGTGATTTTTGTTGGCCGGGCAGAGCGGCGTATTCAGGAAGACGCGCTGCGGATTCTGCGCTTTTTCCGTTTTCATGCCCGCTATGGCCGGGGGGCACCCTATGCCAACGGTCTGTCGGCCTGTCAGCATCATGCTGCCGATCTGCTGTCGCTGTCTGCGGAGCGGGTCCGCGATGAACTGCTGAAAATTCTGGCGGTGCCGGAGCCTGCGGGAACCGTGCTGTCGATGCGGGGGGCGCGGGTTCTCGAGGTGATATTGCCGGAGGCCAAAGCCTTCGGGGCTTTGCGGCAGACCGCTTTCCTCGAAGAGCGCGGGGTCCGGATCGCCGGACTGCCCCCGGATCCGTTGCGACGACTGGCGGCCCTGACCGCCGGGACGGCAGACGGGCTTGAGGCGATCGGTCACCGCCTGCGGCTGTCTGCGGCAGAGATCCGCCGTCTGGCCTTAATGGGGCTGGATCTGCCGCTGCCGCAGCCCGGTCAGGCCGCTGCCGCGCTGGCGCAGTGGGGCCGGATGGCCTGTCTCGACCGGGTGTTGCTCGACTGGGCCCGCTGGCGGGATGTGGAGGGGCGGACCGACTCGGTCGGGACCGGGCGGCGGATTGCCCTGCTGAACGATCTGGCCACCTTGCCGGTTCCAGACCTGCCGGTCGCCGGGCGGGATGTGCTGGAGGCCGGGATTTCCCCCGGCCCGCAGGTCGGACAGATTCTGGCTGGCGTGCGGGACTGGTGGTTGCAGGCAAACTGTCAGCCAGGGCGCGACGAAGCCCTGCTTTATCTGCGGTCTGTGGTGCAGGCTCTGGCCCTGACCTGACGGTGTCGTCCGGCCCCCGTTTTTTGGTGACGGGGGTCACACGCGATGGTCCACGGTTCTGTCATAATGTCCGACAGAAAGAACCGGGCATTCCTTCCCGCCGGGAAGACAGTGTCGATCAGTCGGGACACACCGCAATGCGCAGGATCTGCTTTTTCGGAGATGGGCTGGTGGCCGGGCAGGGGGATGAGACCGGCCTTGGCTGGGTTGGCCGCCTGTGCGCGATCGAACGCTCGGCCGGCCGGACTTTCAGCGGCTATGCCCTGGGGATTGAAGGCAACACCAGCCGGGATATTCAGGCCCGCTGGCGGTCAGAGGCCGAACGTCGCGCCGGTGTTCCCCGGGCGGGAGTGTTTACCACCGGCGGTCTGGTCTTCAGTTTCGGCGTCCACGATATGGCTGAGGTGCAGGGTCGGGGAATCCGGGTTCCCCTGCCGGAGGTTCTGGCGAATGCGGAAGAAATGCTGAGCGAGGCCCGGGAGGCATGGCCGGTGCTGTGGATCGGCCCCCTGCCGAGTCTGCCCGGCGCCACCGGGCCCTATCCGGCGGAAACCTTCAGCGGGGCGCGCACGGTGGCTCTGTCCACCGCGTTCCGGGATCTGGCCCGGGATCTGGCGATCCCTTACCTCGACCTGTGCAGTCTGCTGCCGTCAGATCCGGCATGGCGGCAGGCCAGTGCCGGACGCTCCGATCTGTTTCCGGACGGGGCCGGGCATCAGGCGATAGCGGCGGTGGTCCGGCGCTGGGCTCCGTGGCGGACATGGATGGAAGCCCCGCAGCGGGTCATTCCTGCGGGGACACCGCAGCCCGCCGGTTCTGCCGGTTCGCGACTGCAGGACCAGCTTTAACCGGGTTGGGCCTGCGCCATCGCTTTTGGCCGGACTTCTCTACACTGTTGTGGCGGTCAGACGCATATGCAGGAGCGGGAAGGGTTTTCCTGATCCATCCAGTTCAGACCGTCCGATGACGGTGAACCCCATGTGGCGGTAAAATGCGACGGCCTGCGGATTGTCTTCATTGACATCAACAGAATGAATGTCCTGCGTCCGCAGGCAGTGTTCCAGGAGCCGCCGTCCGAGTCCCTGCCCGCGCCGGGTGGGGTCAAGAAACAGCATTTCCAGCTTTCCGTCCGCCGTTCCGGCGAAACCGGCGAACAGGCCGGTGTCGCGGTCCCGGGCTGCTGTCAGTGCCACCGCAGGCAGGAAGGTGTCGCGGACCTGCGGATAAAAAAAGCGGATGGCTTCTTCCGTCAGGAATGTATGGGTGGCCCGGACAGAGCGTTCCCATAGATCCGTCAGGGCCTGATAGTCGCCGGGGGTGGGGGAGAGCAGATCGACATCAGGCATCGGGGGACAGTCCTTCGTCAGGAGGATAACCGCCGGTCTGGCGCAGGGCTTCCGACAGCACCATCGCGGCGGCGGTCACCACATTCAGCGACCGGGCGGCAGGGACCAGCGGCACCACCACCCGGGCGTCGGCGCGGTCATGTACCGACTCGGGGACGCCGCAGCTCTCCCGCCCCAGCAGCAGGGTGTCGCCGGGCTGAAACCGGAAATGATGGTGCGGCACCGCGCCACGGGTGGTCAGCAGCACCAGCCGCCCGGCGGGCTCCGGCCTCGTGGCCAGATAGGTCTCCCATGACAGATGGCGGATCATTCTGGCCAGCAGAGTGTAATCCATGCCGGCTCGCTTCAGGTGCCTGTCATCCCAGACAAAACCGCAGGGTTCAATGACATCAAGGCCAAGGTCAAAGCAGGCGGCAAGGCGCAGCAGGGCGCCGGTATTCTGGGGAATGTCCGGTTGGTACAGCGCAAGGCGCATTGCGGGATTGATCCGTCTGAACAGGGGTGACTGAGGCAGCCGCAGGGCCGTATGCAGCCCGTCGGGCAGGGATTTCGGGTAAGCGGCGCAGTGGATGTGCCGACAGCCTTTTCAAACCGGGCAAAGTGTTTTATACCGCGCCATCAGCTTGTATCCGTACCATGTCTGGGGATGTGATTGGATGCAAGGGTCAGAAAGCGCGCCGGGGGACGACTGTGCCGGTTGCGCGCGTAATCTATGTCCATTGCGCGTTCCCCCAGCGTGCAAGTAGAGGGGTCTTTGAGGATGGCTGACACGGCGAATCCCGCTCACGGTGCAACCGATGGCGAAACCCGCCGCGACTTCCTGCTGTATGCGTCCTCGGCTGTCGGCGTGGTTGGCGCTGGCCTTGCCCTGTGGCCGTTCATTCACAGCATGAATCCTGCGGCTGATACCCTTGCGCTGGCCTCCACCGAGGTCGACCTGTCGCCGGTGGCCGAAGGCCAGGCGATCACGGTCATGTGGCGCGGCAAGCCGGTGTTCGTGCGGCACCGTACTGCAGATGAAATTTCGGCGGCCCGGGCCGTTGACGTTGCGGGTCTGCGGGATCCGCAGAAAGATGAAGACCGCGTGAAGAAGCCGGAGTGGCTGGTGACCGTCGGGGTGTGTACGCACCTGGGCTGTATCCCGCTGGGCCAGAAGGCTGCTGATCCGCGCGGTGACTTCGGTGGCTGGTTCTGCCCGTGTCATGGGTCGCACTACGACACCTCGGGCCGTATCCGTAAGGGTCCTGCCCCGCTGAACCTGCACGTTCCGGAATACGCTTTCCTGAACGACAAGACCGTCAAGATCGGCTGAGAGGGGCACGTCGGATGAGTTCCGTCTCCAACAACAAGATCATCAAATGGGTTGACGACCGTCTTCCCATTATCTCGATGATGCAGCATTCGGCTGTCGAATACCCGACACCGAAGAACCTGAGCTACTGGTGGAACTTCGGTTCCCTTGCCGGTCTGGTGCTGGTGATCATGATCCTTTCGGGTCTGTTCCTGGCCATGAACTACGCCGCCAACACCGGGCTGGCGTTCCTGTCCGTCGAACGCATCATGCGCGACGTGAACTATGGCTGGCTGATCCGTTACATCCACGCCAACGGCGCGTCGATGTTCTTCATTGTGGTGTACCTGCACATTGTGCGCGGGTTCTACTACGGCTCCTACAAGCCGCCGCGTGAAATCCTGTGGTGGCTCGGCCTGATCATCATGCTGGTCATGATGGGCACCGCCTTCATGGGCTACGTGCTGCCGTGGGGCCAGATGTCCTTCTGGGGCGCCACCGTGATCACCAACCTGTTCTCGGCCATTCCGCTGGTCGGCGAACACATCGTGACCTGGCTGTGGGGTGGTTTCTCGGTTGATAACCCGACCCTGAACCGCTTCTTCGCGCTGCACTTCCTGCTGCCGTTCGTGCTGGTCGGCATTGTCGTCCTGCACGTCTGGGCGCTGCACACCGTCAAGTCGAACAACCCGCTGGGGATCGACATGAAGGGCCCGCAGGACAGCCTGCCGTTCCACCCGTACTACACGGTGAAGGATCTGTTCGGCGTCGGCGTGTTCATGATGTTCTTCATGGCCTTCGTGTTCTGGGCTCCGAACTTCCTGGGTCATCCGGATAACTACATTCCGGCCAACCCGATGGTCACCCCGGCTCACATCGTGCCGGAATGGTACTTCCTGCCGTTCTACGCGATCCTGCGTGCCGTGCCCGACAAGCTGGGCGGCGTGCTGCTGATGTTCGGTGCCATCGTGATTCTGGCGGCGATGCCGTGGCTGGATACCTCCAAGGTCCGCTCCTGCACCTTCCGTCCGATCTACAAGTGGTTCGTGATGCTGTTCATCGCCGACTGCGTGCTGCTGGGCTACATCGGCGGCAAGCCGGCGGAAGAGCCGTACATCCTGATCGGTCAGTTCGCGACTGCCTGGTACTTCATCCACCTGCTGATCGTCACCCCGCTGGTGGGCTGGCTGGAAAAGCCGCGTCCGCTGCCGGAGAGCATCTCTGCGGCCGTGACGAAGAAGGAGGCTGTGTAAATGCGCAAGTTCCTTATTGCTGCCTTTGCCGCCGTTGGCTTCAGCGCCATCGCGTCGGCCCCGGTTATGGCCAGCGGCGGGACTGAAACCCTCCTCGAGAAGCAGGCCTGGACCTGGCAGGGCGTTTTCGGTCACTACGACAAGCCGCAGCTGCGCCGTGGCCTGCAGGTGTACCGCGAAGTCTGCGCCGCCTGTCATAGCCTGAATCTGGTCCGCTACCGCAACCTGATGGAAATCGGGCTGACGGAAGAGGAAGTGAAGGCCTACGCCGCCCAGTTCGAATATCAGGACGGCTTTGATGATGCCGGTGAGCCGAAGATCCGCCCGGGTCTGCCGGCTGACGCCCTGAAGGCGCCGTTCCCCAACGAAAAGGCGGCCCGTGCCGCCAACGGTGGGGCGCTGCCGCCGGACCTGTCGCTGATGGCGAAGGCCCGTCCGAACGGCCCGGATTACCTGTACACCCTGCTGACCGCGTACCGCGATCCGCCGGCCGGATTCCACCTGATGGATGGCATGAGCTACAACCCGGCGTTCCCGGGGAACCAGATCGGCATGCCGCAGATGATCTTCGACGAAACCGTCACCTATGCTGACGGCGCCTCGAACGAGCGTCATGCGATTTCCCGTGACGTGGTGGCCTTCCTGAACTGGGCCGCAGAGCCGGAACTGGAAGCCCGCAAGTCGCTGGGTCTGAAGGTTATGCTGTTCCTGGCCGTCTTCACCGCGCTGTTCTATGCGCTGAAGCGCCAGATCTGGAAGCGGGTCGAACACTGATCCCTTTCCGGTTTTTGTGACTGTTGACGGACCCCCGGCCTTTGGCCGGGGGTTTTGTCATTCTGGGGAGTAAAGGCCAGGGAACAGGGGTCGGTAGAGGCGCTGAATGCCGCGCCGCAGCACCTGATTTTCTTGAAGAACCGGAGGGACGGGCGCACCATCATTGGCAAGGCCAACAGTAACAAAAGGGGACGCCGATGGGCGGTCATGTTTCTGTCACCACGCCTCGGGTCGCGGCAATCGTCGGGCCCTATACTTCGGGGAAAACCAGTCTTCTTGAAAGTTTGCTGACCGCTTCCGGCACCTTGCACCGACGGGGAAAGGTCACGGAGGGGACATCCTTCGGCGATGCCGGGCCGGAGGCCCGGGCCCGGCAGATGACCGTAGAGGTCACGGTTGCCCCGGCCACTTTTATGGGGGAGGAGTGGATTTTCCTCGACTGCCCCGGTTCGGTTGAGTTCCAGCAGCAGACTTATGACGCACTGCTGGTGGCCGATATCGCGATTGTGGTCTGCGAGCCGGACCCGGCCCGCGCCGTCATGTTAACGCCGCTGCTGAAGTTTCTGGATACCCATCGCATTCCGCACCTGATTTTCATCAATAAGGTTGACCGCGACGGCACCAATATCTCGATCCGGGCCTGTCTGGAGGCCTTGCAGCTGGTTTCTGACCGACCGTTGCTGCTGCGGGAAGTGCCGATCCGGGATGGCAGCCAGATTGTCGGGTATGTCGATCTGGTGTCAGAGCGGGCCTACCGCTACCGCCCCGGCGAGGCATCCGACCTGATCCGCCTGCCGGAGTCTGTGGCGCAACGTGAGGTCGAGGCTCGGCAGGAGTTGCTGGAGCATCTGGCCGATTTTGACGACAAGCTGCTGGAAGATCTGCTGTCTGACGTCACCCCGCCGAAGGAGGAGGTCTATGACGATCTGGCCCGGGACCTGAAAAAGGATCTTCTGGTGCCGGTGTTCTTCGGCGCGGCTGATAAGGATGAAGGCGTCCGCCGTCTGTGGAAGGCGTTGCGTCATGAAGGGCCGGACTATACCGCAACGGCAGCTCGGCTGGGTATTACCGGGACGGCGATGCAGGTCACCGTGTTCCGGACCCTGCACGGACAGCATACCGGCTCGCTGTATCTGTCCCGGGTATGGTCCGGGACGGTGAAGGACGGGCAGGTGGTGTCTTCGTTCGCCGGGCGGCTGGGAAAGGTCTCCGGTCTGTACCGGATGAATGGGCTGGAGCCACAGAAGGAGACCGCTGCCGGGCCGGGCGCGGTGGTGGCGCTGGGACGGCTGGAGGGGGCACAGACCGGCATGCTGATCGGCGGGACCGACCGCGCCGGTCTGTGGCCGGAGCCCCTGCCGCCGTTGTTCGCGTTGGCGGTACACCCCACCCGGCAGGGTGATGATGTCAAACTGACCGCTGCACTGACCCGGTTGTGTGAGGAAGACGCCTCCCTGAGTGTCAGTCATGATCCCGACTCCGGGGAGATCAGCCTGTGGGGGCAGGGCGATATTCATCTGGCGGTCGCTTTATCACGGCTGACCCGCGTGTTTCATATCGAGGTGGAAACCGCGACTCCGCAGGTGCCATATCGTGAGACACTCTGCAAAAGCACCAAGGTGCAGGGCCGCTTCAAGCGCCAGAGTGGCGGGCATGGGCAGTTCGGCGATGTCTGGCTGGAAATCACGCCCCTGAAACGAGGGGACGGAGTCCGCTTCAGTGAGAGTATCAGTGGCGGGGTTATTCCACGCTCTTATATTCCGGCAGTTGAGGCCGGGGTGATGGACTGGGCCAGGCGGGGGCCGCTGGGGTTTCCGGTGGTGGATTTCTCCGTTGATCTCTACGACGGTTCTTATCACGTCGTTGACAGCTCTGAGGCAGCCTTTAAGACTGCTGCCGCCGTCGGGATGCGGGCCGGGGTTGCCGAATGTGGATCCCTGCTGCTGGAGCCGGTGCTGATGGTTGAGGTTTCGGTGCCGACCGAGGCTACCAGCCGGGCGCAGCGGGCTTTATCCAGCCGCCGGGGACAGATACTCGGCTTTGCCCCCCGCGAGGGCTGGACTGGCTGGGATGTGGTACAGGCCTATCTGCCACAGGCGGAAATGCATGATCTGATTGTTGATATCCGCTCGATCAGTATGGGGGTCGGGACTTTCGCATGGCGGTTTGACCATATGCAGGATCTGGTCGGGAAACCGGCTGAACAGGTGGTGTCTATCCGGCAGAAAGTGCTCGAAATGGCCTGACGCGCCCTTCTTCTGCATGAGGATGCCCCCGGCGGAGCCTCTGCCGGGGGCATTTCTGTCAGCGGGCGCTGGCCGGTGCGGGTGCAGCTGCGGTACTGCGGGTGACAAGAGCAATACCCGCAGCGATGGGGACAATCCCGATCAGATCACCGGTCTGGAGAGTTTCCCCCAGCGCGACGACACCCATCGCCAGCCCCAGCGGCGGATTAAGAAAGTGCCAGGCGCTGGCTTCACTGGCGCTGACCGTGTCCAGCATGCGGAACCACAGAAGATAGGCCCCGATCGAGACCGGTCCGATGATCCACGCCATCGCCCACAGGAAACGGGGAGTCCAGTGGATGCCGGCGGGCGACTCGGTCAGCAGGGCAACAGGCAGGAAGAAAACACCAGCAAGAAGCAGTTGCAGGGCGGTTCCCATCAGGCGTGGGGTGGTCAGAGGCCAGAGCTTCCACAGCAGGGTACTGGCCGCCAGAGCGATCAGGGCAAGGCCGATCAGCAGGACGCTGAAAGGATCTTCCGCCCCGCTGCCGGAGAGGCGGGCCTGCACCACCAGCACCACGCCGCCGAGGCCCAGAAGCAGCCCAAGCATTTTTCGTCCGGTCAGCTGTTCTCTTAAAAACAGGGCCGCCAGCAGGGTAACCACCACCGGATTCAGGCTGATCAGAATGGTGCTGAGGGCTGAAGACGCCTTCACCATGCCGATCCAGCTGAGGCCGAGGTACAGGGTTGGATTGATCAGGGCAAAAACCGCGAGTTGGCCCCAGACCCGCCGGGATCCCGGCAGGCGTTCGCCGCGTAGGGCGGCCCACCCCATCAACAGAGCCCCCGCCAGCAGAAACCGCATGGTTAACAGCAGCAGCGGCGGGCAATCCGGCAGGGCCAGTTTTGCGGCCGGAAAGGCACTGGTCCACAGAACGCAGAAAGGCAGAGCCAGCCACAGGAAGGAGGAGGGACGGGCAAGGGCAGGCATCGGATCACTCCTCTGGAATGGCGTGAGCGCTCTCACGAAAAGCCGACACCGTTTTTACGGCTAAGACGGCTTTGGCTGTGGACAGGGGCGCTGGTGATCTGACGGTGACAGAGAGGGTGATAAATTGGAAAACGGAATGTAAACTTAATAGCATTCAATTTTTGGATGATCAGTCATGCGTGATCTGGAGACCGCACTGCTGCGGACTTTTGTTTCAGTGGCCGACAGCGGTGGGTTCACCCGCGCGGGAGGACGGGTGAACCGCACCCAGTCAACGGTCAGCCAGCAGGTCCGCAGGCTGGAGGAGCAACTGGGGTGCCGCCTGCTGGACCGAAACGCCCACGGGGTGACGATCACCGAAGCCGGAGAGCGGCTGCTTGGCTACGCCCGGCGGATTCTTCAGCTGAATGAAGAAGCCCTTGGAGTCTTTACGCTGCCACCGGTGGAGACGGTGCGGATCGGTGTGACCGAGGATTTTGCGGTGGAGGATCTGCCCGCCTTGTTGATGGCCGTAAAGGCTGAGATGCCGGATGTTCAGCTGGAAATGCGCACCGATCTTTCCGTAGTGCTGGCCGCTGATCTTGATCAGGGGGCGCTGGATATCGCGCTGTATAAAAGTCTGACTGTGCCGACCCGGTCGGTCGGGGTTTATACCGACTGGCTGGTCTGGGCGGCGGCGGCGCAGACCCGGCCGGAGCTGGAGCCGGTTTTTCCGCTGGTCGCATTCCGGCAGGGCTGTATTTACCGCAACCATGCGATTCAGGTGCTGGAAGAGCAGGGGCGGCGCTGGCGGGTCGCTTATACCAGCGAGAATGTCAGCGGGGTTCTGGCGGCGATTCGCGCCGGGTTTGGGGTCGGGGTCCTGTCGGCCAGTGCCGTCCCGGCGGATTTGCGGGCCCTTGGGACTGATAGCGGCCTGCCCCCTCTGCCAACGGCACATCTGGTTTTGCAGACAAGGCGTTCCGCCACCGGCGGGCCACTGGGGAAGGGGGCACAGCGGATGGTGAGTTTGCTGAAAAGCCACCTTGATGAGCGTGATCGGCGCGGCCTGCTCTTGCATCCCGGTCCGGCTGGGGCTATGGCTGTGGCTGGATAATTTTTGCGTAAGGACCTGCAGCGTGACCGATTCCGTCGCCACCCCCTCCGACAACGGCCAGAAGGCGGATTCGCCGAAGGGTGATCCGATTGCCCACCTGATCGTCAGCATGGCGGGTGCCGCAGGCACTGTCGGCGTGTCGGCGCAGGACGTGGCCAAAAGCTACTTTCAGCAGCACCGCAAAGCCAAGGACCCTGCCGATGGCTGGCGCCGCTACATGAACCCGGTCAAGCAGCAGATGACCAGTCTGGCCCGCAAGGGCACGATTGAGATCGTGCGGGGCAGCGTGGTGCAGGATCCCGATGATTTCCGGGGTCTGGTGCGGATGCGGCTGCCGCAGCCGGGGGCCGCTGAAGGCTAAGGTCAGGCTGAGTCTGTGGTGTAAAAAAAGCCCGTCCAGATCTGGACGGGCTTTTTCATTTTCAGGGCCGGGGTCAGGTGACGGTCTGGGTCTGCTCCCCAATGCCGTCGATTCCCAGCCGCATAACATCCCCGGCCTTCAGATACAGATTGCGGCCCATACCGACCCCCTTCGGGGTTCCCGTCAGTATGACATCGCCGGGATGCAGCACCATGAAGGTGGACAGCTCCGCGATCAGGGTGGCAACGCCAAAGACCATATCCGCAGTCGATCCATCCTGCATCATGGTGCCGTTGACGGACAGCCACAGCCGCAGGGCCTGTGGGTCACCGATTTCGTCGGCGGTGATCAGGGCCGGGCCCAGCGGGCAGAAATTGGGGCAGCTCTTCCCCTTAATCCACTGACCGCCCCGGTCGAGCTGATAACTGCGTTCCGACAGGTCATTGGCGACGGTATAGCCAAGGACATGATCAAGGGCCCGGTCGGGTTTGACCTGCCACGCGGCGCTGCCGATCACCACGGCCAGTTCCACTTCCCAGTCGCTGCGGGTTGATCCCGGAGGGAGTGGCACAGCGTCATCAGGGCCACACAGGGCGCTGGTGTGTTTGGAGAAGACGATCGGCTCTTTCGGCAGGGCCATTCCGGCCTCTTCCGCATGGTCGCGGTAGTTCAGGCCGATGCACAGGATATTTCCGGGCCGTACCGGCGGGCCAAACCGCTGGGGTGTCACCACCGGAAGGCTTTCCGCTGCTGCGGTCAGCTTGATCAGCAGGCCGCGGCCAAGGGTGTCAGGGGTATAGTCAACAACCACCGCCGACGCATCACGGACCTGCCCCTGTGCGTCAAGGATACCGGGCTTTTCCTGCCCCGGCAGACCAAACCGTACCAGCCGCATTCTCTTCCCTCTTCCGGTTCTGCGGTTATAGCAGACGCCATCCTGTCATGCTGGTCCGGGTTGGCAAGAAAAGATGAAAGGCTCAGGTCAGTGCGTCCAGTTGATCCGGTGTCAGGGTGCCGGGAACAATCGTGACCGGCAGACGCAGATGACCGGCGTGCTTTCCGGTCATGGCGCTGATCAGAGGGCCGGGCCCGTCAGGCCCACCGCTGGCGGCCAGCACCAGCACTGACAGCCGACGGTCTTGATCCAGCAGGCGCAGCAGCTCTTCCTGCGGATCGCCGTCGCGGATGACGATCTCCGGCTTCTGTCCCGACAGGGCTTCGACCAGTGCTGAAAAATGGGATAGCCGCTCTTCGGCCTGCAGGCGTTGCTCTTCCTTCATCAGGGATCCGACAAACATCCAGTGATGGAAGTCCGGAACGGAGCTGACGGACAGCAGGGTCACCAGCCCTTTGGTGCGGGCGGCCCGCAGGGCGGCAAAGCGGACAGCGGCTTCACACTCTTCGCTACCGTCAATCACTACCAGAAACCCGCGTTGCGGATGGGGCGGGGCGGGCGGGGAGGCCGCTTCGGCGGCAGAAAGGCGGAAAGGCCAGTCGTACATGACACACGCTCCTGGGTCTGGAAAAAAAAGGGGCAGCCAGCGGGAGGGGTGGCAACGGCGATGTCATCAGGAACCGGGAATAACCGGGGGCAAAGACCGACGGTGCCGCAGGGCAGGGGCCGGAGACACCGGGTTTGGAAGCGCCGGGTTTGGGGCGATGCGTTCTGCACCGTGCCCAGAGAGGGCGGCGGTCCTTGTGTCGGGACGGTCCGACCGTGCCCGGACAGAGGTTTCGGGCGGCGGTTGCGTCCGGTCATGGCCGGGTCACCTGATGACAGTCTGCGCAGTCAACTGTGGCGATCCGGTGGCATTCCGTTCCGTGCCGGGAGTGTCACAGAAAAAGAATCAGGGTGCACTGGCCCGGAATGGTGCCTCAGCATGCGGGCGTGCCGTCCCTTTTGGCAAGGGGATTTCCCAACAGCCTGAACGGGCGGCAGAGTTTTTCTGCCCCCGTTGCGGGTGTTCTGCAAACAGAAACGAATCGGGGCCTGTGGCCTCAGTCGAGGGTGATGCTGCCGCCCTGTTGGCGCCAGTACATCAGGCCCCCTTCCATACGGTAGATTTCACCGGCATAACCGGCTTCGATCATCCGGGTAGCGGCCATGCCGCAGCGGTTGCCGCTCTGGCAATGGAACACCAGCTTTTTGCCGGGAACCAGCGGGACCGCCTCGGGATCAAAGCCGCCGAGCGAAACCAGAGTTGCCCCCGGGATATGACCGGCCGCATATTCTCCGGGTTCCCGGACGTCGACAATGACGCACTCATCGGCACCCAACCATTGCATGATGGTTTTGGGGGTCACAATATGCACGCGTTCCGACAGGGCGGTCTGGGTCGCGTTGGAGGAAAACCAACCAAACATTCAGGGCCTCCTGTGTGTTGTTGCGATGCAGCATAGCATGGGCGGCGAGTTGGGTCCACCCGCCGGGACAATGCTGTCGTCACAACAATGAAAGCCGGGGCCGGAGATGACGAGTGATAAAACCGTGATATCGGTCCAGCCGCCCGGGTCAGAGGAGCCGCAGCTGCTTGATGCCCGTGATCTGGCCTGTCCCTTACCCCTGCTGCTGTTGCGGCGGGTGCTGCTGGCCCAGCCCGCCGGTGGACGGGTACGCCTGTGGGCGACAGCGGAGGGAACCCGCCGTGATCTGGCAGGCTTTTGCCGGGATCAGGGCTTCCGCTGGCTGGAGACGACTGAAAGGGCGGAAGGCCCGGTGTTTCTGATTGAGCGCCTGTAAACAATAAAACGCCGGGCATGGACAGTCTGTCCTTCCCGGCGTTTTCTGTGGCGCGGATTCAGTGTTCATAACAAAAGCCGGGGCTGCTGATGCTGCCCCGGCGGTTTTTTCCGCTTGTGCCCGGGCCACCGGTCGGTGGCGGCCGGTCTTCAGGAAATTCGCTTCAGCAGCCGCATGAAGGTCTGCTGCTCCCGCGGTGTCAGCGGTGCCAGTGCCTGATCGTTGGCGCGGCGGGCGGCTTCCAGGCTGGCCGTCAAGGCCCCCCGGCCTTCTTCCGTCAGGGTAAGCCGGACGCGGCGGCGGTCGCGGGTATCGGCTTCGCGCACCACCCAGCCCCGTTCCGTCAGGCGGCGGACCACCCCTTGCATGGTCGCGGCATCCATGCCGATCAGGCGGCCCAGAGAATTCTGGGAGACCTCGCCTTTTTCCTGCAGCTTCACCAGCGTCAGGAACTGCGGCATCGTCATATCGCCCAGACTGGGCTGCGACTGAAAAATTGCCGTGGCCCGCTGATTGGCCTTGCGCAGCAGATGTCCGACCTGCTCTTCCAGCACGAAGGCATGGAGGGCGTCTTCTGAATCCGCCGTGCTGTAATCTATAACCGGTATGACCTCGTTGAACATGTTTCCCCACTCCCGTGGTTTCCCCTTCCGCGCCGGAGGGGAAAACCATATACGCGCAGTCTTTTAGATAACGCGGATCAGCGTAGGGAGCAAAGAAAAAGAACCTCTATGGTTGTGTCGAAATTTCGTCCAGAACCGGCGGACTGTCAGGGAAAATCGTATGTATCAAATTTCTCTAAAGAGCATGATTCACGCGCGACGGGAAATTACCTGTGGCAGCATCCATGGCAGATCCTGCCCGAGCAGAGAGGTGAGAACCATCGCCGCAACCGGACGGGAATAATAATACCCCTGCCCGAAATCGCAGCCACTGGCCCGCAGGAATTCGGCATGGGCTGCGGTCTCAATCCCTTCGGCGACCACTTCCAACCCGAAATCATGGGCCATGCCGATGATGACCCGGCTCAGGCGGGCATCTTCAGGATTGTTCACCAGATCCCGCACAAAACTCTGGTCAATTTTCAGGCAGGTGACCGGCAGCCGCTTCAGGTAACTGAGGGAAGAGTAGCCGGTGCCGAAGTCGTCAATCGCCAGCCGGACGCCCATATCCCGCAGGGCCCGCAGGCGCGACAGGGCCCGGCCTTCGTTGGTCAGCAGCACACCTTCGGTGATTTCAATTTCCAGCAGATCCGGGGGCAGGCCGGTTGTCTCAAGGGCCTCGCGCACCATTGAGACCACATCCTGCCGCAACACCTGCACCGGGCTCATGTTGACGGCGATCCGCAGCGGGTGCCCCTGGAGCTGCCAGTGCCGGGCCTGTTTACAGGCTTCGTGCAGAATCCAGTTCCCCAGTTCGACGATCAGGCCGGAACGCTCAGCCACCGGGATAAAGTCAGCCGGGCTGATCTGTCCGCGCTGGGGATGATTCCACCGTACCAGTGCCTCCGCCCCGCTGATCCGGCCACTGCCCATTTCCACCTTCGGCTGGTAGACAAGGGCGAACTGTTCGTTTTCCAGCGCCGACCTCAGTTCTCCACGGATGATCTGGCGACGGGTGATCTGTTCGCCCATGTCCGGGTGATACAGGGCATACCGGCCCTGAGCATCACGGACCGCTGATTTCAGCGCCAGTTCGCTGTTACGCAGCAGCGTGGCGGCATCAGCCTGCGGCCCTGACCAGAAGGCAACGCCCAAGGCCGGCTGGGGGTCAATGTCCATCCGCTCCAGCGGGACCGGAGCGGACAGAGTCCGCAGGATCGTTTCCAGCATGTCGTGCAGCCCGGCGGAGTCGGTCAGGCCCGGCATGATCAGGGCAAACTCATCACCGCCCATCCGCCCGACGCGGCTGTCATCCCCGGCCAGCCAGCGCAGCCGGTCTGCCACAGCCCGCAGCACGCGGTCCCCGACCGCATGGCCGAAGGTGTCGTTAATATCCTTAAAGCCGCACAGGCTGACCGTGATGACGGCTCCGCCCGGGGCCGGGGCGTCGCCGCCATAGGGCAGGCCCGCCGGAGGGGGCGCCGGGATGGAGATCCGCAGGGCCAGCCGGTCCTCGCACAGGCGGCGGCCAGCCAACCCGGTCAGTGCATCATGGGTTGCCATATGACGCACGCTGGCGAGGGCGTCGCGGAACACCACCAGAGCCTGCCCCATTTCGCCGAGTTCGTCGTCATCTCCGGCGGGAATCGGGGCATCCAGTGCTCCGCCGGCAATGCTGCGCATGGTGCTGGCCAGCGTCTGGACCCGGCCAACGATTTTCTGGCCGACGTAATGCCAGCCGATCAGGATCGACACGGCAATGCTGATCAGGGCGGCAAGGGTCAGGGCGAGGCGACTGTTCAGCAGGGTGCCTGCGAGTGCGGCCCGTTCGGCGATGATCGCGTCGTTGACGATTTCCACCTGCCGGTGTGCCATGCGGTCGAGTGTCTGGGACTGCCGCTGGACATCCTGCAGGCGGCGGGCCACAAGGGCCTGTGAGTCCCGTTCCCGGCGCTTCAGGTCAAACAGGCCGCCGCGGTCGACCGAAACAGCCCGCATCTTCACCAGAATGCTGTGGGTCGACTGGCGGTAGAGCGGGTCTGTCTCGGTCCGGGACAGAATCGCCTCAATAATCTGGAACGAGCGCATGTACTGCTGTTCCAGCTGATCAAGCTCCCCTTCATTATCCTGCCGGGAGACCTGCCCGAGGGTGACCATCACCCGGTTCATCTCGGTCAGCAGGTCGGTGGCCCCGGCGCGGTCCTGTTCCAGTGTGCTGATCAGCAGCCGGTATTCCTGATTCAGGACATCAACCTGTTCAAGCTGGGTTGCATAGCGCTGACGCAGGCGCAGCACTTCGTCGAGGGTGATGGTCAGGCCGTCCAGCCCATCCTGCAGAGCGCGGAGCTGCAGCGACATCTGCCGGAGCGGTTCAGACGCGGCACCGTTGGTTCGGGCGGATTCCAGCCCCAGATCAACACCGGTCAGGCGCTGGCTGAGTTCAAGGGCGCGGGCCCGCAGTGCCTCGCGGGTCTGCGACAGGGGCAGCTGACCGGCTTCGCTGACGACCTGAGCGACGGCCTGAGACAGATCGGTCATTTGCAGGATTTCGGGGATCCGCTGGTCGACCAGCCGGTAAAGTGAGACGGTGCTGGCGCTGAAGGCATACCAAGCGATGACGGTGGCAACCACCGTCATCGCTGACACACTCAGGAAGGCCAGCCACAGCCGCCCCCGTATGCCCCTGACCCACGCGCTCATCTGCCTGATCCGCCCTGTTCCGGTGCCGCCTGTCCTGTCTGCTGTCCGGTCAGGGGCCGGCGGCAGACTGGGGGCGACACTTTGCATACCTATTCTTCCCGTTGTGCGGGGAAGTCAGGATGCAATAAAGCGCGGCAGGGGAATCAGGCCAGTGAAAGTCCCGTGACAGTCTGGGGGAGGTTTACGCTCTGTTGACGAACAGGGGATCAGGCGCGGGGCAGATCGCCGCGCAGAGCTGTGGTGAAATCGCGGGTCCGGTCAATCAGGGTCTGCATCTGCCGGTCCAGCAGCAGGGCCAGATCTTCCAGCGTTTCGGCATGAGCGCAGACTTCATCACCTGAGGTTTCCATCCGGCTGAGATTGGCGGATGCGGCGTGCAGGGCGCTGACGCCCGAGGCCGAGGCGGCCTCCATAGTGTCGGTCAGGCCACTGAAGCCCATCCGGTCAAAGTGTACCGGGGCAGCGGCATGGAACTGCGGCGGATAAATGATGTGTGCCATGATGGTATCCCCCCGAGGACTGGACTGGACTGGGACAGGGCGCAAAAGCATGGGCCGGGATCGGCGGACCGCGTGTTTCTGAGCTGGGCCGCGCTGTGGTTTCCGGCGGCCTCTTCTTTGAAATGGTACGCACTGTGTGCGCTGCGTATCAAGTTAAATTCACCGCAGAGCGTAGAAAAATGCAAACCTATGCAATGTCGTTGGGTCAGACCGCTGAAAGCGGCAGGGCTGGACCAAGGGCCGCCACAGCCGAGGATACAGACTGTGACGGTCTGATTACAGCGCGACTCGCCTGTCTTGGCCAGAGAGCAAAAAGGACCATGGTCATCCGGGGGGTGACGCGGGGCAGGGGATGGTCTTAGGGGTAAAAATGTTCTACATATGTTCCGGTCTTCCGGGCTGGGGGTTTATCCACAGAAATATCTTTGGCAGGGCCCGGAAGCCGCTTTTTTCCTGATCTGTTGCCGTCAATAGATTGTTGCTCTCTGTGGAAAATACGGGCCCTCATAACTAGATATTGACGTGGAGGCCATCATGATGCGTTATTGCCGCCGTTGCGGAGGAGGCCCCCGGTCTGCCTGTGTCTGTATGATTTTGTGCAGTCTCAAGGCCTTGGCTTCGTCTCCGGTGTGTCCGTTGTTTCCGGGCGTCGGTCCGGCGCGGCATATCCGTGGTACCGCATTACGGTGCCGCCGCTGAAAGAATGACAGGGCCTGTCCCATCTTCGGGCAGGACCGGGTAAAAGCTGTCACGGCCCGGGTGGCAAACTGTAGTGGTGCAGGGTCAAAAAGCATGGCTGCAGGGCCACGTCACAGCAGGTCGACAGGCGGTGTCTTAGGATGCTGATGACCTTCCGGGGCGCAGCCCCTGTGCGGTGTACAGTCCTCTGGCCCGGAAGCCCGGTGCCGGACAGGTTTTAAAAGCGAAGAGTGCCGTGCCGCAGGGGTCTGCCCTGCCACGGCAGCGCAGACAGTCAGGTCCCTCCGCATCCCCCTCTCCGGCGGCAGGACCCTTAAGGAGCAGAAGAGCCGTGCTGAACGTCGTGCAGGTCACCAAGCATCCGCAGGTTCATGTTGATCATTCCCGCAGCGATCTGCTGACCGCTTTTGGTAAAGCGGTCCTGCAGGACCGCTATCTGCTGCCGGATGAGACCTATCAGGATCTGTTCGCCCGTGTCGCCAGCGCCTACGGGGATGATGATGCCCATGCCCAGCGGCTGTATGATTATATTTCCCGCCTGTGGTTCATGCCTGCCACCCCGGTTCTGTCCAATGGCGGGTCCACCCGCGGGCTGCCGATCTCCTGCTTCCTGAACGAAGCCGATGATTCGCTCGGCGGGATTGTCGATCTGTGGACGGAAAACGTCTGGCTGGCTGCCAAGGGCGGCGGGATCGGCAGCTACTGGGGTAACCTGCGCTCCATCGGTGAAAAGGTCGGGGCGGTCGGCAAGACCTCCGGCGTGGTGCCGTTCATCCGGGTGATGGACAGTCTGACGCTGGCAATCTCGCAGGGGTCCCTGCGCCGGGGCTCGGCTGCGGTTTACCTGCCGGTGACCCACCCGGAGATTGAGGAGTTCGTCGAGTTGCGTCGCCCGACCGGCGGCGACCCGAACCGGAAGACCCCGAACCTGCACCACGGCATTCTGGTGACCGACGCGTTCATGCGGGCGGTGGAAGAGGATGCCGACTGGGCGCTGATCTCGCCGAAGGACGGCAGCATCATGCGCCGGATCAAGGCCCGCTCCCTGTGGATCCGCATCCTGCTGGCCCGGATTGAAACCGGCGAGCCCTACATCATCTATTCCGACACCGTGAACCGGGCCCTGCCGGAGCATCAGAAACTGGCAGGTCTGACCGTCAAGACATCCAATCTGTGTGCCGAGATCACTCTGCCGACCGGGCGGGATCATCTGGGCAACGACCGCACCGCCGTGTGCTGCCTGTCGTCGCTCAATCTTGAAACCTATATGGAATGGAAAGACGAACCGCAGTTCATCCCCGATGTGATGCGCTTCCTCGATAACGTCCTGCAGGATTTTATTGACCGCGCCCCGGATGAGATGGCCCGCGCCAAGTATTCCGCCGCCCGCGAGCGTTCGGTCGGGCTGGGGGTGATGGGGTTCCATTCCTTCCTGCAGAACAACATGATCCCCTTCGAGTCGGTGATGGCCAAGGTGTGGAACCGCACCATGTTCAAGCACATCAAGGCGCAGGCGGATGCAGCGTCGCGGGATCTGGCGATGGAGCGGGGGCCGTGCCCGGATGCTGCCGATTACGGCATTATGGAGCGGTTTTCCAACAAGACCGCGATTGCTCCGACGGCTTCGATTTCCATCATCTGTGGCGGGTCCAGCCCGGGGATTGAGCCGATTGCAGGTAACGCCTTCACCCACAAGACCCTGTCGGGCAGCTTTTTGGTCCGGAACCGGGCGCTTGAGAAGCTGCTCGAGACCAAGGGCCGAAACAGTGAAGACGTCTGGACCTCGATCACCGTCAATGAAGGCTCGGTCCAGCATCTCGATTTCCTGACGCAGGAAGAGAAGGATGTGTTCAAAACCGCCTTCGAACTTGATCAGCGCTGGGTGATCGAGCATGCCGCCGACCGTGCCCCGCTGATTGATCAGGCACAGTCACTGAACATCTTCCTGCCCGCCAACGTGCATAAGCGCGATCTGCATCAGATCCATTATCAGGCGTGGAAGAAGGGCGTGAAGAGCCTGTACTACTGCCGGTCCAAGTCGATCCAGCGTGCTGAGGTGGTTGCCAACCGCGAAGTGCCGGATGGTCTGGCTGATCTGCTGCCGGGCGCGGCTGCCGGTCCGCTGACTGCGGCGTCTGCCGGTGGGGAAAGCCGCACTGATTACGAGGAATGCCTCGCCTGCCAATAAGGCCGGGATCGTGCCGGGTTGGCCGGGGGGCTGATCCGGCCTTTTCCTGTTCCGTTTTCAGGGCGTTTCAGAAATTGGACGTCGGTTTCGTTGCTGAATGCGCTCTGGATCTTTGTAAACAGAGCATGTTTCGGACTTTCCCGGAAATCCCCGGAGCCGGACAATGCTCATAGACCGCCGGACGGATGCCCTGTCGTTCCGTCCGCACCTGCCTGTCGGGAACATGTCATGTCGCTTCTGTCTGCCGATCACGTTTATAAGCCGTTTCATTATCCGTGGTGCTATGACGCCTGGCTGACGCAGCAGCAGATTCACTGGCTGCCGGAAGAAGTGCCGCTGGCGGAAGACGTCAAGGACTGGCACCAGAAACTGAATGATGACGAGCGGCATCTGCTGACGCAGATCTTCCGGTTTTTCACTCAGTCCGATATCGAGGTCGCCAACTGCTACATGCGGAACTACACCCGCGTGTTCAAGCCGACCGAAGTGCAGATGATGCTGTCGGCGTTCTCGAATATGGAAACCATCCATATCGCCGCCTATTCTCACCTGCTTGACACCATCGGCATGCCGGAGACGGAGTACCGCGCCTTCCTCGACTATAAGGAGATGAAGGACAAGTACGACTTCATGCAGATCTGGGGGGTGGATACGCCGGAAGATATCGCCAAAACGCTGGCGGTGTTCGGGGCTTTCACCGAAGGGCTGCAGCTGTTCGCCAGCTTTGCGATTCTGCTGAATTTCCCGCGCTTCAACAAGATGAAGGGCATGGGGCAGATCATTACGTGGTCTGTGCGGGATGAGACCCTGCACTGCAATTCGATCATCCGCCTTTACAAGACCTTCCTGGCCGAGAACCCGCAGATTGATGTTCCGGCGATTCAGAAGGATCTGTATGAGGCCTGCGCCCGGATTCTGGAGCTGGAAGACAACTTCATTGACCTCGCCTTTGAATCCGGCGCGGTTGAGGGGCTGACCGGCGAAGACGTCAAGCGCTACATTCGCTATATCGCTGACCGCCGCCTGACCCAGCTTGGTCTGCGGCCGGTCTACCACATCGAGAAAAATCCGCTGCCGTGGCTGGACGCGATGCTGAATGCGGTGGAACACACCAACTTCTTCGAAAACCGCGCCACCGAATATTCCAAGGCGGCGACGCAGGGTAACTGGGACGACGCGTTCGCCTGATGACCCGGATCCTGTATATCGACGCCGATGCCTGCCCGGTGAAAGACGATGCGCTGAAGGCGGCGCGTCGGACTGCAACGCCGGTGGTGCTGGTTGGCAACCGCTGGATTCGTGGCATGGACGGGCCATTGGTGCGTCAGGTCGTGGTGCCGGTGGAACCCGATGCGGCTGATAAGTGGATTGCCGCTGAAATCACCGCCGGGGATATCTGCGTCACCAACGATGTGCCATTGGCTGCCCGCTGTGTTGAGGTGGGGGCTACGGCCCTCTCCCCGACCGGCAAAGTGTTTGACGAAGGATCCGTGGGGATGGCGCTGGCTGTCCGCGATCTGATGACGGACCTGCGGGACAGCGGCGAGATTACCGGCGGGCCGCGTCCCTATTCCCCCAAAGACCGTTCTGCTTTTCTCAATGCACTGGACCGGTTGTTGACCCGCAAAGGGTAAGGAAAAGAGAGCCGGTTAGGGGCACAGGCAAAAAAGCCCGGCTTCCGAGGGGAAGCCGGGCTTTTTGCGACAGAAACGGATCCGTCTCAGGCAGCGTTGTGCAGGCGGGTATTGAAAGCCGGGCCGGTACTGATCTGGCGCAGGGCTTTGGCGGCTGCCAGAACCGCGAGATCAACCAGCGGCTCGATCAGAATGACGCTCATGTAAGCCAGACCGAAGGTGCCGACCGACTCGAAGGTTTCGGCGCTGAAGCCATGGCCGTACAGAGCCCAGAAAGCGACCCAGGCAACGATACCGCCCTGATAGGCGGTCGACAGGGCCAGAGTCTGGCTATACTTCAGGTCAACGTAGGCGGTCTTGGCCGGAACAATGCGGCGGGCGAGCAGATGAATCCCCCACAGCGGCACCAGCAGGGTGGTGACGTTCATGCCGTATTGCGGCAGATCGAAGGGGGCGAAGAACAGGCCCTGAATCAGCAGACCGGCGGCCAGCCCGATGGACGCGGCCCCGGCCCCGAACAGCAGCAGCAGGGTCGAGCCGAGAATCAGGTGTACTTCTGACACCCCGACCGGATGGTGCGGCAGCACTTCAAAGAAGCTGAACACCAGCGCGGTGGCAATAGCGCTGCGCAGGGCCAGCGCCCCGATGCCGCCGTTATCACGGATGTTCCCCAGCGCCATTTTGGCGACCAGCCCGAAAGCCCCGGCCGCAGTGGCATAGCTGAGCGTGATCTTGGCACCGTCAACGATGCCCGGTTCAATATGCATGACGATAAATCCCAGTGCGCACCCAGCGTGCGGATGGTCTCTGATCGGGGGGGATGCCCCGGCTGCGATGGCAGGTATCCTGGCTCACGGTTCTCGGCTTAGCCCGCCTTCCCGGTGCATGGCACCAGTGGCTGTGTGGGCGTCGCTCCCCGCTTACAGTTGCGTGGGCAGCCATGGTTTCGGCCCCTTCTGGGTCGTCCTCACCATGTTCCCTCTTACGTCCGGCCGGGTCTTTACCGGGCGGAACCATCGGGGGCAGGATATCGCTGCCGGGGGGCTGTATGCAAGATATGTTGCAGCGCGGGGGCTGGGCAGAAGACAGGTCTTCTACCCAGCCCGTTCAGTTGTGATCATTCATCAAAGCAAGGGGGAGTGCAGGCGTCAGTCAACAAGGGCGCGGTAGGCGTGCCAGCTGGCATGGCCGATCAGAGGCAGGCAGACCGCCAGACCGATGAAGAATGTGGCCAGCCCGAACCCGGTCACCAGCACAATCATCGCTCCCCAGCCGACCATCACCCGCCAGTTTTTCGTCACCGCCCGGGCGCTGGTTGCCATGGCGGCAACGGCAGAAATATCGCGGTCCATGATCATCGGCAGGCTGACGGCGGTCAGGGTAAAGACAGCGGCGGCAATCATTCCGCCGGCGAAGGTCCCGGCCAGCAGGAACAGCGGCGCCTGTTCGGCAGAGAGGATTTCCAGCAGGAAGCTGTCGAGTGATGGCGGTGCCTGATTGTAAAAGCTGGCGAAAATCAGTAGCGCCATCATCATCCATGCGAGGATCGCCATCATCATCACCAGCCCGACGATCAGCAGCTGGTCTGCCTTTTGGAAGACGGCTGCGGCTGTTGTCGCCCAGGTCGGGGTTTCCCCTGCGCCATGGCGGCGGCTGATGTCATACAGTCCGACCGCAGCCAGCGGCCCGACCAGCATGAAACCGGCCATCAGCGGCAGAATCAGCGAGGTCATGCCGATCTGGCGCAGACCGAAGACAATCGCATAGGCCATCGCCACAAAGACCAGCCCGTAGGACAGGCTGATCCCCGGGGACCGGGTCAGGTCCTGCCAGCCCCGGGACAGCCAGCGGGAGCTTTGGTCCACCGTCACCCGGCGGACCACCGGCGGGGTCTGGGTGCCATACCACTGGGTATTGGGGTCAACCGGAAGGGCGTGGAGGGTCTTATGCCGGATGGGGGTGGCATCAGCAGGAATCGGGCGTGCCATGATCTCGGTCCTCCGGAAAGGATCCCCGTCAGAGAGGGGAAGTGGAGAAGACGTCTCAGGACAGCATATCGGAAGGCGGGAGACTGTGAAAGGCTGATCATTTTAGTATGATTTTTCGACTGCGAAGGCAGCCCGGTTTCGGATTTGACTTGTATGGTGATCAGAAATTACCTGCCTGAAAAGAATGGTCTTTCCCTGTCGGGAGGGGCCGTGTAGGCTGATTGGGATCAGGAGTCCGGTTTCGGACCCGTCCAGTGTCACCGGGGAGATCAGCCATGGCCCGCCGATCCACAGAACCCGAAGCAACCGACTCGGCAGCAGCGTCTGCGGTCTCCGCCCGCAGGCGCCGCAATCTTTGGCTGGGTGCCGTCATCGGCGGACTGGCACTGCTGTTTTATGCCACCATCATCCTCAAAACCGGCCTGCTGGGGGTTCCCCCGGGGTTCCGTTAAGGCGTTCTCAGAAACCGGAAGAAGGGAGGGGTGGAATGGAGACGGCGCAAATTCTGCCGCATCTCAATGCGGCCCTGAACGCGGCGGCAACCCTGCTGCTGCTGGCCGGGCGGCTGGCGATCCGTTCCGGCGACCGGGACCGTCACCGGCGGATCATGCTGGCGGCGCTGGGGGTATCGGCAGTCTTTCTGGCCAGCTACCTGCTTTATCATGCCACCGCGCCGATTTTTGTCTTTCGCGGGCAGGGCTGGATCCGTCCGGTCTATTATGCCCTGCTGATCGGGCATGTGGTGCTGGCTGTCCTGAACGTGCCGATGATCCTGCTGACGGTCCGCCACGCCCTGCGCGGGGATTTTGACCGTCACCGCCGTCTGGCCAGATGGACCTGGGCGGTGTGGCTGACGGTTTCGGTCAGCGGCGTGATCGTGTATGCCCTGCTGTACCACCTGTATGTGTGACGCATTTTTTGTCTGCGGTGATACCGCAGGCCGCGAGACAGCTTACATATCCGGTGACGGTCCGGTCTTCCGGGCATAAACGCCGCCGCAGAGTGGCGCAACATCAGGGATCACGATGGCTCAGACGCAGCGATTTAATCACTTTGACCGGGAAATGCAGGGCTGGGGGTTGCTGGCGCTGAGTGCGCTGGCGGTGGCCGGTGTGTTGGCGCTGGGCGTTGCCGGGTCCCGTACGCCGGGGATACAGGATGGTCTGCCGGAAAACTTCTTTCAAAGCATGCTGGTCACGCACGTGACCTTCAGTGTCAGCGTCTGGTATCTGGCGGTGTTTGGTGCCCTGTGCGCGTGGGTGGCATCCCGCCGGGTGGCCGGTGGCTGGCTGGTGCCGGGGGCATACCTCGGGGCGATCGGTCTGCGGCTGGCGTGGGGTGGCTTTCTCTGCCTGCTGGCTCCGGCGATGATGGGGTGGGGGGAACCGTCGCTGAACAACTACATTCCGGTGATGGTCCATCCGGTGTTTTACAGCGGTCTGGGGCTGCTGTTTCTGGGGGTGGCGCTGCCGGTGTTCCGGCTGGGCTTCGTCGGTATTGATGACCGCGATGGAGTCGGCATGGTGCTGGCGGCTGCGGGCGGGGTGTATTTCTGCGCACTGCTGTCGGTCGGGCTGGCGTGGTCGGCTGCCCCCGCGCAGGACCCTATCCCCTATAACGAGATGCTGTTCTGGGGGGGCGGGCATCTGCTGCAGTTCGTGAATACCCTGCTGATGCTGGCCGCCTGGCAGGCCGCAGGCAGCGCCATCTATGGTCAGCCGCCGATTCCGCCGGTGCTGTTGCGGTGGCTGGCGCTGAGCGTGCTGGTCACCGGCTTTGCCGGTCCGGCCCTGTATCTGATTTTTCCGGTCACCAGTGGCACCCTGCACAGCGGGTTCACCCGGCTGTACCAGATTGGTCTGATTCTTCAGCCGGTAATTGCCCTGCTGGCGCTGGCGCGGTTTCAGATCCGGGCTGGATGGGCACGGTATGGGGCCGGTGCTGTGGGCCTGACCCTGTCCGCACTGATGTTCACGCTGGGTGGGGCGATGGGCTATCTGGTCGGGGAAGGGGATACCCGGACCCCGGCCCATTACCACCTGATGATCGGTGCGGTGACGCTGGCCTTTATGGTGCTGTTTTTTCTGGTGATCCTGCCGCGACTCGGGCGTGCGACCAGCCGGGGGCGGGCGGTGCTGACCGCGTTTGCCCTTTATGCCGGGGGGCAGACCCTGCATGCGCTGGCCCTGTTCGGGGCGGGAGTGCTGGGGATTGCCCGCAAGACCGCCGGGGCATCGCAGGGGCTCGACAGCCCCCTCAAGACGATCGTGATGGGGGTGATGGGGGGCGGGGCCCTGCTGGCGGTGATTGGCGGAGTGCTGTTTGTTGGTCTGGCAGGCTGGAAGCTGCTTGTTGCGCCGCGCAAGGGTTCTGCACCCGCGAATTGACCCAGTTTTAAAGTCAGGCTTAACGTGTTCTACTGGTTGCGTACCCGAGACAGATCCAGTCGATGACGGACGGCGCTTCAGGCGGCCTCCGTTACGAAGCGGGACCGGAAACGCGCGTGAATGCTGCGGGTCGGTCCCATCCCAACCATTTGGGATCAGGGAGGACCGGATGACTCTGCGCAGCTATCTTGAGCTCTGTAAACTGCGGATCGGCGTGATGATTGCCCTGACTGCGATGGTCGGGTATTCGGCCGTCGCTCCGGTGGTGGAGCCGCTCCATCTGCTGGTGCTGGGGGTGGCGATGATCCTCGGCTCCGCCAGTTCTTCTATCTTCAACCATTATTATGACCGCGATATCGACCGGCTGATGCAGCGTACCCGGCGTCGTCCGCTGGCCGTCGGGGGCAACCCGCAGGCCGCCCTGTGGCTGGCCGGTGTGTTGCTGCTGGCCGGGATGTGGCTGTGTCTGGGGGTGTTTAACTGGGTGGTGGCCCTTCACCTGTTCCTCGGTGCGTTTTTCTATGGCGTTGTTTACACCGTCTGGCTGAAGCGCCGTACGGCCTTCAACATTGTGATCGGTGGGGCAGCGGGCAGTTTTGCCATTCTCGCCGGTGGGGCGGCGGTGGACCCCGCACAATGGCTGCTGCCGACGCTGATGGCAGTGGTGCTGTTCCTGTGGACGCCATCGCATTTCTGGGCTCTGGCGATCATGCTGAAGGATGATTACAGCCGTGCCGGGGTGCCGATGCTGCCGGTGTTGGTGGGCGAGCAGCGCTGTGCCCGCTGGATTACGGTTAATTCCGCCCTGCTGGTGCTGGCGGCGGCCCTGCCGTGGATGCTGGGGGTTCTTGGGCTGGCCTATGCCCTGCTGTCCACTCTGACAGCGGTGCTGTTTCTGCGGTTGCACCGGTCTTTACTGCGTGACCCCGGGAAAACCACGGCCCGGGCGGTGTTTTTGGGGTCAATGCAGTATCTGGCCGGGGTGTTTCTGGCGGTGGTGATTGACCGGCATGCCCTGACGGCGGATGTGTGGCCATTCTGACCCGTCGCCCGTTTTCTCTGCGGCCCCGGTTGCGGGGGCCGGTCAGGATGTGGCACATGGGGCCTCTATCCTATCGGCTGAGGCGGGGCGGAACCGGCGATGCGGCTTCTTCACACATCAGATCTTCATCTGGGGCGACAGTTCAACGGCCTGTCTCTGGAAGAGGATCATGCCACCATCCTTGATCAGATCGTGACGGCAGTGGTCCAGCACGACGTCGATGTGCTGCTTCTGGCAGGTGATCTGTTTGACCGCGCTGCCCCGCCAGCCAGTGCGGTCCGGCAGTTCAACGGATTTTTGGCCCGTGTGGCGGCGGAGACCCGGGCTGCGGTGGTGATGATCGCCGGAAATCACGATTCCGGGGACCGGATTGAGGCAATGGCGGCCTTCGCCGATTCCCGCCGGGCGCTGGTGCGGGGGGCGGTCAGTGCGGAAGAACCGCCGCTGATCCTGCACGATGCCCATGGGCCGGTGGTGTTCTCCGGGGTGCCCTTTGTCTATGAGTACGCCGCCCGTGAATGTTTTCCCGATGCCAACGTGCAGACACCGCAGGATGTTCTGGCTGCGCAGATGGCTGCGGCCCGGGCGCAGGTGCCTGCCGGGGCGCGGTGGGTGGTGGTCGCCCACGCCTTTGTTGCCGGGGCGCAGGGCAGCGACAGTGAGCGGCCGCTGGTCCGGGCGGGCGGGGTCGAAACGGTTTCCCCCACCGTGTTTGCCGGGGCGGATTATGTGGCGCTGGGCCATCTGCACCGCCCGCAGACGGCCGGGGCTGCGCATATCCGATATTCCGGGGCGCCGCTGGCATTTGGATTTGATGAGGCCGGTGCCGAGAAGTCGATGTGTCTGGTGACGCTGGATGCGGCAGGAGGGGCAACCTGCGACTTGCTGCCGTTCCGCCCCCGTCGGTCCGTGCGGGTTCTTACCGGGCTGCATGCCGATCTGGTGTGTCAGCCGCCGTCGGAGGATTTCATCCGGGTGGTGTTGACCGACGAAACCCCGGTGATTGACGCGATGAAACGCCTGCGGGCGGTGTTCCCCAATGCCTGTGAGCTGACCTATGCCCGTGACAGCCGGGCCGGCGTGTTGCGCCCGGGGGCCGCCCGGGCCGCCGCGCTGTCAGATCCGGCGCAGGTGGTGGCTGATTTTCTCCGGCTCCTGCGGGATACCCCTCCGTCAGAGGAGGAGCGGCGCCTGATCGCCGACGGCCTGCAGGCGCTGCGGCAGGAAGGGGGTGAGGCATGAAACCGGTCCGTCTGACGATACAGGCTTTCGGCCCTTATCCGGGGCGGCAGGTGATTGATTTCCGCGAGGCGGTGCAGGCCGGGGTGTTCGGCATCTACGGTCAGACCGGATCGGGTAAATCAACGCTGTTCAGTGCGATGACCTTTGCCCTGTTCGGGCAGCCCGCGAATATCGATCAGGACGCGGTCTCGCTGCGGTCCGACCATGCCCCGGCTGATCTGCGGACCGAGGTGGAGTTCGTGTTTGATGTCGGTGGCCACCGATATGTGGCGTTACGCCGCCCGGAGCAGACGCGCCCAAGCCGTCGTGGTGGCGGTGAAACCCGCGACAGGCACGAGGCCTATCTGTTTGATGCGACAGGTCTGCCGTTGGAGGAGATTACCCCCGACCGACCGGGCAAGGTGATTGCCGAGAAGAAGGTCGGGCTGGTCGATGCCGCGATCACTGACCGGCTGGGTTATAGGGCGGAGCAGTTCCGCCAGATCGTGCTGCTGCCGCAGGGGCGGTTTGAGGCTTTTCTGTCGGCGAAGACCCCGCAGCGGGTCGAGATTCTGCGGGATCTGTTCGATGTGTCGCTGTACCGCCGTCTGGCCGAAAGCCTGAAGACGCAGGCTGACGCGGCCAGACAGCAGGTGCAGCAGCAGCGGGCGGTGTATGCGCAACGTCTGGCCGTGGAAGGTTTTGAGACCGATGATGCCCTGAAAGCGGGTATTGCCGGAGCCGAAGAGCAGCATGTCGGTCGCGTTCAGGCGCTGACAGAGGCGACTGAGGCCGCACAGGCCGCGCAGACGGCGCTGCTGACTGCAGAGAAGGCTGAAGCGCTGTTTGTGGCCGCAGAGCAGGCGCAGCAAGCTCTGATGGCTTTACAGGCCCGGAGTGAGGGGATGGATGCCCTCGCCCTGCGGCTGGAACAGGTCCGGCTGGCACAGTCCCTGGCCGACGTTGAGACTGCGGCCCGCACGGCGAAGGTTGACCGGCAGGCGGCAGAGGTTGCGCTGACCCGGATGCAGACGGCTGCCGGGCAAGCGGCTGAAGCTGCCCGGGCTGCGGCAGAGCGTTGGGCGGAGCAGGTCGCTCAGGATCCCCTGATGGAGCAGTTGCGGCGGCAGGTCGATGATCTGGCCCGTCATCGGCGTACACTGGATCAGGCTGCGGATGTGCTGGCGGCCTTGCAGGCGGCACAGAAGGCAGAACGGGACGGGCAGCGGCAGACGCAGGAGGCGCAGGCGACGCTTGACCGCCTGCGGGAGAGCCAGCGCCAGCGGTCTGAAGCCCTGAAACAGGCCCGGCAGACCGAAGCCCGGCGGGCGGATCTGCTGGTGCGCAGGCAGGCCCTTCAGCAGGCCCTGAAGCAGGCGACGGACTATGCCAGCGCCCAGCAGGACCGGACGATGGCCCGGCAGGCTGTCACCACCGGGCAGGCTGACCGTGACAGGGCCTATGCCGCCCTGACAGACGCCCGTCAGGCCATGGAAAGGGCGGAGCAGGGCGTGCTGCACCGTCAGGCGCTGCATTTGGCCAGCCGTCTGACCCCCGGCGCGCCATGCCCGGTCTGCGGCGGGCAGGATCACCCGGCTCCGGCCCGGGGAGGAGCAGAAACCGGGGATCCGGTTGCGGCCCTGAAGCAGGCTGAAGCGGTGTGGCAGAAGGCCGATCAGGCCGCCCGGACGGCAGAGCAGGGTCTGGCGTCGGCGCTGAGTGTTCTGGCTGAGCGGGAAACGCGCTTATCACAGCAGGAGGCCCCGGACCATCCGCCGGAAACCCTGCGGCAAACGTTAAAGACCCTTGATGCGGATCTGGCGGCTTTGGGGCCGGGGACCGACCTTTCCGCCGCCGAGGCGGTGCTGGAGCGGGAAGCAGGGCAGGCGACTGCGGCCGAGGAAAGGCGTGATCACCTGCGGGACGCTCTGACGGAGCAGCACCGGGCGCTGACGGTGCTGCTGGCCCGGCGGGATGCCCTGCTGGAGACGGTGCCTGAACCGATCCGGGATCCGGCGGCCCTGCAGGCGGCGCTTCAGGCCGTTGAGGCCCGGCTGGAGACAATGGTGAAAGCCCGGCACCGGGCTGAGACGGCATTGCAGGCTGCGCGTGAGGCTGATCTGGGGGCCGCCAAGGATGTTCAGGCGGCACAGCAGACACTGGCCGACCGTCTGCGCCGCCAGCAGGAGGCTGAGGGGGTCTTTGGGGACCGGCTTGCTCAGGCCGGTCTGACCCCGGAGGCTTATCAGGCCCTGATGCCGGATGTCGGGCGGCTGGCCGCCGATCAGGCGATGCTGGAGGCATTCCGGCGGGATGTGGCCGGGGCCGGGGAGCGGGCCCGGCAGACCGCCGCTGTGATTGAGGGAGTGACCCGCCCTGATCTTTCGGCCCTCTCGGGGCAGGCTGCACAGATGCAGGCAGACTATCGTGCCGCGCAGGAGCAGGAGGTCGAGGCCCGGCAACGGCGGATGGCCCTGATCCGGCTGCGCGACTCGCTGGCTGATGTGATGCGGGATGTCGAGGCTCTGGAAGCACAGACCGCGTCGCTGCGGGGAATCGCTGAGGCTGTGAACGGGAAGAATCCGCACAATCTGACGCTGGAGATTTATGCGATTGCCGCAATGTTTGAGGCGGTGCTGCAGGCGGCGAATCTCCGGCTGGGGCCGATGACCGGTCACCGCTATCAGTTGGTGCGCGATGCGGAAGGTGGTGGCCGGGCGCAAAGAGGGCTGGGGATTCAAGTGTTTGATGCCCATACCGGCAAGGACCGGCCGACAGCGACCCTGTCCGGGGGAGAAACCTTCATTGCCGCGCTGGCGCTGGCCCTCGGGCTGGCCGATGTGGTGGAAAGCACCAGCGGCCGGGTGCAGCTGGACACCATTTTCATCGACGAAGGATTCGGCAGCCTCGATACCGAGCATGGGACCGGCACGCTTGATCAGGTGTTGCAGGTGCTGAATACGCTGGTCAGCCAGAACCGTGCCGTTGGCCTGATCTCTCATGTTCCTTTGGTGCAGGAGGCGATTCCCAACGGCTTCTACATCCGCAAACAGCCGGGGGGCAGCCGGGTGGAAGTGCGGGGGATGTCGGCGGGATAAAAACAAAAAACCAGCCGGAGTAATCCGGCTGGTTTTTGTGAAGCCCCTTACAGGGTTTCAGGCGTCTGGTGCCCTCAGCAGGGATCGAACCCGCGACCCCCTGATTACAAATCAGGTGCTCTACCAGCTGAGCTATAAGGGCATCGTCAGAGGCGTTGCGAACATACCGCAAGCCCATCTGGGGTTTACATAGCGTGACCGCGCCGGGAGGAAAAGAATTTTTTCAGATTTTATCCCGGCGCGGCCCGTTCTGTGTCCGATTATCCCTGCGCAGCTTCCAGCGCGGCCCGCCGGACTTCGTAAAGTGCGATGGCGGCGGCGTTGGAAACATTCAGGCTTTCCATGCTATCCGGCATCATTGGCAGACGGACCAGAAGATCGCAGGTGTCCCGGGTCAGACGGCGCAGGCCTGCCCCTTCCGATCCCAGCACCAGAGCCACTTTACCGGACAGTTTAGCCCCGGCCAGGGTGGTCGGCCCGTCAGCCGCCAGACCGGCAGCCCAGAAACCGCCGTCTTTCAGGGTTTCCAGTGCCCGGGCCAGATTGGCGACCCGTACCAGCGGCATCCGCTCCAGCGCACCCGATGCTGACTTTGCCAGAACGCCGGTTTCTTCCGGGGAATGGCGGTCCTGCACCAGCACGGCGACGGCCCCGAACGCAGCGGCAGAGCGCAGAACGGCCCCGACGTTGTGGGGGTCGGTGACCTGATCCAGCACGAGGACCACGGCATCGCTGGCATCGGCATGGCGTTCAACCAGATCTTCCGGTGTCAGGTCCGGCAGCGGATCAACCCGCAGGGCCATGCCTTGATGGATCGCCTGTTCTCCCAGCAGATCATTCAGGGCAGCCCGGTCTGCCGGTTCAATGGTCGGCGCGTGGGGGGAGCGGCTTAGCACAGCGTCAAGATCGGCGCGGGCTTCCCGCGTTACCATCAGGCGACGGCAGCGCCGGTCGGGGTTCAGCAGGGCGGCTTCCACCGGATGGCGGCCATACAGCCAGAGTTCCCCGCTGCGCGATCCGCCTTTCTGTACCGCGCCCCGGGGGGCTGCGCCGCGCGGGGCACCGGAACGTGCCGGGCGGCTGTCGGGCCGGGCCGGTACGTCACGCCCGGATGAAGACGGGGCGGAAGCCGACGGACGGGTCGGCGGAAGGGGTTTGCGCGCCATTGTGCGGGATCCCGGAAAAATAAAAATACAATGCGCGTGTATAGCAGTTGGAAGCGTCAGGGGAGAAAAGCTTTTGTCAGGCCGACGGACGGGGCGATGCTGAAAAAAGTGAAACCCCGCAGACCCGCATGAACACTGGAGTTTCCGCCGGGGTCATCATGATTTCGTAAAAAACTTCATTTTTCTCGTTGACAGAGGGGGCTAACCCCTTTAGAAACCGGGCTCCCGACGCCGGGTGGTGCGGGTCCCTGAGGAGGGGTGGCCGAGCGGTCAATGGCAGCAGACTGTAAATCTGCCGACGTATGTCTACGAAGGTTCGAATCCTTCCCCCTCCACCAACTACCGCCCACCGGCGTCGGCCTAGCGTGCCGTCCAGAGCCCGTCATATCGGTTCCCGCACGCAAGGAGCAACTGCTCCCGGGAGCTGCACATGGGGTCGGGCAAACGCCGGGCGGGTGTAGCTCAATGGTAGAGCTCCAGCCTTCCAAGCTGGCTACGTGGGTTCGATTCCCATCACCCGCTCCATTTCCTCTCCGGAAAACGCCAGGCGTTCCAGCGCACTGGCGTTTATTAACTTGCCCTACCACCCACGGAAAGAACGGGTTCCAGAATGGCTAAGGAAAAATTTGCGCGTACGAAGCCGCACTGCAACGTTGGCACGATCGGCCACGTTGACCACGGCAAGACTTCTCTGACCGCTGCGATCACCAAGGTTCTGGCGAAGACCGGTGGTGCGACCTTCTCAGCCTACGACCAGATCGATAAGGCCCCGGAAGAGCGCGCCCGTGGGATCACGATTTCCACCGCTCACGTGGAATACGAAACCACCAACCGTCACTATGCACACGTGGACTGCCCGGGCCACGCTGACTATGTGAAGAACATGATCACCGGTGCCGCACAGATGGACGGCGCGATTCTGGTTGTGTCGGCCGCTGACGGCCCGATGCCGCAGACCCGCGAGCACATCCTGCTGGCCCGTCAGGTCGGTGTGCCGGCTCTGGTGGTGTTCATGAACAAGGTTGACCAGGTTGACGATCCGGAACTGCTGGAGCTGGTCGAGCTGGAAATCCGTGAACTGCTGTCCTCGTATGACTTCCCGGGGGATGATATTCCGATCGTGAAGGGTTCTGCCCTTGCGGTTCTGGAAGACTCGAACCCGGAAATCGGCGACAAGGCCGTTCTGGAACTGATGCGCGCCGTCGACGAATACATCCCGCAGCCGGAACGCCCGAAGGATCTGCCGTTCCTGATGCCGATCGAAGACGTGTTCTCGATCTCCGGCCGTGGCACCGTGGTGACCGGTCGTGTGGAACGCGGCGTGGTGAAGGTCGGCGAAGAAGTCGAAATCATCGGTCTGAAGGACACCCAGAAGACCACCTGCACCGGCGTTGAAATGTTCCGCAAGCTGCTCGATCAGGGTGAAGCCGGCGATAACATCGGCGCCCTGCTGCGCGGCACCAAGCGTGAAGACGTGGAGCGTGGTCAGGTTCTGGCGAAGCCGGGCTCGATCACCCCGCACACCGAGTTCGAGTCGGAAGTTTACATTCTGTCGAAGGAAGAAGGCGGCCGTCACACTCCGTTCTTCGCGAACTACCGTCCGCAGTTCTACTTCCGTACCACCGACGTCACCGGGACCATCTCTCTGCCGGAAGGCACTGAAATGGTGATGCCGGGCGACAACATCCGCATCGGCGTGAAGCTGATCGCCCCGATCGCCATGGACGAAGGCCTGCGCTTCGCCATCCGTGAAGGCGGTCGTACCGTCGGCGCCGGCGTCGTCTCTAAGATCCTGAAGTAA
>NZ_KB907351.1 GCF_000381985.1 Novispirillum itersonii subsp. itersonii ATCC 12639 | reverse complement strand
GAAGGGGGCTGGACTGACCGCCCGCGAGAAGACCGCCCGCGTGGGGATCGTCCCGAAGGTGGCCGTCCGCAGGGTGGCAAGCCAGGGGATCGTCCGCGCCGCGAAGGAGGCTGGACTGACCGCCCGCGGGAAGACCGTCCGCGTGGGGATCGTCCTCACGGGGGCCGTCCGGGTGCTGGCCGGTCTGGCCCGCCCCGGTCACGGTCGGATCGATAAAGGGGCTGGATGATGCGGATTGTCGGCGGTCGCTTCCGCGGCAAGCTTCTGACAGCGCCGGAGGGGCTGGATGAAGTCCGCCCCACATCCGACCGGGCGCGGGAAGCAGTCTTTAATGTGCTGCTGCACCGCTTTCAGGGGCGGAATGGCTTCATGCTCTCAGAAAGCCGGGTGCTGGATGTGTTTGCCGGCACCGGGGCTCTGGGGCTGGAGGCGCTCTCCCGTGGGGCCAAACACGTGACATTTCTGGAACGTGGGCCGCAGGCTCTGCAGGCACTGAAAGCGAATATCCGGTCTATGCGGGCTGAAGCAGACACTTCGGTGATTACCGGAGATGCGCTGAGGCCACCGCAGGCAAAGCTGCCGGTATCGCTGGTGTTTCTTGACCCGCCCTATGCCCAGCCGCTGTGTGCCCCGGCCCTGACCGCACTGGCCGGGTGTGGCTGGCTCACACCGGGGGCGGTGGCGGTCGCGGAAACCGCACGGGAAGCCGAAGCCGTCACTGCGGACGGCTTTGCGGTTGCGGATGTGCGGGACTATGGCAAGGCCCGGGTTACCTTTCTGGTCTGGAAAGGTCAGCCCGCAGCCTGATCCCTGCTTTGGGGGCTGTCTTCTTCGTCGCGGCTGGCGGATCAGGTCTGCCAGCCGTTTTCCATGGCGATCCGCACGGCCTGACTGCGGTTGGCGGCCCCCAGTTTGCGGTAGATATTGCGGGTCTGTACCTTGATGGTCACTTCCTGCAGATCCAGCGCCCGGGCAATTTCCTTGTTGGTGGCCCCGTCAACCACCATGCCCAGAATGATCCGCTCCCGGGGCTCCAGCCGCTCCAGCAGTGGGCTCGGGCCGCTGGCGGGGCTGTTTGCGGGCTCACGGTCCATCTCCGTGGCCGGACGGGCTGTGGCCCCGACCGCAAAAGACGGAAAATACTTTTCCCCTGACAGTACCAGACGCAGAGCATTCAGCATGGCAGTGGAGCTCAGGGTCTTGGGCAGATAGCCGTTGGCCCCGGCTTCGGCACAGGCCACGACATCCCCGGCATCAATCGAGCCGGACAGGATCACCACCGGCACACCGGGCTGCTCCTCAATCATCCGGCTGATCCCGGATGTTCCACGCATTCCCGGCATCCGCAGATCCAGCAGAATCAACGACAGGGGGCATCCTTGGCTTTCTCGGCGGTGGCCTTGCTCAGAGCCTCATCAAAATCAGACGCCTCAAGCACTTCTACCGCTGTGTCGAGCGTTGCCAGAAACGGCAACAGCCCCTGACGCACCAATGTGTGATCATCTGCCAAAATCAGTCGCAGCACCCTTGCCTCCCATCCTCCCACGCACCCGGACCACACTTCAGCAATTTTGGCATAAAAAGTCAAAACATCCCCAAGTACAGGCCGCGTCAGGAAGGCAGGGTTTCCGGGGTGACGTCGGGGTGCAGATCTTCCGGCAGATTGGCTTCCACCAGGGCCGTCAGGTCCGTCAGGCGGATCGGTTTGCGCAGAATGGCCACGGCCACGGTTTCAATTTCTTCCGGGCTCAGATCTGACTGGCCCATGTGGCCGGTCATAATGATTACCGGCAGATCAGGGATATGCCGGTGCAGCCGGGCCATCAGTTCCAGCCCGCCGACCCGGGGCATCCGCAGGTCGGTGATCAGAAGATCCGGCGGATCTTCCAGAAACAGGTCATAGGCCTTGGCCCCGTCATGGGCCATGGTGACCCGGTAGCCGATGGCCCGCAGGTGATCGCGGATCAGGATTGCGGCTGCGGGTTCATCATCGACCACCAGAATATGGCCGATCAGGGCGGAGGGCTCATCTTCCTCGGTGTCGCTGTTTTCGGTCGGGGCCGGCAGTATCCGGGGTTGGTGCAAGGTTGGGCGGGGTCGGTCTGCGTTCAGGTCCGGTGCCGTTGAGACACCATCGGTCGCCTGCGCCAGCGGCAGGGAAACCGTGAAAACAGCGCCACCGCTGTCCTCGTTGCGGGCACTGATGCTGCCCCCCATGGCGGAGATCAGGCCGAAACTTACTGACAGTCCCAGACCGGTACCACTGCCGACTTCTTTCGTGGTGTAGAACGGTTCGAAAATACGGTCCAGCACGTCTGCCGGGATTCCGGTGCCGGAGTCCGCAACGTCAATCAGCAGAAGATCTCCGGCACCGTCGACACTGGCGCGCACATTGATGGCTGCGTTCCAGCCGGAGTCCGGCAGTTCGGTCCGGCTGCGGGCGCGCAGGCTGTCCCGGGCATTGGTCAGGAGGTTCAGCAGAACCTGTTCCAGATGTACCGGCTGCCCGAGAACCCGGGTCGGCTGGTTCGGATAGCGGACGGACATGGTGATGGTCTCAGCGTAGAACTGGGCCTCAACCATATTGATGGCTTCCCGGATGCACAGCTGTGGGTCAAACAGGTCGGCACTGGGGGTCTGCTTCCGGCTGAACACCCGCATGTGGTCGATGATGTCGCCCATCCGTCCGGCTTGCCCGGCGATCACCTCCAGCCCTTTCCGGGTCTGGTCGGACAGGGTGGAGCCTTCTGTCAGAAGGGTGCCTTCTGCCGCCATGCGGATGATGTTCATCGGCTGGCTAAGTTCGTGGGCCATCCCGGCCGCCATTTCTCCCAGGGTTGCCAGTTTTGCGGTCTGGATCAGCTGGGTCTGCACGGTTTTGCGGGTGGTGATATCGCGCATCAGGGTCAGCACGGCCGGTTGTCCGTCATGAATGATCGGGGCAGATCCGACCTCGGCTTCAAACGGGGTGCCGTCAATCCGTTTGAGGCGGATTTCGCGCCGTTCTGACATCTGCTGGCTGTTCTGGACCTGATCGAACTGTTCCTGTACCTGCTGCAGGCTGGTTTCGGGGACGAAGTCTGTAACCGGTCTGCCGATCAGATCCTGATCCGTGGTCGCGCGGGTGATGGCGACGGCGCGGTTGTTGACGAAGACGATATGGCCGTTCAGATGCACGATCAGGGCATCAAGTGACAGGTCGGCAACAGAGCGGTAGCGGTCTTCGCTTTCCACCAGTGCTTTCATCGCCCGGTACTGATCGGTGATGTCGGTGCCACTGCCCCGGTATCCGCCGAAAACGCCGTTGTTATCGAAGATAGGTGTTCCGGAAATGGAATGAATCCGCTCCTGCCCGCTTCCGTCGAGGATGCGGTATGTGAAATTACGGAAAGGCCGCCGGGCCCGCAGGGTTGCCAGATAGGTCTCCCAGCGTTTGGTCTCATCATAAGGGATTGCCTGCAGTTCACTGCGGGTCCGCCCGATGATCTGGTCGGGGTCCAGTCCCAGCAGGCGGCGGATTCCATCTGAAACGTAAGTGAAACGGTTCTGGGTGTCGGTTTCCCACAGCCAGTCGCTGGAGGACATCGCAAAGTCCCGGAACCGGCCTTCGCTGTCCCGCAGGCGCCGGGTCCGCTGGGCGATTGTCTGTTCCATAATGTCGTGCAGACGGCGGCGGGCCTGATCGGTTTCTGCCTGTGCGGTCAGCCGGGCATCAAGGCTGTCGCGCAGGGCCCGTGTCCGGCGGGACAGGGCATGGATTGCCAGAAGGGCGATCGCCAGAGGAACCGCGATGGTGAGAATGCCGGTCAGGCCATGTGTCAGATCTGACGAGGGCGTCGTCACACGGAAAACCATGACGGCGCGGACCGGCGCGCCCGTCCCTGTCCCCATCCCCATCGCGACAATCTGCTGACTGATATTGTGGCCGGAGAAAACCTGTTCAAACAGCCGGAAAGACTGTCGGGATGTCGGGACCGGGGAGGGTTCGGCAGACAAAACCCACGGTGTCTGCCGCAGATCTGCCAGAAGAGGGGCCGGATCAGTCTGCAGGGCCGGATTGGTGGAAAACAGAACGGTGTCGGAAGAATCAAGAATGGACAGTTCCAGTAAGCCTGACCACAGCGAGATTTCCTGAAGGTGTTTGCTCAGGCGGGAAGAGAGAGGGTCGCGCCGGTTGGTCAGCGGGGGTGCATCAATTCCCGGCGATGTGGGGTCAGCCCGCTCGCCCCCTGTGGTTTCGGTCAGAGGCAGCAGGGCGGTCAGGGAGGGCTGAATGGATCCGGCAATCCGGGCGGCGTTACGGCGGTATTCCGCCGCCTGTTCCCGGGTGTTGACCCATGTGTGCAGCGAAAACGAAACAGCCCCGACGAGAAGGCCGGTGATGATCAGCAGGCCGGTCCAGAGGCGGAAGGGGGGGAACGGGAGGTCTGGTTCCGTCACCGGTGGCGACACGGGGGACACGGGATCGCTCATGGTCTGGCCGGGAACTCCGCTCTATTTTCCAAAGTGTACCTTTAAAAGGGGCTGTGCGACAATTCCCGCCGCTTTCAGGCCGGACGGCCTCAGGCTGAACACTATTCTATCGTACGGTTTGTTGTCCGGCGTGGATCTGTCCGGCGCGGCTGCGGTATTCTGGTCCGCAGTGTTTGGTATTTAAGGAGACGCAGGGTGTTGTCCCGACCGTTGACAGCCTTCGGGCAGGCAGAATTGCCCGGGCCGGGCCAGAATCAGAGCATGAGCAGAGACAGGAAATGAGCGGGACGGATGATATTCTGGCCCTGTTGCTGGCCTTCGGCGGCGGCGTTCTGTCAACGGCTCTGCTGCGGTTGATCGGCGGGGCCGGAACCGGGGCCCGGATTGCCGGGGTCGGGTTACCGATCGGGTTTCTGACAGCCTGGAGCTGGTTTGCCGGGTTTGACTTTCCACCCGAGGGGACATTCGGGCTGACAGCCTACATCGCCCTTGGCGGGCTGTGCCTGGGGATCATCCTTGATGCAATGGCCGTGCGGAAAGGGCCCCGGCTGCTGACCACGGTATGCTTTGTCGGGCTTTGTGTCTGGCTGGCGCTGGGCAGCCCCGACCGGATGCCGGGAACGCCGGTCACCCGTATTGAGCTTGTGCTCGCGGCGGTGATTCTGGTGGTCTCCTGGCTGGGTCTTCTGACCCGCCTTAAGGCGGACCATGTGCCGGGCCGTGGGGCTGACGGCGTCATGTTGATTCTTCTGCTGGGTCTTGGTCTGGGACTGATCGCCCTGCAGGCTGAGGCGCAGGCGGTCGCCGGGCCCTGTCTGGCGTTGGCGATGGCGGCGGCAGGGGTACTGACGGTGGTCTGGCCGATGCGTCTGCCGCTGCCGTTGTCCGCTGCCTACGGCGGGGGAGGGGCCGTTCTGGGGCTCGCTCAGTCTCTGGCCGGATCCCGGCCGGGCACCGTGGTACCGCTGCTGGTTCTGTCCCTGATCCTGTTTGTCGGCCCTACTGCCCGGCGACTGCCAAAAGCAATCTGGTGTTCCCCCCTGTGGTTTTTTCTGCTTGGCCTCCTGCCGGTTGGTCTGGCGACTTTGCTGGCCTATGCCGCACGCAGCCATTGAGATCCTTTCCTCGGCGGCCTGTGTGGCAAGCGGGTTTTCAGGGCAGGGGAAATAAACTAACCTAGGCGGGTCCGCGTCCCGGAAGACTTACACGGATTGCGGGTATTTGCGGGAGTATCCCGTCTGAGACAGCGGTTATGATGCAGCAGGAGTTCTTCCTTTGGCGGAACAAGAGAAGTCCGACGTGAAACGTCCGGTCGTGGCGATGGTTCTGGGGGTTTTGGTCTTGGCCGGGGCCGGGATTCTGGCGCTCCTGACCCTTGAGGGAACGGCACCGCAGACTCCGGATGCAGCGCCGTCCTCGCCCGCTGCGCCGCAGGCTCCGGCTGCGTCTCCCCCACCTGCCAGCAAGGAAGCGGCAAAACCGAAGGCGACAGTTTCGGGCCCGGGCTTTGATGTCGTGCGTATTGATCCTGACGGCAACACCGTGATCGCCGGTCGTGCTGTGCCGGGCTCTGATGTGACGATTCTCGATGCCGGGAAGGAAATCGGCCATGCCCGCGCTGATGAGCGGGGGGAATGGGTTTATCTGCCCGACCATGCTCTGCCGCCGGGCAGCCGGGAGCTGAGCCTGCGGGGCGTTGACGACAAGGGGGCCCCGATGGACTCCCGTGATGTGGTTGTGCTGGTGGTCCCTGAGCAGAAGGGGGGCAAGACACTGGCGGTCCGGACCGACCGGGAAACCGGGACCAGCACCATTCTGCAAGGGGTTTCCCCGATTCCGGCAGGCAGCGTCATTACCCTCGACAGTGTTGATTACGATGAAACCGGCGCCCTGTCCCTGCGCGGGCGGACGACCAAGCCCGGAACGGTGCAGGTCTACCTCGATAATGCTGCCATCGGGTCCACTAAGACCGGGGACGGGAACGGTTGGTCCCTGAAGCCGGAACAGAAGGCCACCAAGGGGGATCACGTGCTGCGGGCGGATCTTGTGGATGAGAAAGGCAAGGTTCTGGGCCGGGTCGAGCTGCCGTTTTCCCGGGTTGAGATCGCCGGAATGCCCAACGGTCTGCGCGTTGTCGTGCAGGAGGGCAACAGCCTGTGGCGGATGGCCCGCCGGGCCTATGGCGACGGGCTGGCCTATACGGTGATTTACGATGCCAACAAAGGGCAGATCCGCGATCCGGATCTGATCTATCCGGGGCAGGTGTTTATTGTGCCACGCCAGTAACGGCGGATGAGGCAGCATCACGGAGCGGGGGCGGAAGCCTCCGCTTTTTTTCTGGCCGGAGATTGTCTGTTTGTCCCTGCCGGTATGCCACACCGTTTGTCGACATCGGACCCGGTTTTGCCATCTGGGTGATCTTCTGGGGCGGGAGACCGGCTGACGGCCCTGACCCTGTGGGGCGGGCCACACTTGGCCTTTGGGCAGGGGGCGTGCTAGGGTGCCCGCAGTTTTTTCTGTGGATATGACAACGCCAGTGACTGACGCTTCTGCCCCGGCTCCCATTCCGTCCCCCGGCCCCGAAGACCACGCTGGCCGGCGTTCCACCGCCACCCTGACCCGCCGTCTGTACGATGAGGCCATGCGGCCCTATCTGGGGCGGATCGTGCTGGCGCTGATCCTGATGGGGGTAACGGCGGCGGCGCAGGGCGCAACCGCCTGGCTGATGGAGCCGGTGGTGGACTGGGTCTTCGCCCAGAAATCCTCCACCCTGCTGTGGCCGGTGGCACTGGCAGTGCTGGCGACTTTTGCGATCAAGGGGACGGCGGAATACTTTCAGTCAGCGGTTATGTCAGATGTTGGCCTGCGGATCATTGCCGACCTGCAGCAGCGGCTGTTCCGTCATCTGATGACGCTGGATGCCGGATTCTTCGGGCGGATCAGCTCCGGCAATCTGGTGTCGCGTTTTATGGTCGACATCAACCAGATGCGAAACGGGGTGTCCAACGCCATTACGGGTATGGGGAAGGATACCATGACCGTGGTGGCGCTGGTGATCGTGATGTTCTATCAGGACTGGATGCTGGCTCTGCTGGCGTTTTTCGTCTTTCCGGTAGCGATTTATCCGATTGTCCGGCTAGGCCGGCGGATGCGCAAGGTCACCATCAATACGCAGGAGCAGATGGGGGCGCTCAACACCGTGCTGGAGCAGTCCTTTCAGGGGATCCGCATGGTGAAGTCCTATGGCCTTCAGGGTCATGAGGAGGCCAAGGTCCATGCCCTGTCAGAAGAGATCTACCGCCTGACCCTGAAGGGGTCAAACACCCGCGCCCTGTCCAGCCCGATCATGGAAACCCTGGGCGGGGCGGCGGTGACAGTGGTGATCATTTATGGCGGTTACCGCGTGATTGCCGATACCACCACCACCGGGGCCTTCTTCAGCTTTATCACCGCCCTGCTGATGGCGTATCAGCCGATGAAGAACCTCGCCCGCCTGAACACCAACCTTCAGGAAGGTCTGGCCGGGGCGCAGCGCCTGTTTGACTTGCTCGACACCCGGACCCGGATTGTCGAAGCCCCGCAGGCCACGCCGCTGCAGGTTACCGGCGGGGCGGTCTCGTTCCGGGATGTGCGCTTTTCCTATGAGGACGGCACCGAGGCGCTGTCCGGCGTAACGCTTGAAATTGCCGCCGGGCAGACCGTGGCGCTGGTCGGGCCGTCCGGCGCGGGTAAGACCACTATTCTCAATATGATCCCCCGCTTTCACGATGTGTCGTCCGGGATCATTGAGATTGACGGTCAGGACGTGCGCGATGTGACCCTGACCTCGCTGCGGGCCGCGACGGCGCTGGTCAGTCAGGAGGTCGTGCTGTTTGATGATACGGTGCGGGCCAACATTGCGTTCGGCAAGCCCGGGGCGTCGCAGGCGGAAATTGAGCAGGCGGCGCGGATGGCGGCGGCGCATGACTTTATCTGTGCCCTGCCGGAAGGCTATGACACCGTGGTCGGGCAGCGGGGGATGAAGCTGTCCGGTGGTCAGCGTCAGCGTCTGGCCATTGCCCGCGCCCTGCTGAAAAATGCCCCGATCCTGCTGCTGGATGAAGCGACCAGCGCACTGGACACCGAAAGCGAGCGGCAGGTGCAGAGTGCCCTTGAAACCCTGATGGCAGGCCGGACCACGCTGGTGATCGCGCACCGTCTGTCCACCGTTGTCCATGCCGATGTTATTCACGTCATTGACAGTGGCCGGGTGGTGGAAAGCGGCACCCACGATCAGCTTCTGGCGCTGGGCGGGGCCTATGCCCATCTTTATGCCCTGCAGTTTGCCGCCGAGCAGTCGGCGGTGCCAGAAGGACGGTGATGACCGCAGGGCAGATTGAGGGACAGGGATGATCAAGCGCCTGCTGAAAAGTGACGGAGTACGGGCTTTCGCCTGCTGGCTGGGGGCGCAGTACGTGCGGCTGGTCTGGTATACCGGCCACTGGACGGTGGAGAATGACGCCCTGCCGCGCCGGATGTGGGCAGAAGGCAAGCCGTTTATTCTGTCGTTCTGGCATGGGAATCTGTTGATGATGCCCTATTGCTGGGACCGCTCGAAGAAAATGCACATGCTGATTTCTCAGCACCGGGACGGACAGATTATTGCCCGTCTTATCGGTCATTTTGGTCTGGGGGCGGCTGCAGGCAGTTCCAATAAGGGTGGGGCGGGGGCCCTGCGGCAGATGCTGAAGGCCTTGAAGGCCGGGGAATATGTCGGGATTACCCCTGATGGCCCCCGGGGGCCGCGTATGCGGGCCAGCGACGGGATCGTCTCGATGGCCCGTCTGGCCGGGGTGCCTATTCTTCCCTGCGCCTATTCTTCCCGTGGTCGCAGGCAGTTGCGGTCCTGGGACCGTTTTCAGGTGGCGTTTCCGTTTTCTTCCGGGGTGATTCTCTGGGGGGAGCCGATTATGGTCGATCCGGGTCTCGATGCGGCCGGTATTGAAGCCAAGCGGCTGGAAATTGAAACGGCCATGACCGCGCTGGCCCATCAGGCCGAGGCCCGCATGGGGCATCTCCCCACCCAGCCGGAGCCGCCGGGACCACCGCGCACCAAAAGTAAAAAGGCCCCGTCATGATTGGCGCCGCGTATCGCGGACTGGTCATGCTGGGGACACCGCTGCTGGAGCTATGGCTGCGGCGGCGGCAGGCACAGGGGAAAGAGGATCCTCGGCGCTGGCGGGAGCGGCGGGGCTTTGCCGGGCTGTCACGCCCGTCAGGCCGGGTGCTGTGGGTGCATGGGGCCAGTGTCGGTGAGTCTCTGTCGATTCTGCCGCTGCTGTCGCGGCTGGGGCAGGTCTGCCCCGGCTGGGCGGTGGTCCTGACCACCGGGACAGTGACCTCGGCGGCGTTGCTGGCTGACCGTCTGGCGGCTGATCCGGCCCTGGCTCATGTCTGTCATCAGTATGTGCCGGTTGATCATCCTCTGTGGGTACGACGTTTTCTCAATCATTGGCGGCCTGACGCGGCCCTGTGGCTGGAAAGTGAACTGTGGCCGACGCTGATTCATGCGCTGGGCCGCCGCAAGGTGCCGCTGGTGCTGATCAATGGCCGGATGTCTGAGCGGTCATTCCGGCGATGGCAGAAGACGCCGGGATTTGCCCGGAGCCTTCTGGCACCCTTCACCCTGTGTCTGGGGCAGACAGAGGGGGATGCCGACCGTCTGCGCGCCCTTGGGGCGCGGCAGGCCCGCTGTGTTGGCAATATCAAGATGGCGACCCCGGCTTTGCCGGCAGATCCGGCAGCGCTGGCAGCCCTGCGGACGGCGATCGGGGGACGGCCCTGCTGGCTGGCAGCCTCCACCCATGCAGGGGAGGAGGCCGTGGCTTTTGCTGTGCATCAGGCTCTGTCTGCTGAGCTGCCGGGACTGTTGACGCTGATTGCCCCCCGCCATCCCCAGCGGGCAGAAGAGATTATTGCTGCTTTGCAAGGGGCCCGGTTGACCCGACGGGCCCAGGCCGGGGCTGCCGCAACTCTGCCGGATGCGGAGACCGGGGTATATCTGGCTGATACTATGGGTGAATTGGGGGTTCTGTACCGATTGGCCCCGGTCTCCTTTATTGGCAAGTCGCTGGTGGGGCAAGGGGGCCAGAACCCGGTTGAGGCTGCCCGTCTGGGGACGGCTGTGGTGTTTGGCCCGCATATGCAGAATTTTCCCGAACTGGCACCACGCCTTCTGGCCTGTGGCGGGGCGATCAGCGTTGCTGATGATACCGCGCTGACGGAAACGGTCCGGGGTCTGTTGACCGACCCGGCCCTGCGGCAGGCTGTCGTTTCGGCCGGTCAGGCTTTTGCTACGGCAGAAGCCGATGTGCTTGACCGGGTGATAGCGGAGCTGTTGCCGGTCCTGCGGGAGGAAGTGCCATGAAGACGCCGTTCTGGTGGGGCGGTGACGGTCCGTTACCCCGTTTGCTCGATCCGCTGGGGGCGCTTTACGGCGCGGCAACCACATGGCGGCTGTCCCGCGGGACACCGTGGAAGGCCCCGGTTCCGGTGGTCTGCGTCGGCAACGTGACGGCAGGGGGGGCGGGGAAGACCCCGGTGTGTCTCGACCTGCTGCGCCGCCTGCCGGGGGTGCATGGTCTGCTGCGTGGGTATGGCGGTGATGAGACCGGCCCGCTGCGGGTCAATCCGGCGACCCATGGGTATCAGCAGGTCGGGGATGAGTCGCTGTTGCTGGCGCAGGCCGCACCGACGTGGATTGCCCGTGACCGCGCTGCTGGGGCACAGGCGATTGTGGCCGCCGGGGCGCGGGGAATCATCATGGATGATGGCCTGCAGAATCCGTCCCTGCACAAGGATCTGTCCCTGCTGGTTGTCGATGGCGGTTTCGGCTTTGGTAACCGTCGGGTCATTCCCGCTGGACCGCTGCGCGAGCCGTTGCGCCGGGTTTGGGACCGGGTTTCGGCGGTGGTGATCGTCGGGGACGATACTGCCGGTGTCGCCCGCCGGGTTCCGTCCGGTCTGCCGGTGCTGCGGGCGCAGGTGGTGCCGGATGTGTCGGCACTGGCGTTGCGCGGTCAGCGGGTGGTGGCTTTTGCCGGTATCGGTCGCCCCGAGAAGTTTTTTGTTACCCTGCGCCGTCTGGGGGCGGAGGTGGTGGCGATTCACCCCTTTGCGGATCACTACCCCTACGCCCCGGCTGATGTGCAGCCGATTCTTGATGAGGCCTATCAACTGGGGGCAATCCCGGTGACGACCGCGAAAGACTCGGTGCGTCTGCCCCCAGATCAGCGGGGACAGGTTAATGTGTTGTCCATCGGTCTGGCGTGGGAAGATGAGGCAGCGCTGACGGCGGTTCTGTCACGTGCCTTTGCATCGGCCCTGCCATCATGGTAGAGGCTGAGGGGAACAGCGTGTTTTTTGTGCTGACAGTGTGTCCGGAACCCCATGACTGAGACCCCGACCATCTCTTTTCGCCATCGTGTTGAAGCGTTTGCCGTCAACAGTCTGTGGCGGCTGTTCGCGGCCATGCCGGTTGATACGGCCTCCAATATCGGGGCTGCCGTGATGACGCGGGTGGGGCCGATGCTGAAACAGCACCGGATCGCCCGCCGGAATCTGGAGCGGGCCTTTCCGGAGAAAACCCCGGAAGAGATCGGCAGTCTCCTGCACCAGATGTGGGACAATCTGGGGCGCTCGGCGGCGGAAATGCCGAGCATGGACCGGATCCTTGATCCGGCCAGTGGCCGGGTGATCGTGCATGGGCAGGAGCATCTTGATGCCCTGCGGGATGATGGTCTGCCCGGAATCATGGTGTCAGGCCATCTCGCCAACTGGGAGATTTCTCCCCTTGCTGTGGCCCGTCAAGGGGTGCCGCTGCATCTGTTTTTCCGGGCCCCCAATAATCCGCTGGTTGCCCCGCTGTATGATAAGGTCCGGGCTCTGGCGAAAGGGGAGCTTCTTCCGAAAGGGCGGGATGGCGCCCGCCGGGCTCTGAAGCTGCTGAAGAACGGGGATCATCTGGGGATGCTGGTCGATCAGAAAATGAACGACGGGATTCCGGTGCCGTTTTTTGGCCGGATGGCGATGACGGCCCCGGCGGCGGCGGCGCTGGCCCTACGTTTCAAGTGCCCGATTGTACCGACGCAGGTGGTCCGGACCGGGCCGGGACGGTTCACGGTGACGGTCCATAATCCGCTTCTGCCCGATGATCTGTTGGGCAGCCATGACTCTGAAGCCGATATCATGACCCGGATCAATCAGCTGCTTGAAAGCTGGATCCGGGAGAATCCGGCGCAATGGCTGTGGGTGCACCGTCGCTGGCCGGACTGAGAAAAAAGAAGGGCCGATGTTTCCCGTGAAACAACCGGCCCTTTTTCTTTATCCGCGGGATGGCACCATCACCGTGGCCTCGCCGTCGATCACCACCTTACCCTTCACCAGACACTGGGTGCGGAACAGGCAGAACTTTTTGTCCGCCACGGTGCCGATGCATTCAACCCGGGCGGTGACGGTATCGCCGATCCGCACCGGCGCCTTGAACTTCAGGGACTGGCTGACATAGATGCAGCCCGGCCCCGGCAGCTTGGTGCCGAACACGGTGGAAATGAACCCGGCAGACAGCATGCCGTGGGCGATGCGGGTCTTGAACAGGGTGGTTTCCGCAAACTCCTGATTCAGATGCACCGGATTGGTGTCCCCGGAGACACCGGAGAACAGGATGATGTCCGTCTCGGTGACGGTCTTGGCGTAGGTCGCGCTCATCCCTTCTTTGATGTCTTCGAAATAAAACAGGATCGGGCTGTCGGTGGTCATCGGGGTCTTCTCCGTTGGGGCAAAAGCCGTATCAGCATCAGGAGTATAAGAACCCCCTGCCGAACACGGTAGGGAAGAAAGCGTGACCGCAGGGTGCTGTCGCCGTATGGTTCGGGGCAGAAACCGGGTCACACTGCTTGAAAGGACTATTGAGGATGCAGCGCGTGGGAATGGGTAAGCGGGGTGTCTGCCTGCTGGTCTGTGCCGTCGGGGCGCTTCTGGTCGCAGGGTGTTCCGCCAAGCCGGACTGGAGCAAGCCGGGCGTACCGACCAAGAAGGTCACGGAAGACTGGAATTACTGCCGTGCCGACGCCAATGAAACCGCCGGAGTCCGCTCCTATGACGGGGACGGTGGCGGGGCCCTGCAGATGACCACCATCGAGGCAAAAAAGCGCAAAGAGGCCTATGACCGTGCGCTGGAAAGCTGCATGACCGGTCAGGGATACCGGCGGACCCGGTGATGGGCCGGGGCCGGGGCGGCTTCTGCCGCCCCGGGTTTCGGCGTCAGGCTGCGGCCTGACGGGTATCCAGCAGGCTGACGATATCGGCCATAATGCCGGTCAGGTCATAATCTTTCGGGGTGTATACCCGGGCGACACCGGCATCCAGCAGCAGGCGCTCGTCTTCCGGCGGAATGATGCCGCCGACGATCACCGGAATATCATCCAGCCCGTTGGCCTTCATCCGTTCCAGCACTTCGGTCACCAGCGGCACGTGCGATCCGGACAGAATTGACAGGCCGACGACGTGCACACTTTCTTCCAGTGCAGCGTTGACGATCTGAGCCGGAGTCAGGCGGATCCCCTCATAAACCACTTCCATCCCGGCATCACGGGCGCGCACCGCGACCTGTTCTGCCCCGTTGGAATGGCCGTCCAGCCCCGGCTTGCCGACCAGCATTTTGATCCGCCGCCCGAGGCGGGCCGAAACGGCATCAACGTGGGTGCGGACATCGGCAAGGCGACCGGTCTTCTCTTCGCTGGCGGCCCGGCCAACCCCGGTCGGGGCCCGGTATTCGCCGAACACCTGACGCAGCACGTCAGACCATTCCCCGGTGGTGACCCCGGCATGGGCGCAGGCGATGGAGGGTTCCATCACATTACGGCCTTCCTGCAGGGCGGAGCGCAGACCGGCCAGCGCCGACTCGACAGCCTTGGAGTCGCGGCTGGCCCGCCAGGCTTTCAGGGCCTCGATCTGTTCGTTTTCCACCTTCGGGTCAACGGTCATGATCGCGCCGTCTCCGGCGGTCAGCGGGCTGGGGGCCCCTTCAGTGAACTTATTGACGCCGACCACGATCTGCTCGCCCGATTCGATCGCTTTCAGGCGGCGGGTGTTCGATTCGACCAGCTTCTGCTTCATGTAGCTGGAGTCGATGGCAGCCACCGCCCCGCCCATGGCATCGATCCGGGCCAGTTCCTCACGCGCCTGCGCCTTCAGGGCTTCCACCTTTTCGGTGATCGCGTGGGATCCGTCGAAGATATCGGCATATTCCAGAAGGTCGGTTTCATAGGCGACGATCTGCTGCAGACGGAGGGACCATTGCTGATCCCACGGACGCGGCAGGCCGAGGGCTTCGTTCCAGGCGGGCAGCTGCACGGCGCGGGCGCGGGCGTTTTTCGACAGGGTGACCGCCAGCATTTCCAGCAGGATGCGGTAAACGTTGTTTTCCGGCTGCGGTTCGGTCAGGCCAAGGCTGTTGACCTGTACGCCATAGCGGAAGCGGCGGAATTTTTCGTCGGCAACGCCGTAGCGGTCGCGGGTGATCTCATCCCACAGCTCAGTGAACGCCCGCATCTTGCAGAGTTCGGTGACAAAGCGGATTCCGGCGTTGACGAAAAAGCTGATCCGGCCGACGACCTGCCCGAAATCGGCGTCCGGCACCTGCCCCCCGGCTTTGACGGTATCCAGCACGGCGATGGAGGTGGCCAGCGCGAAGGCCAGTTCCTGCTCCGGGGTCGCTCCGGCTTCCTGCAGGTGATAGGAGCAGACGTTCATCGGGTTCCACTTGGGAACTTCTTTGTAGGTAAAGGCGATGACGTCGTTGATCAGCCGCAGGCTCGGCTGCGGCGGGAAAATGTAGGTCCCGCGCGACAGGTATTCCTTGATGATGTCGTTCTGGGTGGTGCCCGACAGGGTATCACGGGCCGCGCCCTGCCGTTCAGCGGCGGCAATGTACAGCGACAGCAGCCACGCCGCCGGGGCGTTGATGGTCATTGAGGTGTTCATCTTATCGAGGGGGATCCCCTCGAACAGGGCCATCATGTCCCCCAGATGTCCGACCGGCACCCCGACCTTGCCGACTTCGCCGCGGGCGAGAACATGGTCGGAGTCATACCCGGTCTGTGTCGGCAGATCGAAGGCCACCGACAGGCCGGTCTGGCCCCGCGAAAGATTCGTTCGGAAGAGATGGTTGGTCTCCCGCGCCGAGGAATGCCCCGAATAAGTGCGGAAAAGCCAGGGTTTGTCCCGGTTTTGCGCTGCGGAAGAGGCGGCGGAAACGGGCTTCTCGGACATCGGTTTCTCCATCATCACGCGTTTTTTAGACGGGGAACAGCCTCTGAGTGGCGTAAAACGCGAACAATTATTACTTTTGGGAACATCCCTAAGAAAGAAACTATCATTTTGTGCATTGCGAAGGAAGTCACAAAACGGTAGAAGCGAAGAAAGGGCGCACCAACACCTCCCCGGAACCGACCGCTCCAACTGGCTGTGTCTCCGGGTCCTGAACGCAGACGCCAGACCGAATCGCAACCGTTCCCGCCCGCTGTGCGGCGCTGTCAGCGCCCGGCGCGCAGATCGAGAAACAAGGGAGTTCCACGTCATGACCGAAGCCGCTCAGGTGATCGAGCTGTTCCCCGGCCAGCAGAAGAAAGACCTGTATGAACTGGGCGAGCTGCCGCCCCTCGGCCATGTGCCGAAAAACATGTACGCCTGGGCGATCCGCCGGGAACGCCATGGCGATCCCGAGCAGTCTTTCCTGATCGAAGTGGTTGACACCCCGGTTCTGGATTCGCACGAAGTGCTGATCATGGTGATGGCGGCGGGTGTCAATTACAACGGCGTCTGGGCCGGTCTGGGCAAGCCGATCAGCCCGTTTGACGTCCACAAGGCCGACTATCACATTGCCGGGTCTGATGCCTCGGGCATTGTCTGGGCTGTCGGCTCCAAGGTGAAGCGCTGGAAAGTCGGGGATGAAGTGGTGGTCCACTGCAACCAGACTGATGGCGAAGACGACGAATGTAACGGCGGCGATCCGATGTTCTCGCCCAGCCAGCGGATCTGGGGTTATGAGACTCCCGACGGCTCCTTCGCCCAGTTCACCCGCGTGCAGGCCCAGCAGGTGATGCCGAAGCCGAAGCACCTGACATGGGAAGAAGCCGCCTGCTACACCCTGACGCTGGCCACCGCCTACCGCATGCTGTTCGGCCACCGTCCGCACATCATCCGCCCGGGTCACAATGTGCTGGTGTGGGGGGCTTCCGGTGGCCTGGGGTCGATGGCGGTGCAGCTGTGCGCCACGGTCGGGGCCAATGCCATCGGCATCATCTCTGATGAAACCAAGCGCGATTTCGTGATGAGCCTTGGTGCCAAGGCGGTTCTGAACCGCAATGACTTCAAGTGCTGGGGTCAGCTGCCGAAGGTTAACGGCGAAGGCTTTTCTGAATACATGGGCGAAGTCCGTAAGTTCGGGAAGGCAATCTGGGACATCACCGGCAAGGGCAAGGACGTCGATATCGTCTTTGAACATCCGGGCGAACAGACCTTCCCGGTGTCATGCAACGTGGTGAAGCGCGGCGGCATGGTGGTGTTCTGTGCCGGGACCACCGGCTTTAACCTGACCTTCGACGCCCGTTTCGTGTGGATGCGGCAGAAGCGTATTCAGGGCAGCCATTTCGCCCATGCCAAGGAAGCCAATCAGGCCAACCAGCTGGTGATTGAGCGCCGGATCGACCCGTGCATGTCGGAAGTGTTCTCGTGGGATGATATTCCGAAGGCTCACACCAAGATGCTGCGCAACCAGCACAAGCCCGGCAACATGGCGGTGATGGTGCAGGCCGTGAAGCCGGGCCGCCGTACGCTTGAAGACAGCCTCGACGCCTGAGTCCGCTGATATCCCCGGGCCGGGGGCCTGCCCCGGTCCGGTGTCCTCTGTATTTTCCAGTCTCCCACATCCTCCGGTCCTTTGGGGAGTTGCCGATCATGTCCGCCATGGGCAAGCCGCTGATTATTTCTGACCTTCTGTACACCTGCGAACGGGCCTGTGAACTGGCCCGCGATGTGCGCAAGACCCTGCACACCGCTGTCCTGAAGCTGGTGGCCCCGGAAGGGAAAATTGACAGCCTGCTGTTTGAGCAGAACCAGCACGCCGCCCACGGCTATGCCTGGTACACCACCTATGTGGCGGCGCTGGAGCAGATGCTGAACTGGGGGCGCCGTCTGGATGCTTCCGGGCGGTTCGGCGAACTGGAACAGCTGATTCTGCAGGCGGCTTATTCCGAGTACCTGCACCAGATTTACGGCGGTCTGCCGATGAGTCAGGGCGAGTTCGTCCGGCTGGCCGACTTCGGGATCGAGGTGCGTCAGCGCCAGCTGATGCAGTCCCCGTACACCACCCTGCTGCGTGAGCACGGTTTCACCGCGGCCTGTAAGAAGCGTATCGCCGAGCTGGTGCGCGACGGTCACTTCGGGGATCCGGCACTGGATGACGAAACCCTGCAGGTGATCCGCGATCAGTTCCGTCGCTTTGTTGAGGAGCAGGTGGTTCCGCACTGTCACGACTGGCATCTGAAGGACGAGCTGATCCCGCTGGAGATCGTCGAACAGATGGCCGAGATGGGCGTCTTCGGCCTGACCATCCCCGAAGAATTCGGTGGGTTGGGGATGGGCAAGATGGCGATGTGTCTGGTGACGGAAGAACTGTCACGCGGGTATATCGGTGTCGGCTCTCTTGGCACCCGTTCCGAAATCGCCGGAGAGCTGATCCGTCTGGGGGGCACCGAAGCCCAGAAGCAGAAATATCTGCCCAAGATCGCCAGTGGCGAGATTCTGCCGACAGCGGTGTTTACCGAACCGAATACCGGGTCTGATCTCGCCAGCCTGCGGACCCGTGCCGTCAGGCAGGGCGACCAGTATGTGGTGACCGGCAACAAAACCTGGATCACCCATGCCAGCCGGTCGGATCTGATGACCCTGCTGACCCGGACCAACCCTGATGAATCCGGGTATAAGGGGCTGTCGATGCTGCTGGCCGAAAAGCCGCGTGGCACCGATGAGAACCCGTTCCCGGCGGAAGGGATGACCGGCGGCGAGATCAAGGTCCTCGGTTACCGGGGCATGAAAGAATATGAGCTGTCCTTCGACGGCTTCACCGTCCCGGCGGAAAATCTGCTGGGCGGCGCCGAGGGGCAGGGCTTCAAGCAGCTGATGGAAACCTTCGAGTCGGCCCGTATTCAGACGGCGGCCCGCGCTGTCGGTGTGGCCCAGAATGCGCTGGAAATCGGTCTGCGGTACGCGCAGGAGCGGATCCAGTTCGGCAAGCCGCTGTTTGATTTCCCCCGCGTGCACCAGAAGATTGCCTGGGCGGTGGTGGAAACCATGGTCGCCCGCCAGCTGACATGGTTCGCCGGGCGGGAGAAGGATGCCGATATCCGCTGCGACATCGAAGCCGGGATGGCCAAGCTGCTGGCGGCCCGTGTCGCCTGGTCGAATGCCGATAACGCCCTGCAGATCCATGGCGGCAACGGCTACGCCGAGGAATATCAGATCAGCCGGGTGCTGTGTGATTCCCGTATCCTCAACATCTTTGAAGGGGCGGCGGAAATTCAGGCGCAGGTGGTGGCCCGTGGCCTGCTGAGCCGCTGAGACACCCTGCCGGGACTGTTCCCGGTGGCGCCCTGCCGTCTGCGCCGATAAGGCTGCGGGCAGGGCGCGACGCACCGCCGGGAACATTGGGGGCACCGCTGATTGGCCGCAGCGGTGCCCCTTGTTTTTTGGCGGAAATATGTTTTCGCGAAACAATTTCTTGACCCGGGCGCATCCGCTCCCCACCTTAACCCGGATGGGGATTGCCGCCGCCCCGGAGTCCGGTGGCGCACACCGTGAGGAGACTGCCTGCCGATGCGCCGTGCCGTTCTGACCTTTCTCAAGACCGAAGCCGGGGGCGGTGCCCTGCTGGCACTGGCCGCCATTGTGGCCCTGATCGTTGCCAATACCGCCGCCGGGCCGCTCTATGCTGCGGCTCTGAAAACACCGCTGACGCTGGACCTTGGGGTCTGGAAGATCGAGGCAACGGCAAAGGACTGGGTGAAAGACGGCCTGATGGCGGTGTTCTTCTACGTTGTCGGTCTTGAACTGAAGCGGGAACTGACACTGGGGGAACTGTCGGACCCTAAAACTGTCCTGTTGCCGGTGGCAGCGGCTTTTGGCGGGGCGGTGATGCCGGTGGTGCTATACAGCCTGCTGGCCGGATCCGTTGACCCGCGTGGCTGGCCGGTGCCGGTGGCGACGGACATCGCCTTTGCGCTGGCGGCCTTGGCGGTGCTGGCACCGGGGATTGATACCCGGGTTCGGCTGTTTCTGCTGACACTGGCGGTCGTCGATGACCTGATGGCGATTGTGCTGATCGGGGTGCTGTTCACCCATGGTCTGGCTGTGACCCCGCTGCTGATTGCCCTTGCCCTGCTGGTCGTGACGTTTCTGCTCAGTCAGCGGGCCCCCTTGCCGGTGTGGGTTTATCCGGTGATCGGTCTGGTGACGTGGGCACTGTCGAAGGAAGCCGGGGTGCATACCTCCGTGATGGCGGTGGCGGCGGCGATGGTGGTGCCATCCACGGCTGTCGGGCGATCCACCCGTCTGGAACAGCTGGAACACGCCCTGCATCCGGTGTCGGCCTACGGCGTACTGCCGGTGTTTGCCTTCTGTGCTGCCGGGGTTTCATTCGCCGGGCTTGATCCGGTGCAGATGCTGGGCGGCGTCTCGGCCGGTGTGGCGTTGGGGCTGGCATTGGGCAAGCCGGTCGGCGTGGTGCTGACCACAGTGCTGGTGGCCCGTTTGGCCCGCACGCCGTTGCCGTTTTCGACCGGCAATCTGGTCAGCGTCGGCTGTCTGTGCGGCATCGGCTTCACCATGAGCCTGTTTATCGGCGGTCTGGCCTTCGCCGGAGATGACGCCGCCGAGTCGGCAGCCCGTCTGGGGGTATTGAGTGGATCGGTTCTTTCTCTGCTGCTGGCGGCAGCCGCATTCCGGCTGACACCGCAGCAGCGGGCGGATTAACCGCTCGCAAGGGGGGCGGGGAGACCGCCGGTAACCTCAAGAAGATCCTGCGGCGCGGCCTGAATCTGCAGGCCGCGCTGCCCGCCGTTGATGACGATGAAGGGAAAGAGCAGGGCGGAGCCATCAAAAAACGTCCGCAGCCGCTTCTTCTGCCCCAGCGGAGAAATGCCGCCGATCCTGTAGCCGGACAGGCGTTCGGCGTCAGGCCCTTTCATCATACTGACGGCTTTCTTACCGGCAGCCTGCGCCAGTGCTTTCAGGTTCAGCTCACGGTCTGAGGGGACGACGGCAATCAGGGCCTCGTCCCCCGCCGTTGTCATCAGGGTCTTGAACACCTGTGACGGTGGCAGCCCCAGCGACTCCGCCGCATGCAGCCCGATAGAGGCGGCGTCCGGGTCATAGGGGTATTCCAGAAGCTGATAGGGCTTTTTGGCCCGGTCCATGGCCATGGTGGCGGTGGTCTTTTTCGCCATCGTCAGATTTTCCTCAGTCCCAGCCGGATTTGTTCTGACGCAGGGATTTGACCGCCCCGCGTTTGCCCTTCGAGGTCAGCCGTCGTTCCTGCGACCCTTTGGTCGGTTTGGTCGGGCGGCGCTTCGGCGGTGGCGGTTTGGCGGCTTCGCGGATCAGCTCCAGCAGCTTTTCCAGCGCTGCGGCACGGTTCCGCTCCTGACTGCGGAACTCCTGCGCGGTGATGATCAGCACCCCGTCCAGCGTCATCCGTCGTCCGGCCAGCTGCTTCAGGCGGGCCCGCACCGGCTCCGGCAGACTGGGCGAGGCCAGCACGTTGAACCGAAGCTGGACGGCGGTTTCCACCTTGTTGACATTCTGCCCGCCGGGGCCGGAGGAGCGGGCAAAGGTTTCCTCCAGCTCATCTTCGTGCAGGCTGATGGTGCGGGTGACGGGGATCATCAGGTGTCGCTGACCCCGGCTTCGGCGAAGGTGGCCATTCCGGCATGGCAGGCCGCCGCCGCCCGCAGGATCGGGACTGCGGTGACCGCACCCGATGCTTCCCCCAGCCGCAGGTCGAGATCCAGCAGGGCCTTTTGCCCAAGTCTGTCCAGCATCCGGCGGTGTCCGGGTTCCTGCGAGGCGTGGCCGACCACACAATGGTCCAGTGCGCCGGGGGCGATGGCCTGCAGGACCGCAGCCGAAGCGGTACAGATAAATCCGTCCAGCACCACCGGCACCCGGTTCAGGCGGGCGCCAAAGACAGCCCCGGCCATTGCTGCCAGTTCGCGCCCCCCCAGACGGCGCAGCAGATCCAGTGCATCGGTTGCTTCCGGCAGGTGGCGAGCCACACCGGCCGCCACCACTTCGGCTTTGCGGCTGAGGGCGGCACCATGCACGCCGGTACCGGGGCCGGTCCAGTCTTCTGCCGTACCGCCGAACAGCGCCAGCGCCAGCGCGGCGGCGGCGGTGGTGTTGGCGATGCCCATCTCGCCCAGACACAGCAGGTCCGCCGGGCGCAGGCCCTGTTCAACTCCGGCGCGGAAGGCGGCGAGGAACTCAGCGTCCGTCATTGCCGGTGCCTGCGTGAAGTCTGCGGTCGGCGTGTCGAGATCCAGCGCGACCACCTCCAGCGCCACACCATTGGCCCGGCACAGCTGATTCACCGCCGCCCCACCGCGTTCAAAGTTCAGCACCATCTGCAGGGTGACGGCGGCAGGGAAGGCGGAAACGCCCAGCGCGGCGACGCCGTGGTTACCGGCAAAGACCACACAGCGGGGGGTTTCCACCTGTGGCGGATGTTGCCCCTGCCAGCCCGCCAGCCACAGGGCCAGCGTTTCCAGACGGCCCAGCGCACCGGGCGGCTTGGTCAGGGTCGGCTCCCGGGCGGTGGCTGCGGCCTGTGCCGTCAGGTCCGGGCCCGGCAGGGCCCGCAGCAGAGCGCGGATCGCATCCAGAGAAGTCAGGCCGGACAGAACGTCGGCGGAGGAAACGGGCGCGGTCAGCGTCGTCATGCTTGCACCTGCGGCAGGGACGGGAAAGGATGTGCCGTCTGTTTACACCCCCGGCGCGGCGGGCGCCATTGCCGCCGGGGAAAAAACACCGGGGAATTGTTCCGATGACCCCTTTCGTCCGGCAGGCGGTTGATACCCTGCATCTGGCTTTTGTATTTTTGACCCGGCTGCCCTTGCCCCGCCTGCGGGAGCCGGTGGCGCCGGTCGGTCTGGCCCTGTGGGCGGCCCCGCTGGTCGGTGTGGTCATTGGGGCTGGCATGGCAGTGGTCTGGACCGTTGCACATGCGGTCGGTCTGACGGCGCCGGTGGCGGCCGGTCTGGCCCTCGGCACTGGCCTGCTGCTGACCGGCGGATTGCATGAAGACGGTCTGGCTGATGTGGCCGATGGCTTCTGGGGCAGTCATCGCCGGGAGCGGCGGCTTGAAATCCTGCGGGATTCGCGGCTGGGGACGTATGGGGCGTTGGCTTTGATCCTGATTCTGGGGCTACGCTGGGCGGCCCTCTCCGGCGCCTCGGTCCCCGATGGGGCGCTGGCGTTGCTGGTGGCACCGGCACTGGGGCGGGCCACTCTGCCCCTGACGCTGGCGCTGCTGCCTCCGGCCCGGTCTGACGGTCTGGGGGCCGGTGCCGGAAAGATGCCCGGCTGGGGAGTGCTGGTGGCATGGGCGCTGGCTGCCGGGATCGCGATGACCGCGACAGGGGGGAGCGGATTGCAGGCGGCAACGGCTGCCGGTGTTCTCGTGTTGGGCTGGAGCTGGCTGGCATGGCGGAAAATCGGTGGTCAGACCGGGGATGTTCTTGGGGCCGGGGCCGCACTGGCGGAAACCCTGTGCCTGATCTGGCTGGTAGCCTCAGGTCATTAAAAGGGAAGAGGGTGTGAGATGAGCAGCGCCACTTTTACAGGGACCCGCTTCTGGTGGATCCGTCATGCCCCAGTACCGGTGCCACGCGGCACGCTGGTCGGGCGGGCTGACCGCCCCTGTGACCTGACCGATACCGTCCGTCTGGCCGCCCTGCGCCAGCGGATACCGGAGAGGGCGGTTCTGGTCTCCAGCCCGCTGCTGCGGGCCCGGTCAACCGCAGAAGCACTCTGGGGCCGTGTCCCGGACCGGCTGATTGATGACCTGATGGAGCAGGATTTCGGTGCGTGGGACGGCAAGCGCTGGGATGAGATCACCGAGCAGGCCGATACGCTGGGGTTCTGGCGGGATGCGGCGGCTACTGCGCCGCCGGGCGGAGAAAGTTTTGTCGCGCAGTGCCAACGGGTGGAACGGGCAATCGCCCTGCTGTGTCAGGCATATCCTGATACCGATCTGGCGGTGGTTGCCCACGCCGGTACTATCCGTGCCGCGCTGGCACTGGCCTTGGGGGTGGGGGCCGCCCCCGGCCCGGCCTTCAGCTTCGGGATGGATAACCTGACCCTGACCCGGATTGATGTTGGCCCCGGCGGCAGCCGGATCGTCTGCACCAACAGCCTGCCCTGATGGGGGATACCATGAGCAGCCTTCCGCCCCTGACCCTGATTCTTGGCGGGGCCCGTTCCGGCAAGTCCCGCCGGGCCGAAACCCTGATCGCTGCCGCGTTGACGCCAGAGACAGTTCCGCCAGTCTATATTGCCACCAGTCAGTGCTTTGATGCCGAAATGGCGGAGAGAATTGCGCTGCATCAGCAGCAGCGTGGGGCAGAGTGGGAAACAATTGAAGAGCCGCTGGACCTTGCCGGGGTTCTGGGGCGTGACTTCAGTGGCCGCCCGGTTCTGGTGGATTGTCTGACGCTGTGGCTGACCAACCATCTGCTGGCCGACCACGATCTTGAGGCCGAATCGGCGGCTCTGGTGGCGGCTCTGCAACGCTGTTCCGGGCCGGTGATCTGTGTCAGCAACGAGGTCGGGCTGGGGATCGTCCCGGACAATGCGCTGGCCCGGCGCTTCCGGGATGCCGCCGGGCGGCTGAATCAGGCCGTGGCAGCAGTGTCACAGCGCGTGGAATTTATCGCAGCCGGGTTGCCAATGGTTCTTAAATCACCCACTTTGGTGTCGCTCTGAGGTACTTGCTGCGCCGCAGCACCGATGTGTCGCTGTTATTCCCGTGAAGGAACCCTCCCCGATGAAGTCGCTGCATAAGATTCCCGCCACCGTCATCACCGGTTTCCTTGGGGCCGGGAAAACCACGCTGGTCCGGCACCTGATGGAAAACGCCGATGGCAAGCGGATCGCGCTGGTCATTAACGAGTTCGGCGATCTGGGGGTGGACCGTGACATTCTGGCAGCCTGCGGGGTGCCGGGCTGTGAAGAAGACAACATCATCGAACTGCCGAACGGCTGTATCTGCTGCACCGTTGCTGATGAATTCCTGCCGACCATGCAGGCCCTGATCAACCGGGCTGATCCGCCAGACCATATCGTGATCGAAACATCCGGTCTGGCCCTGCCGAAGCCGCTGGTTAAGGCCTTTAACTGGCCGGAAATCCGCTCCCGGGTGACGGTGGATGGTGTGGTGGCGGTGCTGGATGCCCCGGCGGTGGCGGAAGGTCGCTTTGCCGATGACCCCGACGCGGTGCAGGTGCAGCGCGAATCCGATGACTCGCTGGATCATGACAATCCGCTGGAGGAGGTCTACACCGACCAGATCCTGTGTGCTGACATGGTCCTGCTGAACAAGGCCGATCTGATTGATGAACCGGGTCTCGACACGGTGCTGAAGACCGTCACGGAACAGGTCCGTTCCGGGGTTAAGGTGGTGCCGACCCACCGCGGCCAGATGGATCCGCGGGTTCTGCTGGGGATGGGCGCGGCAGCTGAGGATGATCTGGAAAACCGGCCCTCGCACCATGAGACCGAAGAAGACCATGACCACGACGATTTCGAGTCGTTCCATGTCGATCTCGGGGCGGTGACGGATCTGGATGGTCTTGAAGCCCGTCTGCATACCGCGATCACCGAGCACAATATCCTGCGGATCAAAGGCTTCATTGATGTTCCGGGTAAGCCGATGCGCCATCTGGTGCAGGCGGTCGGGCCGCGCCTTGACCGCTACTATGACCGGGCGTGGAAGGCCGGGGAAGACCGCCGCAGCCGTCTGGTGGTGATCGGCCTGCATGGTCTGGACCGCGAGTCGATCACCGCCCGCATCCTCGGTACTGCCGCCTGATGCATCTGCTTGCCGCTACCCCCGGGGCCATCACCGACGGCACGGACGCGATCGACCTCGGGCAGACACCGGGTGATGTGGTCGTGCTGTCGGCTGCCGACAGTGACCTTGCCTGTCTGGCACAGGCGCAGGCCCGCCGTCTGGCGGAAGACCCCGCCGCGCCGGTGCTGCGCCTCGCCAGCCTTCTGGCGCTGGGCCATAACATGTCGGTTGATCTGTATGTTGATCAGATCATCAGTCAGGCCCGGTTGGTGGTGGTGCGGGTGATTGGCGGGCGTGGGTACTGGGCCTATGGGGTGGAGCAGGTCAGTCAGGAATGCCGTCGCCGCGGGATTCCCGTGGCGTTTGTGCCGGGTGATGATCAGCCGGACGCTGATCTGGCGGCTGCCGGATCTGTGCCCGCCGCCGCTGCCCATCGCCTGTGGCAGTATCTGGTGCAGGGTGGGGTCGAGAACGCTCACCGCTTTTTGTGTTACGCTGCCAGCCTGACCGGGCGGGCGGTGGAATGGACCGAACCGGCACCGTTGCCGCCTGCCGGGGTGTTCCCGGTCGAGATCCGTGACCGTTGGACCGATGGGGCACCGGTGGTGCCGCTGGTCTTTTACCGGGCGTTGGTTCATGCCGGAAACACCGCGCCGGTTCTGGCACTGGCCGAGGCTCTGCTGGAGCGCGGCCTCAATCCGCTGCCGGCCTTTGTCACCAGTCTGAAGGATTCTCTGGCCGCCGGGGTGCTGGAAAGCCTGTTGGCCGATCATCCGTCCTCGGTGATCCTGAATGGGACCGCCTTTGCCGTTGCCGCCCCCGGCGAAGCGCGGGACACACCGTTTTCCACCGCTGACTGCCCGGTACTGCAGGTGATTTTCTCCGGTGGCAGCGAAGCGGTGTGGCGGAAGGGCAGCAACGGCCTGATTGCCCGCGACATTGCCATGAATGTGGCCCTGCCGGAGGTGGACGGGCGGATACTCAGCCGGGCGGTGTCGTTTAAGGCGGCGTCGCGGCGGGATGAGGCGACGCAGTGCGATTTGCTGACCTACGCCCCGGTCCCGGACCGTATAGCGTTCGTTGCGGACCTGACGGCTAACTGGGCCCGGCTGCGCCATGCCGCCCCGGCGGACCGGCGGGTGGCTTTTGTCTTGGCCAATTACCCCAACCGTGATGGCCGGATTGGCAATGGTGTCGGTCTGGATACCCCGGCGGCGGTTGCCGGTATTCTGGCGGCTTTGCAGGGGGCCGGGTATCGGCTGCGGAATGTTCCCCTGACCGGGGCAGACCTGCTTGACCGTCTGCTGGCCGGGCCGACCAACGGCCAGCGTCATACCGGCGCCGGTGTGGAACTGGCGTTGCCGGAGTATATGCTGGCCTTTTCGGCTCTGCCGGACGCCGCCCGGCAGGCGATGCTGGACCGCTGGGGGCCGCCGGAGCGGGATCCGTGGTTCCGTCCGGGGGCTTTGTCCTGCGGTCATTTTGCCCTGCCTCTGCTGGATCTGGGCGGGGTCATGGTCGGGATTCAGCCGTCCCGTGGCGCGGATGTTGATCCGGTCGCCAGCTATCACGATCCGGCCCTGCCACCGCCGCACGGCTATCTGGCCTTCTATGTGTTCCTGCGGGAGCAGTTCAGGGCGCAGGCGGTGGTCCACGTTGGCAAGCATGGCACCCTGGAATGGCTGCCGGGAAAAGCAGTGGCACTGTCGGCGGACTGCTTCCCCGAAGCGGTGCTGGGGCCGCTGCCCCATCTGTATCCGTTTATTGTCAACGACCCGGGCGAAGGGACGCAGGCCAAGCGCCGTAGCAGTGCGGTGATTATCGACCATCTGACCCCGCCGCTGACCCGGGCTGAAAGCTATGGCCCGCTGAAGGATCTTGAGGCGCTGGTCGATGAATATTATGAGGCTGCCGGGGTTGATCCCCGTCGGCTGGCGATCCTGCGGGAAGAGATTCTCAGCCTGTCGAGGGTGCTGGGGCTGGACCGTGATCTTGGATTTGAAGGGGTTGAGGATGAGACCGAGGCCCTGGCCCGGCTCGACAATCACCTGTGCGACCTGAAGGAGCTGCAGATCCGGGATGGTCTGCATATTTTCGGCCAGTCACCGCAGGGTGATGCCCTGACGGATCTTCTGGTGGCGCTTGCCCGGGTCCCGGGGCAAAGCCCGGTGGGGGAAGCCCACCGCCCCGGACAGCAGAGTCTGCTGCGGGCGCTGGCGGCGGATCTCGATCTTGCCTTTGATCCGCTGGCGGCTGTGATGGCAGACCCATGGACCGGGCCACGCCCGACCGTCCTGCAGGCAGTCAGTGATGATCTGTGGCGCAGCACCGGTGATACGGTGGAGCGGCTGGAACTGCTGGCCCGGCAGGTGGTGTCCGGTGGGCAGGCCGCCCCCGGCCCGCAGTCGGCGGCCAGTGTGGCATGGATTATACAGACCCTGCGGCCGGTTGTAGCCGGATGCGGCCCGGCAGAAATGGCGGGTCTGCTGCGTGGGCTTGAGGGTCGTTTTGTCCCACCGGGGCCATCCGGGGCACCGACCCGGGGTCGTCCGGATGTTCTGCCGACGGGACGGAATTTCTTTTCGGTCGATACCCGTACGGTACCGACGCCCGCCGCATGGGCGCTGGGCTGGAAATCCGCCACCCTACTGCTGGAGCGTCATGCACAGGACCATGGGGAATGGCCGCAGGCGCTGGCGGTGACGGCCTGGGGCACCGCCAACATGCGCTCCGGCGGGGATGATCTGGCGCAGGCATTGGCCTTTCTTGGCGTCAAGCCGACGTGGGAAGCCGCCAGCCGTCGGGTTACCGGATTTGAGATTCTGCCGGTCAGCGTGCTGGACCGTCCCCGGGTCGATGTTACCCTGCGGGTATCCGGCTTCTTCCGTGATGCATTCCCCGCCCTGATTGATCTGTTTGACAGTGCGGTGCGGGCGGTGGCCGCGCTGGAGGAGCCTGCCGACGAAAATCCTTTGGCTGCCCGATACCGGGCTGACGTACACCGCTTGCAGGCCGAAGGGATGCCGGAGGAGCAGGCGGTCCGGCAGGCAGGGTTCCGGGTGTTCGGCGCGGCACCGGGGGCCTATGGGGCCGGGTTACAGACGCTGGTGGACGAGGGCCTGTGGGAAGACAGTGCCGATCTGGGCCGGGCCTATGTGCAGTGGGGGGGCTATGCCTATGGCAACGGCAGCCGGGGCGAGGCGGCCCACGGTCTGTTCCGCGACCGTCTGCGACAGGTTCAGGCCGTGGTGCAGAATCAGGACAACCGCGAGCATGACCTGCTCGACTCTGATGAATATTATCAGTTTGAAGGCGGTCTGGCGGCGGCGGTGGAACAGCTGAGCGGCCAGATGCCGGAAATCTATCACCCTGATCATTCCCGCCCGGAGACGCCGCGGATCGGTACCCTGCGGGAAGAAATCGCCCGGATTGTCCGGGGTCGTGCCGCCAACCCCAAATGGATTGCCGGGGCTATGCGTCATGGCTACAAGGGCGCGGCGGAAATGGCGGCGACGGTGGATTATCTGTTCGGCTTTGCCGCGACGGCCCGCTGTGTCGGCAACCACCATTTTGATGCCATTTTTGACGCCTATCTCGGGGACGAGGCCGTCCGGGCCTTTCTGGCTGAAGCCAATCCCCATGCCCTGCGGGAGATGGCGGCACGGTTTGATGAAGCGATCGACAGATCGCTGTGGACCCCGCGCCGCAACAGCACCCTCTCCGTACTCGACAGCCTGAGGACCGCCGCATGACAGATCTTGATGTGACCGCCGCCCCGTCTCCTGAGGCTGACGAGTCAGAGGATGACCGCCATAAACGTAAGATGGCCAAGAAAAAGGCTGTCCGAGACCGGATCATGACTGAGAAGCAGGTCGAAAAGGGCCTGATCATTGTCAATACCGGGGCAGGAAAGGGGAAGTCCTCCGCCGCTTTCGGGATGGCTCTGCGCTGTGTCGGCCATGGCTTCCGGGTCGGGATTGTTCAGTTCATCAAAGGGGCAATGCACACCGCAGAGCGTGATGTGCTGGCCCGGTTTGAGGATCTGGTGACCTTCCGCACCATGGGGGAAGGCTTTACGTGGGAAACGCAGGACCGAACCCGCGATATCGCCACGGCGGAGCGGGCCTGGGCCGAGGCCGAGGCAATGCTGACCAATCCTGATTTCCGGATGGTTATTCTTGACGAAATCAATATTGTCCTGCGCTACGAATATCTGACGCTGGACCGGGTGCTGACGGCTCTTGCGAACCGCCCGTCGATGCAGCATGTGGTGCTGACCGGGCGCAATGCGCTGCCGCCATTGGTCGAGGCTGCCGATCTGGTGACGGAAATGACACTGGTGAAGCACCCGTTCCGCAGCGGTGTGAAAGCCCAGCCGGGCGTGGAATTCTGAGTTTCTGGCGGGCCACTCTGCCCGTCTGCCACTGTGACCCCTGCCGGAGCCCGCCCCCCCTGCGTGGTGCCGGATGATCCCATGAAGGAGGGTGTATGCCGATGTTTGGTCTTGCTGGGCACCAGAATGAGCCCCTGTTCCGGGGTCTTCGGGCAAAAGGTGCCCGGTTGTTCGTCGTGGCGCTGCTGGCGGTCTCGGCCGTGCTGGCGCCGGGGCTGACCGGTCCGGCACGGGCTGATGACCTGTCTGACGCCCGTGCGGAAATCGCCAATGCTGTGGCAACGGTGGAAAGCGTCCGCAACGATGCCAATTTCACCAAAGATCTTGAGCCGTATCTGCAGCGTGCCCGCGCCGTGATGGTGATCCCGTCGTATTATAAAGGGGGGTTTATCATCGGCGGCTCTTATGGGGTTGGTCTGCTGATGGTGCGGGATGATCAGGGTAAGCTGACCCCACCGGCGTTCTATTCGGTGGTCGGTGGCAGCCTTGGCCTGCAGATCGGTGGGCAGCGGGCGCAGATGATCCTGATGATCATGACAGAAAACGGCCTGAACTCCGTTCTGTCTGATAATTTCAAGATGGGGGCTTCCGCCGGGGTGTCTTTTGCCAGCGTCGGAGCGAATATCGAAGCCTCGACCACCGCCAATCTTGATGCTGATATCATTGCCTTTGCCCATTCGCAGGGTGCGTATGGTGGCGGGGTGTTTGAAGGGGCAGGGCTGGTGTTCCGCGATTCGTGGAACCGGGCGGTCTATGGCCCCAATGCCAGCGCGAAGGCGATTCTGTTTGACCGCCGTTGGGTGCTGCCGGATGCCGATAACCTGCACCGGTCTCTGGGGGTCCAGTATTACCCGCCGCAGCGCAGCAACGCCCTGAACCCTGATGCCCCCCCGGCGCAGGAAGAGGTTCCGGCGTCGTCGTCTGGTTCTTCGTCCTCGTGGTCGTCTGGGTCGTCCGGCGGGTCATCCTCTGGCAGTTCGGCCCCGGCATCGGCTCCGGCTGCGTCGTCCCGTCCGTCCTCGGCTCCGGTCAAGCTGACCCCGGTGCAGAAGCAGGATCTGAACTGACCCGCCGATGACCGGTCAGGATCGTTTTCGCGCCTCCTCCCGTCCGGCCCGGGCCCTGATGTTTCAGGGCACCGGGTCTGATGTGGGCAAAAGCCTGCTGGTGGCCGGGCTCTGTCGGGCCTTTGCCCGGCAGGGGCTGCGGGTGCGTCCCTTCAAGCCCCAGAATATGTCTAACAATGCGGCGGTCGCGGCCCTGCGGACCGGGGCGGGAACCGGGGAAATTGGACGGGCGCAGGCATTGCAGGCGCGGGCCTGTGGGGTCGCCCCTACGGTGGATATGAATCCGGTTCTTCTGAAGCCGACAACCGATGTCGGCAGTCAGGTTGTGGTCCAGGGGCGGGTGCTGACCAATGCCAGCGCCCGTGACTATATGCGGTTAAAGCCGTCGCTTCTGCCGCAGGTCCTCGACAGCTTTTCTTTTCTGTGTGCCGATGCCGATCTGGTGTTGATCGAGGGGGCAGGCAGCGCTGCCGAGGTCAATCTGCGGGCGGCAGACATTGCCAATATGGGGTTCGCGGAAGCGGCGGATGTGCCGGTCGTTTTGATCGGGGATATTGACCGCGGCGGTGTTCTGGCCTCTGTGGTCGGCACACATGCTCTGATTTCCGAGAGCGAACGGGCGCGGACCAAGGGGTATCTGATCAATAAGTTCCGGGGGGATCCCCGTCTGTTTGATCCGGCGCTGGACATTATCGCCGGACACACCGGCCTGCCCTGTCTGGGGGTGGTGCCGTGGTTTTCGCAGGCGTCGGCTTTGCCTGCGGAAGATGCGGTGGCTTTGGACCGGCAGGGTCTGAGCGCAGGGGAAGGCCTGCACATTGTGGTGCCGCGCCTGCCGCGTATTTCTAATTTTGATGATCTCGATCCGCTGCGGGCAGAGCCGGGGGTTCGCCTGAGCCTGTTGGTTCCCGGGCAGCCGCTGCCGGTGGATGCGGACGTCGTCCTGTTACCGGGCTCAAAGGCGACCCGGGCAGACCTTGAGGCCCTGTGCCACAACGGATGGGACATTGATATTCTGGCCCATGTCCGGCGTGGCGGGCGGGTAATCGGCCTGTGTGCCGGTTTTCAGATGCTGGGGCGCTGGGTGCATGATCCCGATGGCCGGGAAGGAGCGCCGGGGTCAACGCCGGGGCTGGGGCTGCTGGATCTGGAAACCACGATGACCGCCGAGAAGGCGCTGATCGAGATTACCGCCCATGATGACCGCACCGGCTGCGATCTGCGGGGATACGAGATGCATATGGGCCGCACGGACGGGGCGGCGCTGGACCGGCCTTGGTTTGTGCTGGATGGCCGTCCTGAAGGGGCCGTCAGTGCGGATGGCCGGGTCCGGGGATCGTATCTGCATGGGGTCTTTGCCGCCGACTCCTTCCGGCGGACTCTGCTGCGGGAGCTTGGGAGTTCTGTCGCCGGAAGCGTTGCCTACGAGCGGCAGGTTGAGGACACGCTGGAGTCTCTGGCGGATCATCTGACGCATCATCTGTCCCTTGAGGCCCTGTGGCAGATGGCAACGGGTGCAGGCAAAGGCCATCAGGCTCCGGTGGCCGGCTTTTCCAGCCAATAAGGCAAAAATTCGGTGGCGATCTGCTCCGGTACCAGCTCACCGCCCGCCAGACCCCGGATCAGACGTGACAGGGCATGTGCGGCCTGCGGTGTCAAGGCCGGTGCATTGCTCGCGAGAGTGGGAGGCATCGGGTCTGGCTGGCGTGTCTTCAGGGCTGCCGCTTCCTGCACCAGAGGGGTCAGGCTTTGATCAATGGTCTCCGCCGCGATAGCGGGGGGAGCGAGCAGGGCCGGAACATAGGCACTGTCTTCAACCAGCTCATGGGCATACAGCAGATCTGACAGCCGCGATGCGATGTCAAAGGCGTGCAGGGGGCGTTCCCCCTCCGTCACCGGATGTGGCGACAGCTGCCGCCGGAAGTGAGCCACTTCGGTCAGGAAGGCCCTGTGCTGGGCTTGGTGATGGGCCAGTCCTGCATAAGCGCAGCCGCGCAGGATTGCTTCCTCGACGGCGAAATGCGCGCAGAGGACCTCTTCAAAGCGGATCAGTCCGGTCAGGATCGCTGCGCCGCCACAGCGGTTGATCCATAGGGCGTGCAGATCCTCCAGAAGGCAGGAGAGTTCTGCGTGGTCATGATCAAGAATGCTGTTGCCGACCCGGACAGGAATCATGATGGACAGTCCGTCTGTTGCCAAAGTCCGTGCGCTTTGCCCGGATGCCAGTGTGCGTCTGTCCCACGCGGGATGCAACTCCGTCGTGTGAAAATTCAACCTTTGGTATTTAAATACCGCGCTGTAGGGGCCGACTGTCCGGGACATGCGAAACGGCGGGCCGGGGGAGGAAACCGGCCCGCCGTCTGCGGAAAACAACCGTGGGGCTGAAAGATCAGTCTTCCAGCCGCAGTCCGGTTGCCTCGTCAAACAGGTGCAGGTGGGCCGGATCGAAGCCGACCGCCAGCACATCGGTATCACCCGACGGATGGGTTCCGGGCAGACGGACGGTCAGGGACTGACCGCAGCCGGGCAGCAGGGTGTATTTGATGGTATCAGCGCCCAGCGGCTCCGTCAGAACCGAACGGACTTCGACGGTATCGCCCTGCTGCGGGTTGATCAGCAGGTGTTCCGGGCGGATCCCCAGCACGACCGGGCGGCCGGTTTCCCCCGGGCGGGCGACCGGCAGGGCAATGCTGCGGCCCATAGCACCGTTTTTACCCAGAACAACGGCAGATCCGTCGGCCGAGATCACACCTTCCAGCAGGTTCATGCCCGGGCTGCCGATGAAGGCGGCGACATAGGTGGTGCGCGGCTTGGCGTAGACGTCCAGCGGGCGGCCAATCTGCTGGGCAACGCCGTCGCGCATCACCACCAGCCGATCCGCCATGGTCATCGCTTCCACCTGATCGTGGGTGACGTAGATGGCGGTGGTGTTCAGTTCCCGCTGCAGGCGGCGGATTTCAACGCGCATCTGCACGCGCAGCTTGGCGTCAAGATTGGACAGCGGTTCATCAAACAGGAAGGCCTTCGGCTCCCGTACAATGGCCCGGCCCATGGCAACGCGCTGGCGCTGGCCACCGGACAGCTGCTTCGGCTTCCGGTCGAGCATCCCTTCCAGCCCCAGAACCTTGGCGGCTTCGGCGACACGCTTTTCGATCACGTCCACCGGGGTTTTGCGGTTGCGCAGACCATAGGCCATGTTTTCCCGTACGCTCATATGCGGATACAGGGCGTAGTTCTGGAACACCATGGCAATGTCCCGGTCTGCCGGTTCAAGCCGGTTGACGACCTTGCCATCAATGCGGATTTCGCCGCCGGTCACGGTTTCCAGACCGGCGAGCATCCGCAGCAGGGTGGATTTGCCACAGCCTGACGGGCCGACCAGCACCACAAATTCCCCGTCGGTAATGTTCAGGTTGATCCCATGAATAGCCTTGTGGCCGTTGGGGTAGGTCTTTTCGACCCCGATAAAGTCTACGGTCGCCATAGAGCGGCTCTCCAGAAACAAAGGTTGACGGTCCGGCGGCAGGGGGGAGGGCCGGAGCCGGGCGTCATCGGGTTATTTCTCGGTCTCGACCAGACCGCGCACGAACAGCTTCTGCATCACCACCACGACCAGGATCGGCGGCAGCATTGCCAGCATCGACATTGCCATCAGCAGATGCCATTGCGGCTCAGAGTCCGGCACGCGGACCAGCGCGTTGATGCCGGTCATGATGGTGGTCAGCGACGGATCGGTCGAAACCACCAACGGCCACAGGTACTGGTTCCAGCCATAGATGAACAGGATCACGAACAGCGCGGCGATGTTGGTCCGCGACAGCGGCAGCAGCACATCACGGAAGAACCGGATCGGTCCGGCACCGTCCAGCCTTGCGGCTTCCACCAGCTCTACCGGGATGGTCAGGAAGAACTGACGGAACAGGAAGGTGGCGGTGGCGCTGGCGATCAGCGGAACGATCAGCCCGCTGTAGCTGTTGAGCAGACCAAGATTGGCGGTGATTTCAAAGGTCGGCATGATGCGCACTTCCACCGGCAGCATCAGCGTCATGAAGATCATCCAGAAGAAAGTCTGGCGCAGCGGAAAACGGAAATAGACAATGGCATAGGCCGCAATGATCGAGATGGCGATCTTGCCGACCGCGATTCCCAGCGCGACGATCAGCGAATTGCCGAGCATCAGCAGCACAGGCTGCCCGCCGGCGGCCTTGGCGCCGCTGAACAGGATGGTGCCGTAGTTATCGAGGAAGTGGCTGCCCGGCCACAGCGGCATCGGAAACTGCGTCAGGGCCGTGCCTTCGTGGGTCGAGGCGACAAAGGTCAGCCATACCGGAAAAGCGGTGATCAGCAGACCCAGCAGCAGGACCACATGGGCGATTACGGTCAGCCAGGGGCGATTTTCGACCATCAGTACTGTACCTTCCGTTCAACGAAGCGGAACTGAACCACCGTCAGCGCCATCACCATCACCATCAGCACCACCGACTGGGCCGAAGAGCCGCCAAGGTCGAGGCCGACGAACCCGTCCATGAACACTTTCAGCACCAGCGTCTCGGTGGACCCGGCAGGGCCACCCGCCGTGGTGGCGTGAATCAGGGCGAAGGTATCGAAGAAGGCATAGATGATGTTGACGACCAGCAGGAAGAAGGTGGTCGGCGACAGCAGCGGGAAAATCACGGTCCAGAAGCGGCGGAAGGGGCTGGCGCCATCAAGGGCGGCGGCTTCGATCAACGACCGCGGAATTGCCTGCAGACCGGCAAGGAAGAACAGGAAATTGTAGCTGATCTGCTTCCAGGCAGCGGCAAAGATAACCAGCATCATCGCGTCACGGGCTTTGATCAGGTGGTTCCAGTCATAGCCCAGAATGTTGATGAAATACGCAACCACCCCGATGGAGGGGTTGAAGGCCAGCCACCAGATCACCCCGGCAACCGCAGGCGCGACGGCATAGGGCCAGATCAGCAGGGTCTTGTAGACCATTGCCCCCCGTACGACACGGTCTGCCATGACCGCCAGCAGCAGGGCCAGGGCCAGCGACACCACGGTCACGCCGGTGCTGAACACCGCCGTGTTGACCAGTGCGCGGGTATAGGTGCCGTCGTGGAAAATGGCGATGTAATGCTCCAGCCCGACAAACTCGCTGCTCAGGCCGAAGGCATCCTCCTGCCGGGTGGACAGCCAGACCGCATTCAGGGCAGGCCAGATAAAGAAGGCCAGCGTGACTGCGATCTGCGGCAGGACCAGCAGATACGGCAGCAGCCGGTGATTGAAGGGGGAGCTCTGGTGCATTGCGCCAACCCGAAGACGTTATGCGTTGCAGGACTGGGGCCGTCCGGTCACGGACAGACCCGGTGAAGCAAGAGGATGTAGGGAGCGGGGCGGGGGCGGGGCTGTAAGGCCCGGCCCCGGCCGGGAGGCCGTTACCGGCGCGCCCGAAAACGGAAAGGCGGGGATGCGTCACCGCATCCCCGCACCTTTCACGAGGAGGAATTAACCGTTGGTCTTTTCAAACTTACGCAGCAGATCGTTGCCGCGCTTGACGATGGAATCCAGCGCGTCCTTCGGGGTCTTCTGGCCCGACCACACGCCTTCCAGTTCTTCGTCGATCACGTCACGGATCTGGGCATAGTTACCGAAGCGCAGACCCTTGGAGTTTTCGGTTGGCGGATTCAGGTTGATCTGACGGACGGACATGTCGGTGCCGGGGTTTCTGTCATAGAAGCCCTGGGCCTTGCTCAGCTCGTAGGCGGCGGTGGTGATCGGCAGATAGCCGGTGACCTGATGCCAGTCAGCCTGAATTTCCGGCTTGGAGATGAAGTTGAAGAACTGGCCGACGCCCTTGTAGTCTTCAGCCTTGTGGCCCTTCAGAACCCACAGCGCGGCCCCGCCGATGATGGAGTTCTGCGGGGCACCCTTCACGTCATCATAGTACGGCAGCATGCCGACGCCGAATTCGAAGGTTTTGGCATTGGCCTTCACCCCGGCATACCCGCCGGAGCTGTTCATGTACATGGTGCATTCTTCGTTATAGAAGGACGGTGCCCCGTCGGAGCGGCGACCGGTGTACTTGAAGATGCCTTTCTTGGCCCATTCCGCCATGTTGGTGATGTGGCGCAGTTCCAGCGGGCCGTTGACGGTCAGTTCGGTATCCAGCCCGCCGAAACCGTTGCCTTTGGTGCCGATCGGCTGGTTATGCAGGGCGAGGAAGGTCTCCATCTGCACCCACGGCATCCAGCCGGTGGAGAAGCCGCACTTGTACCCGGCGGCCAGCAGCTTTTCGCTGTAGGTTTCGACATCTTTCCAGGTCTTCGGCGGGGTATTCGGATCAAGACCGGCCTTGGCGAAGGCGGTCTTGTTATAATACAGCACCGGGGTCGAGCTGTTGAACGGCATCGACAGCATGTTGCCGTTGGTGTCGGTATAATACCCGGACACAGCCTGCAGATAGGACTTTGCGTCAAACGGCAGCTTGGCATCAGCCATCAGCTGATAAACCGGGTACACCGCACCCTGTGCCGCCATCATGGTGGCGGTGCCGACTTCAAACACCTGCACGATATGCGGCTGCTGCTTGGCACGGAAGGCGGTGATCGCCCCGGTCATCGTTTCGGTGTAGGTGCCCTTGAAAACCGGCACCACCTTGTAGTCCGCCTGGCTGGCGTTGAACTTGTCGGCGATTTCCTGAACCTTGGCGCCCAGTTCGCCGCCCATGGCATGCCAGAACTGGATTTCGGTCGCGGCGTTCGCGCCGGTGCCCATCGCCAGAGTGGCGGCCACCGATGCGGTGGCGAGAGTCAGAGAGCGGAATTTCATTGCGGCGTTTCCTCGCGGTTGGTCCGACGGCGGACCCGTTGCAAACGTATGCCTTCGGGGGCCCCGGTTTTATAGACCGCGAACGTTACAGAAAAATTTCAGTTTTGTGAACTTTCAAATGCAATCAAACGCACATCGGAAGTGTGCAAAAGCGAAATAAACGGTTGCAGAGTCAACAGGTACGAACATCCCTGAAAACGAAAAACCCCTGTCCAACCAAAGACAGGGGTTTATCAGGCATAAAGAAAACAGAGACTTACTGCGCTGCAGTTTCCCCGTGATCCTCATCATCAATCCCCGCCGCACGGCGGGCTTTCAACTGTGTCAGGCGTTCGCGCTGGCTCTCGCTTTTCAGCTGACCGCAGGCGGCAAGAATATCCCGGCCCCGTGGTTTCCGGACCGGTGCGGAGTATCCGTGTTCGGCCAGAATGTCTGAGAAGCGTTCGATCCGTGCCCAGTCAGAGCATTCAAAATCAGATCCCGGCCATTTGTTGAAGGGGATCAGGTTAAACTTGCAAGGGATCCCCCTGACCAGACGCGCCAGCTGGCGGGCATCGGCGTCAGAATCATTGATCCCTTTGAGCATGATATATTCAAAGGTGATGCGCCGGGCATTGCTGGCACCGGGATAATCCCGGCAGGCCTGCATCAGCTCTTTCAGCGGCCACTTCTTGTTGATCGGCATGATCACGTCACGCACGTCATCTGTGGCGGCGTGCAGGCTGACGGCCAGATTGACGCCGACGTCATTGCCCAGATCATACATGCGCGGCACCACACCGGACGTTGACAGGGTGATGCGCCGCTTTGACAGGGCCAGACCTTCGGGATCTGACAGAATCCGCAGGGCGGTGACCGTGGCGTCATAGTTGAACAGGGGTTCCCCCATGCCCATCACCACAACGTTGGACAGCAGGCGGCCGGTCTCGTTGGGGGTCGGCCACTCGCCGTAGGAGTCGCGGGCCACCATGAACTGGCCGACGATTTCCCCTGCCGAGAGGTTGCGGACCAGCATCTGGGTGCCGGTGTGGCAGAACCGGCAGGTCAGGGTACAGCCGACCTGTGTGGAAACGCAGACAGCGCCCCGGTCATCGTCCGGGATGTAGACCGTCTCAGCTTCCTGCCCGTCGCGGTACTTCAGCAGCCATTTGCGGGTGGAGTCGGCGGATGTCAGTTCGCGGCTGACCTGCGGGCGGCTGATATGGAACCGCTCCTTCATCTTGGCGCGGGTTTCCTTCGAGATGTTGCTCATCCCGTCGATATCGCGGATACCCCGGTTATACAGCCACGCCCACACCTGACCGGCCCGGAAGGACTTTTCTCCCATGGCGGCCAGACGCCCGGCAAGCTGTTCCCGCGACAGCCCGATGAGATCCTCGCGGCCCTCTGCATCGGGGTTGTTCAGCGCCGCAGCGTCGCCCGGAGCCGGATCCGGCGTGACGGCGGTTTTCATGATGGTGGTGTCAGTCATGGCCGGGGTTATAGGCGCATTCAGCCCCCGGCGAAAGGCCTTTTATTCGTGGCGATTTACCACTGTCTGTCGGGGTGGAGTAAAAGGAAACCCTGTGCTTGCCGGCAGTCAGAAAAACCCAATCCGCCGGAATTATGATCCTGTGGGTTTTACGCCGCAGGCAGAATCAATGGCTTCCAGCGCTTTCGGGGCGCCGATCAGAGAATAGGTATCGACGGTTTCGGCATTACGCATCGACTTGCCGCGCACGATCATGTCGGCGCCGCCTTTCCGGATTGCATCAGACAGGGCCTGATCGGCCTTGTCGTCATGGGTCCAGGCCCGTTCTCCCTGCGTGAACAGTTTGAAGATCCGCTTGCCGATACTGACCTGCACCAAGTCTTCACTGTCCATCGAATAGGCGTATCCGGCAACAATGGAAAAGACGTTGAGGCTTTTCTGACCGGGGCGATGGGTGATCAGGGCATAAATGTCACCACGGCTGGCGAAGTTGCCGTCCGCCTTGCTGGGGCGGGCCGCCATGTAGCACACCTGTTTGCCATTCTCAGTGAAGGAATAGGCGGTCCATGACCCGAACACCCCAAGGGTTTTGGTCTCGGCAGCGTGGCCTTCAGGGGCGATGGACAGGGCCATCAGGGCGCAGAGGGCACCGGAACGCAACAGAGAACGGAACATCGGGGGCATGCGAAACCTCAGGTCGGGGGCGCGCTTCAGAATAGGGCGGCAGCCCGGTGAACGGCAAGAGACAGCATGACGGCGATGCCGCCGTTGAAAAGACAGGCCAGGGTCATCAGCCGCAGGGCCCTGCGGATGGCATCCGGGGTCGCATCCGGGGTGCCGTCCCCGATGAAGGGGTCGTCCACCCGGTATCCCGGGTAAAGGCGGGGGCCCGCGAGTTTCAGCCCGAGGGCACCGGCCATCGCGGACTCCGGCCAGCCGGCGTTGGGGCTGCGGTGTTTCCCCGCATCGCGCAGCATGACCCGCAGGGCGGGCCCCGGCTGTGTACCGGGGCAGAACAGGGCAGCGGCACACAGCAGAAGGCCGGACAGGCGGGCGGGAAGCAGATTGACGAGATCATCAAAGCGGGCAGAGGCCCAGCCAAAATCCCGGTACCGGTCTGAACGGTGGCCAACCATCGAGTCGAGGGTATTGACGGCTTTGTAGGCCATCAGGCCGGGCAGCCCCCCGAGGGCCAGCCAGAAAACCGGGGCAGTGACCCCATCGGAGAAATTTTCGGCGGCGCTTTCAATCGCGGCGCGGCTAACCCCGGCGCTGTCGAGTTGGGTGACATCGCGCCCGACAATCATCGAGACCGCAGTCCGCCCCCCGTCCAGTCCGTCTGTCGTCAGGGCATCGGCAACGGCGACGACATGCTGATAAAGGCTCTTCTGAGCGATCAGGGTCATCGCCACCAGTGCATTGACGGCCAGCATCCAGGGCCATTGTGCCGCTGCCCAGCTGAGCCCGCAACCAACCCCCAGACTCACCGTCAGCAGGATCAGCAGCAGCAGGATTCCCCCGGCCCGGCGCAGGCCGCGCCCAAAACGCGGCTGGTTCAGGGCTTTTTCAAGGTGGCTGATCAGGGCCCCATATAACACCACGGGGTGGGGGATGCGGCGGTATAGTGCCGGGGGGTCACCGATGATGGCATCCAGCAGCACGGCGGCAGCGACCAGCGCGGCGGCGCTGGCTCCCGTGTGGTCCAGAAGCAGGGACAGGGCGGTGTCAGAACCGGAAGAGGTCATACCCGAAGCCAAGCAGGATCAGGCCCAGAAGGACCCGATACAGGATGAACGGGCCGAAGGAGCGGCGGCGCAGCCAGCTCATCAGGAACGCGATGGTCAGGAAACTGATGACGAAGGCCAGTCCCATGGCAATCAGTGAGCTGTTGCCGAAGTGGAAGCCCTGATGCAGCCACAGGTCATAGCCGACCAGCAGTGTGGTGCCGATGATGGTCGGCACGGACAGCAACATGGCCAGCCGGGCCGCGTCACGGCGTTCGTAGCCGTACATCCGCGCGGTGGTAATGGCCAGGCCGACGCGGGATGCCCCGGGCAGGAAGGCGATGGCCTGTGCGATGCCAATGACGAGGGAATCAAGGAACGTCAGGTGCTCCAGCCGTTTGACGGTCAGGCACAACCGGTCAACCAGCCACAGGAATGCGCCGAAGCCGAGGGTGCACCAGCCGATGAAGATCAGGCTGCGCAGGTCATCCAGCGGCATCCACAGTTTCAGGGCAGCTCCGGCGGCGATGACGGGGATGGTGGCGGTGACCAGCTGCCAGAACAGACGGGCCCGCCTGTCGCTTTTGCCCTTCAGAACCCGGAACAGTCCGGCGGTCATGCCGCCGATATCGCGCCAGAGGTAGAGGCAGACTGCCGCGAGGGTGCCGAGGCGTACGGCAATATCGAGCTCCAGATCCGTCGGAGGCCACTGAGTCACCAGCGGAATCAGGATCAGATGAGCTGTTGCGCTCACCGGCAGGAACTCGGTGAGGCCGTGAATGAGCGCAAACACCAGAATTTGTAGAAGCGTCACCGCCCGCTCCCATCATGTGGATCGTGGCGATTTTTTATCATCTTGTTGAAAAAGCACAAAGGGGCGATATCGTTCGCATATGTTTACTAATTTCCGGCAAGGGCGTCTCAGGTTCCGGGATTTGTTGCGAGCGGTTCGCATTGACCTTGTGGAAATGGTAATCAAAGCGGAACTATCTGTGCTATTTTTGCTTGATCGGGGGTTTCGATGGGGGTATACGGAACATGCGCCGCAGACCCTGCGACTTTCAGCGGGGTTTGTGAGTGAAAATTACGTATTGCCCCGCTCGTAGGAACTTTTGTTTCTGCTCTTGGGTTTTCCCCTGAAAAGCGGTCCGGTTTCCCCAATCCCCTCAGGGCAGAGGCCGGGGAGGCCCTTAGAAAGAGGATGTCGATCGATGTCGCCGAAGATGATGCAGTTCACCCGTCTGGATCAGCAGATGCCGGAGAAGCGGTCGGCCACCGATCGCAAACAGGATTTCAACGAAATCTACACCGGTTTCCAGCCGACCCGCGCCGGGGAGCAGGCGTCGCGCTGCGAGCAGTGCGGCATCCCCTTCTGTCAGATCCACTGCCCGCTGGGGAACAACATTCCTGACTGGCTGATGCTGACCACTGCCGGGCGTCTGAAGGAAGCCTACGAGCTGTCCTCCGCCACCAACACCATGCCGGAAATCTGTGGTCGGATCTGTCCGCAGGACCGCCTCTGCGAAGGGTCCTGCGTACTGGAACAGTCGACCCACCGGGCCGTCACCATCGGCGCGGTGGAAAAGTACATCACCGACACCGCCTGGGCTGAAGGCTGGGTCGAGCCGATTGTGCCGCGGGCTGAACGCGGGGAGTCGGTGGGGATCATCGGGTCCGGTCCGGCCGGTCTGGCGGCGGCGGAAGAGCTGCGCAAGCAGGGGTTCGCGGTGCATGTCTATGACCGCTACGACCGCATGGGCGGCCTGCTGATGTACGGAATTCCCGGCTTCAAGCTGGAAAAAGACGTGGTGCAGCGCCGGATTGACCGTTTGGAGCAGGCAGGTGTGGTGTTTCACCCGAATACCAATGTCGGTAAGACGGTCTCCTTTGCCACGCTGCGGGCCCGCCATGATGCCCTGTTGATCGCCACCGGCGTTTATAAGGCGCGTGGTCTGGCATTGCCGGGGGCTGGCCTGAAGGGGGTTGCCAAGGCACTGGATTATCTGACGGCCTCGAATAAGGTCAGCCTTGGTGACAGTGTCGCTGCTTTTACCTCCGGCGAGCTGAATGCCGCCGGTAAGGATGTGGTGGTGATCGGCGGCGGTGATACCGCGATGGACTGTGTGCGCACCGCCATCCGTCAGGGTGCGAAGAGCGTTAAGTGTCTGTACCGCCGTGACCGTGACAACATGCCCGGCTCGCAGCGCGAAGTTGCCAATGCCGAGGAAGAGGGTGTTGAGTTCGTCTGGCTGGCGGCCCCGGAGGCCCTGCTGAACGAAGGCACCAGTGATGTGGTGTCGGGTGTGCGGGCGGTGCGGATGCACCTCGGCGTCTCCGACGCTTCCGGCCGTCAGTCGCCGCAGCCGCTGGAAGGCTCTCAGTTCGTTCTGCCCGCTGATCTGGTGATTGAGGCTCTGGGGTTTGAGCCGGAAGACCTGCCGCAGATGTTTGCGCAGGAAGAGCTGAACGTCACCAAATGGGGCACCCTGAAGGTCAACCCGCGCTCTTCGATGACCACTCTGGACGGTGTGTTTGCCGCCGGGGATATCGTGCGCGGGGCTTCACTGGTGGTATGGGCCATCCGCGATGGCCGGGACTCCGCCGCTGCCATTTCCGCCTATCTGAACCAGAAGTCGCTCAGCGACCGCGCCGCCGCCGAGTAAGAGGGATACCGACCATGACCAAGATCGACTCCATTCTGCCGCAGGCGGTGTCCGCCCACGCCCTTCAGCACGGAATGACGGACGGGGAACGGTTTGTTGCCGACTGGCAGGCCAACGCTGCCAAGCTGGAAGCCGCGCACCTGTATTCCCCGGCGCAGGAACTGGATTCCTGTGGCGTCGGCCTGATCGCCGCCATTGACGGCAAGCCGCGCCGTCAGGTGGTGGAAGCCGGGATCAACGCCCTGAAAGTGCTGTTCCACCGTGGTGCGATTGACGCTGATGGTAAGACCGGTGACGGTGCGGGCATCCATGTGGAAGTGCCGCAGGAATTCTTCAAGGAACATATCCGTCGTGGTGGCAGCGAGCCGGGCCAGCGCCGTCTGGCCGTCGGCATGGTCTTCCTGCCGAAGAACGACATGGATAAGCAGGAACGCTGCCGGATTATCGTCGAATCCGAAATCCTGCATTATGGGTACAGCATTCTCGGCTGGCGTCAGGTGCCGGTTGATATCTCGGTGATTGGGGAAAAGGCTAACGCCACCCGCCCCGAGATCGAGCAGATCATGATCGCGAACACCCGCGGGGTGTCGGATGAGCAGTTTGAGACTGATCTTTACGTCCTGCGCCGCCGGATGGAAAAGCAGGCGCAGAGTGAGAATCTGACCGAGTTCTACATCTGCTCTCTGTCGTCGCGGTCGATCATTTACAAGGGCATGTTCCTTGCCGAGCATGTCGATGTGTTCTATCCCGACCTGCAGGATGAGCGCTTCGTTTCCGCGTTCGTGATCTATCACCAGCGGTATTCGACCAACACCTTCCCGACCTGGCGTCTGGCCCAGCCGTTCCGCATGCTGGCGCACAACGGGGAAATCAACACCCTGTCGGGCAATGCCAACTGGATGAAGGCGCATGAAACCCGCCTGTCCAGCCCGGTTTTCGGGGAACGGATTGAAGATCTGAAGCCGATCATCCAGCCGGGTGGCTCGGATTCGGCGGCTCTCGATAACGTGTTCGAGCTGTTGGTCCGTGCCGGTCGCCCGGCCCCGGTGGTCAAGGCGATGCTGGTGCCGGAAAGCATCATCCAGAATGCGGTGATGTCAGAAAAGCATCGCGCCTTCTTCTCTTACTGTAACTGCGTGATGGAGCCGTGGGACGGCCCGGCTGCCCTGTGTGCCACCGATGGCCGCTGGGTGGTGGCCGGTCTTGACCGCAACGGTCTGCGTCCGCTGCGTTATACCATCACCGGTGACGGCCTGCTGATCGTCGGGTCGGAAACCGGCATGGTCCGCGTTGACGAGACTGCCGTGGTCGAAAAGGGCCGGGTCGGCCCCGGTCAGGTGCTGGGTATTGATCTGGTGGAAGGCAAGTTCTTCCGTGATGGTGACCTGAAGGATGAGCTTGGCAGCCGCGCCAGCTTTGGCGAATGGACCAACCGCATCACGCACCTCGACAGCCTGATCAAGGGCTCGGGCGTGGCCGATGCCCAGGTTGACGGCGATACCCTGCGTCGCCGCCAGCTTGGCCACGGCATGACGCTGGAAGATATGGAACTGATCCTGACCCCGATGGTGGAAGAGGGGAAGGAAGCGGTCGGCTCCATGGGCGATGACACCGCGCTGGCGGTGCTGGCCGAAAACTATCGTGGCCTGCACTGCTTCTTCCGGCAGAACTTCTCGCAGGTCACCAACCCGCCGATTGACCCGCTGCGTGAAACCCGGGTGATGAGCCTGAACACCCGTCTCGGCAACCTCGGCAACATTCTGGATGAAGATCCCAGCCAGTGTGACCTGCTGCAGCTGGAAAGCCCGGTGCTGACCACGGCGGAATTTTTCGCCATGCGGGATTACATGGGCGAAACCGCTGCGGTGGTGGACTGTACCTTTGATGTCAACGGCGGGGAAAATGCCCTGCGCGATGCCATCACCTACATCCAGCGCGAGGCGGAAGACGCCGTGCGCGGCGGCTGTACCCACGTCATCCTGACCGACGAAAAGGCCAGTGCCAGCCGGGCACCGCTGCCGATGATTCTGGCGGCCGGGGCGGTGCATACGCACCTGATCCGTCAGCAGCTGCGTACCTTCACCAGTCTCAACGTGCGGTCCGGTGAATGCCTTGATACCCATTACTTCGCGGTGCTGATCGGCGTCGGGGCGACCACGGTCAACGCCTATGTGGCGGAAGAGGCGATCAAGGACCGTCACCGTCGTGGTCTGTTCGCCGATCTGCCGATCGACAAGGCGCTGAAGAACTTCAAGAAGGCCATCGACGACGGTCTGCGCAAAATCATGTCGAAGATGGGGATCTCGGTGATCTCCTCCTACCGTGGCGGTCTGAACTTTGAGGCCATCGGTCTGTCGCGGTCTCTGGTCGCCGAATTCTTCCCGGGTATGCCGTCGCGCATCTCCGGCATCGGGATGGCCGGGATCCAGAAGAAGGTTCTGGAACAGCATAACAAGGCGTTCAGCACCTCGGCGGCGGTGCTGCCGGTCGGCGGGTTCTACCGCTACCGTCGCAATGCCGGTGAAGCCCATGCCTTTGAAGGGACGCTGATCCACACCCTGCAGTCGGCGGTCTCCACCGACAGCTTCATGATGTACAAGAAGTACTCTGAAGGTCTGCGCAAACTGCCGCCGATCAGCGTCCGTGATCTGCTGGACTTCCGTCCGGCCACTCATCCGGTGTCGATCGACGAAGTCGAGTCGGTGACCCAGCTGCGTAAGCGTTTCATCACTCCGGCGATGTCGCTGGGGGCGCTGTCGGCGGAAGCCCACGGCACTCTGAATATCGCGATGAACCGGATCGGCGCCAAGTCTGACAGCGGGGAAGGCGGGGAAGATCCGAGCCGTTACCGTCCGCGTCCGAATGGCGACAACGCCAACTCGGCGATTAAGCAGGTGGCGTCCGGCCGCTTCGGGGTGACGGCGGAATACCTGAACCAGTGCCGTGAAATTGAGATCAAGGTCGCGCAGGGGGCCAAGCCCGGCGAGGGCGGGCAGCTGCCCGGTTTCAAGGTGACGGTGGAAATTGCCAAGCTGCGGCATTCCACCCCCGGCGTGATGCTGATCTCGCCGCCGCCGCACCATGATATTTATTCGATCGAAGATCTGGCCCAGCTGATCTATGACCTGAAGCAGATCAACCCCTCTGCCCGCGTGGTGGTCAAACTGGTGTCGCGGTCCGGCATCGGCACCATTGCCGCCGGGGTGGCCAAGGCCAAGGCGGACGTGATCCACATCTCCGGCCATGTCGGCGGTACCGGGGCCAGCCCGCAGACCTCGATCAAATACGCCGGTTTGCCGTGGGAAATGGGCCTGTCTGAAGCCCATCAGGTGCTGACCCTCAACCGCCTGCGCCACAAGGTGCAGCTGCGGACCGACGGTGGCATCAAGACCGGGCGCGATGTGGTGATTGCGGCGATGCTGGGGGCGGAAGAATTCGCCGTCGGCACCACCAGCCTGATCGCCATGGGCTGCATCATGGTCCGCCAGTGCCATTCCAACACCTGCCCGGTCGGGGTCTGTACCCAGGATACGGCGCTGCGGGCGAAGTTCACCGGGACCCCGGAGAAGGTGGTGAACCTGTTCACCTTCATCGCCGAGGAAGTGCGCCAGATTCTGGCCGAACTGGGCTTCAAGCACCTGAACGAAGTGGTTGGCCGCACGGACCTGCTGTATCAGGTCTCCCGTGGGGCGTCGCACCTTGACGACCTCGACCTTAACTCGCTGCTGGTGCAGGCGGATTCCGGCGGTCTGCCGACCGTCAATACCGTTGAGGGCCGGAACGAAGTTGCTGAAACTCTCGACGCCCAGATCATCGAGGATGCCCGCCCGGCCCTTGGGGACGGCGAAAAGATGCAGCTGGCTTACAACGTGCGCAATACCGACCGTGCTGTCGGGACCAAGCTGTCGCACAAGATCGTCAAGAAGTATGGGATGACCGGTCTGCAGCCGGGCCATATCACCGTGCGTCTGCGGGGGTCTGCCGGTCAGTCCCTTGGTGCCTTCGCGGTGCAGGGCCTGAAGCTGGAAGTGTTCGGCGACTCCAACGATTACGTCGGTAAGGGTCTGTCCGGGGGGACGATCGTGGTGCGTCCGCCGGTGTCCAGCCCGCTGCAGTCCAACCAGAACACCATCATCGGCAATACTGTCCTGTATGGTGCCACGTCTGGTAAGCTGTTTGCCGCCGGTCAGGCCGGGGAGCGCTTCGCGGTGCGCAACTCCGGGGCTCTGACGGTGATTGAGGGCTGTGGCTCCAACGGCTGCGAATACATGACCAACGGAACCGTGGTCGTGCTGGGCGATGTCGGTGCTAACTTCGGTGCCGGGATGACCGGGGGCATGGCTTTCGTGTACGATGACTCCAACCTGTTTGACATCCGGGTCAACCCCGACTCGGTCGAATGGGTCCGGATGGAGGTCCCGCATTATCAGTCCATGCTCAAGTCGCTGATCGAAGAGCATGTGCGTGAAACCAATTCCCGCTTCGCCGAGCGTCTGCTGGCGAACTGGGATCGTGAGATCGGCAAGTTCTGGCATGTCGTGCCTAAGGAAATGCTCGACAAGCTGGAGGTGCCGGTGTCGGCCCAATCCACCGCGCAAGCCCGTGCCTGATGACAGGTGGACCGGACTCTGGCCACCCTTGTCCGGTTCGGTGAGCAAGACGGATTGAGTCTCTGAGCAAAACTTGAGGCCCATCGGGATTTCCCGGTGGGCCCCTTTTTTTGTCTGAATGGGGAAAATGGGGCCTTCACCCCCGTCGGCACAGGCCGGGGAATCAGGCCGATTCGTTATCGATGATCAGCAGCGTCCCATGACTGCCTGCTAAAACACTGTGGGGCGTGGACGGGGGAATGTGCCGCATATCCCCCGCCAGCAGGGTTTCTGTCTGCCCGTTGATGACCAGATGCATCTCTCCGTCGAGTACGAGAAAGATTTCGGTGTAGTCGGGGTGGCATTCTTCAGGCAAAGCGGCCCCATCCATGCGGAACAGCTTGATGGCTGTCCCCTCAAGGTGAGCGACGCGGTGGCTTTGCCACTCCTGGGGCAGGGACTGAGCAAGACTGATCAGGTTGACCGCCATCGGGGACTCCGTTTCTGTAGGACCGTTTCTGGGTGTCCGGGTCTATGAGGCCGGGCGGGCAGGGTACGGGGCAGAAGACTGTTGTTTCCAGCACTGGAATGTCCGGTAAGACGCAAGAGGGGCCCGACTCAGCCGTTGGAGGCTGAGGCTGGCTTCAGCCAGCGCAGCGGGCGACCGTCCAGAGTTGCCAGACCACAGCTGATCAGGGCCATTCCGACCAGATGCCGGGTTTCCAGTGTTTCCCCAAGAATTCCGGCACCCAGCAGAATGGCGCTGACCGGAACCAGAAAGGTGACCAGCGACAGGTTTGACGCTCCGGCCCGGCCAAGCAGGCGATAAAACAGGGCATAAGCAAGGGCGGTGGACAGCAGGGCCAGCCCGAAGACCGCACCCCAGACTTCGGTTGCCGGCTGGGGCAGGGTCCACGGGGTTTCAAACACCAGAGACAGCGGGATCAGCAGCAGGCTGGCCCCCATCAGGGCCCCGGCCGCCGTTGTCATCGGGGGAAGCTGATAGCGGACAAAGCGGCGGCCATAAACCCCGGCAAACCCATAGGACAGGGTGGCAATAAGAATCGCCCCCTGAGCCAGAAGATCACTACCCAGACCGGCGACCGCATCAGGCCCCATCATCGCCGCCACCCCACCGAAGCCGATGCCGACACCGACCAGTTTTGCCGGGGTCAGGCGTTCATCCTGCGTGAAGGCGTGAGCGATCAGGACAGTGAACAGGGGGGTGGTGGCGTTCAGGATCGACGCGGCCCCGCTGGTGATGTGGGTCTGGGCCCAGACGATCAGGGTCTGGGGCAAAACGTTGTTCAACAGGCCCATGGTCAGGAACAGGCCAAGGGTCCGCCGCTCAAAAGGCAAGGGCATCCCCCGGGCCCACAGCACCAGACATAGCGTTGCGCTGGCGATCACCACCCTCAGGGCGACGATGGTGAAGGGGGGCAGACCTTTGACGGCAATCCCGACGAAGAAGAAAGATCCGCCCCATAGCAGAGAGAGAAACAGCAGGGTACCCCAGTCCCGGCCATCGAGGGTCAACGGAGAAGGGGAGGAAGGGGATGCCATGGGGTGCCTCACGGAGCCGGGGGAACATTTATGCAACATAGACAACTCCCGGCGGGCTGACAGCCCGGAACCTGCTAAGGCATGCCATTAGATAATCTTATGATCAGGGTCCGGGCGACCCGATGATTGACGGGGGTGTCCGCTTCGGGTAGGGCCATGATTCATGATTGACAGGAGATCCGCCGTGACCGAGCCGACGCCTTTGCCCCGGACCCTCGCCGCCGCTGCGACACTGGTGCTGACCACGCCGGATCCGCAGGAAAAGTGTGCCCTGACCGGTCGGATTGCCGCCGCCTGGCAGGCGGGGGACATCTGTGATGTGGGGAAGGCGGTTCCGCCTGACCGGCCAGCCCGGCCTGCCACACCGCTGTTGCTGCCACCGCGGGAAATGCCCAAGCGGTCCACCGGTCCGGGCAAGGGGCGGGCTGGCCTGCTGCATGCACTGGCCCATATCGAGCTGAATGCGGTGGATCTGGCGTGGGATATCATCGCCCGCTTCACCGGGCAGGATCTGCCACGGGCTTTTTATGACGACTGGGTGCAGGTGGCGGTCGAAGAGGCTGAGCATTTCGAGCTGCTGGAGGCAACCCTGCGGCGCTATGACTCTTTTTATGGGGCGATGCCCGCCCATGACGGTCTGTGGCAGGCTGCGGAAAAGACCGCCCATGATCTTGCGGCCCGGTTGGCGGTGGTGCCGATGACGCTGGAGGCCCGGGGACTGGACACGACACCGGCAACGGTGGCACGCCTGCGGGCGCAGGGGGAGGAGGTCGTGGTGGCGGCGCTGGAGGTGATCTATGCCGATGAGATCAAGCATGTCGCTGCCGGTGTGCGTTGGATGCGGCATGTGGCGGAGTGCCGGGGCACTGATCCTGCCGGTCTTTACGCGGCGATGCTGACGGCGCATTTTCCCGGGGGGCTGAAGGCACCGTTCAATGAAGCGGCTCGCGATCAGGCCGGATTTCCGGCAGCGTGGTACACTCCCTTGGTGAAACCCGTAGAGGAGCGGACCTGAGATGGCCATGAGCACGGTTTTCAAGCGGCTGACGCAGGCAGTTCTGGCGCTGGCTGTCAGTGGGGTCGCTGCCTGCGACGAGGTGCCGCAGACAGTGGTGACCTTTATGCGGCCGGGTGGGACCTGGGCTTTTTTTGACTATGCGACCAGCCGGGGGCCGCTGTTGGTACAGGTGCTGACCGCACCGGCAGGGTATACGCCGGATAGTGTCTCGGCACAGGCCGGGGCCGCTGTCAGCCGGGCCATTCAGCGGAAGGTGGTGACGGCCACCGCAGATCCGGCGCAGGCCGCAGCCCCTGAATACCGGCTGGTGTTTGCTTTTGATCTTCCTGCTGCGACTGCCCCGGAGCGGTTGTGTGACGGCACCCGTCTTGAGCAACAGGGTGACCCGGCGACGGTCCGGGTGATCGGAGCCTTCTGTTATAAATCCGAGGTACAGGCTTCCGCCACCGGCAGCCTGCCACGCCGGGGTGAGAATGGGGCAGCTTTGGGGGAGATTCTGGCCCAGATGACCCGGGGTCTGATTGTGGAAGAAACCCGCTGATGTCTCTTCGGCATGAAAAAACGCCCCGGCTTTGGTCCGGGGCGTTTTTCTTATGACAAGATCGACTCAGGCGTTGTCGAGGGTATCGGCATAGCCCTGAATTTTCTGCGCCAGCGAGGCGGCCATGAACTGGTCGAGATCACCGTCGAGAACCCCCTGACTGTCGGAGGTTTCGACCCCGGTGCGCAGATCCTTGACCATCTGGTACGGCTGCAGCACGTAAGAGCGGATCTGGTGACCCCAGCCGATATCGGTTTTGGCGTCCTGCTCAGCCTGCGAGGCGGCTTCGCGCTTCTGCAGTTCCAGCTCATACAGGCGGGCGCGCAGCATCTTCCAGCACGCATCCCGGTTCTGATGCTGCGACCGCTGGGTCTGGCAGGCCACCACCACCCCGGTCGGGATATGGGTGATACGCACCGCCGACTCGGTCCGGTTGACGTGCTGCCCCCCGGCGCCTGAGGCGCGGTAGGTGTCGATGCGGCAGTCGCTTTCGTTGATCTCGATTTCGATGTTGTCATCGACAACCGGATAGACCCACACCGACGAGAAGGAGGTATGGCGCCGGGCGGCACTGTCGAACGGCGAAATACGGACCAGACGGTGCACGCCGCTCTCGGTCTTCAGCCAGCCATACGCGTTCAGGCCGGTCACCTGCAGGGTGACAGACTTGATGCCTGCTTCTTCGCCGTCGGATTCTTCCAGCACTTCCACCTTGTAGCCGTGCTGTTCGCACCAGCGGGTGTACATGCGCAGCAGAATGCTGGCCCAGTCCTGTGCTTCGGTGCCACCGGCCCCGGCGTTGATTTCGATGTAGCAGTCGTTGCTGTCGGCTTCGCCGGACAGCAGGCTTTCCAGCTGTCGCTTGGCGGTTTCAGCCTGCATGGCCCGCAGGGCGGTCAGACCTTCCTCAACGGTCGGCTCATCGCCTTCCATTTCACCGAGTTCGACCAGCGTCACCGCGTCGTCGAGATCCTTCTCCAGCTTACGGAAGCCGGTGATGGAATTTTCCAGCTGGGTGCGTTCCCGCATCACCGTCTGGGCATTGGCGGCGTTGTTCCACAAATTGGGATCTTCGGCCAGCGCGTTTACTTCGTCGAGGCGGAGGAGAGCATTCTCCCAGTCAAAGATGCCTCCTCAGCAGGGCCATTGCCTGCTTGATCTCATCGACCAACTGTTGGGCTTCAGCGCGCATCAGGTCCTCTTGGCGTGCATGGGCAAAAAGCGAACCCCGGTTTTAGGCCGAAGCGCCGCCGCTGGCAACAGCCAACGGCGGCGGGGCCTCCCGTGGGGCGGAAAGGATCAGTACAGGCCACCGGCCTGCGGGGCTGTGACCGGGGCGGGGGCCGGGGTCTGGCCTGCGCCGGTGGCAAACGGGTTCGGGGGCGGAGCGGACGGGGTGGAACCGGCCGTGTCACGATAGACATCTGCCGGGCCAAGGCCGTCTTCTTCCGGCATGATATCCCCGTTGCCGTCAGCGCCGGAGGCACCGTCAATCGGGGCGGAACCGTCAATGACCGGCGATGGGGTGAAGCCTGCCGTGTTCCCGACCTTAAAGGCTTCATACACCACGTCGCTGTCCCCGGCCTGGGCGATCCGGCCGGTACGATGATCCACGCGGATGAACTGAATTCCCCGGGGAACGGCAAACGGGCGGACCGGTTTACCCTTCAGCGCATCGGTCATGAAGGCCTGAAACACCGGCAGGGCTGTAGAGCCGCCGGTTTCTTTTTTCCCGAGCGAGCGCGGCTCGTCAAAGCCGACGAACACACCGACGACCAGATCAGGGGTAAAGCCGACAAACCAGGTGTCAACGCTGTCATTGGTGGTGCCGGTTTTTCCGGCCATCGGCACGTTCAGGGCTTTCAGGCGGGTTGCGGTGCCGTATTGCACCACCCCTTCCATGATGTGGACAATCTGGTAAATGCTGCGCGGATCGAGAATCTGTTCCCGGCTGTCAGGGATTTCCGGCATGCCCTGACCGGTCCAGAAGGTGTTGTTGCAGGCTTCACACTGGCGGGTATCGTGCTTGTAGATGGTTTTGCCGGTACGGTCCTGAATACGGTCGATCAGTGTCGGGGTAATCCGCCGCCCGCCGTTGGCCAGCATGGAATAAGCGGTGGTCATCCGCATCACCGTTGTTTCCCCGGCCCCCAGCGAGGCGGCGAGAAACCGCGGGAAGTTTTTGTCGATCCCGAACAGTTCCGCCATCTGGGCCACCCGGTTCATGCCGATGGCCTGTGCCAGGCGGGCGGTCATCAGGTTGCGGGACTTTTCAATGCCGACGCGCAGGGTGGTCGGGCCAAGGTAGTCGCCGGAATAGTTTTTCGGCTTCCAGGGCGGCAGACCGGGCCCCTGATCGTAAACAAACGGCGCATCCATCACGAGGGTGGACGGCGTGAAACCGGAGTCGAGGGCGGCCAGATAGACGAACGGCTTGAAGGAGGAACCGGGCTGACGCAGGGCCTGTGTGGCCCGGTTGAATTCCGACTTTTCCGGCGAGAAGCCACCGGCCATGGCAAGAACGCGGCCGGTGTGCGGATCCATGGCGACCAGCGCCCCATCCACATCCGGCATCTGTTCCAGCGCATACTGGCCGGGTTTGCCGGTATCAGACACCAGCACCACGTCTCCGGCCTTCAGAACATCGGTGGCGGATTTCGGTTCCGGTCCGACCCGCTGTTCCGGCAGGTGCGGACGGGCCCATTTCAGGGCTTCATAGGGAATGGTGGCGGTGCTGCCATTGACAAAGCCGATCGAGGCATCCTTGCCGACTTTCAGCACCACGGCCAGACCCCAGCGCTCCGGCGTGCCCTTGGGGGCGGCGATGGAGGCCAGCATGGTCTTCCAGGACGACAGATCGCCCATGGTGGCCACCGGGCCGCGCCAGCCATGGCGGCGGTCGTAGTCGATCAGGCCTTTCTGCAGGGCCTTTTCCGCGAATCCCTGATAGGCGGGATCCAGCGTGGTGCGGACGGTCAGGCCCCCTTTGTACAGTGATGCCTCTCCGTAGCCGGAGGCGACCTGACGGCGGATTTCTTCCGAGAAAAATTCCCCGCCCCGCACGTATTCGGTCTCGTCCCGTTCCCGCACCTGCAGCGCCTCGTTCCGGGCGGCATCGGCTTCGGCGTCAGAGATGTAGCCGTTCTCCAGCATCCGGTCGACCACCCAGTTCCGGCGTTCGACGGCGGCATCGTGCTTGCGGATCGGGTGATAGTTGTTCGGCGCTTTCGGGACGGCGGCAAGATAGGCCGCTTCGGCAACGGTCAGCTGGTCCAGAGACTTGTTGAAGTAGTTCAGCGCCGCCGAGGCCACGCCGTAGGACCCAAAGCCAAGGTAGATTTCGTTCAGATACAGCTCAAGGATATGATCCTTCGAGAAGGACTGTTCAATCCGCAGGGCGAGGATGGCTTCCTTGATTTTGCGCTCAATGGACACTTCGTTGGTCAGCAGAAAGTTTTTCGCCACCTGCTGGGTGATGGTCGATGCGCCGACCGGGCGCCGGTCAGAGCCGACGTTACGGGCGTTAACGGCAATGGCCCGCAGCAGGCCGGTCGGATCAAGGCCCTGATGCAGATAGAAGTTTTTGTCTTCTGCCGACAGAAAGGCATCAATGATCCGGCGGGGGATGGCGTCAATCGGTACGAAAACCCGCTTTTCCACCGCGTATTCTGTCATCAGGCGGCCATCGCCCGCATACAGGCGGGTGGTGACCGGCGGCTGATAGTCAGCCAGCTGCCGGTAATCCGGCAGGCTGCGGCCATAGTGCCAGAACACGCCGCCGACAACGGCGACGGCGGCAACAATGCCCAGAAACAGCAGGCTGAGCAGAATGGCGAAACCCCTGAGCATACCGAGTATCCTTACCCTCAGGCCGTGACCAAAACAGAGTGGGCCACCACATCCCCCCTGTGTGGGGTGATGCTCGGCAGCCGGTCATATGTACTGTACTGGCGTACCCGCCCGGTGGGCGGGGGCCATCATGTGCGACTGGCCTTTTGCCCGTTTGCAAAGTGCCGGTCAATGGCCCGCAGCAGCGAGCGCCCCAGTTTGGCGCGGTAGGCTGCTGTCTGAAGCATTTTTTCTTCTTCCGGATTGGACAGATAGCCCATTTCCACCAGGACCGACGGCACATCGGGGGCCTTCAGCACCGCAAAACCGGCAAAGCGGTGCGAGCGCGGCAGCAGGGTCACTTCCCGGCGCAGCTCGTCGATGATGGTGTCGGCAATGCGCGACGAGATGTTCATCGTCTCGCGCTGCGCCAGTTCGATCAGGATGTTGGTGACCTCGGCGCTTTCATGGCTCAGGTCGATCCCGGCGATGATGTCGGCCTTGTTTTCCTTGTCGGCGAGGGCGGCGGCCTCGGCGTCAGAAGATTTCTCGGACAGGGTATAGATCGACAGACCCTTGACGTTCGGGCGGGCCCCGGTGTCGGCATGGATCGAGACAAACAGCGATGCGCCATATTTGCGGCCCAAAGCCATCCGTTCCCGCAGTTGCAGGAATGTGTCGGTATCGCGGGTCAGGCGCACGTCATAGCGGCCGGAGGCGGCAATGATATTGCGGAACTCTTTGGCGGCCGCCAGCGTGATATTCTTTTCAAAAACCCCGGAGACCCCGATAGCACCGGGATCAATGCCGCCGTGACCGGGATCCAGCACGATGACCGGCTTGCCGCCGGGCTTAACCTTACCTTTTGGCGGCGTTTTGTCTTCAGCCTTGTCGGTGCGGGGATCGGGGGACCGCAGGGCTGCTTCCTGCTGCTGCGGGTCCTTCGCTTTCGACGGCGGCTTGCCCCCCTGCACATCCTGCTGAGAGACCGGTGTCGGTTCCGTCATCTGCTGGGCAGGCGGACGGAAACTGCCGATCCGGTGTTCCGGGCCGGAAGAGGCGGCAAACAGGTCTGCTGTGGTCTGCTGCAGGTCGATCACCAGCCGCCAGCCGCCCCCCTCGTTCGGGGGCAGCATGAAGGCCTGTTTGACCTGTGCCGGGCTGGCCAGATCCAGCACCATGCGGGAGTTGCCGCTCTGGAACAGGCCATAGCGCATGGCGCGGATGATCCCCCCGCCGCCGAACACACCGTCCCGGCTGAGTTTCCAGTCCACTTCCGGCAGGTCGACAATGATGCGGTTGGGATTATCCAGTGTATACAGGCTGAACCGCATCTCTTCCGAGACATCGACCACCACCCGGGTGACGTCAGGGGTCGGTTTGCCCAGGCGGACATCCATCGCCTGCGGAACGGCAAAGGCAAGGCGCGGCAGCACCAGCAGGCTGGCGGCCCCACTTAGGCCTGCCAGAATCGCCCGGCGGGAGACGCTGTACACCGTTTCCAGCCGGGTCCGCGTATCCGTCACCGGCAGGACCGGGCCTTCTGCCGCCTGCCTGTGCAGCAGGGCTGACAGGGGGCGGCGCAGTATCCGGCGGCGGCCCTGCTGCGTGCAGCGGGACTGCTGATCGGGATGCTGGTCGTCTGAAGAGCGGTGATCGGCCATGGGCTGGAATATGTTCTTCGGCGGTCGGTGTGGGTCAGGCAAAGCGTCTTACAGCGGTTTCCGTTCGGACGACAGGGGTTTTCTGTCCCGGTCAGCCGCACCGGGGCCGGGAACAGTCTGAGGCAGGCCGTCAGGTGCGGTCTTTGTCCGTGGGGGCGGGCCGGTTCGGGGCTCCGGGCCGGACTGCTTTTGTACCGGTCAGGCTCAATCTGGACCAAAGCAGCCGGGGTTTCAACCCGGAAGGGGGCGAAACACCCTGCCTTTTTGAGCGCCTGCAAAATAAAGACGGTCCGGGACCGGCAACGGTATCTTTACAGGCAACAAACTGTTGTGCCGACGGCCCCTGCCCGTTATGTTCATAACGCGAATTCCCGTCGCCACCCAGTATCGGTGTCTCCCTGCACGGTCTGTCCGGAAGCCTTTTGTTTCTGAACGACTTTTTTTCGGAGTCACGATGCGGCTTCCCGTTCCGGCCTGTTAGAGACCGGTGGGGAGAGCCCGGTTGGAGACCTATTCGACAACCCTGTGAAATTCGAGGCCCACGTGCAGCCGCTGTCTCTTTCTGTCGCGCCGAAGACCGGACCCGAAGTCGCCCTCCGCGACCTGTCCGGCGCTTTCCGGCGGCCGACGGGCGGGAAGCCTGGCGCCATGGGCCTTGCTGTCATGACCTGCCCCCGGCGCAGTGGCCTGTCCCGGCCGGGGATGCAACGGAGTCTCAAGGCTTATGGCCAAGCGCATGTTAATGGATGCTACCCACCCGGAAGAAACCCGGGTCGTGGTGGTCAATGGAACCCGTCTCGAACAGTTTGACGTTGAAACCTCGACCAAGAAGCAGCTGAAGGGCAATGTCTACCTTGCCAAGGTTGTCCGGGTCGAGCCGTCGCTTCAGGCGGCTTTCGTAGAGTACGGCGGCAACCGCCATGGGTTCCTCGCGTTCAGCGAAATCCACCCCGATTATTATCAGATTCCGGTCGCGGACCGTCAGGCGCTGATGCAGGCGGAAGCCGACAGCCATGCCGATGATGGCGATGATGACGGCGAGGATGTTGAAACCCTCGGCGGTGATGATCCGGAAGAAATGGCCCCGCGGTCCCGCGGCAAGTCTTACATTTCCCGCAATTACAAGATTCAGGAAGTCATCAAGCGCCGTCAGATCATGCTGGTGCAGGTGGTGAAGGAAGAGCGCGGCAACAAGGGGGCCGCCCTGACCACCTATCTGTCGCTGGCGGGCCGCTACTGCGTGCTGATGCCCAACACCGCCAAGGGCGGCGGTGTGTCGCGCAAGATCACCAATGCCGCTGACCGCAAGCGCCTGAAGCAGGTGATGCAGGAGCTGGACGTGCCGTCGCAGATGGCTGTCATTCTCCGCACCGCCGGGCAGGAGCGCTCCAAGGCGGAAATCAAGCGGGATTACGAATACCTGATCCGCACCTGGACCCAGATCCGTGAAACGACGATGCAGTCGCGGGCTCCGGCCCTGATTCACGAGGAAGGCAACCTGATCAAGCGGGCGATCCGCGATATCTATACCTCTGATATTGAAGAGGTTCTGGTTGACGGCGATGAAGGCTACCGCACGGCCAAGGATTTCATGAAGATCCTGACGCCGAGCCATGCCAAGAAGGTTCAGCCTTACCGTGATCCGACCATGCCGCTGTTCCACCGCTATCAGGTGGACAATCAGCTGGATGCGATGCACAGCCCGACCGTGCAGCTGAAGTCCGGCGGCTATATTGTTATCAACCAGACCGAAGCGCTGGTGGCGATTGACGTTAACTCTGGCCGCGCCACCAAGGAGCGGCACATCGAGGAAACGGCGGTCAAGACCAACCTTGAGGCGGCTGAGGAAATCGCCCGTCAGCTGCGGCTGCGCGATCTGGCCGGTCTGATTGTCATCGACTTCATCGATATGGAGGAGTCGAAGAACAATGCCGCAGTTGAGCGCCGCCTGAAAGATGCCCTGAAGCAGGACCGGGCACGGATCCAGCTCGGCCGGATCAGCCATTTCGGCCTGCTGGAACTGTCCCGTCAGCGCCTGCGTCCGTCGCTGATGGAAACCAGCTTCCATACCTGCCCGCACTGCGCCGGGACCGGGATGGTCCGCTCGGTCGAAAGCGCGGCAGTGCAGATCCTGCGCGTGATCGAAGAAGAGGGCGTCCGTCGCCGCTCGTCGGAAATCACCGTCCATGTCGCCACCCCGGTGGCGCTGTATGTGCTGAACAATAAGCGCAAGACGCTGGACGAGATCGAGGCCCGGTATGGCCTGCAGGCGTTCCTGCGCGGGGATGACAGCCTGATTGCTCCGGATTACCGGATGGATCGGGTTAAGGCCGCAAATCCGCTGCCGATCCCGGAAATGCCGGCTCCGCTGCCGGCGGATCCTGACGACGACTTTGTCGAAGAGGATCCGGTGGATGAGATCGACGTGGTAGAAGCCGCAGAGATCGAAGAGGTCACAGAAACCCGTGCTGAAAGCGAGCAGGGGGCCCGTGACGGAGATGGCAAGCGTCGCCGCAAGCGCCGCAAGCGCCGCCGTCGGGGTGAAAACGGTGAGGGTGAAGACAACGTTGCCGATGCTGCCCTGCAGGATGGCGATGAGTCTGACGCTGATGCCGGTGAAGAGGCTGAGGATGCCGCAGACGACGCCGACGGTAGCGACACTGATGCCGCCGCCGACCACAACGGCGACGATGCCGGGTCTGATGATGGCCGTGATGGCGGCCGTCGCCGTCGGTCCCGCCGTGGGGGCCGCCGCCGCCGTCGGAATGGGAACGGCTCTGACGGTGTTGCCGGGGCCGATGACCGGGCTGAGGCGGATGTCGATGCCGCGTCTGAGGCGGTGACGGACGAAGAGGGCGAGGCCGTCCTCTCTGAGGATGTTGTTGTTGAGGCTGCGCCGGTTTCTGCAGCCCCGGAAGGCCGTCCGGCCCGTCGCCGTGTGCGCCGGGTTCGCAGCGCCCCGAATGAAACGGTGGTGACCGTTCAGGCGACTCCGGCGGTGGACGCTGCCGAGCAGGATACGGACGGTGTATCCGATGGTCCGGTTGCTGTCGAGGTGGAAGCTGTTGAGGCTGCCTCTGACTCCAAGCGTCGTCCGAGCCGCCGGAAGGCGGAGTCGGCCGAAGCTGAGAAGCCTGCCCGCAAGACCCGCAGCCGCCGGAAAGCGGAGGCTCCTGCGACGGAGGCTGTCCCCGCTGACGCTCAGGATGACAGTGTTCCGCTGATCGCTGAGCCGGTTGCTCCGGTGTCTGCGGACGTGTCCCCGGCCGAGGTCGAGGTGGCTGCTCCTGTCGCTGAGGTCGCCGAATCGGGCGATACCGCAGTGACGCCGGTTGTGGTCACTGAGCAGGAAGACCCGAATGCTCCGCCCCGCCGGGGTTGGTGGCGCCGCTGATCGGTTGCGGTTGTTAAGCCTGTAAACAGAAAGGGCACCCTTAGGGGTGCCCTTTTTTCTGGCTTTCTCCGGTTGCAAGCTGAGGCCTGCGACGGGGGGGCATCTTCAGGCTGTGCGGTCTGTCCGGTTGGTAAAAAAGCGGCGCAGGGCCTGATCGGCGTGACGCAGATGGCCGGTCAGGATTGTGATGGCGGTGTCTGTATCTCGGCTGTGACAGGCTTCCAGCAGCGCACGGTGGTCATCCTGCTTCAGGTGATCCCAGCCCAGGGCAGCCAGCTCAAACCGCAGATAGCGGTCAAAGACGGCCATGTGCTGTTCCACCAGTCCGAGAAGGCGAGGGCTGTCAGCCCGGGAATACAGCACCATGTGAAAGCGGCGGTTCAGCTCCCCCATCCGCGCCAGATCCCGTTCCCCATCCATATCGGCAATGCTGTCAGCGGCCCGCAGCAGATCCTCTGCTGTCAGATGGGGTAACGACAGGGCGAGGGCTGCGGGCTCCAATGCCAGCCGCACGGTAAACAGATCAGCAGCATCTGCGGCGGAGATCGTGGTGACCACTGCCCCTTTGTGGGGGGTGAAGTCAATCAGGGCCTGGGCCTCCAGCTGCCGCAGGGCTTCCCGGATCGGCATCCGGCTGACCCCGAACTGGTGGGCGAGGTCTTCCTGTCGCAGCGGGGTGCCACCGGGAATCTGACCCGACAGAATGCCGTCGCGGAGAGTAGCCTCAACGAATTCCGTCGCCGTCCGGTAACGTGGCTTGCTTTTCGCGATCAGGGACCCGAGCGGGGCAGAGGCGTCCTCTCCCGGGGTGTCGCTGTGGGATGAGGGGGCGGGCAGGTCCGGCAAAAGGGTTGCCATGATGCTCCAAACATGTTCAATTGGATCCAATTGAACAATATCATATCCCTCTGCGTTGGCAAGCCGAAGGCTGTCGTCGTGAGGACTGTACCGACCGCTGACAGTGGATGTTTCCCCGATGACCTCCCCCGTACATGGCCCGTCTCCGGTCCCGCTCCGACTGGCGTTGTCTTTTCAGACCATTACAACTGGCGTGATCGCCGGTCTGGTCGGCTTTGGCAGTTCCTTCGCGGTGGTGGTGCAGGGGCTTCTGGCGGTTGGGGCCACCCCGGAGCAGGCCGCTTCGGGTCTGACGGCCACCTGCATTATGATGGGGGTGGCAGGGGTGCTGTTCAGTCTGCGCCTGCGGCAGCCGATCAGTATCGCCTGGACCACGCCCGGCGCTGCTTTGCTGGCAGCGACCGGCGTCGCTGATGGTGGTTTTGCGGCGGCAGTCGGGGCTTTTCTGCTGGTCGGGGCCCTGATCATTCTGTGTGGCCTGTGGCGGCCCTTGGGGACACTAATCCAGCGGATTCCCTCTTCGATCGCCAATGCCATGCTGGCGGGGATTCTGCTGCCTCTGTGTCTGGCGCCGTTTACGGCCTTGAAGGCGATACCGATGCTGGCGGTGCCGGTTGTGCTGGCGTGGGCGGTGACCACAGTGTTTTCCCGGCTGTATGCGGTGCCGGTGGCGGTCTTGGTCGCGCTGGTTTTGATGCTTTTTCCTGAACTGACCGGGGGGCAGGCTGCGGCAGCAGTGTCGCTGGCTCCGTCCCTGTCGTTTGTCACCCCGACCCTGACGGGGAGTGCGGTGGTCGGCATTGCACTGCCGCTGTTTCTGGTCACCATGGCGTCGCAGAATGTGCCGGGTTTGGCCATTCTGGCGGCAAACGGTTATCGCCCGAACGCCCGGCCACTGTTTGCCGGGACCGGTTTAGGATCCATGCTGTCCGCCCTTTGTGGCGGCCTGTCTATCAACCTTGCTGCAATCACCGCTGCGCTGTGTGCCGGGCCGGAGGCCTCCTCTTCGCCGGACCGCCGTTACATCGCCGCGCTGATGGCTGGCCTGATGTATGTCGGGTTAGCCGTGCTTTCGGCAGCGGCGGCGGCTTTGGTCTCCCAGTCGCCGCCCCTGCTGATTCAGGCGGTTGCCGGTCTGGCGTTGATGAATGCTTTTGCCGGGGCGGCTGTCGCCGGATTTCAGGAGGCGGAAGACCGTCTGCCTGCGGTGCTGACCTTTCTGATCACGGCCTCCGGTCTGTCGTTGTGGGGGATCGGGCCTGCGTTCTGGGGCTTGATCTGCGGTCTTCTGTTCCGGGCGCTGCTGCGGGCAACTGCGAAACCGTCAGGCTGAAATGGCCAGTCCGTGAGGGCCGTGGCTAATTTTTCCCCAGATTGACAATTCTCAATGTCCTGAATTCCTCGATGGGCTTTACTTCCCTCAGAATGACGGGCTGTGGCGAACCCACAGTCCCCCGGGAGAGGCACAGCGGGGGCTGTGCTCCCCGGTGTATCAGGGGAGTATCTGCGATGACTTTCGAAGAGATGTTTTTCTATGGCATGTCCGGAATCGGGCTGATTCTGCTGGTCACTGTCGGCCTTGGGGCTTTTGTGATCTGGAAGGCGATGCACCCGCGCGGCTAAAGCGGTTTCAGTATCCGCGCGGTATCAGACACCATCCGGTCCCTGCCTCTCGGGGATGGATGGCGGGCGCATGGGGACGGCAGCCCCATGCGCCTTTTTTGTTTCAGGAGGGGTCAGGTGGTATGTGGGGCGACGGAAAAGCGGCGCCCGGTCAGGGCGGCGGCAATCCACAGTGTTGCCAGCAGCCAGCTCTGCCAGAATCCGTATCCCATCGAAATCACCACAAAACCGGGGATCAGGCAGGCGGCCAGCAGGGCGGCCTCGCGCCGTGAACCGCTACAGCGCTCAATTACAGAGGACAGGGCCCAGCCCAGCGTGGCGGCGGCCAGAACCGCCCCGGCAAGGCCGAAGTTAATCCAGATCTGCAGGGGGCCGTTATGGGGGTGCAGGGGCAGGGATTCCCCCACCGCCATCACCACCCCGGTAGAGCAGTGGGCGATGGTCACCGGATCATGGCCACCGGGCATGACCCGGTCAGCATCCAGCCCCCATCCGAACAGCGGCTTTTCGCTGATCCGGTCTTTTCCGAAGGTCCAGATCTGCATGCGGTGCATCAGGCTGGGGGAAAAATCTGAGAGGCAGTACAGGGTGCTGTTGGCTTTTGGCGTGATCCAGGGCATCGCCAGAAAACCGAACGCCAGCACCACCGGCAGCAGGCTGACAAAGCGCGGAATGGCGAACAGGACCGCAGCTGCCAGTCCGCCCAGCAACAGCCCGCCCATCGACGTTTCGCTGGTGTGCAGAAAAATGCTGACAGCCCCGGTCGCGGTCAGGGCAAGGAGTATTCCGCGCAGACGGGGTTGGATAATCCGCAGCAACAGCCCGCACAGCGGAAACAGGATGATGGTCTGGAACGCGACGCCGCGACTGTAAACCACGCCATCCTGAACGGCTGCCCCTTTACGGGCCCAGCCGCTGAGCAGGCCAGCACTGATCATGTCAAGTTTGGCCAGAAGTGCGAACAGGACGGTGCCCGCCAGCAGGGTCAGGGCCGGACGGATCAGGGCTTGATCCGGGCTTTTTTTCAGATGCAGAAACAGGCTGAGCCCGGCGAGAACCTCAAGGCACAGCAGCAGGCCGCGCTTGAGGGATCCGACCGGATCAATCGCCCAGACTGCACTGAGAACCGCAAAAGCCAGAAATGCCAGCAGAACCGGGTTGGCCCGGACCGCCCAGCGGATCAGATCACCCCGCAGTAAAAACAGGGACCACAGTCCACTGACCGCAACGGGAATCCACAGTCCCTGTGGAGCCAGCCATGCCAGAGGGGCACACAGGGGGAGAAGCCATTCCGGGCGTAACGGTTTCAGATCCATTCAGCATCACCGCATCAGAGAAGCAGGGGCGCAGAATGCCCGCTGATCCCTGCCACGTCATCAGGGATTTGCCAGAGGTGGCCTGATCCGGCAGAGCGCGGCTCAGTTCAGGGCCTGTGGCCTCGGGTGATAGCTCCCGTCAGCATCAATGATGAAATGCTTATCAATGTCCGGGTGGTCAACAGGGGAGCCGGAGTCATCCAGCAGCAGATTCTGTTCAGAGACATAGGCAATATAAGAGCCCTGCTCATTTTCAGCCAACAGGTGGTAGAACGGCTGATCTTTCCGGGGGCGGATCGCCTCGGGGATTGCCTGCCACCACTCGTCACTGTTGGCAAATTCGGGGTCCACGTCAAAGACCACGCCCCGGAACGCGAAGACCCGGTGCCGGACCACCTGACCGATCTCGAACAGGGCTTTTTTGACCTGCATAATCACTCCGACCCTTAAACAAACAGACCGGGGGAAGATTAAGGCGCTTCCCCCGGCCGATATAGGCGGCTCTTCAGACCCCGGCAAGGGGCCGGGCCTTATCCCTTGCGGGCGTCGTCGATCGCTTTTTTCAGGACCGGGGCTTCCACCGCACCGGGGATCAGGGTGTCGCCGATGACAAAGGCCGGGGTGCCGCTGATCCCCAGCGCCGAAGCCAGCTCCATATTGGCGCGCAGCTGCTGCTCAATTTCCGGCTTCTTGGCATCAGCGGCCAGCCGGGCGGTATCCAGCCCGGCAGTGCGGGCAGCAGCGGCGATACTGTCTTCGGTCACCGGGCCGCGGGCGGCCATCATGGCGCTGTGGAAGGCATCATACTTTGCCTGCCCCTGCAGCTTGGCGGCCAGCGCATGGCGGGCGGCAACGATGGAGGCCGGACCCAGAACCGGCAGTTCCTTCATGACGATCCGCACCTTGCCGTCCGCTTTGACGGTATCCATCAGGGACGGATAAACCCGCTTGCAGTAGCCGCACTGATAATCGAAGAACTCGACCACTGTGACGTCGCCTTTCAGGTTGCCCATCACCGGGTCATCGGCGTTGGACAGCAGGGCCCGGCGGTGTTCTTTGACCGCTGCCAGCTGACGGGTCTTTTCTTCCGCCTCCTGACGGGACTGCAGGACTTCCATCGCCTGCATCAGCACTTCCGGGTGTTTCAGCAGGTAGTCCCGGACAATAGTTTCAACCTCCGTCTTCTGGCTGTCGGAGAAACTGTCGGCAGCAGAGGCCGTGGCGGGCAGTGCTGCCCCCAGAATCAGGGCGGCGGCGGCCAGAGAGCGGAGGGCGCGAGGCATCGGGATCATCAAACAGGTGTCTCCAGGGGGCGTCCATCGGTGTCGACGCAGAAAGCGGCAGCGCCACAGCATAACGTGGTGTGTGCTGGTCCGGTGATCAAATCGGCGTGTCTTACTTTTCATCATCCGGCTTGGCATGCGTCTTGATGTCCTGCAGGCGCAGCCACATCGGGTCGCTCTGCTTCAGGCCTTTCTCAGCTTTGGCAGCCTGAAAGCGGGCCTGACTGCGGTCACCGATCAGCAGGGCATATTCAGCCATCGCATAGGCGGCGCGGGTTTCGTCTCCGGCTTTGCCATAGGCATTGCCCAGCATCCGCCACCCGAAGGCGTGGTCCGGCTCCTGCGACAGGGCGCGGCGCAAAACGGTCTGCGCTTCGGTCCAGTTGGCGGGAATGTCGCTCTCAACCAGTGCGTGGCCATAGCTGATCCCGATCAGGGGCGCATTGGGGGCCAGAGAGACAGCAGTGCGGTAGGAGGGCAGGCCTTCGGCGATGCGGGTATTTTCCACCAGCATCTGGCCGCGCAGCTCGTGGAAGTACGGATCTTTCGGGTATTCCCGGATCAGGCCGTCAATTTCCGGCAGGGCTTTCGCCATGTCTCCGCGCCGGTAATAGGCGATGGCGCGGGCGTAGCGGGCTGAGAGGCTCTGGTCTGTTTCCGGGTATTTCTGCAGGGTCCGCCCCTGTCCGTTCAGGAATGCGAACAGTTTGGCCACCATCCGGTCATGGGTGGCCTGCTGCTGCGACGGCACGCGGTCGGAGATATTTTTCTGCTCAACGTGGTTTTCGATGGCGCTGATACGGTCTTCGGTCAGCGGGTGGGTTCGCACATAGGGATCCTGCCGTGCGGCCACCAGCATTTCCTGACCCTGCAGGGTATGGAAGAATTCCAGCAGGCCCTGTGCCGACTGATTGGTCGAGTCCAGCACCTTCATCGCGAAGGCATCCGCCGAGTTTTCCTGCGTGCGGGTAAACGCGAAGAAGGTGCGCTCCGCCACAGTGCCGCCCAGTGTCATCGCCGCCATCCCGGCATCGGCGCGCCCCGATGCGACCCCGGCCACCACCCCCAGGGCGGTTGCCAGCAGCGAGGTCATCATCGCCTTTTCCAGCTCCGGCCCCATACGGGCGATATGGCCCCCGGCGATGTGTCCGGTTTCGTGGGCGATGACGCCGATCAGCTGCAGGGGGGTCTCCGTCTTCATCAGCAGGCCGGAGTGGATGAACATCCGGTTGCCCGATGTCACGAAGGCGTTGAGGGTCTCATCTTCAAGAATCCGGATCCGGATTGATTCCGGGGGGATGCCGGATGCTCGGAACAGTGGATCAGCGTAAGAGCGGATGATAGTTTCAATTTCCGCGTCGCGAAGGACCGAAGCCCCCGCGGCCTGAGCCACTCCCGGCGCTAGGATCAGGGACGCCCCTGCCAGTACCGTTACCGCCAACCGCAGGACGTTGAACCGGAAGATGCGAAACGCTGAACTGAAAGTGTGCACTGCCATGACCCTCAAGGTTTCCTCCCAAGGTAGGGGCATGTCCCGTCACCGTCAACGGATGGGCCTGTCTCTGGCAGGGGTTATTGTTGCGGCGATGGCCCTGACCGGCTGTGGCGACCCGGCCCGGGATCTCAAGGTAGGGACCGTTGGGACGGTTAAAGGCTTTGCCGGTGCGATTGCGGCGGATGAGCCACGGGCCACGCTGGTCGGGCGGGATGTGCTCTCAGCCGGGGGCTCGGCGGTTGATGCTGCCGTGGCGATGGGCTTTACCCTTGCGGTGACGCTGCCGTCGTCTGCCGGTCTGGGGGGCGGTGGGGTCTGCGTGGTGCATGACCGGGCGACCAAAACCACTGAAGTCCTTGATTTTATGACCCCGCCCCTGTCGGCGTCTGTGGTTGGCCTGCCCGCCGGGGTTCAGGGGACGCCGGTAGCATTGCCCGCCCTGCCACGGGGCCTGTTCGCGCTGCATGCCAAATATGGCCGGATGCGCTGGGAAGAGGTGGTGACCCCGGCTGAACTTCTGGCCCGCTTCGGCGAGCCGATGTCGCGGGCACTGGCGCTGGAACTGCAGGAAGGCGGGCGGGCGATTGCCCGTGACCCTCTGGCCGCGCGGGTGTTTGGTACCCGCGAAGGGGCGCTGCTGAAGGAAGGCGATAAGCTGGTTCAGACAGATCTGGCGGCCGTTCTGGGCCGTCTGCGGCAGAATGGGCCGGGGGATCTGTATGGCGGGGTGCTGGGCCGGAACTATGTCGAAGCCGTCCGCAGTGTCGGTGGGCTCATCACGGTGCAGGGGCTGCGGGAATGGACACCGTCGTGGGTGACACCGGACAGCCGGAAGATCGGGAACGAAACCCTCTATACCCCGCCGGGAGCCGCTTCTTTCGGGAATTTTGCCGCCCTGTGGAGCGGGGCTGAGGCGGGATCTTTGCCTGCGCCGTCGGGGGCGATTCCGACCAAGGCAGGCAGCACCGGTTTTGTGGTGGCGGACCGTACCGGCACCTCGGTCTCCTGCGCGCTGACCATGGTGGCTCCTTTCGGGGCCGGGCGGACCGTGCCGGGGTTTGGCATGTTCCTGACTCTGCCGCCGGATGGCGACATGATGGCCCCGATGGCCGTTGGTCTGCTGATCAACGATAATGTCAACGAATTCCGGTATGGTCTGGCCGGTGGCGGTCTTGGGGCACCGGAACACGCTGCCCGTGTTGCCGTGACCCTGATTGGGCCGGATGCGTCGGTTGAGGCGTCTTTCCCGCCGGTGATCAATGCCGCTTCCGGACCGGGGCGGATTGTCGGCCTCAGCTGTCCGCAGGGGCTGCCGCCGTATCCGGCATCCTGCCGCGTTGCCATCGATTCGCGTGGTGCCGGGTACGGTCTGCTGATCGGGAAAGAAAAGTAAGCAAACGTAAGCTTCCGCCGGTTTCGCCGGGGGAAAACAGTGTCTGTGAGGAAATCTGAGATGTCGGGACTCTCCCGCCGCGGCACCGTGCCGCCGTTTATTGTGATGGATGTTGTGCGTGCGGCAACCGACCGGGAGGCGCAGGGGTTGCCGGTCTGGCATATGGAAGTCGGGCAGCCCTCCCTTGGCGTACCGCAGGGCGTGACCGAGGCGCTGAAGGGAGTTCTGGAGAGTGATACCCTCGGCTATACCGTGGCCCTTGGATTGCCGGAGTTGCGCCGTCGAATCGCTGTGCACTATCAGCGGACGCAGGGCGTGGAGATCGACCCCAGTCGGGTGGTGGTGACCACTGGGTCTTCCACCGGGTTTATTCTGGCTTTTGCCGCCTGTTTCGAGGTTGGTGCCCGGGTTGGTCTGGCCCAGCCGGGATATCCGGCTTATCCCAGCATCCTGCGCTCACTGGGGATTGAGCCGGTCTCGATACCGGTTGGCCCGGACAGCCGCTATCAGCCGACGGTCGAGGTTCTGGAGCGCTGTGGGCAGAAGCTGGATGGTCTGATCGTCGCCAGCCCGTCGAATCCGACCGGTACGATCATGGCCCCGGACGAACTGCAGCGGCTGGCGGCCTACTGTGACGCTAATGGCATCCGCCTGATCTCTGATGAGATCTATCATGGCATTGCTTTTGGCCAGCAAGCGGCGACGGCGGCCCGCTTTACCGATCAGGCGGTTCTGATCAACAGTTTCTCTAAATATTTCTGCATGACTGGCTGGCGCCTTGGCTGGCTGGTGGTGCCGGAAAACATGGTCCGCGGCGTTGAGTGTCTGGCGCAGAATCTGTTCATCTCCGCGCCGGCCCTGTCTCAGCATGCTGGAATCCATGTGTTCGATCATATTGAGGAGCTGGAGGCCCGGGTTGCCGCCTATGGCCGCAGCCGGGCGATGCTGCTGGAAGAGTTGCCGAAGGCCGGATTCAGCCGTTTTGCCCCGCCGGACGGTGCTTTTTATCTGTACGCAGACGTTGCCGACCGGACCAATGACAGCCTTGAGTTCTGTCGTCGTATGCTGGCTGAAACCGGGGTCGCGGCAACGCCGGGGGTCGATTTCGACCCGGTCGGCGGTAGCCATTTTGTCCGCTTTTCCTTCGCGCGGGATGAGGCGACCCTGCGCGAGGCAGTGGAGCAGCTGAAAGGCTGGTCCTGAAGGCCACAAGAACGAAGGGGAGCCGACCGGCTCCCCTTCTTCTTTTCTCAATCTGCTTTTGAGAGTGGATTACGCCTGACCGGCGCGGACCCGCAGATTTTCCAGCCACGCCAGGCGATCTTCAGCGCGGGCGATTTCCTCGTCCAGCCAATCGCCCATGTAGCCCGGTTCACCGTTGACTGCCTTCCGCAGATCAGCCAGACGGTTCAGCCCGGTTTCCTGAGTATCGATCAGCAGGTCAATCTGCTCTGCCTGAATTGCGGCAGGCAGCAGATGCAGGAAGCGGAATTTCAGGGCGGTGATCAGCTTGGACAGATCGCTGGCCGGGCGCAGCGGCGCCGTCATCAGATCATGAAAGGCTTCAGCCCCGGCCGGAGTGATTTGCAACAGGGCATCATCTTCCATGCCTTCGCCATTTACCGGCTCGACCAGGCCTTCGTAGCGGAGCAGTTCAATGGAGCTGCCCAGCAGGTCAAGCGAGGGGCCGGACAGGCGGGTGATGAACAGCCGGACCGAGGATGCCAGCTGCGAATAGTGCAGCGGCCCCGCTGCAATGGTGCCGAGGGTACACAGGCGGACGGCTTCACGCGGTGTCAGAGTGTTGTCGGCGAACATGGGGCTGATCCATCACGAAGAGAACTTGAGACTGATTATAGGCAGGAGAAAGTCGGTTGTCCACTCAAGAGAATGAGAAGCATTATCAATAACTGTAGAGTCCCCTCATGGGATGCCGCTTTGCCTGTCGCGTCGGGTGCAGTATACCTGTCCGCCGACAGAGTGGGCGCACAGGAGGCAGCAGATGAGCATCGCAGGTATCCACCGTCCGGAACAGAAGGCCCGGTTACGCCGGATGTGCGCCCTTGTTGCATCAGTATCGATCCTCACCCTGCTGGCGGGCTGTGCGGACCCGTGGGTTGACCGGCGCCGTGAGGCCGGAGAACCGCATAAATTTGTCGGCACTTCAACCGATGACCTGGTGTCTGTCTGTCATGCCGGCCAGCCGACCGCTGAAGTTCAGCGTCTGGCCGTGCAGGAATGTGCGCGGACCAAGCGGACGCCGGTTTTTGTTGGAACCCTGCGGTACCAATGCCCACTGACGGCGCCGAATCTGTCTGTCTTCGACTGCAAATAGCTCCCGCCCAGAAAAGCGCCATGCTTCGGATCTGGCGGCGCGCCGTTTTGAGGGCGTCAGAAAGAAACCCCCGTCAGAGGACTGACGGGGGTTTCTTTCTAGGTCTTATTCGAACTCGCCTTTCTTGGCGGCGCGCTTGCGCTCGTTCGGGTCAAGGTAACGCTTGCGCAGACGGATCGACTTCGGGGTCACTTCCACCAGCTCGTCATCCTGAATATAAGACAGGGCTTCTTCCAGCGACATCTTCTTCGGCGGCGGCAGCTTAATGGCTTCGTCCTTGCCGGAGGCGCGGATGTTGGTCAGCTGCTTGCCCTTCAGGACGTTGACTTCCAGATCGTTGGAACGGGTATGTTCGCCGACGATCATGCCCTCATACACCCGGTCGTTATGGACCACGAACTGCGGGCCACGGTCGATCAGGTTGAACAGGGCATAAGCAACGGCATCGCCCTGGGCATTGGAAATCAGAACCCCGGTCCGGCGCCCTTCAATCGCACCCTTGTAGGGGGCGTAGCTGTGGAACAGGCGGTTCATCAGGCCGGTGCCACGGGTGTCGGTCAGGAATTCAGAGTGATATCCGATCAGGCCACGCGACGGGGCGAGGAAGGTGATGCGGGTCTTGCCGCCACCCGACGGACGCATGTCGGTCATTTCAGCCTTACGCAGGCTCATCTTCTCGACCACGGTACCGGAGAATTCTTCATCGACGTCGACGACGACTTCTTCGATCGGCTCCATGCGGACGCCGTTTTCTTCCCGGAACAGCACGCGCGGGCGGGAGATCGACAGCTCGAACCCTTCACGGCGCATGGTTTCGATCAGAACACCGAGCTGCAGTTCACCACGGCCAGCCACTTCGAAGCTGTCCTTGTCGGCGCTTTCGGTGATGCGGATGGCGACGTTGCCTTCAGCTTCGCGTTCCAGACGGCCTTTGATGACGCGGCTGGTCAGCTTGTCACCTTCGGTCCCGGCCAGCGGGCTGTCGTTGACGGTGAAGGTCATTGCCAGAGTCGGCGGATCGATCGGCTGGGCTTCCAGCGCCTCGGTCACGTCGGGGGCGCAGATGGTATCCGACACGTTCGCCTTGGTCAGACCGGCGATGGAGATGATGTCCCCGGCTTCGGCTTCGTCCAGCGGCACGCGCTGCAGGCCACGGAAGGCAAGGATCTTCGAGGCACGGCCCTGTTCAATCAGGCTGCCGTCACGGCCAAGCGCCTTGATCGCCATGTTGACCTTGGCGCGCCCGGTGGCGATGCGGCCGGTCAGGATACGGCCCAGATACGGGTCGGCTTCCAGGGTGGTGGCCAGCATGGAGAACGGCGCTTCCAGATCCCGCTTCGGCGGCGGCACATGGCGCAGCACCAGATTAAACAGCGGGGTCAGATCCTTACGCTCGTCGGTATCCAGATTCTCCACCGCCCAGCCTTCACGGCCGACAGCGAACAGGGTCGGGAAGTCGAGCTGCTCATCGCTGGCATCAAGGCTGGCGAACAGGTCGAAGATCTCGTCATGGACTTCGTGCGGACGGGCGTCCTGACGGTCAACCTTGTTGATCAGCACGATCGGGCGCAGGCCGAGCTTCAGGGCCTTGCCCAGCACGAACTTGGTCTGCGGCAGCGGGCCTTCAGCGGAGTCGCACAGCAGAACCACGCCATCGACCATCGACAGGATGCGTTCCACTTCGCCACCGAAGTCAGCGTGGCCCGGGGTGTCGACGATGTTGATGCGGTGCCCGTTCCAGTCAACGGAGGTGCACTTTGCCAGAATGGTGATGCCGCGCTCACGCTCCAGATCGTTGGAGTCCATGGCGCGCTCGGCCACTTTCTGGTTTTCGCGGAAGGTTCCGCTCTGCTTCAGCATGGCGTCAACGAGGGTGGTCTTCCCGTGGTCGACGTGGGCAATGATCGCGATATTGCGAAGATCCATGAAGGGTTCCAATTGGTTAGGGACGGGCTGCTGTGCAGCCCCTGGGACGCGGGCGGGCCGATCCGGCCCGGAGGAGGGGTATCCTGAGCGGCTGAAACGACCCGGATAAAAGGGGTCCGGAGGGATCAGCCAAGATGCCGTTTAACGAGGTCCGCCAGCGACACCTGCGGACGGGGACCGACGTGACTGATGCACTCAGCGGCGCACAGGCCGCCCAGACGGGCGCAGTCGGTCAGCGATCGCCCGGTGGTCAGGCCGTAAAGGAAACCGGCGGCATACAGATCGCCGGCTCCGGTGGTATCAACCACCGCATCCGGGACATGGGCGACAACTTCGACTGTCTGGTCTGCCGTCACCACCACCGAACCGGCGGCCCCGCGGGTCAACGCCGCAAGTCCTACCTGACCGCGCACCTTTTCTACTGCTTCGTCGAAAGATGCAACCCCATAAAGATGACAAATCTCCTGTTCGTTGGCGAACAGGATGTCGACGGTGGTGCTCAGCAGCTCCAGAAACTCAGTCCGGTGGCGGTCCACGCAGAAGGCATCGGACAGGGACAGGGCAACCTTGCGCCCGGCGGCCCGTGCGGCCTTCGCCGCTTTCAGGATAGCGGCCTTGGCATCCGGCTGATCCCACAGATAGCCTTCGACATAGGTGACGGCGGCGTCAGCAATCACTGTATCGTCAATATCTTCCGGAGTCATGCGGGTGCAGGCACCGAGATAGGTGTTCATGGTCCGCTCGGCATCCGGGGTAATCAGCACCATGCAGCGGGCGGTCGCCGGGCCATCGGCCAGGGCCGGGGTATCGAAATGAACGCCAATGGCCCGGATGTCGTGGGTGAACACCCGGCCGAGCAGATCTCCGTTGACCTTGCCGACATAGGCCACGGCCCCGCCGAGCGAGGCGATACCGGCCGCCGTATTGGCGGCTGACCCGCCGGATGCCTCAATGGCCGGTCCCATCGCTTCATAAAGCGAATCGGCGGTGGCTTCGTCGATCAGCGCCATGCCTCCCTTGGCCATGCCATGGGCGGTCAGGAAGGTATCATCAGCATGGGCGAGGATATCGACAATGGCATTCCCGATGGCGGCAACGGCAAAGCGGGGCGTGGTCATGGCGGCAGGGTCCTGTTCAAGTCTCTCTGAACCGCCTTTTTTAAGGTCTGCCTGCGGCATGACGGTTCCGTCTGGTTTATCCGGATCCACGCCGAAGACCGGGGGTGTCGGCGGGTATTTCTTCTGCCGAGCATCTTGCGGACCGGGGCCGGGGACTGCCAAATGATGGCGACCCACCCGGAGTATCTGTTCAGCGGCGGCGGAGTATACAGGCGGGCAGGGCCGGAACAAGACCTGAAGCAGCGGAAAAATCGCCTTTCAGATTTCTTTTCGGGTATTTTTCGGCGTTCGCAATAAGGCCGGGGGTGCCGCTCTCCTGATCCGGCTGACAGCAGGAGTGTGATGACGTGATTTCGGTGTTCTGGAAATCCCTGACGGACCTTGAAGATCCGACAATCCGCCGGATGCTGGCGATTTCCGTTGCGGCGGCTGTTGTCATTTTTGCCCTGTTGCTGGGGGGCGTGGTCTGGGCGCTGTCCTCTGCTGTCTTGACGTCGGTGCCGTGGATGGACGCGGTGATTGACGTTTTGGGCGGCCTGACCGCTGTCATGCTGGCGTGGCTGCTGTTCCCCGGAACAGTCTCGGCATTTCTCGGGCTGTTTCTCGATACCGTCGCCACGGCGGTGGAGCGGCGCGATTATCCGGGTCTGCCCCCCGCCCGGCCGACGCCGGTGCTGACAGCGGTTCTCGATGGTCTGCGTCTGCTCGGCCTGACCATTGGCCTGAATCTTCTGGTTCTGCCGCTGTATCTGGTTCCGGTCGTCAATCTGGGGGTTTTCGCGGCGCTGAACGGTTATCTGCTGAGCCGGGAATATTTTGAACTGGCGGCCCTGCGGCGGATGCCGAAGGCCGAGGCGGTTGCCTTGCGCCGGGAACACCGGCTGCGGCTGTGGGGAACCGGCATGGCCCTTGCCGGGCTGCTGGTGATCCCGGGGATCAATCTGCTGGCTCCGATCATCGGGGTTGCGGTGATGGTGCATATGGTGCAGCGTCTGCGTCCTGCGGCTTAATGCCGTGCCGTTTGTCCGCTGTCTAACCGGAGAGATGTTATGTCCATCGCCCTGATGCCGTCTGTTCTGCCGGTGCGGCCCGAGTCGTTCCGCCCGCTGATCCGTCGGGCGGCGGTGCTGGCCCTGTGCCTGCTGCCGGTGGCCTGCGGGGGGCCGCAGACTGTCCAGACACCGGATCCGCAGAACGCTTACATCATGCCGGGTGTGCCGCGCCGGGCCCCGATCAAGGTGGTGCCGAAAGAGGCGGAGCTGAAGAGCCGTCCGCCTGCGGCGATCAGTGCTCTGCTGGGGGAGCCGACCTATATCCGCCGCGAGCAGCCCGCCGAGGTCTGGCAGTTTGTGACCGGCCGCTGTGTTCTGGATGTGACGTTCTACCCGGATAAGGCCGCGCCGGAGAGCCGTCTGTCCAGCTGGATTGAAAGCCGGGATATGGGCGGACGGCGGATGGCCGTGCCTGATTGTCTGGAGAGTTTTGCCGGGCCGTCAGTTTAAGAGCCTGAGAAATCTGATTTTTCATGGGGGGCAGCTGGATTGACGGCTGCCCCTCTTGACTTCAGGCAACAGGCAGACTACCTCTTTGGCACTCGACTGTGGGGAGTGCTAGCCGACTTTAGGCTCCCCGTCGGAGTCACACTTTCAAACTGGGCAACGCTCAATTGGAGGACCCATTATGAAGTTTCGTCCGCTGCACGATCGCGTGCTGGTGAAGCGCGTTGAATCTGAAGAAAAGACCGCCGGCGGGATCATCATCCCGGACACCGCCAAGGAAAAGCCGATGCAGGGCACTGTGGTGGCTGTTGGCGCCGGTGCTCGCGGCGAAGATGGCAAGCTGATTGCTCTGGACGTCAAGGCCGGTGACACCGTGCTGTTCGGCAAGTGGTCCGGCACCGAAGTGAAGATCGATGGCGCGGATCTCCTGATCATGAAGGAATCCGACATCATGGGGATCCTGGAAGCCTAAGGTTTCCGGTCGCCTGATCGCCTCTCTACACAGCGTTTTATTCAGAGGAATACTCACATGGCTGCCAAGGACGTTAAGTTTTCCACCGACGCCCGCGACCGTCTGCTGCGCGGTGTCGACCTGCTCGCCAACGCCGTTAAGGTGACCCTGGGCCCGAAGGGCCGCAACGTCGTGATCGACAAGTCCTTCGGTGCCCCGCGCATCACGAAGGACGGTGTCTCCGTCGCCAAGGAAATCGAACTGAAGGACAAGTTCGAGAACATGGGCGCCCAGATGGTCAAGGAAGTCGCTTCCAAGACCGCCGATCTGGCCGGTGATGGCACCACCACCGCCACCGTGCTGGCTCAGGCCATTGTCCGCGAAGGCGTCAAGGCCGTCGCCGCCGGGATGAACCCGATGGACCTGAAGCGCGGCATCGACATGGCGGTTGCCGCCGTCGTCGAAGACGTGAAGTCCCGCACCAACAAGATCAAGACCTCTGCCGAAGTGGCTCAGGTCGGCACCATTTCCGCCAACGGCGAAAAAGAAATCGGTGACATGATCGCTCAGGCGATGGAACGCGTCGGCAACGAAGGCGTGATCACCGTCGAAGAAGCCAAGGGCCTGACCACCGAACTCGACGTCGTCGAAGGCATGCAGTTCGACCGTGGCTACCTGTCCCCGTACTTCGTGACCAACGCCGACAAGATGATCGCGGATCTCGAATCCCCGTTCATCCTGCTGAACGAAAAGAAGCTGTCCTCCCTGCAGCCGCTGCTGCCGGTGCTGGAAGCTGTCGTGCAGTCCGGCAAGCCGCTGCTGATCATCGCTGAAGACGTCGAAGGCGAAGCCCTGGCCACCCTGGTGGTCAACAAGCTGCGCGGCGGTCTGAAGGTTGCTGCCGTGAAGGCCCCGGGCTTCGGCGACCGTCGTAAGGCGATGCTGGAAGACATGGCCATCCTGACCGGTGGTACCGTGATCTCCGAAGATCTGGGCATTAAGCTGGAAAGCGTCACCATCGACATGCTTGGCACTGCCAAGAAGGTGACCATCTCCAAGGAAGAAACCACTGTCGTTGACGGTGCCGGTTCCAAGGCTGATATCGAAGCCCGCTGCAACCAGATCCGCGCCCAGATCGAAGAAACCTCTTCGGACTACGACCGTGAAAAGCTGCAGGAACGTCTGGCCAAGCTGGCTGGCGGCGTTGCGGTGATCAAGGTCGGTGGCGCTTCGGAAGTCGAAGTGAAGGAACGCAAGGACCGCGTTGATGACGCCCTGCACGCCACCCGCGCTGCGGTGGAAGAAGGCATCGTCGCCGGTGGTGGCGTCGCTCTGCTGTACTCCGTGCGTGCCCTGACCAACCTGAAGGGTGCCAACAACGATCAGGACGTCGGTATCGAAATCGTCCGTCGTGCCCTGCAGGCTCCGGTCCGTCAGATCGCCGAAAACGCTGGTACCGATGGTGCTGTCGTTGCCGGTAAGCTGCTGGAACAGACCGACGTCAACTTCGGCTTCAACGCCCAGTCCGGCCAGTATGTCGACATGATCGCCTCCGGCATCATCGACCCGACCAAGGTTGTGCGCACTGCCCTGCAGGATGCCGCCTCGGTCGCCGGTCTGCTGATCACCACCGAAGCCATGATCTCCGAACTGCCGGAGAAGAAGGATGCTCCGATGCCGGGCGGCATGGGCGGTATGGGTGGTATGGGCGACATGGGCTTCTAATCGGCTCCGGACCCCGGCTTTGGCCGGGGTCCACCCCGAGAGAAACCGTGACGCAGTCTGCGTTACAGAAAGGGTCATCCCGAATGGGATGGCCCTTTTTCTGTGGAAGACCGTGAAAGCCGTGCACTTTCACGGTTTACGGCTGGGGATTTTGACCGTCCTCGGTCAGCTGGCGATAAAATTCCGAGGGAGTCAGGCTGAAATGGCGACGGAACATCGCCGAGAACGCGCTCTGACTTGAATACCCGCAGTTCAGGGCGACCTCGATGCCCTTCTTTCCTTCAGCAATGTCCTTCAGGGCAGACAGCAGTCTGGCCTGCTCCCGCCATTGGGCAAAGGTCATGCCGGTTTGCTGTGAAAACAGCCGGTGCAGGGTTCTTTCCCCCATTCCCACCCGGGCAGACCAGTCCCTGGCGCTTGACCGGTCAGAGGGTGTTTCGATCAGGGCCTGACAGAGTTTCCTCAGCACCGGATGTCCCGGCGTTGGCAGGTGGAGGGCAAGGCTGCTGGAAATCCGCAGCTCATCAAGGATCAGGCCGACAATGTGTTCTGCCCGGGGCAGAAGGGGCCCGCTGCGGGGTAACCGCACCGCTTCCATCAGCAGGGCGCGGAGCAGGGGAGACACATTAATGACGCAGGTTTGCGTCGGCAGGTTTCGGGCGGCGTCGGTATCAATATAGGCGGTCCGCATATCGACATCGCCCGACATCCGCACTGTATGACGTAGCCCCGGCAGCATCCACAGAGCCCGGTTGGACGGGACGACCCAGGTTCCGGCCTCGGACTGGATGACCATGACGCCGGTGATCGCATACAGGAGCTGTCCCCGGGCGTGGGAATGCCAGCCGGTCGACGTGCCGGAAGGCCATGCGCTTTCAATGGCCACTAACGGAGAGGGTTGACCGTCAAAGGTTTCATAGTACGGGGTGGGGTCCTGTCTCATGGCAGAAACTCTATAATATTTGGCGTAAGTACGCGAGACGGCCATAGGTGGGTTTCTTATACTCTGCGCTGGTTAGAGTGTTTCCAGAGGACGGAGACCGGCCTTGCGTCCGGGATGCGGCCCCTGTTTCCGAAAGTGATTCCATGACAGCGAAAACAGCAGTCCTTGAGACAACAGATGTCCTCTCCGCCCCTGCGGCAGCCGAGCCGGTTCGCGGCACATTCTATGTCCGTATCGTCGGCGCGGCGGCGCTGGCCCATCTGCTGAATGATCTGATTCAGGCAATGCTGCCGTCGATTTTCCCGCTGCTAAAGACTCAGTTTTCGCTCAGTTTCAGTGAAATCGGCATGATTGCGCTGACCTATCAGGTCACGGCCTCGCTGTTGCAGCCTTGGATCGGCCTGTATACCGACCGGCATCCGATGCCGTATCTGTTGCCGTCCGGGATGGGGATGACCCTGCTGGGGATTCTGCTGCTCGCCACCGCTGACAGCTATGCCATGCTGTTGGTTGCCTCGGCTGTGGTCGGCGTGGGATCGGCAACCTTCCATCCGGAAGCCTCCAGAGTCGCCCGCATGGCCTCCGGCGGGCGGTTCGGGACCGCACAGTCGACCTTTCAGGTCGGGGGAAATACCGGGTCTGCCATTGGCCCGCTGCTGACGGCGGTGATTGTCATCCCCTATGGTCAGTCCGCAGTGGCGTGGTTTGCCGTTGCAGCGGTGTTTGCCATCTGGGTGCTGTTCCGGCTGACCGGCTGGACCCTGACCCATGGGCAGGCCCAGTTAAAAAGTCTGTCCCGGGGCAAGGGGGAAGGTCTGAGACGGGGCCGGATTGTGCAGGCGATTGTGGTGATCTGCCTTCTGATCTTTGCCAAGTTTGTCTATATCGCGTCGCTGACCAACTACTTCACTTTTTACCTGATCCAGCGGTTCGGCCTCAGCACGCAGGAAAGCCAGATGATCCTGTTTGCCTTTTTGGCTGCGGTTGCGGTCGGCACTTTTGCCGGTGGTCCGGTGGGGGACCGGATCGGCCGTCGGGCCGTGATCTGGATTTCGTTCCTCGGGGTTGCCCCCTTCGCGCTGGCGTTGCCCTATGCCAACCTGTTCTGGACTGTGGTGTTGGCCAGTACGGTCGGCCTGATTATGTCGTCTGCTTTTGCGGCGCTGGTGGTTTATGCGCAGGAGGCGGTGCCGGGCCGGGTCGGGCTTGTGTCCGGCCTGATGTTTGGTCTGATGTTCGGGATCGGTGGAATCGGAGCGGCCGGTCTGGGGCAGCTTGCAGACACGTATGGCATTGTCTGGGTTTACACCCTGACGTCATTCCTGCCCCTGCTGGGATTGGTGACAGTGTTTCTGCCCAAAACCGGACAGTAGGCAGATCAGGCCGGAACGGTCAGGCCGAACAGGTCATTGACCCCCGGACCGGAAATAAAGCGGATGCCCGCCTGCCGGGCGGCATCCGCCAGTTCCGCCGTGCCAAGTCCATGACAGTAGGCCTTCAGGCGGTGTTGTTCACTGCGGCTGACCAGATCTGTGAAGTATCCGCCCACAGCTTTCATCGGCCACGGCTTGCCCTTCAGGTCAAGCGCGATCCCGCTGTAATTGCACGAGGCGTAGAGGCGCAGGTTCTGTGTCTTAGGCGCGATCCGGGCAGAATACGTCAGACAGAACGGATACAGGATCAGAGCGATTTCATCGAGATGGCTCATTACCTGCTCGCCGGTGATGTTCACGACCTCGAAAATCAGGGATGGTGCCAGATGCCGGGCATGAGTCCGACAGAAGGTGGTGAACAGGCTGGCGGTATGGCGGTCATGCAGTATGGCTGCATTCAGCGGTACAATACATTTCAGGTCGGGGGACAGCTTCAGGAAAGCGGGGATTATTTCAATCGCGGCTTCCAGCGTCAGGATCATGGTGCGGGTGATAGTATTGCCGACCCCACTGGCGTCATAGGTGCCGACGGCCAGCAGCTCTTCATCTTCCAGTGGGCGGATGGTGCGGTCAACCCCGGTTGGCCGCAGATAGAGGGTGTTGACCAGATCGTTGCGGGTGTCAAAGACCGGCACCGGTTTCAGATCAAACCCTTTACGGGCGGCAGCGTCGTACAGGTCGCCCATCTGCTGGGCCAGATTTCCAAACTCGGTCACCTGCGGAATTCCGGTCAAGAAGACATATCACAGGCTGTTCATACTCCGAGTTGCCGGTGCGTCCAAGCCCCGATCGGTCAGACCCGGTAGATCAGGGCTGGACATTCCCGGCCAGAGAGGGAATGGTTAAAGCATACCAACTGGTAGGTATGGAGCGCGTGATGAGTCAGCCTGTCTCTCCTCAGTCCGGGGCTCTTGTTCTGTGGCTGACCGCCGTCCCCCGTGCCCTGCCGGGGTTTGCGGCAACATTTGTCGGCATCGGGATGGGGCGGTTTTCCCTGACGCCTCTGGCACCGTTGCTGGTGGCGGAGCACTGGCTGACCGCACAGGCGGCGGCACAGGCCGCCGCCCTGATGCTGGCGGGCTATGCCGTCGGGGCCTTGTCTGCGGCACCGCTGGCCCGCCTGTTCGGCACCGACCGCTGCCTGTGGCTGGCGCTGCTGGTGACGGTCGCGGCGCTTGTCGGGGCTGCGGTTTTTCCTGATGAGACAGGGCAAGCCGCCTTCCGGGCGGTTACCGGTACGACCGGCGGCATTCTGATGGTTCTTGGGCCCAGTGCGATTCTCCGGGCGACAGCTGCGGCGGCGCGCCCGGCGGTCAGTGCGGTGATCTATGCCGGGATCGGTCTGGGAATTGCTCTGTCCGGAATTGTGATCCCGACCGTGGCAGATGCGGTTTCAGCCAGCTGGCTGATTGCCGGGGCAGCCCTGCTGGGGGCATTACCGGGTTTTCGCCGGGCCCCGCCGCAGCCGGTGCTATCACAGATCGCCACCGGGCAAGGCGGGCGGTGGGCTGGCCTGAAGATGCCATTGCCGGTGCTGCTGTTGACCCTTGCGTATGGACTGGATGCGATCGGTTACATTCCCCATACGGTCTACTGGAGCAGCTATATCGCCCGCGAACTGGGGCTCGGGGTTGGCAGCGGCGGCAGCCAATGGGTGCTGTTTGGGGCCGGGGCGGTGCTGGGGGCCCCGGTAGCCGGGGTGGTTGCCGCCAGAATCGGCTTCCGGCGTGCCGTGCCGCTGGCTCTGCTGCTGAAGGCGACAGTGGTCGGCCTGCCGTTGATCAGTGATGCGGCAGGGGTGCTGGCGGTCTCCAGCATCCTCGTCGGTCTTCTGGTCCCCGGGGTGGTGGCGCTGATGTCGGGGCGATTGGCCGGTGTCACGGAGCCTCACCGCCTGACCGGACAGTGGGCGCTGATGACCGGCATTTTTGCTCTCTTTCAGGCTGTCGGGGGCGTCCTGCACGCGCAGCTGTTCACCCTGACCGGCAGTTACCGTCCGATGTTTCTGGTTGCCGCGCTAGCGCTGGTGGTGGCCTCTGCGGTGGCGGCTCTTCCGGCGGGGCGTCGTCCGGAAACAGTCTGACAGGGATGCGCCGCTAGGATTTTCTGATATCGTCTTTCTCTCTCATCCCGGAGTTTGAACCGTGATTCTGTATGCAAGCCCTCTGTCCCCGTTTGCCCGCAAAGTGTCGATCGCTGCTGCCGAGCTGGGTGTTCCCCTGAAGGCTGTGGATGCGATGCCGCTGGATAACCCGCCGGAGCTGCTGGCCGCCAATCCGCTGGGCAAGGTCCCGGCGCTGTTGATGGAAGATGGGACCACCCTGTTTGACAGTGCGGTGATCGTGCAGGCCGTGAATGAGATGGGCGGCGGTGGCCTGCTGCCCGCCAGTGGCCCCGGCCGCTGGGCAGCCCTGCGTGATGAGGCCTTGGCAGACGGGATCTGTGAAGCGGGCGTGGCGCTGAATGGTGAGAAGCGTCGCCCGGCGGAACAGCAGTCCCCGCTGTGGATGGACCGTTACCGCAATGCGATCCTGCGGGCGCTGGATGTGGCGGAAGGGGCGGTTCCGGCCGTGGCCAGTCCATTGCCGCTGCCAGCGATTGCCTTGATCTGTGCCCTTGATTATATCGACTTCCGTCATCCGGAGCTGAATTGGCGGGCTGCCCGCCCGGCGCTGACCGCCTGGTGGGAAAGCCTGAAAGATCACCCGGTGGTTAAGGCGACGAAACCGGCCTGATCCACAGGCCCCAGGGGTATGGCTGTCCTGCCGGGTAAAACCGGCGGGACAGCGGTAAGGACAGAAAAGGACGATCGGTGGGCGATGACCGCAGCCGGAAAGAGGATTCGTCCCGCCGCCGTTTGTTGACGGCGGCGAAAGATCTGCTGTGGCGTCAAGGCTATGAAAAAACCAGTCCACAGGATGTCCTGACCCTCAGCGGGGTGGGGAAAGGCAGCCTTTACCACCACTTTCCCGGCAAGCGGGATCTGGCACGGGCAGCGCTTGATGAGGTCAGGGATGAACTGACGGCGGTGGCGATGTCCTTGCTGGCCGGGGGTGATCCGCCGTTGGAACGTCTGCGGCGCTGGCTTCTGTTGACCCGCGATGGCCTGAAGGGCTGCCGGATCGGCCGGCTTGCCAGTGAGAGCGCGGTTTTTGAGGCGGCTCTGCATGACCCGGTGGCAGCCTATTTCCGTTCTTTGGAGGATCTGGTGACCGCTGCAGTGACGGAGGCTGTCACCCGGGGTGAGCTGCCGCAGACGCTGTCACCGGAGCAGACCGCGCGGGCCCTGATTGCGGTGATTCAGGGGGGCTACGTCCTCAGCCGCGCGCATCAGGAGCCATCGCTGTGCGGCAGCGCCTGTGCCGGGGCGATGGCGATGCTCGACGCGTTGTCAGCAATCCCCAGAGCGGGCGATTAAGTTTCAATTGAAACCTTTATTGGTCTGACCAATAAGAGATGTACAAAAGCAGTGGCTTCACTACACTCGACGGGCAGATCCATCGGGGGGAGGCCCGCTGGACTGTCAACGAGGTCAGGCCTTAAGACCCGCTTGTCAGGCCCGTTTCTTCAGGGAGGATGTTCTGTGTCGAATCTGCTGTGGCAACCGTCGCCGGAGCGCGTCAGCGCGGCCAATATCACCGCCTTCATGCAGACCATCAATGCCGCCCATGGCACGGCGCTGTCAGATTATGAAAGTCTCCGCCAATGGTCGGTCGACCATATTCCGGCATTCTGGGATGCGGTGTGGGAATTCTGCGGTCTGGTCGGTGACCGTGGCCCGGTGGTGGTTGATGATGTCACCCGGATGCCGGGGGCCAAATGGTATCCGCAGGGGGCGGTCAACTACGCTGAGAATTTGCTCAAGACCCGCGATCCTGAGGTCGAGGCCTTTGTGTTCTGGGGGGAAACCCAGGTCAAGCGGCGGCTGACGTTTGGCGAAACCACCCGGACGGTGGCGCAGATCCAGCAGGCCCTGAAAGCTATGGGGATCGGCAAGGGGGACCGGGTTGCCGCCTATATGCCCAACATGCCGGAAACCATGCTGTACATGATGGCGGCCACCGGTCTGGGGGCCATCTGGTCTTCGGCCTCGCCGGATTTCGGTGTACAGGGGGTTCTTGACCGGTTCGGGCAGATTGAACCGAAACTTCTGCTGACCGTGGACGGGTATTTTTACAACGGAAAGTCCCACGATATTCGCGATAAGGTGCGGGATATCGCTGCGGCGATCCCCAGCCTGCAGGCGGTCGTGGTGGCCCCCTACGTGCAGGAGGAGGCGGACCTGTCGGCGATTGCCAAGGCCTGCTCCCATGCTGATTTCATTGCCGCCTCAACGGCAGAGACGCCGGAATTTCTGCGGCTACCGTTCGATCATCCTCTGTTCATCATGTTTTCGTCCGGGACCACCGGGGTGCCGAAGTGCATTGTCCACAGCCATGGCGGTACCCTGCTGCAGCAGGTGAAGGAGCATGTGCTGCACTGTGATGAAAAGCCGGGAGACCGGGTGTTTTATTTCACCACCTGCGGCTGGATGATGTGGAACTGGCTGGCGGCATCACTGGCCGCAGGCACCACCCTGATGCTGTATGACGGATCACCGTTTTACCCGTCCGGCGATATCCTGTTTGATTACTGTCAGGCGGAGCGCTTCACCCTGCTCGGGACCTCGGCCAAATGGATTGATGCGGTCAAAAAGGCCGGTATGGTGCCGAAGGACAGCCACGATCTGTCCAGTGTCCGGGTCATCACCTCCACCGGGTCACCGCTGGTGCCGGAAAGCTTCGATTACATATACGAAGCGGTGAAGCAGGATGTGCAGCTGGCGTCCATTTCCGGCGGAACCGATATTCTGTCCTGCTTCATGCTGGGGAACCCGGTTTCCCCGGTGTACCGTGGCGAGATTCAGTGCCGTGGTCTGGGGATGGCGGTCGAAGTCTTTAATGATGAGGGCAAGCCGGTTGCCGGGGAAAAGGGCGAACTGGTCTGCACCAAGGCGTTCCCCTCGGTTCCGGTAGGGTTTTGGAATGACCCGCAGGATGTGAAATTCCGGGCGGCCTACTTCGATCAGTGTCCGGGGGTGTGGACGCACGGCGACTGGATCGAGCTGACCCCCACCGGCGGGATCATCGTTTATGGCCGTTCGGACGCGACGCTCAACCCCGGTGGGGTGCGGATCGGCACTGCCGAAATTTACCGGCAGGTGGAAAAGCTGGATGAGGTGGTCGAGTCTCTGGTGATCGGTCAGGACTGGGATAATGACGTCCGGGTGGTGCTGTTCGTGCGGCTGCGTGACGGCCTGATCCTTGATGCGGCCCTGACTGACAGGATCAGGAAGGTGATCAAAGACAACTGCACCCCGCGCCATGTGCCGGCCAAGGTGGTGCAGGTGAGCGATATTCCCCGCACCAAGTCCGGTAAGATTGTTGAGCTGGCAGTCCGCGAAGTGGTGCACGGGCGTCCGGTAAAAAATAAGGAAGCGCTCGCCAATCCTGAGGCGCTGGAGCTGTTCGCTGACCGGCCCGAGCTGCAGTCCTGATCTAGGCCGCAGTATCCGGGCAACCGTGAGTAAACAGCAGGGTGGTCCCGTATAGGGCCACCCTGTTTATCTTTTCAGATCCGGAATAAAAAAGGGGAAGAGGACAGAAGCCCCTTCCCCTTAAGCCGGGGCAGGCCCGACGCTTTATGTCGCTCAGCCCGACACGAAGCGGGACCACTCCTGCCCCAGATTTTCAGACCGGTTCTGCAATCTGCTGGAAATAGACAGCAGGGAGTCTGCCTCGGTTGCCGTTTCTTCTGCGGATGTGGAAACCTGTCGCAGATCTTCGGCTGCCGCATTGGCGCGCCCGGCGGTCTGGTGGATTTTGTTGGCGATGTCGCCGGTGGCGGCGGTCTGCTCCTCCACCGCTGCGCTGAGGGCGGCAACGATACCATTGACCGTTGAGATCGAGTCGGTCACCCGTCCGATGGACGTGACCACCGACTGGCTGACACTGCGCAGGGATTCAATCCGGGACCGGATTGTTTCTGTTGCCCGGGCGGTTTCTCCGGCCAGCGTTTTGACCTCTGTTGCGACAACGGCAAATCCCTTACCGGCATCTCCGGCCCGGGCCGCCTCAATGGTGGCATTCAGGGACAGCAGATTGGTCTGATTGGCGATATCGGTGATCAACCCGACCACACCGCCGATTTCTTCAGCAACGCGGGCCAGACCGTCAACAGCCTCAATGCTGTTGCTGGCCAGATGCACTCCGGACAGGGTCTGATGGTTGGCCTCCTGCAGGCGCTGCGAAATTCCTGCGATTGAGCGGGACAGTTCTTCCGACGTCTGGGCCAGATCACCGATCAGCGAGGAGATTTCCTCCACCGCCTGATCGGCGGTGCGGACGCCGTCACCGGACTTCCGGGCAATGTCCTGCAACTGTTGCGCTGCCGATTTTACGGCCCCGGCGTCACCGATCACGCCTTCCATGTTTTCCATAAACAGATTGGCCATCTGCTTCTGGCGGGTCACCACGTCCCACGACAGCATCGTCCGGACATAACGCCCGGCGCTGTTATAGACCGGCGAAATCTCCAGATGCATATGTTCCTGACCGATCATGATGTCGCTGCTGAACGGCAGACGCGATGGGTCAGTGATGATCCGGCGGATATGATCGGCGTTGTCACGGTGGAAGAGGGTCAGGGATTGCCCTTCCAGATGATCAACCCGGCAGGGCAGGGCGGTTTCCACCAGCGCCATGGTTTTCCGGCAGGATGCATTCAGGTAGGTGATCTTAAAGGTCTCGGGGTCGCAGGTCATCAGGCTGATCGGCATACTTTCGACCATCCCCTGCAGGGTGAAGGCCCGACCGACGGCATCCCGCAGTGAAGCGGCGGCGCGCATGATATCCCCCACTTCATCCCGGCGGTCTGAGAGGGGGATGGCAACATCCTCATCGCCCCGGGACAGTCGCTCAAAGCAGTTACGGAGGTCTGCCAGCGGGGTGGATAGCTGACGGGAGGCGTAGCGCAGGACCACCAGTGTGGTGAGGGCGAACATCAGTGCTGTCAGACCGACGCTGCCAGCCATGGTCAGGACGGACTGCCGTTGCCGGAGGGAGAGTTCTTCCAGAAAGGCCACATGCGTTTCGGCGAAGGCAGCCTCAATGCCTGCCAGAGCTGCCAGGGCCGTGTCATGGTGGGTTGCAAGTTGCGGTTTGCGCAGCTTGATCCGCGTCGGATCCTTATTCATCGCCATCATCATGGCGACATCGGGCAACTGCGACATCTGCTCGGTGGTGGTCAGCAGCGCTTTCACGCTGTCCTGCAATTTCTGATTCAGGGTGGTCAGCTGTTCGTCGATGCCGGACTGGCGGGTATGGCCCGCCGCAGTGTGGAGAGACGCGTTGATGGTGTTCAGGTCGCTGTCTGCAAGGGCAGCCGTCCGGCGCAGATCAAGCTGGTCTTCATACACCAGGGCACCGCTTTCGCCACTCTCGCGGAACTTGCGGCCGATCACCCCGGCATTGTCGACTAAGGCTGTCAGCCGGACTACCAGAGTATCCATCAGATAGTAGCTTGCCAGCTCGGGGTCGAGGATCAGGCCCGAGGTATCTCCGGCGATCCGCAAGGCGGTGTCGATGGTTTCCATCGCGGCATCGCCTTTTGCCATATCCGGCGCGGCGGCATAGGCTGACCATGCCTGCAGCATGGCGGTATGGGTGTCATCCATCGACAGGTCGCTGGCCAGCGCTGTCGCATTGGTCATGGCCGTGGTTGCCGCAGAGATGCTGTCTTTCAGATCCTGTGACGGATCGACGAAATAACGGTTCAGCACAGCGTCGGCGAAAAAAACGGCTTTAATGTATTCGGCACCGATGGCTTCGCGATTTGCATTGCGAATTGCGACGCCTTCATTGTGCAGGATCATCGCAAGGGCAAAGAGAGCCGGAATAACAAAAGCCAGAGCCATCAGCTGCAATTGCCGCCGCAGGCGTAGGTTGGTCAGGAAGTCCATGGTCGGTCATCCTCTCTTCTGAGACGGTGACCCTCTGCGGGGCCTTACCGTGGGCACATATTGCAACGCAACCACCGTGCCACGTCAGACCAGCCTGGCATAGTTCAAAACGCCCGGTTGTATTTCTGAAAAAAGGAGAGTCCGGAAATAAAGAGAGTCTGGTTACCCCTGTTGCAGAGACTGGATCTGCCGGTTGGCCAGAACCAGCTTTTCCGCCATCGTGACTGCCAGCAGGCGGTGAAACAGCAGAGCCAGATGACAGTCTGCCTGCTCCAGATGCAGCAGGTGTTGCCGGGATAGGCAGTAAACGGTTGTCGGCGTTTCGACAATAACATCGGCTGTCCGCCGCCCGCCGAGGTATTGGGCAATTTCGCCGACAATCGCCCCGGCTGTCATCGTTCGCAGCCGAATCGGTCGCCCGTCCGCCAGAGTGACCTGCACTTTGACCTGTCCACTGGCGAGTAGATACAGTTCGTCTGCGGTTTCTCCGGTCCGGATCAGGACATCTCCGGGGGCCAGCGAGCGCCGGGTCATCGCGGAGACCATGTCCGGTAAGCGGGGATGTGAGCCGATCAGGTCCTGAAGATGGCCTGCCACAGGAAGCGTATCGTGGCGAAGGTCGCCATAGCGCGCAAGCAGGGCGTTCTCGCAGGCTTCCAGCGCGTGATCGAGATCCGTCGCACTGTCTGCCCTGATACCGCTTCGGTGAAGCGCATTCTGAATCTCCGGAGCAAGGTGACTGAAGATCACGTCTGTCCCGCTGCTGCTGGCGAGGCCGCAGATTCGGGCGAAGCCTGATGCTGCCGCAGAGTCTATTCCGCTGGCGTGACGGAAATCGAGCACCAGAAAAACCGGGCGCATTGATCCATCCGTCGGGATCAGCCGGGTCCGGATTTGTGAAACCACCTGTTCGACGGTGCCAAAGAACAGATATCCCTGAAGGCGCAGGATCAGAATCTGTCCCCCCTGTTCATTCAGGGTATGGGTTGCCGCCGGCGCACGGTCGACAGTGCTGCGCAGGGTTCTGCCATCCGCGATCAGCCGGATGACCGGCTGGCGGGAGTATGTATAGACAAAGAGAACAACCGAAATCGCCAGCCCGAGCCCCAGTCCGGTCAGGAAGCCCGTGGTGGCGGTGGTAATCAGGATGGCGACAATAATCATCCAGTCCCGTCTGGGCAGCGTCCGCCGTGCGGCGACCAGCCATTCCAGCAGCAGCTCTAGCCCCAGAAACAGCATTAGTCCGCCGGACAGGAAAGAAGGCATCGCTGCTGCCAGTGAGGAGGCCCAGGTCACTCCTGCCAGAATGACAATGGCGGTTGCAACCCCGGCACTGCGCCCGGTGGCCCCCATCCGCTCTGCCAGCAGGGTCACACCCAGGCCGATATAGCCTGCTGCGCCGCCAACCCCTCCGGCGAGAAGGTTGGCCAGACCACTGGTCCGTAATTCCGCATTCGTATCAATTTCGCGTCCCTGCGCCAGTTCTAATCCACTCAGGTTCAGCAGCAGGCCCAGCATGTTCAGCAGGGCGGCGGAAATCATCGCCGGTATGACGGTGCCAACCATCAACCAGTCCGCCTTGCTTAGGACGGTCAGCGGATTGGGCATGCTGATGCTGTCATCACCGGGGACTGTCGGCAGCCACGCCCAGCTGCGGGCCTGCTCTGTAGAGATACCGGTGGCAGCAAGGATGGCATAAAACAGCAGGCCACTTCCCAGCATGATTCCTGAGGCGACCATTGGATGGCTGGAGCGGCGTAAAGCCACCAGCATGGTGATCGCGAACAGGATTGCGGGCATCAGTTTGGCCTGAACCAGCAGGTCCGGCAGGTGGTACAGGCTGGCCAGCAGGCTATGTTGCCCGGTGATCATCATCAGGCCCCCCTCGACCAGAAGCCAGCCTGATCCGGCCAGAAAACCGGCGATCACCGGATAGGGCAGAAACCGGACCAGTGTCCCCAGCCGGAGACTGCCGAAGACCCAGAACAGCAGGCCCGTCACTGCCGTTGACGTCCCCAGGACAGCCAGAATGGTATACAGCCTGATGTCAGGGGGCAGGGCTGTCAGGGCTGGCATCAGTCCCGCAATTGCCGAAGCCAGAATGGCGATGCTGGTTTCCTGCACCAGTGGAATTCCATTGGGGCAGGTGCTGCGCCAGGCCAGTACCAGCGCCAGAATGGCGGCGCTGACGAGAATGACACCGACACCGGTCCCGAGCCCGGAGGCAAGGGACGCGGGAAAGAGCAGGGTTGCAAAGGCAATGCCGCTGCCGAGGGTATCAACGCCTGCAAACAGGCCAGCCATGGCCGGGGCAAGGTAACGTCTCATATCCCGGTCCTGTCTCCGTCTGTGCCGTTCTGCCGTACCGTTCTGGCGGGCGGTGGTAGCCGTTCGCTGAGCGGAGAGAAGGGAGGAGACACGGTATACGTACAATTTTATCAATCAACCGGGCCCGACCAAACTGTCGCCCCCGGTTGATGATTGGCAATCACGCCGCCCGGGGGATTGGCTGGGGCATGGTTTCTGCCAGCGGGATCCGGGCCCGGGATGCGATATAGCGCCACATGATACGGGACGCGACGGTGCCGAGAAGCCCCTGTGGGTTCAATCCGCAGGCTTTCAGAACCATATGGGTGGCGCGGGTGACATGGGTGGGCTGATACAGACGATAAGCCCGGGTGCCGTAGGCGGCGGTCGCGCTGGACCGGTTGTAGACAGCATCTGCCGGAGCATTGGCGGCAAACCAGGCGTACGCCAGTTCGTCATCTTCGCTTTCACGGATGCGGCTGACAGCCACCAGAAGACGTTTCCAGGCCGGAATGTTTTCCCGCTTCAGATAAGCCTGCATCGTCGCATAAAAAAGTTTGAAGTGTCGGAACTCATCCCCGGCAATCCGGTGACAGATATCACGCAGCACCGGTTCTGTTGTTGCATCACGCAGGGCGGAATAAAAAGAGCTGGTGCCCGTCTCCACAATACACCGGGCGATCAGTTCCCCGGTCAGCGATCCCCGGACGCTGCCATCACCATCGAGCGGAATTTTGTAGCCGTCGGTAAAGCGGCGACACGCGGCCTGATAGTTGAAACCGGAATCCGCCAGTTCCGCCCAGGTCCCGAGCGCATCGCCGTGCTGCTCTTCCTCAATCTGCCAGCGGTCGGTTTCCGCCTGAAACTGCGGATCATCCTGAAAGATCGCCCGTAGATAGCGGGTATAGTCGGCAGCGTTGCGCTCCACCATGGCAGCAGCTTTGACGACGGCCAGAATATCAGGATCAACCCGGGTCGCATCGAAACGGTCCCAGGCAATATCCTCAAGCGTCCATCCCATTCCGGTGCCCCCTTCGTGTCTGGCGCAAATGTCAGGCCATATGTAAAAGCATGCTTTAAAAAGGCAAGGGATTGATGTGTTTACCGGCAAGACGAAAGCGAAAAATTAGTCTTAGGCTGCCGACAGCATTGCGCCGGGCGCGGGCCTCGGGGATAATCGACACCACGATTGTGAGGACCCGCGTATCAGATGAGTGACATCGTGGATGGCCTTGCCCCTGACGAACAGGCTGCCTTCAATGAATGGCAGCAGAAGGTGGCGGGTGCCAATATCAGCCAAAACACCCTGCTGGCGACCGACTATCTGAATCATTTCAATGAGATCGTGATGCTCCTTGAACTGGTTGCCGATATGCCTGATATGCTGGAGGAGTGTAAAGCCTGGGCGCCGAAGTCCTATCAGGATCACTTCCGCGACAGCTCTTTCCGTGACCGTGATCTGGCTGTCGAAGCCTATAACCATGTGCCGCAGCGGTTCCGCCGTCCCTTCGAAGATACCGTCGAGCAGATGAACAGTCTGGTTTTTCAGGCGCTGGAGCGGCTGGAGGAGGCTGTGTCTCTTGGCGATCCGGAACTGGTCAAAATACGGGGACAAGCCGCGTCACGGGGAATTCAGCGGCTGATTGATGTGGCAAGCTCCGTCATTCATGGATCCGACCGGGCCATGGACCAGTCGCAGATTGACGAAATTTTCCGCCTGTAACTGGCTGTCCGGGGCTGGTTTCCATCCGTGCGTCCTACGGTCGCATGCGATCCGGATGCGCCGTCATTTCTTTCTCCCTCTTCATTTCGGATTGCAGACATGACCACTCCCCTGCCTCAGTCTCATTATCAAATCGTTCTGGTTGGCTGCGGTAAAATGGGGCAGGCCATGCTGCATGGCTGGCTGGCGCAAGGGGTCGCATCGCAGGATGTGCTGGTGGTTGACCCGTTTGCCTCCGGGCTCCCCGTTGGGGTAAAGGTGCTGGCCACCGCAGCGGACATTCCGGCCGGAACTTCGGCCGAGGTGGTGGTGGTGGCGGTAAAGCCGCAGGTGTTGGCTGATGCGATTGCCCCGTACCGGCAGTTTGCGGCATCCGGCGCGGTGTTCTTCTCGGTGGCGGCGGGCAAGACGATTGCCGGGTTCCATGCCCTGCTGGGGGCAGATGCCAAGATTGTCCGCGCCATGCCGAACACACCGGCTGCCGTTGGCCGGGGGATGACCGTTCTGTGTGCCGGGGCCGGGGTCAGCGCCGCAGAAAAGGCCCGGTGCCAGACCTTGGCGGAGGCGGTCGGGGTTGCCGCCTGGCTGGAGGATGAGAACCTGATGGACGCCGTCACCGCCATTTCCGGCTCGGGGCCTGCCTATATTTTCCATCTGACGGAAGCGATGGAGCAGGCAGCCAGGGCGCTGGGCCTGCCGGCGGATCTGTCCGCCCTGCTGGCCCGGCAGACGGTTGCCGGTGCCGGAGAACTGCTGGCGCAGGCCAGCGACAGCCCGGAGCAGCTGCGTAAAAACGTCACCAGCCCCGGCGGAACCACGGCTGCGGCGCTGGAGGTTCTGATGAACCCGGACAGCGGCCTGCCGCCGCTGATGGCCCGCGCCACGGCTGCCGCTGAACGGCGGGGTCGGGAGCTGGGGGCCTGACGGCTGCAACAGGACGGAGGGCGGAGATGTATTCCAAGACCACACATCAGATCCGGGTGACGGTGCAGCCGCAGTATCTGGATCAGCAGTCGCGGCCCGATGAGAATCATTACGTCTGGGCCTATAGTATCGAGATCAGCAATGAAGGGGCGGGTGACGTCCAGCTGCTGAACCGTCACTGGATTATCACAGATGGCCGCGGTCAGGTGCAGGAAGTGAAGGGCCCCGGTGTGGTCGGGGAGCAGCCGGTGCTTCACCCCGGCGACAGCTTCACCTACACCTCCGGGTGCCCTTTGGCGACCCCTTCGGGGATCATGGCCGGGCGCTACGAGATGGAAACGCCGGATGGCGAGCGCTTCTGGGTCGATGTCCCGGCCTTTTCGCTCGACAGCCCCTATCAAGGGATTGTCCTGAACTGAAAGGGAAGGCCTGTCGCGGGGGTGATCCGGGAATGTTGTACTGGTAATCTGCCCCGGATCGCCCTAAATACCTTAGAGATTTACTCGGTCACCACCCGTCGTGTGGCACCTGTTCTGTGTCACGGGGAAGGATGACCGGCCCGTTGTTTAAGGAGAAGCCCGTGGATACCCCTGCGCCGATCAGCCCTCTTTCCGATGAGACCCGCCCGAGCCGGACGGAAGCCGAAGCAGCGGTCCGGACCCTGCTGCGCTGGGCCGGTGACGATCCGTCCCGCGAAGGACTGATTGATACTCCGGCGCGGGTAGTGCGGGCGTTTGAAGAGTGGTTCGTCGGGTATGGCAATGACCCGGAAGCGATGCTGCGGCGGACGTTTGAGGAAGTCGAAGGCTATGATGAGATGGTGGTCCTGAAGGACATCCATTTCGAAAGCTACTGCGAGCATCACATGGCCCCGATCATCGGTAAGGCCCATGTCGCGTATCTGCCTCAGCGTCGGGTCGTCGGGATTTCCAAGCTGGCCCGCGTGGTTGATCTCTACGCCAAACGTCTGCAAATTCAGGAGAAAATGACGTCTCAGATCGCCAATGCGATTCAGGATGTGCTTGAACCCAAAGGGGTGGCGGTGGTGATTGAGGCTGTGCACCAGTGCATGACCACCCGGGGCGTGCATAAGACCGGTGTCAGTATGGTGACGAGCCGGATGCTCGGCGCATTCCGTGATGATCCGATCACCCGCCGTGAATTTCTGTCGATCATCGGGAATCCCCGTTAACAGATTTTGCCTGTCTGATTGTCTCAGAGCTTCCCTGTCGTTTTCAGGGGAGACCAGATAGAAAAACACCCCACCGGTTGGCCCGGAGGGGTGTTTTTTTGTCCTGCTCTGCAGGTTCTGTCCCTGATCCGGAATCAGCGGGTCGGGACCGGCTTCTCGCCGGAGTAATCGTAGAAACCGCGACCGGTCTTCCGGCCCAGCCATCCGGCTTCGACGTACTTCACCAGCAGCGGGCAGGGGCGATATTTGGTATCGGCCAGACCGTCGTGCAGGACGTGCATGATGGCAAGGCAGGTATCCAGACCGATGAAATCCGCCAGTTCCAGCGGCCCCATCGGATGGTTGGCCCCCAGACGCATTGCGGTATCGATCGAATCCACCGAGCCGACGCCTTCATACAGCGTGTAGATCGCTTCGTTGATCATCGGCAGCAGGATGCGGTTGACGATGAAGGCCGGGAAATCTTCGGCAGACGTCGGGGTCTTCCCCAGACGTTCCGTCATTTCACGGATTTCGCGGAACGTATCTTCGTCAGTGGCAATGCCGCGGATCAGCTCCACCAGCTGCATCACCGGCACCGGGTTCATGAAGTGCATCCCCATGAACCGCCCGGGGCGGTCGGTAGAAGCACCCAGACGGGTAATGGAGATGGAGGAGGTATTGGAACAGAGGATTGCTTCCGGCTTCAGCGACGGGCAGATCTTGGCAAAAATCTGCTTCTTTACCGCTTCATCTTCGGTGGCGGCTTCGATCACCACGTCAGCATCCGGGAAATTCAGGTCGGTGGTCGTGCTGATACGGGCAAGGGTGGCAGCGATGTCCGCTTCCGGGATCATGCCCTTTTTGGCCTGACGTTCCAGATTCTTACGGATCAGTCCCACGGCTTTATCAAGCTGGGCCTGGCTGATATCGGACAGACGCACGTTATACCCGGCCAGCGCAGCGACATGTGCGATGCCATTGCCCATCTGGCCAGCGCCGACAACGCCGATATTCTGGATCATTGGGTTTTCCCCCGTCAGAGACTGTCAGCCGGTGATCAAATGTGGCCGCACCGGTTGACATCGGTAAAAGGTCAACGGCGCCGGAGGGAAGCTCCGGCGCCGCGGTCCTGCTTCTTACAGGGCCTTTTCGAGATCAGGCAGCGCCTGGAAGAGGTCGGCGACCAGGCCGTAATCGGCGACCTGGAAGATCGGGGCCTCTTCGTCCTTGTTGATGGCGACGATGACCTTGGAGTCCTTCATCCCCGCCAGATGCTGGATCGCCCCGGAGATCCCGACGGCGACGTACAGTTCCGGTGCCACGATCTTGCCGGTCTGGCCGACCTGATAGTCGTTCGGCACAAATCCGGCATCAACCGCCGCACGCGACGCACCGACCGCCGCGCCGAGCTTGTCGGCAACCGCTTCGATCAGGGTGAAGTTCTCGCCCGAGCCCATGCCGCGACCGCCGGAGACAATCACCCGCGCCGCCGTCAGTTCCGGCCGTTCAGACTTCGACAGTTCTTCTCCAAGGAAGCTGCTCTGCCCGGCATCCGCCGCACCCGCAACAGCCTCAACCGCCGCAGACCCGCCTTCAGCGGCAACGGCGTCAAAGCCGGTGGTGCGCACGGTGATCACCTTCAGGGCGTCAACCGTCTGCACGGTGGCCAGCGCGTTCCCGGCGTAGATCGGCCGCACGAAGGTGTCAGCAGACACCACGCCGCAGATATCCGACAGCATCGCCACATCCTTCAGCGCGGCAACGCGCGGCAGGAAGTTCTTGCCCGAGGTCGTCGCCGGGGCCAGAAC
>NZ_KB907350.1 GCF_000381985.1 Novispirillum itersonii subsp. itersonii ATCC 12639 | reverse complement strand
GCGGCTTGCCCTGTTCGGCGGTCATCAGCTGCGCCAGATCTTCCTGATTGGCCAGAATCAGGGTGTACCACTTGCGCAGAATGTTGGCCCGTTCCTTCGCCGTCTTCGCCCGCCAGGCCGGCAGCGCCGCATGCGCCGCTGCAATCGCCTGCTTTGCCTCGGCGGCACCCATATCCGGAACCTGCGCCAGCTCTTCCCCCGTCGCCGGGTTCAGGACCGCAAAGGTCTTGCCGCTCGCCGCGGCCTGCCATTGCCCGTCAATGTAACCCTGCGTGCGGTACAGGGACGGATTGCTGATAAAGGACGGGGTCGGAGAAGTCATGGGGGAGCCTTTCCCTTCGGGATGGTGGCGCAACACGCACGGCGGTGTCTTGGCTTTCAGTGGATCAGGAAAGCGGCGCTTCGTGCATCACAGGAAAGAGCCTACTACCGTTTAAAAAATTCGACAACAGGAATCACTGTGTTTTAATGCGGAAGCATGCCGGGTTTTGAATGTGGCTCAACATGCTGGAAAACACCCGAAAAATCCTGATGTTATCAACATAATAACGGTATCTTCGACAACCGTTTGCCAGCATGGGGTAAGGTGTGACACGAGTGTTGGCCCAAGAAAAAAAATGCCTTAAAATATTAGACGGTATGAGAGAGGAGTCACCCATGGAGATCGACGTCGGAACCCGCCTGAGACAGGTGCGGGAGGCGGCGGGCTTGTCCCAGCGGGAACTCGCCCGGCGTGCCGGGGTGACCAATGGTACAATCTCCCTGATTGAGCAGAATCGCAACAGCCCCTCGGTGGCCTCATTGCGGAAGGTTCTTCAGGGCATACCGATGACGCTGTCGGAGTTTTTCAGTTACGAGATCCCCGAGGAAGAAAAGATCGTATTCCGGGCCAGCGAACTGTTTGAAATCGCCAGCGACCTTCAGGGGGACAGCAAGGGCCGAATCTCTTTCCGGCAGGTCGGGGATGCCGGAAAGCATAATCTGCAGATTTTGCATGAGGTTTACGAGCCGGGTTCTGACACCGGGCGAACCATGTTACAGCACGTTTCCGTCGAAGGCGGGGTCGTGGTTTCTGGCCGCTTTGAGCTGACGGTGGGTGAACAGAAGTTCGTCATGGGGCCCGGTGATTCTTACCTGTTCGACAGCCGTCAGCCGCACCGCTTCCGCAATCCATTCGATGAGCCGTGTGTGATCGTTTCTGCCTGTACGCCGCCCTATCTGTAAGGGGCAGGGGCATACCTCGGTCCCGAAGAGATAAGAAAAACCGGCTGTTCCGTAATGGAACAGCCGGTTTTTTAACAGAAAAGCAAAGGGAAAGGCCGATCAGCGGATCCCGCGCATCCGTTCATTCCGGCGTCGCAGCAGTTCAAGTGTTGCCAGCATCACCACCGAGACCAGAATCATGACTGTGGCAACAGCGGTGATGGTCGGGCTGATGTTTTCACGGATCCCGGAGAACATTTCCCGTGGCAGGGTCCGCTGTTCCGGCCCGGCGACCATCAGCACCACCACCACTTCGTCGAAGGAGGTGGCGAAGGCAAACAGCGCCCCGGAGAACACGCCCGGCGCAATCAGCGGCAGGACAACACGGAAGAAGGTGGTCACCGGATCTGCGCCAAGGCTGGAGGAGGCGCGGGCCAGATTGCCGTCAAACCCCTGCAGCGTAGCCGAGACCGTAATCACCACAAACGGGGTGGCCAGTGCGGTATGGGCGAGAATCAGACCGGTATAGTTGGCGGTCAGACCCAGCGGGGCAAAGAAGAAGTAAAATCCGACCGCCGTGATGACCATCGGCACGATCATCGGTGACAGCAGAACCGCCATCACGATCGACTTGCCACGGAAATCGGCACGGGTCAGCCCCAGTGAGGCCAGAGTGCCGAGCGAGGTGGACAGCAGCGTGGAAATGATGCCGACGAAGAAGCTGTTCTTCAGCGCCCGCATCCAGGCATCACTGTTGAGAAACTCCTGATACCAGCGCAGGGAAAACCCTTCCAGCGGGTAGGTCAGAAACTGACCGGAGTTGAACGACAGCGGGACGATTGCAAAAATCGGGGCCATCAGGAACACCAGAACGGCGGCGGACAGGCCATAAAGAACGCCGATCCAGACTTTTTCCTGAAGGGTACGGTTATGGGTGCTTGCCATGATGTGCCCTCCTTTATCCGAGCCGCATGTTGCTGATGCCGACCAGCCGGTTGTACAGGCTGTAGAGCACAAGGGTTGCCACCAGAAGCACCGCCCCCAGCGCCGAGGCCATGCCCCAGTTGACGGTATCGGAGGTGTAGAAGGCGATGAAGAAGCTGATCATCTGATCCGCAGCGCCACCGACCAGTGCCGGGGTGATGTAGTAGCCAAGGGCAAGGATGAAGGTCAGCAGGGCCCCGGCCCCAATGCCGGGCAGGGTCATCGGCAGATAAACGCGGACGAAGGCTTCGGTCGGGGTTGCCCCGAGAGACGTGGCAGCGCGCATGAAGTGCGGTTTGATGCCTTTCATCACCGAATACAGCGGCAGGATCATGAAGGGCAGCAGGATATGGGTCATGGCGATATAGACGCCGATCCGGTTGTAGATCATACGGATCGGTTTTTCGATGATCCCGAGAGCCAGCAGCAGCTCGTTGACCAGCCCCTGTTCCTGCAGCAGCACCACCCAGGCGGCAGTGCGGACCAGCAGAGAGGTCCAGAACGGCAGCAGGACGAGGATCATCAGAATATTGGCATGCTTGGCGGGCAGGGTTGCCAGCAGATACGCCACCGGGAAGCCCAGAACCAGACAGAGGAGCGTGACCGACAGACTGACCGTGAAGGTCCGCTCCAGAATATCCACGTAGATAGAGCTTTGTTCCGGCGCCTTGACGATGCTGCCATCGGCCAGCTTCTCGCGGTCAAGCGCCGCCAGAAGATAGAAGGTTGTCAGTGGGCCGGAAGCCTGATTGATGGCATTCCAGGTTGCAACCTGCCCCCAGCGCGGCTCGATGCCGATCAGGGTTTCTTTCCAGTTGGTGGCGTCCACCGGCAAACGGCGGGCGGTGCCGAACACCAGAGAGCGTCCGTTATCGACGGCGTAGTTCAGGCGGCGGGCGGCAACAGCAAGGGTCTTGGTTTCCCCTGCGGCGCGCAGATCCTTGGCAAGGGCGGCGAAAACGGCCTCATCCGGCACGTTGCCCCGGTCCTTCCAGCTGTCCATCGCCGCCGTGACGGTCGGCCACACGGTGGACAGTTCAGTGTCGTGGACACTGCGGCGCATCATATCAAGGATCGGCACCACAAAGGTGATCAGCAGAAAAAAGAACAGCGGGGCGATCAGGCCCATGGCCCGCAGTTTGCGAACCCGCTCGGCGCGGCGCAGCTTTTGTTTCAGCGCGGCGGGGCTGTCATTGTGTTGGGCTGATCCGGCCGGGGCCGGGACAGCAGAGGCAGAGGCTGGGACGGTCATCGGATCTTCCCGGAAAGCGGTCACGGAAGCGGGCGCTGAAGGCCCCTGATGCGGCGGGAGCCGTGGGACAGGGGTAACGATACCGCAGGGTGAGGCGGAGGACCAGAAACGCGGAGAGTCTTCTGCGCGGAGGTGGTCTGTGCGGTCTTCGGACATCGAAGACGACGGTCACTGCGGCATTGTTCGCAGCAGATGCAGACAGGCGGGCAGGTCTGAACGCTTTACCCGCCTGTACCACAGAAAAAGTCAGGCGCCGGGCCGGTGAGGACCCGGCGCCCAGACTGTCTGTCAGGCTATCAGCCGTTGCTGGCGGCCCACTTGTTGAAGCGTTCGGTCAGGCGGTCGTTGTTTTCCAGCCAGAACTGAGTGTTGATCTCGATGGCATTGGCGATGTTCTCGTCAGCCGTCGGCAGATCCTTCAGGCGCTTCGGGTTGATATACTTCTTGGCGTCCTTGTTGGTGACCCCGTAGGCGATGTGGGTCGGCAGACCGGCCTGCACATCCGCCTTGCCCATGAACTCGAGCGCCTTGTAGGCGGCGTCGACGTTCGGGCTGCCCTTCAGGATGACCCAGCTGTCGAGGGTGAACAGAGAGCCGTCCCAGACGATCCCGAAGTTCTTGCCGTCCTTGTTGTTCGCGGCATCGACGCGGCCGTTATAGACCGAGGTCATCACCACTTCACCGGAAGCCAGCAGCTGCGGCGGCTGGGCACCGGCTTTCCAGAAGATCAGGTCTTTACGGACAGTCTCGAGCTTCTTGAACGCGCGGTTCACGCCTTCTTCGGTGGCCAGAACCTTATAGACGTCCTTCGGGGCAACGCCGTCGGCGATCAGGGCGATTTCAAGGGTGGTCTTCGGGCCGTTACGCAGGGCGCGCTTGCCCGGATACTTGGCGGTATCGAAGAAATCCGCCCAGGACTTCGGGCCGTCCTTCAGCTTGTCCTTATCGTAGCCCAGGACGAAGTTGTAAACGATGGCGCCGACGCCGCAGTCGTTGACAGCTTCCTTCATGTAGGCGTCTTTGCCGCCGATCTTGGAGAAGTCCAGCTTTTCGAACAGGCCTTCTTCGCAGCCGAGGGCCAGTTCGTCAGATTCAACCTGCACGATATCCCAGGTGGCGTTACCGCCTTCGACCTTGGCACGCAGCACACCGACGCCGCCATCCCAGGACTCGTCGATCAGGTTGGACTTAGAGGTCGCCTTGTACGGCTCAAAGTAAACCTTCTTCTGGGCTTCCTGATAGGCCCCACCCCAGGACACCACGGTCAGGTCGCGGGCCGATGCCCCGGCGACAGTGGCGGCAAGCACAGTGGCGGCGGCGGTACCGGCAATCAGCATTTTCTTGAACAGCATGCTCTTCGGTCTCCCAGTGTTGGGGGCAGGCCTGCCCCGGCGCGGCCGGAGATAGGGGACTGCCCTGAAAAAGACCCGGTCCTGGACTCCCTGTTTCCATGGGACCGGATCAAAACCAGATACGCGGCGGATCAGACGGCACCGGTGTCTCAGCCGGAACCGCTTTCCCATGAAACCACCGGTTAAACCGGATCCAGCGCCAGACAGTCTTCCGCTGCGAAGGCGACGGCCATTTCCTCTCCCGGAACCGGGATTGGGCGGCTGGCGCGGAAACGCATCTTTACGGTGAAGCCTTCGCTGCCGGCGACAGTCATGCGCACGCGCACATGGTCGCCGTGATAAATCGTCTCTTCCACCCGTGCCGGAAGCTGGTTCGGATGATCCGCGCTGATGCCTTCGATGTGCACCTTTTCCGGACGGAAGGAGAGGCTGGTACGGCTGCCGACGCCTTTGATGTTGATGGCGCGGGCGGTGACTTCATGGCCGCCGTTGAGGCGGACCTTGCAGAACGCACCGTCAACGGCGGTGACTTCGCCATTGAGGATGTTGTTTTCGCCGATGAAGTGGGCGACGAAGCTGTTCTGCGGGGTTTCGTACAGGCCGGTCGGACTGTCGAGCTGCTGGATGATCCCGTCGTTGAACACCGCAATGCGGTCCGACATGGTCAGCGCTTCCGACTGATCGTGGGTCACGTAGACAATGGTGACGCCCAGCCGTTCGTGGATGTGCTTGATTTCAATCTGCATATGCTCACGCAGCTGCTTGTCCAGCGCGCCGAGCGGCTCATCCATCAGCACCAGTTTCGGCTGGAACACCAGAGCGCGGGCCAGCGCCACACGCTGCTGCTGACCGCCGGAGAGCTGACCCGGGTGGCGGCTTTCCTTGCCTTCCAGCTTGACCATTGCCAGCGCCTTGCGGGCGAGGTCTTTCTGCTCATGCTTCGGTACGCGGCGGACCGAGAGCGGGAAGGCAACGTTTTCTTCCACGGTCATGTGCGGGAAGAGGGCGTAGTTCTGGAACACCATGCCGATATTGCGCTTATGCGGCGGGGTGTTGCGCAGGGACTGGCCGTCGAACAGGATTTCGCCGTGGGTGGGCACTTCGAAACCGGCGAGCATCATCAGTGAGGTCGTCTTGCCAGACCCCGATGGCCCGAGCATGGTCAGGAATTCGCCACGACGGATTTCAAGATTAAGATTTTTCACCACCAGCGATTCGCCGTCGTAGGTCTTCTGGACCCCGCGGAACGAAACAATAGTATCCGAAGCCGCGGATGCGGTCGGTTGCTGGGCTCCAGAGGTGGCAATTGCGGACATCCGGTCGGCCTTTCCCATCGAAATAAGCTATCCCTGTAGACACAGCTTTATCGGGGGCGGTGGCACTCTGCCTGTGGAGATGAAGACAGGGGCTGGGCTGCCTGCCAGACCATCTCATCCGGATTTGTTGATCCTGCCGTCCCGTGTGTGTCACTGTTGTTGCGCACAGAATGGCACGTTTAAAAAAATAGACAATCTTTTTTTGGGGTGCCGGAAAAATCCTGTCGTAGCGGAAGCCCCCGCTTTGTGCGGGTTTTTGGCGGTAACTACCCTATAGGGTGGCTGGGAAGGCTGGCCCGGAAAAACTCTGGACTCCCCGGGGGGGAGTTTAATATTTCCTGTCACCCTCAGACGGGGGCGTGCATTATTTCAGCACAGGATCTGTCTGCTTAAAAACAGGGCGCCACCCTTTTCCGGGCAGCGCCTGTTCCTGGGGGCGTAAACCTTGGACGCCGCGTTCCGCTTTAACCCGACAGGGCAGAAGACGGGGAGGTGGCGGTCGTCCCCAGTGCCTCTGCCACGGCGGCATATGTGATTTTTCCGGCGTGAATGTTCAGGCCGTTGAGCAGATGCCGGTCTTCCGCCATCGCCTGCTTCCAGCCTTTGTCGGCCAGAGCCAGCGTGAAGGGCAGGGTGGCATTGCCAAGGGCCAGCGTAGAGGTGCGTGAAACCGCACCGGGCATATTGGCGACACAGTAATGGACGATACCGTCAACAACATAGGTCGGGTCGGCGTGGGTGGTTGCGCGTGAGGTTTCAAAACAGCCGCCCTGATCGATCGCCACATCGACGATGACCGCGCCGGTTTTCATTTGTCTGAGCTGCTCTTTCCGGATCAGTTTGGGGGCGGCGGCCCCGGGGATCAGGACCGCGCCGATCACCAGATCAGCGGCAAATACCAGCTCTTCAGTCGCATCCAGTGTGGCATACCGGGTTTTGATGGCCGGACCGAAGGCGTCATCCAGATATCGCAGCCGGTCAATAGAGCGGTCAAGAACCGTGACATCGGCGCCCAGACCGGCAGCGATCCGGGTGGCATTGGTGCCGACAACGCCGCCACCGATGACCGTAACCCGGGCCGGTGCCACCCCGGGCACGCCGCCAAGCAGCATGCCGAGGCCACCATTGGCCTTTTGCAGCGAGACTGCGCCAACCTGCACCGCCATTCGTCCCGCGACTTCCGACATCGGGGCCAGCAGGGGCAGGCCGCCGCGGGCATCGGTGACGGTTTCATAGGCAATGGCGGTACAGCCGCTGTCCTGTAGCAGGCGGGCCTGTTCAGGATCCGGGGCCAGATGCAGATAGGTGAACAGCACCTGTCCGTCCCGCAGCATTTTGCATTCCACCGGCTGCGGTTCTTTAACCTTCACGATCATATCGGCGGTGGCAAAAATCTCAGCCGCCGTATCCGCCAGCGCGGCCCCGGCAGCGGTGTAGGTTTCGTCGGCAAAACCGGAGCCGGTCCCAGCCTGCCGCTGCACCAGCACCCGGTGACCATGGGCGACCGCCTCGCGGACCGCAGCCGGGGTCATGCCAACCCGGTATTCATGGTTTTTGATTTCCTTAGGAACGCCAATCAGCATGGAAGCCTCCCTCACTTCTGATGATCAGGGGCGGGCCAGGCGGACCGGCGGAGACTGTCGGCACCGGACAGGCCGGGGTCTTCACGGCGGGGCGGGCCCTTTATCAGTTTCGAGAGTACAACGCCAAACCCGGCGGTGTCCTTGCAAAGACTTGTGTGCAAGCGCGTAAATATGGAATTATCTGCGCACTGGGAGACAAAACATCGGAGAAATCTCCATGAACCTTGATGCTATGGACCGCCGCATTCTGGCGGTCCTGCAGACGGACGGACGTATCACCAATCAGGAACTGTCTGAGCGGGTCGGGCTGTCCCCCTCTGCCTGTCTGCGCCGGGTCCAGATTCTGGAGCGGGAAGGGGTGATCATCGGCTATGCCGCCCGCGTCAGTTCTGTTGCTTTGGGCTATGGCACCACTGTGGTGGTGCAGATCACGCTGGAGCGGCAGACCGAGGATTATCTTGAACAGTTTGAGGTTGCGATCCGCGAAAATCCGCAGGTGATGGAAGCTTATCTGATGTCGGGGTCTGCCGATTATCTGCTGCGTCTTCTGGTGAAGGATGCGGCTGATTATGAACGCATGCACAAGGAAGTGCTGTCAAAGCTGCCGGGTGTATCGCGAATCCAGTCCAACTTCGCGCTGCGAACCATCGTTCGCAGGCCGTCGATGCCGGTGGCAACGGCCTCTGGCGGGTGACTGCGCCTGAAAAAGCCGGTGAATGCGCCTGAAAGGATAGGCGCTTCCCGGCTTTTCTAATCTTTCGGTCAGTGTTCCTTATACGGATGAAACGTCACCCCATAAATTTGATGCGCTATTATTGCATGCTGAGGATGGATGCAAAACGTCCATAGCATTTAGCAATCACGATGTACGTTGAATCTATGGTTATGAATAAAAACAAAGACATAACCTGATTTGCCGGTTGTTCCGGCAGGCGTGCGCGTGTAGAGGTCAAAAGGTATCCGAAAACGGATGCGGGTAACTTTACAGGCGATCTAACAGGGAGCGCATGATGCGTAAGGTACTTCTTTCTGTTACCTCCGTGCTGGCAATGGCGATTGCCGGTGCCGGTGTGGCCAATGCCAAGACCATTGTTTACTGCTCGGAAGGCAGCCCGGAAGGCTTCAACCCGCAGCACTACACCGCTGGTACCACCTTTGATGCCACGTCCCGTGCGGTCTTCGACCGTCTTTCCATGTTCAAGATCGGCACCACCCAGGTTGAGCCGGGTCTGGCCGAGAAGTGGGACGTTTCCGAAGATGGTAAGACCTACACCTTCCATCTGCGTAAGGGTGTGAAGTGGCACACCACCAAGACCTTCAAGCCGACCCGTGACTTCAACGCTGACGACGTTCTGTTCACCTTCAACCGTCAGTGGAAGAAGGATCATCCGTACCATGGCGTCGGTGGGTCCTACGAATACTTCGAGTCCATGTCCTTCCCGGACCTGCTGGAATCGATCGAAAAGGTTGATGACTACACTGTCGTCTTCAAGCTGAAGCGTCCGGAAGCCCCGATGATCGCCAACCTGGCGATGGACTTTGCCTCCATCCTGTCAGCGGAATACGCTGATCAGATGTCGAAGGCCGGGACCCCGGAAAAGGTCGATCAGGAGCCGGTCGGTACCGGTCCGTGGCAGTTCGTGGGCTACCAGAAGGATGCCCAGATCCGCTACGAAAAGAACAAGAACTACTGGAAGGCCGGTCTGCCGAAGGAAGACAAGCTTGTCTTCCAGATCACCCCGGACGCCAGCGTGCGCTATGCCAAGCTGAAGGCCGGTGAATGCCATGTGATGGCCTTCCCGAACCCGGCTGATCTGGCGGCGATGAAGACCGATGCCAACATCACCCTGATGAACCAGCCCGGTCTGAACATCGGCTATCTCGGCTTCAACGTTGAGAAGAAGCCGTTCGATGACAAGAAGGTCCGTCAGGCCCTGAACATGGCGACCAACAAGGACGCCATCATCGAAGCGGTTTATCAGGGCGCTGGCGTGAAGGCCAAGAACCCGATTCCGCCGACCATCTGGTCTTACAACAACGACACCAAAGATTACGCGTACGATCCGGAAGGCGCCAAGAAGCTGCTGGCCGAAGCCGGTGTCACCAGCCTGAAGACCGACATCTGGGCGATGCCGGTGCAGCGCCCGTACAACCCGAACGCCCGCCGCATGGCTGAAATGATTCAGGCGGACTGGAAGAAGGTTGGCGTCGAGGCGGAAATCGTCTCCTTCGAATGGGGCGAGTATCTGAAGCGCACCAAGGCCGGTGAACAGTCCACCTTTATGCTGGGCTGGACCGGTGACAATGGTGATCCGGATAACTTCCTCGCCGTGCTGCTGGGCTGCGACGCCGTTGGTTCCGCCAACCGTTCCCGCTGGTGCAACAAGGACTTTGAAGCTCTGATCCAGAAGGCGAAGGTTGAATCCGACGTCGCCAAGCGGACCGCCCTGTACGAGCAGGCCCAGAAGATCTTCAAGGAAGAAGCCCCGTGGATCACCGTGGCTCACTCCGTGGTGTATCAGCCGGTCCGTAAGGAAGTTCAGGGCTGGAAGATCGACCCGCTGGGCGGTCAGTACTTCCAGGAAATGAGCCTGTCCAAGTAACGTTACGCTAAGGCACTCCCGCAGCCATGCTGCGCTGCGGGAGTGTTTTTTATTTCCGGTCTGACGGCTCAAAAGATTGCGCCTTTTGGGGTCAGCCGGGTCTCTGTTTACATTAACAATCGACTTGTTTGCTGCAAACAACCCCGGGAGGGGGGCGCGGGCGGCAAGGGTCGGTATTTGTCCAGGCGAAAACGATGATCGGTTTTATTCTTCGGAAGATCGGTTTGGTCATTCCGGCGTTCATCGGCGTCACGCTGCTGACCTTTGCCCTGATCCACATGATCCCCGGGGATCCGGTGGAACTGCTGGCGGGGGAGCGTGGCATCGACCCGACCCGGCATGCTGAACTTAATTAAAGCCCTGCTCGGGCTTGATAAGCCCCTGTGGCAGCAGTACACCCTGTATCTCTATCATGCCATTCAGGGTGATCTCGGCCTGTCCATCGTGACGAAGAAGCCGGTGATTGAGGAATTCCTCACCCTGTTTCCGGCCACCATCGAGCTGACCCTCTGTGCCATGCTGTTTGCGGTGACCATCGGTCTTCCGGCGGGCATCTGGGCGGCGGTCAAGCGGGGCACCGCGGTTGATCATTCGGTGATGGCGGTCAGCCTGACCGGCTATTCGATGCCGATTTTCTGGTGGGGGCTCCTGCTGATCATCTTCTGCTCGGTAACGTTGGGCATCACCCCGGTATCGGGCCGTCTGTCGGCGGAATACTGGATTGATCCGACCACCGGCTTCATGCTGATTGATACTCTGCTGAGTGAGGAAGAAGGCGCGTTTGCCGATGCCCTGCACCATCTGGTGCTGCCGGCGATTGTGCTGGGGACCATTCCGCTGGCGGTGATCGCCCGTATGACCCGCTCGTCGATGCTGGAAGTGCTGCGTGAGGACTATGTCCGGACCGCCCGGGCCAAGGGCCTGTCGCCGCTGCGGGTGATCGGGGTCCATGCCCTCCGCAATGCCCTGATCCCGGTGATTACGGTGATCGGCCTCCAGCTTGGCACCATGCTGGCCGGGGCGATCCTGACCGAAACCATCTTTTCCTGGCCGGGGATCGGCCGCTGGCTGATCCAGAGCATCGCGCGCCGTGACTATCCGTCGGTGCAGGGCGGGATCCTGCTGGTGGCGTCGGTGATTATCACCGTCAACCTGCTCGTCGATGTGCTGTATGGCATCATCAATCCGCGCATCCGGCATACCCGCTAAATCTGGCCAGAGGGTGAGAGAGAATCCTGATGACCAATAATAACGATAACACCGTGCCGTCGCAGGCGGCTGCCGGTCCGGCTGCACAGGCCGCCGCCAGCCACGCCGCCGAAGTGGCCGAAGCGCGCGAGGCGGAGCAGACCTCCGGCGCTCCGCCGCATCCGCTGGTCGATTTCTGGCATTATTTCAGCGAGAACAAGGGCGCGGTGATGGGGCTGTTTGCCATCATCGTCATCGTTCTGGCCGCTGTTCTGGCTGACGTTGTGGCCCCCTATGCCCCGGATGAGCAGATCCGCACCGCGCTGCTGGTGCCGCCGTTCTGGGCCGGTGGGACCGGCGGGTATATCTTTGGCACCGATGATGTGGGCCGCGATATTTTCTCCCGCATTGTGCACGGGGCGCGGCTGTCGCTGTTCGTCGGCCTGCTGGTGGTGACCATCTCGCTGGCGGCCGGAATCTTTCTCGGCCTGCTGGCCGGGTTCTTCCGCGGCTGGGTCGATGTGGCGATCATGCGGGCGATGGACATCATGCTCGCGATTCCCAGCCTGCTGCTGGCGATTGCGATTGTGGCAATCCTTGGCCCCAGCCTGACCAACGCCATTCTGGCGATTGCCATCGTTATTCTGCCCCATTACGTGCGCCTGACCCGTGCGGCGGTGATCACCGAGGCCGGTAAGGATTATGTGATGGCGTCCCGCGTGGCCGGGGCATCGAAGATGCGCCTGATGTTCGACACTATTCTGCCGAACTGCTGGGCACCGCTGATCGTGCAGGCGACGCTGGGCTTTTCGACCGCCATCCTTGATGCTGCGGCCCTTGGCTTCCTTGGCCTTGGTGCGCAGCCGCCGACCCCGGAATGGGGCTCGATGCTGGCGGACGCCCTGCAATTCGTGCAGCGCGCGTGGTGGGTGGTGACCTTCCCGGGTCTGGCCATTCTTGTCACCGTGCTGGCCTTCAACCTGATGGGCGACGGGCTGCGTGATGCCCTTGACCCGAAGATGAAGCGATAAGCCCATGGCCTTGCTTGAAATGGAAAACCTGACCGTCGAGTTCGGGTCTGAAAAGAACCCGTTCCGTGCGGTTGATCAGGTATCGCTGACCATCGACAAGGGCGAAGTGGTCGGTATCGTCGGGGAATCGGGCTCCGGCAAGTCGGTGTCGTCTCTGGCGCTGATGGGGCTGGTGTCTTATCCCGGCCGGGTCAATGCCTCCCGGCTGAATTTTGACGGCAATGACCTGCTGGCCATGCCGCAGTCGCAGCGCCGTAAGATCACCGGCTCTGACATTGCCATGATCTTTCAGGAGCCGATGACCAGCCTGAACCCGTGTTTCACGGTTGGCTATCAGATCTCGGAAGCCCTGAAGGTCCATGTCGGCGGCAGCCGTCAGGAACGGCGGGACCGTGCGGCGGATCTGTTGCAGCAGGTGGGGATCCCCGATCCGCTGAAGCGTCTGTCCGCCTTCCCGCATCAGCTTTCCGGCGGGATGAGCCAGCGCGTGATGATTGCCATGGCGATTGCCTGTAACCCCAAGCTGCTGATTGCCGACGAGCCGACGACGGCGTTGGACGTGACGATTCAGGCCCAGATCATGGATGTGCTGCTGCGTCTGCAGCAGGACCGTGGCATGGCCCTGATTCTGATCACCCATGATCTGGCGGTGGTCTCGGAAGCGGCGCACCGGGTGCAGGTGATGTATGCCGGGCAGGTAGTGGAAACCGGGAAGGTACCCGATATTTTCACCGCTCCGCGTCATCCCTATACTCAGGCCTTGCTGGAAGCATTGCCGGAACGGTCGCGCGGCAAGCGCCGCCTGACCACCATTCCCGGTGTGGTGCCCGGTGTCTATGACCGGCCGAAGGGCTGTCTGCTGGCTCCGCGCTGCCGCTATGCCGATGCCACCTGCCGCACCGTGCGCCCGCAGGTCAGCGATCTGGCCGGGGCGAAGATCCGCTGCTTCCATCCGCTTGACGATGCCGGGAGGCCGACGCCATGACCACCCAGACTCCGCAGCCGCTGATGGAAGCCCGCAGCCTGACCAAGACGTATGAGGTCAGCAAGGGGTTGTTTCAGGGCAAGGGCCATGTGCAGGCCCTGCGCGATGTGTCGTTCTCTCTGTTTTCGGGTCAGACTCTGGCCGTTGTCGGGGAATCCGGCTGCGGGAAGTCGACGCTGGCCCGTCAGGTGACGATGATTGAGAATCCGACCTCCGGTTCGCTGATCCTTGACGGAAAAGATGTGGCCGGGGCGGATGAGGATACCCTGAAGATTGCCCGCCGCCGCGTGCAGATTGTGTTCCAGAACCCTTACGGGTCGTTGAACCCGCGTAAGCGGGTGCTGGATATTCTTGCCGAGCCGCTGGTCATCAATACCGACCTGTCCAAAACCGACCGCACCGACAAGGTGCGGGAGATGATGGCGAAGGTCGGCCTGCGCCCGGAATTCGCGGAACGTTATCCGCATATGTTTTCCGGGGGGCAGCGTCAGCGTATCGCCATTGCCCGTGCCCTGATGCTGGAACCGACGGTGATTGTTGCCGACGAACCGGTGTCGGCGCTGGATGTGTCGGTGCAGGCGCAGGTGCTGAACCTGATGATGGACCTGCAGGAAGAGACCGGCGTCGCCTTCCTGTTTATCTCTCACGATCTGTCGGTGGTCGAACACATCTCCAATGATGTGATGGTGATGTATCTGGGCCGGGTGGTGGAGCAGGGACCGAAGGACAAGATCTTCGCGAGTCCGCGCCATCCCTATACCCGTGCCCTGTTGTCGGCGACCCCGCGCCTGTCGGAAGCTGAACGCAAGACCAAGGTTGTGTTGCAGGGTGAACTGCCCAGCCCGCTCAACCCGCCGTCGGGCTGTTCGTTCCACACCCGCTGTCCGTTTGCGACAGCGGCCTGTAAGTCAGAGGTTCCGGCCCTGCGTGACTTTGATGGCCGCAAGGCTGCCTGTGTCCGTCTGGAAGAAATCTCTGATTAAGATCCGGGGTGTTTTCAGCCGGACCTGACGGTCCGGTATCCTGAAACGGCTCCGGAGCGTTTTGATACTCTGAGAAAACTTGAACCCGGTGGCTTTGCCACCGGGTTTTTTCTGATCCGCCGCTTTGTTCTGCCCGTACCGTCGGCAAGATCCAGCAGGAGGGAGCCGTGAAAAAGTCAGAGTTACCGACCAAAATTTGCCCGGTCTGCCAGCGCCCGTTCTCATGGCGTAAAAAGTGGGAAAAAGTCTGGAGTGAGGTCAGATATTGTTCAGAGCGCTGTCGGCGGACAAAGAAGACTCCGGATAACAGGTCTGTGGTCAGGGAATCATAGGGGCCGGGTCATTTTTCCGACTCTGGTCTGTCCGAAATAAAAAAAGAGGCCGGTCCACAAGGAACCGGCCCAGTAAGGTCGTACAGAACACATTGGGATCCGCGAATGTCAGGAAACCGGCATAAGCCCTGGCCGCGCGGTCAGGGGGGAACCGATCCCCCAAAGCCATGTAGCCCTAGGGCCACATACCTTTAAGGAAGATGCGGCAAACCGCCGCACCGGTCAGCGTGAAGACACTCAGATCACGCCGGCCTCGCGCAGGGCATCCATCCGGGCGGTTTCCAGCCCAAGAAGGGTGCCCAGCACCTCTGCGGTATGCTGCCCGAGAGACGGGGGCGGGGTGGTTGCCCCGGCCGGTGTCTCAGAGAACTTAATCGGGCAGGCTACCAGATCGACTGACCCCGCCACCGGATGCGGCAGAGTCTGTTTCAGGCCGCGATAGATCACCTGCGGGTCGGTAAACACCTGATCAAGGGTGTTGATCGGGCCGCAGGGCACGGCTTCATTCTCAAGGGCGGCAATCCACTCGGCGGTGGTTTTGCGCGCCACCATTCCGGCCACTTCAGGCACCAGATCGGCACGGTTCTGCACACGGGAGCGGTTGGTGCGGAACCGTTCGTCTTCTGCCAGTTCCGGCCGTCCGGCCACCGCGCAGAAGCGGGCGAACTGCCCGTCGTTGCCGACAGCCAGAATAATGTGGCCGTCCTGAGTGGCGAACGCCTGATAGGGGACGATGTTCGGATGGGCATTGCCGAGGCGGCCCGGGGCCTTACCGGAGGCAAGGTAGTTCATCGCCTGATTGGCCAGCACCGCCACCTGCACATCCAGCAGGGCCATATCGATATACTGGCCTTCGCCAGTGCGGTCACGGTGAGCAAGCGCGGCGAGTACGGCAACGGTGGAATACATGCCGGTGAAGATATCGGCAAAAGCGACGCCGACTTTCATCGGCATGCCGTCAGGTTCGCCGGTCAGGCTCATCAGCCCGCCCAGCCCCTGAATCATGAAATCGTATCCGGCGCGGTGGGCATAGGGCCCGTCCTGCCCGAAGCCGGTGATCGAGCAGTAAATCAGGTTCGGTTTGATGGCCTTCAGGCTGTCGTAGTCCAGCCCGTATTTCTTCAGACCGCCGACCTTAAAGTTTTCCAGCACCACATCGCAGCGGGCGGCCAGATCACGGATCAGGGCCTGCCCGTCCGGGCTGCCCATGTCGATGGTCACCGACTTCTTGCCACGGTTGGCGGAGAGGTAATAGGCGGCCTCGCTGGTGGGGTTGCCCGCCTCGTCCTTCAGGAACGGAGGGCCCCAGCCACGGGTATCATCCCCGGCACCGGGCCGTTCGACCTTGATGACTTCGGCCCCGAGATCGGCAAGAAGCTGACCTGCCCACGGGCCCGCCAGAACACGAGACAGATCGAGCACGCGGATATGGGACAGCGGACCGGATTTGGCTGCGCCGGACATGGGGGCTTCCTTATGCAGGGCAGAATGGCAGAGAGAGGGTCTCTTCCGCCGGTGGAGCAACACCACCGGCGGAAGAGGGGAACCGATCAGACGACCTTATTGTCCGAGCGGATCAGGAGAAGGCCTGAATACCGGTCTGGGCACGGCCGAGGATCAGCGCATGCACATCGTGGGTGCCTTCATAGGTGTTCACGGTTTCGAGGTTGACCATGTGACGGATCACGTGGAACTCGTCGGAGATGCCGTTGCCGCCGTGCATGTCACGGGCCATACGGGCAATATCCAGCGACTTGCCGACGTTGTTGCGCTTGATCATCGAAACCGCTTCGGGCGCCCAGGTGCCTTCGTCCATCATCCGGCCGACGCGGATGCAGGCCTGAAGGGCCAGGGTGATTTCAGTCTGCATGTCGGCCAGCTTCTTCTGGATCAGCTGGTTGGCAGCCAGCGGGCGCCCGAACTGCTTGCGGTCAAGGGTGTACTGACGGGCAGCGTGCCAGCAGAACTCAGCGGCGCCGAGGGCACCCCAGGCAATGCCGTAACGGGCCTTGTTGAGGCAGCCGAACGGACCGGACAGGCCAGTGGTGTTGGGCATCAGGTTCTCGTCCGGCACGAAAGCGCCGTCGAGGACGATTTCACCGGTGACGGAAGCGCGCAGCGACAGCTTGCCTTCAATCTTCGGGGTGCTGAAGGCGCCCGGGGTTTCCTTGTCGGCGATGGCGCGGTCGACAATGAAGCCCTTAATCTTGTTGTCATGGGCATCAGACTTGGCCCAGACAATGGCGATGTCAGAGATCGGGCTGTTGGTGATCCACATCTTCTGACCGGTCAGCAGATAGCCGCCGTCGACCTTCTTGGCGCGGGTGATCATGCTGCCCGGATCAGAGCCGTGGTTCGGTTCGGTCAGGCCGAAACAGCCGACCCATTCACCGCTCGCCAGCTTCGGCAGATACTTCATCTTCTGCTCTTCCGAGCCGTAAGCGAAGATCGGGTGCATCACCAGCGAGGACTGGACCGACATGGCCGAACGGTAACCGGAGTCAACGCGCTCAACTTCACGGCCGATCAGACCGTAAGCAACGTGGTTGACGCCCGGGCCGCCGTACTGTTCCGGCACGGTCGGGCCGAGAAGGCCGAGCTCGCCCATCTCGTTCATGATTTCGCGGTCGAAGCGTTCTTCACGGAACGCCATCAGAACGCGGGTCTGCAGCTTTTCCTGACAGTAGGCGTGAGCCGCGTCACGGATCAGACGCTCTTCCTCGGTCAGCTGGTCTTCGATCAGAAACGGGTCTTCCCACTTGAAAGCCTGCACAGTGTCTCTCCCTGGCTTGGACGCTGAGTTGGTATCTGCAACGACCATACCCGGGGTTACGGCATAAGGGAAAAACAGTTTCGATCTCTTCTGTATTATTTTTTGTTATATCTATGCCCCGAGGCTGAGTTTTCAGGCATGGGCTGCTGTCGGTTCACTGAAAACAGCCTTCAGGGCCTGCTCCAGCGGGTGCAGGGTACGGGCGGAGAGCAGAGCGCGGGCCACCACACTGTTGCGGGCTTCGGTCGGGGCGGAAGGGGAGATGGCGGCCACCGCCCATACCACATCGTCATTGAACCCCCAGGTGCCAAGCAGATAGGCCCCCAGATCACCGTGGGTCACCTGCAGCAGCCGCTGTTCGGTCTCTGCGACGGTCTGCCCGCTGGCGACGGCTTTCGACAGGGCCAGCGTGTAATGATCAGGGTCGCGGTCGAGCAGGATCAGCATACCGATTTCCGACAGCATACCGGCGATGCGGGCGAACTGGATGTCGCGCTGGGTGCCACCGATCACGCTGGCCCGTTCGGCTGCGGCATTGGCGAGCAGAAGACCCCGGGCTTCGACCATGTTCATCACCCGCGCGGCAGGGCCTGTGGCTTTGAACATCGAGAAGATGCCGACATTCAGCACCAGCAGGCGGATGATCTCGACCCCAAGAATTCTGACGGCCTGATCAACGCTGGTGACTTTGGTGGCCAGAGAAAAGTACTGACTGTTGGTCAGTTTCAGGATTTCCGCCACCATTGCCACATCCCCGGTCATGGCCTGAGCGATGTCAGTGGCATTTGAGACCGGAGAGTCCAGAAGAGCCAGAAGACTGGCGTATTTGCCCGAAGGGGATGGCAGCGCGGTCAGCGCCCCGGCCATGCGGCGCAGGACCGGACTGTTGAAAAACTCGCGCAGCATCAGGGACCGCTGAATGACATCAAACAGGGTGTCTGACGGGCACGGCTTGGCGAGATACTGATGGGCCGGTCCGGCGACGCGGGCGATGGTCTCAGTCCGTGAGTATCCCGACAGAACAATGCGGATCGAGTCCGGGCTGATGATCCTGACTTCCTGCAGCAGGGCGGCCCCGTCCATTCCCGGCATCTGCATGTCACTGACCACCACATCAAAATGCTGGGTCGTCACCAGCGCCAGAGCTTCCTCGGGCGAGGCGGAATACTGGCATGACCACTCGACGGCACGGGTCATCATCAACCGCCGCAGCGCGGACAGAAGGCGGGTGTCGTCATCGACAAACAGGATCGAATACTTTTTCATGATGACACCTGTGCTGTCTGGCCGTGCGCGCCGTCTCCTGAAAGCGTTTCGGGCTGTGTCTGATACTGGGGCAGGGTGCTGCAATCCAGCGGAATGGTGATGGTGAAGGTGGTGCCTTCACCGGGGATGCTGTCGACGGCGATCCGCCCACCGTGTTTGCGGGTGACGATATCGTGGGCGATTGCCAGCCCCTGTCCCGACCCCCGCCCGACATCCTTGGTGGTGAAAAACGGCTCGAAGATCTTGCTCAGGTTTTCTTCCGGGATGCCGCAGCCGCTGTCGGCGATGGAGATGGTGACCACACCATCGGCCTGCCGGGTCTGGATGCGGATCACGCCAAGGTCGGGTTTACGGGCATCCTCAATCGCATGTGCGGCGTTAACCACCATGTTCAGGAACACTTGATTCAGATCGCCGGGCAGACCGATGACCGGGGGCATCGTGGTGTCGAGATCCAGATCGACGGTGGCAACGATTTTCCATTCATTGCGGGAAATCGTGACGGTGTTTTCAATGTTGCGGTTCAGGTCAAAGGGGACCGGGTCTTTCAGGGATGGATGAGAAAACTCCTTCATCGCCAGAACGATGCGGCTGACGGAAGAGATTCCTTCCAGCGTCTGTTCCAGCGCCAGCGGGGCCTCTTCTGCGATGAAGTCGAGATCCATCGCGCCGACGATGCCCGAGACCGCACTCCATGCTTCTTCCAGTGACCGGGTATCCTCGGATTTTTTAACCTCCTCAGCCAGCCGGATCAGATCCGGCAGCAGCGAGGCGACAAAGCGCACATTGTCCCCGATGTACTGGATCGGGGTATTGATCTCGTGGGCGATCCCCCCGGCCAGAGTGCCGATGGCCTCCAGTTTCTGGGCCTGCCGCCGCTCTTCCTCCAGCCGCTTTTCAGCATCCTGCGCGCGGCGCTGTTCACTGACATCGCTGAGGGTCAGCAGGATGCTGTTATCGGGGGAGATCTGGGTGCGGGCCACATAGATCAGTCCGGACCGGCAGCGGAACTCCATCGGTTTGGCGACCCGGGTGTACCAGGCATCAAGATAGTCGTGGATGGCCTGCGGCTCTTCAGCGCAGCTGGTCAGGATGGCGCGCAGGGTCGGCTCCCTGTCGATATGCCCGCCTGCCCGCTCCACCATTTTTCCAAGGCGGCGGTTGCGCATGGTGACGATACCGGCAATTGAGCACAGGGCGAAGCCTTCGGGGATCCCCTCAATGGCGATCCGCAGGCGGGCTTCCGCCGATTGGGCCGCTTCCCGCTCTGTCACCTGCTGGGTAACGTCAGAGCCGATGCCCCGGTAGCCGATGTAGGTCTTGTCCGGGCCGTACAGGGGCTTTCCGCTGATGCGCATATGCCGCATGGTGCCGTCGGGCAGCAGGGCTGAATAGGTGATGTCCGCAAACGGTTTCCGGTCGGCCATTGCCGTTTCAATTTTCTGAACAGTGGCAGAGCTCGACGGTGTGCCTGCAATTTCCCGCCGTGTTTTACCGATCAGGGTGGTGACCGGCATCCCCAGAATGGTTTCAATCTGCTGAGAAAAATAGGTGAAGCGGCCTTCGGTGTCACACTCCCAGACCCAGTCGGTTGCCAGTGTCAGGCAGTCTTCCAGCCGGTCAATCACCAGCGCCTGCTTTTCCCGGCATTGGCGGCTGCGCCGGACGATGCTGAGGCCGAGCGCCCCGGTTGGGACTGCGATGGCGGCAAAGGTGAGTGCGGCGGCGGTGACCGGGTCCATGAGAGTGCCTCCTGACCAACCGTAAAAAGGGGCCGGACGTGGCCGGGGTCAGCTGAAGCGCCGTACCGGGACACGTGTGATCAGGCGTCCGGCAGCTTCCAGCCGACGCAGGGCGTCAATCGTGGCGGCGTCAGCGATGCTGCCCCGGCGGACCAATACGTTGCCCTGCGTGCTGACCACATCGGCGGTGATTTCATCGCCGGGCATCAGGTCACTGACCGAGCTGAGGATGATGCCGGGATTGATGCCGCCCAGTTCTTCGACTTTGGCAATGTGCCACTGGATACCTTCCTGAATCGCCTCGCGCAGCTTTTCGGGGGAGCTTGGCTTCAGCAGGTAGCGGAAGATCTCATCGTTGGCGAGCATCTCGGTGGCAAGGTCAATGCTGGGTTTGCCGGTCAGGATGATCCGTGCCGTCCACGGGGCGATCCGGCGGATCTGCTGCACCAGCTGACGCCCGGTTACGCCGGGCATATCCATGTCCGTGACCGTGACGGCGAAAACCTCACCGGCCATGAACTTCTTCAGGGCTTCAGGGGCATTCCCGGAGGTTTCGACAATAAAATCAGAATGAAACGTCCGGCGGATTGCAGACAGGACATTCTTCTCATCGTCTACAAAGAGGATTCTGTGTCCCATGATGTCTCTCCCTCACCTTCAACGTCAAGTTGGGGATACCTGCCGTCCACCCTGTCTCCAAGAGTAGCGTGTGGCTGCAGAAATACTATGGGCCGGAGAGACTATGCCCGGTGTTTCAAAAGGATATCCCCGCATACAGCGGGGATATCCTTTGGTCGCAGCGCGAGGTGAGGAGGGGGGAAGGGGTCTATTTCCGTTGGATCGGCACCCATTCCGGTTCGGATTTGCCTTTGTTCTCGCGCGCCTTTTTCATCAGCACCAGTTCAAGGGACATTTCCTGCGGTTTTCGCCGCTGCGGCTGGATTTTTTCCCATTCCGGCATGTCTTCGGGTTTGCTGCCGTCTGCGGCTATGACAGGGGCTTCTTCGGGGGGCAGGCCGGCCTGTTGCCGTTCCCAGCGCAGGCGTTCCCATTCCGGCATATCGTCAGGATTTTTGGCAGTCCCGGTATCCCCGGCGGCGTCCGGCCCCTGTTCAGCGCGGCGCTGATGGTGCAGTTTTTCCCATTCCGGCAGGTCTTCGCCTTTTCCCTGAAGTCTGGAGGCGTCGGTCAGGCCACCGGCGTCACGCCCGGCGGCGCTGTCGCCACCGCTGAGGCTCGGGCCGTCCCCGATCGGTCGTGATGTGGCGGCCAGAAGATCAATCGTCGCCGGATTCAGGCGGCCGTCCGGTCCGGCCAGATCCGATGCCTTGACCGAGGCCATGCAGATCGCCGGTTCAGCTTCATTGTCCCCGGTGATCTTGAAGCGTGCGCCCACCAGTTTCTGGCCTAAGGCGATGGCGGCGGCAGTGGCGCGGCGACGCCCTTCCATCGGGGCCAGCTTGGGGAAGGACAGCAGAAAGTTTTCTTCCTGCATCTGTTTCATGATGCAGCCGGGGCCTGCAACCTGACGCAGGGTTGCGTCGGCCAGCAGAATGGCCTTGTTGGAAATGCGCGGCCACAGATCCCCGACAGCGATACGGAACTGTTGCAGGGTGATCAGATGGATTTCGGCGTCCGGTTTCCGTTCCAGCACTTCATCGAGCGACAGCGGAACCCAGTGATCTTCCTCGCCCTCACCTTTATGGATCCGGACAATCGGTTTTGGGGGCTGGGGGGGTGGCGGGCTGTCGAAACCGAGCATGCTTTTCAGCGAAGAGAAAAGCCCTTTTGGCTGACCGCCGGCCTTCTGCCGGGTGTTGTTTGCCATCGTGCCTGAGTGCTCCGGGTGGGGGCGTCCGTATATGAGGTCTTTCTGATTTCCGGGATGCGGGGTATTCAATCACCGGTTCTGTTGATGAATCCCACCCTGCCGGAAAAAGACAGTCAGGCATGATAATTCATGGCTTCCCGCACGCAAAGGGCTTTGCCAGAGGTTGCGCCGGGGGGTAGGGTGATATGATAACCGGCTTAAGAACCACGTCTGAGATCAGGCCTGCGGTCAGCGGGGTCGGAGAGGCCAGACGAAGGGGACGGCCAAATGCTTACGGGTGGACAATAAAATGGACTTGCGGCAGTTGCGGTACTTCGTGGGTATCGCGGACCATGGGTCGCTGACACGGGCCGCCGAGGCGCTGCGGGTTGCCCAGCCCGCGCTGAGCCAGCATCTGCGAAAACTGGAAGAAGAGCTGGGCAGCGAACTGGTGCTGCGCACCCCGCGCGGCGTGGTGCCGACGGAAACCGGGGAGCGGCTGCTGGAGCGGGCACGCCTGCTGCTGCGGCAGGTTGATGCCCTGCGTGAGGAAATCCGCGGCGTGGAAACCATGCCCTCCGGGCCGGTGACGATCGGGATTCCGACGTCTCTCGGCCCGGTGCTGTCAGTCCCGCTGGCGCTGGCGGTGCGGCAGGAGTATCCGGATATCCGCCTGCGGGTGATTGAAGGTCTGTCCGGCCATACGCTGGAATGGCTGCGGGCCGGGCAGGTTGATCTGGCGCTGGTATTCGGGGCGGAGGATATTCCCGGCCTGACCGTGCAGGTGGTGGCGACGGAAGATCTGCACCTGGTCGCCCCGCAGTATGATCGTCAGCTGGCCCGGCTGCGGGAACAGACCGGCGGAGACCACGTCCGTTTCTCCGGGTTGCAGGATCTGCCGTTGATTCTGCCCGGCCGCCCGCATGGCGTGCGCGAAGAGGTGGAAGCCACCGCCCGCAGCATGGGGGTGCCGCTGGATGTGGTGATCGAGATGGATGCGCTGGACCATATCAAGGCGCTGGTATCTGCCGGGGCCGGGTATACCGTACTGTCGGAGCGGATCGCCCGCAGCGGCATGCACGGTGCGCGGCTGGAAACCGCGCCGATCCGCTATCCGTCGATCACCCGTACAATTCATCTGGCCCATTCGGCGGAACGGCCGCTGACCATTGCCGCCCGCACCGTGCGGGATATGACCCTGCGCAAGCTGGAAACCGTAACGGTCAATGGCCGCTGGCGTGATACGGCCCTGCCGAATTCGGTCCTGACAGAATAGGTCTGACCACTCCGTCCCGGATTTCCCACGCTGCATCGGTCAGCGGCAGGATGTCCGGGCGGTGGGTGACCAGCAGGCAGGCACAACCGGATTGCCGGATCATGCCGAGTAATCCGGGCAGCCGCCCGCCTTCCAGACCGCTCAGGGCTTCATCCAGAATCAGCAGGGCCGGGCGGGTCAGCATCACCTGCGCCAGCGCCAGAAGCCGCCCGTGTCCGGCAGGCAGGCTGGTGCCGCTGATCACGGCCTGCAACCCCATTGGCAGGGCGGCGATGGTGTCGGCCATGCCGACCGCCTGAAGGGCCTGCCAGCAGTCCGCTTCTGATGCTGCCCCATTCCCTGAAACCAGAGACCGCACCGTGCCGACCGGCAGCCTGTCATCCTGCTCCAGCCAGCCGGTACGGGACTGAAGATCTTCCAGCATGGCTGTATCGGCTGACAGGCCGTTGAGGGTAATGCCGCCGGAGTGCGGGGTCATGATCCCGGTCAGCAGGCGGGTCAGGGTGGTTTTACCGCAGCCTGACGGTCCGCACAGCGCGGTGATGGTGCCCGGTCGCAGGGTCAGTGGGGCGGCCATGCCCGCAATCAGCGGTGCGGGGGCTCCGGGCAAGGTAAAGGCCAGATTGTCTGCCGTCAGTGTCAGTGGGCCCCGGGAAGGGGGGGCTGGCAGGACATTGCGATGCCCGGCGAACATAACGGGATGACGGACTGCGGCAGCAGCCAGACCGCCCCCGTGCCGGAGCGCCACGGCCAGAACGACGGCAGTCAGACACAGGGCAGGCAGCGGGACCGTGGCAAGGCCGGGGGCGATCAGGCCTGCGAGGATCAGCAGCAGGGGGCCGAGATCGGCCAGAGCCATGCCCAGATGGGCGGGCCACTGTCTGCGGTCGAGGGCCTGCTGATTCTGCCGCCAGTGGGTCAGGGCGGCGATGTCGGCAGACAGCAGGCGCAGGGATAAAAGAGCCCCGAGGGTCTGCGACAGACTGCGGCGCAGCTGGAGACTGCGTGGATGCAGGACCCGCAGGCGATGACTGTACCAGATGGCGGTCAGCAGGGTGATACCGGTCAGCGGCAAAATCACCGGCAGCAGGGGGCTTCCGGCGGCGGCAATCCCGGCAGCGGTCAGAAGCGGCGGCAGGGCGGTCAGGGCCGGAAGACCGGCACGTATGGTGTCGAGCCAGTCGGGTAGCCATGGATCGACCCGTTCCGGCCTTTCCTTCCGCAGGACCGGCAGCGGTAGAAACAGCAGCCAGCTCCACAGGCTGGCATGGGCTTTAAGCAGGGACGTCTCATTCCGGCTGCGCAGCCACTGATCGACTAGCAGGCTACAGGCCGTGGCCGCCGCCAGAAGTGCAGAGGTTGCGGCAGTTGCCCCGGCCTGAATCAGGGTCCCGGCCAGTGCGGCAGGCAGGCACAGCAGCAGGGCAAGCCCTGTCGCCCGCCATAACAGGGGGGCGAGCGGCGGGGCGATGAGGCTGACCGGATGGGGGGCCAGTGCCTCTGTCTCTGTTGGTCCTTTTACTCGGACCGGGTTGGGGCCGGGCCGCAGCCTCCAGCGTCCGGCGCTGCGGATCAGCAGCGGCAGGGCGGACCGTTGCGGCTGGTCTTCCGGTCGCAGGCGTATCCGCCGGGTCAGGACCCCGGAATGAAGCAATGCCGTCCGGATCGTCAGGCCGGTCTGGGGCAGGGACAGTTGATCCGGTGCGCGCCCGGTCAGGTGGTGGGCCGTTTCCTGTACGATCAGGCGATCCTGATCGCTCAAGGGGGCGGCTTCTGCCGGTGGCAGGGGGGTGGTTTCTGTCACTGCCTGCGGGAGCGCGGCGCCGTCTTCCTGCCATGGCAGAAAACCCGCTGCGGTCAGGGTCAGGGCCTGATCTGCCATCCGCAGCGATTCCGGGCGCTGGGTGACGGTCACCAGACCGATCCCGGCATCGCGCAGGGCATGACGGACGCGCTGTTCCAGCGCCGGATCAAGGCTGTCAAACGCCTCGTCCACCAAGATCAGCGTCGGGTCCGTCAGCAGGGCGCGGGCAAGGGCCAGCCGCCGCCGTTGCCCGCCGCTGAAGGTGACAGCACCATCGGGGATGCTTGCGTCCAGCCCGCCCCGGTGGGAGAGGAAGGGCCATGCCTCTGCCCGCCGCAGGGCCTGTTCGATCCGCCGGTCATCGGCGGGGATTGCCCCCGACAGGCTGAGGCTGTCCCGCAGAGAGCCCGCCGGAAACGGCTCCTGCCCGTCAAGCAGGACAATCCGCTGCGGGCGGAGGAGCGTGCCGCTGCCGGGGCAGTCCAGACCGGCCAGAATCCGTAACAGGGTGCTTTTTCCACAGCCGGACGGGCCGGTCAGGCTGATCTGCTGTGGGGCGGTCACGGTCAGCGACAGGCCGGCGAACAGCGGTGGCCCGTCTGGCCGGTAGCTGAAGGTCAGCCCGCTGGCCTTGAGGCTGTCTCCACCGGGGGCTGGCGGGGATGGCACCGGCGGGGCCAGAAGATCAGACAGAGCCGGGGCGGTGCGCTGCACCTGAATCAGGCTGGGCAGACTATCGGTCAGCCGCCACAGACAGAACAGGCAAAACAGGGTGAGAAGGGCCTGCGGGGGCGGTAAGGGCCCGGCCCAACCCAGTCCGCTCCAACCCAGTCCGGCAACACAGGCCATCATCAGCACCGGCCCGGCACTGGCCCGGCGCAGGGCGCGGTCCGCCCGGTGGCGGTTGAGAACGGTCTGGGCTGCTGATCCGTTCAGGCTGGCCCACAGGCTGCTGCGCTGGCCTGAAAAGGCCCAGTCGGTATCGCGGGTCAGTGTCTGGCCGTCCAGTCCGGGGAGGCGTAACTCCTGCGGGGAAAACCGCCGCCACGGAGCGGTGCGGTCACTGACCGCCACCAGCAACGGCAGGGCAGCCAGCCCGGTCAGTCCGACACAGGCCAGCCCGAGCAGGGCAGGGCCACTGAACGGCAGGAGCGTGAGAAACACCGGCAGCAGCAGCAGATCAAGCACCCGGGCCCCGGTCTTACTGCCGAGGGCCTGTCCGGGGGAGATCAGGGCCATCACCTGCCCCAGAATCCGGTCCGGTCCGCGCATGCTGAAATAGCGCCCGGGCTGAGCGGTCAGGGTGTGGCAGGCGGCATCGCGCAGGGCATCCGTCAGGGTCGGTCCGGTCATGGCCAGCAGCAGGCTACGCCCGGCCAGCAGCGCAGCAGTAAGCGCCAGCGCGGGCAGGGGGGGGAGGATCGCCACCGCTGCCAGTGCAACCGTTATCGCCGTCAGCAGCGTCAGGATCCCGGCGGCGCTGGCATTCAGCAGAATTTGCCGTCGCCTGACGGGGGGAATCGCCTGCCACACCGGCCCCCAGTCCCGCCGCAGACGGTTCAGGGCCCGTGTCAGCGGGCCCCGGCGCACTGCGGAGCCCGGAGGTGGCCGCATCAGCAGAACGATCCCGGTGAAGCGCTCTGAAAACTCCGACAGGGGCAGCTCAGCCGGGCCGACGGCAGGGTCGTTGACCTGCACCCGGGTGGCCGTGATCCCTTCCACCACCATCATGTGGTTGAAGTCAGTCTGGACGATCAGCGGAAATCCCAGATCCGTCAGCCCGTCGATATCGCGGCTGTAGGCCTTGGCCTCCAGACCATAACGGCGGGCCAGACGCAACAGCTCGACGGCGGTGGTGCCATTCTGGCTGAGGCCACTGTCCTGCCGCAGGGTATCCAGCGGCACCGGCATACCGTAATGGTCAAGCAGGATCGCCAGCGCCGTCAGGGCGCATTCGGTCAGCTCGTTCTGAAGATAGACCGGAGTGCGGATCAGGAGCCGACCCCCAGCATTTTCAGCATCCGGTTAAAACGGTCCCCGGCGAGGGAAACGGTATCAAGCACCGACTCATCCAGTTCATCGGCGGCCAGCCCCTGATCGGCGTCCTCTTCCTGCGCCGTCCCATAGCCAAGGCGGGTGACGGTGGCGCGCAGACGGTCGGACAGGAAGCAGGCGATGGCGCGGTAAAAGCGCATGCCAAAGCCCATATCCTCGGCGATCCGCCGTTCAATGGCAGCCTTGTCCAGCTCCAGCACCACGCAGTTTTCCAGCGACAGCACCGACGCGGCGGGGGGAGCCTTATCGACAAAGGACATTTCGCCGACAATTTCACCGCTGCCGAGCCGGGCGACCCGACCGATGCCGTTGACCTGCACCTCCAGATGGCCGTCGAGCAGGATGAACATCGCCGAAACCGGCTGCCCCTGCCGGATCAGGGTTTCCCCTGCCGGGACCTCCCGCCGTCTGCCATTGCGGGCCAGCCATTCAGCATCCTGATCGGTCAGCTGACCGAGAATATAGAGAACCTTGCGCATGGAGTGTCCTATGGGCTGAGAGAGCGTTACAGAAGCTGGCGGCGGGCGAGGGCGGCAAAGGCCCCGTTCTGTGCCATCAGGGCGTCATAGGGGCCATCTTCGACCAGCCGCCCGCCGTCAAGCACCAGAATACGGTCGGCGTGACGGATGGTGCTGAGGCGGTGGGCGACCACGATCCGGGTGGCGGTCAGGCCGGAAAGGGTTTCGGAAACAACGGCCTGCGTCAGGTTATCCAGCGCACTGGTGGCCTCGTCCAGCAGCAGCATCGCCGGACGGCGGACCAGAGCGCGGGCGATCAGCAGCCGCTGCCGCTGCCCGCCGGACAGGCTGGCCCCGCCATCGGGCAGGACCGTATGCATGCCCATCGGCATTGCCTGAATATCGCTGTCGAGACCGGCCATGCGGGCGGCATCCCATGCCTCATCCTGCCCGAGGCCGGAGGTGCCGACGATGTTGTCAAGCACGCTGCCGCTCATCACCCGGCCATGTTGCAGCACCACGCCCATCTGGCGGCGCAGGATATCGACATCCAGCGTTTCCAGCGGCTGACCGTCAAACCGCAGGTCGCCTTCCGAAGGGATTTCAAAGCCGGTCAGCAGGCGCAGCAGGGTTGATTTTCCGCTGCCGGAAGCCCCGACGATGGCCACAAACTGCCCGGCCTCGATGCGGAATGACAGCCGGTCCAGCACCAGCGGATCACCGGGGCCATAGCGGAACGACAGGCCGGAGGCTTCGATGGTGCCTTTCAGTGTGCCGGGGTCACGGCGTTGGCCGGTTGACTCCGGGACGGCCTCAATAATCGGCCGGGCCCGTTGCAGATAGGGGATTGCCCCCAGCGCCCCGGTCAGGGCCAGCACGCCGGAGGTCATCGCCCCGATGAACTGCCCGAAGGCGGTGTTGAAGGCGATAAAATCGGCGGTACTCATGGCCGCAGCGGCTTTCGCCGGGTCCGGCGCGGTCGCCTGTGCCGTCAGGGCGTCTTTCAGAAACCATGCGGTACAGGCAAAAATCACCAGAGAACACAGCAGTGGGAAGCCGGACAGAAAGATCTCTGTCAGGTTTGCCCAGCGTTGCGAGGCAACCAGATGCTGTTGCTGCCGGGCATAGGCACTGGCCCACGCCCCCAGTCCGCGCCGTTCTGCGGCAGAGACCCGCAGTTTGGCGATGCCGTTCAGCAATTGCAGCACCAGCCCCTGTACCCGCCCGGCCTGCGCCAGTTTCATCGCCTCGTGCCGGACCTGACGGGATGAGGTGACGGCGATCACCCCGCAGCCGGTCAGCACCAGTGCCAGCGCCACACAGGCCAGCTTGACATGATAGACAAACAGCAGCCCCAGACTGGGCAGGGCGACCAGCATGCCGACCATCCCCCCCAGCACCGCCGAAGACAGCAGGGAACGGGCATGATGGACGCTGAGGGCGCGGTCCGTCAGATCCCCGATGGTATAAGCCTTGAAAAAACCGACCGGCAGCCGCAGCAGGCGGTCAAACAGGGCCGACTGGGTCCGCCAGTCGGCCCGGCCTTCCATCCGTACCAGCAGCAGGGCGCGGGCTGCCTCAAAGGCCCCGGCCCCCAAAGCCATCAGGATCAGCGCGGCGGCGATCTGCCACAGGTCACTGAGCGCCGCGGCGGGAATGATATGTTCAAACAGCCAGCCGGAGGCTACCGGAACGGCAGACGACAGGGCTGCCCCGGCCGCGGCGATCAGGATCATTGTCCGCCGGTCCGGGCCACCGTCGGCAAAGGCAAAGCGGATCACCTGACCCCATGACGACAGGCGCAGCGGCAGGCGGGGATAGGCCAGATCGGCATTGGCGGACAGGGTTTCCGCCAGCTCTGCCGTCACCGGCTGCGGGGCGGGCAGAGCCGGATCATGCAGCAGATAATGACCGCCCTGACCGGGGATCAGGGCAACCGTGCGGTCATCACGGCGGGCCAGCATCGGGCCGTAGGCAGTCCGCCACCACAGGCCGCGCAGCTGGACCGGGCGCAGGCGGACACCGGCCTGTTTCAGCCGTTCCTGTGCGGAAAGATTCCGTTGGCCGGGGCGCGGTGGTGGCACCGGAACGCTCAGCGCGTGCAGGACCAGTGCATACAGAGTTCCTTCGGGGTCGGCCCCGGCCCCGGCCTCGGCCAGTGATGGTGGCGGGGCCGGGCGGGCGGCGATGGCTGCTGCAATCGCCCGGAAACCATCCGCCAGTCCGCTGTCTGCCGCCTGCTGCCGCCCGTCCTGACGCTCGGTGGCCCGGGCATCGCGCTGGGCCAGCCGGGTGCGCAGGGCTTCGGCCAGCGCGTGCAGAAAGGCCGGATCCCCGGCGGAAACACCGGGGAGGACGGCGGAAAACCGGGGCTCCCACGGTTCGGGCAGGCGGTCGGTCAGCGGCAGGATGGCGGCATCAAGGGCGGGCACCGCGATCACCGGCGGCAGGGTATCGGGCAGGGGGGAGAGGGTGTCGCCGGTTTCCACCGAGAACAGATATAACCGCCGCCCGCCGGGCGAGACAGCAAACACATCGGCCCGGCCCTGACGGAGACCCCATCCGGGGCCGTCAGCGCCGGTCAGCAGAATGTCACGGGTCTGGGGAGAGCTGTCCGTCATCACATCGTTCCCACCAGGCGGGCGTAGTCGCCGTTACGGGCCATCAGCTCCTCATGCCGTCCCCGCTCCATGATCTGGCCATGGTGCAGGACAATGATCTCGTCACAGTCGCGGATGGTGCTCAGGCGGTGGGCGACAATCAGGCAGGTGCAGCCACGCCGCCGCAGATTGTCATCAACGGCCTTTTCCGTTGCCGGATCGAGGGCCGAGGTCGCCTCGTCAAGCACCAGCAGGGCGGGGTCTGTGGACAGGGCGCGGGCCAGCTCGATCCGCTGGCGCTGTCCGCCGCTGAAATTGCTGCCGCCTTCGCTGATCCGGCAGTCGTCCAGACCGCCGCGTTCCTGCACATCCATCAGGATTTCGGCATCGGCCAGCGCCTGCACCAGATCGGCATCATCGGCGTTGGGGTTCCACAGGGTCAGGTTCTCGCGCACGCTGCCCTCAAACAGAAAGATATCCTGATCGACATAGCCAAGGGTGGCGGCAGTGCGGTCCGGTGACAGGGCGGTCAGCGGCTGACCGTCCAGCAGGATCTCTCCGCTCCAGGGGGCCAGAAGCCCCCCGGCCAGCCGCCCGAGCGTGCTTTTGCCACTGCCGGAGCCGCCGACCAGCGCCACACGCTGCCCCGGGCGCACGGTCAGGCTGATACCGTCGAGAAGCGGCGGATCGAGCGGGCTGTAGCCGAAGGTGACAGACCGGAATTCCAGACTGCCTGCCGGGGGCGTCGCATCGGCGGCGCTGTGATCAACCGGGGTGGGCAGCGGATACCGGAAGGCGTCCTGCAACCGGGTCAGGTCAGCCCGTGCGGCCTGCAGGTTACCGCCCAGCTGCATCAGTTTGGCGACCGGGGTCGAGAAGCTGGACATCAGGGTCTGAAATGCGACCAGCCCGCCCAGTGTCAGGTCACCCGACATCACCCGGTATCCGCCGACCCCCAGAATCAGGGCGGTGGTCAGGCCGGAAAGGACCGAAGGCAATACCCCCAGCAGGGCTGAGGACAGGGCAAATGTCTGGGTCGTACCAAGGGCCCCGGCCTGATAGCCGGACCAGCGGGCGAAGGCTTCCTGCTCCAGCCCGTTGACCTTGATGGTTTCGATGGCGGTCAGGGTGCCGACGGTGGCGGCGGCCAGCTTACCCTGTGCCATTGCCATGGCCCCGGACTGTTCTTCCCGCCTGCGGTTGATGCGCCGCAGGGCAAAAACGTTCAGCGAGGCCAGCCCGATGCCGATTGCCGCCAGCAGCGGATCATACAGCACCATCACGATGGCGAAAAACAGCAGCGACAGGGCATTGAAGGCGTTTGTCGCCAGTTCTCCGGACATCAGCCGGGCGATATGGTCCCCGGCGGCGACGCGCCCGGCCAGATCCCCGGGCTGCCGCTGAAGGAAGAACGCCATCGGCAACGCCAGCAGACGGCGCAGGTATTCCCCGGCGATCCCCGAGGCCAGCCGCGCTTCCAGCCTGAGCAGGGTGGTCTGCTGGATGGTGGTCAGGACCAGCCGCACCAGTGCGGTCATCGCCATGCCCAGACACAGCGGGCGCAGCCAGTCTTCCATCCGTGCCACCAGCACGCTGTCGATGAAGACTTTCGAGAAGGTCGGCAGCAGAATACCGGGCACAACCAGCAGCAGGCTGGCCAGCAGGGCAAGCGCCACTGCCCCGCCGGACCCGCTAAGGGTGTGCAGTAGGGCGGGCATCAGCGACGGGCGGGTGCCTTTGCGGGTGAAGTCATCGGTGGGGGAGAATGTCAGGACCACCCCGGTGAAGGCTTCCTCGACTTCCGCCGTTTTCACCGTGGTCGGCCCTTTGGCCGGATCGTTAAGGAAATGGGTTTCGCCCTTCCGGCCTTCGTAAACCAGAAAGTGGTTGAAGTTCCAGTGGATGATCGCCGGGACCGGCACCTCATCAAGCTGGTGGACCTCTTTACGGAAGCCTTTGGCCGCCAGACCGTGCCGTCGTGCCGCCTTCAGCACATTGGAGGCTTTACTGCCATCGCGTGAGACGCCGCACTCTTCCCGCAGCTGTTCCAGCGGCACCCAGGCCCCGTGATGGGCCAGCACCATGGCCAGAGAGGCAGCCCCGCATTCCACCATCTCCATCTGCAGGATGCTCGGGGTGCGGGCGCGGCGGTTGCCGCTGCGGCCAGACCACAGGCGTTGCCACCGGGCCCGTAGTGAGGAGAGGGAGAAACCGGCCATCATCAGGGCATCGCGCCGGTCAGTTTGCGCAGGGCAGGCAGCACCAGATCAATCGGGCGGCGGCGCTCCACCGTCACGTCGGCCTTAACCGTGGTGCCGGAGGTCAGAACCATGTCGGGGCCGCGGCCCGAGGTCCAGCGGTAGCCGCTGGGGCTGGCGGGGTTGGTTTCCATATCCACCTCCACCGCATAGGGGGCGCCTTTCTTGGCCAGCAGCTCGATCAGGCCGGGATTGGGCAGAATGGCGGCCATGCCGGTGGTGGTGACCGGAAATTCCGACACATCGCGGACAGTGGCGGTCAGGCTGCCCCATTCTTCTTTTTTGACGGTGTCCGGGGTGATCCGCACGGTCATGCCGGGACGGACCTTCTTGCCGTCCTCAGTGCCGACAAATACCACCGTTTTCAGGCGGGTGCTGCCGCTTTCGATGGTCAGCACCGGTTCCCCGACGCCGATCACCGATCCGGCTGAGCGCTTGACCTCAATCACCCGCCCGGTGGCCGGGGCAGTGACGACGGACTGTTCATCCAGACGGGCGCTCAGTTCCCGTTTCTGGCGGCTGGCATCATTCAGGCGGGCTTCCAGTTCGGTCAGCTCGCTGTCCTGCCGCAGTTTGGTTTCCAGCGCCTCAGCATCCAGCCTCAGCAGGTCAGAGCGGGCACTGGCGGCCTCGCGCTGGGCTTTGGATAGTTCGGTCCGGGTTTCCTGAACCCGCTGGCGGGTGGAGATGCCCTGTGCCGCCATCTGTTCCAGCTGGGTCAGCAGCGATTGCAGGTATCCGGCATGCTGGTTGGCGGCATCCACGGTCTGGGACAGGGCCTGACGGCGTTGGTCGAGGTTGCGCTGCTTGATTGTCTGCTCGCGGGCGAACCCTTCTTTCCGGCGGGCCAGCTCGGCCTGACGTTCCGCGATCAGGTCATCGAGATTGCGGATCTGCTGCACCAGATTGCCCTGACTGATCCGGGCAATGGTCTGGCCTTCGGTCACCGTGTCCCCGACGGCAGGCAGAATGCTGGCCAGTGTGCCTGCTGCCGGAGCCATCGCGTCGCTGAGGCGGCCTTTTTCAGACAGCAGAATTCCCTGTCCTTTGACGGTGGTCGGCAGCGTACCGAGAAAGCCCCACAGGATGGTCGCTGCAGTCAGAACGGCAACGGTGGACAGGGCAATCCAGCCGCGCGGGTCGGTAAGGGTCACCAGCCGGTCAAGCTGCTCGGGGGAAGCCAGCCGGTCCAATGCGGCCTGCCGGAAAACCTGACGTGTCATCGTGGCCTCGGTGAAGGGATCAGAGCCGGTTGGAAGCAGGACAGGGAAACAGACTGCCGCCGTGGCGGTCAAACCGGCGGGGTGGTTGTTCAATCCCCGTTGATTATGCTGCGGAGTCGCAATCCATTTAACGGTCTGACTGAAAGGCCGTGGATTATCAAGTCTCAATACGGCGCGTTCATCCGGTACCCTTAACGGCGAACTGGTCTTCAGGCCCTGCATCTGGTAAGCAACCCAATGGTGAGTCTTCCTCTGCCGGTCCTGTCAGGCCCGGTTTCCGTCTGTTGCCGGTTTCTCTCCCAGTTGTAAGGGGCGCCATGGCCACCCGTCTGCGTCTTTGCCGTCTGCCTGCCCATCAGTATGCCGCCATGGACGCGGCAGGGCAGCCGTTGAGTCTGGGGTACCCGGCGATCCGCCCGTTGCTGGCGCGTCTTCTGCCGGATATTACCGTCGCCCTGTTTGCCGAGCCTGTCCCGACGGCGGATGGCCAGTCGATCGACTGGTGTTCGTCCCTGCCGGGGCAGCCGGTGCCGCTGGCCTCGCTGGGGGCTGCGGAGCAGGCGCCGGTCTTGACCCGGCTGCGCGAACGGTTGGAGCAGACACAGGCGATTGCCACCCGTCTGGGGCAGACCGGGGATAGCGCCAATGCTGACCGGCTGACCCGGATGGCGGTGGAGCCCGCCCCTGAACAGATTTATGTGCAGAATGGCGAACCGGTGATGGTCGGCTGGGGCTGCCATGGCGCCCTGCCTGCGGCAGCGGCGATGCCGGCTGCGGCTGCAATGGCTGTTCCGGCGGCAGCAGCTGCGGCTGTGGCGGCCCCGGCCTCTGCTGCGGCAGCGGAAGAAGAGCAGCCTGCGGCCCGCCGCCCGTGGTGGCGTTGGCTGCTGTGGCTGCTGCCGTTGCTGTTGTTGCTGGCGGGGATCCTGTACTTCCTGCGTTTCTGTCAGGAACCGCCGCCGCCGGAGCCGAAAAAAGAAGAACCGCCTAAGGCAGAAGAGCCGAAGACGCCGGAGGATCTGTCCGATCTGAAGGAAAAGATCCGCAAGGCGGAAGAAGAACTGCAGAAGCGGCTGGATGCCTGTCCGGTACCTGAGGTGTTGCCGAAAGAGCTGCCGAAGGAGCCGGATCCGTTTCCGCCGGTAAAGACCGAACCGCCGAAGGAAGAGCCGAAGCCCGAGCCGGTCAAGCCCGAGCCGCCGAAGCCGGAAAAGAAGCCGGAACCGCCGAAGCCCGTGCCCCCGAAGCCTGAGCCGCCGAAGACTGAGGCCCCCAAGCCGACGCCCCCGAAGGAAGAGCCGAAGCAGGCACAGGCCTGCCCGCCTACGGCCAAGCCGTGGGAAAAGCCGGAAGTGGCGATCCTGCTGGATGCCTCGGGCAGTATGGGCCTGCCTGCGACCCTCAACAATGCCGACGCCCGGGCACTCGCCCAGAAGGCGGCAATGGGGGATCCTGCGGCCCGGGCCCGTCTGACCGGCGGCAAGGGCAGCCGTCTGGAAGTGGCGAAGGACTCCGTCGCGGATCTGACCCGGACCATTCCGCCGGAGGTTGATCTCGGGCTGCTGGTCTTCGGCCGTTGCGAAGGCACGGACAACTACAAATTCTTCAGCAATGCCGAGCGTCCGCAGATGGTGGCGCAGGTTCAGAAAATCCAGACGCAGGAAGGCACACCGCTGGCCCGTGGGCTGGAACGGGCCGGGAACATGATCGACGGCGTTTCCGTTCCGGGGACGATTGTGGTGGTCAGCGATGGCGAAGACAGCTGCGGCGGGGACCCCTGTGCGGTGGCCCGGGCCCTGAAGCAGAAAAAGCCGAATCTGAAGATCAACGTTATTTCCGTTGACGGTTCCGGCACTGGCAAGTGCATGGCGGAAATCAGCGGCGGGCGCGTTCTGAAGCCCCGCGAAGGCGAAAACTGGGATGATCTGATGCTGCGGGCCACGGATCAGGCCCCACGTCCCCCCGGCTGCCCCTGAGCGGACGGATGTGACTGTAATGATGGGTTGGCTTTTTGGAGGGTGAGAGCATGTCGGGTCGTCCAGCCGTCGCCGGGCCGTTGCTACGGACGGGAATGTTGCGGGATTTCAACGCATTGGGGAGCGTTGGCAGCCCGGTATTCGCGTCTGCGCCGCAGTTGCGGGCCACCATCCGCCGTCAGCTGGGGGAAGATGTCGCTGCCCTGATGGCGATCCCGCAGATCAACGAGCGGGGTGATACGATCGACTGGTACGCCGAAAAAGGGTCGATGGTGGTGCCATGGTCCTCTGCCTCGTTTGAGGAGAAGCAGGACGCCCTGCCGCTGTTGCAGGCCGCGCGCGAAAAGCTGCTCGCCCGGGCAACCCAGCTGGCGGAAAACCTGTCGAAAGTGACGGCACCGAGCAAGGATCAGGAGGTATTTATCCGCCTGTTGCCGTTCGGTCTGCAGATCCCCGATGACGGCCATATCTATCTGGTGGACGGGCTGCCCGTCGTTACCTTCTGGGGATTTACCCATATCAATGCGCCGTCTGCGGCGGATACCATCCGTGATCTGGTGCTGACCCGCCCGGCTCCCCCGCCTGTTGCCCCTGTGGCGGCTGCCGCTGCTGCTGCGGTTCCTCCGCCGGTGGTGGAGGAAGAACCCCGTCGGCCGTGGTGGCGCTGGCTGCTGTGGCTGTTGCCGCTGCTGCTCCTTCTGCTGTTGCTTTTGTTCCTGCTGCGTGGATGCGCGACCCCGGTGGTTCTTGATCTTCCGGGGATCGGTCCCCTGACCTTGGGCACGGATCCGGAGAAAAAGCCCGATCTGCCGGTTGACCCGAAAAAGGTCGTGCCGGGCATGGTGTTGCCCGATGTGGTGCCGGGCACGGTGATCCCCGGGGTTGGCATTGTCGGCCCGGACGGTACGGTGCTGCCGGACCCGAAGATCACCGCGCCGGATCTGATGCCTGATGCAAAGAAGCCGCAGGATCCGAAAGCGCCTGACGTGAAGCCGGATCCTCAGAAACCGGATGCGCCGAAGCCGCCTGAAACCAAGCCGCAGGACCAGAAGCCGCCGGAGCAGAAACCGGTTGACCCAAAGAAGCTGTCACCGGAAGCCAATCCGCAGGATCAGAAGCCGGTAACCCCGCCCAAGCCGGATCAGCAGGCCAATCAGAAACCCGTTGATCCGAAAAAGCCGGGGCAGGAGCCGCTGAAGCCGTTGGTTCTGCCCCCTGATGCCGGGGCCAATGGCAACATGGACTTCCTGAACGGTAAGTGGCGGTCGCGCACCGGGCTGGTGGACAGTGCCACCGGGTTGCCGGTGGAAATGGAATATACGTTTGAGAACGGTAAAGGCACGGCGGCGGTGACCCGGCATGACGGTACGGTCTGTCAGGCCCCGGCGCAGGCGTCGATGCAGGGGAAGCAGATGCAGATCGATCTTCAGGATGCGGTCTGCCCGGATGGCGGCGGTTTTGGCAAAGCCAAGGTTGACTGTGTACCGGGGGCTGACGGACGGGCGTCCTGTAAGGGCACCAATTCCGATGGCAGTAAGTTTGATGTGGTGATTGGGCAGTGAGGAACCGGGGATGCTGGCAGAAGTAATCCGCTTCGAGGAAGACGCCACTCTGATCATGCGCACCGGAGTCCAGTTTATGGACTTTGGCCTGACGCTGGATCTGAAGAAGGAGGTGCCGGGGCAGTTCGCGCGGATCGAAGGCAGCCCGGCGCTGGTCCGGCTGGAGGATGATCCGGTCCGGGGTGGCCTTGTCCATCCCGCCACCCGGGTGCTGACCACCCCGGCGGAAGTGCTGGAAACCGGGGTGGCGGATACCCTGAAGCTGCTGTCCGACGTCTGGCTGCCGGTGCCGTTCATGCTGCGGCAGGGTGACACCTTCGCGCGCGGACCGGCCAACTGGGCGCGGGCACGGATTGTTGCCCTGCAGCCGGGCGAAGACCGCGACGGGCATACCCACCGGGTGGTGCTGGCGTTTGACACCACGGTTTATGATACTGAGGTGGCCGGTGCGGCGTACCTCACCCCCAGCCTGAAAGATGTGGAATCCGGTGCCCGCTTTGAGCTGGCATGGCGGGGGCAGGATGCGGCGTGGTTCTGCGAACAGAAATGGGTGACGGACTGGCTGCGCCAGCAGGTCAGCGAGGCTGAGGCTCTGGCCCGGCTGGATGTTGATGACATCGCTGAAAATGCCCGCCAGCATAAGTATTTTGCCCATTATCTGAATATGCTGTGGCTGCTGGGGGCCAAGGCCGCGCCGCCGCGCATCCGGCTGCTGTCGAACCGCCCGAATGACATCCATCGCCCGATTCCGGTCGATATGGTGCTGGATGTCGGCAACTCCCGCACCTTTGGGATTCTGATCGAGGATCATCCGCAGCAGGGCGATGGTCTGCAGACCCGGTATGAGCTGGAGCTGCGGGACCTGACCCGCCCGCACTTTGTGCATAAAGAGCCGTTTGAGAGCCGTCTTGAATTTGCCGAAGCGACGTTTGGCAAGGTGGAACAGTCGGTCCAGTCCGGTCGGGCCGATGCCTTCGTGTGGCCGACCATTGCCCGTGTCGGCCCTGAAGCGGCGCGTCTGGCAGCCCGCCGCCGGGGGACTGAAGGGTCCACCGGTCTGTCCAGCCCCAAGCGGTACCTGTGGGATGAGGCCCCTTATCAGCCCGGCTGGCGCTTCAACGTTGCCTTCAACAAAGCGGAAAGCGAGCCGCTGGCGACGGCCACCCCGTTCGGCGACCTGATCAATGATGAAGGGGTTGCCCTGCATACCCTGCCGCCGGAAGACCAGCTGCAGGTGTTTGTCCCTCATTACAGCCGCAGTTCTCTGATGACGTTCATGCTGGCGGAGGTGCTGGTACAGGCCCTGTGCCAGATGAACAGTCCCGGACAGCGGATGAAGATGAGTCATGCCAATCTGCCGCGTCAGCTGCGGACGGTGATCCTGACCGTCCCGCCGTCGATGCCGACCACCGAGCGGCAGATCTTCGAGGAGCGGCTGCGTCAGGCCGTCGGGCTGGTCTGGAAAGCGTTGGGCTGGCACCCGGATGTTTGCCCGATGGAGACGCAGGAAGACCGCGACAAGGCATGGCCCGCCCTGCCGGGGATGCGGATTCAGTGGGATGAGGCGACCTGTGCGCAGGTGGTCTATCTTTACTCTGAGTGTGCCAACAATTTCGGCGGACGCCCGGAAGACTTCTTCAAGGTCCTGCGCCGTCCGCGTGGCGGGGCAACGGCGGATGACCGCCGGGTGCGTGTGGCCTCCATCGATATCGGTGGCGGTACCACCGATCTGGTGATCAACGATTACACGCTGGATAACGGCAGCGGCGGCAACGTGTATATTCTGCCGCAGCAGATGTTCCGCGACGGCTTCAAGGTGGCCGGGGACGATATTGTTCACGACACCATCCAGAAGATCATCGTTCCGGCGCTGGAACAGGCGCTGATTGCCTTTGGGGTGGCGGATCCGGCCTCGCTGCTGTCGCGGTTGATCGGGGCAGAGGCCGGGATCGTGCAGGATATGGTCCTGCGCCAGCAGCTGGCCTTGCAGGTCCTGTATCCCGCCGGTCTGACCCTGCTGAAAGAATACGAGCAGTTCCAGCCCCGTCAGGGTGCCGAACCGCGCACGGAAACCCTTGGCAGTCTGCTGACCGGGCGTGATCAGCCGTCAGCCGAGGTGCTGGAGTATTTTGCCGCCGGGGTCCGCCGGGTACTTGGCGTGACCACGGTGCCGTTCGATCTGCTGTCGGTGCCGGTCAGTGTCGACATGAACCGTCTGCACCGTCTGTTCATCACCGATCAGATGGAAATTGTTAAACCGATCAAAGCACTGTGCGAGATTGCTTATCTGTATGACTGCGATGTGCTGCTGATCTCCGGGCGGCCGTCGCGGCTGCCGGGGGTGCAGTCCCTGTTCCGGGGGCTGCTGGCATTGCCGCCGGAGCGGGTGGTGCCGCTGCATAATTACCGGACCGGGGTGTGGTATCCGTTCCATCACAACGGTCATATCGCTGACCCCAAGACCACGGCGGCGGTGGGGGCGATGCTGTGCGTGCTGGGGCAGGGGCGTATCCCTAACTTCTTCTTCCGCGCCAATACCTTCAAGCTCTACTCGACCGTGCGGAACATCGGTCTGATGGATCATGCCCAGACCATCAAGACCGAGGATGTTTATTACGCCGATCTCGATCTTGATAATCCTGACACGCCGTTCCCGGAAGATACGGTGTTTGAGGTGCGCGGGCGGATGAACCTCGGGTTCCGTCAGCTGTCTTCGCCGCGCTGGGGGGCCAGTCCGCTGTATCTGATTGAGTTCAATACCGGCAACCAGAAGGCCCGTTCGACCCTGTACGGGGACAAACCGGTACAGACCGATGACGGCGACGGCCCGATGGTGCTGGAAGTGGCGCTGCGGCGGGTGATGAAAAAGGGCATCGACCGCCTTGAAATCAAACAGATCAGCAGCCGCGGTGGTTCCACCATGGCCCGGGATACCCTGACGATGCGGCTGTGCACGCTGCTGACCCGTGGGGTCGGAGAAACCAGCCATTGGCTGGACAGCGGCAGCATTGTGCGCTGACGGGGGAGGAAGAGAAAATGACAGGATCAGTTTCTGCCGATGCTCTGGTCGGGCGCTGTGCGGCCATTGTGGACGGAACCGGGCAGGGTGTTGACTGGGTCAGCGCCACCAAGGCCGACAGCCCGCGTCTGGAGCGGGATGCCGCCGGTCTGACCGAGCGTCTGCGCCGTGGCAAGGTGCTGGCACGGCGGCTGCAAGGCGCGGCCTCCCGCCCGATGGCGGTCGGTTTCTTTGGTCTGTCGCAGGCGGGTAAATCATACCTGATTTCGGCGTTGGCCCGCTCGGAGAGCGGATCGTTGGAAACGATGATGGACGGGCAGCGCCTGAATTTCATCGCTCACATCAACCCGCCGGGCGGCGGTAAGGAAGCCACCGGCATCGTCACCCGCTTTACCCGGCAGAACCGCAGCAAGGTCAGCGGATTTCCGGTGCGGCTGGATCTGCTGAGTGAGCCGGATCTGCTGAAGATTATCGGCAACTCCTTCTTCATGGACTTTGACCATCAGAGAGCGGCTCTGGCCCCGAAGGCGGAGGATATGCAGGCGGTGCTGGCCGATCTGGCCCGCCGGGTGCAGCCTGCCCCCACACCGGGGATGGAAGCCGAGGATGTGGTCGATGTGATGGACTATTTCCTGCGGCGGTTCCCGATTCCGATGCAGGCCTATCAGGCGACCTTCTGGCCGAAGGCCATGGATCTGGCCCCGCGTCTGGCCCCGCAGGACCGTGCCACCCTGTTCGGTCTGCTGTGGGGCAGTATCCCCGAGCTGACGGCGGCCTATCTGCGTCTGCGCGACGGGTTGCAGCGGGTCGGCCATGCCGCCACCGTTCTGGCCGAGCTGGGCGCGCTGGTGCGCCCCGATGGCGGCGGGCTGTCACAGGCCGACAGCATCATGAACGTCGATATGCTGTCGCGTCTGGGGCGGGATGATGCCGATCAGGTGTCGCTGGTGCCGCTGACCGGCCCTGACGGTGGCCCCGGGACCCCGGTGACGTTGGCCCGCTCGCTGCTGGCGGCCCTGTCGCGGGAAATGACGTTTGAGCTGGCCGACCCGCCGATGGCGCCGATGCTCGATCAGGTCGATCTGCTCGATTTCCCCGGCTACCGTGGCCGCCTGAAGGTGACCAGCCTGAAGGAAGTGGCGGAAAAGCTGGAGGGGCGCGACCCGGTTGCCGAACTGATTCTGCGTGGCAAGGTCGCTTATCTGTTCGAGCGCTACACCGACGATCAGGAAATGAACGTTCTGGTGATGTGCACCCCCTGCCACAAACAGTCCGACGTCAACGATCTTGGCCCGGCGCTGGAAAGCTGGATCAACTCCACGCAGGGGGCGACGCCGGAAGAGCGCGCCCGCCGCCTGCCGGGGCTGGTGTGGGCGATCACCATGTTCGACGTCCGTCTGGCCCCGCGCCCGGATGAGACGCTGGATCTGATCCGCTCCGGCTGGCACGGCATGATGCGCCTGACCCTGCGTGAGAAGTTCGAGCAGTTCGACTGGCTGGACAAGTGGGCCCCGGGTCAGTCGTTCAACAATCTGTTTCTGGTCCGCAAACCGGGGATGGCGGCCGGGGTGATCGGCACTGACGCGACGGGTCGCGAGGTTGAGATTGTCTCGACCCAGCAGACCCGGATGGGCCAGATGCGGGATACCTTTGTCGGTGACGACAGCGTCAACCGCCATTTCTCCGATCCGGCGGCGGCGTGGGACGCGATGATGGCGCTGGATGATGGCGGCATGGGCCGCCTGACCGGCTATCTGGAGCAGGTGGCCCGGCGCGAGCTGAAGCTGGCGCGGATCACCGAACAGGTGACCCACCTTCAGACCAGTCTGACGGAGTCCGCGCTTGGCAGCTATTACCGGGCTGACGGGGCGGATGCGGTTGCGCAGAAGCAGCAGGTGGCGCAGACGGTGACAGCAGCGCTGGCGGCCCGTGCCGCCCTGTTTGCCGAGTTGCTGAATGCCCTGCACCTGCCGGGCCGGACCATCCGGGATCTGTACAGCAAAGCCGATGAGGAGCCGGAGGTACCGCCGCCCGCTGCTGCGGGGAAGGCGGCCGCAGCCCCGGTGTCGCCGTTTGGCGGTGGCAGCTTCCTGTCGCTTGACCTGTCCGGCTTTGGTGAAGAAGCGGTGCTTGAGCCGCCGCCGGCGGAAATCACCCAGTCTGCCAACCGGGCGTCACGGTTCGCTCAGGCGGTGATGTCCGGCTGGCTGCGGCACCTGCGGACCATTCCCGAGGATGCCGCCCTGCATCGCTTCCTCGGGCTGGATGAGGCAACCCTTCAGGCCGTGACGGATGAGCTGATCACCGGCGCCCTGCGTCTGCGGCTGGAAGAACGGCTGACCACCCTGCTCGCCGAGGCAGAGGACCGGGCCGGGGCAACCCGCCGGGATCTGATCGGGCGGCAGGTGTCGGTTGTCTCGACCGTTCTGAACGGCTTTATCGATACGCTGGGCCAGACGGTTCTGCCGCTGGACAAGCGCCCGGCGTCATCCCGGCTGGCGGGGCGGAAGCTGTTCCAGCCGCCTCCGCCGCTCAGCAATGTTCTGCCGGTGCTGGGGCCACAGCCGATGAACTATTCGGCCCTGTATATTCTTGACTGGCTGGATGCGTTCACCAGCCTTGCCATGGGCAATGCCGGGCATGCCGCTGGCAGTGAACTGACCCCGGAACAGAACCAGCGTCTGGGCCAGATTTTGGAGTTGATCCGTCATCATGCCGCTTAAGAGTGAACTGATCGCCGACGTCCGGCGTGGCCCCGGCCATGGTCTGCTGCGCATCAGCGGCCTGACACCGGATATTGATCCGCTGGAACCGCTGTCGGTCAAGATCATCCAGAACCAGCAGGGTGGGCGGTATCTGACCAGCAGTGGTGCCTGGCAGCCCGAAGAGGTGTCGCAGATTCTGCCCAGTCTTGGCTGGGATGGGGCAGTGGCGGTGGTGCCTCTGGGGCCGACCCTGTTTGATCCGCTGGCCCAGTTGCCCAACAACGTCCGCCTGCGGATGATGGTGACCTATGGGGCCACCGGGCCTGAGGTGTCGTCACTGTCTTTGGTGCAACCCCTGCCGCCGTCGTTCGCCCGCGGGGAAAATCCTGAGCCGGTGATTGCGGCCCCGCTGCCGCCCCCGCCGGTTGCTGAACCGGTTATTGTGGACTCCGAGCCGCAGGTATCTGCCCCGGAACCGCAGATGATCGACCCGCCGCTGCGGGATGACCCGCCGGAGCTGGCTGCCCCGGTGCGTGACCCGGAACCGGAAAAGCCGAAGTCGCCTCTGGTTCCGCTGCTGCTGATCGGGCTGCTGGTCCTGCTGCTTGTCGGCGGGGGTGCGGCGGCCTGGAAGTTTGGTCTGCTTGACGGTCTGCTTGGCGGCGACAAGACGGCGGAAACGGCAGCGCCGGGTCAGACCCCGGCCTCGGTGATCAACACCCGGGAAGATCTGGCCCGTTATCTGGGTGGCAATCCGGCAGTGGCCGATATTACGGCGACGGCAAAGGATCTGACGGCGCGGGGCAAGCTGGATCTGGCGATGCTGGCGTGGCAGCAGGCCTCGCGGCAGGGGAACCCGGAAGCGGGTCTCGCGCTGGGTAAGATGTATGATCCGGCAACGTGGAGCGCCTCTGCCAGCCCGCTGCCGCAGGCTGACGCCGAGACGGCGGCTTTCTGGTACGAACCGGCGGCGCAGGCGGGCAATGTAGAAGCGCAGCGCCGTCTGGGGCTGGTCCTCAAGTCTCTTGAGCCGGGTGGCAGCGGTCCGCAGACCGACAAGGCGAAGGAATGGCTGAAAAAAGCCGCCGATGCTGGAGATGCTGAGGCCGCAGCAGCGCTGAAGTAAAAGAAGAACCGGCCCGGAGGGACCCCCCGGGCCGGTTTCTGTTTGTCTCCGTGTCTTTCTATGAACCAGACAGCCTTTGCGACCCTTGGGGGAGTGGGGTAAAAAGGGGCGAGATGCGAAAGTCAGAAACGGGAGACGCAGCGATGCGCATGTTATCGTCGGTGGGGAAAGCGTGTCTGGTGGCGGCGGTGCTGCTGGCCGGGGCATGGGGTGTACCATCGGCGGAAGCGGCACGGACCCCGTTGCTGATGGAAGGGAAGAAGACCCTGTATCAGCGGGTGCTGACCCGTCCGGGGGCGCAGATCCGTAAAGATCCGGCGGATGCGGCGGGCAAGCCGCAACCGGCGCTGACCCGTCTGTATGTTTATGGCCGGGTGCAGAAAAACGGCGCGGAATGGCTTGAGGTCGGGCTGACTGCCAAGGGGCAGACTGACGGCTGGGTTGCCGCTGATTACACCCTGCCGTGGAAGCAGCAGATGACGCTGGCCTTCACCAACCCGGCCGGGCGTGAACGTTCCCTGCTGTTTAAGGACCGGGATACGCTGGCGACGCTGGTCAATGCCGATGATCCGGGGTCAACCCTTGCGCCGCTGCGCAAAACCATTGCGTCGGGAAAAAATGATCCGTCGGTGGTGTCGATCGAGCCGGAAGCCTATGTTGATCTGAACAAACAGTTCTATCTGCTGCCGATTCTGTCGGCGGAAGAAACCTTTGCCGCCAGCGGTCACCGCATGCGGCTGCTGGAGGTCGCCTCGGTGACGCAGCAGGAGGCCAAAGCCGATAAAGCACAGGCGCCGAAGGCCAACGGACTGCGCAATTTTTCCGCTTCGGTGGTGTTTGTCATCGATTCCACCATTTCGATGGGGCCGTATATTGACCGGACCCGCGACGCGGTGAAGCGGATTTATGACCGCATCGAGAAGGCCGGTCTGTCCGATAAGGTACGGTTCGGTATGGTGGCGTTCCGGTCTAACATTGATAAGACTCCGGCGCTGGAATACGTCTCCCGCCTGTATGCCGACCCCAATCAGGTTAAGTCGGGGAAGGAGTTTCTGGAGAAGGTTTCCGGCCTCAGGCAGGCCACTGCCTCTTCGGCCCGCTTTTCTGAAGATGCCTATGCCGGGGTGATGACGGCGCTGGATAAGGTTGACTGGGCTAACTTCGGCGGCCGCTATGTGGTGCTGATCACCGATGCCGGGGCTTTGCGCGGCAATGATCCGCTGTCGGGCACGAAGCTGGATGCCGAGCAGGTGCGTCTGGAAGCCCAGCATCGGGGCGTGGCGCTGTATGCGATGCATCTGCGGACCCCGGAGGGGAAGGCCAACCATGCTGAGGCTGAAGCCCAGTATAAGGCCCTGACAGCCCATCCGCTGGTCCCCCACCCGCTGTATTATCCGGTGGAATCCGGCTCGGTTGATGCTTTTGGCAAGATTGTCGACAGTCTGGCCGATGCGATTGTCGATCAGGTTAACGCCAGCTCCCGTGGGGAAGAGGTCGCCGGGTCTGCCCTGTCGGCCAGCAAGGCCAGCGGCGATCAGGTCAAGGATGATGCGGCCCTGCTGGGCCATGCCATGAAACTGGCCTGGCTGGGCCGGACCGAAGGAACCCGTGCCCCGCCGCTGTTTTCGGCGTGGATCAGCGACCGAGATCTGGTCAAACCCGATGTCGCGACCACCGAAGTGCGGGTGCTTCTGACCAAAAACCAGCTGTCCGATATGCAGCAGGTGGTGAAAAGTATTCTGGATGCCGGGCAGGCCGCTCAGTTGTCCCCGAAGGACTTTTTCGCCCGGATGCGGTCGGCAGCGGCGACGCTGGGCCGCGATCCCAACGCCATCAATTCCCCCAATGCCCAGAAACTGGCCGATCTAGGCCTGATGGGGGAATATCTGGATGATCTGCCGTACCGCAGCAAAGTTCTGGATCTGGATCAGGAGACCTGGTCGAGCTGGAGCATTTCGCAGCAGCAGGTCTTCCTGGATGAACTGCAACGGAAGCTGCGGCTGTACCAGATCTACCACGATGACGTCAGCCGCTGGGTGGCGCTGGATGGCGGAGCGGATGCCGGGGAAGCGGTGTATCCGGTGCCGCTGGATGCGATGCCGTGAGTTGGGCCATGAGCGACGCCGCATGACGCAGACAAGCACCGATGCCCCTGTCCTTCATATCAAGGGTCTATCAGGGCAGCGCGGCGCCTTTCGCCTGACGGTACCGGGTCTGTCGCTGGGGGCCGGTCAGGCTCTGGCGGTGACCGGGCCGAGCGGATGTGGCAAAAGCACGCTGCTGGATCTTCTCGGGCTGGTGCTGCGCCCGGCGGCAGCGGCAACATTCCGGGTGATGGGGCAGGACGTTTCTGCTCTGTGGGCCGATGGAGCGCGGGGTCAGAGCGGTCTGGCGGCACTGCGGGCGGGATCTGTCGGGTACATTCTCCAGACCGGTGGGCTGTTGCCCTATCTGTCGGTGGCCGAGAACATCGGTCTGTCCCCGCGTTTGCTGGGGCAGGCGGTTGACCGGGGCTGGTATGATCATCTGGTGACACAGCTTGGCCTGCAGGATCATCTGACCAAGGCCCCGCGCCTGCTGTCGATCGGGCAGCGTCAGCGGGTGGCGATGGCCCGTGCACTGGCGCACCGTCCGCCGCTGGTGCTGGCCGATGAACCGACGGCGGCGCTGGACCCGGCCACCGCCGACCGGGCGCTGGCCCTGCTGCTGGGCCTGAGTGTCGACAGCGGTGCGGCGCTGATTCTGGTCAGTCACGATCAGAGGCGGATCGCCGGTCTTCAGGTGCCGGTGCTGACCGGGGTTCTTGAGAAGAATGGCCAGACGGTGCGTTTTGTGCCGCCGGGGGCAGGGGACGCAAGATGACGCAGGCGGTAAGGCCCGGTTTCCGGCAGGCGGTGCGGCTGGCCAGCCGGGATTTCCGGCATGACTGGAAGGTGTCCCTGTGTCTGTGTGTGGCGCTGGCGGCGGTGATGACGCCGCTGATGGTGCTGTTCGGGCTGAAAACCGGGATTGTCACCACACTTCAGACCCGCCTGTTGTCTGACCCCCGTAACCGTGAGGTCGTGGTGGTTGGCAGTTATCGCCTTGATGCGGGCTGGTTTTCAGCTCTGGCAGCCCAACCGGGGACCGGCTTTGTGGTGCCACGGACGCGGTCGCTGGCGGCAACACTGGATGTTCGGGTGGCATCGGGGAAGGCTGAGCCCGGCCTTGAGCTGGTGCCGACCGCGCCGGGGGATCCTCTGATCCCGCCGGATCTGCGTGCCCGGCCACTGGCTGACGGAACTGTTCTGCTCAGCCAGAGTGCCGCCACGACTCTGGGGGTGACGGCGGGGAGCACGGTAACCGGCCAGATCAGCCGCATTGTGCAGGGCCAGACGGAAGTCCGGCGCTGGTCCCTGACCGTTGCAGGTGTCGTGCCGGAAGCGCTGTTCTCCCGTCCGGCAGTCTTCGCGCCACTGGCTTTTCTGGTGGCGGCTGAAGACTGGCGCGATGGTCGGGAGAAACCGGCGGCAGACCGGCTGTTTGCCAGCGCCCGGGTTTTTGCCGCAGATCTGGAGGCGGTCGCTCCGCTGGCGGAGCAGTTACGCCAGCAGGGAATGGAGGTCCGGACCCGTGCGGCAGAGATTGAAAGCGTCCGTCTGCTTGATCGCAGCCTGAGCCGGGTGCTGTCCCTGCTGCTGGGGTTGGCCGTGATCGGGTTTCTGCTGTCGCTTGGGGCCAGTCTGTGGGCGGCGGTGGAGCGTAAACGCCGGGATCTGGCCCTGCTGCGTCTGCTGGGGTTTGACGGAACGGCACTGGCTTTGGTGCCGGTGACGCAAGGGCTGCTGGTGGCCGCCGGCGGGGTGGCCCTGTCATCGCTGCTGTACTGGCCTTCGGCCGCCTTTTTCAACGCCACACTGGCCGGGACACTGGCCCGCGAAGAATTTGTCTGCCGCCTTGATCCGGCCCATTACCTCATCGGGATCGTGCTGACCCTTGTGCTGGCGGTGCTTGCCGCCGCCGGGGCCGCGCGGAAGGTGGCGCAGATTGACCCGGCGGAAAGCCTGCGGGAAATTTAATCCTCTTTGACATGCCGCCAGACATTAACCGCAAAAGCGATAATGCCGACGGCAAAAACCATCGATCCGATCCCGGCGATCGGTTCGCCGATATCAGCCTGCCCGCGATGAATGGCAAAGACCCCTGCCAGCATCACCGGCAGGCCGATGCTGTGCAGCCAGAAATGCGCCGGGCCTAAAACCCGGTGTTTCAGGGCCGGGAACACTTTGTACATCACCCCCATCACCGCCATCGACAGCCATCCGGCCAGCAGGGCGTGAGCGTGGACGGGTCTGGCATCAAACTGCTGGGTTGCCGCCATCTGGATTCCCAGCATAATCCCGAAAAGGGCATACACAACCGCACTGCGGAGAAAGAGGGTACTCATGATGCTTCCGGTTTTATTTTGAAAGAACGGGCATCATTGTAAAAAGGCGGTGTGCGGACGGTTGCTAAATGTTCCTGCCCGGAATCTTAAAAAAATCCTCTTTTTTAGTCCCGGAGTCGACTGTTTGGGCAAAGGGTGCTGGGAAGCGTTTGTTTCCACAGGTGATCCGGGGCATGATGCGCACACTTCATGCTGGATTTGTGTCAGAGGGGATCGGACATGCAGGCGGGTTTCAAAGGGCTGGCAGCAGGGATCTTTCTGCTCGGCGGTCTGGCTGTGACGGCGTCAGCCGCTGACTGGGATGCCAAGATCAGCAACCCGAAACCGGCGGCGGAGGATGTGACCCTGCCAATGCCCTGTGGTGGGGCAATGGTGTTCCGCCGTGTGGCGGTTCCGGCTGACGGCCCGCTGGGCGATACCCGGGTCATGCTGGGCGGCGGCGATCCGGCCCGGGGATCAATCGAAGGGGTGCATCCCGAATATATTGCCGGTAGTTTCAGTGACGGCAAAAACCAGCGCAGCTATCTGATCGGCAAGTACGAAGTTTCGCAGGCACAGTATGAAGCCGTTATGGCCGAGACGCCGGAGGCCTGCCCGAAGGTTGCGGTCCCGAAGCGGTTGCCGCAGGCGGATATCGGCTGGTTTGACGCGGTGAAGTTTACCGAACGCTATTCGGTCTGGCTGCGCACGAATGCCGCGAAGGCCCTGCCGAAGGAAGGCGATGAGGCGGCCTATATCCGCCTGCCGACCGAGGCGGAATGGGAATATGCGGCCCGGGGCGGGGCCTCGGTCTCCCCCGCTGACTTCGGTGAGCGCCTGTTCGCGATGCCGGAAGGGATGCCGAAGTATGTCTGGTTTGCCGGTACGCAGTCGGCCAACGGAAAGCCACAGTTAACGGGTCTACTCAATCCGGGTCCGCTGGGGATCCACGATATGCTTGGCAATGTGGATGAAATGGTGCTGGAGCCGTTCCGTCTGAACAAACTGGGCCGGTCACACGGTCAGGCTGGCGGGTATGTGGTGCGTGGTGGCAATTATCTGACCGGGGAGCAGGACATCCGCACGGCTCTGCGGCAGGAGGTGCCGTATTTTGATGACGCTGGAGCCCGCAAATCCAAGACCACCGGTTTCCGGGTGGTGGCGGCGGTTCCGTCGCTGACCTCAGGGGTGCAGCTGAAGGCTGTTCAGCAGGCGTGGGATAAGCTGGGGGCCAGCTCGGCGACCGATGACCGGCCGGGGGTTCAGCTTGGCAAGCAGGCGGAGACACCGATTGAAGATCTGGCGGTGCTGGCAAAAGCCGCTCCGGACCCGGAAATGAAAAAGCGGCTGGAACAGGTGCAGGCCTCTTTGAGGGCTGATCTGGCCCTGCGGGATGAGCAGCGTGACCGTGCGGCCCGCACGGCCCTGCGGATGGGGGCATTTCTCGGACAGAAGCTGGCCGATGACGGTAAGTGGGTTGACCGCCTGCGCTCTCTGTACGAAAGCCAGAAGGCGTCTGATCCCAACAGCGACCGGACGAAGGATTATCAGGCGAAGGTGCAGGAGAACCAGAAGGCACTGGATGACAACCTGCGCTATTATGCGGATACGGTGATACGCATTGCTGAAGACTATGGGGATGATACCCTGAAACGGCAGCGGGATCTTCTGGCCACCGAAATGAAAAATCTGGGTCTGGCCCATCTGGTCCCGTATCTGGAGCGGCATACCGGGCATGTGCTTGGATATCGTGATGACCATAAAGTCAGCCGCCAGAAATGGCTGGATGATTACGTGAAGATGTAAACGGAGAAACCGGGTTCTGCCGGGGACACGGCTGAAACTGCAAAAGCCGGTCTGGATTGTGGGAACAGGAGTAAACAATGATGCGCTTTGGGAAGGGAATCGGGACAGTTCTGATCGCCAGTCTGTTTCTGGCGGGCTGCGCGACATCCAGTGTTGATCAGGCAAACCTGTCTCCGGCGGAAAAGCGGCTGCGGGAGCAGGCCGATACTTTTAACCAGACAGTGGTTGAAGGGGCAGTCGCGGGCTGCGCGGTCGGTCTGCTGGTCGGTCTGCTGGCAGCGGGCAACGGTCAGCGTGGTCAGGGGGCGGCGATCGGGTGCGCCGCCGGTGCTGCGATGGGCGGGGCAACCGGCTACTATATTGCGGATAAGCAGGAACAGTATGCCAATGAGGAAGCTCGTCTTGATTCAATGACCGACGATGTCCGCAAGGATAACCAGCGCCTTGCCGATATGATTGCCACCAGCCGTCAGGTGATCGCTGAAGACAGCCGGACCCTTGAGTCGCTGAATCAGAAGATCGCCTCCGGCCAGATGAGCAAGGACAAGGCGAAGCAGGAACTGGCGCGTATCGACGAAAACACTCAGTACATGCAGAAGACTTTGGCAAAGCTGAAGGAAAAGCATGACGAATACGTGCAGGCCCGTGCCCAGACGCAGGGATCCTCTAAACGGATGCAGGCGATGGATAAGGAAATCGGGACGCTGGAAAAGCAGATCGCCCAGCTTGAGGGGGATATCAACGGCCTGATGCAGCGCCGTCAGGTTGCCCGGATAGGCTAAGTTTTTCTATTTCCAGGCGTTCCAGTGTGACCGGCTGATACGATACCCTTGGTCGGTACCCGCATCGCGGAAAGCGCCGATCCGGAATCTCTGCCAGGGCCGTTTTGTGAAAAGGATGACCACGATGAACCGTATCCGTCGCCGTCTGCTTCTGCCGGTGATCTGTCTGGGCTCTGTGCTGACCCTGTCGGCCTGCCAGACCAATGAAGATCCGGCGAAGGGCGGATTTTTCTCCGGGATGAGCAACCTGTCTGACGGCACCTATGACAAGCGGGCCAAGCAGAAACAGGAAACGCTGGAGAACGAGCAGGACGTCAATACCCAGAAGCAGCGCGAGCTGCAGCGGACCCAGCAGCAGCAGACCGCTGTTGCGGCGGACAGGACGGCTGCGGAACAGAAAGCGGCGGCACTCGATAAAGATATCGCTGATCTGAAGAAGAAAGTTGCCAAAGCCAAGGGCAACACGACGGAGCTTCAGCGCCAGATTTCTCAGCTTGAAGCGCGGATTGCGCAGGTCAAGGCTGATCCGGTCAGCAATGATACGGAGAAAGAAGCCCGGCTTGATGCCCTGCGTAAGCAGAAAGACAGCCTGAGTAAAGAGCTGGATACCCTGATCGGGCGCTAACAGGCCTAAGAAAAATCCCCCGGATCTCTCAGTCCGGGGGGTTATTTTATTCGCAGGTACCGCTCTGTACCGTGGGCGAACCGCCAGCCTTGGCCAGAAACTTCAGGATTCCCTCTGTCCCCAGGGCATAGCCTGCATTGGTGCCCTGATCAGAAGCGACCCGGATATAGGTGTTGATGCCGACCACCCGGCCACAGGCGTCAACCAGCGGCCCGCCGCTGTTGCCGCCGGAAATCGGGGCATTGTGGGCAATGGTTGGCATCCCGGCGCTGCGGTTCTGGATTGCCATCACCGCCCCCTGCGACAGGATGATTTCCGGGGTTGCAGACAGGTCCCCCTGCATCAGCCGGTGGAAATTGACGTCGTTGGTAATCAGCAGGCCGGGAAAACCGGCGGCAACGATCGGTTGCAGGTCGGCAACATTGGGGGTCAGCGCAAGTTTGGTGGTCAGCGGCGCCCCCGCCACTTTCAGCAGGGCAAAATCGCGTCCGGCCGGGCCTTCTTCAGCGACATGGGCAATCACCTTGGCTTCCCGCGGGGTGCCGATACCAACACCGGCAACAATCAGCGGCTGCCCTTCTGACCCGGCGATCACATGATTGTTGGTGACAATATGCTGGCTGTCGATGATGAAACCGGAGCCTGAGTTCTCTCCGGCCACCACCAGAACCACCGCCTGTTTCAGCAGCGAGACCAGTGCGGTCTTTTCCAGAGGCTTTGCCGGGGCCGAGCTTGTTTTGATGTCGGCGGCGGAGGATTTGTCGGGAGCCGGGGTGATAGCCGGTGCGGCGCCCGCCGGGGTGCCAGCGGGCGTTCCGGCAGCCAGAAGGGCTCTGGCCTCGGCAGGGTTGGCGCAGACATCACCGGCGAGGGCGGTGGTCAGCGCTGACAGCCGGGCTTCCAGTGCACTCCGTTCCGGTGACGGGGGGACTGTCTGGGCCTGCGCTGCTGTAACAGACAGCGACACGGCGAAAGCCGTGGCAAGGGCCAACCGGCTGCCTCTGAGGCAGTGCCGGAGGCTGAAGCGATACAGGGTGGATGCAGCGGAGAGGCGCATGGAGTGTCAGTCACGTCAGGTCCAGACAAGCCCGCCACGCAGAGAAACCCTGTCGCGGCAGACTTTCGGATCATACGGGGCCAGCCGAGAAATACCTATGATTTTCTGTGGTGTTCCGGGGGAGGTTCTCGGGCGGGGGGATCGCGGGACTGCCTTCGGGACTGGCTTTGGCAGAGTAAGGAATCAGCCACTCTGCGGGCAGTTCTTCTGTCCAGCGGGCAACAATCACCCCGCCGCTGACTAGCAGGGCACAGGGGAAGCGGTCTGACAGGGCGAGAAAGCGGTCCGGCGGGAGGGTGGTGAGCGTTTCTGTCTCTGACGGGGTGATCTCTGTACCGGCAGTCAGGATGTGTAAGGGATAGAAAGATCCAAGGGCGGCCCGGGCACGCAGCAGACGCAGCCAGGACTGGCCGTCATGACCGTCGGACGGAATCATCAGGACGATGGTCGGGTCCTGCACCGGCACAGGCCCGGTGATGGCGGTCGGCCATTTAGCCCCGGGGGAGAGAGTGCCCCGCCGGAGCAAGGGGCCGCCCTGTAGACTCCGGCTGGCGATCAGCAGGCTGGCTGCTGTGACCAAAACCGCACCGATGACCCCGGCAGCCGGAGGCAGAATTAAAGAGGCCGTCGCGGTTCGTACGACGGTATCGAGCAGGGAGAGCAGCAGAACGCTGTCGAGAAACAGAGCGATGGGACCCGGCCAGAGAGAGCCGAGCCCAAGATGCAGCGATACTTTAGGGAAACCCGCCCGCTTCCGGAACACCAGCCCCCGGCACAGCAGGAAAGAGCACAGTCCGCTGCCAGCCAGAATCCATGAGGGGGCAATCAGCAGCATGACCCCAAGAAAACTCTGACTGCCAATCAGGAGGCAGGCATAGATCGGCGCGGCAGAGGGCGAGACGGGGAGAATGAGCCGACATCCGCTCTGGAGGGGACCGGGATTGGCCGCGTTCAGGAACGCCATGATAAGATAGACCAGTGCCGCAGGAAACGTTCCGGGCAGCAGTCCTGATGTGGCGAGAATGGTGGTTGGCTCTGACATCGGGGACTCCGATTGTTCCGTCGGCTCATGACTGAGCAGAAGCCTGTCAGAGAAATTACATCCCCAGGTAGTTTTTGGCATGCATTTTATGCAAAATTTTGCATGTTGTATGAGGGCAATAGAAAAATTCTGAGAAAATTATTTTGAATCAGAGTTTAAGGAGATTCTGATTTTTGTCTGAATGTGTCTGAGGTGACATCAGTCAATCACAAATACCCGTAATTCGTGTATAGCTATCGCAGCTTGAGCCGCTTTTCTTGCAAAGACCGCTTGGCCTGTTCCATCCGGCAGACGGCATCGGGTCCCAGACGCAGGGCGACACCGACGGTCAGCACGTCGATGACGGCCAGTGTCAGCAGGCGGGACAGCATCGGGCTGAAGCTGGCCGTGTCTTCCGGGGTTTCAATGCCGATGGCGACGTCGGCCAGCCGGGCCAGCGGCGAGGCATCGGTGGTCAGGGCAATGACTGTCGCCCCGCTGGATTTGGCGACATCGGCGGCATCCAGCAGTTCGGGGGACCGGCCTGACTGCGACAGCGCCACCACGCAGTCGCCGGGTTGCAGGATTGCCGCTGCCATCACCTGCGTATGGCTGTCTGTGTAGGCAACGGAAGGAATTCCGAGGCGGAAAAATTTGTGCTGGGCGTCGGCTGCGACAATCCCTGAGTTACCAAGGCCGTAGAACTCAATCCGCCGGGCTTCGGTCAGCATGGCGATGGCCGCTTCCATTGCCGGAACCGACAGGGCGTCGCGGGTGGCGCGCATGGCCGTGGCGGCGCTGTCGAACAGTTTGCCCAGAATGGTGGCGGTGTCATCACCGGGATTGACGGCGGAATGGACGTAGGGTGTGCCCTGCACGGTTTCGCTGGCAAGGGTGCCTGCCAGCGATAGTTTAAAGTCCGGCAGCCCCTGACAGCCCATACGGCGGCAGAAGCGGATCACCGTCGGCTGGCTGACACCGGCCTGCCGGGCAATATCGGCGACTGCGGCCCGCATCACCGTCTGCGGATTATCCAATACATAGTCGGCCACCCGCTGTTCGGCGGGGGAGAGCTGCGGGCGTTCCTGTCGCAGGCGGTCGAGCATCCGCAGATCGGTCCTCAGGCCAGAGTTTTGGTGACGGCAAGGTGCTGGTCAAGGGCGTTGGCGGCCCCCAGCAGGGCCGGTGTCGGGCTGTGAATGACATACACCGGGATCGGCGCCAGATAGGCACTCAGGCGCCCCTGCGCCTCAAACCGTGACCGGAACGGTGAGGCTGCGAAAAAAGCCCCGAAGCGTGGAATAATACCGCCGCCGATATACAGCCCGCCGATGGCGCCAAGCGTCAGGGCCAGATTGGCGGCAGCCGTGCCGAACAGGGCGCAGAACAGGGTCAGGGCTGCCACGGCGCGCGGACAGCTTCCGTCCAGCCCGGCGCGGGAAATGTCAGGGGCCGGACGGGGGGCAACGCCGGGGGCCTGCCCCTGCGCGGTCAGGAATCGGTCGATCAGCTCCAGCCCCGATCCGGTGATCAGGCGTTCGGCTGAGAGATGGGCGACACCCAGCTCGGCCCGGGCGAAGCGGGCGAGGGCCTCTTCTTCCTCGGTGCAGGGGGAAAACGCCACATGTCCCCCTTCTCCGGCCAGCGGAATCCAGCCGGCGGCAGAGGGGAGAAGCCCGGAGACACCAAGGCCGGTGCCGGGACCGATCAGGGCTTTGGCCCCATTGCGGGCCGTACCGCCACCGATCTGTTCCAGATCCTGCGCAGGCAGGCGCGGCAGAGACAGAGCAAGGATGGTGAAATCGTTGAGAACCAGAAAGGTATCGAGGCCGAATGCGGTGCGGATGTCTTCGATCGAAAACGCCCACGGGTGGTTGGTCATGCTGACATGGTCGCCGGTGACAGCGGTGGCAATACCGATCGCCGCATGGCGGAGCCCGGTGACGCCGGTGCGCTCAAGATAAGCCTTCAGGGCATCGGCAAATCCGGGATGTTCCCGGGTTGGCAGAATCAGCAGTGCCTCGATGACGCCGGGGGCGGTTTCCAGCGCAAACCGGGCATTGGTGCCGCCGATGTCGCCCAGCAGGCGTGGATAGGATGATGTGGACATGGGCGTCGGCTCCCTTTGACTGTTCTGTTTTTTATCGTTTTCTTTGTTGTCGCCTTCAGCCGGAAGGTCAAGGGTGCAAAAGGCCGGGGGCGCAAAAGCTCTGGCGGTTGAAATGTCAGGAGTCTGAGGGGATTCAGATCTCGCTGGCAAAAATCTGTGCCGTCGGGCAGCGGGTCAGGACCACACCAACCGGCAGCGCCGGGGAGGGAGCTGTCAGGGCCTGCTGCAGAACAGACAGTTTGGCGTCCCCGGCAATCGAAAGAAAAACCTGTCGGCTGCGGGCAATTTCCGCCGCCGTCATGCTGATGCGCCGGTGCGGGGCGGTGGGTGGATCAATCAGCAGCAGGGGGGCTGCCGTATCCGCGGCCAGTCCGGTCGTCAGATTTGTCGCGCCGGGGAACAGGGATGCGGTATGCCCATCTTCGCCCATGCCCAGCAGGGTTAGATCCGGTGTCTGCCATTGTTTTATGGCGTTACTGATCAGGTCCTCCGGCGTTGCGGGCTGAAGCCACAGCGGCCTGAAGCAGGCGGTCGCGGCACGACCGGCCAGCAGATGGGTCCGCACCAGCCGGGCGTTGCTGTCGGGGTGGTCAGAAGGCAGGCAGCGTTCATCAACAAGGGTGATGGTAACGCGCTGCCACGGCAGATCCCGCTCCCTGAGGGTCTGAAACAGCGGAACCGGGGAGCGCCCGCCGGAAACAGCCAGCACGGCCCGGTCCTGCCGGGTCAGGCAGGCCAGCAGAGTCGCGGCGATGGCATCAGCCAGCGCAGCGGTGGCGACGGCGGCGGACGGAAAGCGATGAAGGGGCGGCATTGGCAGAATCCGGGATCTTTTGTAGTATTGTTACATCCTGTGCCGCAGAGGTTCAGCCTTTCAACAGGAATCTTGGCGAAGATTTTGTGATGCGGTGCAAAAATTGTTGCCAAACCGGTGTAGCAAAACTACAGTCCCGCTGCCTTTCGTGGCCGACCGGAGCCTGCGATGTCCCTTAACCCCGTTCTTGCATCCGTAACGGATCGCCTGATAACCCGCAGCGGGCCGACCCGCCGCCGGTATCTGGATGGCGTGCGTGCTGCTGAAGAGGCGCGGGCCGGGCGGGCGCAGCGGGGGGCGTTGTCCTGCACTAATCTGGCACATGCCTGTGCGGCAATGCCCGATGCGGCCAAGGCCCGGCTGACCGGTCCGACCGGCCCCAATCTGGGGATTGTCACCGCCTATAACGATATGCTGTCAGCCCATCAGCCGCTGGAACAGTATCCGGCGCTGCTGAAGGCGGCGGCGGAGCGTCTGGGGGCAACCGCGCAGGTGGCGGGCGGAGTGCCTGCGATGTGTGACGGTGTGACGCAGGGATACGAGGGGATGGAGCTGTCCCTGTTCTCCCGCGATGTGATTGCCATGGGCACCGCCATTGCCCTGTCCCATCAGATGTTTGACGCCGCGCTGTATCTGGGCGTCTGCGATAAGATCGTCCCCGGCCTGCTGATCGGGGCGCTGAGTTTTGGGCATCTTCCTGCAGTGTTTGTTCCGGCCGGGCCGATGACCAGTGGTCTTGCCAATGATGAGAAGGCGAAGGTCCGGCAGCTTTATGCGGAAGGCAAGGTTGGCCGTGATGCGCTTCTGGCATCGGAAATGGCATCTTATCACGGCCCGGGCACCTGTACCTTTTATGGGACCGCCAATTCCAACCAGATGCTGATGGAGCTGCTGGGCCTGCATCTGCCGGGTACGGCCTTCGTCAATCCCGGCACGCCGCTGCGGCAGGCCCTGACCGAGCACGCCGCCGCCGTGGCGGTTGAGATTGCCGCCGGGGCGGACCGCTATACCCCGATTGCCCGGGTGATTGATGAGCGGGCAATCCTGAATGCGGTGGTCGGTCTGATGGCCACCGGCGGATCAACCAATCACACCCTGCATCTGGTGGCGATTGCCCGGGCCGCCGGTATCGCCCTGACGTGGGATGATTTCCATGATCTGTCGGCCGTGGTGCCGCTGCTGATGCGTGCCTACCCCAATGGGAAGGCGGATGTGAACCATGTGCAGGCGGCAGGCGGCATCGGCTTTGTGATGCGGGAGCTGATTGACGGCGGGCTGTTGCACGAAGATGTCACCACCATTCTGGGCACCGGTCTGCGGGCGCATGCCAAAGAAGCCTGCCTGAGCAACAGTGGCCTTGACTGGCGCGATGTGCCCGCTGTCAGCGCGGACGCATCAGTGCTGCGCCCGCTGGCGGAGCCGTTTTCCGCCGATGGTGGGCTGCGTCTGCTGACCGGGCCGCTGGGGCGGGCAGTGATCAAGGTGTCAGCGGTTAAGACGGAGCACCGGATCGTTGAAGCCCCGGCGCTGGTCTTTGATGATCAGAATGACCTGCTGGCAGCTTTCCGGCGTGGCGAGCTGGAACGTGATTTTATTGCCGTCGTCCGCTTTCAGGGGCCGCGCATCAATGGCATGCCGGAGCTGCATAAGCTGACCCCGCCGCTGGCCGTGTTGCAGGACCGTGGCTTTCGGGTGGCACTGGTCACCGACGGGCGGATGTCCGGGGCATCCGGCAAGGTGCCTGCCGCGATCCATCTGTCGCCGGAAGCCTCTGTCGGCGGGCCGCTGGCGAAGGTCCGCGACGGTGACCTGCTGCGGCTGGATGCTGAGGCAGGAATACTGGACGTCTTGGTCCCGGCTGAGGTGTGGCAGGGGCGCGATGTCGCTGTTCCTGATTTTTCCCGCTCTGTCTCCGGGATCGGGCGGGATCTGTTCGGCGGGATGCGCCAGCTGGCGACCAGCGCCGAAACCGGGGCGATGACTTTCGCCCATCCGCTGTGGGCTGATGCCGATGCGGTTGCCGTGTAAGGAGATGACGGCCATGACCCTTGATGCCCTGTCAGTTCTGCGTCTGTCACCGGTGATGCCGGTGATCGTCATCCGCGATGCGGCGCGGGCGGTTGATCTGGCGCATGCTCTGGTGGCCGGTGGGATCCGTGCGCTGGAAGTCACCCTGCGGACCGATGCAGCACTGGCTGCCATTCGTGCCATCCGCGACGCGGTGCCGCAGGCGGTGGTTGGGGCCGGAACGGTCTGCACCCCTGACCAGCTGGCGCAGGCGGTGGATGCCGGGGCCGCCTTTGCGATCAGCCCCGGCCTGCCGTCACGGCTGGCTGCGGCGGGGCGGAGCTGCGGGATTCCTCTGATTCCCGGTGTTGCCACCCCGACGGAAGCGATGGAAGCGCAGGATCAGGGCTATGGTGTGCTGAAGCTGTTCCCGGCGGAAGCCGTGGGCGGAAAAGCGCTGCTGAAGGCAATAGGCGGCCCGCTGCCGCACCTGACTTTCTGCCCGACCGGCGGGATTGATGCGGCTTCGGCCCCCGGCTATCTGGCGCTGCCCAATGTGGCGGCAGTCGGCGGAAGCTGGCTGACCCCGGATGCGGCTGTGGCCGCCGGGGACTGGGCGAAGATTACGGCACTGGCTTCTGAAGCGAGTGCTCTCGGCGGATAAACCTGCCGGGTGGAAAAGTTGCAGGTCTGATGCAGGGATCGCGCAGCGGTGCGCAGAGCGGACAAACTCCAGTATCCCTGTCATCATGACCCCAAGCGTGTCGGGTTTTATCCCGGCACGCTTTTCTTTTATGGCGGTCCCTGTTGCAGCAGCCGGTCAAGGACTGCCCAGACGGCGGCCTGTATCTCATCCCGTTCCATCAACGGCTCGTGCAGGGCACCGGGCAGCAGGGTCAGGGTGCTGTTGCCGACCCGGCTGTGAAACCGACGCAGCACGGGCAGGGGAACGTAGGGATCCTGATCGCCCTGCAACAGATGCAGGGGCACCGGCGCGATGAAGCCGGGTTCCAGGCGGGCAGACAGGCGCAGGGCGGCGCGCACCCATCCCCAGCTTGGGCCGCCGACCCTCAGATCCGGATGATCGGTCAGCAGAATGACTTCACGGGCAAAGCGGGCAGGGTCAGAGGTGCGGCCATTGTCGGTAAAGTCACGGTCCTTGCTGCCCCAGTCCCCTTGCCCCAGCGCATACTGCTGCCCTTTACCGAGCGCGCAGGCAATGTCCGCGATCAGGCGCACGCAGGTATGCGGCAGGCTTTGCTTTGGCAGGGTGATCATTGCGCCCAGGGTGATGACCTGCCTTAGCGCTGCCGGGGGATGCGGTGTGGTCTGGAGATAGCGCAGCGCGATGCCGCCGCCCATGCTGTGGGCAAGAAGGGTGATCGGGCCAAGCGGATTGGCTGCCTGCACGGCCCGCAGGAACAGGGCCAGATCGCTGACGTGAATGTCAAAATCTTCGGCATGGCCGATCTGCGGGTTATGGGCCGGGCGCCCGCCGGAGCGGCCCTGACCACGCCAGTCGGCGACAAAGACGGTCCAGCCGTGATGAAGCAGGCGCTCGACAGTTTCAGAATATTTTTCAACAGGTTCTGTCCGTCCGGGCAGAATCAGCAGCGATCTTGGGGCCTCCCCATATTCACACAGGCGCAGGCGGGTTCCGTCGGCAGCGGTTAGCCAGTGATCGGTGACGGTTTCGGCAGGCATGGGATCCAGCCTTAGAACGTTGGTATCTGGGCCAAAAAATACCAACAATTTTTGCGGCTGCCAACGGATGGGGGCGGACGGCCACGAAAAAAGCCACGGCGCAAACCGTGGCTTTCTCTGGTCTTTCCGGGCATCAGCGGATCACTGCGGAAAGAGAGTTGGCTGGGGTGCTAGGATTCGAACCTAGGTATGACGGTACCAAAAACCGTTGCCTTACCGCTTGGCGACACCCCATCAGAACAACTTCCGGCTAAGGCCGGGCCGTCGTGAGGGCGGCAAAATAGGGGATTCCGTTTCACGACGCAAGACCTTCTTTGCCCTGTTTTTTCAGGAAAGCCTGACCGGGGGTCAACCGGCGATTTTCACCCGCCGCCGGTTAACCAGCCAGATGCCGAGGCCGACCAGTACTGCGGCAGACAGGAACGGCAGGGTCAGGCGTTCGCCCAGCAGCAGCGCCCCGAAAGCCATACCAAACAGCGGGGTCAGGAATGAAAACGCTGACAGCAGCCCGACCGGATATCGCGACACCAAAGAAAACCACATCAGATAGCTGGCAAAGGTGATGATAATTCCCTGAAACAGCAGAACGCCCCACGCCGTTTCTGACAGGGTGCCGAAGTGCGGCCATGTCTCACCCATCATCAGTCCCAGCGGGATCATCACGACAACTGACGTGCCCAGCTGATACAGCAGGGTTTTGGCAGGCGTGACAGCACCAGCCCGGGTCATGCGGATTGCCAGCGTGGTTGCCGCCCACAGCAGTCCGGCGATAAGCGCAAGAAGATCTCCGATCAGCTCCTGTCCGCCGGGCAGGCTCAGGCTGTCGCCCATACCGACCAGCAGCCCGATGAAGGCGCAGGTCAGGCCGAGCCATTGTACGGGGGCCAGTTTTTCCCCCAGCTTAAAGTGCCCGCCGAGAGCAACGACAAAGGGGGCGCAATAAAGAAACAGTACGGCCCGGGCAGCCTGTGTGTATTCAAGCCCCTTGAACAGGGCGGCAAATTCCGCGGCAAACAGGGCGCCGACCAGCAGGCCACCCTTCAGGCTGCCATCGTGGTCGAACAGACGGATTCCCCGCAGCCGACACCACAGGAGCACCAGTACGGCGGCGATCAGGCAGCGCAGCCCCCCTTGCAGGACCGGTCCGATTTCGGCGGCTGCCATCTTCACGGTGGGTTGGGTCAGGCCCCAGGTGGCGCACAGCAGCACCATGGTGGTCATCGCGAAGGTATCAAGCTGGGTCGGGCGCATGGATATCATATCCGGGCAGAAGAGAGACCCTGTGAGTGACACAGTTCCCCCTGATTGTCCACGGCATGCGGTGTGGAATGCGTTCTTGCTCTTTGGAAAATCCGCCTTATATGCCGGTGAGGCCATGGTGACGCAGGCGGATAGCGCACTGTGACAATACCCCCAAAAGGTCTGTTCACAGGGTTGTTCACGGCGAAAGGTCTGCTATTGTGCCGGGCAAACTCACTCTGAACCGACAGGGCTGTCCCCATGCTGTATTTTTCCCGTCTGAAGACGGGTCTCATCCTTCTGGTGTGTCTGGTCGGCGTGCTGCTGGCGGCCCCCAACCTCCTCCCCGCCGGGGCAATGCCGTCATGGTTGCCGCTTAACCGGGTTAATCTGGGCCTTGATCTTCAGGGCGGATCTTACCTGATGCTGAAGGTCGATCTGGCGGCCCTGCGGAAAGAGCGGATGGAGAATCAGGCGGATAGCGTCCGTCAGGTTCTGCGTGACGCCAAGGTGCGTTACACCGGTCTGACAGCCGATGACACCAGTGTGCGGTTTGCGCTGGTCGATACCGCGCAGGCCGATGCCGCCCGGACTGCCCTGAACACCGTTGATGCCGGTATCCAGATCGGCACGACGACTGTGAAGGAATTTGACATTACCGTGGATGGTCCGTCCGTCTCGCTGGTGCCAAATGAAAAGGCTTTGCAGGAACGGGCCCGCCAGACTGTCGGGCAGTCTATTGAAATCGTCCGTCGCCGTATCGACCAGAGCGGCGTGGCGGAACCGCTGATTGCCCGTCAGGGGGAAGACCGTATCGTCGTGCAGCTGCCGGGTCTGGCGGACCCGACCCGCATCAAGGCCCTGCTTGGTCAGACCGCGAAGATGACCTTCCATCTGCTGGGGGACAGTACGGTCCGTCCCGGCAGCCCGGCCCCGGCCGGGATGCAGTGGCTGCCGATGGCTGATGACCGCTCTGCCGGTCAGATGGCGCTGATCCGCCGCCAGATTGAGCTGGATGGCTCGCACCTTTCTGATGCCCGCCCCTCGACCGATCAGCGGACCGGCGAATGGCTGGTCGGCTTCTCCTTCGATGATATCGGCGGCAAGAAATTTGCGGACATCACCACCCGGAATGTCGGCAAGCCGTTTGCGATTGTGCTGGACGGTAAAATCATCAGCGCCCCGGTGATCCGTGAACCGATCCTCGGGGGGCGGGGGCAGATTTCCGGCTCCTTTAATGCGGCGTCAGCCAATGATCTGGCGGTTCTGCTGCGTGCCGGTGCGCTCCCCGCTCCGCTGACCGTGGTGGAAGAGCGGACCGTTGGCCCCGATCTCGGGGCAGACTCGATCCGCGCCGGGGTCATCAGTGTGATCGTCGGGTTTGTGCTGGTGGTTGCCTTTATGGCGATGACCTATGGCCGCTTCGGCCTGTATGCCAATATTGCACTGTTCGTTAACCTTGCCATGGCGGTCGGTGCCCTGTCGGTGCTGGGGGCAACCCTGACATTGCCGGGTATTGCCGGTCTGCTGCTGTCGCTGGGGCTGGCGGTTGATGCCAACATTCTGGTCAATGAGCGCATCCGGGAAGAAACCCGCAAGGGCAAAGGCCCGATGGCGGCGATTGAGACCGGGTTCAAGCGGGCTTACTCGACCATCGTCGATGCCAATGCCACCACCCTGATCAAGATGCTGTTCCTGTATTCCGTCGGGACGGGGACGATCCGTGGCTTTGCGATCACCATCAGCCTCGGCATTGTGGTGTCGATGTTCACGGCGGTGACGCTGGTGCGTCTGATGGTGGCGTCGTGGTGGCGTAAGACCCGCCCGGTGACGCTGGCCGTGGGGACCAAGCTGCGTCTGTTCCCGGAAAACACCAATATTCAGTTCATGAAGGGCCGCAATGTCGGCCTTGGTATGTCGGCGGCGCTGTCGATTGCCTCGGTTGTGCTGTTCTTCCACCCGGGTCTTAACCTTGGCGTTGATTTCGCCGGGGGTACGATTGTTGAAATCCGCACCGAGCAGCCGGCTGACTTTAACAAGCTGCGCGGCGCGCTGGAAAAGCTTGATGTCGGTCCGGTGAAGCTGCAGGATTTCGGTGCTGCTACTGATGTGCTGATCCGTCTGGAACGGCAGCCGGGCGGGGACGAAGAGCAGGCCAAGGTGGTCAAGCTGGTGCAGCAGACTGTGCAGGCGGAATATCCGGGGACCAGCATCCGCCGTGTTGAGAGCATCGGCGCGTCTGTCAGCTCTGAACTGTTCTCCGATGGTATGATGGCGCTGGGTCTGGCTGCCATTGCCATGCTGATTTACATCTGGGTCCGCTTTGAATGGCCGTTCGGTGTTGGCGCCGTGGTGACGATGATCCTTGATATCACCAAGGTGATCGGTTTCTACGCGCTGACCGGGCTGGAATTCAACCTGCCGGCGATTGCTGCCCTGCTGGCAATTATGGGATTCTCGATCAACGATAAAGTCGTGGTCTATGACCGTGTGCGTGAGAATCTGCGGGTGTTCCGCAAGATGCCGCTGCGCGAGCTGATTGACCGCTCGATCAATGAGACCATGAGCCGTACTGTTGCCACCTCGATCGCCATTTTCCTGTCGATCCTGCCTCTGGCCCTGTTTGGCGGAGAGGCGTTGCAGCAGTTTGCCTGGGTTCTGCTGTTTGGCGTCGTTTTGGCTACCAGCTCGTCGATCTTCATCGCCGCACCGATCCTGCTTTATCTTGGTGAGCACCGTCTGCGCCGGGAGGAGGAGGAAGATCCGGAAGCGGATAATCCGTTCGCCGGGGCCGAGCAGGTCGAAAAGTAAGGTTTCCTGCTGCATCTCTGACCTTTTGAAGAACCCACCTGCCGTATGAAAGCGGCAGGTGGGTTTTCTTTTTTCGCAGTACGTTGGGATGGCGGCCCGGTCTCCTGAACCGGATCTAGCCGGTCGGTTCGGGAAGAGGCTGTCACTGTGCCTGTTATTGCGATTGCACGAGCCTTGCTGCTGAATGGCTGAAGGCCAAAGCATTGGGGTGACGGGGCAGGTATCAGCCTACTGCCCCTGATCAGGTATGGACGAACAGCCAAGCAAAAGGGGCGCGTCCCTGTGGGATGCGCCCCTGTGTCTCTCTGCTTTGAACGCCGACTCTTTGAACGCCGAATCGATTCAGCGGGTCTTACGTCCGTCCTGCACCATGGCAAGGTTTACGTTAGATGGCGGAACCGGCAGGCAGGATACATTTTTCTGCTTCAGCAGTTTACAGGCTGATTTGGCCTGCTGTTCGTTGTCGATGCCGGTCAGTCGGGCCCGGTACACCAGCCCATTCGCACCATTCATCGGGGTGACCAAAAGCTGAGCCCCGGAAATCTGCGGACGGACGATGCCCATGGCATTGGATGCCTGCGTGTGGGCGGCGGAGAAAGCCGTGAAGGCCCCGACCTGAACGGCCCAGTCCCCAGGGTTGCCGCCGTGCTCCTGCTGTTTGGCCCACTGGGTGGCGACCTGTTTGCCGCCGAGCGGCTGCGGAGCGCTGGCCATCACCCGTTCCATCTCTGCTTTGGCGAGGGCAGCGGCCTTCTTATCCTTTTTGGCCTGTGCCTCCGCCAGCTTCTTCTCAGCAGCTTCCCGCTTGGCGGCAAGCTGCTTTTCCCGCTTTTCAGCCGCCACACGGGCCAGTTCAAGGCGGCGTTCTTCAGCGGCTTTGGCTTTGGTGGGCTGGGTATCGACAGGGGCAGCGGACGCCATGACAGGGCTGCTGCCGGTTTCCCCAAGGGATGCGAAGGAGCGGTCGAGAAGGTCCATCATCCGCTGATCGCGCCAGGCACCACTCTGGCCGCCCAGAACCACACCGACCAGAGAGTGGCCGCCCCGGCGGGCTGAGGTGGCAAGATTAAACCCGGAATCCCGGATATAGCCGGTCTTTAATCCGTCAGCGCCTTTGTACTGCAGCAGAACCCGGTTATGGGTGCCGATGGTCTGCTTGCCATAGCGGAAGGAGCGGATGCTGAAATAGTCATAATACTGGGGGAAATCGCGGCGCAGGGCGATGGACAGGCGGGCCATGTCGCGCGCGGTGGTGACCTGATCCGGATTCGGCAGGCCGGACGCATTGCGGAACTGGGTGTTCGACATACCCAGCGCCCGGGCTTTACGGGTCATCATCTGGGCGAAATTGGGTTCGTTGGAGCCCAGATGCTCGGCGATCACCACGGCGGCATCGTTAGCAGAGCGGGTGATCAGGGCCTTGATCGCATCTTCGACCATCAGGGTACGCCCGGCAGGGACCCCCAGCTTGGTCGGGGCCTGCCCGGCGGCGTAGGTTGAAACCGGCATCCGGTCGCGGATGGTGACTTTGCCTTTTTCCATTGCCTCAAACAGCATGTACAGGGTCATCATCTTGGTCAGTGATGCCGGATAGGTCTGGGCGTCGGCATTTTCCTGCTGCAGGACCGCGCCGTTTTCGGTGTCGATCACGATCGAGGCGTAGACCACCGCCAAAGCAGGGGTGGCCGACAGCAGCGAAACTGTCAGTGTCAGAACTGCCAGAAGACCTGCGACGGCGGAAGACAACCCCCGACGAGGGGCCTTGTGAAGTCCGGTGTCAAAGGTGTGGATGGCAGTCAAAGCACTTCCCCCTGATTTGGCCGATCAGTGACATTGTATGGCGGTCTGGTTACTGTCCCGGTACGGTTGCCGGGTTTTCTGCCCCGGAACAGACATATTTGCCCGATTGTCCCGGAAAAGCCTGGCTGGGTTTATGCCATTCTGGCAGACCGTTAGCGACTCGCCCGTAACCTTAAGAAAACATTTACGGCCTGTCCACGCCGATAAACTGCTTGGTGTGCCCATGACAGCAGGAAAAAGTGGACAAAACCTTACCGGGGTGTCGATCTGTGCCATAAGTGTGTCAAATTTGGGGCAACTCATCTGGTTTTTGAATTGTGCATTGCACAATCGACATGACCGGAGCCTTTGGGATGTGTTATGTTGCATTGCAGCATTTCTTTCCGATGGAGGCCTCCATGCCCGCCGTTTCCGGATTTTCCTTTGCTTCTGACACTGTCGCGACTCTTGCTGCCCGAAAGGGGATGCAGCCTTTTCTGCTGATCCCGGAGGCTGTCCGCACAAATGTGGCGGAAAGCACAAACGCGGCCAACCGGGTTCTTGACCTGTGGGCCGATGCCTTCACCTGTACGGAGCGGATGGCAATTGCAGCCCTGAAATCCGGGGGGGCGACAGCAGACGTACTGGATTCGCATAGTCTTGTTCATACCGGGGCCGTACACCCCGCCGTTTGGGCTGCGGAGTTTGTCTGGTCTGTTATCGAGGCGGCCTGTCTGCCCTACCGGGAAGTCAGTGGATGGATCGTGGATCACGCCTCGGGGGCACCGCGTCGGGCCACCGGGAGGGACGCGGCACCGATTCTGTCCTGAAAATACGGCTCCGGGAGGGTTTCCCGAGAGAGCGTCTGTGTTTATAGAATTATATATTTCAATGTATTAACGCCTATAGTTCCTCTGGATCATGCGGTTTTCCATGGTCCAGAGGAACTGCCCCCCCTCCCGCTCCGCAAAAATCCGGCCTATATTCAGTGCTAAGGCCGGTTCGCTTCCTGTAAGGGGCCGGTTACACTGGGGATCCCCCCTCCGGAAAACGGGAGGATCCGGGGACGTCTGGCAAAGCTGCAGCGTTCCCGGTGACTTTGGGCCGGAGTGAGGTTGACCCCGTAAACGGAGCCGATAGACCCCTCGATGAGTGACTTCGATCATCAGGATGACCATGGCACGGGAACCGGTGTGGCGACGCGGACCAGACCGAAGACCAAAAAGCCGTCCATGTATAAGGTATTGATGCTGAACGACGATTATACTCCGATGGAGTTCGTTGTTCATGTACTCGAGCGGTTTTTCAATAAAGACCGTGAGGAAGCCACCGAGATCATGCTGCACGTTCATCAGCGTGGCGTGGGTGTCTGCGGGGTCTATACCTATGATGTGGCCGAGACAAAGGTCACGTTGGTGATGGATCTGGCCCGGCAACATCAGCATCCGCTGCAATGTACGCTGGAGCGGGACTGAGGGGCGGTTACCCCCGGAGTCTTCGCGGGCTCACCGCTGTAAGAATATCATGACACAGGGGCCTGTAACCGGGCACCGGGAAAGAGGTGTGCGGCCGCAGGACCCGCAGGGTCCCTGCTGTCTGTCCTGTCAGGTTCTTTGCTCGGGCGAATGCTCCTGATTTTGAAAATTTGTTTTAGAAGTTTGGGCGTTGTCAGCCGTAAGGCCTGTCTCCATCTTTGCTGGGAACGCTCTGCCTGGCACGCTTAAGAACGGAAAGGGGATCGACCGATGTTGTCCCGCAATCTTGAAAAAACGCTGCACCGCGCACTGGCTCTGGCCGGAGAACACCGCCACGAGTATGTGACGCTGGAACACCTTCTGCTGGCCCTGTGTGAGGACAGCGACGCGGCGGCCGTTCTGCGGGCCTGTAGCGTAAATCTTGAGCAGCTGTCGAAGGATCTGATGACCTTTGTGGCGACGGAGCTGCACAGTCTGGTGATGCCTGACGCCACCGAGCCGACACCGACCGCCGGATTTCAGCGGGTGGTGCAGCGGGCGGCGATCCACGTACAGTCGTCAGGCCGTGAAGAGGTGACCGGGGCCAATGTGCTGGTTGCCCTGTTTTCCGAACGGGAAAGCCATGCGGTGTATTTCCTGCGCCAGCATGACATGACCCGTCTCGATGCGGTCAATTACATCTCCCATGGTATCGCCAAGCGGCCGGGATTGTCGGAAGCGCGTCCCGTTAAAGGTGCCGACGAAAGTGCGGCTGAGGAGGACGTCGTGAAAAAAGGTCACGAAGCGCTTGAAGCGTATTGCGTCAACCTGAACCGCAAGGCGATGGACGGCAAGATTGATCCCCTGATCGGGCGCGAGGCTGAGGTTGATCGCACCGTGCAGGTGCTGTGCCGCCGTTCGAAGAACAATCCCCTGTATGTCGGGGATCCAGGCGTCGGTAAAACGGCGATTGCCGAAGGTCTGGCCCGCCGGATTGTGAATGGCGAAGTGCCGGAGGTTTTGAAGTCGGCGGTGATTTTCTCGCTGGATATGGGGGCCCTGCTGGCCGGGACCCGTTACCGCGGTGACTTCGAGGAACGCCTGAAGCAGGTGATGAAGGAACTGGAAAGCCTGCCGGAAGCGGTTCTGTTCATTGATGAGATCCATACTGTGATCGGGGCCGGGGCGACCTCCGGCGGTTCACTTGATGCCTCCAACCTTCTGAAGCCGGCTCTGGCCTCGGGTGCGATCCGCTGCATCGGCTCGACCACCTATAAAGAGTATCGCAGCCACTTCGAAAAAGACCGGGCCCTGGTGCGTCGGTTCCAGAAGATTGATGTGGCTGAACCGTCGCAGGAAGATGCGGTGAAGATCCTGCATGGTCTGAAGCCGTATTACGAAAAGCATCACGGTGTGAAGTACACCAACGAAGCCATTAAGGCGGCGGTAGAGCTGTCGGCCAAATATATCGGTGACCGGAAGCTGCCGGATAAGGCGATTGATATCATCGACGAAGCCGGGGCGGCGCGGATGCTGTTGCCGGAGAACAAGCGCCGGAAGACGGTCACGCTGAAGGATGTGGAAGATATCGTCGCCAAGATTGCCCGCATCCCGCCAAAATCGGTTTCGTCCGATGACCGCGAGGCGCTGAAAAATCTTGAGCGTGACCTGAAGACGATGGTCTTTGGTCAGGACAAGGCGATTGAAGCGCTGTCCGATGCGATCAAGCTGGCCCGTGCCGGTCTCCGCGATGTCGAAAAGCCGATCGGCAATTATCTGTTTGCGGGTCCGACCGGGGTCGGCAAGACCGAGGTCGCCCGCCAGCTGTCAGTTTCGCTGGGGATCAAGCTGCTGCGCTTTGATATGTCGGAATACATGGAACGCCATTCGGTATCCCGTCTGATCGGGGCTCCGCCGGGCTATGTCGGGTTTGATCAGGGCGGCCTGTTGACCGACGGCATTGACCAGAACCCGCATTGCGTTCTGCTGCTGGATGAAATTGAAAAGGCCCATCCGGATCTGTTCAGCATTCTGTTGCAGGTGATGGACCACGGGAAGCTGACGGACCATAACGGAAAAACCGTCGATTTCCGCAATGTTATCCTGATCATGACCACCAATGCCGGGGCGCAGGAGCTGGCGAAGAATGCCATGGGCTTCCTGCGGGAAGACCGGGCCGGGGAAGATAAGGACGCCATTGAGCGGATGTTCACCCCTGAGTTCCGGAACCGTCTGGACGCGACCATCTCGTTTGCCCCGTTGGGGGCTGAAGTGGTGGAGCGGGTGGTGGATAAGTTTATCATCCAGCTGGAAACCCAGCTGAGTGAACGGGATGTGCTGATCGACCTGACGCCTGCCGCCCGCAGCTGGCTGGCGGTGAAGGGGTATGACCGCCGGATGGGGGCCCGTCCGCTTGGCCGGGTGATTCAGGAACAGATCAAGAAGCCGCTGGCGGAAGAACTGTTGTTCGGGCGTCTGGTGAATGGCGGCAGCGTCCATGTCGATCTGAAGGATGGCGCGCTGGTCTTTGAGATTGTCCCGTCTACCCGTAAGGGCGGCGGTCTGGAAAAGGACCGTCACCGGGAACCGGAACTGGTGTGATCCGGCTGGATCAGGGTTCTGTTTGAGTGAAATGGTGTTCAGTGGAAAACTGGGGGCTCCTTACGGGGCCCCCTTTTTTGTCAGGATGGGCTGTCAAGCGCGCCGCTTTCTGCGGCTTTTAGCCAGGCTTCCACATAAGGCGGCAGGGGGGATGGCGTGCCGGTTGCATCACTCCAGAGATTGATCATCAGGGAAGACAGCCGGGAGTTGGCTTCCAGAATGACCGGGCCGCAATCCGTCAGCAGAACGTCCCAGCCAATGACGGCCAGAGACGGCAGGAGTGTGGATCCCTGTTCCACCAGCTGGACGGCTTCAGCATAATCCGGCAGGTGGAGACCGGACAGGCTTGCTCCACTCCAGGGGACTGTCGTCAGGCCTGCTCCGGGACTGTGCAGAAACTGCCCGAGCCCCATTGTTCCTGTTTCAGGATTGATCGGCACGATCAGGGCACCGCTCAGGCTGGTTGTGGTATAGGCCTGTGGGGCCTGAATCTTAGCAAACGCGGCGATGACCCGGGCTGGTCCCCCGGGGTAGCGGGCTGTTGTCAGGCGCAGTTCGGGGGTGCAGCCGGGGAAGGGCGTGCGCAGGTCTTCCGCAGGGTGCAGGAATTCCTGGATCAGGACTCTGCCGTTGCGGGCGAGAGCAGCCAGTCTGGAGCGGGCTGTTGCCGCTGAGACCTGTTCTGGCAGAGGCGAGCCGTCACTGATGAAAAGCAGGTTGTTCTCTTCCGCTGCCGGAAAAACTGCCATCACCCCCTGAGCGGCAGAGCCTGCCGCCAGCTTGATGAAAACCGGGGTCTGCCACGGCCAGTCACGCAGGGCTTTCACCTGATCCTCCCCCAGTATGGCCAGTGTTGTAGGCACGGGGAGCCCGCAACCGGCCAGTTTTTCCGACAGAGCCGGTTTGTTCAGGGCCAGTCTGCGGTCTTCCAATTTGGCAAGATTGGCCCAGAAAATGGCTGCTTCCCTGTCTGACAGTCCGGAAAAGACCGAAGAGCTGGTCAGTTGCTGATCCCAGGGGCGTATCCCTGATCTCCACCCCTGCCATATCTGCCGGAGCAGGGTGGATGTGCGCCATGGACGGGGGCGGTCATGGATCGCCCGGATCGGGCAGACGATCAGCCACAGCAGGCGGATCAGTGGCCGGGCCAGAAGTCTGACCGGTGCGGGGTACCGCTTCCAGAAACGACGGGAAATGACCTGCCGGACCCGCCGCGTCGGAAGCGAAGCCGTCGATGGCCCGAAGACTCCGGCGGTATCGAGGGGCAGACGTCTGAGGAGGATTTTCAGCTGAGACCAGCGGACGGAATACGGCACGGTACGCTCCCCACAGGGCTGTTCTTGTCAGGTCTGGCTGCGGCAGGCATCCTGAGGCACACCAGACACCCGGAAAAGGGGCAGCAGGCGCCGCAGGGTGCCGCCGCCATCCTGCAGGACAGACGTGTAGAAACAAAGAACCAACGATGATCAGAGGGGGAAAATGCAATGCTGAATACACTGTTGCCGGGGTTTAAGGTTCTCGATCTTTCTCAATATATTCCCGGCCCCTATGCTACTCTGCTGCTGTCGGACATGGGCGCCGATGTCATTAAGGTTGAGCCGCCACAGGGCGACCCGATGCGGACCTTCGGTCCGGTCGCCGATGATGGGCTGTCACCGCTGTACCGGGTGCTGAATGGCAATAAGACCATTGTTCACCTTGATCTGAAGACGGCAGAAGGTAAGGCGGAACTGGAGCGGCTGGTCCAGCAGGCAGATGCGTTGGTGGAAAGTTTCCGGCCCGGTGTTCTGCCGCGTCTGGGGTTTGGGCCAGAACGGTTGCTAAGCCTGAATCCGCGCCTGATCCACTGTGCCCTGTCCGGGTACGGGCAGACCGGTCCGCTGGCACTGCAGGCGGGACACGATCTGACCTATATGGCTTTGACCGGTGCCCTGTCACTGATGGGGACAGAAGAAACGCCGGTGATCCCGTTCCCGCCGATTGCGGACCATGCCGGGGCAATGCATGCGGTGATGGCCATTTTGGCGGCAGCGGTCCGGCAGAGCCGTGAGGGTGTTGGGGCCAGCATTGATGTGTCGTTGTTTGAGTCTGCGCTGGGGATGAATGCGCTGGGGCTGACCCTGGGGTTGACGGGGCCGGTCCTGCCGGAGACTGATCTGTTGAACGGTGGGGCCGCCTGCTATCGGCTGTACCGCTGCAAGGATGGACGTTTTGCCGCACTGGCGCCGCTGGAGCCAAAGTTCTGGCGGGCATTCTGTCTGGCAGTTGAGCGGCCGGACTGGATTGACCGTCAAGGGGAGCCGATGCCCCAGACCGCTCTGATCGCAGAGATCGCAGCCCTGTTTTTGACCCGCACGCTTGATGAATGGTCGGCTGTTCTGACGCCAGTTGACTGTTGTTTTGATCCGGTTCTGACGCCCGTCGAGTCGCTGCGGCACCCGCATGTTGTTGATCGCGGGTATGTGAAGACCGGATCAGCCGGGGGTGGTATGGCGGAAGTGGTGTTTCCGGCCCGCGTGAACGGGCTGCCACCAGTGGAACGGCGACCATTCCGGCAGGTCGGCGAAGGTGCGGTTTCTACCCTTTGGCGTTGAAATGAACTTTTTAGTGACTGTCTGAAGATCAATAATTGCATGGGGGCTGATGATTATTGCGTCAGCCCCTTTTTATGTGTCTCCGTGTATGGGGTTTTTTATTGTAAAGACAATCAAATTTAATTGTTTGTCGTGATAATTTTTAGAATACATTTTGTAAATGCAAAATGATTATTTTATCTCGCACAACGCAAAGCATCTGTATTGACTTGAGAACGTGCTGTATTTCCCGCAAAAATCGACATGGCAATTTGCAAATATCAAAGGGTTATCAGTGGTATCGTTCTAATGTCTCATTGACCTGCCCTGTAAGGTTGTGGTCTAAGAGGTAGATCAAGCTGCAAAGAGGTTTGCCGTGAACTTCGATAAAGACCCCGATCCGATCGACATCCATGTCGGCTCCCGGATGCAACTGCGCCGCACCCTGATGGGGATGACGCAGGAACAACTGGCCAAGTCTATTGGCGTTTCCTTCCAGCAGGTGCAGAAGTACGAACGCGGTCTCAACCGCCTGAGTGCCAGCCGCCTGTTTGATGTCTGCCAGGCCCTTGGCGTGTCCATCACCTACTTCTTCGAAGACGTGCCAGAAGACACCCTTCGGGGCCGTAAGCGCAACACCGAGGTCACCGAACCGGCGGCACTCGGCGGGCGTGGCCGTCGCCCGAGCGGAGACCTGATGAACAAAACCGAAAGCCTGGAACTGGTGCGCTCTTACTGGCATATGCCGGCCAATCAGCGCGAAAAGGTCCGGGCTCTGATTGATACGCTGGCCCGCGCTAACCGCGAGTAACAGCGCCGGCGGGAAGAAGGCCGGACGGCGTGAGGCTGTGGATCAACAGAGCCCCCTGACACGGACTGAATGGCTGATATCCTGATCCGGGAGAGTACGCAGATCCGCCCCTGAACGAGAGCAGGGGCGGATTTGTGCGTTTATAGGGGATAAAGAGGGCTCCCGCCCGGGATCAGTCGCTGCAAAGGGTCCGGCAGGTGCCCCGTCCGTTCCGGTGGGCCGGGCAAAAACAGGGGCGCGAGAGCTGCCAAACAGGAGCGGGAGCCGATACCGTAAACCAGTACGGGCACGCTATGGGGTTTCGGCCTGACTTTCCCGGAAAATCGGAAAAAGCATTAAAATATGTCTGAACCGCATTATCTCAGGGTTCAGACGGTGACTGCAGACGACTGCGGTCTGCCCTGCCGTGAGCCGTTCTGTTTTCCCCCCATAATTCAGAACCCTGCACGGCCCCCTCTATGTCACTGTGGATACGGTTAAAGTTCTCAGAGATCAGCGTTTCCGGTCCGGTCGTTTTCAGAAAAAGCGAACACCGGTTTGCGGTTTCACTGCTCTGGGCACACTGCAGGGACAGAGGAACAGGGATGAAGCGTTTCGTGGTCCGTCCGGCACAGCCCGGCGATGGGGCTGATCTGGTCCGGCTGGCAGAGGGGGCAGGAACGGGCCTGACCACGCTGCCCGCTAACCCGGACGCACTGGCTGAACGGGTGGAGCGGTCGGTCGCCAGTTTTGGGCAGGCAGAGTCAGGGCAGACCCCTACGGGGACGGAATCGTTCCTGCTGGTGCTGGAGGATACAGAATCCGGGCATCTGGCCGGGACCGCCGCCGTCTATCTGGGGGTTGGCTACGACCGGCCATTCTGGAATTTCCGGCGTTCGATCCACAGTCATTATTGCCACGAACTTGGGATCCGGGTGGATTCCGAGGTGTTGATGCTGGCCAACGATTACACCGGGGCGGCAGAGGTCGGGACCCTGTATCTAGACCCGGCGGCACGGCTGCCGGGGGTCGGGGCGCTGCTGGCCCGCAGCCGGTACCTGATGATGGCACTGGAGCCGGACCGGTTTGGGTCACGGGTGATCGCTGAATTACGGGGCTGGCTGGATGCCGACGGTCAATCCCCGTTCTGGAATGCGGTCGGGCATCACTTTTTTCAGATGAGCTTTGAACGGGCGGATTTTCTGTCGGGGATTGGGCAGAACGGTTTTATTGCCGATCTGATGCCACGGTTCCCGATCTATTCCGATCTGCTGCCCCCGGCGGCACGGCAGGCGATTGCCAAGGCTCAGGATGCATCGCAGCCAGCCTTGCATCTGCTGTTGAAGGAAGGCTTCCGCCACAGCCACTCGGTGGACATTTTTGACGCAGGACCGGTGCTGGAGGCCCACCCGCATGATCTGCGGACGGTGCGCGACAGCCGCCGGGCGGTGGTGATGGCTGATGCTGCCGATGATGACCCGGCGGAAGTGTTGGTCTGTGTTCCTGATTTTTCCCGCTTCCGTGCCCTGCGGACGGTGGCCTGCGTTGACAGCGCCGGGGGGATCACCCTGTCTCCGGCGGATCGTGCGGCGTTACGCGTGGGGCTGGGGGAGACTGTGATGTGGTGCCGGGCCTGAGGGGCCGGTGGTTAGCCAGAAAGGACTTCTGTCATGACAGTACAGGCTGCACCGTCTGCGACGGTTGAGGCGAACTTTGATGGCCTGCCCGGCCTGACCCACAATTATGCGGGGCTGTCGTGGGGCAATGTTGCCTCGGGCAGTAATGCCCGTGCGGCCTCCAATCCCCGCGAGGCGGCCCGGCAGGGTGTGACTAAAATGCGCCGCCTGCTGGAGCTGGGCTATGTGCAGGGAATTCTGCCACCGCATGAGCGGCCGCATGTTCCGACCCTGCGGCGGCTGGGGTTCACCGGCACAGACCGTCAGATTCTTGAGCAGGGCTGGAAGCAGGCTCCGTCCCTGATGCTGTCGCTGCTGTCGGCATCACCGATGTGGACGGCAAATGCCGCCACGGTTTCCCCGTCGGCAGATACGGCGGATGGACGGGTGCATTTTACCCCGGCGAATCTGTCGGCAATGCTGCACCGCTCGATTGAGCATGAGGTGACCGGGCGCACCTTGCGGGCGACTTTTGGGGATGAGCGGTATTTCGCCCACCATCCGGCTTTGCCGTGCAATGAGCATTTCGGCGATGAAGGGGCGGCCAATCACACGCGTCTGTGCCCTGATTTTGCGGGCAGCGGCTTTGGTGGTGCCGGGGTTGAGGTGTTTGTTTATGGCCGTTCGGTGCTGGACCGGGCGGCGCCGAAACCGCAGACATATCCGGCCCGGCAGACGTTGGAGGCTTCGCAGGCCATCGCCCGGTTGCATGGGCTGGATCCGGCCCGGGTGGTGTTTGTGCAGCAGAACCCGGCGATGATTGACGCCGGGGTGTTCCACAATGATGTGATTTCGGTGGGCAGTGGCTCTGTGCTGTTCACCTACGAAAATGCTTTTGTCGATCATGACCGGGTGCTGGAAGACCTGAATGCCCGTCTGGGCGGGGCCCTGCAGGTGGTGCAGGTGCCTGCGATGGCGGTACCGGTGCCGGATATGGTGCGCAGTTATCTGTTCAACAGTCAGCTTCTGGCCCATCCGGATGGGGGGATGCGGCTGATTCTGCCGGTCGAGGCGCAGGAAACGGACACGGTGCGTGACTTTCTGGGGTCTGCGGTCGGACCCTCTCAGCCGATCCGCGAGGCGGTGTTCCTGGATCTGCGCCAGAGCATGCGCAATGGCGGCGGCCCGGCGTGTCTGCGTCTGCGGGTGGTGCTGACCCCGGATCAGCGGGCGGCGGTCAACCCCGGCAGTCTGATGACCCCGGCAAAGCTGGACCGTCTTGAACAGTGGATTGACCGCCATTACCGTGACCGTCTGGATGTGGACGGCCTGCAGGATCCGGCCCTGCTGGACGAATGCCGGACCGCGCTGGATGAACTGACCGGCCTGCTGGGACTGGGGTCGGTTTACGATTTCCAGAGGGAGTGAAGGGAGACATCACCCTGTGTCAGCATCGGCAGCGGGAATCCGGCAAAGTGTTTCAGGCGCTGTTTCACTTCTGCCACCCGCAGGCCGCACAGGGCCGGGCACAGGACGGCAAGGCTCTGTTCCAGAGCCCGGAAATGATCCCAGTCCCGGCAGATGATATCCATGGTGTAATCAAAGGGTCCGGCGATTTTGTAAGAGCTGATGATCTCCGGGAAGGAGGACATGGCTGCTTCAAAGCGCCGGAATTCCTCAATGCCATGATTCCCCAGCGATGCTTCTGCCATCAGATAAAGGTGTGGCAGGCAGCGTTCCAGATCAATCTCGGTGACATACTGAGCGATATATCCATGCTGCTCCAGCCGTTTAACCCGCTCAAGGCAGGGGGAGGGAGACAGGGCGACGCGCTCTGCCAGCGCCAGATTGGAGATCCGGCCTTTGGTCTGCAGGGTGGTCAGGATTTTAAGATGCAGTCCGTCCAGCCGTAGCGGGGCAGCGGTGGTCTGCATTGGGGCAGGCTCTGCCGGGGGCAGCGGCCTGCCGGTCAGCGTGGCCAGCGGATACCCCTGAAACACTTTGATCCGGTGCAGAACCACATGACCGCTGAAACGCAGGATGGCCGGATTGCGGGCAATCAGGCCATCTGTCAGATCATGATAATGCCGCACATCCCGGCACACCACACTGACCAGAAGATCATAGGCCCCGGTATTCCGGTAAATCGCCACGACCTCCGGCACCGCCATACAGTCGGCAATCAGGGGGCGCAGGGCTTCCGGCCGGTTGGGGTCAAGGCTGACCTCGCAGAACACCCGGATGTTGCTGGTCACGCGGTCAAGATCGATGTCGGTACGGTAGCGGCGGATGACCCCCTGCTTCTCCAGCTTCCGCCAGCGTTCCAGACAGGCGCTCTGGCTGAGCCCCAGATGGTCAGAGACCTGCGCGCTGGTTAACCGTGCCTGCGTCTGAAGCACAGTCAGCAGACGCAGGTTGATGTCATCCAGAGTTACCGTATCGGTCATGCCATCCCGGCCCGCAGTCTATCCCGGCCCGGACGGCCCGGGCGCAACCGGCGCAGAATGGCAGAAGCGGAACGGTTCACCAAGGGGGGCTGTGTCAGACCGGGATTATGCTGTCAGAAGCGGTCCGGTCCGGTGGGCCAGCGGTTTATCCCCGGCGACCTTGCAGATGGTATCGCCGGGGCGCACCAGCCGTTGCAGCAGGCGGCCATAGATCAGCCCGTCGGTGCGGGAATGGAAAGGAACCCGGCTGCCGGAAATTCCGTCTCCGCCCAGCGGGTTGACGACCCAGCCGAGGCAATCCCCGGCTTTAACCCGGCTGCCGACCGCACCGGCATAGACGATAATGCCCGCTGCCGGGGCTGTCACCATATCCACGGCCTCTAACGGAGTCGCGTCACAGCGGGCGGCGGGCAGCTCCGGCTGCGGACCGGACAGGGCACCCCAGTGGGTCAGCACCGCCAGCAGGGCATCGGCGTCAGCCGTGGCGAGGGAATCCGAAATGTCGGTCTGACCGCGCAGTTCTACCGTCATGCTGTGGCAGCCCATCGGGACCGGCCGTTCTCCGGCGGCGGACGCCAGCCGGACCCACGGCAGGGACAGCGCTTCGTCGAAGGGATTACCGCCGGATTCTTCGGCGATTAGAACCGCTTCTGCCTCCAGCAGGCGCATCACCCCGGCGGTCTGCGGCCAGCTGGCGGTGGAGGTATAGGTGTGCATCACCGCGTCCCAGTCGCAGTGCAGGTCGAGCACCAGATCAGCATCGAAGGCCAGACCGTAGAGCAGATGACGCAGATGGTCGCCTTCACTGCGGCCATGCGGATCCTCACCGCCTGCGGCCAGCCATTCCTGCCGCAGGACGGACCGGGCAGCGGCGACATTCTCCGCCGGATCTTCGCCCATCAGGGGGAGGGCGCGGTGCAGCAGGGCCTTCACCGGGTCAAGATGACGGCGGTTGAAGTTATGGCCGGTCGCGGTTTCAAAGCGCCCGAGCAACTGGCCCTGAAAGTGCTGGTCCAACCCGATCGGGTTGGCAACCGGCACCACAACCACCTCGCCGGTGATCTGTCCGGCCTGCTCTGCCGCCTGCAACCGGGACAGAAGGGCCTGCAGCACCACCAGCCCCGGAAGTTCATCGGCATGCAGCCCGGCCTGAAGGTAGACCTTAGGGCGGGCCCCGGCGGTACCAAAGCGGTGAACGGTCAGGGTGCGGGTGGTGCCAAGGCTGGACGGTGACAGCGGCAGATGCCGGGTCTGGGGCATGACGGGCTCCGGGGAGGGATGGTTAAGCCGGACCGGCGGGGCCGGTGGCCGGGTCGGCGACATCGGCGGCAGCCGGGGTTTCGCCCCGGTGTTTGACCGGGCGGCGGTCAGCCCCCAGCAGCCATTCGATGACTTTCAGGATCCGGGTGATGACGAACACCATCACCAGATACAGGAAACCGGCGGCGATGAAAAAATCATAGGGCTCGTAATACTGTGAATAATAGACCTTGGCCTGCCCGGTCAGATCCAGCACCGTCACCACCGATGCCAGAGACGTGGCTTTCAGGCTGAACACCACTTCGTTGCTGTAGGCGGGCAGAATGGTCCGCCACATCCGGGGCAGAATCACCAGCCGGTAGGTCTGAAACGCTGACATGCCATAGGCACGGGCGGCTTCCACTTCGCCCTGTGGCACGGTCTGGATCCCGCCGCGCATCAGCTCGGTGATATAGGCAAGATTGTTGAGGGTGAACGCGATCATCGCGCACCAGTAGGCGTTACTGAGGATGTTGTGCCACAGGAAGCCGTCCCGCAGGCTTTCAAACTGCCCGATGCCGTAATAGATCAAAAAGATCTGCACCAGCAACGGTGTGCCACGGAACACAAAGGTGTAGGCGGCGGGCCCGATACGGACCCAGAAGCGTGAGGATGACCGCGCAATGGCCAGTGGAACCGACAGTATGGTCGCCACAGCCAGCGGCAGGATCAGCAGTTGCAGGGTCAGCCCGGCGCCTTTCAGCAGGTCAGGCCAGGCCTCGGCGATCAGCTCAAAATCCATCTCAGGCCCTCCGCCACGCGTGATTTGCCCGTCGTTCCAGCAGCATCATGACGGCGGTGGCAACGGTGGTGAACAGCAGATAGACCGCAGCGGCCAGCAGCAGAAAGGTGAATGGCTGCTTGGTGGCTCCGGCAGCGATCTGCGCATTGCGCATGATATCCGCCAGCCCGACCACCGAGATCAGCGCGGTATCCTTGATCAGGATCTGCAGCAGGTTGCCCAGCCCCGGCAGTGCCAGACGCCACACCTGCGGCAGGGTAACAAAGCGGAAGGTCTGCCAGCGGGTGAAGCCGCAGGCCTGTGCCGCTTCAGTCTGGCCGACAGGCACCGCCAGCAGGGCAGCGCGGAACACTTCGGTGGCAAAGGCCCCCTGTACAACACCAAGGGCAATCACCCCGGCGACAAAGGGATTGAAATCAATCTGTATCTCGGGAAAACCGATCCCGGCCAGCAGCCAGTTGAAGGCGCGGGCCCCGCCGAAGAAGACCAGAAAGATCACCAGCAGTTCCGGCATGGCCCGGATAAAGGTGGTGTAGGATTCTGCCAGAAAGCGCAGCAGCCGCCACGATGACAGCTTTGCCGCCGCCCCCAGCAGCCCCAGCACGATACCGACCGGGATCACCGCGATAATCAGTGCCAGCGTCCAGCCGGCACCCCCGGCGATCATCAGTCCGTAGGACCAGAACGGATCCATCCGCGTCTCCACACCACTTTACCCGAAAATCTGAAAAAGGGCGGGCGGAGGCCATAGCTGCGGCCCCCGCCCGGTTTTCCCTTACTTATAGATATCAACGCCGAACCACTTCAGGGACAGCTTCTGGGCGGTGCCATCGGCCAGAACCTTGGACACGCCCTTTTCAAAGGCGGCCTTCAGTTCGGTTTCGCCCTTACGCAGGCCGACGCCGACACCTTCGCCGAACACCGGGTCCTTCAGCATCGGGCTGGCCAGCGCATAGTCCTTACCCTGATCGGTCTTGAACCATTCGGTACCGATCACGCTGTCAACCACCATGGCGTCCAGACGGCCGTTGACGAGGTCCATATTGACCTCTTCCTGGGTCTGGTAGCGCACCACCTCAACCACGCCGTCGAAGTACTTCTTCAGGTAGTCGGCATTGGTGGTGCCGGACTGCACGCCGACCTTCTTGCCCTTCAGGCCTTCCTTGGTCAGCTCGATGGCGGTGCCCTTCTTGGCGACGAAAGCGTTCGGCACCTGGAAGTACTTGCTGGTGAAGTCGATGCTCTTGCGGCGCTTTTCGGTGATCGACATCGACGACATGATGCCGTCGATCTTCTTTTCCATCAGCTGCGGGATCAGGGCGTCGAACGGCACGTTTGACCACACGCACTTCAGCTCGGCAGCGGCGCAGATGGCGTCGCCCAGTTCCACTTCAAAGCCGACGATCTTGCCCGACGGATCGACGAACTCAAACGGCGCATAGGCGGCTTCGGTGCCGATGCGCACTTCCTTCGGGGCGGCATGGGCTGCGGCGGACAGGGCGATGATGGAGGCGGCGGCAAAGCCGAACAGAGACTTCTTCATGATTGCTCCCGTTTGGTTGGGTCCCCGGCGGCACCTGTGGCGGCAGGGGGGTATCAGGACGTTTCCCGGTCTTTTGTGCAGTGACCGGATCCCGGTGTTGGGTCTGCCGGAAATACCGGCGTACCGGCAGGGGCAGACCGGCGGAGGCTGCCCGGCGGGCGGCCTCCGTCATTCCGTCAGAAGCTGCGGCTGATGAACTGTTTCAGGCGGTCGGATTTCGGCGCAGCGAACACGCTGGCGGGCGGCCCGAATTCTTCCACCGATCCCTGATGCAGGAACATCACCTGCGATGACACTTCACGGGCGAAGCCCATTTCGTGGGTCACCACCAGCATGGTCCGGCCTTCTTCGGCCAGACTGGCCATCACCTTCAGCACTTCGCCGACCAGTTCGGGGTCGAGGGCAGAGGTCGGCTCGTCAAACAGCATCACCTCCGGGGCCATTGCCAGAGCCCGGGCGATGGCGGCGCGCTGCTGCTGACCACCGGAAATCTGTGACGGATAATAATGCCGCCGTTCGTACATGCCGACCCGCTGCAACAGCGCCTCGGCCGCTTTCACCGCTTCAGCCCGGCTTTTGCCGAGGACCTGCTGGGGCGGGACAGCCACGTTATCCAGCACCGTCATATGGCTCCACAGATTAAAGCTCTGGAACACCATCGACAGTTTGGTGCGGATCCGCCGCAGCTGGGCGGCACTGGCCGGTTCCTGCCCGCCTGCCCGCCGACGCATGCGGATCAGTTCGCCATGGACGCGCACCTCCCCGGCATCCGGGGTTTCCAGCAGGTTGATGCAGCGCAGGAAGGTGCTTTTGCCCGAGCCCGAGGACCCGATGATGGAGATCACATCACCCTTACGGGCCTGCAGATCAATCCCTTTCAGGACTTCCAGCGCCCCGAAACGTTTGCGCATGCCCGCGATTTCCAGCGGCAGGGGCGCTGCGGTGGTTTCCGCCATACTTATCTTACTCCCGCACAGTACCCGGCTGACCGGCCTGTCATGGTTCGGGCCGGATCATAAAGTTTCACTTCTGACTTGTCTGCTGCCAATTGAACAGCGGTCAGAGATGCGGGAAGGACGGAGAAAATCTGTCCCATAGGTGATGCCTCGTTCCGACAGGTCGTTGCCGCAGAAGGATTTTTCCTGCGGTGCTGTCTGTTTTCAACCCGGCTTTACACAACCGGATGTCAAAAACGGTAACACTGTCGTCACGGGGAAAGGTTCCGAAGGGGATACGGCATTCGGAATTTTTCCCGGATCTCACTATGACTTCGGCTCAGTCTGCGGGCGTACGGGAAGCCTGTGCCCGGGGCAGGGGGCGTTCCGGCACATCCATGATCAGGCCGCCGACCCCCATCCCCATCAGATCGCGTCCGGTGACAGGAATATCGGCAGCCAGACGTTGCAGGACCCAGTCAGCCCCGTTCAACCGGGGTGAGCGGGCACATCCGGGCAGACCGAGGACGGGGCGGTCGGCCCACCAGCCGAGCATCAGCAGATTACCGGGATCAACCGGCATACCGAGATGGGCGACCTGTCCGCCGACCCCGGTCAGCGCGGAGGGCAGAATATCGCTGCGGTCAGTGATGGCAGAGGCCCCGATCATCAGAAACAGATCGCACCCCTCGGCGGCCAGAATCCGCAGGGCCTGTTCCACATCATCCTGCCGGTGCGCGCAGCGCCGTTCCTGTATCAGGGTGCCGCCACAGGCGGTCAGCCGCCCGCTCAGGACCGTGCGGGTTTTATCCAGCACTGTCTCTTTGGTGCCGCTGACGGTGGTCTGGATCAACCCGGCCCGGCGTGGTCGCCATGGGGCGACGGATAGGGTGCGGTCCCCGGCTCCGGCGGCGATGCAGGCGGCAACGGTATGTGACGGCACCGCAAACGGGATGATCTTGACGGTGGCGATCATCTGCCCGGCCTCGACCACCGTAAACGGTGGCAGGGTGGCAAGCGTTACCGCTTCGCTGACCGCATTCAGGCGGTTGACGGCGTCGGCATCAACCCGGAACACCCCGTCGTTGCGGGCGTGCAGGTTGACCCGTCCGGTGACAGCGGTCCGGGCTTCGGCCCCGGGGCCGGTAATCTGGGCTGCCAGTGCTGCGGCGGCGGCATCTTCGCCGATATCACCGGGATCAAGCCGGGCGACGATGACGCTGTCGATGCCGGTGTGCAGGAGGGTGAGACAGTCCCCGGCAGACAGCAGGCGGCCTTTGGTCCAGCGCTCCGCCCCGACCGGGGTGGCATGGGCAAGAATGCTCCCGGCAGCGTCCGGGCTGGGGCAGGGGCCGAATTTCATCGTCCGGCCCCGTTGAAAGTCGGGGCACCCCGGCGGACGGCGATGATCTGAGACAGGATCGACACAGCAATTTCCATCGGGCTTTTTGCCCCGATTGGCAGACCGATGGGGGCATGGATGCGGGCCAGATCGCCGGGGCCAAACCCTTCGGTCGTCAACCGTTCGCAGCGGCTGGCGTGGGTGCGCCGGCTGCCCAGCGCCCCGATGTAAAAGGCCTCTGACCGCAGGGCGACGGACAGCGCCGGATCATCGAACTTGGGGTCATGGGTCAGGGTGACGACGGCGGTGCGGCGGTCCAGCCCCCATGCGGTCAGTGCCTCATCCGGCCAGTCCTGCGACAGGGGGATGCCGGGAAAGCGGTCTTCACTGGCAAAGGACCCGCGCGGATCAATCACCAGCAGATCAAACCCGGCAGCGGCAGCCATCGGCACAAGATGCTGGGCCACATGCACGGCACCGATCACGGCCAGCCGCAGCGGTGGGGCATGGGCATCGACGAACAGTGGCCGCAGCCCGTTTTCCTCCGGCAGCGGGCCGCTGTCGTCCTGATCGATGCGGTGCAGGATAGTCGCCCGTTCTTCCGGCGTTAACAGCAGATCCCCCTGCTGGCCCCCGGCTGTCAGCAGGCATTGCGCGCCGTCGGTCAGATCAGTCACCACCGCTGCCGGAACACGCCGGGCTTTCAGATCCAGAAGATCGGTCAGCAGGTCGGTTTTCATCGGCGGCTCCGGTTCTGGGGGGAGGGAGAGGGGGAAACGTGGGTTACGGTGACGGTTTCCGCAAGGGGGATCTCCCCCGCAGGGCCTGCGCCAGAGCGTCCAGACTGTTGAGGGAATGCACAGGCCGGAATTCGTCGACCTGTGTGATCAGGGCGGCTGCCCCTTTGGCCCTTGGTTGATAGCCGTCCCACCGCAGCAGTGGATTCAGCCAGATCAGACGGCGGCAGGACCGGCGCAGACGGTCCAGTTCCGGCTCCAGACCGGCACCGGCGTCCCGGTCGAGACCATCGGTCATCAACAGCACGATTGCCCCCTGACCAAGCACCCGCCGCCCCCACTGGCGGTTAAACTGCCGCAGACAGCTGCCCATCCGGGTTCCGCCGTCCCAGTCGGGAACATCGCGCGACAGGCGGTTGAGCGCTTCATCACTGTCCCGCCGCCGCAGGGTGCGGCTGACGTTGCTCAGCCGGGTGCCGAACAGAAAGACATGCACCCGCCCGGCACTGCGGGCCCGGTCATTGGTGAGGGCATAGAGAAAGCGCAGGAACAGCCGGGTATACTGCCCCATGCTGCCGGAGATATCGCACAGGGCCACGATTGGCGGTGGTTTTTGCCGTGGCTGTGCCCGGACCAGAGGCAGACTGTCACCACCCCCACGCAGCGACCGGCGCAACGACTGGCGCAGGTCAATCTTCGGTCCGCTGGGGGCCGGGCGGAGGCGGCGGGTCGGGACCGTCATCCGGGCCAGCGGCAGGGCATCAATGATCCGCCGGGCTTCGGCCAGTTCGGCGGCGCTCATCTGCTCAAAGTCTTTATGGCGCAGGATTTCCTGATCCGACCACACCAGCCGGGCGTCGATTTCTATGTCCTGCCGCTCGGCGGTATCGGCGGTGTCGGGCGGCGGGGACTGTGGCCGCAGTGCATCCTGCAGGCGGCGCGACAGCGGATCACCCTGTGGCGTCAGGTCGGCCCGCAGGGCTGGCAGCATCAGCGCCATTGCCTTTTTCAGCAGCTCCGGGTTCCGCCAGAACACTTTGAAACACTGATCGAAGACCGGGTGCTGATCCACCCGGTCGGTCAGAGTGGCGTGTAATGCCCAGTAAAAATCGTCGCGGCGCTCCAGTCCCACGGCCTGCGCCGCTTCCAGTGCCCGCAGGGTCCGTTCCGGCCCGAGCGGCAGCCCGGCATGGCGCAGGGTGCGGACAAAGGCCACCACGGTCTCCGCCAGAGTGCCACTCTGTGCGGCTGTCATCTCAGGGCTCGACGTGGGAGAGGTCTGCGCGGATCTGCATCAGCAGGCGGGCGCTCTCATCCCCCATCAGGCGGGCAATGTCATCCTGATATTTCAACACCACCCCCAGGGTGGTATCGACGGTGGCCGCGGTCAGTTCAGTCTGGTTCAGTTCTACCAGCGTGCTGGCCCAGTCGAGGGTTTCTGCCACGCCGGGGGCCTTGAACAGATCCATGGCCCGCAGCTTTTGCACAAAGGCGACCACCTGCCGGGCCAGATCGGGGGCCAGACCGGGACGGCGGGCGGCAACGATCGCCAGTTCCCGGGTGAAATCCGGGTAATCGAGCCAGTGATAAAAGCACCGCCGCTTGAGGGCATCGTGAATTTCCCGGGTGCGGTTAGATGTCAGGATGACAACCGGTGGCTGGCTGGCCCGTACCGGCCCGGTCTCGGGGATTGTCACCTGAAAATCAGACAACACTTCCAGCAGATAGGCCTCGAAGGGCTCATCAGTCCGGTCCAGTTCGTCGATCAGCAGCACCGGAGGGCCGGCGGGGTCAGGCTCCAGTGCCTGTAACAGTGGCCGACGGATCAGAAAGGCGTCGGAAAACAGATCCGGCGGCGGACTGCCGCTGGCTTCCGCCCGGCGGATTTCCAGCATCTGGCGGGGATAGTTCCATTCATAAACGGCGGCGGCAGTATCCAGACCTTCATAACATTGCAGGCGGATCAGGCGGCGGCCCAGCCCGCTGGCCAGAACTTTGGCGATCTCGGTCTTGCCGACCCCGGCTTCGCCTTCCAGAAACAGCGGTCGGCCCAGCCGCAGGGCCAGAAACAGCACGGTCGCCAGCGCCCGGTCACCGACATACCCCTGTGCGGTCAGCAGGGCGAGAGTGGCATCGACGGAATCCGGAACGGGCAGGGGCATGGCGGCTCCAGTACGGTCGGAAGAAACGGCAGGAAGGGCAGCGCCGGAGGGAAGGAGGCCTCCTCCGGCGCTGCGGGCAGGGAAGGAAAGCGGCGGTCAGCGTGCCGCTTCCACCGCCCTGCGGGCCATCACCGTCACCAGATGGGCCCGGTATTCGGCGCTGGCGTGCAGGTCGGTGTTGAGATCACCGGCATCCACACTGATTCCTTCCAGCGCAGCGGCGGTGAAGGAGGCATTTAGTGCCTGCTCCATTGCCGCCACCCGGAACACGCTTGGCCCGGCCCCGGTGACCGCGACGCGGATCCCGGCGGCGGTCTCGGCCACCATCACCCCGACCACGGCATAGCGCGAGGCAGGATTGCGGAACTTGGCGTATCCGGCCCGTTTCGGCAGGGGGAAGCGGAGGGCGGTGATCAGTTCTCCCGGTTCCAGCGCGGTTTCAAACAGGCCGGTGAAGAAGTCATCTCCGGCAATTTCCCGGCGGTCGGTGATGACGGTTGCCCCCAGTCCGACCACGGCGGCGGGATAGTCAGCAGCGGGGTCGGCATTGGCGACCGATCCGCCGCAGGTGCCGCGGTGGCGGACTGCCGGGTCCCCGATCCCCCCTGCCAGCGCGGCCAGCGCAGGCAGGGCAGACCGTACCGTGGCATCCGCTGCCACCGTGGCATGGGTGGTCATCGCCCCGATCACCAGCGCGTCACCGTCACGGCGGATCCCGGTCAGGCCGGGGACGCTGCCAAGGTCAACCAGTGCGCTGGGCTGGGCCAGCCGCTGCTTCAGGGTCGGGATCAGGGTCATGCCCCCGGCAACCGCCTTGGCGTCGTCATCCCCGGTCAGGACGGCGACGGCATCGGCGACAGAGGACGGTTTCTGATAAGAAAAGGTGTACATGGTGTTGTCCCCTTATTCCGCAGCCATGCCAAAGCGGCTGTCGCGGATCACCCGCCACACCCGCTCCGGACTGGCCGGCATATCCATGTGGCCAATGTCCAGCGCGTCGCACACCGCGTTCATCACACAGGCAGCCCCGCCGATGGTGCCAGCCTCACCGCAGCCTTTGACGCCCAGCGCATTGGTGGTGCACAGCACTTCGTTGGTTTTCACCTCGAAATCGGGCACATCGTCGGCGCGGGGCATGGCGTAATCCATGAACGATCCGGTCAGCAGCTGGCCGCTGTCCTCATCATAAATAGCGTGCTCCAGCAGGGCCTGACCGATACCCTGTACCAGTCCGCCGTGAACCTGCCCTTCAACGATCATCGGGTTGATCACCCGCCCGAAGTCGTCAACGGCAGCAAAGCGTACGATTTTCACCACGCCGGTGTCAGGGTCCACCTCCACTTCGCAGATCTGGGTCCCGTTGGGGAAGGTGAAGTTTTTCGGGTCGTAGAACGCCTGTTCATCCAACCCGGGCTCCAGCTCATCCAGCGGGTAGTTATGCGGCACATAGGCCGCCCCGGCGATGGCGGCGATATCAACGCTTTTATCGGTACCCGCCACCCGGAACACGCCGCCGTCCTGCTCGATATCCTCGGCGGAGGCTTCCAGAAGATGGGCGGCGATCTTCTTCGACTTGGCGATCACCTTGTCGATGGCCTTCATCATCGCCATACCGCCGACCGCCAGCGAGCGGGACCCGTAGGTGCCCATCCCGAACGGGGTTTTGGCGGAATCACCGTGGACAATTTCGATTTTGTCCATCGGCACACCCAGGCGTTCCGAGACGATCTGGGCGAAGGTGGTCTCATGGCCCTGACCGTGACTGTGGACGCCGACCATCACGCTGACTGATCCGGTGGGATGGAAGCGGACTTCGGCAGAATCATACAGCCCGGCCCGGGCCCCCAGGGCTCCGGCGACGTTGGACGGGGCAATCCCGCAGGCCTCGATATAGCTGGCAAAGCCGATACCCCGGCGTTTGCCCCGGGCGGCGGACTCAGCCCGCCGGGCCGGGAACCCGTCGTAATCAATCAGCGCGAGGGCGTCTTCAAGGTTTCTGGCAAAGTTACCGCTGTCGTATTGCAGGCCGACCGGAGTGTCGTAGGGCATCATCTCCGGGGTGATGAAATTGCGACGTCGCAACTCTGCCCGGTCGATCCCCATTTCCCGCGCTGCGACATCGACGATCCGTTCGATCAGATAGCAGGCCTCCGGGCGTCCGGCCCCGCGATAGGCATCGACCGGCACGGTGTTGGTGAACACCGCCTTGACCTCGGCATGGATTGCCGGGGTCTTGTACTGCCCGGACAGCAGAGTTGCATATAGAATGGTCGGTATGCATGAAGAGAAGGTGGAAAGATAGGCCCCCATGTTGGCGGTGGTGTTCACCCGCATGCCAAGGAAAATGCCGCTGGCATCCATCGCCAGTTCCACGTGGGTCAGGTGATCCCGCCCGTGGGCATCGGACAGGAAGCTTTCAGACCGTTCCGCCGTCCATTTCACCGGCCGTTTCAGGCGGCGGGCGGCGTAAACGACGATCACCTCTTCGGCATAGTGATAAATCTTCGACCCGAAACCGCCGCCGACATCGGGGGCGACCACGCGCACCTTATGTTCCGGCAGGCCCATGGTGAAGCCACACAGCAGCAGGCGGATCAGCTGTGGGTTCTGACTGGTGGTGGTCAGGGTATACTCATCCATGCCGGGGTCATATTCCCCCACCGCAGCACGCGGCTCCATGGCATTGGGCACCAGCCGGGTATTGACCAGATCCAGCGTCGTGACATGGGCGGCCTGCGCGAAGGCGGCGTCGGTCTTGTCTTTGCCGCCCCACACCCAGTCGTAACAGACGTTATCCGGGGCCTCATCATGCACCGCGGTTCCGGCGGTTTCGACGCTGCCGGGGGCGACGACGGCGGGCAGTTCCTCGTACTCGATCTCCAGCAGTTCGGCGGCATCCTTGGCCTGCTGCAGGGTTTCAGCAATCACTACGGCAACCTGATCGCCGACATGACGGACCTTGTCGGCGGCGATCGGCAGATGTTTCGGCTCTTTCATCGGGGTGCCGTCGCGGCTGTGGATCAGCCACCCGCAGGGCAGGGAGCCGATGTTGTCGGCGACCATATCAGCCCCGGTCAGAACGGTCAGAACCCCGGGCGCGGCCACTGTGGCGCTGGTGTCGATTGACAGTATGCGGGCATGGGCGTGCGGCGAGCGCACGATATAGGCATGGCACTGGCCCGGACGGTTCATATCATCTGTATAGCGGCCCCGCCCGGTCAGAAAACGGTAATCCTCAACGCGTTTGACGGACGCGCCGATTCCGGTGGTCTTGGACATGATGCGTTCTCCCCGTCATTCGGCGGCCTGCGCCGAAGCGCCGGTCTTCATTGCCTGCAACCCGCTTTCCACCGCCTTGACGATGTTATGATAGCCGGTACAGCGGCAGATATTGCCTTCCAGCCAGTGGCGGATTTCGTCGGGGGTGGCGTCTGGATTGACGCGGGCAAGGTCGACCGCGCTCATCACCATGCCGGGGGTACAGAAGCCGCATTGCAGGCCGTGATGTTCCTTAAAGGCAGCCTGCATCGGGTGCAGGGTGCCATCCGGGGCGGCCAGTCCTTCGATGGTGACGACGCTGCGGCCATCGGCCTGCACCGCCAGCGTGGTACAGCTTTTGACGGAAACACCGTCCAGATGCACGACACAGGCCCCGCACTGGCTGGTATCACAGCCGACATGGGTGCCGGTCAGGCTCAGATGCTGGCGGATGGCATCCACCAGCAGGGTATTGGGCTCCACCGTCAGGGCCGTGGTTTTGCCATTGACAGTCAGGGTGATCGACACAGGCATCAATAATCCTCCCGGTTGGCCCGTGGCATCTCAGCCGGGGCCGGTGTTCAGAAGTTGCCGGACGGACCGGCCCGGGCCTTTGCGGCCTCTTGCCCGGCAACGCCGGGCGGAACGGGAAAACGGGACAGGGCAATCATGTGTCTGGAACAGCGGCCCGGTCAGGGGCCGTACACGGGTCAGCGCAGCAGCAGATACGCGGCGGCGGCGATGACCAGCAGACCGGCGGCATAAACCGTCCAGTGGCTGCCGCCGCCGGTGGCGGGGGTGTGGGAATGAGGGGCAGGGGAATGGGGATCCGCCGGTGTCGGGGCGGTTGCTGCGGCAGGGGGCGAGGTCTCGGGGGCTTCCGCTGCCGGGGTTGCGTTGGACAGGCGGGTGACGAGGGTGGAGAAAAAGTCGTCTGCATATTTCTTGGCCGCGCCCTGAATCAGCCGGCTGCCGACCTGTGCCAGCTTGCCGCCGACCTGTGCGTCAACGCTGTAGGTCAGGCGGGTGGTTGCAGCATCCAGTTCTTCCAGGTGTACTTTGGCCTGCCCTTTGGCAAACCCGGCAGCCCCGCCTTTCCCTTCGCCGGTAATGGTGTAAGAGGCCGGGGCCTGTACATCTTCCAGCCGTACCGCGCCCGAAAAGGTCGCCTTGACCGGGCCGATTTTGGCGGTGACTCTGGCGCTGAAGCCGCTGTCGCCGTCGGCGGTCATTTCATCGCAACCGGGAATACAGGCCTTCAGCACTTCAGGATCGTTGATGGCGGCCCAGACGGTGGCGCGGGGGGCGGGAATATCGTAACTGCCGGAAATATCCACGGGCGGGAGCCTTTCAAAAGAAAACAGAAACCAAACCGGAAAAATCAGCGGACCCGCGGTCAGGCGATCAGGGGCTCAACAAAAATGTCGATCCGGCCCCCACAGGCCAACCCGACTTCCCACGCCCGGGCGTCGGCCACCCCGAAGGACAGAAGCTGCGGTTTTCCGCTGTCCATTACCTGCAACGCGGCCTCGACCACAGCGGCCTCAACGCAGCCGCCGGAGACAGACCCGGCCATCAGACCGTCTTCCCGGACCGCCAGTTTACTGCCGACCGGACGGGGGGATGACCCCCAGGTGCGGACCACGGTGGCGACAGCACAGAGAAAGCCTGCCTTCTGCCAGTGCAACAGCATCAGCAGCGGGTCGTCTGTCGGTTTTACCGGCGCGGTTTTTTCGGGAGCAGGCGGAGCGGCAAGGGTCATCGGATACTCCGGGCAGAGAGAAAGCCGGGGATCTGCTGGTGTCTGCTGAACCGTTCCGAGTATGGGCAGGCTGCCGGGCCCTGTCAATTCAGAGACCGTTGAAAGAAGCCTGTCATCCTATTGAAAAAAACGGGGTTCTCATGCTGCACATGCGAACCCCGCCATAGTCTGGGATACTCTTACAGGATAAAGGCCGGAGGGATCCCTCCGGGTACTCAGAGACTTAAAACGACCAAACTCTTTGAGACAACAGGGATACTGGGAAACACAACCTCAGGTGATTTCAGTGGTGTCACCTCCTTTACATGAGGCCGACGTCACGGGCGGTCAGGTCAAAACAGTGGCGGGCCTTGGCCACCAGCTCGTCAACTTCTGCCCGGGTGATAATCAGCGGCGGGGCCAGCACCATGCGCGACCCGACGGCCCGCATGATCAGACCGTTCTTGAAACAGTGGTCGCGGCAGGTCAGGCCGACGGTGTCACCGTCCTTGAAGAAGGTTTTCGGGTTCTTATCCTGCACCAGCGCAATTCCGGCGATCAGGCCGATACCGTCGATCCGCCCGACCAGCGGGTGATCGTTCAGCGTACGCAGCTGCTGCTGGAAATAGGGGCCGATGTCGTCACGCACCCGGTCAACGATACGGTCGCGCTGCATGATGCGGATGGCCGCCAGCGCCACCGCCGAGGACACCGGATGACCGGAATAGGTGTAGCCGTGATAGAATTCACCGCCCTTTTCGATCAGGGTATTGGCAACCCGGTCACCGACTGCCACCGCTGACAGGGGCAGGTAGCCCGACGAAAGGCCTTTGGCCATCGGCATCAGATCCGGCTGGATGCCCAGCGTATGCGAGCCGAACCATTGCCCGGTCCGGCCAAACCCGCAGATGACCTCATCGGCGATGATCAGCACGTCGTACTTCTGGCAGATCCGCTGGATTTCCGGCCAGTAAGTGGCGGGGGGGATGATGACCCCACCGGCCCCCTGAATCGGTTCGGCGATGAAGGCCCCGACTTTGTCGGCCCCGAGTTCAAGGATTTTGCTTTCCAGTTCCCGGGCCCGGACGATGCCGAAATCATCTTCCGACAGGCCGCTGTCATCGCCATACCAGTAGGGCTGGTTGATGTGGGCAATGTTGGCAACCATCGGCCCGCCCTGGGCATGCATCGGCCCCATGCCGCCGAGAGAGGCCCCGACAAGGGTCGAACCGTGATAGCCGTTCTTGCGGCCGATGATCCAGTTCTTCTCCGGTTTGCCTTCCAGCGCCCAGAAATGGCGGACCATCCGCACGACGGTGTCATTGGCTTCCGAGCCGGAGCTGGAAAAGAAGATCCGGTCCAGCCCTTCCGGCGTCACTTCAGCGATTTTCTGGGCCAGTTCAGCGGCTGGCGGGTGGGTGGTCTTGAAGAAGGTGTTGTAGAAAGCCAGATCGCGCATCTGCTGGGTGGCAGCCTCGATCAGCTCTTCGTTGCCGTATCCGAGGGTGACGCACCACAGACCGGCCATGCCGTCGAGGATTTTATTCCCTTCGGAGTCCCACAGATAGACGCCTTCCCCTTTGGTGATCACCCGGGCCCCGGCCTGATTCAGGCCTTTGGTATCGGTGAACGGGTGCCAGTGATGGGCGCGGTCAAGCGACTGCCAGTATGCGGTGCCTTTGTTGATCAGGGTCATGATCGGATGCTCCGGAAAGCGGATACACGAGGCCGGTCCCGCCGGAGTTTGGTCCGGCCGGTCGGGGCGTGATCTGGATGGGGGGGAAGCAGGGCGTCAGGCCGGGGGCGCGGGATCAGGCCCCCGGTCCGGCGTCAGCAGGTCAGCGCAGACGCAGCCAGCTTGTTTTCAGCTCTGTATATTTATCAAAGGCATGCAGGGATTTATCCCGCCCGATGCCCGATTGTTTGTATCCGCCGAACGGGGTGGTGATGTCGTCGGCGTCATAGCAGTTCATATAGACCACACCGGCGCGCAGGCTGCGGGCAACACGGTTGATGGTGTTGACGTTGTCGCTCCAGACAGCCGCGGCCAGACCATAGATGCTGTCGTTGGCGACCTGCACCGCTTCTTCGGCACTGTCAACGGTGATCACCGACAGCACCGGGCCGAAAATTTCTTCGCGGGCGATACGCATGCTGTTGGTGACGTTGTCAAAAATGGTCGGCTGAACATAGCAGCCACCGCTTTCGGTCCGGGCACGGTTGCCACCGGTGACGATGCGGGCACCGTCGGCCCGTCCGGCATCAATGTACCCCAGAACGGTGCGGGTGTGGTTTTCATCCACCAGCGCGCCCATACGGGTGGCGGGGTTCAGCGGGTCATTGGGCTGTACGGTCTCAGCGTGGGCGCGGATTCGTTCCACCACGGCATCCTTGACGGCGCGGTGGACCACCAGACGCGACCCGGCGGTACACATTTCCCCCTGATTGAAGAAAATCGCTTCGGCGGCTGATCCGGCGGCTGCATCAAGATCACCGCAGTCATCAAGAATGATGTGGGCGGATTTGCCGCCGCATTCCAGACCGACCTTTTTCATATTCGACTGGCCGGAATACTGCAGGAAGTACTTACCGACCTCGGTGGAGCCGGTGAAGAACACCCCGTCGATGTCCATATGCAGGCCGATCGCCTTCCCGGCGGAGACCCCCATACCGGGGACCACATTCAACACGCCGTCGGGCAAACCGGCCTGCTGGGCCAGTGCCGCCAGTTTCAGGGCGGTCAGGCTGGACTGCTCAGCCGGTTTCAGAACCACCGAGTTCCCGGCAGCCAGCGCCGGGGCCAGCTTCCAGGCGGCCATGATCATCGGGAAGTTCCACGGCACCACAGCGGCAACCACCCCCAGCGGCTCGCGGGTGATGGTGGCGAGGGTGTTGTCGGCGGTGGGGGCGATTTCGTCATAGACCTTGTCGATCGCCTCCGCATACCAGCGGAAACAGTCGGCGGTGGCGCGGACATCGACGGCGAGGCTGTCGCTGATCGGTTTGCCCATATCGAGGGTTTCCAGCAGCGCCAGTTCATCCCGGTGCTGGGCGATCAGGTCAGCGAAAGCCAGCAGGATGCGTTTGCGCTGGGCGGGGGACTTGCCAGCCCAGCGCCGGTCATTGAAAGCACGGCGGGCTGCGGCGACGGCACGGTCGATGTCAGCGGCGGACCCGGCGGCAACGCGGGTCAGCAGGCGGCCATCAATCGGGCTGTGAGCGTCAAAGGCTGTGCCGTCAGCGGCGTCGGTGAACTGTCCGTCGATGAAGGCGCGGCCTTCAATGCCCTTGGAGACCAGCAGGGCGGCGCGGCTGGACCACAGGGTGTGATCGGGGGTATTGGCGTGCGTCATGGATGCGTCCTCCTGTCGTAAAATGTGATCACTTTTGACGAGCCTGTCAACGGGTGTGATCACATTTTTGTCGAATGATGTGATGTCGCTGGCGGCAGAATACAGCGTAGACCGGAGGAGAGGGCTTAAAAAGCGTGGGCGTCACAGGGGTTGCGGCTGTCATTGCGCTTTGAGGCGGGAAGGTCAGCGGGCTTTCTGTCACGCTGGTCCGGAGAGCCTGTCTGCTTATGCGGACGCCCCCTCCTGCTGCCAGAGGAATCGAATAAAAAGCGGAGCGCAGCGACTGGGCCATTGAGGCCCCGCGCGACCATTCGCGCGTAAGCCAAGCGTGCGGAGGCCCGCGCCCGGCGTCTGAGGGACAGGCAACGGAGGGCTGCGCGGCAGCCCGACTGGGCCATTGAGGCCCCGCGCGACCATTCGCGCGTAAGCCAAGCGAGCGGAGGCCCGCGCCCGGCGTCTGAGGGACAGGCAACGGAGGGCTGCGCGGCAGCCCGACTGGGCCATTGAGGCCCCGCGCGACCATTCGCGCGTAAGCCAAGCGGGCGGAGGCCCGCGCCCGGCGCCTGAGGGACCAAACATACAAGAACAACTGACCCGGCTCCGCCGGATCAGTTGTTGCCGCCACTGTTGATGTAGGCGTTCAGCAGCTCGGTGGTGCCGACGTGGGTGATGCCGTCGCGGATATCAGCTTCAATCGCCACCCGCAGCGCCAGATGGTCCTGACGGCGAATCGCGGTCAGGGCCTCGCCGTGACGATCAACCTGATAGTGGTCCCGCAGCCGCGACAGGGCGAGGCGGACAAACGGCCCGAGCTGTAACCAGACGCTTTCGATCAGTGGCATGGCGGTCTGGTGCGGATTCGCCAGATAAAGGGCGCGGTGGAAATCCTGATTGAGAATCGTCACCTGCTCCTGATCGCCGCTTTCATTGGCACGGTCGATTCCAGCGTCAAGGTCTTCCAGCTGTTTGATTTTTGTCTCATTCAGCCACGGCAGCGCCCGTTCGGCGGCGTGGGTTTCCAGGGCGATTCGCAGTTCGCACAGCTCCCGGAACTTGGCGGCGGTCATATTGGGGACCAGCACCCGGCGATTGTCACGGACTTCAAGGGCTTGCTCGGTAGACAGGCGGCGGAGGGCCTCACGCACCGGCATGGTGCTGACCTGCAGGGCCTCGGCCAGTTCGCGGATTGTCAGCGGGCGACCGGGGGGAATTCGCCCGATCATCACCGCATGGCGCAGACTGCGATAGACCCATTGATTGACGGTTTCTTTGACACCGCGCTCAAGGGTCGGCAAAGCAAGGTCAAGACTAGGTGCCATGCGGGTTTCCTGAACAAAACAGCAGGCAGGTTTAAAGCACATTCCGCACCGGGGTTCTACGGTTGATTCCAGATTGTGATCAAAAGTTGGTTGACCTTTCTCCGGCTTTTTGATCACATTGTTTCTGGAATGACCATAAACACATCATCCGGGGCCGGTCCGGCTCTCCGCCTGTTTCATTCTGCAATTTCGGCCGGACCCCGGAGAAGGGAAGGCTTTTCGTGACCATGAAGCTTGAAGACGCCCGTGCTTTCCTCGCCAGAGCGGGGAAGATCGAGGAAATAGACCTTCTGGTATCGGACCTGAATGGCATCTTGCGTGGCAAGCGCGTCCCGGTGGCGACGCTTGATAAAGTGTTCAGCGACGGCATGAAGCTGCCGCGTTCAGTTCTGGCGCTGGATATCTGGGGCGAGGACGTTCTGGAGAATGGTCTGGTCTGGGAAACCGGTGACAGCGACGGTGTCTGTCTGCCCTGCGGGGCCGGTATGGTGACCGTGCCGTGGTCGGTGCGGCCCCGTGCCCAGATGCTGCTGACGATGTTCAACCCTGATGGGTCACCGTTTATGGTCGATCCGCGTCAGGTGCTGATGCGTCAGGTGGAAAAGGCCAAGGCTATGGGGCTGACCCCGGTGGTCGCCACTGAGCTGGAATTCTACCTGATGAACGGGGATGCGCTGGAAACCGGGCGTCCCCGCCCGCCGGCCGCACCGGAATCCGGTTATCCGCTGGAAGTGCCGCAGGTTTATTCGATGGATGAGCTGGAAGAGTTTTCCGGCGTGCTGACCGATATCCGTGACGCCTGCGACATTCAGGGCGTTCCGGGGGATACCTGCATCGTTGAGAACGGCCCGGGTCAGTTTGAAATCAACCTTGAGCATGTGCCCGATCCGGTGCTGGCCGCTGATCAGGCGGTGCTGTTCAAGCGGATTGTCCGCAACGTTGCCCGCCGTCATAACCTGCATGCGACCTTTATGCCCAAGCCTTACGGCAATCAGTCGGGGTCGGGGTTCCATATTCACTGCAGCATGCTGGATAAAGACGGCAATAACATCTTCGATGACGGCACCGATGCCGGGTCGGATATGCTGCGCCACGCTGTCGGCGGGGTGCTGCAGCTGATGCGCCCGTCGATGCTGATCTTCGCGCCGAACCTGAACGGGTACCGCCGCTTTCAGGCCGGCACACACGCCCCGACGGTGGCCTGCTGGGGGTATGAGAACCGCACGGTGTCGGTGCGCATCCCCAACGGCAGCCACAAGGCGCGGCGGTTTGAACACCGCGTCGCCGGGGCGGATGCCAACCCGTATCTGGTGCTGGCGGCCCTGATTGCCGGGGTGCTGCATGGCATCGAAAACCGGATTGATCCCGGCCCGGCGGTGGAAGGCAGCGCTTATGAGCGGCGGTCGCCGGATAATCTGTTGCCGTCGGACTGGGACTGGGCGATTGAACTGTTCCGTGACAGTGCGGTGCTGCGGGATGCGCTGGGGAAGGATGTTCACCATGTCTTCCGCTCCATCAAGTGGCAGGAACGCAACAAGATGGCCCGCAAAGTGACCGATGCCGAGTACGCATCTTATCTGGGCGTGCTGTAAGGGGGAGTGGGGCGTATGACTCCGCATGTTCAATCCTACTACGCGGCGACGGCGAACCCGTCGCCGCAGCGGCCCGCCCTGACCGGCACCGTTGATGCGGATGTCTGCGTTGTCGGGGCCGGTTTCACCGGCCTGTCCTCTGCGCTGCATCTGGCGGAGCGGGGCTTCAGGGTGGTGGTGCTGGAAGGCGCGAAAGTCGGCTGGGGGGCCTCAGGGCGCAACGGCGGGCAGATCGTCAACGGCTACAGCCGCGATCTTGAGGTGATCGAGAACCGCTATGGCCGTGACGCGGCGCTGGCGCTGGGCAAGATGTCGCTGGAAGGGGCGGCGATCATCCGCGAGCGGATCGAACGCTACAATATTGCCTGTGATTACCGTCCGACCAACGTTTTCGCCGCCTTCACCCCGAAGCAGATGCGGGAACTGGATCACATGCGGGCCCACTGGAGCGGTCACGGCCATGATGGGCTGGAGCTGCTGGATAAAGCCGCGCTGCGCCGTCACCTGAACAGCGATGTTTATTGCGGCGGCCTGATCGACCATCACGGCGGTCATATTCACCCGCTGAATCTGGCGCTGGGTGAAGCGGCGGCGGTTGAAAGCCTTGGCGGGGTGATCTACGAGCAATCCCCGGTCACCGGGGTGGATACCGTGCCGTCAGGCGTGGTGGTGCGTACCGCACAGGGATCGGTGAAGGCCAAATATGCGGTGGTCTGCGGCAATGCCTATCTCAACGGGGCAGTGCCGGAACTGACCGACAAGATCATGCCGGTCTCGACGCAGGTGGTGACCACCGAAGTGTTGGGGGAAGAGGTGATGAATGACCTGTTCCCCACCAAGTCGGCGGTCGAGGATGCCAATTACTTCCTCGATTATTACCGGCCGACCGCCGATCACCGTCTGCTGTTTGGCGGCGGCACGGTCTATGGCGGGGCTGAACCGGCGGATATCGAGGCCAAGCTGCGCCCGCATGTTGAAAAAGTGTTCCCGCGCCTGAAAGGGGTGAAGTTCCAGTTCGCCTGGAGTGGCAATTTTGCCCTGACCCTGACCCGGATTCCCCACTTCGGGCGGCTGGGATCAAATATTTACTTTGCGCATGGGTATAGCGGGCACGGTGTGACCTGTACCCATCTGGCCGGGCGGCTGATTGCCGAGGCGCTGGCGGGGGACGCCACCCGCTTCGACAGTTTTGCCCGGCTGCCCTATTACCCGTTCCCCGGTGGCCGGATGTTCCGGGTGCCGCTGACCGTGGCCGGGGCGTGGTGGTACATCCTGCGCGATAAGCTGGGAGTGTAAACGGCAGGGCGGCCCGTCCGGGAAACGGTCCGCCCTTTTCTGTGATTTTTCAACACACACAAACCTGCCCCAGAACAGCGTAAACGCCGGATCAAAAAACAATACACGGCGTGTTCCCCGGGGCCATGGAGGCATCATGTTCCGGACTTCTTTCAAGACCGCCGCGGCGGTCATCGCCCTTGCTTTGCCTGCCGTCAGCCCCGCCGGTGCCGCCGCGCCGGAAGAAAAGGTGCTGAACATCTTTAACTGGTCCGACTATATCGCGCCGGACACCATCGCCAATTTCGAGAAAGCGACCGGGATCAAGGTCAATTACGACGTTTTTGATTCCAACGAAGTGCTGGAGGCCAAGCTGCTGGCCGGGCAGTCCGGCTATGATCTGGTGGTGCCGACGGCGTCGTTTCTGGAACGCCAGATCAAGGCCGGAGTGTTCCAGACCCTCGATAAGACGGCACTGACCAATTATGCCAATCTGGATCCGGCGATTGTGGCCCGTATCGCTAAGCATGACCCGGAAAATGCCCGGGCTATGCCTTATACCTGGGGCACCATCGGCATCGGCTACAATCCCGATAAAATTAAGGAACGGCTGGGCACGGACACCATCACTTCGTGGGATGTGCTGTTCAAGCCGGAGATTTCCGCCAAGCTGAAGGACTGCGGGATTGCCATTCTCGACTCCCCGTCGGAAGTGATGGCGATTGCCCTCAACTATGCCGGGCTGGATCCCAACAGCGAAAAGAAAGAAGATCTGGACGCCGGAAAAGCGGTGCTGCAGGGCCTGCGCCCGAACGTGAAGTATTTCCACTCCTCGCAGTATATCAACGATCTGGCCAACGGGTCGGTCTGCGTGGCAGTCGGCTATAACGGCGATATGCTGCAGGCCCGCAACCGGGCGGCGGAGGCCAAAAACGGGGTGCCGGTCCGGTACAGCATTCCGTCAGAGGGCACCCTGATGTGGTTTGACGTGATGGCGATCCCCAATGATGCCCGCCACCCGCAGAATGCCCATGCTTTCCTGAATTATCTGTTGCAGCCGGACGTGATTGCGGCGGTGACCAACACGGTCAATTTCGCCAATGCCAACAAGGCCGCCACCGCACTGGTGAATGAGGCGGTGCGGACCGACCCGGGTATCTATCCCTCTGATGCCGTGCGGGAAAAGCTGTTCGCACAGAAATCCCACACCGTGAAGTTTGACCGCCTGCTGACCCGGGCGTGGACTGAACTGAAAACCGGGCGCTGACCCACCGGCGGGAGAGGATGGATCATGACTCAGGCGTCTTTGGCTCAGGCAGCCGATCCGCGAAAACCTTGGACTGACCCGGCAGCACAGCCCTTTGTGCGGATTGAGGCGGTCACCAAAAAGTTCCTCGACTTTACCGCTGTCGATGCGGTGTCGCTGGATATTTACCGTTCGGAACTGTTCTGCCTGCTGGGCGGGTCAGGGTCGGGCAAAAGTACCCTGCTGCGGATGCTGGCCGGGTTTGAAACCCCGACCTCTGGCCGGATCATCATTGACGGGCAGGATATGACCGATGTGCCGCCTTATGAGCGGCCGATCAACATGATGTTCCAGTCTTACGCGCTGTTCCCGCATATGAGTGTTGAGCAGAACGTTGCTTATGGGCTGAAGCAGGACGGGGTCCCGAAAGCCGATATCGCCCGCCGGGTGGCGGAGATGCTGGATCTGGTGAAGATGGGCTCTTTCGCCCGCCGCAAGCCGCATCAGCTTTCCGGCGGTCAGCGGCAGCGGGTGGCACTGGCCCGCAGTCTGGTCAAGCGCCCCAAGCTTCTGCTGCTGGATGAGCCGCTGGGGGCGCTGGATAAGAAACTGCGTGAGGAAACCCAGTTTGAGCTGATGAAGATCCAGCAGGCGCTGGGCATCACCTTTATCGTTGTCACCCATGATCAGGAAGAGGCGATGACGCTGTCGTCCCGCATGGGGGTGATGAACCACGGTCACATCGTGCAGGTGGGCGAGCCGCATGATCTGTACGAATTCCCCGGCAGCAGGTTTGTTGCCGAATTCATCGGATCGGTAAACCTGTTTGAGGGAACGCTGGTGGAGGATGAGCCGGATCATGTGCGGATTGAGTCCCCTGACGCCGGATGCACCCTGTATGTCAACCATGGCATCAGCAGTGCCCCGGCCCAGCAGGTGGAGGTGGCGATCCGCCCGGAAAAGATCCGCCTGTCGCGGCAGCACCCGGGCCAGACTGACAACGTCAGCGCTGGGGTGATTGATGAGATTGCCTATATGGGCAACCTGAGCATCTTTCAGATCCGCCTCAACAGCGGAAAGATGATCCGCGTCACCCGGCCCAATCTGGACCGTTACGACGAGATGCCGTTGCAGCCGAAGGAGCCGGTGTTCTGCAGCTGGGGCCCGGCCAGCGGCGTGGTGCTGTCAGCATGAGCGGCGGCGACCATACGGCGGCGCAGGCCGCGCCGGGGCAGGGGGTGGCGTCGCGCCCCGGTCCCGGACCGGCTGTGTCATGGCTGGGGCAACGTCTCCGCCTTCGGGTGCCGAAAGGGCTGGGGCGGGGGGTGGTCTCGGGGATCCCGCTGGGGTGGCTGCTGGTGTTCTTTTTGCTGCCGTTTGCGGTGGTGCTGAAGATCTCTCTGGCTGATACCGCCATTGCGATGCCCCCTTATACCGCTTTGCTGGACTGGGACGGCGAGGCGGTGGCCACCTTACAGCTTAACTTCGGAAAATATCTGTTTTTGCTGGAAGATACGCTGTATCTGGCGGCCTATGCCGGATCGCTGAAGGTGGCGGCGGTGTCGACGCTGTTCTGCCTGCTGATCGGTTATCCGATGGCGCTGTTCATCGCCCGCCAACCGGCGGAGCGGCGGCCGCTGTGGCTGGCGCTGGTGATCCTGCCGTTCTGGACCTCGCTGCTGCTGCGGGTCTATGCGTGGATCGGCCTGTTACAGCATAACGGGGTGATCAACAACATCCTGATCAGCCTTGGCATTATCGACCAGCCGCTGGTGATGATGCAGACGGATTTCGCAGTCTACCTCGGCGTGGTGTACACCTATCTGCCGTTCATGGTGCTGCCGTTGTATGCCACGCTGGAGAAGCTGGATGATACGCTGCTGGAAGCGGCGGCAGATCTTGGCAGCGCACCGTGGAAAGCATTTCTGACCGTTACCCTGCCACTGTCGCGGCCGGGGATGGTGGCTGGCAGTATGCTGGTGTTCATTCCGGCGGTGGGGGAATTTGTCATCCCGGCCCTGATGGGGGGGCCCGACACGCTGATGATCGGGCGTGTGCTGTGGGATGAGTTCTTCAATAACCGCGACTGGCCGATGGCCTCGGCTGTGGCAGTGGTGATGATGGTGGTCCTCGTGATCCCGGTCATGCTGCTGCGGAACGGCCAGAACAAAACAGCGGAGCATGGATGATGAGACGCCGCAGCACATCGCTGAAGGTGCTGGCCCTGACCGGCTTTGCCTTTCTCTATCTGCCGATTGTGACCATGGTGGTCCTGAGTTTCAACGAAAGCCGTCTGGTGACGGTCTGGAGTGGTTTTTCCCCGAAGTGGTACGGCGAGCTGTTGCAGGATGACCAGATTTTGGGCGCGGCGGCGATCAGCCTGAAGATTGCTTTCATCAGTGCCTCTCTGGCGGTGGTGCTGGGGACGCTGGCGGGGTTTGCGCTGTCCCGGTTCAATAAATTTCGGGGCAAAGTGGCGCTGACCGGCATGGTATCAGCCCCGCTGGTGATGCCGGAGGTGATCACCGGTCTGGCCCTGCTGCTGCTGTTTGTGGCGATGGAAGGGCTGCTCGGCTGGCCAAAGGGGCGCGGGGTGGTGACGCTGATCATCTCTCACGTCACGTTCTGTATGGCCTATGTGGCCGTGGTGGTGCAGTCCCGCCTTGCCGATATGGATGGGGTGATTGAGGAAGCGGCGCTGGATCTGGGGGCGAGGCCGTGGCGGGTGTTTGTTGATATCACCCTGCCGATGATTGCTCCGGCGTTGGTGTCGGGCTGGCTGCTGTCGTTCACGGTGTCGTTTGATGATCTGGTGATTTCCGCCTTCGTTTCGGGGCCGGGATACTCGACGCTGCCGATGGTGATTTTCTCCAAGGTGCGGCTGGGGGTCAGCCCGGAAGTGAATGCGCTGGCGACGATGATGATTGTGGTGGTCGGTATTGGGGTGGTGCTGTTCACCTGGAATGCAGCCCGCCTGCACCGGATGCGCCAGCGGGAGGAACGGGCCGCGGCGGCAGGACTGTGACCGTGGCGACCCCGCGCGACTATTCGCGCGTGAGGTAAGGGGGCGGATGCCCCCGCCTGCCGCCAGAGGAGCCGAATGAAAAGTGGAGCGCAGCGACTGGCCCATTGAGGGCCCGCGCGACCATTCGCGCGTAAGCCAAGCGGGCGGATGCCCGCGCCCGGCATCTGAGGGCCAAACAAACAAGCCACCAAACACAAAAGGACTGCAAACGTGACAGACGATATTCTCGGTGATCAGGCGTTCCGTAAATCCGACCCGTATGGCCGGGCGGCGGAGATGACTTATGGCGGTGCGCTGAGCTTTCTGCGGCGTCCTTACCGGCGGGACCTGACCGGGATTGATGTGGCGGTGATGGGCGTGCCGTATGACGGTGCGGTCACCTACCGCAGCGGGGCCCGTCTGGGGCCGCGGGCGATCCGGGCCGCATCGGTTCAGCTGGCTGAGCTTCTGGCGTTTCCGTTTGGGTTTGATCCGTTTGCGACGCTGGCGGTTGCGGATTACGGCGATGTGTTCCTTGATCCCCACCATCCGGAAACCATCATCGAGACCATTGCAGCGGAAGCGGAAAAGATTATCCGTCAGGGCACATCCCTGCTGTCGTTGGGTGGCGATCACTTTGTCACGTATCCGCTGCTGAAAGCTCATGCGGCGGTGCATGGGCCACTGGCGCTGATCCATTTCGATGCCCACTGTGACACCTGGGATGATGGCAGCGAAACCAGCCTGAACCACGGCACCATGTTCCTGCGCGCCAAACAGCAGGGGCTGATTGATGCCGGGGCATCGGTACAGGTCGGGCTGCGGACTTATAATGACAGTGACCATGGCTTCAAAATCCTGTCGGCGCCGTGGATTCACCGCAACGGCGTGCAGGCGGCGATTGATGCCATCCGCCAGCGGGTCGGGGACCGGAAGGTTTATCTGACCTTTGACATTGACGTGCTTGATCCGGCTTTTGCCCCCGGGACCGGCACCCCGGTGCCGGGCGGCCTGTCTTCGGCGCAGGCGCTGGAGATTGTGCGCGGTCTGGGTGGGCTGGCCTTTGTCGGGATGGATGTGGTGGAAGTCGCCCCGGCCTATGACGTGTCGGAAATTACGGCCATTGCGGCGGCGACGGTTGCGCATGATTATCTGTGTCTGCTGGCGGAAGCCCGGGGCGCGGTGCGTCAGCCGGTCGGTGATCTGTAAAAGCGGGAGCTTTCTATGCGTATCGGTATCCTTGAAACCGGGCGGACGCCGCCGGACCTGATCGGGGCCTACGGCTCTTATGCGGATATGATCCGGGGGCTGCTGACCTCGGCGGATCCGGGGCTTGAGTTTGTGGTCTATCCGGTGCTGGAAGATCAGTTCCCGGATAGCCCTGATGCCTGTGATGGCTGGGTGATCACCGGATCACGGCATGGGGTGTATGAAAACCTGCCGTGGATGCTGCGCCTGCAGGATCTGTTGCGCACGCTGGTGGCGGCGCGCCGCCCGGTGGTCGGTATCTGCTTCGGGCACCAGATTCTGGCGCAGGCCCTCGGCGGGCGGGTTGAAAAATCGGCGAAGGGCTGGGGTGTGGGGATCCATGAATACCCGCTGACCATGGTACCGCCGCTGCTGGACGGGGCACCGTCGGCGCTTAAGCTGTCAGCGATGCATCAGGATCAGGTGGTGGAGCTGCCGCCGTCGGCGACGGTGGTCGCCAGTTCAGAATTCTGCCCGAATGCGGTGCTGGTGTATGGCGACACGGCGCTGAGTTTTCAGGGGCATCCGGAATTCGGCATTCCCTTTGAGGCGGATCTGGTGGCCCTGCGCCGGGGCCTGATTCCGGAGCCGCTGGCCGATGCGGCGCTGGCGGATCTGAAACAGGAAAGCGCGAAAACCGACGCGACGGTGGCGGCAGAGTGGATGCTGCGTGTGCTGAAGCATGGTCAGGCGGCATAAAGAAGCCCGGATCACAGAGAGGGAAGAGCAGGGGGACCGATGGCCGGTCCCCCTGCTTTTGCTTCAGGCCAAGGCCAGATACAGCGACAGGGTTGCGACCGAGAGAAGGGTGGTGATCAGCACCACCCGCCCGGTCAGCAGCGCTTCCCGCTGATAAAACTCCGCCAGCATGAACGGGCCGGTACCGGTCGGCAGGGCCGCCAGCAGCACGGCGGTGCCGCCGACCGCTGGGGGCAGGCCGAGCAGAGGAAAAGCAATCACCCAGGTAACTGCCGGATGGATGAACAGCTTCAGCGCGATCAGGGCCGACTGTACGATATTGCCTGCCTTGGGACTGTGGCCGGAGTTCTGGGCGAGGAACAGTCCCAGAGCAACCAGCGCGCAGGGTGATGCCGCCCCGCCCATCAGTTTCAGATAGCTTTCCACCGGCTGCGGCAGGGGGAGGCCGGTCAGCATCACTCCCGCGCCGAGGGCGGGGGCGATCAAAAGAGGGTTCTTCGCCAGAGACAGAGCTGTCTTGCGGACAATATCCCGTCGACGGGTTTCGGATTGCAGTCCGATCTCGATCAGCACGATTGCGAACCCGAACAGAATGCAGACGGTGATGATGGTGGCAATCAGGGTTGCGGCCATGGCCTCCTGCCCCAGCACCGCCAGCACCAGCGGGAACCCCATGAAACCGGTGTTGGCATAGCTGGCATTCAGGCTGTCAATCGCGGAATCCGCCAGATGATGGCCCTGCCACAGACGCCAGAACAGGGTTCCGGCAAAGATGATTGCGCAGCCGCCGGTAAAGGCAATGATGAACCCCGGCTGCCAGATTTCGGCCGGTTTTGCCCGGGCCATGATGTCAAACAGCAGGGCAGGCAAGGCCAGATAGACGACAACGCGGTTGACCTCCCGCGTGGCATTGGGCCCAAGAATGCCGGATCGGCGGGCAATCCAGCCGGTCAGGATCAAGGCAAAGATCGGCAGGACGATACCAAGGTTAACCAGCATGGGGGGAGACTCTTGTCACGAAGGGGGAACCCTCTTTCCCATAGCAAGGGGTTTCGATACGATCCAATCCATTCTGATCAGCCCATAAATGCAGAAAAGGTATCAATGGATACGCGACAGATGCGGTATTTCGTGGCACTGGCGGAGACCCTGCATTTTGGGCATGCCGCCGCGCGGATGAATATGACGCAGCCCCCCTTCAGCCGACAGATTGCCAATCTGGAGCGGGATCTTGGCGTGCGGCTGGTGGAGCGGTCATCGCGTCAGGTCAGCCTGACCCCGGCGGGAGAGCGCTTTTTAAGCGATGCCCGCGCGGTGCTGGCCAGGTTCGAGGATGCCTGCCGCGATGCGCGGCTGGTGGCGGAGGGAAAGGCCGGGGCGCTGCATCTTGGTTTCATGATGCATGCTGCCCAGAGTGTTGTCCCGGCCTTGGTACGCCGTTACAGCGCGGCGAGGCCGGATGTGCGCCTGTCTCTGACTGAAATCACGCCGATGGAGATCGAAAGTGCCCTGCTGACCGGGGTGCTGGATGCGGCGATCACATTCTCTGGCCGGGATCTGCCACAGATTGCGGTTGAGCCGGTCTTTACCGACCGCCTGTGTCTGGCGGTGGCTGCCGGGCATCCTTTGGCCGCACGGGATCTGATCGTGCCGGGGGATCTCGCCGGACAGCCGCTGATCGCGGCCCCGGCACATATTGCTCCGGCTCTGCGGAATGCGATTCAGGACTACTGCGTTTCCGGTGGTATAGAGCCGGTGTACCGTTTTGAGCCACAGCTCCAGCATACGATTCTGCGTCTGGTGGCGGCTGATCTTGGTGTCGCGTTGGTCCCGGAGAGTCTCCGGCCCGGCATGACGGATCTGGTCTTCCGACCGTTACAGGCGGCACCGGGGCTGCCGGTGGTGCTGAAGACCCTGCGGACAGGGCAGAATCCGGCAGTCCAGCCCCTGCTGGATGTTCTGCGCGCCGGGATCCTATAAGGGATAAGCATTCCCTATAGGGAAAACATCTGTCTTATGAGCTCATAGTTAAAGTTGACTTTAACTATGAGCTCAGGCACGCTTGGTTTCTGTCAGGAGTATGCCTATGGACCGTGACCATACCTATACCGTTTCGGAACTGGCGAAGCTGTTTGATCTGACCCCGCAGGCCCTGCGCTTTTATGAGGAAAAGGGCCTGCTGGCTCCCGGCCGGATGGGCGGGGCGCGGTTTTACACCTACCGCGACCGGGCCCGCCTGCAGATGATCCAGCGCTTCCGCCGTCTGGGCTTTTCATTGGAAGACATTGCGGAATACCTCGATCTCTACCGCTCCGGACAGGACGGCGCCGAGCAATACCGCGTCGGTCTGGATAAGATCCGCCGCCGTCTTGCTGAGATGGAAAGGATGCGGCAGGAGGTCGAGACCATTATTGCAGAGCTGCACGTGCTGGAAGACGAGGCCCTGAGCAAAATCGGCCCGTCTCCTTCAGCTGACTAATCCGGGGGAAAGACGGCCAGGCAAGGCCGCACCCCCACCCACAGGGATCCGCGCATAAAGAAAGCCGGCGGCAAAACCACGCCGGGTCAGGGAGGATAAAATGCTTGGTCAGATGATGTCGGCCCCGCTGCTGATTTCGGGGGTGCTGGAACATGCTGCCCGTTACCATCCGCAGGCAGAGATTGTGTCCCGTCAGGATGATGGCAGCCTGCATCGCTACACCTATGCGGACGCTGCCCGCCGGACCCGCCAGCTGGCCAATGCTCTGGCCGCGGCCGGTTTGCAGCCGGGGGACCGGGTGGCGACGCTGGCGTGGAACGGGTTCCGTCATTTTGAGCTGTATTACGCGGTGCCGGGGGCAGGGTTTGTCTGCCACACCATCAACCCCCGCCTGTTTCCCGATCAGATCCGCTTTATCATTGATCACGCCGAAGACCGTCTGCTGTTTGTTGAGCCGATGTTTCTGCCGCTGGTGGAAAAGGTGGCTCCGTCCCTGAAGGCGGTTCCGAAGATCATCGTCATGGCGGATGCCGTTCCGGCAACAACGCTGCCGGACGTAGTGGCGTATGAGACCTTTATCGCCGGTCACGCTGAGACGTTTGAGTGGCCGCAGCTCGATGAGAATACCGCTTCGGGACTGTGCTACACGTCCGGCACCACCGGTGACCCGAAAGGGGTTCTCTATACGCACCGTTCAACCCTGCTGCATGCCTTGTCGGCCAATATGCCTGATCTGTTCGGGTTCTCCGGGCATGATGTGATTATGCCGGTTGTACCGATGTTCCATGTGAACGCCTGGTGCATTCCCTACGGGGCGCCTCTGACCGGGGCCAAGCTGGTGTTCCCCGGAGCGCGGCTGGATGGGGCCAGTGTGCATGATCTGATCGTTGGCGAAGGGGTGACCTTTACCGCCGGCGTGCCCACTGTCTGGCTGATGCTGCTGAATCATGCCGAGGCCGCCGGGCTATCTTTGGCCCCCCTGCAGCGGGTTGTTATCGGCGGCTCTGCCTGCCCGGAAAGTATGATGGCCCGGTTTGCCGCCAGAGGGGTGCGGGTGCTGCATGCCTGGGGGATGACTGAAACCAGTCCGCTCGGGGCTTTTGCGGTTCTGACCCCGCAGCAGGAAACCGCGCTGTCGGAACAAGAACAGCTGCGCTATCGACTCAAGCAGGGGCGGGCCCCCTATGGGGTGGAGGTGCGGATCTGCGATGATGCAGGCACAGTGCTGCCGTGGGATGGTGTTTCTTACGGTGTGCTGCAGGTACGTGGACCGTGGATTGCCGCCGGATATTTTGGTCTGGAAGACCGCAGCGCCTTTACGGGGGATGGCTGGTTCAAAACCGGTGATGTGGCAACGCTGACCGCGGACGGCTTTATGGAAATTGTTGACCGGACCAAGGATGTCATCAAATCCGGTGGCGAATGGATTTCCTCAATCACGTTGGAAAACGTTGCGGTCGGGCATCCGGCAGTGCGGGAAGCCGCGGCCATTGCCCGGACCGATACGAAATGGGGCGAGCGACCGCGCCTGATTGTCGCGCTGAAAGACGGGGCAGATCTGACACCGGCTGAGATGCGGGCGTGGTTTGACGGGAAGGTGGCCCACTGGTGGATTCCTGACGATGTGGTGATTGTCGAGGATTTGCCACATACCGCAACCGGCAAGCTGTTGAAGTTGGAACTGCGAAACCGCTATGGTGCGGAGACGCTGACCGAAGAACAGCCCCTGTAACAGCCCCTGTAACAGCCCCTGTAACAGCCCTGTGAGACGCTGGGCATCACCTGACTGGGAGTGAGACGGACCAATGAAAGTCCTGGTAGCAGTGAAGCGGGTCGTTGACTACAACGTGAAGATCCGCGTGAAGGCCGACGAGAGCGGTGTCGAGACGGCGAACGTCAAGATGTCGATGAACCCGTTCGACGAAATCGCGGTTGAAGAAGCGGTGCGCCTGAAGGAAGCGGGAACGGCGACGGAAATCGTTGCGGTTTCGCTGGGGTCTGCGGGTGCGCAGGAAACCATCCGCACGGCGCTTGCGATGGGGGCCGACCGGGGCATTCATGTGCAGACCGACGAAGAGGTACAGCCGCTGGGGGTTGCGAAGGCGCTGAAGGCGCTGATCGACCGCGAGAAGCCGGATCTGGTTCTGGTGGGCAAGCAGGCGATTGACGA
>NZ_KB907349.1 GCF_000381985.1 Novispirillum itersonii subsp. itersonii ATCC 12639 | reverse complement strand
TCCAGCCATTCGTCCGGCCAGATACCCACGTATCCCTTCCCTCTCTTCACTTGTCTAACAGCGGCGCCACCGGGGTGACTTCCAACTTCGCACCGTCAGCTTTTCGCTGCGGCCCGCGTCGTCGGGAGGCGCTTTATAGGTCCCCCACGCAGAACCGTCAAACACTTTTTTCTCAAAAATGACTCTTTATTCAGGGGGGTGGCCGTTCGCATTTGCAAAATGCAATGTCCCCTTCCCCTTCCCTCATCCATCCTGCTCATATTTCCAATCAAGCCGGAATGCTATTCTCTACCAATCGCTCGGGGTCCCGGAAGACCCCGCGTGAAAGACACGAATACGACAAAACGGCAGAAGCCGATACACCGGCGCGGGTGGGGGGGGCTTAAGGCAGGACAGCAGCGACTGGCCCGTAGAACCATAACCATCATCAGGAAACGTCACGTTCCGCCCGTCAGCCCGGAGGGGGAAATCAAATGCAAAAGCGTACATTCCGTATCGCAACAAAGTTACCGCTTCTAACCGGCCTGATTGTTCTGCTGGCGATCACGGTGACAGCGTCCGTTGCTTATTTTCTGGAAGCCCGTCAGCTGGAAAATGACGCACTTGAAAAGCTCGATACCCTTCACGATAGCCGCAACACTATGCTGAAAGCTTACCTGGGAACGGTTTAAACCGACCTGATTGTACAGGCAAGCTCCCCGAATATTCAAGAAGCGTTACATGAACTGGGAGATGCGTATAGCCGTCTTGGTGGCAATGCGGAAACGACCCTGCAGGCCGCCTATATCACAAAGAGCCCCTACAAAGCTGGCGAGCGGCAAAAACTGGACGACGCGAAAGACGGTTCAGCTTATTCCGCCACTCATGCACGCTGGCATCCATGGCTGCGGACAGTTCAGGAAAGCCAAGGATATTACGATATATTTCTGGTCACTCCGGCGGGTGACGTGGTCTACACCGTTTTCAAAGAGCCTGACTTCGCCGGGAATGTTCTGACCGGGAAATGGAAAGACACCGACCTTGGCTCTGTCTTCCGTAAGATTGCCGCGGCACCAAAGAACGGGGCCGTGCAGTTTGCAGACTTTGCTGGCTATGCGCCGTCAGACAATGTCCCTGCCAGCTTTATCGGTACACCGGTCCTTGACGACAAGGGCAATTTCCTCGGTGCCCTGATCTACCAGATGCCGATCGACCGCATGAACAGTCTTCTGCAGTCTGAAAAGGGGCTTGGAAAAAGCGGGGAGATCATGCTGATCGGGAAAGATCTGCTGATGCGGAATCAGGCCCGGTTTATCAAAACCAATACAATCCTTAAGGAGAAGCGGGAAACGGCGTCAATCCGTGCCGCGCTTTCCGGTGAGGAAGGAACAACGGCAGAAGTCCTGGCCGATGGCACTCATGTTTTGACCTCCTACGCACCCTTTATCTTTGGTGGTGTGACATACGCTCTGGTCGCACAGATCAAATCAGATGAAGTGCTGCAGCCTGTCCGGGATGCCAGAAACAGCCTGCTGATGGTTGGCGCTGCGATTGCTGCCTTTGGGCTGATCTGCAGTGTTCTGTTCTCCCGCACCATTACCCGCCCGCTGAGTGATATGACCATCGCCATGAAGGGCCTTTCAGAAGGCAACCTGAGTATCCCGATCCCTGCCAGTGAGCGAGGGGATGAAATCGGTGCAATGGCTCAGGCAATGCGGGTCTTCCGCGATAATATGTCTGAGATCGACCGCCTGAAACTGGAGGAAGAAGCCAGTAAGAAGCGGGCGGCAGAACAGCGCCGAGCCGAAATGATGCAGTTAGCGGATTCTTTCGAGAACAAGGTACGGGGTGTTGTCAACAGCGTCTCCAGCGCCGCGACGGAACTGCATTCCCAGGCAGATGCCTTGAATGCCATGGCTTACCAGACCCAGCAGCAGGCCACCGCTGTTGCCGCCGCAACCGAACAGGCTTCAGCCAGCGTGCAGACGGTTGCCGCCGGTGCGGAAGAACTGTCAGCCTCGATCTCCGAAATCGCCCGACAGGTGGAGTTCTCAACCGACGCAGCACGCAATGCTATGGAAAAAGCCACCTCAGCCCGCGCCATGATTGATGGGCTGGCTCACTCCTCGCAGCGGATCGGAGAAGTTCTGACTCTGATCAGTGCCATTGCCGGCCAGACCAATCTTCTGGCGCTGAATGCCACGATTGAGGCGGCCCGGGCCGGTGACGCCGGAAAAGGCTTTGCCGTGGTTGCCAATGAAGTGAAAAGCCTCGCCAATCAGACCGCACGGGCCACCGAAGAAATTTCCCGCCAGATTGAGGGAGTACAGAATCAGACAGCACAGTCCGTGCAGATGATTGAAACCATTGTTGAGGCCGTCAACAGTATGAATGAGATTGCGGCAACCATTGCAAGTGCCGTGGAGCAGCAGAATGCTGCCACCCGCGAAATCGCTGGCAATACCCAGCAGGCCGCGACCGGCACCACAGAGGTCTCGACCCATATTCAAGGGGTAACCCAGGCGGCATCGGAAACAGAACACTCCGCCACCCAGGTCACGCAGGCCGCTGCAGATGTCAGCCGTCAGTCAGAAATTCTTCTGGCAGAAGTAGATGCCTTTATCGCGGAAATCCGCGCCGGGTAATGCTGCCCCTTTCTGCGGCGGACAGGGATCTTCCCCTGTCCGCCGCAGACTGACCTTGATTCCGTCCCCGAACCGTCTATGGTGCAAAAGCCAGATGGCCGGGTGATCGCCCCAGTCCGGCGGCTTCGGCTGCCGGAGGGGAGGAAAGTCCGGGCTCCACGGAATCACGGTGCCGGATAACGTCCGGCGGGGGCGACCCCAGGGAAAGTGCCACAGAGAGCAAACCGCCCGGACTGCGGTCCGGGTAAGGGTGAAAGGGTGCGGTAAGAGCGCACCGCGCTGCTGGTAACAGTGGCGGCATGGTAAACCCCACCGGGAGCAAGACCAAGTAGGGACGGCAGCCGTTAACCGTCGCGAGGATCCCCGCACCGCCTTCGGGCACGCGGTGACATCGGGCGGCAGGAGCGGCAGGCAGGATTTCGGGCCGCCGTCCGGGTCGGTCGCACCGAGGTGTTCCGGTAACGGGCACCCCAGATGAATGATCACCCAGCGCCTTTCGGGGCGTGGACAGAACCCGGCTTACAGGCCATCTGGCAATTTTCTCTTTTCTTTCTGGGATGTCAGGTCAGAGAAAATTTGCCGCAATTAATTTTAACACAAAAAAATTGTCATTATATTTAATTTTACATTCGTTATTGACAGGCCGTGGCACTGCGGTAGCATCGTTGTTGATCCTAACAGACGACTCCTGATTGCCGGACTCAAAATCATGACTACCTATCTCGTCGTTCCCGGCTGGCAGAACTCCGGCCCGCAGCACTGGCAGAGCCTGTGGCAGCAAAAATCCCGCAACTGGTACCGCGTTGAGCAGGCAGACTGGGAAAACCCGGTCGGGGACCAATGGGTCGCCACCCTCGACCAGACCATCCGCAGCCTCGGCCAGAGCCGTGGCAACCCTATTCTTCTGGTCGCCCACAGCCTTGGCTGCCTGACGGTCGCCCATTGGTTTGAAAGGCATTCGCCTGACGGGGTCATCGGTGCCATGCTGGTCGCCCCGCCGGATCTGACCCAGCCGAATGCCCCGAAAGAAATCGTCGGATTTCTTCCGCCGCCAGCCTCACCGATCCCGGTGCCATCCGTGCTGGTTGGCAGTACGAACGATCCTTATTGCAGTGTTGATGTGGCACAGGACTTCGCCCGCACCTGGGGATCGACTTTTATCAATGCCGGGGCTGTGGGGCATATCAATACGGACTCCGGCCTTGGGGAATGGCCGCAGGGGCAGCGCCTTCTTGCTGACCTTGTGGAACAGGCGCAGGAAGAAGATCCCTCGATCACGCCCCGGCAGGAACGGACGACGGAACCGGCATAACCATCCGGTCGCCTGACCCATAACGGGTCAGGCGGCCCCCCGTTCTGCCAGAAAGGCCCGGACTGCTTCCTCAGCGGGAACCGGGGCCACCGCTCCTAACCCTGTCGCCGACAGGGCAGCGGCAGCAGCGGCGTAAGAAACCGCGTCGGTCAGAGTGTCACCCACCGCCAGACGCGCCTCCAGCGCACCGTCGAAGCAATCGCCCGCCCCGCTGGCATCAACCACCTGCACGGCAAAAGCCGGAACAGATGTGACATGTCCGTCGTGATCAATCCACACCCGGCGCGGGCCATCTTTCAGGACCGTCGTTTTAACCCCCTGCGCCCGGCACCATGCCAGCCCTTCCTCCGGGGTCGAAACTCCGGCCAGCAGCCGCAGGTCATCGACACCGGGCAGAAACAGGTCACACAGCCGGGCAGCGGCCCCCACCAGCGCCCGGGCCATTGGCATCGGCCACAGGCTGGGGCGGACATTGGGATCAAAGCAGACCATAACCCCAACGTCCGCCGCCCGCTCCATCGCCGACAGGGTGGCGTTGGCAGCGGAGGAAGAGATTGCCAGACTGATCCCCGATGCATGTAGCATCCGGGTCCGGGCCAGAAGGCTATCGGGAATGTCCGCCGCCGTCAGGCCGGTGGCGGCAGAATGACGGCGGGCATAGCTGAACGCATGGCCCCCCGGGCCATGGGTGACGAAATAGGCCCCGGTCTGGGCCCCCGGCACCACGGCAACCGCCGAGGCGTCCACCCCTTCCCGCCGCCACAGATCCTGCAGCAGGCCGCCGAACGCATCGTCACCGATCCGGCTGACATAAGCCGTGCGCGCCCCCTGCCGGGACGCCGCAATCACCATGTTTGACGTATCACCGCCAAATCCCTGCACATAGGCGGACGAGACCGAGATATTCCCCGGCTGCTGATTAAACTCCACCATCGCTTCACCGATGGCGACGATATCCAGATCATCCGGCCCTTCAACGGGCCGGGGGGGCAGAAAGGCTGCGGTCATGATATCAGGCCAGTTCAGTCAGGCGGTCGCAAGCAGCCAGATGCCCGGGTGCCAACTCTGTCAGGGCGGGCACGGCAGCGGCACAGGCCGGGGCGGCATGCAGGCAGCGGGTGCGGAAAACGCAGCCTGACGGGGGATTTGCCGGGCTGGGCAGATCAGACTTCAGCAGAATCCGCTCCCTCTTCTGATCAGGATCAGGTTCCGGCGAGGCTGACAGCAGCGCCCGGGTATAGGGGTGACGCGGCCGGGTCAGGCTGGCGACCGGCAGAATTTCCATCACCCGCCCCAGATACATCACCATCACCCGGTCGGACAGATAGCGCACCACCGACAGGTCATGGCTGATGAACAGCATGGCAAGGTTCATATCCCGCCGCAGATCCTGCAGCAGATTGATGACCTGCGCCTGTACCGACACATCCAGCGCCGAAACCGGTTCATCCGCCACCACAAAGCGCGGCTCCACCGACAGGGCTCGGGCGATGCCGATACGCTGACGCTGACCACCGGAAAACTCATGCGGGAACCGGTTCATCGCATCGGCGGGCAACCCGACTTTCTCCAGAATCGACGCAATCCGGTCGTCCCGCTCTGACCGGCTGCACGGCAGATGCAGATCAATGGCTGTGCCAAGGATTGACCGCACCCGCTTCCGTGGGTTCAGGCTGGCGTAGGGATCCTGAAAAATCATCTGCATGTGACGGCGGAACCGGCGCATCGTGCCGGTATCGAGCGTGGTGACCTCCGTCCCGTCAAAGCGGATGCTGCCACCGGTCGGTTCCACCAGCCGCAGCAAAGACCGTCCGGCAGTGGTCTTCCCGGAACCGGACTCCCCGACCAGACCCAGCACTTCCCCGGCTTTCAGCGAAAATGTCAGATCCTCCACCGCCCGCACCCGGCCGACTTCCCGCCGCATCAGGCCGCGCACAATGGGAAAATGCTTCTGCAGACCGCTGATCTGCACCAGTGCGCCGGTCTCAGCGGCAGCGGTATTAACGGACGGCTGCGGCGACATCGGCGTCCCTCCAGCGGATACAGCGAAGACTATGGGGGGGAAGGCCGTTCCCTGAAGAAACGTCCTCAAGCGGCGGCACCGCCGTGTGACAGGCCTCAATCACCCGGTCACAGCGGCTGGCAAAGGTGCAGCCGGTCTGACGGATCAGCGGGCTGGGCACCGTGCCGGGAATGGCATACAGCCGACGGCCATAACCACTCTCCCCTTCCTCCAGACGCGGCACGCTGGCCAGCAGCCCCCGGGTGTAAGGATGGCCGGGCGCCTTGAACAGGGTGCGGGTCTCTGCGGTTTCAACAATCCGCCCGCCGTACATCACCGCCACCCGGTCAGCCACATCACAGACCACCCCCAGATTGTGGGTGATGAACAGAATGCTCATGCCGAAATCGCGTTGCAGACGGCGCATCAGATCAAGGATCTGGGCCTGAATGGTCACATCCAGCGCGGTTGTCGGTTCATCGGCAATCACCAGAGACGGGTCGCAGGCCAGCGCCATGGCGATCATCACCCGCTGGCGCATCCCGCCGGACATCTGGTGCGGATACTCCTGCACCCGGCGGTGCGGATCGGGGATGCCGACAACATCCAGCATTTCCTCGGCGCGTTTCCAGGCTGCCGCCTTGCTGACACCCTTGTGCAGCATGACGCTTTCGGCAATCTGGTCCCCGACCGGGTAAACCGGGTTCAGGCTGGTCATCGGCTCCTGAAAGATCATGCTGATCTCATTGCCGCGGATCGTGCGCTTTACCCGCTCCGGAGCAGTGCGCATATCCACCACGCTGCCATCGCGGCGGCGGACCAGAATTTCCCCTGCGGTCAGGCGGCCCGGCGGCGTCGGGATCAACCCCATCGTCGCCAGACTCATCACAGATTTCCCGGAGCCGGATTCCCCCACCAGAGCCAGCGTCTCTCCGCGCCGGATGGTCAGATCAACCCCATTGACCGCGTGGGCGACGCCCTCTTCGCCATGGAAGCGGACCTCCAGCCCCCGCACGGCCAGCATCACATCATCGGGCACAGGCGCTGTCATCGCGTGCAGCCCCGGGCAGCAATCTGCCAGGTGTCCACCACCGCACCGTTGCGCACCACCGGGATCGCATCATGCAGGTTGCTGACGACGCAGACATGGTTCGGCACAATCCGCACCCGGTCCCCGATCTGCGGCTTTTCCGGACAGCGGGACAGATCAACGATGCCATGTTCTTCATTCAGGCGGATGATCACCGCCCCGGGATATTCAAGGATCAGGCCGTGCCCTTCCCCCGCCGCCGGGCTGACCCGGTCGGACGACAGGGTCTTGGATCCACAGTCCAGCACTGCCAGCCCCTCTTCCGGGCGGCTGACGACAGTGGCGACCACCACCATCGCCACATCTTCCAGCGCCGCCGCCCCGGCGGCAACCGTGGCGCGGTCGTGGTAGGTATAGGTGCCGACACGGTATTCGGTCAGGAACGGCACCAGATGGGCGCCCCGGTATTCCGGGGTACCACCGCCGGAGACCACGCCGATCTTAAAACCGCTCTCGTCAGCCAGTGCTTTGAAAGCGGTCAGGAACGGGCCGGTCCGGTCGGTGATCGGATAGGTCATCACCCCTTTGTAGAAGCCCGGTCCCCCCGCAGCCTGAATATGGGCGACCAGAGCCACAGCTTCTTCCGGGGTGCGCACGCCGGTACGCATCCCGCCGGAATCAAACTCGATGTAAATCCCGATGGCCGCATCAGCGTCTCTGGCGGCCGCCAGTACCGTATCAACGGCCGCCACGCTGTCGGCAGCAACCGTCAGGGTACAGCCCCGCCGGGCCAGATCCGCCAGCCGGGCCTGTTTGGCGGCCCCGATCAGGGGGTAGGAAATCAGGATATCCGTGATCCCGGCTTCGGCCATCACCTCAGCTTCACCCAACTTCTGGCAGGTGATACCGACCGCCCCCAGATCCATCTGCTTTTTGGCCAGCAGCGGGATTTTGTGGGTTTTGATATGCGGGCGCAGGGCAAGGCCATGGGCATCGCAATAATCCTGCATCACGCGGAAATTATGGTCGACCCGGTCGGGATCAATCACCGGGGTCGGGGTTTCGAGGTCGTCAAGAAGCATCGGACAACTCCGCAGAAAGGGGGCGCCAGCCAAGATCGCGGGAAATAGCGTCGGCGGCAGACCGGATCACCGCACGCAGGGCCTGCAGACGGTCTTCGCCCATGTGAGCGAGGGAACTGGAGATACTGACCGCCGCCACCACCGCACCACGGGCATCGCGGATCGGGGCAGAAATGCAGCGGATACCGGGTTCATTCTCTTCCATGTCAAAGGCAACGCCATCCCGGCGCACCGACTGGATATCGGCGACAAAGGCCTCGACCGTCTGACAGGATGCCGGGGTGCGCACCCCATCCGCCGAAAAGCAGCCCCGCTGCTGGGCCAGCGGCTTGTCTGACAGCAGCGCCTTGCCCAGACTGGTGCACTGGGCAGGCATCCGCTGCCCGATGCGGGACCGCATTTCCAGCGACCGCCGCCCGGAAACCTTGTCGAGGTAAATTACCTCGTCGCCTTCCAGAACGCCCAGATGCACGGTGTCATTGGTCACCGCCGACAGGTCTTCCAGATGCGGGCGGGCAATGGTCGGCAGGTGGGCCTGCTCATGGGCGCGGAAGCCAAGCTCGATCAGCTTCGGCCCCAGCTGATAGCCTTTTCCATTCAGGCGACGCAGCAGCCCGGCTTTCACCAGCGTCGACAGCAGACGGTGGGTGGTGCTGCGGTTGATACCGACGGCCTCGGTGACCGTTTTCAGGTCATCGGCCCCGGCAGAGACGGCTTCCAGAACCGCCAGAGACCGCCATAGCACCTGACTGCCACTGTCTTTGGCACCGTCGGGAATCAGCGGGCTTTCGGTCCGGTCTTCGTCCATCAGCAGCCTCCTGCGCGCAAGCTGTTATCAGAAAAGGGATTAAGCCGCAGTTTCCGGCAGCAGGGCAATGCAGTCCATCTCGATCCACACGCCGATCAGACCGGCGGCGCAGGTGGTGCGGGCCGGGGCATTGGACGAGAAGAACTCTTTGTACACGTCGTTGTATTCATTAAAGCGGGTGGCATCAGACAGATAGGTATTAACCTTGATGATGTCTGACAGCCCACAACCGGCCTGCTTCAGAATGTTTTCCATATTGCGGATGCACTGGCGCACCTGCTCGGCGAAGTTATCCGGGATGGTGGTGGTCCCGGGGACCATCCCGATCTGGCCGGAGACGAACACCAGCCCGTTGGCAACCACGGCATGAGAGAAATGCCCGGCGGCGTTGGGACCATTGGTAATGACGATGTTTTTACGCATGGGATAATCCTTCAAAAAAGTCTCTGCGGTTCTGCTGTCAGGCCCGAAACACCCGACCGGAACACCCGACCGGGGGCCTGCCCCGGTGACAGGGTGACCGCCCGGCCATGATCCACCACCGGCACCCCGGCGACCCAGACATGATCAAGGCCCAGCGGCGGTAACGTCGGGTTGTCAAACGTGGCGCAGTCGCGCACATCATCGCCGAACAGCACCAGATCGGCGGCCAGTCCGGGGCGCAGGATCCCCCGGTCCTGCAGGCCGAACCGCTGCGCAGGCAGCGATGTCATTTTCCGCACCGCCTCCTCCAGCGGCAGGGTGCCCCCGGCCAGTGCATAAACACCGATAAAGCGCGGGAATGTGCCGCAGGCACGCGGATGCGGAAGGGTGCCCTGACGCGGCAGGCTGTCAGACCCCAGCATGTGCAGGCGGTGGCGCAGCACGTCGGCCAGTTCTTCTTCCGACAGCTGGAACATGATGATGGTGGTCTGTCCGGCATCGGACAGGATCAGATCCACCAGCGTCTCGAAGGGCTCTTCCCCGCGCTCTGCCGCCAGTGCTTTCAGGGTCCGGCCCTGCAACGGTTTCAGCACTTCGGTGGCAACACCGCTGATCCGCACATTCTCCCAGCCGATCAGCCGGACCTTGGATTCCCACCCGGCGTCCGGGGCCTCCCCCTGCTCCACCGCCCGTCGGATCGCCGCCTTCCCGGCCGGATCCCGCAGCCGGGCCGACAGGGCCGGATAGCCGCCGTCGAGCGCCGAAGGCGGCAGAAGCTGCAGAATGGTGCTGCTGCCTGCCGGATAAGGATACATATCAAACGACACATCGGTCCCGGCCTGCCGTTCCTGTTCCAGACGCGCCGCCGCCTGCCGGGCCTGTCCCCAGTACGGGGCTCCGGCGGCCTGCAGATGCGACAGCAGGCCAGCGGCTTTCGCCGCCCGCAGCAGACGCAGGAATTCCTCCACGCTGTCCAGCAGCCCGCCTTCATAGCTACGGACATGGGCAGCCAGAAGCCGCCCGCGCCGGGCCACCACAGCGGCGAGGGCCAGCAGTTCATCCTCATCGGCAAAGGCGCTGGGGGGATACACCAGCCCAAGGCTGAGACCTGCCGCGCCCTGTTCCAGCTGACGGTCGAGCAGCGCACACATGGTCTGCCGCTCCGCCGCAGAGGCCGCACGGCGTTCAAACCCCACCACCGCCAGCCGCAGGGCGGCATGACCGACCAGACCGACGTAATGGGTGTTCATCCCCGCCGCATCAAGCTCATCAGCATAGGTGGTAAAGTCGGGGAACACCTCGTCTTGCGCCACCGCCCCCAGCAGGGCCCCGTAGTGATCCCGCAGGGCAGCACCCGAAGACTCCACCGCCGGAAACAGCGAGAACGAGCAGTTGCCGCCGACCACGGTGGTGACCCCCTGCGCCGCCTTATCCCCCCGGGCCGGGGCCCGCAGGGCAATCAGGTCATCGTGGGTATGGGCATCAATGAAACCGGGGGCGAGGTAGCGCCCGGCGGCCTCGATCACCGTATCCCCGGCCTCCGCCATCGCCTGGCCGGGGGCGGTAACCGCGCGGATCACCCCGCCTTCTGCCACCAGATCACCACGGAACCACGGTGCGCCGGTGCCATCAATAATACGGGCATGACGGATAACCAGACGGGGAGTCATCGACAGGCACCCTTCTCTTACGAAGATTTCTGCAGGCGGGGATCAAGACTGTCCCGCAGCCCGTCGCCGACGATCTGCAGCGACAGCACGGTCAGCACAATCGCCAGACCGGGGAAGGCCATCAACCAGTCGGCCTGACCGATATACTGCTGCGACGCAGCGATCATATTGCCCCAGGTCGGGGTGGTCGGCGGGGTACCGACCCCAAGGAACGACAGCGCCGCTTCGGTCAGGATGGCATAGGCAAACACAAAGGTGCCCTGCACGATGATCGGCGATGACAGATTGGGCAGGATCTCTGACAGCATCACCCGCCACGGGGCAATCCCCAGCGCCCGCGCCGCCTCGACATACTGCATCTCGCGGATCACCAGCGTCGCGGCACGGGCCACCCGCAGCACACGCGGGGTGTAAACAATGCCCAGTGCCAGCACCACATTCATCAGCGACGGCCCAAGGCCCGCCATCAGCGCAATTGCCAGCAGAATATCGGGGAAGGCCATCATCGCATCGGTCAGACGCATGATCGGCCCGTCAAGCGGCCGGATGTACCCGGCCAGCAGCCCGCCGATGGCCCCGGCCACACAGGCAAAGGCGGCAACCAGTCCGCCGACCAGCAAAGACACCTGCCCGCCGTACAGCACACGGGACAGCAGATCCTGCCCGTATTCGTTGGTACCGAACCAGTAAGTGCCGCTCGGGCCCTTCAGGCGGTTCGCCAGTGACATCTTGTTGGGGGCGAACGGGGCCAGCCAGTCCGCCGCCAGAACGGCCAGAACAATCAGGGCCAGCACAACCGCCGACACCAGCACCAGACGGCGGCGGAACAGGCGGCGCAGCAACAGGCGCAACGGTGAGGTCTGCGGGCGGGGAACGGCGGCAGAAGAGGTGGAGGCGGTCATGATCAGTACCGGATCCGGGGGTCAACCACTGCATAAAGCAGGTCGATGACCAGATTGATAAGGACATACAGGCCGGAGATGATCAGCAGCGCCCCCTGAATCACCGGGTAATCCCGGCGCAGCACGGCGGAGACAATCAGATTTCCGGCCCCGGGCAGGCCAAACACGGTTTCGGTGACGATGGCCCCGCCGATCAGCACCGCCAGCGTCAGGCCGACCACGGTCAGAATCGGGATCATCGCATTGCGCAGGCCATGCTTGAGAACCACGCGATGGGTCGGCAGGCCCTTGGCCCGGGCGGTGCGGACATAATCCTCAGTCAGCACATCCAGCATGCTGGAGCGGGTAAAGCGGGTGATGATCGCAGAGTTGGGAATGCCCAGCGCCAGCGCCGGCAGCACCAGATGATGCATACGCTCCAGCAGACCGGCCCCCGGCTCGCCATAGCCCGAGACCGGAAACCAGCCAAGGTTGACGGCAAACCAGCGGATCAGGGTCAGACCGATCCAGAAGCTGGGCAGACTGGCCGCCAGCATCGCCCCGGCGATCACCGCCTGATCAACAGCCGTGCCACGGCGCACGGCGGAGATCACCCCGACCGGAACCCCGACCGCCACGGAGACCATCACCGCCATCGTCGCCAGCAGCAGGGTCAGTTCCGACCGCTCGGCAATGGCCGTCAGCACCGGCTTATTCAGGAAGATCGACTCCCCCAGATCACCGGTGACGATCTGTAAGGCGAACAGCCCGAACTGGGTCAGCAGCGGCTGATCCAGACCAAGGCGGGCACGCAGGGCCGCCACATCTTCCGGCGTTGCCGAGGTGCCCAGCATCACCGCTGCCGGATCCCCCGGCACCACTCGGGCGACGATAAAGACAACCACGGCCACCAGACACATGACGACCAGCATGCTTAACAGGCGGCGGACCACATAAGCGGCCATGACAACTCTCTCTGTAACGGGCTGTGAACAGCAGCAGACTGGAATGCTCCCGCAGGTCCGGCCCGCCACCCCCAAGGCCTAAGCCAGGGGCAGCGGACCGGCCCCGCCGGGGGAGGATTTATTTCACGCTGACATTCCAGAAATACGGCCACGGGGCCGGGTTGAGTCCCTCAACCTTTTCGCTGGTGGCGGCAAGGCTGTAGAACTCGCCGATTTTCAGGGTCGGGGCCTGCTTGAAGAACACATCCTGCAGATTGCCCCACAGCACGGCCCGGGTGGACGGATTGGCGTCAGAATTAAAGGCGTCCAGCGCCGCCGCTTTCTCCGGGGTGTCCCACCACCCGGCATAGGCCGGATTCATGATGGTGATCAGCGACGGTTCCGGCACAAAGGTATGATAGGTGAACAGCGCATCCCACTGCTTGGGATCATTGCGGCGCTGCACCAGCGTCGCCCAGTCCAGCACCTGCAGGTCAACCTTGAATCCGGCGTCCTCAAGCTGCTGCTGGGCAACCAGACTCATCTTATACAGGAAGTCATACTGGGTAGAGGTCATGATCCGGATCGGCTCACCCTTATACCCTGCCCCCTTGGCCAGCACCTTGGCCTTGGCAGCGTCAGCAGCGCCGAATGTTTCCGCGCCCTTGGTGCTGGCCAGCGCCGCACCCTTGCCGTAGAACGGTCCGTTGACGGCAAAAAACTCCGGGTCGCCAAAGGCGGCCATCAGCATATCTTCCGGGGCCAGTGCGCTCTGGATCGCACGGCGCAGGGTGGCGTTGGCCAGACTGCCTTCCTTATTGTTCATGATCATGAACGGCCAGGCGAACGGTTTGACCACAACCGGCTTGACGCCGGGCTTGCCGTTGATGCGGGCCTTCATCTCGGTCGGCAAAGCATCAGAATACAGGAACTGCCCCGACAGCGCCCCTTCCAGACGCGTCACCGCGTTGGGGGTCGGTACAAAGCGCAGCTCCGCTACTTTAGCCTCACGCTTCCCGGCATAACCGGACGCCTCCCCTGCCGGAGACGCGTAGTCCGCAAAGGCCTCCAGACGGATGTACTGATCGGGCTTATGCTCCACCAGCCGGAACGGGCCAGTCCCGATAAAGGTCTTCAGCGGGCCTTCGGCTTCAGCCTGCGCCTTCGGCATCATCACCGCGGCACCATTGTTGAAGGCCAGCAGCGACCCCAGCGGGGCAAACGGCTTCTTCAGGGTAAACCGCAGGGCCTTGCCATCGACGACCGACACTTCTTCCAGCACCGCCGCCACGGTCTTCCCGCGCGGAGACACCGCCAGCCAGCGCTTGACCGAAGCCAGAACATCCTCGCCGCCCATTGCCGAACCATCGTGGAACTTGACGCCACTGCGCAGCGGAATGGTCCACACCTTGCCTTCATCGGTCACCACCGGCTCCCCGGCTGCCAGCAGGGGCTTCAGGGTCCAGTTGGCATCAAAGGCATACAGGGTCTCAAAGACGTGCTGGGTGATGGTGCCGACCAGATCGGCGGTGGTGCTCATCGGGTCCAGCGACGGCGGCTCGCCGATGGTGGCAACGGTCATCACCCCGGTCGGGGCCGCCAGAACAGTCCCCGTCATCAGGGTTCCGGCAAAGGTCAGGGCGACAGACAGGCTGGCAGCCGCCAGCAGCCGCGGACGCAGGCTGGTCATTGTGGGATCTCCCATGGTCAACCGGTGCCGTCACAGCGTGCAACGGGCCGGAGTCAGATGCATGAAGCCGCCCGATACGATCCTCTTTTCCAGCGCTGACAGCGGGGAAACCGGGACCTGTCCGGGTCTTTTATTCGATGGGCAGACGTTACCTGCAGCCTTGATGAATCTCAATATGGAAAATTGATTTCATATAGTGAGAATTATTGCAAATCAATACGTTGTCAAAATACATGACGGATCCGCTGTGCTTTTTTTTTGCAGGCCACCGGAAAAAAGCATCCACCCGGCATTTTTTGACTGAATTTTTCCTGCCTCCATCCGTTGTGAAAGTGCATGCCGGAAGTTTACCCGCCCCCTGCGAGTCCCTTCCGGCAGCCGATCTCCCCGCTGGTTTTGAGGTATCTGATGTTCGAGGCCGACGGTATCAGTGTGATACATGACCGGAGCCCCCTGCTGCATCCGCTGTCCCTGACAGTTGCCCCCGGCACCGTGGTCGGCCTGATCGGTCACAACGGATCCGGCAAATCCACCGCCCTGAAAGTGATGGCCCGGCATCTGCCTCCGGCCTCCGGACAGATCAGAATCGACGGACAGGATGCCACCGGCCTCGACAGCCGGGCTTTTGCCCGCCTTCTGGCCTATATGCCGCAAAACCTGCCGCTGACGCCCGGTCTGTCGGGGCGCGATCTGGTCAGGTTGGGGCGTTATCCGTGGCATGGTGCCCTCGGTCGGTTCGGTGCCGAAGATCAGGCGGCGGTGGAAGAGGCCCTGACGTTGACCGGCACCCACACGCTGGCCGACCGCATGGTCGCCACCCTGTCCGGCGGCGAACGGCAACGGATCTGGCTGGCCCTGCTGCTGGCCCAGAAAAGCCGTTACCTGCTGCTCGACGAGCCGATCTCGGCACTGGATATAGCCCACCAGATCAATACGCTGGCCCTCGTGCAGGATCTGGCCCACAGCCTGAACCTTGGCGTGGTGATGGTGCTGCATGACATCAATCTGGCAGTCCGTTACTGCGACCGGCTCGCCGTGCTGAAAAAGGGGCAGCTGCAGATCGACGATACGCCTGAAGCGGTGCTCGGCAGCGGAATCCTTGAGGATGTCTATGGGGTCACCACCCACATCATCCCCCACCCCCATCACGCCAGCCCCGTGGTGCTGTTCGGGACCTGAAGGACGGCCCTGAAGAGACGATCCTCAAGAGAATATTGTCTAAATCCTTTATCGCGCTACAGTTCTTCCCGGATAGCAGCCCACCACCCCGGGAAGGAGCAGCTTTATGCGCCGGATAGATCATCTTGTGGTTGCCGTGCGGGACCTTGACAGTGCCGCAGACTTTTACCGCCGCCTCGGCTTTCAGGTCGGGGCCCGTAACCGCCACCCATGGGGGACGGAAAACCGCCTCGTCCAGTTCCGTTCCTCCTTCATTGAGCTGATCACCACCGGCGATGACCCGGCACTGATTCCCCCGCATGGCGACGGTGTTTTCAGTTTCGGGGCCTTTGTCCGCGATTCCCTGATCCGGCGGGAAGGCTTCCCGATGCTGGTTCTGGACAGCGAAGACGCAACCGGCGACGCAGCAGCCTTTGCCGCCGCCGGGATCGGGGCCTTTCAGCCGTTTTTCTTTGAACGCAAGGGCGTCCGCCCGGACGGAACGCCGACACATGTGGCCTTTACGCTGGCCTTTGCCGCCGACCCGCTGGCCCCGGAGGCAGGCTATTTTGTCTGCCAGCAGCATTTTCCCGAAAATTTCTGGAACCCGTCATTCCAGATCCATGCCAACGGCGGAGAGAATATCACTGCCGTCACGCTGACCACGCCCCGGCCACAGGCGCACGCCGCTTTCCTGTCAACCTTCGGACGCTCAACCGCCGACACCGGGACAGACGGGTCCGTCACCGTCCCCCTGCGGGGCGGGCGGATCATCGCCTCGTCCACCGGGGCGGGGGAAACTCCGCGCCTGACCGGATTCGCGGTGCAGGTCCCGTCCCTGTCGGCCACCGCCGCGCTGCTGCAGAAAGCAGACATCCCCTTCCACGCAACAGCGGATACCCTGACCATCAGCCCGGATATCGCCTTCGGGACCGCGATTGTGTTTGAACAGACCTGAAAAAACCGGGGCCGCCTGATCACAGACAGCCCCGGCTCTCTTTGTTACCCCTGTGCTTTCAGCGTCCGCATCTGCCACAGGAACATCGGCACCACGATCAGCCCGGCCAGACCGGCCGCCACCGCCGGACCGGCGATGACCCCCTGCATACCCCACACCAACGGCAGGGCCAGCAGCAGCGGCAGCAACAGATACCCCCGCTGCGCCAGCGCCACCACGGCAGACAGCCTGCCTTTGCCAAGGGACTGCAACAGCACCAGCAGCACACATTCCAGCCCCGCCAGCAGGAAGAACAGATGGAAGGCCACCAGCGCCGACGCCCCCTGTGCCTGTACCCCGGCATCATCGCTGAACAGGCTGACCACAGCCTGCGGCCACAACAGCATGACGGCAGAGAACACAGCCGCAAAAGCCGTCGTCACCAGCAGCATGAACCGGACACCATCCCGCAGACGGCGATAATCCCCGGCCCCGTGGCTATAGCTGATCACTGCCTGCGCCCCAAGGCAGAAGCCGATGATCGGGAAGTACCCCAGCAGAACCACCCGGGCCGCAATGCCGATTGCAGCCACGGCGCTTTCCCCGCCGTATCGCCCGGCCATGTGATACAGGATAGCGAAGCTGACAGCCGTCAGAATGCTGGCCGCCGTGGTTGGCATCCCGATGGCAAGGATCGGCCCGGTCACCCGCCGCCGCCAGCGGATCAGGCGGGTATGCACCTGCACCACCCCCCAGCGCCGGGCGAAGTAAACGGCATAGGCGCCCAGCGCCACACCCTTGGCCAGAATGGTCGCCCACGCGGCCCCGGCGATCCCCATTTCAAGGGTATAAATCAGCAGAGGGTCGAGGGCGATGTTCACCGCAAACGATCCCAGCAGGGTATACATGCTGAAACGGCTGTTCCCTTCAGCAATGGCGATAAAGTCACAGACGATCTGGATCAGGGTCAGCACACAGGTAAAGGCCAGAATGCTGATATAGATCCGCGCCAGCGGCTCGGTCTCTCCGCCGCCGCCCAGCAGGGTGATCACCGGCCCCTGTGCCAGCAGCAACGCCCCGGTCACCAGCAGCCCGATTACGGTTGCCAGAATCAGACCGGTGCTGGCAATCGCCCCGGCCTGCCCGCTGCGTCCTTCGCCCAGCAACCGGCCGACATTGGCCGCAACGCCGACGCCAATCCCTTCCCCCAGCGCGGCCACCAGTGAAAATACCGGCAGGGTCAGGCTGATTGCCGCCACCGCCGGGGTCCCAAGCCCCCCGACAAAGGCAGCATTAACCACATGGTACAGCGCGTTGATCAGCAGCCCGGCCACCGAGGGCAGGGCAAGGGTCAGGATCAGGCGCTTCAGGCGCGGATCGGCCAGATCAGCCGGTTCCGCGAAGCGGGCAAGCCGGGCCATCGCCTTACTCCGCCGCCTGCGCTGCCGGGGCAGCCGCGAGATGGGCCGACCACTTCCGGTTTTCGAAGAACCGTTCCCGCAGCAGCATCACCAGCATCGCCCGCTTATGCGGGAAATTAAATTCCTTCATCAGCGCAAAACCGCCGCGCGACAGGTTGTTCAGCTGCTGGGCATGGCTGGCGGCCGGTTCGCCGACAATCCGCTGGGTCCGCAGGTCATCCAGAAAGATGTAGTGCATCAGTGACGGCAGCCAGGCGGTGACATAGTCCCGGCCCCGGCAGTTTTCATCCCCGATCAGCACATGCCAGCCACGGTCAAAATCCTCGCAGTCGTAATACGGGGCAATGCGGTTTTCTTTCGCCCAGTAGACTTCAAAGTAGCCGAAGGGGCGGTCCCCGATCCGGCCGATCAACGGGGTGACATGCGGGTCCGCCAGCCGGTCTGCCACATAGGTGGCGTGCTTATCAAGATCACCGGCCTCATCCCAGATGGCATTCACACGGGGATCGTTCATCCATGTGTGGAAGGTCTCAAGGTCGGCGACGGGATCGATCAGGCTGAAGGTCAGCGACTGCTCCAGCCACGGAATAAAACGGCGGTACTGTTCGCCCGGCACCTTGGCCCGGCGCAGCGGATGACGGATGGCGCCGGTCATCACCCGCCGGATCTGATGCGGATGGTGCATGTGCGGGGCGGTCCACAGCGATGACACCTACCAGAACAGCTCTACGGAGACGGAAATCAGGTTTCCGTCCTGCACGGCGCAGCCGCTTTCCAGAATATAGTCGGCGGCCTCGGTCAGGGTCGGCAACTCCGCGACCGTCGCCGGAAACAGGACCGTATCCAGCTCCGGCGTGGCGGAAGACACCACTTCCGCCGCCCCCATCAGGGCCAGACACAGCGGATATCCGCCCGGCACCTCACCGACAACCGACGGGGTCAGGCGGCACACGGCAGGGGACAGGCTTTCCACCGTTACCCGGCACAGCACTTTCCCCTCCTGCGACACTTCCAGCAGCGCCGGGGCAACCGTTGTGATGCTGACCCCGCCGCCGGTGCAGTCAAGGCTGGAAAAAACGACGCCCGGCGCGGGCAGGGTCGGAAGGGTGGTCATAAACAGTCTCCGCTGATCAGAATGGGAGGAATGCGTCTCCCTCCTGTGACGAATGACCCTCTCATCGGTTCAACCGAAACCGGCGCGGCATTTTCTTTTCTTTTTTCACTGAATTTCGGGCCCTGCCGGTCGTTCGACAAAACGAGATTAAGTCGCAATAGCGATACTCCTGTTTTGCAGAGACCCCGCCATGACTCATCAGACCGCTGCCGACCCGATGTCGTCTGCCCCCGCCGTCTCCGGCCCGCTGCCGCCGACTGCCGCCCAACGCCGGATCTGGGCGCTGTGCCAGATCGGGCAGGATGCCGTTGCCGGGGTTCCCGCCCTGCTGCTGCCGCTGGAAAGCGCCGATACCGCAGCGGCTTGCCTGACTGCTCTGTCCGCCCGTCATCCGGTGCTGGCAACCCGGGTTCAGGTGTCCGCCGGGGGAAAGCTGGATCTGTTTCCCGGACAGCAGGAGATCCCTCTGTCCACCCTGTCCCTGACCGCCACCGAAGACCGTGAGGCGGCCATTGCCGCACAGGTCCGCCGCCCGGTCCGCCTGCCGGATCAGCCGCCGGTGCGGGCGGTGGTCATCACCCACCCCTATCATCCCCCGGCCCTGCTGCTGGTGATCCATCCGCTGCTGGCGGACCAGCATACGCTGACGGTACTCGGCGGCGATCCGGCGGTGGCGGTGGAAAGCGGCCCGCCGCCAGCCTATGCTGATGCGCTGACATACTGGCGGCCACGCCTGAACCCGGATGAACCGCCCGCCCTGCGCCTGCCGGTACGCCCGGTGCCGGTATCGCCGCCGCAGGAAACCCGCAGCAACCACAGCCGGACCCTACCCGCCGCCACCGCAGGCCGCGTTCACCGCCGGGGCCGCGAAACCGGTCTGGGGGTTGACGGCCTGCTTGCCGCCGCCATGGCCCTGCTGATTGCCCGTTACGGTGCCGGGTGGCAGGTTTCCGTCGGAATTATCAGCAGCCTGCGCGCCCCGACCGACCCCGCCCTGTGCCATGCAGAAACCATTACCCCGCTTTGCCTGCCACTGTCTCCGCAGCAGACCGCCGACGATATTATCGCAACGGTCACCGCCATCCGGCAGGAGGCCCTGACCCATGCCGCCCCCTTTGACCGGCTGGCACAGGATCTGTGGCAGGAAAACGGGGAAGACGGATCCGCCCTGCTGCATACACTGATCGAACATCTGCCCCTGCCTGCAACCCCGATGGTCCGGCGGGTCAGCCTGCCCCGCAGTGATGCCTCTGTGCTGCTGACCGGGGCCGATCTGCCCGATGGCAGCCTGCTGCTGACCCTGAATGCCGCCGAAGATGATCATGATCCGCGCCTGCTGGAACGGTCGATGGACCATCTGCTGCTGCTGCTGGACGCGCTGATCGGTGAGGCCAGCACCCAACCGGGCCTGCTGCCCCTGCTGACCGACGACGAGGTGCGGCGTCTGGGGGCCCCCTATGACGGCACGGAGCCCCGGGACGAAACCCCGGTCCATCAGCGCATCCACGCCCACGCCAAAGCCAACCCGGCAGAAACCGCCGTGCTGTTTGACGACCGCAGCGTCAGCAGGGGCGAGCTTGACACCCTCGCCGCCCGTATCGCCGCCCGGCTGCGGCGGATCGGCATCGGCCCGGAACACTGCGTCGCCATCCTGCTGCGTCGTTCGCCGGAAGCCATTGCCGCCATTCTCGGCGTCCTGCGCGCCGGGGGGGCCTATATCCCGCTGGACCCCGATCATCCCGACAGCCGTAATCACCACATTCTGCGGGATGCCCGTGTTGCCGCCGTGGTGACGGAAGACCGCTGGCGGTCCCGCCTGCCAAAAGACCCGAACCAGAAAGACCCGGCCAATGCCGACCTGCCGCTGGTCTGTCTGGATGATATCGCAGACGAAACGGATCAGCCGGACCCGGTTCCGGTCGATCCGTCCTCGCTGGCCTATGTCATGTATACCTCCGGCTCCACCGGGGCCCCGAAGGGGGTCGCCGTGGAACACGGGGTTCTGGCCCGTCATCTGGACAGCACCGCCCGCATTTACGAGATGGACGGCAATAGCCGGGAACTGCCGGTCCTGCCGTTCAGCTCTGACGGCGGGCATGAACGCTGGATGGTGCCGCTGATGCTGGGGGGCAGTATCGTTCTGCCGCATCGCCCGCTGCTGGCCCCGGAGGAAGCGCTGGATCTGATGCGCCGCCACGGTGTCACCAATGCCAGCCTGCCGACCAGCTATGTACACCAGCTGGCGGAATGGGCCGACCTGACCGGAGAGGCCCCCGACGCCCGGCTGTATTCGTTCGGGGGCGAGGCAATGGCCCCGGCCACCTTCCAGCTGATCACCCGTGCCCTGAAGGCAAAAACGCTGATCAACGGCTACGGCCCGACTGAAACGGTGATGACGCCGATGGTCTGGAAAGTACCGGCCGGCACCGCCTTTGACGGACTGTGCACCCCGATCGGCCGCCCGGTCGGCCTGCGCCGGGCCTACATCCTTGATCCGCAGGGGTTGCCGGTGCCGGTGGGAGTGCCGGGCGAACTGTACATCGGCGGTGACGGGGTCGCCCGTGGCTATGTCGGCCTGCCGGATCAGACCGCCGCCCGTTTTCTGCCCGACCTGCTGCACCCGGACAGCGAACGGATGTACCGTACCGGCGATCTGGCCCGCTGGCGCGAAGACGGGGCCATTGACTTCCTCGGCCGGGCCGATCAGCAGATCAAGCTGCGCGGCTACCGGATTGAGCTGGGCGAAATTGACTCCGCCCTCAAGGCCCTGCCGGAAGTGGGCGAGGCCGTCACCATCCTGCGGGATGACCTCGGAGATCCGATGCTGGTCGCCTATGTGGTCGCCGCCGCCGGACACACCGTGGATGCCGATGCGGTCCGGCTGGCCGTCACCCGCACCCTGCCCGATTACATGGTGCCCGCTGCCGTTGTCAGCCTGCCCGCCCTGCCGCTGACCGCCAACAGCAAGCTGGACCGCAGGGCCCTGCCCGCGCCACAGCGTACCGAACGGGTCCTGACCCCGCCGGAAACCCCGCTGCAACAGACCCTGTGCGAGATTCTGGCCGAAGTGCTGGGGTTAGACAGCGTCGGCCTTGATGAAAACTTCTTCCGTCTTGGCGGCAGCTCGATTCTGGCCCTGAAAGTTCTGGCGCAGGTGCGCCGCCGCCTGCCGAACTGCGACATGGCGATTGTCGATCTGTTCAATCATCCGACCGTGCGCGGCCTGTCTGCCCTGCTGACCTCGGACACCTCCGACCGTCATCAGGATGTGATCATCCTGCGTTCCGGCGGCACCCGGCCAATGCTGTACTGCTTCCCCGGGCTGCTGGTCTCAACCCGCGAATATCTGAAACTGATCGACTACCTCGGGCCTGATCAGCCCGCCACCGGCTTCATCTGCTACACGCTGGCCGATGATAAGAAGCAGAACGTTTCGGTTGCGGACATAACCGCCCGCTACGCTGACTACATCCGTCGTCACAGCAAAGGGCAGCCGGTCACCTTCCTCGGCTGGTCATGGGGTGGCCTGCTGGCCTACGAGGCCGCCTGCCAGCTGAAGGGTGAGGTTGATGTGCGGATGATCGGCATGATCGACGTCTGCGACATGGATACTGACTTTGCCATCGGGGCCGTGCCCACCTTCGCCCCCGGTCAGCGGGACGCGGTGGAAGCCCGGGTCCGTGACTGGCTGACCAGAACCGCCATGCGGGCGGAGTGGGAAAAACTGTTTGCGGTGATGGATCCCCTGACATGGGACCAGTTCCTGTCCTTCGTCCTCAACAGCCCCTATGACCTGCCGCTGGATGGCCCGGCAGTCGGCAGCACGGAACATATGTTCTGGGTGCTGATCGACAATGCGCTGATCTTCCGCAGCCACAGCCTGACCCCGCACGAGGTGCCGATCCGCTCTTTCGCCGCCGGGGACACCCTGCACCGGGGCCTGAACCTGATTGACTGGCGGCGCTATTCGTCGCTGACCCCGCCCGCCGAAATCATTCACGGTACCACACACCTGCACATCGTCGGCATGACCGCTTTCCACAGCCGCTTTGCCCGCTGCCTTGACGCGGTGGCGGCAGAACTGGCTGCAAAAGGCCGCTAAGGCCCCGGCGGCGGGGAATACTGAACCACAGCCCCCGCCATTCGTCTCTCTCCTGACACCGTCTCAAAAAGGATCTCCGCAATGTCTGCCTCTTCCCTGCTTGATCTGGCGGGTATCGGCTGCGGCCCGTTCACCCTGAGTGTCGCCGCCCATCTCGACCGCCTGCCGGAGGTGTCCGCCGCCTTCTTCGACCGCCGGACCACGTTTTCATGGCATCCCGGTATGATGCTGCCCGGCGTCGAGCTGCAGAATTCCTACCTGAAGGATCTGGTCTCCGCCGCTGATCCCACCAATCCGTGGTCATTCCTGTCCTATCTGGTCAGCCAGAAGCGCTTTTATGCCTTCCTGAACTGCGAGTTTGACGCCGTTTACCGCAAGGAAACCGCAGGGTACTTCAAATGGGTGGCCAACGGTCTGCGGTCCCTGAATTTTGGCCATGACGTGCAGGAGGTCCGCTTTGAGGACGGTGCTTTCACCCTGCGGATGACCACGCCGGACGGCAGCAGCGTCAGCCGGCGCTCGCGCAGCCTGTCCGTCGGGGTCGGCACCACCCCGTGGGCACCCGACTGCACCCGCCGTCACCTCGGCCCGACCTGCATTCACGCCAGCCAGATTGCCCTGAACCCCGGGATTCTGTCGGCCCGCCGTATCGCCATCATCGGCGGCGGCCAGTCGGGATGCGAGGTGTTTCAGGCCCTGCTGAACCGTGAGATGACCGCCGAAGATGAAGTGGTGTGGATCAGCCGCCGCCCGACCTTCGAGCCGATCGACGCCTCACCCTTCACCAACGAATATTTCTCCCCGACCTACAGCGACCTGTTCCACGGGCTGCCTGCCGCGCGGAAGGGCGAAAAACTGGCCCAGCAGAAACTGGCCAGTGACGGGGCATCGCTGTCGACCCTGAAAGCGATTTACCGCCGCCTGTACGAGCTGAAACATCTGGACGGTCATCCGGTCCGCCTGCGCCTGCTGCCCAACCGCACCCTGACCGCCATGGACCACACCAACGGTCAGTACCGCCTGCACACCGACAACGCCTTTGACGGCGGCACCGATATTTTCACCGCCGATGTGGTGATCCTCGCCACCGGCTATCACACCATCATGCCGGAGTGCCTCGCCCCGCTGGCCGACCGGATCCGCCGCACCGACAGCGGTCAGTACCGCCTGAACCGCGATTATTCGGTGGAGTGGGACGGTCCGGCGGCGAACCGTCTGTTTGCCCTGAACGCCAGCCGCCACAGCCACGGCATTGTCGACCCGCAGCTGTCGATCGCCGCGTGGCGCTCGGCGGAAATCGTCAATGCGCTCCTTGGCCGGAAGCATTTTGACCTGACCCTGCCGCCATCCATGGTGGAATGGGCCAGCACCCAAAGCGCTGCCCTGCAGATTGCCGCTGAATAACATGCGGCATCTGCTGGCCTTTCTGTGCATCCTGATCTGCTCCGGCTGGGGAAACTCGGCCGGGGCAGACGGCTTTTCCGCACCGGCCCGGCGGGTCATCACCCTTGACTGGGGGGTGGCGGAAACGCTGGTCGCCCTGGGGGCCCCGCCGGTCGGGGTGCCGGATATCAAAGGCTATGCGGACTGGGTGGCGGATCCGCCCCTCCCGCCCGGCACCGTCAATCTGGGATCACGGTTTGAACCGAATCTGGAACTGATCCGCAGCCTGAAACCGGACCTGATCATCCTGATTCCGTTCCAGAGCGGGCTGGAGCCGCTGCTGCGGCGCATTGCCCCGACCCTGACCCTGAGTGTCCATCAGGGGGTCGGTCAGCCCTACGCCGCCGCGCAGGAAGCAACCCGGACACTGGGCAGGCTGGTCGGACGCGAGGCCGAGGCCGAAGCCCTGATCCTCCGCACTGACGCCACGCTGGCCGACAGCCGGGCCCGCTTTTCCGCCGCCCCGCCGCCGCCGGTTCTGGTGGCGGCTGTCGCCGATGCCCATCACCTGTGGGTGTTCGGTCAGGGCAGCCTGTACGGTGATCTGCTGATGCGGCTGGGGCTGCGGAACGGCTGGACCGATCCGGTCTCTGACTGGGGATTTTCTGCCGTCGGTGCCGACCGGCTGGCCGGGGCCGGAGACAGCAGCTTTGTCACCCTGCGCCCGCTGCCCCCGGATTTTGAAACCGGGCTGACCCAAAGCCCGCTGTGGAACGCCCTGCCGTTCGTGCAGGCCCGGCGGGTCCACGTTCTGCCGCCGGTGCTGATGTTTGGCATGCTGCCGTCCTCTGCCCGGTTCGCCACCCTGCTTGCTGATGCACTGGTGCCCCGATGACCCTGCGTGTCCCGCCCCCCCTGCGGCCTGCCCTGCTGTGCCTGCTGCTGTTCACCGCCACCGCCGGAATGGGCAGCCTTGCCCTGCACCCCCTGCTGGAAGACAGCCGCCCGCTAGCGGAGATCCTGCTCTGGCAGGGGGCCGTGCCCCGTCTGGTCTCGGCGGTGATCTGCGGCTATGCCCTTGGCCTGTCCGGGGCCCTGTTTCAGCATATTCTGCGCAACCGGCTGGCGTCACCGGATACTGTCGGGGCCGCAGGCGGGGCGCAGCTGGCGCTGGCGCTGGCGCTGCTGTTTGCCCCTGGCCTGCTGACCGAAGGACGCTTCGCTGTCGCTTTCGCCGGATCGGCGGCAGCCGTCGCGGCAGTGCTGGCCCTAAGCTGGCGGCGACGGCTGGACCCGATGCCGCTGATCCTCTCCGGGCTGATCATCACCCTGTATACGGGGGCGGTATCGGCAGCCCTGATTCTGGTGAACGACGGCTATCTCGCCAGCCTGTTTCTGTGGGGCAGCGGATCACTGGTACAGACCGACTGGTCTTTACCGCAGACCCTGACACCGCTGGTCGCGGTCTGCGGCCTGCTGGCATGGGCCCTGCTGCGCCCGCTGTCGCTGCTGGATCTGGGGGATGACGCCGCCCGCAGTCTGGGGGTGCCGCTGACACTGATCCGCCTTGCCGCCCTGACGCTGGCCGTCACCCTGTCCGCCGCCGTGGTCGCCAAAGCCGGGGTTCTGGGGTTTGTCGGGCTGGCCGGACCGGCGCTGGCATATGTCTCCGGGGCGCGGACCCTGCGTCAGTCCCTGCTGTGGTCGCCGCTGCTGGCCACCGGCCTGCTGGCACTGACCGACCAGAGTGTCGCCGTCGCCGGGCGCTTTGTCCCTGATCTGCTGCCGACCGGTGCCGCCACCGCTGTTTTCGGGGCACCGCTGATCCTGATGCTGGTCCGCACCCTGCGCAGCCATCCGGCCCAGATCACCACCCCCGGCACCCCGGCCCGCAGCCGCCTGCCAACCCGTCACCCCGGGCGCTGGCTGCTGGCACTGGGGGGAATCACCCTGCTTCTGGTGCTGACTGCCCTGACGGTCGGGCGCGGGGCCGAGGGCTGGACTCTGGCGCTGGGGGATGATTTTTCCGACCTGCTGCCATGGCGCCTGCCCCGGGTTCTCGCCGCCGCCGCCGCCGGGCTGATGCTGGCGCTGGCAGGCACCATGCTGCAACGCCTGACCGGCAACCCTCTGGCCGGGCCGGAGGTGCTGGGCGTCACCTCCGGCGCTGCCATGGGGATGCTGATCAGCCTCTATGCCTTCCCGGCGGCAACCGGCGGCACATCCACCGGGTTCGCCGCACTGGGGGCCTTGGGGGTGTTGCTGGCCCTGCTGTGGCTGAACCGCCGTGACGGCGGCAGCACCGACCGTATTCTGCTGGCCGGGATCGCCGTCGGCGCCCTGTTTGACGCCTTGACCTCAATCCTGACCGCTGACGGCGATCCCCGCGCTGTCGCCCTGCTCAACTGGACCATGGGGTCCACCTACCGGGTGGACATGCCCGATGCCCTTCTGACCGGCGGCATCGCGCTGGCACTGGCGGCGGTGACACCGCTGTGCATCCGCTGGCTGGATCTGCTGCCCCTCGGGCCGGAGGGTGCCCGCAGTCTGGGCCTGAACCTTCAGGCGGTCCGGCTGCGGCTTCTGGTGCTGACCGCCGCCCTCTCCGCTGCAGCAACGCTGGTGATCGGCCCGCTCAGTTTCATCGGCCTGATGGCCCCGCATCTGGCCCGCCTGCCCGGCCTGCTGTCGGCCCGCACCCAACTGGCAGGGGCGGCCCTGTCAGGGGCCGGGCTGATGCTGGCCGCCGACTGGATCAGCCGGGTCGCGGTCTTCCCCTTCCAGATCCCCGCCGGACTGACCGCCACCCTGATCGGGGCGCCGCTGGTCCTGCTTCTCATCAGCCGGGAGTAAGCCAAGCCATGCAGCCTGCCCGACCCATCCCGCCGGATCAGATCACCCTGATGCTTGAACAGCGGATGACAGGATATCTGTCCGGCTGCCGCACCGTGCGCTTCTGCACCCCGGAAGACCTGCCAGACCACAGCGACACCTGCATTCCGGCCTGTCACCTGCTTGACCCCGCCGCCGTCAGCGCCCTGATCGACCGTTACGCCGCCACGCACAGCGAAGGCACCGACCGGCGGGGTCTGGCATCCATCTGGGCGCAGTATTTCTTCGGGGTGCTGCTGCCGCCGCTGGCGATCGCCGTCCTGACCGCCGATGCCGATGCCGCCGCTGACCCGGCGTTGTGGCGGATGCATCTGTCCGAGACAGCCCTGCCGGAACGCTTTGACATCGCCGTTGCCACACCGGCCTTTGCAACCGATCTCGCCGCCTTCGAAGCAGTGATCGCCCCGCTGGTGGAAAACCTGCACAAAGCCAGCCGCCTGTCACGGCGGGTCCTGTGGAACAGTGTCGGCAACGTTCTGGAATGGGGCCTGACCGAGCAGGCGAAGGAAGCCCCGGCCCTTGCCGCCCGCCTGCGCCCGGCGCTGGACCTGTTTGCGCAGGAACGGTTACCCCCCGATCACCCCAACCCGCTGTACCGCCCGGTCGCCTATGTCGAAGACCAGCGGATCCGGACGGTGTGTTGCCTGCGCAACCGCCTGCCGGAACTGGGAAACTGCAGCAACTGCCCGCTGACCCATGCCGACAGGCTGAAGGGATAAGGGCGCCCTTCTTTTTCATGACAGCCCCTCATGCCCCGGATCATGCCATGACCCATCTCTCCCCCTCTCTGCCGCAGCCGGATTTCACCGAGGTCCGGGAAATCCTGTTCGCCCGCACCGACTACGCCGCCAATGCGGCTGCGCCACCGATCTTTCAGACCTCGCTGTTCAGCTTCGATACCTACGAAGATATGGCCGCGGTTTTTGCCGGAGAGCCGCGTCTGGTGTACAGCCGGGGCGACAACCCGACGGTGATGGAATTTGAAAGCCTGACCGCCGCACTGGAAGGAGCGGAGGCCGGACGGGCCTTCTCCAGCGGTATGGCCGCCATCGCCGCCGTGGTGATGGCCTTCGTGCAGGCCGGGGACCGGGTGGTCACGGTGCGCAACGTCTACGGCGATGCCTTCAAGCTGTTCGAAAAACTGCTGGTGCCTCTGGGGGTCCGCTTCGACTACATCGACGGCGGCGACCCCGATGCCGTGGCCGCCGCCCTGCCGGGGGCAAAACTGCTGTATCTGGAAAACCCCACGACCCTGACGTTCGAGGAACAGGATCTGTCAGCCCTGACCGCTCTGGCAAAAGAGCACGGGGTGATCACGGCAATCGATAACTCCTGGGCCACGCCCCTGTATCAGCAGCCGGTGCGGCATGGTGTTGATCTGGTGATTCATGCGGCTTCCAAATATCTTGGTGGCTACAGCGATACCGTCGCCGGGGTTGTGGTCGGCCGCAAAGATCTGATTGATCGCATTAACGGCCTGACCTACCCCTACCTCGGGGCCAAACTGTCCCCGTTTGAGGCCTTTCTGCTGACCCGGGGCCTGCGCAGCCTGCCCCTGCGGATGCCCCTGCACATGAGCGGCGGGCTGGAGATTGCCGCCCGCCTTGCCGCCCACCCCGATGTGGAGCAGGTGTTCCATCCCGGCCTGCGCACGGTGACAGGCCCCCGCAGCCTGACCGGGTTCGGCGGTGTGTTCTCGTTCGAGGTCAGCCCGGCGGTCGATGTGCCCCGCTTTGCTAATGCGCTGCGCCATATCCGGCTGGGGGTCAGCTGGGGCGGGCCGGAAAGCCTGCTGGTCCCCCTGAAAGTCGCGGTACCGACCGCACCGTCACCGGTGCCCAACCCCTTCGCCCGCTTTGGCATCAGTCAACGCCTGATCCGCCTCGCGGTCGGGCTGGAGCCGGTGGAAACCCTGTGGGATGACCTGTCCGCCGCCCTTGCCGCCGCCCGCGTCTGACGCATCCCCCCGCTCAGACAAAACCCCCCGCCGGATTTCTCCGGCGGGGGGTTTTTCATGATCTGGCACAAAGCCTTACCAGTTAACGGTCAGAGACGACATCACCGTCATACCATCCCCGTAATAGCAGGTGCCGTAATAGCAGGTGGTCGTATATTCCTTATCGAACAGATTTGATCCGGTCAGCGACAGCTTCACGTTTTCCTGCACCTGATAATGGACCGCCGCATCATAAACGGCATACCCTTTATTATTAGCCTTTTTGCCACTGGCATCCAGATTGACCGTGTTGCTGACAAAACGGCCACCACCGCCGACGGACAGACCGCTCAGGGCACTGACAGCCGTCCCAAGGTCATAATCCAACCAGCCGGACACCATGTGCTGCGGCACCAGATCCGGGCGGGCACCGACTTTTTGCGGGTCGTTGTCCTTGGTAATCTCTCCATGCTGGAACGTGTAACTGGTCATCGCCGTCAAGCCGTTGACCACCTGCGTCCGGCCTTCCAGCTCAATCCCCCGAATATTGATCTTACCGGTCTGATTGTACCGGCTGGTCACCGGATCGGACGAAACCACATTGGTCTGGGTCAGATCATAGGCCGCCAGCGTGACCAGCGTGTTGCTGGACGGCGGTGCGTATTTGATGCCGGCTTCGTACTGGCGCCCCTTGGTCGGTTCAGCCTTCAGCGGATTGCCTGCCGCGTCCTTATAACCATACAGGGCCGCCACCGTCACCGGGTCAAAGGATTCTGAATAGCTGACGTAGGGGGCAAAGCCGTTGCTGAACAGATACGATACCCCGGCCCGGCCACTGAAGGCCCCGTCAGAGATGGTTTCCGCCGGATTGGTGCTGTTGGCGTAATCCACCGCCGAAACACTGGTCCGTACTGCATCATAACGCCCGCCAAGGGTCAGCAGCCAGTGATCATCCACTTTCAGCTGGTTCTGTCCGTACAGGCCGACGCTGGTCTGGCGGGCTTTAACGTATTGATCGGCAATCGTCGCATTCTTCAGAGTTCCTGCGGGGGCCCCGGTACCGGTCGAGGAAACATTGAAGACGGAGTCGACGTTGCCGCGCCATGTCCGCTCCGTCCCGGAGGCAATCCGGTAATCGACCCCGACCAAGGCCTGATTTTTCAAGCCCTTGCCTTCCCAGTCGTGCGTCACGTTGGTGTCCAGCGCCAGCGACCGGGTCTGACCGTCGACACCAAAATAGTAGCGGTCAAGCTGATCGGTGGAGGAATCGTAGCTTGACAGTGCCAGTGCCAGAGAATCGGCCTTGACGTAATTGAACCGTGCCCCCTGATGCACCGCCCACGCATCATTGAAGCGGTGATCCACTTCATAGCCGATACTGGCCTGCTCGGTTTCAAAAGTATCGTATTTGGAATCACCGAGCTGCACATCCCGCCCGATCCTGCCGACCAGCGCCTGCGGCACACCGAAGGGGGACATGCTTTCCACCTTCTGATACTGCGACAGAACGGTCAGCTTGGTCCGGTCATTGGGGGCCCAGGTGATCGCCGGGGCAAAGACAGCGCGGTCATTTTCGCTGTCCTTAACCTGCGTTTCCCCATCGCGCCCCAAGGCGGTCAGCCGGTAAGAAAAATCTGTGCCATCAATCTTGCCACCCAGATCCGCCGTGGCCTGCTTAGTGTTAAAGCTGCCATACCCGATGCTCAGTTCGTGCAGCGGCTCGCTGGTCGGGCGTTTGGTGGTGGCGTTGATCATCCCGCCCGGCTTGTTCAGACCGAACAGCGTAGAGGTCGATCCCTTGAACACCTCCAGCCGCTCCAGCATGAACGGATCAATACGGGCAACCGTGAAGTCGGTCAGGGACCGGTCAGCAAGGCCGTCACGGTAGACACCGCGCTGCCCATGATCGAAGCCACGGATCACAAATTGCTGGAAGCGGTCATCCTGCCCCCAGGCATCAGCATAAACCCCGGCAGTATACGCAACGGCCCCTTCCAGATCGGTCGGGCCACGCGTCTCAAGTTCTTTCTGGGTAATGATGCTGACCGCCTGCGGCACCTCGGTCACCGGCACTTTGGTCTTGGTGCCGGTGCTGCCCTCTGTTGCCACCCAGGAGGTGGCATCATCCTCTGATGCCACCGCTGCCCCGGTGACCGACAGCGGAGCAAGCTGGGCCGGGACCTGCTGCGCCATGGCCGGGGCAGACAGCGCCATCAGGGCAGCCATCCCGGTTCCCGCCAGAAGACGGTAACGGCAACGCAGCGAGGACAGGGTTACAGGGGGCAGGGTCGGAGACATCCGGGGCACCTCGTCTTAAGCCATTGGAAGAAGGATCGTTCCCCTTTCTGACGAATGATTGCCGCGATAATTCAGCGATTGAGAATGATTTTCATTATTGAATCTTTCCGGGAGCTGTGCATAGAGTTCGCCCGGAAACGCTCCTCCTTATAAGAGTTTCCTAACTTTAAACACTCTCTCAGGATGTAAAGATCATGACCTTCCGAAGCCTGTCCCGGACCGCCAGCCACGCCTTCGTTCTGACTGCATCCGGGTTCCGACGTCATGATGGCCACCGATCGCTCGCGTAACACTGCTGCCGTTGCGCTGCTGGACCGTGCCACCCGCCTGCGCCCGACCCTGCTGCGCATCGCCCGCCGCCGGACCGGCTGCCCCTATCGGGCGGAAGACGTGGTTCAGGACGTTTTCCTGAAGCTTCTGCAAACACCGGCGCAGGAGGCTGATGGCGTCACCGACGCTTATATCCGCCGCATGGTCAGCAATCTGGCCATTGACCGCTGCCGCCGCTGCACGCTGGAACGGACGCTGTTTGCGTCCCTTGATGATCCCGACATCACCCCCCCCTGCCAGACCGCCACCGCCGAAACCCGGCTGGTGTCCGCCGATGGCCTGCGGCGGGTTACCTCGGCCCTGCGGACCCTGTCCGGACGGGACCGGCAGATTTTTCTGCTGCACCGGATGGACGGCATCCCCCAGAAAGAAATCGCCGACAGCCACCATCTGTCCCGTGCATCAGTCTGCGGCATTATCCGCAAAGCCCATGACCGCTGCGCCGATGCCGCCGGAATCCTGCAGACAGGCACGGGGGACCTGTGATGACAGATCACCCACGCTTGACAACCTCCCCCCCTCTGCGGCCAGATCACCCGGACATCGCCTCACCGTTGCCGGAGACCTGCCATGGACCCCCTGTCTGCCGTTGCGGCCTTTACACTGGCCGCAGGACTGCTGACCATCACCCCCGGTCTCGATACGGCGCTGGTGCTGCGCACCGCAGCGGTTGAAGGGCCGCGTCAGGCCCTGCTGGCCGGGGTCGGGATCACCCTTGGCGTTCTGGCGTGGGGCCTGATTGCCGCCCTCGGTCTCGGGGCCGTGCTGGCGGTGTCAGAACTGGCCTACAGGGTGATTCAGAGTGCCGGGGCACTCTACCTGCTGTGGCTGGGGGCGCAGATGCTGCGCACCGCCCTGCGGCGGGGTCTCAGTCTGCCCGCCACAGAGGACGGCCCCCCGGTAACCCGCGTCAACTGGTTCTGGCGCGGGCTGGTGACCAATATCCTCAATCCCAAAGTCGGGATCTTTTACGTCAGCTTCCTGCCGCAGTTCATGCCTGCCGAGATGGCAGCAGGGCTGCCGTCGGTCGGCTTCAGCGTCCTGCTGGCGGGCATTCACGGCCTGCTCAGTCTGCTGTGGTTTGCAGCCCTGACACTGGCAACCCGCCCGCTGTCAGCCCTGCTGCGCCGCCCGGCGGTGCTGCGCGGTCTGGACGGGGTCACCGGAACCGTCCTGATCGGTTTCGGCCTGCGGCTGCTGGCGGAACGGCGCGGCTGACCCCTTTCGCCACAGCATCCCCCACCCCCATATACGGCGGAACAGACTTTGTTTTAAACTGGACCGCCCCGTGACAGAGATCCACCCCGCCCCGCGCACGGCTGATGGCCGGTTCACCAACACCACACCCCGGCCCCCGTCCGCGACCTCCGGCGGACCGGATCTGAAGCTGATCTGGACCCTGCTGTTCAACCCGCCCCCGGAAACCCGGCCCACCCGCCCGGTCCCGGTGCAGCCCTTATCGCGGGCTGACCTTGCGAACGCACCGGACAACAGCCTGTACCGCCTTGGCCACTCCACCGTGCTGATGAAACTGAACGGCGGCTGGTGGCTGACCGACCCGGTGTTCTGTGACCGGACCTTTCCGGTCCAGTTCATGGGGCCAAAACGCTTTCATGCCCCGCCGGTGGCCCTGACGGATTTACCGCGCCTGCGCGGCGTGATCCTGTCACACGATCATTACGATCATCTTGACCGCAGGGCTGTCAAAGCACTGGCCCGGATCACCGATCTGTTCCTGTGCCCGCTGGGGGTCGGTGACCGCCTGACCGGCTGGGGCATTCCGGCAGAGACGGTCAGACAGTTTGACTGGGGACAGGGCATCTCCACCGGTGGCCTGCGCCTGACCGCAACCCCGGCCCAGCATTTTTCCGGCCGCAGCCTGAAAGACGGCAACCGGAGCCTGTGGTGCTCCTGGGTGATCGACACCGGACTGCACCGGATCTTTTTCAGCGGTGACAGCGGTTATTTTGACGGGTTTGCCGCAATCGGGCGCCAGTTCGGCCCCTTTGACCTGACGATGCTGGAAACCGGGGCCTACGACGCGCGCTGGCCATATGTTCACATGCACCCTGAACAGACGGTGCAGGCCCACCGTGATCTACAGGGGCGCTGGCTGCTGCCGATCCATAACGGTACGTTCTCTCTCGCCCTGCACGGCTGGAAGGACCCGTTTGAACGGGTGGTCGCCCTCGCGGACAGCAACAATATCGCCCTGACCACCCCAATGATGGGAGAGCGGCTGGACCTGACCGCCCCGCACCGAGGCAGCCACTGGTGGCGGGAGAAATAAAAAAGAAGGGTGCCCCGCCACTATGACGAAGCACCCGAAGGGACTTGGGTCTCTCAAAAACGCCGGATCGACCGCAGCCTTACGGCTGATCGAAATCCACCACCATGCGGTCAGAGGCCGGACGGGTCTGGCAGGTCAGCACATAACCTGCCTCAACCTCTTCCGGCTCCAGCCCCCAGTTCTGGTCCATCACCGCCTGCCCTTCCACCACCTTGGCCCGGCAGGTGGCACAGACCCCACCCTTGCAGGCGAACGGCAGATCCAGACCGGCTTCCTGACCGGCATCCAGAACATAATCGCCGCGCGGCATGTCAAAGTCCCAGCGGTCACCGTCCATGATGACGGTGACATGCGACACCTCGCCGGAAGCGGCGGCACGGCGGCGGGTTTCTTCCCGCGTCGGGCCACCGGCCACTTTCGAGGCGCCCGGCGCGGTGAACAGCTCGGCATGGATCCGGCCCGGCTCAACGCCGCCTGCGGCCAGGGCCGCCTTCACATCCTCCACCATTCCTTCCGGACCGCAGAGATAAAAGCCTTCCACCGCCGGGGCATCAACCAGAACCTTCAGCAGATCCGCCACCTTGGCACGGTCGATCCGGCCATTGAACAGATCCACCTCCTGCCGTTCCCGCGACAGAACATGAAACACCCGCAGCCGCCCCATATAGCGGTTTTTCAGGTCTTCCAGTTCCTCACGGAACATGATGCTCTGGCTGTTGCGGTTGCCGTAAAACAGGGTGACATCGCTGCCCGGCTCCCGCGACAGCAGGGACTTCAGGATCGCCAGCACCGGGGTAATCCCCGACCCGGCAGCAAACAGAACGTAAGACGCCGCCCGTTCCGGGTCCGGGGTAATGCCGAAGCGCCCGGCCGGTTCCATCACCTGCAGGGTCTCCCCGGCCTTCAGCTGGGTGGTCGCCCAGGTCGAGAACACCCCGCCGGGGATTGCCTTGACCGCCACCCGCAGGTCGCCGTCATCCGCCCCGGAACAGATGGAATAGCTGCGCCGCACGTCGGTGCCGTCAAAGTCCCGGCGCAGGGTCAGGTACTGCCCCGGCACATAACGGAACTGCCCGGCCAGATCGGCGGGAATTTCAAAAACGATCGACACCGCGTCTTCGGTCTCGGGGCGGACGCTCTGCACCCGCAGGGCATGAAAATGAGCCATGATCCAGCAATCCTTGCTGTCAGATGCACTTGAAGTAGTCGAAGGGCTCGCGGCAGTCGCGGCAGCGCCACAGCGCCTTGCAGGCGGTGGAGCCGAACTCCGACAGCTGTTCGGTATGGGTTGAGCCGCAGTGCGGACAGGTCACCTGCGCCGGATGGCCGAGCAGGGCAGACCGCCCGCTGCCTTCCGGCGGGGCAATCCCGGCCTCCCGCAGGCGCTGGCGGCCGGTTTCGGTGATCCAGTCGGTGGTCCACGCCGGGGCCAGAACCCGCCGGATCACCACCTCGGCAAATCCGGCAGAGCGCAGGGCGGTTTCGGCATCCAGTTCAATCACCGAGACCGCCGGGCACCCGGAATAGGTCGGGGTCAGGTCAGCACTGACGCGGTCGCCGTCCGCCGACACCGCCCGCACCACCCCAAGGTCGACAATCGACAGCAGCGGGATTTCCGGGTCCGGCACCGCGCACAGCGCCTGCCATGCCCGGTCAAGCGCCGCCTGATCTCCGCTGAAGACCGGCGTCACCACTGGCTGCCCGGATAGGCGCGCTGCATCCACTGCATTTCCGCCAGCAGGAAGCCCAGATGCTCGCTATGGTCGCCGCGACGGCCACCGACCGGCTGCCAGCCATCAGCCGGACGGCTGAGGGTGGCTTCCGTCAGCGCGTCCCCAATCCGGGCCATCACGTCAGCCCGCAGGGCCTGACGGTCCACCGCAATCCCGGCGTCAACCAGACGCTGTTCGGCGGCGTCCATCTCAAACAGCTCATGCAGGAACGGCCACATCTCCTCAAGACCGGCCTGCATACGGTCATGACTTTCGTCGGTGCCGTCCCCCAGCCGCACCAGCCAGTCACGGCTGAAGCGCAGGTGATAGGTGCTTTCCTTCACGGCTTTGGCGGCAACAGCGGCCAGCGTTGCATCCGCCGACTGCGTCAGGGCTGTCATGAACGACACATCAAAGGCATCGAACAGAAACTGCCGGGCAATGGTACAGGCGTAGTCGCCGTTCGGCTGTTCCACCAGCAGCGCATTGCTGAAGCCACCGACATCGCGCAGAAACGCCAGCGCATCCTCATCCCGGCCCTTGCCCTCGACCTCTCCGGCATAGGTCAGGAAGGTGCGGGCCCGCCCGAACAGGTCGAGCGAGGTGTTCATCAGGGCAATATCGAGTTCCATTTCCGGCGATCTGGCACACCATTCGCCCAGACGCTGGCCCAGAATCAGGCTGTCGTCGCCCAGACGCAGGGCATAACGGAACAGATCTTCGCTGTGTGCGGCAGTCATTGCTCCGGCCCCTTACATATGCCCGACTTCGTCGGGAATGTCGTAGAAGGTCGGGTGACGGTAGACCTTGTCATCCGCCGGTTCAAACAGGCTGTCCTTGTCGGCCGGGTCAGAGGCGACAATCGCGCTGGCCGGCACCACCCACAGGCTGACACCCTCACTGCGGCGGGTATACAGATCACGGGCATTGGCGATCGCCATTTCGGCGTCGGCAGCATGGACACTGCCGACATGCTTATGGGACAGCCCGGCCTTGCCGCGCACAAACACTTCCCACAGCGGCCAGTTCACTTTGCTCATGGTATCCTCGATACGTCCTGCCCGCCCGGCGCTGCCGGGCGATGATTTCTTTGAGTCTGTCTCCCGGGGTTTGTCTCCCCGGGTTCCGGAACACCGGGATTACGCCGCCTGAACAGCGGCAGCCTGACGGGCCTTCTGCTTCCCGGCGTAGGCGGCGGCGGCTTCACGCACCCAGGCCCCGTCAGAAAACGTCTTGTTCCGGAAGGCCATCCGCTGGCGGTTGCACGGGCCATGACCCTTCAGCACGGCGTAGAACTCTTCCCACGGCAGATCGCCGAAATCATAGTGACCACGCTCGTCGTTCCACTTCAGGTCCGGGTCAGGAATGGTCAGCCCGAGGAACTCAGCCTGCGGCACCGTCATATCGACAAACCGCTGCCGCAGCTCGTCGTTGGAATGGCGCTTGATCTTCCATTTCATCGACTGGGCAGAATTCGGGGACTGATCATCCGGCGGGCCGAACATCAGCAGCGACGGGAACCACCAGCGGTTCAGGGCATCCTGCGCCATCTGCTTCTGTTCCGGCGTGCCCTGCGCCAGCACCATCATGATTTCGTAGCCCTGCCGCTGATGGAAGCTTTCTTCCTTACAGACGCGGACCATCGCCCGGGCGTAGGGGCCGTAGGACGTCCGGCACAGCGGGACCTGATTGCAGATCGCCGCGCCGTCCACCAGCCAGCCGATGGCCCCGATGTCAGCCCATGTCGGGGTCGCATAATTGAAGATTGAAGAGTACTTGGCCTTCCCGGTCAGCAGGTCGGCAACCATATCATCGCGGGAGGCACCAAGGGTCTCGGCAGCACTGTAGAGGTACAGGCCATGCCCGGCCTCGTCCTGCACCTTGGCAATCAGCGCCACCTTACGGCGCAGGCTGGGGGCGCGGGTGATCCAGTTGCCTTCCGGCTGCATGCCGATAATCTCGGAATGGGCATGCTGTGAAATCTGACGGATCAGGGTGCGGCGGTAGGCATCGGGCATCCAGTCCCGCGGCTCAATCTTCCGCTCGGCATCAATCCAGTCCTGAAAACGCTGTTCAAGGCTGACGGGGGCCCCGGCAGGGTCGGCGACGGTCTGGCTCACCTTGGATCTCCCTCAGGTCTTGCGGGCTCCGGCTCAGCCGGTGTTCCGCGTGTGCGCCTGCTCTCCGGCAGGCTCGCTGTCTGGAATAAATATAATTCATTTTTTGAGCCATTCCAGAAAAAAGTGAACCATATTGCCATTGCCATACCCACAAAATGCGCATGGTCAGACTGCGAAAGCCATCTCTTAAATCATAAAATATCATTATAAATCATTATTTTAAATGAAACGAATCGTATAAAATGAGACGCATCAGTCATGATACGATCAACCCTGAAATGATGCGATGCAACGCCACACCTCGATCCATCCCCGCACATTGGATCCAACTACGCCTTGTGCCAAGCCGCCGGGACGATTAAACCTGTGGCGGACCCGACGGAATCCGGCGGGTCGACTCCGTTTTCTCCCGTCCCAGCGAGGAACCCCCATGGCTATTACCCGTATTGATGTCGGCGCCCGCATGTCCGAAGCCGTGATCCACGGCAACACCGTCTATCTGGCGGGCCAGGTCGGCGAACCGGGTGCAAGCATCACCGATCAGACCAAGCAGGTTCTGGCCGCCATCGACGCCCTGCTGGCCAAGGCTGGCACCGACAAGACCAAAATCCTGATGGCCCAGATCTGGCTGGCCGACATTGCCGACTTCGCCGCCATGAACGCGGTGTGGGATGCATGGGTCCCGCAGGGCCACACCCCGGCCCGTGCCACCGGCGAATCCAAGCTGGCCGCTCCGGAATACAAGGTGGAGATCATCATCACTGCCGCCATCGACTGATCCCGGTTTCTTTCCGGTACCAGCCCCGGCGCCGCCGTCCTGTGACGGCGGCGCTTTTTTTATGATCCGAACGGCAGGATGGCCCGTAAATCAGGAAAAGGAGACCCGTTATGTCGTTCTTTTCCCTACGCCACAGCGAACACGCGGCCCGGATCCTCGGGTACGCCGGACTGATCCCCTTCATCGGCCTTACCCTGTCAGCCTGGGTGCTGACTGCGGTCGGAACCGGAGCAGGCCTGTCGGTCTTTCCGGCCGCGATCGCCGCGTACGGGGCGGTGATCCTGTCTTTTCTCGGGGCCGTCCACTGGGGCCGGATTATTTCCGCCCCGATGGAAGACCCGCTCGCCAGCCTGTGGCTGCTGGCGTCCGTCATTCCGTCGCTGATCGGCTGGGTGGCCCTGCTGCTGCCCCATCCTTATGGTCTTGGCCTGCTGCTGACCGGTTTTGCCCTCGCGTGGGACGGCGACCGCCGTGCCGCCCGGAATGGCCTGCTGCCACAGTGGTATGGCCGCCTGCGCACCCGACTGAGCCTGATTGTCGGCACCACGCTGGTGCTGGCGCTGTTCCTGCCCCACACCTGACTGCCTGCCCCTTAACGAACTCCCCTGCGTACCTCCCCCCTTCTTTCCCTCCCCTGTCTGCGGAGACGGCCCATGAACGCCAACACCCCCACTGTCGTGCCTGAAACCCCGGCTGCTTCCGGCCTGCGCCGCCCGGACCGGGCCGAAGCTGAAGCCGCCGTCCGCACCCTGCTGCTGTGGGCCGGGGATGACCCGGACCGCGAAGGCCTGCTGGGCACCCCGGACCGGGTCGTACGGTCCTACGAGGAATTTTTCAGCGGCTACAGCGTAGATCCGGTTGCCATTCTGCAGCGGACGTTCGAAGAGACCGACGGCTACGACGAAATGGTGCTGTTGCGTGACATCCGTCTGGAATCACACTGCGAACACCACATGGTGCCGATCATCGGCAAGGCCCACGTTGCCTATCTGCCGGGCAGCCGGGTGGTCGGTATCTCCAAACTGGCGCGGGTGGTCGATATCTATGCTCACCGCCTGCAGATTCAGGAAAAGCTGACCGCCCAGATTGCCAATGCCATCAACGATGTGCTGCAGCCCAAGGGGGTTGCGGTGGTGATCGAAGCAGCCCACCAGTGCATGACCACCCGGGGGGTCCACAAGCCGGAAGTATCGATGGTCACCAGCCGGATGCTGGGGGCCTTCCGCACCGACACCGCCCTGCGCAAAGAATTTCTGTCCCTGATCCGCTAATCTCTCCGTCCTGCTTCAGAAACCGAGGTTTTGCATGACCGTCCGGACCCTTACATGGCCGTTTCTTGCCACTCTGCCCCGCCGCAGTGACCGACTGGTGCGGGCGATCATCGCTCCCCGGCTGGTTGCCGGGACACTGGATCTGATTCTGCCGTCAGGGGACCGGATGGAGTTCAGCGGGCCCCTGCCCGGCCCCCGGGCCGGGCTGACCCTGCACCGGGTCCGGGCGCTGCGACGGTTCCTCACCGGGGGGGCCACCGGCTTTGCCGAGGCCTATATGGACGGCGACTGGGATACGCCGGATCTGACCGCCCTGCTGGAACTGGGGGACCTGAATGACCGCAGCCGGGGGGAAAGCATCACCGGCGGCCTGCCGGCGCGCCTGCTGCACCGCCTGTTCCACCGGCTGAATGATAACAGCCGCCGGGGCAGCCGTCGCAACATTGCCGCCCATTATGATCTCGGCAATGCCTTTTACCGCCGCTGGCTGGATCCTTCGATGACCTATTCCGCCGCCCTGTTCGCCGATGGCGATGCCCCCGGCATGGCAGGGCTGGAAACCGCCCAGACCCGCAAATACCGCGCTCTGGCGGATGATATCGGCCTTAAAGCCGGCATGACGGTGCTGGAGATCGGCTGTGGCTGGGGTGGCTTTGCCGAGATCGCCGCCCGCGACTACGGGGCGCGGGTAACCTGCCTGACCCTGTCACAGGAACAGCACGACTGGGCCAGACAGCGGATGGCCGCCGCCGGTCTGTCTGACCGGGTGGAAATCCGTCTTCAGGATTACCGCGATGTCACCGGCACCTTTGACCGCATCGTTTCCATCGAGATGATCGAAGCGGTGGGGGAACGCTGGTGGCCGACCTATTTCGCCACCCTGCGCGACCGTCTGGCCCCCGGCGGTAAAGCCGGGCTACAGGCCATCACCATTGCCGATGACCGGTTTGACAGTTACCGCGCCAGCTGTGACTTCATCCAGCGGTATGTGTTTCCCGGCGGCATGCTGCCCAGCCCGGCAGCCCTGACCGCGCAGGCACGGGCAGCCGGGCTGGACCTGACCACCACCCGCTGCTTCGGCATGGACTATGAACGGACGCTGGCCCTGTGGGGCGACGCCTTTGCCGCCAGCTGGCCGGAGATTGCCCCGCTGGGGTTCGATACCCGGTTCCGGCGGCTGTGGGATTTCTACATCGCCTATTGCCGTGCCGGGTTCCGCACCGGGGCGATTGATGTCTGCCACGTGGTTCTGGACCGCCCCTGATGCTGTCCCGGGCCCGCCTGACCGCGTATGCCCTGCCCGCGCTGCCACTCGCGGCCCTCAGCCTTGCCGCCCATGTTCATCTGCCGACGGTCTATGCAGGCGGGATCGGTCTTGCTGCGGCAGGAACCGCCCTGCTGGTATCCCGGCTGGTTGACGGGGTGATTGACCCGCTGATCGGGCTGGCCTGTGACCGGGGCAGGCTGCGCCGCAAACTGTGGCTGGCTCTGGGCCTGCCCCTGCTGGCCGTGGCCGGATGGGCGCTGTTCCGTCCGCCGCCGGGGGCGGGAGCAGTCTATCTGGGACTGTGGTCATCGCTGTTTTACCTTGGACTGACCGCCCTGCTGGTGCCCTATCAGGCATGGGGCACCGAACTGAGCGATGACTACCGGGAGCGCACCCGCGTTGCCGGGTGGCGCGAGGCTGCCGCCCTGTGCGGCATGATCGCCGCACTGGCCCTGCCTGCCGTTCTTGCTCTGCCAGTGACTGAGGCCCTGAAAATCCTGTACCCGCCGCTGGTGATCCTGCTGGCAGCGGCAACCGGGCTGGTCATCCTGACAGTGCCGGAACCGCAGCGGGGCCTGACCACCGGGCGGGGATCGCTGCGGGTGCTGCTGGAGAACCGGCCTTTTCGCCGGTTACTCGCGGCGCAGGCCCTGAATGCGCTGGCCAATGCCCTGCCAGCCACCCTGTTTCTGCTGTTTGTCGGCGATGGTCTCGGCGCACCGGATCTGTCAGGCCCGCTGCTGCTGGCCTATCTGCTGACCGGCGTCCTGTCGGTGCCGCTGTGGCTGCGGCTGGCCCGGTCCCGTGACAAACACCGGCTCTGGGCCGCCTCGCTGGCATTCACGGCGGCAGCTTTTCTGCCGGTGGCCTTTCTGGGGACCGGTGACGGCCTGCTGTTTATCGCGTTCTGTCTGCTGACCGGCATTGGCCTTGGCGCTGACCTGTGCCTGCCCGCCGCCATGCTGGCCGATGTCACCGATGAGCAGACCGCCCGGACCGGCGACAGCCGGGCCGGACTGTACGTGGCGCTGTGGAGCCTGACCGGCAAGCTGGCGCTGGCGCTGGCCGTCGGACTGGCCTTTCCGCTGCTGGATCTGGCCGGATTTATGCCCGGCTCCGGGCAGGCCCCGCTGGCGCTGCCCCTGCTGTATGCCGCCCTGCCGGTGGCCCTGAAACTGGCCGCAGCCCTGCTGATCCGCCGTTATCCCCTTGATGCGGCACGGCAGGCCTCTCTGCGGCACTCCCTCTCCTCCCCCGATCCGGAGACCCCGCCATGACCCGCCCGGCCCTCAGACGGTTCGCCGCCATTCTCCTTCCTGTCCTGCTGCTTTTTTCGGGGTGTACCAGCATGAAACCCGCTGACTTCGCCACCGCTCAGCCTAAACTGGTCCTTGAAGAGTATTTTGCCGGTAAAACCCGGGCCTGGGGACTGTTTGAAGACCGCTTCGGCACGGTCCGCCGCCAGTTTACGGTCGATATCGACGGTGACTGGAACGGAGAACGGCTGGTTCTCGACGAAGCCTTTCTCTACAGCGACGGTGAGACCGACCGCCGGGTGTGGACGATCCGCAAAACCGCCGACGGCCAGTACATCGGCGAAGCCGGGGACGTGGTCGGGCAGGCTGCCGGTGAATCCGCCGGGAATGCCCTCAACTGGGCCTATACGATGGACCTGAAGGTCGGCGACGGTACCCTGCGGGTGCGCTTCAATGACTGGATGTTCCTGCAGCCGGACAACGTCATCATCAACCGCGCCCGCGTCACCAAGTGGGGGGTGGAAATCGGTCAGGTCACCCTGTTCTTCCGCAAGGTGGACTGACCCCGCCCTGTCCCCCGGGCCGGATCCTCAGGATCCGGCCTGCGCGGCAATGCGCGGCTGATACTCAAAATCAGACCCCTTCAGCCGGAATGTCATCCCCGACCAGACTCCATCCGGGGAATAGGACAGCTTCAGCTTCACTTCACCATCCATCGCCCACCAGCCGCCACCCTCTGCCCTGACCGTCACATCAAGGGCATGACCGTCCTGACTGTCAAACAGCGGGCGGCCACTGGTCAGTGCCGGGGTCCAGTAACTGCTGGGCACCGCATCAGCAGGCAGGCGCACCGGCCCGGCACTGCCCGAGCCACGCAGCCCGTCCGGGGTGGCCTGCATCACCGCCCGCATTGCCGTGCCGTTATCGTCGGTCCGGCTGTCCAGACTGATCAGCCGGTCCCCCTGCCAGATCTCGGTGGAGCGGTGGCGGTAGGTGTACACCTTCAGGAAGGCGAACCAGACATCCAGCGCGATATCGACCTGCACCTCGGTCCGGTCGCCGTCCGGGCGGACACTGACCCGGTGATGACCGATCGGCGCCCCGTCCCGGAAAACGGTGAAATCGACGCTACGGTCAGGCTCCGCTGCCCCTCCCGGCGACGGAACCAGAGACAGGGCCAGCACGGCCACCACCGCCAGACTGCATGCCGAACGTCGCATTCCCGGTCCTCCTCCGCAGATCAGAACCGCAGACAGGCGGTTCCTTTGCATACTGCTACGATGGTGGGGGCCCGCCCGGATCAGTGACCGGAAGACGAAGATGAAAACGAAACCGGCCCGGAGCATGACGCCGGGCCGGTTGATCGGGGAACAGGGAACGGACGATCAGGTCGGGAACGCGAAGCTGGCCCCGGCCCGGATCCCGGTCGGCCACCGGCTGGTGACCGTCTTCAGGCGGGTATAGAAATGCACGCTTTCCGGCCCGTAGATGCCATGGCTGCCAAAGCTGGAACGCTTCCAGCCGCCAAAGCTGTGGTACGCCACCGGCACCGGGATCGGCACGTTGACCCCGACCATCCCGACATTGACCTGATTAACGAAAGCACGGGCGCTGTCACCGTCACGGGTGAAAATCGCGGTCCCGTTGCCATATTCATGACGGCGGATCAGGCCCACCGCCTCGTCAAAGCTGGCCGCGCGCACCACCGACAGCACCGGCCCGAAAATTTCCTCGCGGTAGATGCTCATCTCCGGGGTCACGCGGTCAAACAGCGTGCCGCCAAGGAAATAACCGTTCTCATACCCCTGCAATGTCAGGCCACGGCCATCGACCACCAGATCGGCCCCTTCCCGCACCCCGGCATCAATGTAGGCGGATACCTTGGCCAGATGCTGGGCGGTGACCAGCGGCCCCATTTCCGCCGCCGGATCGGTGGACGGCCCGATCTTCAGGGCCCGGACCCGGGGGGTCAGCGCTTCGATCAGGGCTCCGGCAGTCTTTTCACCGACCGGGACCGCCACCGAGACCGCCATGCAGCGTTCCCCGGCGGAGCCATACCCGGCCCCCATCAGGGCATCGGCAGCCTGATCAATGTCGGCGTCGGGCATCACCAGCATGTGGTTCTTCGCCCCGCCCAGCGCCTGCACCCGCTTGCCGTGGGCGGTGCCGGTCGCATAGACGTATTCGGCGATCGGGGTCGAGCCGACAAAACTGACAGCCATCACATCGGGGTGGGTCAGCAGGGCATCAACCGCCGGCTTGCCGCCATGCACCACCACCAGCGCCCCTTCCGGCACCCCGGCTTCATGCGCCAGCCGCACGATCAGGTTGGTGGCGGACGGATCCCGCTCCGACGGCTTCAGCACGAAGGTGTTGCCGCAGGCCAGCGCCATCGGGAACATCCACAGCGGCACCATCGCCGGAAAATTGAACGGGGTGATCCCGGCGACCACACCCAGCGCCTCGCGGCTGGAGAAACTGTCAATCTCCGGGCCGACGTCCCGGCTGAATTCCCCCTTCAGCATCTGCGGGATCCCGCAGGCGAATTCCACCACTTCCAGACCGCGCTGCACCTCACCCAGCGCATCCGGGTGGGTCTTCCCATGTTCGGCACTGATCGCCCGGGCAATCGCGTCGGCATTCTTTTCCAGCAGATCCTTATAGCGGAACATCACCCGCGCCCGCTTCAGCGGGGTCAGGCCCGACCACGCCGGAAATGCCGCGGCGGCAGCGGCCACGGCCGCATCAACATCGGCTTTTCCGCCGGACAGCACCGCCCCGCTCTGTTCCCCGGTGGCCGGGTTGAACACGGGGGTCACCGGGGCATCGGCGGCGGGAGTATAGCCGGGGATCAGGTGGCCGATCAGGGTCATGGCGGGTCTGCCTTCTGTGACGGACGTGGAGGGGGAGAGGCAACATTAAAAAATCATCAACAACCGGCAGCAGCGCCATGCTGCGACAGCACGCGCCGCCCTGCTGTGGAACCCCCTCAGTTTCCACAAAAAACAGGGCCCGCAACAAGCCGTTTTCTTGCTGCGGGCCAACCTGTGGCGGGATCAGGACTTTTCGCCAAACCGTTAAATATTCCGAAACAGCGTTAACAGAAACCGCCCGGCCCTCGCACTCCGGGCAGCCCCCGGTCAAAACCTCTCAGCGGTGCCCGCTGATCTCGGCATGCAGCGGCTTGGTGTCCTCAAACGCCTGCTTCTGCTCCGCAGTCGCTTCGGTCTGGTACTGGCGTTTCCAGTCCTCAAACGGCATGCCGTAAATCACCTGCCGCGCTTGCGCATCGGTCATCTCCACCCCGCGCTCGGTGGCGGCGGCGCGGTACCACTTCGACAGGCAGTTGCGGCAGAATCCAGCCAGATTCATCAGGTCGATGTTCTGCACATCGGTGCGGGTCTGCAGATGGGCCACCAGCCCACGGAAGGCGGCGGCTTCCAGCTCCAGCCGGGTTTGCGGATCTATGGTGTTTTCGCTCATCGGGGCGGCCCTTATCCAACCGTTTAGATTTCTCCCTTACTGTAGGGCGCATCATCAGGGGGGTAAAGATGGACGCCGGATATCAGAGACCCGGCGGAAGCATCAAATTTATCCTATTGAGTTTTCAGGACGGCCCGTTACCCTCTCGCAGCAGGCGGAAGGGCAGACTGGTAGTTGGGGAGTGACAGGTGGTGACGGTAAAGAAGTATTCCCGGCAGATCGGACCGCTGGCCCGGCTGACCTGTGCGGTTCTGGCCACATCGGTGGCGGGCTGTGCCCTGAAACGCGATGAGTATGATGTCCCGGCGGTTCCCCTGCCGGAAATCTATCTGAATCAGGGGGTCACCCCCGGCACCGACAGCCCCGCCAGCACGGACCCCGCCGCTGCCCCGGCAGACCCCGCCACCCCGGCAGTAACAACCGCCGCCCCGGTGAACCCTGACCCGACGGCCCCGGCGGTGGATGAGCAGACCCCCCAGACCCCCCTGACAGAGGTGCTGCCGGAATGGTGGCGTCTGTTCCGGTCGAGTGAGCTGGACGTTCTGGTGGACCGCGCCCTGCGCCGCAACCACGACCTGCAGATGTCCACCCTGCGGGTGGCACAGGCGCAGGCCCGCTTCAAACAGTCGGCGGCTGACGAGCTGCCGACGCTGACCGCCCCGATCACCGCAGCGGTCGATGCCCCGCCGAACGGGCTGGGATCCGTGGACAAAAACGGTGAGGTGACGTCTGAACGCTCTTTCCGCCTCGGGCTGCGCACCGACTGGCGGGTCGATTTGTGGGGCGAGCGGGCCGCCGCCGCCGATGCCGCCCGTCAGGCCCTGTGGCAGGCCACTTACGACCGCGATAACGTCCGCCGTCTGGTGGTCGGTCAGGTTGTCAGCACCTATTTCCAGTATCTGTCCCTGAATGACCGGTACCGGGTGGCGCAGGAAACCGAAGCCTCCCAGACCGATATGCTGGGCTCGGTCGAAGAGCGCTATAACGAGGGCGAGGCCACCGGCATTGAAATGCAGCAGCAGCGGGCCGCCGTCCGCTCCTCACGCGCCACGCTGCCGACGCTGGATCTGCAACGGGCAGAAACCCGGCACCGTCTGGCCATTCTGGTCGGTCTGACCCCCAGCGAAATCGTTCTGTCCGATGCCGGTCTCGAGTCCGTGACAACGCCGGGCGTGGTGCCGGGGGTGCCGTCGTCGCTGCTGCTGCGCCGCCCGGATGTCCGGTCCGCCGAAGCGGCCCTGATCGCCGCCGACGCCAACATCGACGAAGCCCGCGCCCGTCTTCTGCCGTCTCTCGATCTGTCAGGCGGGGGTGGTTTCGGTGCCAACCGGATGGAAGAGCTGTTCAAGCCCTACACCATGATGTGGAACGGGCTGGCCAGCCTGACCGCCACCATCTTTGACTACGGGCGGCGGCAGCGGCAGGTTGACTTCGCCCGCGCCCGCCATCAGGAGCTGGTGGAAGGCTATATCCGCACCATCTATCAGGCCGTGCGCGATGTCGAAGATTCTCTGGCCGGGGTCCGCTTCAACGCCCTGCGCCTGAAGGCCCAGACTGAGGCGCTGGAAGCCTCAAAAGCCGCGTGGGACTTCAGCCGGGAAAGCTACCGCGTCGGGGCGACCGACTATCAGACCATGCTGGATACGGAGCGCACCTTCCGCAGCGATCAGGATGCCTTCCACCGCGACCGGCTGGATCGGGTGCTGTCCACTGTCAGCCTGTTCCTTGCCCTTGGCGGCGGCACCGGCGATGACCTGCCGATCCCCGGTGACGGCAAGCGCCCGCCCCTGCCCGATACCAAAAACAGCGGCGTCGTTCTGGCAGCAGCCCCGGCGGCGCAGGAAACCAAGGCCATCGACTGGGCCGAGGATGCCAGCCCGCACGGCTGGTCCGTCACCCTGTCGGCGGTGTTTGACCGTACCGGCGTTGATGCCGCGTGGCGCGACCTGAAGGCCCAGCTTGGTGGCGATGCCGACGGGCTGATTGCCTTCCCGCAGCAGATCGGCCGGGTTGTCGGCGAAAAGGACGGCGAGGTGAAAGACCGCCTGACGTGGTACCGCCTGCGCCTTTCCGGCCTGACCACGGAAGGAGCCGCCAAAGCCCTGTGCGACCGCCTGAGCAAAGATGGCCGGAGCTGCACCGTCTCTGACGAGTGATCGGCACCACCGATAAGAAAAGCCCCCGGGGATGCCATCCCGGGGGCTTTTTTTCTGTCTCAGGCGGCGAGGAAGCCCCGGATCAGGCTGATCTGATCCGGGACGTTCAGGGCCGGGGCATGCCCGACACCGTCAATTTCCACCACCTGCGCCTGCGGGCCACGCCGCCCCATCTCCTGCGCCCATTCCGGCAGGATCAGATCAGACTCCTTCCCCCGCAGCAGCAGGGTCCGGGCGGTGATGGCATCATACAGCGGCCACTGATCATAGTCGGTGGGGTGGCAAACAAACTGGCGCACCATCTTCGGGTCATAATGCACCGTCACCCGGCCGCCGTCGGTCCGCCGGGCCGATGTTTCCGCCATCGACCGCCATTCCGCATCACTCAGCCAGCCATAGGGACGGTAGGCCGTCCGCAGGAACTGCTCCAGCTCCGTCACCGTATCGAACTGCGGCGGGGCTCCGGCATAAGCCAGAATCCGCTCAATGGCCGGGGCAGCCAATTGGGGGGCGATGTCATTGATCACCAGATGGCTGATCCGGTCGCGGAACAGTCCGCCAGCCAGCCGGATGCCCAGCGCACCGCCCATCGAGGTCCCGACCCACCGCACCCGGTGCAGATCAAAATGATCCAGCAGATCCGTGGCGATGGCGGCATAAAAGCCCAGACAGTATTCGTCATCCGGGTGCTTCGACCATGCCGACAGGCCGCGCCCCAGCGTATCCGGGGCGATAATGTGGTAGGTATCGGCCAGGGAACGGGCCAGCGTGTCAAAGTCCCGGCCGGTGCGGGCCAGACCATGCCACATCACCACGGTTTCGTGAGCCGGATCCCCCCACTCGGTGACGTGGATTTCATAGCCCCGGCAAAACGCATAGCGGGACCGGGGCGGACGGGTATTGGGGCCCATATGGGTCATCAGAACCTCCATGATCCGGGGTCAGCGCCCGGAACCGGTGCCGCGCAGGCGGCCCACCAGTCCGGTCGGGAAGAAATACACACTCAGGATAAACAGCACCCCCAGCCACAGCAGCCAGCGGTCCGGGGCGAACAGGTTGGGCAGCACCGGCACCCCGGAGACTGCCGAACTCAGCCCTGCCATCAGGGTCTGCAGATAGTTCTGGGCCAGCACGAACAGGGTTGCCCCCACCACCGCCCCATACAGGGTACCCATACCGCCGATCACCACCATCAGCAGGATGTTGACCATGATATCCATCGACAGCGTGGTTTCCGGCCCGGTATAGCGCGCCCACACCGCCATCATCACCCCGGCCAGCGCCGCCACCCCGGCAGCGATGCAGGATGCCAGCGTGCGGTACAGCACGGTGCGGTAGCCCAGCGCTTCGGCCCGGAATTCATTCTCACGGATTGCCTGCAACACCCGCCCGAACGGCGAATTAACCAGCCGCAGCAGCCCGAGGAACAGCCCGGCGCAGGCGGTCAGCACCAGATAATAGGTCAGCAGCCGCCCGTCGATGCGCACATCAAACACCTTGTCCTGCACCAGCCGGAAAGCCGGGGTCAGCTCCCGCGGCAGGCTGTAGCTCAGGCCATCCTCGCCCCCGGTGATGTGAAACAGCTGGCTGACCAGAATCGCGAAGGCCGAGGCCACCGCCAGCGTCACCATGGCAAAGAAAATCGCCCGGACCCGCAGACTGAACAGGGCAATCAGCAGCGCCAGCACCATCGCCGACAGGACCCCCAGCGCACCGCCGGTCAGCAGCGCACCCCAGCCGGGGCCGACTTTGGCCAGCGCAATCGCCGCCCCGTAGGCCCCCATGCCAAAAAACACGGTATGGGCAAAGGAGACCACCCCGGTATAGCCCAGCAGCAGATCATAACTGGCAACCAGCACAATAAAGATACAGACCTTCGCCGCCGTATCCAGCGGGCGGGACCCCGGGAACAGAAACGGGGCCAGCAGCAGTGCCACAGCGATCAGCAGCAGCAGGCCGGTCAGCCAGCGGGAGCGGGGAAAATCACCGGAAAACAGAGTGTTGAGCATGTCCGTCCCTTCCCCTCACCGGCCCTTGGCGACCGGCAGCAACCCTTCGGGCCGCCACATCAGAATCACCACCATCAGCAGGATCGACGACCCCAGCGCCATTTTCGGGGCCAGATAGGCGACGTAGTTGTTCATCAGGCCGACCAGCAGCGCCCCGAGGAAACAGCCTTCCACCGACCCCAGACCGCCGATGATGACAACGATAAACACCATCACCATCACACTCATCCCCATGTGGGCGGTAATGACTTCCTCATACAGGCCCCACATCACCCCTCCCAGACCGGCCAGCGCCGACCCGGCGATAAAGACGGCGATGAACAGCCGCGTCACCGGATAGCCGAGGGATTCCACCATCTCGCTGTTTTCAACCCCGGCCCGCACCAGCAGACCGATCTTGGTGCGGGTCAGCACCGCTGTCATCGTGGCAAAGATCACCAGACCGACCGCCACCGCCAGCAGACGGTACTTTTCCAGCACCACATCGCCGAAGGTCAGGGCCCCTTTCAGGGTTTCCGGGCGGGGAATCGGGATCGCATCCGGCCCCCACACCACGTAGATCAGCTGCTCCACCACGATCAGCCCGCCCATGGTGATCAGGATCTGTTTCAGGTGATTGCCATAGACCGGCATCACCACCAGCCGCTCGAACACGTAGCCGAACAGCCCGGTCACCACCATGCCGATGATTGCCCCGGCGAGCACTGCCGCCAGATTCACCGCCAGCGAGGCGGACTCCATCCACGGGCCCAGCGCCGCCATGACACTGACGCCGACAAAAGCCCCCAGCGAAATGAAAGCCCCGTGCCCGAAGTTGAGGACATCCATCAGGCCGAACACCAGCGTCAGGCCCGATGCCATGATAAAGACCATCATCCCCATCGCCAACCCGGCCAGCGTCAGGGTGATCCATGTCGGCAGGGACCCGACCCCGGCCAGCGCCAGCAGCATCAGGGCAACGATCAGCAGCAGACCGGAGCGCCGCGCCCCATCCCCGCCGCGCAGGCGGGCCAGAAGACTTTCAAAAGACCCGCTCATTGATGCATATCCATGCTGAGGCCGAGGAGCCGCTCCTGCAAGGCCTTGTCTGCGGCCAGATCGGCCATCAGTCCACGGTGGACGATACGCCCGTCATCCATCACCGCCACCGTATCCCCCACCGCCCGGGCCATGGCGAAGTTCTGTTCCACCATCAGAATGGTGGCCCCGAAGCTTTTAAGCTGCAGGATGGCCCCGGTCAGGGCTGAGACAATCGCCGGGGCCAGCCCCTTGGTCGGCTCGTCAATCAGCAGCAGGCGCGACGGCTCGATCACCGCCCGGGCAATCGCCAGCATCTGCTTCTGTCCGCCGGACAGCGATCCCGCCGGGCTTTTCCAGAATTTCTTCAGGGCCGGAAACACCTCGAACAGCCAGTCCAGCCGGGCGCTATCCATCGGGCCGCTGCGGGCGGCCAGATGCATGTTCTCCTGCACTGTCAACGCCCCGAAGATCCCCATATTTTCCGGCACATAGGCAATACCGCGCCGGGCAATCTCCGGGGTGGGAAGCCCGGCCAGCCCGGCACCGTCAAACCGGATCTCGCCGCGGGACGGCTGCCACAGCCCCATAATGGTGCGCATGGTGGTGGTTTTGCCCGCCCCATTGCGACCCAGCAGCATGGTCAGCTGACCTTCGGGGATGTCGAGATCGACCCCCTGCAGAATATGATATTGCCCGATGTGGGTATGCACCCCGGACAGCGACAGCAACGGCGGGCGCAGCGGCGTGCCGTGCGTAAGGCGGTCAGACATGGTCAGCCACTCCCGTCCCCAGATAGGCTTCCTGCACAATGGGGGAAGACATCACCTCTGCCGGGGCGCCATCGGCGACCAGATACCCGTTGTGCAGCACGATAATGCGGTCTGCCAGCGACCGGATCACATCCATCTTGTGTTCCACCAGCAGAATGGTCTTGCTGGTGTCAGCCTTAATCTGACGGATCAGATCAAGGATCACCGGGGCTTCATCAACACTCATGCCCGCAGTGGGTTCATCAAACATCAGAATGTCCCGCTCCAACGCCAGCATCATGCCGACTTCCAGCTTCCGCTTGTCGCCATGTGACAGGGTGGCGGCCACCGCCCCGGCCCGGTCCAGCAGCCCGACCCGGGCCAGAACATGCTCGGCCTGTTCGATCAGCTCCACATGGCGGCTGGCCATCGAAAACAGGCTGAAGCCGTGGGCACTGCGGGCCTGCACCGCCAGCCGGACATTTTCCAGAACGCTGAGGTTGGGAAACAGATTGGTCAGCTGAAAAGCCCGGCCGATCCCACGCTCGGTCCGGCGGGGGGCCGGAAAGCGGGTGACGTCCTCGCCATTGACGAAGACCCGCCCGGCGGTCGCCTTCAGCTGCCCGGAAATCAGGTTGAAATAGGTGGTCTTTCCGGCTCCGTTCGGCCCGACAATCGCCGTCAGGGTCCCCCGGTGGAAAGCACAGGTGACATCATTGACGGCCACATGCCCGCCAAAGCGGACCGTCAGCCCGTCCGTCGCCAGAACAGGATGTTCGGCATGGGTCATGGATTACCCCTTCAGGTACAGTCAGAACGCAGAGGAAACCGCCGCCGGAAACAGGCCCTGTCCGGCGGCGGACGGGGATCAACGCTTGTTCTGTACCGGAACGGCCATGTCGCCGATCTTCAGCACCCGCACCAGTTCGGGGATGCCCCAAGCCACACCGTCCTTCACGGCGATGCGGAAGTGATACATTTCCTGCAGGGCCTGATGGTCCTCCTTCCGGAACTGCATGGTGCCCTTCGGGGTCTCGAAGCTCATCCCTTCCATGGTCTTGATCAGGGTTTCGCCATCCGCCTTGCCTTTACTGGCCTTCAGGGCGGTAACAATCGCGCTGGCGGCAGAAAAGCCCCCGGCGGTGAAGAAATCAGGCGGGCTGCTGAAGCGCTTCTGATGTTCGGCAATCAGCCAGTCATTCATCGGATTCTTCGGGATTTCGTAATAGTAATACGTCGCCCCTTCCATCCCCGGAATGTCCTTATAGGCGGCCATCGCGGGCAGGATGTTGCCACCGCTGGCCAGCCTGATCTCCAGCCGTTCCGGGGCCATCGCCTTCAGCTTGCCGATCGGGTTGTTACCACCGGCCCAGATCACGAATACGATCCGCTCGCCTTTCTGGTCCTTCAGGGCATCAAACACCCGCTGACCGGACGCCGTGAAATCCTTGGTATCCGTCGGCACATATTCTTCATGGACGATATCGGCCCCGGTGCTTTTCAGGGCCTCCTTAAAGGCGGCAACACCATCGCGGCCAAAGGCATAATCCTGCGCCAGCGTGGCAATTTTCACCCCCGGCCTGCCCAGCGCCACCGCATTGGCAATGGCATCCTGCGAGGAATTGCGGCCGGTCCGGAACACAAAGCGGTTCCAGTTGGCCCCGGTGATGCTGTCAGCCACCGCCGGTTCCACCACCAGCACCTTGCCGAACTCCTGCGCCACCGGCAGCATCGCCAGCGCCACCCCGCTGGACACCGGACCAACGGCAATGTCGGCATCATCATCGCCAAAGGCTTCCGCCAGCATCGCCTTCCCGACATCCGGCTTGCCCTGCGTATCCTTCTCAATGACCTCAAGTTTCTTTCCGGCCACCTCCATCGTGCCGCCGGTCAGATATTCCAGCCCCAGCATCAGGCCGGTGGAGGACTGCTTGGCGTAGGCTTCCAGCGGGCCGGTCTTGTCATAGACATGGGCAATCTTCAGGGTATCAGCGGCGGTGGCGGCAACACTGCCAGCGGCCAGCAGCGCGGCGGCCAGCGTCAGGCGCACGGCATGGGGCATCACCCCCGTCAGGCGGGTCTTAAGCATCCGGAATATCCTCCCATGGTTGCGGCCTTGCCTCAGGCGGGCAGGCCAAGCCCGATGTCCGGGTCTTGCCTGCTGCTTACGCAAGGGTCATGCCAACCATAAAAAAGGCGGAAAACCGGGGGGTTCGCGGATCTCAGCGGATCTTCACCCCAGAGTGGGACTGTCCTGAAAACCGGACAGTCCTGAAGAAAAATGGGATACTCTACTGATTTTAATATAGTTTCAGGCGATGTCTGATTTTCCGGACACCCGGCATCCGTCCGGAATCCCGGACATCTTAGCTGTTTCCGGCTCTAAACATCCCGGCGTCAGCAGACGGATCAACGGGGCGGTCAGCGTGGTGGAAACCAGTGCCAGCATCACCAGCGCCGCATAAGTGGTCGCGGTCAGCAGACCGCTGTTCATCAGCAGGGTCGCAGCAACGATTTCCATCAGCCCCTTGCATTGCAGGAACACCCCCAGCGTCAGCCGCCGGTGCCGGGACAGGCCGGGCACCGGCGGCACCCACTGAACCGCCACAATCTTGGTGACCATCGACACCAGCAACAGCAGGGCCACCCACCCCAGTACATCCGGGGTCAGCAGCCGGGGATCAATGGCCAGCCCGCGATGCCCGAAAAACAAAGGGGCCAACCCCAGCAGGGCCCACCGGCCAATGGTCTGTTCCGGCAGCCGCGCCGCCCACCGGGCGGGCAGGATCATCCCGGCGAAATACGCGCCCAGCACCGCGTGCAGGCCCAGTTGCGCAGTGGCCAGTGACGAAACGGTCAGCACCACCGCCGCCCCGCCCCATACCGGCAGCGGATGCCCCGGACCGCTCCCTCCTCTTACCTGCCCCAAAAATGACAGAAGAAACGGCAGCGTCCCCAGAACCAGCAGGGCCAGCACATCCGCCGGACCAAACCCGACGCTGACCGCCTGCGACCGCCCCAACGCCATCAGCAGACCAAGGCCCAGCCACAGCGCCATGTCGTCCAGCGCCGCCACCCGGACCGCCACCGCCCCCAACGGGCGCAGGCCCGACGGCAGCTCCCGCAGCAGAGCCACCAGAACCGGCAGAGCACTGACCGCCAGGCACAGGCCGATCGACGCTGCCGCCAGTTCTTTCGGCAGCCCATCAGGTTGCCAGCCCTCTGCCACTGACAGCAGGCCCCATGCCAGCGCCGTTCCGGCGACGAACGGCAACGCCAGCGCCACCCCGGCAGACCGCAGAATGCGCCCCGGTGACGACGGGGCCCTTTCCGCCAGCCCCGAAGCCAGATGCCCCGGCGTCAGATGCCCCGGATCCCGCCCTTCCAGACCGGCGGAAAAGGCCAGCAAAATCACCCCCAACATCCCGAGGGCATCCCCCACCGCCGTCGGGGCCAGAAACTGCGGCCCCTGCTGACCGTTCAACGCCGCCAGCCCCGCCACCGCCAGACCGACCAGAACCGGCACCACCGCCAGCGGCACCACAGGCCGCACCAGCCGCCAGACCAACAGCGGCAGCAGCAGAAAAACGGCGAGATCGGTCAGGAAGGGCAGCATGGCATGTCCTGTTACAGAACGGGATCCGCTTCTGAAAAGTGTTTGGCCAGCAGGTCAAGGGCCTGATGCTCGCTCAGCCCTGCCGCCATCATGTCACGCTTCATCTCATCCCGCCGCTGGCTGTGCGCCTGCTGGGCCGGATCCGCCCCGGCGAACACCGCGTCTTCATGGATTTCAAAATGGAACGGATTGGCCGGGGTCTCGGTCACCGAATACGACAGCTCCTCGGCCACGCTGTTATCCCGGTGGAAGGTCAGGACCTTCGGGCGCAGATCATACAGCTCCTTCGGCTGCACATAGCTGGAAGCGGCGATGATCACCTCATCCCCGGCCTGACAGGTCCGGGCCGCCGCCCCGTTCAGAATGCAGCAGCGTGACCCCGGCTCGCCGAAAATCACATAGGTGGAAATGCGGGCCCCGCTGGCCTTATTCCAGATTTCAACAAATTCCAGCGGATAAATACCCGCACGCAGGCAGATTTCCGGGTCAAGCGTGATCGAGCCATGGTAGTGCAGCTCGGCATTGGTGACCCACAGGCCATGTAGCTTGGCCCGGACAACTTTGATCATCGTGTACGATCCCTGACAGGGGGCAGAAAGGTTTGGCCCTTCCCCTACCCCATTTCCCGATCCGGCGAAAGACCGCAGAAATCCTGTTATTCCGCCGGGGTCCGGTCCCCCTCCATCAGGCCATGCGCCGCCAGTTTTTCATAAAACTGCGCACGCGAAATGCCCAGCAGGCGTGCTGCCTGACTGCGGACTCCGCCCGCTTCGGCCAGAGCAGCGCGGATCGCGTCCCGCTCCGCCGCAGCAAGAACATCGCGCAGGGGCCGGACCGGACCGGCGGATGACGGCGGCACACCCTGCGCAGGGGGGATAAGCGGCGGGGCCGGAACCGGGACCGGGACCGGCAGAAGCGGCACAACCGCACCGACATCCAGCGTTTCACCGTCGGTTTCCGCCACCGCCTGCTCCAGCACATTGCGCAGCTCCCGCACATTGCCGGGCCAGAGATGGGCGGCCAGACGGTCCAGCGCCGCAGTGGTCAGCGCCGGAGGGACCCCGCCGGAGCGGGTGGCAATCTCTTCCAGCAGGGTATCGCACAGCAGCGGCAGATCTTCCCGCCGGTCGCGCAGCGGCGGGGCATGCAGCGGCAGCACGTTCAGGCGATAATACAGATCCGCGCGGAACTGTCCGGCCTCGACCATTGCCTTCAGATCGCGGCTGGTGGCGCTGATCACCCGCACATCAACCGGAATGACGGTGTTCGCCCCCAGCGGCTCGATTTCCTGCTCCTGCAGAACCCGCAGCAGCTTGGTCTGCAACGGCACCGGCATGTCACCGATTTCATCGAGAAACAGCGTACCGCCATCGGCCAGCCGGACCTTGCCTTCGCGGCCTTTGCGGTCTGCCCCGGTATAGGCACCGGGGGCCGCCCCGAACAGTTCCGCCTCCAGCAGCCCTTCCGGAATCGCCGAGACGTTGATCCGCACCATCGGCTTTCCGGCGCGGCCCGAGGCCGCATGAATCCCATGAGCCAGCAGTTCCTTGCCCACACCGGTCTCGCCGGTAATCAGCACCGGCACATCCCGCTCCGCCGCCCGGCGGGCCTTCAGCTTCAGGGTCCGCACCGCAGCCGAAGCCCCGACATACATCGCCAGACTGTATTTGGCGGCGCGGCTGCGGGCCAGCTCCTTCCGGGCGGTGTCGAGCTCACTTTGCAGGGACTGGAACCGGTCAACCAATGGCCGCAGGGAATTCAGGCGGTCATAGAGGATCACCCCCATCGCCCCGATCAGGCTGCCGTCTTCTTTCAGCAGCGGCAGGCGCGAAACCGTCAGCTGACGCCGCCCCAGCGGAACGATGTCCAGCAGGTCAGCCCGCCCGGTCTCCAGCACCCGGTTCATCTGGCTGTGCGGCAATACCTCATCAATCGGCTGCCCTTCGATGGCTTCGGTGCCGTTCCAGCCGATCAGGGCCTTAAACTTGTGATTCATCCACGTCACCCGCCCGCCGGTATCAATGGCGAAGGCCCCTTCATACAGGCTGTCAAACAGCTCAGAAAGGGCACGGGCGGCGTAACGCCGGACCTCCGCTTCGGTCATGCTGCGGGTCACGGACACCGGCCCGGGTCAGAGTGCTGTGCCATAGGATGCGAACCTTCCGGTGACGGTCACGCGGCCGGTCTGCCCGGACCGCAAAGACGACACCGGCATTCAACCACAAAGCGCCGGTGCTGGCACAGGGTTTATACCGGGTCGCCGGGGCGCTCGGCCGCACCCTCCGTCTGCTGTGGTTTGGCGCTGGGGCACCACAGCATCCAGGATGCACTGCCCAGCATCACCGCACCGATGGCGGCCACCGCCAGCCCCGGCACCTCAGACCAGACTGTCAGATACACCAGCGACACCGCCATCATGGTCATGGCGGCAACCTTGGCATGGCGGGGAATGACCCGGTGGCGCTGCCAGTTCAGCAGCAGGGGGCCGAACAGCCGGTGCTGTTCCAGCCACTGTGCCCAGCGGCGGCTGCCTTTATGGAAAGCCCATGCCGCCAGTAACACAAAGGGGGTGGTCGGCAGACCGGGCAGAATAACCCCCAGCACCGCCAGCGCCATAAACACCCAGCCGAGCATGATCCACAGTAAACGCATCACCGTGTCCTCCGGCGGCAGATCACAGACCCTTCATGGTCGCGGAAAATGCCCCCGGTGTCCATGGGCCGCCAGCATCATGCCGTTCCGCCGCCGGGATTATGGCCCGGCGGCGGAAGCGGCTCAGCCTCAGCTGAGGATATTGATCATGTAGGCATGGAACGGGATGGCGACGATATCGACCAGCACCGCACCGCACAGCGGCACAATCATCAGCGCCCGCGGCGAGGCCAGCCCAAACCGCTGGGCCATGGCGCTCATATTGGCAATGGCGTTGGGGGTCGCCCCCAGACCATGCCCGATCAGCCCGGCACACATCACCGCCGCATCATAGTTCCGGCCCAGCAGGCGGAACACCACAAACGCGGCCAGCAGAAGCAGGGCCAGAACCTGCGCCACCAGCACCACCATCAGTGGCAGGGCCAGATCATAGAGTTCCCAGATTTTCAGCGTCATCATCGCCATGGTCAGGAACACCCCGAGCGTCAGGTCCGACAGCGCATCCAGCGCTTTGGTGTTCAGGCGGATCAGGCCGAGGCCATCGTTCAGGTTACGGGCAATAATCGCCGCCACCATCGCCCCGACATAGGCGGGCAGCACAAAGGCCGTCGCCTGCTGCACCCAGCCCGACAGCAGCGCCCCGATCACCATCAGCACCAGCACAAGGCCGGTCATGGCGATCAGCGACTGGCTGGTGACGCTGACATCATCATCATGATCGTGGAATGCGGGCGCTGCCGATTTCACATCAACGGCTGCAATCTCAACCCCATGCCGCCGGACCAGCCAGGCCCCCAGCGGCCCGCCGAGCAGGCTGCCCGACACCAGACCGAAGGTGGCGGCGGTAATCGCCACGGTGGTCGAACCGGGATGCCCCATCTGCTCTGCCATCGGGCCGAAGGCCGCAGCCCCGCCATGCCCGCCCAGCAGCGAGACCGCACCGGCCATCACCCCCTGCACCGGATCAAGACCGACCAGCGAGGCGACCAGCGGACCAAAGGTGTTCTGGAACAGCGCGACCGTCCAGCAGACCCCGAGATAGACAAACAGGATCACCCCGCCGGTCCGCAGCAGCGCGATGCTGCCGCCAATGCCGACCGTGGTGAAAAAGGCCACCATGAACGGCGTCTGCAATGCGGTATTGAAGGTGACCTTCACCAGTCCGGTTTCCCGGAACAGCAGCATCAGCAGTGCCATACCAAAGCCACCGATCACCGGAGCCGGTATGCAGAACCGCTCCAGCACGCCGACACGCCGCTTGATCACCTGTCCCAGCAGCAGCAGCAGTACGGCCAGCGCCGTGGTCTGCACGGCATCAAGGCTGATTTCAATCATGATACGATCCCTCCTGTTATCATCCTGTTGTTTTCCTGCGGCTTTTTAGCGGTACAGATGGTGCACCAGCCGGGCCGCCAGCCGGGCGGTATGCCCGTCCTGATCAAAGCGGGGGTTAAGTTCGGCAATATCCGCCAGCCGCAGCCGCCCGCTGGCCCTGATCCGCTCAATCAGGGCCTCCACCACCGGCACGGCCACACCGCAGGCCGCCGGGGCACTGACCCCCGGGGCCTGCCCGGCGGGAAACACATCCAGATCAATGCTCAGGTACAGGTGGTCACAATCGGCCATAAAGGCATCCACCGCCTGCTCCGCCTCTGTCAGGCGCCAGCCGGTCAGGGCCCCGTCACTGATCCACTGCACCCCCAGACGGCGGGCCGTGGCATACAGCGCGCCGGTGTTGCCGGTTTCCGCCACGCCCAGACACAGATAGCGGAACGGCCAGCCCCGGGCTGCACACCGCTCCGCGATCTGCGCAAACGGCGTGCCCGACGTGCTTTCTCCGGCCTGCCGCAGATCAAAATGGGCATCAAAATTGATAATCCCGATGCGGGGAGTATCCGCCGGAGAGCCCAGAAACGCCTCCAGACCACAGAAGGTTGCATAGGCCACCTCGTGGCCGCCGCCGATCACAACGGGAAACTGCCCGTTCGCCAGCAGACAGGCCACCTGCTGCGCCGCAGCCTGCTGCGCCGCCTCAAGATTGCCATCCTCGCACACGACATCACCGGCATCCCAGAGCGGGCGGGAACCGTGCACCGGCACCCCGGCCAGAGCCCGGCGCAACGCCGCAGGGCCTTCGGCTGCCCCGGGGCGGCCCTGATTCCGGCGTACCCCTTCATCACTGGCCAGCCCCAGCAGGGCCACCCCGGGGGCGGACAGCTCCGTCCACGGGGCAATCACCTGATGCCAGCGCCGGGCCAGATCCCCTTCAGAGTCAATACGTCCGCTCCAGCGGCCCATGTCCGGCGCCACATGCATTCTGTGTCAGTCCTTCAAACAGAGGAAATCAGTCTACGGTCAGGGCCGCGCTGATCCTGCCCGCCGCCCGCAGGGTCAGGCTGATCAGGCGTTCACGGTCCTGATTGCCCCGACCGGAAGGGGCCATCAGGGTCAGGGCCCCGGCCAGACGCCCGCCATCCGCCAGCAGCGGGGCGCAGACGCCCCACACCCCCGGATCCAGCATGCTGTCGCTTTCGGCATAGCCCTGCTGACGCACTGTTTCCAACAGGGCGGCCTCTCCCCCCTGATGCGGATACGCGTCCAGCGCCACCTGCCGCTGACCTTCGGGCATAAAAGCCAGCAGGGTCATCGCCGTCGCCCCTTTTGACAGGGGCTGACCTTTCCCCGGCGCAAAAGCACAGCGCAGGGTCTGGCGGCTTTCAATCATATCTATGCAGATCGCCTGATAGTGGGTCGCCACCATCAGAGCGACCGTCTCACCGCTGCTTTCCGCCAGCCGGACCATTTCCGGCCGGGATTGCAGCACCAGCGCATTCCGGTCCTGAAAGTGCATCGACAGCTGCAGGCACAAGGGACCGGCGGTGTAGCGCCCGCTCTGCCCCAGCTCCACCACCAGCCCCCAGCGCACCAGCACGGCGATATGGCGGTAGGTGCTGGACAGCGGCATCCCAAGCGTTGCCGCCAGAGCCCGCACCGTCAGCGCCGACGGTGCGGCGGCAATCTGCTGCAAAATCAGGAAAGCCCGTTCCGGCATCGGGCAGGACGGTGTCGGCATGGTCTCTCCCCTCCGCTGACGGCGTCTGTCAATAGCCGGACTGTAATCCGCACACCGACAGTCAGAAAAGACGATAGTCCCATATTACGGGAAAATAATTTTCCCGACCGGCATATTAAGTTCAGACATTCCCACTTTACGGGAAGACCCGGACCCGTCAGCCCCCTCACCGCCCGCAGTCGGCGATCTGTTTTCCATAAAACAACCGGCTTCCCGAGGTCGGAAAGCCGGTTGATGTCGTTGTCCCCATGATCGGCACAGAATCGGGCTCAGCCCCGGCCTTAGCGCAGACCGTAATCAAAGGGCAGCAGCAGTTCCAGATCCGGTCCATCCGCCTGCGGATTCGGCGGCAGCGGATTGGCACGTTCGACCGTTTTCAGCATCGCTTCATCCAGCAGATCACTGCCGGTGGACTGACGCACCGTGACCGACCGCACATGACCGTCACGGCCAAGCACGATCAGCACCGCCCCACGCCCCTGAATCCCCCGGCGCTGCGCTGCCCGGGGATAGTCGCGGTACTTCTGCAGATGGGCCGATGCCAGCCCCAGATAGTCAGGCGTTGCCGAGACCGGACCCCGGATCTGCGGCGGCGCAGGCGGGGCCGGAGAAACCGGGGCCTGCACCGGCGGCGTTTCCACCACCGGCACCGGAGCTGCAGGAGCAGGCGGCGGCGGGGGTTCTTTTTTCTTCGGTGGCGGCTTCTTCTTTTCCGGTGGCTTGGCCAGTGGCGGGGCAACCGCCGCAGCACTGGTGATCACCGGCGGCGGCGGCTCAATGACCGGGGGCTCCGGCGGCACCGGCTGGGGCGGCGGCGGTTCCGGCGGCGGTTCGGTCACCGGCTGCGGCACCGGCGGAGCAGGCGGCGGAGGTGGGGCAACAAACACCATCTCAACCGGCTGTTCTGACGGCATCTGCGGCGGCGGGGGCTCCCGCAGGGTGCCCCAGACCAGCACGCCAAGCAGGCCGCCATGAACGACCAGCGACGCAGCCGTCCCGGCTGCCGCCCAGCGGGGACGGGGCGAACCGGCAGGAACCGCCGTCATCATGGGCATAACCGCACTGTCGGCCGTCACGGCTGGGCGCCTCCACCCTGCGGCATTTCCGCCATCAGCGAGACTTTGGAGAAACCGCTCTGGCCGATCCGGCCCATCAGATCAATCACCTGCCCGTAATCCAGGCCACGGTCAGCCCGGACATAGGCCAGCCGGGACGGATCTTCCGCCGCCAGCGCCTTCAGGCGCTGATCAAGCTGGTCAGCCGGGACTTCCTGTTCCAGCAGAAACAGTTTGCCGTCTTTCGTCAACGTCACCACCACCGGGTCTTTCGGCGGCTTGACCGGCTCCGCCGTCGTTTTCGGCAGATCCACCGGGACCCCGACCGTCATCAGCGGTGCCGCGACCATGAAAATGATCAGCAGCACCAGCATCACGTCAACCAGCGGGGTCACGTTGATTTCTGACAGCGGACGGTAACTGTCCCGCCCGCCTGACGGCCCTCCGACACCCATGCCCATGATCTTACTCCGCCGCCTGCGACAGACCCGCAGAAGACGGGCGCACCGCCTGACGGGCCAGACGGTTGCCGATGGCCGAAATCGCCTCTTCCATCTGCGCCGCCACCCGGCCCAGATCAACAGCCAGCTTGTTATAGGCCATCACCGCCGGGATCGCCGCCGCCAGACCGATCGCCGTGGCAAACAGCGCCTCGGCAATACCGGGGGCCACCACCGCCAGACTGGTATCCTGCGACTTGGCGATGGCGGTAAAGCTGTTCATGATCCCCCACACAGTGCCGAACAGACCGATAAACGGCGCGGCAGAGCCGATGGTGGCCAGAAACGGCAGGCCGGATTCCAGATGGCGCAGGTTGCGGGCCAGCGCCGACCGCATCGACCGCTCAATACGGTCGCGTACCTCGCTGCGGGTTTCATCGGCGGTGCGGTCCTGCCAGGCGGTCTGCGCCGCCGACAGGATGCTGTCAGCCAGCGGGCCGTGCGACAGGGCATCCAGCGGGGCGTGGGCGGCCTCATCCTCAAACCGCGCCGCCTGACGCTTCAGGCGGATCAGGCGGATGCTGCGGTCAAGAATAATGCTCCAGCTCGCCACCGAGGCCAGAACCAGCAGAATCATCACTGCCTTCACAAGCAGATCAGCCTGCATAAACAGTCCGATCAGGGAGAGATCGTGGGCTTGCATCAGTCCTCAACTCCATCAGCCCGGCACCGTCAGCGGTCCGGTCTACAGCCATTGATCAGCGGATGTCTGTGACGGGGCATTGTCCCCGATCCACAGCCCGCAATCCACATTTTTGGTGTGGCTTCCGGCTGTCGCGTACAGCACCCCGGAAACCACGGCTGTCAGGCTGGCTGGCGGCCCCACCCCGGCCTCATCACTGAAACCTGTGGCAGAGAAACTGGCTGGCTTGCCCTGTCAGTCCTAACGCTTCACCGGCAATCCGGTTCAGCGGTTTTCACAAAAACAGCACCGCAGGCCCCTATTTGGTCAGGATCAGGCGGTTGTTCGACGTCAGACGCAGGGTATACACCGCGTCCCCATGCAGGATGGAAATCTCACGGCGGGTACCAAGCAGGTCGGTCAGACGGACCAGACCGGCCCCTGTCCCCGACGGCCCGTTCTCCGTCCCTCTTTGCAGCACAGGGTCAGGCCCGGAGTCTGCTGTGGACCCCGGCGACGCCTGCTCCGGCCCGGACCGGCCCGGGGAGGAAGTGGTCATCACGGCTGCCTTTCATCACTGAGCGCTGAATTCTATATTTTATCCCTTCGCCATACTGCAATTAACACTGATTCTCAATATTAAAGTCAAAAAAACCGACCCAGAACACTCCGGGCCGGTTTTTTTTATAACACATACACCTAAAGGGTGTTGCTTACGGCTTGGCAGCCGGTTCCACTGCGGGCAGCGACAGACTGCCGCCAACGGCACGGCTCAGGTTCACCCCGGCATTCAGGCGCGACAGACGCACCAGAATCGACGCATCTTCAGCCTGCAGCAGGGTCCGTTCCGCATCCAGCACCGTCATGTAGGCAACCGCCCCACCCCGGTAACGGATATCGGCCAGACGCCGCGCTTCGCGCGAGGCGGTCACCACCTCACCCTGACGGTCTTCCTGCTCGGTCAGCCAACGGTTGGCCGCCAGCGCATCTTCAGTATCGCGCAGGGCGTCGATCACACTCTGGCGATAGGTCGCCGCCAGTTCTTCACGGCGGGCATTGGCCTGATCAACCGCGCTGTCAATCGCACCGTTGTCAAACAGCGGCGCGGCAAGACTGCCCCCGATCGACCAGATGGCACTGGCCGGGGTCAGCAGCGACGACAGAGCCGCGCTGGAGAAGCCACGTTCCGCCGTCAGCGTCAGGGACGGGTAATAGCGGGCCCGCGCTTCGCCGATGTTGGCATTGGCCGCCAGCAGGCGGGCTTCCGCCGCGCGCAGATCCGGGCGGCGGCGCAGGATGTCAGACGGCAGACCCGGCTTTACCGGCGGCAGGACCACCCCGGACAGGCCGGGGGCCTGCACGTTGATTTCACCGGCAGACTTGCCGAGCAGGGCCGCCAGCGCGTTCAGGGCCTGCGCATGCTGAAGCTCCAGCGCCGCGATCTGGGTGCGGATCTGGGCCACGGCGCTGCGCTGCTGGGCATTTTCCGCCGACAGCACCGACGCGGCCCGCTTACCCCAGAAATCAACTTCGTAGCTGGCGCTGAGCCCAAGAGAATAGCTGCGGGCGCTGTCGCCGCTGGTGGTGCGGGAGCTGGCCGACCGCTTGGCTGCGGTCTCACCGCCGCTGACCGACAGACTCGGCCATTCCGGGGCTTCGGCAGTGCCCAGCTGGGCCTGCGCCTGCCGGATCCGCGCCACGGCCGCTTTCAGATCATTGCCGTCCGACAGGGCCTGTTCGATCAGCCGGTTCAGTTCGGCGCTGCCGAAGCTTTCCCACCAGCGGTCTTCCGGGGCGATCACTGCCGTATCGGTCACCACCGCAGAAGCCAGCGGCGAAACGCCGGGATTGTGCCAGGCACCCGGCAGCGGGCCCGTCTCGGGGGTGTAGTCGGGCACCTGCGAACAGGCCGCAAGCATCACCAGAGCCGACACCGCCATAACCGCTTTACCCTTGCGGGCCGCAACAACTCGCATTTGCACACCTATCCCCGAAAGTCGCCCGGGCAGGTCCTGTCCCGCCATCAGTTCGTGCCAGAGATAATGCGGTTTGGCCGATCCGGCAATTCCCCGAATGCATTTTATACCGATCAGTCATGAAAATCCGCACAATCGGCCTGTTCAGCCCCCTGTCTCCCGGCCAGAAGACGGAGGGCGGCAGTGTCCGCAACCGCCACCCGGCGGTGATGCAGGGCGACTCCGTCGCCGCGCAGACGGGTGAAAGCCCGGCTCAGGTTCTCCGGTGTCAGGCCGATCCGCGCCGCAATCACCGCATGCCGTTCGGTCAGCACCACGTCCGCCGGCCCCGACACCGGCTCCTCCCCGATCTGCTGCACCAGATACCGGCACAGACGCTGACGGGGGGTCAGCACCTTCAGGGCAAGAAGGTCGTCCGCCATGTCCTGATAACGGGCACTCAGACGGGCCAGTGCCTGCGTCACCGCCACCGGATGGGCCCGCAGCCAGCGCAGGACATCCCCACGACGCAGCGGCAGAACCGTGGCGGTTTCCAGCGCCTCCGCCCCCAGCGCGTAAGCCCGGCCATCCACCAGCGCGGACAGGCCGATCCAGTCGCCCGCAGCCGCGACATGCAGCACGTTTTCCGCCCCCGCCGCCCCGAACAGTTTGACGGTTCCGGCGCAGACATAAAACAGCTGTTCCGCCGGATCCCCGGCCACAAACAGCGGATGCCCGGCAGCGACCACCTGCCGCGCGCCTGCGGTCAGCAGACCGGAAAACAGATCAGTCTCCGGCATCGGCAAAATCCTTGTCAGACCACAGATCTTCAGGGTCGCACAGCCGCCGCAGACGGTCGCGGTCATCACAGCGGATGACCGCCCCCTGCACATCAACCCCATCCTGCCGCAACTCACGCAGCAGGCGCGACAGGCTTTGCTGGGTCATTCCCAGCAATCCTGCCACATCTTTTTTCGGCAGGGGCAAGACCCGGCTGCCACCGTCAAGCACGCCCAGCAGATACCGTGCCAGCCGCAGCCGGGCCGGAACATGCTTCTGGGCCTCAACCGCCGCCAGTCCGTCATGCAGGCGCCGGGTCAGCCCGGCCAGCACCGTCAGGCCCAGAACCGGGTCGGCGGCCAGTGCTGCCAGAGCCCGTGACGCTGGCACCGTCAGCACGTCCACCGGCGTCACCGCCCGCACCTGCCAGCGGTGCAGGCCGGTTTCCCCGCCGGACCCCAGAGCCTCAAGACCGGCGACATAGCCGCGCCCGGCCTGTTCTACCGGGGCGAACACCCCGGCCATTTGACCGGAAATCAGCACTAATCCGCCCAGACAGACCTTCACCGCCGTAACCGGCATTCCGGGGTCGGCCAGAACCGCCCCCCGGGGCACCCGGCTGCGTAAAGCCGGATCGGGGAAGACCCGTTCCCACGCCGCAGCCGTTGCTTCCACCGCCGGATCAACAGGCAGGCAGGCCGCATCATGCGGGGCACATGGCAACAGATCAGTCTGGACGGTAGACATCGGGGCACTCACGGACTCAACCGGACAGGCCCCCAGCATGCCGCAACGCGGCAAATCTGACGTTGACCTGTATCAACGCCCCCTCAGGCCGCGGCCTCCCCCACCCAGGCGGTACCGTCAACCCCGTGCAGGAAGCCGTTGCACAGGGGCTCGCCGCCGGTCGCTTCCCGGATCACCCGCTCGGCGGTCTCAGGGTCAGCCTGCCCGTCCGCCACAGCCCGGAAGGCGGCAATCACCGCCACCATGTCCCCGGCCTCCGGCATCAGGCGCAGGGATTCCACCCCGGCCTCCCGCAGGGCGGCAACCTCATGAATGGCGGCATGGACCGCCCCTGACAGGGTCTGGACCCCGTTAATCCGCAGGAAATCGGCCCCTTCCAGCGTTTCCACCGTCAGCCCGGCGGGATCGCGGTCACAGACGTACTGGCAGCCATCCTTGGCAAGGCCATGCAGGCGGGCATGATAGCACCGGGCCGAAATCGCCAGAGGCACCCGCCCGAACACCGGCACCTCCAGCCGCAGGCCTGCCGCCGTCCGGCCCAGCGGGCGCAGACTGTCCAGCGACAGCTCCCACGGCAGGCAGACCTGCTCTGCCCCGTTGGCCGCCAGCACCGCCAGCGTCCCGGGGGCATAGGTGTTCAGGAATGGCCCGGCCCAGTGGGGCCGCCCGCGCAGATGATACAGCGCCCCGGCATCATTGGCCTCCGTCAGCAGGTCAGCCTGTCCGCACAGGGCGGCCACATCGGCCCGCTCCGCCGCCGAGACCGCCAGCGCCAGCGTTGACAGCACCACCCGTTTCCCGGCGGCCAATAACAGGGCAGCCTCTTCGGCCATCGCCTCCCGCAGGAACGGGCTGCGACGGAAACAGACCGTCTCCCCCAGCACCACGGTATCCACCGCCGAGGCGGCAATCTGCCGGTAAAATTCCCTCCGGCGCTCCACCGGCCAGTTGTACTGAACCGGCCCCAAAGTCAGATGCAGGGTCATGTCTCGTGCCTCCGTCACCGCCAGCTTTTCCGGTACGCGCCCTCGGTGGCGCGGCCCCCTTCCAGAAAGCGCTGACGGTCCGCCACCCTGGCGGTGCCACCGCCCAGAGTCTCCCGCAGCGATTTCACCACCGCACTGATGTAGGCTTTGCCACGCTGGCGGCCCTCTATCTTGAAAGCGGCAACCCCGGCAGCCGCCAGATCCGGCAGAATCGGCCCGGCATCCAGACTGACCGGATCCTCAAACAGGTACCCCGCCTGCCCCCCGGCCTTGAACCGGCCCTTGCACAGGGTGGGATACCCCGCTTCCTCCCCCGGTCCGAAGCGGTTGATCACATGCGGCCCCAGCCGCGACACCATCACCGCCCCGTCCTGCTCATAGCGCACCCGCTCCGCCGGAGAGCAGACCCCATCCTTGTTGGGGGACCGTCCGGCGGCATAGGACGACAGCGAACAGCGGCCCTCAGCCATCACGCACAGGCCGCCGAACACGAAGACCTCCATCTCCACATCCGGCACGGCGGCAATGGTGTCCCGCACCTGATCGACGGTGAATACACGCGGCAGCACCACCCGGCTGATGCCAAAGGCATCCCGGTACCAGCGGATCGCCTCCGGGTTGGCGGCGGATGCCTGCACCGACAGATGCAGGCGCAGATCCGGCCACGTCCGGGCGGCATAGGCCGCCACCCCGGCATCCGCGACAATCACCGCATGGGCCCCGGCCCGGGCAGCGGTATCCACCGCCCGGTGCCACGGTGTTTCATCGGTTGCATCGGGGAACGTGTTGATGGCGACCATCGGCCGCACGCCGGTCCGGTGACAGAATGCCACCGCATCGCGGACTTCCTCATGCGAGAAATTCAGTCCGGGAAAATTACGGGCGTTGGTGCGGTCCCGGAAGCCGAAGTACACCGCATCGGCCCCGGCATCGACCGCAGCCTTCAGGGCGGCAGGGGTTCCCGCCGGGCAAACCAGTTCCGGCATCGGACGGGGGGGCGTCATTGCAGGCCCTCCGTGGGCCGGGCCCGGCGGGCATCCATCCGGCTGGCCCGGGCGGACAGGGCGGTCACCGTCCCTTCCAGACCCGCCATGTCATGCTCAAGCCGCTGCATCCGCCGGGCCAGCGGCTCCAGCAGGCGATCCTGCCAGCGGCGCAGAACGGTGCCGACGGTCCGGCCATGGTGGATCAGACGGTCGGCCAGCGGGCGGGTCAGCCGCTCCGGCAGCGGCGGCAGGGCCGCAAGCACCTCTGAAGGGGTCAGATCGGCGTCTTCCAGCGCATAGCGCAAGGCCATCGCAAGAGCGGTATCCCCCTCCATCCGCAGGGTACGGGCGAAGAAGCTGCCGTCACCATCCAGCCCGCCGCCGAACATCAGCGTCCACAGGGTCGCCAGCGGCGCATGAATTTCCGCCTCGGCCGTCTGGGTGGGGCGCAGCACCACCCGGCAGCGCAGACGTCCCCCGGCCCCGATCCGCACGCTGACCGCCAGCGGCACCCCACCGGTGGCAGCGGGCGGCAGATCGGTCGGGCGGATCAGAACTTCGCCGGTCATCCCGTCCAGCCGTCCGCCCAGACGGGGGGACAGCAGGCGGTCAAGCCCGGGAAGAGGAATCTGGGACGGAACCGGCGGCAACGCCGCCGCAAGCAGGCGGGACAGGGGCATTCTCGGGGTCTCCCTTCGGGTCTCCAACCGGATACCGGAAACAGAAGGGCGCACCATAACGCCGGGGTACAGCGGCGGGCGATGTCGCCGGATAAATCGGCAACATATTGTAATTGTTATTATTTTTCTGTCAGAAAGAAAAATAGGCCGCCCTCCGGCCCGGCAGGAACCGGAGGGGCGGCCAGCACGGCACGCAGGAAAGCCGTTTCGATTTTTCCGGCAGGGAGGGAGGTCCGCCACCGGAAACCCCGCGCGGAGACTCCGGCACGGGCGGAGCGCACCCTAAGCAAACCCCTTCGGCCTGACATTGATTATAATCAATTCGAGGTACGGAAGAGTCCGGCATTCCCGCCCTTCTCTTCCGCCCCCCTTCCGGTCTCAGCCGTCGATCAGGCCGCCGTTCTGGCGGTCCACCAGACGGCGGTACAGCCCGCCGGAGATCCGCATCAGGGTGTCGTGGTTGCCATCCTCGCGGATAACACCCTGATCGAACACCAGAATACGGTCCAGACTGCGGATGGTGGACAGGCGGTGCGCCACCACCAGCGTGGTCCGGCCCTGCATCAGCCGCTCCATCGCATCCTGAATCATCGCCTCCGACTCGCTGTCGAGGCTGGAGGTCGCCTCATCGAGAATCAGGATCGGCGCATCCGCCAGAAAAGCCCGGGCCAGAGCCACCCGCTGCCGTTCCCCGCCGGAGAGTTTTACCCCGCGTTCGCCGACCGGCGTGGCATAACCGTCCGGCAGACGGCGGATGAACACATCGGCATGGGCCAGCGCCGCCGCAGCCTCGACCTCTGCCATACTGGCATCAGGCCGGGCATAGCGGATGTTGTCAGCCAGCGAACGGTGGAACAGCAACGGCTCCTGCTGCACGATGGCAATCTGCCGCCGCAGGCTGGCCTGTGTCACGGCCCGCACATCGATGTCGTCCAGCAGCACCGCACCGCTGTCAACGTCATACAGGCGCTGCACCAGCTTGATGAAAGTGGTCTTGCCGGAACCGGACGGCCCGACCAGCCCGACCCGCTGCCCCGCCGGAATCGTCAGGCTGAAATCGCGGTACACCGTGCGCTGCTGGGCCGGATAGGTGAAAGAAACCGTTTCAAAACGGATCTCTCCCCGGGGCCTCGGCAACGCCGGTGCCCCGGGCCGGTCCTCCACCCCCAGCGGCCAGTCAGCCAGCACCGCCATATCTTCCAGATCGTTCATGGCCCGCTGGAAGGTCCGGATATGGTGGCCGATGTCGCTGAGGTGGGCATGGATCACCCCGTAGGCGGTCAGGGCCAGCGTCAGATCCCCGGCAGAGGCCCGCCCCTGCCACCAGAACCACACCACCAGCCCGACAATCGTGGCATGCAGGGTCACCAGCATCACCTGCTGCACCAGTGCCGAGCGGGTGCCCCGCAGCCAGGTGGCGCGGGTGCGGCGCTTCCAGCCGGTCTGCACCCGGCGCAGGCGGCGTTCCTCCCGCTCCTCCGCCCCGAATCCCTTGACCACGGCATTACAGCCGATCGCATCGGCCATCACCGCACTCATCCGGCTGTCCCAGCGGTTGGCCCGGGTGGCATAGGGGGCAACATACAGCAGAGACAGGCTGACCGTCACCGCCACATACATCGCCGCCCCCCCCAGCACCACAGCCCCCAGCAGCGACCAGTGCAGGGCAAACATCACCACCGCCCCGACCAGCACGGCGCAGGACGGAAGCATGGCCAGCAGAATGGCATCATTCAGCTCATCAAACCCCCAGCTGCCGCGCCCGATTTTGCGCACGGTGCTGCCGACGAAGGTGTTCGCATGCCAGTCCGTGGACAGTTTCTGGACCCGCCGGAAGGTATCCAGCGCCGCATCGGTCATCATCCGGGGGGTCAGGGCCGTCAGACCGGCATAGACCCCGATCCGCAGCAGCAGCATGCCAACGCCAAGGCCGACCATCATGCCCAGCGCCGACAGGGCCAGATCCAGCACTGCATCGCGGCCCAGTGTCTGGGTATGGCTGAGGGCATCCACCAGTTTTCCGGCAAACACCGGCAGAATGATTTCCAGCACCGCCGCCAGCGTGGTGGCCAGCGCAATCGCCAGCACCAGTCCCCAGTGACGGCGCCAGTGCATCACCACAAAGCGCCACGTCCGGCGCAGGGTCGGCTTCAGGGTCTCGGCCAGCGGCGCAGCGGCAGCCAGCCCCCCTTCAGGCCCCATCGTCTGGGCAGTCTTTTGAGCGGTATTTTGCCCCGACAGCGCCGACGGAGCCGCCGGGCCGGGGGGAAGTCCGATATCAGTCATGTCAGTTTTGCCCCGTCCGGGTCCTCCGGGCAGGGTCCTGCAACAGGGACGGCGAAGCATGAAGACTCCGGCGTCCGGTGAAGAAAAACGGGTATCCTGCGGAGGATCGCCCCCGGGGCGTCCTAACCGATGGCGGCAGCGCCGCACCGGACCGTCATCCCCGCTTCGGCAGAAGCGGCTGGCATTCGGTTTTGTCGTGAAAGCAGCCCGGCATCAGCCGGAGCCGCAGAACCGCAGAGGGGCCCGTGGGCTCGTCGGTGGCCTGATCAGGCGGTGCGTTTGTGATGCACGCTGCCTGACCGGATGGCGGATACGGACAGACCGGAAAATGCGCTCATGGACCGTCTCCTTTAACCGACAGTTGCGTTAATGCTTTCGATATAGCGCGTTCGCCCCGCAGAGCCAAGCCCCAAAAGCCCGGACTGTGACATTTATCGCCGATTATGTGATTAATATACAACAATCACCATCAGCCTCTCTTTCCCTTGACAATCCGGGGGTGAATTCGGTAGCGCTGAAGCTGTCTACGGTTCCCCCTACGGTCAAACGCCGGGGGATTAAAAGGGAACGACGGAAGAGAGGAACGGACTCCGACTCTCAAGCCGTGGCTGTCCCCGCAACTGTGAACGGCGAGTCCCTGTCACAATGCCACTGGCCCGACCCTGCGTCGGCAGCCGGGAAGGCGGCAGCGGATGATGACCCGTGAGCCAGGAGACCTGCCGCAGACAGCGTCACTTTACCTTTGGTCGGGGTGTGCCAGGGGTGCGGTAAGCCCGTTGTGGTGGCGCGCATCACCGATGTCGGCACCACGGGTCCGGGCTTCTGCGTCCTCCCGGACGCCCCCGTGCGTCCGCAGTCCAGCAGCCCTGCCTGAGCCGTCATTGGTGCCTGTCCTTCACCGGGGCGGGCCACCGCGCCCGTTCCCTTACCGGGAATGCAATGATGACGTTTCGGTTTCTTCTCCCCTCTTCCCTGTTTTTGACCCTGCTGGCGATCCCCCCGGCACTGGCGCAGACAGGCCCGCAGCCGCTCCCCCCTCTGTCCGTCAATGCCAGCCCGGCTGTCACCGCGGCAGAGACACAGGCCCGTGCCGGGTCCGTCCCGCAGGAAAGCAGCAGCACCGCCCGCTCCACCGTCACCGCGACCACACTTGACCAGCGGCAGGCCCGGCGGCTGGAAGACGTGCTGCGCGACATCCCCGGCGTCACCCTCGGCCCGCAGCGCGGCGCCGGACTGGAGCGGGCCGTCAGCCTGCGCGGCATCGGGGCCCGTGGGGTCCGGGTGTTTGTCGATGGCATGGAGATGAGCGACACCAGTCAGGCTCAGTCCCAGTACAAGCTGACTGAAATCAATCTGCGGGATATCGAGAGCGTCGATGTGCTGCGCGGCCCGCAGACCGGACGGTATGGGGCCGACACCGGCGGCGGGGTCATCGTCATCACCACCCGCCGCCCCACCGCCCCGCTCGCCGGGCAGGCCGGACTTGAGGCGGGCAGCTACAAAACCAAACGCGCCTTCGCCAATGCCTCCGGCCTTCAGGGGCCGGTGGACTGGCGGCTGTCGGCCTCCGGGGCTGATATCGGCGGCTATTCAGACTTTAAGGGCGGCGAAAAAGACGATCCCTTTCACCAATGGGGCCTGAACGCCACCGTCGGGGTTCAGGCCAGCGACACCCTGCACCTGCAGGCCGTCGCCCGGTATCAACGCCGGGACGTGTTCTACGATGCCTCCACGCAGGACCGGGACTGGGACCGGGATGAAACCGAACAGGCCCTGCGGTTGGGTGGCACCCACAGCGCCCTGTCCGGGGCGCTGATCAGCCAGTTCGGCATTGCCGATACCCTCACCACCCGCCAGTACTGGGGGTTCGGGACCAAAGGCGACACCTACGACGGCGGCAAGACCCGGCTGGATTACACCGGCACCTATGCCCTGACCGACACCGTCAGCCTTGCCTTCGGGGGCGATGCCACCCGCGAGCGGATCGAGCAGCGCACCCCCGGCTTTGCCCCCACCGCCGGGCCGCTGGATGCCCATTTCTGGAAAAAAGGGGCCTTCACCACCCTTGGCGTCACACCGCTGGAAAATCTGAATCTGTCGGCCACCGTGCGCGGCGACACCCATGATGATTTCGGCGGCAAGGGCACATGGCGGCTGGGCAGCGCCTATACCATCGCCGCCACCGGCACCACCCTGCGCGGCAGCTACGGCACCAGCTGGCAGACCCCATCGCTGTATGAACGCTTTGATCCCTGCTATGGCCGCGACAGCCTGCGCCCGGAGACGGCGAAAGGCTGGGACATCGGGCTTGACCAGAGCCTGCTGAACAACCGGGTGAAAAGCGGGGTCAGCCTGTTCCGGACCACCACCGAGGATGAAATCGCCTTTCAGGGCGGCGCAGCCCTGCGGGCAGGCTGTAACGGCGGCGGCTATGTCAACCTCAACCGCACCAAGGTCAAAGGGGTGGAATGGGAAAGCGCCCTGCAGCTGACCGATACCCTGCGCGCCACCGCCAGCTATACGTGGATGCAGGCCGACAACGCCCTGACCGGCACCCGCCTGCGGGACCGCCCGCTGCATCAGGCCGGGGGCGGCCTTGACTGGCAGCTGCGCAAGGATGTGTCCGTCGGCACCAGTCTGCACTACCGCGACAACACCACCAACAGCTGGACCGGGCGGGCCGACGAATTCTGGACCGCCGATCTGCGGGCCGCGTGGGACGTGACCGAAGCGGTCAACCTGCATCTGCGCATCGAGAACCTGTTCAACGCCCGCTACGAGGAAGACCCCGGATACGGCACCCCCGGCCGGTCCGGCTATGCCGGTGTCACCGTCTCGTTCTGAGGCCCCTTCTGTCTCCAGACTCAAAAGGTTCCCATCATGTCCTCTCTTCCCCATATTTCTCCGGCAATGACCCCGACCCTGCCCGCCCCGCCGGTCCGGGTCCATGAGCCCGGCAGCGGTGATGTCGATATCTTCCCGCTGCCGACCGATCAGGATTTTCTGCTGGTTCTGCTCGACGATCTGTTCGTCAACCACTGGGACAAAATTGTCTTCGGCACCCTGATACAGGGGGCGGTGTTTGAAATCCGGGTTCCGGCCCCGCCCCGGCGGGTGCGCTGCCACGACGGCTATCTGACCGTCGATTTCGGACTGTGGCATTTTCACGTCTGCATCGGCCTGAACCGGGGGTCTTCGCGCAACCCGACCGACGACGGCCTGGGTCGCCTGCGCCGCACCGGCCGGGCAGAGCTGTACCGCGCCATCAGCCGCGACGGCACCCCGCGCAGCTGGGGCCTGCGGCTGTTCAACGGGGCCAATGAAAACCAGCTGACGGTTTTCTTCCCCAACCCGCTGCTGAGGGACAATGACAAGATCCTCAAACAGCCGGATTACAGCCGTCTTGCCCTGTGGGACGCCGTGCGGGAACGCTATCTTGGGCTGCCGCCGGACCCGCTGGACCGCACCGCCACCGGCTTTCCCTGCGGGGGATAAGCGATGCTCCGCCACCTGCCGGGCCGGGTTCTGGCCCTGACGGCATGCCTTGCCTGTACCCCGGCGGCGGCGGCTGACCTGCCCCGGGTCGCCAGCGCCACCCTGTGCGCTGACCAGCTGGTCCTCCGGCTGGCAGACCCGGGGCAGATCATCAGTCTGTCCCCACAGGCCCACGACCCCACCCTGTCCCTGCTGGTTGACGCCGCCCGGTCCTATCCGGCCCAGACCGCCGGGGCCGAAGCCTATCTTGCCGCCGGAGCGGATCTGATGATCACCGACGCCTGGACCGGGCAGGCCACCGCCGGACTGCTGGAACGGCTGGGCGTCAGGGTCCTGCGGCTTCCGCTGACCAATGATCAGGCCGGGGTCGAGACGATGATCCGCAGCGCCGCAGAGGCGCTCGGCCACCCGCAGCGGGGCGAGACCCTGATTGCAGAGGTCCGGGCCCGGCTGGCCGCAGTCCAGAGGGCCGCCGCCGGAAACGGGCAGACCGCCCTGTACCTGCGCCCGGATGGCGGCACCGCCGCCGGGGGCACTTTCGTCGGCTGGATCATGGACCTGAACGGTCTGGACAATCAGGCCCGGCATTACGGCCTGAGCGGATGGACGGGTGTTCCGGCGGAGGCCCTGATCCTCGATCCGCCCGCCGTGATGATCCACAGCTTTTTTGACCGGACCGCCTTTTCCCTGCGCGGTCAGCGCGGCCGGGGCGGGGCCTATGCCTTCAGCGGGCCGGTGGTCACCGTCCCCGGTGCGCAGTGGGTCTGCGGCAACTGGGGGCTGGCAATGGCGGCGGAAACCCTGTCGCAGGCCCTGTTAACCCTTCGCGGGCGGAGATGACCGATCATGCAGGACCGCACCCTGATTTTTGTTCTGCTGCTCGGCCTGCTGGTATGCGGCGCCGTCAGCCTGACCGTCGGCAGCCCATTGCCCGCCGCCGACCTCCTGCTGGCCGCGATGGGGGAAGGTGACCCACGCCACCGGCTGATCCTGCTGGAAATCCGTCTGCCCCGGGTGCTTCTGGCCGTCCTTGTCGGCTGGGCGCTGGGGCTTGGCGGGGCCGCCCTGCAAGCCCTGCTGCGCAATCCGCTGGCCGAACCCGGCCTGATCGGCGTTTCTGCCAGTGCCGGTCTGGGGGCCGTCATCGCCCTCTACTTCGGTCTCGCCGGAGTATGGGCACTGGCCCCGGCAGCCAGCAGCCTGACCGGGGCGGGGCTCGCCACGGCCCTGCTGCTGACGCTGACACGGCGCGGCGATACGCTGTCCGTGATCCTGTCGGGCATTGCCCTGTCCAGTCTGGCGGTGGCCCTGACCTCGCTGGCGATGGCGCTGGCCCCCAACCCTTACGCCCTGTCAGAGATGGTGCTGTGGCTGATGGGGTCCCTCAAAGACCGGTCCCTGCACGATGCCGCCACCGCTGCCCCGCTGATCGCCTGCGGCAGTCTGCTGATCCTGACCGCGCCCCGGGGGCTGCGGGCGCTGACTCTGGGCGAGGACACCGCCACCACCCTGGGGATCCGCCTGCCTGCCCTGTACCTGCGGGTGGTTGGCGGCACGGCGGCAATGATCGGCGGGGCCGTCACGGTTGCGGGGTCGATCGGATTTGTCGGTCTGCTGGTGCCGCATCTGCTGCGCCCGCTGACCGGCCACGATCCGGCCCGCCTGCTGCTGCCCAGCGCCCTCGGCGGGGCCCTGCTGGTCTGTGCCGCCGATCTGGCGGTCCGCCTGTTGCCGACCCCGCAGGAACTGATGGTCGGCGTCATCACCGCCCTGATCGGGGCACCCTTTTTTCTGCTGCTGCTGCTGCGGCGTCACCTGCGCGAGGCCCTGCCATGAGCCAGTCCCTTCTCTTAACCGGCGTTACGGTTCTCCGGCAGGGCCGGACGGCCCTGCATCCGCTGACCGTTGCCTGTGCGGCTGGCACCATCACCGGCATCCTCGGCCCCAACGGTGCAGGAAAGACCACTCTGCTGAAAGCTCTGGCCGGGCTGCTGCCCCACCGGGGCGGGGTTACGCTGGGAACCACCGATCTGACGGCCCTGAGCCCCGGGGACCGCGCCCGCCTGATCGGCTATCTGCCGCAGGATCAGCGCCTGCACTGGCCGCTGCCGGTGCGGGAGGTGGTCCGCCTCGGCCTGCTGGCCCGGCAGCACCGGCCAGACGCTGGCACCATCGTCGACCGGGCGATGACAGCCACCGATGTCAGGACGCTGGCCGACCGCCCGGCCACCGCACTCTCCGGCGGAGAACAGGCCCGGGTGCATCTGGCCCGGGTTCTGGCCGGAGACCCGGCGGTGATTCTGGCCGATGAGCCGGTGGCGGCGCTGGACCCCGCGCACCAGCTTGCCGTGATGGCGCTGCTGCGACAGCAGGCCGCCGCCGGATGTACGGTGGTGATGGTGCTGCACGACCTGACGCTGGCGGCCCGGTTCTGCGATCAGGTGCTTCTGCTGGACCGGGGGCGGATGATCACCGCAGCCCCACCGGCAGAAGCCCTGACCGCATCCCGGCTGACACGGTTGTACGGCACCTGTTTTGTGACCGGCACGGTCGCCGGTCAGCCGGTCATTCTGCCTGTCGGGAACCCGGATCAGGCGTCTTCGCCGTCGCCGTCCTGCGGCAGGATGGTCACCACCGAGATCAGCGCCTCCGCCCCCGGCCCTGCGGTGACCGTCACCCCTTCATCATCAATGCGGGCCGTATGATCTTCCGTCAGGCGGGTGTCGGCATCCCCGGCGTGAATCCGGACTGATCCACGCAGGGAATAGACCACGACAATGGTGTCGTCTGCCCCGCCGGTCCAGCTTTCCCCGGCCCGCAGGCGGATCATCTCGCCGCGCATCCGCGCCCGGTCAACGATCAGGTTAAAGTCGCGGGTCGGGCCGCCGATCAGATCGCAGGTGACGGCGGCATCGCCGGAAAAGAAAAAAGGCCGGGCATCACGCGCCACAGCCTCCGGCTCTCCGCCATCCACCACCAGACGCATGCCTTCGCCTTCAATACAGGCGATCAGGCGGTCATAGCCGGTGAAGGCGGAAAACGCCCCGGCGCTGACCACATCGGCAATGCTGACCCGCCACTGAAAACGGCCAAAGCCATCCGGCGGAAAGCGGGCAATCTCGGTGGTCATACCCTGCCCGTTTTTCCAGGGCATCCGCTGATAGTCTTTGGGACCAAGTACCTTAATCCGGCTCATTCCCCCATCTCCTCACACAGCCCCACCGGGTGGGCCGGTGGGATCGGCGGCAGGGCCTCTGTCGGGCCCTTCGTTTGCCTGCCGGGTTGTCTGCCAGTCCGGGACCCGCCGGAAGATTACCCCCGCCAGCGGATTACGGACGCCAATCAGTATAGACCTTCAACAGGCGACGCAAGACCGCCTGAATGCGAACGGCCCGGTCTTCACGGTACGTGAACCGCAGGGAATTTCCAGACCCCTCTTCCTGCATATAGGTCTCCTGCGACAGCTCCATCTGGATTGCCAGCCGGTTTTCCTGCGGGCGACCATGGGCCCGGGTAATGTAACCGCCGATAAAACGGCCGTCTGTGACGCTGGTAAAGCCATCTTCCGCCGCCGAATCGAGGACCATCCCCAGCCGGTCCCGCAACGCCGGGGGCACACTGACCCCTTTGACCGTCCCAAGGTTCAGATCCGGCAGCACGCCGTCAAACAGGCGGGGCACCCGGGCGGCGATGGAATGGGCATCATAAAGCAGGGCATAGCCATGCCGGGCCTGCGCCGCAGCCAGCGCCGACTCCAGCGCGTCATGATAGGGTTTCCAATAGGTTTCCACCCGCTGCGCCGTTTCTGCCGCATCGGGGGCCATGCCGTCACGGTACAGCGGACGCCCGTCAAACAGGGTCTCCGGGCACAGGCCGGTGGTGGCCTGCCCGGGATACAGACTTTCTCCGCTGGCCGGACGGTTGAGATCGACCACATAGCGGGAATAGCGGGCGCTGATCAGGGTCGCCCCGAACTCCCGCGCAAAATCATACAGACGCGGTACGAACCAGTCGGTATCGCGCAGGGTCAGTGCCTCCGGGGTCAGGCGGTCAGCCAGACCGGGGGACAGGTCGGTGCCACAATGCGGCATGCTGATCACCAGCGGGCTGTCGCCCGGCACCAGATCGAAAACAGCGGCGGTCATCCCGGCTTCCTTCTGCTCAGACAGGGCCGGGCGGAACGGCATCCGCCCGGCCTGTACCGTTTTTTTTTCTTACAGCGACATATCGAAGCTGACAGCCCCGTCAAAGCCGCCGGTCTGCACCAGCGTACCGATGGCAGCCAGATCGGGGGCGAAGTAACGGTCAACATCATAGCGCGGCACGGCGGCGCGGATGGTGGTCATCGCCGCCTCCAGACGCGGTGACGTTTCCAGCGGACGCCAGGTTTCCAGCCCCTGCGCCGCCGCCAGCAGCTCAATCCCGACAATGGTGGCGATGTTTTCGGCGATATCGCCCAGACGGCGGGCGGCGAAGGTCGCCATCGACACGTGATCTTCCTGATTGGCCGAGGTCGGCAGGCTGTCAACGCTGGCCGGATGGGCAAGGGTCTTGTTTTCCGACGCCAGCGCCGCCGCCGTGACATGGGCGATCATGAACCCGGAGTTCAGGCCCGGCTCTGCCACCAAAAACGGCGGCAGGCCGCTGATGGTGGTGTCGATCAGCATCGCGATCCGGCGTTCGGACAGCGCCCCGATTTCCGACGCGGCAATCGCAAGCTGGTCAGCGGCCATCGCCACCGGCTCGGCATGGAAGTTGCCGCCGGAAATCACCTCGCCGGTATCGACCATCACCAGCGGATTGTCGGTGACGCCGTTGGCTTCGATCACCAGCGTGCGGGCGGCCATCCGCATCTGATCAAGGATCGCCCCCATCACCTGCGGCTGGCAGCGCAGGCAGTAGGGATCCTGCACGCGGTGACAGGCTTCGCCCTGATGGCTGCTGTGGATGGTGCTGCCCGCCAGCAGATCGCGGAAGGTGGCGGCGACATCCATCTGGCCCGGCTGGCCGCGCAGGGCGGAAATACGGGCATCAAACGGGCGGTGGCTGCCCTTGACTGCCTCAACCGACAGCGCCCCGGAAATGATCGCCGCCTTATAGACACGCTCGATCTCAAACAGACCGGCCAGCGCCAGCGCGGTGGATACCTGCGTGCCGTTGATCAGGCCCAGACCTTCCTTGGCCTTCAGGTCAAACAGCGGAATCCCGGCGGCCTGCAGACCTTCGGTGGCCGCAACGGTCTGCCCGTTGACCCGCACATGGCCGATCCCCAGCAACACACCGCACATATGCGCCAGCGGCGCCAGATCGCCGGAAGCCCCGACCGACCCCTTCGACGGGATCACCGGATAGACCCCCTTGTGGTACAGGTCGAGCAGGGCCTCGACCAGTTCGGGCCGCACACCGGAGGCCCCGACCGCCATGCTGGCGGCCTTGGTCGCCAGAATCAGCCGCACCACCCCGTCGCTCATCGGCGCACCGACGCCGGTGGCATGCGACAGGATCAGGTTCTTCTGCAGCAGATCAAGATCTTCGGCGGCAATACGCTTCTGCGCTAATTTCCCGAAGCCGGTGTTGATGCCGTAAACGGCCTCGTCCCCGGCGGCGATGGTCTCGACGATGGCGCGGGATTTCGCCATGCGGGCCCGGGCTTCATCATTCAGGGCCAGCGGCGCGCCATCGCGGTAAATCCGGCGCAGGGCATCAAGGCTGAGGGAACCGGGGGACAGGATGATGGTGTCGCTCATGAGAACAACCTTTCAAGAGTATGGCGGTAGCGACGGCTGAGGGTATCTTCGTGAGGGTGGCGGCCATCGCGCACAACCGCCTGACCGGCGATCAGCACATCCTTGACCACCGGCACGTTGCCGGAAAACACCCAGCCGTCGAGCAGGGAATCCCCGGTGCAGGCCGCCAGCAGCGGCGAGTCTGCGTTAAGGGTGATGATATCGGCACGGTATCCGGCGGCGATCCGGCCACTGGCAAAACCGCAGGCCTGTGCCCCGCCGCTGCGGGCGGCATCAAACAGGCGACGCCCGGTGGAACGCAGCGGCCCGCCGGTCAGCACCGTCCGGCGGCGGGAGGTCAGCCGCGCCCCATATTCCAGCCAGCGCAGCTCTTCCACCGGGGATACCGAGATATGGCTGTCGGAGCCGACACCAAAACGACCGCCTGCCGCCAGATACTCTTCCGCCGGGAACAGACCGTCCCCCAGATTGGCCTCGGTGGTCAGACACAGACCGACCACCGCGCCGGACCGGGCCATGCCGGTCACTTCCGGCGTGGTGACATGAGTGGCATGAATCAGACACCAGCGGTCATCAACCGGGGCGTGATCCAGCAGCCATTCCACCGGGCGCTGACCGGTATGGGCCAGACAGTCCTCAACTTCCTTCACCTGTTCGGCAATGTGGATATGGACCGGGCAGCCGGGCAACAGGCGGTTCACCTCCGGCAGCACCGCCGCCAGAAGATCCGGCGGCACCGCCCGCAGAGAATGCGGGGCAATGCCCAGCCGCACGTCAGGGGCCGCACCATAAGCGGTGTTCAGCCGCTGCATCAGCGCCAGAAAGGCATCGCCCTGATGGATAAAACGCTTCTGCCCATCAGTCGGCGGCGTCGCCCCGAATCCTGAGGTATTGTACAGCACCGGCAGCAGGGTGATCGGTATCCCGGCCTCCCGCGCCGCCGCCACACAGCGGTGGCTCATTTCCGCCGGATCGGCGTAGGGCGTGCCGTCAAAATCATGATGCAGATAATGGAACTCACCGACAGCGGTATAGCCCGCCTTCAGCATCTCGACATACAGCCACGCCGCCACCGCCTGAAACGCATCGGGATCCATCCGGCGGACAGCGCGGTACATGGCATCGCGCCAGCTCCAGAAGCTGTCTGCCCCCTCACCCGACCGCTCCCCCAGCCCGGCAATCGCCCGCTGATGGGCATGAGAATGCAGATTGGCCATCCCCGGCAGGGCCGGACCGGACCAGCGCTCCGCCTGTGGCGGGCAGGCCGCGCCCTCCTCCACCGCCGCGATCATTCCGGCGGCATCAACGGTGATCAGAACCTGCTCTGCCCAACGGGTTTCTTCCCCGCCTCCCAGCAGGGTACGGTCAAAAAACAACAGGCGCATCGCGCTCCTCCCAGAATTCTTATAGACAAGCCTATACAACACTAGACAACAACGCAAGGCCCTCTCATAATGCGTCTCATCATCCCGACTGCCGAGGATTTCGCCCGATGACCGCCCCGTGGGACAGCCTGCTGATCAACGTCACTGCCGCCACCATGGTGCCCGGCGACGCAGCCTATGGCCTGTGCCCGGATGCCGCCGTGGCGGTGCAGAACGGTCTGATCACCTACAGCGGCCCGCGCAGCGCATTGCCCGACGCGCCGGAAAACCTTGCCCGCACGGTGACTGACGGGCACGGCATGCTGGTTACTCCCGGCCTGATCGACTGCCACACCCATCTGGTCTATGGCGGCAACCGCGCCGCTGAATTTGAAATGCGCCTGACCGGCGTGCCCTATGAAGACATTGCCCGGCGCGGCGGCGGGATCATTTCCACGGTCCGGGCCACCCGCGCCGCCGATGACGACGCCCTGACAGCCAGTGCCCTGACCCGGCTGGATGCGCTGCTGGCGGATGGCGTCACCACCGTGGAAATCAAGTCCGGCTATGGCCTGACCACGGAGTCGGAACGGAAAATGCTGCGCGTCGCCCGCCGTCTGGCGACAGAACGGCCTGTAGACATCCGCACCACGTTTCTGGGTGCCCATGCCCTGCCGCCGGAATACACCGGACAGGCTGATGCCTATATCGACCATCTCTGTACCGACATGCTGCCTGCGCTGGCAGCCGAGGGGCTGGTCGATGCGGTGGATGCCTTCTGCGAGGGTATCGGCTTTTCTGTCGCCCAGACCCGCCGCCTGTTTGAGGCCGCCCGCGCCCTCGGGCTGCCGGTGAAGCTGCATGCCGAGCAACTGTCCAATCTCGGCGGCTCCGCGCTGGTTGCCGCCTTTAATGGTCTGTCCGCTGACCACATCGAACATCTCGACGAAGCCGGTGTGCAGGCCATGGCCGCTGCCGGAACCGTCGCCGTGCTGCTGCCGGGGGCCTTTTACTGCCTGCGGGAAACCAAACTGCCGCCGATGGATCTGCTGCGGCAGTATGGCGTGCCGATGGCGGTTTCCACCGACTGCAACCCCGGCACCTCGCCGGTCACCTCCATGACCCTGATGCTCTCGATGGCCTGCACCCTGTTCCGCCTGACCCCGGAAGAAGCGCTGGCCGGGGTCACCCGCCATGCCGCCAAAGCCCTTGGTCTCAGTGACCGCGGGCAGATTGCCCCCGGCCTGCGGGCCGATCTGGCCCTGTGGCGAGTGGACCATCCGGCAGAACTGGCCTATTCCATCGGCCTGAACCCCTGTGCCGCGACCATGACCGGCGGCACCCTGCGGTGGAGGGACCGATGACCGAACCGAAAATTTCCCAGTCGCAGCCACGGTACCGGCAGATCAAGGATGCCATCCGCCACCGGATCACCTCCGGCGACTGGGCGGAAGGCAGCCAGCTACCGTCAGAGCTGAAACTTCTGGAGGACTTCAGTGTCAGCCGGATGACCGTCCACCGCGCCCTGCGGGAACTGACGGAAGAAGGCCTGCTGACCCGGGTGCAGGGCGTCGGCACCTTTGTCGCTGAACAGGCCGCCCGTATGGATGCGCTGGAGCTGCGGGCGGTCTCTGACGAGATCACCGCCCGGGGTAACCGTCATTCGTGCCGCGTTGAGCTGCTGGAAGACATCATTGCCGATGGCACGCTGGCCCGGCAGTTCAATCTGCCCGCCGGATCCCGGCTGTTCCATTCCCGGGTGGTGCATCTGGAAAATGAGGTGCCGCTGCAGCTGGAAGACCGCTGGGTCAATCCGCAGGTGGCCCCGCAGTACCTGAAGCAGGACTTTACCCGCATCACCCCCACCGAATACCTGACCCGGTTGGAAGCCAGCCCGCTTGTCGAGCATGTGATCGAAGCAACCCTGCCTGACATGACGGCGGCCCACCTGCTGGGCATTACCCCGGCTGAACCCTGCCTGCGGCTGATCCGCCGCACGCTGCGGGGCAGTCAGGTGGTAACCGTGGCGCATCTGCTGCACCCGGGAAGCCGCTTCCGCCTGAGTTCCACCTTCAGGGTCCATGCCGCCAGCGTCCCGATGCTGGCTGCCCTGTAACCCGGCTGCTGTTTTCCTGTCCGCCGCGCTGCCCTCAGCCCGGCCAGATTTATTCCCTGCGTCTGCCCTGCGGCGGACGCAGACCCCTGTTTGCGCGCCAAAGCAACCAGACCATTCTGTTGGAGACGATACACCATGACCGCCTTCACCCGTCTTGATAACCAGCGCGTGATCCGTGCCCCGCACGGCAGCGAAAAGACCTGCAAGAGCTGGCTGACCGAAGCCGCCCTGCGCATGCTGATGAACAACCTTGACCCCGATGTGGCGGAACGCCCGCAGGAGCTGGTTGTTTATGGCGGCATTGGCCGCGCCGCCCGCAGCTGGGAACACTTTGACCGCATCGTCGAAACCCTGCGTCAGCTGGAAGACGATGAAACCCTGCTGGTGCAGTCCGGCAAGCCGGTCGGTGTGTTCAAGACCCATGCCGATGCCCCGCGCGTGCTGATCGCCAACTCCAATCTGGTGCCGCACTGGGCGACGTGGGACAAGTTCCACGAACTCGACCGGAAGGGTCTGATGATGTACGGCCAGATGACCGCCGGGTCGTGGATCTACATCGGTTCGCAGGGCATCGTGCAGGGCACCTACGAAACCTTCGTTGAAATGGGCCGCCAGCATTACAACGGCAGCCTGACCGGCAAGTGGATCCTGACCGGCGGCCTCGGCGGCATGGGCGGGGCCCAGCCGCTGGCCGCCACCATGGCCGGGGCCTGCATGCTGGCGGTGGAATGCCAGCCGAGCAGCATCGACATGCGCCTGCGCACCGGCTACCTCGACAAGTCCACCGCCTCTCTCGATGAAGCGCTGGCGTGGATCAACGACGCCTGCGCCAAGGGCGAAGCCATTTCCGTCGGCCTGCTCGGCAATGCCGCCGAGGTGTTCCCGGAACTGGTGCGCCGGGGTGTCCGCCCGGATGCGGTGACCGACCAGACCTCCGCCCACGACCCGATCAACGGCTACCTGCCGGTCGGCTGGACGCTGGAAGAATGGGAAGCCAAGCGCGTCTCTGACCCGAAGGCCGTCGAAAAAGCCGCCCGTGCCAGCATGAAGGTGCAGGTCGAGGCGATGCTGGCCTTCCAGAAGATGGGGATCCCCACCTTCGATTACGGCAACAACATCCGCCAGATGGCGCAGGAAGAAGGGCTGGACAACGCCTTTGACTTCCCCGGCTTCGTCCCGGCCTACATCCGCCCGCTGTTCTGCAAGGGTATCGGCCCGTTCCGCTGGGTGGCCCTGTCCGGCGACCCGGAAGACATTGCCAAGACCGATGCCAAGGTGAAGGAACTGATCCCCGACGATCCGCACCTGCACCGCTGGCTGGATATGGCCGCCCAGAAGATCCACTTCCAGGGCCTTCCCGCCCGCATCTGCTGGGTTGGTCTGGGGCAGCGCCACCGCCTTGGCCTTGCCTTCAACGAAATGGTCGCCAACGGCGAGCTGAAGGGCCCGATCGTAATCGGGCGCGATCACCTCGACTCCGGCTCCGTCGCCAGCCCCAACCGCGAAACCGAAGCGATGATGGACGGCTCTGATGCGGTCTCTGACTGGCCGCTGCTGAATGCCCTGCTCAACACCGCCGGCGGCGCCACCTGGGTCAGCCTGCATCATGGCGGCGGCGTTGGCATGGGCTTCTCGCAGCATTCCGGCGTGGTGATCGTCTGTGACGGCACCGAAGCCGCCGCCCGCCGCGTTGGCCGGGTGCTGTGGAATGACCCGGCCACCGGCGTGATGCGTCATGCTGATGCCGGCTATGAAATCGCCCGGACCTGCGCCGCAGAACAGGGCCTGACTCTGCCGTTCCTGAAATAAGGACCGGCGGTACACCGTCCCGCAGGGGCATCGGCGCGCACCCTGCGGGACGGATTTTGTCAAACGGACTGAGGACACCGGCGGTACAGGGGACAGGAGTGTCCTTTATGGGAGGTATCGCCGGTTTCCCTCTTCCGGGCGCACCGCAAAAGAAAAAAACTTGCTCAGATTTTCACCCCACCATTGAAAACAGGGAGCATCTCTCACAATGAACCGTCGCGATTTTCTGAAAACGGCAGCCGTCGGCTCTGCCGTTGCCGCCACCGGCTCCGTTCTGGCCACTCCGGCACTGTCCAAGGGCCTTCAGCAGTGGACCATGGTCACCAGCTGGCCGAAGAATCTGCCCGGCCCGGGTCTGGCCGCCAATATGCTGGCCGAGCGTATTTCCAACCTGTCCGGCGGTCGCCTGCAGGTGAAAGTGTCCGCCGCCGGAGAACTGGTCCCCGGCCGGGGCGTGTTTGATGCCGTGTCAGACGGCACCGCCCAGCTTTACCATTCCGTCCCGGCGTACTGGGGATCAAAGTCCCCGGCCTTTCTGCTGTTCGGATCCCAGCCCTTCGGCCTGACCGCTGTCGAACAGTCCGGCTGGCTGAACCACGGCGGCGGGCAGGCGCTGTATGACAAGCTGTACGGCAAGTTCAACATTAAGCCGTTCCTGTGCGGCAACTCCGGCGCCCAGTTCTTTGGCTGGTTCCGTAAGGAAATCAATTCTGTCGATGATCTGCGCGGCCTGCGCTTCCGCACCACCGGCCTGAACAGCGAAGTGCTGTCCAAGCTGGGGGTCGCCGTACAGGCAATGGGCGGCGGAGAAATGTTCCAGGCGCTGCAGTCCGGCTCGCTCGACGCCGGGGAATTCATCGGCCCGTGGTCGGACAGTGCCCTTGGCTTCTATCAGATCGCCAAAAACTACTATTACCCCTGCATCGGGGAACCGTCCTCGGCGGAAGAGTGCGGCGTCAATAAGGAAGCCTACGACGCCCTGTCTGACGACCTGAAGATGGTGATCCGCGTTGCCTGTCAGTCGCTGCACGATCAGGTTCTGACCGAATACAACACCAACAATGCCAAAGCACTGCAGCTGATGGTTGAAAAGCATGGCGTGCAGCTGAAGCGTCTGCCCGACGACGTGATCGTCGCCATCGGCAACGCCGCCGGCGAGGTGATCAAGGGCCTGCGCGACCACAGCGATGATCTGGTCCGCGCTGTTACGGCCTCTTACCTTGAATACCGTAAGCTGTCGCACAGCTACATGGCCTATGCTGATGCCGCCGTCTTCGCGGCCCGGGGCCTGAAGTACAACTACGGGGAATAACCCCCTTCGCCTGCCCTTCCGGTCCGGGCGCATCCTGCCCCGGACCGGATAACAAGAAAAACCGAGCCAGCCGGATGCCCCCGCATGCGGCTGGTGGCGCGAGAAGGGACTTACCGATGTCCTCCCCCCTGCTGCGGGTCAGTGGCCTGCTGAATCAGGTCAACAGTGCCATAGGCAATATTGCCATGTGGTCCGCCGTTGGCATGATGCTGGTGATGTTTGTCATTGTTGTTCTGCGTTATATCTTTGGTATCAGTTATATTTTCCTGAATGAAACTGAACTGTATTTTCACGGCACCCTGTTCATGCTCGGCGGCGGCTACACTCTGCTGAAAGATGGCCATGTCCGTGTTGATATTTTTTATGGCACCGCCCGGTATCGCACCCGTCTGTGGATCGACCTGATCGGCACGCTGGTCCTGCTGGTTCCTTCCTGCCTTGTGCTGCTGTATTTCACCTGGCCGTTTGTGTCTAAGGCGTGGGCGATCCGTGAAGGGGCGATTTCTGTCGGGGGTATCCCGGCCTCGTTCCTGCTGAAAACCCTGATCCCGGCTTTTGGCGGATTGATCCTGCTGCAGGGCATCAGCCTGATGCTGCGCAACCTCGGCCTTCTGCTGTCCGGTGCGACCGTTGACCCGGAGGACAGCCATGCTTGATCTGCTGAGTAACTCTCTCGATATCCTGATGTTTGTCGGCATGTGCGCCGGCATTCTGATCGGCTTTCCGGTTGTGTTCACGCTGGCAGGGGTCGCCGTGATCTTTGCCGTGCTTGGCGTCAGCCTTGATGTTTTTGACCTGAACCTGCTGAAGGCGCTGGCCCCCCGGGTGTTCAGCACCATGACCAATGAAGTTCTGCTGGCGATCCCTCTGTTTGTGCTGATGGGCGTGATCCTTGAACGGTCGCGCATGGCGGAGGAACTGCTGGAAGAAATGGGCAAGCTGTTTGGCGGCGTGCGCGGCGGTCTGGCGGTTTCCGTCATTCTGGTCGGGGCACTGCTGGCGGCGTCCACCGGGATTGTCGGGGCCACCGTGGTGGCAATGGCAATGATCGCCCTGCCGACCATGCTGCGTTATGGCTATGATAAGTCTCTGTGCTGTGGGGTCATCGCCTCTTCCGGTACGCTGGGACAGATCATTCCGCCATCAACCATGCTGATCATCCTCGCCGAAGTGATGTCATCCGGCTATCAGCAGGCCCAGTTCGCATCGGGGAAGTTCAGTATCGAAACCATCAGCGTCGGGGAAGTCTTCGCCGCGGCCCTGATCCCCGGCTTCTGCATTGTCGGCATTTATATTGCCTATGTGCTGATCGCCTCCTTCCTGAAGCCATCGCTGGCCCCGGCAATGCCGCCCCGGGATGTTCAGCCGCTCAGCCAGACCCTGCGCCACCTCGGAACGGTTCTGGTGCCGCCGATTGTGCTGATCATTGCCGTTCTCGGCTCTATTCTTGGCGGGATCACGACCCCGACCGAAGGCGCTGCCGTCGGTGCGCTTGGCGCCCTGCTGCTGGCCGCCCCCCGGGTGATCCCCGGGGCCTCGCCATGGCCGTTCCGTCTGACCGGCCTTGCTGTGGTCGCGCTGCTGCTGATGCGCCAGTTCTTTGATCTCCGCATCGGGCGCTCCGAGATTCCGACATCCGACGCGGTGATGATCGGACTTGCGGCCCTGCTGAGCATTGTCGCCGGGTATGGAATTCTGGTGGCACTGCTGCGGTTCCTGCGGGCCGGGGTTCTGGTGCCGACCCTGCGCTCCACCCTGACCGTCACCTCAATGATCTTTGCGATGATGATCGGGGCCAGCCTGTTCTCTCTGGTCTTCCGGGGTCTGGGCGGTGATGCCCGGGTTGAAGAATTCCTGACCAATATGCCGGGCGGCGAAACCGGCGCCCTGCTGTTTGTGATGGTGGTGGTGTTCCTGCTCGGTTTCGTGATGGACTTCGTTGAAATCGCCGTCATCGTGCTGCCGATCACCGTTCCCATCCTGCTGGGCATGGGGATGGACCCGATCTGGCTGGCAGTCCTGCTGGCGATCAATCTGCAGACGTCGTTCCTGACCCCGCCGTTCGGCTTCTCGCTGTTCTATCTGCGGGGGGCAACGCCGAAGAGCATCTCGACACTGGACATCTACAAAGGGGTTATCCCCTTCGTGCTGATGCAGATCGTTGCCATGCTGGTGATTTACCTATTCCCGGCGGTGGCGACCACCCTGCCCCGCATCCTGTTCGAATAACGCTTTCCAGCACCTCATGAAAAAGCCCGGCTCTTCAGCCGGGCTTTTTTCTGGTCGTCAGATCACTCTCAGGGGCTCTCTTCACCGCATCAAGAAGCGACCTCAGAGGAGATCACGATAAACAGCCAGATGTTGAGCGACGACAGAGTGGATATCAAAGGCCCGCTCAGCCAAAGCCCGTCCGGCCTGCCCCATTGCCCGGCGGCGGGGCGCATCGGTGATCAGGGCCCGCATTCCCTCCGCCAGCCCGGCGGTATCCCGCACCGGCACCAACAGGCCGGTCGTACCCGCCTCAATCGCTGAACGGCAGCCCGGCACATCCGTGGTTACCACCGCCCGGCCACAGGCCGCCGCCTCGACCAGCACACGGGGCAGCCCCTCCCGATAAGACGGCAACACCACAAGGTTAGCCGCTGCAAACAGAGCAGCAATATCGGTGCGGTGCCCCAGACACTCCACCACGCCCTCAGCCTGCCAGCGGGCAACATCTGCCGCCGTCACGCTGGCCGGATTGCCGGGATCGGGGGCCCCGACCACCAGAAAGTGGGCCTGTATACCCTGCTGCCGCAGCAGACGTGCCGCCCCGATAAACTCCTCAATCCCTTTATCACGCAGCAGACGGGCCGCAAAAATAACCACCGGCACCCCTTCCGGCTCCGGCACATAGGGATAGGCCGACAGATCAACCCCCGATCCCCGGATCATCACACAGTCCGCCTCGCGGACCAGCCTCTGCACGACGAAGGCCGCCCGGTCGTCAGGATTCTGGAAAATGACCTTCTGCCCGGGACGACGGAGGGCCAGACGGTACAGCGCAGTGACCACCGTGCGGATCAGCCGGGCCTTAAAACCGGTGGCGATGAACACCGCCCCCAGACCGGAAACCGCAGCCACCACAGCCCGAACCCCGGCCAGACGCCCGGCAAGACCGCCATAGATCACCGGCTTGATCGTGACAGTATGCAGCAGATCCGGCCGGATCTGACGCAGCAGCCGCCACAGCACCACCAGCAGGCGGAGTTCAGACAAAGGGTTCCGCCCCTGCCGGGACAGCGGCAGGACATGGGTAATCAGCCCGTGCCGCTGCAATTCCGCCACTGCCGGGCCATCGGCCGTTGCCGTATGCACCTCGTATCCAGCCTCACGCGCGGCCAGCGCCACCGGCAGCCGGTGCGACACCAGAAAGCCCGGATCATTGACAAAAAGCAGAAGTTTACGGCCCTGTGCCATCTTAGCAGATCCTATCTACCCCCGCAGAAGAACAAGCCGAAACACGGCCTGCTCTGCCCTGAAAGCGCTTCAGATAAAAACAAACCCCTCCGGCAGAACCGGAGGGGTGCCTTCACGTATAGCCACGGCGCCACAGGCCGGATTTCGCCCGGTCAGACGGCACCACAACAGTCTTACAGACGCCCGTCAGCCTGCCCCAGCGGCAGAATGCTCTTCACGTCATACAGCACGGCCCCGGCCTGCCCGAAAGCGCGGATTCCCTCCGCCCCCAACGCGACAAACTGCTGATGGCCGACCGCCAGCACAACCGCGTCATAGAGTCCCGCCGCCGGGGCTTCTGTCAGACACTCCAGACCGTACTCATGGCGGGCTTCAGCAACGCTGATCCACGGGTCATAGACATCAACCTGCGCATGATACTCTTTCAGCGCCGCGATCAGATCGACGACCTTGGTGTTGCGCAGGTCGGGGCAGTTTTCCTTGAAAGTCAGGCCCAGCACCAGCACCCGGCTGTTCAGCACCGGCAGACCTTTGCGCAGCATCAGCTTGACGGTCTCATCCGCCACATGCGACGCCATGCTGTCATTGATCCGGCGGCCGGCCAGAATCACTTCCGGGTGATATCCGACTTCCTGCGCCTTGTGCGTCAGGTAATAGGGATCAACGCCGATGCAGTGCCCCCCGACCAGACCGGGACGGAACGGCAGGAAGTTCCACTTGGTCCCGGCGGCTTCCAGGACTTCCAGCGTATCAATGCCGAGACGGTGGAAAATCAGGCTCAGCTCATTCATCAGGGCGATGTTCAGGTCGCGCTGGGTGTTTTCAATCACCTTCGCCGCCTCGGCAACCTTGATGCTGCTGGCCTTGTAGGTGCCTGCGGTGATGATACCGGCATACAGGGCGTTCACCTCCTCGGCAATCGCTGGGGTGCTGCCGCTGGTAACCTTTTTAATCGTCGGCAGCCGCCGTTCTTTATCGCCGGGGTTGATCCGCTCCGGGCTGTAACCGCAGAAGAAATCGGTGTTGAACGACAGGCCGCTGTGCTTTTCCAGCACCGGCACACACACTTCTTCGGTCGCACCGGGGTAGACGGTGGACTCATAGATCACAATCGCGCCGCGCTTCATCACGCTGCCGACCGTTTCGCTCGCCTTCACCAGCGGCGTCAGATCCGGGCGATTGGCCTTATCAATCGGCGTCGGCACCGTAACGATAAAAATATCGCAGTCCGCAAGATCAGCCTTATCGGCGGAATAGACCAGATGCCGCGCCTCAGCGAGTTCCTCTTCCGGCACTTCCAGCGTGCTGTCGCGGCCCGCACGCAGCTCGGCGATCCGTCCCTGATTGATGTCGAAGCCGATCACCGTCCGGCGCTTGCCGAATTCGACCGCCAGCGGCAAGCCGACATACCCCAGTCCGATAATCGCGATCTTCTTGCTGGCGTTACCCATCAGGTGCCCCACAAAGGTAAAATCTGAAAATCCATACACCCCTGTCCGGCAAACAGGACACTGGCCGGGGATAGCGTAAATCTGCCGACCCGTAAACGCCTAAACCAATGCCTTAGCATCTTTCAGCTCAGCAGCGTTATATCATCGTTACAGGCGTTATCCAGATGCCTGCGCATCCAGCCAGGCATTAAACATCAGGACATCCCACAGGTGATAGGCCCAGTTCCGCCCGCCTTTCAGATGGTCGGCCCACAAGACACGCACCTGCCGGGGATCAAAGTAACCATCCTGCCGCAGTCGGCTTTCCGACAGCAGCGTCTCCGCCCAGTCTTTCAGCGGCCCCCGCAGCCAGCTGTCAATCGGCACTCCAAAGCCCATTTTCGGGCGCTCAATCATCGCCTGCGGCACATGGCGATACAGGACTTGCCGCAAAACCCACTTTCCGACGCCATCCCGCATCTTCACGGACTGCGGCAGTGACCAGGCATATTCGACCACCCGGTGATCCAGCATCGGGACCCGGGTCTCCAGACTGTTGGCCATCGCCGCCCGGTCCACCTTGACCAGAATATCGTCCGGCAGATAGCTGAGGAAATCGAGAGCCATCATCCGCTCCACCGCGGACAGTCCGCCCAGATCCGGACGCAGGCCGGTCAGCACCGTCGGCAGCTCCTGCCCGCCGCGCACCAACGTCTCCGGTTCCTGCCAATGCGAGACCAGACTGCGGTACAGCGCATCGACACTGTCGCACGACAGCACACCGGCCCCCTTATGCAGACGGTCGCCAAAGCGGTTTCCGGCCCGGGGGACCACTCTGCCAAGGGCATTCCACGCCCCGACCGGCACCGCACGGATCACTGCCGCCGCGGCCGACCGGACCGGGACGGGCAACCGGGAAATCCGGCCCCACAGGGCACTGGTCATCGTATAGCGGCTATAGCCGCTGAACAGCTCATCCCCGGCATCCCCGGACAGGGAGACAGTCACGTCCCGGCGCGCCATCTGCGAGACCAGAAATGTCGGAATCTGCGATGAGTCCGAGAACGGCTCGTCATACACCGTCGGCAGCCGGGGGATCACCGCCATCGCCTCCTGCGGCGAGACATACAGCTCTGTATGATCCGTTTTCAGATGGGCAGCGACCTGCCGGGCGTACTGCGCCTCATCGTACCCGTCTTCGGTGAACCCGATCGAAAAGGTCCGCACCGGCACCGCGCTCTGGGCCTGCATCAGGGCCACAACCGTCGAGGAGTCAATGCCGCCGGACAGAAAAGCCCCCAGCGGCACATCGGCCGTCATCTGCTCTCCGACTGCCCGGGACAGAACCGCCTCCAGACCGTCAATCGCATCCCGGTCGCTGATCGTCTGACGCTTTTCACCGGTCCGCAGAACCTCCGGCAGCGACCAGAAGGTTTCCAGCTCCTCCTGCCCCGATGGCAGAACCGTCAGGACCATCCCCGCGCCCAGCTTTTTCACCCCACTGTAAATGGTATAGGGGGCCGGAATGTAATTATGCCGCATGAACAGGGCCAAGGCCCCACGGTCAATATCGGCCCGGAACGACGGATGAGCCCGGAGTGCCTTCAGCTCCGACCCAAACATCAGCACATCACCGATCCGCGCATAGTAAACCGGCTTTTCCCCGGCCCGGTCACGGGCAATGGTCAGGATCCGGGTCTGCCGGTCCCACAGGGCAATGGCAAACATACCGACCAGACGGCTGAGGGTTGCCTTGATGCCCCAGACGGCGAAGGCCGCCAGCATCACTTCGGTATCAGAGTGCCCCCGCCATGCCTTCACTACCTCGGTGAAGTATGCGGTGGTCTCCAGCTCTGCCCGGATATCACGGTAGTTATAGATTTCCCCATTGTAGACGATGGAATACCGCCCACAGTGTGAAAGCATCGGCTGCGCCCCGGCGGGCGACAGATCAACGATGGACAGCCGCCGGTGACCAAAGGCAACCGGCCCTTCCGCCCAGACCGCATCGGCGTCCGGCCCGCGGTGGGCAATCGCTGTGGCCATCCGCAGGGCAATCCCCGCATCTGCATCGCCCCGGCCTGCCCCGTTCAGGAACCCAACAAAGCCACACATTCAGAAGACCTTCCCTAAACAGTGCCCAGTCATGACCACGTCGAACAGAAAGCGCAGCTTGGACTTTCCCCGGAAAAGCGGAAAGCAAACGGGTCGTTATGCAGCCCTTCCTGAGAGACGAACTCTCAAACTGGATCGGGCTGCTGAAGCCCAAGGCTGAATACCTGCGCCTGAGGTTATAGAAGGCCTCAATGCAGCGGCCAATGACAATTTCAGCAGCGTAACGGACTTTGAGTTCGGTTCTCCCCATGCTCTCGGGCTTCAGCGTTTTGAACACTGTTTCGGCCATTGCGCTGCCACAGCACTTGCCCTTGCCGCTCATAGGCGCAATGCATTCGCCACTGACCGGGGGGGCTTGACCGTTATCCAGGCAATATTGGCGGCCACGATCAAAGTGAGGCATAACGCCTTGAGCTCGGCAAGGATATGCGCGAGCAACATCATCACCCTGAGCTTCATTTCATGACCCCCTGCGCGAAGAAGGCTGCGGCTTTTTTTTCAGGAGAGCGCGCTCCTGCCGCAGGATCTCGCCCTCCTGGTACTGATACACCAGGTGCCTAGCCGCATCTTCGGGTGAGCCGGACAAAAGATCCTCCCCGTGCCACCGGGATCCATTTGCCAAAGCATCGAAAGCCCAAGCCCTGCCACGATACAGGAAGGGACCGGGATGGAGAGGGAAAAATGAGTCTTCAGAAGGGGATGATAAGATGTTGACATCCGTTCACAGTTACAGTTGTTGACAGTTATTGCGGGGCATGGGACGCTCCTCCGCCGTCAGTTTTGCCGTTGGTTTGTCGTGGGATTAAGGAAAATGGGGATGCCGATATCGATGGTTCTTTCTGATTACGTGGCCGAGTTCCTGGCCGGAAAAGGGATCGATCATGTTTTCGGATATCAAGGCGGTGCCGTAACCAAAATCATCGATTCCATGGTCAATGGCGGTCGGATTCGCTTTGTCCAGAACTACCACGAGCAGGCTTCAGCTCTGGCTGCTGACGGTTCCGCCCGTATTTCGGGCAAGGTTGGTGTCGCGGTGGCAACGTCAGGGCCCGGCGCAACCAATCTGGTCACCGGTATCGCCAACGCCCAGCTGGACTCGATCCCGGTTCTTTTCATCACCGGCCAAGACTACGCACACAATATCAGCAAAACTCTGGGTCGCCTGAATGGTTTCCAGGATCTGGACATCGTCAGCGTTGTTAAGTCGATCACCAAATACGCCGTCACCGTCACGGATCCGAGCCGGATCCGTTATGAATTGGAAAAGGCGTTTTATCTGGCGGCCAATGGCCGCCCCGGCGCGACCCTGATCGACCTTCCCATCGACATTCAGTTTAAGACGATCGTTCCCGAAGAGCTGGAAGGCTATGTGCCGTCGCAGGAACCCTCGCTTCCCGTGCACACCAAAGATCTGGAAACGGTCCTGACAGCCCTGCGCGGAGCACGGCGCCCCCTTGTCCTTGCAGGTGGTGGCGTTCGCCTTGCCAAAGCCGAGCAGGCACTGCGACACTTGATCGACGCGACCGGCCTGCCCGTCGTGACAACCCTGAACGGGCTGGATGTTATTGAAGGTGGGCTTGGTTTCGCCGGGCTGTATGGCAATACAGAAGCCAATCTTGCCGTGTACAATGCAGATCTTCTGCTGGTGCTGGGGGCTCGTCTTGGGCAGCGGCAAGTCGGTAAAGTGGTTGAAAAATATACCCATGCCCACGTGATCCACGTTGATATTGACCCCGAAGAGCTGCGGCGGGTCATCACCGATTCCACAGTCATCCATGCCGATATCAGAACCTTTATTGAGGCGCTGACGGAGGCCGTCGGCACCGGCCTGTCTCAGGACTGGCCGACCTGGTGGGAGATGCTGCGCGGTTGGCAGCGTGAATTCGGCAAGAACGTTCACGTGAGCGTGACTGAACTGGACCCCGTCAGGTTCCTGACGACCTTGGTCGAAGGGGCGGATGACGATGCCATCTTTGCTGCCGATGTGGGACAGAATCAGATGTGGCTGGCCCAGGCATTCAAAGTGCGGGGACAGCAGCGGCTTCTTAATTCGTCCGGGCTGGGCGCAATGGGCTACTCCTTGCCCGCAGCGATCGGGGCTCGCATCGCCAGCGACAGTGCTCAGGTGATTGCCGTCACCGGTGATGGTGGACTGCAAATGAATTTGCAGGAATTGAACCTGATCGGCCATAAGGCGCTGAACATCAAGTGTATTGTCATGAACAACAATACGCTTGGGATGATGCGTGAAGTTCAGAAGCGTTATTATGGCGAACGTTATTACGGGGCGGATGAGGAAAGTTTCTCGTGTCCCGACCTCGAGCGATTGGCCTATGCGTTTGGCCTTGATTACATCAAGGTCACCAGCGAAGACTCTGCTCCGGATGTGCTTGCGGCTTTGCGCAAGACGGGTCCGTGCCTGATTGATGTCAGGGTCGATTTTGACAGTCTTCTGCTCAACCGCTATGACGAGCTGCATGTTTTCGAAGCGAATACAATCCATGACCCGAACCCTGCTTCTTGATTTCGACGGGACGCTGATTGATTCACGCCGCCGTCTTTACGGGCTGTTTCGGGAGCTGGTACCATCGTCAGATCTGTCATTCGAGCAATACTGGGATCTAAAGCGGCAGGGTCTGTCGCAGCCCAATCTGCTGCGTGATAAATGCGGAATGGATCCAGATCAGATCGACCGCTTTCGACTGGACTGGATGGAACGGGTCGAAGACCCCGATAGATTGGCTCTGGATCAGCCGCTGGTCGGGGTTGGTGATTTCCTTGAACGCGTTGCCGGTCGGTCTCGGCTGGTGTTGGTCACCGGGCGCCAGCATGCCGACCGCGCCCGCGATCAGATCGGTCATCTAGGCTGGGCAGCGTATTTCTCTCTCATCCTGGTAACCGCTCAGCGCAAGGCTAAGGCAAGCTTGGTCCTCAGCCACCTAACCCCGTCACCCGACGACTGGATGGTAGGCGATAGCGGGGAGGACATCTTGGCCGGGCGTGAGCTAGGGGTCAAAACGGCTGGCGTCCTCACTGGACCACTCTCACCAGACAGGCTGCACACATATAATCCAGACACACTCCTTAAGGATGTTACGGAGATCGAACCTCTTATTTGATAATCAAGGAAGGGCAATGTGCATTGCCCTTCCAAGAGCGGTGACAAGCCCCGTTGTGTTTCAGCGGGGTTTGTTTTTCTGGAAATTCAGGCTGGGATGCAGCGCCAGCAGGCATTCCTCTGTCACTCTGGCAAGTCCGCGCATGCGGGCATATCGATGCCCATGCAGCTCTTTGGCATCGGCAAAACTTCGTTCGACCGCCTCCCTTTCGTCTGATACCAACCCGGGCTGATTAAAACTCATGTGCCCACTGGCGGAGACCAATGGACATGATCTTTCATGGATGGTCGATGAGCTGGCAGCAGAGGGCAATGATCTGGTCGTAGGACTCGAATACGCGGATAGAGCATTTTCAGATTGAGTGTGCATAAGCCGCTGCTTTGAAGAAATTGGCACACTGCTGTGGAGAGAAACGCTCGATAAGGCTGACGCCCGTCTCATCAAGGAAAACAAGCTTTTCAGGGTCAAGATAGGGCTGTACGACTTTCCAGACCCGCCTCCGGTTTGCAACGTTCGGCCTTTCTTGCTCTCTGGCACGCAGTGTTTTTTTGAACATCAGCCCCAGTCGGTCAATGACCAGCCAGATGACCCCGCCACTGCTCCTGTTCTGGCGTCAGTTTGCGGGGGCGATGCCCACGCACTGTACTCGCCTCGATTTCACCCGTCTTTCTCCGGCGGATCTACGCCTTGTAAATGTAAGATACACTGACCTGAAACAGCAGGGCCGCCTGTCTGGCCGGCATCCCACCGTCAACTGCGGCCAGAACCCGGGCCCGCAAATCAGAAGAGAGCTTTGTCCCTGTCGCCAACCCATCGCGTCACCTGCACGTCCGCGAAATCCGGAAGCACGGAATCACGGGTCCGTACAGGTGAGAATCCTATACAGATTCCGGTCATTTTAAAAATGCTCCAGACGCGCAAGAGCTTGTCGGTCAGATAGAATTGTTACTTTATAAAATCCGCCCTTAATAAAAAGAAATATGAATTAAAAAATTTAAATACGACATGTTTAATTATAAATTTAAATAATATAAAGTTAATTGCTTTGAAATAAATGATAAATGTATTTTTTTATTTAAAAGATTTTTCAAATAAATTTAAATTTTAATATTTTAATAATTAATGATTGATTTTACTGCGAAAAGTTATTCCTTGCTCAGCTTATAACTAACATGGTATCAGAGCAAAGCTTTAACGTCGCGCCTGCGTGCGAGGCAGCGATCAAGAAAGGGCGACTTATGGAGGTATTGCTGGTTACGGGAGCTGCGGGCTTTGTCGGCAGCCAATTCGTGCGCACCGCTTTGGAGCAAGGCTATGCGGTAATTGGCCTGGATAAGCTGACCTATGCGGGCTCTCCGGATAATGTGGCTGGGCTGCCTGCCGATAGGTTTGAGCTTGTGGTGGGCGACATCGCTGATTATAGCCTTGTGCGTTCTCTGCTGGAGCGGCACCGGCCGTCTGGAGTCCTGAATTTTGCAGCGGAATCCCATGTAGATCGGTCCATTTCGGGGCCAGACGCCTTTATCGAGACGAATGTACTGGGCACGATGCACATACTGCGTGCTGCGTCGGATTATCACCAGACGCTAACCGGTGGTGACCGTGAGGGTTTCCGCTTTGTCCAGATTTCCACGGATGAAGTGTTCGGTTCGCTGGGCGAAGAAGGTTTCTTCACCGAAACCACACCTTACGCACCGCGCTCACCCTACTCGGCGTCTAAGGCAGGAGCCGACCATCTTGCGTCGGCGTGGCATCACACCTATGGCCTGCCCACCATCGTCACTCATTGCTCGAACAATTACGGTCCGCGTCAGCATCCTGAGAAGCTGATCCCCCATATGATCACCTGCGCCCTTGCGGGCAAACAGCTGCCTGTTTATGGTACCGGGCAGAATATCCGTGACTGGATCCACGTTGAAGATCATTGCGCCGGGGTGATGGTCGCACTGCAGCGTGGCCGTGTGGGAGAACATTATTGCTTTGGCGGGCAGTCGGAATGGCGCAACATTGATCTGGTTACACAGATCTGCACGATTTTGGATCGGATTCGCCCGCGCAGCGACAAGCAGTCCTACACCTCACAGATCAGCATGGTGACTGACCGGATGGGGCACGATTACCGTTATGCGATTGATATCGCGACGGCAACCCGGGAACTCGATTTCACACCGCAGGTCACTTTCCCCGAGGGGTTGGCCTCTACCGTGGAGTGGTACCTCGACGCAAGCAAGATGCGGGGTCAGGACACACCGTAGGGGCCGCTCATTGCTCCTAATACTGTTCTTTCACGCAAAAAATCAATGAACTCTGCCGTAAAGATTGCGGTGAATGTTTTCTTACTGTGAGAGCATTCTTGGCGATCGGGGCATTCTGTCTGATCGGTTGTGCCATCATGGTTCCAAGAGCGGAGGCTGACGCGCTGGATATCGCGCTTGGAAGCATCGCCATTGATGGCATAGCCGGGCAGAGAGTTGACAGGGCAGTTATTCCTGAAATCGAGCATCTGCCTTATTATCTTTACATTAACAAGCCACGCTCGCAGGTAGACGGAAAGGTGCAGGTCAACAGTGTCGGCTACCGCAGCCCGGATGTCTCGCTGCAGCCTCTCTTCCCGGCCCCGGGTGCGACTGCCATAGGGACGACCTGCCCTAAATGAACCAAAAAGCTAATATCATCGCCAATTTCCGGATGTTTCTGCGTTATTTCGGCAAGGGCTACGGCCCTTCGATGACGTTGATCATGCTGGGTAGTGTGCTTTTGGCCATCTTCGAGACGCTGACCATCTTCGTGATCTTTCCGTTGCTGGAACTGGTCCTCGATCCGGCCGGGGCTGTTCGCGGTGGGATGTTGGGATTTGGCTACCGACTGTTTGGCTCCCCACCTATTCCCACCTACGTCATGATCATCAGTGGCATGGTTGCCGGATTTTATCTGGCAAAAGCGTTTTTCCAGGTGTGGTTCTCACGCTGGGAACACCGTGTGTTGTCGCGGTGGAAGGTTTCCATCGGCCTTGAGTTCTTCCGAAAGTATCTTGATGCGGATTATAACTATCACGCACAGAGAAACTCATCAGGAATTATTACGCTGATTTCCAGCACGATCAGCAGCACCCTGAATGACTTTACATATCACGTACTGTCATTGTGCTCTCAGGCGCTTACGGCAATATTTATTTGTTCATTTCTAGTATACAGACATCCAATGATTACTTTAATCATTGCTGTGTTTTTTGCTATTTTGTTTTACACACAAAATTCCATGATCAAAAAAAGGATTCAGGCTGCAGGTGAGGAAGTCACCGCCTTGAGCAGCAGGAATATGTTTGCGCTGCAGCAAGGGCTTGGTGCCTACAAGGAAACCAAGATCAATCTGAAAGAAGAATACTTTGCAGCGATCTTCAAGACCACGAACAATAACCTTGTTGGTGCAGAAGGCCGCGTTCTGTTTCTGAAAAACCTGCCGGGTGCTACCACGGAACTGATTGTCCTGCTGACGACGATCCTGACATTCAACCTGATTGTGCACTCGGGCCAGACAGCGCAGGCCATCACCAAAGACCTGGCGGTGATCGTACTGACGCTGTTCCGGCTGATACCGTTGGTTAACCGTGGTCTGACCTCTTTTTCCTACATCAACAGCGCGCTTTATGGGCTGCACCTGCTGATTACGGAAGCCGATACGATTGGTTACGGTAAACGGGACACGTCCGGAGCGGGTGAGGGCCAACAGTCGCCGCCGCAACCACTCCCGCTCAGGTCTCAGCTTGAGCTGACAAACCTGTCCTTCAGTTATCCCAAAGCGGGTGAGAAGGCCTTGGACGACATTAATCTGACGGTGACGCGGGGCGAGTTTATCGGTGTTATCGGCCCCTCGGGCTCAGGGAAGACGACTCTCGTTGCTGTTCTGTTGGGTCTCGTCAAGGGCGATCAGGGAGCGTATCGGGTCGATGGTCAGGAGATGACCGATGAGCGCATCCGTAGTTTGCGCGCCAGCATCGGCTATGTAGATCAACAGCCTTTCATCTTTGACGGCAGCGTGATGGAGAATGTCGCGTTTGGCGTTGACCTCGACAAAATCGACACGGACCGCGTGGAGCTTGCGTTACGTCAGGCCCAATTGTGGGAAACGGTCCAGGGTCTTGAAAAAGGCATGAAGAGCTCAGTCGGGGAAAATGGCAAACGCTTCTCGGGCGGTCAGCGCCAGCGTCTGGCCATCGCCAGAGCCCTTTACAAAGAACCAACATTGCTGATTCTTGACGAAGCGACATCAGCCCTTGACCCTGATACAGAATATCGTATTTCCCAGACAGTGCAGGGACTGAAGGGTTCGCGGACCATCATCGCCATCGCTCACAGACTCTCTACGCTTCAGGCCTGCGACCGGCTGATCTTGATGGATCGTGGCAAGTTGGTGGACAGCGGGCCGTTTGATGAGCTGTACACGCGGAACGCCACGTTCCGCCATCTGGTTGAATTGTCGGGCCTGAAGGGCGACGAAGTTTCGAATACCCCATGTTGATCTCTAGGAACCAACCAATGAAGAAAATTGTGGTCACCGGGGCGGGAAGCGCCCAATCCAACGGCACCATTAACTGCCTGCTGATGGGCGGGGGCCCCGAGGAAATCATTGGCCTCGGCTCGGATCTGCACGATCTGGCCCTGTGTAAGGCGCCCCGTCGCTATCTGGTTCCCCATGCCCGCAAGCCGGAATACAAGGACTGCCTGTTGCGCTTCCTGCGGGACGAACGGCCGGACATGATTATCTTGCAGCACGATGTGGAAATTGCCATCGCCCTGCAGTTCCGCGACGAGATCGAGGCGCTTGGCGTGCGCATGATTGTGCCGGATTATGACGTCATCGACACCTGCGTTCACAAATACAAATCCTGGGTGAAGTTCAAGGCTGCTGGTGTTCCGGTGCCGGAAAACATCATTATCCATACCGAGGATGATTTGCGTCGGGCTTTTAAGGAGCTGGGCGACGATAAAGGCTCGATCTGGCTCCGGTCGATGGCTATCGGTAATGGTGGACGCGGTTCCCTGCCGACCAATGATTTTGACATCGCCCGCGAATGGATTGAGCGATGGAAGGGCTGGGGCAGTTTCCTTGCTGCCGAACTGCTGACTGAGGATTCGATCACCTGGCTCTCCATCTGGCACGAAGGTGAGCTGATTGTTGCCCAGACCCGGCGTCGGCGCGGCTGGGCCTATGGGGCATCCACCGTCTCGGGCATTTCCGGCATTACCAAGGTCGGTGAAACCTGCTCGTCGCCGACAGTCGATCAGGTTGCGCTGGATGCTGTACGGGCCATCAGCCCCCGACCGCATGGTATCTTCGGCGTAGACATGACCTATGACCGTCACGGGGTCCCCTGTCCGACGGAAATGAACATCTCACGGTTCTTCACCACCATCCAGTTCTTCGCGGAAGCCGGGGTAAACTTCCCGGTCATCCTGAAAGACCTCTGTCTGTACGGAAAGAAGCCGAACCTTGAAAAGAATATCAATCCGCTGCCCGACGGTCTGCTGTGGCTGCGTGCCATGGACTGTCTGCCCCGGTTGATCACTCCAGAGGCACTGTCTCAGGAAATCCCCGACAGCTACACCAAGGCTTAGGACATTTTTTGAGTAAAGGGAAACCGGTTGGTCGAAGAAAAGGCGCAGCTCTTTAGAATAGGGCAGCGTGTCTGGGCGCTACCGGTTTCCTTTTTCTGTAAACGCTCTAAGCGGGGCGACAGAGCCCCTGGGAGAGTAGCCCTGCCGCTGACCGCAACTCTGGGTCAGCTTTTCCCGAGATAGCGGTCACGACGCCTACGATGAATATCCACGAAAGCCACGATACGATCTTTGAGGATCCACGTATTACGGTCATTCCTCGCCAGGATACTTTACCTGCGTCGGGAGCGTCGTGGATGGACGCTATTATTCAAAGTAAGTTCGCGGTTTTTTATAGAAAAAGAATCAAGAAGCATAGGCTTCTGCGCTCAGTTGTCCTGATCGCAATGCGCATTTTTTTCAAGACAAATGGATACCTTTCTAAGAAAAAATACAAACTCATAAAGCAGAATATATACGCACAGCTTACAGGGGCTCGACTTGAGGTTGCGCCTTCTTATAAAACTTGCAATCCACGCCCTTCTATTTTTCCTTCCAGGGCCATTGAGGAACTTGGAATTAAAAGCTATTATAAATACGAGATGCCCCCTGCATATATCAGCGTCATCGAAGATGCTTTGGTTTTTGCGGGCACGGGGATTATTGTTAAAGATCTGAATGCTATATACAGTGACAGCATTAATATTAAAAAAGAAATCGTTTTTGAAGAGTATCGGTGTTACACAAGGTTTTGTTGGGATTATCAATTTGCGAGTTGGTTCCTACCAACCAAGTGGGCGCTCGAGATTCCTGAGGCTGCATCTTTCACGGATACTGCATCTGCGAATTTTGCTCATTGGCTTACGGAAATTCTCCCTAAAATCGTCCTGTTCTGTAGCCAGCCACAGTTCAAAGATGTCCCTCTGATCCTGAATGATGGCCTACCGGCTTCCATTCTGGAGTCAGCCCGGGTTGCTGCAGGGCCAGAGCGCAGGCTCTATCTTCTGTCGTCGCGATATTCCGTTAAGGTTGGGCGTCTCCATTTGACATCTAGTGTGGGCTATGCTCCCGCTGGGTCTCGCGGCAAACGGGGTAATAATTTTGTCGAGGGCCATTTTAATGGTCACGCCCTCAGGCAGATGCGTCACGTTATGCACACGGCAGCAGCTGACTTTCCACACTGTGGAGAGCGCTTATACCTCCGCCGTCAAAGCAGTATGCGCAGCTTGCTCAATAACGACGAGATCGAAAAGATTCTGGAGGAGCAGGGTTTCACCTCCATCGATACGGGCCAGATGTCTTTTCTCGAGCAAGTCGCGGCCATGGCAGGCGCCCGCTGGATTGTGGCGCCGGGCGGGGCGGCCCTAGCCAATCTGATGTTCTGTAAGCCAGATACTAACGTGGTCGTCTTGGCAGCAGCAAAGCGGGAGAACGCGTATTTTTACTGGGATAATATGGCCCGACCATTTGACGTCAAGGTCTCATTCGTCCTAGGAGCATCCAAGGATCATGACATTCATGCCGATTATCAGATCAATCCCGCCGATCTGCTGGATGCATTGAGCCAAAGATAATGTTGCGAGGGAAGGGTAATATTATACCAGTCAGCGGTGAGATTGACTCACTGAGGGGACTCCCAAGATCTGCCGAATATGGGTCTCTCGGGTAAACAGCCTGAGACATAGAGCGTTTTCAAATTGAGTGTACATAACCCGCTGCTTTGAAGAAATTTGCACACTGCCGTGGAGAGAAACACTCGATAAGTCTGCCAACCTTATCCCACAGCGCATCAATGGTGCGCTGTGGTTCCTGCCGCAGCAGCGGCTTTGAGTTTGGATAAAGCCATCTCAATGGGGTTCATGTCGGGGGAGTATGGCGGCAGATAAAAACACTATACGCCCGTTGCTTTTATGGCCGCCTGAACTTCCTGCGTTTTGTGTGCCGGAAGATTCAATGCCCACCTTCCGCAGAGAAGGACCAAGAATCTGGCGAATATCGGCAAGGAACGCCTCCCTGACCTGAGACCGGAAAACTCCTCCAAATTTGGGTAGAGTTCGCTATCTACGGAGACGGACTTATGAAGCGCAGCCGGTTCACGGAAGAACAGATCATCGGCATCCTCAAGGAGCAGGCCAAACTGTACCAATCATGGCGTGAGCCAGCGGCGGGCGTGTCTCGTGCTGGAGGCGGATCGGTCATCGATCCGCTACCGTTCCCGGCCCCCGATGACACCGAGATCAGGAGCGATTGCGCGAGCTATATCGCCGCCTTCATCTCCTGCTGGCCCGGGAGGGCCATGCCATGAACCAGAAGAAGCAGCGTCGATTGTATGCAGAACAAAAGCTCCAGGTGCGGCGGCGGTGCAGGCGCAAGCGTGCTTTGGGCACAGGGGCGCCGATGACGATCCCGGAGGGGCTGAACCAGCGCTGGTTGCTGGACTTTGTCGCCGAGGCCTTCCGCGACGGCCGGCGGTTCCGCATCCTGACCGTGGTGGACGACTTCACCCGCGAATGCGTGGCGCTGGTGGCCGACACCTCGTTGTCAGGCGCCCGCGTCGCCCGCGAACTGGATGGTTTGCTCGCCAGCCGCGGCAAGCCACTGATGATCGTCAGCGACAACGGCACCGAGTTCACCAGCATGGTCATGCTGCGCTGGAGCCAGGATCGCCAGGTGGACTGGCATTACATCGCGCCGGGCAAGCCCATGCAGAATGGCTTCGTCGAGAGCTTCAACGGCAAGCTCCGCGATGAGTACCTCAACGAGACGCTGTTTGCGTCACTGCCCCATGCTCATCGCGTCTTGGCCGATTGGAAGGACGACTACAATCACGTGCGGGCCCACTCCGGTCTCGGTGGCCTCACCCCCACCGAAGCCGCCGTCAAGGCCGCGACGCAAGCAGGGCTGGGGCATACCCCAGCCCTACTTGCCATTACCGCCCGCTTCGGGCATCAAAACCACACGGGACTCCACCCATAACCGGAGGAAACTTCGATCTCAGGTCAGCGCCAAAGTCATTGTTTCTTTGCGGATCTCGAAACCCGTCCCGTTCGGGGGCAGCTAACAGACTGTAAATGACGTACAGCCCGGGGCTTTCGCCCAAAGTTCACGGCGCCAAAAGATTTATTCTTTAAAATAAGTGGCGAAGAACAGCTATTTGATTACTGGAGACCACCACTATCCGGCCCACCCACGACGCGGTATCGCGTCATGTTACTCTAAGAGCTTTAAACCGGGTGAAACGCTTTAGGGACGAATCACAACCATGTCCTCCCGCCGATTTGCCATCGGCAGGTGCATTGGCTGGGGCAGCAGGAAAGCATGGAAACCGGCAGCCCGGCAACGGGCGAGGACACCGAGCAGAACGCCGTCGTCGATTTCCTTAGGCTCCAGAACATTGAACGTGACGTTCGGACTGCCGTTCGGGTCGAAAGACGCCTGATGATGACGCAGCCCAGCGGGACTGGCCAGGAAACGCTTGCGCATGGACGTGTTGGGAATGTCACCGATCAACAGCTGGCCACCATCAGCCAGACGGGACAGGCAAACATCGACAAAGGCGAAAATGTTCTGATCGGCAAACACATATTGCAGGACGCTATAGATAATAATGACGTCAAAAACATCGTCGCCTAGCGCCTGTTCGCATTCCTCAGGGAAGCGCCCGCCGATCTTGCGCACGTCGCTGTCGTAATTCGCCAGCATCTCAGGTGAGTCGATAGCGGTCAAGCTGTGGCCGTTTGCCTTGCAGTACTGGGCAATGCTGGCCCCCAGTTCCCCACAACCGATGCCGATATCCAGAACACGACGGCCTGGCACAGTCAGATTAGATGCCTTGGCGATGATATCGTTCAGGATCGCGCCGCCTTTACCCGCACGATAGGCATCGGGAAACCCGATTTTTTCCTCGGCGCTGAGCGATGGGTCGCAGGCACGACGGCGAAATTCCTCGAAGTTAAGATTGGAATGTTTCAAGTGATGCTTCTCGGTCATGATCTTCTTCCGGGCTTCGCCGTTATGGTCCGGGCCTTATTAACCACCAGAATGGCGGCCAAGAGACCTTATTGATGTCTTAGCCGTTTGATCCGAAAAAGAATCTCGCTGGCAATGATGCGAGGCGCTGTCCACTTCCAACCGGACAGGGCGATGCTTCTGATCAGATGGGACAGAGCTGGACCGATATTCATATTGCGCAGGCAGCGGAAGGCCAGAATGAATTCGTGATCCGCAGCCCGCAAGGATACCTCGTTAGGGTACTGCGGGAAAAGAGCACGTAATACTTCGATTTCCCGTGCCTTCTCGGTGGCAATCTGGTCCGTCGCGGCCATGGTCAAATTCTGACCATGCTTGATGTAATGCATATAGACGCCGGGGACGAAGTCGATGCGCAATCCTGTCCGCTCCAGGGCTTCGGCGAAAAACACAGTGTCGCCCGAACACCCCAGTTCAGGACGCATGTTAGCTTCCCGCAGCAAGCTTTGGCGGACCATCGGCGTTTGCGCCGAAAAGAACGAGCCATGGCGAATCACCGTGGCAGCGTTACCGCGGTACATCGGATGACGGTCGCTAAAACGCCAGGGAGCGAACTCGCCGGTGGACGACACCACCAAAATGTCGTGGTAACACAGCCCGACATCGGGGTGTCGGTCCAAAAACTCCATCTGGCGGTGAAATTTTCCCGGCAGCACCTTGTCATCACCGGCCAGCAAGGCAACGTACTGCCCCCGGGAAGCGGCCATATTGCGGTTGCCGTTGGCGCAGGGGCCCACGTTACGGTTGCCCAAGATAGCGCGCAGGCGTCCGGGCCAGCGTTCGACATAGTCACGCAGCACATCCTGAGTGCCGTCCTGCGACCCATCATCGCCCACCAGAACCTCCACACCGTCCATAGTGCCGACTTCAGCCATGACGTCGTCCAGGAACGGACCGATCATGTCCTTTTGGTTATAGGTGATGATGTTGACGGTCAGGCGGATGGGCTGATCATTGGGGATATTGCCGATTTCGATGGCATCGCCCAAGGCGAAGCGTGGCCGTTCAGGCCGACAGGCGTTGAGGTCCACGCGGTAATAATCATGAACCACGGTGCGTGCGGCAAAACCTTCCTTGAATTCGATAAGACCGGAGTTAAGGACCGATCCGGCTTCATTCGAGATGCCGAAATCGAACCAGATCTCATCTTGAGCAAACGTTTCGATTGAACCAAACAACAGATCCAGGGCCCCGGCATCGCGCCCATCCTTGCTGCTGCCGATATATTGGGCATGCAGTACGGTGGGGGTCCGGTATAGAACTGTTCCGGCCAGCATACGGTCACCATCATAACAGGCAGCTAGCTGGATGTTGTTCGGGAAGCGCTCAGAGAGCAAGGTGATCTCAGCCAAACTATGCACCGGGCGGGTGCCGTGCTGTTCCTTGAGATTGGCTTCAAGAATTTCCCAGAAGGCAGCGTAATCGTGGCTCAGGCGGACGGTCAGACCGGCATTCGTAGCCTTTTTCATGCCACGGCGGCGGCGCTCCTGAATCTTCACACCACTGCCGATACGGCGTACCGATAGAGTGTCGCGGCGGAACAGAACCGCCTTGGACAGAAACAGGGCGTACCGGTCTTCCTCGGCGGGCAAGCGGTGGTAAATGGTTGGAACAGTCTTATAGACAAAGCTGTCCAGACCCAACTGGCGCAGATGATCGCACAACGCCTCGAACATCTGAAGGAACATGGGAGTGGTCATAGCAGGCCCCACCACGAGCCCACCATAGGTCAGGCCGCCATGGCTGACCATTTCTTTACCCTTGATGTTCGCAGGCAGCACCGAGACCAGCTTACTGCCTGCATTTTCGTAGATCATCAACGACCCGTCGGCGAAGCGGTCGGCATGATAATCCATGTAGTTCCGGTCGAACAAAAACGTACCGTTCTTGCTGCTGGCGACAAAAGCATTCCACTCGTCGCGCCGCTCCGGGGTGTAATGGATGATGCTATACATTTTCAGCACCATCCCGGCGGTCAGAGGGGATCAGGACGGCACAGCCCATCCCATCCAGACCATAATGGTTTCCGCAATAAAACAGGTAGGTTCGACCGCCACAGGTAATGCGGTTGGCGAAACAGACCATTTCGCTGTCCCAGCCGGTGAGAGATACGTCCAGACCAACCAAGGAATCCTGGCGGGTGAAGTGGGTACCATCGATAGACTCCGCATAGCCAAGGCGGTAGCCTTTTTCACGATGGCGGACAGAATAGATCACTTTATAAAGGCCATCCTCGCGCCAGACGGATGGGACGGTCAGACCAATCTCATCACGCCCAAGACTGATGGCGGTTTGCGGTACTGCATCCCAACGGTGAAGATCGGCCGAGGTCAAGACCTGAATGTCATATCGCGGCACATCCTTGCCACCAAAAGAATCCCACCCGGCACCGGCGGCATACCACAGACGGAAGCCATTGCGATCGGGCTGGCAAACCGCCGATGACCGCATCAACAGCTCATCGTCGCGCCGTTCTAAAACAGGTACGCCCGACAGGCGGGTGAAACTGTCGCCATCGTCAGTACTGACAGCCATGCCGGTGAAAATCGCATAAGGCGCCTTTTTCAGTAACTGGTAGGCCGAATAGAACAGAACCAAGCGGTCGCCATCCACCACCAGAGAGGCGGGTAGGACACCGCTATCATCAAAGGCACCAGGGACACCGATATCCAGAACCGGGGTACGGCTGTATCCCAGAATTTCCTGCGGATTGTTAGGATTGACATCCACATAACCGATCCGGCTGACATTGTCCTGGTCGCATAGCGACAGAAAGATGCGCAGGACGCCGTCGCGGCGCAGATACGGCACCGGAACCATGACATTCCGTTTAAACCAAGGCAGGTCGAGGCTGTTCTGGTCAAGAATCCGGCCCAGCTTCTCCCAGTGGAGCGGCGCGCGGGTCAAAGGACCCTCAACACGGCAGCAACCCGTTCAGGAGCATCCTCGGGCAGTTCAGCGTACAGCGGCAGACTGATGGAATGGGCCGCCCAATCCTCGGCATTAGGAAAGTCACCAGGCTGGTAGCCTAGATCGCGGTAACATTCCTGCTGATGCAGGGCAAAGGGATAGTGGATGCCAGCACCGATCCCCGCCTGATGCAGTTTAGTCAGAGCGGCATCCCGGTCGGCGACCCGAATGACGTAAAGGTGATAGACTGAGCCGGGCCGATAGATTGTACGACGCACCTGAGGCAGGTCGGCCAGTACGGCATCATAACGGGCTGCATGCTGGCGACGAGCAGCGGTCCAGCCATCCAGATAGCGCAGCTTGACCCGCAGGATGGCTGCCTGAATGGAGTCGAGGCGACTGTTCCCCCCCAGTTGCTCATGGTGGTACTTGACCTTGGCACCATAATTGCGCAGCGAGGACAGCCGTTCGTTCAAAGCGTCGTCGTTGGTGCAGATACCGCCGGCGTCACCATAGCCCCCCAAGTTCTTGCCCGGATAAAAACTGAAGCAGGCGGCAAGACCCAAACTGCCTGCACGGAGACCATTATCGTCAGCACCGTGAGCCTGTGCAGCATCTTCAATGACCGGCAACCCATGGCGGGCGGCGACCGCAGTGATGGCTGCCATGTCCGCGCACTGACCATAAAGGTGCACGGCGCAAATAGCCTTCGTCCGCGGGGTGATGGCGGCTTCGATCCGGGCGGGATCAATCAGGGCGCTATCGGAGGTCACATCTACCAGAACCGGCGTGGCCCCTACCTGACTGAATGCCAGGGCCGAGGCAATAAAGGTCATGGCCGGCACAATTACTTCGTCACCAGGGCCGATACCCAAGCCGCGCGCCACCAGTGTCAGGGCGTCCAGACCATTGGCCACGCCCAGAGCATGTTTGGCATGGCAATAGCGGGCAAATTCGGCCTCAAATGCCGTTACCTCCTGGCCTAAAACGAATTCGCACTGGTCGAATACCGTGTCGATGGCAGCGCGGACTTCGTCGCGAATGGCAAGGTATTGAGCTTTTAGATCAACGAACGGGACAATCATTTCCGATTCTTTCCAAGGCCAGCGCGGTGAAGGTTTCGTAATCGCGGATGTATTCCGCTTCGTCATAGGGTTCCGAAGCCAGAACGCCGAGGACGGTATCCGGGGTCATGTCTAGGTCACGCCACACCATCGGATTGATAATCAGCGCCTGTTCGGGTGAATCAAGAACAATGGTGCGCCGTTCGCTACCGGAATCCACGGTGATTTCAGCGCGCCCGGCAAAAGCGATGAAGCATTGGCGCAGACGCCGGTGGGCATGCCCGCCACGCGGCTTTCTGACGTCGTACAGAAAATAAAAGCGGCTGGCGGAAAAGCCGCATGACCGGGCCAGCTCGACGATACCCAAGGCACCCCGTTCATCCTTGATGGTGGTAACGGGGAGTATCCGGACCAGGTGGTCAAGCATGGGCGCGGGGCTCATCAAGCAGGCCCAGCAGGTAATTGCCGAGCGGATTGTTGCGCATGGCCTTAGCCGTGGCACGGACGTCATCGGTGGAAATGTAGTTCATACGCCAAGCAATTTCCTCGGGCAGTCCGATCATCAGGCCCTGACGGACCTCCAGCATGTGAACGTACTGGCTGGCCCCTAGCAGGCTATCGAATGTTCCGGCATCGAACCAAGCGGCACCCCGCCCCATGAACTCAATGTTCAGCTGGCCCCGCTCCAGATAGATTTGGTTAATGTCAGTGATTTCCAGTTCACCGCGCTGTGAGGGGCGCAAGGAGCGGGCAATGTCATGCACTTGACCGTCATAGAAATACAGGCCTGTGACGGCCCAGTTCGACGCGGGCTTGGCAGGCTTTTCCACCAGTCGGATCGGCTTGCCAGTGGCGTCCAGCTCGACCACACCATAGGCTGAAGGATTACTGACTCGGCAGGCAAGGACCGAGGCCCCCTCCTTGCGGTTTGTGGCTCGTGCCAGCAGATGGGGTAACTCATGACTGTGGAAGATGTTGTCGCCGAGGACAAGGCAAACGGGTTCACCCTGCAGGAAGTCAGCACCGATCGTGAATGCTTCGGCGATTCCGTTTGGCTTTTCCTGAACGGCGTAGTGCAGCGACAGGCCAATCTGACTGCCATCCCCCAGCAGCCGCTCGATCATCGGAAGATCACGCGGCGTCGAGATAATCAGGATCTCCCTGATACCTGCCAGCATCAGGGTGCTGAGCGGATAGTAGATCAGGGGCTTGTTATAGACCGGCAGCAACTGCTTTGACAGGGTCTGGGTCAAAGGGAGTAGCCGAGTTCCGCTACCGCCTGCCAACAAGATGCCTTTCATATGAGTACATTCCTTGGGGCCGTCAGGAAAGCTCGCGCTCCGGCCGTGAACACGATAAGTTTGTATCGGCGAGACTACCTTAAGAGAGTACGCCAAAAAGTCGCTGAACTATATCCGGATATCGAATTCTCCTCAATGCTCGATGAAGCTCTTGAAGGGTGACAGCTGGTACAAATGTTCAGGAACAGCTCGGCACAAACAAATAAGCCGCCAACTCGATGAGTTGACGGCTTATTTTTGGTTGCGGGGGCCACCGTCAAGTGAGCCATTGCATTGATTGGACAGGCATCCTGCCGTGCCCTGTCCTTAACAAACCATACGAACGACCAATGTGTCAAGGCGCACGAAAAGCGGGCCAAGATACATGTCGAAGCAATGGGGCAAAGCGAAGACGGCCATCGCCGTACTGAGCAAAGAAATCGAACGCCGCATCAAGAGCGGAGAAACGGCAGCGGCTGTTTATGACGCATTGGTTGCCGAAGGACAGGCTGAAGGGTTCAGCCGCTCCTCTTTTTTTCGCTGGGTTCAGCCCAAAGCGAAAACAGGACGCTCCCCGTCAAATCTGACCACGGGCAGCACAAAACGCCAGACCGCAGCATCACCACCGCGCGCTCTCCCCTCACCTTATCAATCCACGATCCAGCCCGCCACACCTCTGACGGGCACACCGAACGGCTCTCCCCTGATGCTGGGCGACGACGACGACGGCACCAACTGACACACGACCCCTTGCGGTCGCTGTGACCGCCGGGGGCTGTCCACTTTCAATCCATTAAAACAACGGGGATCCCCACAATGGCACAGATCCATTTCACGCTGCAGGGCAAGGGCGGCGTCGGTAAATCCTTTATTTCGGCGCTCTTGGCCCAGCACTTCCTGTCTCGGGGGATCACCCCCCACTGCTTCGACACCGACCCGGTGAACCAGACGTTCGGGGGCTATGCGGCGTTCTCGACCCACGTAGTCCGGCTGGGAGAAAAGGAAGGAGAGATCAATCCACGCAATTTTGACGTCCTTATGCAGGCACTGCTCGTCCTCCCGGACGATGCCGTCGCTGTCGTAGACAACGGCGCTGCGACCTTCATGCCATTGATCGCGTACATGATTGAGGCTGATATTATCGAGGTTCTGGAAGACGCAGGGCACACCGTGTTCCTGCACACCGTCCTGACCGGCGGGCAGGCGCTCCACGATACGGCTCAGGGTCTGGTCAATCTGGCGAAGGCTATCCCCAATGGGGCCATCGTCGTGTGGCTTAACGAGTACTTCGGCCAAATCCTGATCGAGAGCGACAAGGGATCGCTCACCTTCGAACAGAGCCCCTTCTTCGCCCGCTTTAAGGCCCGCATCGCTGCCATCATCCAGCTGCCCGCCGTGCCGCCCCAGACCACCGGCGAAGACATCAAGCGCATGACCTCGGCCCGGCTGACCTTCGCCGAAGCCAGCACGTCCGAAGCCTTCGGGATTGTTGAACGCAGCCGCCTGCGGAAAGTCTGGGGCCAGATCAACGGTCGCATCTCCGCCGCCAATTTCTGAGGGGCCGGGCGATGCACTCCTATGAGAATGATCGGGGGCCACCCCCGGATTTCTATGACGATTTCGGACCGGAAACCGGGTTTGACGACAGGGAAAACACTCCTGCCACCCCCTCCGGCCCGTCCGCCGGTCAGATTGTGCCGCGTCTGTCACTGGATGAGCTGCGTCGCAGGCTGATGAGTGACACCGGCATCCCGCTGTCTGCGGATGATCCCGTCCTGCTGATCTACGCCATTCACCGCGTGGCGCTGGACGAACAGACGGCGCTGTCAGCGGCCCTGCTGCAGGACACGCGGGAGGATATCGAAGCCGCCACCACACAGGTGA
>NZ_KB907348.1 GCF_000381985.1 Novispirillum itersonii subsp. itersonii ATCC 12639 | reverse complement strand
ATGCCGACATGCTGCGGGAACAGGGGCGTGAACGGTTCCTGACCGCCGGGGAAACCCACCGCCTGTTTCTGGCCCTTGATGCCGAACCCAGCCGGACCGCCGCAACCTGCATCGCCCTTCTCGCCCTGACCGGAGCCCGGCGCAGCGAGGCCCTGAACATGCGCTGGGAGGATGTCGATATCCCCCGCCGTCTGTGGCAGGTGCCGAGGGCCAAATCAGGACGGCGGCGGCACATTCCGCTGTCCGATGCGGCGGTGGCCGTTCTGCTGTCTCTGCCCCGTCCGCCGGGTTGTCCGTGGGTTTTCCCCGGCGCAGATCCGGCCCGTCCTCTCGAAGGGGTGAGGAAATGCTGGGACCGGGTCAAGGCCCGGGCCGGACTGGCACGGGATCTTCGGCTTCATGATCTGCGGCACAGCTTTGCCAGTACCTTGGTCAATCACGGCAGGCCGATCTACGAGGTGGCAGAAATCCTTGGGCACAGCCAGATCAGCACCACCCGGCGCTATAGCCACTTCCAGAACGACCGCCTTGTCGATGCCGCCAACATCGCCGGACGGCTGGCCGCCCCGTTTCTGACGGCGGCGGAATAGGGGGAACGGCCCGGAAGGGCCGCTCCCCGCCCTTCCCTTTTTTTCCCCCGGATCGCCGTTTCGGGGACACGCGGGGGACCAAACGCAAAAACCCCGGTCGCTGTGACCGGGGTTTTTACCGAAGGCCTTGGTAAACCTTCAAAATATGGTGGGTACACAAGGATTCGAACCTTGGACCCGCTGATTAAGAGTCAGCTGCTCTACCAACTGAGCTATGCACCCATATTTACCGGCGTTTCCGCCGTTCAGCATCGCTGCTGTGGGGCGGGTTATAAGGGGCCAGAGGCGTCCTGACAAGCATAAAATGACGGTTTCATTTCTTTTTTTGTCAGTGTCACAACGCCAGAAAAGGGATGTGCCCCCGGCAGGAGAAATGCCGGGGGCACAAAGGGATAGCCAATCGGGAAGAACGCCCGGTGAAGAAGTCGGAGCCTGCCTGCCGCAGGAAGGGGGAGGGAAGAGCAGACAGGCTCCGGGCTTCCGGCTTCCCCGGTCGGACAGGGCACGCCGGGCGGGGATATGCTGCCGCACCGCAGGGCACAGTCAGGGCAGCATGCCGGAAGGATAATCCAGTCTCAGACGCGGCGGATTACTCTGCTGCCGCCTGTGCCGGAACCGGGGTGCGGATCAGGTAATCAAAGGCAGACAGCGCTGCTTTTGATCCTTCACCCATCGCAATGATAATCTGCTTATAGGGGGTGGTGGTGGCATCACCGGCAGCGAAGACACCGGGAACGGACGTCTGCCCTTTCATGTCGATCTCGATCTCCCCGCGCGGTGACAGGGCCAGAGAACCTTTCAGCCATTCGGTATTCGGCACCAGACCGATCTGAACGAACACGCCTTCCAGCGCCACAGACCGCAGATCACCGCTGACGCGGTCCTTATAGGTCAAGCCGGTCACTTTCTCCCCGTTCCCCAGAACTTCAGTGGTCTGGGCAGAGGTGACAACCTCAACATTCGGCAGGCTGCGCAGCTTGGCCTGCAGCACCGCATCGGCCCGCAGCTGGCTGTCGTATTCCACCAGCGTAACGTGGGCGACGATCCCGGCGAGGTCAATCGCAGCCTCAACGCCGGAATTGCCGCCGCCGATCACCGCAACCCGCTTACCTTTAAAGAACGGACCGTCACAGTGCGGGCAGAACGCCACACCCTTATTGCGGTACTGATCTTCGCCCGGCACATTCATCGTCCGCCAGCGCGCGCCGGTGGACAGGATCACCGAACGGGCCTGCAGCACCGCCCCGCCTGCCATCTGCACACCGATCAGGCCACCCGGCTCAGTCGCCGGGATCAGGGCTTCTGCCCGCTGGGCTTTCATGATGTCAACGTCATAGGCTTTAACGTGCTGCTCCAGCGCCGCGCCCAGTTTGGGGCCTTCGGTGTGCAGGACGGAGATGAAGTTCTCGATGCCCATGGTATCCAGAACCTGACCGCCAAGGCGTTCCGCCGCCAGACCGGTGCGGATGCCTTTCCGGGCTGCGTAGATTGCCGCCGCCGCACCGGCCGGACCGCCACCAACGACGAGAACGTCGAACGGGGCCTTTTCCGCCAGCTGGGCAGCCGCCCGGGCCGCTGCACCAGTATCAACCTTTTCCAGAATCTGCTCAAGGCCCATGCGGCCCTGCGCGAACGGCTCGCCGTTCAGGTACACGGCAGGCACCGCCATGATCTTGCGGGCCTCAACCTCCGCCGGGAACAGCCCGCCGTCGATGGCGACATGCCTGATACGCGGGTTGATCGCCGCCATCAGGTTCAGCGCCTGCACTACATCCGGGCAGTTCTGGCATGACAGCGAGAAATAGGTTTCGAAAACGAGGTCACCGTCCAGCGCCGCGATCTGATCCAGAACCGCCTGCTCTTCCTTGGGCGGATGACCGCCGACCTGCAGAAGCGCAAGGATCAGCGAGTTGAATTCGTGCCCCATCGGCAGCCCGGCGAAACGCACCGCGATATCGGTGCCGGTGCGGGCAATCGCGAACGACGGCGTCCGGGGATCATCGTTGGTGACCGACAGGGTAATGTTATCAGACAGGCCCTCAATATCCCGCAGCAGGTCCAGCATCTCCTGCGACTTGGCGCTGTCATCGACAGAGGCCAGCAGCGCGACCGGCTGGGAAATCTTGGCGAAATAGGCCTTCAGTTGCTCTTTGAGACTGCTGTCCAGCATGGGGATGGACTCCGGTTTTCTTTTTTTGATTTTCAGGAGAGCCTCCGCCGCCCAAGGCGGCGGAGGTCCGGTATCAGCCCTGTGATCTTAGATCTTACCGACCAGATCGAGGGACGGGGCCAGGGTCTTTTCGCCTTCCTGCCACTTGGCCGGGCACACTTCACCCGGGTGAGAGGCAACGTACTGGGCGGCTTTCACCTTGCGCAGCAGTTCCTTGGCATCACGGCCGACGCCGCCGCAGGTGATTTCGACGATCTGGATCTTGCCCTGCGGATCGACGACGAAGGTGCCACGGTCAGCCAGACCGACTTCTTCAATCATCACGTCGAAGTTGCGGCTGATGGTGCCGGTCGGGTCGCCGACCATGGTGTACTCGATCTTCTTGATCGCGGCGGAGGTGTCGTGCCACGCCTTATGGGCAAAGTGGGTGTCGGTGGACACGGAGTAGATCTCAACGCCCAGCTTCTGGAATTCGGCGTAGTTGTCAGCCAGATCTTCCAGTTCGGTCGGGCACACGAAGGTGAAGTCGGCCGGGTAGAAGAACACCACCGACCACTTGCCCTTCAGATCGGCATCGGTGACGGTGACGAACTTGCCATTCTTGTAGGCTTCGGCTTTGAACGGCTTCACTTCGGTGTTGATCAGGGACATCGGTGTTCTCCACTGCGGTGTGTTGTGCAATGAGGAAACAGTACGCCCGCCCCTTTCAAAAGAAAAACTGGTTTTTCAGGAATATTTGATCGCCAAAACAGATTGAAAGGCATCGTCAGAAACAAATTTGCACATATAATAATCATTGCCTAAAATATAGGCGCATCCCACGCATCTCGCGCTTCCCCCAAAAAAGTTAACTGCTTGTATATAAACGGAAAACATCAAGACCCGCATCTGGCATGATCTCTGCATAGCTGTTTACGCTTCCGACAGGGGGCATACCATGAAGGCCACATCAAAACGATGGCCGGGGTGAACAGGGACTCGCCCGACACCGGGCAGAGGCGAAAGGCCGACGCTGACCGATCCTCCCGGACAGCGTCGGCCTTTGCGCATTCCCAGACCGCCTTATCCCAGACGCCCTTACCCCAGACGGCCCGTCAGATACAGTGACACCCGCAATCCGCCATGCAGAACCGGCGCCCCGGTATGATTGAAGGGCAGCCCGGTGGCCCGTGCCAGAACCGCATCAGTGGTGATGATCCCCACACGCCAGCCGGAGAACCGCTCTGTCATCGTCTGGCCAATCGACCGGTACAGCCCGGTCAGCTTTTTGCGGTCACCGATACGGGTGCCATAGGGCGGATTAAGAATCACCAGTCCCGGCGGCCCATCAGGGCGCTGCAGTTCACTGACCGTCTGCTGACTGAAAGCGGTGCAGGCCGCCAGCCCCGCCCGCTCCGCATTCTCCTGACTCATTCGCACCGCGCCGGGGTCACGGTCACTGCCCCGGAACATAAAGGCCGGCTGACGGGGCTTTTCCATCGCCTGCAGGGCCTGCCACGCCAGCGGATCAAAGGTGGCGAACTGTTCGAAGGCAAAAGTCCGTGACCGTCCGGGAAACAGGCCGCAGGCAATCTCAGCGGCTTCTATCGGAAAGGTCCCTGATCCGCACATCGGGTCCAGCACCGGCTCGTCGCCGGTATACCCGCACTGGCGCAGAAACAAAGCCGCCATGGTCTCCCGCATCGGGGCCCGGTTGACCGCCTCCTTATGCCCGCGCCGGTGCAGACCATCGCCGGAAGAATCCAGACTGAAGGTGCAGACATCATTGTGGATCCGCACCTTGACGCAGACGACGGCATCATCGCTGACCGGGGCCTTCAGCTCTTCGGCAATCGCCCGGCTGATCCGCTCGGCCGCCGCACCGGCATGATAGATCCGCGACCCTTTACAGGTCACCTCCACCCGCACCGGCTGATCGGGGCGCAGGAAGTCCGCCCACGGCATCTTCCTGGCCCGCTTGTCCAGCTGCGCCAGATGAAACGCGCGGAATGAACCGATGCGGACCAGCACCTTGCTGACCCCGCGCAGGCGAAGATTGGCCCGCCAGACATCGGTCCACCCCCCGGTCAGCAGCACACCGCCGGGAATCGTGCCGGTCGGCCTGAACCCCAGAGACTTCACCTCGGCCTTCAGCTCTTCTTCCAGCCCGGGAAAAGTCACCAGCAGAATTTCAAAACCGTTCTCGGCTGTCATCGCCTACTCCCCGCACACAGTCGACCCGGGGTGTATCAGCCCTGCGAAAACGGCGCCAGAGGGAGATCAAAGGAAAATACCGCCCCGCCGCCCTCAGCACCGCTGACGGCAATCTGGCCGCCATGATGTTCAATCACCTTCCGGCAGACAGCCAGCCCGATCCCGCTGCCACCGGACAGCGGCCCCCGCTCCACCCGCTGGAACATTCCAAAGACCCGGCGCTGATCAGCCTCCGGAATGCCGACACCGTTATCCGCCACCTCGACCGCCAGCCGCCCCCCGGCCTGCCGCCAGCGGACCGTCACCACCAGCCGCCGCTCAGGGTGGGCATACTTGATGGCATTCGACAGCATGTTCTGAAACACATCCCCGACCATTTCACGGTCAACCAGCACCACCGGGCCATCCTCCGGCATGGTCACCGTGGCCCCGGTCAGGGTCAGAAGGCTGGCATAATCACCGACGACCTCCTGCACCACATCCCGCAGGACGACCGGACGTAAACGGCTTTCCTGGCGGGTTGCCCGGGAAAAATTCAGCAGACTGCTGACCAGACGGTCAAGCCGGTCCGCTCCGTCGCGGACAAAGCCGATGAACTGACGGGCGTCATCGTCGAGCCGTGCCGTGTAGCGCCGCTCCAGCAGATTGACGTAGCCGGAAATATTGCGCAGCGGCTCCCGCAGGTCATGCGACGCAACATGTGCAAACGCCTCAAGATCAGCATTGGAACGTCGGAGATCCTGTTCCACCTGCGCCCGGTGCGCCACTTCCGACAGCAGGGCGTGATAAGGCATCAGCAGACCGGCTTTCACGACGGAATGAAACAGCACCCACAGGGCGGCAAACTTCAGCAGATGCCCGATGATGTTAGAAAGGCCATAGACGTTGATGTAGAGGGTGAACATCCCCTCAGCCGCCATGCTCAGTATTATCGCCATCGCAAGGCCGGGGGCCACCGCCAGCCCGACCGCCGCCCGGCGGCGCCATACCAGTGCCAGCGCCACGGCCAGCACGACAATCACCGCATATTCAGAACAGATCTTAAAGACAGTCAGCCCGCTTCCCTCGCGGTAAGCGTCGGGGAAGAGACCGCTGAAAGACAACGCCCACAGCCCGGACGCCAGCACGCCAAACATCAGGAAGGACTGTATCCGGCTGATCCGGTTCACCACCGCCAAAGGGGCCAGCAACAGGGCCAGTGCCTGCAGAAAGCGGCCCATCAGCCACAGCTGGGTCGCCTCGTTCGCCCCCTCTGTCTGGAAGACCCCCATCCCCTTATAGGCCATGACGTGCAGAAAGTCGGTCATTGCCACCCAGAACATCCCGTTAGCGGCAAACACCATACCGGCATTAGCGGCAAAACGGGCCGAGTACCACGCCACCACGCACATCATCACGCCGACCACGATCGCCACCCCTTCGATGGCCCCGTGAAACAGCAGAAAATTCCAGTGACTGAGGGCAGTCAGGGACGCTGAAATCAGGACGAACAGAAACGGGTTTGCCGTCGCCAGACCGGCAAAGCCATCCCGCAGGAAGGCCGGAAAGGAAATCTGCTCCGCCGGACCGGACCCGGCCGACTGAAGGGACTGCCCTGCGTTCATCCGCCGATCTGCCTGTCGCCCGTCCGGTACACCATTCCCGGCCCCGGACACTGTGCCAAAATGTGAAACTCAGCGTACCTGCATCCCAGCCGGGCAGTCATCTTTTTTCAGGGGATCCGGCAGGCAGAGGGCGGGAAAATCCCGCCCTGCACACCTCTGGGCTTAAGCTTTGCGGACGAATTCCGACTTCAGGTTCATCGCACCGATGCCATCAATCCTGCAGGAGATATTATGACCGTCGGCAGCCTCGGTCAGGCGGATGCCTTTCACCTTGGTGCCGCCCTTGACCACCAGCGACGATCCCTTGACTTTCAGATCCTTAATCACGATCACGCTGTCGCCGTCGGCCAGCACATTGCCATTGGCATCACGGATCGCGGAGTCTTCGGTCGCAGCGGCGGCATCGTTGCCGGTCCATTCATGGGCACAGTCAGGGCAGTTCCACAGCGACCCGTCGTGATAGGCATTTTCCGACCCGCACTGCGGGCATGTCATTTCGGCATCCATCTTTGTGACTTTCAGCGTATGGTTCGTGGGCGGAACCGTGAGGCAGACTGCCCGGTTCCTGCGGTATCCCTGCGTAAAACATGGTTTCCGCCGCCACGTCCAGCCTTAAAATCACAACAGGCCGTCAGCGCAGGCGCCCAAGCGCCCGTGCCTCCCGCGGGCTGATCCCGAACTGGGCCTTATAGGCCCGGCTGAACTGGGCCTGATCGCTGAACCCCCAGCGGTAGGCAATATCAGCGATCGTCTGATGATTGGCCGGATTGCGCAGGGCTTCATTGCAGGCGTGCAGCCGCTGTTCACGGATCCATTGGGTCACGGTCTGCTCACTGCGGTGAAACAGCTGGTGCAGATAGCGGACGGAGATCCCGCAGGCATCCGCAATCGCCTGCGGGTTAAGATCCGGGTCATGCAGCTGGCGGCGGATATAACTCTCAATCCGTCGCAGATGAGCAGTCCGGACACAGGACTGATTGCTTTTCAGCGCCCGGTCATCCGCCTCAATCGCCAGTGCCAGCAAATCAACCAGCTGTTGCCCGATGGCAGCACGGCCATCCTCGTTCAGCTCGGTCAGCCGGGACGGCACCAGCCGCAGAAAATCGACGAACAGCGCCCCGACCCCTTTGCTGGCGTCAAACCCAAGGGCACAGAAGCGGTCAGGCTCGCGGATGTGGGCGCGCAGCACCGGTGCGGGCACCTTTAGCACCAGCAGACTGTTATCACCGCGATGGCTGAACTCGTAGGGTTCATGACTGCGCTGCAGGATAAAGCCGGACGGCGTACAGTGTACGTCATGCCCCCCTTGCGAGAAGTCAATCTCGCCGGTTTCCGGCACCGTGACCAGAAACTGCTCATCCCGTTCCTTAATCAGATGGCGACGGTCCCGGGCATAGCGGATTGCCGAGGACTGATGCCGCGACAGTGACAGACTGCCAAGGGAATCCACCGCCAGACTGGCGTTGAAACGCTCCGGCAGCGGAATATCCAGTTTCAGCGGAAAATAGGTCAGGGCAATGACCTGCTCCCAATAACGGCCACGGGCATAGCCCGGGCTTTCCGCGGTACTATGGCGTATTGACATGACTGTGTGCCTCCCCAGGCAAACCCACCCCCCGTCTTTTTCCGGCGGACGTTTCCGGACTCCCCCTGTGGGCCACTTATGAACTGCAGCCTCTGTAACAGGGTTCCTCGACCGTTTCCGGACAGCGTGCGCCAGCATGCACGTTCCAGACAAGGGTAAATCAGAAAAAGCGCATCCACGGTCCGGAAGACCCCTCCGCCGGACCGTGGATTGCACGCTGCCTGTTATGCCAGAACAGCGTCTGCCTGCTGGGCCCGCGCGGCCGCAGCACTCCCCATACGGGTCAGTAGATAGGTGCCGGAGACATGCAGCGTCGCCTGCCAGCCGGGCAACAGAACCACGTTGGTGGTTGCTTCCTCGATAATCGCCGGACCGGCGACATGGTTGCCACCAAGCATCTTCGCCCCGTCATACACCGGGGTTGCCTGCCAGTCGCCGTCACCGCCGAACAGGGCCGGACGCCTGCCGGTCAGGGCGGCCCCGGCATCGCTGCCGCCGACCGCCAGATCGGGCAGGCGCGGCTTGGAGACGTGACCGATGGCCGTGACCTCAAGGTTGACCAGTTCCACCGGGCTATGCGGTTCGCTGTAGGTGTACAGATCCTCATACCGGCGGTGGAAGGCTGCCAGAATGGCCTGTACCCGCTCCCGGTTCAGCGGCCCGGATGGCACCTCAACCGTGCATTCATGCACCTGCCCGAGGTAACGCAGCTCAACACTGCGGCGGAACTCGATTTCCCCTTCGCTGAAACCATCAGACATCAGGGCGGTCCGGCCCTGCTCCTCCAGCTCCTCAAAGCGGGCAGTCAGGCGGGCCAACACTTCGGCCTGTTCCCCGTACACACCATCCAGACGCAGCGGCAGCGAGGCCAGATAGGTGTACTTCATATCCGAGATAATCTGCCCGAAGGCGCACAGCCCGGAGGCAACCTTCGGCACCAGTACGGTGTCGATGCCCATTTCATCCGCCAGCGCGCAGATATGCATCCCGGCGGCCCCACCGGCGCAGATCAGGGCGAAATCGCGCGGGTCATAGCCCCGCTCAATCGACACCCGGCGGATCCCGTTGACCATATTGATGTTAACGATGGTGGACATGCCATGGGCCGCTTTTTCCACCGAAATACCGAGCGGGTCGGCCACATCACGGCGGATCGCCTCAATCGCCGCCTCGCGGTTGAGGCGGATGCTGCCGCCAAGGATGCGGTCAGGGTTGAGGTAGCCCAGCACCAGATTGGCATCGGTGACGGTCGGCTTGACCCCGCCCTTGCCGTAGCACACCGGCCCCGGCATCGCCCCGGCACTTTCCGGCCCGACTTCCAGCATGCCGAGATCATTGATGCGGGCGATGGAACCGCCCCCCGCGCCCAGTGTCTCCACCTGAATCATCGGCACACCGATACGGTAGCGCAGGAAATCGACGTTTTTGTTCAGGTTGGTCTGGCCGTTCCGGGTCAGGGTGATGTCAAACGACGTGCCGCCCATGTCAACGGTGATGACATTGTCGATCCCGAACGGCCGGGCGACGAACAACCCCGCCTGCGGGGCCGATGCCGGGCCGGAGTTGATGGCGTTGACCGCCCGGGTGCGCATGGTGCCGCCCACCGCCAGCCCGCCGTTGGACTGGAAGTACCGCACCGGGTGCCGGGCCCCGATCTTCTCAAAATATTCGTCGATATGGGACACATAGCGCCCCATCACCGGCGACAGATAAGCATTGACCACAGTGGTGGAGGTACGGGTGTATTCCCGGATCTGCGGATAAACTTCGCAGCCGGTGCAGATGAACACATCCGGCAGCATCTCACGCAGGATTTCCGCCGCCCGCAGTTCGTGGGCCGGATTGGCCACCGACCACAGGAAGGAGACGGCGACGCTCTCCACGCCCTCACGGCGGAACAGCTCTGCCGCCGCGCGGATCTCCGCCTCGTTCATCGCCTGCCGGACCGAGCCGTCAGACAGCACACGCTCGTTCACCGGCACCCGCAGACGGCGCGGCACCAGCATGAAGGCCGGGGGATAATCCGCATCATACCGGAAGCCTTCTTCCTTATGACCAAGGCGGATTTCCATGCTGTCTTCATGACCGGCGGTGCACAGCAGACCAACCTTGACGCCCTTCTTTTCGATCAGGGCATTCAGGGCGACAGTGGTGCCGTTGATGTACAGATCGGCCTCACCGATGATGGTTTCCACCGGCACCCCCAGCGCGGCGCTGATCTGAGCCAGACCGTTGCTGATGGCGATGGTGCCGTCCTGCGGCGACGACGGCGCCTTGAACAGATGAATCTTGCCCGGATATTCGGCAAGGATGAAGTCGGTGAAGGTGCCGCCGGCATCAATGCCCAGACGATATTTACCCTGCATGATCAAATTCCTTTTTAAGACTGGGCGGTCGGTCAGGCGGCGGCGCGCAGCGCCTGCGTGGCCAGAACATCGACGGCAAACGTCACCGGATCCAACACCACCCCGTATTCCAGACGGGCGGCCTCAACCGTCACCAGACCATCCCGGACATCGAGCGCGACGGCATCGGCCGGACGGGTGAACGGATTGCCATAGCCGCCGCCGCCCGGGTTGCGGTTACGGACCCGCTCGCCGGGGCGGATAGTGGTGATCAGGTTTTTGATATGCTCCTCCCGGGTGCCGTCCGCCCGGGTGATGGTGATGCGTCCCAGCTTGGGATCCAGCAGCGCATTGCGGGCCCCGGCCGTGCCCTGGGTCGGGATCTGGCGGCCTTCACCGAAAGCCACCACGGTCATGTCATGGCCGATCGGCTCCACTTCCCAGTCGGTGCCGCTGCCGCCCCGGTAGCGCCCGGCCCCGCCGCTGTCGGGGATCAGGCCGTAGCGGTGAACGATGATCGGGTAAGAATGCTCCAGCAGCTCAACATCGCCTGAGGTCAGCGCCCCGAAGCAGCACAGCGGCCCGCGCGAATGCCAGCCGTCCATCGCCTGCGTCGCACCGGCACCGGAAATGATCGAGGCCAGCACCATCGTCACATACTCATCCCCGGTGCGCGGATCCCGCCCGGCGATATTGATGCCCGAGGCATGGCCCCACGAGGCGGACACCCGTTCCGGGGCGGCCTTTTCAAAAGCCAGACGCACCGCATCGGTCAGTGTTTCCATCGGTGTGGTGGTGCAGTTGACGTGCGGGGCCGGTTCCTTGGCGTTGCACAGGGTGCCATGCTCGCCCAGATCAACGGTGACACAGCGGTACAGCCCTTCGTTATAGGGCGGCGGCAGCTGGGCAAACATCATCAGGCCGAGGTAGATCCCCGACATCGAGTTCCCGGCGTAGGAATTGATGAAATAGGGGATCTGCGGCGGGCTCTTGATGGCAATGTGGCAGGTGTCAGCCTTGATGGTGATGGTGGCGGAGATTTCCATCTCGCCAAACCCATGCCCGGCATCTTCCAGAACCGCCGTGCCGGTGTAGAGGCCGTCCGGGACAGAAGAGATCAGGCTGCGCATCTGGCGGTCCGCCATCGACTTCAGCTCTTCAATGCAGGCCCGCACGGTTTCGATGCCATATTTATCGAGCAGGGCAATCAGGTTGCGCTCTCCGACCCGGCAGGCCCCGAACTGGGCGTTCAGGTCGCCTTCCTGATCGCGGCGGGCCCGCATGTTGGTCAGCAGAAGGTTGATGACGTCTTCCCGGCGGCGGCCACGGTCCCACAGCTTGACCGGGGGAATACGCAGGCCTTCGGCATAGATTTCGGTGGCATTGGGGTTGTACCCGGCGGGGACCGGACCACCGATATCGGTGAGATGGCCTTTGCACACCGTCCAGAAGACCAGCTCACCCTGATAGAACACCGGCTTGTACATGCAGCAGTCAATGATGTGGCTGCCAGCATAGGCCGGGTCGTTGTGATAGATCACATCGCCGTCGTGGATGTCATCGCCAAAAAAGGCCGATACCGCCTTCATCGCCGGAATCAGTGAGCCCATGTGGATCGGAATGTCCTGCCCCTGCAGGATCATTTCCGGGTTGGCATCAAACAGGGCGTTGGAATAATCATGGGCCAGATTGAACACGCTCGACCGGCCGGTCTTTTCCAGCGTGACGGTCATTTCGCGCTGCGCGGTTTCCAGCGCGCCGCGTACCACGGCAAGGGTGATCGGGTCCACCGAACCCCGGGTCTTCGGAGCAGTTGACATAAAAGCCTCCTGAAGGGCTGATTTTTTTGTTTGGAATAGAACGATGCTAATGGGTCTGCGGCGGGTTCTCTTGCCGCCCAGCGCATGGCGATTTGTTCACCAGCGCGTTCAGCGGCTGCCCCGGAAGCGGTCAAGTGCCACGGCGGCCACCACCACCACCCCCAGCACAATCATCTGTACGTTGCCATCCACCCGGGTCAGGTTCATGCCGTTGGACAGGGCGGTGACAAACACCGCCCCCAGCACCGCCCCGGTGACACCCCCGGCCCCGCCGCGCAGACTGACCCCGCCGATCACCGCAGCGGCAATCGATTCCAGTGTCAGCGATCCGCCAAGGCTGGGTTCACCAGATCCGGTGCGGGCCGTCAGCATCACCGCCCCCAGCCCGGCCAGCAGGGCACACAGGGTATAGGCCCCGATCAGGGTTAACCGCACCCGCACCCCGGCGACTTCCGCCGCCCGGGGGTTCCCGCCGGTCAGGTACAGCGAGCGGCCAAACACCGTCCGGTGCAGCAGCAGGGCCAGCCCGCCGGTACACAGGGCCGCGATCAACACCGGGGCCGGAACCCCCAGCACCGCCCCGCTGTAAAACAGGGTGGTCAGACCATCCGGAACCCCGGTGACCGGACGCCCCCCCGACAGGGTCGAGGACAGACCGAGACAGATGTTCAGCATGCCGAGCGTGGCAACGAACGGATTAACCCGCAGTAGGGCCACCACCGCCCCGTTGACCAGCCCGATTCCCCCGGCCAGCAGCAGGGCAACGGCAACACCCGCCCCACCCCCAAAACTGACAGCGGCCAGCGCCGCCGCCACACTGACCGCCGAAGCGGCCATGCCGACCGACAGATCAAAGCCCCGGGTCAGCAGCACCACCGTCTGCGCCAGCGTGAAAACAATCAGATAGCTCGACTGTTCCAGCACATTCAGCAGATTGCCCGCCGACAGGCTGCGCGGCTCGACGGCCGAAAAACCGGCCAGCATCACCGCCAGCGCCAGCGGCAGGGCCAGATGCGGGATCATCCCGCGCAGAGAAAGCTGATCAGACACGGACCCGTCTCCGTTTGCCAAGTTCGTCCAGAGCGACGGCTGCGATCAGGATCACCCCGAGCACCACCAGCTGCGCCTTGCTGTCGACCCGCGACAGGTTCATGGCATTGCTGATAACGGCCAGAAACACCGCCCCCAGCGCCACCATCTCCACCCGCCCGGCCCCGCCGCGCAGGGACACCCCGGCAATCACCGCCGTGGCGATGCTTTCCATGGTCATGTTAAGGCCGCCAAGACTGGCCTGACCGGACCCGATCCGCGCCGTCAGCAACAGCCCGGTCAACGAGGCCAGCACCGCGCAGCCGACATAGGCCGCGACCGTCCAGCCCCGCACCGCCACACCGCTGACCCGGGCCGCCTGCAGATTGCCGCCGACCGCCCGCAGGGCCGGACCGGCCAGCGTATGGCGCTGCATCACCGCCACCGCTCCCAGCAGGACCACGCTGACCACCAGCGCTGACGGCAGCCCCAGCCACACCGCCCGGCCAAAACCGGACACAAACCCATCCGGCAGCCCATAGACCGGGATCCCGTTGGTCAGCAGCAAGGCCACCCCGGACGCCGCCGACATGGTGCCCAGCGTGACCATAAACGGCGACACCTTCAGCACGGCGACGCACAGGCCATTGACCAGACCGACCACTGCCCCGGCCCCCAGACCCGCAGCACACCCGGCTGTCACCGCCAGCGCCGGGGATGCCCCCGAAGCCGCCACCCCGGCCATCGCCGTCGCCCCGACGGTGGACGACAGGGCCACCACCGCACCGACGGACAGGTCAAAGCCGCCAACGATCAGAACCAGCATCTGACCGGAGGCCACCACGGCAAGCACCGAAGCCGTACGCAGAATATTGAGAAGATTGACCGCCCCCAGAAAACGCGGCTCGGTCAGTGCCAGCACGGCAACCAGCGCCACCAGCAACAGCGGCAGCAGACCGATCCCGGCCACGGCCAGCATCAGACGGTCAGAAAACTGCTGCGGCTGGGGATGGTGGGAAGGCAGATGCACGCTCATGCCACATCCTCCTGAAAGAAACAGGCCAGAACCTGAGCTTCGGTGATATCCGCGCCGGTCAGCTCGGCGGCGATATGGCCGCGGTGCATGACGTAGAGGCGGTTGGACAGGTGCAGCACCTCCGGCAGGTCAGAAGACACCAGCACGACCGCCGCCCCATCACGGACCAGATCCCGCAGGAAGTCATAGACCTCAGCCTTGGCGCCGACGTCGATCCCGACGGTCGGTTCGTCAAACAGAAACACCTGTGTCGGACGGGTCAGCCCCCGGGCCAGCATCACCTTCTGGCGGTTGCCCCCCGACAGAGTGCCGACCGCCCGTTCGATGTTCGCAGGGCGCAGCCGCAGCCGGTCCATCGTCGCCTTAATAAACGACCGCTCCTGCCCGCGGCGGACCACCCCCCTCTGACGGTCCAGCGCCGCCATCGAGGCATTTTCACGGATCGGACGGCCCAGCGCCAAACCTTCCGCCACCCGGTCAGAGGGGAAGTAACACACCCCCGCCGTCAGGGCCCGGGCCGGGCCGGACGGACTGTAAGCCTGCCCTTTCAGACGGATTGATCCGCTGCTGACCGTCTCCAGACCATAAACGGCGCGGATCACCTCACTTTTGCCACAGCCGACCAGCCCGGCGATGCCGGTGATCTCACCGGCACGGGCGATCAGCGAGACATCCTCGACCGTGCGGTTGGCCAGCGTCAGGCCGGACAGCTCCAGCAGGGCATCGCCGGGGGCATGGGGGATCTGCGGATACAGAGCCTCCATCTTCCGGCCGGTCATCAGCTCAACCAGACCGTCTTCCGTCACCCCGGCGGCATCAATGCTGGTGACGGTGCAGCCGTCACGCAACACGGTGATGCGGTCCGCAAGCCGGATGATTTCCCGCAGACGGTGCGAGACATAGATGATGCCCACCCCCTCCGCCCGCAGGCGGTCAACCAGAGCAAAAAGACGCTCGGTTTCCGCCTCGGTCAGCGAAGCGGTCGGCTCATCAAGGATCAGCACCTTAACCGGGTCCATCAGCGCCTTGGCGATTTCCACCATCTGCTGATGTGCCCGCGACAGATCGCCGGTCCGCTGGCGGGGGCTGATGTCAAAGCCCAGATCGTCCAGCACCGCCTGCGCCCGCAGCCGCATCGCCCGGCGGTCGAGAACACCAAGGCGATGCCGTTCCCGCCCAAGAAACAGGTTTTCTTCCACCGTCAGATTGGGGGCGAGCGAAAACTCCTGAAATACCGCGCTGATTCCGGCCTGCCGCGCCCGCTGCGGGGTCAGGCCGCGCACCGGCTGACCATCAAGGCAATAGGTGCCGCCATCGGGGCCAAAGCTGCCGGCAATGATGTTGATCAGGGTCGACTTGCCCGCCCCGTTCTCGCCGAGCAGCACATGCACGCTGCCCGCCGTCAGGGTCAGGCTGGCATTCCCCAGCGCCCGCACCCCGCCGAACCGCTTGCCGATGCCGGAGAGCATCAGCAGCGGCGGGGCTTCCGCCCCCGGCCCGTCCGGACCGGGGGTGAAGCCGCCGTTATGACTGTCAGCCATGACCTTACTGGGTGGCTTTGACGGAGAACACCGGGCGCCACGACGCCGGGGCCAGCACCAGCCCCATGTCGATCGCCTTCATGGTATCCTGAGTGATCACCGCCGGAACCGGCTGGGCAAAAGCCATCACCGGCTGTTTCTGCAGCGCCCTGACCGCCATATCAATCCCGACCCGGCCCTGAAGCACCGGATACTGGGTGGCGAACCCGATGATTTTTCCGGCATTCAGGGCATCAAGCATCGCCTGATTTTCGTAGGTGGACAGGATCATCACATCCTTTTCCCGCCCGACTTCGGCAACTGCCCCGATCGCAGCCTCGGCGGTCGGGGCGGTGCCCCACAGTACGGTCAGATCGGGATAGGCCTGCAGGGCATCCTGCACCAGCTGTAGCTGGGCATTGACGCCGGTATCCCCGAAACGGGTATCCAGCACCTCAACCTTGCTATCCTTCAGGCTGTCCTTGAAGCCCTGCGCATAGGCCTCGGCCCAGCCCGACCCGGCAGGCCCCGGGAAAGCGACGACCTTGGCCCCATCCGCAGCCTTACGGGCCAGATAGCGTCCGGTCTGGCCGCTCATGGTCGGAAAATCGACAAACATCTTACCGGTTGTCTCGGCATTCTGGATCGGGTTGACGGTGCCGATCACCGGGATCCCCTTCTTCCGCGCCTCGGCGATTTTCTGGGCCAGACCCGCTTCAGAAATGGCGCCGACCACAATGGCATCCGCCTTGGCCGCCACGCAGTCATCAAACTGCGACAGCTGGCGCGGCAGGTTGGAATAGCCACCCGCCTCATACAGGGTCATCGAAACATTCTGGCGCTCAGCCTCGGAGGCCACACCATACGCCACCGCCACCCAGAAGCTGTCCTTCAGGTGCGGAAACAGCACGCAGATGTTCCACGGCTTTTCAGCCCGGGCAAGGGGCTCATACTTCGCCAGACGGCGGCTGGGGCCAGAGGCATCGACCACCTCAGCCGACCATCCCTGAGTATTTTTCTGCCCCGGAGTTCCGGTCTGCGCCTGCGCGGCAGCGGGCACCGCTGCCAGAAGGGCAGCCGCCATAAAAAGAGTCTTGTGCATCGGAACCAAATCCCTGTCTGGCTGGCGCTTGGCGGTCTCTGCCTGCGCCAGCTCGGTGATATTTTGAAGAAATGCGGGCCCCTCCCGGCCCGCCACCGGACCTGAGACAGGAGCAACGGCGGGAGACATCGCCGCGTCCGGCGGGTGGTTCAGGCCCGGGAGAGACCACGCATCAGGGTCAGCATGCGGCCCCGGCCCGACAGCGGTCTTGTTTGTCAGAGAACAGACTGTTGTGCCCGGAGGCATGGCCGGGAAAAGCGGGCTGGCACGCACTTTTCCGGGGCCCCTGTCAACTGTGGAAACAGCGGATGCCTCTTGCGGCTATCATCCATTCTCGTTTCAGATGTATCAGGGTATTCTACTGCCGGGGACAGAACAGGATAAGCGGGGGGGCACCCTTGGGAATGGACTTTAACCGCACCGCCATCAGCGCCGTGCGGGCCGGATCATCCGTACTGCGGCAGATGGTGGCCGGACTGACCGTGACGCTGCCCCTGCTGGTGGCTGGCCTGACCGGCACCGCCGGACAGGCCGCCGAGCCGGCACCACAGCCGGTGAAGATCGTCTATATCTCCAACATGCCGGAGATTTTCCCGGCTCAGGGGGAGCCGGGGCTGATCCGTGCCGCCGCCGTCCTGTCCGCACTGCGGCGCGGGCCGGTGCCGGTGCATTTCATTCACGGCGGCGATTCGCTTGCCCCCAGCGCGCTGGCGGCATTCGATTACGGCGCTCATATGATCGACATCCTGAACGCGATGGAACCGACGGCGATGGCCATCGGTAAACGGGAATATTCCTTCGGGATGGACGAGCTGATTCTCCGCTCGGGGGAAGCCAACTTCCCGATGATCGCCTCCAACGTTATCGACAGCCGGTTCGGGCGGCGGCCGGAAGGGCTGGCGGAAACCCTGCTGCTTGATCTGGGGGGGTATACACTCGGCATTCTCGCCACCGTCAACCCCAGCGTGACCTACAAATACAACATGCCGCTACTGAAGGTGGAGCCGGTGCCCGACGCCATCCGGCGGCAGGCTGCCGATCTGCGGCGGCGGGGGGCCGACATCGTGCTCGCCCTCAGCGAAAGCCGGATTGAGACCAGCGGCAACGACAATCCCGACGAGGAACTGGTGCGCGACGGCTCGGTCGATGTGCTGATCGAAGCGGTGATCGACGAAAACAGCGCCACTCCCCTCGGCAACGGTCTGCTGGTGCGCAACGGTGGCGATACCAGCCCGCTGGCGGTAATGACCGTTCAGCCCCGGCGCGGCGCGGATGGCAAAGTCCGCGGCTGCCTCTGCAGCGTCGAAATGGTGCCGCTGGACGGCGTGACCCCGGACCCCGAGATCCAGCGGCTGGTGGCGTCCTACACCGGGCGCCTCGCCACCCTGCTGGATACCCCGGTCGGCGTCTCCTCCACCCCGCTTGATACCCGGCGAGATCTGGTCCGCAGCCGGGAAACCGCCTTCGGCAATCTGGTCGCCGACGGCATGCGGCAGGTGCTGGGGGCAGAAATCGCCCTTGCGAATGGCGGCTCGATCCGTGGGGACCGCCAGTATCCGGCGGGGGTAGAACTGTCGCGCCGCCACATTCAGGCTGAGTTGCCGTTCCGGGAGCATGTCGGCCTCTACGGGGTGACCGGGGCGCAGATTCTGGGCGCGCTGGAAAATGGCCTGAGCAAGATTGAGGACCGCTCCGGGCGGTTCCTGCATGTCTCAAATATGGTGGTGCGCTTCAACAGTACCAGTCCGCCGGGAAAACGGGTGGTCTCGGTCGAGGTGATGGGCCAGCCGCTGGACCCGCAGCGGACCTATAAAGTCGCCCTGACCCGCTTTGTCGCCGATGGCGGTGACCAGTTCAGCACGCTGGCCGGGGCCCCGCGCCTGACCCATGACGTCAACCGCCGCCTGCAATGGGAAGTCCTGTCAGAATACATCAGCAACCGGAAAACCGTCGCCCCCGCCGTGGAAGGCAGACTGATTGACCTTGCGCCCCCTGCCGCCCGAAAAACGGACTGATCCATGTCAGCAGTGCCGCCGCCTTCCGTTCCCCCGCTCTCCCCGCCGGAACGCCCCACCCGCCGGGTGTCCCGCCGGGTGGTACAGGGCCTGCTGTCGATGGGGGTGTTCCTGATCGCGGTCTCCGGACTGGCACTGTATGACCTCGGGCGCTTCCACCGTGAGCTGACCAGCCTCGCCCATTCCGCCCTGCCGCAGATGACCATCGCGTCAGAGCTGTCCTCGCAACTGCAGCTGCTGGTCAATCAGGTCGAACGCCTGTCAGCCGCCGATACACACCCGGCACGGCGGATCGCGCGCGAGGACATCGACCTGAAGTTTCACCGGATCAAGGAATATGTGACGCAGGTCGAAACGGTGGAAGGGGCGCAGACCCTTGCCAACCTGCTGACCAGTCTGGAACAGACAGTCGCGGATCTTGATGCGCAGGTCGCCCGGCGGATTGATGTGGCCGCCGGGGTTGACCGGGCTCAGACCACAGTCTCGGGCCTGTCAGACTCCCTGAAAGGCCTGACGGAAGACACCCTGTCCTTTCCCCCGGCGGGAGGCCCCGCGCCGGGGCCGGAATCCCTGCGCAGTCTGGTGATCTGGATCAGCACACTCGACGGAGTCAGCGGGCAGGCGGTGCGGGCCAGCCGGATGCAGCGGCTGGTCGATATCCGCCAGTCAGAACAGCAGGTCCGGCAGACCCTGAACGGGCTGGACCAGTACCACCAACAGGTTCCTCCGGCGATTGCCGCCCGCCTTGGCGGGATCGAAGAACAGATGGAAGACGCCCTGTTTGCTGACGGCGGCCTCTATCCGGCACTGGTCGAAAGGGTCCGGGTCAGCAGCCGGGCCGCCGGGCTGGGCAGCCAGACCCGGCTGCTGGTGGAAGAGGTCAGCAAACTGTCCCGCGATATGTTCGCCACCATCACCGCCCGTGCCTCGGCCAATGCCACCAGCCTGTGGAATGAAGTGGAACGGCAGGCGGTGATCCTGACCATTCTGGCCATTGTCGCCGTCGGGGCTGCTGTCGGGGTTTATTTCTATTTCCGTCATTTTCTGACCAACCGTCTGTCGGCCCTGAATGACGGGGTTCTGGGCCGGATCGCCGGGCGGACCACCCGCATTGATGACGGCGGTCAGGATGAAATCTCGGCCATTGCCCGCTCAATCACCTACTTCCTGTCGGAAATCAGCCGCCGTCAGGAGGATGTGGAAACGCGGGAACGGCAGTTCCGCTCGATGGTGCAGGGGTCGGTACAGGCGGTTCTGGTGCTGTCGGCGGACCGGGTGCTGTTCGCCAATCCGGCCTTTTCGCAGATGTTCGCCCTGCCGGACCCCGCCGAGGCGGTACCGGTGCGCGACCTGCTGCCCGACGCGGTGTGGCCGCTGGTCAATGCCCCGGCGGATGCGTTCGCTCAGGGGGCACAGATTCTGGACCGCCTGCCCGCCCGCCGGGATGACGGCAGCAGCCTGTGGGTGACCATTGCCGTCAGCCCGATCCACTGGCAGGGGCAGGAGGTCCGGCAGATCACTGTGCTGGATGTCACCCAGCCGGTTCTGGCAGAAGCAACCCTGAAGGAAGCCCGCGACCGCGCTGAAGAAGCCGCCCGCATCAAATCCCGCTTCATGGCGACCATGAGTCATGAAATCCGCACCCCGATGAATGCCATTCTGGGCCTGTCCCACCTGACCCTGAAGACCAGCCTGACCGCCCAGCAGCGCAACTATCTGAACAAACTCCATTCCTCCGCCGGGGTTCTGCTGGCGATCCTGAATGACATCCTCGACTTCTCCAAGATCGAGGCCGGAAAGATGGAACTGGAAAACAAACCGTTCGATCTGTCGCGGGTGCTGGATACCCTGTCGACCATCGTTGCCCTGCATGCCGCTGATAAATCGCTGGAGTTCCTCTACGATATCCCCGCTGATGTCCCGTATCATCTGCGCGGTGACGCCCTGCGGCTGGAACAGATCCTGCTCAATCTGACCAACAACGCGGTCAAATTCACCGATCAGGGGGAAGTGGTGCTGGCAATCCGGGTCATCCACCGCCACGAGAACCGGGTTGAGCTCAGCTTTGCCGTCCGCGATACCGGCATCGGCATCCATGACAGCCAGCGTGACCGCCTGTTTGCCGCCTTCGCGCAGGCCGACAGCTCCGCCACCCGCCGCTTCGGCGGAACCGGACTGGGACTGGCGATTTCCCGGCAGCTGGCGGAGATAATGGGCGGCAGCATCACCGTCACCAGCACCTACGGCGCAGGATCAGTGTTCACCCTGACCCTGCCGCTGGAGCTGGCGGAACCCCCGGTGAGCGAAGAGACAGCCCCCCTGCCGCCGGATCTGCCGGTGCTGGTGGCGGAAGACAACCCGACCGCCTGCGCCCTTCTGGTCTCTCTGCTGACCGACCTTGGCGTACGGGCCCTGCCTGCCGGAACCCCGGCTGAAGCCCTGCAGCAGCTTCCGGCAGCCGCAGGCGGGATCATACTGGTCGATAAAGGGATGACGGACTCCTCCGGCACGCAGCCGCTGAGCCGGACCCTGCAACAGCACAGTCAGTCCATGACCAGTCCGCCCCCTCTGATTCTGCTGGGCTATCATGGCCACGATGCAGACGAAGAGCAGCCGGAGACGCTGGCCCGGGCCGGTATCCGCATGGCCCTGCACAAACCGCTGGACCGCAGCACACTCCGTCTGGCCCTGCACGCCGCCCTCACCGGGGGAGCCGGTGCCCTGCCCCCTGTGCTGCCGCAGGATGCCGATCCCGGCCCGCTGCTGTTACAGGGGGTCCATGTCCTGCTGGCCGAAGACACGGAAATCAATCAGCTTGTCGCGCGGGAACTGCTGGAATCCGCCGGGGCCACGGTTGATGTCGTCACCACCGGGCTGGCCGCTGTTGAACGGGTCCTGCATAGCCCGCAGCCGCCGGATGTGGTGCTGATGGACGTGCAGATGCCGGAAATGGACGGCGTGGAAGCCACACGCCGGATCCGCCGTGTCCTGCCGTCCGCCGTCCTGCCGATTCTCGCCATCACCGCCCATACCGCCGATCTCGAATATGCCCGCTGCGTTGAAGCCGGGGTCGATGACTATCTGATGAAGCCGGTGGCCCCTGACCGTCTGATCGCGGCGGTCCACGCAGCCCTGCGTCAGCGCCCCGCACAGGCAGCCCCCGCAGACCGCGCACCGCTGCCGTCACCGACAGCCCCGCCAGTGTTGCCTGAGAGCATCGGACCATTTGACCTGACCGCAGCCCGCCTGTTCACCGACGGACGGGAAGATCTTCTGACACGGCTTCTGCTCTCATTCCGTGACCGTTTCACGCCGCTTCTGACACGGCTGACCGCTGCAGATCCGGGGGACCGAGACAGTCTGATCCGGGATGTTCATTCCCTGAAGTCTGCGGCACGCACCCTCGGCAATACCGCCCTGGGGGATGCCGCCGCCATTCTGGAAGACACCCTGCAACAGCAGGATGGCGGAGATGGGGCGGCGGCTGACCACTGTCATGCACATCTGAAACAGGCCCTTACGGCCCTGAGCGCCCCCCTGCCCCCGGCACCGGTTGCTGCTGCCCGGAGTGAAAGTTCCGGGCAGCAGCCCCTCTCCGGCACCCTGCCCGACAGCGTCATCGAACAGCTGACCGGCCTGCGTCACCAGATCAGCAGCAACCGCCTGACCGCGCGCAGCACCTTTGCCGATCTGCGCCCGGTTCTGTCCGCTGCCGGACTGGCGGATGAAGACCTCGACGGCATTCACGCCGCGCTGGACAGCCTTGATTTCAGCGCTGCCACCACCCTCCTTGACCGCCTGATGCCCCCGAAGAAAGTTGCCTCATGACCCTTCCGACCGTGCTGATCGTCGATGACGAGCCCCACATCATTGATATCGCCAGCGGGGTCCTGTCGGCAGACTACGACCTTCTGTTCGCCCTGAACGGCGACCGGGCCATTGAGCTGGCAACCGGCCAAAGCCCGGATCTGATCCTGCTGGATGTCACGATGCCGGGGCGGGATGGTTTTGATGTGTGCCGGGCCCTGAAGCAGCACCCGGACACCGCCTCCATTCCGGTGATCTTTGTCACCGGGCGGATTGACCCCGAAGACGAAACCCGGGGCCTCGAAATCGGGGCGGTGGATTACGTCAGCAAACCGATCACTCCGGCAATCCTGCGGGCCCGGGTCCGGAACCATCTGGAGCTGAAGCAGATCCGCGACCATCTGGCCCGTCTGGCCATGCGGGACGGCCTGACCGGGCTGTTCAACCGCCGTCATCTTGACCAGACCCTGCAGCAGGAATGCGAGCGGGTCGGCCGTGGGGGAAAAGACCTGAGCCTGCTGATGATCGATGTTGATCACTTCAAACGCTATAATGACAGCATGGGCCATCAGGCCGGTGATGACTGCCTGCGCCATGTCGGCGCGGCCCTGCAACGCCCGCTGCACCGGAAGACCGATCTTGCCGCCCGTTATGGCGGCGAGGAATTTGTCGCGGTTCTGCCTGCCACTTCTGCCGGGGAAGCCTTCCGCATGGCCGAGGCGATCCGCCTCAGCGTCTGGGATGCTGCCCTGCCACACCCGGACAGCCCCTTTGGCCGGGTCAGCCTGTCTGTCGGGGTCGCCACCGTCAGCGGTGGCACCCGGGTTACCCCGGATGGTCTGCTCGGCAGGGCCGATGCCGCCCTCTACCGCGCCAAAGCCGAAGGCCGGAACCGGAGCGTTGCCGCCTGAGACAAAAAAGCCCGTCCCGTCAACGGCGGCAGGAACCGCTGACGGAACGGGTACAGGAGGAAACAACGACCCGGAGCGACGGCCGGGGAAGAACGGCGTCCGGTCACAGACCCTTGAATACCCGGAACAGGCCGCCCGGACCTTGCCGCCGGATAAGTCCGGCAATCCGCCGGTCTTGTCGCAGGGTAAACTCTGCCCCTCGCTCATGGTGTACGTCACAGTACGCCCCAGAATTGAAAATCAGCGGCGATCCGAACACCCTTGACGATGGTCAAGTGATTTACCCGGGATTAGGCGGATGCTGGCGTCAGCACCTTCCCCGGAGCCGACCAGCATGGGCATCAATCTCGATCTGTTATCGGAACAGGCAATCCTCGGCGCGGCCCTGACCCGGCTCAGCCCGCTGGGCACAGCCCAGATGGCCGATGAAGACACCGTCCTGTACCGCGAAGGCGAGCCCCTCGACACCCTTTATCTGGTGCAGGACGGATCGGTGATGACCGAAGTGGCCCTGATCGCCGGATGCCCCGGCACCGCCACCCCGGTGGATATTGCCGGGCGCGGCGCGGTCCTTGGGCTGTCTGATCTCGGTGACGGTCTGCATGGCGAAACCGCCCGGACCCTCTCCCCCTGTCGTCTGATCCGCCTGAGCCCGGCACAGGTCAACACATTGGCCGGATCCTCCGCCGAAACCGCCCTGCTGCTGGTCGGGCTGCTGTCTGTCGGGCTGCGCCACCGTATCCGTGCCATCTCCGATCAGCGCAGCCTGAGCGCGCGGGGGCGGCTGATGGCGTTTCTGCTGTCGCTGATGCCCGGTCGCCGGGGCGGGGCCGTCACCGTCCGCCTGCCGGTCAGTAAAACCACACTGGCCGCCCATCTCGGCATCACCCCGCAAAGCCTCAGCCGGTCCCTGCGCAGTCTGCGCGATGACGGTGTCACCGTACGCGGCCCGCTGGTGACAGTCGCCGATCCGGGCGGCCTGCGGCTGGCAATGGAGGCTGAACGCGATGTCGCCTGAAATCAGGCCGCCTGCTGCCATGCCTGCCGAAGACAGCTGCTCGATGGGGGGCCTGTTTGAGACCGATGTGCTGGACATCCTGATGGACCGGTCCCGCCGTCTGCGCCTGATCCCCGGCGACTCGCTGTTTTCGCAGGGGGATCCGGCGGACAGGTTTTTTCTGATCCGCGACGGCAAGGTCCGGCTTTACACGCTGGAGTCCGGCGGCGGCGAGGTCACGCTGCATGTGTTCGGCCCCGGCGACTTCTTCGGGCTTCCGGCCATGCTGGGGCTGCGCCATTACCCGGTGAACGGTGACGCGGTGACAGCAGCGGTGGTTGATGTCATCACCCGCAGCACCCTGTTCGCCCGGCTGGAGGAAGATGGCGGCCGTCTGGCCCCCCTGCTGGTCAGCCTTGGGCGCCGTCACCGCACCATGACCCGCGCACTGGCCGAACTGAAGGGGATCAGCGCCTTCCGCCGGGTCTGCCTGTGGCTGTGGCGCGAGCTGGAAAAAGCCATGCCGGAGGCCGGGCAGCACCCCCCGGGCACCCCGGCGGCGATCCGCCTGCAGGTCCCGCATTATGTCATCGCCGGGGCGGTCGGCCTGACCCCGGAGAATTTTTCCCGCGCTCTGCGCCGTCTGGAAAAGCTGGGCATCCACCTGCACCGGGGCCACCTGACCATCACCGACACCACTGCCCTGAAACATCTGGCTGAAACCGAAGCCCCATCCTGAAATCCCGGCACCCGGAAGCGGTGCCCGGCCATTTACCATCCATCATGGAGGGGTTTTGGCGAAGGGAACAGGGTGATGCCGTTAAGCCCACACAGACAGGGGATTATGATGACCATGTTTACAGGTTTAAAAGGGGCGGCAGCGTCGCGATCATGGGGGGTGTTCGGGTCCGTCGCCGTTGCGGCACTGCTGGCCTTCGCCCCCGCCGCCTCTGCCCAGACCGCCCCCGCCGCCCCGGCTGAAGCGGCCCCGGTGCCGACGATGACCCCGGAAGAGTTCGCGCAGGCCAAAGACATCTTCTTCCAGCGCTGCGCCGGCTGTCATGGCGTGCTGCGCAAAGGGGCGACCGGCCCCAATCTGGAACCGGCCCGCACCCGCACCCTGGGCCTTGAACATCTGGAAGCCTTTATCAATTTCGGCAGCCCCGCCGGGATGCCCAACTGGGGGACATCCGGCGAGCTGAGCAAAGAGCAGGTCAATCTGATGGCCCGCTACGTCATGCAGGACCCGCCGCAACCGCCGGAATGGGGCATGAAGGAGATGAAGGCCTCGTGGGAAGTGCTGGTAAAACCCGCTGACCGCGTGAAAAAGAAGGAAAGCACCCTCGATATCGAGAATCTGTTCTCCGTCACCCTGCGCGACGCCGGTCAGGTTGCCCTGATCAACGGCAGTACCCACCAGATCGAAAAGATCATCCCGACCGGCTACGCCGTTCATATTTCCCGCATTTCCGCCTCGGGCCGCTATGTCTTCGTCATTGGCCGTGACGCGCGTATCGACATGATCGACCTGTGGCCGAAAGAACCGACCAAGGTCGCCAGCCTGAAGGTCGGGCTGGAAGCGCGCTCGGTTGAAACCTCCAAGTTCAAGGGCTGGGAAGACAAATACGCCATCGCCGGCACCTACTGGCCGCCGCAGTACGTGATCATGGACGGCGAAACGCTGGAACCGCTGAAGATCTCCTCGACCCGCGGCATGATCTACGACGAGCAGAGCTATCACCCGGAACCGCGCGTTGCCTCGATCCTTGGGTCTCACTACCGGCCTGAGTTCATCGTCAACGTCAAGGAAACCGGCAAGGTGATGATGGTCGATTATTCCGACCTGAAGAACCTGAAGACCACGGAAATCGAAGCGGAACGCTTCCTGCATGACGGCGGCCTCGACAGCTCTGGCCGGTACTTCATGGTGGCGGCCAACGCCCGCAACAAGGTGTCAGTGATCGACACCAAGGACGGCAAACTGGTCGCCAACGTCGAAACCGGGGCAACCCCGCATCCGGGGCGCGGTGCCAACTTCGTCCATCCGAAGTTTGGTCCGGTCTGGGCCACCAGTCATCTGGGCGATGACGGTATTTCGCTGATCGGCACCGATCCGAAAGGCCATCCGAAGCAGGCGTGGAAAGTGGTGGAAACCCTGAACGGTCAGGGCGGCGGATCGCTGTTCATCAAGACCCATCCGAAATCCGGCAACCTGTGGGTTGATACCCCGCTGAACCCGGACGAAAAGGTCTCGCAGTCGGTTGCCGTGTTTGACATCCGCAGCCTCGATAAGGGGTTTGAAGTGCTGCCGATCGCCGAATGGGCCGATCTGGGCGAAGGGGCCAAACGTGTCGTCCAGCCGGAATACAACAAGGCAGGCGACGAGGTGTGGTTCTCGGTCTGGAACGGCAAGACCCAGAAATCGGCAATCGTGGTCGTTGATGACAAGACCCGCAAGCTGAAGACGGTGATCAAGGATGACCGGCTGGTCACCCCGACCGGCAAGTTCAACGTCTTCAACACCCAGCACGACATTTATTAAGGGCCAGACAGACTGCCGGGGGGCGGTTTGCCCCGCCCCCCGGACTTCTTTCCGCTGATTTTCCGTGATTTCTCTGATGGGGGACCTGACAGATGCATGGCTTTCCTGCGCATGATTTTGGCGTGGTGTATCTGGTCGGGGCCGGTCCCGGCGACCCCGATCTGCTGACCGTGCGGGCGGCCCGCCTGCTGGAGACAGCCGATGCGGTGGCCCATGACCGTCTGGTCTCTGACGGGGTTCTGTCGCTGCTGTCCCCCACCGCTGAACGGGTGTTTGTCGGCAAACGCCCGGGACGGCACCACTGTACGCAGGACCGTATCAACACGGTGCTGCTTGATCTTGCCGCCCGCCATAAAACCGTGGTCCGCCTGAAAGGCGGGGACCCGTTCGTTTTCGGGCGCGGGGGCGAGGAAGCTGAATTTCTGGCCGCGCACGGCGTGGAAGTGCGGGTGGTGCCCGGCATCACCACTGCCGCCGCCTGCGGGGCGCTGTGCGGCGTACCGCTGACCCACCGCGGACTGGCCACCGGCGTCCGCTTTGTCACCGGTCACTGTCAGGCCGATGCGCCGCTGTCCCTCAACTGGGCCAGCCTTGCCGACGCCGACACCACACTGGTCGTATACATGGGCCTGCAGACACTGCCGCAGATTGTTGCCGGTCTGACCAGCCACGGCCTGAGCGGTGCAACCCCGGTGCTGGCGGTGGAAAACTGCTCCACCCCCCGGGAACGCCGCCTGAAGACCGTGCTGTCGGACTGTGTCGGGGATGTTGCCCGCGCCGGTCTGGAGCCGCCGACCCTGTTCATCATCGGCCGCGTTGCCGCAATGGCGGATGCCCCGGTCCTGCCGGGTCGGATCCTGCCGGATCCGCAGGCGATGCCGTCACCGCGCCCGGTGCTGGCAGTGGTCAACGGATGGGGCCCGTCATGATCCCCCGGCGGGCGGGCACCGCCGCCGCTCTGGCCACCCTGACGGCCCTGATCTGGGGCAGCACCGCCGCTGCCGAACTGCCCCCGGCCCGCAAAGCCGAACTCGCAGCCCTGCTGACGCAGGATTGCGGGTCCTGCCACGGACTGACCCGCCACGGCGGTCTTGGTTCTCCCCTGACCGCCGAGGCCCTACGCGGACAGGATGATGCGGTGCTGGCCACCATCATCCGCGATGGCCTGCCCGGCAAACCGATGCCGCCATGGGGGCCCCTGCTGTCCGGTCAGGATATCGACTGGCTTATCCACCTGCTGCGGGAGACACCGCCATGATCCGCCGCCTGCTGTTGTCTGCCACCGCCGCCCTGCTGCTGTCCGCATGCTCCACCGCCGATCCGTCCGGGCCGTCTGTTGCCGGCGCGTCTCTCCGTGGGACCGGAGGCCTTGGGGTGGTGATTGAACGGGCCAGCGGACAGGTTGCGGTGGTGGACCGCCTGCAGGCGACCCGCCTTGCCACCATCGGCGGGCTGGGCGACCTCAGCCATGCCTCGGTGGTGTTTGATCCGACCGAACGCTATGCCTACATCTTTGGGCGCGACGGGGGCCTGACCAAAGTCGATCTGCTGCGGCAGGTGATTGACCGCCGGGTGATGCAGTCCGGCAACTCCATCGGCGGGGCAATTTCCGAAGACGGCACCCTGATCGCGGTGGCCAACTACACCCCCGGCGGGGTCAAGGTGTTTGACGCCACCACGCTGGAGCTGGTCGCCGACATCCCCGCCACCGAAACCGGGGATGGCACACGGTCAAAGGTGGTCGGACTGGAGGACGCCCCCGGCAACCGCTTTGTCTTCAGCCTGTACGACACCGGCGAGACCTGGATCGCTGATTTCTCCGCTGACCGCCGGACCCCGCGCCTCACCCGGTTCCCGGATATCGGCCACCAGCCTTATGACGCTCTGGTCACCGAAGACGGGCGCTGGTACATCGCCGGACTGTTCGGCGAAGACGGTCTGGCAAAAATCGACCTGTGGCACCCCGAGCGTGGTGTGACCCGGATCCTTGATGGCTACGGCAAAGGGCAGCAGCCGCTGCCGGTCTATAAGATGCCGCATCTGGAAGGCTGGGCGGTGGCAGGGTCTCTCGCCTTTCTGCCTGCCATCGGGCGGCATGAGGTGCTGGTGATCGACACGGCCAGCTGGAAACAGGTGGCTGCCATTCCGGTCGCCGGTCAGCCGGTGTTCGCCATGGCCCGGCCCGGCGGACGGCAGGTGTGGGTCAACTTCGCCCTGCCCGATAACGGTACGGTACAGGTGATTGATGCCGAAAGCCTGACCGTCACCGACACCCTGACCCCGGGCCCGGGGGTCCTGCATATGGAATTCAGCCCGCGCGGGGACCGGGTGTGGCTGTCGGTACGCGATCAGGACCTGCTGCGGGTTTACGACACCGACAGCCGCCGCGAGATCGCCACCCTGCCTGCGGATAAACCGTCCGGGATCTTCTTCACCCCCCGCGCCCACCGCATCGGCCTGTGAGGACTGCCAGCATGGCCCCTGTTGACCTCAGCCCGCTAGAAAAAAGCCTGCTGGACATCGCCCAGCGCGGTTTTCCGCTGTCCCCACGCCCGTATGCCACGCTGGCCCGGCAACTGGGGACCACCGAAGACGCCGTACTGGCCGCCTTCCGGTCCCTGCAGACGCAGGGCGTGGTCGGGCGGATCGGGGCGGTCTGGGCCCAGGGGGCGGTCGGATCAAGCTGCCTCGCCGCCCTGAAAGTCCCGCCCGCCCGGCTGGACGCGGTGGCGGCCTGTGTCGGGGCACATCCTGAGGTCAACCATAATTACGAACGCGATCACCCGTGGAACCTGTGGTTTGTGGTGGCGGCCCGCGATGAGGCCGCGCGCGAGGCGGTGCTGGATTCCATCGCCGCCGAAACCGGGCTGCCGCTGCTGCGCCTGCCGATGGAACACGGACACCACCTTGACCTTGGTTTTGCCATCGACTGGTCGCCGTCCGCCGCCATAAAGGAGAACCGGGCATGACCACCGTTTCCGCCGCCCCCCTGCTGGATGATCTTGATCTGGCACTGGTTGATGCACTGGGCACCGGGCTGCCGCTGACCCACCGCCCTTACGCCGGTCTGGGGGCTCCGCTGGGGCTGAGCGAGGCTGCGGTCCTGTCCCGTCTGACCCGTCTGCACGAGACCGGGGTGATCCGCCGGTTCGGCGCAATCGTCCGTCACCGCGAGGTCGGATATCACGCCAACGCGATGTGCGTTTTTGATGTCCCCGATGACCGGGTGGCAGACGCCGGGGCCCGTCTGGCCACCCGCCCGGAAGTCACCCTGTGCTACCGCCGCCGCCGCCAGCGCCCGGACTGGCCCTATAATCTGTTTGCGATGGTCCATGGCAAACAGCGGGATGAGGTCGGCGCCCGGGTCGAGCGGATGGTGCGCGAGTGCGGTCTGGACAGGCTGCCCCGGGCAGTTCTGTTCGGGGTCCGCCGCTTTAAGCAGGGCGGCGGCTGCTACGGTCGCCCACGGACGGCCACCCCGGCGGAGAGCCCGTGATGAGCGACACCGCCATGGAATACGACAGCATCGACCGCGCGATCATCAATGGTCTGCTTGACGGCTTTCCGCTGTCATCCCGCCCTTATGCCGATGCGGCGGCATCTCTGGGGATCACGGAAGAGGCCCTGCTGACCCGCCTGCGCAGCCTGCTTGAGCGGGGCATCCTGACCCGGTTCGGCCCGCTGTTCCGCCCGGAAAGCATCGGTGGTCTGGCAATCCTCGCCGCCCTGTCCGTCCCGGCGGAGCGCTTTGACGAAGTGACCGCCACCGTCAACGCCTACCCCGAGGTCGCCCATAACTATCAGCGCGACCACCGCTGGAACATGTGGTTCGTGGTCGCCACCGCCACCCCGGACCGGGCGTGGGCCGTGCTGGCCGAGATTGAGGCCGTCACCGGCCTGACCGTGGTGGCCCTGCCGAAGGAACACGAATTTTTCCTCGATCTGAGGCTGACGGCATGACCGATGCACATCTGACCGATCAGGCCCTGATTGCCGCCACAGAAGGCGGCCTGCCGCTGACCGCCACCCCGTATGCCGAGATTGCCACCCGCCTTGGCGTCAGCGAAACGGCCGTGACGGACCGCCTGCGCGCCATGCTGGCCGATGGCCGGATCCGCCGCATCGGCGCGGTGCCCAACCATTACCGCCTCGGCTACACCGCCAACGGCATGACCGTGTGGGATGTCGCCGATGACCGGGTGATGGATCTGGGCGCGGCAGTCGGGCAGTTGCCGTTTGTCTCGCACTGCTATCTGCGGCCCCGGGTGCCGGGGCTGTGGTCTTACACCCTGTTTGCCATGGTCCATGGCCGCAGCCGGGCCGAAACCGATGCCCATGCCGCTGCCATCCGCGCCCTGCTGGGCGATGCCCTGCGGGCCGGAGAGATCCTCTATTCCACCCGTGTGCTGAAAAAGACCGGGATCCGCACCGCCGGACGGCAGCCTGTGAAGGAGACATCCTGATGTTCCGTCTGTCCCGCTATATGAAAGATCTGGTTGCGACACCGGAGAGTGCCGCCACACCGCAACGCCGCCCGGTTCTTCTGGGTTCCGGCCCGGTGGTGATCTGGAACCTGATCCGCCGCTGCAATCTGACCTGCCGCCACTGTTACAGTTCCTCCGCTGATACCGATTTTGCCGGGGAGCTGACAACGGCGGAGGTCTTCCGGGTGATGGATGACCTGAAAGATGCCGGGGTCGGCGTGCTGATCCTGTCCGGCGGGGAACCGCTGCTGCGCCCGGACATTCACATCATCGGGGCACGGGCCAAGGCACTGGGGTTTTATGTCGGCCTGTCCTCTAACGGCACGCTGATGGATGCTGCCGCCGTCGGTGCCATTGCCGACACCGGCTATGATTATGTCGGCATCAGCCTTGATGGCATGCGCGAGACCCACGACATCTTCCGCCGCCGGGCCGGGGCCTTTGATGCCTCGCTCGCCGGGCTGCGGGCCTGCCGGACTGCCGGGATCAAGACCGGGCTGCGCTTCACCATCACCGAACACACCGCCCGCGATCTGCCGCGCCTGCTGGATCTGGCGGCGGAAGAAGCGGTCGACAAACTTTATTTCTCCCACCTCAACTACGCCGGGCGCGGTAACCACAACCGGGCGGAAGACGCCCATCACCGCCTGACCCGGTCGGTGATGGACACCATTCTTGACCGCTGTCTGGCCGACACACTGGCCGGAAGCGGGCGGGAATACGTCACCGGGAACAATGATGCTGACGCCCTGTATATGCTGCGCTGGGCGGAAAAACGTTTTCCCGCCCGCCTTGCCCGGCTGGAACAGACCCTGCGCCGCTGGGGGGGCAATGCCTCCGGGGTTGGTATCGCCAATATTGATAACCTTGGTATCGTGCATCCTGACACCATGTGGTGGACCCACGCCCTGGGGTCGGTCCGGGACCGGCGGTTCGGCGATATCTGGGCCGATACCTCAGACCCGCTGATGGCCGGGCTGAAACAGCGGCCCCGCCCGGTCAGCGGGCGCTGTGGCCAATGCCGCCATCTGGCGATCTGCAACGGCAATACCCGCACCCGCGCCTATCAGCTGACCGGTGACCCGTGGGCGGAAGACCCGGGCTGTTATCTGACCGATGCCGAGATCGGCCTGACCGCAGCCCCGGCCCCGCGGATACAGGTCCTGCCCTTTGGGGCGACACCCCGCCCGGCCCCGATCACCGGGGCCGCCTCCCTCTCAGGCCTCACCGGCGGGGAGGTCCGCCCATGATCCGCCGCTGCCTGTCTGCCGCCGCCACCCTGATCGCCCTGTTGTCGGCAGCGCATGCCGAAGAGCCCGACCCCGCCCGGCTGTATACCCAGCACTGTGCCGCCTGCCACGGCGGTGACCGGCTGGGGGCCATCGGGCCAGCCCTGCTGCCGCAGAATCTGGAGCGCCTGAAACCGGCGGACGCGGTGGACGTGATCCTTCATGGCCGCCCCGCCAGTCAGATGGCCGGATTTGAAGGGGTGCTGACCCGGCAGGATGCCGAAGCGCTGGCCGGATGGGTGTTCCGTCCCCCGGCCACCTCGCCGCACTGGGGGCTGGAAGAAACCGCCGCCAGCCGCACCGTCTTCGTTGACCCGGCAACCCTGCCTGCCCGCCCGACCCACACCGCTGATCCGATGAACCTGTTTACGGTGGTGGAAAGCGGTGATCACCATGTCTCGGTGGTCGATGGCGACCGCTTTACGGTTCTGGACCGTTTTCCCAGCCATTTTGCCCTGCACGGCGGGATCAAATATGACCCGACCGGGCGCTTTGCCTATATGGTCAGCCGCGATGGCTGGGTTGATCAGTATGACCTGTGGACCCTGCAACGGGTGGCAGAGGTGCGGGCCGGGATCAATACCCGGAACATCGCCGTCTCCGCTGACGGGCGGTGGCTGGCGGTGGGGAATGCGGTTCCGGCTTCGGTGGTGATTCTGGATGCGCGCGACCTGTCGCCGCAGCGGGTGATCCCGGTCTCCGCCAGCGGGCAGGACAGCCGGGTTTCAGCCGTCTATACCGCCCCGCCGCGCCACAGCTTTCTGGTCGCCCTGAAGGATTTGCCGGAAATCTGGGAAATCCCCTATGACAAGCCGGTCAAACCCTATTACCCCGGTCTGGTCCATTCTTACGAACCCGGCATGGTCGAAGCCCTGAGCGTGCAGGACGGGGCTTTTTCCACCCGGCGGATCAAGCTGGAGGATTATCTCGACGACTTCTTCTTCGATCAGTCCTACCAGCACGTGATGGGCGCGGCCCGGACCGGGGCCAAAGGGCAGGTGGTCAACCTGAGTGTCGGGCGCAAAGTGGCCGACATCCCCCTGACCGGCATGCCGCATCTGGGGTCAGGCATCACCTTCGACTGGAACGGCATCCGGGTGATGGCCTCGCCCAATCTGAAGGAAAACAAGATCACCGTCATCAGCATGACCGACTGGTCACTGGTGAAGGACATCCCGACACTGGGGCCGGGGTTTTTCCTGCGCGGTCATGAGAACAGCCCCTACATCTTCGCCGATGTGTTTTTCGGCCCCAACCGCGATGCCGTCCATGTCATCGATAAGCAGACACTGGACATCGTCAGAACCCTTCGTCCGGCACCGGGCCGGACCGTCGCCCATGCCGAGTTCACGCAGGACGGCCGCTATGTGCTGCTGTCGCTGATGGAACAGGACGGAGCGCTGATCGTGATCGACGCCACCACACTGGAAGAAGTGACCCGCCTGCCGATGCGCCGCCCGGTCGGAAAGTACAACGTCGCGAACAAAATCCGTTACGAGGAAGGGACCAGTCATTGATCCCGGAGCAGATCCGGCCCCGTACGGTGCCCCATACAGTAATTGTTGCCGCCCATGGCCCGGACCGTGGCAGCGCCGACCCGACCCGGCATCTGGCCGGAAGGCTGGCGGAAACGCTGGCCCGGCGGGCCGGGCAAGGCGTGCGACAGGTCCGGCCCGCTTTTCTGCGCGGGACCGGTCCAGACCTGCTGCCGGATGTGCTGGCAGCCCTGCCAGCCGGAAGACCGGTGACGGTGCTGCCGCACTTTGCGGCGGATGGCACCTTTACCCGCAGCATCATCCCTGCCCGGATCCGCGAAGCCGGATCCCACCTGACCGTCACCGCCCTGCCGCCCCTTGGCACCGCGCCCGCCATACACGATCTTCTTACAACGGCCCTGCGGGTACAGCCGGGATCAGACCTGCTGCTGATCGGCCACGGCAGCACGGACCAGAACAGCCCCTCCCCCCTGACCGCTCTGGCGGAATCCCTGCGGGCTGCCGGTCACATCCGACGGGCGGCAGCCGTGTTTCTGGAGCATGCGCCCCGCCTGCAGGACTGGCGGGCGCTGGGACTGGGGCCCGACATCATCATTGCCGGGCTGTTCGCCGGATATGGTCGCCATGTCCGTCACGATCTGCCCGCTGCCTTCGGCCTGCCTGAGGACAGCCTCCGCCATCACAGCAGCCACCGCATCGCCGGTCATCACCTGACCTGCCTGCTGCCGCTGACCGATGCCGCCGCCATGGCCGGTATCGCCGCCGATCTGCTGACCGCCGCATAATCCATAATCCCGAGCAGACCGCTCAGCCACTTACCCGCTGTCAAGGAGGGCGGTCGCCACCGCCCCTAGTGTGGGGTCTGGCCGTCGATGGCCAGAGGGGGCGCGCGCCCCGGTACCCTGCCAGCCCGCTGCCTTACGCCAGCCAGCCAGCCCCGGGGCCGGGGGCCGCTTCGCCGTCATCGGCCACAGGCCAAGCACAATGGGGAAGCGCGACATATGTCCGAACGACTCACAAAATCGGCGGCCCGCAATATCTTTTACGGGGGCACGCTGTTCTTTCTGGCGATTTTCATCGCCTTGGTGGCACACAGCCACGCTTACATCCTCAACACGTCGTCTAACAACGACCGCCTGACAGACGCGGTCGTGCGCGGCAAACACGTGTGGGAAAAGAACTCCTGCATCAACTGCCACACCATCATGGGCGAAGGCGCTTACTTCGCCCCGGAAGTGGGCAATGTCTGGGTCCGTTACGGCGGGAAGGAAGATCCCGAGTCCGCCCGTGAGGCACTGAAAAACTGGTTTGCCGCCCAGCCGACAGGCATCGAAGGCCGCCGCCAGATGCCGCAGTTCAACCTGACAGAGCAGGAAGCCAACGACCTGATCGACTTCCTGAAGTGGACCAGCGAGGTCAACACCCAGAACTGGCCGCCGACCCCGGCCGGCTGAGGCACCGTCAACACGCCACAGCCGCACCCACCGGTTTTAGCGGGGAGAGAGAAAACCATGAGTTACCAATCCCAGAGGGTTGCCCTCTATTACTTCGCAGGGGCCCTGACCCTGTTTCTGGTACAGGTCGCCGTCGGCGTTCTGGCCGGAACGGTCTACGTGATGCCCAATATCCTGTCTGACCTGCTGCCCTTCAACATCATCCGCATGATCCACACCAACGCCCTGATCGTGTGGCTGCTGATGGGCTTCATGGGGGCCACCTATTACCTGCTGCCTGAGGAAACCGAGACGGAACTGCACAGCCCAAGGCTGGCAATCGCCCAGTTCTGGATCTTCTTCATCGCCGCACTGGTCACCGTGCTGGGCTATGTCCTGCGCATCCACGAAGGCCGGGAATTTCTGGAACAGCCGCTGCTGATCAAGGTCGGCATCGTGATCGTGGCCCTGATGTTCCTGTACAACTGCACCATGACCCTGCTGAAGGGCCGCAAGACCGCCGTTGCCAACGTGCTGATGCTGGGTCTGTGGTTTGTGGCGATCTTCTTCCTGTTCGCTTTCTACAACCCCGGCAACCTGTCGCTGGACAAGATGTACTGGTGGTGGGTCGTCCATCTGTGGGTGGAAGGCGTTTGGGAGCTGATCATGGCCGCCATTCTGGCCTATCTGATGATCAAGCTGACCGGCGTTGACCGCGAGGTGGTGGAAAAGTGGCTGTATGTGATTGTCGGCCTGTCGCTGTTCACCGGCATTCTCGGCACCGGCCACCATTATTACTGGATCGGGACTCCGGGATACTGGCGCTGGATCGGGTCGGTGTTTTCCACCCTTGAAGTCATCCCCTTCTTCGCGATGGTGATCTTCACCTTCTACATGATCTGGAAAGGTGGCCGGAAGCATCCGAACAAGGCAGCCCTGCTGTGGTCGCTCGGCACCGCCGTCATCGCCTTCCTCGGCGCCGGGGTATGGGGCTTCCTGCACACACTGGCCCCGGTCAACTATTACACCCACGGCACACAGGTCACCGCCGCCCATGGCCATCTCGCCTTTTACGGTGCCTATGTGATGCTCAACGTGGCGATGATGACCTATGCCCTGCCCCATCTGCTGCGGCGTGACGTCTATAATCAGGCCCTGAACATGTGGGGCTTCTGGATCACCACCGCCGGCATGTGCTTCATGACCTTTACCCTGACCTTTGCCGGGGTGGTGCAGACCCACCTGCAACGCGTGATGGGCATGAACTACATGGAGGTACAGGACCAGATCAGCCTGTTCTTCTGGTACCGCCTCGGCTCCGGCGTTGCCGTGCTGATCGGGGTGATCCTGATCGTTTACAGCCTTGCCGTTCCGGGCAGCCGTCTGGCCAAGATCGCCAACGGTGAGACCCGGCCTGCCGAATAATCCCGGACCCATCTTCCGCTCCGGGCACCTGCCCCCGACACCTGCCGGTTTTCACGGCCCGGTGGATGTCGGGGGCCCTTTTCCGCGAGGATGCCATGCCTGACGCACCGACCCTTCACCCCACTGCCATCGCCGGGGATGCCCCGTTCTACCTGCCGCAGGGCGGCGAAGTCAGCCTGTTTGAACAGGCCCAGCACCACCGCCTGCCGCTGCTGCTGAAAGGGCCGACCGGCTGCGGCAAAACCCGCTTTGTCACCCATATGGCCGCCCGTCTCGGCCTGCCGCTGTATACGGTGGCCTGCCATGATGACCTGACCGCCGCCGACCTGACCGGGCGCTATCTGCTGAAAGGCGGCGAGACCGTCTGGGTCGATGGCCCGCTGACCCGTGCCGTCCGCGAAGGCGGCATCTGCTATCTGGATGAGGTGGTCGAAGCCCGCAAGGATGTCACCGTCGTGCTGCATCCGCTGACCGACGACCGCCGGATCCTGCCGCTGGAACGGACCGGCGAACTGCTGGAGGCACCACCCTCCTTCATGCTGGTGGTCTCTTACAACCCCGGCTACCAGAACATCCTGAAAAGCCTGAAGCCTTCAACCCGTCAGCGGTTTCTGGCCTTTGATTTCAGCTATCCTGCCCCTGACCTTGAGGCCCGGGTGGTCGCCAGCGAAAGCGGCGTCGATGCCGACACCGCCGCCATGCTGGTGCGTCTGGCCGGGCGGATCCGTGGCATGGCCGGGGCAGATCTGGAAGAAGCCGCCTCCACCCGTCTGCTGGTGTACTGCGCGATCCTGATCAAAGCCGGGCGCCCGCTGCGCGACGCCGTGCGCGCCGCCATCATCGAGCCGCTGTCCGATGACCCCGCCGTCAAAGCCGGGCTGAGTGAGGCCATTGCCGCCCTGCTGGGCTGATCTGCCCCCTATCCTGACCACAAGCCGGAACCGAACATCATGTGGCACTTTCTGGAACTGGAAGAACAGGTCGGATGGGGCTGGCACCGTCTGGTCGGCACCTGCCCCAGCTACCCGTCGCATCCACAGGCGGCGGTGGAGCTGGCAGAAATCCGCGCCATGCTGGCCGTCTTCTTCCGGGGGCTGGGCGGATCAGCGGCGGTGGAACTGTCCGCCTCCGGCGCAGAGGAAAGCGGTCACCGCCTGACGTGGCGGCAGCGGCTGGGCATGGCGGCGGAAACCCTGCCGGTCTCCAGCCTGTCAGAAGCAGCCCTGCGCCTGCCCGACCGGATCGACCTGTTCCCCGATGCCGACCAGAACCGCAGCCTGTACCTGTGGCTGGCGGCGTTTTTTGCCGCAGCGAAACCCCCGCAGCCGGACCACGATGAAGATCTGCTGCGTCGGGATCTGCGGGCCCTGATCCGGGCCAGAGCCACCACGGCGCGGACTCTGGCCGCCTATCCGGGCCTGCGTGATCGCCACGCCACGCTGGCTGCCGCAGTTGCCGGAATCCGCCCCCGCCGTCCGCTGTCAGAGATGGAAGCCTTGGTGGAAAGCTGCGTCAGCGCCCTGCTGCGGGGACAACGCCCGGCGGCAGGTGGCGGGGCCGCCCTGTATGATCTGGTCAGCGCCGGGGATGAAACCGCCGTGACGGCCTATCGCGCCCCCCGCCGGTACCGCCCGTTCCTGCCGGTGCCCCTGTGGGGCGAAGTCCGTCCGCATGTCACCCAGTCCCGCCCGTCATCGGCAGAAACCGGGGAAGACGGCAGCGGCGACAGCGGCGGGGATGACCGCCGGAAACGCAAGGCCCGCCGCAAAACACAGGATCAGGCCGACCGCGATGACCCGATGATCCTCAACCGCATGGAAAAGATTCTGATGCTGGCCGAAATGGTCAACGTCAACCGTGGGGATGATGACGACGACGACCAGAACGCCCGCAAAGCTGCGGATGATATGGAGGAAATCACTGTCTCCCCTCATAGCAAAAAGACGGCGGCACGGATCCGGCTGGATCTGGATCTGCCACCCGATGCGGTGACCGGCGGGGCGCTGACCGGCGGTGGCACCTATCCCGAATGGGATTATCGCCGCGCTATACTGCTGCCCGATCACTGCCGGGTGATGACCGGCCCCGCCACCGAAGAAGGTGGCGACTGGGCCCCGGATGAAACCGCACGCCGCCTGATTGTGCGGGTCCGACGGCAGTTTGAGGCCCTGCGCCCGCGTCTGATCACCCATCGCGGGCAGGCCGATGGCGATGATCTGGATCTTGAGGCCCTGGTACGGTCCCGCGTTGACCTGCACGCCAACGGCAGCGTCAATGACCGCGTCTATCTGAAAACCCGGGCCAGCGCCCGCGACCTGTCGGTGGCGGTGCTGATGGATGTCTCGCTGTCCACCGATGCCTGGATTGATAACCGCCGGGTGCTGGATGTGGAGAAAGAAGCGCTGTCAGTCTTTCTGTCGGGCCTGAATGCCTGCGGGGATGAAAACGCGGTGTTCACCTTTACCTCCCGCCGCCGGGACTGGGTGCGGGTGCAGACCGTCAAAGACTTTGACGAACCGTTCGGCCCGGCGGTGCTGCGGCGGGTGGCAGCCCTGAAGCCCGGCTATTACACCCGGATGGGGGCAGCAATCCGCCATGCGGCGGCACAGCTGGAAAAGCGCCCGCACGGACGGCGGCTTCTACTGGTGCTGACCGACGGCAAACCGAATGACATTGATCATTACGAAGGCCGCTTTGGGATCGAAGACAGTCGGCACGCAATTCTGGAAGCCCGCCGTAAGGGGCTGGCGGTTTTTGGCGTGACCATTGACGCCGAGGCACGGGATTACTTCCCCGCGCTGTTTGGCCGGGGCCGTTACGCGATTGTCAGTGATCTGTCGCGGCTGTCTCAGGCCCTGCCCCGGCTGTATCAGGGGATTGCCGCATGACTGCGCCTGACAGGGATAGCCCCCCCGAAGAAACCGGGGGAGAAGCCGCTGATTGGGGGGCCTTGTCCGCCCTGCCCGGCAACCCGTTGATGTGGATCCTGATCCTGTCGGAGCTGGCGGTGTTCGGGGCCTTCCTGATCGGGTTCACCGGGGCGCGGATTGCTGACCCCGGCGGCTTTGCCGACAGTCAGGCTCTGCTCAGCCGGGTTGACGGTGGCCTCAACACACTGGTGCTGATCACCAGCGGCTGGATGGCAGCCCTGGCCGGGCGTGCCAGCCATGACGGACGGCAGCGGGCCTGCCGGGGCTGGCTGCTGGCGGCTCTGGCGCTGGGGGCCGTGTTTCTGGCGGTCAAAGCCGTGGAATACAGCGGCAAGGCGGCGCTGGGAATCGGGCTGGAAACCAACACGTTCTTCACCCTGTATTATCTGATCACCGGCTTCCATGCCCTGCATGTGGTGCTGGGAATGGTGATTCTGGGCATCGGCATCTGGCGCCCTGCCCGCGACACCGTCGAAACCGGCACCGCCTTCTGGCACATGGTCGATCTGATCTGGGTGCTGGTCTATCCGGTGATATATCTGGTGCGCTGACAGGAGCAGACAGGATGCCGTCCCCCGACTTTACCCCACCGCCCCCACGCCGCCTGTTTATCGCCTGGCTGCTGCTGGCCGGTCTGACAGTCACCAGTCTTCTGGCCGGTCTGGATGGCTTATCCCCGGCCTCCACCGCCAGCCTGACCCCGGCAGCGGTGGCATCCGTGCTGCTGGCAACGGCGCTGAAAGCACGGGAAATCCTGCGGGTCTACCTTAACCTGCGGGCCTCCACGCCCGGCTGGCGCGGAACACTGACCGCTTTTGTCGTGGTGATCATCGCTGGCGTCGCCGGGGGACAGGCCATCATTCTGACCCTGCACTGACCGGGGCAAACAAGACCCTTCAACAGAAAACAGGGGGGCACCTGAGGCCCCCCTGTTCCGTCTTACTGAATCCGTCTTACTGAGTCCCGTTTTACCGGTCGCCCAACGCCCCAAACACGGCCCCGATCCCCCCCAGTAAGGCCGCAGCCACCACGGCCCCTAACAGCATATCCGCCCCGGTCATCACCGGGGCCATACCGTCAGCGGGCAGGGCTTTCAGCAGGGCGATCATCCCGCCCCACAGCAATATCGCCACCCCAACCCCAAAGCCACCGATGACCACGGCAAGGGGGATCCGTCGCTTTGCCGGGGTCATCGCTTTTTCTCCGCATCCAGCACCACCTGCAACGGCACCGGCTCTGCCGGGCCAAGGGCGGCCATGACCACACCATCAGCCCCCAGATGCAGGCCGGTCACCCCGCGCGGCTTGGTCATCAACAGACGCGAGACCGCAGCCGGATCAACGGCCCCAATCAGACTGTACCCCCCGACCTGACCGGTCAGACAGGCTGAGGCCGAGGCAACATCCATATCGTGGGTTTCCACACGGAACCCCTGTCCGGCCAGTTGCCCGGCCCAGTCAGCAGCCTCGGTCCGGCAAGACGCTGCGGCAGTAACGGCAACCCGGGGAACCTGCACCATAGAGGCCGCAAGAACCCCCATCCAGACAGCGGCCCCGGCAACGGGCAAAAGCGGCAACAGACGCATGGCGGACTCCTCCCGGTGGTCATACTCCGCCGATCCTGCCTGCCGCTGCGGTAAACAGCCCTGACGGCGGTCAAGTAGAGGGAAAAAGGAACCCAGATAGCCCCGATGGCACCCCAGACCAAACGCAAAAAACCCCGGTCGCTGTGACCGGGGTTTTTGCCGAAGGCTTTGGTGAACCTTCAAAATATGGTGGGTACACAAGGATTCGAACCTTGGACCCGCTGATTAAGAGTTCGCGGACCATCCGGAAGCAATGACCTACGGGAGCCCCCATTGGCCCACCTGCTCCTACGCTTGCCTGGCAGGCAACCAGCTTTTCGGATCGGAGGAGCCGGAGATACCCGCAACAGGCCACATACGCCTCCGAAGCATTGCAGGCGGGACCAGCTTAACATCCTGTCCGGTTTTCGGGGGCCATTTCTGCCCCCTACAACATGCTTGCCGCTCAAACAGATTATTTACGTGGCTTGTACTTTTCAGAATACTGGGCCGCTCGCTTTTGTGCCTCAGCCAGCTGAGGCGGCGAAAGCTTCTCTGCCAAACCATCGCGTGCAGATATAATGGAAGATTGATCTGGGACGCCGCTGGCAATCGCGACTGAGAGCCATGTGTAAGCCAGGCTGTAGTTTTGGGGTACGCCCTGGCCCTTCTTATACATGAGCCCGAGGTTGTGCTGGGCGGCAGCAAGACCCTGCTCGGCAGCCTTGCGGGGCCAAGTCACCGCCTGCTGGTGATCCTGGGGCACACCCTCGCCCTTGTAATACATCCCCGCGAGGGTGTTCTGAGCGATGGCATCGCCCTGCTCGGCAGCCTTGCGATACCAAGCCGCCGCCTGCTGGTCATCCTGGGGTACACCCTCGCCCACGGAATACATGGCCCCGAGGTTGTACTGGGCGTCAACATCGCCCTGCTCGGCGGCCTTGCGGTACCAGGCCACCGCCTGCTGGTGATCCTGGGGTACGCCCCGGCCCTTCTTATACATAACCCCGAGGGCATTCTGGGCGGCAGCATCGCCCTGCTCGGCGGCCTTACGGTACCAGGCCGCCGCCTGCTGGTGATCCTGGGATACGCCCTTGCCCTCGTAATACATGGCCCCGAGGGTGTTTTGGGCTTCAGCATCGCCCTGCTCGGCGGCCTTGCGGAACCAGGTCGCCGCCTGCTGGTGATCCTGAGGTACGCCCTCGCCCTTCTTATACATGACCCCGAGGGCGTACTGGGCATTGACATCGCCCTGCTCGGCGGCCTTACGGTACCAGGTCTCCGCCTGCTGGTGATCCTGAAGTACGCCCTCACCCTCCTTATACATGACCCCAAGGTTGTACTGGGCGACAGCATGGCCCTGCTCGGCAGCCTTGCGGTACCAGGCCGCCGCCTGCTGGTGATCCTGGGGTACGCCCTTGCCCTCGTAATACATGCGCCCGAGGGCGTTCTGGGCGCTAGCATCACCCTGCTGGGCGGCCTTGCGGTACCAGGTCGCCGCCTGCCGGTAATCCTGGGGTACACCCTCGCCCTTCTTATACATGATCCCGAGGTTGTACTGAGCCCCAGCATCGCCCTGCTCGGCGGCCTTACGGTACCAGGCCGCCGCCTGCTGGTGATCCTGAGGTACGCCCCGGCCCTTCTTATAGATGAGCCCGAGGGCGTTCTGGGCGCCAGCATCGCCCTGCTCGGCGGCCTTGCGGTACCAAGCCACCGCCTGCTGGTGATCCTGGGGTACGCCCTCGCCCTTCTTATACATGAGCCCGAGGTTGTACTGGGCGCCAGCATCGCCCTGCTCGGCGGCCTTACGGTACCAGGTCGCCGCCTGCTGGTGATCCTGGGGTACGCCCTCGCCCTTCTGATACATGAGCCCGAGGTTGTACTGGGCGCCAGAATCGCCCTGCTCGGCGGCCTTACGGTACCAGGTCGCCGCCTGCTGGTGATCCTGGGGTACGCCCTCGCCCTTCTGATACATGAGCCCGAGGTTGTACTGGGCGCCAGAATCGCCCTGCTCGGCGGCCTTACGGTACCAGGTCGCCGCCTGCTGGTGATCCTGGGGTACGCCCTTGCCCTCGTAATACATGTACCCGAGGATGCTCTGGGCGGAGGCATCGCCCTGCTCGGCAGTCTTGCGGAACCAGGCCGCCGCCTGCCGGTGATCCTGGGGTACGCCCTCGCCCTTCTGATACATGACCCCGAGGGCGTACTGGGCGTCGGCATCGCCCTGCTCGGCGGCCTTACGGTACCAGGCCGCCGCCTGCTGGTCATTCTGGGGTACGCCCTCGCCCTTCTTATACATGAGCCCGAGGTTGAACTGCGCGACAGCATGGCCCTGCTCGGCGGCCTTGCGGAGCCAGGCCGCCGCCTGCTTGTGATCCTGGGGTACGCCCTTGCCCCCGTAATACATGGCCGCGAGGGTGTTCTGGGCGTCAGCATCGCCCTGCTCGGCGGCCTTGCGGAACCAGGCCACCGCCTGCTGGTGATCCTGGGGTACGCCCTCGCCCTTCTTATGGATGAGCCCGAGGGTGTTCTGGGCGGAGGTATCGCCCGGTCACTCTTGAGCTTGGATGGTGACCGATGCGCAGCCGACGGCCAAAGCGACTGTTAGGACCAGCAGACTTGTTCGGGCAGCGAGGGGCAGGGAGTGCATATCCGCATCCTTGGTTGGAAAGGTCTGCATCTGAACACCAGTGCGGGAAAACTGCAATGGGACTCATAGGGGTAGAGAGGGGGCCCCGGATAATCGGACAGGATGAGAAGAAAATCCCGACCGCGAGATCCCGTGGTGCTGGAAGCAGCGATGCAGGGCGCTCCGGGTCAGCTTCGGAATGGCCTCGTCGATGCCGCCAACATCGCCGGACGGCTGGCCGCCCCGCTCCTGACAGCGGCGGAATAGGGGGAACGGCCCACAGGGGCCGCTCCCCGCCCTTCCCTTTTTTCCCCCGGACCACCGTTTCGGGGACACGCGGGGGACCAAAAGCAAAAGGCCCGGTCGCTGTGACCGGGCCTTAGGCCGAAGGCTTTGGTAAACCTTCAGAATATGGTGGGTGCACAAGGATTCGAACCTTGGACCCGCTGATTAAGAGTCAGCTGCTCTACCAACTGAGCTATGCACCCATACTCGCCGACGTTGCCGTCGAGGAGGCGGTTTATAGGGGGTCCGCCGTCCTCTGGCAAGCCAAAAATGCGGCCTGCCTCACTTTTTTAAAAAACACCGCTCTCACCGGTCGGTCAGTCGTCAAACCCACCGCTGCGGCTGATCTGTACATCGCGGTGGACATGCACACTCATCAGCACCCCGAAACCGATCATCAGGGTCATCATCGCCGTTCCACCATAAGAGATCAGCGGCAGCGGGATCCCCACCACTGGCAGCAGCCCCATCACCATCGCAATGTTAATGAAGACGTACAGGAAGAACGTCGTGGTGACCCCGATCGCCACCAGCCGCCCGAAGTGGTGGCGGCATCGGGCCGCAATATAAAACCCGTAGGCAAGGATCAGGACATACAGCCCCAGCAGGGTAACCCCCCCGACCATCCCGAACTCTTCACCCAGCATGGTAAAAATGAAGTCGGTCTGATGCTCCGGCAGGAAGTCGAGATGGCTCTGGGTCCCCAGCATATACCCTTTCCCGAAAACCCCGCCGGACCCGAGTGCGATTTTTGACTGGGTGATATGATACCCGGTCCCCAGCGGATCGCGGTCTGGGTCAAGGAATGTCAGCACGCGGTTTTTCTGATAGTCGCGCAACATCTCCCAGACCACCGGCACCGCAGCCAGCCCAACCGCGCCGACAGAAAAGAAGATCCACAGCGGGACCCCGGCGACCAGAAACAGCACAACGCCGCCCATCATCAGCATCATCGCCGTCCCAAGATCGGGCTGCTTGAGCACCAGCACCGCTGGCATCGCAATCAGCAGTGCCGGGGGAATCAGGAACGAAATCCGCCGCACCGTATCAACATCAGCGCCGTGGAAATACCGGGCCAGCGTCAGCACCAGCGCGATCTTCATCAGTTCTGAAGGCTGGAGCTGGAACAGCCCGAGATCGACCCAACGCTGCGCCCCCATGCCGATGGTGCCCTTGACCTCCACCGCCACCAGAAGCACCAATGCCACCGTATAAAACGCGTAGGCATAGCGCATGAAATGCCGGATATCGATCATCGACAGAAACAGCAGAAACACCACCCCAACCCCGAAGCGGATCATCTGCTTATCTGCCCAGGGGGACAGGTTTCCTTCCGCCGCCGAATACAGCATCAGAAAGCCGACCGATGCCACCATGGTCACCAGCAGGATCAGGGTCCAGCTGATGTGCCACAGTTTTTCAGTCAGGGTCATCTCGCCTTTGCGCAGGCGGGTGGAGCGGAAGCCCATTGCCTTACCTCTCCGTCTTCAAAGATGCCGTCACCGCCGAGGCCGGGGAATGACGGGCCGGATCCAGCTTAAGCGTTTCAATCATCACCCGGCGGGCAATCGGCGCCGCCACGGCAGAGCCGCCGCCGCCGTGCTCAATCACGCAGGCCACCGCGTAGCGCGGGTTATCGTAGGGGGCAAAGCTGACAAACAGCGCATGGTCGCGCCGTTCCCACGGCAGATCCTCGTTTTTGATCACCCCGGTATCCCGTTCCGCCTTGGAAATGCGGCGCACCTGAGCCGTGCCGGTCTTACCGGCCATCTGCCCCAGCTCTTCCGGCAACCGCACCTTCTGCGCCGTCCCGCCGGGGCCGTTCACCACTTCCCACATACCCTGCTGCACGATGGACAGGTGCTGACGGACCACACCAAGGTCTTTGGGAGGCTTCAGATCAGCCGCACTCAGGCGTGGGTCACGGTTGCTCTGACGGACCAGTGTCGGCTTCACCGCCAGCCCGCCATTGGCAATCCGGGCTGTCATGACCGCCAGCTGCAACGGTGTGGTGGTGATGTACCCCTGCCCGATACCGGCCACCAGCGATTCCCCGGCGTGCCAGACGTCATTCATCACCGCCCGCTTCCAGTTGCGGTCCGGGATCAGGCCCCCCTTCTCACCGGGCAGATCAATGCCGGTAACGGAGCCAAGGCCAAAGCGGCGGGCCATGTCGGCAATGCGGTCGATCCCCAGACGGCGGGCTACTTCATAGAAATACACGTCGCAGGAATGCTTCAGGGCGTTGACCATATCAACCGAGCCGTGCCCGCCCTTTTTCCAGCAATGGAACTTGGCATTCCCCAGTTCATAATGACCGGGGCAGGACACCGTCTGTTCCGGCCGGATCACCCCGGCCTCCAGCGCGGCAAGGGCCACCACCATCTTGAAGGTCGACCCCGGCGCGTATTGACCGGCGATCGGCTTGTTCGCCAGCGGCCCCTTCGGATTGCTGACCAGCGTCTTCCACTCCTCGCTGCTCAGGCCCCGGGTGAAAGCATTGGCGTCATAGGCTGGCTGAGATGCCATCGCGAGGACTTCGCCGGTCATGACATCCATCACCACCACGGTGCCGCTTTCCTCGCCGATGGCGTCAGCCGCCACCCGCTGCAGACGGGTATCAATCGACAGGGCCAGCTCAACCCCGGACTCCCCCTCTTCCCGCGACAGTTCACGGATCACGCGGCCGACCGCGTTCACTTCCACCTGGGTATTGCCGCCCTTGCCCCGCAGCACCCGGTCGAACTGACGCTCCACCCCCGCCTTGCCGATACGGAATCCCGGAAGCTGCAACAGCGGATCCGTGCTGTTGGCCAGATCATCTTCTGACACCGACGACACATAGCCCAGAATATGCGAGGTGTTTTCCCCCAGCGGGTAAACCCGGGCCAGACCTTCATCAATCTGCACCCCGGGCAGATCGGGGGCGTTGACCTGCACCGCCGCCATTTCTTCCCACGTCAGGTTTTCACGCACCGGCACCGGCACAAAGCGGCGTTTGCGCTTCAGTTCCCGCATCACGCGGTGGCGGTCGGTCTCGGTCAGGGTGATGATTTTTGCCAGCCGGTCGAGGGTCGCATCCAGCTCCTTCACCTGCTCTGAGACGATCAGAACCCGGAAGTTCTGGTGATTGATCGCCAGAGGCACCCCGAAGCGGTCAACAATCCGCCCGCGTGGTGGCGGCAGCAGACGCAGGTTGATGCGGTTTTCTTCCGCCAGCGTATGATAGCGGTCTGCCTCAATCACCTGCAGGTAATACATGCGGGCGACCAGAGACGACAGCATCAGGGTCTGCGCCCCGCCCAGCAGCACCAAACGGCGGGAAAACAGCTTGCTGAGATCAGCATCGCGGCGGGAATTGCCGAGAGAGGACGACATTCCTTACACCTCCCGCAGAATGGCAAGCTGAAACCGGGCCATGATCCACGCCACCACCGGATAAAACGCCACTGTCATACCATAGGTCGCCAGCACCGCCGCCCCGGACGGAACACTGATCTGCACCAGCGCCACCGCCATCCATTTCGCGACAGCGGCAGCAGCGGCAACCAGCAAAAAGGCCCACCACGTCACGGCAAAGCTCTTCCCCCGGAAAAACTTGGCCTGCGACATCACGATGCCCTGTGTCACCAACAGCGAGATCGGCCCGGCCCCCAGCGGCGTGGCTGCCAGCATATCTTCCAGCAGACCGATCAGAAACACGCTGCCGTATCCCATCAGATCCGGGCGGTAAACCGCCCAGTAATAGACGGAAATCACCGTCAGCATCGGACTGATGCTCATAAAGTCCGGCAGCCGGGTCGGCACCATCGACACCAGCATCAGGATCAGGGTCAGCACCAGCGGCAGCTGATGCCGGGATACCCCGTTCATGCGTTGCCAGAAACTCGGTTGCATGCCTTGTCTTTCCGTCCGTTAACGCCACACCACCCCGCAGGGTCAGCGCAGCTCGCCAGAGGTGGCCGGACGCGACGCGCCGGGGTCGATATCGGTCAACACGCCCATCAGGCCGTAATCGACGATCCGCAGATATTCCAGCTTGTCGCGCTGAAAGTAGGGCTCAACCCGCACATCGCCGTCATCGACCGACGTGACGATCCCGACCGGCAGCCCCGGCGGAAAGGCACCGGCATCGCCGGACGTGGTCACCCGGTCACCCGGCTGCACCCGGACCTGCGAGCGCAGATACAGCAGGCGCGGACGCTCGGTATTATCACCGGCCAGAATCGCTCTGGCCCGGGCATTCCCGACCGAAACCGGAATCCGGCTGTTGATATCGGTCAGCAGCAGGACACGCGATGAACGGTGCCCGGCCTCGATCACGCGGCCAACCAGCCCTTCACCGGAAACGGCGGCCTGTCCCTTTTCCACCAGTTCGCGGGACCCGGCTGTGACCAGCAGAGAATGGGCAAAGGCCCCGCCGGTATCGGCCACCACACGCGCCGTCACAAAGCTGGCGCGGGGGCCGGGAACGAAATTCAGCAGACCCTTGAGGCTGTCATTCTCCGCCTCCAGCAGGCGGGCCGCCGTCTGCCAGCGCAGCAAGCGGGCGTTTTCATCACGCAGACGGCTGTTTTCTTCGCGGATCGCCGTCAGTTCACGCAGATTATCCATGACGGCGGAAACCGTGGAAGCAGGCTGCGACAACAGACTGGCCACCGGCGTCACCGCATCGGACATGAAGGTCCGCACCCGCTCCACCAGCATGGTGTCGGCCTTGCCGATCAGCATCAGGGCAAAAGATGCCACCACCAGCACGATGAAAGCGAACCGGCTCACCAGCATCCGCAGGTGATTCAACCGGTTTGGATTGGGGGTCGTTTGTTTCACGGAAACCGCAGATCCCAAAAACGTGGATGGAGCCCTGTTCCGGCCCCGGAGCTTTTCCGGGGCATAAGCCGGACTCCCGCGCCGCACACTATACCGTCAATGCCGCCACGAGAAAACCATCACCCCCATGTCCCCCGCCGTTAAAACAGGGGAACCATCGGGAGCAACACCCGAAAACGGCACGGCCCGGGATCCGCATGGATGCGATCCCGGGCCGCCCCAAGGCCAGTGGTCGGACCGGAAATGTGATCCGGTCCAGCCGCTTAGTACATGGAGGTCAGGACGTTCCGCAGCTTCTTCATTTCTTCCAGCGCCCGACCGGTGCCCAGCGCAACGCAGGACAGCGGATCATCAGCGATGGAAACCGGCAGGCCGGTGGAGACACGCAGAACGTAATCAAGGTTCTTCAGCAGGGCGCCCCCGCCGGTCAGCACGATACCCTTGTCGACGATATCTGCAGCCAGTTCCGGGGCGGTGTGTTCCAGCGCCACCTTCACGGCTTCAACGATCTGCGACACCGGCTCGGCAAGGCTCTCGGCGATCTGACGTTCAGAGATGATGAGTTCCTTCGGAACCCCGTTCATCAGGTCACGGCCCTTGATCTCGATGGTGCGGCCTTCGCCTTCGGCCGGCGGGCAGGCGCAGCCGATATCCTTCTTGATCCGCTCGGCAGAGCCTTCGCCGACCAGCAGGTTATGGTTGCGGCGGATGTAAGCGATAATGGCTTCATCCATCTTGTCGCCGCCGACACGCACGCTGCGGGCATACACGATACCACCCAGCGACAGCACGGCCACTTCGGTGGTGCCGCCACCGATGTCAACCACCATGGAGCCGGTCGGCTCGGTCACCGGCAGCCCGGCACCGATGGCAGCGGCCATCGGCTCTTCGATCAGGTAAACACGGCGGGCACCGGCGGCTTCCGCCGATTCCTGAATCGCGCGGCGCTCAACGGCGGTGGACCCGGACGGCACGCAGATGATGACCATCGGGGAGGCAAAGGACCGACGGTTATGCACCTTGCGAATGAAATGCTTGATCATTTCTTCGGCAACTTCGAAGTCGGCGATCACACCGTCGCGGAGCGGGCGAATCGCCTGAATGTTGCCGGGGGTACGGCCCAACATCTGCTTCGCTTCATCACCGACGGCCAGAACCTGCTTCTTGCCCTTCACTTCGGCAATCGCCACGACCGACGGCTCGTTCAAGACGATCCCCCGGCCCTTCACGTAAACCAGCGTGTTAGCGGTACCAAGGTCAATCGCCATATCGGCGGAAAGCCATCCGGTCAGCCTCGAAAACATTATGCCTCACTAAAAGCCTTGGGTCGTTGTACGCCGGCGCTGGTTTCGGTCCGGCTTTGTTGGGTCGCGATCCTGTCCCCCGGCGGCATCAGGCGTCACCCCTGTCGCCATGACACCGCGGGATGCAACAGGCCCGGAGACACAAAACCCGGACCTGTCACCGTTGCTGTTATCTTCCGGTGCAGCGCGAAACTCAAGCGGAAACGGGGGCCGGAGCCGTCTTTTCGCGCTTGGTCAGCAATTTGTTCAGGGCGGTGACATAGGCACGGGCCGACGCCACCAGCGTATCGGTATCCGCGCCCTGCCCGATCACGGTTTTGCCGTTCTCTTCCAGCCGCACCGTCACCTCGGCCTGCGCGTCAGTCCCCCCGGTCACGGCATGCACCTGATAGAGCTGCAGCCGGGCTTCATGCGGGAACAGCGCACGGATTGCCTTAAAGGTGGCGTCAACCGGCCCGTCGCCGCTTTCCTCGGCCCGGGCGCTCTGCCCGTCGATTTCCAGCTCCAGCGTGGCCTTCTGCGGGCCCTTCGATCCGGCAATCACTTCCAGAGACTGGAAGCGGATATGGTCGTTGGCGCGGGCCTCATCATCGACAAGGGCGATGATATCTTCGTCGAAGACATCCTTCTTCTTGTCGCACAGATCCTTAAAGCGCTTAAACGCCTCGTTCAGGGCATTATCGCCCAGCTCATAGCCCAGTTGCTTCAGCTTATCGCGGAAGGCATGACGCCCCGAATGCTTGCCCATCACCAGAGACGACCGGCTGAGGCCGACGCTCTCCGGGGTCATGATCTCGTAGGTGGCGGCATTTTTCAGAACGCCGTCCTGATGAATGCCGGACTCATGGGCGAAAGCATTGGCCCCGACAATCGCCTTGTTCGGCTGCACCACGAACCCGGTGACGGTCGAAACCAGCTTGGAAGCCCGGGTGATCGCCTCGGTCCGGATACCGGTGGTGAACGGCATGGCATCGTTGCGGGTACGCAGCGCCATGACGATCTCTTCCAGCGCCGCATTCCCGGCCCGTTCCCCCAGACCGTTGATGGTGCATTCAATCTGGCGTGCCCCGGACCGGACCGCCGCCAGAGAGTTGGCAACCGCCAGCCCGAGGTCATTATGACAGTGCACCGAAAGAATCGCCTGATCGATGTTCGGCACCCGGTTGATCAGCATGGCGATCAGCGCGGCATACTCATCCGGCACCGCATAGCCGACGGTGTCAGGGATATTGATGGTCCGCGCCCCGGCGGCAATCGCGGTTTCCACACAGCGGCACAGGAAGTCATGCTCGGTGCGGGAGCCGTCTTCCGCCGACCATTCAACATCGTCCACCAGATTGCGGGCCAGCGACACGCTGTCGTGAATCGCCTGCACAACCGCATCAGGCTCCATCTGCAGCTTGTACTTCATGTGCAGCGGGCTGGTGGAAATAAAGGTATGGATCCGCGACAGTTCCGCCGGGCGGACTGCTTCGGCGCAGCGCTCGATATCGGCGCGCACGGCCCGGGCCAGACCGGCGATGCGGCTTTTCTTCACCACCTTCGCCACGGCGTTGACCGCCTCGAAGTCACCTGCCGAGGCAATCGGGAACCCGGCCTCGATCACGTCGACACCCATATCTTCCAGCGTCTGGGCAATCCGGACCTTTTCGTCCAGATTCATCGATGCGCCGGGCGATTGCTCGCCATCCCGCAGGGTGGTGTCGAAAATGATAACCCGGTTCTGTTCCATAACACTCGGCCTGCTGATCAGATGGGAAAAGGCGGCGGGTGGCATCACGGCACCGCAGACGGAGTAAAGTCGTCGCCGGACCGGGCCGAGTCAAGCCCCGATCACATGCAATCCGCTAACCACATGGGGTTGCGAAACCGCGATCAGACCTTATCCTGAAGAGACTTATCTTTTCAGGATCTGTCGATGCTCTCCCAGTCTCCGCCCTCCCGCCCGGGGGACAAACTGCCAGTCTTTGCCGTGCTGACCGATACGGCCACCCTGTTGCAGGCCCATGCCCGGCTGGTGCTGACCATTACCCTGCCGACAGCGGTGATGATGCTGGGGGCAACACTGGCCGAGGCCGCCGGGACCAGCGACTTTGTACAGCAGGTGTTTTTTATCGTCGGCCTGTGGCTGGGGGTCGGGGCCACGGTGCAGCAGGTGCGGGTGGGGGCGTTTGGCCCCGGTGGCGTGCCGGACCCGAAGAATGACCCGTTCCGTGTCGGCAAGCGCGAAGTACAGGTGTTTCTGGCCATGCTGGCCATCCTTGCCCTGCCGCTGGGCATGACCCATCTGGCGGCCCAGCAGGCCGGAACCGGCACCGGGGCCAGCAGCCTGATCCTGCTGCTGGCATCCCCCCTGCTGCTGTTGCTGGGAATGCGGCTGTTCGTGATCATGGCCGCCTGCGCCTGCGACCACCCCGACCCGATCCGCGCCGGCTGGCATTACGGTCAGGGCAACAGCTGGCGGCTTGCCGGTATCGCCCTGCTCATCTCAATCACTTTTATGCTGATCTTGATGGTGGTTCTGGCCTTTGCCACCGGCTTCGCGCCCAAAGCGGCAGAAGGCGGGGTCGCAACCGTCGGTACGGTGATCGCACAGTGCCTTGTCACCATCGCCCAGCTGGCGGTCACAGCGTTTGCCAATATGGCCTGGGGCGTCACCCTGCGGCGCCTGATCAGCATCCGGCCACACCGGATCGACACCGAGGTGTGATCCCCGGCAGTGTGATTCCCGGTGCCCTCCGTGCTGCCTGCGGCGGTCACTTCAGCAGAAAGACCGCCGCAAACCCACCGACCAGCAGGGTCAACCCGCCCCAGAACACCTTATAGAAATGCCGGTCCATGATCGCGCGGGCCTGCGGGCCGAAGGTCTTGAACAGCCACGCCACCACGAAAAACCGCGCCCCCCGGGTCAGAGCGCTGGCGATAACGAACACCAGCAAATTCATATCCGCCACGCCGCTGGCGATGGTCACCAGCTTGAAGGGGATCGGCGTCAGGCCCTTGGCAACGATGATCCACGCCCCGTAATCAGCGAAACCCTGCCGGAACGTCTCAAACGCCCCCTGCAGCTTATACAGTTCGATGATCGGTTTGCCGATCCACTCATACAGGCCAGAGCCGATGGCATAACCCAGAAGCCCCCCAAGGACGGACATCACCGTACACCACAGGGCAGCCCGCATCGCCCGGTGGGGGGTTGAGAGCGCGATGGCGATCAGAATCGGATCGGGCGGAACCGGAAAAAACGAAGCCTCGGTGAAAGAGACACCGCCAAGGGCCTTCATGGCGTGCCGCCCCTCGGCCAGCCGCAGGGTAGCATCATAAAGGCGGCGCATCAGACCGGGGCGCGGAGTATCAGAGGCAGGCATCTCAGTCATCGAACAGGGTTCCTGTTTCGCGAAAGCATAACGGAGGCGGACACTACCGGATCCGCCCCCGACACGTCAAACAGACCGCAGACCAGCCGGTCAGCGGGACAATCCGGCGGCGACCTCAGCCAGCCGGGAGAAGGGGTCAGCATCCCCCGGCAGGGTCAGCGCCCCGGCCCGGCGGACCCCATCCCGGCCAAAACGTTCCCGCACAAATTCCAGCAGCCAGTCCTCTCCCTGCGTCCGGCGCCGGGCCTCCCGCAGCGGCTGCTGCGCCTGTGCGTGCGCATCGATGGTCTCAATCGCCTCGTCCAGACCCTCGCCCCGCATCGAGGACACCAGCAGCACCGGGATCTCCCAGCCGCCTTCCTGTTCTGACAGCGACAGGGCCCCTTCGACATCGGCCCGGGCCCGGCGGGCCTCGCGCTCCATGTCCGCCTTGGTGACCAGCACGATATGCGGGATTTCGGCAATCCCGGCCTTCATGAACTGCAGGCTGTCGCCTGATCCCGGCTGAACACAGAAGATCACCGTATCGGCCACCCGGACCACATCGGTTTCTGACTGCCCGACGCCGACCGTTTCAATCAGCACCACATCATACAGGGCCCGCATCAGCACCATGGCCCCGACGGTCAGCTCCGCCAGACCGCCAAGGCGGTCCCGCGCGGCCATCGAGCGGACAAAAATCCCCTGATCCTCGGGGTCGGTGCTCAGGCGGGTCCGGTCGCCCAGCAGGGCCCCGCCGGAGCGCCGCGACGACGGATCAACCGCAATCACCCCCACCGTGCGGCCCCGCTGCCGCCAGCCGGTAATCAGGGCATTCAACAATGTGGATTTGCCGACTCCCGGCGGACCGGTGATGCCGACCACATGGGCCCGGGGCTGGCGATAGGCTTCCGCCAGCAGGGCCACCGTTTCCGGGGCCTCCGGCTTTGCCTCAATCTGGGCCAGCGCCCGGGCAAGGGCGGCCTTTCCGCCACCCTTCAGCCCGTCGAGCGTCATCTTACTTCTGCCCTTCCGCCGCCTTGCCCAGCGCCGCCTGAGCTGCCGCCAGACGGGCAATCGGCACCCGGAACGGTGAGCAGGAAACGTAATCCAGACCGGTCTGTTCGCAGAAATGGATCGATGCCGGGTCCCCGCCATGTTCACCGCAGATGCCCAGCTTCAGCCCGGCACGGGTCTTCCGGCCCCGCTCAGCGGCAATCTGCACCAGTTCCCCGACCCCATCCTGATCGAGCGAAGCGAACGGGTCTTTTTCATAGATCCCCTTCCGCTGATAGGTCTCGAGGAAGTGCGCCGAGTCATCGCGGGAAATGCCCAGCGTGGTCTGGGTCAGGTCATTGGTGCCAAAGCTGAAAAACTCGGCACTTTCGGCGATTTCCCCGGCGCGCAGGGCGGCCCGCGGCAGCTCAATCATGGTGCCGACCGCATATTCCAGCGTCACGCCGGTTTCCCCGAACACCTTACCGGCAGCCGCATCGACCACGGCCTTCATCAGGTCCAGCTCGCGGCGGGTCGCCACCAGCGGAATCATGATTTCCGGCACCACGGTCTGCCCAGTGGCCTTCGAGACCTGCACCGCCGCCTCGAAGATGGCGATCGCCTGCATCTCATAGATTTCCGGGTAGGTCACCCCAAGACGGCAGCCACGGTGCCCAAGCATCGGGTTGCTTTCCGACAGGGCGGTGGCGGCAGACCGCACGGCTTTAATATCCACTCCGGCCGCCTCGGCCACCTCGCGCATATCCTCTTCCGTATGCGGCAGGAACTCATGCAGCGGCGGATCCAGCAGGCGGATTGTCACCGGCAGACCCTGCATGATGGTGAACAGCTCGACAAAGTCCTCGCGCTGATACGGCAGCAGCTTTTCAAGGGCCTGACGGCGCCCGGCCTCGTCCTGTGCCAGAATCATCTGGCGGACGTGGATGATACGCTTCGGGTCGAAGAACATATGCTCGGTCCGGCACAGGCCGATACCTTCCGCCCCGAAAGACCGCGCGGTGCGGGCATCGGTCGGGGTTTCAGCATTGGCACGCACCTTCAGGCGGCGCACTGCGTCGGCCCATTCCATCAGGGTACCGAAATCACCGGTCAGCTCCGGCTGGATGGTCGGCACTTCGCCGAAGATCACCTGCCCCGAAGACCCGTCAAGGGTGACGGTGTCTCCCTCTTTGATCTCCCGGCCCAGAATGGTCATCACCTTCTCGGCGTAATTGATCCGCACACTGCCCGCCCCGGCAACGCAGGGGCGGCCCATGCCACGCGCCACCACGGCGGCGTGACTGGTCATGCCACCACGGGAGGTCAAAATCCCTTCCGCCACATGCATGCCGCCAATATCTTCCGGGCTGGTCTCGATGCGGACCAGAATCACCTTCTCCCCCCGGCGGGCCCAGTCTTCGGCGTCCTCAGCGGTAAACACCACCCGCCCGGAAGCCGCCCCCGGGCTGGCAGGCAGGCCGGTGGTCAGGATGGTGCGCGGGGCGTTGGGATCCAGCATCGGATGCAGCAGCTGATCCAGCTGGGCCGGATCAACACGCAGCACCGCTTCCTGATGAGAAATCAACCCTTCATGGGCAAAGTCGATGGCAATCTTCAGGGCGGCGGCAGAGGTGCGCTTGCCATTGCGGGTCTGGAGCATCCACAGCTTGTTGCGCTGGATGGTGAATTCCATGTCCTGCATGTCGCGGTAGTGCTTTTCAAGCACATGGCGAATGCGGTCAAGCTCAACGAACATCTCCGGCATGGCTTCTTCCATCGCCGGCAGCGTGGAATGGTTGCGGTCCTTGCCGATCACGGTCAGATGCTGCGGAGTCCGGATCCCCGCCACAACATCTTCGCCCTGCGCGTTGATCAGATACTCGCCGTAAAACACGTTTTCGCCGGTTGACGGATCACGGGTGAAGGCGACACCGGTGGCGCAGTCATCCCCCATATTGCCAAACACCATCGCCTGCACGTTAACGGCGGTGCCCCAGCTTTCCGGGATGTCGTGCAGACGGCGGTAGGTGATCGCCCGCTGGTTCATCCAGCTGGAGAACACGGCACCGACCGCGCCCCACAGCTGTTCCCGCGGATCATCGGGGAACGGACGGCCAAGCTTTTCCTGCACCTTGCCTTTATAGGCCCCGACCAGTTCCTTCCAGTCATCGGCCTGCAGCTCGGTATCAAGATCATAGCCACGGTCAGACTTCAGTTCTTCCAGCAGCTCTTCAAAGTGATGGTGGTCAATGCCCAGCACCACGTCGGAATACATCTGGATGAACCGGCGGTAGCTGTCCCAGCCGAAACGGGCATCGCCGGAGGATGCAATCAGACCGGCAACGGTGACATCGTTCAGGCCGAGGTTGAGAACGGTATCCATCATCCCCGGCATCGACGCCCGGGCCCCGGACCGCACAGAGACCAGCAGCGGATTCTTCGCATCGCCGAACCCGGCCCCCATGATCTGTTCGATATGGGCAATCCCGGCCTCAACCGCCGCCGTCAGCTCCACCGGATACTGGCGGCCGTTGGCATAGTAGTGGGTGCAGACTTCGGTCGTGATGGTAAACCCGGCGGGCACCGGCAGGCCGATTGCTGACATTTCAGCAAGGTTGGCACCCTTCCCCCCCAGAAGGTTCTTCATCTCGGCCCGCCCTTCGGCACGACCGTCTCCGAATGTATAAACCCACTTGGACATGTCTGTTTCCTCATTAGAGCATCGGACGCAAAAGTGGACTCCGGCTTTGCGTAAACCGATGCGACACATCAAATCTTCAGGCTCTTCCCGCTGAAGAGGCCCTCAGCCGGAGGGGCCTGAAGCTGGCCTTAGGGCAGCGCCCCACAACGGAAGACCGGGCCGGTACGCCCGGCTTCTTTACATCCATCCGGGCACCGCAGCGGCCCCCGGATGGAACAATGGCCGGGACACACCGCCCCGGCCATCAGACCTTATCCCTCGACTTTGGCGAAGTCGGCAATCGGCCCCATCACCGCGCCAATGGCCGACAGCAGCCTCAGGCGGTTGCGGCGCAGGGCAGGATCCTCAGCGTTGACCGTCACCTTTTCGAAGAAGGCATCGACCGGGCCGCGCAGGCCGCTCAGCGCCGTCATCGCCGCTTCGAAGTCTTCCGCCGACAGGGCTGCCGTCACCTGCGGGGTAATTGCCGACAGGGTGGCGTGCAGGGCCTTTTCCTCGTCCTGCGTCAGCACGGTGGCATCCACCGTGCCGTCATGCGGGCCATCCTTCTTGTCTTCAATACGGACGATGTTCATCGCCCGGCGATAGGCGGCCAGCAGGTTGGCACCGTCTTCGCTGCCCAGCAGGCCGGACAGGGCCTGTACCCGCTTCAGCAGGCGGACGAGATCATCTTCGCCCCCCAGCGCGAACACCGCCGAGATCAGATCGTGGCGGACGCCCTGCTCCTTCAGGAACACCTTGAGACGGTCGGCAAAGAAATCCAGCAGATCGCCCGGGATCGCCGCCTTATCGGCGCTGAACGGAGCGGTATGCCCGGCCACAGCGGCAGAGAACACCGGCAGCAGCGGCAGGCGCAGACCGTTTTCCAGAATCAGACGGATCACCCCCAGCGCCGCACGGCGCAGAGCGAACGGGTCTTTCGAGCCGGTCGGCTTTTCGCCGATGCCCCAGAACCCGGCGAGGGTATCAATCTTATCCGCCAGCGCGACACAGACCGACACCGGCGCGGTCGGGCAACGGTCCGACGGGCCGAGCGGGCTGTAGTGATCAGCAATGGCTTCAGCCACCGCCTCGGCCTCGCCATCGTTGCGGGCGTAATAGCGGCCCATCACCCCCTGCAGCTCGGGGAATTCCCCGACCATGCCGGTGGACAGGTCAGCCTTGGCCAGTACCGCCGCCCGGTCCACCTGCGCCGCATCGGCACCGATGGCCCCGGCGATCACCGCCGCCAGAGCCCGGATCCGCTCAACTTTTTCAAAGTCGGTGCCCAGTCTGGCGTGGAAAATTCGCTCCTTTAGCTTTTCCACCCGGCTGTCGAGGCGCTGCTTCCGGTCCTGATCCCAGAAGAACTTGGCATCGGACAGACGGGCCCGCAGGACGCGTTCATTCCCGGCGATGATCCGGGCGCCGTTGTCGTCGGTGATCATGTTCGACACGACGATAAAGTACGGGGCCAGCGTACCGTCGGCATTGAGGGTGGAGAAGTACTTCTGGTGGGCGCGCATGGAGGTGGACAGCACCTCGCCCGGCACATCCATGAAGGCGTCGTCGATGCGGCCCATCAGCAGCACCGGCCACTCGACCAGTCCGGCGACCTCGCGCAGCAGCCCCTCATCGGGCTTTACGGTGACGCCCTTGCCGGACGCAAGGCGGATCGCCTCTCCGGCAATCAGCTCCATCCGCTCTTCCGGATCGAGACGGACCTTGGCACCGCGCAGACCGGCGGCATACTCCTCAAAGCCGGTGACGGAAAAGGTTTCCGGCCCATGGAAGCGGTGGCCCCGGGTGGTGCTGCCCGCGACACGGTTGGCAAACGCCACCGGCACCACCTGATCGCCGAACAGGCACAGAATCGACTGCAGCGGACGGACCCACCGCTGCGGCTTATCCGCCCAGCGCATGGATTTCGGCCACGGGAAGGCGGCCAGCGCGCCTTCGATCACATCCTTCAGCACCTCGACCGTCGGACGGCCCTTGGTCTCGACGGTGACGAACAGGAAGGTCCCCTTCGGAGTTTCGCGGCGTTCGCACTGATCCAGCGTGACGTTATTGGCGGTCAGGAAGCCCTGCAGCGCCTTTTCCGGCGCATCGGCGCGCGGGCCCCGGCGTTCTTCCGACACATCCGGGGTCGCATCCGGCAGCCCGTCGAGGGTCAGCACCAGACGGCGCGGGGTGACATAAGTCTTGCCCGCCAGCCCGTCGAACCCGGCTTTAGCCAGCCCGTCGCGGACCAGACGGTCCAGCGCCTCGGCGGCACCGGCCTGCATCCGGGCAGGGATTTCTTCAGACAGCAGTTCCAGCAGCAGAGATTTGGTCATTGGTCTTATCCTTCCGCCTGCTGATCGAGATGGCCGCGCGCGGCCAGCCAGCCTTCACAGCATCCCTTGGCCAGCGCCCGCACCCGACCGATATAGGCTGCGCGTTCGGTGACGGAGATGACGCCGCGGGCGTCCAGCAGGTTAAAGCGGTGCGATGCCTTGATGCACTGGTCATAGGCGGGCAGCGGCAGCCCCGCCTTCAGCAGCGACTGACATTCAGCCTCGGCATCCTTGAAGTGCTGCAGCAGCATATCGGTGTCGGCATGGCTGAAATTGTGGTGGGAGTATTCGACCTCGGCCTGCTTGAACACATCGCCGTACGTCACGCCCTGACCGTTGAAATCAAGATCATAGACGTTTTCAACACCCTGAATGTACATGGCCAGACGTTCCAGCCCGTAAGTGATTTCCGCCGGGACCGGATTACATTCAAAGCCGCCGACCTGCTGGAAGTAGGTGAACTGGGTGACTTCCATGCCGTCACACCACACTTCCCAGCCAAGGCCCCAGGCCCCCAGCGTCGGGCTTTCCCAGTCATCCTCAACAAAGCGGATATCATGCTGCAGCGGATCAATCCCCAGCGCCCGCAGAGAGTCGAGGTACAGCTCCTGAATATTTTCAGGCGACGGCTTCATGATCACCTGAAACTGGTAATAGTGCTGAAGCCGGTTGGGATTTTCGCCATAACGGCCATCGGTCGGGCGACGCGACGGCTGCACATAGGCCGCGTTCCAGCGCTCTGGACCCAGTGCCCGCAGGGTGGTGGCCGGGTGGAAGGTCCCCGCCCCCACTTCCATGTCATAAGGCTGCAGGATCACGCATCCCTGATCCGCCCAGAACTGCTGGAGCGTCAGGATCAGCTGCTGAAAACTCTTCGGCTTGGCATCGGCCATGGAGACGGTTCCGTCTGACTGGATATGAAGACAATAAAGACTGGGCTGAAAGCTAGCCGCCCGCCCCCCGGTCCGTCAACTTAGGAACGCCACCGCCCACCCGCAGAATCTGTTCGGCTTCCGGGGTAAAGGTGCCGTCAGCGCGGTGCAGCACCACGCCCGGGTGCAGGGTCAGCGGGGCGCGGCTGCCCTTGCGCCCGGTCACCAGCACCCGCTTTGCCGCCACTCCGGCTTTCGGCCACAGGGGGATCACCGTCAGGGCACCGATCTTACCGTCCGCTGACAGCGCCGCCAGAATATCCCCGGCGCGGTCAGCCCGGTGGACTATGGCAAGCTGCCCCTGCGGGGCCAGACACCGCACACAGAAAGATAGCCACCGCGCCAGCGGGACCGCTTCCATATGCGCTCCGGCCCGTCCGGCTTCCCGCGGGGAAGTCCCGGGGCCATGATACGGGGGATTGGTGATCACCCAGTCAAAAGCGCTGCCCGGCACCGGGGCCGGACGGGCGGTGACATCGCCTTCGATCACCTCGGCCCGCCCGGTCCAGCCGTTGACGGTCAGCATCCGGCGGGCCAGCGCCGCATGGGGGGGATGAAGTTCCAGCCCGGCACCCGTCATACTGGGACAACGGGACAGCACACAGCCCAGTGCCGCCCCGGTGCCGACGCCAACATCCAGCACCCGGCCCTGCGCCTCTTCCGGCACACAGGCTGCCAGCAGCACCGGGTCAATCGCCACCCGGTAACCGTCCGCCGGTTGCAGCAACCGGAACCGCCCCGCCAGCAAAGCGGTTTCCGTCACCCCGGAGTCGTCAGCGGTATCAGCCATGGACCTTCATGAAATCCGAGCAGACCCGCCGCGCCTGTTGTTCCTGATCGGCATGGACCATCAGCCGCCGGGCCACCAGCCCGGTACAGCCCAGCGCCGTGCTGGAACAGTCATCGAGAATCACCGTATCGATGCGGTTGACCGTCAGCTCAACTTCCAGTGCGGAGAGCAGGACCACATCATTGGTTCGCAGAATTTCGATCATGCCCGCTCCTCCTCATCGCTTTTATCTGCCTGCCGACCGGCCCGGCCTGTGATCCGGCAGACACAGCCGCACAGGGATTGACGCACGGCACTGTCACGACTCCGCCATCACAGGGGCTGGCATGGCTTTGCGGCTTGACCGCACCGGGGGCCGAAACCTATTCTCCGGACGCCGGACGCCCGGGTCTCCGCAGGCTGCGCGGCGCTCTGTACTGTTTATTGTATCAGGAATAGCCGTGACCAGCACAGTTTCTGCCGCCCCCGCTTCCGCCGCCCCGCTTACCGGAACCGACGCCCTCAACCAATTGGTTGATCTGGTGGCCGCCGACATGCTGCGCGTTAACGAAACCATTATCGCCCGCATGCACAGCCCGGTGGCGCTGATTCCGCAGCTGGCCGGTCATCTGGTTGCGGCAGGCGGCAAGCGCCTGCGCCCGATGCTGACGCTGGCCGCCGCCGATCTGTGCGGCTACCGGGGGGATGATCACGTCAAGCTGGCGACCTGTGTGGAATTCATCCATACCGCCACCCTGCTGCACGACGACGTGGTCGATGAAAGCCTGTTGCGCCGGGGGCAGGCCAGCGCCAATGCCCTGTTCGGCAACAAGCCGAGCGTGCTGGTCGGTGACTTCCTGTTCTCCCGCGCTTTCGAGCTGATGGTTGAGCCGGGAAACCTGAAGGTGCTGGAGATTCTGTCCCGCGCCTCCCGCGTTATCGCCGAAGGCGAGGTGCAGCAGCTGATCACCGCCAATGATATCGCCACCAGCGAAGCCTCTTACCTCGAAGTGATTCAGGGCAAGACAGCCGAACTGTTTGCCGCCGCCTGTCAGGTCGGCGCCGAAGTGGCAGGCAAAAGCGGTGGCCCGGCCAAAGCCCTGCACGACTATGGCATGGCCCTTGGCATCGCCTTCCAGCTGGTTGACGACTACCTCGACTATTCTGCCAATCAGGAAAAGCTGGGCAAAACAGTCGGCGACGACTTCCGGGAAGGAAAAATCACCCTGCCGGTGATTCTGGCGGTCGCACAGGCTGATGACAGCGAACGCGCCTTCTGGACCCGTACCATGGAAGCGCTGGAACAGACCGACGCTGATCTGCCGGAAGCCATGCGGCTGATGGAACAGTACGGCACGCTGCAGGCGACCATTGACCGCGCCCGGGCCTATGGCGATGCCGCCAAGGCCAGCCTTGACCAGTTCCCCGATGGGCCGATGAAGCAATCCTTGATCGGGATCGTCGATTTCTGCATCGAACGCGCCTACTGATCCCAGCCAGACCCCGCCCGACCCGGCGGGGTTTGCTTTTCCGGGGCGATGCGAGCGGAAAAAGGCAAGCCGTTTTAAAAAATCTGAAAAAGAGTCTTGCACCAATGGCGTCAGAGCGGTATAAAGCCGCCCTCGACGCCGACAAACGGCGAAGAAAATCCGCTCAATCAATCTGTTAAACAGACTGACAGAAAGTGGAAATCCCGATACCGGAGTGTAGCTCAGCCTGGTAGAGCACTGTCTTCGGGAGGCAGGGGCCGGAGGTTCGAATCCTCTCACTCCGACCAATTAACCCCGTCAAGTCACTGACTTGGCGGGGTTTTTGTTTCTTACCCACAAAAACTCTCCAAAATCTGCAGTCTTTCTGAAACCTTCTCTTGCGCAGATCGACTGGGGGCGCTATAAAGCCGCCCTCGACGCCGCTAACGCAGTGAAGAGAAAATAAAAATCCGCAATATCAACTGGTTGCAAAGCCAAACAGAGACAGCGGATATCCCGATACCGGAGTGTAGCTCAGCCTGGTAGAGCACTGTCTTCGGGAGGCAGGGGCCGGAGGTTCGAATCCTCTCACTCCGACCAATTAACCCCGTCAAGTCACTGACTTGGCGGGGGTTTTGTTTTCATTCTTCTTCATACGAAAATCAGAGCAACCCTGACTCTGCGGTTACTCATATCCACAAATCTGAAGAACCAATAGAAAAATAGGGATCTATACATTCCTAAACATACAATAAAGCCTCTATCACCATATATCTTTAGGCATAGTTTTCAGACACTTCCCTCCCCCTCTTACGCCCTTAGGACCATTGACCACAAATTAAAAAAGGCCAATGGTGCGCGTAACAAAACTGAAGTAATCCGGCACCCCACAGAACACCGGGCCGGGCACAAGAGCAGCGGACCGGGTCTAGAATATCCCCCTGTCTGCTGACTGGGGATAAGCATGAAACTCCGACTCACCCTGTCGTGGCGCATTGCCGCCATCGTCGTCCTGACTGCCCTGAGCGTGGCAGCCGCCGTCACCGCCGTAAATACGGTTCTACTGACCCGTGACGCGGAACGACGCGCCAACGATGCTCTGGAACTGGCCATGCGGGTCGCATGGAAAGAGCTGAAAGACATCGGCGGGCCGGTGTTTATCGAAGATGGACAGATGCGGGCCGGAGAGGCCCTTCTGAACGATAACAATGCCATCCCCGACCGGATCTCTGCCGTCACCAAAGGCGTTGCCACCCTGTTTATGGGGGACCGCCGGATCGCCACCAGCATTCTGAAGAATGATGGCAGCCGCGCAATCGGTACCACTCTTGACCGAAACGCCGCATACGAATCAGTCCTGGTCAAAGGGCAACCGTTCCGGGGGACCGTTGATATTCTCGGGCAGGCCTATATCGTCGGGTACGACCCGATCCGTGACCGCAATGGCACTGTAATCGGCATCCTGTTTGTCGGGCAGACCACCGCCGAATTCTACGCCCCGATCCGCCATACGCAGATCATCGGCGCTCTGTTCGGCCTTGGGGCCAGCCTGCTGGCCTTGACCACAGCCCTGCTGCTGGCCCGCCTGTGGCTGACCGGACCGTTGCTGAAAATCCGCGCCTCTATGTCTGGGATTGCAGGCGGTGACCTCCATGCCCAGGTCCCGTTCCTGAAACGGCAGGATGATCTGGGTGACATGGCCCGGGCGCTGGAACAGTTTCGCGAGAATGCTGAAGAAGCGGCCCGTCTGCGGGCAGAACGGGAAGAACAGACCCGTCTTGCCGCTCAACAGCGGCGGGATGACCTGCTCGCGCTGGCAGCCTCTCTGGAAGAACGGGTCCGGACAGCGGTTTCGTCCCTCAAAGGATCAGGCTCAGCCCTGTATGAAACTGCAATCACCCTTAGCTCCACAGCCGATGATACCACCACCCACAGCGAGACAGCTCTGTCAGGAACGGAAGAGGCCTCTGCCGCCGCTGAGATGGTCGCTTCTGCCGGAATCGAACTGACCACCTCAATCGACGAAATTGCCCGCCAAAAGCAAAAATCTGCCGCTGTAGCCCGCTCAGCCGTCGAAGATGCCGCCACTGTCAGCCGTGAAATCGCCGAACTGTGCGATACTGCTAACGAAATCGGGCAGGTCCTGCAGCTGATTCAGGCCATTGCCAGCCAGACGAATCTTCTCGCCCTTAATGCCACCATTGAAGCCGCACGGGCCGGAGACGCCGGAAAAGGCTTTACTGTGGTTGCCAGTGAGGTCAAGGCACTGGCCGGACAGACGGCGTCCGCCGCGCAGGACATCAATACCCGTATCACCTCGGTACAGGCTGCCAGTCAGGCGGCTGCCGTTGCCGTCGAGCGGATTGTCGGCATCATTAACACGCTGGAAGAGCTGTCTGCCACCGAAGCCGGCGCCATTGAGCAGCAGCGCGGCGCTACCGAAGAAATTGCCCGCAACGTTGAGCATGTCTCGGTCGGTGCCCGCGATACGGCCCGCAGCATTTCCGGGGTGGCAAGCATGGCCCAGACCACCCGGCAGCTGTCAGAAACCGTTCTGTCCGCCTCCGGCTCCCTGCTGGAAGAAAGCTCCGGACTGGAGCGGGAAGTCGACAGCTTCCTGACCTGGCTGCGGGATCAGGCGATGGCAGAAACCGCCGAACAGCAGCCCGGAACCACATCCGGAACTGTTGTGACCTTGCCACAGACGGCCATAGGCCACCATCAGCCGGAACAGCCCCTGTTACGGGCTGCCTGAGCCCCAAAGACCACAGACGCCCCGCGGGTGACCTTCGGGGCGTCTTTTTTATGATGCTCCAGCGACAGCCCAAGAAAAAATCCCCCGGACACGATCGTCCGGGGGATTTTGTTTTCTTTCGGGAGAAGGGCCTCAGTTGATACCACTCAGCCCCTGATTCCGCAGTCGCTCCTGATAGCTGGCGAGGAAGGACTGGAAGTTTTCCGCCTGCTTGATCCGGCTGGCAATGGTCCGGTAATCGATCAGGCCCCCTTCCGGGGTGGTGGTGATCAGATCAAAGGCATTGGCAAACGGTGTCTTTTCCATCGCCCCGATATAGCGGCGACGCAACTCAAACACCCCTCGCTCGTTCTGCCCAAGGGTCAGGGCCGTGGCCCAGTCCAGCAGCATCCGGGCCTGATTATCGGTCAGCGTCAGGTCCGCTGCCGGTTCCGGCACCAGACGGGAGAACACTTCAGCCACCTTCGGCCAGTTGCGGTCTTTCCAATAGATTTCCGCCCGCAGCAAATCCGCTTCGCGGCTGTCATCGACCTCAAGCAGATCAATCGCATCGGCGCTGCGGCCCATATCGGCCAGAGCCCGTGCCATCAGACGCTGACGCTGACGCTCCAGCGGGGCTGGTGTCGTTTCAGGGCTAGAAGTCTTCAGCAGCGACTCAACAGCCTTCTGCGGTTCACGGTTCAGCAGGTAGACCAGCCCAAGCCGGGTTCCCACCTTCACCTTATCCTGCCCGTTCAGACGGAACTCAATCTGGCGGTCAAGCAGGGCCGCAGCCTGCGGCAGCAGATCCACCCCGACCAGACGGTCAGACAGGCGGCGGATCATCTCATCCCCCTTCGGGCCAGCCGGAGTCAGCTCGCGGAATTCTTCATACAGTGCAATTGCCCGAATCGGCGGCAGTGCATCAGCCGCCCCGTCAAAGAACAGCTTCTCGAAGGTTTCCCGCATCCGGTTCGCGGCAATCACCGCTTCCTTACGGTCTTCAAAATACGACGCCGCCTGCTGCCAGACCCGCAGGGCCTCGCCGTAATCCTGCTTCTGGGTGTACAGATCCCCCAGCTGCATCAGCAGCTTGAATTCAAAGTCACCGCCACGCCAGGCAAACCGCAGACTTTCCAGACCGTCAATCAGCTTATCCAGCGTCAGCTCTTCCAGACGGTTGCGCAGCATCAGCGCATCATAGAGAGCCATCGCCCGGTAATAACGGTCTGTGGTTTCGGCCACCTGATCGTAGGTATTCAGCGCCTGATCAAAATTACCGCGCAACTCTTCCTGCTTGGCCGACAGATAGCCGATCGCCGCCAGTTCATGCGCCGTGTTATCCGGCACCTTGGCAGCCGTCAGAAACGTATTGGTGCCCAGGTCATCCCCGGCAGCGACTGAAGCCGTCGCCGCCGTCAGAGCCAGAGGCACCTTGACCCGGCGCGGATAGGAGCCAAGCAGGGCCCCGTACTCCCGCATGGTCAACGCCTGCAGGGCCGGAGAGCCCATTTCCGCCAGAGCCGCCGCCCGCCAGAATGCCGCCTCCTCCACGCCGGACAGGCTGGAATGGCTCAGGTCATCAACAGCCTCGCCATAACGGCCCATCGCGTAGTTAGACACCCCGCGCAGGGCCCGGACCGGGGCCGTCTGTTCGATTTCCGGCTGGTCGGCCACCATCGTCCTCAGAACGCCCAGAGCCTCAGCGGCAAACCCATGCGCAAAGAAGAAGCGGGCCAGATCAAGACGGGCATTGGTCCGCCGCCCACCGGGGGCATTCGCCACGGCAATCTGGAGGAGCTGGCGATTTTTCAGGAAGTCGGACTCCGGTCCGTGCATCCAGGTATCAATATCCAGCACACGGTGCAGGTTGGTCTTGGTCCCCACCGCGGCCAGCGTGCGCATCTGCGTCAGATCCGGGGAGAAGGTCAGACCAATCCCCGGCTGGGTCATTTCCACACCGCTGCGGCTGGAATTGACAACAATGCCGTCGGTGTGCGGCTCGACCAGAATCCCCTGTACCGTCACCGGCAGATCAAGATCGGGGTAGCGGAACGTCGGGAAGATCCCGCTGCCGGTCGGCACCACGGGCACAGCAATAAAGCGGTCACCGACTTCAGGGTCTTCCAGCACCATCGCCCGGCCCGGGTCCGTCACCTGCACCAGCAGGCGCGGGCCGACCGGGCTCTTTGACTGGGCTTCCACCGGCAGCGGCCGGGCCGGACGCGGGGCCTGATTCATCAGGTCAACCACCCACAGCTGCCCTTCCCGACGGACGGACGGATTAAAGCCGGGCTCAATCAGCATCCGCACCACGGTCGCCGTTTTACTCGGCAGCTGCTCCGCATGCAGGACCAGTCCGCCGCCAAGACGCTTCAGCAGACCAAGATCGACCTCAGACGGGCGGTCAAACACTGCCCATAACCAGCCGCCGCGCCAGAAGACAGCGGCACCGGTCGGTTCGTTCCACGGAAAACTCAGGCTGGCTACCCGCGAATCGCTGGCCTGCGGCACCGGCTGCAGCGGCGGCCCTGCCAGCGGCTCGCTGCCATCGGCTTCCTGCGCCGGAGCCGGGGGCGTCGGGTTCCCCGGACCGGGGCGGTTCATCCCCAGTTTGTCGCGCATCAGCTGCTCCAGTGCCGCAGCAGCCGGGCTGATTGCCGGCGGCTCTGCGGACTGCGCAGCGCCGAGCGCGGCCGGAGGCGTCACGGGCGCAGCCGGAGCGGGCGTCGCGGGGGGGACCGGAGCTGGAGCCGCAGCCGGTTGAGCGGGCGCCTCACCAGCGGCCGGGGCCGCCGCGACCTGCGGTTCCGCCGGGGGTGTCTTCGGCGTCGCCAGACCATTCGGGGCTGTCACATCAACCTGCACCCGGGGTCCGGTGGCAGAATGACGCATCTTCCCCTGCGGCGGGGTCGGAATATCAACCACCAGCGTCTTCGGGGTTGTCGTCGCGCTAAAGCCCTGCATCGCCTCCGGCAACTGTGCCCGGACTGCCGCCACATCGACAACCGCCGGGCGCTGGAAGGTAAACCGGCTGCGGTCCGGCAGCAGCTCAACCCGGTACTTGGTCTCTTTCGGCCAGTCAAACGTGATCCGGGCAGCACCCTGCTGGTCACTGACCGTCACCGGCAGAGTGTTCCCTGCCGGTTTGGCAGCCTTCGGATCAGCCGGTTTACTTTCGGCGGGTTTCGCCTCAGCCGGTTTGGTCTCTGCGGGCTTGGTTTCCGCCGGTTTCGGCTCAGCCGGTTTGGCTTCGGCTGCTTTCTGCTCCACAGGCTTCGCCGCCGGAGGCTCAGCCTCCTCACGGGTTTTGCGAAGATCGAGCACCACCGACTTCCCAGAGGTAAACGCCTTCGGGGCGAAATCCCCCTTCAGATCCAGCGTCACCGTCTTCCGGTCCGGGCTGAGACTGGCCCCGGACACATACTCCTTCAGGCTGCGGACGACCTTAGACGGGTCATCCTGCACCGGCTGATCAAAGGTGATCAGCACCTTGCCTTTTTCTACCGAGGCCGAATAGCCGACGGTGCCTTTCCAGTCGAACACCACCCGCCCGTAATCTTTGTGGGGCGCCGAGCGGATCTCGGCCGCCACAGCGCTGCCGAACCCCAGCCCCCCGGCCAGAACGGCAACAAACACCCCGAGTCGAAGGCTGGTAACAGCCCGCAGATGCAGGCTGAGAGCCCCGGTACGGCAAGCTGCCGGGTGCCGGACAGAAAAACGGGTAATCGCAGGAAAACGGACCGGCGACATCAACCCTCCCTCCCCGGCAGAATCAGAAGATCAACCCGCCGGGCCAGAGCCGCCACCGACCCTGCGGTGTCAGACGCCGTAGAGGCCCCCATCGCGGTAGCAGGTAACGGCTTGCTGTCACCATAGCCGAGAATCAGCGGATGACCCGGGTAGCCTTTAGAGACCAGTAACGCCGCCACCGAAGCAGCACGGGCCAGTGAAAGCTCCCACGCGGACAAACCGGACGGAGACAGAGGCAGCGGTTCCGCATGACCGGCAACTGCAACACGGTTGGCAAGCCGGGACAGAACCGACGCCAGTTCGCCCACCGCAGCGGCGGCCTCCGGGCGGGGCATAGTTTCGCCGGGCGAAAACAGAAGATCACCGGGGAGAGAGATCACAAGCTGGCCTTCCTGTTCCGTCAGCAGCATATCCTGCAGCGCCGGCGACTGCGCCCGGGTCTGCTCCAGCACCAGCCGCAGATACGACAGGTTCGACGCCGGGGCAGTGCGCGCCGCCGTCATCGCCGGTTCCGGGGCAGGCCGCAGATCGACCCGCGGCTTCACATTATCCGGATTCAGGGTCTGGGTAATACTGCCCACCGCCGCCGCCATTTCCCGCGTGCGCGGAGATGCCGTAGCATAGAGCATCAGAAAAAACACCAGAATCAGCAGCATCAGATCACAGAACGTCAGCACCCAAGCGCTGCCCAGCCCCCCTTGAGGGGACGTTGGCCGTCTGGCAGCAGTGATGAAGACCTGTTCACTCATAATGCTCTGACCACATCCCTGTTACTCACACAGACCGCCCCGGTCGTCTGTACCGGACAGCGGGCAGAACTGCGACCGAAGCCGCAGGGTATACCGCAACTCCACCTTCCCCCGGTACAGCCACGTTTTCTCCGGTCTGCCAGAACCGGGTTTTCTCAACGACCGCCTGCCCGCAGACGGAACACCAGCCGGATTTCGTCCGGCAGACCGGGGTCAACACCAACCGCAACAGTCTGCGGAGACGCGCCGCTGCCAATGATCAGACGGGCAAAGGTCCCGGCCCGGGCCAACGCCAGCGTCATCCTCGCCCGGCTGACCTGCCGGGCATCGGCCCCCCCTGCCTCCAGCACCGGCTCATCGGTCCCGGCAGGTTGAACGTTGCCAACCATATCACCGAGCAAACTTTTCGTGGAATCGTAATCGGTTCCAACCCGAAATTCCATCTCGTAGGTAAGACCCGGCGGCGGTGACGCCAACAGTGCCACCAAACGATCAACAAGTTCTTCACGACCGGGGCGAATACGGGCATTTTCAGAAAAAAACAAGGCATCAGCCCGCATCCGGGCCTCAAGAACATCATCGGCCAGCATGACCAGCGTTGCAGTCGGAACCGCCACCGAAATCGCGTCAGCCAGTTGATGCTGATAAGGGGACTGCGGGACCTCGTGCCCAAGCGGCAGGGCAAGACTGCGGGTTCCCGGCAGATAGAGCGGCGTCACCTGCGCCTCAGCCCCCTGCGACAGAGACGACGACGCCTTGCCACGGGCCGACGGCGGATCCTGAAAATGCCGGGAAACGCTGGTCATCACAGATGACATGCGGATGGGCTCATTCTGCGACAACGCATAGAGCACGATGAAAAAGGCCAGCAAAATCACAAAAACAGACAGGTACATCGTAATAATAGTACGCCCCTGCGACTCGGCGGGAGTCACAGGGGCGTCAGACGCTGTTTCTGTCTCTTTGGGATGGACCGAAAAGTACACCGGACCTCACGCTTTCCCAGCCATCAAAATCATGCTGAGCAGCATCCCGCAGGACTCTTAATTATTTGTCAAAGCTGGCAAGCAGCGCGTCAATGTCATCCTGCGCCATCGCAGACGCCGAAGACTGCGGGCCATTCAGAAGCGCCGAGTCGTCCGCACGGTCACCAACAGCGGCAGACTGCTGACGGCCATAGTTTCCTGCTGCCTGTACATCCGTCGGCCCGGAAGCCGCCCGGGCCGCGGCCAGTGTTTCCGGATCAAAAGCCTTAATCAGGTTATCGACTCGGTCTTCGATGCTTTTCAGCATCCGCACCACTTTAGTAATGCGCTGACCGGTCAGATCCTGAAACGAGCAGGCCTCATAAATCATTGTCGTCGCATCGGTCAGACGGCTGGAGGCATCACCCCCGATCTCGCTGGCAACAGCCTCAACGACCTCGGTGGCATCCATGATCGCCCCGGTCGCATTTTCTGTCGCCTGCACGATGGCATCAAGCTCATCAGCGGCGGTCGGCAGAAACTCTTCCCGGATGTCGGTCGGGTTCAGAGAGGCGATTTCCTGCTTTGCCTGCTGGATATAACGGGAAAGCCCTTCGAGTTCCTGATAGAGCCTCATGTCCTCAGCTGAAAGCTCACCGCTGAGAGACCCCAGAATGTCCCCGACGATCAAACCGATCCGGTCAACGGGAACAGCATCCCCTTGCCTGCGGCGAATGTCGGTAACACAGTTAGCAATCGACGCCTGAAGCCCCGACCCCGGAGCAGCACCATTAGCAGACATCACGACCCTCCCAGAAGTCCCGGCTTCTGCCCCCCGCAGAAACCGGCATCGGACCCAATAAGCGAAAGGTTAACCCGCTTACGGGCTCAGTACCAGTCTCTTAAGCTGATGGGATCCCGTAGCTTTACATACAAAAATTAGAATAAATAAAATTTACTGCCCGCCCACCGTACATTGGTCCGGGCACACTCAAGAAGAAAGCCTGAAATAATAACAGCGGCAGAGGGATATTCCCGCTGCCGCTGTCTGCGTTCCGTCATGCCGGATCAGAAATCGCCGAGGACGCTGACCATCTTCGACTTCAGGGTTTCCGCATTGAAAGGCTTAACGATGTAGTTCGACACACCGGCTTCCTTCGCCGCGATCACGTTCTCGGACTTGGATTCCGCAGTAACCATGATGAAGGGCAGAGACTTCAGCTTTGCATCCGCACGCACTTCGCGCAGGAGCTGCAGCCCGGTCATCGGCTCCATGTTCCAGTCGGAAATCACCAGACCGTAAGTCTGGCCAGAACGCAGCTGCTGCAACGCCATGCTTCCGTCGGTGGCTTCGTCGATATTGTTAAAGCCAAGTTGCTTGAGCAGATTGCGGATGATGCGCAGCATCGTCTTATAATCATCCACAATCAGGATGTTCATATTCTTATCGACAGCCATCTGACACTCCGTTCATGACAGCCCTGAGGCAGCCATATCTTCTGCAGAACACAGTTCCGCCTTGTTTTTAAAAGAGTCAGGGGGCCACACGCAACCCCTTTCCCCACTCAACCCCCCAAAACCGCCCCCTCACTGACCAGGGAGTGGAATTTTGTGGCGCTTGCTCAATTCGGCGGTGAGGGTCCGTGCTTTTACCGGATCCATCGCGGCCAGAATCGACGCAGATTTCGCTTCCTTCATGTTTTCCATGATCGTGAGAAGAATGTCCATCTCAAGATCATTGAAAATTGCAGCAGCATCAACCGGCTTCATTGCTGCGTAGATTTTCACCAGCTGGTTGATTCGCTCCAGTTCCTGCGCGTCATGCTTCTTCAGCAGGTCGCTGATGGTATTTTCAAGCGTACGCATATCAGCCACCTTAGTGTCAATACGCTGTTCCGCCGCTTTCAGCAGGTTTTCGCGGGTCTCCAGTTCCCGCTCCCGCTTATCCATCACTTCCCGGCGTTCCGCCAGCTTCTGCAGCACGTCAATTTCAGTCTGGGTCAGGTTCACCGGATCCTTCAGCGGGTCACAGGCGGCACCGGCCGTGATTGAGGTCGGCCCGGAAGAGGGTGCCCCCCCTCCTTCCGTCGCCTGCGCAAGCTGTACACGCGGGCCCGATGCCGCCGCCAGCATCGCCGCAGGGGGCGACGTCAGGGGCGATGGCCCCGCCGGAAGAGCTGTTGAGGCCTGCTGGGCGAAAGCCTGATTCTGCCCCACCTGTACCGAGCCGGGCAACGACTGCGCATCCTGCCACAGGCTGCCCAAACGGGCCGACAGCATCAGGACTGCAGCAAAAATCACCAAGGGCAGCAACCGGACCCGGGGACTGCGCGCCATCACCACGGCAGGGGCAGCCTTTCCGCCCTGCAACGGTGACGACAAGGGAGCTTCGCCGTCAACACTGACCATGCCGATACCGGACAGGGCGACACCTTCCGCGCCGTCACCCCGGGCAGGTCGAGCCCCTCCGGCCTTCTGGCCGGACCGAGCACTGTCATTCCGGGGCGGTATCTGCTTCGCCATTCTTGCGTCCTGTCAGGTGTACCTGTCAAACCCAGCGCCGTCTTACCCCGACTCGGGGCGATCCGGCAGAAAAAATCAATCCTCAGCGCGCAGACTGTAGCGCCCGCAGCAGTTCACGCTCTGCCTCAGACCGCTCATCATCCCCGAAGGAAACCTTCGGTGAAGAAGGACCGCTCGCCGGAGCCTCCGACGCCAGGGCCGCCCCCAGGGACGGGGCAGGAGACCGGGCCGGACGAGCAGTCGGGGCGGGCGGAGCCGCAGTCCGGGTTCCCGACGGGCGGGCAGCAGGGGCCTGCGGGCGGGAGGGTGCCGGAGCGGAGCCACTGGCCATTGCTGATGGCCGGGGCCGCAGTTCAGGCGCCGCCGTCAGCGGCACTTCAGCAGCGGCAGCTTTGGTCGCAGCGGCCACAGCCTCCATCGCCACCCGCTCAGCGGCAGCGGCAGCACTTTCAACATCCATGAAAGCCGGGGGCGTCGCCGCCCGACCGGTGCTGACCGGTGCCGGTGCCGTCGGCGGAGTCGCCCCGGCAGGCGCCGGAGCATGATCCCGGGCGTTGCGGACCGCCCCTTCCAGACGGTCAGCGGCCTGTCCGGCCCGCTCCACCATAAAAGCAAGGTCATCCCGCAGCAGCTGGGCCCGCTCGACCCGTTCCTGCAGGGCTTTGGAGGCTTCTTCACTGGCTTTGCGCAGACGCGGGATCCCGCTTTCGGCACGCAGGGTCGCTTCATTGAAGGCAGCGATCAGACGCCCCAGCTCCTCGCGGTTTTTCCGCAGGGCAGACAGACGGCTGTTCAGGATGACGGCGAAGACGATCGTCGGCACCAGCAACGCCACCACAACGACATCAAGGATGAGCGAAACGGTCATGGCATCAACCCTTTTGCCGCTTGATCTTGCTATCAACGCGGATCGAAATATGGTTCCCCTTACGCCCCATCTGCCCCACGAACAGCGGCACATCGCCGCAGCGCATCTCCACCGGTGAATTCGGGCCGGCATTCAGCATGATGCGCGAGCCGATCTGCAGATTGAGAATATCCTTCAGCGGCAGGGTCTGCTCATCCAGCACCGCCTCCAACTCCACCTCGGTGAACCACATCTCTTCAGCAAGGTGGGTTTCCCAGATCGAGTCGCGACCGAACTTTTCCCCCATGAACATCTGCAGCAGCAGTTCACGGACAGGCTCCAGCGTCGCATAGGGCAGCAGAAGTTCCAGCCGGCCGCCGCGGTCTTCCATGTCAATCCGCAGTTTGGCAACGATGGCGGCGTTTGACGGACGGGAGATCGTCGCAAAACGCGGATTCGTTTCCAGGCGGTCAAAGCGGAACGTCACCGGAGACAGCGGATCGAAGGCAGCGGACAGATCCGCCAGCACAACGTGAATCATCCGCTCCACCAGATTGCGTTCAATCGTGGTGTAGGGGCGGCCTTCAACACGCATCGCCGCCGTACCGCGCCGCCCGCCGAGCAGAACGTCCACGATCGAGTAGATCAGGGCGCTGTCGACGGTCATCAGCCCGTAGTTATCCCACTCTTCAGCCTTGAACACCGTCAGCATCGCCGGAAGCGGGATGGAGTTCAGATAATCGCCGAAACGCAGGTTGTAGATATTGTCGAGGGAGACTTCGACGTTGTCAGAGGTAAAGTTACGCAGCGATGTCGACATCATGCGGACCAGACGGTCGAACACGACTTCCAGCATCGGCAGGCGTTCATACGACACCAGTGCCGAGTTGAGAATCGACTGGATACCGGTCTTTTCAAACCGCTCGTCATCAGAATCATCGAACCCGAGAAGGCTGTCGATTTCATCCTGATTGAGAACACGGGTGCTTTCCCGGCCCGAAGAAGACGGCGAGGGGAAGTCGGCAAACTCCTCGACGCCACCACCACCACCGCCGCCCAGCATGGCTTCCCATTCTGCGGCCATGGCATCGGCGTCGTCGATATCACCGCCATCGCCGCCACCGGGTGCAGCCGCAGCCCCACCGCCGCCATTGCCGCCTCCGGCCATGGCTTCCCATTCGCGCATCAACGCTTCTTCGTCTTCTGCGGTTCTGGATGCGTCCTGTGGCGTTACCATTGTGTCATCCTCATCATCCGGCACCCCGCCCCTCCCCCCGGCCTGCACTGAAAGGCAGCGCCGGGCGGGCGGGCCGGGTTACTGGATCAGCATTTCCTTGAACAGCACGTCATTGACCTTGGCCGGACGCACCGCCGCGTTCACCCGGACCAGAAGCTCTTCGCGGAGTCGGTAGATACCGGCAGCCCCCTGAAGATCTTCCAGACGCAGTTCACGCAGATAGATCTGAAAATTGTCGATGATGCGGGGCATCACGGCCTCAACCGCCGGAACATCAGCGCCATTGGCCAGTTCCAGACTGATGCGGATCTTCAGGAAGGTACGCTTGCGCCCCTGCCCGTTGATATCCACCAGCATTTCCGGGAGGTCATAGAAGATGGTTCCCTGCACCTGACTGGGCCCGGTCGGCGCGCCGGACGAAGGCTTCGGCGCCTCCGCTTCAGCCGCCGGGGCGTCCTGCTTTTTGCCGCCAACCACCGAATCGAGCAGACCGGCGAAATAGGCCCCGGCAAGACCACCGACCAGCAGCAGCACAGGCAGAACGATCAGGATCAGCATCTTCTTCTTTTTGGCAGCACCGCCGCCGCCGCCGTGGCCACCGCCATCGTCGTCGTCGTCGTAGTCTTCTTCAAGATCTTCAGCCATGCTGATCCCCGAATGTCTGTCTGTGTCCTGCGGCCACCACGTCCGGCCCTGCCCTCTGGCATCAAGATCCCGGACGCCGTCGGCAACCGCTTCGGCAATGCGTTTTATGTACGTGCCGGACCTTCCGCGCGTCTGCCTGTCGGCATAAACGGCGCAACACCCCGCGACTGCGGATCCGGCGCCCCGGACCCATAGGTTCACAGTAGACATCAACTGTTAAGAATGGGTTAGAGAGATCACCCGGCAAAACCTTCCCACATTCGCCAGATCTTCGATCCCTCACAGCAGGAAGGGGATGAAAACACCTTTCAAATATCCTTCAATATACTGTTTTTATTCAATAAAAATAACTATGGCACGATTCATGCTTTCCCACCAGGCAGCCCCGCTGACGGCGGGAGCCAAAGTTAACCGATCGGGTGATGGACCTGCGCCATGGAAAATACCGGATACATCGCACTGTCTCGCCAGACCGCCCTGTGGCGCCGCATGGATACCATTGCGAACAATCTGGCCAACATGAACACCTCGGGATTCCGTGGGCAGGACATGATGTTCACTGATTATCTGGTGCGCACCCCCAACACAGACTCGGCCTTCCGCGATCAGGTCCGGTTTGTGCAGGACATCGGCCAGGTCAATGACCTGACCCCCGGCCCGCAGAAAAGTACCGGCAATGCCATGGATCTGGCGCTGCAGGGCGATGACACTTTCTTCGCGGTCGAGGCGTTCGGCGGGGAAAAATATACCCGGTCCGGCGGCTTCACTCTTGATGATCAGGGCAAACTGGTTACCCGGGACGGCAGCACCGTTCTGTCTGATGCCGGAACCCCGATCTTCATCGCCCCGAACGAATCGCGTTTCAACGTGTCAGAAAGCGGGACCGTCAGCACCGAAAACGGCGTGATTGCCAAGCTGAAAGTGGTGCGCTTTGACAATCCGCAGGCCCTGCGGCGCGTGGGCTCCACCCTGTGGGAAGCCAACACCGACCAGACGGCACAGCCTGCCCCCGAGGCCCGGGTGGCACAGGGATTGCTTGAAGGATCCAACATCAACGGGGTGGTCGAAATGACCCGGATGATTGATGTTCAGCGGTCTTATCAGCAGACCCAGAACATCATCGACCGCGAGGATGAACGGATCCGTAAGACGATCGACATCTGGACGCGCCGGTCGGTCTGATCCGCTCCCCCGCCCTACGGTACTTAAGATTCGGCATCCCCGGCGATGCCGCGTGAAACAAGGAAGAAAGCCATGCGGTCCCTGAATATCGGCGCCTCCGGCATGCTGGCCCAGCAGACCAACGTGGAAGTGATTTCCAACAACATCGCCAACATGAACACCACCGCCTATGCCCGGCGGCGGGCCGAGTTCAGCGATCTGCTGTACCAGAACATCCGTCGCCCGGGCTCCACCTCGGCGGACAACGGTGCGATCGTTCCGGCAGGGGTTCAGCTCGGTCTCGGGGTGAAGACCAATGCCGTGTACCGCATCAGCGAGCAGGGCAGCATGACCTCCACCGAAAATCCGCTGGATATCGCGGTGCAGGGCAAAGGGTACTTCCAGATTCAGCGTCCGGACGGCACCACCGCCTATACCCGCGACGGCTCCTTCCAGCTCAGCCCGGAGGGCCAGATCGTCACCCATGACGGCTATACGGTGCAGCCTGGCATCACCATCCCGCAGAACGCCGTTCAGGTGACCGTTAATGCGTCCGGCGAAGTGCTGGTCAAGCTCGACGGGCAGGTCAACCCGCAGAACGTCGGTCAGCTGCAGCTGGCAACCTTCGCCAACGAAGCCGGCCTTGAAGCCATCGGGCAAAATCTGCTTATCGAAACCCCGGCCTCCGGCGCTCCGGTAACCGCGGCCCCCAGCAGCGCCGGATTCGGCACCCTGCTGCAGGGCTTCCTTGAGACCTCCAACGTCAACGTGGTGGCAGAAATTACCGAGCTGATTTCTGCCCAGCGCGCTTACGAAATGAACTCCAAGGTCATCAAGAGCTCTGATGAAATGATGGCGACCCTTAATCAGGTGAAGTAAGGCTTGTTGACTGACGGCTACATTTCCTGAGACCGGAGTATCCGACCATGACATTCCACCGCCCCCTCCGCTCCGCCCTGCTGTCCTTCGCCCTGTCCGCCCTGCTGTGCGGACAGGCGGCGGCTGCCGGTTCCAGCGGCCCGGTGGCGGCGGCGGCCCCGGTCGATGTCAGCGTGCCTCAGATCCTTCAGGGCACCGCCTACCGCGAACTGACCGCCACCGACTCGGCCACCGTCACCCTGCGACGTGCCACCGCGATCTCCGGCGACGTGGTTCGGGTTGGCGACCTGTTCCAGTCCACAACAGGGAAAGCCCTGCCGCAGGAACGGGAAACGGTGATGGCGGCCCCACTGGTCGGTGCCCCGATCATTCTGGATGCGGTGCGGCTGTCAGACATTGCCAAGCGCTTCGGCCTGATCTGGACCCCCGGACAGGCCAACGAATCGGCAACCCTGACCCGGGAAACCACCACCATCGGCAGCACAGAAATTATTGCCGTGCTGCGGCAGGATCTGGTCGCCCGTGGCATGTCGGAAGACGCCGAGGTCGAACTGACATCGGGCCTGCAGACCGCAACGATCGCTGCCGGTGAGATGGGCAATATTGCCGTGGTCGACGCCAATTTCGACCGCCGAACCGGTCGTTTCGCGGCATTGGTCCAGACCGGCAGCGGCAACGGTGATACTAAAAAGCTGCGGCTGGCCGGGCGGGCGGTCGATACCATCACCGTCCCGGTCCTGTCCCGCGCCCTCGGCCGGAAAGACGTGATTCAGGTCGAAGACATCCAATGGACCCGGATGCGCAGCACCGAGCTGCGCGACGGCACCATCCTTGATCCGGAACGCCTGATCGGCCAGACCGCCAAGCGCCCGCTGCGGGCGGGCGACCAGCTGATGCTGCAGGATATCGAACGCACCGTTGTCGTCACCAAAGGTCAGCCGGTGGTGATGGAGCTGGTGACCCCTTATATGCGCCTGAGCGCCAACGGGGTCGCCCTTGAGCCGGGCGGCGTCGGCGATGTGGTGCAGGTGCGTAATCCGCAAAGCAACAAAGTTGTCTCCGGCGTGGTCACCGGCGCTCATCAGGTCCGCGTCACACCGCTGGGTCAGGTTGCGTCGGCACGCTGACCCCTATACTCTGCTGTCCGATTCCCTGCCGACTGAAAGCGCAGCCGTCAACGGAGCATTTTTGCCCCCTGCAACCGGGAAAAAGATTCCCGGCTAACTGGCATAACCGTTGCATGCTCTTTTGGTAAGATGCTCAGACCGGCCACCCGGAGAAGCCCCATGTTGCGCATGACCGCAAAGCCCGCGCACCGCGCAGGCTCTACCCGTAAAATCGCCGCCCTGCTGTGCGTTGCCACGGCCCTCAGCGGCTGCAACACCCTGCAACGGCTGTCAGAGGTCGGGGATGGCCCCCAGCTATCTTCGATCGAGAATCCGGTGCAGAAACGGGATTACCGGCCCGTTTCCCTGCCGATGCCCGCGCCGGAAATGTCGCAGCCCAACCCCAACAGCCTGTGGCGTCCCGGGGCCCGCGCATTCTTTAAAGACCAGCGCGCCGGGCAGGTCGGGGACATCCTGACCATTATCGTCAATATCCAGAGCGAAAAGGCGGAACTGGACAACGCGACCTCCAGCTCCCGCAAGGCCGGTGAATCGCTGGGGATGCCGAACATGTTCGGGCTGGAAGCCTCCGCCGCCAAAGTCTTGCCTGACGGCGTGAACCTGAACAGTCTGGCCTCGGCCAATTCCTCAGGGTCACATTCCGGTACCGGATCCATCAAACGCGAAGAGACCATTAAGCTCCGGCTTGCCGCCGTGGTGCTGCAGGTGCTTCCCAACGGCAATCTGGTGATTGCCGGGCGTCAGGAAGTCCGGGTCAACGCCGAGCTGCGTGAACTGGCAATCACCGGAGTGATCCGCCCGGAGGACATCCGGTCTGACAACACCATTGACTGGGATAAGATCGCCGAAGCCCGGATCAGTTATGGCGGGCGGGGGACGATCTCTGACGTGCAGACCCCACGCTACGGGCAGCAGATTTTCGACATTATTTTCCCGTTCTGATCCCACAGCTCCCAGACCAGCCCCCTGTCCGCCCCGCCGGACAGGGGGTTTTTCATGATAGGGTCTGTCTCCCCACAAACAATAATGTCAATCCAGACCACATTGGCGCTTTCCCCTTTCCGCCCCGGCGGAACAGGCGCACACTTCTGACGCTGGTCAAAGGATCAGCGCTCCGGCGACAAAGACCGGGTATTCTGGAGAGGAGAGGGGCATGACCTCCTGGGACGACTACAAAGCAGAACGTGAAGGGGAAGCGCTGGCGCTGGTACTGGCCGCCGATGCCATTCACGCTGCCAATGAAACGCAGGACGAAACCCGCCTGCAGTCCGCGCTGGAGCATAATCTACAGCTGTGGCTGGCCTTTAAGGCCATCAGCCTCAATGAGAAAAGCATCTTCCCGGAGAATACGCGGGAAAGCATTATCCGACTCGCCGACTTTGTCAGCTCCGAATGCGTGCGGATGCTGAACGGCAAGCCGTGCGACAATCTGCAAACCATCGCCGAGATCAATCTGCAGATTGCGGAAGGACTGCTGGAAGCCCTGAAGCGGACCGAGCAGACCATTCAGGCCCCCGTGCCGAACTGACCGCCCATCGCGGCACCACAATCACAAAGACCCGGATCTGTCACCACAGATCCGGGTCTTCGCACTCTCAGGACGGACATTTCCCGAAACCGGGCACTGCCTCAGTCAGAACGGTGTGTCCGCTCCATCCGCTCATGACGCTCCTGCGCCTCGATCGACAGAGTGGCAATCGGCCGCGCTTCCAAGCGGCGAAGCGTGATCGGCTCACCGGTTTCTTCACAATAGCCGTAGGTCCCGTTTGACAGGCGCTCCAGCGCCGCATCAATCTTGGAGATCAGCTTCCGGGCCCGGTCACGGGTCCGCAGTTCAAGGGTACGGTCCATTTCAGCAGAAGCCCGGTCGGCAAGATCGGGTTCCTGCAGACCACCTTCCTGCAGATGCTCCAGGGTTTCTTCGGATTCCCGCAGCAGTTCCTGCCGCCAGCTCAACAGTTTCTGCCGGAAATACTCCCGCTGCAGATCATTCATGAACGGCTCGTCATCGGACGGGCGGTAATCGGGGGGAAGGGTGACGGTCATAGCAGTCATTGATTAAAAGCCTCCCAAATCCGGCGGGGACTATAGGCGGCAGTGGTCACATTCGCAAGTCCGCAGTGTTGACAATGCGGCTGAACCGTGGATTTGACGCGATTTCGTCACACTTCAAGGGAGCCCGGCGCTAACCCGCCCCGGTATAAGACCATGAAACGACACGCCTGAGTACCCAAATCCTCCGTTCAGGTATTGCCTCAGGCCTACCGGCTCACCGGAGACAACAGATCACCGGCGGTTCAGCTTTGCCAGCTCCACTTCGGCCCGCAGTTCAATCTCATCCAGCACCGCCGCCAGCCGGGGGTCGACCCCCGCTTCGCGCCGGGTTCGGGCCAGATGGGCCAGAGAGGCAAGATTCTCTTTTGAGACCCGCCCTTCGAGTACCCCTTGCCGCAGATCTTCAAGATGATCCAGCAAGTCTTCCGCCCGCTGCATCATCCGCTTCCGGGCCGTGCCACCGGCATCAGGATCGACCGACTGCATTGCAAGAATGCTGTCTATTCCGGCCAGCGTGACCGGGGCCTCGACCGAGGCTGGCCCGTTGTCTTCAACAGACCCGAGATGCCGGGAAAATCCGCCTCCGGCAGCGCGGCCCTTTTCAGCCCGCTTCGACGGAGGAGTCCCGCCAGAACCAACACCGGAGATTTTCATAATCCTGACCGCCTTCAGCCATAATACCGCCCCCACCACCGAGCACCGAAGCAGGTGTTCGCAGCGGGGATATGATCCATGACTGAAGATTCTAAGATCTTGATCGGCCCCATGAAAGAGGAAACTCCGCTCCCCGGCCCGGCATATTTTGCCGACCGGATCCACGGGGGATGGAGACACCTTCAGACCGACCCTGAGGACAGGGCCGCAATGGTTTATAAACACTTTGCTTTTAACAATATGGCATAGCGTTCGCATAGAAAGTACGCGCCCGTGATGCCCCGGCAGATTCCGACCGGTGCCGCCACCGGCCCCGGGAGTTCCCGGAGCAGTCTGAGTGAACACCCTGCCCCTTCGAGAGAAAGCCCCTGTCCATGACCGGCATCCGCACTTTCCTCACCACCCTGTCCCGTCCCCGGTTCCTGCGCCTGCGCGCCGGAAGCGGTCTGGCACGGGCCGTAGCGGTGGCCGTGGTGGTGACCGCGGCCCTGTTCGGCGCAGATCTGGCCCCGGCATCAGCCGCCCCGTCGCGGATCAAAGACATCGCTGATGTTGAAGGCATCCGCGACAACATGCTGATCGGCTACGGTCTGGTGGTCGGCCTGAAGGGCACCGGCGACAACATCGACAATATGGCCTTCACCAAGGAAAGCCTGATCGGGATGCTGGAACGGCTGGGGGTCAACACCCGCGGCTCCAGCCTGAAGTCGAAAAACGTCGCCGCTGTGATGGTCACCGCCAATCTGCACGCCTTTGCCCGGCAGGGGTCCCGGATTGACGTAACGGTTTCTGCACTGGGCGATGCCAAAAGTCTGATGGGCGGCATGCTGCTGGTGACCCCGCTGATCGGTGCCGACGGGGAAGTTTATGCCGTTTCTCAAGGTACGGTCCAGGTTGGCGGTTTCGAAGCCTCCGGTGCTGCCGCCACCATCACCAAAGGGGTGCCGACCGCCGGGCGGATTCCCAGCGGAGCGATCGTTGAACGGGAAGTGCCGTTCGAACTGGCCTCGATGCAAAGTGTCAATCTGGCGCTGCGGAACCCTGACATCACCACCGCCACCCGTATTGCCGAAGCGGTCAATGCCTACATGGGCGCCCTGAGTGCCCGTGCGTCTGACCCCGGCACCGTACAGGTGGCTGTCCCCCCCGGGCGGTCACTGGTGGACCTGATGACCGAGATTGAACAGCTGCGGATCGAGCCCGATATGCAGGCCCGCGTGGTGATCGACGAGACCAGCGGCACCATCGTCATCGGCGACAACGTCCGCGTTTCCCGCGTGGCCATTGCTCAGGGCAACCTGACCATCAAGGTGACTGAGACCCCGCAGGTCAGCCAGCCCAATCCTTTCTCCACCACCGGGGAGACTGTCACAGTGCCCCGGACCGATATTCAGGTTGATGAACAGGCTGACCGTAAGCTGGCCGTTGTTGACGGCGGCGTCAGCCTGCAGGAAGTGGTGAACGGCCTGAATGCCCTTGGCATCGGCCCCCGTGACATGATCACCATTCTGCAGGCGATCAAAGCATCCGGTGCGCTTCAGGCCGAAATCGAGGTGATGTAACCATGACGACCATGACATCAACCCCCCTGTCCGCCTCTGGCATGACCTCCGGCGCTGATGCGCTGGGTACGGCCCGCAGCCGCTCGCGGGCGGCATCGGCATATGGCAACGCCACCGCGCAGACCGGGACGGACAGGTCACTGGACGCCACCCGTCAGGCCGCGCAGGAGTTCGTGGCCTTTTTCGCCTCGCAGATGATCCAGCCGATGTTTGAAGGCATCAAGACCGACGAAATGTTCGGCGGCGGTGTCGGTGAAGACAGCTGGAAGAGCATGATGATTGATCAGTATGGCAAGGAGCTGGCCCGTCAGGACGGCCTCGGCCTGACGGATCAGGTGATGACTGCCATGCTGGAAGCTCAGGAAAAAGCCCGGAACTCCGGCACGACCGCGCCGGGCACCCCGCCTGCCGCATCCGAGAAGGAGGGTATGGAATGACCCGCATCACCCGTTCTTCCGGCACCCCCTCCCGCCCCGCCACCCGGGGCGCATCCGGCCCGGCAAAACGTGCCGGACAGAGCAATGCAGCCGCCCCGGCCGCCAGCGCGGAATCCCCGGCAGTAACCCATACCCCGCAACCGCAGCCCCGGACACGGGGGCAGCAGGCACCGGCAGCCCCGGTGATTAAACTGCCGGAAGGCGACCGTGCTGCCGCCATCCTGTTTCTGGTGGAAGAGCTGACCCACCTGCTGACCGAGGAAAATGACGTTCTGGAAGCCCGCAGCTTTGATGTGCTGCGGGAGGCCCTGCCCCGGAAACAGGCCCTGACCCGGGCCTATACTGAAATGGTACTGGGCCTGCGGAAAGACCCGGAACAAGTCAAGGAACTGGCCCCGGAGCGGCGGGAAGCCCTGCTGGCCGCCGGTGAAAAACTGGACAACACCATGCAGCGCAACGAACTGCTGCTGCGGGCCAATATCAATGCCATCAACAGCTTTATGGGCACCATCACCTCTGCCCTGCGGGAAGCGCAGGAGGCTCAGGCTGCCGCCTACAGCGACCATGGCAAGATGGACAGCAAAAATGTCACGGCCAGAGCGCTGGCCGTGGCCCTGAATAAAGAACTCTGAGCGACCGCTCCCCGACCCGGCAGGAAAAGACCGGCAGTTTCTGGAAATCGGTTTGACGCGGAACGGTACGGCAAGGAAGAAGAACAATGTCCCTTAATCTGGCACTCAACGCAGCGATCAGCGGGCTTCTGACCTCCCAGCGCGGGCTGGACTCGGTGTCTCACAACATCGCCAACGTCAATACCGTCGGCTATTCGCGCAAGATCTTCACGCCGGAAAGCGTCACCCTCGGCGGGTACGGGGTCGGGGTCCAGACCAGTGAAACCCAGCGCCGGGTCGACGAAACCCTGCGGAAGAGCCTGTGGGCCTCCGGCGGGCAGTCGGCGCAGCTGTCAACGGCCAACACCTATTACAAGCAGGTGCAGAACCTGTTCGGCGCGCCGGGCGATTCGACATCCATCGCACACCGGATTTCCGATCTGGCAGCCCAGTTTGAACAGCTGGCGCTGAACTCTCAGAATCCCTCCCTTGCCGATCAGACAATCCGCAAGGCCACCGATATCCAGAACGCTTTTGCCGACCTGTCGAACAAAATTCAGGCCATGCGGACCAATGCCGATCAGGAAATCGGCAATGCGGTGTCGCAGGTGAACACCTATCTGTCGAGCATCGCTGACCTGAACCAGAAGATCTCGCTCGCCAAAGCCACCGGGCAGGGCGCGGCGGACCTGCAGGATAAGCGCGACGAGCTGATGAAGGGCCTGTCGCAGCTGATGGATGTGTCCTATTACACGCAGGAAAGCGGGGCGATCACCATCTTCACCGCATCCGGCACCACCCTGCTGGACAACACTTTCCGCAAAATTGATTACGCCCCCACCGCCAACGTCGCCCCATGGGACAGTTTTGCCGGTGGTCAGTTCTCCAAGATGACCATCGGGGCAGACGATATCACCGATGATATCCGGTCCGGCAAGCTGCGGGCCCTGATTGACATGCGTGACAGTGAGCTGCCCGCCCTGCAAAGCCAGATCGATCAGCTGGCCGATGTCATGACCAAAAGCCTGAATGCGGCACATAACCGCGGCACATCTTATCCGGCACTCAACACATCCATGATCGGCAGCCGGACGTTCATCAAGACTGCCGGTAATGCCACCCAGACCATGAAGCTGACCTCTGGGGATGTGAACCTGACCATTTTCAATGCCGATGGCAGCCAGGCGGCAACCACCAGCCTGAATACCATCATGCAGAATGCGGCACTGGCCCCGGCCGGGGCTCTGGCCTCCAACGGGCCGTGGACCATGGATCAGGTCGCCGGAAAAATGCAGAGCTGGCTGCAGTCAGAGGGTCTGACAACATCGACGGTCGCCGTTGATTCCAACGGTAAGTTCAATATCCAGATTAACTCCACCGGCAAAGGTCTGGCCTTCCGCGACCAGAAGACCAGCGCGATCGGCTCCGATGCGGCAGACGTCAGCATCTCCTTCGATTCCAATGCCGACGGGACCGGCGATCAGACCGTGAAGGGGTTCAGCAATTTTCTGGGCCTCAACGATGTTTACGGCAGCAGCCAGAAAAACTGGCAGTGGGAATCCGACGTTCTCGATTCCACGTACACCTCGCCGCAGGCAACCACGCTGTCTTTCTCTTCTGAAGGCAACGGCCTGAACTTTGGCAGTGTTCTGGTGATGTCCGGGGATACTCCGGCCCAGATCGCCGCCCGGATCAACAATACCGCCAGCCTGTCCGGCAAAGTGAAAGCCTCAGTGGTGCCTGACGGTAATGGCACCCGCCTGCGGATCACCAATCTCGACGGCAGCGATATGCAGGTGACCCGGACCGGACCGACCAGCGCGGGATGGGATGCCCTTGGCCTTGATCCGTCAAAGGCCGGTTACGCCCAGACGATGAAGGTCGCCGACAAGCTGACCGTCAATTCCAACATGCTGCAGCGCGGGGCCTTGCAATTCAACGCCAATACCGGCGCTTATTACGTCTCTACCGGGGATAATGCGATCGCCAATCAGATGGCCGCCGCCTTTACGTCCCTGCAGAGCTATGAGAATTCCGGGGGCCTCAGCACCGGCCAGCTGCGCCTGACAGACTATGGCGCGGCAATCATTTCCAACGCCGCCGGGCGTGCGGCAGCGTCTAAGACCGCAACCGACTACCAGACCAGTCTGACCGAAGCGCTGTCGACCAAAGATTCGGAAATCAGCGCCGTCAATCTGGATGAAGAACTGTCACAGCTGATGGTGTTTGAACAGTCCTACGCTGCGGCGGCAAAAGTGATTTCGACCACCAAACAGATGTTTGACGTCCTCAACGACATCATCCGCTGATCTTTCCGGCCATCACCGGCCTTGTTAAACTGATGCTGAAGACTCCCCCGGAGGATACCCCATGACCCGCGTCACTACATACGCCTCCAATCAGATCATGCTGAGCCGTATGCTGGAACTGCAATCGCGGCTGAATGACACGGCCCTTTCGGTCAATACCGAGCGCAAGACCCAGGTGTATTCCGGTCTGGCGCCGGAGAGCTTCCGGCTGGTCAATCTGGAAACCCTGCACACCGCCACCGACAACTACGCCGCAGGCAACAAGGCTGCCGAAGTGCGGGTGAAAGCGGCATCCTCCGCCGTGGAAAGTGCCCGGAAATCGGTCTCAGACTTCCTCGGCAAGCTGCAGGACTTTGCTAAATTCCGCACGGATACCCCCACCCCGGAATATCAGGCGCAGATCACCAGCATCCGCCAGCAGGCCGTGCAGACCCTGTCGACCGTTCAGGCTTATATGAACTCTGATATCGACGGGATGTTCCTGTTCTCCGGCGGCAAGACCGACACATCGCCGGTGTCTCTGCCGAGCGGCAGTCTTGCGGCATTTGAGGCTGTCTATAACGGCGGCACCGTCACCTTCCCGGAAACCCGGGCCTCTGATCTGTTCAATGCTGACTTCCGTGACCTGAAGCTGCAGTTCTCCAACCGGGCCGCTTTCCCGAGTGCCACGGAAAGCCGGGGCATCATTGAAATGGATACCGGTGCCGGGGAAACCAAGAAATTTATCACCGGCAGCCTGAACAACACCAGCGCCATCACCTATGCCAGCACCGTGCCCGATCCTGTCGCCGGGGTGTCCGAAGGCTCTCTGTCCTCCACCGCATTCGGGGCGTTCAGCACGCTGGAACGTGGGATGACCCTGCTGATTGACAGCGGCACCGCCGGGAACGACGGCGTCTATACGGTGACCGAAGTCTCTCAGGATGGCCGGTATGTAAAGCTGACCCCGCCGCCGCCGACCGTCGCCACCGATGCCGCGGGCGGATACAACATCAAAATCGGTGTCCCCAACGGCACTGTGGTCGGAATTGAAAACTCCACCGGCAACAATGCCCCGGTGACGGTCCGCTGGCCGGCGAACGGGTCGATCCCCGCAGCCGACATGACCAAAATCCTGAACGGTGAGATGCTGTATACCACCCCGACCTTTGGCACCACCGGGGCCCAGACCAATGTTAACGTTGTCAGTTCCGGCTATTATCAGGGCGATACGCTGTCCCTGACCCACCGGGTTGATGCCAGCCGCACCACCACCACCAGCGTCACCGCACAGGATGGTGCTTTCGAGAAAGTGATCCGCGCCCTTGGCATGCTGGGGCAGGGCTTCCCCAGCACCGGCAACACCGCCAACGATATGACGGAGTTTTATCGCCGCCTTGATAAAAGCGTTACCCTGATGAGTGACGCCGTCACCCACAGCATCAGCGTGCGGGAAAGCAGCAGCGATCTAACCATCGTACAGACCACCCTTGGCCTGACTCAGGTTGAGCTGAACAACGCCCAGAAAAGTGCCAGCACGTTCCTGTCATTCCTGGAAGGCAGCATCGCAGATATCGCGAATGTCGACCTGACCACAGCCGTCACCAAGCTGAATGATGACCAGAGAGCCCTGGAAGCCGCCTATCAGGTGATGGGCCGGGTCAGCAAACTGAGCCTGAAGGACTACATCTGACGGTCCATCCGGCGTCAGGGCGGCCAGCTGAAAAGCGCTTTCAACACAAGGGCTCCCTTCCCTGTTGAAAGCGCTTTTCCTTTTAAGACGTGACGCGTCAGGACGCCATCTCTGGCCCAAAAACATCCCGGATCACCGCTGCGGAGTATGGGATGAAGGCGTCATAAGGGAAGGTCATCAGATCACTGAGGGCGATGACCGAGATGTCCGAATATTCCGGTGTCTTCGCGGACAGTCTCATTTTCAAGTCCCGGACAGAGATATCCGTCTGGATCCGATAGACAAAATCGTAAATCCCATCAGCACACATAATGCCGACCGGATGGTCTGCACAGCGGACTTCACTCTCCTCCAGCAGAAGCTCTTCCCGACATTCCCTGATCAAGACATCCCGCGGTGCGGTAGAATCCAGTGTCCCCGACGGGGCGACCTCCCACAGGCCGGGATAAAGGGCAACGGAGGCTCCCCGCCGCCCGATCACAAGCCCTTCAGGGCAGGTCAACATCCCCGTCACCCCGAGGGACGCCACAGTGAGGGGCAAAGAAGGATCGGTCCGGGCGGCAAAAAATTCCCGGTACCGGCGCTGTTCAAGAACCACCTCGGTCGAGGAAAGTTCGGCAAGGGCATACACCCGGCCATCGAACATCAGGCTTCCCTCCCCTCTGCGCTGCAGGGCCTGCTGCCAGAGAGCATCCACGGCCTCCTGCACAGAGGATGGTAAAGGCATCGCCGGGCGCTCCCTGATAATCACGGGAGACGAAAAGGCCGTAAACCGATATCCTTTTTGCTCTTTTTCCATCGTCGCCTTCTGACCAAGCCTGCCGCAGGAACAGTCTCAACAATTGAGGAACCGTATGACTCAGGGCAATCCCACTGTGCGCTTTTCTGTCTGCGCCTCAAAAGAAGAAGAGGCCCGGCTTATCCTGTCATGGCGGAACGATCCGGAAACCCTGCGCGCATCCTACCATCAGGATGCCAAAAGCTGGCCCGCCTTTTGGGACAGCTACGCCAGAACCATCGTCAAGGCAGAGATCCCGTCAGTTCTTGCCTCCATTGACGGCAAACCGGCGGCTTTCCTGCGCTTTCGCCCCCATCAGCATCCTGACGGCCTGTCGGGGATGTGCGTTGATCTGTCGGTCGTCTTGGCACCGGAGATGCGGGGGCAGGGCTTTGGAACGGTCATTCTCTCCGAGATTCTGCCCTATCTGCGGGATCGCGGTGTCGATTCCGTCATTGCGGATGTCCGCCGTGACAATGTGGCGTCGTACAAGGTCTTCAAGGCGGCCGGATATGGCGAGCCGGTGGCGACTGAACATCGCGTTGACGATACCGGCGAGGTTGTCGCGATCTACCGCTACACGGTTGAGCTGACATCCCCCCGCTGGCGGCGGGGCGGTGTCTATGTCATCGCAGAAGCGGGATCAAACTGGCGGATGGGGACCCCGGCCCGGGACATGGCCATGGCCAAAGCCCTGATTGATGCGGCGGTACAGGCTAAGGCGGACTGCGTTAAGTTTCAGACCTACCGACCTGAGACGGTATATGTCAGCAACGCGGGAAAATCAGACTACCTCGCTGATGCCGGTGTTAAGGAAGATATCTCGGCGATCTTCTCTGATCTGGCAATGCCTTACGAGATGATTGAGACGCTGGCTCAGTACTGTCGCTCGAAACAGATCGATTTCATGTCCACAGGGTTCTCCCGGCAGGACTTTCTGCAGATTGACCCCTATGTGGCGATCCACAAAGTCGCATCCTACGAGTCAAGCCATCCCCGGCTTCTCGAGCTGTGCGCCAAAAGCCAGAAGCCTTTGGTCCTGTCCACCGGGGCCGCCACGGAAGAAGATATTGCCTGGTCCGTCCAGTACTATCAGGAACAGGGCGGCACTGACCTGTGCCTGATGCAATGTACCGCCAAGTATCCAGCCCCGCTTTCAAGCCTTAACCTTGCGGCCATCCCGTATCTGCGGCAACGCTTCGGGGTGCCGGTCGGGCTTTCTGACCACAGCCGAGACCCGGTCATCGGGCCGGTCGGGGCCGTTGCGCTTGGGGCCCGCTGCATTGAAAAGCATTATACGCTCAGCAATGCCCTGCCCGGCCCTGATCACAGCTTTGCCATTACCGCCGACGAACTGTCTCTGATGGTCTCGCGCATCCGCGATATGGAAGCGGCCCTGGGCCAGAAGGGCAAGACTGTCCAGAAAGACGAGCAGGAGCTGCGGTCCTTCGCCCGTCGGGGCATACAGGCGATTTCGGAGATCCGACCGGGGGATGTCCTGCGCGAAGACATCAATGTCGCCATCCTCCGTCCGGGGAAGCAGACACAGGGCCTGCATCCGAAATGGATGGACACCCTGGAAGGTAAAGCAGCCACCCGCGCCATTCAGCCCGGAGAGGGCGTACAGACCGGAGACTGGGCAGAATGACACCCTCACCCGGCCTCCTTCTGGATTTTGACGGCACTCTGGCGGATAGCATCAGCGGCCTGCGACAGGCTTATCAGTCTTTTGTGACCGATCATGGCGGCACCCCCAGCGACGCGGAATTCGAGACCCTGAATGGCCCTTCCCTGCGGGAAATTGTGGCCAGACTTGCTCTGGCCCACACTATTGCCGCCCCCCAAGCCGATCTGCTTGCCGATTACCGGGCCCGTATTCAGTCCGCCTCCGGATTCTACCAACCCGCCTATGGCGCGGAAGCCCTGCTGCAAGCCGCACAGGACACAGGCTACCGCATTGTTATTGTGACATCCGGATGGCGGCAACATGTCAGGGCGTGGCTGGACCAGAACGGCCTGCTGCATTACTTCGAGGGCATCATCGGGGCAGAAGACGTTACGGCGACAAAGCCCGCTCCCCAGCCTTATCTACGGGCGCTGTCCGCATTCAAGTGCAGTCCCGAAGCCTCTCTGGCAGTAGAAGACAGCCGCAATGGGGTAACGGCCGCAGTGTCTGCCGGGCTGAACACCTACATCATCGGTCAGTCCAGCCTCAACAGCCAGATAGAAAAATCTCCCCTGTTTAAGGGGAGACTGAACAGGCTGTATGACCTGCGGGAGATCCTGTTAAACGGGAAGACTTAAACATACCCCGCTGATATCGCCTTCTGGCCCTGCCGGAAGACGGTATCAGCGGGCATGCTCTTTGCGTCAGGCCGTCACCTTGTAGATCGCGTCAAAGAGCTTGGCGCCCTTGGTCCCGGAAGAGGCAGTCTTCAGCAGATTCGCATACGACAGCTGCGTCACCGCAGACGAGTCGAGCGCCTGCAGCAGCACGTTAGCCTGCTGCTGAAGGGTCTGCTGCATTTCCTTAGCCTGCTTCTGGGCGTCTTCCTGAATCGACATCCCTTTGGCATCCAGCTCATCCATCGCTGCTTTTGCGCGGATATCATAAAAGTCAGCAACGTCAGCCATGCCCTGAAAACGGGCAATCTGGGTATCCAGAGTCGCGGCAAACTGCTCCAGATCCTTCAGGGCACGGTTACGCCCATCCTGCGTCGCCAGACCTTCGTAATACCAGACATCCTTCAGCGGCAGACCCGACGATGTCATGGTCGCATTGTTATAGGATGTCGGAGTCGCGGTATCAGGACCGATCGTAAAATTAACAGAACCATCCGGGTTAATTGCGTCCAGCCTGACGCCATTCGTCAGATTGGCTGCCATATTCTGTTCTTTGTCACCACGATACAGCTGCAGGATGTTCTGGCTTCTGTTCACTTTCCAGACATCTGTTCCCGAAACCAGACTGTACTTCGGTGCCAGATCGCGACCAAACTCGATCTGCTCTGCCCCAGTCGTGCTAATCTTGTAGCTGACAGAATTGTTCTTGGCGTCCCCTTCGGCCAGCAGCGCAGTACGCCCCTGGGCACTGGTCAGCGACGAAACAACCGACTTAACGTACGACTGAAAAGTCGACGCATAGCCTTTGTACATATTGGGGTCTGTGGTGATGTTCGCCCGGTTGATCATGCCGCGCAGACCGCTGATCATGCTTTTTGCGGACTGCAGGGCCGACACCGCCGACTCGAACTGCGGCTTCGCCTCGCCGATAGAGGAGCGCACGCTTTCCCACTTACTGCGCTCAAGCCCCATCATCGAGACTTTTGCATCCGTCTGATCAGCAATCATCTTGGTGGCGGCAGTCGCACGGGCCTGAATATTATTCTGTAACTGCGTCCGCAGCATGCTGGAGCTGCCGAATGTGTCATTCAGGGTCTGCGTCGTCGCGAAAACCATGAGGATTCTCCTCTCAGAAAGGGGCACCTCTCTTTAAGAGAAGCCTAAGTCACAATACCACAGAACACCTGCAGTAGAAAAGCAAGTCATCGGCAACAGGCCCCGGGGCCCGGAGCATTTTAAGTAAAATCAGAAGCGCACCTGTCACCGGAAGATCTTAAGCGTTTAAAACAAGACCATATTTTCCGTCTAACCGGCACCTGAGTAACCGGAAAATACCATAGACACAGATCTGTCTGCACAGCCACCAATCACGGCTTCACTCAAAGTAGGCGATCGGCCTGAACGGATTATCCGGAAGCTCACACCATTGCACAAATGCATCATGGCAAGTCTGCCCAATAAGCTCCGCACAATTGAGAATCGCCGACTTCGCCTCTTCAAAAAACTCTCTCGCATGCTGCTCGTCGTCAATCCGGGTCCCAAAATACGCCGAAATACGCACCATTGAGCGAATCGAGGTCTCCATCACCAGACAGGCCGGATCTTTCGCTGCAATCAGCTGCTGCAGGAGGCGATGGACATCTTCATACAGCCGACGGTACGGGGATGCCCCATACTCAACCGCAGAGACAACATCCTTGAGCTGCCTCACAAACTCTCCGGGAGCCTTGAGGACCACATCAGCTCCACGCTCACGGAGCTGATCAGCCAGATCGGAAGGCTTATGCGTCTCCAACTGCGCCCGGATCAGCGTAAAAACCTGCTGCTTCGTCATCGCAGGCTTTGGCAACTCAATGTCATAGGAGTCGAGAGGGGTAAAACCGTCAACTTTAGCACCGTCAGAGCAGTTGAAGCGCTCCCCGGCATGGTAGAACGACCCCATGAGACTCAGATAGTGTCGGCAGAGATCAAACAGGTGGGTTGAGTAAATTGACCCGCCAAAATTGCCCGGCAGAACACGGTCCCGCGACTTTTTCCACCGCTGATCCGAATCCTCGGGCGCCAGCAATGTATTGCTGTGATACACAGAGCCGCTGGCATGGTGACGGCTGGCATCCTTACTGCCACAGTCACAGCCAAAGAGATAGATCGACCCAAACCCGAGACGGATCAGAACGGACAGGGCTGCATTGGCAACAAAGGGGAAGCAGCCGTACTGGGCCTCACTCGGTGACGAGAAGAGGTAGGTGCTGCTCAGGCCAGCCCTGAAATAAAACCATGCTTCGGCAAAGTGGGATGCAACCCCCGGAATAATCGACGTGGTCGCGGCCAGAATGATTTTCGACAGATCAAACTTGCTGGCGAGATCATCAAGAACAACTTTGGTCGCCGGAACGTTCTCATTCTCGACATGAATATCGGGGGTGATCCCGGCCTTCAGCAAGATCCCCAGCGATGTTCCGCAGGACACAATAATCGCCCGGTCAGAAAGCTCCTTCACCCGCTCAATATCAGCATCGAGGGAAGGGCCAGCAGCGACAATAAACGCCGGGATGCTCTTCCGGATGAAGCCGGTTTTCTTCATAATAAAACCGGGCGTCTGCAAGAGATTCCGCGTTGTATTACAAAGCATGTTCAGCTCATCCTCAAAGAAGCCGGAAGAGCCCGACTCGGCAATGAGGATTTTTCTGACAAGCCTGAAGGTATCTTTGATATCGACGGAATAATAATGAGGGTGAATTGTCGTCCCCTCAATAAATTCAGGCCCGGCCATCCCTGCCAACCACCTGATACGCTCAGACGCCTCCTCCGGGCTAAGCCCCCACAGCACCGTCACCTCGACCTTGCCGTCGGCTTTCCGCTCCAGCAGCTCGTGCCAGTTGGCAAAATCAAGGCTATGTTTAATAAACTCCAGCGTCGGCTCGTAAATGATGAAATGCTTCACCTCCTCTAAACTGGTCAGAGCAGGAATATGCAGACCCAAGCCAACACCAAGAATAATCGAAAAGTTAAACTCTTTCCTTCTTTTATCAGAAAGAACAATTTTATTCTTATCAATAAATTCCTGCACCTGATTGACCATCGGAAAAATGGCTCTAGTCGGATTACAGTGCAGGATATTACTAAAAATCAGCTCTCCCGGGTCTCCGGGAATATCGGCCATCTGCCGCTCATTCCAGGACTGAACCGGCTCCGGATACAGAGAAGCCCCGCCCAGATCAATATTGACCGGAACATCGCCATCCCAGACCACGGTTGAAAAAGGCGCAAGGTCGGATAGTGCTTCCCAAAGGGCGGGCAGGTGATGCTGAATGGCCTCAGCATTGCGGTCATACAAAGAGAGACTGGTCATTCTGAACCCTGTCAGGAGAGCGTCGACAGATGAGCGCGTACAGCACCTTCAATCCGGCTGGCATGACCGGCAAGATCAAACAGATCTGCCCCGGCCAGAAGTCCTGCAGAATTTTGCCTGAAGGCTGCCCGTTCATCCTGCGCATCAACCCAATGCCGGACCATGGCAGGCAGGTCACTCATCGTCTCAGCCACGCATGACTGTAGCCCGAGAGCCCGCAGGGTTGCCGCAGGCCCCTGCAAATGGCGGGCAGGCGGGGAAACCGTCAGACAGGGAACCCCTGCCGCCAGAGCATCAACAACCCATTGGGACGACGGCGAACCATGCGGCAGCACCAACAGAGTGCTGTTCTGGCAAAACTCAAGACCGGACACGACATCGACAGCATCGACCCGGTGCGCCAGACCAAACGTACCAAAACGGTTGAGCAGGCTGGCCCGCGCCACCTCAAGATCATAGCCGCGGTTCTGCACCAGCAGGGTCACCTTCGGCAAGGATGTCAGCGCCACAGCGAGCGAGGCCAGAATCTCGGGGTCAAAATCACGGAAGTCGCCGGCCAGCCCGATCAGAACATCCGCCCCGTCAGATACCACGGAGGGAACTGGATCCTGCGCCTGCAGCAACGGGAGAGACAACGCGCTGCCAACCGTCTCGGGGAAGAACAGATCCAGATACGGCAGATCAAGCGGATCCGGCAGCCGGCTGATCAGCCCCTGACAGGGCGCGATACGATTGCACAGCAGAGACAGGGCCTGCGGATAGCGCAGATCACCGGTGACAATCAGGGCATCCGGCGTTTCGGTGCCGATAACCCGGGCCAGTGTCCGGTCAGACAGACCGCTGACATCAACCCAGGACTGGACCGCGCTCTTATAAACCTCGTTATGGAAGGCACTGAGCGGCCCGATACCAATCCCCACCACGCGACAGGCCGGGGCGGTATGGTGACGCAGAATATCAGCCAGCACAGTCTGTTCCGCAGCGGAGCGCAACGGATCAAGGAAGTAAGCCAGCGTCAGCGTCTCATTGCTCATCGTCGGCATCGCGGGCATCAGCGGGGCCCCTTTGACACCCTGACGGACCAGTTCCGCCAGACGGTGCTGCCGCTCCTTGATTTCCTGCGCCAGAACCGTCGGATCTTCGAGCATATGATTCAGGGCAAAGGCGTGACGCCCGACATCAGCAGAGTCATGAAGGGTCGAGCGGAACAAGGCATTCGCGCTTCTGAAATCGCCAGCCTGATGCAGCAAGGCCGCCATCAAATCAACGATCTGCATATTGTCAGGGTGTATCACCCGCGCGGCCCGAAGCATGTTCAATGCCGCATCAGCCTCATTAGCCGCAATCAGGCAGCGGACGACACCGATCAAGGCGCCCAACGCCTGGGGGAAGAACGACAGATGCATGCGGAAGCACCGCTCTGCATCCTCAAGCATACCGGACTGCAGCAGCAGCTCCCCCTTCTTCTCAAAGGGGGCTTCGTCAATTTTAACAAACTCAGCGGCAACATCAGGAAGGTGCGGAACCACAAACTCTGTAATCCACGCCTCATCACTGGGGACACTGGCATTCAGCAGTTTGAGGAAGTAGGCCGCATTCTCAAAATGCCCAACGCGGGATCCGCAGACCGACAGAATCTGACAGGTCTCTGAGCGATCCGGATTAAGGTCATGTGCCGCAAACGCATACTCCCACGCCCGGTCCAAAGCCCCCCGCTGCAAACACGCCAGTGCAATCAGCAGGTAACAGGCCTCAAGCTGCTCCTTCGGCGCATCTTCAGGCAACGCATCGATTTCCGCAGCAACGGCATCCTCAAGCTCCCCAAAGTTCACACCATCCTTGTTAAAGAACTTACGAAAGTGATCTATCGAGGAGAATGAGTTTGCCATTTTTACATCCAACAATCACACGGGCTTGACGCAAAGCAGCAGGCGCACCCTCTTTCCGGAGCCTTAGGCTTCAGAAGGCGTTGCCTGTACCTGGCCCTGGGCTTCAGCAGAGCTTTCGGCGGCACTGGAAAGGCCACGGCTGATTTCGCGGTTAATGCTGATCAGGCTGTCGAGCAGAGAGGTTTCTCCCTCCGACAGGAACCGCACAGTCTGCTTGTCCACAAACGCAGCGAGAGACAGCATATTGGCGCGGATCTCGGTCGGAACCGGACAGGTCGGCTCCAGAAGGTCAGCCTGCAGGATGGTCCAGAGGCGCCAGTTCAGGCGTACCGCAGCACGAAGAGCGTCCGCATCGCCCGATGTCTGCGCCGTCTTGATCCGCACCGCAGCCTGCAGCAAAGCCCAGGCCTCAGTTCTTTGCGGATTTCCAGCCTCAATCGGGGTGTCGTAGTGTTTCAGCAAGGTTTTGTTCGACATTCCGGAGTACCTCTCCTTCGTGAGCAATCAGCTTCCGCGCAGTCTTCATAGCCTGAAAAATATGGCCGCCCTGAACCTGCTGCTGGATTTCGTCAACGATCGGCCGCGCACTGGGGGCAGCGTCAGCATAGGGTTCCACAAAGCGTTTAAAAATAGCTTTATACTGCTCTGCCTCTTCAGGAAAAATATACAGGCACTGCAGGGCATAATAAATGCGCGTCGCCGGGGTACGGGCATCATCCGGCTGCATGATATCCTGATCACGAAGAATGGATGCAGGATTATGCACAATAAGGGACGCCGCACGCCCCGATGCATTTTCAATGACTGCGCCATTGATCAGGATTTTCTGGGACGGCTTAATTTGTATTTTCAGGGCCATACCCTATCCTCCAAACACCAAAATACAGGAAGGGGCAGGATTTTACGCCTGTTTTCCACCACATCCGACCATACAAGGCACAGAAGCGCCCTTTACCTATAAGCCTATATAAGCACGGCACCGTGTTCTCAAAAGAAAAAAAGCCGGGATTTTCATCCCGGCTTTTATAGGTAACAGAACGCCAGATATTAACGGAACAGACCGAGAATACCCTGCTCCTGCTGGCCAGCGAACGACAGGGACTGAATGCCCAGCTGCTGACGGGTCTGCAGAGCGAGGAGGTTTGCGCCTTCCTCGTTCAGATCAGCCAGAGTAAGCTTGTCAGAGCCTTCGCTCAGCACGTTGGAGTACGTCTTCGTGAAGTCGAGGCGGACCTGCAGAACGGCAACAGAGTTACCGAACACAGACGCCTTCGCGCGGACGTTGGAAATGGTCTGATCCAGCTTGGCAATGGCGGCATCAGCTTTAGCGTTGAAATCAGCCTGATCAGTCGCAACACTGAGCGTCACAGCCGACAGACCAGGAGCACCCACAGATGCTTTCATAAGGCCGAGAGCCACCAAGAACTTACTCTTAACACTGCTGCCAGCAGCAGCGTTAGCAGTAACACCGAGAGCACTGTTACCACCGGAGGCCCTGTACAGACCCACGGAAGCCTTGAAATCGACCCCCTGTACAGTCAGCTTCGAGTCAGTCTTATCAGAGAAAGTGACCGTCAGCTTCGCAGCCGTCGAGTTCAGCAGGTTCTGACCCTGATAGCTGGTATCCTGCACCAGTTTTTCAATCTGCTTGGCCAGTTCGGCAATCTGCTTACCGTTTTCAGCGCGGGTCGCCTTATCGGCAGAACGGGACGCGTTGACAAGACCCTTCATCTGACCGAGGAAGCTTTCGATCTTGTCGGTTGCAGCAACCGTCGCTTTCAGAGCGGAAACGCCCTGATCGATCGAGTCTTTACGGGCAGTCAAGTCAGTCGCGCGGTCGCTGAGGGACTTAGCGGAGAAAAACTTCAGCGCATCGTCCACAACAGAGTTAACAGACTTACCGGTGGAAAGGCGGCTCTGGGTCCGCTTCACCATATCTGCGGTGTTCTGCAGGGCCATCAGGTTGTTGCGGCTGGCAGAGGTAAGGGTAATATCAGCCATAATACTGCTCCGTTTCTCAGAGTATGAAGACCCATTCCTTCTGAATGGGCTCTGTTCAGGACTCCCTGAACGAATCAAATCATACAGCAGGAATATTGCCTCCGCAACGGAAACGATATGCCCCGGTCAAAAAGCCGTGACGAAATCTTAACCACACCGGGGCAACCTTATGCCCTGCCCAGAAGGTCGGGGCCGGGCCGCCACAGGGATCGAAAGGGTGGAACGGACCACGCGCAGAAGCCACCCCGCGCCCCCGCGTCACGGGTCGCATCAAACGGAGAAGAGAATGATTTCCAAGGGGTTTGACATCATCCGCAATTTCGGTGCCCAGATGCCCGATCTGGACGGAAAAGAGATTCTGGTCACCGGGGGGACCGGATCGTTCGGCAAGATGTTCATCCAGACCGTCCTGGAACGTTACAAGCCGCGACGCCTGATCGTCTTCTCCCGCGATGAGCTGAAGCAGAGCGAGATGGCCCAGACCTTCTCGCCGGAACAGTACCCGTGCATGCGGTATTTCATCGGCGACGTCCGCGACCGTGACCGTCTGGAAATGGCAATGCGCGGGGTCAACTACGTCATTCATGCCGCCGCGCTGAAACAGGTTCCCGCAGCCGAATACAATCCGATGGAATGCGTGCGCACCAATATCGGCGGTGCCGAAAACGTGGTTTCCGCCGCCATCCGCTGTGGCGTGCAGAAAGTGGTCGCCCTGTCGACGGACAAGGCAGCCAACCCGGTCAATCTTTATGGCGCGACCAAGCTGGCCTCTGACAAAATCTTTGTTGCAGCCCGCCACATTGCCGCCGGCACCACCACCTTCTCCGTGGTGCGCTACGGCAATGTCCTTGGCTCGCGCGGCAGCGTGGTCCCCTTCTTCCTGCGACTGATCGAACAGGGCGCGGACAGCCTGCCGATCACCGATGACCGTATGACCCGCTTCTGGATCACGCTGGAGCAGGGGGTCGATTTCGTTCTGTCCTCCCTTGCGCAGATGCAGGGCAGCGAGATCTACGTCCCGAAGATTCCCAGCGCCAAGGTCACCGATGTCGCCCGATGGCTGGCCCCGCATCTGCCCCAGCGCCTTGTCGGCATCCGCCCCGGCGAAAAGCTGCATGAAGCGATGCTGACGGTTGACGACGCCCGCTCGACGTATGAGCTGGATGACCGCTATGTCCTGCTGCCCGCCCCGGTGCATTCCGACAGCCCGCGCCTTGAATATGCTGGCGGACACCCGGTCTCGGAGGATTTCTCCTATACCTCCGACAAAAACCACGAGTGGCTGACCCGCGACATTATGCTGGATCTGGTCCGCCAGAAATTCCCCAAATACGCAGGGCTGCTGCCATCATGACCGGACAGGCCTTTCTCCCGTATGGGCGTCAGGATATCTCCGAAGACGACATCGCCGCAGTCAGCGCGGTGTTGCGGAGCGACTTCCTGACCACCGGCCCGATGGTGGACGCCTTCGAAGCCGCACTGGCCAGCCGCGTGGGCGCCCCCCACGCGGTTGTCTGCGCCAACGGCACCGCTGCCCTACATCTGGCACTGGCGGCCCTGCGGCTTGAGGCCGACGGTCGGGCCTGTGCCATTGTCCCCAGCATCACCTTTGTCGCCACGGCCAACATGGCACGGGCTGTCGGGCTGGAAGTGGTGTTCTCCGACGTCGACCCTGACACCGCCCTGATGACCGCAGACACCCTTGCCGAAGCCTTTGAACGGGCGAAACTGGCCGGACTGACCCCGAAGGTGGTTCTGCCGGTCCACTTCGCCGGTCAAAGCCCGGACATGGCGGCTCTCGCGGCACTGGCCGCCGCAGAAGGCTGCGTCATTATTGATGATGCCGCCCACGCTGTCGGCACCGTCTCCGCCGGGGGTTATCCCGTCGGGGGAAGCCCCCACGCCGTCATGACCTGCTTCTCCTTCCATCCGGTCAAGACCATTGCGATGGGGGAAGGCGGCGCCGTCACCACGCGGGACCCGGCTCTGGCTGAAGCCCTCAGACGGCTGCGCGGCCATGGCCTGACCAGAGACCCGTCCTGTTTTGAGAATACCGAAGACGCCTTTACCGATGGCGCGACCAACCCCTGGTATTATGAGATGCCGGACATCGGCTTCAATTACCGGGCAACGGATCTTCAGTGTGCGCTTGGCCTGTCGCAGATGAAGCGGCTGGATACCTTCATTGCCCGGCGCGCAGCCCTGATCGCCGAGTATGGTGAACGGCTGAAAACCCTTTCACAGCACATCACCCTGCTGCCGCCGCAGCCCGGCCAGACTCCGGCGTGGCATCTGGCGGTTGCCCTGATTGACTTTGCCGCAGCCGGGATCAGCCGGGCCGCCGTGATGGCGACCCTGCGGTCACACGGGGTCGGCACTCAGGTTCACTACATCCCGGTTCACCGCCAGCCCTATTATACCCGCCGCTGGCCTGATCTGACCCTGCCCGACGCTAACCGGTACTATCAGCGGTGCCTGAGCCTGCCGCTGTATCCGGCCCTGACCGCAGAAGATATGGACCGGGTCTGTCACGCCCTGACAGCAGCGCTGCGGGGTCCGTCATGAGCCGCACCGTCTGCATTGTTCAGGCAAGACTGTCCTCCACCCGGCTTCCGGGGAAGGTCCTGCTGGATCTGGGCGGAAGGACCGTCCTGAGCCATGTTCTGGAACGCTGCCGCCATATTCCCGGTGTTGCGCAGGTGGTGTGCGCGGTCCCGGATCTGACGGAAGACGACCCCGTCGCGCAGGAGGCTGAACGCCTTGGCTTTTCTGTGACCCGTGGCCCACGGGATGATGTTCTTGCCCGGTACACTCTGGCGGCCCGCCAGAGCGATGCCACCACCATCATGCGGGTGACCAGTGATTGCCCCCTGATTGACCCTGCCGTCTGCGGGCAGGTTCTGGCGGCGTTAACAGACGGTATTGATTACGCCTGCAATAACATGCCGCCCAGTTTTCCCCACGGTCTGGATGCTGAGGCAATGAGCCGTGAGTGGCTGGAACGCGCCTATGCGGAAGCAACCGCCCCCGCACACCGGGAGCATGTAACCCCATACATCCGCACCCACCCGGACAGCCGCAAAGCCACCGTCGATGGCCCCGGTGCCCCCTTTGCCACATGGCGGTGGACGCTGGATTACCCCGAAGACATCGCTTTCCTGCGGGCCCTGACCCCCTACATTCCGGCTGGCCCTGACGGTTTTGGCTGGAAAACGGTCGCTGATCGCGTGCAGCAGCACCCGGAGCTGGTCACCATCAACGCCATGCACCACCGCTGACGTTCAGCAAAAGCGGGCTTCGGGCCTGGATGAGGAAAAGATCAAGGGCGGGCCTGTCAGTGTACAGGCCCGCCCTTGATCATCGTATCTTCCCGACAATACCCCGCCCTTAAGGGACGCGGATCATTCAAGAACCAGCGTCACCCACGGCTTCAGACGGATCCGACGCTTCAAGCGCAGCCCCTGCATCTGATAAGCGGAACGGACCATCGTTTCCTGACGCTCCAGCAGACCGGCAAGAATCACCCGGCCACCGGGGGCCAGCGCAGCGGACAGTTCCCGCGCCATTGAACACAGCGGACGGGCCAGAATGTTGGCGCAGATCACATCATAGGGGCCATTTTCCTGAACAGCGCGGGTCTTGAAACCGTCGCCGGGGAAAATCGTCATATGATTCGACACACCATTGCGCTGCGCATTGAAGCGGGTCACCCGCACGCTTTCTTCATCAATATCGGTGGCCACCACCGGAATCTTCCAGCGCTTGGCCATTGCCAGCCCAAGAATCCCCGAGCCGCAGCCCATATCGAGGCCCTTCCCGAGGCCAGTGGCAATCGGGCCGCCTTCCTTGCCGATCTGGTCCAGCGCCAGCAGGCAGCCATAAGTGCTCTGGTGTTCGCCTGAACCGAAGGCCGTCGCGGCATCCACCAGAAGCGGAATGCTGCCAACCGGGGCCCGGTCAGTCCAGTGGGAGCCATGAACAAAGAAGCGGCCAGCCCGGATCGGCGGGAAACTCTGCAGGTTTTCAGCCAGCCAGTTCCGCGGGGCTTCATGCTCAACGGTCAGATCCGGTTCAGGAATCCCGGCAACCTGTGCCGCCAGCGACAGCGCGGCCGTCACTTCTGCCTGATCGAACGGCCCATCGGAATAGGCGTCAACCATCCACAGACCATCCTGCGGACCGCCATCTTCAATCAGAAAGCACAGAAACGCGCCAAAATGCGGCTCCAACGCCGTTTCGTAGGCCTCCACCGCGTCCTTGGGGATCACGAAGCGCAGACGGTAAACGTCCTGAGCCTTTTTATGCGCCATTCCTGCAGTTCCTTCCTGACCGTAGCGGACCGTCGTCAGGCGGTTTTTACCAGCCCCGGCCCTGCCTGTCTTGTGGTTTTAACAGCGTTCCGACGCCAGACCATCCAGACAGCCGCCACGCCCCACCCAAACGGGCAGTAAGGCAGAAGCCATGCACCAAATGCGGGGAGCCCGTGCAAAATCTGCGCTCCCGCAGCGCCAGAAACCGCGTAGAGTGGCAACAAAGGTCAGTAAAGCTGACTTAATCATTTTCAGGAGACCTGAGATGTCCCAGATCCAGACCCCGTCGAACACCGTCTCCGCCTATCAGGCTGCCACCGCTGCCCGCGGCGCCATGGCCGGCAGCTTCTTTTCCACCTTGTCCCGCTGGCTGCGCGGCAAAGGCTGATCCCGCGCCCCCTGCCCCGGCAGGCGACCAGAACTGAAAAGATCAACCCCGCTGACCTATCCAGTCAGCGGGGTTGATTTTTTACGGCATCGCAGTCAGACGGTCAGGCTGCGGTCTCGCGCAGCAGACTGCTGTGGGCAAACGCACTTTCAAAATCGACCGCCATGCGGATTTCGCGCAGCGGGCGCACCCGGCGGATCGATTCTTCGTACAGAGGATGTGCCTTATAGGCATCAAGGGCCTCGTAGCTGTCGAACTCGCCATAAACGATCACGTCGATTTCTTTCGACAGTCCATCGCGCTTGGAGTTAAACGCCACTTCAAAGTGGTGCGACCCCGGGATGTCCCGCAAAATCGACAGGCCCTCGCGAATCACCTCCACGTCAGCCTGATCTTTGGCGCTGAACAGCACAATGTGACGGATCACCGCTTTTACTCCTCACAAACGGCACGGACCCGGAATCCGCTGCCGCAACGTCGGTGGGGCATCCCGCCCCGGTTGCCCCGGAGATGCACCTTTCCCACTCTGCCGTCAAGGGAAAGGGGGGCAAGACAGGACAGTGACGCCCCCGTGGCGCTTATGGGTCAGTGCTGACAAAACTGTCGATGACCTTTTTGCGACCAGCCTTATCAAAGTCCACCTCCAGCTTGTTGCCATCCACCGCACAGACGCGGCCATGACCAAACTTCTGGTGAAAGACCCGGTCCCCGACGCTGTAACCGTCCTGATCCCCCCGCGAGGTCTCACGGGTGGAAACCTGCCATGTCAGTCCTTCCCGTTCCCGGAATGCCTGCTTCCGCTGATCCCAGCCGCTGGATGCATTGCCCCCGTCCCAGCTCGACCAGGCTTCACGCTGGCTACGGCCACCGCCGATCAGGCCGACATCGGAGTCCTCTTCCTTAAAAGTCTCCGGCACCTCGCCGATGAAGCGGGACGGCACACACATCACCCAGTCGCGGAAAATCCGGCGCTGGGAGGCATGGGTGATAAACACCCGCTTACGGGCCCGGGTCAGACCGACATAGGCGAGCCGCCGTTCTTCTTCCAGAGCGGACACCCCGCCTTCGTCAAGAGCCCGGCGGTTCGGGAAAACCTCTTCCTCCCAACCGGGTAGAAAAACGGTATCAAACTCCAGCCCTTTGGCGGCATGCAGGGTCATCAGCGTGACCGCATCGCCGGTTCCTGCCTTGCTGTCGTTTTCCATCACCAGAGAAACATGCTCCAGAAACTCTGTCAGGCTGTCGTAATCCTCCAGCCCACGGATAAATTCCTGCAGGTTTTCAACCCGGCCCGGTGCCTCAGGGCTCTTATCTTTCTTCCACATCTCAAGATAGCCGGAACCATCAAGGACGGTCGCCGCCAGCTCTGACGGATCCATGCCGCCCCGCAGGGCAGCCCATTCATCAATCGCCTCGACAAAGCCGCGTAACGCTGCCCGGGGCTTGGCCTTCAGTTCATCAGTCTCCAACAGGGACCGTGCAGCCTGTAATAACGGGCAGCCCAATGCCCGGGCGGACAGATGGATGGTCTGCATCGCCGCATCCCCCAACCCGCGTTTTGGCAGATTGATGATGCGTTCAAAAGCCAGATCATCCGCCGGTTGCTCAATAAGCCGCAGATAGGCCATCGCATCCCGGATTTCCTGCCGTTCATAAAACCGCAGCCCGCCGATCATCCGGTATGGTGTGCCGGTAGTGATCAGGCGTTCTTCAAATTCGCGGGTCTGGAATCCGGCGCGGACCAGCACTGCCATTGAGGACAGCCGCTCGCCGCGACGGTGCAGGCTTTCCATCTGCTCCACCACGTGCCGGGCCTCCGCCGGGCCATCCCAGACACCGTAAACGCGAATCGGCTCGCCGTCTTCCGTCGCCCCGGCGGCGCGCAGATCCTTCCCCAGGCGACCGGTGTTGTTGCGGATGACCGCTGACGCAGCCCCAAGAATCGTCGGGGTCGAGCGGTAATTCCGTTCCAGCCGCACCACCTGCGCACCGGGGAAGTCATGCTCGAAGCGCAGGATGTTGCCAACTTCCGCACCGCGCCAGGAATAGATCGACTGATCGTCATCACCGACGCAGCAGATATTGCGGTGACCCCGCGCCAACAGGCGCAGCCACAAATATTGCGCGGTATTGGTATCCTGATACTCATCCACCAGAATATAGCGGAACTGGTCCTGATACCCGGCCAGCACATCGGCATGATCCCGCAGGATCACCAGCACATGCAGCAGCAGATCGCCGAAATCACAGGCATTCAGGGCTAACAGACGCGCCTGATAGGCGCGGTACAGGTCGAGCAGCCGGCCACCGGCAATATCGCCGGTCGCTTCCTGCCCCGGCACCTGATCCGGGGTCCAGCCTCGGTCTTTCCAGCGCTGGATCACCCCCATGACCATCACCACCGGCCACTTTTTTACATCGACCCCGGCCTCTTCCATCAGGGCCTTGAGCACCCGGCTCTGGTCATCGCTATCCAGAATACTGAACCCGGACTGCAGACCGACCTTGTCAGCATGCTTACGCAGCATCCGCAGGGCCAGCGCATGAAACGTGCCGAGCCAGACCTGATCCGCAGCAGGGCCAATCAGCGTACCGACCCGCTCCCGCATTTCTTTCGCCGCCCGATTGGTGAAGGTCACGGCCAGAACCCGCCACGGCTGCGCCAGCCGGGACGCCACGATGTGGGTCAGGCGGGTGGTCAGCACCCGGGTCTTTCCGGTTCCCGCCCCCGACAGCACCAGCAACGGGCCTTCGGTGATCGTCACCGCCTGCCGCTGTTCCGGGTTCAGGCCGGTCAGCCATGGGGGATCCACCCCAACCGGCGGCGGCGGGGGCGTGTAGTCTTCAGTCAGGTCAAAGGCGTCGTCCATCATGCCGGTACTATAGGGGCTTCCCGAGAGCGACACAGCAAAAAATGCGGACAAAAGAAGAACGGGGCCGCTTTTGACGGCCCCGCCTTCTCCTTACTCCCTTCCCGCAGCCTCAGGCAGGTCAGGTTGATGTCTTGATGAACCGGTCCCATTCCCCCGACAGACCTTGCGTGCGGCCGTCCAGCAATGATGCCGTTTCCGCCAGCGTTCCGGTGTGGGAGCTGGTCCGGGTGATGCTGCCCCGCATTCCCTCCAGCCGCTCCACCACCGTCCGGGTCCGTTGCGATGCCACGGTAATATGTTCCACCATCTCGCGGGTGGCTGCCGACTGCTGTTCCACCGATTCGGTAATCGTCGCCGCGATCTGTTCAATGGCACCGATGGTGCCGGACACCTCATCATTCACCCGGACTGCATCCATTGCCGCCTTCTGCACGGCGGCAATCTGGGCGGCGATATCTTCCGTTGCCTTGGCCGTCTGCTGGGCCAGCCCTTTCACCTCTTCCGCCACCACGGCAAAGCCTTTTCCGGCATCACCGGCGCGGGCCGCCTCGATGGTTGCATTCAGAGCCAGCATCTGGGTCTGCGAGGCAATTTCGGTGATCATGCTGGTAATCTCACCGATGCGGTGCGTCACCTCGGCCAGACCGGACAGGGTCTCACTGCTGCGCTGCGCCCCCAAGGCCGCCTCTGCCGCAATTGCCGCAGACCGGCCGACCTGAGCGCTGATTTCGCCGATGGAGGCCGCCAGCTGTTCCGCCGCCGCCGCCACAGACTGCACGGTTGCCGAGGTATCTTCCACCATCCCGGAAACCGACACTGTCTCCGTCGTCGCCTCTTCGGCAAAGGCATTCAGGGATGCCACAGCATCAGAAACATTGCGCACGTCACTCAGCACGCCGTCAATGGTGGTCCGGAAGGTATTCGACAGGCGTTCCTGCGCCGACACAACGGTCCAGATCACCATGGTGCTGACATGGCTGCCGGACTGATCGTGCAGGGCGCTGAGACGCTGATCAATGGTCTCCTCGCCAATATGGACCCGCTCCCGGTCCGGCAGGGCCGCAGCCTGCGTCACCCGGCGGATGATGCTGTCGCCGACACCCGGCAGGGCACTGACCGGACGACCGGTCAGATCCGCCGGATCACAGGGCAACTGCGCCCGCATCTCCTGCAGGACTCCCCGCATGGCGCGGTTGAAATACGTGATCGTCCCATCCTGTGACGAACAGGTCAGGATGTTGATGGGCATTTCCTCCAGCATATCCTGCAGCATAAAGGCCCGTACCGTCACAGCATGCAGATCACCCAGCGCCACCGACATCGACCCGATTTCGTCACTGCGGGCAAACGCAGGCATCCGGCTGCTGGTATCACCACGGGCCAGACGGTCCACCGACTCCGCCAACCGTGACAGCGGATCCACCAGCCGACGCTGAATGAACACCTGCACCCCGACAAAGATCACCCCGACCGCCGCCAGAGACAGCACCAGACTGAGGATGGCCACCCGCCACGCAGCCCGGTCGCGGGCCTCCAGCTGGGTTTCCGCCGTATCCAGAACCAGACGGTCGAACGCATAAGCCGCCTGAATCACCTTGGGGGCCAGCTCTGCAATTTCAGCGGCATCCTTTTTGAGAATCCGCGCCGCACCGATCGGCAGCCCCAGCGCCTCAGCCATCGCCGGTTCCTGCGGCTCAGCCTTGGCTTTCAGGGTTGAGGCCAGAAAATTCGACTGCTGAACAAACGCCTTCGCCGGTTCTTCTAAAACCGGCACCAGCGCCGGGGCCGTCGCCGCCACTACGGACATCGCCTGATCGACGGACTGCAGGGCGTTTACGATCACGCCTTCCGCCTTCAGGATCTCCATATTCCCTTCCGATGTGATCATCTTCCGGGGTGCAGCCTTGAGGTAGAGGTCGGTACTCTGCCCCAACAGTTTGGCGACCTGCGGGGTGCGGTCCAGCGTCACCGCCATCAGGGCGGAAATCTCCGGGTTTGCGTCAGCACTGATGCCTGACAGATTTGCAGCGGTGCGCCGGGCTTCCGCGACAGCGCCGCGCAGGGCAAACAGAGTATCGGGGTTCGCCTGTTTCTGCCAGGCCTCCACCGCCGCCGCCGCTTTGGTCAGGCTGTCGCCGACCCCGTTGAGCCGGGTGGACTGGGCAAGAGCATCGGCCTGACGGGCGGCCAGCTCATCTTGCGTGGCCGCCGGTGCGCCGGTCAAATTCAGGGCGATCCCCTCATCGACGGATGACAGCCATTTTAAAATAGTAAGGCCATACAGCTCCCGCTCTGTATCCTTCACCAGAGTCATTTTTTCATTCAGCAGCAGGCCGAGAAAAATGACGGAGGGGATGAGAAACAGAACATTAACAACGGAAAGCTGGCCCCTGAGCTTCATTTTTTTGAGCATGGGTATCCCCGGTTCGGTCCGGCTTTTAGCGTGCCGGTAAACGTTGACCGACCCGGCGCATCCTCCTTACGCCCGATCTGTCTGCCATTCCTGCGATAGTGGCCGAAACAGGCAGAGAACAACAAGCACAAGGAGGATTAGGCAAAAAGACTATCAAATATACTTTTTCTGGCATTATCTTCTAAAAATGTAAGGACTTTATTCAATAAGTAACCCAATTCCCGCAATTAAGTGGGGAAATACCCTGCGCGGATTTTGCAAAACCTAAGGCTTCATGCCGATTCGCGGGGCCTTTTCGGTCAGAACCAACCAATTGGTGCAGGGCCGGTAAAGACACAATGCTTTTGGATGAAAACATACAAAAAATGCCACCCTGTAAAACCAGGGTGGCATTTTTTTGAGTTCAGCAATCCGCTTTCTCTAAACCGCGCCGCGACAGAGGAAGCAGACCGGATCAGGAAGGCTGCTGGGCCTTCATCTGCTGGATCTGCAGACCGATCAGGTCGTTCAGACGGTTGACCGTGACCGACGGATCCGACAGGGCCGCAGAGTATTCCGAGCGATAGGTGATCGCCATTGACACCCCTTCGACAATCAGATCAACGACCCGCCAGCCGTCTTCGCGCATCCGGAGGCGCCAGCGCACGGACAGAGGCTTTTGACCTTCGGTCTGCTCAACCACCGTATCGACATAGGCCCCGGAGTCGCCATCAGCCTGCACCCCGGTGACAGCCAGCTTCTGACCGTTATAGTCCTTGAAGCGGCGGGCCCAAGTATAAACGTTCAGTTCCCGGAACTGATCAACGAAACGGGCCTGCTGCGCCGCATCGGCATCCTTCCAGGACCGGCCAAGGACAAACCGGGAAATTGAAGGCATGTCGAAATAGCGGTCAAACAGGGTCCGGAAGCGGGCAATTTTTTCCGCCTGCGGGACATTAGCCCCGACCACTTCACGGACGCCTTCTTCGGCCACTTCCGCGACCAATGCCCGCGCCTTTTCAAGATCCGCCGCCGAGGCAGACGAGCTGTGCAGTGCCGTCATCACCGACACCAAGACCACAAACACCGGAGCAATCCAGCGAATCCAACGCATCATGAGACAGGTGTTCCCGCAGTGCTGATCAGAAAAGAAGAAACCGCGAATCCGACCGGGATCTTCCCTTGATCATGTTTACATAACCAAACAGTACAGCACCAGTGTGCCGCAAAATGTGGCATCCCGATGATCACTCCCAGCCTTACCGCAAAAGAAGGCCAGACCGAACGCAACCGCCCCCCGGCAAGCCGGAGGGCGGTCAGTCAGATCCCGGTAAGATTACTGGGTCTTCGGAGGATCCTGGAAGTCAAAGTCGGATCCGTCAACCCCGCTGCCGTATCCACCCGGCTGATTGCTGATCTCCGCCGCACGCCGCTGACGGTACATGCTGCGCAGGGCCACGTAAGTATCCAGCGACGACCGTTCAATCTCGTTGATCGGGTCAATCAGGCTGGCCCGGGCATCAACCACCGTCAGGCCGGTCCGGGTCCACTGGAACTCATCCCAGTTTTTGGCAGCAGCGAGAATGCGGACCGGATCCATTGCCCAGTCGACCGCACGACCGACAGCATCACGGGCATTAGACGGGCCAAGCAGGGGCAGGACGATATAGGGGCCTTCATCAACACCGGCCACCGCCAGCGTCTGACCAAAGTCCTCATCATGGCGCTTAAAGCCCATCGGCGCCGCAATGTCATGCAGACCGGCCAGACCCCAGGTCGAATTGATCAGGAAGCGCATGAAGGTGCTCCATGCGCGGTCCCATTCGCCCTGCATCAGATCGTTGGCCAGCACCACCGGGCTCGCCAGATTGCGCAGGGTATTGCCAATGCGTTCCTGAATCGGATCCGGCAGACCATCGCGGTAAGCATAGGCCAGCGGACGCAGCAGAACGTAATCAACCGCCTGATTGACTTTGTAAACAGCCCGGTTCATCGGTTCCAGCGGGTCGTTTGCCCCGTTGTCACCATTGGCGCAGGCCGTCGCCGTCAGAAGGACGGTGCCAAGCAGGGCCGCGCGCAGGCCACCCTTGCGCCAGCGCCGCAGCGGAAGGAAAGCAGCGGCAAAGCCAGAAGCGCGGTGAGACATTTCTTGGCCCATCAGCGGTTGATCCATTTGTTCGTGTATCCCTGTCTCTCTAATCCGGGCACAGGCTCTGACCTTTGAAAACCGGTTGGGCCCGGTCAGCAAGCCGGACACCCACACCGCAGATCACACCTACACCGCCAACGCCTGCGGGCCTGTCCCTTTAATCAGGCCCAAAGACGCTGTCACCCTAATCCAGTTTCACACAACATCTGCCGGGGACACACCTGTGCCGCACGCAGACATTCAATCAAGCATCGTTTGTGCAGACTTTCCGCCGTAAACCCGGTGCCAGCCCACTGTGACCTTTACCCCAACGGGTACCACACAATGGTTAAAATTTCCAGCAGTCCAACAGTTCCGCCGACGGTGAGAGCCGCATTAGTGTGGCGGATATTGGCAGAGATGCCCCGGCAACGCCAGTTCCTTTATCAAGAAAGCTGCATTGCAAAATGTCAGGGGCGGGTCCACAGGGCCATCGCCAGATCCTATTCAGACATTCCCCTTTTCCTCATCAAAATTCCACTGGACATATCCAGATATAAAGATATCTTTATGTCCATAAGAAACATCCCGACCACACCGGAACCGATCATGGAAACCGTCCTTGCAGGACTCCGCGCTGCCGGAGAAGAAACACGCCTGCGCCTGCTGGCCCTCTGCGCCCAGGGCGACCTGACCGTGAGCGATATGTGCCGGATCGTCGGCCAGAGCCAACCCCGGATCTCGCGTCACCTGAAAGTGCTGTGTGATACCGAGCTTCTGGAGCGCTTCCGCGAAGGAAGCTGGGTGTTCTACCGTGCTGCCCGCACCGGCACCGGTGCCATCCTGACCCGCCATATCCTCAGCCTGATCCCGGCAGATGACACTGTACTGAGTGCCGACCGCGCCCGGATGGATCAGGTCCGGGAAGAGCGGGCCGAAGCTGCTGCCGCCTATTTCCGGGACAATGCAGCCAACTGGGATGCCATCCGGTCCCTGCATGTCGACGAGCGGGAAGTGGAACAGGCCCTGACTTCCCGGCTGGGAGGAGAGCAGATCCGCCATCTGGTCGATATCGGCACCGGCACCGGACGGCTGTTGACGCTGCTGGGGCCGCAGGCCGATCAGGCGACCGGCCTCGACCTCAGCCGTGAGATGCTGGCCGTGGCCCGCGCCGCATTGGACCGTGACGGCCTGCGCCACTGCGTGGTCCGCCCCGGCGATATGTATGCCGTACCGCTGCCCGATGCCTCAGCCGATCTGGTGACCATCCATCAGGTTCTGCATTATGCTGATCGCCCCGCCGCCGCGATTCAGGAGGCGGCCCGGGTGCTGGCCCCCGGCGGACGGCTGGCGGTGATCGACTTTGCCCCGCATGATCTGGAAGACCTGCGGACGCAACACAACCACCGCCGTCTTGGCTTTTCCGACGCAGAGGTCACGGCATGGTGCGCCCATGCAGGCCTGACCCTGACATCGGCTGAATCCCTTGCCGGTCATCCGGCATCCGGCCATCCCCTGACCGTTGTCCTCTGGTTGGCTGAAAAAGCCGCCTGAACACCGCCCCCACTCTTATCCGTCTGAAGACTGCCGTCCCCCGGAGACCCCGACCATGACCGATACCCAGCAGGCCGCGATCACCAAGCCGATCGAAGTCAGCTTCGAATTCTTCCCGCCGAAGACCGAGAAGATGCAGGAAAGCCTGTGGACCTGCGTCAAGCGGCTGGCGCCGCTGGCACCGTCATTTGTCTCCGTCACCTATGGCGCCGGGGGATCAACCCGGGAACGGACCCATGATACAGTCACGGCGATCACCCGTGACATGGGCATTCCCGCAGCCGCACACCTGACCTGCGTTGCCGCCACCCGCGAAGAGGTCAATACCGTCGCCCGGGAATACTGGAACGCCGGAATCCGTCATCTTGTCGCCCTGCGCGGGGATCCGCCGGATGGCGAGACCGATTACGTCCCGCATCCGGGCGGATATGCCTATGCCGCAGATCTGATTGAAGGCCTGAAAGCGGTGGCGGATTTCGAGATTTCTGTAGCGGCCTATCCTGAGGTCCACCCCCACGCCCTTTCAGCACGCGATGACCTCGACAACCTGAAGCGTAAGATCGACGCCGGGGCCACCCGGGCCATTACCCAGTATTTCTTCGACGCCGACACCTACCGCCGCTTTGTCGACCGGGCGCAGGCTGCCGGGATCGGGGTGCCGATCGTGCCGGGCATTCTGCCGGTGACCAACTTCGCGCAGGTGGTCAAGTTCTCCCGCGCCTGCGGCACCACTGTTCCGGCCTGGCTGCGCGACCGCTTCGAAGGGCTGGATGATGATCCGCGCACCCGTGAACTGGTCGCCGCCACCACCGCAGCCGAGCTGTGCGAGGATCTGCAGAAAGATGGCGTGCGGAATTTTCACTTCTACACCCTCAACCGCGCTGACCTGACCTACGCAATCTGCCATATTCTCGGCGTCCGTCCGCAGCGCCCGGCTGCCGTCTAATTCTGTCTTTCCCAGCGTGTTATTTCCCCAGTAAGGACTCCCTGTGATGAGCGATTTCCTGACCCACCTGAAGGACCGCGTGCTGTTGTGCGACGGCGGCATGGGGAGTCTGGTGCAGGCGATGAACCTGTCGGTTGATGTTGATTTCGACGGCAAGGAAAACTGCACGGAAGTGCTGAACCTGACCCGCCCCGACGTCATCCGCTCCATCCACGCCCGCTATTACGCGGCGGGGGCTGACATGGTGCAGTCCAACAGCTTTGGCGGCAGCCCGCTGACGCTGGAAGAGTTTGAACTGGGCAGCAAGGCGTTTGAGATCAACAAGCGCTCGGTGGAAATCGCCCGTGAAGCGGCGGAAGAGTTCGCCCACGACGGGCGCACCCGCTTTGTGCTGGGGGGCATCGGGCCGGGCACCAAGCTGCCCAGCCTCGGCCACATCGACTATGACACGCTGGAAAGCGGCTATCACATTCAGGCTGCCGGTCTGATCGCCGGGGGCTGCGACGCCATCCTGATCGAGACCTGTCAGGATCCGCTGCAGTTCAAGGCGGCGGTCAACGGCAGCAAGCTGGCCCGCGAACAGGCCGGAAAGCACATCCCGATTCTGCTGCAGGTGACGGTGGAAACCACCGGAACCCTGCTGGTCGGCACCGACATCGGGGCTGCCGCCACCATCGCCCATTCTCTGGGTGTTGACGGCATGGGGCTGAACTGTGCCACCGGCCCGGCGGAAATGGCTGATCACGTGAAGTGGCTGTCGGAGAACTGGCCGGGCCTGATCTCGCTGCAGCCCAACGCCGGGCTGCCGGAACTGCGGGATGGCCAGACCTATTACCCGCTGACCCCCAACGAGCTGGCAAGCTGGCACGAACGCTTCCTGAAGGAAGACGGGGTTAACATTCTGGGCTCCTGCTGCGGCTCGACCCCGGATCATACTGCGGCAGTCCATGCCATGCTGACCCGGGTCGGCAACGGCACCCGCCCGGCCCCGGCCAAGCGCAGCCACCACTGGGTGCCCGCCGTGGCATCCCTGTATGGCCGTGTTGAGCTGCGGCAGGAAAATGCCTTCCTGTCGATCGGGGAGCGCTGCAACGCCAACGGGTCGAAGAAGTTCCGTCAGCTTCAGGATGCCGAAGACTGGGACGGCACCGTTGCCATGGGCCGCGAGCAGGTGCGCGAAGGCTCCCACACGCTGGATATCTGCACCGCCTTCGTCGGCCGCAACGAAATCCACGATATGACCCAGGTGGTCAGCCGCATGCGCGGGGCGATTAATGCGCCGCTGGTGATCGACTCCACCGAAACCCCGGTGATCGAAACCGCCCTGAAGCTGTATGGCGGCAAGTCCATCATCAACTCCATCAACTTTGAAGATGGCGAACACCACGCAGACGAACGGGTCAAGCTGGCCCGGAAGTTTGGCGCGGCGGTGATCGCCCTGACCATTGATGAAGTCGGGATGGCCAAGGATTGCGAAGGGAAGGTGCGGATCGCCAAGCGCCTGCATCAGTTCGCCTGCGTCGAACGCGGCCTGCCGTCCAGCGACCTGATGTTTGACCCGCTGACGTTCACCATCTGCACCGGCAACGATGACGACCGCCAGCTGGGTCTGGAGACCCTGAATGCCATCGAGCAGATCGCCCGCGAACTGCCCGAATGCCAGATCATCCTTGGCCTGTCGAACATCTCCTTCGGCCTGAAGCCGCTGGCCCGTCAGGTGCTGAACTCGGTGTTCCTGCATCACGCTGTACAACGCGGCATGACCGGGGCGATCGTTCATATTTCCAAAATCCTGCCGCTGCACAAGATCCCGGCGGAAGAGGTGCAGGTGGCTGAAGACCTGATCTTCGACCGCCGCCGCGACGGCTATGACCCGCTGCACGCTTTCATCGCCCTGTTCAAGAACCGGGAAGGCGGGGCCACCACCAAGCAGGCCCTGCCGACCACCATTGAAGAGCGCCTGAAGCAGCGCATCGTTGACGGTGACCGGCTGGGGCTGGAAGAGGACCTCGCCAAGGCGATGGAAACCTACAGCCCGCTGGATATCATCAACACCCTGCTGCTGGATGGTATGAAGGTGGTGGGCGAACTGTTCGGATCCGGCCAGATGCAGCTGCCGTTCGTGCTGCAGTCGGCGGAAACCATGAAGACGGCCGTCGCCTATCTCGAGCAGTTCATGGAAAAGGCAGACGGGCAGGCCAAAGGCACGCTGGTGCTGGCGACCGTGAAGGGCGATGTGCATGATATCGGCAAAAACCTTGTCGATATCATCCTGACCAACAACGGCTACCGCGTCATCAATCTGGGCATCAAGCAGCCGATCGCCTCGATCATTCAGGCGGCGAAGGAACACAAGGCCGATGCCGTCGGTATGTCTGGCCTGCTGGTGAAGTCGACCGTCATCATGAAGGAAAATCTGGAAGAGATGGCCCGTCAGGGGCTGTCAGTTCCGGTGATGCTGGGCGGGGCAGCCCTGACCCGCGCCTTTGTCGAAGAGGACTGTGTCAAAGCCTATGCCAACGGCGGCGACACCGGACTGGTGGCCTACGCCCGTGATGCCTTCGACGGCCTTGATCTGATGGCGAAAGTTGTCGATGGCCGCTTTGGGGACCATGTGAAGGACGCCACCGTCAAACGCGCCCAGCGTCCGTCCCGCCGGTCTTCCAACGAAAACATGGCAGCCCCGGATGTGCAGTCGATCACCCAGCGCCCGGTGGACTGGGAAGAGATCTCGCTGCGCCGTCAGGAACTGGCACAGGCCAACGACATTCCGGCGCCGCCGTTCTGGGGACCGGCTCTGGTGGAAAACGTGCCGCTGAAGGCGCTGGTGCCCTACATCAACGAAGTGATGCTCTATCAGTTCCAGTGGGGCTTTAAAAAACAGGGCCGCGACCGCGATGAATGGCGGACATGGGTGCAGCAGGACGTCAAACCGATTCTCAAGCGGATGCTGGATCTGTGCGAAGCCGATGACATCCTGCAGCCGAAGGCCGCCTATGGGTACTGGAAGTGCGCGAGCGACGGCGACGCCATCGTGCTGTTTGCCGACGATGCGCAGGGCAATGAGAAGGAAGTCGGGCGCTTCGCCTTCCCCCGCCAGCCGTTCAAGGGGGGCCTGTGTCTGGCCGACTTCGTGCGGGAAGCCGACAGCGGCCAGCGCGACGTGATCGGCCTGCAGGTGGTGACCATGGGCGAACGGGCCTCGGATGTCGCCCGCGACTGGTTTGCCGCCAACCGCTATCAGGATTACCTGTATCTGCACGGCCTGTCGGTGGAAATGGCCGAGGCGATGGCGGAATACGTCCACAAGCGCATCCGCGCAGAACTGGGCTATGCAGGGGAAGACGCCCGTGAGATCCCTGATCTGCTGAAGCAGAACTACCGGGGCTCCCGCTACTCCTTCGGCTATCCGGCCTGCCCCAATCTGGCCGATCAGGCGCTGCTGCTTGACCTGCTGAAGGCAGACCGGCTGGGCCTGCGGATGAGCGAAGGCGACCAGCTGCATCCGGAACAGTCAACCAGCGCCATCGTCCTGCATCACCCGCAGGCGAAGTACTTCAAAGTCTGATCCGATCCCCGGCATTGCCGGTCAGCGTCCCCCCGGTGCAGCCTGCACCGGGGGGATCGTCTTGGCGAAGACTCCGGAAGAAACCCGGGCAACCGGGCTGTCCCCGATGATAATCCGGTTGCCGCTGTCCCGCCGACACGGCAGGATGACGCCCCTTTCCTCCCCCTCAGCGAAAGATCCGCTATGCTGCGCCGCTTTCTGTCCCTTGCCTGCGTCGGTCTGTTCTGCACCCTTGCTGCCTGCGGCGGTGTCCCGGAAGACGGATCCTCGGCGGCGGAATGGCGGAGTCTGGCAGCGGACGCCGCCGAGGACCGCGCGTGGATCGAAGACCGCCAGAAAGAAGCCCGCGACATGCACACCCGCGTCCGGCAGCTGATCGGCATCGTCCCGGAAGAGCAGCCGAAGTTTAAGGCGCTGGTTGATTTCTACGTCCGCCTCAGCCGTCAGGAAGATGCCCTGTCAGAGGCTGTCTCTATCTACGATCCGGTGCTGGAACGGATCTGGACCGGACGCGGCTTCCCCGGCATCGATTCGGCCCGGGCCGCTCAGGCCAGTGCCCTTGCCCGGGCGAAAGCGCCGGGCCAGCAGATCGAGACCCTGCGCGAAGAATTCAAGACCCTGTCAGCCGACAGTCAGTGAGCAAAAGCCCGCCTGCCGATCCGGCTTCCGTTCAGGGAAAAATTCCGGTAATCTGTTAACGAATGGTAAAGGTTTTTGCCGCACACCCCATGCGGGGGATATTGGTCTGGATAGACACAATTATGGCGTCCGGATCAGGCAAGCAGGGGACAAACCGTCGTTGACCACCGATGTTGACCACATCGCCGGGGCTGCGGAGCCGTTAGACCGCGCCCACGGGTTTTCGCAGCAGGTTTTGCGTAGCCTGCAGGCACTCGGGCTGCCGCCGAGCCCGGAAAACTATGCGACCTGGTATCTTTATGCCTCCGGGGCTCACCGGCTGTTGTCTGACGAGATCGACAACCACCTTGCCGTCCATCACACCATCAGCAGCGAGGCCCTGCGGTCCCTGCATGACCGTCACCTCGGGACCCTGAAGGAAACCGAAGGGCTTGAGCGGGTTTCCGGCGGCCTCGACAGCACCCTGAAATCCCTGTTGATCCATATCGGCCATGCCGGAGCCTCGGCGGTGCAGCACGGGCAGACTCTGGGGACCCTGAGTTCCGCCCTTTCCCACGCCGCCCCCCCGGATCTGTCACATCTGGTCCGCAATCTGATCACCGAAGCCGAACGGATGGCCAAGCTGAACCGCCAGCTGGAAGAACGGCTGAACCAGTCGGCACGAGAAATTGCCCGTCTGCGCAGCGATCTGGAGTCCGTACGGCTGGAAGCCAATACCGACCCCCTGACCGGCCTGAGCAACCGCCGCGCCTTCGAGCGGGTGGTCAGCGAACGCCTGCTGACCCACGACGGCCTGCTGCTGCTGATGCTGGATCTGGATCACTTCCACCGCTTCAACGAGCAGTACGGTCACCCGGTCGGGGATCAGGTGCTGCGGTTGGTGGGGCGGACGGTACAAACCCTGATTCCGTCCGGCGGTCTGGCCTGCCGCTACGGCGGGGAAGAATTCTGCATCGCCCTGCCGGACTGCACGCCTGATCAGGGGCGGGAGACTGCCGAGCTGCTGCGTACCACCCTGTCGACCCGTGCCCTGCGAAACCGCCGGACCGGCGATGTTCTCGGCAACCAGACCGTCTCGATCGGCCTTGCCGCCCACCGGCCCGGCGAGAGCCAGCATGGCCTGTTTGAGCGGGCCGAAGCAGCCTTGCTGAACGCCAAGTCACAGGGCCGGAACCGGGTATGCAGCGCCGAAGATCTGCTGGATGACCTTGAGGTGGTGATGGAGCAGGTCTGACCCCTGCCTCCGCGTCCCTGCCCCCTCAGACTGAGCTGAGCAGCATACTGGTTTCGCTGTTTTCGATACCGTCAATGGTCCGCACCTCACGCAGAACACGGTCGAAGTCGGTCAGACTCTCCGCCCGGATTTCGGCGATAAGATCCCATGCCCCATTGGTGGTATGCAACGACACCAGTTCCGGCATCCCCCGCAACTGCCGGATCACCGCCGTGGTTGACCGCCCCGCCACCTGAATCATCATGATCGCGCGGATGGCCTGCGTGTCGTAATCCTGCCGGAACCGGACCGTAAACCCCAGAATCGCGCCCGATTCCATCATCCGGTCCAGCCGCGTCTGAACCGTGGCCCGCGAAACCCCAAGGATCACCGCCAGCTTGGAAACCGGTGCCCGCCCGTCTTCCCGCAGGGCGGCAATCAGGCGACGATCAAGGTCATCAAAGATGTGCATCTTACAAAATGCTCACTGTCATTATGCATATTATACAAATATGTCGCTCTTTCTTTCATCTTTCAACATTGTTGAGACACTTTGAAGGTCCGTACACTTTTCTCAATATCCAATGACGGAAATGGGAGACGTCATCATGGTCCGCTATGTCGGTGTTGAGAATATGGTACGGCTGGTGAAAACCGTCGGTGTCGAGGCGTGGCTGACCGGACTGGCAGCCGTTATCGAAGAAGACTTCCGCCGCTGGCCGTCGTTTGAAAAGACACCCCGCATTGCCAGCCACTCCCGCGATGGCGTGATTGAGCTGATGCCGACCACCGACGGGCGTCTGTACGGCTTCAAATACGTCAATGGTCATCCGAAAAATACCCACACCGGCCTGCAGACCGTCACCGCGTTCGGCGTGCTGTCTGATGTTGAGACCGGTTATCCGGTTCTGCTGTCGGAAATGACCCTCACCACAGCGCTGCGGACAGCCGCGACCTCGGCAGTGGCAGCCCGGTATCTGGCCCGCCCCGACTCCTCGGTTATGGCCCTGATCGGCCTTGGTTCGCAGTCAGAATTTCAGGCGCTGGCATTCCGGACCCTGATGGGTATCACCCGCCTGCAGGTGTTTGACATCGACCCGGCGGCGACAGAAAAGTTCGTCCGCAATCTTGGGGCGGCTGGCTTTGACATCACGGTTGCCGCCAGCACGCAGGACGCGGTGCAGGGGGCCGACATCATCACCACCGTCACCGCCGACAAGCAGATGGCAACGATCCTGTCTGACAATATGGTCGGGGCCGGTGTCCATCTGAACGCGGTTGGCGGCGACTGCCCCGGCAAGACCGAACTTCAGGCCGATATTCTCCGCCGTGCCGACGTGTTTGTTGAGTTGCCGGAACAGACCCGGATTGAAGGCGAAATCCAGCAGATGCCTGCCGATTTCCCGGTCACCGAACTGTGGGAAGTGATTACCGGACAGGCCACGGGCCGCCATTCGCCCCAGCAGATCACCTTGTTTGACTCGGTGGGATTCGCGATTGAAGACTTCTCGGCCCTCCGCTTCCTCTACAGCCAGCTGAATGGCACAGACTGCTATGAAGACATCGACCTGCTGACCGAGCCGGAAGACCCGCGTGATCTGTTCGGCCTGCTGTCCCCTGCCCAGCCCAGCGGTACCCCCAACGGCCTCGCCGCCTGACGCCCCGGAGCCCCCTGACCATGAAAGCAATTTACTCTCCGCTGCACAGCCGTCACGATGGCGGCATGGAACTGCACCGGGGTGAACTGGTTCCCTGTTACGAAATGCCGCGCCGGGCAGACTATATCCTGACAGCGGTCGAGGCCGCCGGGCTGGAAACTCTGCCACCCCGCCCGTTTCCGCTGGACACGATTCTGAAGGTGCATGACGCCGCCTTCGTCGAGTTTCTGCGCACCGCTTTTGACCAGTGGAAGGCAATTGGCAAAGACGGCTTCATGCTGCCCAGCGGCTTTGCCGCCCGTTCGATGCGGCAGGATGTGATCCCGCCGGGTATCAACGGCAAGCTCGGCTATTACTGCTACGATGCCGGAACCCCGATTGTCGAAGGCACGTGGGATGCGGTGCTGGCGTCAGCCCATTGCGCCCTGACCGCAGCGGCACTGGTGGCCGATGGGGCGCACAGCGCCTATGCCCTGTGCCGCCCGCCGGGGCACCATGCCGGGGCCAGCACCTATGGCGGATACTGCTTCCTGAATAACGCCGCCATTGCCGCCCAGTCTCTGCGCGATCACGGCT
>NZ_KB907347.1 GCF_000381985.1 Novispirillum itersonii subsp. itersonii ATCC 12639 | reverse complement strand
TCCAGCCATTCGTCCGGCCAGATACCCACGTATCCCTTCCCTCTCTTCACTTGTCTAACAGCGGCGCCACCGGGGTGACTTCCAACTCCGCACCGTCAGCGCTTTTCGCTGCGGCCCGCGTCGTCGGGAGGCGGTTTTTACTGAATTCCGCCAAACACGTCAACACCTTTTTTCAACTTTTTTCTCAACCTGTCTGAGCTTGCTATGTGAGGCAAAACAGACGCGAAAGACCTGCCAGAATCTGGCGAATGTGCTTCCGCTGATTGAGGTGAAGAAATCAGATGACCGACACGACCTGATGCGTCGGAGAAACCATCATTAGCCAGATCTCTGCGGACTGGCAAGAGGATTCAGCACCCCTTGCCATAGTCCCTTCGGCCCATCTTACCCGCCGAGGAACACCACATCGCAGGACTGGCCCTTCAGCTTGCCGCAAAACTCCTGCGCCTTGGCACGGTCAGCAAACGGCCCGGCATTCAACCGATAGACCGTCCCCTGATTGGGCAAGGTCACCTGCGTAACCCGCGGCGTAATGCCCGCCAGATCGGGGTAGCGGGCGATCATTTCTTTCCAGCCCTTATCCGCCAGCTCCTGATTCTTGAAGGACGCCAGATGAACGGCAACGATCCCGCCCGACCCAATCGGGATATCGGCATCCGGATTGGCAAAGTCGGCCGGATCAGGGACCGTCTGGTTTGCCATCCGCCCGGTCTGCAGAACCGCCGCCGGATTGTTGATGCTGGCCCCCGGCTGGGTATTGGCTGATGCCGCCGGGGCTGCCCCCGGCAAAAGCTGCTGCGGAGCGCCGTTGGCAGGAGCAGGAGCCGGTTCCGCCGGCTTGGCCGGGGCCGGGGCAGGCTTTGGCCGTGCACCACCCCGCACTCCCCGCTCGATGGCATTTTTCTCGTCTTCATACTCTTCAGGCGAAATCACACCTGCAGACCGCAGGCGGTCGAGACGGCGGATGGCATCGGCAGCCTCCACGACCCCACGTGGGACCGGCGGAACTGTCGCCCGGGCCCGCGGCTGCTCCGGCAGAATACCGTCGAGAATCGCCTGACGCTCCTGCGCGTGCTGAGTGGAGCTGATCCCACGCCCTTCAAAAGCGGTCGCCAGTGCCTTAAGCCGGTTGGCGACAGCCTTGGCATCCGGGGCCGGGCGGTCAAGACCTGTCCCCGGGGCGGGCTGCGTCATCGGCAGCAGAGCCCCAAGATTCTGTCCCCGGCGGGCCGCCCATTCCTCTGGCGTTGCAAGGTTGTCGTTGACCAGAGACTGGAAGGTCGCGAACCTCTGCCCCGCAGCGCCAAGGCCATTCTGCGGAGTCGCCACCGGCATGTTGACCGGAAAATCAGGCTTTCGCGGTGACGGGTAAGAGAAGGCACTGCCCCGGCCATTGCCGCCAAGGGCCCGCAGGTTGTCTTCGGCGACATCGCGCACAGAGCGCTGCTGCATATCCCCCCAGGGGCCGGAAGAAATCGTGGCGGTCGGATTCAACAGCAGAATCTGCTGGTACATCGCCTCGGCTTTCTGCGGCCGATTGGTGTTCTGATACAGCAACCCCATCGCCAGCAGGGCATAAGGGTCTTTAGGGTCGGCATCCAGCGCCGCAACGAGGCTCTGTTCCGCCACCCCATATTCGCCGCGGGACATCGCAGCCAAAGCGGTATCAACACGCGAGCCGGAACTGGGCGTCATCACCCGGCTAAACCCCTTGGGGTCATAAACCGGTCCGCAGGCTGTCAATAAAGCCGCTGCGCACACCGCCGCCAGCCCGAGTCCCATTCTGATGAAACGACGCTGCGTCACCGTTGCAATTCCCTGTCCATACGATCTGCCGGGCGCCTGGGGCGATGGTGCTTCTCACCCACCCGATACGCCTGTGTCCTGCCGGTACAGTGTCACCGATCTCCCTGCCTTGACAAGAAAAAGCGCGGCTTTCGCCCCTAATCCCGCGCCTCAGACATAGCAGGCCTGCCTGACAGCAGTTTCATTTAAGCTCGTGGGGCTTTTTGCATATCATGCAAAGCGGATCTGACCGACAGTCATCCCTCTCTCCCCGCGCGCAGGCGCCTTTTGTATGGAATACGACCATGGCGACGGAACTGGAACTGAAGCTGGATCTCGACCCCGCCCTGATCGACAAGGTCCGCCGCCATGGCCTGATCCGCCGCCTGCGGCAAGGGAAGGCCATCAGCCAGGATCTGCGCAGCGTCTACTTTGACACCAGCGACCACACCCTGCGTCAGATCGGGGCAACGGTGCGGATCCGTCATGTCGGCAAGCGGCGGATTCAGAACGTGAAGATGCGCCGGCCCGCTGAAAGCGGTGCCCACTTCAACCGGCTGGAGTGGGAACATGACGTGTTTGATGACGCACCGGCTCTGGTCGCCCTGAATGAAACCGCCTTGCCGCAGGCCCTGCCAACCCCGCTGACCGATCTCAGCCTGCAACCGCAGTTTGCCACTCAGTTTCGCCGCAGCAGCTATCTTCTGGCCACCGAGGATGCTGAGGTGGAACTGAGCATCGACCACGGGGGCGTTGAAACGGATGGCCGTCAGCAACCCTTCTGTGAGCTGGAGCTGGAACTGAAACGGGGTACACCGCAGGCCCTGTTCACCTTTGCGCGGGAGCTTGCCAGCACCCTGCCGGTCCGTATCGGCACCGTCGCCAAATCAGAACGCGGCTATCGCCTGCTGACCGGAGAATTGCCCGGCGTGAAAAAGGCCAAGGCCCCGCCCCTGACCCCGGACATGACCACGGCGCAGGCCCTGCAGATCATTGGCCGCAGCTGCCTGTCGCATCTTCTGGCCAATCAGGATGCCCTGCAAAAGCAGCGCTCCCCGGAGTCGGTCCACCAGATGCGGGTGGCCATGCGCCGGTTCCGGTCAGCCCTGACCGTCTTCCGTCCGGCACTGTCAGAGCAGGACCCGCAACTGGCCGCGATCCGCGATCATGCCCGCTGGATTGCCGAAACCCTCGGTGAGGCGCGGGATCTTGATGTGTTTCTGGCGGAAGGCCTGAGTCAGGCTGAAGATGCCCTGCTTGCGGCAGAGGTTCCTGCCGGGCTGTTCACCCCCTTACGGCAGGAGCTGTCAGCCCGCCGTACCGCCGCCTATGAGCGGGCGATCAGCACGGCTGCCTCCCCGGCCTTCACCCTCGCCTGCCTTGATCTAGCCGAATGGATTGAAACCGGTGCCTGGCTGACGGCAGAAGATGAGACGGCAGCCCTCCGCCAGCAGCCGATCTGCGATTTTGCCGCCACGGTTCTGGCCGCCCGCCATCGTAAAGTGCTCAGGCGGGGCCAGCATTTTGCCACCCTGTCGATGGAAGCCCGGCACCGGGCGCGAATCGAAGTCAAAAAGCTGCGCTACAGTGTGGACTTTTTCGGTGCGCTGTATTCCGGCAAGCGGGCTGCCGCCTTTGCCGATGGTCTGGCCGATCTGCAGGAACACCTTGGGCACCTGAATGACGGGGCTGTGGCCCTTGCATTGATCCAGACTCTGGCGCAGCAGGTTCCCGCCTGCGCCCTGCCCGGCGGGCTTGTCGGCGGGTGGCACGCCGCAGCCCGTGCAGATGCTCTGGAACAGGCCCGGCGCAGCTGGAAAACCTTCCGCACCTGCCGTCCGTTTTGGAAATAAGGCAGCAAAAACCCCGGCGCAGGCTTTCTGCGCCGGGGTCTGCCGCTTATCCGCCTCAGGGGCTTTTACACGCCGGGCAGCACATGGACCCAGCCATGGGTATCCGGGGCGGCACAGCGCTGGATATCGACCAGAGCCGACCGCAGCTTGGTGGTGACCGGGCCGGTCTGCCCGTCGCCGATCTTAAACGCCCCATCCTTATGCTTGACGGTCCCGATCCCTGCCACCACAGCGGCGGTACCGCAGGCAAAAGCTTCCTTCAGCTTGCCACTGGCGGCATCCGCCTGCCATTCATCAAAGGAGTAGGGGCGTTCAATGACGGTCAGGCCGTTATCGCCAGCCAGCTCAATCAGTGACTTGCGGGTGATACCCGGCAGAATCGTTCCAGCCACCGGCGGGGTCACCAGCGTGTTATCGTCCATGACGAAGAAGACGTTCATGCCACCGAGTTCTTCGACCCAGCGGTGCTCAACCGCATCAAGGAACACCACCTGATCACAGCCCTGCTCGGTGGCTTCCACCTGCGCGGCCAGACTGCTGGCATAATTGCCGCCACACTTGGCCGCCCCGGTGCCGCCGACGGCAGCGCGGGTGTAGTTCTGCGACACCCAGATGTTGACCGGCTTGAGCCCGCCTTTGAAGTACGGCCCGACCGGAGAGGCGATCACACAGAAAATGAAGTCGGTGGCCTTGCGGACGCCGAGGAACACTTCACTGGCAAACATAAACGGGCGCAGATACAGGCTGCTGTCCCCTTCAGGAATCCAGCGGGCATCAAGCTGCACCAGCTTCTCGACCGCAGCCAGAAAATCGCCTTCCGGCAGTTCCGGCATCGCCATGCGGCGGGCGGATTCGTTAAAGCGGCGGGCATTCTCTTCCGGGCGGAACAGCACGGCGCGGCCATCCGCAGCGCGGTAGGCCTTCATCCCTTCAAAAATTTCCTGCGCGTAATGCAGCACGCTGCTTGCCGGATCAATCTGGAACGGCGCCCGCGCCGTTACCTGCGCCCCATGCCAGCCCTTGTTCACATTCCACTTGATCACGGCCATATGGTCAGTGAACAGGGTGCCGAAACCGAGATTTTCAAACGCCTTGAGACGATCAGCCTCCGGGGTCGGAGTGCTGGTCGGCGTGACCTCGAAGTCAAGGGTAGCAGTCTGCGCGGACATAGTTTTACCTTTGAAGACGGTGTGGTGACAACGACGTGGATCGGAACGGTCTCACGCTATCGGGCGGCCGCTGCGCTGCCCTGGCCGGGGGAGTCAGTCCGGCGGATCCGGGGCACAGCAAACCGGCTGCTATGCAACCATGCCAAAGGCGCGGCGCATAGAAGAATGTTGCAGATCCATGCAGGAATTCATACGGAATCGGTCGGCGTGCTGTCTTCATCTGTCCGCAGATGACCATCCAGACGGCGCTCGGCCTGCTCGTTACGTGCTTCCGTCAGCCGCTTCTCGGCCTTGGTGCGCCCGAACGCAACCCGGTTGGCAGCGGCGGCAGCCTCTTTCTCCGTTCGGGCTTTCTGCTTGCGGGCCTGCCGCAGGTTGATGACCTCTGCCATCCGTCGTCTGCCTCACATCCTGCCGGTATACCCGGGTTACTCTGCCGCTTTCAGCGGGCGGCGCTGCAAGGTCGGCATCACCTCGACCAGAATGATGCTGCCGAGGATCAGCGCACCGCCAACGGCCTGAATCAGGCCCATAGTCTCGCCCAGCGCCACGGCCCCGGCAAGGGCGGCAAAGGCCATTTCCGAACTCAGCAGAATCGCCGCCGTCGCCGGATGGGTATAGCGCTGACCGATCACCTGCAGGGTAAAGGCCACCCCGACCGACAGGAATCCGGCCCATGCCAGCTCAAATGCGGCCTTCTCGAACAGCTCCAGCCGTGGCGTCTCAAGAAGACCGGCAGCGATGGAGCCCAGCACCCCGGCAATCACAAACTGACTGACCGCCAGCGCCAGCGGGCGACCGCTGCGGGAGGCAAAAATGCCGACGAACGTCACCTGAATTGCCCAGAACACCGCCCCGGCCAGCACCCAGGCGTCGCCGGTGTTAAAGGCATCGATATGCCCGCCACCCAGCAGGAAAATCCCGGCCGCACACCCGGCCGCACCCGGCCAGACCGCCCAGTGCGGGGTCCGGCGGAACAGCAGCAGCGCAATCACCGGCACCATCGGCACATACAGGCCGGTGATAAACCCGGCATTGGTCACCGTGGTCATCCCCAGACCGACCTGCTGCAGCCACGCCCCGGCGAACAGGGACACCCCGCAGCCCAGAAACCCCAGCCAGTCAGCCCGGGTCAGAGACTGGCTGGCCGCACGGGCCTCCCGCAGGGCCAGCGGCAGCACCACCAGCGCCCCCATCAGGAAGCGCACCCCGGTAAAGGCCAGCGCCCCGATGCTTTCCCCACCCGACGTATCCGGGGCGACCGCCAGTTTCTGCACAACAAAGGTCGAGCCCCAGATCATGGCGGCAATCAACAGCAGGGCATGGGCTTGCAGGCGGGACACCGGAAACCTCCTCAGGTCTGAAGGGGGCAGGCAACGGCGGGCCGAACCGCGCTATTGCCGGAAGATCTGGCTGGCATCACAAAATCCTCAACCAAAGCGGGAAAATTCTGACCAGCCGAACAGTATTACGCCACCGTCTGGAAAAGGAACAGCCCGAAACACGCAGTTCCGGGCTGTTAACCGTCGATTTTGGATAAAGTCTACACTTTACCCAATGCCTCAGCCGATCACTCGGCTGCCGCATCCTCGTTCAGGGTCATCAGCGAGGCATTGCCCCCGGCAGCCGTCATATCAACGGTCAGGGTCCGCTCCGCACAGAACCGCGACAGCAGATAGGGGCTGACCGTATCGGTGACAAGGTGAACGATTGCCCCGTCGCGGGCGGCCAGCACCGCCGCCGCCTGTTCCGCCAGCGCCGCAGCGCCGGAGACGGCAACGGTCTCAATCCCCGGTGCGGTCAGCAGGTCAGCCAGCCGCGCCCCCGGCACGGTCAGCACCGGCACCAGTCCGTTCAGCCCGGACAGGGCTGCCGTGACCGCGCCGGACAGGGCCGGATCCGCCGCCACGGCCACCGCATTCCCGGCCCCCAGCGCCGCAGCCACATGGCCGAGTACCTGCGACAGCGCCGCCGAAGCATCCGCCAGCACCAAAGCCACACCCCGGCCATGGTGCCGCAGTTCGTTCCGCTCCCCGGTCGGGCCCGGCAGCACCAGCGGGGCAGACAGTTCATGCCGCACCTGCCGGGCCAGCACCACCACCTGATCATGGGCCGCCCGCACCTCACCTGCCGCCACTGACAGCGCCCGGCCACTGTCGCGGCCCAGCACCGCCGTCAGCAGCGGACCGTCAACATTCAGGGTCCGCGCCAGATCCAGCAGCAGATCGGCCCGCTGCCCGCCGTCGCGGGCATCAAAGTCAGCAGCCTCCGCCCGCAGACGGGCCAGAGCCGCTCCGACATCCCCGGCAGAGGCCGGGGCCGTGACCGCCGCAGGCAGATCAGCATTCATCAGCTTGCCTGCATCCAGCTCAATCGCCCGGCGGGCGGCGGCCAGACCGTCTTCCAGCAGCGGCTCCGCCACCGGCACGGTAAAGCGGCCAAGGTAGTTCGGGCCACCAGCCTTCGGGCCGGTGCCGGACAGACCTTCCCCGCCGAACGGCTGCACCCCGACCACCGCGCCGATCATATTGCGGTTGATGTAGGTGTTCCCGACGCGGGAGCGGCTGTGAATATACCGGGCCTTGGAGTCGATACGGGTATGGATCCCCATCGTCAGGCCATAACCGGTGTTGCGGATGGCGTCGATCACCGCATCCAGCGCACTGGTCTTATAACGCACCACATGCAGCACCGGACCGAACACTTCACGCTTCAGCACATGCAGGCCGGGGATTTCGTAGGCGCGCGGCGCAAAGAAGGTCCCGTGGTCACAGGCCCCGGCGACATCGCAGCGGTAGATCAGCTTCGCTTCACGGTCCATGCGGTCGGCATGGGCCTGCAGCACGCTGCGGGCCTCCTCATCAATCACCGGGCCGACATCGGTGGTCAGCAGATGCGGCAGGTCGATGCGCAGACGCTCCATCGCCCCCTTCAGCATGCCGATCAGGTGATCCGCCACATCTTCCTGCACAAACAGCACCCGCAGGGCAGAACAGCGCTGCCCGGCAGACCCGAACGCCGACAGAACCGCATCACGGATCACCTGTTCCGGCAGGGCCGAGGAGTCCATGATCATCGCGTTCATACCGCCGGTCTCGGCGATCAGCGGTGCATCGGCGGCCTTGCGGGCGGCAAGGCTGCGGCTGATGATCTTCGCCACCTGCTCCGACCCGGTGAAGGCAACCCCGGCAATACGCGGGTCATTGACCAGCGCCGCCCCGACGGTTTCCCCCCGGCCCGGCAGCAGGTGCAGGGCGTCAGCAGGCACCCCGGCATCCAGCAGAATCCGCACCGCTTCGGCGGCAATCAGCGGGGTCTGTTCCGCCGGTTTGGCGATCACGGCATTCCCGGCGGCCAGCGCCGCCGCAACCTGACCGGCAAAAATCGCCAGCGGGAAGTTCCACGGGCTGATGCACAGGAACACACCGCGCCCCTGCATCACCACCCGCGACGGCCGCCCGACCGCATCGGGCATCTCGACCGCGCCGCCACAGACACGCTCGGCTTCGCCAGCATAGTAACGCAGGAAATCAACAGCCTCGCGCACTTCGGCAACCGTATCGCCCAGCGTCTTCCCGGCCTCGGTCTGGCAGACAGTCATCAGATCGACCATCCGGTCTTCCATCAGATCCGCCGCCTTCCGCAGCACCGCCGCCCGCTCAGACGCCGGACGGGCCGCCCATTGCGGCTGCGCTGCCACCGCCCGGGACAGGGCATCGGCGATATCGTCCGCCGTCGCCTCGCTGACGGTCCCGACCACCTGACGGGTATCCGCCGGGTTGCGCACCGGCTGCTCCGTCCGCACCCGCAGCTCGCCCCCGACGATCGGGCCGGACTGGCGGACTTTCGCCGCCGATGCTGCCATCGCCACCGCCAGCGGCTGGGCAACGGTGCTGTCGGTCAGATCCAGCCCCCTGGAATTGCGGCGCCCGACCCCATAGAGGTCCAGCGGCAGCGGAATATGCGGATGACGCTTCTGCGGCAGGGCGGCCAGACGCTCGACCGGGTCGGCGATGATGGCATCAATCGGGGTGCGGTCATCAACCAGACGGTTAACGAACGAGGTGTTGGCCCCGTTTTCCAGCAGGCGGCGCACCAGATAAGACAGCAGCTCGGCATGGCCGCCGACCGGGGCATAAATGCGGCACGGCACATTCAGCTTGTTGGCGGGCACAATCTCGTCATGCAGCTCTTCGCCCATGCCATGCAGACGCTGGAACTCAAACGGACGGCCTTCCGCCAGCTCAAGGATGCAGGCGGCGGTATGGGCGTTATGGGTGGCAAACTGCGGGAAGAACAGCTCCCCATAGTTAAACAGCCGCCGGGCGCAGGCGAGATAAGACACGTCGGTCGCCACCTTGCGGGTATAGACCGGGTAATCGGTCATCCCGGCTTCCTGCGCCCGCTTTACTTCGGCATCCCAGTAGGCGCCCTTGACCAGACGCACGTTCATCCGGCGGCCAACGCGGCGGACCATGCCCGCCAGCGTGTCGATCACCTGCCGGGTGCGCTTCTGATAGGCCTGCACCGCCAGCCCGAACCCGGTCCAGTCGCCCAGCGACGGGTCGCTGTAGACCTTGTCGATCAGTTCCAGCGACAGCTCCAGCCGGTCCGCTTCTTCCGCATCAATGCAGAAGCCGATGTCATAATGCCTGGCCAGCTTCGCCAGCTCCAGCGTGCGGGCCGCCAGCACATCCAGTATTTCCGCCCGCTTGGCGAACTCATAGCGCGGATGCAGCGCTGACAGCTTCACCGAGATCCCCGGCCCGGCGAGGACACCCCGCCCGTTGGAGGCCTTGCCGATGGCGTGGATCGCCTTTTCGTAGGAAATATAATACTTGGTGGCGTCTTCATCGGTGCGGGCAGCTTCGCCCAGCATGTCGTAGGAATACCGGTAGCCACGCTTTTCCTGTTCAGCGGCGCGGTCCATCGCCTCGTCAATGGTGCGGCCCAGCACAAACTGGCGGCCCATGATCTTCATGGCCTGCTTCAGGGCCTGCCGGATCACCGGCTCACCCAGACGCGACACCAGACGGCGCACCACCCCTTCCGGGGCATCCTCCGGCAGGTCATTGGGGCCAAGAATCCGGCCGGTCAGCATCAGGCCGATGGTCGAGGCGTTGACGAAGATCGACCGGGAATTGCCAAGGTGCTTTTCCCAGTCGGTCCCGGTCAGCTTATCGCGGATCAGCCGGTCGGCGGTCTCGCCATCGGGGATCCGCAGCAGCGCCTCGGCCAGACACATCAGGGTCAGACCTTCCTGCGTTGACAGGTCATATTCGTTCATGAAGGCATCAACGCCGCCCTTGCGGGACCGGTTGGAGCGCACCAGCGCCACCAGATCACGGGCGCGGGCGGTCACTCTGGCCTTCACCGCATCAGACAGCGCCGCCTCGGCGATCAGTTCGCTGACAACGGCATCCTCATCCCGGCGGTAACCGGACGCCAGCATATCGCGCCAGTCCGGGAAAGCCGGATCGGCAGAGGTAAACAGCATCGGGGTGTCGTTGCTCATGGCGTCCTCAGGGGTTTGATCTGGGGGCTGGGGGAGTTCAGGATCTGGTGCCGCCTGCCGGAGCCATGCCGTCAGGGCGGGGTTGTTCTGCTAAAAATGGATAGCAGAAAACAACGAAGAACGTTCGTCTTTATTTGATTACAAAAACGTGATAAGAATCCTGAAGAGACACATCGAACAGAATTTAATCTCGAGAAATGGCCCATGAGCAAAACAATCGACCAAATCGACATTAAGATTCTGGCGGAGCTGCAGAAGGACGGCCGCATCTCCAACGCCGAGCTGTCACGCCGCGTCAATCTGTCAGCGACTCCGTGTCTGGAACGGGTCCGCCGACTGGAGCGGGATGGCTATATTCTGTCTTACGAAGCCCGGCTGGACCCGCATAAACTCGGCTGCCCGGTGGTGTGTTTCATTGAAGTGGCCCTCGACCGCACCACACCGGATGTCTTCGACCACTTCCGCGAAGCGGTGATCAGCCGCCCGGAGATTCAGGAATGCCACATGGTGGCCGGCGGATTCGACTATATGCTGAAGGTCCGTCTGCCGGATATGTCCCAGTACCGGGGGTTTCTGGGCGAAATCATCATGACCCTGCCCGGCGTGAAAGAGACCCATACCTATGTGGTGATGGAAGAGGTGCTGTCCCGCTCCTCGATTCCGCTGCCCGTCAACGACAGGGGCCGATAAACAGGGGACGGTAAACAGGGGACGGTAAACAGGGGCCGGTAAGCTGCGGGGGCTGCCGCTGGCCCTGAACAATCCGAATTGATTTCCGTCAGCGATATTGATAATCGTTCGCAGATATCGTTTTCGGCAGGGCTTGGCGGTGGCAACGGACAAGGACAAAGTTGATCTGTATCTCGCCCACCGGGCGGATCTGGTTGACTATGCGGCGGCTCTGGTCAAATGCCGGACGCGGGCAGAAGATCTGGTGCAGGATGCCTACTTCCGCTTCACCCCGGATGGGCCGGTGCTGCTGCGTCCCGTACAGTACCTGTACCGCATTGTCCGCAATCTGGCGGTCGATACCCTGCGCCGCAGTGGCAGCGATCCGACCCGGGCGCTGGACGACTGCGGCGGAGAGACCCTTGCCGCCCCCGGCGCCACTCCGGAACAGGCGGTGATCGACCGTCAGCAGATTGCCCGCCTGCAGGCAACCCTCGGCACCCTGCCCCCGGCAGTCCGCCGCGCATTCGAGGCGCACCGCCTGAACGGCGACAGTCTGCAGGTGATCGCCGACCGCGAAGGCGTCTCGGTCGCCACCGCCCACCGTATGGTCCGGTCCGCCCTGTCAGCCCTGATGAAAGACCTTGATCCCGACGCCGGTTCCGGGCAGGAGGGTCAGCCATGACCACATCCCCGATCCCGTTCCCCCCGCGCCTGACCGTCGATGATCAGGCCGCCGACTGGCTGCTGCGGCTGGAAAGCAGCCCCGACGATGCCCAGCTTCAGGGGGACTGTGCGGCATGGTGCGCGATGGATACCCGCCATCAGACCGCCTTTGACCGTGCCCGCAGGGTCTGGGACCTCAGCCTCAGCCTGTCCGCCGCCCCCCCGGCTGCGGTGGCCGCGCCGCGCCGCCGCAACCGCACCGCCGGTTTTCTGGCCGTCGCCTGTACCGTTGTCCTGCTGGCCACTGCCGGAGTGTGGGGCGGCCTCTGGCGCGCCGTCCTGCCCGGCACCCATCACACCGGGACCGCAGAATGGTCGGAAACCGACCTTGCCGACGGCAGCCGGATTCTGCTGGCCCCGCAAACGGCCCTGCGGGCGGAGATCGATGCCGGGACACGGACTGTCACGCTGGATCACGGCGAAGCCTTTTTCAGCGTTTCACCTGACCCGTCGCGGCCCTTCCGGGTGAAGGCCGGCCCCGCGACCGTTACCGTTACCGGCACCCGCTTTGCGGTCAGTCACCGTGGTGATGCCCTGAGCGTGCAGGTCGAAGAGGGGCGCGTTCTGGTCAATACCGACGACCGCGCGCCGGGAACGGCCCCGCTGCCCCTGACCGCCGGGCAGGCCCTCTGGCAGAGGGACTCTTCCGCTCCGCCGGTGGCCTATACCCTGCCGGTGGACGCCGTTGCCCCGTGGCGTGCCGGAATTCTGGCGGTGGAGAACCGTCCGGTGGCCGATGTGATCGACGATCTGCGCCCCTATCTACCCGGTCTGATCCTGCTGACCGATACTGCACTGGGGCAACAGCGGGTCACCGGCGTTTACAGCCTGCACACCCCTCAGGCGGCCTTACGGGCCGTTCTGGCCCCGTTCAAGGGGCAGGTCACCACGCTGGGGTCATTGGTTACCGTGGTCTCCGGCCCGGCAGCAGGGGGCAGCGGATCCCCCCGCTGACAGCCCGGTTGCTTCCGGCCTGATGCCGGTCCTGATCGTGATCCTGAAATTTTTTGCACACACCTGAAAAATCCACCCGGCGGCTGCGTCATTGAGTCAACGCGAATGCAAATGACTTGCGTTCACTCCTTTCTCCAGAACGGATCTGCCGACAGCAATGACCCGCCCAGCCCTCTCCTTCCGCACCGCCCTGCTCGCCAGCGCCGCCCTGTTTGCTGCCCCCGCCGCCCTGTCTTTTGCCGCAGTACCGGCGATGGCACAGCAGGCCCCGGCAGCTCAGCCCCCGGCCCCGCGCAGTTTTGACATTCCGGCCCAGCCGCTGGCCTCGGCGATTGCCGCTTATGGCCGTCAAGCCGGGGTGCAGGTCAGCCTGCGGGCGGAGGATGCCACGAACCGGACCTCCGCCGCCGTTTCCGGCACCCTGACCGCCGACGCGGCCCTGACCCGGCTGCTGGAAGGGACCGGCCTGACCGCAGCCACCGCCACCGATGGCACCGTTACCCTGATCCCGCTGCCCAGCGCCCCGGCGGGCACCGCCGTACTGGCCCCGCTGTCAATGTCAGGGGCAGCGGCCCGCCCGGGCGATGCATCGCCGTGGGAACCGACCGAAGGCTATACCGCCCGCCGGGTTGCCACCGCTTCAAAAACCGATGCCCCGCTGATCCGCACCCCCCAGTCGGTCTCCGTCATCACCCGCGACCAGATCGACGCCCAGAAGGCCGACAGCGTGGTCGAGGCTCTGCGCTACACCCCCGGCGTGGTGGGCGAGCCGTTTGGCATCGACAACCGCTATGACTGGACCATCATCCGTGGCTTTTCACAGGCGGAAACCGGCCTGTACCGTGATGGCCTGCAACTGCGGTCCACCGGCTATGCCTCGTGGCGGCAGGAGCCCTATGGGGCGGAACGGATCGAGGTGCTGCGCGGCCCGGCTTCCGTGCTGTACGGACAGGGCGATGTCGGCGGCCTCGTCAATACCATCAGCAAGCGCCCGATGGACGGCCAGAAGCAGGAGGTGCAGGTCACTGTCGGCAGTCACAATCTGGTGCAGGAATCCTTCGACATCGGCGGGCGGGCCGACGATAAGGGGCAGGTGCTGTTCCGCGTTGTCGGCCTGCGCCGCGATGCCGACACCCAGGTTGACTATGTGCGGGATGAACGCACCTATTTTGCCCCGTCGCTGACCCTGAAGTCCCCCGATGATGACACCCATCTGACCCTGCTGGCCAGCTATCAGCACGACAGTACCGGGTCGGCCACCAACTTCCTGCCCGCAGCCGGGACCGTCCGCCCCGGGGCCACCGGCATGATCCCGACGTCCTTTTTCACCGGCGACCCCAATTTCGATACCTACGACAAGACCCAGTCTTCGGTCGGCTATGAATTCGACCACCGCTTCAACGACACCTTCTCGTTCCGCCAGAACGCCCGCTATTCCCACCTGACCCTCACCTACGCGGCCCTGTATGGCTCGGGGCTGGACTCGTCCGATGCCACCCGCACCACGCTGTCACGCGGGTCACTGGTGGCCGACCCGACCACGGATTCCTTCGCGGTGGACACGCAGGGCCGGGCCGAGTTCAAAACCGGGGAGATCGGTCACGATCTGCTGGTCGGGGTTGATGTGCAGCGCAACGATTTTAAAACCCGTACCGGTTTCGGCAGTGGCCCTTCTCTCAGCCTGAGCAATCCGGTTTATGGCCTCAGCGTCACCCGTCCGGCCTATGGCACCGATGACGAAGTGACACAGGTCCAGACCGGCCTGTATCTACAGGACCAGATCGCCCTGACGGACCGCCTGACGGTGGTTGCCGGGGGCCGCCACGACTGGATCAGCACGGTCACCGACAATCACCTGACCAGCAGGGAATCCTCGGCCAACGACAGCGCCTTCACTGGCAAGCTGGGGCTGGTGTACGAATTCCCGGTCGGGATTGCCCCTTACGTCAGCTACTCCGAATCCTTCCGTCCGACGCTGGAAAGCAACAAGGCCGGCATCGCCTTCGCGCCGGAAGAAGGGCGGCAGTATGAGGCAGGGGTCAAATTCCAGCCCCCCGGCCACGACAGTCAGGTGACGCTGGCGGTGTTTGATCTGACCAAGAGCAACGTCGTCACCACCCACCCGACAGACTCCACCGACAAAGTGCAGACCGGCGAAATCCGCGCGCAGGGCTTCGAGGCCTCTGCGGTCGGCAAGGTGACCGAAGAGTTCAGCGTGATCGGCTCGTTCACCGTGCTGGATATGGAGAAAACCCGCAGCAACAACGGCGATCAGGGCAAAGCCCCCACCGGGGTGCCGAAGACCACCGCCACGCTGTGGGGCGATTATACCGTCCGCTCCGGTCCGCTGGCCGGGTTCGGTCTGGGGGCCGGGGTCCGCTACACCGGGCCGACCTGGGGCAACAACGACAACACCCTGCGTCTGGACAGCAGCTGGCTGGCCGACGCCGCCCTGCATTACGACATCACCGAAAACGCCCGCTTCGCCCTGAATGCCAGCAACGTCTTTGACGAGACCGTTCTGGCCCAGTGCTCCAGCGACAGCGCCTGCTACTACGGGCAGGACCGGGTGGTGAAGGCAACCCTTGGCTACCGTTGGTAACATCAGGAAAGACCTGTGCCCGTGACTCCCCCGCGCCGCCCTGTTCTGCCCCCCCGGTTCTGGTTCCAGCTGCATGGCTGGGTGACGTGGCCGCTGTGGGTCTTTCTCGCCTTTCTGTTTCTGACCGGCAGCCTTGCCGCCGTCAGCAACGAGGTGGTCTGGCTGCTCGACCCGGCGGTGCGGGCCACCCCGGCACCTGACGGGCAGACCCCGGCGTATGGGGCCGCGATGGAGGCGGCGCTGGCGGCAGTCCCCGGCAGCAGCCCGGACTATATCCGCCAGCGCACCGGCTTTCTGGCTCTGGAAGTGGTGCTGTGGACCCCCGGCGGCATGACCGCAACCGTGCTGGTTGACCCTGTCACCGCCGAGGTCCGCCGCATCACCACCGCCCCGCTGTTTCAGGATGTGGTGCGGGGCCTGCACAGCTGGCTGCTGCTGCCGTGGCAGGATGATTACAGCCTCGGCTATTACGCCGTCAGCCTGACGGCCCTGCCGCTGCTGGTGGCGATGGGCACCGGGCTGGTGGTCTATAAACGGTTCTGGCGCGGCTATCTGACCCCGCGCCTGCGGGTGACACAGGGCAGCCGGATTTTCTGGGGCGACCTGCACCGGCTGGCCGGGATCTGGTCGCTGTGGCTGCTGGCCCTGACCGGCATCACCGCCCTGTGGTTTCTGGTTCAGGCGATCCTGTGGCACAGCCACACCGCCTATCTGTCTGAGCCGCCGGATCTGGCGGAGCACACGGTTCCCGCACAGGTTTCCGCCCCCCCGGCGCGGATCAGTGCCGATGCTGCCTTTGCCGCCGCACAGGCGGCCCTGCCCGGCCTGCGGGTGCAGTGGTTTGTCTGGCCGGAACACGCCCTGTCACCGTATGCCCTGTGGGGCACCGGGCCCAACCCGCTCTACAACAGTTTCAGCTACGGGGCCTTTGTCAATCCGTGGACCGGGGCGGTGGACAGCACCCGCAGCCCGCAGGACCATACGGTCCTTCAGACCCTCGACGGGCTGGCCGACCCGCTGCACTACGGCACCGTCGGCGGGATCACCACCAGAATCATCTGGGCCGTTTTCGGCCTGATCCTGACCGCTCTGTCGGTGTCGGGGATGATCCTGTGGCGACGGCGGACCGCCCCGAAGCCAGCCCCCCTTTCCAGAAAGGAGACACGGTCATGATCCGCCTGCTGCCCCTGCTGTGGCGCAACCGCTGTCACTGGGCCGTCTTTCTGGTTCTGATCCCGCTGGCCCTGCTGCCTGAAACGGTCAGGCCGCTGCCCGCTGGCCCCCTGCCGGACGGTACCGCCGTGCAGGCGGGGCCGTGGTCAGCCCGCCTGTGGCCGCTGGACGACACCCCGCCCCAGACTGCGGAAGGCCCATATCCGGAAAAGGAATTCTTCCTGCACTGGTGCGACGGTTGCGCCCCGGCAATCCGTCAGGCCCGGCTGCTGGTCGCCCCCACCCCACCGGCAGACAGCACCCTGCGGGCCGAGGGGGCGATTTTACACGGCGGCGTCACGACGCCATCGGCACACCTGCCGTTCCCGCCGCAGCCCCCCGGCACCACACCGCGCCTGTGGCTGTGGGTGGAAGGCTGGGATGGCCAGACGCACCTGACATCCCTGCCCCTGACAGCCACCGGCCAGCCCGCCAACTGACAGATCCCCCTATTCCCCCACAGTCAGGAAGGCGGGCAAGGCCCCCGGTATCCAGAAAGCCAGATCAGTGCTGCCCGGCTCCATCAGGGCCATCAGGGCCCGTGTCGCCGGATGATCCAGCCATCCTGCGCAGGCGCGGTGAGCTGCCTCAAGACTCTCCGCCACCAGCAGATCCACCCACTCCCCGCTGTCACGGCGGAACCAGTCATGATGAATCACCCCCGGCTGCTGCGGCATGTACTCCTGCCGGATCAGGCGATACGCGGCGACAATCTCTTCATCGCTGACCCCGGCTCGGGCCCGGAACGACGACAGTTCAATGGCATGGGCAACAGGCTGCATCCGTAAAATTCCCTGAAGTCAGAAGGCAGGGGCTTGATCCGGCCCCAACAGGCGTTACCCTGCCATACCCCTGCTGACAGCCCTGTGTCAGCAGACCAGCCCCGAGCGGGAGAACATCGCCCCCATGCGCCGGGCCGACCGTCTGTTTCACCTCGTGACCCTGTTAAAGGCAACACAGGGCCGGGCCATTACCGCAGCAGCACTGGCTGCAGATCTTGGCCTGTCGGTCAGGACTGTATACCGTGACATTGCCCATCTTCAGGCCAACGGTCTGCCGATCGACGGCGAAGCAGGGGTCGGGTACCGTATTTCACCGGCCCTGACCCTGCCCCCGGTCACCTTCACGCTGGAACAGGTCGAAGCTGTCGCTGCGGGAATCCGGGCTCTGCGGTCCCTTGGCGACCCGGCTCTGGCCGAAGCGGGACAACAGGCGCTGGATAAAATCCGTGCCGTCCTGTCACCCGCTGCGGCAGAGCATCTGTTGCGGGACTCCCTGCACATGCCCCTCAGCCTGACGGCTGATCCCTCAGGGGTTCTGGCCGCCCCGTTGCGGCAGGCCATCCGCGAGCGGCGGCGGACCCGCCTGACCTATCAGCGCCCGGATCAGCAGGCGGTTGACGGCAGCACCGACCGCTGGGTCAGGCCGTTGGAGCTGGCCTGTTTCGGACCGTTCTGGATGCTGGCGGCATGGTGTGAACTGCGCGGGGAGTTCCGCCATTTCCGGCTGGACCGAATCATCGGGCTGGAGGTCAGCGACACCTGTTTTCCTGAAGAGCCGGCGCGCAGCCTGCCTGACTATCTGCGCTGGCTGCGCGCCACCCTGCACTCTCCGCCCTGACGGGCAGGCGCTACCCCGCCCGCCGTCAGGTCAACACCAGCACATTGCCCGCCATCACGGCCGCCGCCCCGGTGAACAGAGCCGGACCGGGGACTAAACGCCTAGGAATCGCGTGGCGGTGTGCCATGATGGAGAAACCTTGGAGGCTCTTTCTCCATGTGCTGAAGGCTCACGTCGGCTGTTGAGTGGCCCTGTACCGCGGCACCCTGCGGTACAGCTCCTGTAGAATTCGAGATTGCCTTTTAGGTTTAATAGAGATAATCTATAATGGCCTTGCCTATGTAAAGCATCTCCATTTTTGTCTTAAATCTCCCGGGTAGATAGTTTGAAATGATTTCGGTCTTCAAGCCGCTCCTTCCTAAAGCTGAGGAGATTTTTCCATTCATCTCGCGAATTGACGCCAATAGATATTACAGCAACAATGGGCCTTTGCTTGTTGAGTTCGAAGCTCGAATTTTGCAGGCTCTGCGGTGCTCTTCTGGAAATGTTGTAACCAGTAGCAATTGCACGATGGCACTAGTGCAGGCTCTTAGAGCGCGGAATTTAGATGATCTCCCGCTGAATTCTCTTTGTATTGTGCCGTCTTGGACGTTTGTTGCTAGCCCAGCTGCTATTCTATTAGCTGGGATGATACCTTATTTTGCCGATGTGGCGGCCGAAACTTGGTCCTTGGACCCCTCGCAGCTTGGCGTCTTGGTTGAAAGGCTTCGCACTGAAGGTAAGACCGTTGCTGCAGTCATGCCAGTGGCGCCGTTCGGTGCCCCTATCGACGTGGCGGCTTGGGAGGCCTTTGAAACTACGACCGGGGTCCCTGTTGTGATTGATGCTGCGGCGAGTTTCGACAGCCTGACGATGGCCGGTGGATTGCCGCCGGTGCCTGTCAGCCATATTCCGATTGTCGTCAGCCTGCATGCCACGAAAGTATTTGGCATCGGTGAGGGGGGATTTGTGATCACCTCCGATGCGGCACTGGCTGATCGCATCCGCCGTTTTGGTAACTTCGGCTTCTTCGGTTCACGCGAAGCTTGCCTGCCTGGTTGGAACTCGAAACTGGGCGAAATGTATGCCGCGGTCGGATTGGCCCAGTTCGACCAGTGGGCCGATACCCGTCAGGAATGGGTCGATCTAACGATACAGTTCCGCGAGCTGGCCGCGCCATTGGCCCCCCATGCGCATGTTCCAGACGTCATGGTCGGGGACTGGGTTTCGACCTATGGCCTGCTTCAGCTTAATGATCATGAGAGCAATCTGCCCCGGATCATGAACTATATGACCGAACACGGCGTCGAGACGCGTTGCTGGTGGGGGGGCGGTTGCCACCAGCATCCCGCTTACAACAAATTCGGTCGTGAGGATCTGGTTCAGACGGAGCGACTGGGCAAAACTGTGCTAGGACTTCCTTTCTGGCGCAAGCTGCCTCGGCATGAGATGGCGCGTTCCTTTTCTGTGTTGGCGGATGCATTGGCTGCCGATACATAATAGCTTTGACTGAGGGGCGTAGCATGCTTTCTTTCCAAGGCAAGACTGTCTTGATTACCGGTGCGTCGGGTGTGATCGGGCAGGCTTGCGCGACGTTGTTTCGTCAGCAAGGGGCAAGATTGGCCCTGACCGACCTGAGCGTGCCGCCACGAGAGAAGAGCGACAGTACGGACGATTGTTTCATCGCTGCCGATGCTTCCGTTCCCAATGCCGTATCGGATGCTTACGAACGTTTTTCCTCGGAGCTGGGACCGATTGATGCAGCGGTTCTTGCGGCGGGCATCGAAGGGCCTGTGTGTGGGATCGAAGACTTATCAGTCAATGACTTGGATAAGATTCTGGCGGTCAATGTCCGCGGATCACTACTGTGGCTACAGCAGTGCCTTCGCGATATGAAAACCGCGCGATCTGGTAGTATCGTTCTATTGTCTTCGATTTCGGGTGTGGTCGGAACGGGATTTCTGGGTGCTTACACCATCAGCAAGCATGCGGTGATCGGATTGATGCGGGCTACGGCGCTTGAGGTCGGACCGCTGGGTATTCGCGTTAATGCCATTTGCCCTGGCCCTGTAAAATCAGAGATGATGCAGCGGCTGGATGCTGCTTTCATCGCCCGTGATCCTCAGAGATTCGGGGGTGGGGGGGACGCGTCGAAAGCGCTGCCGCTGCAGCGCTACGTGACGGCGAAGGAAGTGGCTGCCATGGCGGCGTTTCTGTGCAGCGAAGATGCCTCCTCCTGCCACGGGGGCACCTACATGGTTGATGGCGGTTTCACAGCGAGGTAATCCATGCTGATCTCTTGGCTGCGTTCCTTCTATAAGCGGCTTGTTCGGCGAGAGATAGATCAACAGATCAGACACCTAGAAATGTTGGTGCAGTCTGGGCAGTGGATCAAAGCTGATGAAGTCGGTCATGAGATACTGAGGGCGGCGCCTCTGTCCCATGAAGCCATGTCGACTCTGGCCTACGGGTATCAGCAACAAGGACGCTTGGCTGAAGCTGCGAGCATGGCCATGAAGGCGGTCAATCTGAATGACAAGCAGTGGCTTTCCAATTTCATCGCCGGCGTCGCCCTTAAGGGCCTCGATCGAAAACCAGAAGCCTATGATTATTTGCGCCGCGCTCTGAATATAAATCCGGGTAATGCCGATACGGAGCGGGAATTCTTGGCCGTCGAATGCAGTGTCGCAGGCATTGATGCCGCATTTGAGTCTTTCATACGCCTCCATCCGGAAAGCAAGAGCACAGCGTCCGTGATGCCAGTCTTATCTGTCCAAGACTGGGCCATGACGGTCGGGGGGGGCCCTTTGCTCAATGTCTGCGAAATCGAGACTATTCCTTATGTTCCTCCAAGGGTGTGGGGACAGGCTGCGAGCGAAGAACGACTCTTCTCGTCCGGAAACAAACCCTATGTAACGGATATCACGGATGCCTGCATTTACAGCCGCTGCACGTTTGTCCAAACCGCAGATGGCTATCTCCTGAACGATTTGGCTGGTCATCCTAAATATGGTTCGTTCGCCTCCTTCCTGGGGCAACCTCCAGTGATTTTCTATCAGGACAACAAGGTTTTACTCAACGCAGACGGCTACCAGAAGCAGGAAATCGCAGGCGGGATCTGGATGGCGGGATTGGCCTCCAACTCCTTTGGGCACTGGTTCCCAGAATTCCTGCCGAAGCTGGAATTCTTGATGCAGCATCCCGATTTTGATTCCTTGCCTATCATCGTGGACGAGGGGATGCCGCCTACTCATCTGGAATACCTGCAGCGTATCGTTAAAAACGAAATTATTGTTTTACCGCTCAATACTTCCTTTATGTGTCGCCGACTTCTTGTAGCTCCGTCGCCGACCTATTACCCTGTACATTTGCAGCCACACACGATCCCGCAGCATGAGATTGGGGCTCTTTCACCCAGAGCGCTGCGCTTTCTACAAAATAAAGTCGGCTCAGATATTTCTGGGTCCCCCAAAAAGCGTATTTTTCTGGGGCGGCGAAACATGCAGTGGCGCCTCTTGCTTAACGAAGAGGAAATCATCGGAGCCTTGGGCAATCTAGGGTTCGAGAATGTTTATATCGAGGATCTTAACCTACAGCAGCAGATAGACTTGTTCAGTTCCGCTGAATGGATTGTCGCACCTAACGGTTCGTCCCTGCTCAACTTGATCTATGCATCACCAAGCGTCAAAATCCTTATTTTAGCTCAGCCATTCTTGTACAATTGGGGAAATTTTCAAGGTCCGATGGAGGAGTTGGGCTATAAGCCCTATTTCATTTGTGGTGAACAGTCAAAGCTGACGGATAAGCATTCCAATTACAGTGTTTCATTGCCTAAAATTCTTGCCGCCTTGACGGAAATGGGCCTAAAGGAAGCGGTCGAGTGATGTCAAAGGCAGTCGCCATCGGGGGGTTTTTGCCTCTGGAACTCCCGCTAGGCACTGGCGGGCTGCTGAAGGCATGGACGGCAGGGTGCCCCTTTGCGGCCTTCCGCAATGCCCGCTCTGCCTTGGCGGCGTTGATTTCCCAGCTTTCGCCTCCTCGCGTTTGGCTGCCAGCGTTCATATGTGTTGCAGTGACGGAAGGAGTTCCCTTCAGTCTGCGCCACTACTACCGCCTGAATGCAAATTTGAGTCCGGATGTCGAGGACCTGAAGCAGGCACAACCCGGTGACATGATTCTGGGGGTAAATTACTTCGGCTACCAACCGGATCAAGCCTTCCTGAATTTCGTGACCGGACGGCCTGACATAACGTTTGTCGAGGATTGTGCCCATTGTGTGCTGCCTGATGAAGAGGCGTGGGGCGACTGGCGCCTGTTCAGCCCGCGAAAGGTGATCGGGGTTGCCGATGGAGGCATCCTTGTGGCCAAGCATTCTAAATGCCCCCCCCCGCAGCCGACGGATAACCCGCGCGACGCGGATGCCCTTTGGCGTGCCCCGCTATTGCGCTACGAAGACGAGATGCAGGAAAACTCCTCGATCTGGCATCCTGATAATCAGGCAAAAGAAACCGCTATGACCGTGGATCGCACCAAGATGACACGACTGACAATGGCGGCGCTGGCACTTCTCGAACCAGAGAGCATAGCAAAAAAGCGGAGGCGCAATTTCGCCATCCTCAAAGAAAACATTGGTGAATTCTTGTTACCTCAATCGCGTAGCACAAAAGAAACGCCGTTTTGCTTTCCCATCAGACTGCCGCCAGATCAGAGGGATCGTGTCTTGCGTCATCTGCACGCCGATAAGATATTCGCGGCCGTTCACTGGACCTCGCTTCCTGTCGCCAGCGCCGAATTCCCGGAAGCTCATCTTTTGTCACAAAGTCTGATCTCACTTCCCTGTGATCAGCGGTATGATGCGGATCAAATGAGATCAGTTGCCACTTCTCTTCGGCAGGCCTTGTAATAATGCATCCTTATGCAACCGAAGTATACGCGCGCTCTCTAATGCATTTGGGCTCGCCCGTTGAGATACCTGAATGGGAAAGCTGGGCTATCATCCATCCTATTGCTGATGGATTGTTTGATGTCAGCGGTCCTTATCCGCTGAGCGTCATCTCCCGGTCGGCAGACCTGTCAGCAGGCCTTGAGCGGTTGAGAAAGATAGGCGCGGTGTCGGTCACATTGGTGCTGGATGGTTTCAATTGTCCAAGCATTGACCGGATATCCGAATGCTTCGATATCGTCACGCCCTTCAAGACTCACTATGTGGTCGATCGTTCGATCGGAGAGCCCAAACCCAGCAAACACCACCGCTACGAAATTCGCAGAGCTTTGGAGTGTGTTACTGTCCGCCAGTTTGCTCTGAAAGACCACCTTCCCGCTTGGATCGATCTGTATGCGAATCTTTCCCAACGCCATGGACTAAAGGGAGTGCATGACTTCCCGAAAGCTCATCATGAGGCTTTGGCGACAATGCAGAACATTGTAACCGTAGGGGCGTTCGATGGTGATATCCTTCTTGCAGCCCATATCTGGGTGTTTGATGGCGATTTGTTTCACAGTCATCTGGCGGCCTCTTCCGAGGCTGGATATGCGTTGGGAGCAGCTTACGCAGTTAATGACCATTCCATTCGCCTGTTTTCGCAGGCTCGCATCATTAACCTAGGTGGCAGTGCGGGACATGTGGAGAACCCTGACGATGGACTTGCCCGATTCAAGCGCGGTTTTGCCAATTCCGCATCCAGCGCTTATATTTGCGGCAAGATCCTTGATGAGGGAATCTATGAACGTCTGGCGACCAACCACCAGAATAACAACTACTTTCCTGCCTATCGGGGCCCTACAGTGAAGGTGCAACAGGTAAAATGAATATTAAGGGGAAAAAAGTCACGCTACGCGCCATCGAAGAGGATGATCTTCAGCAGCTTCATGCATGGAGCAACGATCCTGAAATCTGGCCTCTTCTTGGTGGATGGCATTTCCCCTGTTCTATGGCCTCGACCCGGCGTTGGTTCGAAGGTTTAGCTGGTGATTCACTGAACCAGCGTTTTGCTATTGATGTTCCTGGAATTGGCTTGGTGGGTACAGCCAATCTTATCGACATCGACTGGAAAAATAATAATGCTTTCCACGGAATGATGCTGGGCTCTCCGGAAATCAGGGGCAAGGGGATCGGTGTAGACACCGTCATGGCTATTATGCGCTATGCTTTTGACGAACTTCACCTTGCTCGTCTTGACGGTTCGATGATCGAATATAATGACCGCTCTATCGCCATGTACTGCAACAGGTGCAACTGGAAAGTAGAGGGCCGTCAGCGTAACTGGTATTTTCGGAATGGTCGTTATTGGGATAGGATTATTGTTGGCGTAACACGTGAAGATTATCAGGATCTAATTCTAGAAAAAAATTATTGGGACGGTATGAAGTGACTATTCTAGTATTTCCCTCTTGCTTAGAGGGTGCGCTGCAGATGATCGAAGAGGGCCATCGTCATGGCCGCAAAGTCTTTGGCGCGTCAGCCCTCCAGCCCGATCCTTATGCCGACCGTTTCGATGGTTGGGCCCCATTGCCTTATCTTCAGGCTCCGGCTTTTTTTCAGGAACTGACCCAGTTACTGAAAGATTGGGAGGTTAGTCACATTTACACCTCTCATGCTCCTACCTTTCACTTCCTGACCCTTCACGCCGACATCTTGCCGCAGTCTGTGCGCCTGATGCAGCCATCGCCCTATGAGCGACAGAGCCTCCTTGTCAGAACTGCGTGGGATGGCCTGTCAGAACGAATGGAAGAGATCGCTCGACTGGCTGGCGCCCCCGTCCCGTATTCTCCCGCATTCATTGCCAGCCTTCTGTATTACTCCGCTAATCTTTACGGTGAGTGCCGCGAGGAAAAAGCCTTGGCGCTCTGCGCGGTGATGGCCGATGCTCCGAAAGGCGACATCGTGGAAATCGGCACATTCTTTGGTAAAAGCGCTTTTTTGCTAAACCGATTAGCCGCTCATCAGGGAATGGGCACCGTCCTTGCGGTGGACCCTTGGAACATGGATATCTCTGTACAGAAGGATTCGCCTGCAGAAATCCAAAGTCTGTCCGCGGTCTGGGACTGGCAAACAGTGTTTCAAGGTTTCCTGATGGCTACCGCTGCGCCGAGTGCGGGGAGTTCCTTTAATTATATGCGCCGCCCCTCGGCTGAGGCGTGGTCCATATACAATTCAGTCAGTGCCATTGAATCGCCTGAGTTCGGCAGCACTCCGATCGCAGGTTCTATTTCCCTGCTTCACATTGACGGAAACCATGATGAAGACGCGGTGAGCGAGGACTACACCCTTTGGAGTCAGCGCTTAGCCGATGGCGGATGGATTGTTTTCGATGATTACGAATGGAGCCATGGGGCTGGCCCACGCACAGTCGCCGACCGTGTGCAGAAGAATTGTGGCGACCGCGTCCTCCGCAGCTTTCTTAGCGGCGGCGCGCTTTTCCTGAAAATTGCTAAGAAGGGTTGATATTATGGCGTGGCAGCAGAGAGGCAAGATCTTTAAACCCGATGGAACCCGCGCGTGGTCACAGAGCCATGCTCAGGTACCATCAGCCCTGGTTCAGGAAGATCGTATCCGCGTTTATTACGCTACTCGCGATGAAATAGGACGTAGCCGGACCAGTTTTATTGATGTTGATCTTGAAGATCCGTCAAAGGTTATTTATGTCCACCCTGAACCGGTCATGGAATTGGGGGCCCCTGGATGCCATGATGAAGATGGGGTCATGGTTGGCTGCGTGCTGTCCGTGGGGGACGAGGTATGGATGTATTACACAGGCTGGAGCCGCTGTACGACCGTCCCCTATAGAGTTTCCTGTGGGTTGGCTGTCAGTCGGGATGGTGGTTTAAGCTTTCAGCGTCGCTTCGATGGCCCGGTGGTGGATCGCACTCCCTTGGAGCCGCATATGACCATGTCTCCCTACGTGATGGCAGATCAAGGTCGCTGGCGGATGTGGTACGGTTCCGGCATCAAATGGGAAGCCGTCGCTGGGAAATTTGAACCCATCTACGTTATCAAATATGCGGAATCCAACGATGGATTGAGTTGGAGGCAGCCGAATCAGTTGTGTATCCCCCCACTACACCCGATGGAAGCCAATACCCGCCCAAGCGTCATGCTTACGACGGATGGCTTGGAAATGTGGTTCAGTTATCGCCACAGTCTGGATTTCCGGGACGGGGATGGCGCCTATCGGATCGGACACGCCGTATCTAAGGACGGGCTGGTTTGGGATCGTAAAGACGATCCAGCAGGGCTACAGCCAGGTGACATAGGCTGGAACGATGCGATGATGGCTTATCCCTGCGTCGTTCAGGTAGAAGGCCGCCGCTATATGTTCCATAATGGGAACGGCTTTGGCCGCTCGGGGATGGGGTATTCGGAGTGGGTGCTCCCGTAATATTGAACCCGCCGGTATTGCCAGAGAGCATTTTGATCAAGTTGGCCTGAGACCGGCAAATTCCTCCAGATTTGGGTAGAGTTCGTCATCTACGGATGACGGACTATGAAACGCAGCCGGTTCACGGAAGAACAGATCATCGGCATCCTGAAGGAACAGGAGGCCGCTTATGCGACAGGGGATGTGTGCCGCAGGCGCAGAAGAAAAGCTCCAGGTGCGGCGGCGGGGCGGGCGCAAGTGTGCTTTGGGCACGCGGGCACCGATGGCGACCGCAAGAGACAAACCAACGCTGGTCGCTGGATTTCGTCGCCGACGCCTTCAGTGACGGGCGGCGGTGCCGCATCCTGACCGTGGCCGATGACTTCACCCGCGAATGCCTGGCGCTGGTCGCCGACTGGAAGGACGATTACAATCATGCGCGGCCTCACTCCCATCGAAACCGCAGCAAACGCAGCGACGTAAGCAGGGCTGGGGCATGCCTCAGCCCTGCTTGCCATCAGCGCCCGCTTCGGGCATCAAAACCACACGGGCCTCCACCCATAACCGGAGGAAACTTCGGTCTCAGGTCAAGCCCCCTTCCGGTCCTGCCTCGTTACGATAGGGTGATCCTCATGCCGCTGCCGACCACCGGGCGCCACACCGTCTGACCGCTGCTTATCGGAACGGGGTAAACACGCTGTCGGGCAGATCGGCACTGAAAACCCCGCCCCGGGCCGAAAACGGAATGGTCAGAAAGGCCCCGATGGCAACGTCGGTATACTGCGGGGCCGCCTGATAACGGCTGAACCCTGACAGGATCAGATGATCGCCCAGCAGGGCGCTGGCCCGCAGGGACACCTGCCCGTTGACGCCATCCGTGCGGCTGGCGTCATACTGCCCGCCCGCATCATCCCCCAGCCAGAAGCGCGGGGCGGCATCCTCCTCGGCCTGCGCCAGAGCAACCGATGCTCTGGCCTCCACCTGCCAGCGTTGCCCCTCCGTGGTCAGGGCATCCAGCGCCAGCCCCTGCCGCAGATCCTGCGACGGGCTGTAATACCCACCATGCCCCCACGTATAATGACTGAGATTATGGGCAAACCGCGCATACGAGGCGAAGGGCCCGACGCGCAGATGATCAAAGCCATCCGGCTTCAGGTCATACGACAGATCCAGCCGGGCAGAAACCCGGGTGTTATCCTTGACATCCTCGCCCTGCAGGGCCGCCGCCTCACCGCTCAGGCCAACCCCAACCTGCGGCCAGGGCAACCAGATTGCCTGCGCCCCGCCGCCCATATCCATGACCCGGCCCCAGCTGTCTCCGCTCACCGGATCCCGCATCCCGGTGTAGGACAGCATGCTGGAGACCACCGGCTCAGCAAAAACCTTCCCCCCCAGAATGACATCATCCCCATAATGGGTCAGTTCAGCCCGCCCGGACAGCCGGGCCGACACGGCCCCCCCCAGCGGGGTGGTGCCGACCCGCAGCAGTGTGGTCCAGTCATCGCTTTCCTGCCTCAGGGTCAGGGTCGGAAAAACAACATCAGCCTCCGCCAGAGGGCTGGACCGTTCCCCCCCGCCCGGACGTCGCCCGATGGCACCGGCGGCAAAGCCGGTGTTGATCTCTGCCCTGACCACCATCAGCGTCAGCCGCCAGTCATCGACCATCCCTTCGGCATAGGCCCGCTCCACCGTGATGTGCAGGCTGCCTTCGCCATGCGTCCCATTGGTGGACCGGCGCTCGGCACCGGTCCCGGCCTGCCAGTCGCTTCGTCCGGCCAGCGTCCCCAGCGACTGCCCCAGATCCCCAAGGGTCTCCCCCAGATCCGGCAGGGGCTCCGCCCCGGCCGGAGCCGCAGACAACAGGACAGCAACAGACAGCAGGAGAACAGTTCTGGTCATAGCGGAATGACGTCCTTTCCGGGGCCGGGGTATCAGGGGTTGTCGGCGGACAGAGCATCGGCATAACGGGCCGCAAGGTCAAACTGCTTGCGCCCCCAGGCCGTCGCCCCGGCCTGCGCCTGCACAATCCGCATCAACAGGCGGTCTCCGGCGGCGGCCCGGCGGCGCAGGTCCTCCCCCCGTCCGGCAGCCGTCAGGCTCTGTGCCAGCGCGGCAGCCAGTTGCGGGCTCTGCCCGGCATCGTAAAGGCGGGAGAACAGCTCCGCCGCCTCCGCCGGTCGCCCTAGCCGGAACAGTGACCAGCCCCGCAGCTGCTCAGGCCCGGCCCAGTCCCCCGGCAGGGCCGCGATCTCTTCCCCCAGACGCAGGGCCACAGAGAACTCTCCGGCCTGATACGCTGTCAGCTGCCGCCCTGCCAGAGCGTCACCGCAGGCCTGCGCCAGACGGGCCGACATCTTTGCCGCATCACAGGCCAGCGCCTCAGCCTCGGCCCCGTCCCCCTGCGTCCGGGCGGCCAGAACCCGCCCGAACCGGGCCCCTTCCACCGGACCGGCACGGGTAAAAGCCTCCAGCGCCAGCGCCGCCTGATCCCGCCCCAGCCAGCGCCAGCCAGCCGTTTCCCACGCATCAGGGCGCCCCAGATCCGTGGCCAGCATCAACCGCATCATGATCAGATCCGGACGATCCCCCCGGTCCACGCCCTCCAGCGCCCGGCCCAGCGCGGCTTCGGCCAGTGCTGGCCCCAGCCGGGGATCGTCCTCGACCAGTTCACGCACGGCCTTGCCATCATCCAGCGCCACCAGCGCCCGGCCCAGCCCTTCCCGGGCGGACAGGGTCTTTGTGGCCCGCCCGAACCAGTCGCGGGCCTGCTCCGGTTTTCCGGCGGACAGGGCCTGCCAGCCCCGGCGTTCCGCTCCGGCAGCCGGATCCGTCGCCGCCCTGCCACCGCGCGGCGGAACCGGGGCCGTCACAGGCGTCGGGGCCGACAGCGCCAGCAGCAGATCCTCCGGCGGGCTCCAGCCGGGATTCTGACGGCGCAGGCGGGCCAGATCACTCCGGGCGGCCTCAGGGTTGCCCTGCCGCAGATGAAACCACAGGCCAGACGTGTCCACATCCGGTTCCGGCCCCTCCTCTTTCTGCGGCAGCGGTGCCGGGGGCAGAAGCAAGGATGGCCGGGGCTGCACCTCCGGTCTCTGGGGCCGACGCGGCGGCTCTGCCGGGCGCTCCGGTCCGGAAGACTGAACGGTGGCGGGCAGCTTGCGGTCTTCCAGAAGCTGCCCGATCTGATCATCCTCAGCGCAGGCGGTTCCGGCCAGCAGAGCGCACATCACCACCCCGGCGATACCGGCGCCCTTCACCGGGCCAGATCCGTCTGGGCGACACGGGCCAGAAGGGCAAGACTCCACGAATAATAGCCGTCCTCCGCCCCCGGGCGTGGCAGATCCGCCCGCCCTTCGGTCACGGCGGCAACCGCCGCCATCCCCGTCTGCCAGCCATAGGGGGCCACTTCGCCGCTGCGCAGGTCAACCCATGCCGGGACGGCCCCGTCCCGGGGCGCAGACCAGAAGGCCCGGAACGGGGCCAGCAACGCGGCATCGGTCTGCCCGCCCCACACCAGATTCAGCGGCACCCGTACCGCATTAAACCCGTATTGCGGCAGCTGATCAGGGGCCAGAGAGACCTGACCGTTTTCCACCAGCAGCCAGTCCGGCGGCAGGGACCAGTGACCGAACCGCGCCTGCTGCAGCAGTGTCAGGGATGACCGGGTCAGGGCCGCCCAGGCCGGATGCCCGAAGGCTGCCGCAAAATCACGGAAGGCAGGGAAGATCCAGTACGACGGATTGACAGTCACGGCCTGAGCCCGGACAAACCCTTCGCTGCCGGGCAACAGCAGGGTCAGGCCACCGATCTGCACCGTCTGCCGCTCTGCCACCGCAGTGCTGATCGTCCGGGCGGCCTCGACATAGTCAGGCCGGTCCCAGGCCCGCCCGGCCCGCAGCAGGGCCCAGGCAATCAGAATATCGCCGTCACTGGCATTGTTCGCGTCAAGAACACAGCCCTGCGGCAGGCCGCAGACCCCGTATTTCCATGAAAACAATCCGTCTGACCGCCGCAAAGTCTGCCGGGTCCATTGCCAGAGTCTCTCAAAGGTATCGCGGTCCCCTGCCGCCTCAGCCAGCAGCAGGCCGTACCCCTGTGCCTCGGTATGCGTGATGCCGGGCTGACCGCTGTCGGCATCAATCACCCGCCCCTCCGCCGTGACAAAGCGGCGGGTGTATTCTGCCCACAGGGCCCCGTCCAGCCGGGGCGCAGGACCAAAGCATCCGGTCAGGGGCAGCAGCAGGGCCAGAAGCCCCCCCACGCACAGCACGGTACGCCATCCCATCACGACTTCCCCATAAAGTTCTGGCGGCGGCGGCGGATCATCTGCCACAGCAGCAGGGTGAACAGGCCCGAGACACCTGCGGCCCCTGCCATCCAGTACCACGGGTTCGCGGACAGGATCAGACGCAGCAGAAGCAACGGATTGTCACGGCCCACCTGATAATGTTCCGAGACCTGAAGTGTCAGCAGATCCTGACCGCCTTTCCCCCAGACCGCCAGATCCCCCTGCAACTGGCCCCACAGGCCGGGGCCGATCAGATCGTTCACCCGGGCCGCCAGAACCGCCGGAGTTTCCGCCGCCACCACCGTCAACAGGTCGTCCCCCTGTCCTGCCGGATTGCGGAAGGCCGTCAGGGCGGCTTTATCACCCAGACTGCTTTTCTGCTGCATCCACTCCTCATCCGGCAGCGCCGGTTTTGCCGCGGTGCCGCCCAACAGGCCCCCAAGCCCGCCGAGAGACAGCTCAGGCCCGGTGGTGGCCGTGCGCAAATCCTGCAACGCCCGGTACGGCCAGGCTTTTACCTTCGACAGAGACACCGCCCACGGCCCGAAATCCTCACGCTGAAGCTGGGCCGTGGTTGCCAGAACAAGGGCCTGCCCGGACAGCGGAGCGGGCAGGCCGACCACGACCTGAAGACCATCCACCGGGCCACGGGCCGCCTGAGCCATCCGCCCGGTCAATGTCAGGGCCGGACCAATCAGGTCAGCCGACCCCAGATAGACCGTCCCGGCCCCCCGGCCATCCCCCCCGACATAGGGATACCCCGAGGCCGCGAAACGGGCCAGATCCGGCAGCATGGCCGCTTTTCCGGCCTCCGGCAGGGTAATCACCGAGCTGTCAGAGACCTGTACCATCAGGTGCCGCCCCCGGCTGCCGACACATTCCCCGCCGCTGACCGGCGGCTGGCTGTTGATGTCAATCAACAGCGCATTGGCACCGGGTTTCAGCAGATTGACCGGAAAAGTGATCAGATAGTCCTGAAAACTGGCCCCGTTCTTATTGTCCATCGCATGCCCATGGATCTGCCGGTCATTGATCCTGAAGTTCAGGATGGACCCTGCCCCCAGTCCGGCCCCGTAGGAGAAATCGAGTTTCAGGACAACTTTTGCATTCTCATAGGTGTAGTAATCCGGTGCCATCGGCAACGGCACGCTGATCTGATATGCCCCCTTTCCCCGCACCGTCGCGGTCCGGAAGCCAAGCGCCTGAAAGCGGTAACTTTTCCCCCCTTCCATGCTGATCCGGCCATCCAGCGGTAAAGATCCGCCGCCACCGTCACGGCGGGGGAAGGTCACCTGAGAATCCGGGGTCAGGGCATCGTTCATCAGGGTCAGCCCCCGGGCGGCGGCGATCACCTCCTCCTCCGTCCGTCCGGTAACGATCAGGCGGCTATGCCCGCCCCCGGTATCGGTCAGGGTTGCCTGCGGACCATCCACCACCGGCAGCGCCTGCGGCGGCAGCACTGCGGCCAGATCCTGCGGCAGACCGACCAGCACCTGCACCGCGCCGGGCACATCTGCGGGCAGCCCTGCCGCCGTCCAGTCCCGGTGCAGCACCTCCAGCGGTGCATACTGCCGCCGCAGGGCCAGTGCCTGCGCCACATACGGCAAGGCCCGCTGCCGCAGTCCATCCGCCCCGGGTCCTGCCGGGGTCAGCACCGTCACCTGACGCTGCCCCCCCAGACCGGGGGAAAACAGCGCCCCAAGATCCGACAGTGCAACAGGCCGGGCCAGCGGCCCCAGATCATAGGACAGATGCGACTGAGACAGGTCCACCTCCGTCCACAGTTCGGGGGCGACCGAATCTTCACAGCTGTCGGCATAATGCTGGATGACCGCCAGCGTCAGCTTATTAAAGCCACCGCGCCACATCTCAGCGGGCAGCCGGATCCGTGCCTCGCCGGCAGGCTGGGCAGGATCAAGACGGATCTGGGCCAGCGTCGCTTCATTCAGGCGGACAGCCAGCACCGACCGGTCCGGAAGCAAAGACACCGAGTTGGTATACCGCAGCGTCAGGATCACATCGCGCAGCACTGCGGTCCGGGCCAGCGGAATGAAGAAATTCTGTTCCCCGGCTTCATCGCGCAGGCGCAGGGGGCCGGGGTCTGCCGAAAAGGCCGAAAGCGGCACGGTCCCCTTCGGGCGCACCGTCACATCGTCCAGCACAGCGTCCGGCAGGGAAGAAGCACTTTCCGGCCCGTCCGTCACCGCCGCAGCCCGCCGGACAGGCAGGGCGATACAGACAAGGCAGACACTCAGAAAAACGGCAAAGATCGCACAAGGACGGAACAGGTTACTCATGGGTGGATCCTTGCCGGGTCTGCAGACAGGACGGAAGACGGATCGCCGCCCGCAGCATGCGGGCATGCAGCAGGACAGGTTGCCAGATCAGACCGAAAATCATCGAAAGCGCTGTGGTAAAGGCAATCGGCCGAACCCGCCGATCCAGAAAAAACTGCCAGCGGGCACTGTCGCCAAAAGCCAGCACCACCGCATCATTGGCCTCCGCCTCGGTGGCCGGTACAAACCGCACCCCCAGCGCCAGCCTGCGGCGCAGCGGAAAGACCGAACAGACCTCGCAGCTCAGCATCACCGTCCGCCCGGCCTGCGGGGCCGGGGCGGCAAGCCGGATCAGATCCCCTTTCCGGGGGATCTGCGGGGCGGACGGATCAATCAGCAGCCGCGCGCCACCCGCCGACAGGTCGTCAATATCACAGGATACCCCGGCTCCGGTCAGGACCGTGCCTGTCTGCTGCGCCGGCATCCGGGGTGATGCGCGACGCTGCCGCCGTTCAACCAATGCCCCCAGCGCCGCTGTCAGGGTCAGAAAGTTCAGGGTATTCCACACCAACACCACCATGGTCATATCCCGGGTCACCGGGTCATCCCACAGCCGCCACCCGCCAAAGATAAAACCGATGCCAACCAGCACAAACAACCCGTAAAACGGCTTGGCCAGAGGGGAAATGAACTCCTCGGCCATCGTGTCCCCTTTGGGGGTGACCACGAAAGACGGATGCCGTGGATTGGCCACCACCTTAATCAGGGCATTCAGCGAAAAGATGCTCTGCATCAGTTCGTAGATTTCCGAGATCAGTGGCCAGCGCGTGCGCCCGAACAGCATGTCGGACATGATGTAGCCCGCCAGCACATGCGGGACGGTGTACGCCAGAATTTGCATGGTCGACGCGTTGTAAACATCAAAACCGCCGATCAGGTAGGCCAGCGGCGAAAAAATGAAAATCATCCGCGCGAAGGGAAACAGCCAGAACAGCAGCGAGCTCATGTAACCGACCCGCTGAAACCACGACAGCCCCGGCGCCATGAACGGGCGCTTCAGCAACAGGATCTGCGTCATCCCCTGCGCCCAGCGCATCCGCTGAATCACAAAGGCCGTAAACGTTTCCGGGTTCAGCCCGGCCACCATCGGCCGGTCAAGATAAACGGACTTCAATCCCTGTCCATGCAGGGTAATCGCCGTTTCGGCATCTTCGGTAATGGTCTGTCCGGCCAGCCCGCCAATCGCCATCAGCGGGGCCCGGCGCAGGACCGCCGCAGAGCCACAGAAAAATGAACTGTCCCAAAAATCCAGACCCTTCTGAATCGTCTGGTAAAACATATCATTTTCCGACGGCATCCGCCGGAACGACTGCAGAAGGTTCCGGTCAATCGGATCGGGATTGATCATAAAATGAGGGGTCTGGACCAGAAATACATCCGGCCTTTTCACCATCCACGGGACGGTGCGGTTCAGGAAGTCCCCGGTCGGCACATGGTCTGCATCCAGAATGACAATCAGATCGCCGTCGGTATGGGCCAGCGCGCTGTTGATGTTACCGGCTTTGGCATGGCTGTTTTCCGCCCGGGTCAGATACCGCGCCCCCAGACGATGGCACAGGGCCTGAAGCGTGGTCCGCCGGGCCTGCGCCGCTGCGGCGTTCTCCGGGTCGACCTGCGCGATCTTGGCATCGGTGCCGCCATCATCCAGCAGATAAACCCGCAGCAGATCAGCGGGATACTGGATCTGCAGGGCTGCCCGCAGGGTCACTTCCAGCATCTCTGCCGGTTCATTATAGGTCGGTATCAGCACATCAACCGTCGGCAGGGCCGTTTCCGGGGGCAGGTCGGCCAGCATCAGGGACGGGCGGCGCAGCGGCGTGGAATTGACCAGTGCCCCCAGCAGGCTGATCACGACCGAATAGACCTCCGCCAGATACAGGATCACCGCCAGAGCCGTGCTGATCAGCGTCGAGCTGTTGAGGGTGAACAGTCCGCGCCAGGCAATATAACGGAGGGAGACAATTGCGGTCAGCAACAGGACCAGAAGCCGGAGAGGGGATCCCGGCTCATCATTGGGCAACGTCCGCAAAACCCACAGGGCCGCGATGACGGCAATCATTGCCATCATCTGACCACTCCAGTCCATCGGCACCAGAACCACCCCGGCGAGTCCCGGCAGGGCCAGCCCCCAGCCCAGCCATGACCAGACACGGGACAACGCTGACGGTGCCGCCGGTTTTTGTCCGTCTGACAGATCCGGCGACGAAGCATCAGGCAAAGAGGCCTCAGCCGCGCTCAGCCGCGTCTGGACAGTCATACTGCCCCCGACAGACGGGCGCGGTCATAAATCAGTCTGGGGTGGGGATCATTGGTCACAACCCGCCCGGCTTCGTCCACCCGCAGACCCTGCGCAAACAGGACACCATGCAGACGGTTCCGTTGCCGCCACAGCCGACGGCGGGCCAGCCAGGCCACGGGAATCAGCGGGACAGAGATCACCAACGTCAGCAGGCTGCCGATAAACAGCGCAATCTGCCCCACCGGAGAATACTGCATGAGGAAAACCAGAGTGGAAAACGCCAGATAAAACAGGGCGCATCCCGTGGAAAACAGACGGCGGGCCCATCGCAGGCCCTGCTCTGCCCCGGTCAGGGACCGCATATGGACAGCAAGCTCATCCAAGGTCACAACAACCACCTTAACTCCTGCAGGCCGCCGCAGCATCGTGCCGCGACACCCCTGACACCCCCCGGCGCCGCTCCCTGTATTTTCTGAGTATCCGGTCTCCCCCGGAGTCAGGCTTTCCTTTCAGTCATGGCAAAAAGCCAGAACACCCCTATCCTATTCCCATTCCACACTGGATTGGTGAAAGGTTGGTTAACCCGGCCTCAACGCGGATCGATAAGCCACCCTTCGCCACACAGGCGGTCTGTGCTTTTTAAAGACAGACCGACAACGCCAGCGCATCCAGACCTGATACGCTGCTCCCCGCACAATCCGGCGCAGAAATCTGCAGCCCCGACGGGGCTCCTCACATCGGCAGAACACCGGGGGAGACTGGCCCTGCCGTCACGGCGACAGGGCGGGAAAGCGGACGCCCCGCCCCTTCCAGCATTGGCATGATTTTCAGGAACAGATCCGCCTGTGACGACACCTGAAGCTTGGCGTAAGCATGCTTGCGATGCACTTTGACCGTCAGACGGCTGATGCCCATGCACTGCGCGATGGACGCATTGGAATGTCCGCCCATCACCAGCGCAATCACCTGCGCTTCCCGCTGCGTCAGACCCTCGGTGATACCGGGCTGGGGTTTCAGGCGGCACAGCCGCTCTTCAAGGCTCGCCGCACTGCCGGAATCGGCAGGCAGATCCATCCGCGCCATCCGGGTTTCCGCATAAATCCGCAGCAACGGGGCCAACGCCGGGGACATATCATCCAGCCAGCGCTTTTCTGTCCGGCTGAACCGCCCGGATCCCCGCTGACGGCCCAGCGACAGATTGATGAAGCAGCCATCCCCCCCGGCACTGACCAGCCCCAGCTCGTCCAGCATCCGGACACAGGAAAAATAGGATTTTCCGTATTCACTCTGAAAAAAGCGGTCGGGGGCAATCTCACCGATCAGAAACACCCCTTCCTCCCCCGCCTGCGCTTTGCGGAAGAAGGGATCCAGAGCATAGGATATTTTCAAGTATTGCTCTTCATAACGGAAACCTGTCCGGTCCGGTATCCAGTAATAAAGATCGACCGGTGGGCTATCATTCTGAAAAACAACAATCACCAGATTATCAAATGCAATCTGTGACTGAATAAAATCACGCAGATGGACGGGAAAGGCCGGGCTGCGGACCGCGGAAATCATGCTGCCCATTTTTTCAGCAAATTCTCTTCCGGCCCACTCCTTCATCACCCATACCCCCGATACCCGATGAATTGTGATCAAAATAACCCTGAGGGGGTATTCTTTCCACCGTAAATTCTCCGTAGCCTCACAGAACGTTCGATTTAGACCCCTTCCCGGGGTCGCCGGAACCGAGGGAGCGTCCGCATGCCGCAGGCCGTCGAGATTATCGATGTCGTCAAGAAATACGGATCTTTTACTGCACTGCACAACGTAACTCTGGATATCCGCCCCAACGAATTCTTCACCCTTCTCGGCCCGTCCGGGTGCGGAAAAACAACCCTGCTACGCATCATCGCCGGGTTTGAAGACATCACCGGCGGCACCCTTAAGCTGTTTGGCAATGACATTACGGCCCTGCCGCCGGACCGCCGCCCGATCAACACGGTGTTCCAGCATTACTCCCTGTTTCCCCACATGACGGTGGCGGAGAACGTCGCTTTCGGGCTGCGCCGCCTGAAAATGCCGGATGCCGAGATCACCCGGCGGGTGGCGGAAATGCTGGAGATGATCAAACTGTCGAGCCATGCCGGGCGCAGGCCGCATCAGCTCTCCGGCGGGCAGCAGCAGCGGGTGGCGCTGGCCCGGGCGCTGGCCCCCCGCCCCAAGGTGCTGCTGCTCGACGAGCCGCTGTCGGCCCTTGACCTGAAGCTGCGGCAGGCCATGCGGATGGAACTGAAGACCCTGCAGCAGCAGACCGGGGTGACCTTCATCTTCGTCACCCACGATCAGGAAGAGGCGCTGGCGATGTCAGACCGCATCGCCGTGCTGTCAGAAGGCCGGGTCCAGCAGATTGACGCCCCGCAGGTGATCTACGAACACCCGGCTACCCGCTTTGTTGCCGACTTCATCGGCGATGCCAACTTCCTGACCGCCGGTGTTGAACAGCTTGAGGACGGTCGGGCCCACTGTGCCCTGCCGGGTGGATACCGCCTGATCGCCCGCGATGCCGGGGCCGCCCGCCCGGGCCAGCGTGTCAGCCTGTTTCTGCGGCCGGAAAAACTGTCGGTGCATGACGGCCCGGTGGAAGACGGAATCGGCATGACCGTCCGCACCATCGTCTATCAGGGTGACGCCACCGATTATGTGGTGGAGCTGGATGGCGGCATCACCCTGCGGTCACGCTGTGAGAACCGCATCAACGGCGACCCGATCCTGACAGCGGGGGAACGCGGGTTCCTGCGGATTGCCCCTGATGCCGCCAAAACCCTGCTGGACTGAGGGGCTGCCATGACGCCACACCGCGCCACCCTGCTGGGCATTGCCCCCACCCTGCTGATCATCGGGGTCCTGATGGTTGTGCCGATGATCATCATGGCCGCCTATTCCCTGATGGAAGCCAGCAGCTTCGGCGGGGTCCTGCCGCACTTTTCGGCGGAAGCCTACATCAAGCTGCTGTTTGACCGCGATCTGGATGACTCTCTGGCCTTTGATCCCTCTTACATGATCATCCTGTGGCGGTCGCTGCGGATTGCCGGGCTGGCCACGCTGATCACCCTCTGCGTCGGGTTCCCGGTGGCCTATTTCATCGCCACCCGCCCGCCGGAACAACGCACCCTGCTGATTTTTCTGATCACCATTCCGTTCTGGACCAATCTGCTGATCCGCACTTACAGCTGGGTGCTGATCCTGCGGGATACCGGCCTGATCAACACCGTCCTGCAGGCGGGGGGCCTGACCGATCAGCCGGTAAAACTGCTGTATACCGAAGGGGCGATTTTGTTCGGGCTGGTCTACACCTATGCCCCGTTCATGGTGCTGCCGCTTTATACCTCGCTGGAAAAGCTGGACTTCCGGCTGGTCGAGGCTGCCCGCGATCTCTACTGCGGCCCGTGGGGTGCCCTGCGCCATGTGGTGCTGCCGCTGGTGAAGCCGGGGCTGGTCGCCGGGTCGATCCTTGTCTTCGTCCCCTGTCTGGGGGCCTTCGTCGCCCCTGACCTGCTGGGCGGCGGCAAGGAGCTGATGATCAGCACACTGATCCAGCTTCAGTTCACCTCCTCCCGCAACTGGCCGTTCGGGGCGGCGCTGGCGCTGGTGCTGCTGGCTCTGGTGATGCTGACCCTGACCGTTTCCGCCGTGCGGCAGGCCCGCGCCACCGCCGAAGGGGGGCACTGACATGGCCCGGACAATCCGCAAAGTCACTGATCTGCCCGGCTTCCGGGGGTTCACCTGGCTGTTCTTTGCCTATCTCTATGCACCGCTGGTGCTGCTGGTGGTGTTTTCCTTCAACGCCACCCGGTCCGGCACGGTGTGGAGCGGCTTTTCCCTGACGTGGTACGCCAAAATCGCCGCTGACAGCCAGATCCAGCGCGCGGCCCTCAACAGCCTGACCGTTGCCGTCTGTGCCACCGCCATCGCCACGGTGGTCGCCACCGCCGCCGCACTGGCGATGAAGCGCGGGGTCCCCTTTTTCGGGAAGAAAGTCACCGGCGGCCTGATCATGACCCCGCTGGTGGTGCCGGAAATCGTCACCGCCGTTGCCACCCTGCTGCTGTTTTCCGCCATTGGACTGTCGCTGGGGCTGGGCAACATCATTCTGGCCCATGTCGCCTTCTGCATCCCCTTCGCCTATCTGCCGATCCGCGCCCGGCTGGAACGGATGGACGAGAGCATCGAGCTGGCCGCCCGTGATCTCTACGCCACCCCGTGGCAGACCCTGCGCACCGTGACCCTGCCCCTGCTGGCCCCGGGGATTGTCTCCGGCGCCCTGCTGGCGCTGATCACCTCCATCGACGATTTCATCATCACCATGATGGTGGCCGAGCCCGGCGCCACCACCCTGCCGCTGTACATCTACGGCATGCTGCGGCTGGGGGTGTCGCCGGAAATCAACGCCATCTCGACCATCCTGCTGGCGGTGTCCGTGATGGTGGTGACCCTGTCCCACCTGCTGACCCGCCGCCGCTGATCCCCAAAAAAACAGAGGTCCCGCCCGCACGGAGACCCTGAACAGGAGAGCCCACCGATGAAACGACTGACCGCCGCCCTGTCGCTTGCCGTCCTGACCGCCACCGCAGGCCCCGCCGCCGCCGGAGAGGAGCTGTTCATCTACAACTGGTCGGATTACACCGCCCCGGAGATCCTTGCCAAATTCGAACAGGAAACCGGGATCAAGGTGACGCTGGACGTTTATGACTCCAACGAGACCCTGCTGGCGAAACTGAAGGCCGGGAACGCCGCCTATGACATTGTGGTGCCATCCCACAACTTTGTGCCGATCCTGATCAAAGACGGGCTGCTGCAACCGATTGACGCCCCGAAACTGGGCAACTACGCCAACATCGACGACCGCTGGCGCAACCCGGAATGGGACCCCGGCAACCGCTACACCGTGCCGTGGATGTGGGGCACCACCTCTTTCGCCGTCGATACCGCCGTCTACAAAGGGCCGACCGACAGCGCCGCCCTGCTGTTCACTCCGCCGCCGGAACTGCGCGGCAACATCGGCATGTTCAAAACCCCGGAAGAGGTGACCGCCGTTGCCGCCATCGCCCTCGGCCTGCCGCAGTGCGACGACGCCCCCAAGGACCTGAAAAAGGTCGAAGACCTGCTCGCCGCCCAGAAACCGGCGGTGAAGATCTACAGTTCTGAAGGGATTCACGAGCGGCTGGCCTCGGGCGAGGTCGCCATGCATATGATCTGGAACGGGGCCGCCAAACGGGCGCGCGATGTCCGCCCCACCATCACCTATGTCTACCCGAAGGAAGGGGTTCTGGCCTTTATGGACAGTCTGGCGGTGCCGAAAACCGCCCGGAACTATAAAAACGCCCTGACCTTCATCGACTTTATGCTGAAGCCGGAAAACATCGCCATTCAGTCTAACTTCGCCCGCTATTCCAACGGCATCAAGGGCAGTCAGGCCTTCCTCAGCCCCGATCTGCGCGACGCGCCGGAAATCAATCCGCCCGCCGGGGTGAAAACGGTGTTCCAGCCGGTCTGCTCCGATCAGGCGGTCAAACTGCGGGACCGCGTCTGGACCCGTCTGTTCCAGTAATCCCCGCTCCGGCCCGGCCGGGGGGCCGCTGAACCCCCGGCACCTCTTCCCCTCCTGACCGTGGATCACGCCGATGCTGACCGTCTATTCAGATCGTCATACCCTTCACCATGCCCGCGCCGAACCTTTCGGCGGAACCGTGGTTGAACCGTTTGAATGCCCGCAGCGGGCCGAATATGTGCTGGCCCGCGTGCGCGAGGTCGGGCTGGGGCCGGTCACACCGCCCGCCGATCACGGGCTGGGGCCGGTGCTGCGGGTCCATGATGCCGGGTATGTGCAGTTCCTGCAGACCGTATGGGCAGACTGGACCGCCGCCGGGTTCAGCGGGCAGGTCACCCCCAGCGTCTGGCCGGGCCGGACCATGCCGTTCCGCCGCCCCAGCAGCCATATTGAGGCCCGGGTCGGCTATTATGCCCTGTGCGGCGAGACCGGCATCGTCGAAGGCACGTGGGAAGCCGCATACTGGAGTGCCCAGACCGCCCTGACCGCGCTGGATGCGGTGCTGGGCGGCGACCGTGCCGCCTTTGCCCTGTGCCGCCCGCCGGGGCATCACGCCCCCCGCGACCAGTTTGGCGGCTACTGCTTCCTCAACAATGCCGCCATCGCCGCACAGGCCGCACTGGACCACGGGGCGCAGCGGGTGGCGGTGCTGGATGTGGACTTTCACCACGGCAACGGCACGCAGGAGATTTTCTACGACCGCAGCGACGTGCTGTTCCTGTCCCTGCATGGCACCCCCGATCAGGCCTACCCGTATTTCATGGGCTGGGAGGATGAGACCGGTCACGGCGCGGGAGAGGGTTTCACCGTCAACTACCCCCTGCCGGAGGGCACCCCTTACAGCGTGTGGAAACAGGCGCTGGAACGGGCCCTTGACCGCATCCGCGCCTATGCGCCGGATCTGCTGGTGATCTCGCTGGGGCTGGATACCTACGAACACGACCCGATCAGCTTTTTCAGGCTGACAGGCGACGATTACCGCGATACCGGCGCCCTGCTGGCCGGTGTGGATCTGCCAACCCTGTTCGTGATGGAAGGCGGTTATGCGGTCGACGATCTGGGGGTCAACACCGTCAATGTGCTGCAAGGCTTTGAAACCGCTGCCGGAGACCGCCCATGACCCCGTTAACCCTTGCCGTCACCCAGATGGCCTGCACCTGGGATCTGCCCGCCAACCTCGACACCGCCGAAGCTTTGGTCCGCCGGGCCGCAGCGCAGGGGGCCGGGCTGGTGCTGCTGCCGGAACTGTTCGAGACCCCCTATTTCTGCCCGGAGCAGAAGGCCCAGTACTTCACCCTTGCCCGCCCTTTTGCCGGCAACCCGGTGATCGCCCGGTTTCAGGCCATCGCGCGGGAACTGGGGGTGGTGCTGCCGGTCAGCTTTTTTGAAAAAGCCAACCAGAGCTTTTTCAACAGCGTCGCGGTGATTGATGCCGACGGCGCGGTCCGGGGTCTGTACCGCAAAAGCCACATCCCCGACGGCCCCGGTTATCAGGAGAAATTCTACTTCAGCCCCGGCGATACCGGTTTTCGGGTGTGGGAAACCGCCGTCGGCACCCTTGGCGTCGGCATCTGCTGGGATCAGTGGTTCCCCGAGGCGGCGCGGGCGATGGTGCTGATGGGGGCCGATGTCCTGCTCTATCCGACCGCCATCGGGTCAGAACCGACCGCCCCGGATCTCGACTCCCGGCCGCACTGGTGCCGCACCATGCAGGGCCACGCCGCCGCCAATATGGCCGTGGTGGCGGCAGCCAACCGTATCGGCACCGAACAGTGGGACACCTGCGCCCTGACCTTTTATGGGTCCTCTTTTATCGCTGATGAGACCGGCGGCCTGCTGGCAGAAGCCGGACGCAGTAATCCGGCGGTCCTGACCGCCACCGTCGATCTCGCCGCCATCCGCGACCGCCGCGCCGGGTGGGGTCTGTTCCGCGACCGCCGCCCGTCTCTCTACGGGCCGCTGATGACCTATGGCTGAGATGACCTATGGCTGACCGGCCCCGTCAGGCCGGATCCGTCAGGTTCAGTTCGACCACCACATCATAGACCTCGCCCCGGTAATGGGACCGGACCAGTTCCACCGGGGTCCCGTCCTCCAGCATGGTCCGCCGTTCAATCGACAGGGCGGCGGACCCGTCCGGCACTTCCAGAAGACGCGCCTGCTTGACGGTCAGAATCACCGCAGTCAACCGTTGCAGCGCCCGGAACGGGGCAAACCCGTTCTGGCGCAGCACGGTATAGAGTGATCCGCTGACCACCGCCGGATCCGGCAGAAAGCGGGTCGGCACCGTGGTCAGCTCCAGCGCCATCGGTGCGCCGTCGGCCAGCCGCAGCCGGTACAGGCGCGATACTTTCGACCCCGGGGCAATGCCCAGCGCCATCGCCTCTTCCGGCGTCGCCAGCGCCAGAGAGCGGTTCAGCCAGACGGTTCCGGCCTCCAGCCCGCGCGACTGCATATCTTCCGAAAAACCGATCAGCGCTGACAGCCGCTGTTCGCGGTGCGGGGACGGGGTAACAAACGTTCCGGCCCCCTGCCGGGGGTGCAGCAGCCCGTCGGCGATCAGTTCGCGCAGGGCCTTGCGCACCGTCACGCGCGAGACGCCAAAGCGTTCCGACAGCACCCGCTCACTCGGCAGGGCCGCCGCCTGACCGGCACGGTCCGCCGCCACCATCGCCCGCAGACGGGATGCCAGCTGTAGATACAGCGGCAGCGGATCATCGGGCGATAACGGTCCGGCGGGGGGCGGGGACGCAGCGCCGGGCGTGTCAGTCATGGCCGTCCCCTGCCGCCCAGTCACCGCCGATCCAGGTGCCCAGCACCGCCAGATCCGGCGACAGCAGCGTCAGGTCGGCGGCAAACCCGGGACCGATCCGCCCGCGCTGCCGGTCCTGCCCCAACAGCATCGCGGGGTGCAGCGACGCCATCCGCAGTGCCGTTTCCAGCGGCAGCCCCAGCAGGGACACCGCATTGCGGACGCAGGACGCCATGTCGATATCCGCCCCGGCCAGCACCCCGGCCTCGGTCACCAGCCGCCCGTCACGGCGCAGGATCCGTTCGCCATACAGCAGAAAATGATCAGCCCCGGTCCCGACCGGCGGCATCGCATCGGTGACCAGAATCAGCCGCTCCGCCCCCCGGGCCGCCAGCACCAGCCGCAGCGTCAGCGGGTCCACATGCACCCCGTCGCAGATGATGCCGCACCACGCCTGCGGGCTGAGGATCGCCGCCCCGGCAATCCCCGGCTCCCGCCCGGCGACCGGCGGCATTGCATTGAACAGATGGGTAAAGCAGGACAGACCGGCGGCCACCGCCTGCCGGGTCCGCTCCGCCCCGGCGGCGGAATGCCCGCCGGAGATCACCGCCCCCGCCGCCACCATGGCACGGATGAAGGCATCGTCCACCTGCTCCGGGGCCAATGTCATCAGCAGCCGCCCCGGCCCCAGTGACCGGGCCAGATCCGCCATCTGCCGCCGGTCTGCCGCCGTCGGGGTGCGGACAAACCGCTCGGCATGGCAGCCCCGGCGGGCCGGGCTGATGAACGGCCCTTCCAGATGCAGCCCCAGCACCCCGCTGCCAGAATGCCGCAGGGCAGCCTGTACGGCGGCAGCGGCCTGCTCCGTCACCTCCGGCGTATCGGTGATGACGGTCGGCAGCATCCCGGTGGTGCCGAAACGGCGGTGAGCCGCCACCATTGTTTCCAGCGCCGCAGCGGTCGGCGTCTCATTCAGCAGCACCCCGCCGCCACCATTCACCTGAATGTCGATAAACCCCGGCACCAGCAGTGATCCCGCAGGCAACGCCCGCTGCGGCACCCCGGCAGGAAGCTCCGTCACCGGATACAGGGCGGCAATCCGCCCGCCATCAAGGCCCACCGCCTGATCATCCAGCCAGTCGGTGCCGGTAAAAATCCGCGCGCCGGTCAGGATCTCACGCATCACCGATCTCCCGCAGTCCGTCCGGCCAGAATCAACGCCCCCGACAGGGCATCATCCTGCGGGGACACCAGCAGATCCTGCACCGCCCCCGGCAGGCGCGGGGCCAGCACCCCGGCCAGACCGCCGACCAGCGCCAGACGCGGCGCCCCCAACGCCCGCAGCCGCAGCAGAACGGCGGCCGCATGGCCCGCCGCCTCTTCCAGCAGCGCCGCCGCCGCCGTATCGCCCGCCGCGGCCTGCTCCAGCACCAGCGGGACCAGTGCCGCATACTCCGCCGGACGGGCCGACCCAACCCAGTCAATCACCCCGAACGGTGTGCCGCCGAACCGGGCCAGCACCGCTGCGCCCAGCGCCCCAGCATCGGCCATACCATCCCAGCCCTGCACCGCCAGTTCCAGCGCCCGCCGCCCGATCCACGCGCCGCTGCCGTGATCGGACAGTTCAAATCCCCAGCCGCCCGCCGTGATCTGCCGCCCGTCCACCAGACCGAACCCGGCGCTGCCGGTGCCGGTAATCAGAATCGCCCCATCGGCCCCGCCAAACGCCCCAAGGCAGGCGATCACCGCATCGCCGGTGACCTCCAGCGCGGCAAACGGCTGCGGCTGACCAAGAAAGTCCTGCAGGTGCGACGCCTGCGCCGCCCCGGCCAGACCGAACACGGCAACAGTCTGCCCCATCGCCGCCGCCGGAAGACCGGCAGCCGCAAAAGCCGCCCCACAGGCACGGTGGATCTCTGCCCAGGCCACCGCAGCCCCCAGCCGGATGTTGCAGGGCCCGGCCAGCCCCTGCCCCAGCACCGTACCCGCCCGGTCGGTCAGCCGTGCCCGGCAGGTGGTGCCCCCGCCATCAACCCCCAGTAGATACTGTTGCGCCGCCATCGGCCCTTATCCCGTCAGATCCCGCCGGACCGGAACAGCGGCGGTCATTCTGTGATAAACCGGTCTCAGCAAAACCAATACCAGACAAATACCATCCGGCAAACCATGCAATACCAGTCTGCGGTTCCTGCCTCAAAAAGACCAGTCTGATCCGCTTTATCACCAAATTGTCGGTTGTCGGCGGCCTGCCCGATGCTATCCTCACGACACCAGTTTAATACCAGCGGACCAGAGGACTCCCCATGTCATCCAGCCCGACGCCCGCCCCGATGTGGTCCCCGGCCAGCCCGCAGGCCAGACAGGTGGATTGCTTTGATTTCGTGATTTTCGGTGGCACCGGCGATCTGTCGATGCGCAAGCTGCTGCCATCGCTGTTCCAGCGCGATGTCGCCGGGCAGATCCCCGCCGGGGCGCGCATCATCGGGGTCTCACGCAGCCCGCTGGATGCCGCCGCCTTCCGGGCCATGGCGGATGAACAGGCCCGCCCCCACCTGCACGACACCCCGGACCCCGCCGCATGGGCCACCTTCCTGACCCGGCTGGATCATGTGCGGGTCGATGCCCTGAGTGAGGACGGCTGGCCCGCACTGGCTGCCCTGCTGACCCCGGCGCCGGACCGGATCCGCGCCTATTATCTTGCCACCGCTCCGGGGCTGTTCGGCATCATCTGTCAGCGGCTGCAACAGGCCGGGCTGGTCACGCCACAGGCGCGGGTGGTGCTGGAAAAGCCGCTGGGGCACGATCTGGCCTCGGCCCGCGCCATCAACGCCGCTGTCGGCGCGGTGTTTGCCGAACACCAGATTTTCCGGATCGACCATTATCTGGGTAAGGAAACGGTGCAGAACCTGCTGGCGCTGCGCTTCGCCAACAGCCTGTTCGAGCCGCTGTGGAATGCCCGTTACATCGACCACGTACAGATTTCGGTGGCCGAAACGGTCGGCGTCGAAAAGCGCGGCGAATTCTACGACCAGACCGGTGCCCTGCGCGATATGGTCCAGAACCATCTGCTGCAACTGCTGTGTCTGGTGGCGATGGAGCCCCCCTCTCACATGACGCAGGATGCGGTGCGGGACGAAAAGCTGAAAATCCTGCGCGCCCTGCGCCCGATGACCGCAGCGGATCTGGCCCAGTCCACCGTGCGCGGCCAATACCGCCCGGGGGCGATTGCCGGGCAGGCGGTGGATGGCTACGTCGAAGATCTGGGCCGCCCGGCGTCAGAAACCGAAACCTTCGTGGCCCTGAAGGCCGAGGTCTGTAACTGGCGGTGGGCCGGGGTGCCGTTTTATCTGCGGACCGGCAAGCGTCTGGCCCGCCGCACGTCAGAAATCATCATCCAGTTCCGGCCCCCGCCGCACAATATCTTCCCCGCCGACTCCGGCCCGGTCCAGCCCAACCGGCTGGTGGTGCGGTTGCAGCCGGATGAAGGCATCACCCTGCACCTGATGGGCAAAGACCCCGGCCCCGGCGGCCTGCGCCTGCGCCCGGCCCCGCTGAACCTGTCATTCGCCGAAACCTACGGCACCCATTACCCCGATGCCTATGAACGGCTGCTGCTGGACGTGGTGCGTGGCAACTCCACCCTGTTCATGCGCCGGGACGAGGTGGAAGCAGCATGGCAATGGGCGGAACCGATCCTGTCCGGCTGGGCCGGCACCCATCAGCCGGTCCGCCCCTATGCCGCCGGAACCTGGGGACCGAGTGCCGCCGTCGCCCTGATCGAACGCGATGGCCGGACATGGCAAGACGATGACGGGCTGTAAGCCCGTTGGGCAAGACGATGACGGGCCATAAAGCCCGTTGGGCAAGACGATGACGGGCTGTAAAGCCCGTTGGGAAGGCCCCCCCGCCGGGGACCGGAATCGACCCGCCGCCTTCAGTGCGGGCCGGTCCCCGTCATCCGCCGCGCCACCGTCCGTCGCAGCCGCGCCAGCAGCCCGCCGATCACCGGCAGACGCTGATAAAACTGCACCGAGGCGTCCCAGTGATCAACATGCGCCGCCACCCGGCCATCCGGGGCCAGTGTCACCACACTCATCCCCGTCACCGTCCATGGCCCCAGCACCGGCACGGTGGCGGTCATCGTCCAGTGCAGATAGGCGGTCTGCGGGTCCGGCTGCGCCACCCCATGCACGGTAAACCGGGCATCGGGGGCATGGGTGACAGTCTGCTGCAAAATCTGCCGCACCGCCGCCACTCCGCGCACGTCATGAAACGGATCACAGAACCGCACATCCGCCGTCACGGCCTCTTCCAGCGTTTCCAGCGCCTGCGGGCTCAGCTGCTCAAACACCGCAACCCAGCGCCGCAGGCCTTCGGGCATCCCGCTGTTCAGGGTGGCCGTCACCGCGTGACCTGCGGCAGCAGAGCTTCAATCGCCGCCGTCACCTTCGGGTCCTGCGGCTTGGTCAGCGACGAATACCAGTCGGCAATCTGCCCGTCGGGGGTGATCAGATACTTATGGAAGTTCCAGCGTGGCACGCCCACCGCCCCGACCTGCGACGCCGCCCACAGATAAAACGGATGCGCCGCGCCACCGCTGACCATCACCTTATCCATCAGCGGAAAATCGACATTGAAGGTGGTTTCGCAGAAGGTCTTGATCTCTTCCTTGCTGCCCGGTTCCTGCCCGCCGAAATCATTGGACGGCACACCGATCACCACCAGCCCCCGGTCGCGGTAGGTCTGCCACAACGCCTGAAGCCCCTCATACTGCGGGGTAAATCCACACTGCGAGGCGGTGTTGACCACCAGCACCACCTTGCCCGCAAACTGACGCAACGGCACGTCCTGCCCGTCGATACCAGTAAAGGTATAGTCCCACGCGCTGCCCTGCCCCGCCGTCGCCGGAACCGGTGCCAGAGCCAGCAGGGCCGCAATGCCTTTTGCCACAAACCGCTTCATCGCTTCATCCTTCCTGCGTTACGGCATTGCTGCCCCGTTATCCTATTCCGCTCTCGTGCCCGGATCCGGTGCGGGTCAGCCCCGGCCACCCGGTGCGCACTGTCACGGTCGCCTGTTCCACCTCCGGGCCGGTCAGACCCAGCCCGACCCGGTGCCCGGACGGGGTCAGCCATTGCCACAGCCGCACCGGCTGCGGCAGACAGGCTTCCCCCTCCTGCCGCAGCAGGCGGGCAGGCTGCGGGTCCGGCCCCTGATCCGGCGGCGGACGGACCGAAAAAGCCGTCAGCCCCAGCGCCAGACCGCGCCCCGCCGCTTTCACAAACGCTTCCTTCAGGGTCCAGACCGCCAGAAACGCCTGATCGGGCTGCGGCTGCGCCCGGATCCAGCCGGTTTCATCGGCGGCAAAAAAGCGGTCAGCCAACTCCAGAGTGATACGGCGGTCGGCGGCTTCCAGATCAATGCCGATGCCGTTTTCCGCGCCGCCCCCGCTGACCACCGCACAGGCGACCGCCCCGGCGGTATGGCTGAGGTTGAAATCAAACCCCTCCTCTCCGCCGGTCAGCGCCGGTTTGCCATGTTCATCGCGGGGGGCAAACCGCAGGGTCATCGGATCAGCACCGGTGGCCTCGGCCAGCATCAGGCGCTTCAGGGCATGGGCAACCGTAAATTCCAGACGGCTGCTGGCCCGCACCCGCCGCTCCGCCCGGATCCGTTCCTCCGCCGACAGCAGCCCCCACGCCCAGCGCTCTCCCGGCGGCCCGACGGCATCCAGCGGGATAAAGCCAACCATGATCCTCTGCTGCCGCATGTGCCCCTCACCTGACTCTCCGGCTGTCTCTCCGGCTGTGGGCAGGTAAACGCGCCTTGCGGCCCGGCGCAAGCCCGGGAGTCTCACAAAACTCTCAATGAGTGATTTTATTGAATATTTACACTTTTTGATTTAGTTTCTTCCACCACATGTTTTCCGGCAAGGAACTCTCCCCCGATGTCTCTCGCCCTCCCCGCAGCCATTCTGACCAGACTGGAAGAAAGCTCCGGCCGCCTGACCCGGCTGTACCACTGCCCGCTGTGGATCCCCTCTTTCCCCGATGTCAGTCATGGGCGCTGGACCGTCAGCCGCCTGCCGATGGGGCTGATGCAGGGATACTGGGGGGACAGCTATGTGGTGACCGATGCCGCTGTCCTGCTGCGGAACGACGTCACCTGGATGTCGGTGACCCCGCCGGAGATTGAAAGTCAGGAGCTGGGCTGTCGGCTGGCCCATGGTCACGTTGTGGTTCTGGGCTTCGGCATGGGGATTGCCGCCGCCAACGCCGCCCTCAACCCGGCGGTGACCGCCGTAACGGTGGTGGAGCTGGACCCCGAAATTCACGCGTTTGCCGCCGATCTCGATCTGCCCGCCCAGCTGCCGCCGGAGGCTGCCGCCAAGCTCCGCCTGATTTCCGGCGATGCCACCCGCTGGTGCCCCGACCCGGACCGGCCGGTTGATGTGATCCTTGCCGATTACTGGCTGCCGTTTTTCGACTCCCGCCGGATTGTGGAGATGCAGGCCGTACAGGCCAATATTCAGGCGACGCAGGCCTTTTTCTGGGGGCAGGAGCTGTCTCTGGCATGGGCGCTGTACCAGACCCATGGCACTGTCCCGGTGCTGGATGATACGGCGCTGGAGGCCTTCATCACCCATCTGACTCCGTTGCCGCTGCTGTGGCCGCGGGGGGTCGGCTACGGCCAGATGCTGGTCCGCGCCGCCGCCGCCCGGATGCCGCCGGACCTGCGGGCGCAGATGTTCCCCCCGGCGGAGATCAATCGCGGTTGAACCGGGGGCCTCCGGCAGCCGGCAACAGGTGACAGGGCGGCCTGCCCCAGCAATGATGGGGCATGACCGGACTGTATCTCATCAATCCCTATCCTGACTCACAGGCCTATTTCGGGACCGATGTCTTCATCGGCAGCCCCGGCGGCGGTGTGCAGCTGGTGGCCGATCTGGCCATTGCCACGGTGGCGGCGATGGTGCCGCCGGATATGCCGGTTCGCCTGTGTGACGAACAGATCAGCCCCGCTGACCCTGACCCGCCGGAATCCGTCATTGCCCTGACCGGCAAGACCCCGCAGGTGCCCCGGATGCTGGAACTGGCCGCAGCCTACCGCCAGCGCGGCAAGGTGGTGGTGATCGGCGGCCCCTATGCCTCGCTGGCCCCGGAGCGGATCCGGCCCCACTGCGACGTGCTGGTGCGTGGCGAGATTGAGGAGATCGCCCCCCGGCTGTTCGCCGATCTGCGTGACGGAACATGGCAGGCCGAATACACCGGCACCCGGGCCGATCTGTCCGCCTCGCCGCTGCCGCGCTGGGACCTCTATCCCAACCACCGGGCCCTGATGGGCACGGTACAGACCTCCCGCGGCTGCCCGTTCCCCTGCGAATTCTGCGATGTGCCGACCTACGTCGGGCGCAAACAGCGCCATAAGGACCCGCCGCAGGTGATCCGCGAGCTGGACGCGCTGTATGCCCACGGCTACCGTTCCATCTTCATTGCCGATGATAATTTCAGTGCCACCCGCGCCCGGGCCCGGGCCCTGCTGGAGGCCCTGATCGACTGGAACCACAGCCGCCCCGATGGTCCGGTCGGCTTCACCACCCAGATGTCGATCGACGTGGCGCGGGATGAAGACATGCTGCGCCTGAGTGCCAGAGCCGGGATTCAGGCGGTCTTCATCGGGCTGGAAACCCCCAGTGCCGACAGCCTGCGGGAAACCGGCAAACGCCAGAACCTTCAGGCTGACCCGATGGAGATGGTCGGACGGTTCCTTGACCACCACATCATGGTCATCAGCGGCCTGATCGTCGGCTTTGACGCCGACGGGCCGGATATCTTCGACCGCCAGCGCGCCTTTACCCGTCACGCCCCGATCCCGGTGTTCACACTGGGGGCGCTGGCCGCCCCGGAAGGCAGCCCGCTGCACCGCCGCCTGAGCAATGCCGGGCGGTTGCAGCCCGATCAGCCCTATGGCACCGGCCAGCCGTGGTCCACCAACATCCTGCCCGCGCAGATGAGCCCCGAAGCCCTGCTGACCGGGGTGCGGACTCTGGCGCTGGAGATGTATCATCCCGATGCTTTCGCCGACCGGGTGATGGCGCTGATCGACCGCCTTGGCCCCTATCAGGGCCCGCCGCCTGCCACGGCCCCGGCCCCGCTGCCCGCGACGCTGCGGCAGCTGGACGACGATGTCTCTCACGTCGTGCGCGGGGTCGTCGCCCTTGGCCCGGCGGAACGGGCAATGGTCAGCCGTCTGGGCCGCCACGTCCTGACCCACCGGCCAGAGACCCTGCCGGTGCTGCGCAACTGCCTGCGCTTCTATGCCCAGATCCGCCATGTCTATGGCCGGGCGTTCTGACAACGGCAGACAGGCCCGGCAGCAAACGCCACCGGGCCTGTCCTGTCTGCCTGTTCTTTCGGTCAGGCCCGCTTACAACCCGACCATCAGGCTGGGCAGCCAGGTTGCCGCCTCAGGCACCAGCAGCAGAACCACCAGAACCAGAAGCTGCATCAGCACAAAGGGGATAACCCCCTTATACATATGCCCGTAGGTCAGATCAGGCGGGGCAATCGACTTCAGGTAAAAGATGGACGGGGCCATCGGCGGCGTCAGATACGACGTCTGAATCACCACCAGCACCATCATCGCAAACCACACCGGATCAATACCCGCCGCCTTCACCGCCGGGGCAAAAATCGGCACGCAGATCAGCACGATCGAAATCCAGTCGAGGACAAATCCGGCGATGAACACAATGAACAGAAACAGCGCGATCAGCCCATAGGGACCAAGCCCCAGACCTTTCGCCAGCGACCCGACCAGCAGCCCGCCACCGGCCACCGCAAAGATGCTGGTGAACATCGTACCGCCGACAACGATCATCATGATCATTGCCGTGATCCGCACCGTCACCGCCAGCGCTTCCTTCAGGGTCTGCACCGACAGCTCGCGGAAGAAGACCGCCAGCGCCACCGCACCGAACGCACCGACCGCCGCCGCTTCAGTCGGCGAGGCGATCCCCCCCAGCAGCGACCCCAGCACCGCGACAATCAGCAGCACCGGCGGCACCAGCGCCTTCAGGGTGATCAGCAGCTTTTCCCCCAGCGGCATGGCGATGTCTTCCACCGGCACCCGAGGCGCATCCGACGGACGCAGCAACGCCCGGATCAGAATATAGCCGAGGAAAAACAGCACCATCAGCAGACCGGGGATAATGCTGGCCGCAAACAGCTGCCCGATCGACATCTGGGCGATGGAGGCATAGACCACCACCACCACCGACGGCGGGATCACCGTACCCAGCGACCCACCGGCGCAGATGGTTCCGGCCACCAGCCCACGGTCATAGGAATACTTGGCCATCGCCGGAAGGGCCATCATCCCGACCACCACTTCCACCGCCCCGACCACGCCGGAGGCGGCGGCAAAAACACTGCACATGGCAATGGTGGCAATCGCCAGACCACCAGGCAGGCGGCCCATCCACAGCTGCAATGCCTGAAACAGACGGGCAGCAATCCCTGACCGTTCCAGCACCGCGCCCATGAACACAAACAGCGGGATCGACGCCAGCACAAAATTCGACGACGTTGACAGAATCGGCCCGTAGAGCTGCACCAGCACCGAGGAGCCAAACACAATCGCCCCGGCTCCGGCAGCGACGATCAGCAGTGACAGGGAGACCGGAATCCCCAGAAACACCAGCGCAAACAGCGCCGGAAACATGCCAATGGCAACCGAGGGATTCATCCTTCACCTCCCAGTCCGACAGACTCCGGCTGTGCACCGGGGCGGGCCTGACCAAGAGCAAACTTAATCCCTTCGGCCAGCAACTGCAGCGTCATCGCCCACAGCCCCAGCGCCAGCGCCCCATAAAACGGCCACATCAGCGGGGCCCACGGGCTGACTTCCTCAACCGCCCCGGTCAGATAGGCCCGGTATGCCTTGCCGGTGGCGATCCATGAAAATGCCCCGACCAGCGGCAGCAGCACCAGCAGGTAGACCACAGCGTTGATCCCCTGCTGCACCCGCAGCGGAAACTTCTGGGACAGAAAATCAATCCGCACATGGGCATCGTGTTTCAGGGCATAGGCTGCCCCCAGCAGAAACAGCACACCATTCAGCATGTAAGAAATGTCAAAGGCCCACATCGTCGGGGCATTGAACACATAGCGGGCCACCACCTCGTAGAGCATCGACCCGATCAGCACGAGGGTGACAATCCGGGCCACCCATCCCAATCCTTCGGCAAGGGCGTCACAGCCCCGCAGTAAAACAGTCATCCCCGGTCTCCCGTTGGGTCCGTCCGGATCTGACCGGGGCGGAAAACACGCCCCGGCAGGCCCGGCCGGATGGAACTTATTTCCCGTCACGGACGAGGTAGGACGAATTGGCCGTCAGCTCATTCTGGTACCCAAGGTAAGAGTCCAGCACCTTGGACATGGTCGCATCGCCCTCAGCCTTACGCTTGCTGGCGGTCTCCAACGCCCACTGACGACCGGCGGCACGCAGCTGGCCGACGCTCTTGTCGTCCAGCGTGATGATCTCCACCTTGGTTTTGCGATAGACTTCCATTGCCTTCACATCTTCACGGGCGAAGTGGGACAGGCTTTCATAGGTGGTCAGCTTGGCAGCGGCGGTGATCAGGCTCTTCAGGTCATCAGGCACCTTGTTCCAGGTATCCTGCTTGACCACCACTTCCCACACGAAGCTCGGCTGATGCACCCCCGGCAGAATCAGATACGGGGCGACTTCGTGAAAGCCTTCACTCATGTTGGCCGACGGGGTGGCCCATTCCACCGCATCAACGCCTTTCCGCTGCAGCAGGGTATAAATTTCCCCCGGCGGCACCACGGTCGGGACCGCACCGAAACTGTCTTTCAGCACCGTCGCCCAAGCACCGGAGGTGCGGTACTTCAGGCCTTTCAGGTCATCAACGGTCCGGATCGGCTTGTTGGAATGGGCAAAAATCTCAGAGGTACCGACCCCGACCACCATGCTGTGCAGGCCCATCTTTTCCTTACGGAAATCCTGCAACAGCTTTTCGCCGCCTGCCTCATACAGCCAGGTCAGGGTCCCTTCCGGCCCCATCCCGCCGGGGAAGCTGGCAAAAATCGCATTGGTGGGGTCGGCATTGACCAGAAATGACGGCGTCGAATGCCCGGCTTCCACCACACCGTCCTGCACCGATTCGTACACTTTAAAGGCGGGCACCACCACCCCGGCCCCGAACGGCTGAATCTTGACCCGGCCCGCGGTCAGGCGGTCGGTGTTATCGGCAAAGCGCTGCATGAAGTTGTTATAGAAGAACGACCCTTCCGGCACTGCGGCGGGCATGCGCCAGCTCACCACCGGATCAGCGGCCTGCGCCTGCGACAGACCAAGGACAAATGCGGCAACCGCTGCGACCAGCGTTTTTTTCATTATGAAGCCTCCTGTTGTCCGCCGGAGGATGAAGAGAGAGAGGCCCGGCGGGGTATCGAAACTGTCATCTCGTATATTGGATACAGTATTTTTCTTGTCGACAACAGCCAGAACATCATTGTCCCGCCCTTTCGCCTGACGAATCCCTTACTCAGAAAAACAGTATTCCCGCTCTGGTTTAGCGACTGCGTCAGCACAAAAAAAAGGGGCAGACCCTGCGGCCTGCCCCCCGTTCTGGTTCCGGGAAAATACGGGATCGTCCCGGTCACAAAGACGGTTTATCCGGCGGTGTAGGTGGTCTTGACAGTGGTGTAGAATTCCACCGCGTAGCGGCCCTGTTCGCGCGGACCGTAGCTGGAGCCCTTCCGGCCCCCGAACGGCACATGATAGTCAACCCCGGCGGTCGGCAGGTTGACCATCACCATCCCGGCCTCGGCATTGCGCTTGAAGTGCTGCGCCGCCTTCAGCGAAGAGGTGCAGATGCCCGCCGACAGACCGAATTCGGTGTCGTTGGCAACGGCAAGGGCTTCGTCGTAATCGGCAACCTTGATGACACTGGCGACCGGCCCGAAGATTTCCTCACGGCTGATCCGCATCTGGTTGGTGGCCCCGGTGAACAGCGCCGGTTCCAGATAGAAACCGTCGGTGTCGCGGGTCAGGCGCTTACCGCCGAACGCCAGCTCGGCCCCTTCGGCCTTGCCGATGGCGATGTATTCTTCATCCTGCGCCAGCTGCCGGGCATCGACCACCGGGCCGATGTGGGTGTCGGCGGCCAGCGCATGGCCGACGCGCACACCTTCCAGCCGCTTCACCACCGCCTCGACGAAGCGGTCATGGATACCGGCGGTGACGATCAGGCGCGAAGACGCGGTGCAGCGCTGCCCGGTGGAGAAGAAGGCCCCGTTGACGCAGGCTTCCACCGCCGTCGTCAGGTCGGCATCATCCAGCACCACCATCGGGTTCTTGCCGCCCATTTCCAGCTGGAAGCGGGCCCCACGGGTCACGCAGGCCTGCGCCACGCGGGCACCGGTCCCGACCGAGCCGGTGAAGGACACAGCGGCGACCTTGCGGTTTTCCAGAATCGCCTGCCCGACCACCGAGCCCGGCCCCATCACCAGATTGAACACCCCGGCCGGGGCCCCGACGGCCTTCAGCGCGCGGTCGATGATCTCTGCCAGCGCCCAGGCCGACCCCGGCACCAGATCAGCAGGCTTCAGCACCACGGTGTTGCCGTAGGCCAGCGCCGGAGCAATCTTCCACGCCGGGATGGCGATCGGGAAGTTCCACGGAGTGATCAGGCCGATCACGCCCAGCGGCTCGCGGGTGACGGTGGTTTCAACACCCGGACGCACCGAATCCAGCAGATCCCCGGCGTTGCGCAGGGTTTCCCCGGCGAAAAACTTGAAGATCTGGGCGGCGCGCAGGGTTTCGCCAATGCCTTCAGCCTTGGTCTTGCCTTCTTCACGGGCCAGCAGGGTGCCGATCTCTTCGCGGCGCTCGGTCAGTTCCTGCCCGACGCGCTCCAGCACATCATGACGGACCTGCGGCGTGGTGCGCGACCACAGGCGGAAGGCCTGCGCCGCAGCCTCAATCGCCGCTTCGGCCTGCGCCTTGCTGCCGGAGGCGTACTGGCCGACGATATCCGTCACATCAGACGGGTTGATGTTGGCGGTGGTGCCGTTTTCCCCGGCAACCCAGTCCCCGGCGATCAGATTAAGCTTCTCGGTCATCTCAGCGTTGGTCCTGTCAGTCTGAAAACATCAGAGCAAGTCTGTTCGGTATAAGATAAACGCAAGGACGGACAGACCTGAAATAACGATACGGTCTGGCCGTCATAGCGTGAAGTGGCATAGCGCGAAGTGGCATAGCGCCCCCACCGCCGTCTTACGGCAGCAGGAAGCCCCTGGTGTACGGCTCTTCATCATACAGGAAGATGGTGTTCAGCCCGGTGACCCAGGCCTCACCCTGAATGCTGGGGATGATCCCCGGTGCGCCGCCGACCGTGGTCAGCGCCTCGACCCGGCCATGGAACAGGCTGCCGATGATGCTCTCATGGACAAAGTCCTGCCCTTCCTTCAGGTCGCCGCGCGCCGCCAGCTGCGCCATGCGGGCCGAGGTGCCGGTGCCGCAGGGCGAACGGTCAATGCCCCGGTCCCCGTAGAACACCGCATTCCGGGCATGGGCCTGCGGATGGCGCGGCTTGCCGGTCCACTGCACATGGCTCAGGCCCTTGATCGCCGGGTTATCGCGGTGGACGATCTCGTACTTTTCATTGACCAGACGGCGGATCAGCGGGCTGAGGCGCTGGATATCGCCGGTGGAAAGATCTTCCATATCGCGGAAGGTCGGCTGCGGCTCGACGATGGCATAGAAGTTACCGCCATAGGCAACATCAAAGCGCAGCTCACCCAGACCCGGCACCTCGACCGACAGGTCGGTGGCATGCAGGTACGAGGCCACATTGCGGATCCGCACATGCGTCACCTTGTCGCCCTGCATCTCATAGCGGGCCTCGACCAGACCGGCCGGGGTATCCAGCTTCAGCAGGCCCGGCACCTTCGGGCGGACCAGACCATGCTCGATCATCACCGTCACCGTGCCGATGGTGCCGTGACCGCACATCGGCAGGCAGCCCGAGGTCTCGATGAACAGGATCGCCACATCGCAGTCCGGGCGGGTCGGCGGATACAGGATCGAGCCCGACATGGCATCATGCCCGCGCGGCTCAAACATCAGGCCGGTGCGGATCCAGTCGTATTCCGCCAGAAAATGGGCGCGGCGCTCCATCATGGTGGCACCGTCCAGCTGCGGGCCACCGCCCGCCACCAGACGCACCGGGTTGCCGCAGGTATGGGCATCGATACAGAAGAAGGAATGCTTGGCCATCAGTTCAGGTGTCCTGTGTCAGAAGTCAGGGCAGGAAAAGACTTAAAAACGCTCAACCGCAAAAGCCGACAGCTGCGGCGCCGGAGTCTGCCCCTGCGCCAGGGCCGCCAGCAGCGATCCGGTCACCGCCGCCCCGGTCAGGCCGAGGTGCCCGTGGCCGAAACCGAGCAGCAGATTGGACAGGCCGGGGGCCCGGCCAATCACCGGCAGCGAATCCGGGGTTGAGGGCCGCTGGCCCATCCACTGGGTGCCCCCGTCGGCGTTCATATCCGGCAGATAGCGGCGGGCAATGGTCAGCAGCGCCTCTGACCGCCGGTAATTGGCATCGGCGTCCAGACCGGCAAACTCCGCTGCCCCGCCGATCCGCAGACCGATTGCCAGCGGCGACAGCACGAACTTGCCTTCCGCCGAGGTCACCGGACGCCTCAGGCTGACCCCGGACTGCGGCAGGGTGGTGTTGTACCCGCGCTCGCTTTCCACCAGCGCCCGGATGCCCAGCGGCTTCAGCAGCTTCGGCGACCACGGCCCGGCGGTCAGGGCAACGGTGTCACCGTCCAGAGTCCGCCCGTCCCCCAGATGGATCAGGCAGCGGTTGCCCGGCCCCCGGCTGAGACCGGTGACCACCGCATGCTCAATCACCCCGCCCAGCGCCCGGAAATGGGCCGCCAGACCGGACACAATCCGCCACGGGTCGCTGACATGCGCGGTCTTCGGGCAATACAGGCCGTGGCGCAGCACACCGCGCTGCACCGCCCCGGCCAGATCCGGCTCCATCTCCGCCAGTTCCCCGGCGGTCAGGGCCTGCGATTCAATGCCATAGCGGCGCTTCAACGCCCATTCGTGGGCATCGGCCTGAAACGCGGCATCGGTCTCATAAACCGTCAGCGCCCCGGCCTCGGTGACCTCGCCGCTCATCCCGGCTTCGCGCAGCAGCTCGGGCCACGCCTGCCATGCACCATCCATCAGCCAGGCCAGTGACTGCGCCGCCCGTTCGACACCGGCAGGGGTTCCGGCCCGCCAGAACCGCCACAGCCACGGCAGCAGCGCCGGCACATGGGCCGGGCGCAGGGCCAGCGGCCCCAGCGGATCGAGCAGCCACTTCGGCACATTCCAGATAATACCGGGGGCCGACATCGGGGTGATTTCGGTGACCGCAATCACCCCGGCATTCCCGAAAGAGGCTTCCCGCCCCGGCTCGCCGCGTTCCAGCAGCGTCACCGCATAGCCTGCCCGCCGCAGGGCAATCCCGGTGGAAACCCCGACCACACCGCCACCGATCACATAGGCCTGCTTCTGCACGTCAGACGACCCCACAGACATCTTCATCCCTCCCTTGACAGAAATACGGCCCCGCGCCGTTACAGCACCCGGAACCCGGCCCCGAGTGCATCCCCGGCTTCCAGCACGAATTCGCAGCGCCCGGCGTAATGCCCCTGCCCGCCGACCCGCGCCGTCACGGCAGGCACCCCGCCCAACACCGATGTTGCCACCACACTGCCGGTAAAGTCCGATCCGGTGATACTGCGGAAATGCCGCACCTGCCCGGCGGTGATCTGGCCACGGGCATGTTGCAGGGCCAGCCGGGCAGTAACCCCCGACCCGGTCGGGCTGCGGTCCACCTGCCGTTCGGCAAAAATACAGATATTCCGGGTTGGCTGTTCCGACCACAGATCAGCCCCGTCGGTCAGAATCGTCCCGTACAGAAAAGCCAGATCGCCGCTGTCGGGGTGCGAGGTATCGGGATAGGACAACGGCACCTGCGCCCGGGCCGCTTCCGCCACCGCCCACGCCGCATCGGTCAGGGCCGCAACCCCGGCATCCATGGTCAGGCCCAGCCGCTGCGCCGGCAAAATCGCATAAAAGGCCCCGCCATACCCGATATCCAGCGTGACCGGGCCATAGCCCGGCACTGTCACCACCACATCCAGCGCGGCGGCAAAAGCCGGAACGCTGTCAAACCACGCAGCCCCGGCCCGGCCGTTCTTCACCGCCACCGAGACCTCGACCAGCCCGCAGGGGCATTGCAGCCCGACCCGGGTCACCCCGTCCTGCTTTTGCACCTGTCCGCTGTCCACCGCCCAGCGCGCCACTGCCAGCGTGGCGTGACCGCACATGGTGGAATAGCCTTCGTTATGCATAAACAGCACCGCCAGATCCGCCCCCGGCAGATCAGGCCGCACCGGAATCACCCCATACATGTCGGCGTGCCCCCGGGGCTCCAGCATCAGAAAGCGGCGATAGGCATCCAGATGGGTCTGCACATAGCGGCGCTTGGCCAGAAGGGTGTCGCCGGGAATATCGGGATATCCGGTGGTGACAATCCGCACCGGTTCCCCGCCGGTATGCATCTCCACGGTCTCAAACCGCTGCGGCCAGTCAACGGGCAGGGTCAGGGCGGATGGCAATCCCGGCGGCATGGCGTTTCTCCCGGCGGTCACAGGGCACCGGCATTTCTCCCGGCCCTGCGTTTGTACCGTCAAACCACGCCGCCGTCCACGGCAAGAATACTGTATATTGGATACAATTATAAAAAAGCAGAAATCACTGCATCAGAAACACCACAGGCGGACCGGTTGCCCGATCCGCCTGCTGAAACAGCAAAACTGACCCCGGTCGGGGAGAATCGCTTATTCGGTGTATTCGATGATGGCGATTTCACCGGCAACGGCGGCCTCATACGGGGCCTTCAGCTCGTTATCCGGCACTTCGTCAATCTCACCGACCTGATCGAGCTGGATATCGTCGAAACCGTCTTCTTCCAGCGCATCATAGGCGGCATCGACGGCGGCGTCGGCATCTTCAGCGGTCAGCATCACGCTGACGTTGACCGGGGCCGCATCTTCAGCGGCATCTTCCGGGCGGGCCTGACCCAGCACCACATAAACGACGGTATCAGCCATGGAGCGTCTCCATTGAACAATAATGGCTCCCGCCCCGGCATGGTGTCAGGTGCGGACAATGGATGAGGCATAGCCGGTCAGACGCCGTCCGTCCAGCGACATTTGGTGACTCCTCATCATCGTGCGGCCCTGCCCGCATCAACCTGCGGCAGAACCGGGACACAGACCTACGCCGGATCCACACCTATTGGGTGTATTCCCCTTGACCTGCTGCGTTCTCAGACGGATTAAAACATGATAAGCAATGATTAAACAGGATGGTGACCCCGCAGGGATCCGGCCAGACTGTCATATCTGGGCAGAGGTATGGCGGCAGACCGGACATCCGCGCAGGGCCACCGCAAGCGCAACAGGCAGGATACTCCGGGGGATCGGCCGGACAGGGCAGGCAATGACAGTCGATATCAAGACCCTCCTGCTGGTGCAGGTGATGACCGTCATGCTGGCGCTGGCTGTGATGGTGATCCTCTACGTCCGCTATCCCAGCTTCAAAGGCCCCGGCTGGTGGGTCAGCGGGGCGGGGACCGCGCTGGTCAGCTTTTCACTGGTCCTCAGCCGCTCCGCGATACCGGCGGAATGGTTTGCCCACATCGGCGGGCTGGCGGTGATTCTGTCCTACAGCCTGTTCTACAATGGTATGCGGCAGTTCTCCGGGCGGCCGGTGGATGCCCTGCTGCCGGGGGCGGCGCTGCTGCTGTCACTGCTGTCCCCCCTGCTGGTCCCGCTGTTTGAAGGGGCGCAGGCCCGTACCGTCATGCTGTCTCTGGCCCTTGGCACCCTGTCGGTGAGCACCGGCGTCACCCTGCTGCAGGGGCGTCATCAGCCCGGTGAATTTGGCCGCCGCTTCACCTGCCTGATCTGGATGCTCAACGGGGTGATGATGTTTGGCCGCACCGTGCTGATCATCGCCGACCCCACCGCCGCCGACATCAACGGCCCGCAGGGCGGCACCGGCGCGATCCTGCTGTGGAGCGTCCTGTTCTGCTTCGCCATGGCTGCCGGACCGGTGCTGATGACCACAGAGCAGCTGGCCAGCAATCTGGCCCGCCGCACCCGCGATCAGGAACGGGAAATTGAGGAGCGGCAGATGGTCCAGCAGCGGCTGGCCGACAGCGAGGCCCAGTTCCGCCGCCTGATCGAAGCGGCCCCGTTCCCGGTGCTGATTCTCCATCCGCCACGGGGGACCATTCTTTACATCAACCGTCTGGCAGCCTCTCTGCTGCGGGCCGGTCCGGCGGATCTGCTGGACCGGCCCCTCGCGGAGTTTTACCGCCAGCCGGATGCCGCCGGACCGTTCCTGAGCGCGGTGACGGAGCGGGGACTGATCCTCGATCAGGAAATTCTGGCCCGTGACGCACGGGAAGAGCCGCTGGTGCTGCTGGTTTCCGCCGTGCGGCTGCCCTTCCACGGGCAGGACTGCATCATGGCCTGCGCCAATGACATCACCGCCCGCAAGCAGCTGGAATCGGCGCTGCAACAGGCGCGGGACGACGCGGAGTCGGCGCTGGAAATCCAGAACCGGGCCATGAGCGGGCAGCGGAACTTTCTGGCGATGGTCTCGCATGAATTCCGCACCCCGCTCAGCATCATCAATACCACGGCGGAAAGTCTGGCCTCCCTGCACCCCGAGGAAGAGACCCGCCTGACCCGCATCCGGCGGGCGGTGCTGCGGATGCAGGGGCTGATCGAGACCTGCCTCACCCATGAATGGCTGGAAAGCGCCACCGAGGCCCGCCGCCGCGACCCGATTGCGATGGTGCCGCTGGTTCAGCGTCTGGCTGAGGAAATCCGGGCCCTGCATCCGGGCCGGAGACTGGATCTTGATCTCTCCGCCCTGCCGCAGGACGGCATCACCCTGACCGGCGATGCGCCGCTGCTGGGGGTGGTGTTCACCAATCTGATTGAAAACGCGATCAAATATTCCGCCGAGGACACCCCGGTCCGGCTGGAGGTCAGGCTGGATACCCATACCCAGGACGGGGCACCGCATCTGACCCTGCGGGTCAGCGACCGTGGGATGGGGATCACCCCGGAGGAACAACCCCGTATTTTCGAGAAGTTCTTCCGCTCATCCCGCAACGAACGGATCCCCGGTGCCGGACTGGGGCTGTATCTGGCCCGCCAGATCATCATCGCTCACGATGGCGACATCCGTCTGGAAGACACCCCGGCGGGAGAAGGCACCACCTTCCGCATCAGCCTGCCGCTGACGTCATCAGCCCCGGCACCAGCCCCAGAGTTGGCCCCGGAGCCGACCCCGGAGGCAGCCCCGGCCTGATCCCAGCCCCCTGTTTACCCCAAACTCCTGTTTACCCGATACTCTGGCCGGGGCTGGCCTGCCGCCCCGGCGGCGGGGTCCGGCGGAAAAACGGGGCTCCTTTCCGCCACAGCCGCAGCGCTTCCCAGTGGATTCCGCCCAGCACCGCCAGCCACAGCAGCGGGTGACGCAGCCACAGCCGCAGGCAGGCCCCCGGCGTCACCGCCACCGCCGACCCGGTCAGGGCCGCGGACAGATCATGCTCGGTTCCTTCCAGCCGAATGCCAACGCTGACCTGCGCCGACGGCGGACGGGTGCGGAAGCGGTAACCGCCCTGCAACGGCAGAAACGGCGAGACATGGAAGGTCTTGTCGGCCCATGACCGCACCACCCCCTGCGCCTCCTCCTCCCCGCTGACCGGCACCACATAACTGTGACGGTCGCCGAAGGTGTTGTTGACCTGATAGATGACCGCCCCCAGCCCACCATCGGCGCGGTGGCAGAAATAGACCGACAGCGGGTTGAACACCCCGCCCAGCACCCGGGGCATCGCCAGCAGAAGCACCGGGCCTTCCCCGGCGGCGGCGAGTCCCTGTTCGGTCAGACGCTGGCGGACCCAGTCGAGAAGACCGTCACGGCGCCCGTCGCCATGATCGGCCTGACGGAACGACAGCAGACCGGGGCCATCAACCCCCAGCAACGGCAGCCCTTTCCAGCGGCCACGGCGGCGCAGGGCGGGCAGATCGGTCAGGTCGGTCAGCAGCCAGAACACCCGGTAGCGCAACCGGTGCCGCACCGCACCATCCCGGCGGTGCACCACCGCCCCCTGATACAGGCAGCTCCGCCCCGGTCCGGCTTCCGGCGGGACCGAAGCCCCGGTGTGTGCGGCTTTTTCCAATGCTCTGCCCTTCCCTTCCAGAAAACGACTTTTGCCATCTTTACGGCGCAGACCACCCTTTGTATCACTGTGTCCGGAAAATTACGGATACGCCATCCGCCGGGTCAGGATTTACGGGGGATTGCCTGTATTCGCGAAACACCTCTTGCGGGGATGGCCCCGGCCCCCCATACTCTATCGGGTGACCGCAGGGCAGGGAGACATCCCCCGGCCGGCGGACACGCCCGGTCTTTTCCGACAGCTTCTTCAGGCCCAGTGCCGTTCAGGAGACCACCCGACCATGGCGACGACGCGAGACCGCCCGCCGCGGAAGACCCCTCTCAAGCCCCGGGTCTCAGGCAGTACCGCTCTTCCCCCGTCCCGGTCCTCGCGGGCACAGGATGTCCGCGATGCCGCCAAACGCTGGCGCGAGGCGCTGGTGGCACAGGGGCTGGTCAAGGTGGAACTGTGGGTTCCCTCCGACCTGAAGCCGGAAGCCAAAAAGCTGGAGCAGGCGCTCCGGCACCGGGCTGTGATTACGATGACCCCTCATCCGTCTCTGGAGAATGCGATGACTATGGTGAACGAAGCGCCGTGGACGGTGCAGAGCCTGAAACAGGCCCTTGAAGCCTCCGCCGCGCCCGAAGTGGCTGCCATGACCTTGACGCTGACCCCGGGGCTGGATCCGATCCTGTGTGTCGAGATGAACGACTTCGGCGACCTGCCGGTTTACGTCAGCGTCAACGGCATGCAGATTCTGGCCTCGACCCTGCTGTGGCCGGTGACCAGCGAGGCGGACGCCGCCGCCTTCAACGATTTCGCCCTGCGCAGCCACAAGCTGATGCCGCTGTCGACCTTCGGCATCGTCACCATTGACGGCACCGACTACTACGAACTGTTCGGCGCGCTGAGCGCCCACGCCACCCTTCAGGATATCGTGGTGGAACTGGTGACACTGGCGGAAAACGCCCTGGATGTCGCCGCTGCCCGGGCCGACGCGCTGGCGGCCTGACCGCCCGCCGCCCGGTTTCTCCGCGTCCCCCCTTTTCCCTGTTTCAGGACAATCGATCATGAGCCTGTTCCGTAAACTGTTCAGCCTTGGCAAAGGCGCCGCCACCGAAGTTGCTGAAACCATCATCGACAGTCAGGCCCTGCGGATCCTCGATCAGGAAATCCGCGATGCCGAGACCGCCCTGTCAAAGGCGCGGGACGAACTGGCCGCGCTGATGGCCAAGCGGGCCGTCCTTGACCGCAAGATCACCGAGCTGAAAGAGCAGATCTCCGGTTACGAGGCCAAGGGCAGCAAGGCGCTGTCGCTGGGGCAGGAAGATCTGGCCCGCGAAGTGGCCCAGCGGATCGCCGCGCTGGAGCAGGAACTGACCGCCAACGACACCAGCGCCACCGCCTATCGCGGCGCTGAGGCCAAGATGCGCGCCACCATCACCCAGACGGAAGGGCGGATCGCCACCCTGAAGCGGGAAATTGACACCGTGCGCGCCACCGAAGCGGTGCAGAAGGCACAGGCCGCCGTTGCGGCCAAACATTCCGGCGTCAACACCGCGCTGGGGGATGCCACCGCCTCGCTGGAGCGGCTGAAGGCCCGTCAGGCCGAGCAGGAAGCCCGCTTTGCCGCCGCCGATGAGCTGGAACAGCAGAAAACCGGGGCCGACCTCGATCAGCGGCTGGCGGCTCTGGGCATCGGCGACAAGGGCGCTGACCGGGCCGACGAGATCATGGCCCGCTTCAAGACCAAGCCGTAACCCGGCGGCCTGACAGCGATGGAGCGTCTTCACCTTCCGGCCCGACCTGACTGGCAGGCTCTGGCCGAGCGGCTGGGGTTCGGCTTTCACACCATGTACGGCGCGCCGTACTGGGATGAAACGGTGGCCTGGCGCTTCTCGCTGACCGAAATCGAACGGGATCTGGAAGACCCCAGTGCCGAACTGCACCAGATGGCACTGGCCGCCGTTGACCGGGTGCTGGGGGATGAAAGGCTGCTGCGCCGCCTTGCCATCCCCGAACAGGTCTGGGACTGGATCGCCACGTCATGGAAACGCGGCGATCCGTCCCTTTACGGGCGGTTTGATCTGGCCTACGACGGCACCGGCCCGGCCAGACTGCTGGAATACAATGCCGACACCCCGACCAGCCTGTATGAGACCGCCTTCTTTCAATGGGTCTGGCTGGAACAGGCGATGGAACAGGGCATCCTGCCCGCCGGTGCCGACCAGTTCAACGCGGTGCAGGACCGGCTGATCGACCGTCTGGCGGCCCTTCTGCCCGCCGACGCCTTCACCCATTTCGCCAGCGTCAGCGGGTCGGATGAAGACCGTGGCACGGTGCTGTATCTGGAAGACTGCGCCCGGCAGGCCGGACGCCACCCGGCCTATGTGGCGATGGACCGGATCGGCGTCGATGCACAGGGCCGTTTTGCCGATGACGAGTCGCGCCTGATCAGCTACCTGTTCAAACTCTACCCGTGGGAAATGATGCTGCGCGACCCCTTCGCCGTGCATCTTCCCACCTGCCCGACCCGGTTTCTTGAACCCCCGTGGAAAGCCCTGCTGTCCAACAAGGGGCTGCTGCCGGTGCTGTGGCAGATGTTCCCCGGTCATCCCAATCTGCTGCCGTCGTGGTTTGCCGAAGACGGCCCGCCCCCGGGGGCCGACCTGTCGGCGGGCTGGGTCCGTAAGCCGCTGTTCTCGCGGGAAGGGGCCAATGTCACCCTGCTGACAGCGGCGGGCACGGTGCGGGAACAGGCCGATGGCCCCTATGGGGCCGAAGGCTGGATCGGGCAGGCCTATGCCCCGCTGCCCTGCATCGACGGGCAGCATATGGTGGTGGGATCGTGGATCATCGGCGACAGCGCCTGTGGGATCGGTCTGCGGGAAGACAGCAGCGCCATCACCCGGGACCTGAGCCGGTTTGTACCGCATTTTATTCAGTAAGCCGGACCCGGCCCGATAAAAACGGGGACCGGTAAAAGCAGGAGCCGGTAAAAACTGGTACCCGTAAAAACGGGTGTCCGTAAAGCTGGTACCCGTAAAAACGGGTGTCCGTAAAGCTGGTACCCGTAAAAACGGGTGTCCGTAAAGCTGGTACCCGTAAAAACGGGTACCGGCCCCGCCCCTGAAAATGCTATAACTCTTTCAAAGAAGAGCGTTTTCTTCGATCATTCACCGCCAGATCCATCGAAAACGCCCCAGACGTTCCGCGCGGGAGCCGATCATGTTCAAAAGCCTGAAGTCCCTGTTCACCCCTGAACCGCCGAAACCGGTGGTGCCGGAAGTGTTGAACCTGACCATCGGGCGGGGGGCGGAAATCGACCCGCTGATGCTGCGGCTGCGCGACAGCGCCAGCGTTTTCAGCCTGCCGTCGCCGACCCTGATCTTCACCGCGCAGGGGGTCTGCCGCCTGCAGGACGGCCAGTGGGTCCACCGGATGTATACGGACGACAACGTGATGCTGCAGGTCGTCTCCGGTCAGTGGGAAGGCGACGACGCGATCCGCGACGTGACCCTGTTTGTGCCTTATCTGAGCGAACACCCGCAGAATGCCAAGGCTGTGAAAAGCTGGGAAGAACGGCTGACCCGGCCGGAGCTGACCACCCCGAAAGGGGATACCTTCGACCGGCTGTGGTTTGACCCCGCCGAGGGACCGCAGGCCCCGGTGGTGCTGATCGAGGACATCTACGACGAGCGGACGCAGACCACCCCGCCGCGTCAGATCAGGCAGACCTGCATGCTCTATCACCGGGCCTATGGCAGCGGTGACCGCGATCTTCTTCTGGCCATTATCGAAGACTATGGTGATGAGATCAGTGTTGAGATGATGGCGGGGATCCCCCTTGAGGCCCACCACCTGAAGGTATGACCGCCGCCCCTGCCCTTTCCGCCCGCCCCGCAAGACCGGACCGACGCCGATGACCTTCTCCGCCGCAGCCTTCCCGCTGCAGAACCTGCTTTCCTTCGCCGCCTACTTCGTCACGGCGGTGGTGGTTCTGTTCGTCTTTCAGTGGATTTACACCCGCGTCACCCCCTACGATGAAGTGGCAATGATCAAGGCCAACAAGGCTGCCGCTTCGGTCACCTACGGCGGGGCGCTGATTGGCTTTGTCCTGCCGCTGGCCAGCGTGATCGCCAATTCGGTCAGTCTGGTCGACATGCTGATCTGGGCGGTGATCGCCGGTGTTGTCCAGCTGCTGGCCTTTGCGGTGATGCGCCTGTTCTATCCCGGACTGTCCGACAGCATTGCCGCGAACGAACTGGCCCCGGCGATGAAGCTGGCCTTTGTGTCCATCGCGGTCGGCATTCTCAACGCCGCCTGCATGACCTACTGACGGAAGCGCACCGATGAAACGCTCCCGCGCTCTGGCGCTGACGCTGATGGCCACCGGATCTTTCACTCTGGCGGCCTGCAACGACGATCCCCCTGACGGCGGCAGCGCCGACGCCGGGGGCGATGGCTATACCACCTATCAGGCCTGTGTGGACGGCGGAAAGTACACCCCTTCCTACTGCGAAACCGCGCTCGGTCTGGTCCCGGATCTGAAGCCTCAGGACAAGATCTACGCTACGGTGCAGGAATGTGTGGCCGTCCCCGGCAACACGGTCGAGCAATGCACCCAGGCTTTTAATGCCGCGAAGGAGTCGCTGCCGAAATTCCTGTCCCAGACCGACTGCGAATCGGCGCTTGGGGCTGCGGCCTGCCAGAGCGTCACCCAGAACGGCACATCCTTCTGGACGCCGCTGCTGACCGGATATGTTCTGTCACAGGTGATTGACGGCCTGACGGACCGCCGCTATGGCCGCCCGGTCTACCGCGCGCCGGACAAATCGTGGCGCCCCTATCCGGCCTCTCCGCCCCCGACAGCGGGAAAACGGTACGACTCGCAGCCATGGGCTGGCAGCGGCAGCTCCCGCCAGAGCAGCACGGCCCCTGCGCCTAAGGCAGAGCGGACATCGGTCATCAGCCGCAGCGGCTTCGGCGGCGGCGGGGGAAGCTGGGGCGGATAACGCCACCCCCTCCTCCTTGCTGTTTTCTGACCATAGGCCGGGGCGCAGGCCCCGGGTGCCTGCGCGATAGTGGTGCAACCCCCGGCAGACTGATACAGTGGGCACAGTAATCCACCGGCCACCGACCAGACCGGACAGGAGACCGCGATGCCGCTCCCCCCTCCCCAGCAGGCGGTCCCGCTGACAGCGGAAACGGAACGCATTCTGGCCATCACCGGCGATGTTTACTTCTGCGGCCTGCCCGACGGCACCCTGCGGGAGGTCAGTGCATCCGTCACCATCCTGCTCGGCTATCAGCGGGCGGATCTGATCGGGCAGAATATTGCCAGCCTGTATGTCCGCCCTGATCTGCGCAGCCAGTTTCTCGACATCGTGCGCCGCAACGGCGGGGTCATTCACGACCATCCGATTCAGGTCCGGCGGGCCGACGGGGGACTGATCTGGATTTCCACCAGCTGCCACCTGCTGTTTGATGCCACCGGCACCGAAACCGGCATCGAAGGGGTGGTGCGTGAAATTACCGCCCGCCGCGAGACGGAGCTGCAGGCCAGACGGCAGGCCAATCTGATCAGCGCCCTGCTGGATGCCTCCCGCGATGCGATCATGCTGATTGACCGTACAGGCTGCCTGCTGGCCTGCAACCGGGTGTTCGCCGCCCGGTTCGGCACAGAGCCGGAAGCCCTGCGCGGTCAAAGCCTGTTTGACCTGTTTCCGCCCGATGTCGCCGCCCATCGCCGCGAAGTGGTGACGCAGGTGATTGACAGCGGCCACGCCCTGCACACCCGCGATGCCCGCCCGCCGCTGATACTGGATAATAACATCTACCCGGTCTGCGGCCCTGACGGAACGGTGGAGATGGTGGCGGTCTTCTCGTCGGATGTGACCGAACAGGTCCGGGCGGAAGAGCAGAACCTGCGCTATATCGAGAAAATCGAACGGTCCAACGAAGACCTTGCCCAGTTCGCCTATGTCGCCTCGCACGATCTGCGCGAGCCGTTACGAACCCTGATCAGCTATTCCAGCCTGCTGGAACGGCGTCACACCACAGCACTCGATGACGAAGGGCGCGAGTTTCTGGACTACATCCGTACCGCCGCCCGGCGGATGAATGCCCTGATTGAAGACCTGCTGGCCTTCTCCCGCGCCGGACAGGAGGAGGCACAGGATCAGCCGCTGGATACCGGCCTGCTGGTGCATGCGGTCATCGAGGATCTCAGCACCCTGACCGAAGAAACCGGCGGCGACATCCACATCGACACCCCCCTGCCGGGGGTGATTGCCGCCCCCGGCCCGATCGAACGGCTGTTCCTCAATCTGCTGACCAACGCCCTGAAGTATCACCGCCCGGATACCAGACCTGACGTCCATATCGGCTTCGAGCCCGCCAGCGGCCAGTTTTATGTCCGCGATGACGGTATCGGCATCGCCCCGGAACACCATGCCCGGATCTTCCAGATTTTTCAGCGCCTCGATCACGACGCAGGCAGCACCGGCACCGGAATTGGGCTGGCCGTGTGTAAAAAGATTGTCGAACGTCTGGGCGGCATCCTGTGTCTGGACTCCAGCCCCGGTCAGGGCACCACCTTCCGCTTTACCCTGCCGCTGGCCCCGCCAGCCGCCCCTCAGCCCCCTTTGCCTCAGGAGTCTCCATGATCCGTCCGGTGTTTTCGTCCCTGCGGGCCGCCGCCCTGTGCCTTGTGACAGCCGGTTCCGTTGCCGTCGCCCTGCCGGCAGTGGCAGAAACGCCGCTGGTCGGCACCTATACGGTACAGGGGATTGCCGCCAACGGATCGGTCGCCTACACCGGCAAGACGACTGTGATCCCAACCGGCCAGACCTACCGGGTGGAGTGGTCTCTGTCGAACGGGCGGGAGCAGTACATCGGCACCGGGATCCGCACCGGGGATACCTTCGCCGTAGTCTATACACCCCCTAAAAATGCCCCCAATGCCGCTGCAAACGCCAATGCGATCGGGCTGGTGGTCTACACCATTCAGTCCAATGGGGCGCTGACCGGCTATTACACCAGCCACGGGGCCAAAACCGTCAGCGCCGAAGCGTGGAATCCGGCACGGTTCTAAAACAGCAAGGCCGTGCGCACAACCACCGGCTGGCGGTGCGCACGGTACGGGCCTACCCCCGGAAACCGGGCTCAGGCAATCCCCAGCTGGACCAGCAGCGGGCGGATTTTTGCCTGATACTGGCTCAGCCGGTTCCCCAGTTCGACCACGGTCTCTTCCTCTGACGTCAGGGTCTTTCCGGCGACAATCAGACGCTGGTTCAGTTCCTTCAGCCCGGCCATTGCCGCCAGCATCGGGTCTTTCCCGTCCCGCTCCGCCGCCAGAAACAGCTGATGCACCCGGTCGACCGTCACCCCGCCGCCGGTCACCGGCGACGCCAGCACCGTAATCGCGGCGGAATGGGTGACGCGATACAGCGCCTCGGCATTAAAGCGGGCGGTGGCCTCGGCCCGGGCGGCATCACCGTCAGGGCTCAGGCAGGGGGTGACCCAGTTCTGGGAACACAGAATGATCATCGCCTGCAACAGCGCCGCAAAAGGCATACCGGCGATCCCGGCCCGGTCCACCAGATCCCCGAACGTGGCGGGCCCCAGTGCCAGCTGGTCGAGGATCGGGCCATAAATTTCCGGCTTCATATCCACCTTCCCGACCGGGAACGTGATGCTGAGAGGGATGGTGTCGCGCGGAACCACCAGCGCAAAGCGGGTCTGCCGCACCTGCCGGATCTGCTCAATCCCTGACAGTTTCGCCGCCCCACGGACAAACAGGTCACGCCGGAACTGCTGGTTGACCAGATAGTCCTTCAGGGTTTCCTTCAGGGCCGGATCCGTCGTTTCTTTCAGAAGCTCCAGCCCCTTGGCGCTGAAGTTGACGATATCCACCTGCTCTGACAGGGTCGCGGTGGCGGCAAACGTCAGTTTGGCACCGGCGAACTCCCGCGCCACATCGGCGTGGTACATCGGCTGCCAGTCGCGGTTAAAGTATTCGTGGGCCAGATAGTTGCGCGACATACCGTGCAGGCGCTCCAGCCGGGGGGCAACCTGCGGATTGGTGCCAAAATACCCCGACCCGGCTTCCTGCACCTTTTTGGCAAACTCAAGCGACCGTCCGATCCGGCTGACCGTATCCCCGGCATCTGCCGAAGCGTGCAGGGTCATCAGTTCCCGTAGCGGCATCGCAGCCGCCCAACCCGGCAGGGCATTGTAACTGACGTAAACCACCCCGCCCGGCTTCAGGGTCCGGTGGGCGAACTCGACAATCGCCGTGCGGTTCTCCGGGCTGATCCACGACAGAATCCCGTGCAGAACGATGATATCAAACCGCGGCATCTCAGCCCCGGCAGCCCGTGCCAGCAGTTCCGCAAAGCTGTCATCATAAAGGCTGAGGTTGCCGACTCCGGCGCCGGACGCCAGATCCTGCGCCCCGACGGCGTGGACCGGGTTGAAGTCAGTACCGACAAAATGCCCGCCGGGGTTAGCGGCGGCGTGGACGGTCAGCGACACCCCTTGCCCGAACCCCAGCTCGCAGTACGCAAATCCTTCCGCCCCGGGATCGGGGCTGCGCAGCCCTTTTGCCAGCATCGCGAATCGCAGATGCGCCGGATTCAACTCGCGATAGTACCCATGGGTGTAATCCACATCGGATACGTAACCGCCGGTCCAGTCAACCATCGTCGTACAGCCCCCTTCAGTGTCCGCCGGGCGCCCCCCGGACCGGCACGTCAAAACCGGGGAAAGCATAGGCATCGTTACACTTTTCACGCAAAGGGTTTTCGGTCCGGCAGGTTTCTGTCGGTCAAAGGGGCCAAAAATCAACGGATATTGAGTAAAAAACTGTGACTTGCCGGGCAAAATCATCGCTCGGTGATTGAGCGCACAGGGGCGTAAAGGTAGAACTGTATTGTGTCGTAGTCTGACCGGCAGAAAACATCTGCACGGGTCCATACTGCGGCACGGGCCGGCATCACCGGCTCCCCCAGAGGATCAAACGCTATTTTCAGGGAAGTCTCCTGCGGGGCAAGACGCAGAGGGCGGAGGGACAGCATGCTGAACGGAACCACCACCGGACTCGGATCCACCGGACAGGCTTTTGGCGCAGGCGCGGCCCCGCACGGGGGTGCTCACCTGATTCAGGCTGACGGATCCGGCAGCGTGACCATCCCCGGCAACGGCACCCTGCTGAGCGAGGGCGACTACAGCCGCAGCGGCACGGATCTGGTGATCCATGGTCCGCAGGGGCAGGATGTTATCGTCCGCGATTACTTCGCCACCGACCACCCGCCCAAACTGATCACCGCCAGCGGCGCATCACTTGACGGCAGCGTCGTCACCCGTCTGGCCGGGCCGCAGGCCGCAGGCCAGACCGCACAGGCTGCCGGTGGCCAGACCGATGCCGGGAACGAACTGATCGGGATCGGCAAAGTCAAAAGCCTGAAGGGGGAAGTCACCGTCAAACATCCTGACGGCACCACTTCGGTGCTGAAGGAAGGCGATGTCATCTATCAGGATGACGTGATTGAAACCGGTGCGGATTCAGCCGTAGGTCTGGTTCTGGCGGACAAATCCACCTTCTCCCTCGGGGCCAAGGGCCGGATGGTCCTCGACGAAATGATTTATGATCCCAATGCCGGGGATGGCAAATCCGCCATCGCCGTGCTGTCGGGCACCTTCTCCTTCGTCTCCGGTCAGATTGCCAAGGCCAATCCCGACGGCATGCAGATCAAAACCCCGGTTGCCACCCTTGGCATCCGCGGCACCACCGGCCATGGCTCGGTGGAAGGGGAAAACACGGCCGTTGCCCTGGTCGCCGACCCCGACGGGCAGATCGGTGAAATCATTGTCACCAACGGGGCCGGGATCAGCGTGCTGAATCAGCCGCTGATGATGTCAACGATCGCCGGGGCGTTCCAGCCGCCGTCACCGCCGGTCTTCGTCCCCGCCTCCTCGCTCAGCTCGTTGTTCGGGGATGCTATCTCATCCCTGCCCAACCCGACCACCCTGACCCCGCAGGATCTCCCCCCGGCAGCCACACAGGGCACCGGCTCACAGCCGTCGCAACAGCAGCAGCAGCAGCAGGACAACGCCCCGAGTACTCCGGTGGACCCGACCCAGCAGGGTCAGAACAACACCTCCCCTACCCCTCAAGGCGGGCAGCAGCAGGCGCAGGGCCCCTCTGACGGTCAGGCCTCACCGCCCCCGCCGGTGACGGTGACCGGCAATTCATCCCTGTCCACCGCCCTTAATCCCAATCCCAGTCTCGACAAGCTTCTCGACACGGTGATCGGGTCCAAAGATCCGGTGGTCAATCCGGCGCAGTCAACCGGCAAATCCACCCAGACCGGCGGTTCCACGTCGACCCAGACAAGCCCCACCCCGACCCAGACGTCGTCGTCGTCCAGCAACAGCTATCAGCCGTCCACCCCCACGAAGGTCACAACGCCGAGTTCTGACAACTCCCAGACCGGCAATACCGGAAACAACGGAAATACCGGAAACAACGGGAATGGTGGCAGTTCCAACACCCCGGATACCCCCACCAGCACCGTCCGCTCCGGGACCATGGTCGATCCTTATGTCAGCGGGGCAACCGTCTGGCTGGATTCCAACAACAACGGAAAACTGGACTCCGGGGAATGGAACACCACCAGCGGCCCGGCCGGGTATTTTGAGCTGACGGACAGCAAGGGCGGATCCCTCAGCGGTGTCCTGCGGACGTCCGGCGGCGTTGACTCCGGGTCCGGTGCCACCATCAACTGGTCGATGGCCGCTCCCTCGGGGGCAAAGGTGATCACCCCGCTGACCACACTGGTGCAGATCCTGATCCAGTCCGGGCAATCCGCATCGCAGGCGCAGGCCAATGTACAGGCGGCCCTCGGGCTCAACAGTACGGCCAATCTCCTGACAACCGACCCCCTCAGCAAGCTTTATACTAACCCGACAGACGCGCAGGCCGATACCATGCTGCGGGCCGGTATCGCCGTTGCCAACCTGATCTCGGTCGGGGTTGCCGCCCTGATCGCTTCCGGCGCGACATCAGCCGCCGCACAGGCGGCAATGCTGGAAGCTGTCGGCACCCTGACCAGCGGCGGCGGCAGCGACGTCCTCACCGATGCGCTGATCACCAGCGGCACTCTCACCAGCCTGCTGAATTCCGCCGCCAGTTCGGCGGGCGTCCCGCTCAATCCCAGCTTCAGCTCCGATCTGGCATCAGCGCTGGAGTCGATCAACGCCTATGCGATGAATCCGGCCAACTCCGTGGTCGATGCCGCCAAAGCGGGCAGCGTTGCCCAGAGCGATCTGGTCTCCACTATCGGGGGGCTCGGCAGCAACCCCGGTGCGCTCGGTCCGGCACTCGATAACTACACCACCAACCTGTCGACGTCGCTGTCTAACGTTAGCATCGGTCAGATGACCCCGACGCTGGCTGGAACGGACGGCGATGACGTGTTTGTCGCCGCCGGTATCGGCGGGGCAGCATATTACGGGCGGGCGGGCAACGACACCATTACCGGCACCGCCTACAAAGACCGGCTGTACGGCGACGATGGTAACGACACCATCAACGGCGGAGGCGGTGACGACACCATCGACGGCGGGGACGGCGATGACATCCTCGACGGTGGGGACGGCAATGACATCATCAACGGCGGTAACGGCAACGACACCCTGACCGGCGGTGCCGGGAACGACACCTTCAACGGCGGGGCGGGGAACGACATCATCCATGCCGACGGCGGCAATGATACCGTCCTCTTCGATGGGTCCGCCTATGGCAACGACACCATCTATGTCAGCGGCGGCGGGTCTCTGTACCTTAACTACAGCAGTGGCGGCCCGGCTGTCACTGACATCACCACCTGGGAAGACGGCGACACCTATCTGCGGATCAGCTATGCCGATGGGCGCTATACCCAGATCAATAATCTCTCCGGGGTCGGCCAGATCAGCGGTATCTACGATGGCAGCACCGGCAACACCTACACCATTGGCGCCACTGACGCGTCAGGTATCGTGCTCGGCTCCATCTGGGAAGACACCATCAATCTGACAGAGCCCGGCCGCCTGACCTTTGCAGGCGACGGCAACGACACTGTCAACGGCAGCGGTGGCGCCGATCAGATCTACGGCGGCTTCGGCAATGACCTGCTCAATGGCAGCACCGGCAACGATATCCTGATCGGCGGCTACGGCGATGACACCCTCGACGGCGGCGGCGATGACGACACGCTGACCGGCGGGGTCGGAAATGACATTTTCGTTCTGTCCACCGGCCACGATGTGATCAAGGATTTCACCGCCGGACAGGATAAGGTTGATCTCCGCACCTATATGACCCGCTTTATCGGCGAAGGGACCGGGCAGGATATCACCAGCTTCACGACCCTGAAGGCGATGATGACCCAGTCGGGGTCTGATACCGTCATCACCCTGCCGGACAGCAGCGGCGGCACGCATACGCTGACGCTGAAAGGGGTGAATAAGGATACCCTGACGGCTGATGATTTCCTGATCACTCCGCCGACGATCCCTGTACAGACCGGGGTCATCGGCTCCAACATTGCGGTAAAGGGGCTGGCGATCAATTCCGGGACCGAAGTCCTCGTCACCCTCGACGGCGGTGTTGATGCCACGTCCCTCGACCTGAATGTCGGCAACTCCGGCGTCACGGTCGAATTTATTGATAACAAGTCCCTGAAGATCCACGGCACGACCGAGCAGATCAACGCCGCCCTGGCCCAGACGGAATCGACCGGGATCGTCATCCGTGGCGTCAGCGGCGGCAGCGGGACCATTTCACTGGCGGTCAACGGCGTGACGACCTCCGGCAATATCGCGCTGATGAACGGGGATCTCTCCTATTACACCGGCGCAGCCGACGGCGAGGCCAGCCTGTCCTCAAACTGGGACAAGGTCCCCGGCAGCGCCACCAGCGCCTACTTCAGCAACCGCACCGCCATTCTGGGGGCGGATAAAACCCTGACCGTCGATACCGCCAACGTCACCGAAAGCGGCGGGCTGACCATCAACGGCAAACTGATCACCTACGGCGACGGTTCGGTTGATTCGACATCCGCCCTGACCATCAATGGCGGCGGGGTCTTCTGGGGCTACGGCACCACCACCGTCTCCGGGTCCCTGCACCTGAACAGCACCATCGACCCCACCTCCGCGGCCAACACGAAACTCGGCAGCATCAGCGGCGTCAGCAACATCGTGCGGATGACCGGGGAAGACTTCAGCATCGCCAGCCAGTTCAACCTGCAGGGGCAGCTGGAACTGGGGGGGATGGTCGATGCCGACTTCAGCGGCACCGCCCTGACCGGGGGCGGGGTGATCCGCCTTGACAGCAGTATGGCCAATGCTGCCGTTGATACCGCCGACGCCTCATTCGACGGAACACTGGAGGTTTTGGCCGGTGACTTCAACATCTCCGGGGGACGGACGTATTCGGTTGGCAGCGCGGCGATCGGCAACAGCGGGTACTTCCCCGGCCGGGTTGAAGTCAGCGGCGGCGGCACCCTGACCCTGACCGAAGGGGAACTGCTCAATTCCGGCATTCTGCGCACCGCCGGGGCCGGTACGGCGGTTATCAATGCCAAGCAGGGGTATAACGACAGCTCGAACAGCCTGATTGACGCCGGGGCCACCTCCACCATCCTCGATTACGGGACCGGCAATGTAAGCCTTGAGGGGATTATCACCGTCAATTCCAACTCCACCCTGACCCTGAAGGGCAACAACTTTGCCCTGTCCCCCGGGGATTCGGAACTCAGCCCCGGCCGCGTGACCGGCAACGGCACACTGGATGGCAGCCAGCTGAGCTCCTTTGTGCTGTCGGGCATTCTCCGCCCCGGCGACTATGTGAATACGGAAGCCTTCCCGAGCATCGTCAATGGCATCGGCACCCTCCGCCTGAAGGGGGATGCATGGTTCACCGAAGATACCGTGGTGATCGCCCGTGCCGGATCGACCGGGGCAGATGGCCTGGCCTTTGACGGTGGCCTGCATCTGGCCGGTACCCTGCAGATGACCTTCACCTCTGCCCCGCTCAGCCCGATCAGCTTCATCTCCGCCACCCCCAACGGGCTGACCGACACCCTGTCGGGGACCTTCAACCGTCTCGACTTCCGGGGTATCGGCAGCGGCCTGCTGATTGACCCCGCTTACAACACCACCACCAAAACCCTGACCCTGACCGCCATCACCACCGGCATCACCACCACCACCATCGGTGGGGAGGTAGCCGATTATGTGTGGAATGATGAGGGCAACGGCGACTTCAGCATTTCCGGGGCCGATGTGGTCTATGGCAATGCCGGGGACGACATCTTCCGCATCTCCACCTCTGATACCTCCTTCCACCTGCTGGATGGCGGCGAAGGGGTGGACACCCTGAAAATCAACGCCGGGGGCACCACCATCGACCTGTCCAACCTGATCGGACGGGTACAGGCGATGGATGTGATCGACATCTCCGACACCAATACCGGAAAACTGACGATCCTTGATGCCGCCACCGTCCGGTCGTTCAATGCCGGGGTGGATATCACCGACGGCACCCCGGTCCATTCCAATTACAACCCGATCTCCGGACAGCATAATACCCTGTTCATCACCGGGAACGGGGATGACACCCTGCATCTTAAGGATCCGTCCTCGTGGGTCAGCAAAGGGTCCATCGCTTACGAGGTCAACGGCAGCGCGCAGACGTTCCGTCATTACACCGCAGACAACGGAGAGACCCACCTCTACGTTGCCGAAGGGGTGACTGTTGATAACCTGACAGCCACCAATCCCAGCTATTCCATCGCCCTGCCAGCAGCCCTGACCATGGTGACAGACGGTTCAACCCTGCTGCCGGTCACCGTCAACGGACTGGAAGCCCTTCCTGCAGGACAGACCCTTAGCCTGACATTCTCGGTGACAGCAGGCTCTCTGTCCCTTGATGATCTGCAACAGGCGCAGGAAGTCCTGCCCGGAACCTCTCTGACCCTGACCAACAAAACGGCGGCAGAGATCACGGCGATCCTGCAGACGCTGCAGTATCACGCCACTGATCCTGACCCGACCCGGTCAGTGATTATCACCCTGACGAACTCCAGCGGTGTTTCCACCTCCGCCTACAGCAATATCACCACCGGCATCTCGACCACCCATTCCTGGCTCGATATCTCCGTGGGCGACGCTTACAGTTACGACGACCCCGATAACTGGAGCGTCTCCGGCATCGGGCTGCTCGACCGGCTTGAGGTCAACAGCGGTGCAGCGGATGGCGGGCTGGGCAGTGGCAAAAACCTGACCATTGACAGCCTGCAGGTCAACGGCAGCGGCAGCGCCGGTGACCACAAACTGACACTGGAAGGGCATCTGACCGTCAATGGCACCGGCAACAGCTCAAGTTTCTCCGGGGAAATGCTGGAACTGAACGGCGGGGAACTGACCGTCAACGGGAACGGCCTTAACGGCTTTACGCTGATGAAGGGCCTTGTCAGCGGCACCACCTCAGCCCTCAGTGGGGTCGGTCACCTTACGGTCACCACCTCCCTGACGTTCCAGAATGCAACGGCGCAAAGCTCGCTACACCTGCTGGAAATCAGCGGCAGCACCGGGGCTGACCTGTATCTGCAGGACAGCACCCTCAGCCTGCTGGGATCCTCGCTGCTGGCGGTTGGCGCTGACAGCGGAAATGACCTGCTGGACGGCACCCTGCAGGTTACCGGCAGTTCTGTCCTAAACATCGGCGCAGAGGCTGCGGCGGTCATCGCTGGGCATCTGGTTCTGGCTGACTCCGCGACACTGTCCGTCACCGGGGCCGGGGCCCTCGCCTTTTCCGCAGGCAGCGCCCCTGCCGACGTGTTCCTCGGCAATGGCAGCACACTGGATGTCACCGGCTACAATACGGCGCATAACGGTGCGCCTCTGGTCATCACCGATGCCCTGATCCGGCTCGGCAGCTCCGCCGGGGATATGGTGACCCTGCGCGGCGACTATGTCTTCGGCCATAACAGCACCCTGCAGTTTACGGTGGAAGATAACAGCGGTACCGCCAGCAATATGCTGACTGTCGATGGCGACGCCACCTTTGCCGGGGCAAATCTGTCTCTGTCGCTGAACGCCGGCCTTCCCAACAGCGGTGCCCTGACTCTGATCGACGCCACCGGAACCCTCAGCCCCCTGTGGAACGACATCCATTACTCCGGCGTGGACGCCACCCAGATGTTCCGCCCCTATATTGACGGTAACGATCTGAAGGTGGAGATCATCACCTCCGGGATCACCACCGGCAGCCTTCTGTCAGATGACGGGAACGCCAATTACGTTTACGCCGAAGCGGGTGCAGACAACTTCCTGGTGCATGGTGCGGACGTCATTTTCGGTAATGACGGTGACGATGTCTTCCAGGTTCTGGATCATGACGCCGCCACCGGGCGGCCGGCGTTCTCGTTCCTTGATGGCGGCAGCGGCACCAACGAGCTGCTGATTGATGGCCACGCCACCAGCTACAATCTGGATCTGTATGCCCCGTGGATTCAGAATTTTGATGTTATCTCACTCCTGAATGACAACAACAGCGACAGCGCCTTCATCAGCGCCGATGCCGTGCGGTCGATCCTTGGCGACAAGACAACATCCGACCTCGCTGGCGTTGGAAACGCCCTGATCATCAAGGGGGAAACCGGCGACCACCTGAGTCTGGTCAGTGCCACCGGCACCGGCTGGGCTGCCGACAGCAATGTGCCGGAAATTGCTGGCTATACCGGCTACACCAGCACCAACACTGCCGGGGACGAAGTGCATCTGTATATTCAGAACAACATCAGCGTCCATCAGACCGTGGCAGCATAACGGTTTGCCCCCTGACCGGTCCGGACAGGGGGCAAGCACCCCGGTTGTTTAAAAAAGCGTCAGGTCACAAAAAAATCGGGGCTGGCTTCCCGCCAGCGCCCGATTTTTTATGGTCTTCAGGAGAAAGGTGCTGCGGAGGATCACGCCTCGTCGATCAGCACCCCAAGGGCCTGCCGTAGGATGCGGATGTGCTGCTTCTGCTGTTCGTTCAGCGGCCCCATCCGGCCCATCCGCATAATCTGCTTGGAAATCATGCGGATACTGGCCTGTACCACCTGATCGGTCGGCTTCTTCTTGCGCAGGGTCTTTACCGTGTCCTCAGCCGGGGACAGCGGCGCGCTGCCTGCCTCTTCAGCGCCCTCCCCATTATCGGTAGTAACAATCTCCGGTTGCTGGCGCAGGGCCCGCAGTTCGGCAATCGATGCCCCTTCCTTCGCCCGCAGCCACAACTGCTGCTGCCGGTCAGCCTCCTTGCACATTGTCACTTCGTACAGTGCGTTCAGGCTGATCTCACCGGGGGCGGTAAAGTAATCGGCGCGGATGCTGTCGGGCAGGTCACGCAGCTTCAGCAGACGGCTGACCTGCTCCTCGCGGTAGCCCAGCAGCGCCCCGGCCTCGCGGTTGGTCATCTTGCTGTGGCCCATCAGGGCCGCCAGAGAATCCGCCAGTTCCAGCGGCAGCAGGTTGGTACGCTGACAGTTTTCCAGCAGGGCATCCAGCGCCGTATCATTGCTGGAAGACCACACGGCGCGGATGGTCGGTAACCCCAGCGACTGGGTCGCCCGGAACCGCCGCTCCCCCGCCACGATCATGAAATGCGTGCCATCGGGCATCGGCTTGACCACGATCGGTTGCAAAAGACCGCGTTCGCGGATCGAACGGGCGAGCGATTCAATCTCCGCATCGTCGAACACCTGGCGCGGCTGGTCCGGGTTGGGCACCAGCTGGGTCAGGGCGATATCATGGATACGCATTTCGGGGCGGGCCGACGGCAGCAGACTGGTCCCCTGCTCCCGCTCACCGCGCACCACCGAACTGGCACCCCCCGCGCCTTTCCACCCTTTCAAAGCCATGGTCCGTCAAACTCCGATCTTCCGTAACGTCTTAACTTAAAAGTCTGCTTTACCGTCAACAGCCTGTTCAGGCCGCAACCGCCGCAGTCAGGCTGTCGGCAATGGCATTGATCACCGACATCCCCGGCGCTTTGGGGTCCAGCACAATCAGCGGACGGCGGGCATAAGCGGCCTGCGTATACACCGTTGCCTTGGCAATGGGTTCAAAAATCTGCGTATGCTCGCCATACAGGTCATAAATATCCTGCAGGCTCTGGCGGTCCTGACTGTGCTGGGCATTGTACTTGGTCGGCACAATCCCGTGGATGGACAGGCGGGCGTTGATCTCTTCCTGAAATCCGGCAATCCGGCGGAACAGCAGATTGATGCCGTAAACGGCATAGGGTTCAGCCTCGGTCGGAATCAGCACCGTGTCCGCCGCCGTCAGGGCGTTGGCGGTCATCACCCCCAGATTGGGCGGACAGTCGATCACGATATGATCATAGCGGTCCGCCACCTTGCGCAGGTGGCGTTCCAGCAGGCGGCTCCAGTCCGGGCGGACCACCAGCGTCAACGACAGGTCTTCGATATCCAGCGACGACGCCAGCAGATCCAGCGGGATCTCCAGATCCGGCATCGGATTGATGATCGCCTCTTCCACCGGGGTGGCGCCGGTCAGCACGTGATAAAGGGTCTGCCCCCGCGCCGCCAGATCCTGCGGGCGCTGGTCCACCGTCATGGTGGCGTTGGACTGGGCATCGGTATCAACCAGAAGGGTACGCCGCCCCATCGCGGCCAGCCGGGCGGCCAGATTGACGGCCACGGTGGTCTTGGCGACGCCGCCTTTCTGGTTGGCGATGGCGATAATTTTCGGCGGAACAGTCTGCGGGAATGCCATCGGGCGATCCTTACCTCAGCACAAAGGCCAGATCCCACGGGGCGCACCCCTGCACAGGCAGGGTGCGGCCATCGGCGGGACGGCGGATAAAAACGGACAGAAACCGGGGCGGGAGAGAAAAGCCGACTCTCCGGTGCGGCTTACTGTATCAACTCCCTGACGGGGCGACAACTGCGACGCAAAACCGTCAAGACCGGGCCGGAGTTTGCGACATCGCAAACCACCCCGGCCCCGGCGGTTACAGGCTGCGGATGTCGGGGGTCGGGTCAGCCCCGAAGCCATCGCCCAGCAGATAATCCACCAGCCGGGCCGCCGCCGCCTGCGGGGCTGTCAGGGCCCCACTCTCCTTAAGGGCGGTGAACCGGTCGAGCATGGGGAACAGGCTGCGGTCAGTCCCCCGGATGGCGGCCTGCATGTCGGTATCCACCACCCCCGGGGCAATACTGGCAATCCGCAACCCGGCCTGCGCATCAGCCTGTACGGTGCGGGCATGGTGATCCAGTGCCGCCTTGGTGGCGCAGTAGACCGCCCAGCCGGGGTAAGGATTGCGGGCTGCCCCGCTGGAAACATGCAGAATCCGCACCGGATGCTCTGGCGGAAGGGCGGCGATCAAGGCATTGGCCAGCAACAGAGGCGCGGTGACATTCAGGGTCACGGCCTGCACCAGTTGCAACGGATCCTGCGTGCCCAGCGGGCCGATCGGGGCCACAGTCCCGGCATTGTTGATCAACAGTGGCACTGTTTCACCAACAAACGCTTCCAGATCAGGGGTTTCCAGCCAGTGACCCAGCGCGACCGCATCCCCCAGATCAACCGCGACTTCAGTCAAAAGGGGATGATTCATCAACTCTGGGTTGCCAGAGCGGGACAGGGCCAGCACCGGAATTCCCCGTTCCAGCAGGGTTGCGGCAATTGCCGCCCCTAAACCACGGGAATGGCCGGTCAGGATCGCCGTACAGGGAAAGGTCGGGGCATGAGTCGGCATCAGGGGGGGAGCCTCCGGGTCACAGAAAAAAGAAAGTATCCCAACAGTCTAAGGGGTCAGGGCCGGAAAAGAAAGGCCGGGCGGCTTGATCTTTGGAGCCGTTCCGGCTTATCCCGGATGGGACTGCTTTCTGCCTGCCGGAGTCCCTGCGTGCCCCCAGCATCCGACATGCCCCATTCCGGCACTCCTGCCCTGCCCCCCCGGGCCGATGTCGTGGTGATCGGCGGCGGGCTGGCGGCCCTGTGCGCGGCACTGGCGGCCCGGCAGGCCGGGGCAACGGTGCTGCTGCTGGAACAGGCCGGTCCGGCCTTACGGGGCGGCAACACCCGCCATTCCCGCAATCTGCGCCTGACGCATGACAGCCCCGGCCCGCTGATGCCGGACAGCTATACCGCCGCAGAATTCACCGCCGACCTCCGCCGCGCCAGCCGGGGCGACGGAGACCCCGCCCTGCATGATCTGCTGGCTGCCGCATCGGTGCGCCTGCCCGACTGGCTGGCCCGCTGCGGCGTGCGCTTTCAGACCGACCATCTGCCCTATTCCCGCAAAACCGCGTTCTTCCTCGGCGGGGGCAAAGCGGCCATCAACAGCCTGTATGCCACCGCAGAACGCAGCGGCATTGGCGTTTACCTGCAATGCGGGGTGGCTGGGGTGGACCCAGCCACCCTGTCTGTCAGCCTTGAAGACGGCCGGACGATACAGGCCGGGGCGGTGGTGGTCGCCTGCGGCGGCTATCAGGGTAATCTCAACTGGCTGGCGCAGGAATGGGGGCCGCTGGCCACCACCCTGCACAACCGGGGTACCCCCCACGCTGACGGGCAGGTGCTGCGGGCCCTGCTGGACGCCGGGGCGCAGCCTTCCGGCACCCCGGGCCGGGGGCATCTGGTGGCGGTCGATGCCCGCTCCCCCCGGCATGACGGCGGCATCGTCACCCGGGTTGACGGCTTTGCCGCCGGGCGGGTGATTGACGCAGCCGGAACCGTGCTGACCCCACCGGGGGAAACCGGGCCGCCCCGCTACTCGGCCTGGGGGCGGCGGGTCGCCGCCGGGGCAGGCGGGCGGGCGGTGATGGTGGTCGAGGCCCGGCGGGCCGCAGATCTGCCGATGCGGATCTATCCGCCCCTGCCCTGCGCCACAGTGGAAGACGCGGCGGCCCTGTCCGGCATCGCGGCGCAGGCGATGGCCACAGCCCTGACCGGGATGGAGCCCCCGTTTCTGCTGGTGCCGGTCCATCCCGGACTGACCTTTACCGGACTGGGTCTGACCGTCGATACGGCCATGCGGGTCCAGCGGGCTGATGGCGGCCACTGGCCCGGCCTGTATGCCGCCGGTATGATTGTCGCGCCGCAGATCCTCGGCAGCGGCTATATCGCCGGGGCGGCGCTGACCGTCTCCGCCGTCACCGGACGGCGCGCCGGAGAGGAGGCCGCCCGCCATGCCCGCTGACCACAGCCCCCCGGCGGACCGCCCCGCCCTGTATGCCATCGCCCGCGAGACCCTGACCCTGTGCGCCGTCTGCAAATACTGCGACGGCTTCTGTCCGGTGTTCCGGCAGCGCGACGCGGTGGGCGGAGACGACGGAAACACCCCCCCGGCCTTCCGCGATGCCGATGTCGACTGGCTGGCCAGCCTGTGCCACGGCTGCCGCGCCTGCTGGGATGCCTGCCAGTATGCCCCGCCCCACGCCTATGCCATCGCCGTGCCGCAGACACTGGCCGCCATCCGTCAGCACCAGCAGACACCGTTGCCCGCCCTGCGGCGGGCCCTGCTGCCGGTGTCGCTGCTGCTCAGCCTGCTGCTGCCGCTGCTGGTGCTGGGACTGATCCCCGCAGACGTGGTGTTCAGCCCCCATACCGGGCCCGGTGCGTTTTATGCGGTCCTGCCGTGGGCATGGCTGACCGGGCTGGCCGGGGCAACCCTGTCTGCCGCCGCCCTGCTGACCCTGTGGCGGATCCGGATCTTCTGGCGGCATATCGGCGGGGGCCGCCTGACCACGGCAGACTGGAAAACCGGACTGCGGCAGGGCCTGACCCTGACCCATCTTGATCATCCACGCCGCCGCCGCGCCCATCACGCCCTGACCGGCGGCTTCGGTCTGTGTTTTGCCGCGACGGCGGTGGCCACGGTCTGGCATCACGGCTTCGGCTGGATTGCCCCTTACCCGCTGCTCAGCCTGCCGGTCGCGCTGGGGACCTCCGGGGGTGTTCTGATGCTGCTGGGCTGCGCCGGACTGCTGCGGGAAAACCGCCGCAGCGCCGCTGCCGTGCAGACCCCGGCCCGCGACCAGACCCTGCTGATCCTGCTGGCGCTGGTGGCTGCCAGCGGGCTGGCCCTGCTGGCCCTGCGCGACACCGCAGCGATGGGGCTGCTGCTGGCCTGGCATCTCGGGCTGGTGCTGGTGCTGTTTCTGGCCCTGCCTCTGGGGGGGCTGGCCCATGCACCGCTGCGGCTGGCTGCCATCCTGAAAGCAACCCGCCTTGACCGCCAGCGGGCCGAGCGGTCCCGGAAAGAACCAGAGCGGGCCGAGCAGGCCCGAAAAAAGCCCGAAAAAGACGACGACGGCGGGTGATCCAGCCAGACCCGGATACCGTAAGGAGGAAACACAGGCAGCGTTCCCGCCCGTTTCCTTCCCAAAGGTCCGACAGGTCATGCTGGATTTTTCCTTCATCTCCCCCGATGATCGGGGCAGGATAGCAGCCCCCGGGCATATCCGGCCCCGGGTCGTCCTGACCGCGGTCGGCGGATCAGACCTTGCGGGCAGGAGACAGCGTGTGAACAGCGGAACGTCAGCGGACCCGGTTCCGGCGCAAATGACCCGCCTGCTGGCCGCTCTGGCCGAAACCCATGATCAGGCTGATTTCATCCGCCTGTTTGAATACTATGCCCCCCGTATCAAGACCTATCTGCGCCGTCTGGGTGCCGATGATGCCACAGCGGAAGAACTGGCGCAGGAAGCCATGCTGACCGTCTGGCGGAAGGCAGGTTTTTTTGACCCCGCCAAAGCCAGCGCCGGAACATGGATCTTCGCCATCGCCCGCAATCTGCGCATCGACCGCCTGCGCCGCGAACGCCGCCCGGAGCTGGACCCCGACGACCCGGCACTGGTCCCTGACCCCGAAACCCCGCCCGATGACGCCCTTGCTGCCGGACAGCGGGAACGCACCATCCGCGCCGCCGTCGCCACCCTCCCCCCGGAACAGGCCGAAGTGATCGCTTTGTCCTTTTATGAAGACACCCCGCACTCCGAGATTTCAACCCGTCTGGGTATCCCCCTCGGCACCGTCAAGTCGCGGCTGCGACTGGCAATGAACCGCATCCGCGCTGCCCTTGGGGATGGCCCGACCCCGATGGAGGATCTGCGATGAGCGCCACCTTCCATCCGCCTGAAGAGCTGCTGCTGGCCTATGCCGCCGGTTCTCTGGAAGAGGCGTCCGCCCTGCTGGTGGCCTGCCACCTGACCCTGTGCCCGGCGTGCCGCCGTCTGGCCGGACAGGCCGAAGCGGTCGGCGGCAGCCTGCTGGAGGAACTGGCCCCGGCCTCCCTCTCCGACGGGGCGCTGGCGGCGGTTCTTGGCCGTCTGGGGCCGGTGTCGGCAACGGCGCGGCCTGCTGTGCGGCAGGCGCCCGCCCGTCCGCAGCCCCCGCGCCCCGGTCTGCTGCCCAGACCGTTGCGTGACTATGTCGGTGCCGACAGCGCCGCGCTGCCGTGGAAACGCCTGCCCGGCGGGCTGGAACAGGTGCCGGTCGTGACCCGCACCGATGCCCGCGCCCGTCTGTACCGTATCGCCCCCGGCATGGGGGTGCCGGAACACAGCCACGGCGGTCTGGAAATGACACTGGTGCTCGCCGGTGGCTTCAGCGACGGCCACGGCCACTATGGCCCCGGCGACGTGGCGGTGATGGCCGATGGCGGCATCCACCGCCCGGTGGCCGATGCCGGTGATCCGTGCCTGTGTCTGGCTGTCACCACAGCCCCGCTGCGCCTGACCGGCCTGATCGGGCGGCTGTTCAATCCGTTCCTTGATCTGTAAGTCCTGCCAGAGTCCTTGCCGGAGTCCCTGCCAGAATCCCGGGCGGTGATCCGGTCTGTGATCTGGGCGGCCCCCTGACACGTAAACAGTCAGGAATCCGTTCAACCCTTCCTGATCAGGGGCCTGCCATGACCACTGTCCTACCTTCAACCGCGCCGGTTCTGGTCTTCGGGGCCACCGGCGGGATCGGGGCCGCTCTGGCCCGCCAGCTGACACAGGCGGGCCACCCGGTGTTCCTGTCCGCCCGCCGGGAAGAACCGCTGCGGGATCTGTGCGCTGAAACGGCTTCGCCCGGTCTGGCTGCCGATGTCCTCGACGGCGCGGCCGTCCGGCAGGTCATTGACGCCGCTGTTGAGGCCGGGCACGGCCAGCTTGCCGGACTGGTGTATGCGGTCGGCACCCTGTCGCTGAAGTCCGTGGCCGCCGCCGGGGAAGACGATCTGCTGGAGGCCTACCGCCGCGATGTGGTCGGGGCCTTCACCGCCGTTAAAGCCGCCCGGACTGCCCTGAAATCAGCGGGCGGGTCGGTGGTGCTGTTTTCTTCGGTTGCCGCCCGCCGGGGGTTTCCATCCCATGTGGTGGTCGGGGCCGCCAAAGGGGCGGTTGAAGGGCTTGGGCTGTCTCTGGCCGCCGATCTGGCCCCCGAGGTCCGGGTCAATGTGATTGCCCCCAGCCTGACCCGTACCCCGCTGACCGCTGGCCTGATGGGGAACGAGGCGATGGTCAAGGCGATGGCTGCCCGCCACCCGCTGAAGCGCACCGGCGAGGCCGCCGATGTGGCGGCACTGGCCGCTTTTCTGCTCTCGCCCGCCGCAGGCTGGATCACCGGGCAGATGATCGGGGCCGATGGCGGACGCAGCACCGCTGAAGCACGGGGGTAAGGGATGATCCGCCCGACTGCCGCACCACAGGCCCCGTTGCGTTTGCCCCAGCCGCCGGGCGGAGTCTGGCTCACCGGGGCCGGAACCGGCATCGGGGCCGCGCTGGCACACACGTTCGCTGCCGCAGGCTGGCCGGTGACGGCCAGCGGCAGACGCCAGGAGCCCTTGCAGGCCCTTGCCGCGCGGGTGCCCGGCTGCGTGCCGGTGCCACTGGATGTCACGGACCGCGCCGCCGTACAGGCTGCGGTGTCAGCCATGGCACCGTCTCTGCCGACACTGGCGGTACTGTGCGCCGGCACCCATCACCCCACCCCGGCGACCGCTTTTTCTGCCGCCGGGGTCCGCGATCTGATCGACACCAACCTGATGGGGATTGTCCACTGCGTTGAAGCCCTGCTGCCGCTGTATCTGGCACGGGGGCAGGGGCATCTGGTGCTGGTCGCCTCCGTCGCCGGATACCGGGGCCTGCCGACCGCAGCCGGATACTGCGCCAGCAAAGCCGCCGTGATTGCTCTGGCAGAATCGCTGCGGCTGGATCTGGCCGATACCGGGGTACAGGTGACGGTAGTCAATCCGGGCTTTGTCGATACCCCGCTGACGCAGCAAAATCCGTTCCCGATGCCTGATCTGATCACCGCCGAAGCCGCTGCCGCCCAGATTGTGCGCGGGCTGGAACAGGGGGGCTTTGAAATCGCCTTCCCCCGCCGCTTTGCCACGGCGATGAAACTGCTGCGGATTCTGCCGGACCGCTGGTACTTCAGCGCGGTCCGGCGCTTCACCGGCCTTTAGGAGAAGGAGAGGAGGGGAGGCCGGTCAGACCGCCGCCGTCTGGTGGCTGCTGTCGGTCTCCCACAGCGGCGGGCAGCCGATGGACCGCGCCGCCGCCAGCCCCGAGGCAAAGGCGTCTTCGTGGAAGCCATAGCCGAAGTAAGACCCACAGAACCACAGGCGGTCTGCCCCCTGCAGCTGGTCCAGCGCTTTCTGTGCCGCCATCGCATCGGCGTCAAACACCGGGTGCGCATAGGTGATCTGGCGATAAATCTTCGACGGATCAATGGTATCGTGAGGGTTCAGGGTGACAAACAGCGGCGTATGGTCCGGCAGGTGCTGCAGGCGGTTCATCCAATAGGTGACGCACAGATCGGTGGTGCCGGTTTCGCCGCGCCGGGCGCGGTAGTTCCACGCCGCCCACACCTGTCGCCGCACCGGCATCTGGGCGGCGTCGCCATGCAGCACCGCCAGATTGTCCTGATAATGGAACGCCCCCAGCAGATGCTGTTCCTGCCGGGTGGGGCGGTCAATCATCGCCAGTGCCTGATCGGCATGGGCACCGATCACCACCGCATCAAACATCTCGTCCGTGCCGGAGGCGGTCTGTACCCGGACGCCACCGGCTTCCAGCCGGATGACCCGCGTCACAGCATCGCCCAGCCGCAGGGTCGCGGGGGTATCCGCCAGCAGACGGCGGACATATTCACGGCTGCCGCCGACCACCGTGCGCCAGCGCGGACGGTCCGTGATCTGTAACAGCCCATGGTTGGTACAGAAGCGGACGAAACTGGCCATCGGAAAAGCCATCATCGTTTCCGGCGGGGCCGACCAGATGGCGGCGGCCATCGGCAGAAGATGATCATCAATAAAGGCCCGGCCATAGCCGTTCTGGCGCAGATACTCGCCCAGCGACAGGCCGGACGGGGCCGTCTGCGCATCCTGCGGGGCCTGCCGGTAAAACCGCAGGATATCCCGCAGCATGCCGTAAAAGCGCGGGCTGATCAGGTTGCTGCGCTGGCCGAACAGGCCCGGCAGATCGCTGCCGGAATATTCCAGCACGCCGCGCCGGTCCCCCTGATCCAGCGTCACGGCAAACGACATGCCGGTGTCCTGCGTCGGCACCCGCAGATGCTCAAACAGGCGGATCAGATTGGGGTAGGTGCGGACGTTGTAGACGATAAAACCGGTATCCACCGCCACCGGCTGCCCGTCTGCCCCCGGAACCTCGACCGTGTTGGCATGGCCGCCGGGCCGGGGCTCGCCATCAAACACTGTCACCACATGCCGCCGCGACAGCGCCCACGCTGCCCCCAGCGCAGCCGCCCCGCTGCCGATCACGGCAATCCGGCGGGCATCAGGAAGGGGGCGGTGCGGCGGATGGATATGCGACATGGCCAATAGTCCGGGACAGAGGAAGCTGAGACTGATGAGCAGGCGTTATATCAGTGAGTACGCAGCTTTCCCCCCAGCAGATCACTGCCTTTACGGGGATTATGGCAGTATCGTCGCTTGATGCCGGGCAGCAGGGCCGATATACCCCGAAGCACGCGGTAACCAGCAACCTTGAGGCAGGCAATGGCGGAGTTCCACTCCACACTTTACGACATTCTGTGGCTGCTGCTGGCGGCAGTTGTTGCCGTACCGGTCCTTCAGCGCTTCGGGGTGCCGTCGGTGCTGGGCTATCTGGCTGCCGGGGTCGCTCTGGGCCCCTATACGCCGGGGGTGGTGATTGATGTGGAATCAACCCTGCCGCTGGCCGAATTCGGGGTGGTGTTCCTGCTGTTTGCCATCGGGCTGGAACTGCCGCTGTCACGCCTGCGAACGATGCGCCGTTATATCTTCGGGCTGGGGGCCCTGCAGGTTCTGGGGACGGCGGCGGTGCTGGGCGGGCTGGGGCTGGCCTTTGGCCTGTCCCCCAAGGCCGCGGTCCTGATCGGGGTGACGCTGGCCTTTTCCTCCACCGCCACCGTGCTGGCGATTCTGGTGGAACGCAACGAGGCGGTGACCCAGACCGGGCGGGTCAGTATCGCCGTGCTGATTTTTCAGGATCTGGCGGTGGTGCCGGTGCTGGCCCTGCTGCCGCTGCTGGCCGGGTCCGGGCATGACATCGGCACCGCGCTGGGGCTGGCACTGGCCAAGGCCTGCGTCGCCATGGCGCTGATCTTTATCCTCGGCCGCTATGTGGTGCGGCCGCTGTACGGCTTTATTGCCGCCCGGCGGACCTCTGAAGTGTTCACGGCGGCCAATCTGCTGCTGGTGCTGACCGTCGCCTGGGTAACCGAAATGGCTGGCATGTCGATGGCGCTGGGGGCGTTTCTGGCCGGTCTGCTGCTGGCGGACAGCCCGTACCGTCATCAGGTGGAAGCCGATATCGACCCCTTCCGCGGCCTGCTGCTCGGCCTGTTTTTCATGACGGTCGGCATGACCATCGACCTGCCGTTCGTCGCCCATAACCTGCTGCTGGTGCTGGCGGTGACGCTGGGCCTGCTGGCGCTGAAAGCCGGGGTCCTGATCGGCCTGTCGCGGCTGCTGGGGCTCGACTGGGCCACCGTGCTGCGGGTCGGCCTGCTGCTGGCGCAGGGCGGGGAATTTGCCTTTGTGGTGTTCGGTAAGGCAGGAACGCTGGGGGTGCTGGACCACACCACCACCCAGACCCTGACCGCCACCGTCGCCCTGTCGATGATCCTGACCCCGGTCCTGTCCTCCGCCGGGCGGCGGTGGTCGAAAAAGCTGAAACGGCGGCTGGGGCTCGATCTGGTGCCGACCGGCACAGAAGAAGCCCGCCAGCATGTCATCATCGCCGGATATGGCCGCGTCGGGCGGACCATCGCCACACTGCTGAAAGAACATGGCGTGCCGTACGTGGCGCTGGATCTTGATGCCGAGCGGGTGGCCGAGGCACGGGCCGAAGGGCTGCCGGTGTTTTATGGTGATGTCAGTCAGGCCGGGGTCCTGCGCTCCATCGGCGTGGAGCGGGCGCGGGCGGCAATCATCACCGTCAACAATGCACGGGGGGCCGAGCGGGCGGTGGCGGCGGTGCACGACCATATGCCCGGCCTGCCGATCATTGCCCGGGCCCATGACCTGCGTCAGCAGGGGGTGCTGCGCTCTGCCGGGGCAGTACTGGTGGTGCCGGAAGCGATTGAGGTCAGCTTCCAGATGGCCGGTCTGGCCCTGCGCTCGATGGGGGTCAGTGATGACATCATCGAACGCTGTCTGGCAGGACACCGCAGCAGCGGATATGGCACACTGGCCGGACCAGAGGACGGAGCCGAACACCGATGACCGGATTGCGACAGCCTTTCCAGCCCCTTCGTGGCATGGCTTTCCAGCGCCTTCGCGGCGCGGCTCTTCAGGGCCTTCGCGGCATGGCAACAGCCACCCTGCTGCTGGCGGCAGCCATCCCCTTCAGCGGGCAGGCCGCAGCGGCGGACCCGGCCCGCAGCCGGGGCCAGACCGTGTATGTGCCGGTGTATTCCAGCGTGCAGCATGGCAATCAGGACCGCAGCGGCAACCCCGGGGAATGGCTGCTGTCGGTGATGGTCTCCGTCCGCAACACCGATCCACGCCAGCCGGTGCGGATTACCGCCGCCCGCTATTATGACGGGGCAGGGGTGCTGCTGCGTGACTTTGTGACCGACCCGAAGACACTGCCCGCGCTGGCCTCGATGAGCACATTCATCGAAAACCGCGACACTAGCGGCGGCAGCGGCGGCAGCCTTCTGGTGACGTGGGAAGCTGATGGCCCGGTCAGCCCGCTGCTGGTCGAGGCCCTGCACACCGACCTGTTCGGCACACGGTCCATTTCCTTTGTCAGCCGGGGCGAGGTGATTCCCGACGCGGGGCGCTGAGCCGGTCAGTAGACCGGGTCCGTCACCCCTTCAACCGGGATTGCCCCCTGTTCGATTTCCCGCGTCAGGGCGGTGAAACCGGCTTCCAGTTCCTCGCAATAGGCCCGCAGGGCCTGCAGTTCCCGGAACTGTTCCGGCTGGGGCAGCCCCCGGTTCTTTCCCACCTCCAGCAGGGCGGAATAATAGCGGGTCTTCAGGTTGGCCAGACGCGCCGCCAGTGCCTCGATCTCCGGCTGCAGCAGCGGGCCGCAGGTCCGTGACATCTGCTGCTTCAGCGCCTCATCCGCGAAGCTTTCGAGATGTCGGGCATACATGGTGCGGGTCATGATGCGGTCGCGGCGCTGCGACGACACCCCGCCGCCGGTCGCGGTGCCAACCGCTGCTTTCAGGTCGATGGTGTCGTTAAAGCTCATCGGACGGTTCCCCGGTGACAGGCAGGGCCAGACAGTCCCCAGACAGGACGGTGACAAGCATGGTAGCATGAAAACCCTTAACGCTTTCTGTGCAGGCCCTGCGGGGCAGCGGCCACCACAGAAAGGCCAACACAGAAAGGCCCCCGCAGAAAGGAAGGCAGACAGAACCGCTCTGTCTGGTATAAGGCCCTGCACTTCTGTACGATATCAGGCCGGTGTTCTGTGCACCGGCTGTCCGGGATTGCGACGGTATGACTGTAAAGGTGGTATCCTGACCTCGATGCTCAAGCGCCAGACGATGACCGAAGGGCTGACCGACCTGCTGCGGAAAGCCATTCTCAGCGGTGAAATCCCCGAAGGCACCCAGCTTCGGCAGGATGCCATCGCCAAACAGTACGATGTCAGCCGCATTCCGGTGCGCGAAGCCCTGCGCCAGCTGGAGGCGGAAGGGCTGATCGTCAGCCATGCCCACCGCAGCTCTATCGTCGCGTCGCTGTCCCTCAGCGATATCGAGGAAATTTTTGAGATCCGCTCAATCCTTGAGCCGCACCTGCTGGCCCTGTCGCTGCCCAACCTGACCGCCGCAGACTACGCCGCCGCAGATGCCGTGCTGACCGAGTACGACGGCGCGTTGACCGCCGGGGATGTCGGCAGCTGGGGCGAGCTGAACTGGCGCTTTCACGGGATTCTCTGCGGGGCCGCCGGGCGGCCCCAGACCTGGGCCGTGGTCAACGGCCTGCAACGGAAAATCGACCGTTACACCCGCATGCAGCTGCATTTCACCGACGGCGTGGTCAAGGCCCAGACCGAACACCGCACCCTGCTGGAGCTGTGCCGCAGCGGTCAGACAGCGGACGCCGCCGCCTATCTTGCCGTGCATATCCGCGAAGCCGGACAGGCACTGACCGACTTCCTGCGTCAGCACGCCGGGAAAGAATAGGGCCGTCGCCTCAGCTTCCCTGCGCCGGGGCACGGTCCAGCAGGACCGGCCCTGACGCCGTCTGCCCCAGCTGATCCGCCGGGTTGCGCAGGGGGCATTCTTCCATCGACAGACAGCCGCAGCCGATGCAGCCATCCAGATGATCCCGCAGCCGGGTCAGGCCATCAATCCGCTCCTGCAGGGCCGCCCGCCAGCGGGCTGCCATTGCCCGGACCTCGGCCTGCGTCGGCACACTGCCGGGCGGTATCGGTGCCAGCAGAGCGGCAATCTCTGATAAAGGCAGGCCAAGGCGCTGCGCCACCCGGATGATTGCCACCCGGCGCAACACATCCCGGGTATAGCGCCGCTGGTTCCCCCGGCTGCGGTCGGCGGCAATCAACCCTTTCGACTCGTAAAAGTGCAGTGTCGAGACCGGAAGACCGCTGCGGCGGGCCACATCACCGACAGACAGCAGCGGCGACAGCCGGGGGGACGATGCCATGACAGAAAAACCTTCTTGATCTCAACTATACTTGAGGTTTTATACCGGCTGTCGGCTTGCCGGTGCAAGTCCCCGACCGTTCCGGTCAGGGTTTCCGCCGGGGCTGACGGCGGCGGCGTCTCTCCTGCCGCTGTCAGCTCTGCGCTGTCAGTGCGGACAGTCTTTTCTGATGCTCCCCCGACCCAAACGTGTCCCGCCCCTTATTCTGGTCAGCAGCCTGTCAGGCCCCGGCAGCCGCATTACGCGCGGACTGGCCGAGCGCGGGGCGACGATCCTGCTCGGCAGCACAGATCCGGCAGCAGATGCCGCCGCCATCGCCCCGCTGCGGGCGGCAGGGCTGGCCGTCTCGCTCGAACCGCTGGATCTGAGTGATCCCGACAGCATTACCAGCCTCGCCACACGCCTGAATCACACCCACGGCAGTCTTGACGGTCTGGTTCATGCGGCACCGATGCCCGGTATTCTGATTGACAGCCTGATCACCTCGGTCGTCGGGGCAGCCCATCTGACGGAAGCCCTGAGCCCGTTGCTCGCTGCGTCCGGGCGGGGGAGGGTGGTGTTTCTTTCCTCGGCGGCGGCATCGGTCACCGCCCCGCCTGCCGGACAGGACGCCGCGCCGCCATCGGTGCAGGTGGCCGCAACCGCCCTGAATGCACTGACCCGCAGCTATGCGGCGTCTCTGGCGCCGCAGGGCATCAAGGTCAACGCCGTCTGTCCGGCAGGCCGGGCGCAGGCGGCAATCCACATGGCGCTGCTGGATGACGACGGCCCGACCGGCAGCTTCACCGATGATGTGGGTGAGCTGCCCTGGTAAGGGAAACAAGGGGGAAGAGGGCGGGGAGTTTGCGACATCGCAAAGTCCCCGCCCCTGATCCCGTCGTAGGGGGAGGGGGGGGGAGACAGAGCCTCAGCCCATCTCAGGGACAAACATCCGCAGACGGTGCCCGTCAGGATCAAGCCCGACAAAGGTATAGCCAAAGTCCAGAGCCACCGGGGCCTGTGCAATCTCCACCCCGGCAGCCATCCAGTCCGCATGACGGGCATCTACCGCAGCCCGGGACGGCAGCGTCAGCGCCAGTTCAGCCCCACCGCTCAGGACAGCCGGGGCCGGGGCCGCAGCCGGTTCCACGGTATGGCGCGACCACAGGCCAAGCTTGCACCCGTCGGGCAGAATAAACAGCGCAAAGGTCCGGCTGACCTCCACCGGCTGCACCGACAGCGCAAGAGCATAAAACGCCGCGCTGGCAGTCGGGTTTTCAACATACAGCAGAATGTAGGTCTGGGCGGACATTGATCTGATCCCTCTGGTCTGGGGCGGGTCGTTCCCCGCCGATGACCGGATCATCACCGACCTCTGTGTCAGTTTCTGTCAGGAGGATCGAGCATATCGAGAGAAATCCCCTCCGCCTCGCTCCATTCTTTCAGCAGAACCGCCCGGCGGCGTGGCATCCGCTCCGGGGTCTCCGCCACCGCCAGAATCCGGTCGGTCCGGAAATGCCGGAATGCCTGACGGTCTTCGCACCACGCCCCGACCACTTCCGCCGCATCAAAATAGCCCAGCACGAAGGGCCAGATCCGGCGTCGGGTCTCGGCCCCTGAGGCATCCCGGTAGGTCAGATCAAGAATCCGTTCCTGCCGCAGCCCACGCCGCAGGCAGATCATGATGGCCGGGTCAGCGGAGGGAGGCGCCTGTGGGCCGGGGGCCCGAGCGCCCCGGCCACCGACAAACAGGGTCCGGCTTTCCCGCAGGTCCCCCCATCCGGCAGGCAGCACCGCCGCAATTTTGCTTAAAGCCGCAATCGATGCCCCGCGCAGATGCGGATCAGTCCGCGCCGCCACCCAGCGCATACCCAGCACCAGCGCATCCAGTTCGTCATCACTGAACATCAGGGGCGGCAGAAGATATCCATCCCGCAGCTGATAGCCAATCCCGGCTTCCCCCTCAATCACCGCCCCCTGTTCCTGCAGGGTGGCAATGTCGCGGTAAATGGTCCGGACGCTGACCTCCAGCACCTCGGCCAGCCGCGCCGCCGTCACCGGATGGCGGTGCGCCCGCAGTTCCTGCACCAAAGCCAGCAGCCGCCCAGACCGTGCCATTGTGTCTATCCCCTCCGTCACCGGGTTTGCGATATCGCAAACCCCCGCGACCATGCCACAGGATTCCCGGAGAAGGGAGAGTCCAGAGAGGGGAGGCTGTTGACAGGCAGGCCGTCGGGGGGCAGCATACCGCCACTATGATCAGGGATTTTCCATCACCGGCAGCAACCGCTTCCTCACCGCGCCACCGGGCGGCGGTGTGGATGGTGTTGGCCCTGTCCCTGCATCTGATCCTGTCCGCTTTTGCCGGAGTGGTGCAGGCTGACCCCACCGGCCCGCTGCGCACCGTCGCCGATGCCGACGCGGTGCTGTGTACCGGCACCGGGATGCGATACATCCCCGGTACCCCCGAAGGCGGGGCAGGGGGGGCGCTGGCTTCTGCCAATGCCCTGTGCGCCCTGTGCGTCCCGGCCTTACCCGATGCCCTGCCTGAGCTGCCCGACCTGTCGCCAGCCGTACTGGCCTTTGCCCGTCAGGCACTGTCTCAGGCCCACCCGGCCCCCGATCTGTCCCCCCATCACCGGCCTCAGCCCCGGGGGCCGCCGGTCCTGTCCTGACCTTTTCCCGCTCCGACACTTCTATTTCATTCTGTCGAACGATCCGGCCCGTGACCGGATCAGAAGGATCATGGACATGTTCGCATTCCGCACCCGCTTTGCCGCCCCGCTGCTGGCCGCTGCCGTCATTGCCACCCTGTCAGCCGGGGCTCTGGCCCACGGGTATACCGTCGGCAAACTGAGCATCGGCCATCCGTGGGCCAAGGCCTCTGCCGGGATGGCCGCCAACGGGGCCGCTTTCCTGAAGATCACCAACAGCGGCGACGCCGACCGGCTGGTCGGGGCCAAGACCACCGCCGCAGACCGCGCCGAACTGCATACCCACAGCATGGACGGCGGCGTGATGAAGATGCGTCAGGTTGAAGCCATTGAGATCCCCGCCGGGGCCACCGTGGCGCTGGAGCCCGGCGGGCTGCACGTCATGCTGTTCGGCCTGAAGGCCCCGCTGAAGGAAAATGACAAATTCCCGCTGACACTGACCTTTGAAAAGGCGGGCAGCATCGATGTGGATGTGAAGGTTGAAGCCCTGACCACCACCCCGGCAGAAGCCCACAAGGCCCACTAACAGCCTGTCTCCGGCGGTTTTCCCGCCACAGGGTCAGCCAGAGTACCGCCGGGGGACAGCCCCCGGCGGTTTTTTTATGGGCCTGTCATATCGTGACGGATATCCCCGACTCCGGGAATAATGATTCCTGATCAGGAATCTTTAATGGCCGCGTCCAGATACTCCAGACGGTCCTGCCCCCAGAACAGTTCCCCTTTCCAGACGTAGGTCGGCGCACCGAAAACCCCGGCAGCGATGGCCTGCGCGGTGGTTTCCGTCCGCCGGGCCTCCGCCTGTGGGGCTGCAGCCACCAGCGCCGCGCCATCCAGCCCCAGCGCGGTCAGAATGTCTGCCACACTGGCCGGGTCCGCGATATTCCGCTGCTCCGCCCACAGGCCCCGGCCCAGAGCAAATGCAACCGCCATGGCATCAGCACCGGCATCCTCTGCTGCCAGAATGACCCCGGCTGCCAGCGTGTCATCGCAGGGGAAAAACGCCGGGTGCAGGGTCAGCGGCATAGCATAGCGGCGGCTGATCCGCGTCAGTTCCATCAGCCGGTAGGTTTTCCGTGCCTCAGACCGCTGGGGCAGCGGCACCCCGCCGGTCGCGGCGAACACCTCGGCCATCCGCACCGGACGGCACCGCACCGTACAGCCATGGGCCTGTGCCAGCGCCGCCAGACGCGGGGCCCCAAGATAGGCAAACGGAGAAACCGGAGAAAAATAATAATCGATAAACCGACCAGTCTCGGAGGAAAGGCCAGTCTCAGAGGAAATATCAGAAACAGGGGTCCGGGTCATGGGGGAGTCCTTCCGGGCCAGAGAACGGGGGAGAGGCACAGCGCCAGCTCCGCCGCCACAGTGGAACAGCAGCAGCAGGGCCGCAACCCCTGTTGACTCTTTCCAGCCCCGGCCTCACCGATCTGTGATCTTGCGATATCGCAAACCGGCCCGCCCTGTCACGGCCTGTACCGGGATGGCCCGCCTAAAGACAGGGTCTGTCAAAAAACTTTTGCATTGGCGAAGAATCAACGTTCAAATGGGTCTGCATCGCTGCTATAAGCGATAGCTTTTTTCTAACCCCCAGCTAATGGGAATCACCATGTCTCACTTCGTGGCTTCTGGTCCCCGCGTCGCTGTTGTTGGCGTCACGGGTGCCGTCGGGAAAGAGATGGTGAACGTGCTGCATGACCGCGCGTTTCCCCTCTCCGAATTGCGTCTGTTTGCCTCCGAACGGTCGGCCGGTAAAACTACTGCGACTCCCTACGGCACTAAAACCATCGAAGCCTTCACCGTTGACGCGGTGGCGGAGTGCGATATTGCCCTGCTGGCCGTTTCCGGTGACTTCGCCAAGGAATTCGCCCCGCAGCTGGCCGCCCGTGGCGTGACTGTCATCGATAATTCGTCGGCCTTCCGGTATGACGACGACAAGCCGCTGGTGATCCCGGAAATCAATCCGGAAGCCGTCGGCGATGCCCGCATCATCGCCAACCCCAACTGCACCACCGCCATTCTGGCTGTGGCACTGTGGCCGCTGCATCAGGCTTTTGGCCTGAAGAAGGTCATCGTTTCCACCTATCAGGCGGCTTCGGGCGCCGGGGCGGAAGGGATGAGCGAGCTGGAAGATCAGGCCCGCGCCTATCTGGATACCGGCAAGGCTGCCAATAAGGTGTTCGCCCATCCGCTGCCGTTTAACCTGATCCCGCACATCGATGCGTTCCAGGACAACGGCTACACCAAGGAAGAGATGAAGGTCACCTGGGAAAGCCGCAAGATCATGGGCATCCCCGATCTCGCGCTGTCCTGCACCGCCGTGCGCATCCCGACCTCCCGCGCCCATGCCGAAAGCGCGGTGATCGAGTTCGCCAAGCCGGTGACCCCGGATGCCGCCCGCGCCCTGCTGGCCGCCGCGCCGGGGGTGAAGGTGGTCGATGATCCGGCGGCCAAGGTCTACCCGATGCCGCTCAACGCCTCGGGCAAGTATGACGTCGAAGTCGGCCGCATCCGCCAGAACCTTGTGTTCGGCGACCACGGTCTGGAACTGTTCGTCTGCGGGGATCAGCTGCTGAAGGGTGCCGCCCTGAATGCGGTGCAGATCGCCGAAGTGGTGCTGGAACGCCGGGGAGCCGCTGTACGCCGCTCGGCGTAAAGGCAGCCCGGTTATGTAACAGGGCAGGGGGGCCGCAAGGCTCCCCTGTCTTTTTTTGGCTCCGGCGCATCCATCCGGGCACGGATTTTTACCGGCAGCGGGGAAAATATTCCCATACGACAATTCCGGGATTGCGCTGTCCCGCCAAACTGCAAATGATACTGCGTTGTCTTTGCGGAATACCCCCCGGATGTCTTCAGCCCCCCTGACCCTGTCTCAGCTCCGGCCCGGCCAGTCGGCCCGGGTCATTGGCCTTGATGGCGGCGCCCCGGCCTATCGCCAGCGCCTGCTGGCCTTCGGGCTGACCCCCGGCACATCCTTTACCCTGACCCGGGTTGCCCCGCTGGGCGACCCGCTGGAGGTCCGCCTGCGCGGTTATACGCTGACCCTGCGCCGCGATGAGGCGGCAATTCTGCGGATCGAGGCACTGGCATGACCCTTCCCCCGTCTTCTCTGCCCCCGTCGGCCCTGCCCCGCGTGGCACTGGCCGGAAACCCCAACTGCGGCAAAACCACCCTGTTTAACGCCCTGACCGGATCACGGCAGCAGGTCGGCAACTGGCCCGGCGTCACGGTGGAACAGAAGCGCGGAACCTATCCGTGGCACGGCGCACCGGTGGAAGTCGTTGATCTGCCCGGCCTGTATATGATCAGCGGCGATCATGGCCCGCAGGATGAACGGGTCAGCCGCGATTACCTGACCTCCGGCGACACCGGGGTGGTGATCAATGTGATTGATGCCTCCACGCTGGAACGGTCGCTGTATCTGACGGTGCAGATGATGGAACGGCGGGTGCCGCTGGTGGTGGCCGTCAATATGATGGATCTGGCCGAACAGGCCGGGGTGGAGCTGGACCTGACAGCCCTGTCGCAGCAGTTGGGCTGCCCGGTGGTGCCTCTGGTGGCCAGTCGCCGCCGGGGGCTTGAGGCCCTGAAGAAAGCCTGTGCCGGGGTAGGGGAATCGCCCCCCGCCACGGTGGATTACCCCCCGGCGGTGGAACGGGCAATCGCCGCCCTGACTCCGTTCCTGACCGGCGGCACGGCCCATGACCCGCGCTGGCTGGCGGTGCGGCTGCTGGAGGCAACCCCGGAGTCGGCGTTTGCCGCCGCGGTCTACGCCGCCATCCCCGGCCTGTCTGAAACAGTCGGCGACGTGCGGCGGACGCTGGAGGCTGAGGGCGGGGAAGAGGCCGACATCCTGATCGCCGATGCCCGCTATCAGCTGATCGGGCGGGTGACCGCCGCCGCCTGCCGCCGCCTGCACGATGTCTCGCCGGTGCTGACCCGGCGGCTGGATGCCATTGCCCTGCACCGGGTGCTGGGGGTGCCGCTGTTTCTCGGCATGATGTACCTGATGTTCGTGCTGACCATCAGTGTCGGCGGGGCCTTCATTGATCTGTTTGATCTGGGGGTCGGGGCGCTGCTGGTTGACTGGCCGGAACAGATGCTGACCGCCGCCGGGGCCCCCGGCTGGCTGATGGTGGCGGTGCTGGGAATCGGGCGCGGGATCCAGACGGTGGCCACCTTTGCCCCGGTGATCGGCAGCCTGTTTCTGGTACTGTCTGCCCTTGAGGATTCCGGCTACATGGCCCGCGCCGCCTTTGTGATGGACCGGGCACTGCGGGGAATCGGCCTGCCGGGCAAAGCCTTTGTGCCGCTGATCGTCGGTTTTGGCTGCAATGTCCCGGCGGTGATGGCCGCCCGTACCCTCGACAGCCACCGCGACCGGGTGATGACCGCCATGATGGCGCCCTTCATGGCCTGCGGGGCGCGGCTGCCGGTGTTTGCGCTGTTTGCCGCCGCATTCTTCCCCAGCGGCGGGCAGAATGTGGTGTTCGCGCTGTATCTGCTGGGGATCGCCGTGGCGGTCGGCACCGGCCTGACCCTGAAGCATACTCTGCTGCGGGGCGAAGCCGCCCCGTTTGTGATGGAACTGCCGCCCTATCACATCCCGACCCTGCGCGGCATTGTCTGGCATGCCTGGCAGCGGTTGCGGGAATTTCTGGGCCGGGCCGGGCAGGTGATTGTGCCGATGGTGCTGGCCTTAAGCATTCTGTCGTCGTTCACCACCAGCGGCGACTTCCGTAAGGATGCCGGGCAGGAATCCATTCTGGCGGCGGTCAGCTCAGCCGTCAGCCCGGTTCTGGCCCCGATGGGCCTGCGGGAAGACAACTGGCCCGCCACGGTCGGTCTGGTGACCGGCATCTTTGCCAAAGAGGCGGTGATCGGCACCTTAAACAGCCTGTACGGCGGGACAGATCCCGCCGGAGAGGAAGACAGCGGCCCCTTCGTGCTGGGGGATGCCCTGCTGAAGGCGGCGGCGACCGTCCCGGCCAATCTGGCGGCACTGGGGCAGGCGGTGCTGGATCCGCTCAAGCTCGGCACCCTGTCGGCGGAGACCGCCCAAGACACCGCCGCCCTTGGCATCAACGCCAGCGCCTTCGGGGCGATGACCGCATACTTTGACGGCAGCGCCGGGGCACTGGCCTATATGGTGCTGATTCTGCTCTATACCCCCTGTGTTGCCACCCTTGGGGCAATCCGGCAGGAAGCGGGGGGCCGGTGGGCTGCCTTTGCCGCAGGCTGGACCACCTCTGTGGCCTATGTGATGGCGGTGGTGGTCTATCAGACCGCGACCTGGCTGCGCCATCCCGGCCCGTCCAGCCTGTGGATCGCCGGGGGCTGTGCCGTCCTGCTGCTGGGGGTGACCGCCCTGCGGCATCTGTCAGGGCGGACGGCGGAGACAACAGCATGAGCCTGATCGCCCTGAAAGCCTGCCTGCAAACCCGCCGTCAGGCGACACTGGCCGAACTGGCCCTGCATGTCGGCAGCAGCACCGATGCGGTGCGGGCAGCCCTGCAGATCTGGGTCGATAAAGGCAGGGTCCGGCGCAGCGGCGGCGGATCAGAGGCTGCGGGCAAAGCCTGCGGCGGGGGATGCGGCGGCTGTCACGGGCCGCAGGAAACCTATGAGTGGATTGACCCGTAAGCCGCCGCCCTTCGCCCGTCAGGCCAGCAGGTTGACCCACCGGACGAAGATACGATCTGCATGGGAGCCTCCTGTCCGGTGAAGTCATACCGATCTGCCCGATCTGACAGCCTACCCTGACAGACCGGCACAGAACTTTGCGATATCGCAAACTCTAACGCTCGGACAGCCTGATCACAGCCGCCGTAGGATCCCGCCGCCGGAACGGTCACCGACCGTATAGTTATAAGCGGCAACAATCGCATCCAGCGGTATCAGACTGAGTCGCAGGCAGATGCATCACCCAGAACGGTGAACCCCGGCCTGTCAGACAGCCCACCGGGTGTTATCCCGGGTGTTACAGAAAGTGTTACATCCCGCGTTATCTTCTCAGGGGCTGCGCAGCCCATAGGCCCGCAGCTTCTGGGCAATGGTGGTGTGCGAGACCTTCAGCCGCTCTGCCAGCCGCCGGGTTGACGGATACCGTGGCCACAGCCGGGTCAGAAGCTCGCGCTCAAAGGCGGCCTGCGCTGTCCCCCAGTCTTCAGGCCCCCAGTCTTCAGGTATCCAGTCTTCAGACATCCAGCCCTGAGAGTCGCGGGCGGGCTCCGGCAGAACCGGCAGGGCAGGGGCGGGCGGCCCCTCCGTCCCCGTCGCGGCCAGATCAAAAGCGGCCCGGTCCAGCACCGGGGCATCATTAAGGGTCAGGGCGCGGAACAGCACGTTCTGAAGCTGGCGGACATTGCCGGGCCAGCCGTAACCGCACAGCGCCTGCCGGGCCGCATCGGTCAGGCGCGGCAGCGAGCGGCCCAGACGGGCGGCAGTGTTTTCCAGAAAACTGTCGATCAGCACCGGGATATCCGCCCCACGGCTGCGCAGGGGCGGCACATCGACCTGCAACACCGACAGCCGATACAGCAGGTCATCGCGGAAGGCTTTTTCCGCACAGGCCGCCGCCAGATCCCGGTGCGTCGCACTGACGATCCGCACGCTGACCCGGCGTTCCTGCTTGCCGCCGACCCGGCGGAAGGTGCCATCGGCCAGAAAGCGCAGCAGTTTGCTTTGCACATACGGCGACATTTCCCCGATTTCGTCGAGGAAGACCGTGCCGCCGTCAGCCAGCTCCAGCAGGCCCAGCTTACCATCCCGCGCCGCACCGCTGAAGGCGCCGGGGGCATAGCCGAACAGCTCGCTCTCGACCAGCGTTTCCGGCAGGGCCGCACAGTTCAGGGCCAGAAACGGTGCCTCATGGCGGCGGCCCGCCCCGTGGATGGCCCGGGCCACCAGCTCCTTCCCGACGCCGGTTTCCCCGGTGATCAGCACCGGGGCATCGACATCGGCAAAGCGGCGCACCCGCTCCTTGACCGCCTGAATCGCCGGGCAGGTGCCCAGAATCGCATCCAGCGATCCCTGTTCCCCCGGGCCGACCCGCGACAGCGCCTGCCCCAGCCGCTGCGGATGCCGGAACACCACAATCCCGCCGCCTGCCTGCCCCCCGGCGGGGACAAGGGGGGAGGGGATCACCTCCACCATCCACGCCTGCCCGTGCAGGGTCACCGGCTGGGCCAGCGGCTGCCCGCGCCCCAGCATCGCCCGCACCGGATCAGGCAGCACCGCCGCCGCCCCCAGAATGGCCTGTGCCGCCCGGTTTGCCGCCGCCAGCGTGCCATCAGGATCAACCACCGCCAGCGCATCGGGATAGCTGTCCGCCAGCAGCTCCAGCGCCTGCTGGCGGCGGTCGCCGGGCAGGGCTTCCACCACCGTCACCGCCCACAGGCCGGGGACCGCCAGCAGCGCCGCCCGCAGCGAAGCCAGATCGGGCGGACGCAGGCCCGGCAGCTCGGCATAGACATGGTGGGTCACCACCTCCAGCCGCCGCACATCCTGCCCGGCGCGGGCAATCACCGTCAGGATTTCGCCGGTGATGCCGACGCGGTTGTCAGCGTGGATATCCAGCAGCATCGGGTTCTCCCGGTGGAACGTTTTTCTTACAGCGTAAAGATATTCTTACAGATCGGTCCCCTCAAGAGGGAAGGAGTGGAAGATTTTTCTTACACCCTCTCTCTGACCGCCCGATTTTCGGGGCTGGCCCGGAGATGGCACGGAGATGGCACGGTTCCTGCGATGCTGCGGTCAGAAAACAGAAACCCCGGCGGAGACAGAACCGGCGGGGTGACAGAACGGGAGCATCCTCATGTCCAAGACCAGCGATACCGCCAAGACGACCGCCACTGTCTCCACCCCCGGTTTCGCCACCCGCGCCATCCACCATGCCTATGATCCGCAGGATCACAACGGCGCGCTGGTGCCGCCGGTCTACATGACCTCGACCTTTGCCTTCCCCGATGCCGCCACCGGTGGCCGCCGCTTCGCGGGGGAAGATCCGGGCTATATCTACACCCGTCTCGGCAACCCGACCCTGCGTCTGCTGGAAGCCCGTCTGGCCGAGCTGGAAGGCGGCGAGGCGGCGATGGTCACCGGCTCCGGCATGGGGGCGATCACCTCGGCCCTGTGGACGCTGGTCAAGCCGGGCGATGAAATCATTGTCGATAAGACCCTGTACGGCTGCACCTTCGCCTTCATGCGTCATGGTCTGGCCCGCTTCGGTGTCACCGTCAGCCATGTGGATCTGACCGATGCCGGCGCCCTGCGCGCCGCCATGACGGACAACACCGCCGTCGTCTATTTCGAGACCCCGGCCAACCCCAACATGCGGGTGGTCGATATCCGCGCCATTGCCGCCATCGCCCATGAAAAGCAGGCGGTGGTGGTGGTCGACAACACCTATTGCTCGCCGTATCTGCAGCAGCCGATCAGCCTTGGCGCGGATCTGGTGGTGCATTCCGCCACCAAATATCTGGGCGGCCATGGCGACCTGACCGCCGGGGCCGTGATCGGCCGGGCGGAGATGATCACCGCCATCCGCTTCTTCGGGCTGAAGGACATGACCGGCGCGGTGCTGTCGGCGATGGATGCCAGCCTGATCATGCGCGGCCTGAAGACGCTGGAACTGCGGATGGACCGCCATTGCTCCTCGGCCCAGACCGTCGCGGAAATGCTGGAAAGCCATCCGGCGGTGGCACGGGTGTATTACCCGGGCCTGTCCAGCCACCCCCAGCATGATCTGGCCAAAACCCAGATGAAGCTGCCGGGCGGGATGATCGCTTTTGAACTGACCGGCGGCTATGACGCCGGAATCCGCCTGATGGACAGCCTGTCGATGATCGTCTGCGCCGTCAGCCTCGGCGATGCCGAAACCCTGATCCAGCACCCGGCCAGCATGACCCATTCCAGCTACACCCCGGAAGAACGGGCGGCCTATGGCATCTCGGAAGGGCTGATCCGCCTGTCCGTGGGTCTGGAAACCCCGGCGGACATTCTGGCCGACCTGACCACGGCGCTGGACTCCCTGTCCACCGCCCTGAAGGCAGCAGCGGAGTAAACGGCTGCCAGAGCGATCTCCCCCCTCCGGCGCAGAACCCTTTCCACGCCGGAGGGGGCAGAATCAGTTCTGGCTGATGATCTTCCAGCTGCCATCGGCCTGACGGCAGGCGGTGCCATAGGCCGGGGACGGCTGGCCGCCGACCATCACGGTCTGCTGGTATTCGCGGCAGTCCTGACCGCCGTTGCCAGCGATTCCCGGTGCCGGATACGAGCCAGATACTGGGGAAGCGGGCGCGGGCGCGGGCGCGGGGTAAACTGGCATCGGATAAACGGGGGCCGGATACCAGTACCAGCGGTTTCCGGCAATCCACCACCAGCCGTCCCGGCCCTCGTGGCGGCCCTGCCACCATGCCCCACGGTGCCACAGATCCCGATCGGCCTGCCGGTACGGGGCTGGACTGGCCGAGGCCGGGGCAGCCCCCGGGCCATGGCCGGACCCATCCCCATAGGCTCCGTCGGGCCGCCCGTGCATCTGCGCCACAGCGGACGGACTGATCAGCATCAGGGTGGTCAGGGCCAGTGCTGCCGCCCCCGGAAAAGTCAACGTAACCATCATCCGTTTCTCCGCAGCATCGGGGCAGGATGCCGCTGTTCTGCATCAATACTCTGATAAAACTCAGGCTCTCAGGCCCCTCAGGGGGCATGTCCGCCCCCGGCTTTCCCCGTGCGCCCTCAGGGATTGCAGCGGGCCTTTTCTGTTAAACGCCGGATCCGGAATACTCCGTCGCGCCGCGAGTCAGGGCCTGTCTGCCGCAGACCGGCCCCCGGACCGGGGACAGCCGGAAAACAAAATACGACTTTCCGCGCCTGCAACGGTCCGAAACTGAACTTTCTGCATCTCCAGCCCCTTATATTCGCAGAAACATGCTTATTTTTTGCAGTTAATGAAAGATATTTTACCTCCCTCAAAGACACGGTAAACAGATACAGAGGATACGCCGCCGGTTTCACTGACCTCTCCATGTCGTGAGAGACAGAACAGATGTCCGGCGCGGCTGTTTTCTCTCCGCCTTTTCTGTGGTCCGTCTTTACTCTGCAGGTTGCATCGCTATGAAAGTCGTCGTTCTGGGCAGTGGCGTTATCGGAACTACTTCCGCCTGGTATCTGGCGCGGGCCGGTCATGAGGTGACCGTGATTGACCGCCAGAGCGGACCGGCGCTGGAAACATCCTTTGCCAATGCCGGGGAAGTGTCGTTCGGGTATTGCAGCCCGTGGGCTGCCCCCGGCATTCCGATGAAGGCCGTAAAGTGGCTGATGATGGAACATGCCCCGCTGATCCTGCGCCCGAAGGTTGACGGCGCAATGATCCGCTGGCTGGTGCAGATGCTGAGCAACTGCACGTCCTCGCGCTATGCCATCAACAAAAGCCGCATGCTGCGTCTGGCCGATTACGCCCGCCAGTCGCTGGCCGACCTGCGGGCCGAAACCGGCCTAACCTATGACGAGCGGATGAAGGGCACCCTGCAGCTGTTCCGCACGCAGGCCCAGCTTGATGCCTCCGCCAAGGACGTGAAGGCCCTGAAGGCTGACGGCATCCCCTGCGAACTGCTGGACCCCGACGCCTGCATCCGGGTGGAACCGGCTCTGGCCCGGGTGCGCCACAAGATTGTCGGTGGCCTGCAGACCCCGCTGGATGAAACCGGCGACTGCTTCAAGTTCACCAACAACCTTGCCCGGCTGGCCGAAGGCAAGGGTGTCACCTTCCGCTGGAATGAAGAAATCCGCCGCATCGAGACTCTGGGCGACCGTGTCACCGGTGTGGTCACCGACAAGGGCACCCTGAAGGCCGACGCTGTGGTGGTGGCTCTGGGCAGCTGGTCGCCGATGATGCTGGCGGAACACGCCATCCGCCTGCCGGTGTACCCGGTGAAGGGGTACTCGCTGACCATTCCGATCAACAACCCGGATCTCGCCCCGGAATCGACGGTGATGGACGAAAGCTATAAAATCGCCATCACCCGTCTGGGGGACCGCATCCGCGTCGGCGGCATGGCGGAAATCTCGGGATATAACAACATTCTTGAACCGGCCCGCCGCCGCACGCTGGAACATTCGGTCACCGACCTGTTCCCCGGCGGCGACATGTCGCAGGCCGATTTCTGGAGCGGCCTGCGCCCGATGACCCCCGACGGAACCCCGGTGATCGGCGCCACCCACCTGAAGGGCCTGTTCCTCAACACCGGGCATGGCACCCTCGGCTGGACCATGAGCTGCGGCTCCGGCCGTCTGATCGCCGATATCGTCTCCGGCAAGACCCCGGACATTGATGCCCGCGATCTGGCGATCAGCCGCTACCGCGCATAACCCTGCCATCAGAAAAACCGCTCAGAGACTGATGATGCCCGCCGGAGGATCCCTCCGGCGGGTATTTTCTTGCCTATATCCCCGAAAAGTCGCGCCGGAGGTGCAGGAAGAGTCGACGCGCCCTGTCGTCTGGAGTATTTATAAAAAATAATTGCCAGACAATTTTAGCAGACATTTTTATATCTGCCCGTCCGGCCAACCAGACACAACAACAGGAAGCGCCCATGTCAGAGACCCTGCCCGACATCCCCGCAACCCGCAGCCGCTTTGCCCTGCCGGACGGGGTGATCTATCTTGACGGTAACTCGCTCGGCCCGCTGCCGGTCGGCGTGACCGAACGGGTGGCGGCCATGCTGACTCAGGAATGGGGCCACCAGCTGATCCGGGGCTGGAACAGCGCCGGGTGGATGGTCCAGCCGCGCCGGGTCGGCGACCGGATCGCCCGCCTGATCGGGGCGGAGCCCGGCAGCGTGGTGATGGGCGACACCCTGTCGGTCAAGGTCTATCAGGCGGTGGCTGCCGCATTGGCGATGCGCCCGGACCGGCGGGTCATCGTGTCAGATTCCGGCAATTTCCCCACCGACCTGTATATGGTCGAAGGCCTGATCGAGACACTGGGGCAGGGCCATGCCCTGCGGGTGGTGGCACCGGAAGCGGTGGAAGACGCCATCACCGACGAGGTCGCCGTACTGATGCTGACGCAGGTCGATTACCGCACCGGACGGCTGCATGACATGGCGGCCCTGACCGCAAAGGCCCATGCCCATGGTGTGGTGACGGTGTGGGATCTGGCCCATTCCGCCGGGGCCCTGCCGGTTAATCTGGCCGGGGCCGGGGCCGACTTCGCGGTCGGCTGCACCTATAAATACCTGAACGGCGGCCCCGGTGCCCCGGCCTTCATCTACGTGGCCCCGCGCCACGCCGACAGCGCCCGCCCGGCCCTGTCCGGCTGGATGGGCCACGCCGCCCCCTTCGCCTTTGATCCGTCTTACCGCCCCGGGGCGGGGGTGGAACGGATGCGGGTCGGCACCCCGCCGGTGATCGCGCTGGCGGCACTGGATGCGGCGCTGGATGCGTGGGACGGGGTTGATATGGCCCGGATCCGCCGGGACTCCATCGCCCTGTGCGACCTGTTCATCACGCTGGTCGAAGCCCGCTGCCCGGCGCTGGAGCTGGCATCGCCCCGCGATGGCAGCCAGCGGGGCAGTCAGGTGTCGTTCCGGCATCCGCAGGGCTATGCGGTGATGCAGGCGCTGATTGACCGGGGGGTGATCGGCGACTTCCGCGCCCCTGACGTGCTGCGCTTTGGCTTTACCCCGCTGTACATCGGTGCCGATGACGTGCGCCGGGCGGTGGATGTGCTGCAACAGGTGATCGACGGGGCCCTGTGGGACCGTCCGGCCTATCACAAGAAGGCGATCGTGACATGAGCAAGCCCTATGATCCGGCCACCGAAGGGGCGCAGATGGCCTTCGACGGGCGTATGTCCTATGGTGACTACCTTCAGCTTGACCGCATCCTCGGGGCGCAGGTGCCGCTGTCGTCCGCCCACGATGAGATGCTGTTCATCATCCAGCACCAGACGTCAGAACTGTGGATGCGGCTGGCGCTGTACGAGATCCACGCCGCCCGGACCGCCCTGCGCGGCGATCAGCTGTCCCCCGCCTTCAAGATGCTGGCCCGGGTTGCCCGGATTTTTGAACAGCTGAACGCGGCGTGGGATGTGCTGCGCACCATGACCCCCAGCGAATACACCCGGTTCCGCGATGATCTGGGGCAGTCGTCGGGGTTCCAGTCCTATCAGTACCGCGAGATCGAGTTCCTGCTGGGCAACCGCAATCCGGCGATGCTGCGCCCCCATGCCCACCGGCCGGAAATTCTGGCCCGGCTGGAGGAGGAACTGACCCGCCCCAGCCTGTATGACGAGGCGCTGCACCTGCTGGCCCGCAACGGCATCGCGGTCCCCGCCGAGGTGCTGGAGCGTGATGTCAGCCAGACCCATCAGGCCCATGACGGGGTGACAGAGGCGTGGCGGCAGGTCTATCAGGCCCCGGAACAACACTGGCCGCTGTACGAGCTGGCGGAAAAGCTGGTGGACTTTGAAGACTACTTCCGCCGCTGGCGCTTTAACCACGTCACCACGGTGGAACGGGTGATCGGCTTTAAGCGTGGCACCGGCGGCACCGGCGGCGTACCGTATCTGCGCAACATGCTGGCGGTGGAGCTGTTCCCCGAGCTGTGGCGGGTCCGGACCGTTCTGTAACCGCATCCCCACGGAAGGAGGGCCGCGCATGATCACCCCCACCCGCATCACCGACTGGGATGATGCTTACAGCAACGGGGCCTACATCCCCGGAGGAGACGCCTATCCGGCCCGGTGGGCGGAGCAGGCCGCCGCCTTCCGCGCCGGGCTGGCCGAAACCGGGCAGGCGGCGCTTGACCTGCCCTATGGCGACCACCCGCGGGAACGCTACGACCTGTTCACCCCGGCCGGCCCGGCGCGGGGGACGGTGGTGTTTGTCCATGGCGGATACTGGATGGCCTTTGATAAAAGCAGCTGGTCCCATCTGGCCGCCGGGGCGCTGGCCCATGGCTGGGCGGTGGCGATGCCCGGTTACACCCTGTGCCCGGAAACACGGATCAGCGGCATCACCCGGCAGATCGGGCAGGCGGTGGACGCCATCGCCCGCCGCTGCCCCGGCCCGCTGCGGCTGACCGGCCATTCCGCCGGGGGGCATCTGGTCAGCCGTCTGGCCTGCACCGATGCCCCGCTGGGGGAAGAAAGCCGGGGCCGGATCGCACGGGTGGTCTCCATCAGCGGGCTGCACGACCTGCGGCCCCTGCTGGCGACCAGAATGAATGCCACCCTGCGGCTGGACCCGGCAGAAGCGGCGGCGGAAAGCCCGGCCCTGCTGGTACCCCGCCCCGGTCTGCCGGTACTCTGCTGGGCCGGGGCCGGAGAACGGCCGGAGTTCCGGCGGCAGAACAGCCTGCTGGCATCGGTCTGGCAGGGACTGGGGGCCGCCACTGCAGCCGCCGAAGCCGCCGGACGCCACCATTTTGATGTGATTGACGCTCTGGCGGACCCGGACTCAGAGCTGTGTCAGGCCCTTGTGGCGGACTGACATAGCTCTGACCCTGCAGACAGACATCACCCCCGGTCCGCAGCCCGCGCCGGGGGTGTTTTTTATGCTGAGCCCTGAAAAAAATTTCATCTGCGTACTTCGCGGAAAGAAAATCCCTCCGGCCTGCTTTTTCGCCAAAAAATAGAAAGACTGCGTATTTTCTCATTGAATTAATAAAAATTAATCTACCCTGAGGTGTGATCTTCATCACAGAGCGCCCGCGCCAACCCCACTAGGACCCACCCGCAAACACAACCTTGGATGTTATCTGCGGGGGCGGGGGAGAGGTGGGGATGCGGAACAGGGACAGGATGGGACCGGCGCGCGCTGGCCTGTCTGCGGGAAATCTTTCAGCACGCCTGTTGTCAGCACAGCGGTCGGTTCTGGCCGCTGTGGTCGCAGGCATACTGTGTGCGGCCGTCCCGGCGCTGGCTCAGGCCATCCCGCAGGCCGACCTTGACGCGATCACCCGCCAGCAGCAGCAGATCCAGCGGATGGAGGAAGACCGCCTGCGCCAGCAGGAGCAGGATCTGCGCAGCCGGTCCCGCACCCTGCCGCCGCCGGGCCTGACACCGGCACCCCCCGCCGCCGCAGCGGAAGAGGATGCGGTGTGCATTCCGGTGAGCCGGGTGGATCTGGACGGTATGGACCGCCTGTCCCGCTGGCAGGTCGATGATCTGCTTGATCAACCGGCAGGAACCTGCATGGACGTGGCCGCCATAGAGGCATTGGTCCGCGCCCTGACCAACCGCTATGTCGGGGCCGGGTACAGCACCGCCCGCCTGTATATCCCGCAACAGGATCTGTCGTCAGGCGTGCTGCGCCTGATCGTGCAGGAAGGCCGGGTGGAAAGCCTGCGGATTGACGATGGCGGGCAGGGGCCGGAAATACATGCCCGGACCGCCACCGCCTTCCCCGGCGTGGAGGGGGGCGTGCTGAACCTGCGGGAGATTGAGCAGGGGCTGGACCAGATGAACCGCCTGCGCGCCAATGCCGCCCGCATCGACATCGCCCCCGGCAGCACCGCCGGCACATCGGCCCTGACCATCACCAACCAGCGGCGTCTTCCGCTGTTTCTCGATATCGGCACCGACAACAGCGGCAGCCCGTCAACCGGCGAGCGGCAGGGGTTTACCCGGATTGAGGCCGACGACCTGCTGCGGATCAACGATCTGTGGACTGTTGACTACCGGCGGTCTCTGGTTGATCAGCGCACCACCCGTAAAAGCGACAGCCTCAGCGGCTCGGTCTCGGTCCCCTATGGGTTCTGGACCGCCTCACTCAGCGGCAGCTGGTTCGGCTACCGCAGCCCGGTGACCGGCCTTAACCAGACGTTCCTGACCAGTGGCCAGAGCCGGTCCTGGCGGGGCCGGATCGACCGGGTGATCCACCGCGATGACGTCAGCAAAACCACGGTCTCCGCCGGGTTCGGCGGCAAGACCACCCGCAACTATGTTGAAGGGACGGTGCTGGATTCCGGCAGCCGCAAACTGTCGTCGCTGACGGTGGAAGGCAGCCATACCCGGCGGCTGGCTGACGGCACCGTATCACTGACGCTGGGCCACGAAGCCGGGCTGGGGGCCCTTGGCGCCAAGGCCGATGCCGGGCGCCGTGAAGACGCCCCCGAAGCCCAGTTTGAGAAATGGACCGCCGATGCGGTGTTCAGCCACCCGCTGCCCGGCTTTGACGCCGACTGGCCGTTGCAGTGGACCACCTCTGCCCGGGTGCAGTGGAGCCCCGACACCCTGTTCTCGACCGAGCGGGTGTCCGTCGGCGGGCTGTACAGCGTGCGCGGCTTTAAGGACCAGAGCATCAGCGGTGATGTCGGCGGGTATGTCCGCAATGACCTGCGCCTGACCCTGCCAAATACCGGGGAAGGCTGGCTCGATCAGGGGCTGGGCCGGGTGGCGCTGTCGGTTGGCTATGACATCGGGGCAATCCGCCATGACTGGCGCGACAGTCTGGAGCAGGGCCGCCTGAGCGGGGTGTCTGCCGGGGTCTCCACCAGCGGCGGCATGGTGCCGGTGTCGTTCATCTGGGCCCGGCCCCTGACCGCCCCGGCGGTGATCGGCACCCGGGAAGACGTTTTTTACCTGTCGGTCGGCTTCAGTCTGTAACGGCCACGGCCACCGCATCGGGCACGGATAAAGAGTAAGGGGGATTCGGGGTGAGCAAGGTGATGCGCGTGCTGCGGCAGGCCGTGGGGATGACGGTTTCCGCCCTGTTGGTGATTCAGCCGATGCTGGCCCACGCCCAGTCGGTGCCACCGATCATTGCGGCGGGCAGCACCCCCCAGACATCGGTCGATCAGACCCAGAACGGCCTGCCGCTGGTGAATATCGCCAGCCCGAACGGCAGCGGGGTTTCGCTCAACCAGTTCAGCCAGTTCTCGGTCGGGCCGGGCGGGGCGGTGATCAACAACAGCCCCGTCACCGGCACATCGGCGCTGGGGGGCATGGTTTACGGCAACCCCAGCCTGCAGGGCGGGACAGCCCGGCTGATCATCAACGAAGTTACCGGCGGCAGCCGGTCCAGCCTGCAGGGCACCACCGAAATCTTCGGGCGGCAGGCTGAATACATCCTCGCCAACCCCAACGGCATCACCTGCGACGGCTGCGGCTTCATCAACACCCCGCAGGCCACCCTGACCACCGGCGTACCGGTGCTGGGGGCGGGCGGGGCGCTGGACCATCTGGCGGTCAGCCGGGGGGATATCACGGTTGGCCCCGGTGGGCTGGATGCCCGGGCGGTCGATGCCTTTGATCTGGTCGGGCGCAGTGTTTCGGTCAACGGGCCGGTGCATGGCACTGATCTGGGGGTCACCGCCGGGGCCAACACCTTTGACCCCAAGACCCGCACCGCCACCGCCACGGCGGCGGACCCTGCGACCACCCCGCTGTACGGCATTGATTCTTCAGCCATCGGCGGCATGTACGCCGGGCGGATCACCCTGATCGGCACCGAAGCCGGGGTTGGGGTGCGCATGGATGGCACGCTGGCAACATCAGCGCGGGATCTGGTGCTGTCGGCCAATGGCAAACTGGAGATTGCCCGCGCCACCTCTGCCGCCGATCTGTCGCTGACCTCTTCCGGCGCGCTGACCGTTGGCGAAACCGCCACCGCCAGCGGCACCGCAACCGTCACGGCGCAGGACACCACCATCGCCGCCGGGGCAACACTGGGGGCCGGGGGCAACGTCAGCCTGACCACGCGGGACCTGACCGTGGATGGCAGGCTGGCCGCTGGCCTTGCCAGCACACCTGAAGTTTCTACACCTCAGGGGTCTGGCACCCTGACAGCCACCGCCAGCGGGGCGATCCGGGCCAATGGCACCGTCACCGCCGCCGACAGGGCGACACTGTCCGGGCAGACGGTTGCCGTCGCCGGGCAGATCACCGCCGCCGGGCCGGTCAGCCTGAACGCCACCGCCGACAGCGGAACGGCCCTGTCGGTCAGCGGCGGGGTGCAGGGGCAAAGCGTAACCCTGACCACCACCGGCAGCGGCGGCGCGCTGGATCTTTCCGGCACCGTCACCGCCACCGACAGCCTGACACTGACTGCCGCCGGATCTGCCACCGCTGCCGCCGGGTCAACCTTACAGGCCCCGGATCTGGCCCTGACCAGCGGTGGACCGCTGACACTGGCGGGCACCGTATCGGGCACCACCGTCACCGCCACGGCAGGCACGGCGCTGGACAGCCGGGGCAGCATCACCGCCACCGGCAACGCCACCCTGCGCGCCGGGACCACCCTGACCCAGCAGGCCGGGGCCAGCCTGAAGGCCAACGGCACCGCCACCCTGATTTCCCCCGCCACCACCCTGAGCGGCAGCGTTGATGCCGACAGCGTGACCCTTAACGACGGCACCGGCACAGCCACGGTGACGGCAGACGCCGCCGTCACCGGGCGCAACACCGTCACGGTGGCGGCTGCCAGCGTCAGCAATGCCGGAAAAATCTCGGCCGGTGAGACCGCCCGTATCACCGGCACCACCGCCGTCAGCAACGCGGTCACCGCCACCCTGCTGGCGCGGGATCTGGGGGTTGTCGCCGCCGGACTGACCAATGCCGGACGGATCACCGCCGGGCAGGCCCTGACCCTGCAGGTCAACGGCAGCCTGACCAACACATCAGCACTGATCAGCAGCGGGTCTCTGGTGCTGACCGGGCTGACCGACCTGACCAACCGCGACCTGATCTTCGCCCGCACCGCCCTGACGGTTGAAGGCAGCGGCGCACTGGTCAACGACGGCGGCACCCTTCTGGCGGGCGGCGATCTGCGGATCAGCGGTCTGTCGGGGGGCAAGGCGGCCCAGATCGCCAACACCGCCGGGACCATCGAAAGCACGGACGGCGACATCACCCTGTCCGCGCAGGACATCCGCAACACCGGCAACCAGACCGCCAACGGGCTGACGTGGCAGACGGTGTTCCAGCGGACCTATCAGATGGTGTCCGATCAGTCGGTGCCACCCTGCACGGTGGGGGAAGGCTGTGCCTACTTCGGGGCCATCGCGATCGTGCCGGACCCCCGCCCCGGCTTTAACGGCACCGGGTACTGGGGCACATCGTCCTCCGGGCATATCACCTCGACCGTGATTCAGCAGGTGGCGACCTCCGTCACCGGGCCGACGGCGGTGATTTCCGCCGGGCGGGATCTGCGGATCAGCGGCGACAGTGTCGAAAACCGTCAGGCAACCCTCAGCGCTGCCCGCGACATGACCTTAAGCGGCGGGACCCTGCGCAACATCGGCATCAGCGGCAGCGCCCAATGGATCATCTCTGCCGTCAACGAGACGATGACCCGCTGCTATTCCTACGGCAACACCGTCTGCAGCGGCTTTGACAACGGCGGCGGCTCTGCCGGGCTGGCCAGCTGGACCACCGACATCGCCCCGGCGACCATTCAGGCCGGGCGGGCCCTGACCGCCACCTTCACCGGCGATATCTCCAACGTGGTGATGCGGGAGAACACACCGCCCCCGGCAGGCCCGCAGAAGGTGATGTACGACCAGCTGGCGGCCACCGCGCCGGACCTGCCGACCGGATCGGTCGGGCTGGACGGCGGGACCACGCTGGACAGCGCCACCCTGCAGGCGCGGCTGTCGGCGCAGATGCCGGGCTTCAGCAGCCTGTACAGCCGGGCGAGCGCTAGCAGCAACACCCTGTATGAAACGCGTTTTCCCTATGTGGATCTCGGCACGTTTTATGGCTCGGATTATTTCCTCAGCCGGGTCGGCGGGCCAACCCTGCGGCTGGAAGACCTGCCCAAGCGGCTGGGCGATGCCTTTTTCGACACCCGGCTGATCCGCGATGCGGTGGTGCAGGCCACCGGCCAGCGCTGGCTGGATGCCGGGGTCACCGATGACCGCCTGCAGTACAAGGCGCTGATTGACAACGCGGCGACGGTCTCGGGCACCCTGCGGCTGGCGGTCGGCGTTGCCCTGACGGCGGAGCAGATTGCCCATCTGGACCGTGACATCGTCTGGTACGAAACGGTGCTGGTCGATGGCCAGCCGGTGCTGACCCCGCGCCTGTATCTGGCGCAGGCCGGGCGGGTGCGTCTGGCCGGGGGCGGGGCGCTGATCGCGGCGGGCGGGGATATGACCCTGACCTCCGGCGGGTCGGTTGCGGTGCTGGAAGGGCGGATCGCCGCCGGGCAGGCGCTGGCGGTGACCGCCGGGCAGGATCTTCAGGTTCTGTCCGGCACGGTGCAGGCCGGGACCGGCCTGACCCTGACCGCCGGGCGCGATGTGGTGGCGGAAACGCTGCTGACCCAGCACGGTGACGGCAGCCAGAACCGCCGGGACGTGCGGATCGGCCAGACAGATCTGGCCGCCGGGGGCGGGGTGAAGATCACCGCCGGGCGGGATGTCGGGATAACCGGGGCCGGTGTGCAGGCCGGGCAGGGGGGCACCGGCGGTCTGGCGATCACCGCCGGGCGCGACCTGACGGTACAGGCGCTGGCGCAAAGCCGCCATGAGTCAGAAAGTGGCGGCAAAGGCGGTTACACGCTGGATGCGGTGACGCACAGCCGCTCAACCCTGACGGCGGCGGGTGACATCAGCCTGTCAGCGGGGCAGGACATTGCCCTGACCGGGGCACGGGCGCAGGCGGGCGGCGCGGTTGAGGCCCTGGCCGGACGCGACCTGACGGTGGCGTCGGTGGTCGACAGCCTGCGGGCGGAAGGCTGGACCCGCAAATCGTCTTCCTCCACCGACAGCACGGAGGAGCGCAGCACCCATCAGGCGGCGGAGATCCGGGCCGGAGGCTCGGTTCTGCTGGGAAGTCTGGGCGGCGATCTGACGCTGCGGCGGGCCGATGTCAGCGCCGGGGGCGACCTGACGCTGCTGGCCCCGACCGGAACGGTCTCGCTGTTAGGGGGCACCGACAGCAGCTTTGAACAGCACAAGCGCTCCGGCGGGTCACTGCTGTGGCAGTCCAGCCGCGACCGGGGCGAGGTGCGGGAAACCTTCACCGCCACCCGTCTGGAAACCGGCGGCGCGCTGACCGTCACCGCCGGGCAGGGGGTGATTGCCGAGCTGCCGGTGCGGGGCGACCTGAAGGCCTCGCTGGCGGAGGCGGCAGCGCAGCCGGGCATGGCGTGGGTGGCGCAACTGGCCACCCGGCCGGACGTCAACTGGCGGCTGGTGCAGGAACATTACGACAGCTGGGACCATAAGAGTCAGGGCCTGACCGGCCCGGCGGCGGCCCTGATCGCCATTGCGGTCGGCATCGCCACCTATGGCGCCGGGTCCGGGCTGGGGGTTGGGCTGGGGGCGGTGAAAGAGGGAGCCCTCGCCGCCGGGATCGACGCCGCCGCCAGCGCCGCCGTCTCCACGCTGGCCAGTCAGGCCACCGTGTCGCTGATCAACAACCGCGGCAACATCGGCGCGGTGCTCAAAGAGATGGGCTCTTCCGCCACCGTCCGCTCCCTCCTCATCGCCATGGGGACCGCAGGGCTGACCGCTGGGCTGGCCAGCGAGCTGAACATCGACATCAGCAAGACCGCCGACTTCCAGAACAAGCTGGCCCATGCCGCCTTGCGGGCGGGCACCGGCACGGTGCTGAACAGCACCATCGGCGGACAGCGGTTTGAGGACGCCCTGAAATCCGGGGCGCTGTCGATGGCGACAACGCTGGCATCTCAGGTGCTGTTTGAGAAGATCGGCGATCTGGCCGCCGATCACGGTCTGGCCGAAGGTGACCTGCGCAAAGTGGTGATGCATGCCGTGGCCGGGTGCGCGGTGGGGCAGATCACCCAGCAATGCGTCGCCGGGGCCATCGGGGCCGGGCTACAGGAAGCCGCAGGCGGGCTGGTTGACCGCCTGAGCAGCAGCCCCGAAAGGCGGGTGCAGCTTTCCGGGCTGATTGCCGCAACCGCAACCCTGCTGACCGGCGGCGATGCCGGGGCCGTCAATGCCGCCAATTCCGTCGCCCAGGACGCACGGACCTATAACCGGGAGCTTCATCCGGAAGAGAAAACTCTCAATAAGCTTTTGGCGGAAGAACTGAGCAGGGAGTCCGGGCGAACACAGATCGAAGAGCGCGAAATCCTCGATAGAATCGCCTGCGTTATCGCGCAGTGTCAGGCTGGAGCAAACCCCTTACCACCGAATGACCCTGCCTATCAGGCTACGGTAAGGGAGATGCTGATCCTCTATCCCACCGAAATGGCCGCTATGATGACGGTCATGGGACAGTATGTAACCCCGGATGGGCGTACACTATTCGGCTACACCGATCGAGATCAGCTGTTTGATCACGACGTCCCCATAGAGCCCTTCGCGCTAGAAGGGTGGATCCTTGGGCTCACAGGCCTTGGTGGAGTTGCTAAAGCAGCTCTTACGAAAGGTGTAAAGGCGGCAGCCTCTCTCACTAAAGTCATTCTTGCTGCAGGCCTCGAAAAGCGCGAAGGCTCTGCGCTGGCAAAGGCTGGACAACAGACGGGATCTGGAGTTTGGAAAACAACAAGATCCGATGCTGAAAAAAGGAAACATATATTTTCAGAAAATCATAAAAACAAAGGCATTATGGATCTTGGGCCATCAGAAAATTATATTGTAGAGAGAGCGTATGACGCAATTAGACTTTCTGATAGACAAGGAAAGCTTAGAGAAGGTATGAACAATATTATTGTAAAAATGAATGGGCATGACGCAACTATCAGAACACGCATACAAAATGGCGAAATGCAATCCATTAATATATTTAAAGGCACATCTAACCGGGAGGGACAATATGTCATCGACCTTCGCTGAAGACCTTCAAAACGCCATTAAAGAAGATGATACTTCTAAAATAGTAAATATTCTTGAGCCAAAAGTACATGCCGGGACGGCAACCGAGAGTGAAAGATTACTCTGCGGAATACTCCTTATGATGCCCCCTTTTGCTGATTATCATGCTGCCCCACTGATTTTTAACAGTTTACATAACGGAACACGACGATTTGAAGCTGCAGTCTGGAGTGCATATCACTATACAGTTATACTTCCTGATGGTGATACTAAATTTAAAAATACACTTCTATCTTTTCCATATTCTTCTATCGCTGCATACTTTTTGAGTGAATTCTTCGGTTTAATAAAAAATCGGCACAAAGAGCTTATCGAAATCAGGAGATCTGTTTCTCTAAGGATGTTTCCATTCAACATAATAAAACTCATGGAATTAGATGAAGAATTATCAATTGATGATAAAATAAATCTTTTCAAAATCGCCTCCGATTTAATATTAGATAAAGACGCTTGTGGTTCAGGAAACCTCTCGACAATTGAAGGAATGATACAAAGCTATTGGGAAAACCTGATAACAGGAACAAGAATAACGAAAGAATTATGGAATTATTATAAAAAAGAATTTAAAGAATACACAGATTAGAGTGAAATATGTACTGTGCAGAAATGGTAATCACCTGACCGTTCCGCCTCAGGAGCAGGGTCCGGCCCCCCTCGCCCCGGTCACTCAGCGACCGTAGGGGAGGGGGCAACAGCTCAGCCGAGCAAAGCGTGGGGGCCCGGCGGGCCTCCAATTGGCGGCTGGTGCAGAAACATTACGACAGCTGGGACCATAAGAGTCAGGACGTGACCGGCCCGTCAGCTTGCTGATGCCAATGGCGACGGCGTCCTCAGCCCGGCGGAGCAGGCCGTCGCAGATGACTGGGCCGGACGTCTGGGGCGGGCTGCCCTGCGGGTGGTGGACTCGTACTGGGAACGGAAACTCGCCGCCGATGCTGACGCAGAGCGGATTATTCAGGAGCTTGCCGCATTGTACGTGGTCAGGCCATTTGTTCTTTCTGTAGGAGTATCTTGCATTCTGCTGCCGACCGGTCGGGGCTAAATCGCCTTCAAGTTGTTGATACAGTAGATAGAAAAACTTCCGAATGGATACGCGGATCAGGATGGAAGAAATGATAAAAAATAAAAAAGACGGACCAACAATATTTGAGCTTTCCTATTTAATTAAAATAAATGATCATTCATCAAAAAACATAATAAATCCAAAAATAAATGAAACAAGAGCAGCATTAGAATGCGCGTTTGAAAATGGAGGGTACGTTCATTTAGATATATATTCTGAAGACGGATTCTTTCTAGAAAGACTAGATATGACATCTATAGGCAAAAAATATAGATTGGTTTATTTAAGATTCTATTGCGATTATAAAGAGCAATTATACGAATGGTGGGAGCCTGGAGACTCCCCATTTAGAGATTTTGTCCGTTTTGGTGACGATAATTGGGATGCAAGAACAGTTTGCTCAGATATTTCTGTTGCTCAGGATATTTTCGAAGAACTGTTAACCTCTGGGGACTTAATTTCTGGATTGCTGCAAATGCGATCTGATTGGAATCCGAAGCCATAACCGACTTGGGACGCCCTGAAATGATCGCCTAGAGCATTTTCAGATTGAGTGTCCATAACCCGCTGCTTTGAAGAAATTTGCACACTGCTATGGAGAGAAACGCTCGATAAGTCTGCCACCCAGATCCCACAGCGCATCAATGGTGCGCTGTGGTTCCTGCCGCCGCAGGGCTTTGAGTTTGGAAAAGGCCATCTCAATGGGGTTCATGCCGGGGGAGTATGGCGGCAGATAAAAACACTGCGTGTACAGAGATGGCAATCACCTGACCGTTCCGTCTCAGGAGTAGGGTCCGGAGCCCCTCGCCCCGGTCGCTCAGCAACCGTAGGGGAGGGGGCAACAGCACAGCCGGGCAAAGCGTGGGGGTCCGGCGGGCCTCCAACTGGCGGCTGGCGCAGGAACATTACGACAGCTGGAACCATAAGCGTCAGGACCTGACCGGCCCGATAGAGATGAAAAAGGTAACACGACCAGAGGAATTGGTAAAAAGTAGATACGTATCACAAAAATTGAGGATAAAAAGATGAAAGCGGCAGTTTTAATGTCAGGTTCAAATGTCAAAAACAATATAGAAAAATACAAAGAATTATGGATAAATAGTAAAAATTTAAATACTTGGGGGAAAAATAACAACATTTAATATGGAAATTATTGATAATATTGAATATATTTTTGATTTAATATTTGAACACTATCAATATATAAATATTGTAGATTTGATAGATTATGAAAATAAAATTGTAATGTCGATCAAGAGAAACATATAAATATAAAATCTAGAGTGCTTGCGATCTGCACAAGGCGGTGATTAATGCCATTGCCGGGTGCGCGCTAAAGCAGATCACACAACAATGTGTCGCCGGGACCAGAGACACCGAACTCCGCACATAGTCTGGCTGACTGCATGATCAACAGCCTCGAAAGACGAGCACCTATTTAATTTTGCAGTCCGTGATATTCGTAATAACCCTTTAACGGGAAATCGCAATGACGATCCCGCCACAGCATACATTAATTCCGATGGTCGTCATGTCGTCAGAAACGATACAACTGGTAACATTGTTCAATTATGAGATAGAAATGATAAAAATTGGAAAATTCAATTCTAAAGGATTAGAATATAATGGAGACAAATTATCTAACAAAAAAAGAAGCGTTAAAGTTTATAAACCATTGCTATGAAAATTCTATTTTCATATATGGGGCTGAAAGATTTAAAATAGATCAAGATAAAATAATTCCGTATTTAAGTGGTATAATTGATTGTTCTTCATTAATTAATAATGACTACAAAGCATCAGCCATAGCATTGATAAAATTTATAGAATCATACGATGACGATGAATATCAATTATTTACAATAGTATATTAGATCATTCCTAATATTTATAGAGATAGTAATCACCTGACAGTTCCGCCTCAGGAGTAGGGGCCCGGAGCCCTTCGCCCCGGTCGCTCAGCAACCGTGTAGGGGAGGGGGCAACAGCTCAGCCCGGCACAGCACAGCACAGCACGGCGTGGGGGCACAGCAAGCTAAACCTCAACTACCGCTGGTGCCGCTATAGAGATGGAGTTAGATTAATGGGCAGGATGCCTTCGACAGTTCAACCAAGTTAAGGCAACGCCCCCTCGTTGAGCCGGGAGCGCTCACAACCATCCTGGATAACAAGGCGTCGACCTAAGGATTGTATACGTGATAGTAAAAAGATGTGAATGGATTCCAAAAGATGCGAAAGAGGCAATTTTAACAATTTGTGATCGAGAATTTGAGTGTATTGCATTTTCTCACCCCAGCAATATGCAGATTGGTGATCGTTTACGCGATTCCTTGATCGCACCATCCACTAAGTTCATATATAAATTTTAATTATATAAACGTTTCTTAATAAGAATAATAAATAAAAATTTCTCATTTTTCATCAACAGTGATAAATAAAAACAATATACTCGTTTCAACTTTGTCATTCATAATTGATATTAGCAACTCAATCCCCGGAAATATATTTGATAGAGATTTTATATAATTTTACTGATGTAAAATTTATGCTATCTGCTTATTTATGGCAAATTAATATAATCAAATACACTAGCGCAACAAATACAATAATCATGAAAGGGGATATCTATAAAATGAAAAAATATACGGAAAATACTCAAAGGATATAATGCGTTTATTTTATTCAGATATCGGTTCTACAGAATTTTTTTCATACGTTGGAAATCTAGTTTCATTAGAAAAAGCAATTTCAGTAATAGCAATGCTAAGCCCAGACTTCATATTACGCGATAACTGTATATTTTGGCGCGACAATGCCGATGAATATGAAGAAATTAAATATCCAATGATCGGATTAAAATTAAATAAAGATAAAGATAAAGATAAAGATAAAAAGCATGAAATAACAGAAGAAAAAAAATACATAGAAATGTACAGAAACAACTTTTCAATATCTCAGTTCTTTTCTTCATGGGAAGAATTACCTGATATAAAATGCAATTACTTTGATATAAATGGAGAGGATCGAGAATTATGCTTCATATTTGCTGAACAGATTAAATATCACTGGACCATTGCACTGAAGGAGGCATTCCCAAACCGTTCTTTTGAATTCGAAATCGGGGATAATATCCTTGACGAATATGGTGTCTGCCTCACTTTTTGGCAAACCGAAGAAAGCAGAGCAATCGGAGCGCTTGAGGGCGATTCAATCAAATAAAAAAATCGCATCACAAATTTATTTTAAATCGTTGCTGATAGTTTTTATAGGTTCAAAATGATATTTGGAGATCCTTTTTTATTTTCCATCCAGATCGACATTGTAAAAGAGTGGAATGCAGAAAATAACTACTGGAGAAATGGTTTAATATCATTATATTTAAATGGAAGTAGGGAATTTTCACTAGTTGATGCCTGTGAAATAAGGACAAATTTTTATTTTTATAAAAAAATAAATATCGACGGATATTTTTCTGGCGTCATTGATGACAGTTATTATTTAATTTTTAATTCAATTAATTCATATTACAGTGGATACTCAGAAAATATAATTCCAGGATCATTCTATTTAAGCTGCACAGCGATGGAAGATGCCGGATATTATTTCTATCTAATAAGAAAAAAAGAAAAAGACTTTATCTTATGGTCAAATAATCACGGGAAAGACGTATTTCGAGCAGATTTACCTCCAGATTATATTAAGAGCGTCATATTAGATATGAGTAAATATGAAATTGACGCATGATTTTATCTCTCACAAATAAATGTCACCTGGAAGTTTCCAAAAACCGTCGCTCCTCTGACTTCGGAGCATCATAAAGCGAGTGGCGCACTGACCGTCACCGCCGGGCAGGGGGTGATTGCCGAGCTGCCGGTGCGGGGCGACCTGAAGGCCTCGCTGACGGAGGCGGCGGCCCAGCCGGGCGGGTAACAGACCGCAGGCGCAGGCAAACGGGGCGACAGCCGGGGCCAAGAAAGCCAAAACTACAGCCAAAGCCGGTTGCAAAGCCGCATGCGGGGGCCATTCTTTGCTACAGGTCCATTTGTCGCATAATTTATCTTATGAATAAAAATGGCGCTTCAGACCGGGTTTCCAACAGGACCAGCCATCGATGCCATCTTTGAATACCATCCTTACAGATAATCCGTCAGCGACAGTTTAAACATGGTGCCAATGGCACTGTACGATGCCTGCAGCGTGCTTTCGTACTGCGACAGCTCGACCGTCACCTCGGCGGTATCCACCGCCGTCAGGCCGGTGATCCGGTCCTTCAGCAAAGCCATCATATCATCCTGAGCGGTCTGTGCATTTTCCAGCCGTTTCGACTGTACCGACATCTGGCCCTGATATGCCAGCAACGCCTCCAGCGCTTCGGTCGCCAGATCATAGGCCTCGGTCAGGGCATCATCATCCATCGGGCTGGTGGTCAGGTTGGCCACCAGATTGGCCGACCGCAGCGCCTTCTCAAAGCCGCCGTCACCGGCGCTGACGCCGTACTGTATGCTCTGGTCAGCCGACACCCGCACCGAAGCCAGCATGTTATCCCCCTGAAAATACGCGGTATCCGCCGTTGACGGCACCGTCGGCACAGAGAGTTTAGACGTCTCAACCGGCGCGGTATCCGTGCGGCTGCCGGAAAACAGATAGCGCCCGTCCATTTGCAGGTTCATCATCTGGGCAAGGTCATCCAGCACCCCTGCCCCCAGACTGTTATAATCAATAGACCCAGAAACATCGCTGCGCGCCGCGCTGATGGTCGCCCGCAAGGAGCTGAGCTGATCGACCATCGACCCCAGCGCGCTGTACATCGACTGTGCCCGGTCCACAGCCACCTGCGTGTTGTCAGACCATGCCTGAGTCCGGGATACCACGCTTTCCAGCGACAGGACCGTGCCCGCCTTGGCCCCCAGCCCGCCATAGGTGGTCGATACCAGCCCCGATGCCGATGCCACCTGCTTTTCCGCCATCCGCGATTGCAGGGATAGCGCCGACCGCAGCATGATATCGCTCAGACCGGCTGTAGAGACGCGCTGGATCATCGGTTTACGCCCTTTTTCCGGGGTGTCATAACGGTCTTTCTGCCCTTCGGAAGCCGGGGGCTTACTTCACCGCCTGCAACAGGGATTCAAACATCTGGTTCACCGCCGAGATAATCTGCGCTGACGCTGAATAGGCGTTCTCCAGATCGGTGATCCGTGCGCTTTCCTCATCCACGTTGACCCCGTATTTCGAAGAAAAGCGGTCCGTCAGCGTGGTCAGGGTGGTTTCCGCCGCCGTCTGGCTGGCTTTGGCCTGCGTCAGCAGGGTACCGACAGAGGCCACCAGATCCGCCGCCGCCGTCGAAATATCCGCTTTGGCCAACGCGTCAGCCATCGCCTGTGCCGGATCGCCGGAGCCCCCGGTGACGGCCACATCCCCCGCCGCCAGCGAGGAGGCGGTGCTGACGCTGCCGGTCGCAAGCAGAGACGGTGAACTGAGAATGTTGGCCCGCACCGCAATATCCGTTGCGCCGGTGCCGGTCAGCAGATCGTTCAGGCCAAAGCGGGCCGAGGCCCCTTCCCCATCCAGCGTGCCGCCGGACAGCGAAACGCCGGTACCGCTGCCGGTGGCCTGCACCACCAGACGGCCGGCACTGTCCAGCGATGCCGACAGACCGCTGATGCTGTTAAGCTGCGTCAGCAGATCATCCACCGTCGCCACCGCTGACAGATCAATATCCAGCGCCGACACCGTGGCCGCGCTGCTGTCAGACACCACCACCCGCAGGGTCCCGGAACCACTGAGGTTATCGGTCCCGCTCAGCCCTGTCACCGTGCCGGTCAGGCCGGAGGGAGCCGGAACCGCCGTTGATCCGTTGTGCAGGCTGTTCAGCGTGTCCATCAGGCTTGCCGCCTGACTGTCCAGTTCAGCCTGAAACGCGGGCAGCGTGGTATCGCGCATCGTCACCAGCGCCGCAACCGAGCCTGACTTCAGCGTGGTGGTGATATCCTTGCCATTCAGCATGATCCCGGAAAAACCGCCGGGATAGGTCGTCCCGGCATCAACACCGGATGCGCTTTCATACGACAGCGGATGGATCACCGACGTCAGCAGCGGCTCCCCGGTGCCGGTATAGACCTTGGTCGCGCCGGTGCTGTCACTGAAGTACGTGATATCCATATAGCCACTCAACGACTGCA
>NZ_KB907346.1 GCF_000381985.1 Novispirillum itersonii subsp. itersonii ATCC 12639 | reverse complement strand
GCACCGCTTTTGACCAGTGGAAGGCAATTGGCAAAGACGGCTTCATGCTGCCCAGCGGCTTTGCCGCCCGTTCGATGCGGCAGGATGTGATCCCGCCGGGTATCAACGGCAAGCTCGGCTATTACTGCTACGATGCCGGAACCCCGATTGTTGAAGGCACGTGGGATGCGGTGCTGGCGTCAGCCCATTGCGCCCTGACCGCAGCGGCACTGGTGGCCGATGGGGCGCACAGCGCCTATGCCCTGTGCCGCCCGCCGGGGCACCATGCCGGGGCCAGCACCTATGGCGGATACTGCTTCCTGAATAACGCCGCCATTGCCGCCCAGTCTCTGCGCGATCACGGCTCGGCGAAGGTGGTGGTGCTGGATGTGGACTATCACCACGGTAACGGCACGCAGGATATCTTCTGGACCCGTGATGACGTGATGACCGTGTCGGTCCACGGCTCGCCGGAAACCGAATATCCGTTCTTCCGGGGCTTTGCCGATGAGCGCGGAGCGGGCAGGGGCGAAGGCTTCTGCCACAACTTCCCGCTGCCGCGCGGGACCGGCTGGGAGGACTACAGCGCCACCCTCGACCGGGCGCTGGAGGTGATCCGCGCCTATGGCCCGGATTCGGTGGTGATTTCGCTGGGTGTCGATACCTACGAGAACGACCCGATCAGCGCCTTTAAGCTCGGTCAGCAGCATTATCCGCTGATCGGGGCAAAAATCGCCTCGCTTGGTCTGCCGACGGTCTTCGTGCAGGAAGGCGGCTACGCGGTTGCCGACATCGGCACCAATGTCGCCAACGTTCTGACCGGCTTTGAGCAGGCTTGTTAACCCCCCCCTGAAAAGAGCGGCAGCGGGTTACTCCGCTGCCGCTTTTTCCTTCACGATGGTCAGGGCCGACTCCAGCGTGGGCTGAATATTCTCCGCCCCCAGCAGGGTGTCGATCCCGGCACGGGCCAGTTTGCTCAGAACGGTCGGATTCGCACCGGTGATCATCACCCGGACGCCGCGCCGGTGCAGATCGGTGATCACCTCTTCCAGTGTTTCCAGTCCGGTCCCGTCGATAAACGGCACCCAGCGCAGGCGCAGGATCAGCACCTTGGGGTCGGTATGGGTCCCGGCCAGAGCCCGTTCGAAGGTTTCCACCGCCCCGAAGAACATCGGTCCGTCGAGCATGAAGACCAGCACGCCGGGCGGCAGATCCGGCGGCAGATCGTGCGCGGCGGCCTGACGGATTTCCACACTGCTCGACATCCGCCGCAGAAACTGCAGCATCGCCAGGATGACCCCGATGTTCACCGCCACCACCAGATCGGCAAAGACGGTCAGGGCCAGTGTGACCAGCAGAATGGCGATATCGGACCGGGGGGCATGCTGCACCAGTTTGACCACGTGGTGCAGTTCGCTCATATTCCATGCCACCACGAACAGAATCGCCGCCAGCACCGCCAGCGGGACATCGGCAGCCAGCGGGGCCAGCAGTAAAATCACCCCGATCAGGGTGATGGCATGGACGATTGACGACAGCGGGGTGGTCGCGCCGTTGCGGACGTTGGTGGCGGTACGGGCCAGGGCCCCGGTGGCGGCGAACCCGCCGAACAGCGGGGCCAGCACATTGGCAATCCCCTGTCCGACCAGCTCCTGATTGGGATTGTGACGGGTGCCGGCCATCCCGTCCGCCACCACGGCAGACAGCAGCGACTCGATCGCTCCCAGCATGGCGATGGTGAAGGCCGGGCCGATCAGTTCCACCACATGACTGAGCCGCAGGTCGGGGAGAGAGAAAGACGGCAGGGTTTGCGGGATTCCCCCGAACGCGGAGCCGATGGTCCGCACGCCCTCCGGGCCGGTCAGCTTATAGAGCAGTGTCCCCGCGATCAAAGCCAGAAGGGGGCCGGGAACGCGTCGGAAAGGCTTCAGGCGGGGGGCAAAGATCACCACCAGCAGCGAAAAGATCCCGATGGCGGTGGTGGCGAGATGCATCTGGGGCAGATTTTCCAGCAAAAACAGAAGTTTTTGATGAAAATGCCGTCCGTCGGGGGCAGGCAGGCCAAAAAAGTCCTGCCATTGACCGACCCAGATGATGATCGCGATACCGGCCGTGAAGCCGACGATCACCGGGGTCGGAATAAAGCGGATCAGCCCGCCCATCCGGGTCAGGCCCATGGCGATCAGCATCAGTCCGGCCATCAGGGTGGCCAGTTGCAGCCCGGCGATGCCATAGGTGGCGGTGACACCGGACAGGATGACGATAAAGGCCCCGGTCGGGCCGGTGACCTGCAACCGGCTGCCGCCGAACATCGCGGCGGCCAGCCCGGCGACAATCGCCGTATACAGGCCTTGTTCCGGCTTGGCGCCGGAGGCAATGGCAAAAGCCATGGCAAGGGGCAGGGCCACCACGCCGACGATAACGCCGGCAATGATGTTGGGCAGCCAGTGCTGACGACCAAGCAACCCGGCCCGATACGCCTCAAACAGCGCAGGCATGATGGATCCAGTCGAAAAGGCGGGATTTCAGAAGGGGTTCGAAGATCATCGCGCTTTCAGGGCGGGATCGCAATCAGGATTGTTGTTTTTTCTATCAGGGTATAGGGGCGCTGCCGGTCACAGGGATCCGGCGTCAGAGGTCCATAGCAGCTGGGCGGCATAGGCCCGCCATGGGCGCCACCGTTCGGCCCGGGCCCGCAGGGTTGCCGGAGTCGGCCGGACTCCGTCTTCTTCCATTGCCCGCAGCAGCCCGATGTCTGCCGCCGGGAAGGCGTCGGCAAAACGGTGATAGCGCAGTGCCACATAATGGGCGGTCCACGGTCCGATGCCGGGCAGGGCGCACAGGCGGTCTGATGTTTCGTCCAGCGTGGCGGCCGGGGTCAGGCACGACGGATCTTCCGCCACCCGTGCCGCCAGCGCCTGCAGGGCAGAAATCCGCCGCCCCGGCATGCCAAAGGCGGTCAGATCGGCGGCTGCAACCGCTGCCGGAGTGGGAAACAGCCGGGTCACCTGATCCGTCTTCAGCGCATCCGGCAGGGTGTCGCCGCAGCGTTCAACCAGACGTGCCCCCAGCGTGCGGGCGGCCCGCACCGTCACCTGCTGCCCCAGCATTGCCCGCATCATGGCTTCAAAGGGGTCCCACAGGCCGGGGATCCGCAGGCCGGGAAAGCGTTTTAACAGCGGGGCCAGCCGCAGGTCCTGTTCCAGAACACAGCGGATATGCCGGGGATCGGTTGCGGTATCGAACACCCGGCTGACCGAGCCCAGCACCGCGGTCCAGTCGCGCTCTGTCACCGGGGTCGTGTCCGCCGATGTCAGGCTGATCTGAAGGGCTGTGGTCTCAGCCGCCCAGCCCACCGTGATCACGGCAGGCGCACCGTCTGGCAGCCGCAGGCTGCGCTGCCAGACGCCGTTGTCCACGGTTTCAACGGCAGGCAGGGCCCGGAAGGCCAGATGGTCGATGATCTGCGGCCCGTCGTACGGGGGGATCACCGGGAGGCTGTGGTGAAAGGTCTGGGCCATCAGCAGTCTGGACCACGAAACGTTCAGAGTGCGCGGGGGCGCTGCGTCAGGCCTGCCCGACGGTGTCGAGCATAGCGGCCTCGATGGCTTCGGCGGCGGTTTTACCGCCCCAGATGATGAACTGGAAGGCCGGATAGAACCGTTCGGCTTCGGCCAGTGCCATGTCGATCACGCTGTTGAGCATGTCACGGCCAGCCGTCAGCTCGGTGATCAGCAGCGTGTGGCGGAACACCGGCAGGTTCTGTTCGGTCCACAGGGCAAAGTGCCCCATCCACAGCCGTTCGTTCAGCAGATTGATCAGCTCCAGCACCTGAGGGCGGCCCCGGTCGGGGACCCGCATATCCAGCGCGCAGGAAAAATGCAGTGCGCCCATGTCTTCCGCCCACGCGAAAAACAGGCCGTAATTGCACCAGTGACCGGGGACCTCAACGGCCAGTTCCATGTCGCTGACACGGTCGGACTGCCAATCCCTCCCCAGCGCCACCTCCTCGACCAGATCAAGGGGGTTGGCAGGCAGAATATCGGAGCCAATGACCACAGACGGCATACCCTCGGTCCTTCAGGTGTCTCCGGTGGCAGAGGAAGGGTCTGCCACCGGAAGGAGGGGGGACACCCCGCAGGCAGAGGCCGGACTGAAAACCGGCGCGGACTGCGGGGCGGAAAAAAGGGGGAAGCCCGGTCAGTCGGCGGTTTTTTCGGCACCGTTTTCCAGCGTGGCCAGCCGGGCGGCCAGCCGCTCGTTTTCGGCGCGGGCTTCGGCGGCCATGGCCTTCACGGCTTCGAATTCCTCGCGGGAGACCAGATCCATGTCGGCCAGCAGGCTCTCCAGACGGCCACGCACCAGCAGTTCAATCTCCTCCCGCACCCCGGACAGTGCCCCCAGCGCCCCTCCGGCAACGCGGGCAAGGTCATCAAACAGACGGCTTTGGGTTTGCATAGGACGGACTCCGCTCTCAGAGTAGGGTGAGGTGGTCTCTATGTAAGGCCTGCCGACGCAGAACGCAAAAAGAACAGACCGGCCACCGTAAAGTGCGGCGCATTATGGCGTCAGCGCCGCTCTGCCGCAAGGCAGGACGCAGCGGCCTTGCCGGTGTGCCTTCAAGTTACTATACATCTGGGGTGTTTACTCCTTCCCCGCCCGGACGCCGGGTTGCCGCAGGCAGCGGGAAGCGCAGCGATGGGAGCGCGGGTCATGTATGTCGTGACAGGTGGTGCCGGGTTCATCGGCTCTAACATTCTGGCCGCCCTCGAGGCCCGTGGGGCCGAGGATCTGGTGGTGGTTGACCGCCTGCGGGACGGTGAGAAGTGGCGCAATATCGCCAAGCGCGAAATCGTCGATATCGTTCACCCGGAACACATTTTCGGCTTTCTTGATCTGCACAAGAAAAAGCTGAAGGCGATCATTCACATGGGGGCGATTTCCGCCACCACGGAACGGGACGCCGATAAGATCGTCACCAACAACTTTGATCTGTCGATCGCGCTGTACCGCTGGTGTGCCCTGCATGACGTGCGCTTTATTTATGCCTCGTCGGCAGCAACCTACGGTGACGGAACCGTCGGCTTTGACGATGACGGCTCGGTGGACCATCTGGCCCGTCTGCGCCCCCTGAACGCCTATGGCTGGTCGAAGCATCTGTTTGACCGCCGGGTTGCCCGCCGCATCCTGCAGGGCAACCCAGTGCCGCCGCAGTGGGCCGGTCTGAAGTTTTTCAACGTTTACGGCCCGAACGAATACCATAAAGGCGGCCAGTCCTCGGTGGTGTCTCAGGTTTTCCCGCACGCGCGGGAAAATACCCACTTCAACCTGTTCCGCTCGCACAATCCCGGCTATGGCGATGGCGGTCAGCTGCGCGATTTCATCTGGGTCGGTGACGTGGTCGATGTGGTGATGTGGCTGCTGGATAATCCGGGGGTCAGCGGCCTGTTCAACGTCGGTACCGGCAAGGCCCGCAGCTTTCTTGATCTGGCGTCGGCCGTCTACCGCAGCATGGGGAAAGAGCCGAACATCCGCTTCATTGATACCCCGGTGGCGATCCGCGACAAGTACCAGTACTTCACGGAGGCGCGGATGGACCGCCTGCGGGCTGCCGGATACCAGAAATCCTTCACCTCTCTGGAAGACGGGGTGCGGCAGTATGTGTCGGACTTCCTGAATACTTCCGACCCGTACCGCTGAGGCTGACGATGACCGAACCTCTTCAGTTTCCCGCCTTCGACCCGATCGCCCTGCAGATCGGGCCACTGGCCCTGCGCTGGTATGCCCTGGCCTATATCGCCGGGTTGGTCGGCGGCTGGCAGCTGATGAAGCGGCTGGCCCGGATCCTGACCGCTGACGGGCGGGTCCGGGTGTCCGGCGAGCAGGTTGACGACCTGCTGACCTGGGTCACGCTGGGTGTGATTCTCGGGGGGCGTCTGGGGTATGTTCTGTTTTACAAACCCTCGTTCTATTTCGCCAATCCGTCGGAAATCCTTCAGGTCTGGCAGGGGGGCATGGCCTTCCATGGCGGTCTGCTCGGGGTGATTCTGGCGATGGTGCTGTTTGCCCGCCGCCATAAGTTGCCGTTTCTGGCGCTGGGCGACATGGTCGCAACGGTGGTGCCGCTGGGGCTGCTGTTTGGGCGTCTGGCCAACTTCATCAACGGGGAGCTGTGGGGGCGTCCGTCGGATGTGGAATGGGCAATGGTCTTCCCGCATGGTGGGCCGCTGCCGCGCCACCCCAGCCAGCTGTATGAGGCTGCTCTGGAAGGGCTGGTGCTGCTGGTCGTGATGGTGGTGCTGTTCTACACCCGCCCGGTTCTGCGCAACCGTCATGGGGCGCTGGGCGGCATTTTCCTGATCGGTTACGGCGCAGCCCGCTTTACGGTGGAATTCTTCCGTGAGCCGGATTCGTTCCTTGGCCTGCTGTGGGCCGGGGCGTCGATGGGCCAGCTGCTGTCTCTGCCGATGATTGCCATCGGGGCGGGGCTGCTGGTCTGGGCGCTGCGTCAACCGGTCCCGTCCCTGCCCCGGCAGGCGGCATGACGGTTCTGTCCCCCGAGGCTTTGCAGGTCGATCTGCGCCGGATGATCGCAGAAACCGGGCCGCTGCCGCTGGCGACCGTCATGGCCGCAGCAGCGCGGACCTATTACGCACAGGGCCGTGCGTTCGGGGCGGACGGAGATTTCATCACCGCGCCGGAAATCAGTCAGGTCTTCGGTGAGCTGATCGGTCTGTGGCTGGCGGTGGTGTGGCAGCAGATGGGCCAGCCTGCCCCGCTGCGTCTGGTGGAATTCGGCCCCGGCCGGGGAGTGCTGATGGCCGACGCCCTGCGGGCGGCCGGTCGGGTTCCCGGTTTTCTGGCAAGTGTGGACCTGCATCTGATTGAGCAGAGCCGGAGCCTGCGCGATGAGCAGAAAACCCGCCTGACGGGGATCTCCGGTCTGTCTGGCTGTACGTGGCATGATGATCTGTCGACGGTGCCGGAAGGTCCGGCTCTGATGGTCGGGAATGAATTCATCGATGCCCTGCCGATTGAGCAGTACGTCCACGATGGTTCTGTCTGGCGGCAGCGGTGTGTTGACTGGTCGGAGGCGGAGCAGGCTTTCGGTTTTGTCCCCGGCGCGGAGGTTGATCCGGTACAGGTGGCGGCCCTTGGCCCGGCTTTCGCCGATCCGGCTCCCGGTCAGCTGGCGGAAGTGTGTCTGGCCGGACAACAGGTTGCCGCAGCTCTGGCGGCCCGTCTGGCGGCGCAGGGCGGTGCCGCTCTGCTGATCGATTATGGGTATGCTGACAGCGCGCCGGGGGATACCCTTCAGGCCTTGCGGCATCATCAGCCGGTCCCGGCGCTGCAGACGCCGGGGGCGGTGGATATCACGGCCCACGTTGATTTCGCCCGTCTGGCCACCGCAGCGGAAGCGGCCGGAGCCAAAGCGTGGGGGCCGATGACGCAGGGACGGTTTCTGGCGGCGCTGGGGGCGGAACAGCGGGCCCGGATTTTGATGCGTACGGCGACACCGCAGCAAGCGGTGCAGATTTCCAGCGGTGTTCACCGCTTGATTCACCCAATGAAAATGGGCACTTTGTTCAAGGTACTGGTGCTGGCCGATCCGGCGCTGCCTTGTCCTCCCGGATTCGAGGCTCTGGCATGATTACTGTCTCCGCACTGAATGCACTGGCGACTGTCCGCCACGGATTTTTCACCCGTAACGGCGGTGTGTCGGAGGGGATTTATGCCTCCCGCAACTGTGGTTTCGGTTCAGCCGATGACCCGGCCCATGTCCGCACCAACCGCGCCCGCTGTATGCTGGAGCTGGAGGTACCGCCCGAAAATCTGGTGACGGTCAACCAGAAGCACACCACGGATGTGGTGGTGGTCGATGGTCCGTTTGATCCTGACGCCATTCCGGTCGCTGATGCGATTATCACCACCCGGCCCCGGCTGGCGGTCGGCGTGCTGACTGCTGACTGTGCGCCGGTCCTGCTGGCTGACGGAACGGCCGGGGTGGTCGCTGCGGTCCACGCCGGATGGAAGGGTGCCCTGAACGGGGTGATCGACAACACTATCGCCAGAATGGAAGACCTAGGGGCCAAGCCCCGACGGATCGTCGCGGGAATCGGCCCCTGTATCGCCCAGCGGTCCTACGAGGTTGGGCCCGAGTTTCCGGCGCCGTTTCTGGCCGAGGAAGAAAACAACGTCCGCTTTTTCGCGCCGTCGCGGCGGGACGGCTATTTCATGTTTGACCTGCCCGGCTATGTCGCCCGGCGTCTGGCCCGCCTGAACATCGGCGAAGTGATGCCCACCCCCTGCGACACCTGCCGGGAAGAAAGCCGCTTTTTCAGTTATCGCCGCACCGTGCTGCGGGGCGAGACCGACTATGGCCGTATGCTGTCGGCCATCACGCTGGAACGTTGAACGCGGACCGGGGGCAGCGATGCGCTCGCTTCTGATGGTGGTGATGGCGGCGCTGTGGGTTTCTGCCTGCGGTGACATGCCCCGCCCCTTTGACCATACCGGTGATGCCTATGGCCTTGGGCGTTCCCCGCAGCTGACCCGTCTGGCAACGGCGGATTCGGTGACGGTGGTCCCGCCCGCTGACCTTCCGGATGCTGAGGCGCACGCCGTTGTCGCCGCCCTGATACAGGCTTTGCATCAGCAGGAAACCCCGGCCCGCCGGGGTGAGGGCAGCTTGGGGTACCGGCTGACCGCTGAACGGCAAGGGGCGACGCTGCTGTGGTCTTTGACGGAACCCGGGGGCAGCGTGATCGCCGTACAGGCACAGCCCTGGCCCTCGGCTGATGTTACCGCTGTTGTGGCGGCGCTGGTGCCGGTTCTGGATGCTGACCGCGAACGACCGCTGGAACAGCGGATGAAGGTCGGCGCCGGGACCGCTCCGCTGCGTGCCCCGGCAGAGATCCGCCCGGTCAGGGTGGTGGTCGAAGGGGGGGCGGTGTCGCAGCAGGCTGTGGTTCTGCGCCGGGCTATGGAAACAGCCCTGCGGCAAAGCCGTCTGGTCCTGACGCAGGATGCTGCGGTTCCTGCTGTTGAGGTCCGGGGGGCGCTGACGCTCGGGAACACCGTGAACGGAGGGGCGGAGCCGATGGTTCCGGTCGCGGTTGTCTGGGCGGTGGTGGATGGTGCGGGCAAGGAGATAGGCTCTGCCCGGCAGGAGAATCCGGTCCCGAAGCGGCTGGTGGACGGCAGTTTTCCGATGCTCGCCGTGGCGATCGCACAGGCCGGGGCGGGAGGGGTTGCCGACCTGCTGGACCGGGTGCCGGGTGTGGAGCGCCGCCGGGACTGACCCTGACGGCCCCCTCAGACGGTACGGGGATTACCGCGATAACGGTGTATGACTGTTTACAGAAGAAAACCGTGTTGATATTGTCCGCCCCGCCTGGACGGGGTTGGTTGTGCCTTCCCCGGTTTCCGGGCGTTTTTCCGTTTACTGTCTGCCGGGTCTGTCGGGATCTTCCCGCTGTCGGCGGCCTTCCCGTCCGGCCCGGTCCCGGCTTTGCCGTCCGGACCTCTGGATTCAACAGGTCTTCGTTCCGAGCCGAGGTCAGTGCGGTCTGACGGCTCGCAGCAGGAGTTTCGTCTTATGAAAGTTCTGGGCTGTAACGCCAACCGTCCGCTTGCGGAAGCGATTGCCGCGTACCTGCACCTCGACGTTACCAACGCCAGCATCCGCCGCTTTTCGGACATGGAAGTGTTCGTGGAAGTGCACGAGAATGTGCGCGGTGAGGATGTTTTCGTCATTCAGCCGACCTCGTATCCGGCCAATGACAACCTGATGGAACTGCTGGTGACCCTCGACGCCCTGCGCCGTGGTTCTGCCCGCCGCATCACTGCCGTGGTGCCGTATTTCGGGTATGCCCGTCAGGACCGTAAGACCGGCCCGCGTACCCCGATCACCGCCAAGCTGGTCGCCAACCTGATCACGCAGGCCGGTGCTAACCGTGTGGTGACGCTGGATCTGCACTCCGGTCAGATTCAGGGCTTCTTTGATATTCCGGTGGACAATCTGTTCGCCGCGCCGGTGTTCTCCAACGACATCCGCAACCGTTATGGCGATGAGCGCCTGATGATCGTGTCGCCGGACGTTGGCGGCGTGGTGCGTGCCCGCATCATCGCCAAGCGTCTGGATGCCGATCTGGCCATCATCGACAAGCGCCGCGAAAAGGCCGGTGTGTCAGAGGTGATGAACATCATCGGTGACGTCAAGAACCGCACCTGTATTCTGGTGGATGATATCGTCGACTCCGCCGGGACCCTGTGCAACGCTGCGGTCGCGCTGATGAATGCCGGTGCCAATTCGGTGTCTGCCTATGTGACCCACGGCGTTCTGTCCGGTGGTGCGGTTGCCCGTGTCACCAATTCCCCGCTGAAGGAGCTGGTGATCACCGACTCGATTCAGGCGACTGAAGCCGTGCGGATGGCCCCGAACATCCGTCAGTTCTCCATTGCCTCGCTGCTGGCGGAAGCCATCGCCCGCATTTCGGACGAACGGTCTGTGTCCAGCCTGTTTGACTGAGTGTTCACCGTTTATCGGTCTCAAACGGCGTCCCTCGGGACGCCGTTTTTGTTTGCGTCAACGCGATGGCTCCGGTAAACGCTCGCGCTTTCCGCTGCGTAAAGTAAAAAGAAAGGAGCGTCTCATGACGCGTGAACACTGGGGCTCCCGCCTCGGTTTCATTCTGGCTGCTGCCGGGTCAGCCGTCGGATTGGGGAATGTGTGGAAGTTTCCGTATCTGGTTGGCCAGAATGGCGGGGCAGCGTTTGTTGTCACCTATCTGGTGCTGGTGCTGACCATCGGGGCTACCGGCATGCTGGCGGAAATGGCCATTGGCCGGGCCGCACAGCGCAACCCTGTCGGGGCTTTTGCCGCATTGAAGGGCGGTTTCTGGCCGGTGACCGGGTATCTTGGGGTGATCTGCGGCTTCCTGATCCTTGGTTTCTACAGTGTGATCGGTGGCTGGACCATCGCCTACACGGTCAAGATGCTGGATGGCACCCTGACGGCTCCGGGGCTGGATTTCGCCGGGATCTTTTCCGGTTTCGTCGCTGATCCGCTGGAGCCGCTGCTGTATCACGCCGTCTTTATGGCACTGACCATTGGCGTGGTGCTGAAGGGTGTTGCCGCTGGGATTGAGCGTTGGAACAAGATTCTGATGCCGTCCCTGCTGGTGCTGCTGGTGGTGCTGATCCTGCGGGCCGTGACCCTGGACGGGGCAATGGCCGGAGTTGAGTTCTATCTGCGTCCCGATTTCTCAAAGATCAATGCTGATGTGGTGCTGGCGGCGCTGTCGCAGGCGTTTTTCTCCCTGTCGATCGGGATGGGGGCGATGATCACCTATGGCTCTTATCTGACGCGGGATCAGAACCTGCCGCGGTCCACCGTGATGGTGGTCGGGCTGGATACCGGGGTGGCGATTCTGGCCGGATTGATTGTCATGCCCGCGGTGTTCGCCTTCGGGGTGGCGCCCGGGGCCGGTCCCGGTCTGACCTTCATTACCCTGCCCGGTGTGTTTCAGCAGATGCCGGGTGGTATGCTGTTCGGGGCGGCGTTCTTTCTGCTGCTGCTGTTTGCGGCGTTGACGTCCTCGGTTTCGCTGCTGGAAGTGCCGGTTGCCTATCTGATTGATGAGCTGAAGGTATCGCGGCGGACCGCCGTGCTGGTGCTGGGGGGGATTGCGTTCCTGATTGGGATTCCCAGTTCGCTGTCGCTGGGGATCTGGGCTGAATTCAAGCTGTTCGGTCTGCCGTTCCTCGATCTGCTGGACTTTATCACCTCTAAGCTGATCATGCCGGTGGGGGGCCTGCTGATGTGCCTGTTTGCCGGTTGGGTGGTCTGGCCGGTGATGCGGCGTGAAGCGACCAATGACGGGACAGCCCGCTTCCTGCTGCTGCCGGTGTGGAACTGGCTGCTGAAGGTTGTGGCGCCTGCAGCGATTGCCTGGATCCTGATTCAGGGCCTGATTGGCTGAGAAAACCGGCGGGACGGTTGCAAAATCGTCCTGATCGGTGTAAAAGCCCGCGTTCCCGCCGTTGTGGCGGGACTGGCGTCAGCACCCCTGGAGGCTGGCGCCGGTTTGCTTTTCAGGAGTTAATCCTATGGTGCAAGTCGTTACCTTCAAGGTCGAAAAGCGCGAGAAGGCAGGTAAGGGGGCAGCCCGCGCCGTTCGTCGTCTGGGTCTGGTCCCGGGCGTCATTTACGGCGACAAGCAGGAGCCGGTGCTGGTCCAGATGGATCCGCGTCAGCTGATCGCTGCCCTGAACAAGCCGGGCTTCTATTCCCACCAGTATGATCTGGTCGTCGAAGGCGGGGAAACCCACCGCGTGATGGCTCAGGACGTTCAGTTCCACGTCGTCACCGACGCCCCGCTGCACGTTGACTTCCTGCGCGTCAACAAGGACCACGCTGTCCATGCCGAAGTGCAGGTTGAGTTCATCAACCAGAACGAATGCCCGGGCCTGAAGAAGGGTGGCACCCTGAACGTCGTCCGTCACTCGGTCGAAGTGATTGCCCGTCCGGATGACCTGCCGGAACAGATCACCGTCGATCTGGCCGGTCTGGACATCAACGCCTCCGTGCACATCTCCAACGTGAAGCTGCCGGAAGGCGTGCGTCCGGCCATTGCCGACCGCGACTTCACCATCGCCACCATTGCTGCCCCGGCTGGCGGCAAGAGCGAATAATCCAGTCCTGTTTTCAGGACCGGATTTCGGTAAAGGGAGAGACTTCGATGTGGCTTGTGGTGGGGCTTGGCAATCCGGGAACGGAGTACGCCGGAAACCGCCACAACATCGGGTTCATGGCGGTGGACGATCTCGTCCGCCGCCATTCCTTTTCCGGCTGGCGGGCCAAGTATTCCGGCGAACTGGCTGACGGCGAGATTGCCGGTCAGCGGGTTCTGGCCCTGAAGCCGATGACGTATATGAACCGCTCCGGCCAGTCTGTCGGCGAGGTGGCGCGGTTCTTCAAGATTGCGCCGGAAAACATCATCGTCCTGCATGATGAGCTGGAGCTGCCACCGGGCAAGCTGCGGACCAAGCAGGGCGGCGGACACGCCGGGCATAACGGCCTGCGTGATATTGATGCCCATGTCGGCAACAATTACTGGCGGGTGCGGCTGGGGATCGGCCGCCCGCACGATAAGGCGCTGGTCCACAAGTGGGTGCTGGGCGACTTCGGCAAGGCGGATGAGGTCTGGCTGGACCCGTTTCTGCAGGCGGTGTCGAAGAATATTGCCCTGCTGCTGAAGGGTGACCACGCCGGATTCCAGAATAAAGTGACGCTGGCCACCCAGCCGCCCAAGCCGAAGAAGGCCGACCCGGCCAGACCGGCAGACGGAATGGCGACCCCGGCAGGCGCACAGAAACCGGCGGCCTCGGCGCCGAATACCACCATGGCCGCGGCCTTTGCCGCCGCCAAACCGGAAGGGAAACTCTGATGGGCTTTAACTGCGGCATCGTCGGCCTGCCGAACGTCGGCAAGTCCACCCTGTTCAATGCGCTGACCTCGACGGCAGCGGCGCAGGCGGCCAATTTCCCCTTCTGCACCATCGAGCCGAACGTCGGCCGGGTGGTGGTGCCCGATTCGCGTCTGGATAAGCTGGCTGAAATTGCCAAGTCGCGCCAGATCATCCCGACCCAGCTGGAGTTCGTCGATATCGCCGGTCTGGTTCGCGGTGCCTCGAAAGGGGAAGGCCTTGGCAACCAGTTCCTCGCCAATATCCGTGAAACCGATGCCATCGTGCATGTGCTGCGCTGCTTCGAGGATGAGAACATCACCCACGTTGAAGGCAGTGTTGACCCGCTGCGCGATGCTGAGACCATCGAGACCGAGCTGATGCTCGCTGACCTTGAAAGCCTTGAAAAGCGTATCGTTCCGATCGCCAAAAAGGCCAAGTCCGGCGATAAGGAGGCCAAGGATCAGGTGGCGGTGATGGAGCCGGTGCTGGAACTGCTGCGCGACGGCAAGCCGGCCCGCCTGTTCAAGCCGGCCAATGTCGATGAGGCGAAGGTCTACCGCGTCCTGCAGTTGCTGACCTCCAAGCCGGTGCTGTATGTCTGCAACGTCGAGGAAAGCTCTGCAGCCACCGGCAACAGCTTCTCGGCCAAGGTTGCTGAAAAGGCTGCCGCTGAAGGGGCGGCGATGGTGGTGATTTCCGCCGCCATCGAGTCGGAAGTGGCCCAGCTGGGCGACGAAGAGGAAAAGCAGGTGTTTCTGTCAGATCTCGGCCTGACGGAAACCGGTCTGTCACGGATCATCCGTGCGGGTCATGATCTGCTGGGGCTGCAGACGTTTTTCACCATCGGCCCGAAGGAAGCACGGGCGTGGACCGTGCGCAAAGGAGCCAAGGCCCCGGAAGCTGCCGGTGTGATCCACACTGATTTTGAACGCGGTTTCATTCGTGCTGAAACCATTGCCTGCGATGACTTCATCGCCTGTAACGGTGAAGCCGGTGCTAAGGAAGCCGGGAAGATGCGGTCTGAAGGCAAGGAATACGTGGTGCAGGACGGCGACGTCTTCCACTTCCTGTTCAACGTCTGAGTAGCCAAGCCGTTTTCCTGATGTTTCATGAAACATCAGGAAGTCATGAAAATCCTAATAAAACCGCGCAGTTGCGCGGTTTTATTGTTTCATGATGCTGCTTCGCGTTTCCCGAGCAGCCAAAGCATGGCTGAGTACGACAGTGAGTACAGATCTTGGAGGACGTGCGGATAAGTGAGTATAGTAACGCTGTCGCCATGACAAGGAGTCAGCCACCATGCTTACCGACACGCACTGCCGCAACGCCAAGCCCAAGGAGAAGCTCTACCGCTTGAATGACCAGCGCGGGCTTTACCTCGAAGTCAAGCCCAACGGAGTCAAGGCTTGGCGATACCGCTTCACACTGGATGGCAAGGCCAGCATGTTTGCGCTTGGCGAATACCCTGCCGTTACGCTCTCTGAAGCCAGGGAACGCAGCGAGGCCGCACGCAAACTGGTCAAGCAAGGCATCAATCCCGCCCAGCAAAGGCAGCTCGACCGCATCCGGCAAGCCAGCGAAGCTAAGAACACCTTCGAGATCGTCGCCAAGGAGTGGCTGCAGACAAAGGACTGGGAAGATGTCACCAAGAACCGGCGTCTGGATATGCTGGAGCGCGTGGTGTTTCCGAGTATCGGCAGCATGCCGATTCGCGAAATAACGCCAGCCCATGTCCTGGAGATCCTGCAAAAAACAGCAAAGCGTGGCGCCCCCACGGTCGCCGCCGAGGCGCGGCGCACCATGTCCGCCGTATTCGAGTTTGCCGTCGCCACCCTGCGAGCCGACAGCGACCCGGTTTGGCCGGTACGCAAGGCGCTACCAGCAAACAAGACCCAGCACAAACCGGCGCTGAGTAAAGAGCAGATCGGCAAACTGCTGAGTGACTTCGCAAACCACCGCTGCAGCTTTCAGGTAAGTCATTGCATGCAACTGATGTGGTGGACCTTGGCGCGACCGAGCGAAGTGGCCGAGGCGGCTTGGGATGAGTTTGACCTTGAGAAGGCTGTTTGGCGTATCCCTGCGCAGCGCATGAAAGCGCGCAAGGAGCACCTCATGCCTCTACCACGTCAGGCAGTGGACATGCTCAAAGGACTGCATGCCATTACCGGCAACCGTAAGCACCTGTTTCCCGGCCGGGATGATCGCAACGCTCCCATGTCCGCCGCATCGCTTCGCCAGGCGCTCAAGGTTTTGGGGTGGAGCGGCGCCTATAGCCCACACGCCACGCGGACCACCGGCAGTACCCGCCTTAACGAGATGGGCTACCGTCCCGATGCCATCGAAGCGCAGCTTGCCCATGCTGACCAGAACAATGTGCGTCGTACCTACAACCACGCCACCTACTTCGATGAGCGTCGCGCCATGATGCAGGAATGGGCGGACAGATTGGACGAATGGAAAGAGCAAGCACAGGCATGACCACAAAGATCATGGCTCCAGATATTCCCAACTCCGATGCTGTCGCCGAGCTGCGCACCAGAGCAGAGGCAACCTGCGACCGATATGGCGTTCAGCGCCGCGAGCAATGTGTAAATGCTTTTCTGCGGCTGGCAGAAAGTTTTCGTTGGCGTACGATGCCGCCCCCTGAAATTGAAGAAGGCACACTTGAGCAACTAAAAAGACTCCGAGATGCGGCGTCCCGGTTAAGCAGGGCGCTTCGAAGCCTGGACGAAGAGTCGGCAGCGCTATTACCCGAATTTCTGAGGAAGGACCTGCCTACCCATAAGCTGTTCTGCGAGTCGCTACACTCCGTGAGCAGGCAACTATCAGCGTCCGGAGCAAGCAGAGAACATGAGGCCAAGGAGCTGATCGCGAAGCAATTTATCGTCACCTGCCAGCAATTCAGAATTCCGATCAAGTGGAGCAAGGAGTTCGAGTACCACTCGGTGAACAGCAAGAACGAGCCATCCGCCTATCTCCTCGGCGCCATCTATGCTGCAGGCGGCATGAAGGCCGATGCTGAAACCACGCCTGCTCATCGCGCCAATCACTATCTGGGGCGTTTCAGCAAAGGATTTACCGTCGCTATCGATGGAGTTGTAGTCCGGGTGCTGCTGAAGAAAACAGTGATAGAGCCCAATCTTTACATGTCCCAGATAATGAAAGCCGTCTCTGAGGGACGTGAGCCAACCCTGCCCACAAGCAGCATCCTTACGGCATCTTGCCAAGGATATGAGCTTGGATTGTCTCGGCCATTTTGTGAAACATTCGACTGGCACAGCTGAGGCCACTGCTCGACACCGGTTTGCATGCTGGGTGATTTCAGGCCCGAGAATAGGGAGTGCAGGTGACAACCGTGCTCCCTGACTTCATAACCAGATCTTTTGCATGATCCCTTCGTGTTTCAACACGTTAAGAGGAACAGCATGCAAATCATCAAGACGCAGGATGTCTGCACGAAGATCTCGGTCAGCCGGACAACCCTCTGGCGACTTTGCCAGACTGAAGATTTTCCAAAGCCAGTTCGGCTAGGCCCTGGCGGCCGTTCGATTGGCTTTTTTGCCCACGAGATCGACGCATGGCTTGAGACTCAGGCTGCGGAGCGTGAGCACGCCGGTTGTCTGGCTCGCAAGAGGGCGAAGTCATGAGCCGCATCCGCGTTGACGACTCCGCCGAATACTGGTGGTCTCTGCCTTGCAGCCTGTTACGCGACTCCCGGTTGAGCTATGAAGCCCGAGGCGTGGCTTGCCATTTGCTTTCGCTGGGCCGTAACTGGCAGTTGCGCGCTGTCGCACTGCCGCGCGTGCTGCACGATCAGTCGCGAGCGAAAGGCCACCTTGGGCGAGACCTTTGCCGCCGCATCCTGCGCGAGCTTGAAGATGCCGGCTACCTGGCACGGAGGAAATTCCAGGACGAGGAAGGGCTTTGGCGATGGGAGTCCGTGTTGACTCCCGTTTCACAAAAAGTGTCACAGACATCCATGGCCGGCTTGGCCGGCGACGGAGAAACCGTGGACGGCACATCCGTCGCCGGTCAGGGCGGTGATATAGGTGTAGGTGAATACAAGGAAGAAGTAGTAGTTAAAAATATAAAACCACTACTACAGACAGGGGCTGTGGATAACTCTCAGAAAATTGGCGAGGCTTCCGCGCCCTTGGACTTGTCGCACCCTTCTCTTCTGCCCTACCTGCGCGTCATCGCCGACGTAACCCGCCGCTTCGGCCCCTCGCTCTCAGCACAACAGATACAGCTTGTCGCCGACGAGCTGGCTGGCGTCCTGTCGGCAGCCGGTAGTGGCAAGCACGCGGGCATCCGCTCCGTGCGCTCATGGTTGCTGGCCGTGATGAATAGCGCTGTCGCGGGAGAATTCATCGCCGAGTTCGCACCGAATATCGCCCGCTGGCGAAAGAACCGACAGGAAGCGATGGAGGCAGCGCAGTCGCGCGCTCCTGTACAACAGTCAGAAGCCGAGCGTCAAAAGACAAAGGCTGAACGCGCAAAGGCCATCGCCGATTTGAAGGCGATGTTCCAGGGCCGGAAGCAATGATCGACGCGGATGAGATGGTTGCGCTGATCGAATCGTGCCGGCACGAGATGCAAGCCATGCTTCCGGCCGATGAATTTGCCAGCTTGACTAGCAAGACCAGGCAAGACTATCGCCAGCTCGGCCGAACGCTGTTGCAGCGTGCCCGCTACGCCGAAGGTGGGGTGGCCGAAGTCATGACGGCCACCCAGCGTCCGACAACCTTCTACAAACGCGTCGCAGCGCTTCGCTACTGCCTGTACGCCGATCTTGTCGAGCAGCTGAAAAGCCTGCGTTCCGCGCTCTCTGCTCGACCTATGGACAGGTTGCAAGTAATGGCCATCCAAGCCCAATTGCAACAACAGCGTACATTTCTGCGCGAGTTCGAGGTAGCCCGGCAAAGCGGCCCTACCGATGAGCGCCGCAAGCGTGCCAGCAAGCGGCAAGCCTTGCGCGGCCTCCCCGGCGACTGGCGCGAGCGACTGTATCAGCGCGCTGCGAAAGGCAAGTATGCCGATGCGATTTTGGTCGTCGCACTGACCGGCTGCCGCCCGGAAGAACTGCGGCGCGGCGTGCTCATTCGCTGGGTGAACAATCCGCGCAACGACATGGGCGAGATCAATTTCGAGATCGATGGCGCCAAGGTCAAGGCGCATCAAGGCCAGCCGCACCGCATGATCGCCTATGGAGCACACGATCCTCATCCATTGCTGGAGGCTCTGCGCATCCGTCTAGCGGGGCGGCGGGAATTGCTCGTTTGCATTGACAGCCCGGTCAACTTTACCGTCGAAGTCCGTCGGTTAGCACGTAGCCTCTGGCCGAAGCACAAGCACGCTATCACGGCTTACTGCCTGCGCCACCAATGGGCGGCCGACCTGAAACGGCACGCGGCTGCGGACTCAGTCAGCCAGGGGCTGGGACATGCCAGCGCCAAGACACGGCGACACTACGGGCAAGCCAATCAGGCCAGCAGTCGGCATGCCCTGCAACCCATCGTCATCGAGGCGGAGCGCCCTGTAAAGCCGACTACCGCTAAGGGGCCGCGTCATCGAGTAGCCTCAAGCACGGAATCCACGCCCTGAAGGTGAGCGTCCAGTCCGGCCATCTTGAAGACCGGCTAGGAGCATAGGAGCCTCGTGTCCACCTCAACTCTTGGTGGACACGTGAACACTACTCCCGATCAACAAGCCGGCGCTCGCCAGCGGCGCCGCAAGCACAGCGACGAGTTCAAGGCTGATGCCGTGGCCGCATGCATGCAGCCCGGCGTCTCGATAGCCGCCATAGCGATGGCCCGCGGCATCAACGCCAACCTCTTGCGCAGGTGGGTCCAAGAGGCGGAGATGAAGCCGGTGAGCGGTACCGGCCACAACGTCGCTGTTCGCGATGTCGCGCCCGTCGAACGCAAGCCATCGTTCGTCCCGGTGAGCCTGCCGCCCCCAGCCGTACCGGTCCCGCCTGCCGACATCCGCATCGAGCTGCACCGCGGCGCCACAGCAATCACCGTGACCTGGCCGGCAGGCGCGGCTGGCGAGTGTGCGGCCTGGATGCGCGAGCTGCTTCGATGATCCGCATCGACGCCATGTGGCTGGCCGCCGAGCCCATCGACATGCGAGCTGGTGCCGACCGGCTGCTGGCCCGCGTGGTGCAGGTGTTCGGCGCTGCGCAGGCTCACCATGGCTACCTGTTCGCCAACGCATCTGGCACGCGCATCAAGCTGCTGGTACACGACGGCTTCGGCGTTTGGTGCGCCGCTCGTCGCCTCAACACCGGCCGCTTCGTCTGGCCAGATGCGGCCAGCATGACGCCCTCGCTGGCACTGACGCCCGCGCAGTTCGACGCCCTGGTTCTGGGTCTGCCCTGGCAGCGGCTGCCCGAGCTGAGCCGCATCACGCGGGCATGAACGCTTGATGCACTTGCCAAGCCGTTGACAGTGCATCTGCCGATGGGCGCCATCGGCCAGCTCTGGCACGATGCCACGCATGCTCAGCATGCGTGGTCTTCCTCCCACCGATCCTCAGGGCCTCCCGCCCGAGGTGGCCGCACTGATCGCTCAGCTGCAGCAACAGGTGCAAGACCAGGCGCAGCAGCTGTCTGAGCGCAACGAGGCCTTGGTCGAGAGTGGCCGCGTCTTGGCCGAGCGCGACAGGATTCTTGCTGAGCGCGATGCGCTGCTGCAGCGCAAAGACCGCGAGATCGCGCTGCGCGAGGCCAAGATCGAGAAGATCAACTTCGAGCTGGCCCGCCTCAAGCGCTGGACCTACGGCGCGAAGTCCGAGGCCATGAGTGCCAACCAGCGACGCCTGTTCGAGGAGACGCTGGCCGAGGATGAGGCCAGCCTGCGCGAGCAGCTCGACCGGCTGCGACGCGAGGCTGAGGCGGTTGCCGCGGCCGCCGGCACCCAGCCCAAGGCGCCGCCACGCAAGCCCCGGCGCAACGCCTTCCCTGAGCACCTGCGCCGTGTTGAGCACCGCCATGAACCCGAGAGCACCGACTGCCAGGAGCACGACTGCGGGCGCCCCATGACCCGCATCGGTGAGGACGTCACCGAGCGACTGGACATCGTGCCGGCCGAGTTCTTTGTTCACCGCCACGTCTACGGCAAGTGGGCGTGCCGGCACTGCCAGTTGCTCAAGCAAGCCCCGAGCATGCCGGAGATCGTCGAAGGCGGCGTGGCCGCCAGCGGCTTGCTCGCCCACACGCTGATCAGCCGCTTCGTGGATCACCTGCCGTACTACCGGCAAGAGACCATCAATGCCCGCTCAGGGGTGCACACCCCGCGCTCGACGTTGGCGGCGTGGTCAGGCCAGGCCGGTGCGGCACTGGAGCCGCTGTACGAGCTGCACAAGGACTTCATCCTCGATTGCCGCGTCCTGCACGCCGACGAGACGCCCGTGGCCTTGCTGGACCCCGGCGCTGGCAAGACGCGCAAAGCCTACGTGTGGGCCTATGCCAGGAGCTGGCACGACGCGGTGCCGGGCGTGATCTACGAGTTCTGTCGAGGACGCGGAGCGCAGTACCCGGTGGCGTTCCTGAACGGCGACGAGAAGCTGGGCAAGCGACGATGGTCGGGAACGCTGCTCACCGATCGCTACAACGCCTACGAGACCGTGGTGGACCCACGCCTTTACCCCGGCCGCACCAGTGCAGCGCTGCGCAGCGCACGCCCGCCGCAACTTCGAGGAGCTGGCGCATGGCGGCACGAGCCTGGTCGGCTTGGAGGCAGTGCGGCGATTCGCGCGCATCTACGAGGTCGAGGGCGAACTCAAGGGCCTTGGCGATGAGGAGCGAAGCGCACAACGGCAGCGGCTCGCCAAGCCGCTGTGGGAAGAGCTGCGCCAATGGCTGGCGCTGGAGCGCCGGCTGGTCGCTGACGGCGGCGCTGCGGCCAAGGCCATCGACTACACGCTGGGCCATTGGACGGCCCTGACTCGGCACCTTGAGGACGGTGCTGTCGCGCTCGACAATAACCACCTCGAACGGCAGATCAAGCCCTGGGCGATGGGTCGCCGTGCGTGGCAATTCGTGGGCAGCGAGCTTGCGGGGCAGCGTGCCGCCATCGTGATGAGCCTGGTGCAGTCGGCGCGCATGAACGGGCATGATCCCTGGGCCTACCTGCGTGACGTGCTGCAGCGACTGCCGACGCTGCTCAACAGCCGACTCGACGAGTTGCTGCCGCATCGTTGGCAGTCTTGCGGGAACTAACGGATCGGAACCAAATGCGCTTCATCTCCGTGCAGATAACTGCCTTTGTTGACGACCACCAGCCGGGATTCGTCGAGTGCTCGCTGTCTGACGCACAAGGGCAAGTCCATACCTTCATTGAGAAGGCACCTGTCGTTAGCCGCGAATGCCTCTGGTCCGACAGTGACTACCCTCGACCAGGCTTCATCGCTTGCGAATTGCAAACTGAATGGACTGACGATGCCGAACGCACCCTAGCGACGGTTAGCACGGAGCTGCCCTGGGGCATCGAATCGACCGAGGGGCTCCAGCAGTTCGTCTTATTGAGGTCGCAGCTCATCTGAGTCCCGCCGCGCTTGGCCTGTGAGTCGGGTCGGAGTCACCAGGTCAAGGTGGCCGAACTGGACGCTCACCCCTGAAGAGAATCATGGCGAGGTGGGGCAAAATGCAGTACATTTGCGTGACATCACTGACGAGACGCTGCCATGTCACGCCTGAAGGACGAAACCCTATCCATCCGCACCTCCGCTGAGATCAAGCAACTTCTGCGCTTGGCGGCTGATCGTGAGCGTCGCTCGGTGGCCTCAATGATCGAAATTCTGGTGTTGGAGTACGCTCGTACGCATGGCCTGAAACCAGATCCTCAAGGTGAGCCAGTAAAGGGAGGTGTCTGAGGATGGCGAATGCCAAGGAAGCGCAAGCGCGCATCAAGATCAACAAACTGCTGGAATCTGCTGGCTGGCGCTTCTTCGATGACGGCAAGGGCAAGGCCAACGTAGCGCTGGAGCCCAACGTCAAGCTCAGTCAGGCCCAGATCAATGACCTGGGCGAGAACTTCGAGTCCACCAAGAACGGCTTCGTCGATTTTCTGCTGCTGGACGAAAAGAGCTTCCCGCTGGTGGTACTGGAAGCCAAATCCGAAGACAAAAACCCGCTGGTCGGCAAGGAGCAGGCGCGTAAATACGCAAAGTCACTCGACTGCCGCTTCGTGATCCTCTCGAACGGCAATCTGCACTACTTCTGGGATTTACAGCAGGGCAACCCGCACATCATCACCGCTTTCCCGACTCCGGACTCACTCAAGAGCTACCGGAAGTTCGAACCTGACCAGAGGCGCCTGATTACCGAAGCCGTCGGACGCGACTACATCGTCCAGACCCAGCTGCCGGGCTACGAGAGGGAAGCGGGTTGGCTCAATGCGGACGAGCGCCCGGCTTTCATCGCCAAGAACAAGCTGCGCTTCCTACGGGACTACCAGAAGAAGGCGCTCAATGCCATCCAGGACGCAGTGGCTGAAGGCTCGACACGCTTCCTGTTCGAAATGGCGACCGGCACCGGCAAGACCCTGACCTCTGCTGCCGTCATCAAGCTGTTTCTTCGCACGGGCAACGCCCGCCGCGTACTGTTCCTGGTGGATCGACTAGAGCTGGAGGATCAAGCAGCGAAGGCGTTCAAGGACTATCTGAAGAACGACTACGCTACAGTCATCTACAAAGAACGCCGTGACGATTGGCGCAAAGCCGAGATCGTGGTCACCACGGTGCAGTCGCTGTTGTTCAACAACAAGTACAAGCGCCTGTTCTCGCCCACCGACTTTGACTTGGTCATCTCGGACGAAGCCCACCGCTCCATTGGCGGCAATGCCCGCGCCGTCTTCGAGTATTTTGTCGGCTACAAGCTAGGCTTAACCGCAACGCCGCGCGACTATCTCAAGAGCTTTGACGCGAGCAAGCCTACCACCCGCGACCCGCGCGAGCAGGAGCGCCGCCTGCTGTTGGACACCTACCGCACCTTCGGTTGCGAATCCGGACAACCGACCTTCCGTTATTCGCTGCTGGATGGCGTCAAGGATGGCTTCCTGATCAACCCTGTGGTGGTTGATGCACGAACCGACATCACCACCAAGCTGCTATCCGAGCAGGGCTATGCCGTGATGGCGCCCGTCGGTGAAGACGGCCAGCAAGAACAGAGCTTTGTCTCCAAGGACTTCGAGAAGAAGTTTTTCTCCAAGGCGACCAATGAGCTTTTTTGCCAGACCTTCATCAAGAACGGTCTGCGTGATCCAGTGACCGGCGAGTTTGGCAAGGGCCTGGTATTCGCCGTCAGCCAGAACCATGCCGCCAAGCTCACGCAAATCCTGAACGAGCTTGCTGATGTGCTGTGGCCCGGCAAATACCAGTCCGACTTTGCGGTACAAGTTACCTCCAGCGTATCCGATGCCCAGCAATACACCATCAACTTCACCAACAACAACCTGCTGGGTTCGGCCAACTTCAATGCCCTGTACAAGACCAGCAAGGCGCGCGTGTGCGTGACAGTGGGCATGATGACCACCGGGTACGACTGCCCGGACATCTTGAACCTGGCATTGATGCGCCCGGTGTACTCGCCGTCAGATTTCGTGCAGATCAAAGGACGCGGCACGCGCAAGCACAACTTCCTTGAACAACTGTTCGATGACAATTTGAAGCCGTTGATCAACGAGCCAGAAAAGGCCCGCTTCAAATTCTTCGATTTCTTCGCCAACTGCGAATACTTCGAGGAAAAGTTCGACTACGACGAAGTGCTCAAGCTGCCGGCGCGCAGCAGCGAGGGAGAAGGTCAGGGTGAAGCGCCGCCACCACCGACGGGCGGGCTCTACGAGCACACGGGCGCCGATGCCATCTTCCACGTAGCCGAACAGCAAATCGGCTACGAAGGCATGAAGATCGACCGGATGTTCTTCGAGAAATTCGAGGATCAGGTCAAAGCCGACCCGATGCTGCAGCAGCAGGTTGAAAACGAGCAGTGGGAGCAGGCCATTGACTACGTGACCAGCCAGCTGTTCGACAAACCCAACGAGTACTTCAACCTGGAGAAGCTGCGCCGTGCCGCCGGGGTGGATCGACGGCTGAGCCTGAAGGAAATCCTGCAGAAGATTTTCGGCCTGATCCCGTACTTCAAGAGCAAGGATGAGCTGCTGGAGGATGAATTCCAGGAGTTCCTGCTCGCCAACCAGAGCAAGCTGGCCGAAGACCAGGGCATCGCTGTGCTGGCGATGAAGTACTTCTTCAAGGCGTATGCCACTGACGCAGCCCTGCGCGCGATCATCGACGACAAGCGCTTCGGCGAGCTGAACGTGAACCCGGCCTTTGGCGTGGGCGACCTGCGCGCCGTGCCGCCCGAGTGGCGCGAAGGTATTCCCGAGTACGTCAAAGACTACGTACCGCTCAACCAATTCATGTAAGTCATTCAAGGCCGCCCAAGCGGCCGAACGAGAAGAACAACACCATGCTGGATACCGACACCAAACGCCGAATCGACTCCTGCCGCGACATCCTCGTCGGCAAGGTGCCTGACCCCAAGAGCCAGGTCGAGCAGATCACGATCGCGCTGATCTACAAGTTCATGGACGACATGGATGCCCAGTCCGAAGAGTTCGGCGGCAAGCGCAGCTTCTTCGTCAACGGCTTCGAGAAGTACAGCTGGAGCAAACTGCTGGCGCCCAGCATGGGCGGCCAGGACACGCTGAACCTTTACTCCGAGGCCATTGGCAAGATGACCGAGAACACGCACCTGCCGGCGTTGTTCCGCGACATCTTCAAGAACGCCTACCTGCCTTACCGCGATCCGGAAACGCTAAAAGCGTTTTTGAAAGAGATCGACGGCTTTTCCTACGATCATTCCGAGCGACTGGGCGACGCTTTCGAATACCTTCTATCTGTGCTGGGCAGCCAGGGCGATGCGGGCCAGTTCCGCACGCCTAGGCACATCATTGATTTCATCGTCCGGGTCATCAACCCGCAGAAGCACGAGCGCATCCTCGATCCCGCCTGCGGTACGGCAGGCTTTCTGATCTCGGCCTGGAAATACATCCTGGACCAGAACAAAGCGCACAAGCCGGGCGACAAGCTGACGCCGGACGAGCGCAACAAGCTGGCCGCAAACATCCATGGTTATGACATTTCACCGGACATGGTGCGTCTGTCGCTGGTGAACCTCTACCTGCATGGCTTCAGTGACCCGCACGTGGACGAATACGACACGCTCACCAGCGAAGATAAGTGGAATGAACACGCGGATGTGATCCTCGCCAATCCGCCATTTATGTCACCGAAGGGCGGCATAAAACCGCACAAGCGTTTTTCCATTCAAGCCACCCGCTCCGAAGTACTGTTCGTTGACTACATCCACGAGCACCTGAGCCCCAACGGCCGGGCCGGCATCATCGTGCCGGAAGGCATCATTTTCCAGAGCGGCACCGCTTACAAGGCACTGCGCAAGCTGCTGGTACAGAACTCGCTGGTGGCGGTCGTCTCGTTGCCGGCTGGCGTGTTCCAGCCCTACAGCGGCGTCAAGACCTCCATCCTGATTCTGGACAAACGACTGGCCAAGCAGACCGACAAGGTGTTGTTTGTGAAGGTCGGCAATGATGGCTTCGCATTGGGAGCTCAGCGCCGGCCTATCGATCAAGACGATTTGCCCCTTGCTGAGAAGAAGTTGAAAAGCTTCTTCGCTGCTCCTGATGCCTTCGAAGGAAACGAGCTGGCGCACTGCGTGAGCAGAGCACAGATCGCAGAAAGCGCCGACTGGAGTTTCAGTGGTGATCGATATCGGCTGGAGGGGGACCAATCAAAGCACTGGCCGATGGTGTCTCTTGGGGATCAAACACTATTTCGAATCGAAAGCGGCGGCACACCAAAATCAGATGAACCGACTTATTGGAGCGGTGGAGTGCCGTGGGCAACGCTCGTAGATCTTCCGCAATCAGACTTCATCACTCAGCTTACTTGCACCGAGCGCACTATCAGCGAAGAAGGATTAAAAAACTCATCAGCCAAGCTGTTGCCGGTCGGCACAGTACTAGTTTCCAGCCGTGCCACGATTGGTCGAGTCGCAATTGCGCGCATTCCAACAGCCACCAATCAAGGCTTCAAGAACATCGTGATTCAGGATCACAGCCGTGTTCTGCCTGAATTCGTGGCATACATGATGAAATTTCTAACGCCGAGGCTGGAGGCACTGGCAACTGGTGGCACCTTCAAGGAGTTTTCTAAGAGTGCACTTTCAAGTATCGAAATTCCAATACCGCCCATCGATGCTCAACGTCAGATCGTTTTGGATATTGAAGGGCATCAACGACGCATTGAAGAGTTAAAACAGGAAATCTCTGAGCGAGAACAAGACATTAAATTGTCCATTAATAAAATCTGGGTGGGCTGAACATGGATGCCGCGCTAGAAATCCACGATTACCTGCCGCTGGCCTATCCATCGGCAGGCGAAGGTGAATACATCCGCTTTGTCTGGGAAGCCTTCGAGAGCAACTATGTGGCGGGCAAGTATCAGTTCGCCATCCTTGCTTTCCATATGCTCTACATGAGCTACGTGTATTTCTCGGTGTGGCAGATCAAGCAGGCCAAGCCGGAAGCCTTCACCCATGCGGTGCTGTTCCAGCAAAAGGAAAAGGAGCTGCTGACCGCCAGCTCGCCCTTTACCTTCAGCGAAGTCAATGAGCGCAGCATCTTCAAATTCCTGCGCTTGGCCGGTTGCGAGAACCAGCATATCGGCAAGTTTCAGAAACTAGTGGATCAGCGAAATGAGATTGCACATCCCAACGGCAACATCTTCTTCAGCGATCAGGCAACGGCAAACCAGCGCATCGAAGAAGTCATGCAGCAGATACGGGGCATCCAGAACCATATGCCGAGTGTGCTGCATGCTTGTCTGTTGCAGTTCCTGCACGACAGCGCCAACCCGGACGAGCGCGAGATCGCTGACAGTGACGTTCATGTGGAGATGAACTTCCTGCACAAGCACTACCTGTCGCGCAAGGACATCGAGGCCTGCCTTGCCTGTGACCTGAGCGAATTCGACGCCAGCCCGTTCCGGGGCGAGATTCAGGCGCTGATGCAGGTGCTTCAAACCAAGGCGGAGGAATGATGGCCGCAATCAGGAGAAGAACATGAGCCAACCCTGGCCTTACCCCGGCGCACGCTGGTGGAAGTTCGATTTCCATACCCACACGCCGGCCTCCAAGGACACGAGCGCCTGGCAGGCTGCCATCGGCACGCCCGTTGAGCTGACACCGCAAAAATGGCTGCTCAAGTACATGGCCGCCGGGATCGACTGCGTAGCCGTTACCGATCACAACACCGGCGAGTGGATCGACTCGCTCAAGGCGGCCTATGCGCAGATGAAGCGCGAGGCCGACGCCGGCACGCCACCTGACGGGTTCCGTGAGCTACACCTGTTCCCAGGGGTAGAAATCTCGGTGCAAGGCGGCTTTCATCTGCTCGCAATCTTCGACCCGTCCGCCACCAGTCAGACCATCAGCGATCTGCTGGCAAGGGTGGACTACCAAGGCACGCGCGGCGACAGCGATGGCGTCACCCGCATCGGCGCCGCCCAAGTGGTGGAGCGCATTCTGGCGGCGGGCGGCCTGGCCATTCCGGCACACGTCGAAGGCGACAAGGGGCTGCTACAGGTTGAGCCTGGTACGCGTAAATGCATGATGGATGCCAATACGGTTAAGGCGGTCTTGCAGGAGCCCGGCATCCTGGCGCTGGAGTGGACCGCATTCTCCAGTCCCGTGCCGATGGTTCTGGATGAACTGAAACTGCGCTTTGCCAGCGTGGCGGGCAGCGATTGTCACAGCTTCCAAGGTACGGCAGTTCCAGGTTCGCGCTACACCTGGATCAAGATGGCCAAACCCAGCTTGGAAGGCTTGCGCCTTGCCTTGCTCGATGGGCAGGAGGTGTCGGTCAAGCGCAGCGATGAGAGCAACGGCTTTGCGCCGTTCAATACGCCCGAGCATTTCATCGAATCGATAGAAATCCGCGACGCACGTTACATGGGGCGCGGTAGAACGTCTGCCAGCTTGCCGCTCAATCCGTACTTCAATGCTCTGATCGGCGGTCGTGGGACCGGCAAATCGACCGTTGTGCATGCCCTGCGCCTGGCCTATCGCCGTGAGAAGGAGCTGTCGCTCAGCTCGGAAGCCGGGCAGACCTTCAAGCGTTTCAATCAGGTTGCCAGGGGCCGCAATGACGAAGGCGGACTGCGGGCGGAAACCAGCCTCTGCGTGCAAGTGCAGCGCGATGGCATGCCCTATCGCCTGATCTGGCGGCAGGATGGCCAAGGCCATGCAGTGGAGGAATGGGACGCCGCTACGGGCAGTTTCAAGCCTTCGGCCAGTCAGGCCGTCACCGAGCAACGCTTTCCGGTGCGCCTGTTCAGCCAGGGGCAGATCGCCGCGCTGGCCGGTGACAGCCAGCAGGCGCTGCTCAAGGTGATTGACGATGCGGCGGGCACGCAATCGCAGCAAGCCGCTTTCGAGGAAGCCAAGCGTGCCTTCCTGGCCGTACGGGCGCAAATGCGCGAGCTGGACGGCAAGCTGCAAGGGCGTGAAGCGTTGACGCTGACCCTGCAAGATATTCAGCGCAAGCTGGCCCGCTTCGAGGGCGCCGATCATGCCGCCCTGCTGAAAAACTATCAGCGCACCAACCGGCAAAGCCGAGAGCTGGAGCGCCAGTTCGACGCCTCCGCCGAACTGGCAACCCGTTTGAAAGCGCTTGCCGACGATCTGTTGGCGGAAGACTTGCCGGAAGGCTTATTCGATACCGCCGAAGACGGCCCGGCACTGGGCATTGTCCAGGCGCTGCACGCCGCCATCGCCAAGGCGCAGCAGGATGTCGAGCGCGCGGCAAACGTGCTGCAGGAGCGTGGGCAAGTCCTGAGAGGTGAGCTGGAGGCTTCGCCCTGGTTTGCGCGGATCGACGCGGCCAAGATGGCTTACGAGCAGCTCAAGGCCGACTTGCAGCAACAAGGCGTCAGCGACCCCAGCGAGTACGGTCGTCTGGTGCAAGAAAAGCAGCGCCTGGAAATCGAGCTGAAGAAGCTGGAAGCCTTGCAGAAGCAGCACACCGAGTTGCGCGAGAAGGCCAAGTCGTTGCTGGAACAGGTGCAATCCGCCCGCCGCGCCATCAGCGCCCAACGGAGCGCATTTCTGCAGGCAACGCTGCAAGGCAATCCCTTTGTGCGCATCGAGCTGATCCCGTACAGCCGGGACGCACAGGGCATCGAGCGCTCCTTGCGGGAGGTGCTTGGGGCCGCAGAAGGCAAGTACGTGGACGACCTGTATCAGGAGCAAGAGGGGGCATCCCCCAAAGGGCTTGTGGCCGATCTGCTGGGCACGGTTGATCTGGTCGAGCAGCCGGGCGTATGGGATACGGCGGCCTTCGAGCAGGCGCTATTGACGCAGAAGAAACGCCTGTCGCAAGCCGGTCGCGGGCAGGCGGAGTTTGGCGGCTGGTTCAATAAATTCCTGAAAGCGGAAGCCGACAAGCGCCCGGAATTCATCGATCACATCCTGTGCTGGTTCCCTGAAGACGGTTTGCAGGTGGAGTACAGCCGTAAAGGTGACGGGCGGGACTTTCAGTCCATCGGCCAGGCCTCCGCCGGGCAGCGTGCGGCGGCCATGCTGGCCTTCCTGCTGGCGCATGGCAACGAGCCACTGGTGCTCGACCAGCCAGAAGATGACCTGGATAACCACCTGATCTACGGACTGGTTGTGCAGCAGATCCGCAGCAACAAACTGCGCCGTCAGCTCATCATCGTGACCCACAACCCCAACATCGTGGTCAATGGCGATGCGGAGTTGATCCACGTACTGGACTTCAACCACCAGTGCCACGTGAAGCAAACCGGCTCTTTGCAGGATCAGGCCATGCGCCGCGAAGTCTGCCAGGTGATGGAAGGCGGCGAAGAAGCCTTTGAGCGGCGTTACCAGCGCCTGGGAAGAGAGGTTTGACATGTTCGACAACATCGCGGACTTGATCGACAAGATTCGCCTGGGAGAGGACTCCTATCTGGAGTTGAAGGAAGTCCGCTTTGCCGGTCAAAAGGTGTCAGCCCCCCATAAAGATTCGCTGGCCGATGAGCTGGCCGCTTTCGCCAACAGCCGGGGTGGTGTGTGCGTGCTCGGCGTGGACGACACCCGTGAAGTGCTCGGTATCCCGCTGGAGCGCCTGGACCTGGTGGAGGATTTCGTCCGGCAGATTTGCCTGGACAGCATCACCCCGCCGCTCGCGCCGGTGATCGAGCGTCTGAGCCTGCCCAGCACGTCAGGCGAGCCCTTGCCAGTATTGAAAGTCGATATCGCAAGCAGCCTGTTCGTGCATAAAAGCCCCGGCGGCTATTTGCACCGCGTGGGCAGCGCCAAGCGTGAAATGGCTCCGGACTATCTGGCGCGTTTGTTCCAGCAACGCAGCCAGGCGCGCATCATCCGCTTCGACGAGCAGCCGGTGCCTGGCGCCACACTCGACGACCTTGTAGATGATCTGTTGCAACGTTTTGCCAGTCCGCGCGTGCAGGATTCGCGCGAGGTGCTGCTGGATAAACTGGCCATGGCGCGCACCGATGCCGACGGCGCACTTCGGCCAACCATTGCCGGCGTGCTGATGGCAAGCGCTGACCCTCGCCGCTGGCTGCCAAATGCCTTCATTCAGGCCGTGGCATACCGTGGCACCGAGGTGCTGCCGCAAGGCGACACGGCCTATCAGCTCGACGCCCAGGACATCACCGGACCGCTAGATGCCCAGGTGCTGGCGGCTTGCCACTTCGTACGCAAGAACATGCAGGTCTATGCCACCAAGAATGAGGGCCGGCACGACCTGCCGCAGTATGACATGACCGCCGTCTTCGAGGCCCTGGTCAATGCCGTTGCGCACCGGGATTACTCGATCCATGGCGCCAAAATCCGCCTGCGGATGTTTGCGAACCGGCTGGAGCTGTATTCGCCAGGCGCCATCCCCAACACCATGACGGTGGAGAGCCTTCCCTACCGCCAGGCCGCGCGAAACGAAGCCGTCACCAGCCTGCTGGCCAAATGTTCCGTGCCCGAGGCGGACAAAGCGATCACGGGCCGCATCGCCATGATGGACAAGCGTGGTGAAGGGGTTCAGATCATTCTGGATCAGAGCGAACGACTGTCCGGCAAGCGGCCGGTTTACAGGCTAGTGGATGACTCCGAGCTGTTGTTGATCATCCCCGCTGCCGAGCCGCCCGCAGCAGTTGAGTGAGATTGAGAGAATAAGGAAGCACCATGGCCAAGGCTGAAGCCAGCGTTGAAGAACTGGTCTCGATGATCGAGCGTGGTGAGCTGCGCTTGCCGGAAATGCAGCGGCAGTATGTCTGGCGCTCCACGCGCGTGCGCGACTTGCTCGACTCTCTGTATCGGGGCTATCCCTCGGGGGCGATCCTGCTGTGGGAAACCGATGAGGCCGTGCCCCTGCAGAGCTTCGCCGTCAGCCAAAGCAATAACCCTTATCAGAGCACCCGCCTGTTGCTCGATGGACAACAGCGTCTGACCTCGTTATCTGCCGTCATTCGTGGCGAGCCGGTGTCGGTGCGCGGTCGCCGTCGGCCCATCGATTTGCTGTTCAATCTGGAGCATCCCGACCAACTGGCCGTCGTGACCGAAGTGGATGAGAACGGCGATGACGCTGAGGTCGATGAGGAAGGCGAGCTGGGAGGCGACGAGGCCGACGCCAGCGAGGACGAACTGCTGACGCGCTTCAACAAAATGACCTTCGTGGTGGCGACACGGAAGCTGGAGCAGTTGCCGCAGTGGGTGACGGTATCCGAAGTCTTCAAGACCGACAGCGATGCGCCTTTCCTCAAACGTGCGGGCATCAGTGGCTTTGATGATCCGCGTTACGAGAAATACAGTCAGCGCCTGGCCCGGCTACGCGGCATTCGCAAGTACGTGTATCGCATGGACGTGCTGGAGCGAACACTGTCCTACGACGAGGTCACGGAAATCTTCGTGCGGGTCAACTCGCTGGGCGCCAAGCTGCGCAGCTCCGATCTGGCTCTGGCGCAGATCACGGCCAAATGGCGGCACTCGCTGCAGACCTTCCTGGACTTCCAGAGTGCTTGCGCCCAGAACGGTTTCGAGCTTGATCTGGGTTTGCACCTGAAGAATTTGATGGCCTTTGCTACCGGGCAATCCCGTTTTCTGACCGTCGGCAGCCTGACCCTGGACGTACTGCAGCAAGCCTGGAAAGAAGCCTGCGAGGGGATGGAATTTGCCCTCAATTTCGCACGCAGCAATCTGGGTATCGACAGCCCTGCCTTGCTGTCATCGCCCTTCTTACTGGTGGTACTTGCCTACATTGGGCATCGCCGTGACTATGCCCTCAGCACGGAAGAAGCGCAGCAGTTGCGCTACTGGGCCTTGGCCGCCAATGCCAAAGGCCGTTTCTCGCGGGGTTCCAGTGAGACCATTCTGGATCAGGATTTAGCGATCATCCGCAATGGCGGCGGCGTCAATGAACTGATCGACCGGCTGCGTCTGCAGTTCGGCCGCCTTGACATCACGCCGGAAGAGCTGGAGGGGCGCAACCAGCGCAGTGCGCTGTTCAAGACCATGTTCCTGGCATTTCGTGCGGCAGGTGCCAAGGATTGGCGCAGCCACCTTGCCATTGCTCTGGACCACTCGGGCAGTCAGCACCGCTTGCAGTTTCATCACATTTTCCCCAAGGCATTGCTGCGCGGCAGCTACACCCCTCGCGAGGCCGACGACATCGCCAACCTGGCTTTCATCGGCGGCAAAACCAATCGTGCGATCAGCGACAAAGCGCCTGTGACCTACCTGTTGCCGCTGGTGGCACAGCACGGTGCAGCACCATTCGCAGCACAGTGCATCCCGGTGGAGGAGGAACTGCTGGCACTGGATCACTACAAGGCGTTCTTGCAAGAGCGCCGTAAACGCATCGCGGCGGCACTGAATGCTTTCATCCATGCGACCGCTTGAGCTGTCAGCGCCACCTTGTTGCCACACTGTGACCCACATGTCGCCACAATGCTGCCGCCATGTTCAACACAATGTTGCCACGCTGTTCACCACATTGACGCCACTTTGTGCACACAGTGTTGCCACCATGCCTGACACATTCCGGCCGGGACGCAGCCCGAGAGTCGCTTGTCCCCAGCACGATGAGCACATTCTTTGTGCTGGCTCGCGAGAGCACAAAGAATGTGGCCGCTGGGCTCGATTTCGCCAGAAATCGGGCGCGGCGGCGTGGGGACAACGAATGGTCGATGCGTCCAGCCTGCACCTTATGAAACCCCGCTGCGGCCATGCGCCGGGTTGCCGCCCTGTGCGGCTGGCGGGTGAGAGCATGCGGCACAGGGCATGCCTGCTCGGTGGAGGGAGACTGAACTGACATGGCCAACCCTCGCTCGCTGGTCTACGCGCTTTACACCCATTGGGACACCGTGGAGCTCCTGGTGCGGCTGTCGCGCGAGTTTGCCGTGCTGACCAGCAATCAGGTGTTGAACGGCATTGCCAAGGTGTCCGGGCAACGGGATGCCGAAACGCAGGGCGCGGTGCTGCGTGCCTTGGTCAACGCGGACATCCTGCAAACCTTGCCGCGCAGCAACGATCTGCAGCTCAATGCCTATGTGCTGGAGTTCGTGCGCGGCCTCACCCGTGAACATGAGCTGGGCCTGGCTGCAGTACTGCAGGCTCGTGTTGCTGCGATCCGTGAAGCCACCGAAGCACTCAATGAAGGGATGCTCGGGGCCGACATGGATCGCGTGCGCGGGGCCGCCAACAAGCTGGCAGAACTCTTCCGCCAGATCAGCCTGCAGCTCGATCAGGACCGGCACGCGCTCTTTGAGCTGGCGGAAAACGCCAAAAGCGCCGACAGCAGCATGCCGATCAGCCAGCGCTACCGCGAGGTGCTGGAAGCCTACGATCATTATGTGGAGCCGATGAACCAGATGATGGACAGCGGCTCGCAGGGTACCTTTTATCGCTATCTGGAAGAAGCGGAGCGTGCGCTTGACTGGGGCCTAGAGCAATTGTCGGTACAGGGTGCGCTCTACTCGCATCGCCTGCAGTTACGTCAGGTGGCGCACCAGGCCAAGGAGCTGCGGCGCTTTGGCCGGCTGGTTGCGCAACAGTGCGCCGATACACTGCTGCCCTTGCGCGAAGAGCTGCGTCAGCACAACGCACTGACCAGTGCCATCAGCTTGCTGTTGGGGCAGGTGCGCAAACGCGGCCTGCGTCGCGCACTGTCGCGCCCGGCGGATGAGACCGCACTCCCCGTCTGGCGCAATGAGCGCGGTTTCAAATTGCAATTGGGCGATGAGGTTCGGGCGGTCATGGCTGCCGCGCGCCAATACCAGCCGCAGGCGGTGGCCTTTCCGAAGGATGAGCCTGGCGATGACGCTCCCTTGCTGGAGCAGGTGGACGAAGCCGCTATTCGTGCGCATCTGGCCCGCAGCCTGCCGGTGGAAAATCTGCTCGATTGGCTGCACCGCCATTACGCCCACCTGCAGGATGCCATCCTGCTGCGCCTGTTCCATGACCTGCAACATGAGCTCGGCTGGCAGTTCGAGGCAGCCAGCCAGTCTGAAAAAACCACGCTGCAGACGATTCGCGTCCTGCATCACCCTCACCGCGTGAGTATCCCGCAATGACGATCCCACACGCTCTGGCAGCCGCCCTGTCGCAAATGCCGGCATTGGCCGAGCTGTTCCGCCTGTTTCTCTCCGGCAAACACCTGAATCGAATGGCCGAGCCCGCGCTGTGGGCGGAGCTGGAACAGCACGAGGCCAGCTATGTCGGCTTGTTTGCCGCGCTGGGGTTCGAACTGCGCCTGGATGCCAGGGGCTTTGCCTGGTTTCACAACAGTGACGCCAACAGCAACATCGGCAAGATCAGCCGCCAGCTGGCCTTGCTGTTCATGGTGATCTTCGATGCCCAGGCCAACGCCGGCAAGGCCCTGCAGCGCTTTACCGATTGGCTGATCGACAGCGCCTGGCTGGCCGAGGTTTACAAGCAACAGCAAGATCTGCTGGATGCCGAGGGCCTCAACCTCGACGCCCTGGTGGAGCTGATGGGCCGCGCCTGCAACCTCGGCTTTGCCGTGCCAGAGCCGGCGGGCTGGCGACTGCTGCCCGCTGTATGCCGTTACCTCGATCATTTCGAAAGCCTGGCGTTGACGGCCAAGACCGATGGCGACGAAGAGAGCACGCCTGCAGCGGAAGACTGGACTGCGGATGCACCAGACGACGAGGAGAACACCTGATGCAGTACGGCTTCCAACGTCTGGTCCTGCTGGGGAGTGCAGGCTACTCGCGCGCCGAGCTGCCGCTCGATGGTGCGGTCTCTCTGGTAGCGCCCAACAATACCGGCAAGACCAGCCTGATCAATGCCCTGCAGTTTCTGCTGATCATCGACCGCCGCCGTATGGATTTTGGTGCGCACGATGTGGATAAGAGCCGGCGCTTCTATTTCCCCAACAACAGCGCCTATGTGCTGCTGGAGGTGTCGCTGCCGGAGTCCGGCACCGTAGTGCTGGGCTGCGTGGGCAAAGGGGTAAGCTTCGAGTACGAGTATTTCGCCTATGCCGGGCCGCTGAAGGTCGAGGAGTTCTGCCTGCCGGATGGCACCTTGGTGGCACAACCGCAACTGGCCAGCCATCTGGCGAGCTTTGGGCGCCGGGTGTTCAGCTACAGCAGCAGCGAATTCGCCGACATGATCTATGGCGGGCGTAGCCGCAAGCTCGCCAGTCAGCAGGACTTCTGCGTTTTCCGGCTGGAGCATGCCAGCGATGCCAGCGTTTTTCAGCGGGTGCTGACCCGCACGCTGCGCTTGGACAAACTGCGCTCCAGCGAGGTAAAGGACTATCTGCTGCAGATTTTCCGCCGCGATCTGCCGGATGCCAGCATCGACTTCAAGGCGGAATGGGACAAGGCGTTTGCCGACCTCAACGCCGAACGCAGTCAGTACCTGGCCGCCGTGCGGCTGCAAGCCACTCTGAGCGAACTGGAACAGAAGCAGGAGGCCCGCTTGGTGTTGCGCGGCAAATTGCTGTGCTGGCGCCCCTTGATCGACGCGGCACTGGGTCAGTGGCAACAGCATTACGAGACCCGCCAGCAAACCTTGCAGCATGAGTTGGCGCAGTGCGATGTCGAGCTGCAGCGCCTGCGCGAAGAGGATATGCAGTCGGCTGGCGAGAAAAAAGAGTGCGAACTGGAACAAAAGCAGCTCCGCCAACAAAGCGAACAGTTGCGCGCGTTGCAGCAGCGTTTTGCCTTGATCCCCGACCGCGCCCTGCTGGAGGCGCGCCGCCACGAGTTGCTGGCGCAACGGGATGCGTTGGTGGTACGGATCGGCCAGGCACAGAGCCGCACGCCAGCGGCCATCGAGCGCGAGCTGGCCCGGATCGAACGGGAATCCGCGCAGCTGGCGCAGGAGTTGCGCACCCAGGGGCAGAACCTCTATCAGCAACTGGCCAGTGTCGTATCTACGGAACAACTCAACGCGCTGAACAAGGTGCTGGCCAAGCCGGTACTGACCCTGGGCACAGAGGACTTTCAACTCGACGACAAGGCACTGCTTGTGGCTTTGGCCGATACGAATGCCGGGCAATTCAATTTGCTAGGCCTGCAACTGCGGCTGGAAGCCCTGCCGGCACAGTATCAGCAACGTACCCTGGCGGAACTGAGCGAATTGCAGCAGGAGTTGCAGCAACAGCAGGCTCAGCTGCAAGAACAACTGGCCACCGCCCTGGCTCTGGAAAACGTCAAACAGCAACGCCAAGCGCTGGAGCAGCAACTAGCCGAACTGGATGCCGAGTTACGGGACTACGCGCACATGCAGGACTTGCGGCAAAGCGAGGCCGAGCGCGAGGAGCGGCTGCAGACACTGGCGAAAAAGCTCGCCGAACTCGGCGCCAGTCTGGCGCAGTCGGCAGAGCGGCACCGCGCATTGGATCAGCAGCGGCAGCAGCGGCAACAGGATTTGGCGGCCTTGCAGCAGCAACACCGGCAGATAGAGCAACGCCGTCATCAGCGCATCGACCACGAAGGCCCCTTCACCTGGCTGGCCGACCTGCCGCACAGCCCTTGGTTGGCTCAGCCCGAGTTCGCGCTGGAGCAACTGGCTGAGCGACTGCAGACCTATCAGGTCGACTGCCGCCAGTTGCTGGAGCTGGATGGGCAGATCCGCCATCTGCTGGGTGAAATCCATAGCGGCGGATTGACCAAGTATCAGTTTGTCGGCGAACCGGAAAGCGAGATTGTTCGTCTCGTTGAATTCGCCCATCACCTGCCGCAGGAAGCCGAAGCCCTGGAAAAGAAGGTACGCTCGGCGGTGGTGAATGTGGCCGCCTGCCTGCGCGAACTGCGCGACGGTCTGTTTGCTTTCAAGCGTAGGATGCGCGAGTTCAACCGCAAGATCAGCGGCCGGCAACTTTCCGATCTGGCAGTGTTCAAGATCGAACCCGAAGACGAAACCATTCTGGTCGAGGCCATCGAGTTGCTGATAAATACCGCCGCCACTGTGGACAGTGGCGAAACCTTCGAACTGTTCAACCAGCAGAGCATGCTCGATGATGATCAACTCAATCGCGCCAAGACTCTGCTGATCGAAGAGGGCAACGCCCGCCATGGCCTGCGTGTGGCCGACCTGTTTCGCCTGCGCTTCTGGGTCGGCAAGGCAGATCGCGAGCCGGAAGCCTTCGATGACCTCGACAGTGCCGCCTCCAATGGCACCGTGCTGATGGCCAAACTGGTGACGGGGCTGGCGATGCTGCATTTGATGCAGGATCAGCGTAGCCCCATCCAGGGCATCTGCTATCTGGACGAGGCACTGGCCCTGGACGCCCGCAATCAGCGCAGCCTGATCGACACGGCGGCAGAGTTCGGCTTCTCGTTGATTTTTGCCTCGCCCGCGCCGCTGACGACCGTGCGCTACTGCGTGCCGATTCACACGCGCAACGGCAGCAACCAGATCAGCCGCCATAGCTGGCAGGTCATCGAACCGCTGGATGCCTGAGTATGGATCGAACCCTGCGCGCAGCCTTGCTCAAGCTGCATGGCCAACAAGCCCTGCCGGCCAGCTATTTCACCGTCGCTCAGCGCAGCGCTCTGGATCGCTTTGCCCGGCAGACAGGAGCGGTAATCTGCCAGCGTCAGGGGCGCGGTGATGTTTACCGTGTCAGCGATCCGCGACTATTCGATATCCATCTGAGCGCACTCTCCCCCCAAGTCGGGATGCTGGCCACGGACGACCTGCCGCTGCGGGCGCAACACATCGCCCACGCGCGCGACAGCAAAGCGCGCAATCATCAGCATGAGTGCTACTACCCCTTGCTCAAGGCCGTTGGCGAAAAGGTTCTCTGGCGGCAAGGCGAACACGGGAGCGAACTGCCACTCAGCCAGCTCACGCACCACTTCGGGGCTGCCAGCCTGAGCATTGAAACTGGCGACACCTGGCAAAGCGGGCAGCCGCTCTGGCTGGTGGAGAACCAGGCGCTGTTTGACCGCACGGATTGGCTGCCAGTAGGAACGCAAGCCACCCTGCTGTACTACGGCGGACAGCTTGATGGCCGGCTTCTCGCTTGGCTGGGGCAGCGCCCGCGTGCAAGCCGTGTCGTGCTGTTCCCGGACTATGACGGTGTGGGGCTGGCCAATTTCGCGCGACTCTTTGCACAGCTTGGCGACACTTGCGAATGCTGGCTGATGCCCGACTGGCAAAGCAAACTGGCACGCTATGGTAGCCAGCGGCTGTGGCAGGATACGCTTCGGGAGTTCACCAGTGCTGTTCTGCAGTTGCCTGATTATCTGGGTCCGTTAACCGAACAAATGCGCCAATCCGGACTGGCGCTCGAACAGGAAGCGGTCTGGCTATCTGTTCTGTAGGTGCCCTTTGAGTAAGCTCGCAATGTCACCTGGGGCCAGGCCAGCCTCTAGGGACCGCCTCAGCGCCTGCTCCAGTTGTTGCCAGCCCTGCGCTGAAGAGACATTACTGCCCAATGTTTCGGTCAGACGGAACATCAGCCCTTCCAGCAGTTCTTCGTCACCCACGTCCGCTGCGGCCTGCTCCGCCAGCGCCAAGAGGACGTTGTGTGCTGATGCCAACGAGTCGATTGGCACCCCGGCCAATGCTGCAGGGGTGGTGATGACACGATCCACCCTGACGACTGTCGCCAGATCAAGTGCCTGATCGACGCCCGGCTCGATCTCCATGCGGATCAGCACATCGCCTGCCAACAGAAAGCGCGTCTTGATCAGCCCCGGCTGCTCATCCTGGAACAACCACACCGGCTGGTTGTTGGCCTGCAACAGGCTTAGCACGATCCTGCTGTCATCCAGCGCCCCGCGATCCTGCCACTGGTGCAACACGTCGGCACGCAGACGGCCGCCTTCCATACCGAGATGATGTAACAGGCCGACCACACGTTTGGCGGAGATAACCTGTTCCTTGCCACGCAGCCAGACAGAGAGGTTGGCAGTGCGGATGCCGGTGGCTTCGGCGATCCGCCCCAGCGTCTCCCCGCGCAGTCGTATCAAGGCGGCGGCAAAGCCTGGCAATTGTTCGTTGGCAAGGGTTGGCATGTCGGGCTCTGAGAATTCACTGTAAATCACTATAAGACTTATTGGCCGACAAGACGAGAGTGCGGAGTTTGGCGATTCGCGCAAACCGATGTTATAGTAATTTATAGTTAGGCTATTTGGGAGGCCATCATGCGCAAGCCAAAGCAAGCCCGTCCGTTGCGCTTGCGGGAATACGAAGCAGCCATTGCTGCACTCAAGGCGCAGCATCCCTGGCTTGTCCGGCAGATCGTCGAACCTGCGCCAGGGCATCTGACCGTGGTGGCACATCTGTTTGCCCAGGTGGAATGCCTGCTGCCACCCGCAGTGCTCACTCGCAAGGGCTCACTGTCGGTGAGCTGCAACCGGGATCGCCTGGCCATTCATTACCAGCCGCCGCGACGCCACAGCGAACGTGCAGCAGCAGTGTTCGATCTGATTGCCCAGACCAAGCACCTTTCGCTGCAACAATGCCCCGTGTGCGGTGTACAGGTTGTCGGGGACGGCATCCGTCCACAACGCTGTCCGCAACACGACGGCATCCAAGGATTGTTTGCCGAAGAAGTGCGCCGCAGCCGCCAGCTCATCGTCGAACAGGGGGTGCAACAGGTGGTGCACGATCTGGGTAAGGTGACGACTGAAGATGTACGCGCTGCCATGGCGGTTGAGGATGAGCCCGTCCCGTGTGAAGCCAAACCGGAGCAGGTTCAGGAGCAGCCGACAGAAACCGCTAAATCAATGCTCTTGCCGAGCATCGTCTTTCTCGATGAAGCCGGGCTGGAGGCGTTCGTGGATCGCCACCGACCGAAAGGCGATGACAAGTTCAAGCGCGCGCAGGCGATGGCGGAGCGGATCAAGCGAGCGGGCCATGGTATCCGCCAACTGGGCCTGCTGCCCCCGGAATGGAAAGCCCTTCTGGATGAGTTCGCGCAGGCCTTTCCAAACTTCCATGAACTGGCTGAGCTGCTACGCGACCACTTTGCCCTGTCCAGCTTGGGCGATGGCCGCGTGTCCTGGCCTGCCGTGTTGCTGGTCGGCCCGGCGGGTATTGGCAAAACCGAAGCAGCACGCTGGTTGGCCGATCAGTTGTATTTGCCCTTTCGCGTATTCGATATGGCGAGTACACAATCGAGTTCGCCGCTCGCAGGTTCCGAATCATTCTGGAGCAATTCCGAGCCAGGCCAGCTCTTTGAGCTGCTGGCCTACCAACCACTGGCCAACCCGGTGGTGGTGCTCGATGAACTGGACAAGGCCAGCAACGGCCGACCGCAGTACGATCCGCTGGCCGCGCTCTATACGCTTCTGGAGCCACGCAGTGCGCGGAATTTCATTGACCTGTCGATTCGTGACTTCTCCATCGATGCCAGTCATGTGAATTGGATCGCGACCGCGAATGAGTCGGATACCATTCCGGGGCCGCTGCGCTCACGGCTGACGGTGTTGCACATTCAGCCGCCCAAGCCAGAGCAGGTCAGAAGCATTGCGCAGTCGATCTACAACCGTCTGCGCGACGAGGCGAGCTGGGGCAACGCCTTTGCCGAGAGGCTGGATGATGATGTCCTGTCCCGTCTGCAAGCCTTGCCGCCGCGCAGTGTGCGTCTGGTTCTGCAGCGGGCCTTGGGCGCAGCGGCTCGTGATGACCGAGGAGTCATCCAGGTACAAGACATCCGACCAACCTTCGAGGTAAGTCGCCGAGCTGTTGGGTTTGTCGGCGTAGGGTGGGGTTGAGGCTGCCCAATAAGGCCAGGGAGAAAATGATCATCGGTAAAACCAGCCTCATAGACAGGCGACCTCAACAAAGCAGCAAACCGTCCAGATGTTTTGCTGAAAACTCATTCAATCACACCAATCTGGATTTCAATGCGATTCTTGTCGGACTCAGGTCCGTACCATTCATGATAAACCTCGCGACTTTCATCGCTTGGCGTGAGGCCCGCATCCTCAATGCTGCGAAGCAACGTCTGGTATCCGTGGGTGAACAATCTATCCAGAGGACCTTCGAACATGAAGCAAACGCAGCAAAAAGCCGGCAGTATCGGCAAATCATTGCCTTTCACAGGTAAACAAAAGGTCAGTTCAAATTCTGTATGAGCGTCCTGGGGCATTGAACGTGCAACAAAAATCGAAGGCCCATTTACGACAAGCTGACGCGCTTGAGCCTCTGCACGCATGCTCTCGTATGCCTGTGCTGCCTGTTCGCCAATCTGCGGAATGGTCATGCGCACTTTGCGCTGCAATGCAGTCATTGCTTCTGTTGTATGAATGTTCATGATTCCCTCCTCATTCGTCATAATGTCAAATTAATAGCCGCTGCGCTTCATTGGAGTCCGAGCTGATATGCCATCAAGATAAGGCAAGATGCTGCTTGAGAGGCCATGGTCGACTCCAAGTGTTAACGCCAAAATGACCCGCCCGACAACCAAATCAACCTGCACGACCAGATCAGAAAGATACCCCCCGGAAGCGAGCACAGAAAGCAAGATGGCGCAGACTACTACCCAGCGCCTTGGCCGCAATCTCGATAAACGCAATAAACTCCACAAACAGGCTCATCGATTCCCGGAGGGCTAGCATTATTAGGCCCGCCGCATGTATTCAAAGAGGTGATCGCCATAAGTCGTGCTGCCATTGCAGCCAAACGGTTCGGCAAACTCGTGCAGGACGATCAGGGAAGCGGCACGCTCATCCATCGGAAAGAACGCTCCCTGCGGCTCGCAGTACATCTCGAAGTCCCCTTGCTTCATGCCGCAGTTTTCGCAGTGGTTCATCCAGTACGAGCTTTGCGTGGTCTTGCTGAAATCGACGCGGTAGTGCCGCGAGAATGCTTTGATGCGTGCCGCCACGGCGGGGAAAAGATCGGTGACGTAGTGAACGATGGCAGGCTCGTCATGCCGATACCACGCATCCCGCTCATCGTCCTCTTCGTCGGGTTCCAGCGTTTCATGCCCGGCAGGCAGGATGAAGCCGAACACACTTGTATGTTCGTTGCACTTCCAGCACGGCTTGGTGGTCTGGGCGATGAAATAGCTGTTTGAGCGAACGCTGATGTCTGGCTCGCTCGGCAACCAACGCCCAAATGCGCCCGCATCTACGCCGTCCGGCACATACCAGAGCTTGCGCTCACCGTCCCAACGTGCGCCAAGCCGCTTGGCCTCATCCTTCTCGGCGAAGGGTACTGCGAGGTCGATACGTGGCATACCGCCTCCTTAATCCAGTCCCTTCGCTTCCCAGCCTTGGCTGGTCAGCTTGACGGCGTGTTTGGACTCTTTGCTGCCAACACCATCGAGGATGCTCTTCACTACCGGGAAAGCGGCTTGAACCTCGGGCATCTTGGCCCAATCGGCGAGGTTGTTGACCTTGTAGGTGTAGGTAATGCCTGCCTCTTGGTAGTCGCCGAACTTCATCGGGCCTTCCCACTTCACGATCTTGTCCAGCGCCTTCTTGCCCCAGCACAGGTCGGTTTGCTTCTCAGTGGTCTTGCCGTTGAGGCCGATGGAGGCGACTTCCTGCTCTTGTGCGAAGGGCTTGGCCGCATCGGTCAGGGTGTAGCGCTTGATCTTAGCCTTGGCACCCGTGGGCTTGCCCATCATGCCCATGATGTCCACCTCAGTGTCCTCGCCCTTGACCAAGCCAGCGGCTTCGAGCGCGGCCATCTGGTTGGCACTCCCGGCCTGCATGGTCTTTTGCAGGCGCAAGTCCATCTCGGACAAGTCAACCGGCCAGCGCTTGGTGTTCAGGCACAGGTCGCCCTTCTTGTCGAAATACTGCGTCATGGCCGCGCCGAAGTTCTTTTCGTTGGCGTCGGTCTTGCTGCCGCAGGCGGTCAGTGTGGCGACGCTGAGGGCGGCGAGGATGGCGATGTTCTTCTTCATGAATTTCCTTTGTGGTTGCGAATGGAGTTACGACTGATCCCAAGCGTCAATGGTCAGGGCCGCATCGGTCGGGCAGGTGCGGATGCTCTCGGGTCGCAGGTTGACCTTGCCCATCCAGCCGGGAGGCTGGGCGTACTCTTCACCCTCATCCATGCCGAACACCCAGATGCCATCGTCAGCAGGCTTGATGGCGTCACCCGTGATGAGCGGCAGCACGATGTCTGCCGTGGACGTGTAGCGGTTCGGATAGCCGTCACCGCGCAGCTTGGCGGCCTTGCCCTCCTCGACCAGCTTTTCCAGCCAGCGAATGCCGCTGACTCCTGTCTCCCATTCCGCGAGCACCGACTTTTTGCGGTCAATGATGGCGTGCCGTTCTTCGGGTGTTTGCTTTGAAACGACGATCCAGTATCCAAGCATGATTGGGTCAGGTGGTTGAAATTGCAAAGTTATCGCATGAGCGCGAAGAGGGTGTGAATGGGATGACCAAAATTGAAGCGAGTGCAGTTCAGTCTTGTCCTGCAAACCTAGCCACGCCCGCAGCCAGAGCCTCCGATTCACTGGGATAGGTTGTTGATGGGCCGCTGATAATGCAGGGCTCGGTTTCACCATTACCTTCCACCGTCCACAGCTCCCAGGTTCCGTCATTTTTCCAGCTAGGGATGGCGGTGTATGGTTTGTCTTTCAGCGCAGCCAGCGCGGTATCTACTTCGGGGCGAATCTGCAACTCACCCGAGTAGATATAAGGTGTCGCGCAGCGGGTATCAGATCGGCTCATGTTCCGTGCTCCAGAAAAGCTCCAGTAGTGCGCTCGCCTGCAGGTAGATACCGGGGTTGCGTGCTTCACTCGGGCCAGCAATGTTGAGAATAACGACGGGATGGCTAAACAACCAGTCTTGCCATGCCGCCAACAGCACTTCTGTAGGGGCATGCAGATCGCACAGTAGAAGCGGCTTGCCGTGTCCCGTCGCCAAATCGCGAGTAAGCAGGCTGCCGCCTTCCAGCCTGCCTCGGTAAATGATCAGCGTTGCATCAGCGTCCCGAACATTGTGCTTGGTACGCTGGCGGTAGCCGCTGGATTCGGTCTCCACCAAATGGTAGCGAGCATCCAGGAGGCCGTCAGCGGCCCGTCGGCCTGCCGGGCACCAGCCGCCGTGCGGAATTTGCCGGGCAATGGCGAAATCAAGCGCCGCCCGGTCTACGCCGGTTTGGCCGCCGGAGAGAATGCGCAGGATGTTCACCCTTGCCTTGTTGCGGCGACCGTGCAGCTCACTTGAACTTCGGCGCTGGGCTGATCTGCCGATAGCTGGCCGATGCGCCCTCGCTGGCTGGCAAGCTTCAGTTGCTTGCGCACCTGTTCCAGGCTGCGCTTTTCAATAACTGCTGTATAGCTTGCACCCAGCTCACCATCCGGATCGATGAACAGCTCGATCCGCTTCACCGGCAAGCCGAATGCCGTGAAGCTGCGTTCCGGCGTTAGCGACCAACTACCGGGAGCATTGGGCGCAATGCCGTCCAGCACGCGCAACGGCAAGGCTTGACGGCATTCCACGGCGGCGATGATGGCCGGCTCGATCTGCAACCAGCGGTTGGGGTCTGGGGTAGTGCCATCCATCAGCACCACCGGCATGGCCGCCAGCAGCAACGCTTTCATCCCTTGATGTTCCTGATCCAGAAGCGGCGGTCATCGACCGTGAAGTTGGGGTCGTAGCCGACCAGGGTCAGCAGCGAACCGACATAGTAAAGGCCGAACTGATTCATCAACCAACGCTCCATCGCGGGGTCGCCGGGCAACTTGCTGTAAGGCGGAGTCGGTCCATCGCTACGAACCTGACCGCTGGTTTTGCCGGAAATGGAAAAGCTCTTCCAGGTCAGCACGAAGTTGTTTGACTGTTTCGGCAGCTCCGGCGCGCAAAGCGACAGATTGCTGAAGCGCTCGGAGCGCTTGGCGTCGTGCCAGAGCACTGCGTCAAAGCGAATGCAATCACTGGCTTTGAGCGTGAGGCTACGGGTCAGCGTCATCTGATCAGCCGGAATTTGCAGATTGCTGATCACCACCTTGGGCCACTCCGGGGCGCGACCGTCGGTAGACAGATTCTGGCGCAAGGCGTTATGCAGTGGAGTGCCCAGCAAGCTGTTGCGGTTTGCCGCGCTTGCGGGCGTAGCCGCTTGCGCCAGACTGGTTCCAATGGATTGTCCCAGTCCGTTCAGGGAATCCAGCGCCCCCTGCATGTCGGTTGTGGCACAACCTGTCAATACAAAAGGCAGAAACAGCAAGCTCCGGTAGTGTTTCATCGCAGTTCCTCGCGAGGTTATCCGTTGAAGATGGCATTGAGCCGGGCGCACCAGGTTTCCGCCGCCCGACGGCTCATGGGAAAACTGAGCTCTGGTCGTTGCGGATCGGCGGTTTGCAGCTCGATGGCGAAGTCTTTCGCGCGTACCGTGCGCTCGAAGGTCGGTACGCTCATGCCGCTGGCGTTGACCTGACGGCTACCGCCGTTCATCTCCATGCTCTCGACCTCGCGCCAGGTCATCCGCCAACCAAGCAGCCAAGAGAAATCGTGGATGCGCCAGGCTTCATTCACAATTGAACAGACAGCCAGTTTGCGATGTTGCCGGTCAAACACCAGAAAGGCCGGCGCGGGGTAGCCCAAGAGATGCCCAGCATCGAATGACAGCCCCTGCTGTGCGTTGAGCTTGGCTACAAGTGCCTGACAGCGGGCCTGCAAGCGCGCCAGAAAGCTGAAGGACAGCGTGAAGACCACCAGTGAAATCAGCAGATAAAGCATCAGCTCACTAGTCAGCAGCCCCCAAAGAGATGTCTGTGACAGGCGCGCAGGCCCCACTCCGATCATCGCCAGTACAAGAATCAGCGTAAGACCAGCGGCAGCAAGACCTGAAAGCCCAGCCACCGGAACTGCCAGCCCCGCCGCCGCTCCCTGCCCCGCAGTCTTCCAGACGCTTGCCATACGTCATTTCCTCCATTTTGTTACTCATAGAGGTCATTTTATGGCGCCTGCATTCAATTGTCACTCATAGTGCGGGTACTTATCGGGCGTAGCCCTATAGAGGGGGTACTCATAGAGTCATTTCTCTTTAAAGAAGAGAGAAATATGGCCCTTGATCCCCGACTACGCTTCGGCCTGAAGCTGATAGAAATCAGAAAGACCAGAGGGTGGTCGCAAGAACGCCTAGCACTGGAAAGTGGCTTGGCACGCAGCTATCTGGGGGGGGTTGAGCGTGGGCAGCGCAACATTGCATTGCTCAACATCTTCAAGCTGGCAGAGGCGCTGGGGGTGGAGCCTTCAGTACTGCTGGAGGCGCCGGCGGCTGGACAGGAGCCTGCACCGTAACATCGTAGCGCTACGGTATCGTAGCGTTACGATGGTCACTGCCTAGTCGCTCGCGGCAGCTATCGCAGTCATCTGCTTTCAAGAATAAGTAAAGTCCACTACAATGGCACTTAAGCAATTTTTCCCGCGTTAAGGGTCATAAAAGTGACTTTTCATCTCTCGACTCCCGCTGAGATCCTGCATGCGCTGGGTGTTCGTCTGCGCGAGCAGCGGCTTGCCCAATCGCTTACGCAGCGTGAACTGGCGCAAATGGCCGGACTGTCCTTGGGGGCGTTGCGCAAACTCGAAAGCGACGGTCAGTGCTCACTGGAAACGCTGGTCCGTGTCGCGCAGGCACTTGGCTTGCTGGAGGCGCTGGACGATCTCTTCGTGCTCAAACGGCAATCCATCGCCCAGATGGAGCAGGTGGACCTTGTGAGCCGCCGCCAGCGTGCGCCGCGTAAGAGAGCATCATGAAGCTGCTTACTGTGCATTATTGCGGCTGGGGAGAAGACTGGCCGTTGGGACGCCTGGCCGATGATGGTCAATCCCTGCTCTTCGAATATTCTCCCGAAGCCCTGTCTCAGGGCTTGGAACTGTCGCCCTTGCACCTCAAGCTGCGTGCAGATGCCTACGGTGGTTTTCCAACCCATTTGCATCGCCTTCCGGGCCTAATAGCCGACAGTCTGCCTGACGGCTGGGGTTTGCTGCTGATGGATCGGTTGTTCCGTCAACACGGCTTGCGCCATCCCGGGCCACTGGACCGGCTGGCCTTCATTGGTGAGCGCGCGATGGGCGCGTTGCGCTTCGTTCCGGCAAGCGACGCCGGCGCCCACGAGCCCGACTGGTCCTTGCTGGCGCTGGCCGAGCAAAGCCGTCTCGCGCTCGCGGGCGAGGCGGGGGCAGCCCTGCGCGAGCTCGCGCTCACCGGCGGCTCACCGCAAGGGGCCAGGCCCAAGGCCTTGGTGCAGTACGACGCAATGACCGGGCAGGTCAGCACCCGTCCGGATGCGCCCGGCGGCCCCTGGCTGGTCAAGTTCCCGGCGCAGAACGAACACAAGGAGGTCTGCGTCATCGAGCAGCTCTATGCCGAGTTGGCTCGGGATTGCGGACTGGAAGTGCCCGAAAGTCGCTGGTTCGACCTTGGCCCTGAACTGGCCGCCTTCGGCGTCGCGCGCTTCGACCGGGAGGGAGGGCAACGTGTCCCGGTGCACAGTCTGGCTGGATTGTTGCAGGTGGATTTTCGCCTGCCTGGTGCCACCGACTACACCGCCTTCCTGAGGGCTACCCGTTTCCTGACGCGCGACGAGCGCGAAGTGGAGAAAGCTTACGCGCGAGCCGTCTTCAATGTGCTCTTTCACAACCGGGACGATCATCCCAAGAACTTCGCGTGGCGTCTCGGACGTGACCGGCGCTGGCGTCTGGCCCCCGCCTTTGATCTGACCTTCAGCGAAGGCCCGATGGGCCAGCATCACCTGGACGTTTGCGGCGAAGGGGCCGCCATCGAACGCCGGCATTTATTGCGTCTGGCGGAGGAAGGTGGCATCCCAAGGAAACGGGCGGAAGAGGTCATCGACCGGATGTTGCCGCAGGCAAGCTCATTAGGTGAGCGATTTGAGCGTGCTCCGATTAGGCAGATGTTGGCGCAGCAGATAAAATCCACCAATGATGCCTGTCGCAGGCGTCTGGAAAGTTGAATCCGAGCCGGCGCAACGGCGCCAGATCAGGGTTGAACGTACTCAATGCTGAGTTTTTTGAGTACAAACATGAGTATATTTTTTAATGGAGCAGCATGGTGAACTGTTCATTCAATGACTTGCAGTCACAATCGCTGTTCAACGTCTGATCTGTCGGCCCTGTCGGTCAAAAGCCTCGGAGAGCGGATGTCTCTCCGAGGCTTTTTTCTGTCTGCGAAGTCTGCCGGGGCAGATCTTACAGATTGGCCAGAACGTGCTCTGCGCTGGAAACGGAGAAGGCCCCCGGTTCTTCGATGAACAGCGACTCGACAGTGCCGTTGTTCACCACCACGGCAAAGCGCTGGCTGCGGGTGCCCATGCCGAAGCCGGAGGCGTCAAGGGTCAGGCCAAGGGCTGCCGCCAGTTCAGCATTGCCGTCGGCCAGCATCAGAATATCCGGGCTGCCATCACGCTCGGCCCAGGCCTTCATCACGAAGGCGTCGTTGACTGACAGGCAGGCCACGCTTTCAACACCCTTCGCCTTGATGTCCGCCAGCTTGGCGACGAAGCCCGGCAGATGCTTGGCGGAGCAGGTCGGGGTAAACGCCCCCGGCACCGAGAAAATCACATGACGCCCGGTGGCGAACAGCTCGGCGACATTCTTCGGCTCAACGGTTCCGGCGTTAACGACCTTCAGGGTCACGGCGGGGATCGGGGCACCGACGGAAATGGTCATGGGATGGTCCTTTTCTGGTCACGCCGGAAGGTGGCGGGATAACCGACAGATAAGCTCAGCCTTTTGCCTTGTCGAGAGCGGAAATCAGAGCATCGGGTGTCAGGATCTCCGGCAGCGGGATCCCCTGCGGGGCACCGGGTCCATACACCACGTTAAACGGGATGCCATAGCGGCCATAGCGGGCGAGAAAAGCCGAGATCACCGGATCAGGCCGGGTCCAGTCGGCCTGCATCGCCACCACACCGGCCTGCGACAGGCGGGGCAGGATGGCATCACTGTCAAGCACCGTCAGCTTGTTGACTTTACAGGTGACACACCAGTCGGCGGTGACATCCACCACCACCACCTGTCCGTCAGCGACAAGGGTATCGATTCGGTCGGGTTCAAACCGCCCCCACAGCCCCTGTGTGGCTGCTCCGGCGGTGGAAGGCGGCAGCAGTTGCGGCAGCAGGATGCTGCCCAGCCATAGGGCCGTGCCGATCAGTGGCAGTGCCAGAAGCCGCTTCGCCGTGCCCATCCAGCGCCCGGGACGGGGCAACAGACCGGCAAGCCGCGGGGCTGCGGCAACGGTCAGGTAGGGCAGGCTCATGCCCAGTCCAAGGGCCGCAAAGATAGTCGTGATTTCGACCGGTCCCCGTGCCAGTGCGAATCCGACCGCAGTTCCCAGAAATGGGGCAGAGCAAGGGGTGGCGAGAAGGGTGGCAAACACTCCGTTGGCAAAGGCTCCGCCGCCGGGGCGGGCGGCAAGATCCCCGATCACGCCGGGCAGGCGGACCGTAAACGCCCCGAGCAGATTGGCGGCAAACAGCAGCAGCAGAACAATCATCGCCCCCAGAAACACCGGCTGCTGGAACTGGATGCCCCAGCCGACGGCCGTGCCCGCCAGCTTCAGGCCGGTCAGGATTGCGGCCATCGCCAGAAAAGTGGTGATGATTCCGGCGGCGGTACCGATAAAGCTGCGGCGCAGGGCCGGTTGGTCGGCCCCGGCGGCTTTCACCAGATGCAGCAGTTTCAGGGACAGGACCGGCAGAACGCAGGGCATGATGTTCAGGATCAGGCCCCCCAGAAGGGCAATGCCGAGGATGGCGAGAAAGGTGGCGGTATCCGTCGCCGGGCTTTCAGTACTGACCGTTGGGGCTAAGGTGACGTCCAGTCCCCGCCCGGCGTCAGCAACGGTCACGCGGACGGGGGGCAACGCTTCCAGCGGCAGCGGCGTGGTCAAGGGCGCTGACAGGCGGACTGTGCCTGCGTCCTGCCCCGGCAGCAGGGACGGCGGGCCGGAAATCAGCCCGGTGGTTCCGTTGACCGGACCTTCAATAAACAGATCGGGCGCTGTCAGGGCCGGTTGGGCGGCGATTGTGGCGGTGATGGTCTGGTGGCCGTCCGGTCCGGCGATCAGCGACAGGGCTGACAGGCTGATACCCTGCCCGGCGGCAGCCGGGACCTGTGCCGCGTACTGATCAATCAGGTGGGCGCTGGCGGCGGCGTCAGCCAGAAGCTGGCGGTCCGGCGGGGCGTCTGCGGGCAGGTCGAGTCCCAGCGTCACCTGACCGGGGACGCAGATGTCAGCGCAGATCAGATAATCGGCATTCAACTGCAGCCGCAGCGGCTGTGCCGGATCTGCCACCGGCACCGTCAGAGGAAAAACAACCTGATGCTTGTAGCCCAGCGTCTCGATACCCAGAACGCTGAAGCGGACCGGGACCGGCCAGTCGAGGGTGATTTTGTCCGTGTCGGTATTCTCTGATCCCTGCCACGACAGGGTTGCCGGATAGCCGGCATCGCCGGGTGATCGCCAGTAGACTTTCCAGTCGTCTTTCAGGTCGTATTGCAGGCCAACCCGTACTGTGGTGGCGCCATCAACCGCAATGCGGTCGGCGATCAGGCTGACGGTGGCCTGCGGTGTTTCCACCCGTGCCGGGTCTGCTGCCGGGGCCGTGGCGGGGCCAAAGCCAAGCAACAGGCCGCAGGCAAGGCCCGCACCCCGGAGGATGCGTGTCAGAGGCCGTCTTGGCAGGGGCGCTGCAGTCATTTTTCACCTAACATTCGAACGTCACCAAACACTCTAATACGGATGCTCTATAGCCCGGCCCCAGCCAAACAGGCGGCGGGGGCGGCGTCAATCCGGGGATTGCGATCAAAAAGTCACGGTTTGGTGAAGGGGCCGGAAAATCCCTTCCGCGAATGTGGTGGGCGTCCCGGTCTTGCACAAGTCGGGAAAGGGGAATATGTGGTGCCTATGACTACGCGCGAACGTTCTTCTTCCGAGTCCGCCGCCCGCGCTCCGGGGCTCCGCCAACCGGGCGACAGGGCTGCCGGATATATGACGGGTCAGTGCCTTGTGGCAATGCCGGGCCTGATCGACAGCCATTTTTCCCGCACGGTGATCTACCTGTGCGCCCATACGGCTGAAGGGGCGATGGGGCTGGTGATCAACCGGCCGATCGTGCAGGTCACGTTCAACGATGTGCTGGAACAGATCGGCGTTGAGCCCAACCCTGACTGTGATGATATCCGCGTCCATTTTGGCGGGCCGGTGGAAACCGGGCGTGGGTTTGTGCTGCATACGACGGATTTCCGTCAGCCCGCGACCATGGCGGTGGATGACGCGATCGCCCTGACGGCGACCACGGATGTTCTGAAAGCGATTGCCGGGGGCTATGGCCCGCGGGCCAGCCTGCTGGTGCTGGGGTATGCCGGGTGGAACGCCGGGCAGCTGGATGCCGAGATCAAAGACAATGCCTGGCTGACCGTTGATGCGGATGAGGATCTGCTGTTTGGCCCCTATGCCGAACATAAATGGGAGCAGGCGATCCATAAGCTGGGGATTGATCCGGCAATGCTGAGCGATGCCGCCGGTCATGCCTGATCCGGCGCATGGCCGGGAAGAGTGAAGTGGAAGGATGATCCTTCCCCCAGACGGCTGTTCAGCCAGATGCGTCCGCCATGTCCTTCCACGATTTTCCGGCACAGGGTCAGGCCGATACCGGTGCCTTCGCAGTCGCTGCGGTCCTGCAGGCGCTGAAACATCAGGAAGACCCGCTCCTGATGATCCCGTGCGATACCCTTGCCGGTATCGGTCAGTGTAAACTGCCATAGTCCCGATTCGGCGGGGGTGCAGGTCAGGGTGATGGTCAGCGGGCGCTCCGGGGCGCGGTACTTCAGGGCATTGGCGATCAGATTCTGGAACAGGCGGCTCAGGTCACTGTCCCGCCCCAGAACCGGGGGCAGGGCTGGCGGCAGGGTGACCGTCGCCTGTGCCTCTTCGATCAGGGGGGACAGACTGGCCAGCACGCCGGTGAGAACCGGGGAGAGATCAACCGGCACCGGCGCGCCTGAGCGCCCGATCCGGGCCAGATCCAGCAGGTCAGTGGTTAGATGATCCATCCGGCGGATGCCGTCCTGCGCGAAGCGGATATACTCATGGCATTCCGCGTCAAAATGGGGGGCCAGGCGCCGGGCGAGCAGGGCCAGATATCCTGACACCATACGCAGGGGGTCCCGCAGGTCATGGGATGCAGCGGCGGCGAACTGCTCCAGATCGGCATTGCTGCGTTCCAGATCCCGCACCAGCAGGGACAGGCGTTCTTCCGCTGCTTTCAGGCCGTCGATATCCTGTACCGCGAACAGGATGCTGGTTTGCCCCTGAAACTGAATTGGCGACACCGACAGCACGGCCCAGAAGGGTCCCAGTTTTCCGCGTAACCGCAGTTCGCGACGACCTGACCGCGCGGTTTCGGCAATGGCGGTGCGGATCCGGGTCTGCTCTGCCGGATCCGCGATCATGTCAAAAACCTGAACCGGCTCCGCACAGTCCCGGTTCCGGCAGGCGGGAAACAGACTCTGCTGTGCCTGTTCATTGGCGAAGGTGACAAAACCGCTGTCACGGTCTGCGACCACCAGTGGAAACGGGGCGTTTTCCACCAACAGCCGTAGATGCTCCTCTGACTGGCGCAGGGTGTTTTCCCGCCCGGCCAGCGTGGTGACCAACGCACCGACCGCGCGACCGATGTCGTCGATCTCATCACGGATGATCAAAGGCACAGACACCGGCTGCCGGTCTTCCGCCGCAAGCACCATATCGCGCAGCCGCTGCAGCCGCCCGACGACCGAGCGGCGGATATAGGCAAACACCAGCAGCGTAGCGACAGTGGCGGTGACGGCGCCGCTGATCAGCAGGGCCATGGCCGTCTGGCCCTGCAGTGCAGCGGCCCTCCGCCGCTGCTGGATGTGGTCGTCGACTTCCCGCATCACCGTCAGGGCTGAGGCCGCCAGATCGTCAGCGGCCTGTTTGCTGACCCGGACCGAGGCCTGTACCCCCATCTGAATGGTCTGAAGGTCCCGTCGTTGCCCGGCGATGCCCGCCGGGCCGTCGGTCAGGTCGCGCAATGCCTTTTGAGGGCTGGCGGCTTTATTGCGCAGGTCCGGCGGCAGCGTGTCGTACAGCTGCTCCAGTGTGGCCTGACGGGTCCTAAGATCGGCCTCAAGGGGCAGGGCGGTGGCATTTCCGGGGCTGGCGAGCAGGGCTGACAGCCGTGGCACCATCTGCTGCGCCGCTGTCACCCATGTCAGGGCTTCCCGCTGTTCCGTCGGAGTAAACAGCCCGGCGATCTGATCGCTCAGCGTGACCAGATCCTGCTGGCGGCGCGCCATTCTCTGGATGGCATCATTCCGGCGCCCAACCAGATCGACGCTGTCTTCCAGCTTCTGCCGCAAGGTCTGCTGGGCCTGCCGCAGGACCGGTAAGGTTGTTGTCTGCCCCCGCTGCTCCAGTTGAGTGATCAGCCCGTCAAGCTGGCGCATCTGGTCAAAAATGAAGGCGCGGTTTCCCATCAGTGAGACGGAGTCTGATGACAGGGCCAGACGCGGGCTATGGCCGAGCAGACTCTGACTGTCCTGTGCCACGGCATTGGCGAGCTGGCTGGTGACCATATCTTCGGTGGTGATCCGTTCCAGCAAGGTGCGGATGTCGGTCAGGGCCTGCACCCCGATCGCCCCGGCCCCGGCCAGAGCCAGAAGAAGCAGGATCAGCGCCAGTGACAGGCGCAGGCCGATGCTGTGGAAGGCAGACAGGCCCGGACGGGGCAGCGGTGGGGGAGAGAGGGAGGACATTGGCCGGTGTCCTGCGGTCAACGCAGGGGCAGCGGATACATCAGTCCGCCACGGGTCCACAGATCGTTCAGGCCGCGGTCTATCTTCAACGGTGACAGGGCACCCAGATTCCGGTCGTAGATTTCCCCGGCGTTGCCGACGGCAGCGATTGCCCGGTGCAGCCAGCCGGGGGCGACGCCAAAGGTGGCGGCATAGTCCTCTCCGGTGCCCAGAAGAACGCTGAGATCATGGTTGTTCCCGGCCTGAAGGGTTGCGACCGTCGCACGGGTCACCCCGAACTCCTCGGCAGCGATCAGCCCATTGAGCAGCCACTGGATCAGACTGTGGAACACGGGGTCGTCCCCCCGGACCATCGGTCCCAGCGGCTCGCGGGAAATGATGTCAGGCAGGAGAACGTAGGCAGACGGCCCCTGTGGCGATGTGCCGACGCGGACCCGCAACCCAAGGCGATCATTGGTGTAGAGATCACAGCGCCGTTTCAGGAAGTTGCTCCATGCCCCTTCATCTGAACTGGATTCAATCAGCGTCAGTTTCGATCCGGTACGGTTGATATACTCCCGCAGGTTCTGAATGCTGGTGGTGTTGGCAATGGCGCAGATGCTTGCCGTGCCTGCGCTGGAGAGGGCGGTGATCCCGGTTTCCCGGTGGGTGACAAAGCCCTGACCGTCGTACAGGTAAATGCCGGGAAAACTGAAGCCCATCGCGGTGGCCCGGCCCATGGTGACTGTGGTCCCGCTGAGCAGGATATCGGCCTGCCGCCCTGAGACCACCTGAAACCGCAGGGACGATTCGGTATGCAGGATTTCCGCCAGATCGGCATTGCCGAGAACCGCAGCGGCAATCGCCCGGCAGTAATCGACCATAAAGCCCCGCCAGACGCCATCTGTTCCCAAAGTGGCATAGCCGCCATAGGCCGCCTGAACGGCACAGCGGACACTGTTCCGTTCTCGGATGGCTTCCAGCGTGGGTGAGGAGGGGGCTGGCGTGGCAGAAACCGGGGTCGGAAGGACGCTGAAGACGGGAAGCAGCAACAGAACAAGCCGCAGAATCCTGCGCATAAAGTGGCCCCGGAGACCATGAAGGGCACCGGAGGAAATCCGCCCTGCTGTTCGCCTGTCCACGATGCTTCCCCCGGCTTGAGAAGGACGGTTTTCGTCCTGTATCAGGCCTTCATCAGATCACGAACCGGCAGGGCGGGAAAATGGGTCTTTTGGATGAGACCGCATGACCTACACCTGATATCCACCAAAAGTATATGGATATAGGCGCATCAGCGCAGATACAGCAGGGTGCCCAGGATCCCGACCAGAATCCACGGCAGCCCCTGCATCAGCAGGGTTCGCTTCCGGGCTGCCGGGCGCTGGGTTGCCAGCGCTTTCACTGTGTCGGGGTGCAGTCTGAGGCCGCCGGAGCTGATCATGGCAGCGGCCTTGTCAGCATATTCAAAGATAGCGGGCAGCCGTTCGGCAGAGCGGGCAAGGCCAAGGGCGGCATTGCGGATCCGCGCTTCCGGCCCGAAGGTGGTGCGCATCCAGTCTTCGATCAGCGGGTAGGTCATTTCCCACATGTTCTGGTCGGGGGCCAGTGTCCGCCCGACCCCTTCGGCCAGCAGCATCGACTTTTCCAGCAGCAGCAGCTGCGGTTGGGCCGGAATGTCAAAGCGCCGGGTGATCTCGAACAGCTGGCTCAACACCCGGGCCATCGAGATTTCCTCGATCGGTCGGCCGAAAATCGGCTCTGCGATTGAGCGGGCAGCCTGCGTAAAGGCTTCAATGGACTGATCGGCGGGGACCCATCCGGCCCGGAACTGTACTTCAGCCACCCGGCGGTAATCGCGGGTCAGAAAGCCCAGCAGCATTTCCCCCAGCGCCCGGCGGTCACTTTCGTTAACCCGGCCCATGATGCCGAAATCGACGGCGATGATGACGCCCTTGGCATCAACGAACAGGTTGCCGGGATGCAGGTCGGCATGGAAGAAACCATCCCGGAACACCATGTTGAAGAAGGCCTGCGCCGCATGGCCCAGAACTTCGTTGGGATTTAGCCCCATTTCGATGATCCGGTCCCGTTCATCAAGGGACAGACCGGCGATCCGTTCCTGCGTCATCACCCGCTGGCCGGTGCGCACCCAGTCAATTGACGGCACCCGGAAGGTCGGGTCATCGGCAAAGTTGTCAGCGAGTTCGGCCGCAGAGGCGGCTTCAAACCGCAGATCCATTTCCAGCGTCACCGATTCCTCGAAGGTGGCGACACTTTCCACCGGGCGGAAGCGGCGGGCATCCGGGTGCAGGCGCTCGGCCGTGCGGGCCAGCCAGCGGAACATCTCGACATCATCGGCGATGGCTTTTTCGATGCCCGGGCGCAACACCTTGACCGCCACCGGCTGACCATCGACGGTGACGGCAAAATGCACCTGTGCGATGGAGGCGGCGGCAACCGGGGTTTCATCAAAGCTTTGGTACAGGTCCTCCAGCGGGCAGCCGAACTCCGCCTCAATGATTTCGCGGACCTGTGCGAACGGAAAAGGCTGGAGTTTATCCTGCAGGTCGGCCAGATCGGCTGCTACCTCGTCACCGACCAGATCGGGCCGGGTGGACAGGGCCTGTCCCAGCTTGATGAAGGTCGGGCCAAGCTCGATCAGGGCGCGGGCCAGCCGCTGGCCGGGCCGCCCGTCTTCGGTGCGGCGGAAGATGCGCCGGGTCAGGGTGACCAGTGTGCTGGCGACCGGGACGTCTTCCAGCAGAAACAGGGCATCGTGGCGGCCGAGCACACGGGTGATCCGCAGCAGGCGCGACAGGGTCCGCAGGGTTCCGGCCATCGCGGTTACACCCGCCAGGCCGAATGGATGGCGGCAATCCCGCCGGACAGATTGCGGACGCTGGCCCGCTTCAGCCCAGCCGCTTCAATCCGCCGTGCCAGCTCCTGCTGTGGCGGGAACTGGCGGATGCTTTCGGCGAGGTACTGATAGGAGTCGCGGTCCCCGGCAACCAGCTGCCCCATGCGCGGCAGGATCTGGAAAGAATAGAGGTCGTACAGGGCATCAAGGCCCGGAACCTGTACCTTGGAAAATTCAAGGCACAGGAAGCGCCCGCCCGGCTTCAGCACCCGTCGGGCTTCGGCGAGGGCGGCGTCAATGCGGGTGACGTTCCGCAGGCAGAAGGCGATGGTGTAGAGATCGAAAGAGGCATCGGGGAACGGCAGGGTCTCGGCATTGCCGGTCACCCAGTCCAGCCCGGCAAGGCGCCCCTGATCAATGGCGCGGTCCCGGCCGACCTTCAGCATTTCGGTATTGATGTCGCAGACCGTGACCTGAGACCCGCCCAGATCCGAGGCCGGGCGGCGCACTTTGTCGAGAATACGGAAGGCGATATCGCCGGTGCCGCCGCCGACATCCAGAAACTGCTGGCCGGGGCGGGGGTCCGCCATCTGGACGAACACATCCTTCCAGATGCGGTGAACGCCCATGCTCATCACGTCGTTCATCAGGTCGTATTTCGACGCCACCGAATCGAACACCTGCCGCACCATGCCTTGCTTGTCGGCCTCGCGGACGGTGCGAAAGCCGAAGTGGGTGGTGGGTTCTTCAGGGCGGAACGACGTGTCGGACATGAGGGGCTGCCTTCAGGGTCTGCGCCGGGGGCGGAAGACGGAAAACGGATGCGGGCCGCACGATAGCCCAAGCCTGCCGGGATGACCAGACTGGCGGCAGGGGGGCGGGGGTACACTTTTATGGTTTTTTCCGAAGGGCCGCCGTGGCATCCCCAGCAGAGAGATCCCGAGTCTGACCGGTCAGGAGTGTTCCGCCATGCCAGAGTTGCCTGAAGTTGAAACCGTCTGCCGTGGGCTGGCCCCGGCTCTGGAGGGGCAGGTGCTGACCACCGTGGACATCCGGCGGGCCGGGCTGCGCCAGCCCTTCCCTGAACGCTTCGCGGACCGGCTGACCGGGCGTCGGGTGCTGCGGGTCTGGCGGCGGGGTAAATATTATGTGTGGTCTCTGGATGACGGCATGTGCGTTCTGGGGCATCTGGGGATGAGCGGATCATGGACGATCACCCCCGCCGGATCCCCGGTGCCGGAGACCGGCAGGCATGATCATGTCCGTCTGATCACGGACACAGGCCATCTGCTGACGTACCGTGATCCCCGCCGGTTCGGGGTGATGACGCTGACATCGGGCAATGAACTGGCGGATCACCCGCTGCTGGCCTCGATGGGGCCGGAGCCGCTGTCGGCAGACTTTGACAGCGGCGTGCTTGACCGCGCCTTCGCCCGGCGGGCGACTCCGGTCAAAGTCGCGCTGCTGGATCAGTCCGTGGTGGCGGGAATCGGCAATATCTATGCCTCGGAAGCTTTGTACCGCAGCGCGATTGATCCCCGGCGCCCGGCCCGTGAGATCACCCGGGCCGAAACCCGGACCCTGACCGCCGCCGTGAAGGCGGTTCTGCAGGAAGCCATTGATTCCGGGGGGTCTTCCCTGCGGGATCACCTGCAGGTGACCGGCGAGCTGGGCTATTTTCAGCACCGTTTTGCCGTCTATGACCGGGCCGGTTCCCCCTGCCCGGACTGTACCTGTGACGTAACGGAAACCGGGGGAATTCAACGTCTTGTTCAGGGCGGGCGGTCAACATTTTACTGTGCGGCACGGCAGCGCTGAGGTAGGCTCTGCGCCGATACGTCCGGCCTGTTCCACCGGTCCCCACCCGATGCGGGGGGAGGCGGGCAGACCGGTTGAAGGGAGCCCGGACGGGGCCGCACGGGCGGCTTCCGGGCCGGGCACACGCCCAAGCAGGGAGCAAACGTCCAATGGCGTATGAGAATATTCTGGTCGAAACCCGGGGGGCCGTCGGTCTGATCACCCTGAACCGTCCCAAGGCCCTGAATGCCCTGTGCACCCCGCTGATCCGTGAACTGGGTCAGGCGCTTGATGCGTTCGAGGCAGACCCGGAGATCGGCGCCATCGTGCTGACCGGCTCTGAAAAGGCGTTCGCCGCCGGGGCTGACATCAAGGAAATGTCGGGCAAGTCTTACATGGATGTGTACATGGAAGACTTCATCACCAACGGCTGGGAACGGATCACCACCTGCCGCAAGCCGGTGATCGCCGCTGTCGCCGGGTATGCGCTGGGCGGGGGCTGTGAAGTGGCGATGATGTGCGACTTCATCATTGCTGCCGACAATGCCCGCTTCGGTCAGCCGGAAATCACCATCGGCACCATGCCGGGGGCCGGTGGCACCCAGCGCCTGACCCGTTTCGTCGGCAAGTCCAAGTCCATGGAAATGTGCCTGACCGGCCGTCAGATGACCGCCGAGGAAGCTGAACGGGCCGGTCTTGTTTCCCGCATCGTGCCGCTGGCCGATCTGCTGGATGACGCGCTGAAGACTGCGGCCCGGATCGCCTCCATGTCCCGCCCGGTGGTGATGATGGTCAAGGAGTCGGTTAACCGCTCCTACGAGGCCACCCTGCGGGAAGGCCTGCTGTTCGAGCGCCGGGTGTTCCATTCCACCTTCGCCACCGAAGATCAGAAGGAAGGCATGGCCGCTTTCGTTGAAAAGCGTCAGCCGAACTTCCGTCACCGATAACCGCGACGGTTTGCCTGTCCGGTGGGGGCGGAGTCGTTCCCGTCGGAGGGTATCTGCGGAGTCTGGTCCGGGGATTCTCTTCGGCTCAGGCTCTGGTTTTCTTCAATTCCGGGCCGTTTTGTCCCGCTGTGGATATCCCGGTTCGGTTAAGCGTTGACGCAGGGGCGGATATTCCTTATAAAGCCGCCTCTTCGCACAGCGACCACAGTTTCTATTTATACGGAAAGTCAGGAAATGGCTCATCATAAGTCGGCCCAGAAGCGCATTCGCCGCAACGCCCGCCGTTTCGCCATCAACCACGCTCGTAAGAGCCGCATCCGCACCTTCGTGAAGAAGGTCGAGCTGGCCATCGCCGCTGGCGATAAGTCCGCTGCCGACGCCGCTTTCAAGGTGGCTCAGCCGGAAATGATGCGCGGTGCCCAGAAGGGCGTGTTCCACAAGAACACCATGTCCCGCAAGGTTTCCCGTCTGAACGCCCGCCTGAAGTCGATGGCTGCCTAAGCCATCTCTGCTGCTGGTGCCTGATCTCAGGCACCGGTCGCTGCGCAGGATCTTCCGTCATCGCGACAGGAGTTCTCTGCGGTCTTCGGCAGGTCAGACAATGACCGGACCGCCGAGGTGATCCTGCCGTGCCGTGCTTATGCATGACAGGTGAGAGATCCCGGAGAGACAGCAGACAGGTTCGCCCTGATCTGCCGTCGCGATGATTCCCGGTAACGGGATAAAAGAACAGAACGGCTGCCACCTTTCCGGTGGTGGCCGTTTTGCATTTTCGATATGCGCGTTTATGTTCGTTTTTGTGGATAAGGTTATGTCCAGGCCGATGGCGGTTGCGACTCGAGAGCCGACTCCCGCGCAGAATCGGATTTGCCTAACGTATTGAAAAATAACGTCAAGACGTGTTTTTGACCGAATCGCGTCAAGAGAAAAACTTGCAATGTTCTCCTTTCGATCTTGTTGTCAGTTTTTCTCCTTTGTGGATAAAGTCGCCTTCGGATAACGACCTCCCCCCGGGGTTCACCGGACAATCTGATCTTTGCGCACGCAGGTCCATAGGACCCGCGCAGGGGTTTGTTGTCTCTGCGGGACCGGGATGGAGGGACGTCGGGGGACAGGGGGGCCGCAGGAAAAGCGGTCTGACTGTTCAGGGCGAGGAAAACGGGCCACGACAGCCACAGCGCCGGGGATCGCAGCGATCCCGGGGTGTGTCGGCTGCAGGCCGGGAATACTCGGATGATGCAGACTGTTTCCTCCGGACTGCGGCGAGGGCCGTGGACCGGAGAGGCCTTCTGCACCCTACGACGCAGGGTCAGCGCCTTCCGTGCCCACCATGGGGCGGGCGGTGCTGGGTGACATAGACACGGGGCGGCTTGCCCCTGATAACCTGAGGAGCCGCAGGATCATCCCTGCGGAGACGAACGACTCGATGGCAACTGCAGAAGCACGCTTGGACGAGGGTGGAGTGACCGAACAGACCATTCTTCACTGGGAATCTGTGCAGGCCCGCCTGCGGCAGGAGATCGGTGATACGGCGTTCACCAGCTGGGTGAAGCCGATGCGTCTGGGGACTGTCAGCGGAACGCAGGTTCAGCTGGCCGTGCCGACCCGTTTCATGCGCGACTGGATCCTCACCCATTTCGCGGAGCGCATCCGCGCCCTGTGGTCGGGCGAGAATCCGCAGATCCGGACGGTGCAGGTGGTGGTGGATGCCGCCGCAGCCTCGCGCCCGGCCCCGGCGGTGCGGGGGGTGGCCAGTTCCGCCCCTGCCCCGGTGGAGACCCCGGCCCGCCGTCCGGCAACGGCCCGGCGCCCGTCTGCGGCGACTCCGGCGGCTGAGGCCCCGGCGACGCCGGTGCTGACCGTTTCGGCGGCGTCTTCGGCTGAACTGGAGCGCCCGGTGCAGCCGTCCCTGCTGACCGCCATGCCGGCGCAGCCGCTGGCCGCAGGCAGCTTTGACGATCTGTCCGCGCCGCTGGATCCGCGCTATACCTTTGATAATTTTGTAACCGGCAAGCCGAACGAGTTCGCCTATGCGGCGGCACAGCGGGTTGCCGACTCGGAACGTCCGTCGTTCAACCCCCTGTTCCTGTACGGTGGGGTCGGGTTGGGTAAAACCCACCTGATGCATGCCATTGCCCACGCCATCCGTGACCGCCACCCGCACCGCCGGGTGATCTATCTGTCGGCGGAAAAGTTCATGTACAGCTTCGTCAAGGCGCTGCGGTACAAGGATACGATGGCGTTCAAGGAAAGCTTCCGCTCTGTCGATGTGCTGATGATTGATGACGTCCAGTTCATCTCGGGCAAGGATTCGACGCAGGAAGAGTTTTTCCACACCTTCAACGCCCTGATCGATCAGGGGCGCCAGATCGTGATTTCCGCCGATAAGTCACCGGCGGATCTGGAAGACATCGGCGACCGTCTGCGCTCGCGCCTGGCCTCGGGTCTGGTCGCGGACATTCATCCCACCACCTACGAGCTGCGGCTGGGCATTCTTGCCGCCAAGGCTGAACGGATGGGGGTGGCGGTGCCGGAAAAGGTGCTGGAGTTCCTCGCCCATAAAATCGCGTCCAACGTCCGTGAAATGGAAGGGGCCCTGACCCGTCTGGTGGCCCATGCCCAGCTGGTTGGCCGTGATCTGACGCTGGAAACCACGCAGGATGTGCTGCGGGATCTGCTGCGGGCCAACGACCGCCGGATCACCATTGAGGAGATCCAGAAAAAGGTGGCCGAGCACTTCCAGATCAAGCTGTCGGATATGCACTCTGCCCGCCGGTCCCGGTCGGTAGCCCGGCCGCGTCAGGTGGCGATGTATCTGGCAAAGCAGCTGACCAGCCGCTCCCTGCCGGAAATCGGCCGCAAGTTCGGCGGTCGTGATCACACCACGGTGATGCATGCCGTGCGTAAGATTGACGAACTGCGGCAGGGGGATCCCGCCTTTGCCGAGGATGTTGATCTGCTGCGCCGGATGCTGGAAAGCTGATTTTTCTCTTTTCCGATCGGATTTGCCCGTTTCCGGGGGGCACCCCTTCCGGAGATGGGCAAATTTCCTTTGAGGCGACGGGCCTTATGCTATACTTCCGCGCCCGTCCCTCCGGCTTTTTTGCCATGCGGAATCCGGCCCCCGGCCGGTTGGTTTAACCCGCCCCGCGGCGGCTGTTCTGGGGCTCCCCCGACGGACCGAGCGGGCGCTCACAACAGGTGAGAGCGCGACCGTGAAACTGACCATCGAGCGCAGTACGCTTCTCAAGGCCCTTGGCCACGTCCAGAGTGTGGTTGAACGCCGGAATACCATCCCCATTCTGTCCAACGTGAAGCTGGAAGCCCGTGATGGCGGTCTGGCCCTGAGTGCCACCGATCTGGATCTGGCGATCGTTGAGACGGTGACTGCCGATGTGACGGTTGACGGGGCGATCACTGCCCCGGCGCATACCCTGTACGATATTATCCGCAAGCTGCCGGACGGTGCGCAGGTCGAACTGTCGCAGACCCCCGGGGATGCGCAGATGACTCTGCGGTCCGGCCGGTCCCGCTTCGCCCTGCCGTGTCTGCCGGTTGAGGATTTCCCCAATCTGGGGGCCGGGGATCCGACCCATACCTTCACGCTGGCGGCGTCTGATCTTCAGACCCTGATTGACCGCACCAAGTTTGCGATCTCCACCGAAGAAACCCGCTATTATCTGAATGGCATCTATCTGCATGCCGCCACCTCGTCCGGGGTGCCGGTGCTGCGGGCCGTGGCCACCGACGGGCACCGTCTGGCCCGGGTGGAAGTGCCGCTGCCGGAAGGCGCGGCGGCGATGCCGGGCGTGATCGTGCCGCGCAAGGCGGTGACGGAACTGCGGAAGCTGATCGACGAGGGCGCGCTGGATGTCACCATTGCCCTGTCGGATACCAAGGTGCGGTTCAGCTTCGGTCATGGTGGGACCCTGACCTCCAAGCTGATTGACGGCACCTTCCCGGATTATGAGCGGGTGATCCCGCAGGACAACGACAAGATCCTCGAAGTCGACAAGAAGCTGTTCTCGGATGCGGTCGACCGTGTGTCGGCGATTTCCACCGAAAAGAGCCGGGCGATCAAGGTCGCCGTTGACCGGGGCACTGTCACCCTGTCGGCCTCCTCGCCGGAGGCTGGCAGCGCGGTGGAAGAGCTGGAATGCTCTTACGCTGCTGCCGCGCTGGAGATCGGCTTCAACAGCCGTTATCTGCTCGACATCATGGCACAGGTGGAAGGCGATGCTGCCCGCTTTGCCATGGCTGATGCCGCCTCTCCGACCGTGATCCGCGAAGTGGCGGATGCCTCTGCGGTCTATGTTCTGATGCCGATGCGTGTCTGATCTGCCGCTGCTGCCGCAGGGCGGGGGTGCAGGGCCTGCCGTGCCTTCTCCCGCCCCGGTTTCTCCCCTTCCGCCGGTGGGCGTGACCCGCCTGACCATGACCGACTTCCGGTCCTACGCGTATGCCCGTCTTGAAACGGACCTGCGCCCCGTTGTGCTGACCGGCCCCAATGGGGCGGGAAAGACCAACCTGCTGGAAGCGGTGTCGTTTCTGGCGCCCGGTCGGGGGCTGCGCCGGGCCCGCCTGCACGAGGTGGTGCGCCATGGTGCCGCCGGTGGGGTTCAGGGGGCGTGGGCCGTTGCCGCCCGCCTTCAGACCCCCGGCGGTGAGGTGGCGATCGGGACCGGGCGGGAAGCCGGACCGTCAGACCGCCGGATTGTGCATATCAATGGCGAGCCGGTCCGGGCCCAGGCGGAACTGGGCGCAGTTCTGTCCGCCATCTGGCTGACCCCGGCGATGGACCGTCTGTTTGTTGAGGCGGCGTCCGGGCGGCGGCGTTTTTTTGACCGGCTGGTCTTTGGCCTTTATCCCGATCATGCGGGCCGTCTGTCGGCCTACGACTCGGCGTGGCGGCAGCGGAACAAGCTGCTGAAGGACGGCGTGCGTGAGCGGGCCTGGTATGAAGGGCTGGAAGATGCCATGGCCGAACATGGCATCGCTGTCGCTGCGGCCCGGCGGGATGTGGCGGCCCGCCTGTCCCGGGCGCTGGAGCAGGCGACCGGCCCGTTTCCGTCCGCTGATATCGGGCTGGATGGCTTCGTCGAGCGTCTTCTGGAAGATCACACGGCCCTGGAGGCGGAGGAAACCTATCGCCGTCTGCTGACCGATCACCGCCCGAAAGAGGCGGCAGGTGCCCCCGGCGAGGGCCCGCACCGGACAGATCTGGTGGTTCATCATCACGGGAAAAGCCTGCCGACGGCGCAGTGTTCCACCGGAGAGCAGAAGGCGGTGCTGATTGCGATTCTGCTGGCACAGGCCCGGGTGCAGGCCCTGCACCGGGGAATGGCGCCGCTGCTGCTGCTCGACGAGGTTGCGGCCCATCTGGATGCCCAGCGCCGGGATGCCCTGTATGATGCCCTCTGTGGGCTGGGGGCGCAGGCCTGGCTGACCGGTACCGATCATGCGCTGTTTGCCTCTTTCGGGGCGCGGGCGCAGTTTTTTGAGGTTCGGGACGGCGGTTTGCACTAAAATGCCCCGCCTTGGTGCGCCCTGTTTTGCACCTGCGGTTTGTTGCCGGTTTTTACGTCTGCCAGAGTCTGTCTGACGGTTCAGTCGAAAGCGAGTACCCATCACAATGAGCGACGCCACCAACACTGCGACGGTTCCCGAATATGGCGCGGATTCGATCAAGGTTCTGAAGGGGCTGGAAGCGGTTCGGAAGCGGCCGGGGATGTACATCGGGGATACCGATGACGGCTCGGGCCTGCACCACATGATCTATGAAGTGGTGGACAATGCGATCGACGAGTCGCTGGCGGGGTATTCCGACCGGACCGAGGTGACGCTCAACGGCGACGGCTCCGTTACCGTGCGCGATAACGGGCGCGGGATTCCGGTGGATATCCATAAGGAAGAAGGCGTGTCGGCGGCGGAGGTCATCATGACCCAGCTGCATGCTGGCGGTAAGTTCGACCAGAATTCCTACAAGGTGTCAGGCGGCCTGCACGGCGTCGGCGTCTCGGTGGTGAATGCCCTGTCTGACTGGCTGGATCTGCGGATCTGGCGGGATGGCTGGGAGCATTACGCCCGCTTCGAAGGCGGCGATACAGTGAAGCATCTGGAGCGGGTGCGTCCGGCCCCGGACCAGAAGGGCACGGAAGTGACCTTCTTTGCCTCGCCGTCCATTTTCGCCATCACGGAGTACAGCTTCGAGACGCTGGAACACCGCCTGCGGGAGCTGGCGTTCCTGAACTCCGGGGTGACGCTGGTACTGACCGATGCCCGTCATGGCGAGCCGAAATCGGTGACTTTCCATTACGAAGGCGGCATCGAGGCTTTCGTGAAGTACCTCGACAAGTCGCGGCAGCCGTTGCAGGAAAAGCCGGTGGTGATGGCTGGCGAGCGCGATGGCATCACTGTCGACGTGTCGCTGGAATGGACTGACGCCTACCACGAGAACACTCTCTGCTTTACCAATAACATCCCGCAGAAGGACGGCGGCACCCATCTCGCCGGTCTGCGCGGGGCGCTGACCCGCACCCTGTCGGCCTATGCCCAGCAGAGTGGCCTTCTGAAGAAAGAGAAAGTGCAGCCGACCGGCGACGACATGCGCGAAGGCATGACCTGCGTGCTGTCGGTGAAGGTGCCGGACCCGAAGTTCTCCAGCCAGACCAAGGAAAAGCTGGTGTCCTCGGAAGTGCGGACAGTGGTTGAAAACGTGGTGGCGGAAAAGCTGGCCGAATGGCTGGATGAGCATCCGTCGGAAGCCCGCCGGATCATGGGCAAGGTGGTGGAAGCCGCCGCTGCCCGCGAAGCCGCCCGCCGGGCCCGCGAACTGACCCGCCGCAAGGGGGCGCTCGATATTTCCTCGCTGCCCGGCAAGCTGGCCGACTGTCAGAACCGCGACCCGGCCCAGTCTGAACTGTTCATCGTCGAGGGTGACTCCGCCGGTGGCTCAGCCAAACAGGGGCGTGACCGTGGTTTTCAGGCGATTCTGCCCCTGAAGGGGAAGATCCTGAACGTTGAGCGTGCCCGGTTTGACAAAATGCTGTCCTCGCAGGAAATCGGTACGCTGATCACTGCCATGGGCACCGGCATCGGGGCCGATGATTTCAACATCGACAAGCTGCGGTATCATAAAGTCATCATCATGACTGACGCGGACGTCGACGGCTCGCATATCCGCACCCTGCTGCTGACCTTCTTCTTCCGCCAGATGCCGGAAATCATCGAGCGTGGCTACCTGTACATTGCCCAGCCGCCGCTGTACCGCGCCAAGCGCGGCCAGTCGGAGCGCTATCTGAAAGATGACCGCGAGCTGGAAGACTACCTGATCGAGGTGTCGCTGGGGGATGCGGTGCTGACCCTGCACGATGGCCAGCAGGTCGCCGGGGATCACCTGCGGGAGCTGCTGGGGCAGGCCCGCCAGATTCGCGCGCTGCTCAACCGTATGTCAACCCGGGTGCCGCATCGCCTGCTGGAGCAGGTGGCGATTGCCGGGGCGCTGAATGCGGAGGTTCTGGCCTCCTCGGAGAAGGCGACAGAGGCGGTGCATTATGTCGCCCAGCGCCTTGACCGGATGGAAGCGGAATATGACCGTGGCTGGAGCGGTGAGATTGCCGCAGACGGGGCACTGGTGTTCCAGCGGACCCTGCGCGGCGTGACCGAAACCCACACGGTCGATGCCGTGGTGGTGCATTCGGCGGAAGCCCGCCGTCTGGATCAGATGTCCGCGACTCTGCGTGATGCCTATGTGCGACTCGCCAAGCTGCGCATTAAGGATACCGAGCATGTGATCCGGGGGCCGGTCGGTCTGGTCAACACCTTCATGACAGCCGGGCGCAAAGGCATTGCCATCCAGCGCTATAAAGGTCTGGGGGAAATGAACCCGGACCAGCTGTGGGAAACCACGCTGGACCCCAACGTCCGCCGCCTGCTGCAGGTGAAGGTCGCCCACGCCGATGAGGCGCAGGAAATCTTCTCGACCCTGATGGGCGATGTGGTGGAGCCGCGCCGGGAGTTCATTCAGGACAACGCCCTGAAAGTGACCAATCTGGACGTGTGATCGGGGCCAGAGGCGTCAAAACAACGGGGGAGACTGCATGGTCTCCCCCGTTGTTTTTCGTCTTCGGTGGTTATAGCAGCCGTTAGCGAATCGGCTTTGGCATGGTCCACGCCGCCAGAACCTGTCCCTCCGGGCAGCGCAGCACCAGCGTGTTGGTGCCATCGGTGTTCAGGCGCAGGCGGCAGTCGCCTTTTTCCACCCGGCGGGCCATACGCTGTACGCTGGCCCACAGCACGTTGCTGTCGGTGGGGTCAACCCACGCCGCGCGGGCGCTGGCCTCGGTAAAGCGCCACAGGGTGACAAACCGGGCGATCGCTTCCAGAATCGAGAACTGGTCGGCCAATTCGGTTTCCGGGGCCAGCAGCAGGTGCAGGGCACCACGGGTTGCCGGGCTGATGGCATTCACCGCATACAGCGCCCGGTCCTGTTCCCCGGCCTGAAATTCGATCCCGTCGCCCAGAGAGGGCAGCAGGGACAGGACCATGCCGCGCAGCGAGGCCCCCAGCCGTCCGGTCACGGCATTCACCAGTGTATTCAGATCTGACACGCTGGCAGCCCCGGGGGTTGCCAGAAGATCGCTGAGAATACGGGTCAGCGGCGGAACGCCGTCGCGCAGAGCGCGGACGTAGGCGGTCAGATCACGCCATGCCTGCCGTTCGGCATCCGGGACATCGGACAGGGCCGCGGGGACCGAGAAGACCGGCGCGGACGGAGCAAGCGATGGGGTGGCAATCGACATCGGTGTTAATCCCCGACAGTGAACGGCCCCTGCGGGCCGGAAGCCGAAGGGGATAGCAGACCTGCCCTCACCCCCCGGTGATGCCTGTATGGTAACGCCGGGAATGTTAATAAAGTGTAGGGATTGCAGAGGGTTCAGTCGGCAAATATTGCCGGTTACAGCGGCAGAAGCTGCATGCCCTCATCCGAAAGACACAGGGATTTACCAAGGTTTCTCTGTTAAAGCGGACCCTGATCCTGTTGGGGGCTTGACCGTACCGGCGCCTCAGGTCATGTTGAGCAGACCGAACGAACCCCGTGGAAGAGATCGTTTTACCCACACGGTAAAACGGCGCCGAAGGAGCAACCGCCTCCGGAAACTCTCAGGCAAAAGGACCGCGGGGGGACGGACCTCTGGAAAGCAGTGTGACCCGCAGCGCGGGACGCACTCACCGAAGAAGTAAACGCCGGTTTCCCGCTCCCGATGACGGAGTCGCCAGGATCCGGCGTGAATCTTTCAGGTCGTGAGACAGAGGGAGGCACTCAATCCTGGGCGCTGCCGGATATGGCAGGGTCTGGTCTGTGCCCCTTCTGTCCGAGGACTGCCGCCGTGTCCGCTTCCGACACTTCCGCCGCGCCCCTGAAACAGGTCCCGCTTGATGCCCTGCACCGTTCGCTGGGGGCCCGTATGGTGCCTTTCGCGGGCTATGATATGCCGGTTCAGTATCCGGCGGGCATCATTGCCGAACACACCCAGTGCCGGACTGCCGCCGCGTTGTTTGACGTCTCCCACATGGGGCAGGCAACCCTGACCGGTGCCGACGTCGCCGCAGCGCTGGAAAGCCTGACGCCCGGCTCGCTGAAAGAGCTGAAGCCGGGCCGTCAGCGCTATACCCTGCTGATGAACGATGAGGGCGGCATCCGCGACGACCTGATGGTCTGCAATCTTGGCCAGACCGCCGACGGACAGCAGAAGTGGTTCGTGGTGGTCAATGCCGGCTGTAAGGAGGCGGATTTCGCCTATATGCAGGCCACCATCGGCGACCGGGTGAAGATTGAACGCCACGAAGACCGGGCGCTGATCGCCCTGCAGGGGCCGAAGGCCGGGGCGGTTCTGGCCCATTTTGCCCCGGCATCGGCCAGCATGGTGTTCATGGATGCTGGTGCGCTGGAAATCTGCGGAGTCCCGTGCTTTGCCACCCGCTCCGGCTACAGCGGGGAAGACGGGTTCGAGATTTCGGTCCCGGCGGCGCAGGCGGACCATGTGGTGCGTCAGCTGCTGGATCACGCCGACGTCGAACCCGCCGGTCTGGGGGCGCGCGACTCGCTGCGTCTGGAAGCTGGTCTGCCGCTGTACGGTTCGGATATCGACACCACCACCAGCCCGGTGGAAGCGGCGCTTGAATTTGCTCTTGGCAAGCGCCGTAAGGCTGACGGCGGTTTTCCCGGCTTTGCCACCGTTACGGACCACCTGACCAACGGCACCACCCGCCGCCGGGTCGGCATTCTGGTCGAAGGCCGGGCCCCGGCCCGGGCCCATACCGAAATTCAGTCCACCGACGGCCAGACCATCGGCGAAGTGACCAGCGGCGGCTTTGGTCCGTCGGTGAATGGTCCGATTGCCATGGGATACGTCGCCAGCGCCTATGCCGAGCCCGGCACCGCGCTGTCCCTGATCGTGCGCGGCAAGGCCCTTCCGGCCCGAGTCGTCACCCTGCCCTTCGTCGAACAACGCTATTACCGGGGATAATCCGATGACCACTCTGTATTTCACTGAAGAACACGAATGGATCGCCGTTGACGGCGATGTTGCCACCGTTGGCATCACCGATTTTGCGCAGGGCCAGCTGGGCGACGTGGTGTTTGTGGAAGTCCCGGATGCCGGTAAAGCCGTGTCCAAGGGCAAGGAAGCCGCTGTTGTCGAGTCGGTGAAGGCGGCGTCTGACGTCTATTCCCCGGTCAGCGGCACCGTCACCGAAGGCAATCAGGCGCTGGTCGATGACCCGGCGCTGGTCAACCGTGACCCGGAAGGGGAAGGCTGGTTCTTTAAGGTGACCATCTCCGGCACCGGCGATCTGGAAGGCCTGATGGATAAGGCCGCCTACGACGCTTTCGTCGCCAGCCTGTAAGGCATCCTGAAACGGCAGCCGGGCGGAGTTTCGTCGGGCTGTTTCCGGATAACGGAATACGGATAACGAATCATGCGTTTTCTTCCCCTGACCGCCGAAGACCGGCAGGCCATGCTGGCCGCCATCGGCGCGGAGTCGGTTGACGCCCTGTACCGGGATGTTCCGGCTGCGGCCCGTCACCCTGAGGCGATTGATCTGCCCAACCAGAAGACTGAGCTTCAGGTTGAGCGCGCTATGGCAGCGCTGGCCGGTAAAAACCTGAACTGTTCGCAGGCTGCGGCGTTTCTGGGGGCGGGCAACTACCGTCACCATACCCCGGCGGCCCTCGACTATCTGATTCAGCGCGGTGAGTTTCTGACCGCGTATACCCCTTACCAGCCGGAAATCGCCCAGGGCACCCTGCAGGTGCTGTTTGAGTTTCAGACACAGGTGGCACTGATGACCGGCATGGAGGTGGCCAACGCCTCCATGTATGACGGCGCCACCGCCTGCGCTGAAGCCGCTGCCATGGCGCAGCGCATCACCAAGCGGAAGAAGGTTCTGGTGTCCGGTGGTGTGCATCCGCACTTTGCGGACACCACCGACACGTTCCTGAAGTTCACCGGTGTCGATGTCGAAATCCTGCCCCCCGACGTGATGGGTCTGGAAGATCTGATCGGTCGGGTTGATGAGGATCTCGCCTGCGTTATCGTGCAGACACCGGGTTTCTTTGGTCATCTGAAGGACTTTTCGGCGCTGGCTGACGCCGTGCATGAGGCCGGGGCCCTGCTGGTGGTTGCCACCACCGAGCCGCTGAGCCTTGGCCTGCTGAAGACCCCGGGAGAGATGGGCGCTGATATCGTTGTCGCGGAAGGCCAGAGTCTGGCCCTGCCCGTCGGCTTCGGGGGGCCGGGCGTCGGTCTGTTCGCCAGCCGTTCGAAGTATCTGCGTCAGATGCCGGGCCGTCTGTGCGGCGAAACCGTTGATGTCGATGGCAAGCGTGGCTTTGTGCTGACTCTGTCGACCCGCGAGCAGCACATCCGCCGCGAGAAGGCGACGTCGAACATCTGCACCAACTCCGGTCTGGTGGCGACGGCGTTCTCAATCCACATGACCCTGCTGGGGGAAAAGGGCTTCACCGGGCTGGCGGAGTACAACCATGCCCGCGCCGTCGAAGCAGCCCGCCGTCTGGCGGCGGTGCCGGGGGTGAAGGTGCTGTCGTCGACTTTCTTCAATGAATTCGCGATTGCCTTCGATAAACCCGCCGCTGATGTGGTGGAAGCCCTGACGGCAAAGAAGGTACTGGCCGGGGTGCCTGCCAGCCGCTTCTATCCGACCTACCCGGAACTGGACGGCGTACTGCTGGTGGCCGTGACCGAAATGAACAGCGATGAGGACCTCGATGCCCTTGTCGCCGGTCTGAAGGAGGTGCTGTCATGACCGAGACCCGTACCATTACCGGCAACCGGGGCCTGATGGTCGAAGAACGCCTGATCTTCGAATATGACCACCAGAACCGTACCGCTGTCGACGTTCCGGCGGTGGAGCCGTATGAAGACCGTCTGGGCGGCCTGCGCCGTAAGGGCGGTGTCGGCCTGCCGGGTCTGGCTGAGCCGCAGGTGGTCCGTCATTACACCCGCCTGTCACAGAAGAACTACGGGATCGACACCGGTCTGTTCCCGCTCGGCTCCTGCACCATGAAGTACAATCCGCGCCTGAATGAAAAGGCGGCGCGGATGACCGGTCTGGCTGATATTCATCCGTTTCAGCCGGTTTCCACCGTGCAGGGCGCGCTGGAGCTGATGGATACCCTGTCGCACTGGCTGAAGCAGCTGACCGGCATGCCGGCGGTGGCGCTGTCTCCGGCAGCCGGGGCGCACGGGGAACTGTGCGGGGTGATGGCGATCCGGGCGGCGATGGATGCCCGTGGCGAAAACCGCACCACCATTCTGGTGCCGGAAAGTGCCCACGGCACCAACCCTGCCACTGCCGCGATTTGTGGCTATGTGGTGGAAAGCATCCCGGCGGAGGAATCGGGCCGGGTGTCGGTGGAGGCTGTGAAGGCCAAGCTCGGCCCGCATGTGGCGGCGGTGATGATCACCAACCCCAACACCTGCGGTCTGTTCGAGCCGGAGATGATCGAAATCTCCCGCGTGGTGCATGAGGCCGGGGCTTACGTCTATATGGACGGCGCCAACTTCAACGCCGTCGTCGGGCGGATCCGCATCGCCGATCTGGGCGTTGATGCCATGCACATTAACCTGCACAAAACCTTCTCGACTCCGCATGGCGGCGGTGGTCCGGGCTCTGGCCCGACCGTGCTGTCCGCGGCGCTGGCCCCGTATGCTCCGGTGCCTTACGTGGTGCGGGATGACAAGGGCTTCCGGCTGGTCGAGCATGAGCGCGACGCGGAAGGCGATGCGAAGCCGTTTGGCCGTATGAAGGGCTATCACGGTCAGTTCGGCATGTTCGTCCGGGCTCTGGCTTATATGCTGGCACTGGGGAAGGACGGTCTGCAGCAGGTGTCCGGTGATGCCGTGCTGAATGCCAACTACCTGTATGCCCGTCTGGCGGATGTGCTGTCAGCCTCTTTCGAGGGGCCGGTGATGCACGAGGCGCTGTTTGATGACCGCTTCCTGAAGGATACCGGTGTCACCACCCTCGACTTTGCCAAAGCGCTGATCGACGAAGGGTATCACCCGATGACCATGTACTTCCCGCTGGTGGTACATGGGGCGCTGCTGATGGAGCCGACCGAGACGGAAAGCAAAGCCGCGCTCGATCAGTTTATCGAAGCGGTGCGTGGTCTGGCGGAACGGGCGAAGGCCGGTGATGCCGAATACTTCCGTCAGGCCCCGGTGCATACCCCGCGTCGGCGTCTGGATGAGACCCTTGCCGCTCGGAAGCCGGTGCTGCGCTGGACACCGCCGCAGGCGTAACTGCGCCGCAGTCGCAGGCAGTTTGAAAAGCAGTTTCTGAACTGCGTTGCGTTTTGCGAAAACAGAAAACACCCCCGGCGGAAACCGTCCGGGGGTGTTTTTTTATGTCATTGGAAAGAATGGAAAAAATATCATTTATAGCGAAGCAGCCTTTTGGCATGCGACATGCTAACTATGCGACGTGGCAGAGAGAGGCCCGGCAACCCCTCGGTTAGACTGTTTGAGCACCATGGTGGGCAGGGTGTTCCGGTCAGACCGGGGGGTTTGCTTTTGCGCCCCGAGTTTCGCCTTGCGTCCTCTCTCCCCTCTATGGCATAGAGCAGGCCTCATCATTGGGGAGTAGCCACCGCCAATCCTGCGGGATGTTCAGGCGGGCAGTCGTCAACAGGCTTGATCCCGGCGAAGGCCGGATCATGGCGGCTGCGGCAGATCCGGCGGAGCGAAGAGAGCTCCGGCGTGGGATGTCGGTGAGACCTTTGGTTGCGGTGACTCCGGTTGGGGCCGGGGAGACACCGAACCAATGGTCATGCCCGGCCCCCAAAGAGAGAGCTTTCAATCATGATTCTTGAGTCGCTGCTGGTGCCGATGGCGGTGGTCGCAATCGTCGAGATCGGTGATAAGACCCAGTTGCTTGCCCTGCTGCTGGCGGTCCGCTTCCGGGCTCCGGTGCCGATCATTCTGGGGATTCTGGTGGCAACGCTGGCCAACCACGCCGTTGCGGCGGTTGTGGGCACGCTGGTGGCCGACTGGCTGACCGGCGACTGGTTCCGCTGGGCGCTGGGGGCCTCTTTCCTGCTGATGGCCGGCTGGGCGTTGATCCCTGACAAAATGGACGAGGATGATGCCCCGAAGCCGTCGCGGTTCGGGCCGTTCCTGACGACGCTGGTGGCGTTCTTTTTTGTCGAGATCGGGGATAAAACCCAGATTGCCACCATTGCACTGGCTGCCCGGTATGACCAGATACTGATGGTTACCCTTGGGACCACGCTGGGGATGATGCTGGCCAATGTCCCGGCAGTACTGATCGGTGAGGCTGCGGCGAAAAAAGTGCCGCTGGCATGGGTCCGCACCGGGGCGGCCCTGCTGTTCGCGGCTTTGGGGGTTGCGACCCTGCTGTGGCCGGTCGGCTGATCCGGGGTGTCTTGATCCCGGATAGGACATCTGGATCACAGGCAGAGTAGGGTGACTTTGCTATAGTACTGACCGTAGGGGGCCGGTGTGGCCCTGATAAGAAAATGAGGGTGAGGAGGACCACATGGCTTGGATGATGGATTTGGCTCCGTTGCTGATGGCCGTGCTGGCCGCCGCTCTGCTGGCAGTGTCGGTGCTGCGGCAGGCCCGGAAGCCTCAGCCGGTGCCGGTACGGGTCCGTAACCGCCGGATGATCCGGCGCTGAAGGGGCTCGTCTATATCTAAAGAAACCGGGGGCGCCGCAATGGTCGCCCCCGGTTTCCGTTCAGCGATCCCCTGACAGCCGGTCAGCGGATCAGTTCTTCTTCCGGATATGCCGGGACCTGATGCACGGACAGGTCTGCCCCCCGGTGTTCTTCTTCGGCATCCAGCCGGATGCCGACGGTACGCTTCAGCAGTCCATACACCACAAACCCCGAGACTGCGGCAAAGGCAATGCCTGCGGCAGTGCCGATCCCCTGTGCCATCAGGCTGACCCCGCCGATTCCACCAAGTTCCTGTTGGCCGAAGACGCCTGCCGCCAGCCCGCCCAGAGTGCCGCACAGCCCATGCAGCGGCCAGACGCCCAGCACGTCGTCGATTTTCCAGTGGATCTGACAGCGGTTGAAGCCCCAGACGAACAGGCCCCCGGCCATTGCCCCGGTCACCAGCGCCCCCAGCGGGTGCATTACGTCTGATCCGGCGCAGACCGCGACCAGCCCGGCCAGAGCCCCGTTGTGAATGAAGCCGGGGTCGTTACGCCCGGCGACCACCGCAGCCAGCAGCCCGCCGACCATGGCAAGCAGGGAGTTCATGGCGACCAGTCCGGAGGCCGTCTCGACACTCTGGCTGCTCATCACGTTGAAACCGAACCAGCCGACGCAGAGGATCCAGGATCCCAGTGCCAGAAACGGAATGTTGGACGGGGGGATGGCAATCAGTTTACCGGCCTTGGTGTACCGGCCCCGGCGGGCCCCCAGCAGGACCACGGCCCCCAGTGCCAGCCAGCCCCCGAAGGCATGCACCACCACGGACCCGGCAAAGTCATGGAACTTTGCGCCGGTCAGGGCTTCAAGACTGTCCTGCAGGCCAAGGCGTCCGCCCCAGACCACGCCCTCCATCACCGGATAGATCAGCCCGACAATGATGGCGGTTGCCAGCAGCTGGGGCCAGAATTTTGCCCGTTCCGCGATACCGCCGGAAATGATTGCCGGAATGGCGGCGGCAAACATCAGGAGGAAGAAAAATTTCACCAGATCAACGCCCTGAGCTTTGTAAGCTCCGCCTGATCCGGTCAGTTCGCTGGCAGAAACAAAAAATGTGGTGCCGTAGGCGATGGTATAGCCGACCGCAAAGTAGACCACTGTCGATACCCCAAGGTCGGTAATGATTTTGACCAGGGCGTTGACCTGATTTTTTCGCCGGACCGTTCCTGCTTCCAGAAAAGCAAAGCCAGCATGCATCGCCAGTACCATCGCGGCACCGATCAACAGAAAAAAGACATCCAGTCCAGCGTGCATCCGCGGAATTCCCTGAGGTGGCCTGGTGTGGGCCGCTTTTTGGACGAAGCGGGGTGGCCTTTACGGCTTACTCTCCCCGGTTTCCGGCCGGTCTCTTCCGTCAGGTGGGCAGGACGATGACGCCGGAAACGGCAGCTGGATTTGCAAGGATGGGGCCAAGGCTGACATTTCAAGGTCATCCGGTCACCGGAAAGGACAGGGGCAGGAGATCTGCCTTAAAGAGAGGCTACTCCCGCCTAAACAATAGGCGGTCCTGTGGGGGCGCCTAATGATTCCGGTTGATCGCGTGTGCGTGTGTGAAGATGATCAACCTAAGGTAATGCAAGGACTTGGAAGCTGTCAGGGCGGGGAGAAAAAAGGGTAAGACTGCTCTTGCCGCGCGGGGGGTGACATGAAATTCTAACGTGGGGAAGGCACACTGCATCGCCAGGTGTGGGAGAGCGAGATGCATGCCGTTTTAACGTCCTTTATCGGGGACCTTGAACAGGCGCGGACGGTTGATGAGCTGGAACAGCTGTTTCTGAAGTTTATTGGCGATCTGGGTCTGTCTGTATTCACCTATGTCAGCCTTCGCACCGGCGGGGTGGCGGAGGGTGAGGCCGCGCGCCCGGTGATCAGCAACTATCCAGAGGAATGGCGCCGCCATTACGACGGTCAGCATTACGAGATGGTTGATCCGGTGTTGGATCGGGCCGCGGCCTCGGTCGTGCCGGTGATGTGGTCTGATCTGATCTATGATCCGACGGTCAAAGGGGATCAGAAGATCATCTTTCATGAAGCGCGGGAGTTTGGTCTGACGCAGGGGATGACCATTCCGATTCACAGCCGGAATTCCTTCGCCATCGTCAGTCTGGCATCTGATCAGCCGGACTCGGAGTTCCGTCAGGCAATCCCGCATCTGAAGCATCTGGTCCATCTTGGGGCGCTGTATTACCACGAGCGGGTGTCTGCCCTGCGGGAGGAGGCGGTGCGGGATGTTCTCAATCCGTTGTCCCGGCGGGAGCGGGAGGCACTGCTGTGGGCAGCGCGGGGGAAGACCGCCTGGGAGACCGGTGAAATTCTGAGCATCTCGGAAAATACGGTGAAGCAGTATTTGAAATCTGCAATGGAAAAGCTGGGGGTTTCCTCAAAGCCGCAGGCCGTCGTTAAAGCGATTATGACGTATCAGATTTTTCCATAAAACTGATACATATTATTATTCTTATTTTTAGGCTGGCAGTTCGATTTTTTCGAATGCCAGCTTTTATTTTTCAATAAAACTATATTTAACAATCTTTAAATGTTTTGAAAAATTTATTTCTATTTAAGCGTGATCAAGTCCTTAATTCGTAGGAATATTATTTTTTTGAGCTCAGTGGCAGTTCTTGATCAGAAAATTCTGACAGGGAGAGCTGCCCATGACCTACTCAGTACTTCTTCATTTACCCTCTTCTCCCGCCCCAAGGGATGTGCTGCGTGAAATGTTCCGGTTGCGGCGTGAGGTTTTTGCTGATCGCCACGGTTGGAGTGTGAACGTACGCGGGGGGCTGGAGCGTGACCCGTATGATCTGATGGCCCCGGTTTACGGTCTGTGTGTCGGTCCGGAAGGACGGCTTGAGGGCTGCTGGCGGCTTTTGCCCTCTTCCGGGCCGACTCTGTTTAAGGATGTGCCGGTGTTCCGCCCCTTGGTTGATGGTGCGGTCCCTGACGCGACCACGGTCTGGGAGGCCACCCGCTTTGCGATCCGTCTGCCCGAGTCCGGGGATGGCGAGGGGGGGCTGGGACGGGTGCATACCGTGACCGGACTGCTGCTGGAAGCGATGCTGGAGCTCGGCCTTGATCATGGCATTGAGCGGATGGTGGCAATCTGCGAATTGCCGTTTGAGCGCCTGCTCCGCCGCTGCGGCCTGCAAACCAGCCGCCTCGGACAGCCGGTGGCCATCGGCAATGCCCCTGCCGTCGCCGGATATTTTGAAGCATCGGAAGACAATCTGGAACGGGTGCGTCACCGCTGCCTGCGTCCGCGGGACGCCCTTCCTCTGACCGAGGCTGCCTGACATGGCAGATCCCTGGCGTACCGCTGTGGAACGGTGCCTGCGGTATCTGTGCCGTGAAGCTGAACGTCTGGGGGACGATGCGCTGACAGCGTCCCTGCGGGCGGCCCTGCAGGTGATCCGCCGGTCTCAGCCGCTCTGACTGCGTTCCCGATCTTTACTCTCATCTCTCCAGCCGCACCCCTCGACGCCGGTGCAGGAGTTTTCTCATGACTGCTTACACCCTGCCCGAATCCGTAAGCCCGGACCATGCCACCGTCACCCCCGCCAAGACGACAGCCCGCTTCGGCCTGCGGACACTGCTGCGTCTGCGGAAGGACCCGCTGGCGACGGTGACCTCGATTGCCCGCGCCGCCGATCTGGTGGAACTGCGGGTCGGGGCGGAACGTCTGTTTGTCATCAGCCACCCTGATCAGGTTGAGCGGGTGCTGAAGACCAATGCAAAGGGCTATGCGAAGAGCAAATTTTATGACCGGCTGAAGCCGATCTTCGGCAACGGCATGATTGTGGCGGAAGGAGCGGCCTGGAAGCGCCAGCGTGAGACGGCCCGCCCGGCGTTTGGCTCCCATGTTCTGCGGGCGGTGGCGGATGCCGCCGTGACGCAGGCGCAACAGTTCATGGAAGACGTGAAGGCCGGGGCGGGGGCCACGGATGTCGGGGAGGCGATGATGCGCCTGACGCTGGCGGTGGCCCTGAAGGTTCTGTTCAATACGGAAGCTGACCGGGCGACGACGCAGCGGTTGCAGGGGGCGATCACCACGGCCCTGCGGACCGCAGAAAAGCGGATGTGGGCCTTGTTCCCGCTGTTCAGCCGTTTGCCGGGGCCATCAACCCTGCGCTTCCGCCGGGCGATCCGCACGCTGGATGATTTTGTCTACGGCATGATCGCGGGCCGCCGGGCGATGGGTGAGGCAATGCCGCGCGACCTGCTGACGCACATGCTGCAGTGGCGTGATCCGGAAACCGGGAAAGGCCTGCCGGATCAGATTCTGCGTGATGAGATTCTGTTCATGGTCCTTGCTGCCCATGAGACCACGGCAGCCGCACTGGCCTGGACCTTCTCCCTGCTGGCGGAGCATCCGGAAGAACGGCAGCGGGTTCAGGCCGAACTTGATCAGGTGTTGCAGGGCAAAACCCCGGGCTGGGATGATCTGTCTAATCTGCCGGTGACGCGGGGGGCACTGCTGGAGTCGATGCGGCTGTACCCCCCGGCGTGGTCGCTGTCCCGCACGGCTCTGGCGGATGATGTGGTCGGTGGCTTTGCAATCCCTAAGGGATCATCGCTGATGGTTTGCCCCTGGCTGACCCACCGGGATGATCGGTTCTGGGATCAGCCACAGGCTTTTCGTCCCGATCGCTTTATCGGTGATGCCGAAGATCAGCATCATGCTTTCGCCTATTTTCCCTTTGGAGGGGGGCCGCGCCTGTGCATCGGTAATAATTTCGCGCTGATTGAGGCGATGGCGGTACTGGCGACGGTTCTTCCGGCATTGGAGCTGGATGTGGCCCCGGGGGCGGTAATCACGCCGGAGCCGATGATCAGCCTGCGTCCGCATGGGCTGATGATGGCGGGCCGGGACCGGGTCCGTCCGGCCCCGAACCGTCAGGCGGCTTGAAAACGACCGGGTCGGGAGGTGACAGATCTGCTCCCCGGCCCGGCCCGGCCCGGTTCTGTTTTTGAGGCTCTCAGTGGTCAGCGGGTGAGGATTACGGCTTTCCCGGTGACCTTGCGGGCCTTCAGGGCCAGAATTGCCTCCCCCGCCTGCTCAAGCGTAAAGGTGTGGGAGACGCGGGGGGACAGCTTTCCGGCTTCGTACCATTCCTTCAACTGGGCGAAGCTGGCAGCGATCCGCTGCGGGGCAAGTGTACGGTATGCGCCCCAGTAGACCCCCATGACGGTCAGATTTTTCACCAGAAGATGGTTAGCCGGGATCTGCGGAACAGTCCCCCCGGCAAAGCCGATGGTCAGCAGCCGTCCATCCGGGGCGGTACAGCGCAGGGATGCGTCAAAAACATCCCCCCCAACCGGGTCATAAACGACGTCGGCTCCACGCCCGCCCGTCAGTTCCTTGACCCGGCTGCGGATATCTTCTGTTTTATAATCGATGCCATGGTCTGCCCCGTGGGCCATGGCGACGGCCAGTTTATCAGCGCCACCCGCCGTGGCGATGACGATGGCTCCGGCGGCTTTGCCACATTCGACCGCCGTCAGACCGACCCCCCCGGCTGCCCCATGAACCAGCAGAACCTCCCCCGGCTGAAGCCGGGCCCGGTCGATCAGGGAAAAGTGGCTGGTGCCATAGGCAATCGGGAACGATGCGGCGGTTGCATACGCCATTCCGGTTGGAATCGCATGAACATCGACGGCCCGGGCGATCGCTTCGTCGGCGTAGCCTCCGTGATCGAGGGCGGCGAACACCCGGTCTCCGACGCTCCATCCGATGACGTCGGCTGCAACCTCCAGAATCTCTCCGGCAACTTCAAACCCCGGGCTAAAGGGGAAGGCCGGTTTTTCCTGATACTTTCCGGCGATGATCAGTCCATCGGCAAAATTGCAGCCGGCGGCATGGACCGCAATACGGACGCATCCATCCGGCAGGGCCGGGGCGGGTATGGTTTCGACGGTCAGGGCATCAGGCCCGCACCAGTCTTTGACAAGAACGGCACGCATGAGAATCCTCCCGGTTGAGCCATCCTTGCGGCGGCTCTTTTCGTTGCGCTGCAACATTATGGAAGGAGCATACGGAACGCCGGGGAAAGCCGTCAACCACCGGGGTGAGGGTCAGAGGTGGTTCCGCAGGTCAAGGCCATCAACCAACGCGTCCAGATCCGCAAAAACCGTAACGCCATGACGGCGCAGCAGTGCGGTGGTGACGCCGTGGCCGGGGTGGCGGTTGCCGCTGAAATGGCCGTCGTAAATGATCGAGGATCCACAGGACGGACTCCGGTCCTGCAGCAGGGCATGGGTGATGCCGTGGCGGCGCACCAGATCCAGCGTCAGACGGGCACCGGTAACGTATAATGATGTTACGTCGGTTCCGTCGGCCTCAACCACCCGGGCGGTGCCGTCAAGGACACCATCGCCGCCTCCGGGGCCGAGGATTTCGCCGGACGGCCGGGGAGTCTGGGCTCCCCCGGCCACTTCCGGACAAAAGGGTATCAGGCATCCTGTGGCTTCCAGCCGGTCGAGAACATCGGATGCGGTGCGGGTGTGTCCCCCGTCATACCGCACCGGCTGCCCGAAGCGGCAGGCGCTGATCAGGATGCGTGGCAGGGGCGAAGTGGTCTCCGTCCCCACGCCGGTTACTCCAGGCCGCTCCGGCCCATCGCCAGGAACTTGTCGCGGCGGCGGGCACGCAGAACACCGGGATCCTGCGACACCAGCGCAGACAGATGCCGTTCGATGGCGCTGCCAACAGCGTGCATAGCGGCATCGCGGGCACGGTGGGCACCGCCCAGCGGCTCCGGCACCACTTCGTCGATCACCTTCAGACGCAGCAGGTCCTGCGCGGTCAGGCGCAGGGCCTCTGCCGCCGCCTGAGCCTGATCGCCGGAGCGCCAGAGAATCCCGGCGCAGCCTTCCGGTGAAATCACCGAGTAAATGCTGTGTTCCAGCATCATTACGACGTTGCCGGTGGCAAGGGCGATCGCCCCGCCGGATCCGCCTTCGCCGATCACAACGGAAATCAGGGGAACCCGGATGCCGAGACAGGTTTCGATCGACTTGGCAATCGCTTCAGCCTGTCCCCGTTCTTCCGCATCAATCCCCGGGTAGGCCCCGGCGGTATCGACCAGCGTAATGACCGGCAGACCGAAGTGATCAGCCATTTCCATCAGGCGGCGGGCCTTGCGGTACCCTTCCGGACGGGCCATGCCGAAGTTATGCTTCATGCGGGTTTCGGTGTCGTGGCCTTTTTCCTGCCCGATCACCATCACCGACCGACCGCGGAACCGGGCGAGACCGCCCAGAATCGCCGAGTCATCGGCAAAACTACGATCTCCGGCCAGCGGCTGGAAATCCTCAAACAATGCCGCGATGTAATGCGAGCAGTGCGGACGGTCGGGATGACGGGCAACCTGCGTCTTCTGCCACGGCGTCAGCTTGGCATAAGTTTCGCGCAGGCGCTTTTCGACCTTCGCCTGCAACCGCGCCACTTCTTCAGCGATGTTGAGGCCATCTCCATCACCCATATGCCGGAGATCTTCGATTTTAGCTTCGATCTCGGCGATGGGCTTTTCGAAATCCAGAAAGTTCATGGACCCGTGCTTGGCTGGTTTCGGAAAGCGGTAGCTCTAACACAGCCCGGCAGGGGGTGCGACGGTAAAATGCCCCGGTGGAAAGATTATTCCACCGCATCCGCCGGAATGGCGGTGGGTAAGACCCTCTTGGGATACGCCGATCCCTGAAAAACAGCAGTCATCGGTCAGCGGACAACCTTGCGGATCATTGCCAGCTCAATGCTTTGCTGACGCAGGCGATTGGAGAGGCGGTTGAGGATCGCCCGGTAGACCGGGTCAAGCGCCTGCAGGCGTTCCTGAAAATTTTCTTTCGAGACCCGCAGCAGCAGGGTGTCCTCCACAGCGCGGACGCTGGCCGAGCGCGGCATATCATCAATCAGGGCCATCTCTCCGACAATATCGCCGGGCCCGAGCAGGGCCAGAACGGTCTCGTCATCGCGCACCCGTTTGGTGACCTCCAGGCGGCCTTTCTGGATCATGAAGGCAGCGTCGGCGGCATCCCCTTCGTTAAACAGCCTCTGTCCGCGCCGGATGATCTGGCGCACTCCGGGGGAGCGGCCCTGAGAGGCCAGGGGATCAACATCCCCGGTCGGGGGGATCGGCGTGGTCACAGTCATTGCGGCCTCGTCTGCGGAAAGGCTTACGGTAGCAGGGGTACACCTGAAGACGGAGGGGAAAAAGGTGTAAGCGAATGACGCTTTTTACTCCCCGTCTCCCGAGTGCTGGCAACACCCGACGAGTCCTTACTCTACCCTGATAACGGTCCTTTAAGTATCCTGAACATCCTGATTGCCAACGGATGGACTAAAAATCAGCGTCTCGTTGGCCCGCCGGACAAGTCTGGTCATTTTCTTCAGGATCATCCGGGTGACCGGGTCGAGCTGTTCCATCCGGGAGGAGAACTCCCGGGCCGGGATTGCCAGCAGGATGGTTTCGGTGGTGGTGATGGCGGTGGCGGATCGGGGTTCACCATCAATCAAGGCCATCTCGCCGATCAGTTCGCCCGGACCGGCGATGGCCAGCAGGGTCTGTGATCCCCTGACCCGGCGGGTCAGCTCTACCCGACCGCTTTCAATAATGAAGGCTCCGGTTCCGTCCTGCCCTTCCCGGAACAGGCAGACGCCTTCCCGCACCTTATAGCGTCGCTGACCGATCCGTTCGAATGTGGGGGCTGTGTCTTTGGTATCCATCTGCCGTAATGCCCGTTTCAGCCTGTCCTGTGGCGGGGCTTCCCTTCCCTGCCGCAGGTCGGCGGGTGGTAGCATGCCGATGATGGCGGGTGTCTCTTTCCGGTGGTCTTACGGCTGATAAGACATATTTGTGGCAGTCTGGGCACAACGCCTTACGTCGAAGGGTGTATCTTTTCAGGTTTGGCACGGGTTGAGTGCGGGAAGTCAGGTGTCTTTGCCGCATTGCGCGTATGTTCGCGGGTTTGCCTTTTTGTTGCTTTTCCCGAGTCGCTTTACGGGTGAGAGAGCGCAAAAAGAAAGCGGGGGTGCCCTGTCTGGGGCACCCCCGGGTGTCTGCGTCCGGATCAGGCTGTCTGACCGTGCCGGGCTCAGGCTTTGGCGCTGGCGATCTGCTCGGCGGTCTTGACCAGCACTTCAGCCTGCTTGATTGAGGCGATGTCGATCAGTTTGCCATCCAGCGTTACGGCACCCAGACCGTTTTTCTTGGCGTCTTCCATGGCGGCCAGAATGGCGCGCGCGGTGGCAAGCGCCTTTTCTGACGGGCTGAAGACTTCGTTGGCGATGTCAACCTGACTCGGGTGGATTGCCCACTTGCCTTCGCAGCCCAGAATGGCGGCACGCAGGGCCTGTGCCCGGTAGCCGTCGGCATCCTTGATATCGCCGAACGGACCATCGACGGCCCGCAGGCCGTTGGCCCGGGCAGCCACCACCATGCGGGCAATGGCATAGTGCCACATGTCGCCCCAGTGGCGGTCCCGGTTACCCGCTGCATCCGGGTCGGTCAGCACCACATAATCCGGGTTCGGGCCACCGATGTTGGTGGTGCGGGCCTTGGTGGAGGCGGCATAATCCGCGACGCCGAAGTGCAGGGACTCGTTACGCTTCGACGCGGCGGCGATCTCGTGGACGTTCTGCATCCCCAACGCGGTTTCAATGATCATCTCGAAGCCGACCCGCTTCTTGTACCCCTTGGCGGTTTCGATCTGGGTACACAGCATGTCGATCGCATAGATGTCGGCAGCGGTCCCGGCTTTCGGGATCATGATCAGGTCGATCTTGTCGCCAGCCTGCTCCATGATGTCGACGACGTCACGGTAGCAGTAATGGGTGTCCAGACCGTTGATGCGGATGCTGACGGTCTTGCCCGACCAGTCGAGGTCGTGCAGGGCCTGAATGATGTTTTTACGGGCCTGTTCCTTCTGGTCCGGGGCAACGGCATCTTCCAGATCCAGGAACACCATGTCGGCATTGCCCTGTGCCGCTTTTTCCAGAAAGCGGGTGTTGGAGCCGGGGACGGCCTGTTCTGACCGGTTAAGGCGTGCCGGGGCGGGCTCGACGACGGTGAAGCTCATGAACGATCTCCCTCAGATGTTTCGGCCGGTTGGGCCGGGTTGTTTTGCTGGTGCGTCAGGGGTCTGTCTGTCAGGGCTGTTCCGGGCCGGGGCTGGCGGGGTCTTGGCCGGACCGCCGACAGACCGGGATTGGCCCGGTTCAGGAAAACTGAGTAACAAAAGTTCGGGGCAGAACCTTCGTCCGAAATTTTGTTGAAGTCAACCGAGACCATGGTGCGCTGCACGCAAGCCGGTGGCGAGAGTATCGAAATCCGGTTCCTGATCAGGGGTGATCAGGCCGTGACGGATGCCGAAGTCGATCAGGACCAGAGCGACATTGAACTTGAAGGCATCGCCGGTCCGCACCAGATCCAGCACCGATTCGACCGGCATCAGGGTAAAGCCGCTGACTTCCCCATCGGTGTTGACGGGGATGATCTCCTCAGGAATTTCAAGGTCATAGATATACAGCGTGTCATGCTTTACCCCCCAGCGGTCAGCCATTGAATAGGTGATGACACCGGTGCTGCGGGCGGTCCGGGTCAGGGCGGCGGCCAGCCCGGCCTCTTCTTCCGCTTCTTTGATCAGATTGTCGGCCAGCGACAGATGGGCCGGTTGCCCCCCTGCCACCAGATTATCCAGCTTGCCGGGAGCGACCGCTTTATCGGCGGCCCGGGTGCCGATCCACAGGGACAGTCCGCTTCGATCCGGAGCGGAAGGGCGGCGGCGGACAATACCGTTCAGATGGACCCCGAAAGCGCGAATGCCGAAGACCGCCGTGACGCCACGGTCCATCCGCATCAGGTCCGGCATGCTCCAGCGGGTGCGGACCGGGAACATTTCGCCACGCAGGCGCGGGCCTTCCCCCCGGGCGTGCAGAGTGCGCATGACAGCCCCAACCGCCTCGGTCCGGGATTCGGGGGTGTTCAGGGCGGGGTTGAGGCTGACTGCCCGGGCCGTGATCTCAAAGACGTCCGGTGCGGTGCGCAGGCGGGCTGCCATGTCTTCCCGCACCCAGCCCACCTGTTGGCCACCAATCAGAAACGGGCGGAACCCTTCCGGCGTCCAGGAGTTGCAGCGATGGATGTGATCGAGAAAGGCCATGGATAAAAATCCGCTCAGGATAGGGCAGGGCAGGAGGGGGGGGGTAATTGGGCGGCAGTGTGGCATGCCCGCGCAGAGTGGGGAAGCCAAGTTGCGGAAGGGATGACAAACCTGTTGTAAATGCGCAGAATACCCCGTGACGGCTGGGGCAGGCCGTCTTGCCGTTTCCTACGAGTCCGTGATCGTGTTCCGCTGGCCGCGTTGCATCGGGGATGCTATCCGGGGCGTTGTCCGTTCCCCGCCCCTTCCGGGAGCCATTTGATGATTGGCGTGATGATTCTGTTTACTCTGGCCGGTGCGGTCAGTTCTGTCTGGCTCGGTACCGTGGTTCTGTACATCAGCAGTACGATGGGCTGGGAAGGGTTGCTGACCCTGCCGCCGACGGATATTGCCCTTTATCTGGCGGCGACTTTCGGGCCGCTGGCTGCGCTGTGGCTGATTATCGGATTCTTCTATATTGCCGCACAGGGGCAGCGGCAGGAGCAGGTGCTGCAGACGCTGGCGTCGCAGGCCCGCCGGAATGCCGAACAGACGGAGGCGCAGGTCCGGACCCTGATCGAGATGCAGGCCGAAAGCCGTCGCCGCAGCATGCTGGGCGGCATGGATCTGGTGATCAAGGATATGAACGGTCAGGCCGCCCTGTTGGCAGAGCGGTTGGGAATGGTATCGGAGCCGGAAGCTGACGGACTGTGGGCGCGGACGGTGTCCGGTGATCTCTGGGCCTTTGCCCATGCGTTCCTGATCCGGGCTGCGGCTTACCCTGATTTTGCGGATATGCTGGCGGAACGTCTGGCCGGGGATACCGTCTGTTCCGGTGCGTTGCAGACCTTCCTGCGCCGCTATGATCAGCTGTCCGAAGGGTTCCGTGAAAATGAAGCGGACCGGCTGATGCGGCAGGTGCTGGAAGACGGTCCGCTGGCCCGCCTGCAGGTCCTGTTTGCCGATGTCAATGCCCGGGCGGTGCGTCTGCGGATGGACTGGGCCGCGTCTGCCGAGGTCTGGCCGGAAACCCAGACGGATCAGGCCGAAGTGTATCCGGTGCCTGATTTCCATCCGCCGGTGACGGGGGCTCCCTGCTCTGCGGATTCCTTGACGGTGTCGCAGGCTGAGCCGGTGTCGCCGGAGGTGGCGCAACTGTCTGCCGGAGTGGCGGCGATTGCCGCCGCCGCCGCCGGGCTTGGCGCCGAGCCCGTCGCACAGGACCTGCCGGATGTACAGGATGGGTTCGGTGATGAGAATCAGGTGAGTCCCCATGCCGTGGTTGATGCGCGCGGGCCGGAGGAAACCGCCCGCGATCTGTTGCGGCAGCTGCGGCAGCCGGACGGTACGGAGGCCGCCGCAGGTCCGGGAGAAACCGCAGGGACGGATGCTGCCCCTTTGCAGTCGTCAATGTCCCGCCTGAATGATGCGCTCCGCCGTCTCAATGATGGTGGCGATGATGCGGCCCGTTCAGAGGGTGCGCGCACGAAGGCACCGGGGCTGGATGGGGCGGTGAATGGTCAGCCGGATCCGGCTGATGCCGGAGATACGCCGGTGGCTGCTAAATCCTGATGCGGGCCCGGAATCCGGGGGATTACGCCCCTTCGCCATCTGCCGGGACCGGTGACTGGCGGACCATTAGCCGTATGCTGCCGTACCTGTGGCCGCAGGATGCCCCGGCCCTGCGGCTGCGGGTGGTTATTGCGGTGCTGATGCTGGTGGCGGGGAAAATCGTCACCGTTTCCGTGCCGTGGTTTTACAAGCAGGCGGTTGATGCCCTGTCCGTCCGCCCGGAGGCCGCGGCCTCCGTTGCTGTGCCCTTCGGGCTGCTGATCGCCTACGGGGCGGCCCGTCTGGGCCAGCAGGCGTTTACCGAGTTTCAGGATCTGGTGTTTTCCCGCGTGGTGGAGCGGGCCGTCCGTACGCTCGGGCTGAAGACGTTCCGTCATCTGCACCGTCTGTCCCTGCGCTTTCATCTCGACCGCCAGACCGGCGGGCTGTCACGGGTGATCGAGCGCGGGACCCGTGGAATGGAGCTGTTGCTGCGGCTGGTCCTGTTCCGCGCCGGGACTTCGGCGCTGGAGCTGGTGTTTGTCTGTTCGATTCTCTGGTCGTTGTTTGACTGGCGGTTTGCCGCCGTCACTGCCGGGACCATCGGTGGGTATGCCCTGTTTACCATGATGGTGACGGAATGGCGTCTTGGGTTCCGGCGGGTGATGAACCAGACGGATGCCGAGGCCAGCACTAAGGCAATCGACAGTCTGCTGAATTATGAGACCGTTAAGTATTTTGGCAATGAAGGGCATGAGGCCCGCCGCTACGACACTGCCCTGCAGGGGTACGAACAGGCTGCCCTGCGGTCAAAAGCCTCGCTGGTGTTCCTGAATCTCGGTCAGGGGGCGATTATCGCTCTGGGGCTGGTGATCATTATGGCGCTGGCGGCGGTCGAGGTGCGTGATGGTGCCATGACGGTCGGCGATTTTGTCATGGTTAACGGCTATCTGATCCAGCTGGCGGCTCCGCTGGGGTTCCTTGGGGTGGTGTACCGCGAGATCAAGCAGGCGGTTACTGATATGCAGGCGATGTTTGCCCTGCTGGATCAGGCGCCGGAAGTCTCTGACCGCCCGGAGGCCCGACCGCTGGCGGTGTCTGGGGGATCCATCCGATTCGAGGGCGTGGGATTCTTTTACGCGCCGGACCGTCCGATTCTGACGGATATCAGTTTCGAGGTTCCGGCCGGAACCCGGACCGCGATTGTCGGGGCATCCGGGGCCGGGAAGTCAACCCTGACCCGGCTGCTGTTCCGGTTTTACGATGTGACCGCAGGGCGGATCCTGATTGACGGTCAGGATATCCGGGATGTGACGCAGGACAGCCTGCGGGCAGCGATTGGGGTGGTGCCTCAGGATACGGTGCTGTTCAATGACACGATCGCCTACAACATTGCCTATGGCCGCCCCGGTGCAACCCGGGATGAGGTGGAGCACGCAGCCCGTCTGGCGGCATTGCACGCCTTTGTGACGGCGCTGCCACAGGGATATGATACGGTGGTCGGCGAACGGGGGCTTAAGCTCTCGGGGGGAGAAAAACAGCGTGTTGCCATTGCCCGGACCCTGCTGAAGGCCCCGCCGCTGCTGATTCTGGATGAGGCGACCAGTGCGCTGGACACCCGGACCGAGCAGGGAATTCAGGGCGCATTGATGCAGGTGGCCCAGAACCGGACGACGTTGGTGATCGCGCACCGTCTTTCAACCGTGGTGGATGCCGACTCCATTCTGGTCCTTGATCAGGGGCGGATCGCCGAGCGGGGACGCCATGCTGATCTTTTGGCCGCGGGCGGACTGTATGCCGCCATGTGGCAGCGGCAGCATGAAGGGAGTGCTGCGCCTGACGCAGAAATTGACGGCGGGGGAGAACACTCTTCGGTGGTGCGTTCTGCCGTTCCGTAATAAAACCGCTGTGAAAGTGGCTGATGTTAACGTCCTTTCAATTCCCTGTGATACACTCTTTCTCAGTTGCAGGAGGAGGGGAACGGTCGCAATCATAGGGCAGAAGACCTATGGGGCGCAGGGCCTGTTGAGGCTGGCTTTTCCTTTTGTTATGAGGAGTTAAGATCCGTGGGTATGCTCAAAGACGCATTCGGGCGGCTTTTCGGGGCGTCTGCGGATACCGACGGAGAGAAGGCCGCCGCAGGACGGGGGAAGGCTACAACCGCAGCAAAAAAGGCTCCGGTGCCCAGCCCGAAGAAAAAGAAAGCGGCGAAGGTGAGTAAGGCCGGGGCACAGACCGGGGCGGTTCCTTCTGCGGGATCTGCCGCCCGGGATAAAGCGCTGGCGCAGGTCAGGGCTGCCCAGGGGACGGTGGTGACAGCGGACCGGGCTGAACTGATCCGGCAGGCGATGCAGATCCGCAAGGCCAAGCAGCAGATTTTGGCCGATCTGTCAGATGATCAGCGGGCAAAGCTCGCGGCACTGGCGATACGTGGTCTTTTGAATGAAGGACGGGACGAACCGAGAAATTGATCCCATGCCACTCCCGGGGTCGGGATGGCGCAGACCGACGGTCTGGGGTGAGGTGCCTGTCTGGTCGTAAAGTTTTCTGGGGCATGTCCGGATCTTAGGATGCGGGACCGGCATGTTGGTTATGGCAGGATTACGTCAGTCAGCCCACAGGGCCGGACGTCACGGAGGCCCGTGACACACTGGTCAGGCTTTCTTCCGGGGGGGAGAAGGCCGGGCTGACGCAGGTGAAAAGGCTGGCCCTGGTCAGCCGGGTGAATGGGAAAGATGGGCAAGACACCGCAGACTGAAGTCTATCTGCTGAAGCAGGAACTGTTCGGGCTGTTCCAGCATATTCAGCGTATGCGTGCGGAAATCGCTTCGATCCGTCGTCCGGGGGTTATGGGCGAAGAAGATCATTTCACGCAGATGAGTGATGAGTTGGATGCCATTGTGCATGCAACGGAAGAGGCGACCGACACCATCATGTCCTCGGTTGAGGAAATGGAAGGGATGCTGTCCGAGGTGCGGTCAATGGTTGCCGATCATCCGGAAGCGGTGGCGGTGATTGACCGGGTCCCGGGCCTGACCGGCGCGATTTTCGAGGCCTGTTCCTTTCAGGACATTACCGGCCAGCGTATTAACAAGGTTGTGAAATCTCTGCAGTTCATTGAGCAGCGCGTTAATTCTCTGATCAATATGTGGGGCCCGGAAACACTGGCGGAAACCCAGCCTCTGGGCCGGAACTCCAAGGATGAGTATCAGAAGTACCTGAATGGTCCGCAGCTGGCCGGGCGGGGTGTGTCCCAGTCTGACGTTGATGCCATTCTGGGGACCGGTGGTGGATCTGACGGTGGACAGGCTGCGATTGACGCCCTGTTTGACAGTCCGGCCCCGATGCCAGCCCCTGCGGCTCCGGCTCCGGCTCCGGCTCCGGCTCCTAAACCTGCGGCGCCTGCGGCTGCCTCGGCTCCTGCTCCTGCTAAACCTGCTGCGCCGAAGCCTCCGGCTGCGGCAAAACCGGCTCCGGCCCCTGCTCCGAAGCCTGCCCCGAAACCGGCAGCTGCCCCCCCCGCAGAAGATGCACCGGGACTTGGGCAGGACGACATCGACAAGCTGTTTGGCTGAGAGAGCAGTTCTGACGGATCAGCAACAGGGGATGGGAAACCGTCCCCTGTTGCATTTTCTGCACGGTGATTATCCGGCCACGCGGCCGGTCGCTTTCCCGGGGGCTGTCAGGCGGGCGGCAGGCAGGGTAACCGTAAAGCAGGCCCCGAGAACGATCCCGTCAGGGGTGCAGCGGTTCCGGGCGCTGATGGTGCCGCCATGGTTTTCGATGATCTGGCGGGAGATCGAGAGACCCAGTCCGGAGTGGGACCCAAATTTTTCGGTGCTGGGCCGCTCGCTGTAGAACCGCTCGAAGATCGCCTCTTCCTTGCCGGGGGGCAGACCGGGGCCGCAATCCTCGACACTTAGGATAACCGACTCGGCACTCTTACGGGCTTTCACCGTAATCGAACCCGGCTCGGGACTGAAGGAGATGGCATTCCCGATCAGATTTCGCAGCACCTGCACCAGACGGTCGGGCATCCCCCGGACCTGCAGGGAGGTTGCCGCGTCTGGCAGGTCCAGCACCAGCGGCCCCTGTGGGGGTGTGGTCTGGCTTTCGCCATCGTGGGCCTGTTCCGGTGCGGCAGAGGTATAAATATCAGCAAGGGTTTCCAGCAGGGGGCGCAGATCAATGTCGGCTGCTTCAGACCGCGACAGCTCGGCATCCAGACGCGAGGCGTCGGAAATATCAGAGATCAGGCGATCGAGGCGCCCGACGTCATCCTGTACAATTGCCAGCAGGCGCTGCTGTTTTTCCGGGTCTTTCAGGCGGGCAACCGTTTCCACCGCGCTGCGAATCGACGTCAGCGGATTTTTGATCTCATGGGCGACATCGGCGGCAAAGCGTTCAATCGCATCCATCCGTTGCCACAGGGCCTGTGTCATATCGCGCAGACTGGTGGACAGGGCACCGATTTCATCATTGCGGTAGGACAGATCGGGGATGGCTGTCTGTTGGCCCTGCCGCTGCCGGACCCGGATGGCAGCCAGTGCCAGCAGGCTGACCGGACGGGCGATTGCGCGGGCAAGATAAATCGACAGCAGGGTTGTGACGGCCAGCGTGCCGATGAACAGCCGCACGATGGTCATCCGCACTTCGAACAGGCTTTCAGCGACGCTTTCGTCGGTGCGGGATACCATGATGGCCCCGACAACCTGCTTATAGAAGCTGACGGGTACCGCCGCCGTCAGGATGCGCAGATCGCCGTTCAGGCGGCGCAGCGCCGTGGCGGGAAGGCCGACGTCAAGGGCCAGTGCGACCTCTTCATAATCCCCGGCAGCCTGATCCAGCCGTTCATGATACTGCGGCAGGGGGATATGGTGCAGCCGTCGGGCGGCCCAGACATAGGCCTCACGCAGGTCGTGCATCATCGACGGGGTGCTGGGTGGGGCCAGATCCTCGACCTGCACCGCACCGCCGGGGCCGGTCAGGCGGCGGCTGTCGGCAACCAGAAGGCCGTTGGTGTCAAACAGCCGAACCCGGATTCCGGCCAGTTCTGACAGGCGGCGGACCATGCTCTGGGCCGGTTCTGCCTTCAGGGTATGATGGGGGATCGGCAGATTGGAATTCTGCAGTTCTGCCAGATCTGCCGAGACCGCGCCTTCCCCGACGGCGGCGGCGATCAGTTCCCCCTGTACCCGCAGGGCTTCGGTCTCTGTCGACAGCAGGGCCTGTTCGTATTCATCCAGATACAGCAGGCCCACCAGCAGCAGCAGCGGCGCAATCAGGTTGACGGCCAGAATGCGGCGGGTCAGCGGTGACAGCAGCGGCTGCCTGCCGGGGCGCCGTGCCTGTCGCCGGGCACTGGCCACAGTCTGTGGCCCATCGGTGCCGGAGTTGTGTGCGGATCCCATTCCCCTGTTCCCCGGTCAGTCGCTCTCAGGCGTCCTTGTAGCGGTATCCCAGACCGTAGAGGGTTTCGATGGCATTGAATTCGGAGTCGGTGTCGCGCAGCTTCTTCCGCAGGCGCTTGATGTGGCTGTCGATGGTGCGGTCATCGACATAAATGTGTTCCCCGTATGCGATATCGATCAGCTGGTCGCGGCTTTTGACATGACCGGGGCGCTGGGCCAGCCCCTGCAAGATCAGAAATTCGGTGACGGTCAGGTCAACGGTGCGGCCTTTCCACTGCACATGATGGCGGGCGGGGTCGAGGACCAGATCCCCGCGCACCAGTGCGGTGTCAGACAGGGCCGAGGGCGGGGTGGTGTCGGCCTTGCGGGCTTCCAGCCGCCGCAGCAGGGTCCGGATCCGTTCCAGCAGCAGACGTTGCGAGAATGGCTTGCGGATGTAGTCGTCCGCACCCATCCGCAGCCCCAGCACTTCATCGACCTCATCATCTTTAGAGGTCAGGAAGATCACCGGCAAATCAGAGGTTTTCCGCAGGTGCTGCAGCAGCTCCATGCCATCCATTCGCGGCATCTTGATATCAAGGATCGCCATGTCCGGCGGTTCCTGCGTCAGGCCGCGCAGGGCCTCTGACCCGTCATGGTAACAGCGTACGGAATAGCCTTCGCTTTCCAGCAGCAGGGACACCGAAGCGATGATGTTGCGGTCGTCGTCGACCAACGCAATGGTATGACTCACCGGAAAGCTCCAGAAGACAGGGTACGGGAAAAACGGTTCACGGTGCTGGCAGCAGGGATAAAAGGCCCTGTAGGAAGAGAGTTTACCTTAGACTAACCTTCTTTGTGGCAAAAGTGGGGTGCAGTCAGTCTGGCTTCGGCCAGTTTTCTCAAGCCCCTGTCACCCGCGGCGGGAACAGCCCCGGTCAAAGCGTGCGCCACAGGCGACAAAAGCGGTTTACCGGTGTGGATGCGGCGGGCACAATGGGGCGTATCGCGTTGTTGGGGGACAGCCTTGCCTGAGAGTTTTGAAACCTACGTCCGGCGGTTCACGGATTTTTACGTGTCGCTGACCGAGGTTTATCCCGATGAGTTTGCTCCGGGGGCCCGCCAGCGGATCGGATCCACCTTCAAGGTTCCCGGTGCGGGGGGGCTGGACGCGCAGACGTTCTACATGCGTCATGTTCTGGAGCTGATCTTCCCCGATCCGGCGGTGATCGGAGACCTGATCACGCTGGCGCGCTATGCCTTCCGGGGTAAGCCTGCCCCAGCGGATGCCATTGAACGGGTGAAAGCCGCCAATGTGCGGGAAACGCTGTATGCCGCCACCGAGGCGGCCAGCACCCTGACCGGCGGGATCGGATACTGGGATGACGGCACCGATCTGTTCGCCAATATCCTGACCAATACGGATTGTGCCCTGCAGATGGCAGGTCTTTATGACCACGCCCGCCTGCGTGGCGAACGGGGGGCCGCTAAGACAGCGACCACCATGGATCAGTCGTCGATCGACGCCCTGTTCGGATAACCGTCATCGCTTCGGCCTTGCCCGCAGTGGCGGCGGCGGGGTATGTAGCGCTTTGGACTGCCCGTATTCAGCCGATATTCAGTCGGTACACGGTAAGGGCGGAGAGGGCCGTCGCCCGCAGGGGCGGGGGGCGGCGAGCGCAATTACAGGAGACTGTCGCGTGTTGACTCTGCGTCGTTTGATTGCCGGTATTGCTTTGTCGGCAGCCGCCACCGTTGTGACCGCCGGTGTTGCGGTTGGCACTGTCAGCCTTGCGGCTGCTCCGGCCCTTGCGGCTGAAAAAGACATTACCCTGCCGTCGGGTTATCCGGAGCGGGTGCTGGGCAAGGCTGATGCCCCGGTGACGATCTATGAATATTCGTCCCTGACCTGCCCGCACTGCGCCGCTTTCCATAAGGAAGTGCTGCCGAAGATCAAGGAAACCTACATCGACACCGGTAAGGTCAAGCTGGTGATGCGTGATTTTCCGCTTGATCAGGTGGCCCTTGGCGGGGCGCTGATGGCCCGCTGTGCGCCGGAGCCGATGTATTTCCGTCTGCTGGAAGTGCTGTTCAGCAATCAGCAGACCTGGGCACGGGCTAGCAACCCGCTGGAGTCGCTGAAGCAGTATGGCCGTCTGGCCGGAATGTCGGACCAGACCCTGACGGCCTGCTTCCAGAACGAAAACCTGTTCAAGCAGATTCAGGATGTGCAGGCCTCTGCCCAGCAGACCTTCAAGATCCAGTCCACCCCCTCTTTCGTGGTGGATGGGCAGCTGTATGCCGGAAGCCGGGATTTCGCGGCTTTCTCGAAGATCATTGACGGCCTGCTGCCGAAGTAAGCCGGTACCGGACCGCGCCGCCCCGTGATTCACTTTGCTAAACTGCGTCTTGCCGGGTTCAAGAGCTTTGTCGATCCGGCAGAGCTGTTGATTGAACCCGGCATGACCGGCGTGGTCGGGCCGAACGGGTGTGGCAAGTCCAATCTGGTCGAAGCCCTGCGCTGGGCGATGGGGGAAACCTCCGCCAAGCAGATGCGCGGCGGGGAAATGGATGACGTCATCTTTGGCGGCACTTCGCACCGTCCGCCCCGCAATATGGCAGAAGTGACCATCTGCCTTGATAACAGTGCCCGGCAGGCGCCGGGCCTGTTTAACATTGCCGATGAACTGGAAATTACCCGCCGGATCGAACGGGGGGATGGCTCCGCCTATCGCCTGAACGGTAAGGAGGTACGGGCCCGCGACGTGCAGGTGCTGTTTGCCGATCTCGCCACCGGGGCCCGGTCGACGGCGATGGTATCGCAGGGGCGGGTTGGCACCCTGATCAATTCCAAGCCGTCACAGCGCCGTTCGCTTCTGGAAGAGGCCGCCGGGATCGGTGGTCTGTATACGCGTCGCCATGAAGCGGAAAACCGTCTGAAGGCGGCAGAAGCGAATCTGCAGCGCCTTGAGGATGTTCTGGCTGCGTTGGACAGCCAGCTGACTTCTCTGCGGCGGCAGGTCCGGCAGGCGCAGCGCTACCGCCTGTTGTCCGAGGGGATTCGCCGGGCTGAGGCCGCGCTGCTGTATCGCCGTTGGGCGCGGGCGGTGCAGGCCCTGCAGGATGCTGACAGCGACAGCCGTCGGGTTCTGGTCGATGTGGCGGCTCTGGAAGAGCGGGCCAGCGCGGCACAGCGGCAGGCTGAGGAGCTGGCGGAAACGCTGCCGCCGCTGCGCGAGGCCGCCGCCGCCGCCGGGGCCCGGCTGCAGCGCCTGCGTCTGGCTCATGAACAGCTGGGGGCGGAAGAGCGCCGTCTGCAGGATGCCCGGGGTCAGCTTGATCAGCGTCTCCGCCAGTTGAAAGAAGACCGTCTGCGGGAACAGGCACGGGCGGATGACACGGCGGCGACGGTAGAGCGTCTGCGGGCCGAACTGGATGATTTGCTTCTGGCGGCTGAGGGCGAGGGCGAAATTGAGGCCGCTGCGGCTGAACGGGTTGCTCTGCTGGCGGAAACCGTTGAGGACCTGGATGCCGAAGTGTCATCGCTGACCGCACAGGTTGCTTCGCGGGAAGCGGAGCGGGCCGCGCTGTCCCGGCAGATCGACGACGGACGGGTGCGGCTGGAGCGCCTGCGCCTGCGCCTTCAGGATCTGGAAGACGCCGAAGCAGCCCTCCTGAGGGATGATACCGAGACCGAGGCTTTGGCTGAAGCCGAGATGCGGCAGGAACAGGCCGCTGAAGCGGTCGAGCGGACGCGGGAGGATCTCGAGCAGGCAGAAGCGGCGCAGGAAAACGCCCGGCATGCCCTGACGCAGGCGCGTGACCGTCACCAGCAGGTCAGCGCCCGCCATGCCCGTCTGCAGGCTGAGGTGCAGGGGCTGATGGCCGTGCTCAGCGGCCCGGCCGGGAAAGGGCAAAGCCTGCCGCCGGTTCTCGATTCGATGCAGGTTGAGGCCGGGTATGAACAGGCGCTGGGGGCAGCGCTGGGCGAAGACCTGAGCGCCCCGGTCGAGGGTCCGGCGCCCCGGCAGTGGCTGGATGCCGGGCGGGTGGTGACCGGTCTGCCGGATCTGCCGGAAGAGGCGGAGCCGTTGAGCGACTATGTGCAGGCGCCGGAAGAGCTGCGTCGCCGTCTCAGTCAGATCGGGGTGGTGTTTTCATCCGAGCGTGGGCAGGCCCTGCTTCCCGGTCTGAAGCCGGGTCAACGTCTGGTCTCGCCGGATGGGGATCTGTGGCGCTGGGATGGCTTTGTCCAGCGGGCCGGGGCACCGTCTGCGGCGGCGCTGCGCCTTCAGCACCGGAACCGGCTGCAGGAGCTGGAAGGGGAGCTGGCACTGGAGGCCTCTGATCTGGCCGGGGCTGAGCAGGCGGTGGCGGAGAGGCAGGACCGTGCGGCCGAAGCCGACACCCGTTTGCAGCGGGCGCGCGGGGCGGTGCGTGATGCCGACGCCGCCCTGACTGCGGCGCGGAAGCTTCACGCCGAACAGGTCCGCAGGGCCGCCGCTCTGGCCTCCCGCCGGGAGGCCCTGCACGGCCAGCGGCAGACGGCAGAGGCGGATCTTCAGGCCGCCCGGTCGGACCATGATGCTGTCCTGTTGGCGCTGGAATCTCTGGATGACCCCGCAGAGCTGCGGATTCGGGCGGAGGACGCCCGGGTGCGGTTGAGCGAGCAGCGGCAGTGGCTGGCCGAAGCGCAGGCGACGCTTGACCGGGCTCGGCGCGATGCGGCGGACCGTCAGCGCCGTACCGATGCGATTCGCCGTGATCTTGCCGACTGGGACCGCCGTGCCGTTGAGAGTGCAGCCCTGATGGCAGACTTTGACCGCCGTCAGAGCATATTGGACGAAGAGCGGCAGGATCTCGATGAGCAGCCGCTGATTCTTGAGGAACAGCGCTTTACCCTGATCGCGCAGGAGGAAGAGGCGGCAGAGGCGGCTCAGGACGCATCTGACCGTCTGGCTGAGGCAGAGCTGGCCGCCAGAGACAGCGACCGCGCAGCGCGGGAGGCGGCGACGGCAGCCACAACGGCCCGCGAGTCCCGGATTCGGGCGGAAGCCCTGCTGGAGCAGGGGCAGCAGCAGGTTGAGCAGGCCGCTGCGGCTTTGACAGAGCGACTCGGGGTCACACCGGCAGAGGCTCACGCACTTGCACAGGCTGCTCCGTCAGAAGGCGCTGAGGCCACCCCGCTGCCGGATACCCTGCCGGAGCTGGAAGCCCTGCTGGCCCGGTTGACCCGGGACCGTGAGGCGATGGGGCCGGTCAACCTGCGGGCGGAACAGGAAACCGCTGAGCTGGACACGCAGATGGCGTCTCTGGTGACTGAACGGGACGACCTGACCGCAGCGATTGCCCGGCTGCGACAGGGGATCAATGAACTCAACCGTGAAGGTCGGCAGCGGTTGCTGACGTCGTTTGAGCAGGTTGATGTGCATTTCCGTCGCCTGTTCACCCGCCTGTTCGGCGGTGGCCGCGCCCATCTTGCCCTGACGGAAAGTGATGATCCGCTGGAGGCCGGTCTGGAAATTTATGCGTCGCCGCCGGGGAAGCGCCTTCAGATTCTGTCGTTGCTGTCGGGCGGTGAGCAGGCAATGACCGCACTGGCGCTGCTGTTTGCAGTCTTTCTGGTCAATCCGGCACCGATCTGCGTCCTTGATGAAGTCGATGCCCCGCTGGATGATGCCAACGTTGACCGATTCTGTACGATGCTGGACGAACTGACCCGCAGCAATGTGTCGGGTACCCGTTTTCTGGTGGTGACTCACCACCGGATGACAATGGCGCGGATGGACCGTCTGTACGGTGTCACCATGCAGGAACGTGGTGTTTCTAAACTGGTTTCTGTCAACCTGCGTGAGGCCGAAGCCCTGCGTGAGGTAGGGTAAACTGCCCGAGCGGGTAGGTATTTCTTTGTCTGTCGATGCGTCTCTGGTTGTCTAGTTTATTGAAAAATAAAGGAAATATGTTGCTCGCGAGGTTGCGGGGACGGGCTTTTCGCGCTTGACAGTCAGGTGAGCAAAACGTATGGTGCGCCCGATTTTTCAGCGAGCCCGCTGAAGTCTGGCAGGGGATGAAAACGGCGTTTTTTCCATGGATAACGACCGCAAAAACTCCTCTGACCTCTCGGAGATCGATGCCCGCCTGCGCGCTGCCCGCAGTGCCGCGGGGATGGATCAGCCCGAAGTGGCACGCAACCGGCCGGAAAATATCTCCGGCCTGGGTCTGGCGACGCGCATCGGGATTGAGATGGTGACCACCACGCTGGTGGGGACTGCGTTGGGCTGGGCTGCCGATGATTGGTTGGGGACCCGTCCCTGGCTGATGATTGTGATGATGATTTTAGGCGCTGCGGCAGGGGTGATGAACGTCTACCGCGTGGTCAAGGGACTGGACGACAGTGTCGGACTCGGTCAGGCCGTTGAGCGCAAGCGTCGCCGGGAGCAAGGCTCCGGAGACGCAAAAGAATAACGCCGCACCGTACCGGGGAAACCGGGCAGGAAGGCGGGTCAAAACGGTCCGTCCGTGCCGCAGGAGACATCCTGACGATGCGGGCGGTCCTTGGTTAAGTGGTATGCCCTTCGGGGTGTGCCCGGAAGGGGCTCCGCAGCAGGCGGCGCCTGTGGCGGATGCCGCAGGCAAAGATCAGCGGCGGGGCATAACGGAAGAGGAAGAACGGTGGCCAGTCCAGTCGAGCAGTTCGCGGTAAAGCCGATCATTCCGGTGGCCCACGAGGGTGGCGCTCTGCCCTTCTATACTTTCACCAACTCGTCGGCGGCGATGGTCGCGGCGGTGCTCGTTGCCACGGTGTTCTTCTGGCTCGCCACCCGTAAGCGGGCGGTGGTGCCGGGCCGTTGGCAGGCTGTCGGTGAAGTTTTGTTCGATTTTATCGCGAACATGATCCGCGATAACGTCGGCAAGGAAGGCATGAAGTATTTCCCCTTCGTGTTCACCCTGTTCGTGTTCGTTTTCATCGGCAACATGCTTGGCATGCTGCCGTATTCCTTCACCTTCACCAGCCATATCGCGGTGACTGCGGCAATGGCGGTGCTGATTTTCGTGGGTGTGACCATCATCGGCTTTGCCCGTCATGGTTTTCACTACCTGCACATGTTCTTCCCGCATGGGGCGCCGCTGGCGACGGCTCCGATCCTGATCCCGATCGAGCTGATCTCCTACCTGTCCCGTCCGTTCAGCCTGTCCGTCCGTCTGTTTGCGAACATGACCGTCGGTCACATCATGCTGAAGGTGCTGGCAGGGTTCGTGGTGTCCCTCGGCGTTGTCGGCGGTATCGTGCCGTTCGCCGTGGTGTCCGGCATCACCGTTCTGGAGTTCTTCATCGGGGCACTCCAGGCGTATGTGTTCACCATCCTGACCTGTATTTACCTGAACGACGCCATCAACATGCACTGATCCCCGGAATGCCGGGACGGTGAGGTGTCTGTTTCAACGTAATCGTTAGTTCTCAACGGTTCTTTTTCACCAGAGGAAGAGAAAAATGGAAGCTGCTGCTGCGAAGATGATTGGTGCTGGTCTGGCCGCCATCGGGATGATCGGTTCGGGTATCGGCGTGGGCAACATCTGGTCCTCCCTGATCGCCACCGTCGGCCGTAACCCGGCTGCGAAGAGCAGCGTCGAACTGTATGGCTGGATCGGCTTCGCCGTGACCGAAGCTATCGCCCTGTTCGCTCTGGTCGTCGCCCTGATCCTGCTGTTCGCGGCCTAATCGCCGTCGATCCGCTGACTTGACTGACCGCAGAGGATGCCTGTCAAACGGTATCCCTGCGGTCAGGTAAGTTCCTGAAAAGGGGGTAGGGAGACGCGTCTCCCTGCAACTGTTCCAGAACACAGCGATCCAGTCGGCTTTTTGCCAGACGGGACACGCCGCTTCCGGGGTCCTTCATCGGGGTATAACCTGATTGAACGCCCGGAACGTACGGTTCTGGCCCCGACGCGACTAGCCGTGGAGCCCGGAGCCCATGCCTCAGTTCGATCCTACAACTTTCGCGTCCCAGCTGTTCTGGCTGGCCGTGACCTTCGTGCTGCTGTTCATCGTGGTGTCGCGCTTCGCGATTCCGCGTCTGGGCGAAGTGCTCGAGCAGCGCCAGAAACTGATCGCGGACGATCTCGACCGCGCTCACCAGCTTAAGGCCGAGACCGAGGATGCGATCCGCTCCTACGAGAAGGCTCTGGCTGAAGCCCGTGCCAAGGCCCATGATGTTCTGCGCGTCGCGCAGGACGAAATGGCCAAGGCTGCTGACGAACGCAACAAGGCGGTGAATGCCGCCCTTGCCGAGCAGATCAAGCAGGGTGAAGCGCGTATCGGTAAGGCCCGTGACGAAGCTCTGGCTTCGGTGCGTGACATTGCCGGTGGTGCCGCTGTTGCCGCTGTTTCCCGTCTGGCCGGTCTGTCCCCGGATGAAGCCACCGTTCAGGCGGCCGTGTCCGGTGTGATGAAGGAGAGCGCGTGATGATCTCCGCCGCTTTTGCCTCTGCTGGCGAGGCTGCTCACCACGGCCCGTTTTATGCTCAGGCTGAGTTCTGGGTCGCTGCTGCCTTCGTGGTGGTTGTCGGTCTGGCGTTCCGCCCGGTGCTGCGTGCCATCGTTGCCGGTCTGGATACCCGTGCGGCCCAGATCAAAGCGAAGCTGGACGAAGCCCGCAAGCTGCGTGAAGACGCGCAGGCTCTGCTGGCTGATTACCAGCGCAAGCAGCGCGATGCCCTGCAGGAAGCTGCTGCCATTGTCGCCCACGCCGAGCAGGAAGCCGAGCGTCTGAAGCGGACCTCCGCCGAAGCGCTGGAAGAAGCCGTGAAGCGTCGCGAGCAGCAGGCCATTGAGCGTATTGCTCAGGCGGAACAGGCCGCTCTGGCCGAAGTCCGTAATCTGGCTGTTGATATCGCCATCAAGACTGCCGGCAAGCTGATTGCCGACAACATGGCGGCTGATAAGGCCGGGGCTCTGATCGACGATGCCATTAAGGTTGTCGGCCAGAAGCTGCACTGATGCGGGATTTTTCTCTGTCAGTCTGATGGGGAAGCGTCCAGTTAAGAAAAGGGCCTGACCCCCGTGGTCAGGCCCTTTTCTGTTTTATTTTCCTAAAGGATTGCCTGTTCTCAGGGGGCGGTCAGAGGCCGGTTGGCATAGGCTGCGTACAGCGGGGCCGGGTCGGCTGCCGGGGTGCGGGCTCCGGCCAGAAAGTCGGCATTACCGATCAGCAGTGTGGCCGTGGTCAAATTCACCGCCAAGGGCACTTCGTAGAGAATGCACAGCCGCAGCAGTGCCTTGATGTCAACGTCATGTGGCTGTGGGGTCATGGCATCAATCAGGAAGATTAACCCGTCAAGGCGGCCTTCGGCGATCATGGCCCCCAGTTGCTGATCACCGCCGAGGGGACCGCTGCGGACAGCGCTGATTGACAGCCCGGGGGCGGCTTCGCTCAGCAGCCGGGCCGTAGTGCCGGTTGCAATCAGGCAATGGGGGCGCAGCGCATCCTGATGCTCCCGTGTCCAGTCGGCGAGGGCCTGCTTGCAGCGGTCGTGGGCAACAAGGCCCAAGGTTAACTGTCTCACCGGTTTGGTCATACCAATGCAGCCTTTTCTGTCTGCTGTGTCTGACGGCTTGGCCGTTGGATGTTTGTGGCCGCTAACAATAGGGCAGGAGGCGCAGAAATCCGAGAAGGCTTTGATTGACAGAGTTTGGTGCTTTGCTGATCCTAATTTGGTCAGATCACTTTACCGTCACCTTCATCTCCGCTGGTGAGATGGGATGAAACTGGGTGTATAACAATAAAATCCAAGACGGATCAGGACAGACACGCCGCCGCAGACATGTGGAAAAGGGGGGCTACCCTCCCTCTCCACCTGTCTCCCGAAAGTGCCGCTCAACAGGCATGGCGTTGAAAAAAGAAAACCGCCCGGTGAGTCAGGCTGTGGCGATGGGAGGAGACGGCAATGCTGAGCAATGTGGGCATCAACATCAAAGTGACGGTGATTTTGCTGTGTATGGGACTGACCGCTCTGGCGGCGGCGGGGTACAGTGGCTTCCGGATGCTGGTGCTCGATGATCTGTACGCCGGTTTGCTGTCTGGGGATGCTGCGGCGCAGGTCCGTCTGGAGCGGGCGAATCAGGCTGTCGGAACGCTGGGGCGTCTCACTTATATGGTCATGGCGGAAGACCGCTATGAAGAGCTGAAGAAGCTGGCGGAAGCTCAGACCCGGAACCGGGAAACATTTGTCCAGTATCTGAAAGATGCGGTGGCGATCCACCCCCAGCTTGCCGAACCGGCAGCGGATCTTACTGCCCGGTATGATGCCCTGACCGGGATCGGTGTCCGGATTGCTGATGCCGTTGGCCTGAATGACATGTACACCGCGCAGGATGTCGTGAAGCGCGAGTTTGCCCCGGCCTTTTCCGAACTGGAGGCGGCGATTGCCCGGCAGGTTGATGATAGCGCCCGGAAGGTGGTCGAAACGTCGGGACAGGCCACGGAAACCGCCCGTGCAACCGTGACAATGATTGTCGGTCTGGTGGCCGCAGGGTCGGCATTGCTTCTGCTGCTGTCGTTGTTGGTGATCCGCCGTTCGGTGACCGGCCCTCTGCTGAGGTTGACCGATACCATGCAGCGTCTGGCTGGCGGCACCCTTTCGGTGCAGGTGGAAGGGACTGCCCGCCGCGATGAGATCGGGGCGATTGCCCGCAGCATCGAAATCTTCAAAACCAATGCCGAGACAGTCCGCCATCTGGAACGGGAGCAGCAGGAACAGAACCGCCGCGCTGAAGAAGAAAAGCGTGCGGCGCTGTCGGCTCTGGCCGATAGTTTTGAACAGCAGATCCAGTCTGTTGTTCAGGCCCTGTCTGCCTCTGCCCGGCAGATGGAAGGGCGGGCCCGGACGATGACCGAAGCGGCGCATCAGGCCTCGCATCAAGGGGCGCAGGCCACCGCTGCGGCGTCAGAGGCGTCAGGAAACGTGCAGACGATGGCTTCGGCTGCCGAAGAGCTGACGGCCTCGATACAGGAAATCGTCCGGCAGGTGGAGCAGGCCAGCAGCATTACCGGTGAAGCGGTTGCTGAGGCCGAAGAGACCGGTGCAGTGGTGGAAACCCTGTCGGCCGCTGTTGCCCGGATTGATGAAGTCATTGCTCTGATCGATTCGATTGCCAGCCAGACCAACCTTCTGGCGCTGAATGCGACGATTGAGGCCGCCCGGGCCCGTGATAACGGCAAGGGGTTCGCGGTGGTTGCCAACGAGGTGAAAACGCTGGCCGGACAGACCACCAAGGCGACAGGCGAGATTGCCGAACAGATTGTGGGGGTCCGCGACGCCAGCGCCCGCACATTGCGGGCGATGGGGCGGATCCGGGGTGTGATTGGGCGGATTGATGAGGTGGCCGCCGGTATTGCCAGTGCGGTGGAGCAACAGGGGGCGGCAACGCAGGAAATCGCCCGCAATGCCGGGGAAGCGGCGCAGGGTACGGATGCCGTCCGCAGTGGTATTTCCGACATTGTTGAAGCATCGGAAACCACCGAGTCTCTGGCAGGGGAGGTATTGTCGGCTTCCGGTGAAATCAGCCGTCAGTCAGAAGCCCTGCGGACAGAGGTTGATCTGTTCATCCGCCGGGTGCGGGGGGGCTGATCCACGGCTCCGGATCCTGATGAAGAACCCCGGTTCAAGAAACCCGGATCAGGCGGGGGGCCTGCCAGTGGGTGACTGCCCGCAGCAGGCATTCTGCCGGTCCCTGCTGAAAGAAGCGCAGCCAGAGGGCTGAAAAAGCCGTCTGTCCGCCATAGAAAAACGCCACCATCAGCAGGGTCATGCCGGGGGAGAGCTGACCGCTGAGGGCGGTACCGTATCCGGTAAAGACCACGGCGCAGAACAGCGACTGACTGAGGTAATTGGTCAGGGCCATCCGCCCGGCAGCAGTGATTCCGATCGCCGGAAGACTGTGGGGGAAGCGCCGGATGAGCAGAATGACCGTTGCCCCAAGGCTGGCTGTCAGCAGGGGGGCGGTCAGGTCGGCCAGACCGGTGATGATTGCCCCGGCGACGGCATCGACCGGGCCAGTCTGTGCGGTGGCGATAGCCAGTCCCCCGGCCAATCCCACCGGGCCGCCCAGCAGCAGAACACGCCAGAGGCACCGGTCCGTCAGATGGTTGCCCTGCAAAAGGCCCCTGTTACCGGCAACCAGCCCCAGCAGAAACATCGCCAGGGCATGGGGGCCTTGATACATCAGCAGAAATAGCCAGACGGTCTCAGTCCATTCCCGCGTATTGAACCGGATTGTGGCGAGCAGACCATTCTGATAGCTGGCCAGAGTTGCTGCCGCGACGATATCAACCTGCTCAGGGGTCGTCTGACTGCTTTGGGTCCCCCATTCGGACAGGCCGAGTCCGGTCACGGCGATAGACATCAGCAGGATCAGCCCGACACTGATGGTCAGGCAGCGCCGGGGCGGCAGGTGACGCAGGGGGATCAGCAGCAGGCCGGTCAACGCATAGATGGTCAGGATATCGCCGGGGTACAGCAGGCAGGCATGGGCCACTCCAAGGCAGAACAGCATGGCGAGACGCCGCAGAAATGGCGGCAGGGGCGGGCGCTGAACCCGTGCTGCCGATGCCAGTTGCAGGGTGAAGCTGTATCCGAACAGAAAGGAGAACAGCAGATAGAATTTCGACTCGAACAGCGAGGCGATCAGAAACCGGATTACGGTGTCAGTGGAGGATGAAAAGGCCGGGTCATCAAGGCCACTGCCATAATAGGGGCTGGCAAAAGCCGCACTGTTGACCACCAGAATTCCGAACAGGGCAAAGCCCCGCAGGGCGTCAACGGCGGTGACGCGGGAAGAAGACGATGCTGGGATCATGACGGGGGTCCGGCTGGGAAGTCTTGTCCCTTACCTTAAGAAGACTGCCGGAACAGGCAAAGAGGTGCCGGATCTTTAGCGCGGTCTTCACCGACAGTCTCAGCCGTCGATACAGTTTTGGTCCGCCCTGAAATCAGGATCGGGCCCGTGGACGCAGGGCAAAGACATTCTGTTGGACCGGCTCCGGCGTCAAGACGGGGGCCGACTCGGGATTGGCCGCGGACTCTTCGGCAGAGGTCAGGCCTGCCAACCGACCAGAGCCCTCCGGAACACGGAAGTACTGAGTGAACAGCGGTTCCCCCAGAATTTCCATGGCCTGTTCCTCGGCCTGTTCAAACGACCCAAGGGATTCAAGCGTCGCCGCATGGGTTTCCACGGCGATTTCAGCCGTCAGCAGGCGTTCCCGGCGTGGGTCGTTGGACAGGCGTTCCCGTTCCTCGCGCAGCATGAACAGGTACAGACGGAACATCCGGAACGTCTTATCGCGCACATCCTGCAGGCGGCGTTCGGCCTCTTCGGCGCGGAGGCGTTCTGCCAGAAGCTGTTGCTGTAGGCTGGCGCTTTCCGAAGACAGGCGTTCGCGCTCCATCTCGACACCGGCGGCCTGATCGAACAGGGCGTGGAATTCCTGCCGCAGGGCGCGCAGCTCGGCCCGCAGCTGGGCGATTGTCCGCTGTGCCTCATGGTTCTGCGGGTCATTACCACGGGCAGCCATATAGCGGCGATAGCTGATGACGTGGGGGGCGATGGCCTCATGCTGCAGGGGCAGAGACGCCGAAATACCGCAGATATCCCGCAGGCGCGGGCCAAGATCGGGCTGGCGCAACAGGCCCCGCAGAGTCCGCGGGATCACCAGTGGCAGGGCGTTTTCCGGCAGATTACGGCAAATCTGGGCCCAGCGGTTCAGGACTTCCGGGTCGCGCGGATCATCCAGCCGGTGGCCGTGGTGGATTGCCTCAATCAGGCGTTCCAGAAAGACTTCCGAGACGTCACTCACGCCGTCCACTCCGTTGACATCTCCTGCGCGGTCCGGTTTCAGGCCGCAGGCAGATAAGATTACTATAACTCCCGGTGTATTGCCGCATCGTTAAAGTGCCGGAAGGGAAACAGCCGGGGCTGATGGCCGCAGACAGTCCTTGCACCGCCCGCCCGCGCACCCTACCTTCCCGCATTCGTGTTTATTCCCGTTGTATGAGGAACCGTGATGACTGCTTTCCCCGCCGATTGCCGGATCGCCCTGGTTGGCGCCGCCAGCCACCTTGGGCAGGAGCTTCTGTCGGTTCTGGCTGAACGGGCTGTGCCGGTTGCCAGCGTCGTTGCCCTTGGCCCGGCCGGAACGGTCGGCCGTGAGTTCTCCTACGGTGAGGACGACGATATCAGCACCCAGAATGTTGATACCTTCGACTTCTCGTCTGTCTCACTGGTCATTCTGGCTGATACCGCTGCCGTGGCGGCTAAGGTCGGTCCGCGCGCTGTCAAGGCCGGGGCCCGGGTGATTGATGCCAGCGGTCATTACAGTGCTGAGCCGGGCGTGCCGATGGTTGTCGCCGGGGTTAATCCCGATGATCTGGATGCGGTGGACCGCAAGCGCGTGGTGTCCGCCCCGACCGCATCGGCGGTGCAGGCCGTTCTGGCGCTGGCGCCGCTGTATGACAGCTTTCAGGCCAGCCGGGCGGTGATCACCGCTTTCCATTCCACGGCGGACGCTGGCCGCGAAGGGATGGATGAGCTGTTCCGCCAGACCCGGGGCATCTATGTCAATGAACCCCCGGCCAGCAATAAGGAAATCTTCGCCAAGCAGATCGCCTTTAACGTCATTCCGCAGGTCGGTGGATTTACCGAAGGCGGGGCGACCGATGGCGAGCTGGCAGTGGCGCTGGCAGTGCGGAAGGTGCTGGACCCGGATCTGCGGGTGCATGTCAGTGCTGCCCGTGTGGCGGCGTTTGTCGGCCTTGGTCACTATGTGGCCGTGGAGTGCGACCGCCCGGTAACGGACAAGGAAGCCCGGGAGGTCCTGCGGGCTGCCCCCGGTCTGTCTGTGGTCGATCACCGTGTTGATGAAGGCATGGTGACGATGGCGGAAACTTCGGGGGAGGAGCGGGTGTTCCTGTCCCGCCTGCGCACCGATCTGTCGGTGGACAGCGGGGTGTCGTTCTGGAGTGTCAGCGACGGTACCCGCCTGCAGGCCCTGAACATCTGGCAGATTGCTGTCCTGCTGAGCGGTGGGACGGTCAGCTGGGATGCACCGCCGGTGCAGGATGATGATGGGGAAGACGAGGAATAAGGCGGACTCGCAATCCGCCAAACCGCTCTTCCCGGACGAAACCGGGATTTGCAAAATGCAATGCGATTTGCAAAGACTGTAGGCATAGGCATTTGTCTTCGGAAGAGCGGTTCTGTAAAATAGATTACTTTACAATGTATTGTTGCTGATTGTGCCGTTCTGGCATCGGGGGGCGGAAGTTGGCACACCTCCTGCAATACTGATTGGCAGAGAGGCGCGCAATCCTCTCTGACCAGAAGCTAAACGCCCTTCGGGGTGGGCATCATCCGGTAATCCATTCCGCGCTCAGGATATCCGGGGAATATGATGTTGTGCTTCTGCTGGTGGCCGCCGGACTATCCCTCCCCCGCCCGGTCCGGCGGCCACTGCATTCTCTTCTGCTGATAAAAAAAGCCCGGCCAGATGACCGGGCTTTGTTATTTATCGGATTTTTCTGTCTAGAGGGTCAGTGCATCCGTCCCCCGACGGGGACCGGTTGATCGGGGCTGAGCAGGACGACGCCGCCACCGGCATCAGTGACCCCCAGCACCAGACACTCACTGACGAACTTACCGATCTGTTTGGCCGGAAAGTTGACGACCCCCATGACCTGCTTCCCGATCAGTGTTTCCGGGGTGTAGTGAGCCGTGACCTGCGCCGAGGTGCGCTTTTCCCCGATTTCCGGGCCAAAGTCGATCCACATCTTGATCGCTGGCTTGCGGGCTTCGGGATAGGGTTCCGCCCGGGTGACGGTGCCGACCCGGATATCCACTTTCAGAAAATCATCGAAGGTGATCGGACTGGTGCTGTCGCTCATCAGGGCTGGGTCCTGTTCCGGTGAAATAACGGGAAACAGGGAAGCAGACCTGCCCGGATCCGGCAAGAGACGGCTGTGTGCCGGTGGGGGAGGGTGCCGCAAAAATGCCTGCAGGCCGACTCCGGAGAAATCGGCCTGCAGAGGACATTTCAGGGATCTTTTTCTGAAAAACTTTCAGGGCAAGATCTCAGGGGCTCAGAGTATCAAGCGCAGAAGCGGGGGGCACTCTGGCATGGAACTCTTTAGACAGTGGCAGCCTTTTTGGCAGCCGGGGCCGCCTTCGGCGCAGCAGCCGGGGCCGCTTTCGGGGCTTCAGCCGACGCGGCGGCAGCCTTCGGGGCGGCTTCCAGCTGACCCTTCAGTTCTTCCAGAGACTGGCTGAAGCGCGAGCTGAGCAGGTCAAACACTTCGTTGTTCGACTTGATCAGCAGTTCGGCCAGTTCTTTAACGTTGGACAGGTTCTTTTCGAAGGTGTCCTTGACCAGCGCGGTCTGCTGGGCAATGCGGTCGTTGACCGAGGACAGATCGCTGACCGGGGCCGCGGAGACGCTGCTGACGTCTTCCAGGCCCTGACGCAGGATTTCGGCCTGACGGCGGGCGATGGTCTGAAAGCTTTCGTAGGCCAGCTTGTTGGCGGCGGTCATCGCCTCAATGTTCTTCTTGTGGGTGGACACCAGAGCGTCAACGTCAACGCCCGGAGTCTTGAAGTCAGCCAGATATTTGGTCAGGTCAAAGTCCAGCAGGGTATCAAGCTTGGTGGTCATGGCGCGGGTGTCCTCTCGCGGATGGAAAAGAGAATCCATACTCTTTTGGCTATCGCGCTCTGGGGGCATGTGTGCCCGTCTGTCAAAGCGCGTCAGCCTGCTGCTCGGGGTCTTCAGCCGACCGGTCACCACCATGTGTTGCTGGCGGAGACGGGGCCGGAAACCGCCCGGAAGCGAAGAAATAAAGACGCGCAAAGACGGTCAGTCACCGACAGCACTGGCGGCGACGATACGGACAATGACAAGGGGTGTCAAAAGAAAATGTTGCGCCGCACAAAACGCAGGACGGGTACATTTTCTGTCATAATGCGCGGGGATTGAAAAAAGCCAACAATCCCCGCAGGGTAATCAATCAGATCCGGCGCAGGCGGGCGATGAAGAAGCCATCCATACCGCCCCGCTCTTCCAGATGGCAGGGCAGGGTCCGGACTTCCCCTTCTGCGGTCAGGGCCATTTCCAGCCCTGGCAGCTCGTCAGCCCGAATCGGGTCACGTTCCCACGGCAGCCCTGCAGCCAGTGCGGCGGCGATCTGGTCTTCGCCTTCGGCTTTCTGCAATGAGCAGGTGCAATAGACCAGCATGCCGCCCGGCTTGACCATCTCAGCGGCAGCGGCCAGCAGGGCTGCCTGTGTTTCTGCCAATGCGGCGACATCGTCGGGCCGCTTGTGACGGGCAACGTCGGGATGGCGGCGGATCGTGCCGGTGGCGGAGCAGGGGGCATCCAGCAGAACGGCATCCAGAAGGGCTTCCGGGCGCCATTCTGTGGCGTCGGCATCGACCAGCGTGGCGGTCAGCCCGGTGCGGGCCAGATTTTCGCTGACGCGGCGCAGACGGCGGGCGGATCGGTCCACGGCTGTCACGGTTGCCCCGGCCGCGGCCAGCTGCAAGGTTTTGCCGCCGGGGGCCGCACACAGGTCGGCAACGGCTTTTCCGGTCAGATCCCCCATCAGGCGGACCGGCAGCGCGGCGGCCAGATCCTGTACCCACCAGTGACCGTCAGTGAAGCCGGGCAGATCGTACACGGCTCCACCGGCCAGACGGCGCAGGCTGCCGCAGGGCAGCGGTTCAGCGGCCAGCGGGCCGGCCCAGTCAGCACTGGTCGCCGGGTCGCGCAGGGTGATATCCAGCGGGGCTTCAGCCAGATGGGCCAGCCCGATACGGTGGGCGGTTTCCTCGCCGTAGCGGGCACTCCAGTCCAGCCACAGCCATTTCGGGGTATTGAAGCGGGCGGCGTCGATGCGGTCGCTGACAGCCGCGCCGTCGCGGCTGATTTTACGCAGCACCGCATTGGCCAGCCCGGCATAGGGGGCCAGTTTGCCCCGCTTGACCAGCTCAACAGAGGTATCGACCACAGCATGGCCGGGGGTGTCGAGGAACAGGATCTGCGCCGCCCCCAGACGCATGATGTCACGCACCGACGCCAGTTTGGCCGGCATCGGCTTGTCGAGGAAATGGTTCAGCACCATATCGATCTGCCCCAGCCGCCGCAGGGTGGTGGCGACCAGCATGCGGACGAAGCCGCGGTCCCGCGGGTCGAGCGGGCGGGTCAGCAGGTCTGCCTGTTCCTCCAGCGGGCGTCCTTCACGCAGGACGACGGTGAACAGCGACAGGGCGATGGTGCGGTTGAGCGGCAGATCAGTCATAACCGCAGTACCAGCACCAACCCGCCGTCGCCGTCAAGCCCTTTTGCGTGCGTGCCCCTTAAAGCCAGAAGCCGGAGGACCCGTCCGCCACGCCTTTGCTGGAGTAGGCCACCCACAGTACCCCGACGGTGGTGGCAAAGCGCTGCTCCAGCAAGGCGGCGCGGTTCGCGTCGATGCCGGTCACCTGCAGATCGACATGCAGTTCATCATCGGCGGTGGTGGCATGCACCCGGGTGGGGACCACCCCGATCTTGGCAAGATGACCCAGCAGGCGCGGCAGAACGCCGGGCTCGGATTCGGTGGCGACAGAATAGCAGGCGGTGAAGCTGTCGGCGGTGACGTGGGACATGGAAAAGACTCCGCAACGGATTCCGGCGCGCCGCAACACACTGGGGGTGACAGCCGGGGTATAGGCAGCCGGTGCCACGGGCACCGTCAGATGTCGGAGAATGTCGGGTCCGCAGAGGGACGGACAAACGCGTTTAACCTGGCCCTCAGTGAGGAACCAGGTTTGTAATTCGCGCAATGACCGCAACCAGAGCCGGGCGCAGGGCTGGGGTGGTGACGGTGCCGCGTGCCATGGGGCGATGCGTTGTCATGTCACAGACGTTAGCAAAGCCGGTACGGTGGTGCAAGCCGGGATCAGGCGCAGTGGCGGCTGAGGGAAGAAAGCATGTGACCTTGTCGGGCAGGCGGCGTAAAAAGACGGCCTTCCCTGATCTGTCCGCGGTCGCGAGAGGCCCCATGTCCCTGCTGCGTTCCTTCACCACCGTCGGCGGCTATACCCTGCTGTCACGTCTGACCGGATTTGCCCGGGATATGCTGATCGCCAGTATGCTGGGGGCGGGAATGGTAGCCGATGCCTATTTCGTCGCCTTTAAGTTCCCCAATCTGTTCCGGCGGCTGTTTGCGGAAGGGGCCTTCTCGGCAGCTTTCGTGCCGATGTTTTCCGCGACGCTGGAAAAGGACGGCGAAGAGGCGGCGAAAGAGTTTGCCAACCGCTGCTATGCCTTTCTGGCTTTGGTGGTGGCTTTGTTCTCGGCGGTGCTGATGATCGGGATGCCGTGGGCAATGTATGTGTTTGCCCCCGGTTTCACCGATGTGCCGGGTAAGCATGAACTGGCGACCGAACTGTCGCGCATCTGTTTCCCCTATCTGTTTTTCATTTCGTTGTGCTCGCTGGTGGCGGGGGTATTGAATTCCCTCGGCCGTTTTGCGGCAGCAGCGGGGACACCGATTCTGCTTAATCTGGTGTCGATGGCGGCTCTGGCGGGCCTCAGCCGGTATACCGAAACGCCGGGCCATGCGCTGGCCTGGGGTACGGCTGCTGCCGGTGTGGCCCAGTTCGTCTGGCTGATGGCGGCGGCGAAGCGGGCGGGGTTTCTGCCCCGGCTGATCCGCCCGCGTCTGGATGATCAGGTGAAAACCCTGCTGAAGCGGATTGTGCCAGTGGCGTTCGGGGCCGGGATGTATCAGATCAGCCTGCTGATCGACACCATGCTGGCATCAATGGTCTCCGATGGGGCGGTGAGTTATCTGTATTTTGCTGACCGGGTGAACCAGCTGCCGCTGGGGGTGGTCGGGATTGCCGTCGGGACAGCCCTGCTGCCGATTCTGTCGCGTCAGATCGCCGCAGGCGATGTGAAGGGGGCCTCTGACAGTCAGAACCGTTCCCTTGAGTTTTCATTGTTGCTGACCCTGCCCGCCATGGCCGGTCTGATCGTGCTGGCGGAGCCGATTATCCGGGTGCTGTTCCAGCGCGGCGCTTTTTCCGCCGAGGATGCACAGGCCACGGCTGCCGCCCTGATGGCGTTTTCTGTCGGATTGCCGTCCTATGTGCTGGTCAAGGTGTTTACCCCCGGATTCTTCGCCCGGGAGGACACCCGGACCCCGGTGCGGATCGCGCTGGTCTGTCTGGTGTTCAATGTGGTGCTGAATGTGGCGCTGATGCAGGTGCTGGCCCATGTCGGGATCGCGCTGGCCACGGCGCTGGCCAGTGTGCTGAATGCTACCCTGCTGGCCACAACCCTGATCCGCCGCGGGCATTACCGCTGGGATGAACGGCTGAAATCCCGCCTGCCGCGCATTCTTGGGGCGACGCTGGCGATGACGGCGGTGTTGCTGGCCGGGCGCTGGCTGGCGGAAGGCCGGGTGCCGGATACATCGGTGGCGCAGGCCCTGTTGCTGACCGGTCTGGTGTTGGCCGGGGGGATTGTATTTGCCGGGATGGCCGTGCTGACCGGTGCGGTGCGCCGCAGTGATCTGGCCCAGTTCAAAGGGCTGCGCCGCCGGCCAGCCGGGGCGAAAGCCGGCTCTGATCCCTCTGCGGGCGGTGAAGGCTGATCGCGGAGCCCCCCGGCCGGAAAAAGCGGGGGGCTGCAATGCCACGGCGGTTGATCCGGCCCGCCGGTTGGGGTATGCCGCAAGGGTTCCGGGCCCGTGTCCACAGCGCGGCCCTCCCCTTGGCATCAGAGTGATGACATGACGCGTATTTTCTCGGGCGCTCAGCCCACCGGTAACCTGCATCTCGGCAACTATCTCGGCGCTATCCGCAACTGGGTGCGGCTGCAGAAAGAGCACGACGACTGCATTTTCTGCGTTGTTGATCAGCATGCGATCACCGTCTGGCAGGATCCGCAGGACCTGACCCGCGCCACCCGCGAGCTGACCGCCGCCTATATCGCTGCCGGGATTGATCCGGTGAAGAGCATTCTCTTCAACCAGTCGATGGTTCCGGCCCATGCCCAGCTGGCCTGGGTGTTCAACTGCGTTGCGCGGATCGGCTGGCTGAACCGCATGACCCAGTTTAAGGACAAGGCGGGCAAGAACCGGGAAAACGCGTCTGTCGGCCTGTATGTCTACCCCAACCTGATGGCGGCGGACATTCTGGTCTACAAGGCGACCCACGTGCCGGTCGGCGAAGACCAGAAGCAGCATCTGGAACTGACCCGTGACATCGCGATCAAGTTCAATAACGATTTCGGCGCCGAGATCTTTCCGGTGCCGGAACCGCTGATTCTGGGGGAAGCCACCCGGGTGATGAGCCTGCGGGATGGGTCGAAGAAGATGTCGAAGTCTGATCCGTCGGATTATTCGCGTCTGAACATGACCGACGATGCCGACACCATTGCTCAGAAGCTGCGTAAGGCAAAGACGGATCCCGAGCCGCTGCCGGAAACGGTGGACGGGCTGGCGGGCCGTCCGGAAGCTGACAATCTGGTCACTATTTTTGCTGCGATGTCGGACCGCACCCGCGCCGATGTACTGGCGGAAGTGGGGGGGATCCAGTTCTCTGATTTCAAGCAGCGCCTGACCGACCTGATGGTTTCCGTCCTTGGGCCGATCAACGCCGAGATGAAGCGGCTGCTGGCTGATCCGGGGGAAATCGACCGTGTTCTGCGCGATGGTGCGCGGCGGGCCAATGCGGTTGCCGAGCCGATTCTGGAAGAAGTGCATCGCGCGGTTGGCTTCTACCGTCCGTAAAGGGGCGGTTTGGTCCGGATAACCGGCGGTTATCAAAAGGGATTCCGGCTTTTGTGCAGGCCGGAATCCCTTTACTGTATCTGAAGATATGTCGGGCACCGGACCCGGCCATGGCAAGAAAGGATCCGGGGGCATGCAGATCTACCTGCCGATTGCCGAAATGTCGGTCAACCTGTTCCTTCTGCTGGCGATGGGCGGCGGGGTCGGCTTTCTGTCCGGCCTGTTCGGTGTGGGCGGCGGCTTTCTGCTGACGCCCCTGATGATTTTCATCGGTATTCCCCCTGCGGTGTCGGTGGCAACCGTTGCCAACCAGTTTCTTGCTTCGTCGGTATCCGGAGTGCTGGCGCACTGGCGACGCGGCAACGTGGACGTCAAGATGGGGCTGGTGTTGATGGTCGGCGGTCTTGCCGGATCTGGCCTTGGGGTCTGGGTGTTCAAGGTGCTGCGCAGCCTCGGGCAGATCGATCTAGCGATTTCCATCTGTTATGTGCTGTTTCTGGGCACGGTCGGCGGACTGATGCTGGCGGAAAGTCTGGCGGCCATGCGCCGGTCCCGCCGTCCGCTTCCGCCGTCCCGGGCTGGGCAGGGGCATCATGAAAGCTGGGTCCATCGCCTGCCGTTCAAGATGCGCTTCCGCAAGTCACGTCTGTACATCAGCGCCCTGCTGCCGCTGGCGGTGGGGCTGGCGGTGGGGATTCTGGCGGCGATCATGGGCGTCGGCGGCGGCTTTATCATGGTTCCGGCCATGATCTATCTGCTGGGGATGCCGACGCAGGTGGTGGTCGGGACGTCCCTGTTCCAGATCATCTTTGTTACGGCCAATACAACCTTCCTGCAGTCCACCTTCAACCAGACCGTCGATGTGGTGCTGGCCCTGCTGCTGCTGCCCGGTGCGGTGATCGGGGCGCAGTACGGGGCCCGGTTCGGATCCCGCCTGAAGGCTGAACAGTTGCGGGTGCTGCTGGCCCTGCTGGTGCTGGGGGTCTGTCTGAAGCTGGCCTTTGATCTGGTCACGCGGCCGGACGATCTGTACCTGCTGGCCGGGGGGATGAAGTGATGCGGCGGAAAGGGCGTTTCTTTTCCCTGACGGCTCTGCTGCCTGCTGTTCTGGTCGGTCTGCTGGTCCTGCCGCTGACGGCTGATGCTGCCAATACGCCGCGGGAACAGCCGCTGGTGGCTGACCTGTCAAAACATCTGGTCGCGATCACCACCGGCTTTTCGGGGACCGACGTGCTGCTGTTCGGCGCGACGGATGGCCCCGGTGACATCATTTTAGTGGTGCGGGGGCCGGTCACCCAGCAGATCGTGCGGCGCAAGGGCAAGGTCGGCGGCCTGATGTGGGTCAATCAGGATTATGTGACGGTGGAGAATGCGCCCTCGTTCTATTCTGTCGCCTCCACCCGCCCGCTGGAGGATCTGGTCGGACCGGCGACGCTGGACCGCCACCAGATCGGTATGACGCATCTGGATCTGGAGCTGTCAGACCTGACGCTGGGGGAAACGGAGGAGGAGTTCCGGTCCGCCCTGTTTCGCCTGAAAGAAGAACAGGGGCTGTATTCTTACGCGCCCGGCACCGTTACTCAGCTTGCCAACCGGCTGTTCCGGTCTGAGCTGCATTTTCCGTCCAATGTGCCGACCGGGACCTATCTGGTTGAGGTCTATCTGGTCCGTGATAACGACGTGGTGAATGCTGAGATCACTCCCTTGATTATCGGGAAGGCTGGATTTGGGGCGGATCTGTACCTTTTTGCCCACGAGCATTCGGCATGGTATGGCGTTGGGGCGATCCTGCTGGCGGTTGTCGCCGGCTGGGCCGCCGGGGCGCTGTTCCGCCGCAGTTAAGGCCGTCTGCGGTCTGCCTTGTAAGGATTGAGAGCATGATGACAGAGACGTCCGCCGCAGCTGATGCCTGCCTCCGCACCTTTCTGGTGGTGGTGGATGAAACCGAGGAAATGCGCTCTGCCCTGCGCTATGCCTGCCAGCGGGCCCGGCATACCAACGGGCAGGTGGCTTTGCTGCATGTGGTGCCGCCACCGGAGTTCCAGCATTTTGCCGGGGTCGGGCGGCGGATGCAGGAAGAGGCCCGGCAGGCGGCGGAAGAGCGCCTGACCGCGCTGGCGGGGGAGGTCTATGACATCTCCGGCCATACGGCGGCCCTGTATGTCCGCGATGGTAAGGCGGCGGACGAACTGATGCTGCTTCTGGATGAGGAGCCGTCGATCACTGTGCTGGTGCTGGCCGCCGGCGCCGGTCCGGATGGCCCCGGTCCGCTGATTTCGGCGCTGACCGGCCGGTTATCTGGCCGTCTGCGAGTGCCGCTGACGATTGTGCCGGGCGGCCTGAGCGACGCCGAGATTGACGCGGTCAGTTGAGTTCTTGCATCGGGACCGATTTAGTCCCATTTACCGGGTATACCGTTTCAGAGTCCGCCTGCCGCCCCTGCCGTCAGGCCAAAGACGCAGAGAGAGAGCTGTCATGTTCATCCAGACCGAACCGACCCCCAACCCGGCCAGCCTGAAGTTCATCCCCGGTCGCACCGTGATCAGCGGCGGGACCGTTGATTACCGGTCAGCGGAAGAGGCCGGTGCGTCGCCGCTTGCTCTGCGCCTGTTTGATGTGGCCGGTGTGGCCGGTGTGTTTCTGGGGGCGGATTTCGTGACCGTCACCAAGACCGATGACCGCGACTGGGCCGTGCTGAAGCCGATGATCCTTGGCGCGATCATGGAACATTACACCTCCGGCGATGTCGCGGTCAGCGCAGCGGATGAGGAAGAGTCCTTTGATCCGGCTGATGCCGAGATCGTCGCTCAGATCAAGGAAATCATCGAGGCGCGGGTCCGTCCGGTGGTGGCCCGTGACGGTGGCGATATTGTTTTTAAAGGGTTCCGTGACGGTGTCGTCTATCTGAACATGCGCGGGTCCTGCTCCGGCTGCCCCAGCTCGACGATGACGCTGAAACATGGAATTGAAAATATGATGCGCCATTTCATTCCGGAAGTGCAGGCTGTGGAAGCGGTGCAGTAAGGCGCGATTCGAGATCTTTAAGAAGTGTTAATCCTGATCAAATTCTATTGATTCGATCTTCAGAACAGTCTGTTTCAGGGCCGGGGACCTACGGGTTTCCCGGCCTAATATTTGTGGCCTATCGGCAACACCTCTGCCGGAAACAACGAAAAATCAGAATGCTGATTTTAGGAATTTCAAGGAATTAATTCCGGGATCGCGTTTCAGTGGTGCTTGACGGTCCGGGAAAGGGTTGACCGATTGGTCTGCCGCTTATAAGTACGCTCTTGTCGATGTGCCTTGCCGCTCTTTACGCGGGCCATCGGATAGGGGGATCGTAAGGACCCCCGCCAGCCGGGATTGACTGTCATTGTTTCGCCATATCTGCGACTGACAGTGCCCCGACGGAGCCCTGCCCGATGCCAAAGGGCTCCACCAGTTCACGACGGCCAGAACGGACGACGGGTTGAGTGGTTCACCCTCGTGTAAGGCCATTGGGTCGGCGGCTTCAGCGCAATGGAGCATGACAGGACATACGCCGCAGACCCCTGGTGAGGAGATAGAGATGCATCAGGAGCCCCCTTTCCGGCGCCATGTCCGCGTGTTTGATGTTGCCTCGCTTGGTATCGTCTGCGCGTGTGTGTCCGGTCTGTACGCTGCTGCTTTCACTGAAATGCTGGCCCCGCGCCAGTCTGCTGCTGCCAGCGGGGTTGTTCCCGCAATGGCTGAGGCCGCCGTGCCGTCTGCCCCGATCGCCCGTATGCTTGGGCTGGTCCGGGATCCGGCCCGCCAGCAGATTGAGCGGGTCGCCCTGCCTGCCACCGGGCCGCAGGCCCTGACCCCGTCCCAGCGCCTTGATGCGCGGGCGACGGACCGTCTGTATGACCGCCTGTCCTATGGTCTGGATCTGGTCCGCGATACGGGTGCCCCGGTGCCGCGGGTTTATCTGAATAACCTGCCGCGCGACCTGAAGCAGGTCGGCGATGCGGATCAGCGCAAGGATCTGTTCCTGCGGATCCTGCTGCCGGTGGTGCTGAAGGTCAATGAAGAGATCCTGCTCGACCGCGAACGGCTGACGGACATCATCCGTCTGTCCAAGGCGGGGCACCGCCTGCCGGAAACAGACCAGCGCTGGCTGGAGGTGAAAGCCCGTGAGTATGGCCTGAAGCGGGCCGACCTGCGGCAGCTGGAACGGCGGATGGATGTGGTTCCGCCCTCTCTGGTGCTGGCGCAGGCGGCGGAAGAAAGTGGCTGGGGGACCTCACAGGTGGCCCGGCATCACAATTCGCTGTTCGGCCATTCGGCGTGGGATGGTGATCGGTCTTCAATCAAGGCAGTCAACCGGGCGGATGGCACCATGGTGCGCCTGCGGTCCTTCCCGACCATCGGCGATGCCGTGCGGGCTTACGTCATCAACCTGAACACCCATCAGGCCTATAACGACTTCCGGGCGGCGCGGGCGCAGCTGCGGAAAAAGGGGCAGGAACCGGATGGTCTGTCCCTGTCGGGAACCCTGCTGGCCTATTCCGAACGCGGGCAGGCCTATGTCGAGACCCTGAATACCCTGATCCGTGGCAATGGGCTGTCGGCACTTGACCGGGCCCAGCTGTCCGACAAACCGATCGAGGTTGCGGCGCTGTCACCGGCGCAGGCGTTGCCCATTCCCTGAAGGCAGGCACAGGCCCCGCTGCGGAGATCCCGGCGGGGCCTTGTGTTGTCCGGGCGGAGGTGTTTACCCCAGCGAAACGGCAGTGCCGCTGGCCAGCACCACCAGCATGGTCTTTTTATCGCCGCCGATCACCTGATGGCCGAGGGTGACGCCGACCACGGCATCAGCGCCAAGCTGGCGGGCCTGCTCCGCCAGTTCTGCCATCGCTTCGGCCCTGGCATCGCGCAGGATCTGCTCATAGGTGCCTGACCGGCCGCCGACGATGTCCCGGACCGAGGCGAAGAAATCGCTGAACAGGTTGGTCCCCATCACCGCCTCGGCGGAGATCACCCCAAGATACTGGCGGACCGGACGGCCTTCGATGGTCGGGGTGGTGGTCATCAGCATAGACATATTGTGCTCCTGTCTGTGAGCTTTCATTGTCCTGTCTGCGGACGGAAAGTCCAGCGGTGCCTTGTCCTGCGCGGGTTTGCCGGATTGCCCGGAGGGACGGTGCGGGATGTGGTTTGTCATGAAACCGTAACAACGTGTAGACAGGGGGATCACGGTCCAAGGTGCCCTGTCATGTCCCTGTCGGTTTTCTGTGTGGTTCTGTTTGCCGCAGCCCTGCACGCAGTGTGGAACAGTCTGCTGAAAGGCGGCGGGGACAAGATGCTGTCTGCGGTTCTGGTGACCGGCGGGGCGGCACTGATCGGGGCCTGTGCCGTACCCTTCCTGCCGCTACCGCATCCGGCCAGCTGGCCATGGCTGGCGGTGTCGGTCGGTCTGCAGACCGTTTATTTCACCCTGCTGGCCCATACCTATCGTCTGGCCGATATGGGGCGGACCTATCCGTTGATGCGGGGGACCGCCCCGATGCTGGTGGCCGGGGCCGGGGGGATCTGGGGGCAGGATACCCTGTCCGTCACCGGATGGGTGGGGATCGGTGTGCTGTGCTCCGGCGTGGTGTCGCTGGCCTTACAGCGGACGGCGGCCACGGCAGGGGAGCGCCCGGGGGCCGGTCTGGCTCTGGCGTTCCTCAATGCGCTGGTGATTGCTGGCTATACGCTGGTGGATGGAACCGGAGTCCGGCTCTCGGGGGCCCCGGCATCCTATACCCTGTGGCTGTCGCTGCTGACCGGTGTGCCGATGGTTGGCTGGGCCCTGCTGGCCCGGCGACAGGCGCTGTGGCGGTATCTGCGGGCCAATCCGTTGCTGCCGGTGATCGGCGGTGGCGGAACGCTGGTTTCTTACGGTCTGGCCCTGTGGGCAATGACCCTTGCGCCGGTGGCGGTGGTCGCTGCCTTGCGGGAAACCTCGATCGTTTTTGCCCTGTTGCTTGCCGCCCTGCTGCTTAAGGAACGGACCTCCTTCCGGCGGCTGACGGCAGGGGGGCTGATCTGCGCCGGGGCAATGCTGCTGCGGCTGGCCTGACGGCCTGCCCGCATCTTAAAGCGGCTTATCCGGAAATTTGCAGACATCCCGCACCACGCACACCGGGCAGCGCGGCTTGCGGGCAATGCACACATAGCGGCCGTGCAGAATCAGCCAGTGGTGGGCGTGCAGCCGGTACGGGGCAGGCACCAGCTTTTCCAGTTTGGTTTCGACCGCCAGCGGGGTTTTCCCCGGGGCAAGGCCGCTGCGGTTGGACACCCGGAACAGGTGTGTGTCGACGGCAATCGTCGGATGGCCGAAAGCGATGTTCAGCACCACGTTGGCGGTTTTGCGACCGACCCCGGGCAGTTTCTCCAGCTCTTCCCGCTGCTGCGGGACGTCACTGCCATACTGGTCGATCAACAGCTGTGACAGGGCGATCACATTTTTGGCCTTGGTGTTGAACAGGCCGATCGTCTTGATCGCCTCCCGGACGCCGTCTTCCCCCAGCGCAACCATCTTCTCCGGGGTATCGGCAACCTTGAACAGCGGCCCGGTGGCCCGGTTGACGCCCTTATCGGTGGCCTGCGCCGACAGCACCACCGCCACTAGCAGGGTGAAGGGGTTGACATAGTCCAGCTCACCCTTGGGTTCGGGGTTCTGGGCGTGCAGGGCCGCAAAGAACTGCTCGATTTCTGCCTTGGTCAGGGCTGACTGGCGGGGGGCGCGTTTACGGGGGGCGGCAGTGATCATGGTGTCTGTCGGGCCTCAGGGGGGATGGGGCGGTCCCCACCATAACGGTCGCTGATCCGGCACGGAAGCAAGAAGCGGGTGGCCCGGGGGGCCGTGGGTCGCGATACTGTGGGCTGTTGTTTTCTTCCGCTGGGGGTGCTGATGACCGCCGCTGTTCCTCTGTCCGCCTCCGGGGCTGATCTGTGGCAGGACTGTCGTGACTATCAGCGGATTGCTGAGGCGATCCGCTGGCTGGAGGACCGCCGTTTCGATCAGCCTTCTCTGGAAGAGGCTGCTGCAGCCATCGGGCTGTCGCCGTTTCATTTCCAGCGGCTGTTCACGCGCTGGGCCGGGGTCAGCCCCAAGCGCTTTGTCAGCTGGCTGACGCTGGATCATGCCCGCCAGCTGTTGCAGCAGGACATGCCGGTGCTGGAAACCGCACTGGAGGTGGGGCTGTCGGGGCCGGGACGTCTGCATGACCTGTGCGTGACCCTGACTGCGGCGACGCCGGGGGATCTGGCATCAGGCGGTGCAGGAATGACCATTCGGGCCGCTGAAATTCCGACTCCGTTTGGCCCGGCGCTGGCGGCGGTGACGGAGCGCGGGCTGTGCGCGCTGGAGTTTCTGGCAGAAGAGGGCGCTGCCGGGCAGATCTGGCAGCAGTTGCGGCAGGATTGGCCCGCTGCGGAGATCCTCCGCGATGAGGCCGCTGTGCGGGACCTGCCACAGCGGCTGTTTCCCCGCAGCGGGGATCAGCCCCCGTCGGGGCCTCTGGCTGTTTTTGTTAAAGGGTCACCGTTTCAGGTCGCGGTCTGGGCTGCGCTCTTGCGGATTCCGCCGGGGGCACGGGCTTCTTACGGGGCGGTAGCAGCGGCGGTCGGGCATCCCGGTGCTGCCCGTGCGGTGGGGACGGCATTGGCGTCGAACCGGATTGGGTATGTGATCCCCTGCCATCGCGTGCTGCAATCCAGCGGCGCTTTCCGGTCTTATCGCTGGGGGCGGGAACGCCGCCATGCGATTCTGGGGTGGGAGACCGCGCGTCTCTCTGTCTAAACAGCATTTGCCTGTGTGCCCGCAGGGGGTAGTCTGCTCCGGTAAAACAGGCAGGGTGGACCATAATGCTGCGGGCATACAGAGAACCGGTGCGGACGGATGACAGTGGCGGCAGCGGTGAGCAGCCGTTTCCGTTGCAGCGTCAGTTCCGGCGGCACATCCTGCCGCTGTTGCTGGCGGCTGTCGGGGTGCTGGCCGGCCTGGCTGCATGGACCACACTGCGCCTCACGTCGGATCTCTATCTGCAGGCAGCACAGCAGTATGCCCAGATGGTGGTCGGGCGGGTTCAGCAGGAAGATCCGCAGCTGTGGGAGACCGTGATCACTCATGATCCGCGCACCGGGGTTCTCAACCCGGAGGCCGTGTCCCGCCTGCGGACGGTCCTGATCGCCTTTCTGGGGGAGGAGCGGCTGGCCCGCCTTAAGCTGTTCGACCGCCATGGGCAGGTTCTGTTCAGTTTTGATCCGGAAGATGTCGGGACTTTTGAGTTGAACGATATCCTGCGGGAGGTAACTGCCACAGGCAGCCCCCGGATCTCGTTTGATGGTGAGGACGGCAAGACCGACGTCTACGACTCCTATGTCGCGATTACCGACGAGACCGGCGCGACGCAGGTGGTGATGGAGCTGTTTGAGGCGGCGGATTATGTCAATCCGCTTCTGATCCGTACCGTTGCTGCGGCGGCGGTCCCGCCTGCGCTGCTGTTGCTGGGGCTGGTGATTCTTCTGTCGCGGCTGGTGGCACAGGCCCAGCGTGAGATCGACAGCCGTACCGGCGCACTGACAGCCCTGAAGCGGCGGCTGGAAACGCTGGTGTCATCGCATGCGCTGGGTGCCGTGGAAAAGGCGGCTGATAACGCGGTAGTCTCCCGGGTGATGGATGCGGCGCTGTTTTATTCTGATGTCGTCGATTTTACCGGATACTCAGAAAGTCAGCCACCGCAGGAGGTGGTCGGATTCCTCAATGATCTGATGACGGTACAGGTCGAAGAGATCCAGCGCTTCGGCGGTGATGTCGACAAGATGATCGGTGATGCGGTGCTGGCAGTTTTTGAAGGGACTGACCGCGCAGAGCGGGCGATTGCCTGTGCCCAGTCGGTGCTGACGATTCTGCGTGCCCGGTCTGATCTGCCCCGGGCTATCCGCATCGGTATTCACGACGGTTATGTCATTGCCGGGGCGATCGGCCCGGCACAGCGGCGGGATTTTACCGTCATCGGCGACAGCGTGAATGTTGCGGCCCGGCTGTGTGGACTGGGGGACGCCGGGGAGCTGGTCACCGACAGCCCGACCGTGGCCCGGGCAGGTCATCCCGCCGGGTTCAGCCCGCCCGAGGAACAGATGGTGCGGGGCCGGAGTGAGCCGGTGCGGGTGCGCCGCTGGCGGGGGGACGCCAGCGGCACGGTGACGGGCTGACAGCCTCAGGACAGGCCGAGAACATCCATCATTGAATACAGGCCGGGGGTGCGGCCTTCAGTCCAGCAGGCGGCCCGGACTGCCCCTTTGGCGAAAACGCCCCGGTTGCTGGCTTTATGGGTCAGTTCCACCCGCTCGCCATCGGCAGCGAAGATCACCGTGTGGTCGCCGACCACATCGCCGCCGCGCAGGGTGGCGAAACCAATTTTTCCGGCTTCCCGGGCACCCGTGACACCGTCGCGCACGGTTTCCTTGACGGCGTCAAGATCAACGCCCCGTCCTCTGGCAGCGGCACGGCCCAGACCAAGGGCGGTGCCGGAGGGTGCATCCACTTTGTGACGGTGATGCATCTCAACGATTTCAATGTCGTAGTCGATGCCCAGCGTGGCGGCGACCTTCTGGGTCAGGGCAAACAGCAGGTTGACGCCGACACTCATGTTCGGGGCCATCATGATGACGGTGGAGGCGGACGCGGCGGTGATGGCGGCGGTCTGTTCCGCTGACAGGCCGGTGGTGCCGACCACCAGCGCGGTACCGGTTTCGGCGGCCAGTCGGGCATGGGTGACGGTCGCTGCGGGAGAGGTGAAGTCGATCACCGCGTCGGCGGCCTTAAAAACTGCGGCGACATCATCGGTCACCGTCAGGCCGGAGGCTGGGAGACCGGCCAGCAGTGCCGGGTCAGAGCCGAGGAACGGCGACCCTGCCGGTTCCGTTCCACCGGCAAACACGCAGCCTTCGGTGGCGTGGATTTCCTGAACCAGCATCCGGCCCATCCGGCCGGCACATCCCATGACAGCGATCTTCATTGTCGCAGGCTCCTGAACAAAGCGGGGTGTGAAACAAACAGGCCCCGCCCGGGTGGGGCGGAGCCTGCAAGCGGATGATCCGTTCCGGCGCGCTGGCACCAGCCCGGATCAGGTGTGTTTTTTGCCCATGCGGCGGATCTGGCGGTGCAGCGGACGGAACCGCTCCAGATATGCCGGCAGATGGGCCGAGGTGTGTTCCGGCACAATCCCGAAGGCTTCCAGACCCGGCAGGGTGCCGGTGACGACGTTGTCGCGTTCCATCTGGCGCACCATGTCCGGGGTCAGCGGCGGAACCGGCAGGAACTGCAGGAACGCGGCCTTGATTTTGGCCACGATCATCGGGACCGGCACGACGCAGCGGTTGCGGCGGGTCTCGAAAGAGACCTGCTGCAGCACTTCCCGCATTGAATAGACCTGCGGGCCGCCCAGCTCATAAATCTTACCGCGCAGGCTGGCGTCAGAGAGGGTGGCAACCATGGCGGTGGTGACGTCACCGACATAGACCGGCTGCAGCTTCATACCGCCGCGGCCATAGAAGTCCACTTCCGGCAGACCGTTTGCACCCTTGCGCAGGGCCGGGGCATCGGTGGTGAAGTACGGCAGCACCGGGAAGGCGCGGGCCATGGCGCCGAACAGGTTGTAGAAGCCGTCTTCAGTCCCGAAGATCACCGACGGGCGGAAAATGGTGGCACCGGGGAAGGCGGCGCGGACCTGCTCTTCGCCTTCGGCCTTGCTGCGGGCATAGGCGGACGGGCTGTCCTTGGCGGCACCCAGCGCGCTCATCTGGATGAACTGGCTGGCTCCGGCCTCGCGGGCAGCGCGGGCAATGGCGGCGGCTGCGTCGGTATGGATCGCTTTGAAGGTCCGGCGGCCCCGTTCGTACAGAATGCCGACCAGATTGACCACGACCTCAGCCCCGGCGACCGCGCGGCGGATGGACTCTTCGTTGGTGACGTTGGCGGTGACGCAGGAAACCTGCCCCAGCTCCCCCAGCGGCTTCAGAAACTTGGCCCCTTCGGCATCACGCACGGCAACGCGCACGCGCCAGCCCTGATCGGCCAGTTTTTTGACCAGATGGCGACCGACGAAGCCGGACCCGCCAAAGACCGTGACAAGACGTTCGGCCATAGTTCCTAACACTCCCTCTGCTCTGTTCCCGTGCCCGCTGCGGCGCTGTTGTTCCGGGCGTCTGGATCAGCCGCCGGGCATCCGCGCATTCAGGCATGCGTAACCGTCCGGCTTTTTCATGTCCGGGCATGGAATGGCGCAACCTGTCACATCCGGGGGGATGACGCAACTGCCTGCGCGCACCAATGATAGCCCGGCGCACGGATTGGCACAGCCCGGCTGCGGGAGAAAGGAAGTCGCAGGTGAAAAAAGTGAAAGATTTTCAAAAAAGATGTTGACGGGTGGGGCGGAAGTCTCTAAAAACCGCCTCCACCAAGACACGGCGTTCCGGAAACGACGCTGGCGCAGACAGGTCAAAGCAGTTGCAGAGATCTGAAGTGACAGAAAAAATTCCGGTGCAGGTGTTGGCCCCTTGCCCAGGTGGCGGAATTGGTAGACGCGCAGGTTTCAGGTACCTGTGGCCGAAAGGTCGTGGAAGTTCGAGTCTTCTCCTGGGCACCAATCTCTCAGATTGAGAGGTTGTTTTATAAAGGGAGCAACCCTTTGGGTGGCGGTGTTGGCCCCTTGCCCAGGTGGCGGAATTGGTAGACGCGCAGGTTTCAGGTACCTGTGGCCGAAAGGTCGTGGAAGTTCGAGTCTTCTCCTGGGCACCATCTCTTCCGGCGCAAGCCGGTGCGAGAAGTCCGTTTGATCAGAGATCGTTCCTTTTCTGGGCGGTTGCTGATCAAGCGGATTTTTTGCTTTTGGGCCTGTGGGTACCTGTTCATCGGGCTGTGGATTCCTGTCTATCGCAAGGCATCCGGCGCTGTTTTTCGGTTTTGTCGGCGTTGGGTTCGGGCCATACTCCGCCCCGGAATTGCATCGGGGTCTGCGGTGACCCCGGATTATGTGGAGCCTTGCCGGATGACCGTTCATTATCACAAGGGCGATCTGCCCGCCGACGTCACCTTCACCGGGGCGGTTGCCGTTGACAGTGAGACCATGGGTCTGTCGCTGGTGCGTGACCGGCTGTGTGTCGTGCAGCTGTCAGGCGGTGATGGCGTAGCGCATGTGGTGCAGGTGGGCGGTGCGTTTGGCTATGACTGCCCGAATCTCAAGAAAGTGCTGGCTGACCCTGATCTTCTGAAGATCTTTCATTTTGCCCGCTTTGACGTGGCGATGGTGGCCAAGTACCTCGGGGTGACCTGCACCCCGATTTACTGCACCAAAATTGCCTCTAAGCTGACCCGGACCAACACCGACCGTCATGGTCTGAAGTATCTGTGTTCTGATCTGCTGGGCGTTGAGCTGAGCAAGGAGCAACAGACGTCTGATTGGGGAACCAGCGGCGATCTGACCCCGCAGCAGCTGACCTATGCTGCATCGGACGTGCTGTATCTGCACGCGCTGAAGGAGCGGTTGGACGGGCTGCTTGCGCGTGAGGGGCGGACCGAAATCGCCGAAGCCTGCTTCCGCTTCCTGCCGACCCGGGCCGCGCTTGATCTTCTCGATTGGGAAGACATTGATATCTTCGCTCATTGATGTGACGGGCTGAAAAAAAGGCAGCGGGGTTTTCCTTGATCCTGCGGCCTTCCCGGCGCATATCGTTCTGGCAGCCATGGATGGGCTGTACTGTTGCCCGGACCCGTCAGGGGCTGTCGGTGCGGCAGGTGATGACAGGAAAGAGAACCGTGACGTCTTCTGATGCCCTTGTGCAAACCCCGGCTGACCGTGACCTGACCTCTGCCCGCCGCACCCTGTCGGTCGCGATTGAGGGGCTGTCGGCTCTGCGCGACAGTCTGAATGGCGATTTTACCCGGGCGGTGGCGGTTCTGGCGGCCATTTCCGGTCGGGTGATCGTGACGGGGATGGGCAAAAGCGGCCATGTCGGCTGCAAGATCGCCGCAACGCTGGCCTCGACCGGGACGCCGTCTTTCTTTGTGCATCCGGCTGAAGCGAGTCATGGCGATCTTGGCATGATCACCCGCGATGATGCGGTGATCGCACTGTCTAATTCCGGTGAAACGCCGGAGCTGGCGGATATCATCGCGTATTGTCGCCGTTTTTCGATTCCGCTGATCGCCATCACCAGCCGGGCTGGCAGCACGCTGGCACAGGCGGCAGATTGCGCGCTGATTCTTCCGGCCTTTACCGAAGCCTGCCCCAATGGTCTGGCCCCGACCACATCAACCACGCTGACGCTGGCGCTGGGGGATGCCCTGGCGGTTGCCCTGCTGGAGCGGATCGGCTTTTCGGCGCAGGACTTCAAGGTGTTTCATCCCGGCGGGAAGCTGGGGAAGAAGCTGCAGCGGGTGTCGGATCTGATGCATGGAACGGAGTCGCTGCCGCTCTGTCAGCCGGACACGCCGATGTCTGAAGCGCTGATGATCATGACCGGAAAAAGTTTTGGCTGTACCGGTGTTGTTGACGCGGCTGGTCTGCTGGTTGGGGTTATCACCGATGGTGATCTGCGCCGTCATATGAATGATGATCTGGTCCGCAGCCGGGCCGCTGATATCATGACCCGCGCCCCCAAGCATGTGCCACCGGCCATGGTGGCGGCAGAGGCCCTGCGTCTGATGAATGAGGGCAAGGTCACCGGCCTGTTTGTGGTCGATGACGGACGTCCTGTCGGCTTCCTGCATGTCCATGATCTGCTGCGGGCTGGCGTTGCATGACCCGGCGCAGCGGGGGGTTCTCGTATTCGCATCTGGTGTCGGCGCTGAAAGTTGCCCTGCCGACGCTGGCCGTGGTGCTGTTGTCGTTGGTGGTGGTCTGGCCGCAGTTGACGGCCGGGCCCGATAAATCTTCGCCGCTGACCTTTGCCCGTCTGGAGGCCCCGCAGCAGCAGACGCAGACCATGCAGGATGCCCGCTATCACGGCATTGATAAGTCATCTCAGCCGTATACGGTGACAGCTGAGCTGGCAAAGGAGACCGCGCCGGGGTCGCAGATCATTCAGCTGACCCGTCCGCGCGCCGATATCACCCTCAAGTCAAAGGCATGGGTGCTGCTGGAGGCAGACGAGGGGCACTATAATCAGGTTTCTCAGGTGCTTGACCTCGCCGGTAGCGTCAACGTGTTTCATGATGCGGGTTACGAAATGCATACAGCCCGTCTGTCGATGGATCTGGCGAAGGGGGAAGCCATCGGGACCGAGCCCGTCGCCGGGAAAGGGCCGCGTGGCGAAATTAACGGTCAGGGCCTGCATATCACCGACAACGGGCAGACCGTCGCCGTGACCGGAAAAAGCCGTCTGCTGATTTATTCCTCCTCTTCCTCCTCCGCGAAAAAGACTGCACCGGCCCCGGCTGTACCGGCAAAGAAAGCGGCAGGAAAATGAGGATGGGTTTCTGTACACTGGTGCTGACTGTTTTGGGGAAAAGGGGAGAACCTATGCGCCGCATCACCACCGCTGCCGCTGGCCTGTGGGTTTTTCTGGCGGCTACACAGCTTTCGGCCGTGGCGCAGGCCCAAGGGCTTGACCTCGGCGCGGGGGGCGGTGGCCCGATTGAGGTCTTGGCCGATGACGGTATTGAGTGGCAGCAGCCGAAAAAGCAGTTCATCGCCCGTGGCAATGCTCAGGCAATCCGGGGCGGGGTAACGGTGCGGGCACCGGTTCTGATCGCCCACTATCGGGATACGGACGGCAGCGCGACGGATATTGAAGTGCTGGAAGCCACCGGCGGTGTGACGATCACATCGGCGACGGAGCAGGCGACCGGGCGGCGGGCAATTTACACTGTTGCCACCGGAATGCTGGTGCTCTACGGCGATGGGGCTCCGGTATCTCTGGTTACCAAGACAGAGACGGTGGTGGCCAAGGATCGGATTGAATATGACACCAAGGCTCAGAAAGCGGTCGCCTATGGCGGCGCCAGCGTCAAGAAAGCCGATAAGACCCTGACCGCTGAAACCCTGATTGCCTATATGGAAGAGGTGAACGGCAAGACCGACCTCCGTTTGGTGGAAGGGGTCGGGGAGGTTGTGATTGTGACGGCCAAGGAAACGGCACGGGGTTCGCAAGGCAATTATGATGCCAAAACGGGTATCGCGACCCTGACCGGATCGGTTACAATCAATCGGGATCAGAATGTGCTGACCGGAAACAAGGCGGTCGTGAACATGAACTCCGGGCTGTCTACCCTTTATGGTGGCGGCGGGGATGGTTCGCGGGCCCGGGCTTTTCTGGTGCCGCAGGATAAAAACAAGCCTGCGGGCGGTGCGGCGCCGAAAACGCCGTAAGTCACACGCGCGCAGTGTGTGGCAGACGGAAGAAAGCCACCCCCCGGAAGATGGGGGAATAGAGACAAAGACCGGCGCAGTTCCCTTTCCGTCGAGGGAAACGGTCAGGGTTGGGGATGAAAACGGATCGTGACCACGGGTGTCGGAACTGCCGCCGAGGAAGAAACCGGGCTGTTTATCCGCAATATCGGCAAGCGGTATAAGCGGCGTCCCGTGTTACGGGATGTTTCTCTGTATGTTCGGCGCGGCGAGGCCGTCGGGCTTCTCGGGCCGAACGGTGCCGGGAAAACCACGTGCTTTTATTGCGTGACCGGCCTGATTACCCCCGACTCCGGTATGATTGAACTGGATGGGCAGAACATAACGGCTCTGCCGATGTACCGGCGGGCGCGGCTGGGGATTGGCTATCTGCCGCAGGAAGCCTCCATTTTCCGCGGTATGTCGGTTGAAGATAACATCCGCACCATTCTTGAGGTCTGCGAAAGCGACCCGGAGCGTCGGGAAGCGATGCTCGAGGAGTTGCTGTCAGAGTTCTCTGTTTCCCATCTGCGCCGGGCCTCGGCCCTGTCGCTGTCGGGGGGGGAGCGCCGCCGTGTCGAAATCGCCCGGGCGTTGGCGTCCAGTCCGCACTTCATCCTGCTTGACGAGCCTCTGGCGGGGATTGACCCGATCGCTGTCGGCGAAATCCGTGATCTGGTCGCACATCTGAAAGACCGTGGTCTGGGTGTGCTGATCACTGACCACAATGTCCGTGAAACGCTCGATATTATCGACCGCGCCTACATCCTGTACGAAGGCACTGTGATGAAGGAAGGGACCCCCGCTGATATCGTGTCGGACGAAGGCGTGCGCCGGGTTTACCTTGGCGATCGCTTCAGTCTGTAAGCACCGCTGTCAGTGATCGCTCACAGGCAGCGGGGGGAGAACAGATATGGCACTGCAACCTAGGCTTGATTTACGGCAGGCGCAGACGCTGGTGATGACACCGCAGCTGCAGCAGGCCATTAAGCTGTTGCAGCTGTCTAATATGGAGCTGACAGCCTTCGTTGAACAGGAACTGGAACGTAACCCGATGCTGGAGCGTGATGAGCGCCCGGCTGAGAGTTTCGAGGACCGGGTCCCTGCAGAACAGCGCCGGGATGCTGAGGCAGGGGTGGTGGTTGATGCCGGGGCCGGTGGTGTGGCTGAAACCCCGCTGGATATCGACATTGATAATTCTTATGACGAAGGCAGCCCTTACGAGGGGCCATCGTATGACCCCGATACCAGTCTGGGCAGCTGGGATGGTGCCGGGTCCGGCGGGCGCAGTGATTTCGGCGGTGATGAGCGCAGCATTGACGAAACCCTGAGTCAATCGGTCAGCCTGCGGGATCATCTGGTCAGTCAGCTCGATCTGGATATCAGCGCACCGTCTGACCGGATGGTGGGTATGGCCCTGATCGATTCGCTGGACGATGCCGGTTGGCTGGCTGCGGATCTGGCGGAAATTGCCGATGGTCTGGGCACCACCATTGCGCATGTTGAGGCCGTTCTGGCCCGGGTGCAGCGGTTTGATCCCGCCGGTCTGTTTGCCCGGTCTCTGAAAGAATGCCTGGCTCTTCAGCTTGTGGACCGGAACCGGTTGGATCCGGCAATGCAGTGCATGCTTGATCATCTTGATCTGCTGGCCCGCCGCGATTATGCCGGGTTGATGCGTCTGTGCCGGGTTGATGCTGAAGATCTGCAGGACATGATCGCTGAAATCCGGGCGCTGGATCCCAAACCCGCGGTCCGATTCGGTGGCGGAGCGGCGGAGCCGGTGGTTCCCGATGTGCTGGTTCGCTCGGGGCCCGGCAATGACAGTCTGGATGGTGCGTGGATTATTGAGCTCAATCCCGACACACTGCCCCGTGTTCTGCTGAACAACCGCTATTATGCCCGGGTCAGCAAGGCTGCCTCGCGGGAAGATAAAAGCTTTATTACGGAAACGTTCCAGACAGCCAGCTGGCTGGTCAAGGCGCTGGATCAGCGGGCGAACACGATTCTAAAGGTTTCAACCGAAATTATCCGTCAGCAGAACCGCTTTCTGGAAATCGGTGTCGGTGGACTGAGGCCGCTGATCCTGCGGGATATCGCCGAGGCGGTGGATCTGCATGAAAGTACGGTCAGCCGGGTGACCAGTAACAAATATATCTCAACGCCCCGGGGGGTGTTTGAGCTGAAGTACTTCTTTACGCAGGCGATTAACGCTGCCGATGGGGGGAATGCCCACTCGGCGGAGGCTGTCCGTTACCGGATTAAAGCTTTGATTGATGCTGAAAGCCCGTCAGCGGTCCTGTCAGACGACACACTGGTCGACATCCTGCGGAAGGAGGGGATTGATATCGCCCGCCGCACGGTGGCCAAGTATCGGGAAGGGATGAAAATTCCGTCCTCGGTGCAGCGGCGGCGCGAAAAATCGGTAAAGAGTTTGCTGAAAACGCGGTAAAATTAAATCAGGTCTGACTGTATCCGGTTGACCGCTATCCCCTTCCCCCGTATGGTCCGGCCCTTTGTGACGGGGCCTGCCCGGGGTGAGCTGTGGAGAAACACCGGGCCCGCCGCTGAAAGGTGAAAACCCGCTGACAGGGTCCTTGTCTGTTTCCGGCGCTTTTTCCTGAGTAGGGAATGCGGCGCCGTATTTTTATGAATACCGGTCCCCGGAGTTCCGGTGACCAAAAAAGAAGCCAAAGAGGGCTTGGAATGGATATCACCACGCTCGTCAGCCCAGAAAATGTCATCCCGAATCTGAAAGCGACGTCGAAGAAGCAGGCTCTGCAGGAGCTGGCCCGGCACGCCTCGCAGGTTTCGGGTCTGAATGAACGGGCTGTCTTTGATGTTCTGCTGGACCGTGAACGTCTGGGGACTACCGGTGTCGGGAACGGGATTGCCATTCCTCATGGCAAGCTGGCAGCCCTGCCGCGTCTGTTCGGCATTTTTGCGCGTCTGGAGCGCCCCATTGACTTCGAGGCGATTGACGAGCAGCCGGTCGACCTGATTTTCCTGCTGATGGCTCCGGAAACGGCTGGGGCGGATCACCTGAAGGCACTGGCACGGGTGTCCCGCCTGCTGCGGGACCGGACAATGTGTGAGAAGCTGCGGGCGACCACGACAGCCGATGCCCTGTACGCTCTGCTGGCGGCAAGCGAGGCACAGGCTGCCTGAACGAAAGCGTTTCTGAAACGGTATGTGACAAACGCCGGACCGCAAGGGCCGGCGTTTTTGATGTCCTCTGCCTGTTACCGCCTGCCGGAGTCCGGGGCGTATTTTTGGGTTTGAACCTGCCGGTATTCCCACTTACCGTTAACGTAAACGGTAAGACTATAGGGAGGGTCTGATGGCTGGTTTTGACGTTTCTAATCCTGACTGGAAGACGGCTGTTGAGGCCAGTTTTGCCCGGCAGGGATTCATGTCTCTGATTGGGGCCGTTCTGGAAGAGGCTCCGGCCGGTTCCTGTCGGATCCGTTTGCCATTCCGCCCGGACCTGTGTCAGCAGCACGGATTCTTCCATGGAGGCCTGATCGGGACTCTGGCAGACAACGCCGGTGGCTTCGCCGCTGCCTCGCTGGTTGCGGCAGGGGTAGAGGTGCTGACGGTCGAGTATAAGCTGAACATCATCGCTCCCGGTGAAGGGGATGCGCTGGTGGCGGTGGGGACCGTGATCAAAAACGGTCGGAGTCTGATCATCACCCGTGTCGATGTCTTTTCTGAGCGTGCCGGGGAGCAGACTTTGTGTGCGATTGCCCAGCAGACCATCATGCCGTTGGCTGCTGTGCGGGTGGCCCGCTGACGTCTGCGCTTCCAGTTGTAAAAAACACCCCCAGCGGAAAGATCCGCCGGGGGTGATCTACACAGGAGGAGGGGGCTGTTACAGTGCCCGCATCTGGCCGAGGAAGGTCTCCACCGCGCGGTCCAGTTCTCTGGCTTCCCGTCGCAGGATTGTCGATGTCCCATGGACGGCATCGGCTGACAGGGCGGTTTCCCCGGCATCGCGGGCAACATCGGCGATATTGGCACTGACGATCCGGGTGCCGGAGGCGGCTTCCTTCACGTTTCGGCTGATTTCGCGGGTGGTTACTCCCTGTTCCTCCACCGCTGCGGCGATGGTCTGGCTGATATGGTCGATGTGACCGATGATCGAGCTGATCTCTTCTGTCACTGACACCACCAGCCCGGTCGCCTTTTGCACATCGCTGATCTGGCGGGCGATTTCATCCGTCGCTTTGGCGGTCTGGCTGGCCAGTGCCTTCACTTCGTTGGCGACCACTGCGAAGCCTTTGCCCAGCTCACCGGCGCGGGCGGCCTCGACTGTGGCATTCAGGGCCAGCAGGTTGGTCTGATTGGCGATATTGGTGATCAGCTCCACCACTTCGCCGATGTTGCGGGCGGCTGTGTTCAGGCTTTGGATCGTGCTCCGGGCCTGCCCGGCCTCTGTCACCGCCTGCTGGGTCATGGTGGCTGCCTGTGCCACGCTGTGGGCGATTTCGTCAATGGATGAGCTGAGCTGTTCACCGGCCTGCGCCACAGCGCTGACATTGCTGCCCGCTTCTTCTGCGGTGCTGGCGACCACGGCACTGCGCGACCGCATATTCTCTGCGGTTTCGGTCATCGCCGCCGCCGCCGACTGCACCTGTTCAGCCGCTTCCGTCACCGAGCTGGCGATATGGCGGACTTTGCTTTCAAATTCGTCCGCCAGCGAGACGCTGCGGGTCACATCGTACCAGTTGACCATCACCCCGATCAGGGTGCCAGCGTCAGAGCGGATGGCGTTGGCATGAAGATCAAGCATGGCCGGGCCAATGGCCAGACGTTGGCGCTGCGGGGCCTCTGTGGAGGCCGCGACCATCTCTTTCAGGGTGGTGCCGATGTCGCGGAAGGCCCCCAGAGACTGGCCGGTCAGGGCGCTGGCCGGGCAGTCCAGATGGGCTTCTAACGGGGTCAGGAACGTTTCGGCAGCGGTGTTTACATAGGCGATATCACCCTGCGAGGTGCACAGCATCACACTGCTGGGCTGGGTTTCCACCATCTGCTTCAGCCGGAAGGCGTCACTGACCGAAGAGCGGAGGCCAACCAGTGCTGCTGCCATCTGGCCGATTTCATCGCGGCTGCCCGGTGCGGGCAGGGCAATATCGGTTTCGCCCTTGGCAAGGGCAACAAGGGCCTTGGTCACGGCGACAATCGGGCGCGAAATGGTACCGGCCAGCAGCCAGGCCCCGATCAGGCCAAGAGTGATAGCGATCAGGCCGGTAATGACCCCTGCCTGCTTCATGGCGAAAATGCTGGCTTCTGCTTCTGCTCGCGGAACCTCAGTCACCATCGCCCAGGCTTCACCGCTTAAGGAGAAGCGGACCGGAACCACCTGAAACATGGTGTCGCTGAATCCGTCCGGCCACGCCAGATTCAGGCTCTGCCCGGCTTTGGCGGCTTCCAGAATGCTTGCAGGCATCTGGTCCGGGGTTGCCGGTTTGCCCAGCCGGTCGTGATCCCAATGGCTGATATAGGTCCCTGCGCTGTCGAGCAGGAAGGCCCGGCCAGATGTAAAAATACGGACCGCCTCAAGACGCTCCTGAATCTGGGACAGGGTGATATCAATGCCGACAACAACCGGAGGGCGATCCCCGAGTTTCACCGGAGCCGTCACCGAGGTCATCATGATATTGACGTAGGGGTCCACGTAGGGGGCGATGACGGCCCGCCGCCCTGACTTGGCCGGTATAGCGTAAAAGTCGCTGTCCCAGTCGTTGGTTGCGGTCGGCTCTGTAAAGGCCGCTTTGGCATCCCCATCCTTGCGGGTGTAGAAGGGGACAAAGGCGCCTTCCAGATCATAGCCGGGCTTGCTGGCATACTCCGCATCGCGGTCATCGAGGGAGCCGACGGGAGCCAGAATCCATGTTGCGAACAGGCCCGGTTCATCGGCCAGAACGCGCAGGCTGTGGTGCATGATCTGGGCCCGGTCAATGCTGCCCAGCTCCGCCTGAAAGGTGATGAAATTGGCCAGCTGAATGGCCCGTTGCATGGCGCCGTCGACAAAGGTGCTGACCCGGCTGGCTTCCTGATTGCTGGCATCCGCAACGGCCTGGGCGGCATTCTGACGCAGGGATGCCGATGCTTCGAGGACCAGTGAGACCCCGGTGGCGATGCAGGCGGTTACCATCAGAATTCCGATCAGGACCGTCAGGCGGTTCTTCAGGCCGGATTTCATACGCTCCATCCGCGGGCGGGAAACGCCTGCGTTGGTCCCAGTGTCGCTCATGGCAGCACCCCCGTTTATGCCGTCCGTCCGCGAACTTCGCAGAACGGTTCCTGTTCCTGCCTCCGGTTTCAGGTGCGTCGTTGTGATCCTGCCAAGATCTATGTCGCCTGCCCGGATAGCTTTTATGCCCGATGATGCCCGGTTCTGTCTGCTCTGTGCCGCATTGAGACTGGGGCATGCCATCTCCCAGAGTTGATAATACCCCATAGATGGGTTTCTTGGAAAGACGCAGATTTGTCATGGAACAGGACGGAAGAGGCCGGAAAGTCTGTGCGGGCCTTGTGGTGTGCGGGGGGGGGGGAGAAGCGATGTCAGCGGGCCGGAGTTTTGCGATACAGAACCAGAATGTTGCCAATCAGAACAAGTCCAAGCCCCAGTATGGCCGATGGCGCCCAGTGATACCCCTCAAAGACGGTCGAGAGAGCCAGCGCAATGATCGGATAGAGAACGGAGGCATAGGAGGCCCGGGTCGGGCCAATCCGTCCGGCCAGTGTCAGATAAGCACCAAAGGCCAGAATTGAGGCGACCAGAGCCAGATAGAGCAGGCCCCCCACATAGGCGACTGTCGGTGCAAAAGAAAACGGCGTACCGCTGATAATGGCCAGAGCCACCGTCAGTATGGCGCCATAAGTCATGGCAAAAGCATTGGTTTGCAGCACGGGCAGTCCGGCTTTCTGGTTGCGTGCGGACAGGGTCATGCTAAGGGCAACGCAAACCGTCCCGCCCAGCGACAGCAGAAGGCCGCGGGTTCCGGCGTCGGAGAGCGAAAAATGGCTGATCTCTGGCCAGAAGACAGCGCCAACCCCGATCAGGCCAAGGCAGATACCAAGGACAAGGCGGGGCTCCAGTCTTTGGCCAAGAAACAGAAGACCGAGAATCAGATTGAGCAGAATGACCGTGGAGGAGGCGACGGCCAGCAGGCCGCTGGTTAAGTATAAGGCAGCGTAATAAAAGAAAATGTAATTGAATGTGAACATCAGGGCCCCTTGGGCAGCCATCCGCAGGTGCTGGGCCCTGCTGAACCGTAAGGGCAGCCCGCGCAGCAGACACCATCCGAACAGAACGGCTGCGGCCAGACCGAAGCGGTAGGCGACAGAAGGGAGTACCTCTACCCCGGATCCGACCTGTAGCTTCAGGGCAATCCAGCTGGTGCCCCAGATGGCAACCACCCCGGCATAGAGGCCAAGGTTGCGGGAGTCTGAGACGCTGGCTGTCGGGGCAGAAGAAGACGCCGGAGAGCTGACCTGAGACATAAAACGGGTGTCCTGACCGGTATTTTGGGTCTGCAAACTATCCGGGCTTCTCAGGGCTCTGACAAACCACATATTATGGGGCAAATCATTAGGGAAACTTATGCTGGATATGGGATCTACCCATGCTGGCCTCCCATAGGGAACTGTGTCCATGGCTGATCTGCCGCCACTGAATGCCTTAAGAACCTTTGAGGTTGCTGCCCGTCATCTGTCCTTTACCCGGGCGGCAGAGGAGCTGCACATTACGCAGGCTGCCGTCAGCCAGCAGATGAAGGGGCTGGAAGAGGCGCTAGGGGTTCCGCTGTTCCGCCGTCTGAACCGTCGGCTGTGGCTGACGGACGCGGGGCAGGAATATGCCTGTAGTGTGCGGGAGGCGCTGCAGATCGTGCGGGACGCGACAGTGCGGTTGCGTCCGGAGGCCAGCCACCATGATCTGACCCTGTCGTTGCCGCCTTCGCTGGCCCATAAATGGCTGATGCCCCGGCTGGGACGGTTTATTGACCGCCATCCGGCGCTGACACTGCGTCTTCATACCACCTATGAGGTGATGCGTCTGGGGATTGGGCCGACGGCCGTGCATTGCGCCATCCGTCAGGGGCGTGGGCCCTATCCCGGTCTGTTCGCGGAGCTGCTGCTACGGGAAAATCTGACGCCGGTCTGTGCCCCGGGATTGGCGGCCCAGCTGGCTACGCCGGAGGATCTGCGCCGGGTGCCGGTCATCCGTGACGAAGGGGTATCCTGGGCTGACTGGCTTGCCGCTGCAGGTTTGCCGCAGCGGGCTATCGGGGCCGGGCCGACGTTCCTCGACAGCAGTATGGCGGTACAGGCAGCTATTGATGGCCGGGGTGTCACGCTGGGCCGCAGTGTGATGATTGCCGACGATCTGGCTGCCGGACGGCTGGTGGAGCCGTTCCGGCATTTAGGTCTGCAGACACCTTATCTGAATGCCGTCTGGTTCCTCTGCCCGCAGGGGCAGGAGGTGACACCGGCGATTCAGGCCTTGCTGGGATGGCTGAAGGAAGAGGTCAGCACGGCTGTGACGCCCTGATCCGCTCTCTGACCCCGGGCAGGATGCGGCCCCGGTCAGGAGATCATCCCCGGCAGCAGGGTTGCCTGTTCTGCCGGAAGCCGGGAGGAGGGGGTGTCTGTCCCAGATTCGGCGGATGCGGCAGTCTGCTGTTGCAGGCGCAGCCGGGCCACGTCTCGCTCCAGTTCCCGTACACGGCGGCGGGAAGCCCGTGCCCGGGCGCGCAGACCGGCGCTGCCGATCCAGCTTAGGCTGACCCCGGCAAGCAGACCGACGGCAACCCCGCCAAGAACCTGAAGATACAGGGGGAGTTGCAGGGTCCATGGCAGCGGCCACAGCCCAACATCAACCGGTTGCCGGTTTGCTACGGCAAACAGGGTGACGGCCAGGCCGAAGGGAACCCCGATCAGCCAGAACAACAGGCGGCGCAGAAGGCGGCTGATCATACCGGCGACTTATTCATCATCGGTGTTGAGCATGTCGCGCAGCTGCTTGCCGGTCTTGAAATACGGCACAGCCTTTTCAGACACATCGACGGATTCCCCGGTGCGCGGATTACGGCCAAGACGGGCCTCCCGCCGTTTGACCGAGAAAGCGCCGAAGCCGCGCAGCTCCACCCGGTCACCCCGGGCCAGTGCAGACGCGATTTCGTCAAAAATAGTCGAAACGATCCGTTCGATGTCCCGCTGATAAAGATGCGGATTGCGTTCAGCCAGACGCGCAATCAGTTCCGATTTTGTCATTCAGCGATCCCCCCTGAAGGCAGGTTACGGGGTTGCGGATAAAACAGGCCGGTCAGGATGTCTGCCAACGGGTCCCGGGGACGGGCCTGTTCTGCTAAAGCCGTATGGGGCCATGGCCTTATTTAAACCGGGCACAAGGCACCGGGGGCCATCAGGACCATCCACACAGGACAGGATATAGGTGCTCTGCCATCAGATAATCCGGTACGGACGGAGCAGAAGCCGCACGGGAGACCCAGACAGGCAGGGCAGTGTTCAGGCGGTCAGCGTGTCAGACGGGCAGCAGTCAAAAACAGACAACAGTCGCAAACAGGTCAAAACGCTTCAGCACAACTGTGTATGGGGCCCGGAGATTCAGCACAGATCCGGTGGCACCACGCTAACCCCGACACACTTAGCCCAAAGGGTGCCAAAGCAACGGCGGACCGTCAAGTATAAGTGCTTTGTTTCAAAGGTTTTTAGACAAAGAAAAGTGCCCCCCGTCAGAGACGGGGGGCACCTTCTGTCACAAACCGGCGGGAAATCCCACCGGGAAGACCGTCAGGCTTATTCGCCCTTGGCTTCCTGAGCCTGCTTCAGGGCAGCGCCGAGGATGTCGCCCAGCGAAGCACCGGAGTCGGCAGTGCCGTACTCAGCCATCGCCTGCTTTTCTTCCTCGATTTCGCGAGCCTTGATCGACAGGCCGATCTTGCGGGTCTTGCTGTCGATCGACACGACCTTGGCGTCGATCTTGTCGCCCACCGAGAAGCGTTCCGGACGCTGGTCGTTACGCTCGCGGGACAGGTCGGACTTGCGGATGAAGGAGACGGTGCCGTCGACTTCAACTTCAATGCCGTTATCCTGCACAGCGGTGACCACGGCGGTCACGACGGTGCCCTTCTTCATGCCCGAAGCGGCAGCGGCGAACGGATCGTCACCCAGCTGCTTGATACCGAGGGAGATACGTTCCTTCTCGATATCCACGTCCAGAACCTTCGCCTTGACGACGTCGCCACGGCTGTAGGCCTTGACGGCTTCTTCGGCGGATTCGGACCAGGACAGGTCGGACAGGTGCACCATGCCGTCGATGTCGCCCGGCAGACCGATGAACAGACCGAATTCGGTGATGTTCTTGATCTCGCCTTCGACTTCGGTCCCGGCCGGGAACTGTTCGGCGAAGGTTTCCCACGGGTTGCCGGCGCACTGCTTCAGGCCCAGCGAAATACGACGCTTTTCCTGATCGACGTCCAGGATCATCACTTCCACTTCCTGAGAGGTGGAGACGATCTTGCCCGGGTGGATGTTCTTCTTGGTCCAGCTCATTTCGGAGACGTGGACCAGACCTTCGACACCGGCTTCCAGCTCGACGAACGCACCGTAGTCGGTGATGTTGGTCACGCGGCCGACGAACTTGGTGCCCTGCGGGTATTTGGCGGCAACGCCATCCCACGGGTCAGCTTCCAGCTGCTTCATGCCGAGCGAGATACGCTGGGTTTCAGCATTGAAGCGGATCACCTGCACCTTGACGGTCTGACCGATGGTCAGCGCTTCGGACGGGTGGTTGACACGCTTCCAGGAGATGTCGGTGACGTGCAGCAGGCCGTCAACGCCGCCCAGATCAACGAACGCACCGTAGTCGGTGATGTTCTTGACGACGCCGTCGAGGATCATGCCTTCCTTCAGGCCGGACATCAGCTTGGCGCGTTCTTCGGCGCGGCTTTCTTCCAGCACGGCACGACGGGACACCACGATGTTGCCGCGGGCGCGGTCCATCTTCAGGATCTGGAAGGTCTGGGACTGACCCATCAGCGGGCCGATGTCACGGACCGGACGGATATCAACCTGCGAGCCCGGCAGGAACGCCACGGCACCGGACAGATCGACGGTGAAGCCGCCCTTGACGCGACCGAAGATCACGCCGTCGACGCGCTGGGCGTCGTTGAAGCTCTTTTCCAGGTCGTTCCAGGCTTCCTCGCGGCGGGCCTTGTCACGGGACAGGACGATCAGGCCGTCCTTGTCTTCATAGCGCTCGACGAACACGTCGATCTGGTCACCGGCCTTCAGCTCGGTGTTATCGCCATGACGGGAGAATTCACGGGTAGAAATACGGCCTTCGGACTTGAGGCCGACATCGACCAGGGCGAAGTCGCCATCGATACGCAGGATGGTGCCACGCACCACGCTGCCTTCAATGGTGTATTCCTGGGCAAAGGCTTCGTTGAGGAGATCCTCGAAGCTGAAATCAGCGGCGGTAACCATGAGTGTTAAATTCCTTTCAAAGTTTTCAGTCTTTCCGGCCTGCCGGTTGGATCCGGCGGTCTTCCGCCCTGTCTGGTGCGGCACAGTGTGATCGGGCCCTGCTGATCCCCGGGGGATGAGGAGGGCGTCATTCAAAGCAAACAGGCGGAAGAGTCCCGCCCGATTTTTTACCGGGGGACATCTTTCCGCTGAAGATAAGCGAGCACCGCCGCAAACGCGGCGTCGGCATCCAAGGCAGACGTATCAAGCTCAAGAGCGTCTTCTGCCGGTCGCAACGGCGCAACATCCCGCTGGGAGTCCCGCGCGTCCCGTTCCTTCATGTCCGCAAGAACAGCAGACTCTATACTCTCAATTCCTTTGGCGCGCAACTCCGCCACACGGCGGCGGGCGCGTTCTTCCACGCTGGCGGTGACGAACAGCTTGTGGGTGGCATCGGGGCAAACCACGGTGCCAATATCCCGGCCATCCAGCACCGCGCCGGGGCAGCCGCCCGGTGGCGTCGCGGCAAACTGACGCTGAAACGCCAGCAGGGCAGTCCGCACACCGGGAATGGCAGCGACCTTAGAGGCCGCCTGCCCACCCGCCTCGCTGCGCAGATCCGGGTCTTTCTGCAGGGCGAACAGTTCGTCCGGGGTCAGATCCCGCGCCGCCTGTTCCGCAGCGGCGGCATCGTGCGGGTTCTGTCCGGCCCGCAGCACTTTCAGGCCGACTGCCCGATAGATGGAGCCGGTATCGAGGTAAGCATAGCCGAAATGGTCAGCCAGTCGCCGGGCCAGCGTGCCTTTTCCGGCGGCGGCGGGCCCGTCGATGGCGATCACCGTCGAGGTCATGAATCAGCCCTCCGTCCCGTCAAACTGTGCCCCGAGCCCGGTCATCAGGGCCGAGAACCCGGGGAAGCTGGTGCCGATGGCGGATTCGTCATCAATCCCCACCGCGTTCTGCGCTGCCATGCCCAGAACCAGAAAGCTCATGCCGATCCGGTGATCAAGATTGACGGCGATCTTCTGGCCCCCTTTCGGTGCGGCCCCGGTCCCGGTGACAATCAGGTCGTCACCATCCACCCGCACGGTCACGCCGCAGGCTGCCAGACCGTTGGCCATCAGGCTGAGGCGGTCGCTTTCCTTCACCCGCAGTTCAGCCAGCCCGTTCATCCGGGTTTCGCCGGTGGCGAAGGCGGCAACCACAGACAGGATCGGGTATTCGTCGATCATGCTGGGGGCGCGGTCCGCCGGGACGGAGACACCCTTCAGCGGGCCATGCTTCACCACCAGATCGGCGACAGGCTCACCGCCCTCGGTCCGTTCGTTGGTGACGGTCAGGTCGGCCCCCATCTCCTGCAGGGTGGTGAACAGTCCGGTGCGCAGCGGGTTCATGCCAACGCCGCGGACGGTGATGTGGCTGCCCGGCACAATCAGGGCTGCAGCCACCGGGAAGGCGGCGGAAGACGGATCTGATGGCACCACGATGTGGCGTCCGGTTAGTTCCGGCTGCCCGGTCAGGGTGACGACCCGGCTGCCGTCAGCACGGTCTTCGACCCGCACGTCGGCCCCAAAGGCCCGCAGCATCAGTTCGGTATGATCCCGGGTCGGCTCCGGCTCAATCACTGTGGTTTCGCCGGGCGTATTCAGACCGGCCAGCAGGATGGCGCTTTTCACCTGCGCCGAGGCGACCGGCAGGGTGTAGCTGATCGGGACCGGGGTCTCGGTGCCGGTTACGGCCATCGGCAGACGCCCGCCGGTCCGCCCGGTGAAGGTTGCCCCCATCTGGGCCAGCGGCGTGGTGACGCGGGCCATGGGGCGGCTGCGCAGCGAAGCATCGCCGGTCAGCACCGCCGTAAACGGATGGCTGGCCAGCAGGCCCATCAGCAGGCGGGCACCGGTGCCCGCATTGCCCATATCCAGCACATCGGCGGGTTCGGTCAGGCCGCCGACCCCGCGCCCGTGCAGGACCCAGGTGCCGTCGTCGCGGCGCTCCACGGTGGCGCCAAGCTGTTTCATGGCGGCTGCGGTGCGCAGCACGTCCTCGCCTTCCAGAAGGCCCTCGACCACCGTTTCGCCAATCGCCAGCGCCCCGAACATCAGGGCGCGGTGAGAGACGGATTTGTCGCCGGGGACACGGACGTCGCCGGACAGGGGCGGGCAGGCCTTCGACCACAGGGCTTTGGCAGTGGCGGAAGCAGGATGACTCATGTGAACTTTTCCGGGGAAAAAGGGGTGAGACGTGTACTGGCTGGATACCATATCGGTGCCGACAAGGGTAGGTGCCGTTGCGGAACAACGGGCGGAAAGTGAAGGCCTTCCGCCCGCCGGATCCCCCGGATCGGGACCTGCAGGGTGAGATAACAGGCCGGATGATGATTTTTGCTTTTGACAGGCGCGGGAAACGATGGCAAATGCGCCTCTCAGGACCAAGTCACGATACTCGGAGGTTTTCGGGTGGCTAAACCGGAATGGGGAACCAAGCGCGTCTGCTCTGCCTGCGGGGCTCGCTTCTATGATCTGAACAAAGACCCGATCGTCTGCCCCAAGTGTGGTGCGGAAAACGAGAAGGACGCCGCGCCGAAGGTTCGTCGTGGCGGCAAGGGGTCCCGTAACGACGCTGCCAAGAAGACTGTTGTGGCGGCGCCGGTCGAGGACGAAGAAATTGAAGAGGACATCATCGGTGACGAGGATGAGGATGCGCTGATGGAAGACGCATCTGATCTCGGCGAGGATGATGATGATATGGCCGAGGTGATTGATCACCTCGAGCCGGGCGAGCAGGACGAGTAAATCTCTGTTCTGCCGTCCGCTCAGGCCGGATCGGTAAAAGGGCTGCTCCGTCTAGGGGTGGCCCTTTTTCTTTTCTGTGACGTCAGGTCGGTTCTGAGCCCTTGATTCCGTGGCGGAATGTCCCTGAGAGCCGCATGAATGCAGGGCGTTTGCGACGGGTGCAAAAAAAATGACATCAGAGTGCATTTTTCTCTTGTCGGATCAGGGGTAACCCCTTATAAACCCGCTCCACCGACGCAGTCACCCAGACGGCTGCTAACGAAAAACGGGGCTATAGCTCAGCTGGGAGAGCGCTACAATGGCATTGTAGAGGTCAGCGGTTCGATCCCGCTTAGCTCCACCATCAAAACCCTCGGGTAAC
>NZ_KB907345.1:151923-159793 GCF_000381985.1 Novispirillum itersonii subsp. itersonii ATCC 12639 | reverse complement strand
GCATCCTCAGCATCAATGAAAACATCCCGAACACCAGCACCTGCATCGGCCAGAAAACCTCCCCGCTCTGCGCCGTGGAGACCAAGATCGGCTGCGAGGCTCTAAACAATGAAGACCTGTGCAAAACCGCCGGATATGACGAGGAATACATAAAACTTATAGCGCGAACATCACCTGATGTATACTTTGATGCCTACATCAGCTATCGCTTCCCGGTGGTGAAGGAAGTCCGTAAGGGAGACCGGATTTCCGTCAAGGGCATAAGAGCCCAGCCAGGGAACTACGTCGTTGAATTCGAAGAGACCAGATGCAGGACCATCCTGAAAAGCTGCTTTCGGGTTTACGGCTCGAGAACCACATACTTGGTTAAGAAAAGCAGGAATACTTGGGAGGTTGTTGCCCAACACAATCCGGACGACGATGATCGGCGTTAAGAAATGCTGACCTGATCAAGACCAGCGGGGGCGGCGGCCTGCCACCGCCCCCGCGGATCTGCACACGGCTGTCCGCGGTGGGGGAAGAGAAAACTCACGGAATCATTCAATCAAGGTAGAGTTTTTTAGAGTATCTATTAGGACGGTACCAGTTAACCCGCTCTATATCGCCGCCACCGAATAATTTCTTCTTCTTCAAAGCGTCTATTCTATTATCAGCCAACCTATTCAGAAACCGATCACGCATTTTCGGATCACGGGTCATCCATTTCACATATTTGAAGGAGTTCTTACCGAAACCGGGGGTCGTTTCATTGACTGTCAAGCCTTTTTTCGGCTCCGGGAGTGACGCATTATACGCCCCGGCAAGATCATCGATCGTTCGATTAATCACAGCTGGACCGCCATTGGGGCCGGATCCGTGGCGGTACAGGGTGTCTTCCACTGCGGCTGCCAGCAGTGGGTCCCCCAGATCATCCAGTTTCAGCAGCTCCCCTTCTGAAGTAAGAGCACCATCAATATACCAATTCATAACTTTAATACGATGCTTTATTTTCAGTTCAACAGGATCAATAATGCTATTTATTTCATCATCTTTATTCTTTTTATTATAATCAGCCAACGTACCAGGCTGAATTCCCGACGACGTCCGATTCCTCTTTCTTCCATTTTCATCAAACGCCTCACCATCAGCGGCATTCCCCCCTTCAAGAGCGTAAAGGAACAGCAGGGAGATCTGTCGGGCCTCCGAAAGACCCTGCGTTGACCTGACCTCTTGATAAAAATTCTGCCAGTTCTCTATCTGGTTTTTATCCTTAAAATAGCCCTCCTTAGACACGGGTGGCCGATATTCATTCCCCAAAATATCGTCCAGAGCAGTTTTTTCACGTTCTTCTGGGCTCATCAGATCAAAGACGGCTTTTCGCCCGTCATTATTCATTTTTGCATAAATCTGGATCCTCTCCTTCGGGGTTGCAGTCCCCCAGCTCTTCACCAGATCATTCTGATTCTCGGCGCCCGTCGCCGTCTGTGTCTTAGCCGCGCCCGTCCCCGCCTGTCGCTTATCGGCGATCGGCATAACCGCGCCTCCCCACGGGCTCTGAGCGATGACGGCGGGGTTGATGCCGCGCCAGCCGAAACCGCCGGTTCTGTCGCCGGCGGCGCCGTTTTTCAGGGTGCGGGTAAAGCGATAAAGATCCCCCTCGCTCGGGGGCTGGCCTTTTTCATCCATAAAGGTGTCGATAAAGGCGCGGGTCTGCCCGGCGGCGCGGGCCTGCCGCTCCACCGCCATCAGGTCACTCCCGTCAGCAACAGGAAACTGTTGCTGCACAATCGACAGGCCCATGCCATACACCGGCTGGCGCATGGTCTGGCGGGCCACATCCTTCGGGTCAGCGGATGTCATCGCCCGCTGCTGATCTATCCAGTAGTCCAGCCGCCCGTTGTCATGGCGGCCCCGCAGCGCGGTCAGGTCAATCTGCGCGAAGGTATCCTTATCCAGCGACGCCTTTTGCAGCGCCCCTTCAAGGGCCGGATCATACGGGGCCTTCCCGTTGTTTTGATACAGGCCCTGCATCTGGCTGACGAAATCAGCCCCGATCACCTGCTGCACCTCTGGCGGCAGGGTGGCGGGGTTCAGCCCTTTGGCAACCTGCGCATAGATCTCTTCCTGCCCGGCCTTGCGGCGCTGGGTGGCGGCGGCTTCGGCAAGGCGGAAGTCACGCTCCAGAATGGCCTGTGCCCCGGCCCGCACGCTGGGGTCGGCGATTTTTTCCGCCTCGGCCCGCTGGCGGTCCCAGATCTCCTGCGGTGACGGCTGCCCGTCCCCGTTCCACGGCACCGCCCGGATACCCTGCACCGCCGTGTCAACCGCGTGCAGCATGCCCCGATGATCCAGCAGCGCCACCATGGCGCTGGCGTCAGCCGGAGACAGCCTGCCTTTGACCGTCTCGAAATAGGCCCTTGCCCCTTGCGGGTCAGTCTCGGCGTATTTGCGCAGCACCCCGGTCAGGGCACTGCTGTCAAAGGCGGCAATCTCGGCCTTCAGGCGCTGGTCACCGATTGACCAGCCCCGCTGCGCCGCCCGTTCGAAAATGGCGGCGCGCCCGGTGTTCAGGGCGGTTTCCCGTCGGTCCGGATCGGCGAAAAACCGGGCTGCCTCTGCCGCCATCCCCTGCGCCGTCGCCTGCGCGGTTCTGTCCTGCCAGGCATCACGCCCTGATGCCGCGTGGCGGGCGACAGACAGGGCATCCCTCTGCAAATCCTGAAGGATCTGCGGCTCGATCATCTTCCGCGCCCGCGATGATATCGTTCCGGCACGGGTTTCCCACGCGGTTTTCAGGGCGGTGTTAATCCCCTCCGCCCCCCGGTAAGCGGCTTCGCCGGTCAGCCTGAAATAGCCTTTCTCGTCGCCTTCCAGCAGATCAAGACGCTGGGTCTGCCAGTCGTTGTAGGCGGCCATCGCCTCGGTTTTCGCGTCATCAACGGCCATCTTCAGGGCGTGCTGGCTGATCGCGCTGCCAAGGTCCTGCACCTGCTGCCCGGCGTTGATCATCCCCTGCGCCGCCAGCCCGCCACCGTCGGCAGAGGAAACCCGCGCCTGCATCATCGGCGCCTGCAAAACCTGCCCCTCTACGGTGCGGGTGGTCAGGGTGGGTACACGTATCGTCATGATCTATCAGCCCTTCTCAAACCGATACCAGTCATCCGCCACCTTATTGGCCCCGCCGAGCAGGCTGCTGGCCGCCCCGATGGCGCCCGCCTGCGCCGACGCCTTGCCCCGGCTCATCAGCAGGGTGCTTTCGGCGTCAAGGCCCTGCTGCTGGTTGCGGATCGCCCACAGGTCTTTCGCGGTGTTGTGGCGGATGGTCTGGGCGTCCATCTCACCGATGGCGGCGGTATCGGTCAGCAGATCGACCGCCGACCCGTCATCCAGCGTCACGCCGGATGCCGACAGCGCCGCCCGCTGGGTGCCCATCAGCTGGCGCACTTTCAGGCGCTGCTGTTCTTCCTGAAGCTGGCCCTGCTCGGCGCGGTCCTGCGCCTGATACTCCAGCACCTGTTTATTGCGCTCCGCCACCTGTGCCTGATAGTTGGCCTGCGCCTTGGCCGCCTGCCCCTGCTGCATCTGGCCGTACATGGACATGCCCGTGCCGAGGATGCCGGAGAACACCCCGACGTTGGCGGCGATATTGGCGGCGGTAAAGGCAGATGCCGTTGCAGCCGTCGCCGCTGCCGTACCAGCCGCTCCAGCCGCTCCAGCGACCGCAGGGGCCGCCGCAAGTGCAAACACACACATAGCTCACCTCATCATAAAACGGTGGAACGGCAGCCCGTCCGGCCCGAACGGCGCGGCGGGCGCAATCTCAAACCCCAGCCAGCGCAGCCAGCGCAGCGAGGCCCGGTTGCGGGCATCAACCCAGTTGACCAGCAGGCCGTGCCGCCGCCGCCACAGCGGCACCATACGGCCCGAGATCCGCAGCAGGGCCCGGCGGTGATCCGACAGGGCATCGCTGCCCAGCAGCCACGGCACACTGACCGGGCCGCCCAGCAGGGTGCCATCGGTCAGCCGCCCGACACCGCAGAGGCACAGGGGCCGACCGGCGTGGCTGACCGTCCATGCCTCCATTGACTGGCACAGCGAGATCCGCAGCGCCTGTTCCGGCGTCACCCGGTGCGATGCCCAGACCTCTGCCACGTCCGCCGCCCGCATGGTGGCGGCAACGGCGGCAATGTCGGCTTCGGTCGGCGCGGTGATCGCGTAGGCGTTAAGCAACGAGGCGTCAGGCAACGTCGATCTCCGGCACAATGGCCATCACCCCGGCGGGCAGCGGGTAAGTCTGGCGGATCAGCACGCTGGATCCGGTGGACCAGCCCGGCGGCAGCGCAAAGCGGTAATCCCCGGTTTCCAGCGGCAGCGGGTTGGCGATCACGCTGGGGTCGACCCGCATTTCGGTCAGCGATCCTTCTTTGCCGACGGCCAGCCCCCGGGTGTTTTCCATCCGCACGGTCAGGCCCACCACCCGCTTGTCACGGCCCTGAATGGTGCCGACGCTGGCCATTTCAATATCCAGCGTCTGAAGGTCGCAGGTATAAGGCAGGCCGACATGCACCGTGGTCGATGGTTGCAGCAGGGTGATCCGCCCGTTGGTCACGGTCTGCCCGGCCACCACGTTGCCATCAGCCAGCACCGAAACGGCCTTTCCTTCCAGATGCCACAGGCCGGAAACGGTACTGACCGCCGGGCCGCTGTAGGTCAGGCCGGAATCAACACAGAAGCAGTCCTGCACCGTCGTGATAACCCGGGTGGCGAAGCGTTCGATGTACCGCCGGGTCACACCGTTGACGGTGCGCCTGACCACCACGTACACCCCGTCCTCGTTGCCTTCGGGGATGGTGGCGACGCTTTCAAACAGCCCGTCGGTGTCGTGGCGGTGCCACGCCCAGACCTTCTGTTCCTTCATGTAGGTCAGGCCTAAGAGTGTCCCGTCCTCGCGCACCGCCCAGATGATGGAATACGGCGTCTGCGCATAGGCCCAGTCGGTCAGGGTGTGGCCGGAAAACAGGTGATTCGCCAGCACCGACAGGTCATTGCCGGTAAAGCTGTCAGAGGTGTAATCGTAACCCAGATCGCGGATGATGCCGCCCTGCGCCTGCACGTACAGCACCGTATTGCCGACCACCAGCGGCGGGGTATGCGCCGCACCGCGGTAGCCCTGTGGCCGGGTCTGGATGTTTGACGGTGTTAGCGGGTCAGACTGGCTGCCGGGGCCGATGGTGAATTCCCCGCCGCTGGTCAGGGCGATCAGGCTGGTCAGCGGCACCAGATGCCGCACCTCGTTCACCCGCTGCGCGGCGATGGTCAGGGTGATGGCGTCATCATCTTTGGTCGGGGTGCTGACCGAAAAGTTGTTGTACGCCGACGACACCGACAGCCAGACCGTCTGCGGTTTGGCCGCCGACCCGGCGAATACCCGCCGCTGCTGGTAATAGGCCACCGCCTGCGGGTAGTTGCCTGCGCCGACAAAGGGGTTGCGTGGGTTCGGCGGCCCGTCACCCAGATCGGGCGCGATGTTGTCATCGACAAAGCCGGTGGTTTTTGACCGACCGACAAAGCCATAGGTCCCGGCTTTCTGCCGATAGATGTTGTACGTATCCGCGCCGGGGGCCGCCACCCAGTTGATCTGATTTTTCCAGGCCGCCGATGCCGCTGATGACAGGCCGACATAGGCCGGGGGACTTTCTTCAGCATCGTCAGCATTGACGGCGGTGACAGCGTAAGAATACTGCTCAGACCCGCTGTTGATCGGGGTTGCCGACAGCCCGGTCGGGGGCACCTGCCGGGGTACGAACGTGATATCCGTCAGGGTCCATGCCGTGTGACCGGTGCGCCGCAGCTCACGCGGCGGGTGATCGGGGTGGCACAGCGTCATCACGTCGGCGGACTGCACCACGTTCAGGCGGAAAATCTGGTCGGCGCTGTAGGGGGTGGTCAGGGTGTAAACCCGGGCAGCCGTGCCGCTGCCGGTCAGGGCCAGCGCCCCGCCATCCAGCGCGGAGACGGTGGCGGTATTGGCGGTGACGGCGGTAATGCGCACGGTGCGGCTATTCCCCCCGCCGGAGACCCCTTCAAGGAACAGGTCATCCCCCACCGCCCAGCCGTGGGCGGCGGCGGTCAGCTCCGCCCCCGATGCCGTGACCGCCTTATCCCCTTCCAGCACCGGGGCACCGTCTTTATGGACGCGCAGATACAGGTGGCCCCATTCCAGCACATACGTCTGGACGGTGGAAAACTGGAACGGGATCAGCCGCACCGGGCGGGTGCTGTTGCGGGCCTCGGCGATAAAGCGCAGGCCGGGCCGCGAATAGGCCCCGCCATGGGCGGCGATAAAGAAGTTACGGCAGGTTTTCAGGCCTTCGGCGTATTTCGCCAGATCGACCCGGCTCCACAGGCTGGGGGCCAGTTCGCCCCCGCCGAAACTCGCCTGATAGATCAGCGCCATGGTCAGCCCTCCCGCACTGTCAGCCAGTCGGGCAAGGCGTCATCGGCGTCGCTGTTTTCCCCCGCGTCGCGGGCCTTGGCACGGGCCTGCGATGCCTCCGCCTGTTGGGTCAACATAGACAGGCGGTCGGCCTTGCCGGTCAGGGTCATGCACAGCGCCGCCGCCAGACGGTGTTGCAGCGCCGAGAGGAATTCGCCGTCGCAGACCGACAGGTCCGTGACCGTGCGGGTGTAGGCCAGTCTTGCGCCGGGCTGATCGGTATAGACCACCCGCAGCATGTTGCCGCCGCCATCAACCGCCGCCCGCACCACATAAGGCACCGGGCGGGCGGCACCGGGCACCACGATCCGCTGGGCACTCAGGCAGTCGGTGGGGTAGGCGTAGGCATAAACCCATTCCGCCGCCGTCACCTCCTCCAGCGGGGCAAGGGCGCGTTCCACGGTCGCAAAGTTCCAGGGGTGCTGCCGCAACAGGGTGTTGAGGGTATCCTCAAAATGCAGGGCGCAGGCGCGGGCCTCGTTGCTGCTCTCCGACAGGTCAGAGATCGAGGCCGCCCCCAGCATCGACAGGGCAATGTTGCAGACTTGAATTTTGGAGGCCACGGCACACTCCTGATGAGAACGGAGGCCCAAAGGGCCGACTGGCCTGTTGAAGGCCCGCGCAACCATTCGCGCGTAAGGCAAGAGGGCGGACGCCCCCGCCCGGCGCCTGAGGGACCCAGCAAATGGAGGTACGGCCTTGCCGTACCGACTGGGCCATTGAGGCCCCGTGCCCGCGTGGGCACGTAAGCCAAGCGGGCGGATGCCCGCGCCCGGCGCCTGAGGGACTGAAAACAAAGCCCCGCCGAAGACGGGGGCCGAAGCCCCCGCCCGCTCGATCACATCAACGCGGCAGATAGATGGGGATGACGTCGATCTTGCCCGTCGCCGCCGCGTCGGTGGTGGTGATCACCGCCTTGACATCGGCCTTGACGGTGCTGGGCAGGGCAAAGCGCCCCAGCTCGGTATCGGCGGCAACCACCCCGCTGCCGCCGGTGGCGGTCAGGCTGACCACGGTGCCCAGATCGGCAAAGGCTGCCGCCCCGTCACGGTGCTGCAGCTTGACGGTCAGGGTCTTGGTGTCGGCGATGGTCAGGGCGGTGTTGGCCCGCACCACCACTTCCACCGCGCCCATGGTGCCGGAAAGCTGAAGCGGCCCTTCGTTGCCGTCAGCGCTGGCGTTCTGCGGCAGGGTCTGGGCGTTGACCAGCCCCTGCCCGTGAATACGCTGGTAGTTGGTCAGTCCGTTGACTTTGTACATGAGAGTTCTCCACTGGAGGCCCAAAGGGCCGACTGGCCTGTTGAAGGCCCGCGCGACCATTCGCGCGTAAGGCAAGGGGGCGGATGCCCCCGCCCGCCGCCTGAGGGACAAAACAAAAACGCAGGCCCAAAGGGC
>NZ_KB907345.1:0-151798 GCF_000381985.1 Novispirillum itersonii subsp. itersonii ATCC 12639 | reverse complement strand
GCCTTGCCGTACCAACTGGGCCATTGAGGCCCCGTGCCCGCGTGGGCACGTAAGCCAAGCGGGCGGACGCCCGCGCCCGGCGCCTGAGGGACCCAACAAACAGCTCGGCGTAGCCGGGCGGATGCCCCCGCCCGCCGCCTGAGGGACAGGCCTTAGCTCAGCACAACGCGAGCTTCGGTGCCGTCGGCAAAGGTGTAGCTGGTCAGCAGCGGCACGCCTTCCCAGGCCTTGACCTGCCGGATGACGTTGGTGTCAGCCGGGCGCATTTCCAGGCGGTTGCCCTTAAAGGCCCGGCCCAGCCAGTTCTGCACACGCGGGTGCATCAGCAGCAGGGTGCGGCCGGAGCCGGTGGCCCGCACATCGGCCAGCAGGTCATCGACCATCGCTTCCGTCGGAACCTTGTTCGCCGACAGATCGATGTTGGTGATGGCGGCAATGTTGCGGTCGCCGGTCAGCATCATGCCGAGGTCGCACTTCAGGCGGACGCCGTAAACCAGCACGCCGTTGCTGTCTTTGTAGAGGTTGCCGCCGTTGATCGCCTGCACGTCAAACAGCACGCCGTTGCCAAAACCACGCGGGTTGTACAGGCCAGAGCAGACCCCTTCCTCAAAGCGCACGGCAATGATGGAATAGTTGGCAGCCCCGGTGCCCCCGGCGTCATAAACGCGGCTGCCCTTGCCCGCCTTTTTACGGTCAATGGCATACTGGCGCAGGTTGTCATACACGATGGTGCGTTCGGTGTTCATCCCGGCCATTTTCAGGATCGGGGCGGTCTTGTCGGCGAAGTACTTTTCCTTGCCGCCATACTGGCGGGCCTTATCCTCGCCGACCTCAATCTGGCCGCCCATTTTGGCGAGATCGAAGCGGATCAGCCGGGCGGTGCTGTCCACGGCGGGCAGCGGCGCATCCATGGCGACAAACCCCATGGCGGAGACATCGGCCAGCTCGTCAGCGACATGCCACATATCATGGGTGGAGGCGGCAAAGGGGATGGTATCAAGGATCGGTGCCTCTTCGGTGAGGTTGTCGATCTGCTTCGGCTGCTTACGCGATTTTTCAATGGCGATGGTGCGCAGGGTATCAAGGGCCATACGTCAGGACTCCTGGGATGATGAAACGGGAAGAACAAGGGGAAAGGGAAGAAAAAGCAGGCTGCTACTGCCCGAAGACCTCACGGGCGTAATAGTCTGCGGTGCTCATGGTGGCGTTGCCTCCGCTGGCCCCCGCCGAGACCAGCCTGTGGTCTCCGGTGGCGCGGGCGACCTGCGCGAAAAACTTCAGCATGGCCGGGTGGTCTCCGGCCCCGGTCGTGTTCAGGGCTGCGGTCAGGTCAGGGGTGCCGAACCGGTCAATCGCCCGGCGGGCCAGAGCCAGATTTTCCTCAAAGCGGGCCCCGCCGAACTCGGGATCGACCCGTGCCTGCATCTGCCAGTCCTGCCGCTGCTGCTGCCATGCCTGCCCGGCCTGATCCTGCACCAGCGCCATCCGCTCGGCATGCAGCGAAATCAGCTTCTGGGCCTGATCCTGCGTCAGGTTGAGGTCTCGGGCCACCGGGGTGAACAGATCCATCGCCGCCTGATCCATCGGCATACCGTCAGGCAGGCTGAAGGGCTGATAGCCACTGGGAATCCCGGCCCCGGCCCCGTCTGGTGACGGCTCATCCCGGCCAGTGTCGGGAACAAAGGCGGCGGCAAGGCCAGCCCCGGCCCCCCCATCATCACCCCCCCCACCAGTGGCCCCGGCAGTGTGGGCAGACGCCCCGCCGCTGCCGGAAGAAGAGGCCCCGGCCCCGCCGTCGTCCGGGCCGCGCAGGATCATCACAAAACGCTTAAACATGGGTCTGTTCCTTGCTGATCAGGGTTGCCATCCCCGGCTTAAGGGCCTCGATCCGCTGGTGCCAGCGGGCACCGACGTCCCGGACTCCCAGCCGGTAATAGTCTGCCGCCGTGCCGGTCAGCGGGCTTTCTGCCAGCGGGGCGGTGTCGGCCAGCAGTGCCGCCAGCACCATCCGCCCGCGCGGATCTTCCAGCACCCACAGCAGCGCGGCCTCAAACGCTTCCGCCTGCTGGCGGTTGCGGTCTTCGTAGTCATCCATTGCCGTTGCCTCCTGCCCCGCTCAGGGCGGCGCTGATCCGGCTCAGGGCGTTGTCGCCACCCATGTCGGACTGGCTCAGGGTCTGCGCGGTCTGCGCCCCCTGCTGCATCATCTGCATCATCTGCATCTGCTGCTGCTGCTGGGCCTGCGCCTTCTGCATCGCCGCCACGTCTTCGTCTGACCGCACCATCCGCACCGGGGCCCCGATGGCGTCGGCGAACTCATCCACCGCCTGCTGGGGATCAATCTTCATCAGCGCTTCGGGGAAGGCCTGCGCCATCTGGCCGACAAACCCGGCCAGCCGTTCGATGCTGCCCACCGCCACCGACCGCTGGGCCGACGCCAGCATGCTCCTGAATTCCACCTCCAGCGCCTGCCCGGCGATGTCCTCCGGCGGCGGCGGCAGGATTTCCGCTTCGGTGGCGGCGGCCCACACCCATTCAATCAGCGGGGTCAGCAGTTCTTTGTTCAGACTGTCCAGCACCGGCCCCAGCAACAGCATCTGTTCCTGCTTGCGGGCCTCGATCTCGGTGGCGGTGCGCACGGTCTCAAGCTGCGATACCGCCCGCCACAATGTGCGGAACAGCGCATCGCCGATCCGCTCCCGCACATCCTGCATCTGCGCCACCATCGGCGAGATATCGGGGCGCACCGTCAGCAGCGGCGCGATCTGCGGCCCGGCGGCCCCGCCCAGCGCATCGGTGTAGTTGACCGCCCCCGGCTGGGTGGACACCGCGCCGAACTTGCTCTGACCGGCTGCCACCAGCGGCGGGTTGATCATCTTCGCCACCGCCTGCCCCAGGCTGACATGCATCACCTGCAGCTGGCGGCTGTCATCCAGCGCATCCAGCGCTGCCGGACGGCCATAGGCCGACCGCTCCACATTGCGCCAGCGCACGACGATGGCCGGAAAGCGGTCATAGCCGCCGGTTTCCAGCACATGGGCGGTCTCTGCTGCCTGCTCGAAATAGACCGACAGATAGCGTTTGCTTGGCCCGTCCTTACGGTCTGGCTTGAAATCTGGGTTGGGCTCGATGGCGTGGACCACGTCAATCTCGGTATCCAGCCGCCCGGCCTGATGGTGATTGCGCACCACCTGCGAAACAGCATCGACCCCAAATTCCTGCACCACCTGCCCGACCGTCATTTTAAGATCACGGTACAGGGTATCGACCTGTCCCCGGTTGTCGCGGGCGATGCAGTAATCGCCCCACGGCACCAGCTCGCCCCACACCACGGCGCGGTAATCCTCACGCAGCAGCAGGCACGACGTGCCGACCACGCCCAGATCTTCGTAGATATCCGGCAGCAGACGGTAAATGTTGGAACTTTCAAAGATCGACAGGATCTGTTTGACACAGGCGGCCAGCCACGTTTTCACCGCGCCGGTTTCCATCAGGGCCTGATCCCGCACCTTCAGGCCAACCCACGGACGGGCGGGGTTGGTCATGCCCGACATCAGCCCGGCCCCCAGATCGCGCACCGCCAGCCGCCCGCAGTTGTCGATGATCCGGGGCTTTTTCTTCCCGCTGTCACTGCGGGTCCGCTCCCGCTCCTCGCTGGCATCCAGCGGGCGGAAATGCAGGGTCAGATCCTCGATCAGCGGGCCGACGCCCCGGTTATCGCGCAGGCGCTTCAGCTCCGCATGGCGGCGGGTGACCCGCCTGCGCAGCTCATCATGGGAGAGGGAGGGAGACAGCCCGCCGGGGATCATCGGTCAGCCCCCCAGCAGGGATTTCTGCCCGGTGTTGGCGGTGGTCAGATCGCCCCCGGATCCGGTCAGGATGGTGCCGTTCTGCCCGGCGGCCTGCCGGGCGCGGCGGCGTTCGTCGGTGCGGGCCTGCTGTACCGCCTGATCAGCGGCCTTGGCCGGTTCCGGCGGCGGCGGCGGCGGCTCAACGGCGGGCATCTTGGGTGCTCCCCCCATGCACATGCGGGCATCCTCCAATAATCGGTTGATGCCCGCAGTGTAGGCGGCGCTTGCGCCCCTGTCGGGTGGTGAAGTTCACCACCCTGATCTGTGCATTTCCGCTGGACGGAAATCCGCTTTCCTATAGTTTTGCCTATAGGCAAACTATAACCAAGGTTATGGACACCCTATGTAGGACATATGAGGACCCCACCGTGGAGTTCCGGCTCCGGGAGGATACAGCGATGGCAAAGGCTTTAGACGTAGCGAACGAAATCATCCGGCGGTCCCATGCCCGCGGGAAACCCGTAAGCAATCTGGAACTGCAGAAGCTGGCCTACTTTGCCCACGGCTGGTATCTGGCCCTGTCGGAGGGGCAGCCGCTGATCGACGGCGAACCGTTCGAGGCATGGCGCTTCGGCCCGGTGATGCCGGGCCTGTACCGCGCCTTCAAGGGATACGGCACCGGGCCGATCCCGCTGGACCATCCGCTGTCAAAAACCCCGGAGCTGCCAGACGACCTCGGACAGCTGATCGAGAAGATCCTTGATGTCTACGGGGGCTATACTCCGTATGAGCTGGTCGGCCTGTCCCACGACCCGAAAAGCCCGTGGCGCAGGATCTATCATGACCCGGACGCCCCCGCCAAAATCCCGGACCGGGACATCGCCGCCTATTTCCAGACAAAGCGCGCCGCCTGACCGGACCTGACGCATGACCTCTTCCCCGCCTGAAGACAAGCCGTTTCACGCCCTGAAAATACCACTCAGGGATGTTCATGAAGCGGCTACACCGTCTCCGGAAATCAAGCTGGCGGAGCTTGAAACGGGAGAAGACAGCCGTAAAACCTTCAAATACGATGACCGCACGGTCGCCTTCATCGATATTCTCGGTTTCAAGGAACACATCAAGGCATCCGAGAGAGATCCGGATCTTGTGACCAAGATCTATTATGCCCTCAGCTTCGAAACCCCGAGCCTTTCCCTCGCTGAGAACTTTGCCAAACGTCTTGATCTTAAACCGGGGACGCTGAAAGACATCACCCACAGCTTTTCCGACTGTATCGCCATCTTAACCGGAACCACCCCGGAAGAAATCGGCCTGCTGATCTTCATCGTGTGGCAGAAGTCGCGGGAGCTTTTGCTGAACGGTTTCATCAGCCGGGGCGGCATCAGCATCGGCAAGCTGTACCATGACGACTCACGGCTGTTCGGCCCGGCCTTCAACAAGGCCTTCCAGCTGGAAAGCACCCATGCTGGCGGGGCGCGGGTCATCCTTGATACCAAAACGCGGCAACTGATCGAATGCTACAAGGCAGAGCATGAGGGCACCCTACTGAAACAGTTCTTCAACACCTATGTCCGCCGCGCAAATGATGGCCCGGCATATGTGGATCTGTTCGGAGATATCAGATCCCCAGGCTTCTCCAAAGATCAACCGGTCCCGACTGAGGACATCGCAAAAATCAGTAAAGTCATCAGCGCCGAACTGGATAAAAGCAGCGACACCCCGCATCACTTTCAGAAAATCACCTTTCTCGCCCGTGCCTTCAACGAAGCACTGGGTGTTGGCGGGAGGCCATATTACATTCGTCGTGACACTTTCCCGGACGCGATCCTTCCTCCAGTGAGTTTCGACTACATCGCGTAAGGGTCAAATTCACTGACCGCCATCTGCACCGGGCCGTCTACCGCCCGTCGCGGTGCCCCCCCTGCCCCCAATTGACATTCCGCAACCCCTATGAAATCAATGGGCAATCAATTCAACCGGGGGGGGGTAAGGATGAAACGCTTTGTGGTGTTGGCACTGGCCACTGTTATAACCGTGTGCAATCCTGCCTCCGGCAAAACCCCTTTTCAGGTCGCCGGTCTCTCTCTCGAGATGTCGCCGTTGCAGGTGCAGCAGGCCGTCGTCGCCAACGGATGGACTGAGGATGACGCCTCCGGCTGGACCCTCAAGGAACTGGCCATCAGAACCGAGACCGGGCAGTTCTGGCGCGAGAGCATCAACAGGATGAAGTTCGGCACCAAAACACCCCACCAGAGCCAGGTCAAGGTGGACTTCTGCGGGCGACGGATCTTCCGCCTCGAGACCCAATACAAGATCCCCGAGGATCAGTACGAGGCCGAGGTCAAACACGCCCGTGACGAGCTTCAGGCACTGGGCACGACACCGATCAGGGAAGAAACAAAAGGGCTGTTCCACCAGATCGCCTACAAAGAGAAGGGCAAGTTCGGCTACACCTCGGTCACGTTCACCAAACCGGCCCCCTGGGAGACAGACTATCAGGTGAAGCGGACCCTCTATAGCCCTGAGTGGTGCTAGAGCGTTTTCCGCAAAAGAGAACAGCGGTTTTGCGGTTGAAAACGCTCTGATCTTCTAAAAAGAGCGTTTTCAACCGCAAAACCGGGGCAGCGCGCCCCCTGACCCTGCGCCCCCCCCTCACCCCGCATAGGGGTCAAACTCACTGACCGCCATCTGCACCGGGCCGTCGATGGCCTCCTTGGCGGTGGCGATCAGGGCCAGCACCACGGCGTCGCCCCGGTCGGGGGAGCGGCCAATGCGGCCCTTCAGGTCTTCCTTCTTCTCCACCTGAATCCCCGATGGTGTCAGGTGCCACTTCGGGGCGCACAGGTCAGCCCGCAGCTGCGGATCGGGCGGCAGGGCAAGCGGCTGCGGCGCGGTGGGGTCCAGCGCCTCGCGGAGCCGCCACCACAGTTCCGCCCGCAGGTTGACGAACCGCAGCCGCCCGTCACGGGTGATGCCGTTGGATTTGGCCGCCCCGTTGATGCCCAGTGTCTGCACCCCGTTCCCACGCAGGAAATCATAGGGGCTGCTGCCCCAGCCGACGATATCGATATGCACCGGGGCGCGGTCCCGCCGCAGGGTAATCACCTGCCCGGCCAGCGTCGGGCCGTCGGGGCTGGCCGGGCCCGGCAGACAGACAAGCTGGTCAAACCACACCCCATGACGGCGGGCGATGATGCTTTCGTCCCGGCCCCCCCGCGCCACGTCAACCCCCATGCCATCCATCGGCCCTTTGGCGTCGCGGGGCTGCCAGCGGTCCTGCGCCGCCTGCACCCAGGCGGTGGGAATAATCTGCCACGGGTCATCTTCCATCCCCGCCGAAAAGTCGCCGTTCAGCATCTGCGACCGCAGCGGCTCCGGCAGCGATTGCAGTGTGGACATATAGCCGCTCTGCATCAGATACGGGTTATCGGTGATGCGCGACGGCACAAAGGTGCGGCTGCGCGGGGTGATGATGGCGGTGGCGGAAAAGTCTTTCGGGTCAAACTCATAAACCGGGGTGTCGCCGTCCAGCACAAAGGGCCGGGCATCGGGCACCGCCACGTCTTTTCCGGCGACGCTGCCGAACCAGCGCAGTTCCCCCGCCGCTGCCGGGTTGGGGTGGGCACGGTCCAGCCACGGGGCGAAATACTGGATCACCCACTGCCCTTCCGCCGTGGTCGGCGGGTTGAAGGTCAGCAGGGTGGTACACTTCTGCCCCGGTACCGTGGTGCGGTTCCAGCCCATCAGAAACCGCGCCTGTGTTTCCAGAAAGTTGGTGGCCTCGTCAAACACCAGCAGGTCTTTCGGGCGGCCCTGATGGCGGGTCTCGTCCCCGGCGTGCGGGGTCGAGCCAAACTCGATCCGGCACCCGGCCCGCCCGTGGCCGTCCAGCCGCCAGATGCTGCGCCCGTTAAAGCCGTCGCGCCCGCCCAGAAGCTCGCTCAGGCGTTCGATCACGCCGTTTAACTGGGTGGCCTCCCGCCGGAAGATGGCCGACACCGTGTGGCGGGTCAGGGCCAGCCCGCAGGCCAGATCGGTCTTGCCACCCCCCGCAGCCCCGCCGTAGCCGATCACGTCCGCCGCGCTGGTGTAGGCCACGGTCTGCGGCCCCGGCAGCGGCTGCCACAGCGGCGGGGCGACACCAGCCAGCAGGGCATCCAGCTCCGCCAGTTCGTCGGGGGTCAGGCGGGTCAGCAGGGCGGGATCAACCGGCATTCTCGGCCTCCTCCCCCCGTGCTGCGGCGATGTCAATCAGGGCCTGTACCCGCGCCGCCCGCTCCGCCGGGGTCAGGGCGGAAACCTCCACCGGGCCACCGCCGGGGCCGGAGACCTCCACCCGTTCACGGAACATCCCCAGATGCCGGGCCAGATTTTCCAGCGCCCGCAGCTTGTCGGCGGTTTTGATTTTGGCGATGTGCTCAACCGCGCCTTCGCCCTTGCCCACCGTCGCCAGATCGACCGCCGCCAGCGCCGCCGCCACATCTTCCGGCAGATCAGCCACCGGGATCAGCGCCCCATCGGGCCGGAACACCCGCCGCAGATCGAAAAAGGCCACCCGCGCCAGTTCTTCCACCACCCGGTCGGCGGTGATTTCAGTGCGGCGGGAGCGCCCGGCCTGCGCCGCAGCCACAGCCGCCTGCACCTCTGGCCGGGTCATCAGGTGACTGCCCTGCGTTTTGGCTGACCTCGCGCTGTATCCGGCGCGGATCGCAGCCTGCGTGGCGTTGAGGTCAATCATATATTCGTCAACAAACCGCCGGGCCTTGGCGGACATCGCACGGGGGGCCATCAGTCCACCCCCAGCAACTGTTCAAGAGTGATCGGCCAGCCTTCCCGCCGGATCAGCCGCCAGATCGGGCCGATCTGCGACGCCGGGATGCGCCCGCCCGTTCCGCGCTGGTCGGCTGGGCTGTCCCACCGCGCCACCCAACGGGCATCAAGATTCAGATATTCAGCCAAACGCCGATACCCGCCAGCGGCGGCAATCACCATCCGGGCCGGTGTGTGTTCATCGTGTGCGCGGTGTGCGCTGTGCATCGCATCGCCCTTCTGTCAGGCGGCGCGGCTGATCCCGGGGAGGAGTCTACAGGCGGATGCGGGAGGGAATCAAGAGTGCTGTTTCCGATTGCTGACGTTGAAAAATTCCGATATCGTCACAGCATAAAACCCGGCTCGCTGAAAAGCGCCCGGGTTATATTTCATCTGCATGGAACCACTTATGTAAGTGCTTAAAAGCAAAGACTCCGGATGGCCGTCTAGAGCCACACAGTACGCTAACGCATCCTGTGTGCTTTCACCGCTTGCATCTCGTGACGTGTATATAGAGTCAACGTTTTGTTGAATGACTTATATACACGACTGCGCCGGAGGTGCAAGCAATTTTATGAGTTTCACTCATTAACGCCCGACGAAGGATCGGTTGTCGGCGGGAGTGACGTGATTGCATGGAAGGATAGCACATGGCCAGACTGCGCCTACTGTTCGAAGTGCTGGGGTTCCTGAACGACGTATATCAGTTCTCTGATAACGTCTTGGAATTGATCCAGTATTTCGGCATTCCCCCGATGCTGTAACAGGATCGGCTGCGGGGGCGTCCGGGAACCCCCTGACGCCCCCGCAGTTACCGCTACAGAGAACCGCCGCCCACCTGCGCACCCCAGAGAAAATGCGCGGCGTGGCGCGTTAGCGCGGGCACTTCGTGTTCGTGTGTGCTGTCCACGCCAGCAGGAATTGCTCTTCGCCCCCAAAGTGCTTTTTCTGGAGTTTCTTGAACTGCGGGTCTGTCCACTTTCTGCGGCGAACATCCCATCCGCCGCCGCTTTCCGGGGTCAGTTCGTGTTTTTTATTGGCGGCGTAGGTGATCTGGTTCGTTGCCGCTTCGTAGGCGCACCACTGCGCTACCGTCACCGGTGGCTCAGCAGCGTGCGCGGCGGTTCCGGCCAGCAAGGCGGCGCAGAGAGGGGCTGTATAGTTTTTCATCCCGAAACCTCTATGAGTGAAGGCAGGCGCCCCGGAGATGATTCCGGGGCCTTCATCCCAATCTAACCATCCCTAACCATTACCCGTTTTCCGGGCCGCTGGATCGCTGGTGCGCGGCCCGCCGCAATCGCCGCCTTACGGTTTATCCCCCGCCCCGGCATCCCCCACTTTGGCCTTTATCTCCTTCACGGCATCAACAGCCTTTCCCAGCGCACCGGCTGTTTTGCCGGTTGCGTCCGATACCGTGTCAGCCGCCTTGCCGGTGGTCTCCATCATTTTGCCCAGCAGGTCATGCCATGGGCTGCCATGGGTCGCATTCTCAATCAGGCGCAGGGGCTGTTCGTCAAACCGCGACAGCGCGGACAGCATCAGACCACGTTCAAGGTCATTGCCACCGTGGGCCTTATCAATCTCACTCGCCTGCCTGCGGAACCCTTCGTAGGCGCTGGCCGCCGCTGCCTTGAAGGTATAGTCCTGCGCCAGCCGGAAGCGCTGCCCGATCTGTTTGGTCGCCAACCAGGCGAACCAGATCACCCCGGTCAAGGGCAGAGCGTACATCAGCAACAGCATGGCCAACCGCCCTTCACTCGCCGTTGACGTCAGCAGTATGTCTTTAACCTCGGGAAAATGAGAAAACCCCGCCCATCCCCCGGCACCCAAGGCTGCAAGCAGGGCCACAATCCATATCCGCATGCTCCAGATTTGCGCCCTTGCCTGATCGGAAAAGGCCTTCGCCAATCCCTGCTGGATTGCGGCGGTAAAGGCCTTATCCGCCTTATCGAGGATGCCCCTTGCCGTCTCTTCATGCTCTTTCAGGGTCTCTACAAGCTGAGAGGCGCTTACTTCCAAATTCCCGGTTTTCAACTCAAGAACAGTTAGCTCCTCAAGCTTACTATTAATTAAATATAAAGTTTCCTCCGACTTCTCAACGCGAGCGATAATGGAGGAAATCCCTGCCATCTTATCACCCATAGAAACAACATTAGGTTTAATCTCATCAATATTTTTAGATATTTTATTTATTTTTTCAACTTGAACATCAATTATCAACATAAAATAATGACTACAAACCAATTGATACACATCGCAATAAGAGTTCTCAATCAAAAAAAATGATTCACTATTCATATAATTTATTATTTCTACGTCAGACAACCCCATGAGATCATTAATTTTTTTATTTATTTCAATTGTTTTTTCATAATCAATAAAATCAATTGAAAAATTTAATTTTTCTACACCTACAATTTTAATAATTTTATAAATATATGAAAATAAATCACTCAATCTATTCATATTTTTTTTGAATTTAAAATTAACACTATTATTATGATCTATATTTTTTATTGCTTTTTCTATCTTCTTATGCAACACCTCAAGTCCATCAAAAATATCATCAATATCAGCCATCCCCGCACACCCTCAGATCGTCAGTCCACAACTGCCGCCGATCCTGCCGCAGACGGCTGCGCCCCGTCAACCGGAGGGCGCACTCCGCCCAGTCACACACCCTGACTTTTCGCGTTGACGCATCCGCCCCGCCACCATTGCCGCCGTCCGCAGTCGGGCCATGGCCCCCACCCGTTCCGCCAGTTCTGTTGCCACCTCGGCCCGGATTTCTCCGGGCAGTGGCATCCGGTAGCCGTTGGCCCAATGCCCGATTACCCGCTGGACCGCCAGCCGCAGCAGGTCGGCAGGCAGATCCCGCAGCCCTTCGGCGTACAGCCGGGTCAGCAGCGCCCAATCGTCCACCTCAATCCGGAAGGCCGTTGCCAGCCGCCGCAGCAGGCCAATCAGCACCGCCCAGTCCTCCGGGCTGGCGGGATGGGCCGCGCTTTCCAGCCGCGCCAGCTCCTGCCGCAGCCCGTCCGCCGTTATGCCGGGCGGCAGCGGTTCAACCGGCGTCCACCCGGTCAGGCGCGAGGCCAAGGGCGGCGAGGATGTCGCGGTCGGCATCGGCAGCGGCGGCAGCGCGGCGGGTCCGGCGGGCATCAGCCCGGGTGTCAGGTCGGGTGTCATCGCGGGAAACTCCGGCTTCGGGCGGATTGGCCCCAGTGAGAGGGGTGACTGGGAGCGGGGCGACCGGGGGCGGGGCAGCAGCAGCGGCCAGCGTGTCGGCAATGGCCTGTTCAAAAAACCGCAGGCTCTGCGGCGGGGCCTGCCCCTTGGCCTGCATGGCGGCCATCCGCTGCCGGAACAGCCCGGCACACAGGCCGACGGTCTGGTCCGGGGTCAGCCCCAGCCCCTGCCCCCGCGCCATGGCGCTGACGGCGGCGGTCAGGTCGGTGGCGGCGGGCCACGGTCGGCGCTGCGCCGGTCCCCATGCGGCGGCCCGGGCCTCGTCAAACGCGGCAATGACCCCGGTGGCGGAATCCGTCGCGCCCGCGCTCTCAGCACAGCCCTTTTGTTTATCTGGCCTCTGGCTTCTGGCTTCTGGGTGGGGGGGTGGTTTTGAAGCCACCCCCCTATCCACCCCGGAGGGTGGCGAATTTTCCTGTTTATTTTCAATACTCTTACGACCACGCCGAGAGGATGGCAAAGTTCCGCTTTTCGCGGACTTTTCGCCGTCCTTTCTCTTCTTCTCGTCACGGGTCATGCGCCGGGAGTAGATCACGCGGTTACGCGCCCTGCTGAACACTCCTGCCTCTTCAAGCTCGGTTAGCAATGCGCCAAGCTCTACTGGGGGGAGCCCACACAGGACTGCGAGTTGCGCGTCTGTCACGGGCCGTCCGTTGACGGTCAGGTGGCCATAGGGCTCAGCCTCATGCATCAGGCAAAGCATTTCAACCCACAAACCCCGGGCGGCCAGACTGCACATGCGCAGCTGCGGATCCGCCCGCCAGTCGGCAGGGTAAAACTTCATCCATGGGTTTTTGGCGGCGGCTGTCATTCCGCCGCCCCCCGGTGTTCCCCGGCCTCAATCCAGCCGATGGCCGGGGGCACCCGCCGGAACGGGGCATCCCAGACAAACCACGCCATGGTTTCGGTGGTGGTGGCGCGGGGGCCATCCCACCCGGCGGGATACATGCTGATCCGGTCAGCAAACACCCACACCCGGGCGGGAGGGGTTTCCGCGAACAGGCCAGCCCGGCGGGCCTTGCTCCCCAGGAATTTGAGGTTCAGCAGCATCGCTACCCGCTGAGGTCTCAGGCTCAGGGCGTGGCGGATGATCTCCTCAGCAATCCGGTACGGCGGATTGGTGACAATCGCATGATGGCGCAGCCGGGTTTCCGCCAAGAAATCGGTTCCGCCGATCACCCGGTGTTTCGGGAAATCCCGATCCGCCCGCCCATCGTGCAGGGTGGTGGCAGCCACCGTGTAGCCCGCCTGCCGCAGCACGGCGGCCATTTCGCCGGATCCTGCACAGGGCTCCCAGATGCCCGCGCCGAACTGCTCCACGCTCAACAGGGCGCGGGTGGCCTCCGGTGGGGTCGGATAGTGGTCATCAGCGGGGCGGGTCATCACAGCCCCCCCAGATCCAGCGCCCGGCCCACTGTGCGGCGCGGAATAATCCGGGTGATCGGCCCGACTGGCATCCAGCCCGGGCTTTTCGTCCTGCGCACCGGCATATCCTCAAACCGGCGTCCGGCCATCAGGGTGGCAAAATCGGCTTTTGCGTCCGGTTGCTCCTCAATCCGCACCGGCTTGTTGATGTTATACTTGGTGCAGCAGGTGTAGATGCTCTGGGTTGAGCATCCGATATCCATCGCCAGCGCCTTGACAGGCACCCCGGCGGCGATGCTGGCCTGCAACCAATCGAGCAAATCAGGCGTCCAGTTGATGCCACCGCCTTTAACGCGGGTAACTGCGGGCATTCTCATCATGGAGCCACCTCCTCAACAGTCACGGTCACGCCCGGAGCGTCCCCGTAAATTTTCCGTTTTGTTCCCTCGACAACCTGCGCATCATCCCGCCAGACGATCCCGTTCAGGGCGTCCAGCACCAACTTTTCGAGGTTGTCCAGATCGGGTTTTTTGGCCGGCAGCTCCGCCCCATTCCGGGCCAGTGCCTGCCGCCGTTTCGGCCAGCTGGCAGGCACCGGCAGGACAAAAACCATGTCCGTTCTGACAGGCCCGAGGATAACGGACCGACCTACCATTGCCAGCCGGGCCGCCAGAGCGATGGCGGCCTCTTGGGTGCGGGTCCGTGCCGGGGTATACAGGCGCATCACCCCGCTTCGAACTGTGGCGCGGGGGCGGCCCTTTCCGACCGGCAGGCCCGGTGCAAAAAACTCAACCCGCGCCATCCGGTCAGGCCCCGACCGCCATGCGGTACAGGGTCAGCAGCTGCTCTTCCTCTTCCAGCTCATGCGGTTCCTTCCGGCGCAGGCTGACGACTTTCCGGATGATTGCCGGGTCATAGCCCATTGATTTCGCCTCGGAATACACATCCTTGATGTCAGAGGCGATATTGGCTTTTTCTTCCTCAAGGCGCTCAATCCGCTCGATATAGGAACGCAGTTGTTCGGCGGCTGAAGTATCCATGCTTTCCATTTGTCACCTCGGTTCAGGGGGTGGAGATGTTGAAAAGGTGGCGCAGCTGGTCTGTTATTGTCGCCAGCCGGTCCAGCAGGCTCTGGCTGCTGACGGCGAGGGTGACGTAACCGGCGATAATCACGATTGCGCCCAACCGGCGGGCTACGGAGACCCCCCGCCAGCGGTGGTTCTCAACGTAAAAACTGCCCATGTCAGGACTCCAGGGTTCGGAGGATATCGGCCAGCGCCGCCCGCTGGTCCGGGCGCAGTCCGCCGCCGCTGCCGGTCCGCCCCGATCAGGCGCAGGACCTCGTCGCAGACAGTTTCGTATTCGGCCATCATTCGCAGTAGGCTGGCCGCATTGGGTGCTGACTCCCCCGCCAGCCATGCCTCCACGGTCCGGGGAGTGGCCGCGATGCGGCGGGCAATCAGCTTGCACGCGCCTCGCTCCGGCACAGCGGCCCGCAGGCCCCGCGCCACCGACGCCGAGACTATCTCAGGCGTTATCTCTACGGTTGCGTTCATGGTTTTCCGAACTTCTTTGGGGCATTTCCACATGGTACTTCCTCCGCGCCTGTCGCACCTTTGACTGGCTCGGGGGAGCAGCCGCAGGCGGAAGCAGCGGGAGAGGACGGGAGGGGCCGGTTGACCCCGGCGGGCCAGTCGGCCCCTTCCGGAATGACGGATTCCAGTCGCCGCAGGGTGTTGGCTGTTGGGCTCCAACACGGGCTGTCGATGTGCCGGATTGTGCTTTCGTTCAGCCCGGCAGCATTTGCCAGCCGCTGAACACTCCAGTTCATGGCTCGGCGGTAGGCGCGGACGCGCTCGATGGATTGGTTTATAAACATGCCTTACGGTATCGCGATATATCGCGAATTGTCAAGCGTTCAGCCGCGATATGTCGTAGTATCGACCCGCGCCAAACGGACCTACACTCGCATGATGGACGAGCTAGACATCTGCCGTGAAAACATGCTCCGCGCCATGAGCGCAGCGGGGCTCAACCCGAATAGCTGGGCCAAAAAAGCGGGCGTCAGCGAAAGCGGGGTGCGTGGTTTTCTTAACGGCTCCGCCCCTAATATCAGCCTGGGATTTCTTGCAAGACTTGCCGCAGCGCTGGGATTACGGGCTGCGGATTTTCTCCGCCCAGATTTCCCCGGACTGGACCCGGAGCGGTTGACGACTGCGCTGACCCTAACCCGATCCGCTCTGGCAGACGTGGGGGTAGACCTCCCTCCAGCTGCAGAGGCAAGTCTCGTGCAGCTGGCCTATGCAGGGCTGGTTGAGGGCAAATCGCGAGCCGACCTCGAAAGGGGCATGCTTTTGCACCTTGGTCGCATCGGCGCCCAGTCAATGACTGGGTAAGAGCGCGGCGCATTGCACAATATATTAAATCCCGCTCGGACAAGCCATTATCGAATTTTACCACATTTATATGTGGGCGCTCGTTTATCAGCGGTTTTTTCAACGCCTTAATTACATCCCCCAAGGCAATCACCCATATGCTAGCCTCCGCTTTAGCCCCGCGCGGGCACGAGCGGCGGACAGTTAGACCTTATCAATCTGATTGGCCGGGGGTGTTGACGCACCTTTGGGCGATACGGGCGGGAACCCGTGTTGTCCCTCCGCTCGGAACCTACCTAGGCGGGTGACGGTGGGGATGTTACGGGCAGAATCATTAATGGATTATTACCCAAAGGTCGGATGCACGATCCCCCGATCATAAAATTCGCAATATATCGCGATTTTCAGTTGACGATCGTTTTATATCGCGCCACCATCCCCTCAGATGAACGGCACCGCCGCATTCAACCACCTGAGGGGACGCGATATGGCTTACCTCGACTGCACCGCCAGCCCGGTTACCGATGACGGGGTATTGATCCAGCAGATTGACCTGCGGGTCGATGTGTCCGCCGCCACCGACGTCGGCATCCTGACCGGAGAGGTCAGCATCAACGGTCTGGCCGTTGACTTCACCGACAGCACCGGCAAGACCCGCTGGTCGGAAGTCACCGGCCCGATGCGCGACGCCCTGACCGCCACCCTGCAGGCCGACAACGGGTTTCAGGACCGCGCATGGTCAGCCCTGATGGAAGCCGGAGAAGCCCCGGATACCGAGGCCCGGCACATCCGCCACCAGATCGCCTATCACCACTTCGCCGCCGCATAGCGGCCCTGTTTCGGGTTGCCACCCCTTCCTGGGCTCCCGTGCCTGCGGTGTGCCTGAACAGTGCCCCTGATGCTGCCCGCCCTGTTCCCGGATGCATCAACGGGGCGGAATCAGTCAAACCCCGGTGGCGTAATGATTGCGGGGAAATCAAGGGAAACGGCGCGGTGACGGCGTGACGGTCTGAGGGGTGGCACACGACACCCCCGCCCCGGTGAAAGGCCGGGCCCCGCAGCAGCGGTGAGCGCATCCCAACTGCCCATGATCCCGCATGGCATGGGCAGGGCCGGGACGCAGGGGATGCGCTCTCCGGTGCGGCGGAACAGCGGTGAAGTGAAGGGCAACGCCCGACTTCCAGCGGAGAAGCCTCCGTAATTTACCGCCCGCACCCCAAAACACAGGGCACCCCTCCCCCGCCCGGAAGGGGGTGGCAGCAATGCCGGGATGGCCCATCCCATACCCTCACCGATCTCCCCCCGGCGCCGCAGCGGTTCTGCGGCAGAGGTATCCGGCGGCTGGCCGGTCCGCCGGCATAAAACCCCGGTGCGGCTGATCCCCCCGAGCTTCGGCCGACCAGCCCCCCGATACCTTCCGACATCAACGACGCAACCCCGCAGCCACCCCGGCCCGCGAACGCCCCCGGCTTACCTGACAGGATGCCCCGCCGATGACGACGACCAGTTTTGACCCCCGCCCGGGCGACCGGGTGCTGAACGGCGGCGAAGTTGTCACCGTCACCATGGTGCCCCACTGCGCCGAATACCGGGGGCAGGTGCTGGTACAGGGCCACACCGGCAAGCGCCTTGTCCCCCTGCTGGCCTGCCTGCCCCTGCCGGAAACCGTTGTTTCCCTGCCCCGGGCCTGACCGATTCCCAAGCCCCCCTTCCCTTCTTCTCCCCCCGCCGCCGCATCGACCTGCACACGATGCCGCCGCCTGTCTGACCCAAAGGACACACACCCGGATGCCTGAACAGCCCCTTACCCCCGCCGATGCCCTGTTCCCGGCTGCCGTGATTGGCCACAACGCCGCCCCGCCGGATGCCAACCCGATCCGCGACCGTCTGGTGGTGCAGTATGCCGACCTGACCAGCCGCCGCGATGCCCTGCTGGCTGCTGCCGACCGCACCCCGGCGGTGATTGAGGATGACGAAACCGCCGGACGGATCGCCGATTTCGTTAAACAGATTCAGGCCTGCGGTAAGACGGCGGACACCGCCCGGGTAAGCGAAAAGGCCCCCTATCTGGAAGGCGGCAAGACTGTTGACGGCTGGTTTAAAGGCATCACCGATCCGCTGGCCGGGGCCAAGACCCAGATGGAACGCCGCCTGTCCGCCTACCTGAAGCAGAAGGCCGATGCCGAAGCCCGCCGCCGTCAGGAAGAGGCCGCCCGCGCCGCCGCCGAACGGGCAAAGGCGGAGGAAGAGGCCCGCACCGCCGCTGCCGCCATGCGCACGGATGCCGACCTGTCCGCCGCCCTGTCGGCGGAAGAAGAAGCCCGCGCCAAGGCCGAGGCCGAGGCACTGGCCGCCAAAGCCACCGCCGCCAGCGCTGCCGACCTCAGCCGCACACGGGGCGACTATGGCAGCACCACCAGCCTGCGGGCGGACTGGACCTTCCGCGATCTCGACCGCGCCACGCTGGATCTGGAAGCCCTGCGCCCGTACCTGCCGATGGATGGGCTGGAAAAAGCCGTCCGTGCCTTCATCCGGGCCGGGGGCCGCAGCCTGACCGGCGCGGTCATCGAGCAGGATTTCAAGGCGGCCGTCCGCTGATCCGCCCTGCTGACTCCAGACTCTCATCTGATGCCGCTGCCGGTCCTGGCGGCCCTGCCCTGAAAGCCCTGATTATGACCCAGAAATCCCCCACCCCGATTGACCTCGAAGTCGGCAAGCGCATCCGCCTGCGCCGCATCCTGCTGGGCCTGACCCAGCAGCAGCTTGCCGCCAAAATCGGCGTTTCCTTCCAGCAGGTGCAGAAGTACGAACGCGGTCTCAACCGCGTATCCGCCAGCCGGATGGTCCCGATTGCCGCTGCCCTTGGGGTGACCCCGGCGTGGCTGATGCAGTCAGACACAGGCGCACCGGCGGGCATCGGGCCTGTGGCGGATGACCCGCTGATGGATACGGATAACCTCTTGCATCTACAGTCGCTGCTGCGGCTGCCCCCGGCACAGCAGGCCAGTGTCCGCGCGCTGGTCAACACCATGGCGGGGGGCTGAGCCGATATGCAGCTGCTGAATTACATCACCGACCGGGGCTATACCGTCACCGTTCTGGTGTCGCCCGACCACCCCGACGCCCGCAACCCGACAGCGCGGGTACAGGCAAAGCACGGGCCGCACTGCTTCCGCTGGCGCACCCTGAACGGCCGGAAACTGCACCGTGCCCACAAGGACCGGCCCCCCATGCGGGAGGTGCGGGGATGACCCATGCCCACACCTCCGACCGCCGCCGGATTGAACTGGCACTCTTTCCCCGCCTGTTCCTGCGGTGGATGAAGGCGGCCAACGAGGGCAAGGACAGTGATATCGCGATCCTGCAGGCGCTGACCGATGCCGAGGCAGAGGCGATGGCCGCCGGAAATCTCGCACAGCGCCTGCGCCGCCTGAAACGGCTGGAAACCGCCCTGACGCAGCCGCTGGAAGCCAAACCGCTGCCGCTGTGCTTCATGGCCTTCGCCTTCGCCCTGCGCGATGAGCTGGCCGCCGGAACGCTGGTGCTGCGCGAGGGGTCAGCCTTCGACCGGGCCTATGAGGGGATCCGGGATGCCCTGCTGCAACACGCCGATGACCCCGACGTTATAACCGAAGGCATGGCGGACGAGGCCGAAACCATCGCCGTCACCCTCCGCGCCACCTGCCGGGCCCACGGCTATTTCAGGGATTGCTGATCATGTCTGACAAAGACATCTACATTAATATCCATAAGCCGGTGGAAGTCTGGCGTCGCAATGAATCGAAAGAAGTTGTCGAAATAATTCCAGCGAGAGTTATTGGCATCATTAACCGCAAAGAAGCTGTCGTTGCCTATAAAGGTTACAAGGACGAAAAGATTTCCACTTTCTATTCAAATGGGGAGGCCACCCGCCATGATGATCGGTGCTTGTTGCTGAGAAACGCACCGAAGCGGCTTGAGGGCTGGATTGTTGTGTCCCCCCGCATGACCGCACACGGTGACCGGTCGGCAATTCCCCGCGTTTTTCAGGATAAAGACGCCGCGCTTGCCGTTGCAAAACAACTCCCCGGTACCGTGGCCCCCATCAAGTGGGAGGAACCCCAATGATGACGGCTTTCTCAAAGGGCACAGGCGATGCGCCGTGGTAGATACCGACCGACACGGACGCAGCGCTGCCCACTGCCGGGCCGGGAAGACAGACCTCAACCGCGAAATAGTCCACGGACGATGCAGCGGTATTTTCCACCGTGCTCCGTAATAGTATAAGGTGCCATTCGACCAAATCCCCGTGGTACCAGCGTCTGATAAACCGGTGCCATACGGGTACCAGGCGGTCACCTGAATGGCGGAAAACCGTCGGGAATGGCGCCCGTATCAATGAAGCAGGATCAAGTGATTAAGCCTGACAAATCAACGCATTCCCTCCCCCGCCGCCTCTCTGTCGCGCCGATGCTTGATTGGACGGACCGCCATTACCGCATGTTCGCCCGCGGGCTGACCCGGCGCACGCTGCTGTATACCGAGATGGTGGTGACCGGGGCGATCCTGTTCGGGCAGCGTCCGCGCTTTCTTGACTATGACGCGCGGGAAAACCCGCTGGCCCTGCAGCTTGGCGGCTCTGATCCTGCCCAGTTGGCCGAGTGCGCCCGCATTGCCGAAGAGTGGGGCTATGCCGAGGTCAACCTGAATGTCGGCTGCCCGTCTGACCGCGTCTCGTCCGGGCGCTTCGGGGCCTGCCTGATGGCCGAGCCGGAGCTGGTCGCCGATGGCGTCAAGGCGATGCAGGATGCCTGCGGCCTGCCGGTGACGGTCAAACACCGGCTGGGCATTGATGATCTGGACAGCTACGATCACCTGCGGCGGTTCATCGACACGGTTTCCGCCGCCGGATGCCGGGTGTTCATCATTCACGCCCGTAAGGCATGGCTGAAAGGCCTGTCACCGAAAGAAAACCGCGAAATCCCGCCGCTGCGCCATGATGTGGTGCACCGCGTCAAGCAGGACTATCCCCACCTCGATATTGTCCTGAACGGCGGCCTGAAATCGCTGGAAGAGTGCCTGCCGCACCTGACGGACCTGCAGGGCTGCATGATCGGACGGGCTGCTTATGAGACCCCTTATAGTCTGGCACAGGCCGATCAGCTGATTTACGGCGATCCCCATCCCCCGGTCAGCCGCCACGATGCCGTGCGCGCCTTTGTGCCCTACGTCGAAGCCCAGTTGCTGAAAGGTGTGCCCCTGCACAGCATGACCCGCCATATTCTGGGGATCTTTCAGGGCTTGCCGGGGGCACGGGCATGGCGGCGGCATTTAAGCGAGAATGCCCCGAAAAAAGGCGCCGATCTCGGCGTGCTGCTGGCAGCGCTGGCGCATGTGCCAGAACAGGGGGTGCCAGAGCAGGGTGTGCCAGAACAGGGGATTCCTGAAGACGTCCCGGCAGACCAGCAGCTGGCGGACTCAGCCCCATAAGCCCCCATAAGCCCCCATAAGCCCCCCCATAAACAATGATATCAGCAGACACCGGGACCCCCGGTGTCTGCTGGCCTCGGTAACTGACCGGTCAGCGGACCAGCTTCGGGTTCTCATCCCGGAAGGTGGTGGCCTCGCTGATCAGCCAGTCATAGAACAGCTGGGCTTTCGGGCGCAGCGGGTTGGTGCGGCTGCGGACCAGATGATACGATTTGCCTGCCGGGATCGCCGTGTCAAACGGACGGACCAAAGCCCCGGACCGCATTTCATTCAGCACCAGACTGCCCCGCGCCAGTGCCACACCCTGCCCGCGTGCAGCAGCATCCAGTGCCAGTGTGCTGTGACTGAACCGCAGCTCTTTCGCCGGTTTCAGGGTTGCGGCCCCGGCAGCCTCCAGCCAGTGCGGCCAGCTGACATATCCGCCCTGCGTTTCGCTGAGCTCGTCAACGATCACCGTCTGCATGCTTAAATTGGCCGGGGCTTTCAGCACCATGCGCAGCAGCGGCCCGCAGACCGGAAACACCCAGTCCTCGAACAGGCGCTCCGCCTTGTTTTCAGGTGCAGCCTCCGGCGCGGTGATGGTGCGGACGCCCAGATCAATCTCCGCCATATCAAGATCGATCACCGCCGCCTCAGCCTGCACCCGGATCGGTACATCCGGGTACTGGGCCATGAACCCTTCGAGACGCGGGGCCAGCCATTTGGCGGCAAACGCCGGAGGCACGGTGATGGTCACCGGGGCCTCCCGCGCCGGGCGCACCCCTTCCACCGCCCGGGCGATGCGGTCAAACGCATCACTCAGGCCCGGCAGCAGGCGCCGGCCAGCCGCCGTCAGTTCCACCGCCCGGTGGTGGCGGATGAACATCGACACGCCCAGGGCCTCTTCCAGCCCCTTAATCTGGTGGCTGACCGCTGCCGGGGTCACCGCCAGTTCCTCAGCCGCCTCAACAAAGCTGCCGTGCCGGGCAGCCGCTTCAAAAGCACGCAACGCATTCAACGACGGTAAACGACGTTTCATGGTCCCTCCTGTCCCAGAGATAGGAAACCTATCTCTCATCCCCATACTGAACAGAACCGCACACCTGCCAAATATATCTGGCCGGTGATATTGGCCGGTAAGAGCCCATTCCCAAGCGGTACAGAATCTAACACAGGGCCCAACCCTGAAAAAAGTCATTCCTGCCCGCGGTAACACCGCATACGCACATTTATTTACTGCATTGCCATAAAAAAGCCCGGCTCCACCGTTTATGGAGCCGGGCCGGGAACAAGAACAATTACAAAAACGGACATAAAAATTGTCAGACCATTCTCTCTCAGGTCAGCAGACCGGTCAGCTTTGCGGCCAGCCCTTTCGAGCCATCAACCTTGATCTTGCCCAGCGCGAACGCGACCATCGCATCCATTTTACCGTCCATCAGTTTTTCGAGATTGGCGGCGGTGATGATGATGGTGGTATCGGCGGGGCCATCTTCGCGGCTGATCACCGCCGGGGTCTGGGTGGCATCGATTCGGAGTATACCTTCGCCTTTAAGGTCGAACTTAACCACCGCCCGCAACGCCCCGATGTTGGGCAGAACATCACGGATCCGGTCTTCAATAACGGCAATGGACATGATCTGGCCTCCCGTCCGGCACGGCCCGCCGCAGCGGGGAGAAATGCCGTACTGCTTTGATTTTTATTAAAAACCGGCCAGAAACTGCGGGGCTTCCGCCGGGGTCTGAAACCGTTGTAACGCAGAGTGACGCATAGGTAAACAAAATATCGGAAAGGGAATACGCACACCCTGCGATAGACAGCCCGGCCCGGCCCGGCCCACACTGCGCCCGCTTCCGCCCATCAGACAGCAAGGGGCCACGATGCCGACCCTGTTTTACATCATCGGCCCATCCGGGGCTGGCAAAGACAGTCTGATCGACCGGTGCCGCGCCGCGCTGCCGCCAGCGACACCGCTGGTCTTCGCCCACCGTTACATCACCCGCCCGGTGGATGCCGGGGGCGAAAACCATATTGCCCTGACCACGGCGGAATTCGCCACCCGGCAGGCCCATGGCGCTTTCTGCCTGCACTGGGACGGCAACGGCCTGCACTATGGCATCGGCACCGAAGTACGGAGCTGGCTGGCGAACGGGCTGTCGGTGGTGGTCAACGGCTCACGCGGCTATCTGGATCAGGCCGCGGCCCTGTTCCCTGACCTGAGACCGGTTCTGATCACCGTCACGCCCGAGGTTCTGCGGGGGCGGCTGGAAAACCGGGGCCGCGAAACCGCCGACGAGATTGAGCGCCGTCTGGCCCGGGCCGCCGCCTTCAGCGTCGATCATCCCCGGCTGATCCGTATCGACAATTCCGGCCCGCTGGATCAGGGGGCGGCGGCCCTGCGGGCAGTGCTGCTGGCGACAGACTGACCCGCAAACAGCCGGGCCATTTTCAGACAAAGATGGGGTCCGGCCTGTCTGACCGCTCGAGGAGAGACAAAAAAGGTGCGACAGGGGACCCCGTCGCACCTTTTCGCCTGTCTTCCCCGCCCCTCAGGTCGGCATGCGTGGCCGCAGGCGGCGGGCCTGCGCCAGCAGCGCGAACGGCCCCGGCAGGTGGCTGAAGGTTTTCTCCACCTTTTTCTGAATCGACTGACGGGTCTTGATCGCGGCCACCATACCATCAAGGCGGCGGTGCAGATAATTCCAGGTCTCCACCGACTCTTCGCTGCTGTCATCCAGCCAGTACAGCAGGGTGGCGGCATAAATGCCGGTCAGTGACGCGCGCTTGGTATACCAGTTGAAGTCATTGGACCGGTCCCCGGCAGCCCGCCAGATGGCATCCGCCGTGCGGGCCGTGGCAGCGGCGGCCCGGGTCAGGTTGGTCGGCAGGGCATAGACCGACAGGGCACGGCGCACCGCTTCCTTATGATCCTGCCAGCGCATCAGACGGGCCTGTATCACCTTGAACAGCCGGTCGCGCACCTTGTCGCCATCGGTCAGCAGGGCCTGTGCATCATCGGCCATCCGCACATCGGCAAGGCGGGTGAAATGCTCCACCGCGTCAATCACCCCATGGGGGAACAGCCGCTCCGGGACCGAAGCGTCAAAGTCGCAGTCCTGCGCGGCATGGCGCAGGGCGCGCAGGCTCCAGCCATCAAAGGGAATGTGCGCCAGCGCCGCCAGCACCAGCTGATCACGCATGTCATCAAGGGTCAGGTCGGTCATAGCCCCACTCCTTTCCATCAGGTCGCCGCACCCTTCCTGAGTTCTTCGACAAAGCCGAAGGTGGTCAGGTCGGTCATGCGCATGGGATACAGGATGCCGTCGAGATGGTCCACCTCGTGCTGCACCACCCGGGCATGAAAACCCCGGGCCTGTACGTCAACCGGGCGGTTGTCAGTATCCACCCCCCGGTAGCGGATCACCGCCGGGCGCGTCACCCTGCCCGCCATACCGGGCAGCGACAGGCAGCCTTCCACCTGTTCCGCCGTCTCCTCGCCGATCGCCTCAATCACCGGATTGATCAGGGTGGTCAGCGGCACGGCAACCCCGTTGTTGCGGTCCGGCGGGGCAAAGAAGAGGACGATCCGCAGCGGCACATAGACCTGCGGCGCGGCCAGCCCGACGCCGCCCGCATCGCGCAGGGTATCCTGCATGTCAGCGACCAGACGGCGGATCTCCGGGCTGGTCGGGTCTTCGACCGGCTGCGCCGCAGAGCGCAGGACCGGGTGGCCCATGCGGGCAATTTTCAGAATAGCCATAGTGAAGACTATGGAGTGGCACTGACCCGCCGTAAAGGGGTACAATACCCGGATCAGGAAAGCCGTTGCCCGCCCGAACAGGCGGAAAAACCGATGGCTGACCGATATTCCGGTTCACAGACCCGGGGCACCGTGGTATAGAACCGCCCTTCGCGAGTCTGCGGTCTGCAAAGATCTGTGGGCTTCGCGGTCGGATCACAGGGTCCGCGGGCAACCGTGTACCCTCCCAACCCTGCCGAGAGGGGGTGACTGTAGTGCAGGTTCTCGTTCGTGACAATAACGTCGATCAGGCCCTCAAGGCCCTGAAGAAGAAGATGCAGCGTGAAGGTATCTTCCGTGAAATGAAGCTGCGTCGTAGCTTCGAGAAGCCGTCCGAAAAGAAGGCGCGTGAAGAGGCGGAAGCCGTTCGCCGCTCCCGTAAACTGGAGCGTAAGCGTCTGGAGCGTGAAGGCTTCTAAGGGTTCCTGATCGCGCCCTGTTACGCATTCCGTAACGGGCACGAGAGTGCACTCTTGAGACCAAGGCCTGCCCGGGTTCCCCGGTGCGGGCCTTTGTTTTTTGCTCTGGCCGGACCGGCACCGCCCCTTTACGCTGGCAGGGACTGCCCCCTGCCGGAGCGTAGCGCAATGCCCACCCCCGTGAACACCACCCCCGTGAACACCACCCCTGTTGACCTCTCCCTGCTGGGCGGCTGGATCGGGCGCAGCGAAACCGCCACCGAGACCCTGACGCCGGAACTGGCCCGCCGCTTTGCCGCCACACTGGGCTGCCGGTGCGACCCGGCCCCCGGGGCTGCCGCCCCGCTGCTGATTCACCTGTGCATCGCCCCGCCTGCCGCCGCCATGGATGAGCTTGGCCGCGACGGTCACCCGGCCAAGGGCGGGTTCCTGCCGCCGGTGCCGCTGCCACGCCGGATGTGGGCCGGTGGTGCCTTCCGCTTTCACGATGCCCCACGCATCGGCGAAGACCTCACCCGCCGCTCCACCGTCACAGACATTACGCTGAAACAGGGCCGGACCGGCCCCCTGTGCTTTGTCACCGTCGAACACGACATCACCGGTGGCGATGCCCGCCCCCTGCTGACCGAGCGGCAGGACATTGTCTATCGCGGCGAAGCCGCCGACACTGCGGTCAAAGACGCCCCGCCCCCTGCCCCGGCGGGGGCGCGGCAACGGCGGATCACTCCGACGCCGACCCTGCTGTTCCGCTATTCAGCCCTGACCTTCAACGGCCACCGCATCCACTACGACGCACCCTATGCCCGGCAGGTGGAAGGCTACCCCGGGCTGGTGGTGCATGGCCCGATGCTGGCGACGCTGCTGTGCCACTTCGCGGCAGAGATCAACGGCCAGCCCCCGGGGGCTTTCCGCTTCCGCAGCCTGTCGACACTGTTTGATGATGCCGCCTTTACCCTGCACGCCACCCCGGACGGCGACGGCCTGCGCCTGTGGGCCGCCCGTGATGGCGGCCCGGTGGCGATGGAAGCGTGGGCGGGGGGCTCCACCCCGTGAGAGAGAGAAGGGCATGAAAGGGGGCCTCGCCCCCTTTCCCCACTGCTGTCAGGCTACGGCGGCGGTGATGGCATCCGACAGGATGCTGATGCCCTGATCGACCTCGGCTTCTGAGATCGTCAGCGGCGGGGCGATGCGGAACACACCGCCCATACCGGGCAGCTTGACGATGTTCATGCTTAAGCCCCGCTGCATCGCTTCTTCCATAATTTTCGCCCCCAGCTCGAACCCCGCGGCCTTGGTGCTGCGGTCGGTGACGATCTCCATCCCCTGTAACAGGCCGCGCCCACGGACGTCACCGATGCAGTCAAAGCGCTGTTGCAGGCCCAGCAGGCCGTCGCGCAGGCGCTGACCCCGGCTGACGGCCTGTGCCACCAGACCATCCCGCGCCACCACATCCAGCACCGTCACCCCGACAGCGGCGGGCAGCGGGTCAGACACATGGGTGGTGTAGAACAGAAAACCGCGTTCAAACGCCGTCTGTTCAATGGCGCCGGTGGTCATCACCGCCGCCAGCGGCAGTCCGGCCCCAAGGGTTTTCGACAGGGTCATAATATCCGGCGTCACCCCGTCGCGCTGGAAGGCGAACAGATGCCCGGTGCGCCCCACCCCCGTCTGTGCTTCGTCAAGGATCAGCAGCATACCGCGTTCCTCGCACTTGCGCTTCAGGGCGGCGAGGTAGCCGGGCGGCAGCTCCAGAATGCCGCCGCTCGACAGGATCGGCTCGGCGATAAAAGCGGCAAGATTGCCGGTGGACTGACGGTCGATCAGCCAGAAGGCATCATCCAGTTCCGTCTGCCAGTCCAGTGATCCATCGGGGTGGGTAAAGCGCGGGCGGTACGCATTGGGGGCCGGAATCACCAGCGACCCCGCCGCCGCCGGGCCATACCCGCGCCGCCCGGCGCTGTAGGTGGCCGAGGCTGCCGATCCGGTCATACCGTGCCAGCTCTGGGCAAAGGCCACCACCTCGTGACCGCCGGTGACCAGCTTGGCCATGCGGATTGCCGCTTCGTTGGATTCCGCGCCGGTGGTCAGCAGCTGCACCCGGTCAAGCCCGGGGGCAAGGTCTGCCAGACGCCGGGCCAGATCGACCACCGGGCGGGTCAGCATACCGCTGAACAGGTGAGCAACCTGACTCATCTGCCGCTGCACGGTGGCGACGATATCCGGGTGGCCGTGGCCCAGAACCGCGCTCATCTGCCCGGAGGTAAAATCAAGGATCGCCCGCCCGTCGGCATCATAGACATAACTGCCTTCGGCCCGCTCAATGATCAGCCGCTCAAAGGCCGAGCCATAGCGGATCAGGTGCTTATCAGCGGCTTCCCAGAAAGCGGGGTCGGCGTTGCGGGACATGGGGGCCTCCTTACGGGCGATGTCAGAACCGGTCTTCACGCTAACAACTGTCCCGCTGCAAGAAAAATTGATAATATTGCAAGCCGATATCAGAAGGACTGATACCAATGCCCGAGCCCGATCTTGCCCTGCTGCGCAGCTTTTCCGTGGTGGCCCGCACCGGCTCCCTCAGCACCGCTGCGGTGCAGGTTGGCCGGACCCAGTCCGCCCTGAGCATGCAGATGCGGCGGCTGGAAGACCTGACCGGGCATATTCTGCTGCACCGCACCGGGGCGGGGGTCCGCCTGACCACGGCGGGAGAGCGCCTGCTGCACCACGCCGACGCCCTGCTGGCCCGCCATGATGAGATGCTGGCCGACCTGCGCGGCACCACCCTGAAAGGGGCGATCAGCCTTGGTTGCCCGGAAGACTATTCGATCACCTTTCTGCCCGGTCTGCTGAAAGGCTTCTGCGCCCGCAACCCGGAGGTGGAGCTGCGGATGGTCTGCGCCCCGACGCCGGAGCTGCGGCCCCTGCTGCACCGCCGCCAGATCGACATCGCGCTGGTCTCGCTGCCTGATCCGGCTCACCCGGAGGTGATCCGCCCGGAACGCTTCGTCTGGGTTGCTGACGCGCCGGAGCCCGCCGTGCTGGCGGCGGCCAGCCTGCCACTGGCCCTGACCGCCCCCAGCACACTGGATTACCGCGCCGCCTGCGATGCGATGGATGCGCTGAACCGCCGCTACCGCGTCGCCTTCGCCAGCAACAGTCTGGCCGGACTGATTGCCATTGCCCGGTCCGGCCATGCCATCGCTGTTCTGACCCGCACCGCCGTACCGCCCGATCTGCACATCGTCACCGCCGGAATGCCACCGTTGCCGACCATCGGCATCGCGGTGGAATACGCCGAGCCCCGCCCCGGCCCGGCTGTGCGGGCCCTTGGCGATCACATCCGGCAGGTGCTGCCGACACTGGCCGACCGACAGACGGTGTAGAGGACCGGAAACAGACCTTACGCCAGCAGGCCGCTGGCAAGTACCCGGAAGGCCTCCTGCGCCTTGGGCAGCACCTCTTCGGGGGTGTTGCTGGCGGCAACCCACAGCGCCGCATTCAGGGCTGCCCCATTGATCAGCCGGGCGGCGGCTTCGGGGTCCACCGCTCTGACGGTGCCATCGGCAATCAGACGCCGCAGAACCTGCGTGGTCGTTTGCAGGCAACTGTTCTGGCTGGGCCACTGCGACGGGTCGCCCAGCACCGCCGGGCCATCAAGCAGCACGATGCGCTGCACCTCTGGCTCACGGGCCATATCGATATAGGCTGCCCCTTCCGCCAGCAGGGCATCCCACAGGGTGCCGCACTGCTGGCCGATGGCGTGGGCGCGGGCCGCCATTGCAGCGTCTATCTCTGTCACCACCGCCAGCAGCAGGCCGCGCTTGTCGCCGAAATGGTGGTACAGCGCCCCCCGCGTCAGGCCGACCGCTGCCGTCAGATCATCCATCGACGCGGCGGCATAGCCCTTTTCGGCAAAGGCGACACGGGCGGCGGCCAACAGGCGCTGCCGGGTTTCTTCCATTTTCTCAGCCCGTCGGGTTGCCATGCGGTTTTCTCCCGGCACAAAAATTTACATACGGTGCGTATGCGAGTTGACATACGCCCCGTATGTAACGATATAGGTGACATACGCCGCGTATATCAACACGCCCCGGATCTGTGAAGCCCTCACATCCCCTGTCAGCCTCACATCCCCCGGCAGCCTCACACCCCCTGTCAGAAAGGGATCCCCCGATGACCAGACCTGAAGCCGTCTTTCCTGCTGACCGCCATGAACTGTATCAGCGGCACCGTTACTCCGCCGCCATCCGCAGCGGCGACCTGCTGTTTGTCTCCGGTCAGGTCGGCAGCCGTGCCGACGGATCGCCGGAGCCGGATTTCCGCCGACAGGTGGAGCAGGCCTTCGCCAATCTGACCGCCGTTCTCGCCGCCGCCGGATGCACCCTGCGCGATGTGGTCGATGTCACCACCTTCCACACCGACCCGCAGGCGCAGCTGGAAACGGTGATGGCGGTACGTAACAGCGTCATCCCCACCGATCCGCTGCCGAACTGGACTGCCGTCGGCGTGACGTGGCTGGCCGGTTTTGATTTCGAGATCAAGGCGATTGCCCGGATCCCGGCAGCCTGATCTGACCACCGCCCCAGCCCATGAAAAAGGGCGGCAGGATCATCCCTGCCGCCCCGGATGCCCTGATCCCGATGCTGACCGGCTCAGGCCCCGTAGCCAAACGGGTCATCAAGGCTGTGGCTGGGCTGGGTGAACCAGCGCGGGCCATCTTCAGTCATATAAAAGTGGTCTTCCAGCCGCACGCCGAACTTACCGTACAGGCACAGCATCGGCTCGTTGGAGAAGCACATGCCCGGTGCCAGCGGCGTCTGATCGTTACGCACCAGATAGGGCCATTCGTGGATATCCAGCCCGATCCCGTGGCCGGTGCGGTGCGGCAGACCCGGCACCGCATACTCCGGCCCATAGCCCTGCTCCTCCAGATAGGTGCGGGCGGTCACATCGACCGACCCGCATGGCGCGCCGGGGACGGCGGCGGCAAAGGCGCGGGCCTGTGCTTCCTTTTCATGGTTCCACACCCGGCGCTGGTCCGCCGTCGGAGTGCCGTAGACATAGCTGCGGGTGATGTCGGAGTTGTAGCCGTGCAGCTTACAGCCGGTATCAATCAACACCATGTCGCCATCCTGCAGGGTCTGCGGGTTTTTCACCCCATGCGGATAGGCGGTGGCTTCGCCGAACAGCACGATACAGAAGCTGGAGCCAGCCGCCCCCACAGCCCGGTGGGCCCGGTCGATGAAGTCCGCCACCTCGGGGGTGGTGATACCGGGGCGGAGGATCCGCGCCGCTGCCTGATGCACCCGCAGGGTCATATCCTTCGCCCGCTGCATCAGCGCCAGTTCGGCAGTGGATTTCTGCATCCGGCACCCGGCGGTCACCGGTCTGGCATTCACCCATGTCACCGCCGGGGCAGCCTGCCGCAGCGCGTCGAACAGGAAGAACGGGGTACTTTCGTCCAGCCCGACCGTCACCGCCCCGGCCAGCAGGGTGGCGCACAGCGCCGCCGGGTTTTCATGTTCCTGCCAGACCGCAATCTCTCCGCTGATCACCCAGTAATCGCGCAGGGTATTTTCCTCAAACGCCGGCGCGATATAGGTCAGCGGGCCACGGGCCGGGATCAGCGCCCCCACCATCCTCTCGCTGGGGTTCCAGCGGGTGCCGGTGAAGTAATACAGGCTGCTGCCCGCATGCACATACACGGCATCCAGCCCCTGCGCCTGCATCAGCGCCTGCGCCTTACCGATGCGGGCGGCGTATTCCTCAGCCGTGATCGGGGCGATGCCGCCGGTCATGTCAGACAGGGCGGCAAGTTCAGTCTGCGGGTCAGAGCCACCGACACCAAGGGCCATCGATAATGTCCTTACACTACGCTGTGGGTTGACCCCCATCCTAGCATGGCGCCGCGCACCGGCAAGATTGTATCCAAAATCCAGAAGTATTACACCCCTGTATCCTTCAGGAAGGCCCGCACTGCCGTACTGACCTGCTGATGCACCTGTGCCCGGTCCTGCCCGGCATCATCACAGAGGAAGCGGTCAGAGGGGTCCGGCTCCTGCGCCAGCAGGGCCTTCCCGCCGGGCTTACACTCCGGCAGCACGCTGAAGTGACCGCCCGGCTGTTCCAGCAGTCTCGCCCCCGGAATCCGTGCGGCCAGCGCCGCCGCATTGGCGGCGTGGGGCAAAAGCTCGTCCCCGGTCAGGACGACAACCAGCAGCGGCACAGGCCACGCCGCCAGACTGTCGGCGGAGAAGGCCTGCGCGAAGGCCGGGGAGAGCGCCACCACCGCCTTAATGCGCGGATCACGGTACGATCCTTCCAGCCGCTGGCGGTCAAGACTGTCAAAACTGAGCCCCGCTGACAGGAAATAGGCGCAATCCCCCTGCTGCGGGTGCCGCTGACACAGGGCGCGGTAAGCATCGCGGTCAAGCCGTGCCCCACCCGCGGCCAGAACCGTATAGCCCCCCAGCGAATGACCGATGGCGGCGATCCGCGCCGGATCAACCAGCGGTGCGATCTGCGGATCGCTCAGAACAGTCTCCAGCGCCGCTGACAGATCGCCGGGGCGCTGCCACAGGGCCATCGCCTTCCGGGCGGAGGAATCGCCGGTGGTGCTGCCGGGGTGGGTCAGCGATACCACCACATAGCCAGCCTCGACCAGATCGCGTGCCAGCCACGCCTGATTGGCCATGTTGCCGCCGCTGCCATGCGACAGCAGCACCAGCGGCAGCCGTGCCCCCAGCGGGGCCTGCGGGACGGCATCCTTCTGTACTGCCACCCCGGTCAGCAGCGGGCCATCGCCCACCATCTGCGTGGCCGGTCCACGGGCCGCCGGATACCACACCGCCACGGGAAAGGTGCGCAGGCCGTCCTCCGTCGGCCACTCCACCATCAGCCGCCGTGCCGCGAGCAGGGTTTCCGGCAGCGGGGCTTGTGGCGGACGCTCCGCCGCCTGCCCCTGCCGCTCCGCCGGGGCCGTCATCAGCACCGCTCCGGCCACCGTCGCCCCGACCATCACCGATACTGCCAGCCCCATGACTGACCGCGTCCACCCTGTCATTCCCGCATCCTTTCACGCTCTGCGCCGCTGCTGCGGCCCCGGCCTGTCTTTAATGGAAGGCGTGCTTAGCAGAAGGCGTGCCAAATGCAGAACCCCCGCTTTCCGTGAAAAATCACAGAAAACGGGGGTTGAAAGGGTCGCCTTCCGCCATCATCAGCGGAAAACGCTATCGGAAAACGCCATCAGGGCGGAAACCCGGGCTCCGCCTGCTGGAGCCGCCCGGCAATGCGGATCGGCTGGACAGAAACCGCCTTGCCGCTGCGGTCCGTTTCCACCACCACACCGCAGACCGTCGCCTCGCCTTCCGCCGGGGACAGCCGTTCCCCCGGAATCTTGCGGATGAAGCGGGACATCGCCGCTTCTTTCTTCATCCCGATCACCGAGTTGTAGTCGCCGCACATCCCCAGATCGGTGATGTAGGCGGTGCCCCCGGGCAGGACCTGCGCGTCAGCGGTCGGCACATGGGAATGGGTGCCCGCCACCAGAGAGGCCCGGCCATCGCAGAAATGGCCCATCGACATTTTTTCGCTGGTGGCCTCGGCGTGGATATCGACGATCACCGCCTGCACTGCCGCGCCCAGCGGATACTTCTGTAAAATCGCCTGCGCGCTGGCAAAGGGGCAATCCAGCGGATCCATGAACAGCCGCCCCATCACCTGCACCACCAGCACCTTACGGCCATCAGGCAGGCTATACAGCGCCGCCCCGCGCCCCGGGGTGCCATCCGGGTAATTGGCCGGCCGGACGATACGCGGGTCGCGGTCGATATAAGCCAGCATCTCGCGCTGGTCCCACGCATGGTTGCCCAGCGTCACCACATCGACCCCGGCGTCGTAAAACTCCTGCGCGATGGTGGCAGTCAGGCCAAAACCGTGGGCCGCGTTTTCACCGCAGACGGCGACAAAATCCAGCTTCAGATCACGGCGCAGACGGGGCACCTCACGCACCACCGCATCGCGGCCGGACCGGCCGACCACATCCCCCAGATACATCAAGCGCATACCAATAATCCTGTTCAGCGGTGCCCGCCCGGCCAGACCCGTCGGTCAGGTCGTCCGGCAGGACAGCACCGCGTTTTCCGTCACAACCCAGTCCAAGGGTTCATCATGACCCTCTCGCGGCACTTCGGCAAGCGCCTGACCGGCAAAAGCCGCCCCCACCGTCACCGGGCCCTGCCCGGCAGCGCGCAGGGCCGCCAGTGTGCGGTCATAGTACCCACCGCCATAGCCCAGCCGGTACCCCGCCCGGTCAAAGGCCAGCAACGGCACCACCACCGCTGTCGGGATCACTTCCGCCGCGTCTGCCGACGGATGCAGGGTCTTGAACAGCCCTTCGGTCAGCGCATCCCCCGGCGACCACCGGCGGAACCGCAGCGGCTGGCCCCGCCCGGTCACCTCCGGCAGTGCGGTGACAACGCCCACCCCGGCCAGAGCCGTCAGCAGCGGCAACACATCCATTTCGCCCGGCAGGGGGTAATATCCGGCGACCATCGCCCCCGGGGCCGTCAACTGCCCCCATAAAGTGGGGTGCGATACCGCCAGCGCCGCCAGAAGCCGTCCGGCAGCCGGGGCCGCAGCGGCAAAAGCACGGCGCTGCGGGCGCATTGCCCGCCGCAGGGCATCTTTCAGCTCAGTCATCGTCGTTCGGATTCTCCGGTTTTCCGGCGGGCGTCCTGCCCGGCCCCAGACGGGCCCCACCGCCTGAATACGGCATCTGGCACCCTCTGAAGACATCTCTTAAAAACACAAAACCGGCAACCGCAGAATGAACGCGATTACCGGTTTTGTGTTTCTCTTCTTTTTCCGCAAGATCCGGCATCAGATCCGGTCTCCCGCAAGAGCAGGAAGCAGTGCGAAGCCACCGTAGGCCGTTGGTCCGCAGACCCTCCACTAAGGCCGCGAGCACAAAGTGGGCGCCGTGTATAAAGGCCAGAGCCCCTACAGGGACAGCTCCCTCGTTTGAATATTATAGCCCCCGGGAGTAGTGCACCTCACGCACCGGGCAGCCTCGCACCCTTTACTTAAGACGTTGCGAGGCTTCTTGCAACTGTTTCAATGCGCGCGGCCATTCTTTCCAGCGCGGACGCGATATCGTCCTCGGCCTGACGCAGGGTCTGATGCTCATTCCGGCGCTGTTCCAGATGCGAGCGGGCCGCTTCCAGCGCCTGTTTGGCATCGGCGAGCTGCTTCTTCAGCGCGGTCCCCTCTCCCTCCAGACGCGACAGCTCAGCCTTGCTGCCTTCCCCCAGACGGGCCGCCTCAGCCTGTGCCTCGGCAATCTGCCGGTCGGCGCGGGCGCGTACCTCCATCACCTGCTCCTGCGTCTGGGCGCGCAGGGCGTCCAGCTCCGCCTGAAGCTCAGCCATCGAAGACTCGGTCTCTTCACGGATCGCGGAGATGGTGGCCTGCGCCTCTTCCCGCACCGCAGCGATGGCGGCTTCCGCCTCGGCCTGAGCCTCGGCGATTTTTTCCTCGACCATCAGCTCGGCTTCGTGCGACAGGGCGTTCAGGGTTTCCTGCGCCTTGTCACGGGTGCGGCGGGCATCGCCCAGCTCATCCGCCAGCGTCAGGCTGGCGAGCACAAGGATCAGCCCTTCCGACACCGCGCCGGTGGCCTCAGACAGCGACCGCGCCCGGCGGTCAAGGTCATGGCCCAGCGCCTGAAGCTGCTGTTCCTGCCCGTCCTCGCACCCGATGCTGTAGGACCGTCCATTGATTGTCAGTGTAACCTGAGCCATCCCGCTCACATCTCCAGCACCGCCCGCAGGCGGCCAATGGCAGCATCAATACGCCCGGAAGCCTGCTGACCGGTCAGCTTCAGGGACTGGTAATCCGACCGCACGGCCGACAGTTCCGCCGTCAGGGCGGCCAGATTACCGCTGTCATGCCCGGACTCCGCCATCCGGTCAAGGGCCGCCTGTCCGGCCTGCTCCAGCAGGTCAACGGCATCGCCCAGACGGGACAGGGCCAGATCAATCCGGCGCGGCGAAATCGAAGGCGTATCCATGGCAGCCTCTTCCAAAATCTCATTCTCTGTCAGATGTGCTCTTCCCGGCTCTGTCAGCTGCGCTGTTTCCCGGTGACAGCGGCGACAGTGCTGATATCGCCACCGGCGCAAACCGGGCACAGGCGCACACCGGGGGCACCCGAGCTTACTCTGCCCCAGCGGGACTTAAAGAAGTATGAAGCCCGGCGATGCGGACCCCCTTTGTGCCCCACAGGGCTTTTAATGCTCTTTTTCAAGTGGTTTCAGCACACTCTTTCTAAAATGTTCGGCACGCTCTTTCTAAAACGCTCAGCGCGCCCTTTCTAAGCGGTTTCAGCACACTATCGTGTGACATTAAAAGATTGTATAAGCATAGGCCCGTTGCCCTGCCCCGGTCAACGCCTTTGGCGGAGCCCCCTGCCGTGTCCGGCTTTTCTGATCCCCTGCGTCTGCGGGTCAGCACCCACGACGAGATCCGCACCGCCCTTCTGCGCGCGGCGGATCAGGCGCGCCCGGCAGAACTGTGGAGCGCCCCCGGCGCCGCCTGCTGGCTGGGGCCGCGCTGGCTGCGGCTGGCGGTCAGCCATGTTGCCGCAGCCCTGCCCGCCCCCCCGGTCTGGACCTGCGTGCTGGATTGCGGCGACGCCCCCGGTCTGGCACTTGCCGCCTGGGCGGACGGGCAGACCGCCGTTGCACTGTCGGGCACCGTTCCCGCCCCGGCGTGGGCCCGGATGCAGGCGATTGCCACCCAAAGCGGGACAGTCCTGCTGCGGGCAGAAGATGGCCCGGCTGACAGTTTCGCATGATCGGGAATTGAAGCGGCGGGCAGAGCGGGCTATGAAGGGGGCAGCACCGGCATTTCTGCCTGCCCTGCCATGTCTGTCGCCTGCCTCATTCTGTCTGTATTGGACCCCGCCCGATGGCTAAATCCCGTTCTTCCGAGCCCGCTTCCGATCCCCGGGACTGCCGCCTGTATCTGATTACCCCGCCTGTCCTGCCGGATGTGGAAGCCTTTGCCGCCACCCTCGCCGCCGCACTGGATGCCGGGGATGTTGCCGCCCTGCAAATCCGCCTGAAAGACGTGGATGACGATACCGTACGCCGCGCCGTTGACGTGCTGCGCCCGGTCGGGCAGGAACGCGGCGTTGCCGTGATCCTGAATGACAATCCGGAGCTGGCGAAAGAAACCGGCTGCGACGGCGTGCATGTCGGGCAGGAAGATACCCCGTACAAACAGGCCCGCGCCATCATGGGCCCGGATGCCATTGTCGGCGTCACCTGCCATGACAGCCGCCATCTGGCGATGATCGCCGCTGAAAGCGGGGCTGATTACGTCGCTTTCGGTGCCTTTTTCCCGACCACCACCAAAGAGGCCAAGTTCCACGCCGAACCTGATCTGCTGGAATGGTGGCAGTCGATGATGACCACCCCCTGCGTTGCCATCGGCGGCATCACCGCCGAAAACGCCCGCCCGCTGGTCGAAGCCGGGGCGGACTTCATCGCCGTCTCGTCGGGCGTCTGGGCCCACCCGCAGGGGGCCGCCGCCGCCGTTCAGGCTTTCGGCCCGGTGCTGGCGCTGTAACGGACCATCGAAGGAAGGCAGACGGTCAAGCGGCCCGCCCCTCCGTCTTCCCCCCCTCTGACAGAGAAAGCCCCGGAGCCTGCGCCCCGGGGCTTTTCTGGTTTCAGGCCACTCAGACCAGATCGAAGCGGTCTGCGTTCATCACCTTGGTCCAGGCCGCGACAAAGTCGGCCACGAACATTTCGCGGGCATCGTCCTGTGCGTAAACCTCGGCATAGGCACGCAGGATCGAGTTGGAGCCGAACACCAGATCAACACGGGTGGCGGTGTAGCGGGTTTCACCGCTCTTCCGGTCCCGGATGTCATAGCTGTTGCGGCCGGTGGGCACCCACGTATAGGCCATGTCGGTCAGCGTGGTGAAGAAATCGGTGGTCAGCGCCCCGACGCGGTCGGTGAAGACCCCGTGACGGCTGCCGCCGTGGTTGGTGCCGATCACCCGCATCCCGCCGACCAGCACCGTCATTTCCGGTGCGGTCAGACCCATCAGCTGGGCACGGTCGAGCAACAGCTCTTCCGGGGCCGGGGTGTAATGAGCCTTCTGCCAGTTCCGGAAGCCGTCGTGCACCGGCTCCAGCACCGCGAAGGACGCGGCATCGGTCATCTCTGCCGTCGCATCCCCCCGGCCGGGCAGGAAGGGAACGGTGACCGTGATACCGGCTGCTTTCGCCGCCTGCTCCACCCCGACATTACCGGCCAGCACGATCACATCGGCCACACTGGCACCGTGGGCGGCGGCAATCGGCTCCAGCACCGCCAGCACCCGGGCCAGACGGTCCGGCTCGTTCCCGGCCCAGTCTTTCTGCGGGGCAAGGCGGATGCGGGCACCGTTGGCCCCGCCGCGCATGTCTGACCCCCGGAAGGTACGGGCACTGTCCCATGCGGTGGTGACCAGATCGCTGACGCTCAGGCCAGTGGCCGCAATCGCCGCCTTAACGGCACCGACATCATAATCGGTACGGCCCGCCGGAACCGGATCCTGCCACAGCAGATCTTCCGCCGGAACATCCGGCCCGACATAGCGGACCTTCGGCCCCATGTCGCGGTGGGTCAGCTTGAACCACGCCCGGGCGAACACCTCGGAGAAATAAGCCGGATCTTTGTGGAACCGCTCGGCAATCTTGCGGTATTCCGGGTCAAACCGCATCGCCATATCGGCATCGGTCATGATCGGCTTGCGGCGGATGGTCGGATCCTCGACATCAACCGGCATGTCTTCTTCCTTGATGTCGATCGGCTCCCACTGCCACGCCCCGGCCGGGGATTTCTGCAACCACCAGTCATAGCCGAACAGCATGTCGAAATAGCCGTTGTCCCACTGCGTCGGGTGGGTGGTCCACGCCCCTTCAATCCCGCTGGTGACGGTGTCGCGGCCGATGCCACGGCCTGACCTGTTCAGCCAGCCGAAGCCCTGATCCTCAATCTCGCCCCCTTCCGGGGCCGGGCCGAGCTTCGCCGCATCGCCGTTGCCATGTGCCTTGCCGACGGTGTGGCCGCCCGCCGTCAGGGCGACGGTCTCTTCATCATTCATGCTCATGCGGGCGAAAGTTTCCCGCACGTCCTGCGCGGTCCGCAGCGGGTCGGGCTTGCCGCCCACCCCTTCCGGGTTGACGTAGATCAGGCCCATCTGTACGGCGGCCAGCGGGTTTTCAAGGCTTTCCCGGCTGTCGTCGCCGTAACGGTCGGCGCCCATCCAGTCTTTTTCATTGCCCCAGTAGATGTCTTTTTCCGGGTGCCAGATATCCTCGCGGCCAAAGCCGAAGCCGAAGCTTTTCAGGCCCATCGACTCATACGCCATGGTCCCGGCCAGCACGATCAGGTCAGCCCAGCTGATCTTGTTGCCGTATTTCTTCTTGATCGGCCACAGCAGGCGGCGGGCCTTATCAAGATTGCCGTTATCCGGCCACGAATTCAGCGGGGCGAAGCGCTGGTTGCCGGTGGCGGCACCACCCCGCCCGTCAGCGCTGCGGTAGGTGCCCGCCGCATGCCATGCCATGCGGATCATCAGACCGCCGTAGTGGCCCCAGTCGGCAGGCCACCAGTCCTGACTGTCGGTCATCAGCGCCTTAAGGTCCCGTTTCAGGGCCTCGACATCCAGCGACTTCAGCGCCTCGCGGTAGCTGACGCCGGGCAGCGGATTGGTCTTGCTGTCATGCTGGTGCAGAATATCGAGGTTAAGGGTCTTCGGCCACCAGTGGGTCGGGGAGGAGCCGGAAGCGGTATTGCCCCCATGCAGAACCGGGCATTTACCGGAAGAAGTGGTGTCCATATCGAGACTCCGATCATGGCTGAAATTGTCGGGATACCGGGAAGCTGAATTCCGGGAAGCGGCGTATGCCGGAGGGCGGCGGGGGGGCATCGGCATCCATCGCCCTGTTCAAAAACCTTACCAGCCTGACTTAAATTATAAAGACGATACTTCCGATACTTTTAATCGCATTAAACGATTAAAATTCTCCACTGTTACGGGGACGGCCAAGGGGCAACGATGCTCCCCTCAAACAGGGTATCCCTCATAAGAAACGGCACAACTGTTTCCGCCGAAAACAGGGCCCTTTTCGCATGCAAACAGATGATGTCGGGAAGAGACTGCCCCAAAACAACAGAAGCCTGCCGTGGTGAGACGGCAGGCTTCTGCGGATAACGGTCAGCAGTCTGTAACAGGGTTACGCCGGATAGGCGGTGCGCAGCTTTTTCAGGATCGGCTCGGCGTAGGCCGACAGATTATCCCAGCCGCCGATAACGTGACCGTCGATCAGGATCTGCGGCACGGTCTTTGCCCCCGGCACCCGCTCCTGCATGGCGGAGAAAGCGGCGGTGGTCCCGACATCCTTTTCTTCGTAAGGGATGTTGTGTTCGGCAAACCAGGCCTTCGCCTTGTGGCAGAACATGCAGGTTTCTTTGGTGTAGATCTCGACCTTCATCGTCGGTGCCCTCTCTGATGTGCGGGTCTGCGGGGTGCGCTTCAGCGCGGTGCAGTCACCATAGCGGATTGCGCCTGTCATTCCAGACGATAGTTCCGATATTTTTGATCGTTTTTTCAGATTTATTGCAGTCTGACAAAACAAACCCCTCCCCCGGTATCCCGGGAGAGGGGTGTGCAGATCTCAGGCCTGAAGACCCGCTCAGCCGAGCGACTGAACAATCTCTTCGGTCATCTTCTTGGCATCGCCGAACAGCATCATGGTGTTGTCGCGGAAGAACAGCTCGTTCTCCACCCCGGCATACCCCGAGGCCATCGACCGCTTGATGAACAGCACGGTCTTGGCTTTTTCGACATCAAGGATCGGCATCCCGTAGATCGGGCTGGCCGGATCGGTCTTCGCCGCCGGGTTGGTCACGTCGTTGGCCCCGATGACATAGGCGACATCGGCGGTCTGGAAGTCGTTGTTGATCTCTTCCAGCTCGAATACCTCATCATACGGCACGTTGGCTTCGGCCAGCAGCACGTTCATGTGGCCCGGCATACGGCCTGCCACCGGATGGATGGCATACTTGACGTCAACGCCTTCCGCCTTCAGCAGATCCGCCATTTCCCGCAGGGAATGCTGGGCCTGCGCCACCGCCATGCCATAGCCCGGCACGATGATGACCTTAGAGGCGTTCTTCATGATAAAGGCCGCATCTTCCGCCGACCCGGCCTTGACCGCACGGTCGCCGCCCGGACCACCGGCAGAGGCCACCGCGCTGTCGCCGCCGAAGCCGCCGAGGATGACGTTGAAGATCGAGCGGTTCATGCCCTTACACATAATGTAGGACAGGATCGCCCCTGAGGCCCCGACCAGTGCCCCGGCCACGATCAGCAGCGAGTTGCCCAGCGTAAAGCCGATGCCGCAGGCTGCCCAGCCGGAGTAGGAGTTGAGCATCGAAATCACCACCGGCATATCCGCCCCGCCGATCGGCAGGATCAGCAGGAAGCCGAGGGCAAAAGCCAGAATCACCAGCAGGGTGAAGGCAAAATAGCTTTCAGTGCTGACAAACCAGATGATCAGGACAACCAGCAGGATGCCCAGCACCGCATTCAGCGGATGCTGCATCGGAAACTGCAGCGGTTTGCCCGAGATCAGGCCCTGCAGTTTGCCGAAGGCGATGACCGAGCCGGAGAAGGTGATTGCCCCGACGGCAACACCCAGACTCATTTCCACCAGCGACCCGGCCTTGATGTGGCCGACGGTGCCGATGCCATAGCTTTCCGGCGCGAACAGGGCAGCAGAAGCCACCAGCACGGCGGCCATACCGACCAGCGAGTGGAAGGCGGCGACCAGCTGCGGCAGCGCCGTCATCTGCACCCGCAGGGCGACGACGGTGCCGATGGCCCCACCGATGACGATGGCGACGATAATCAGCATATAGCTCTGGACCACCGGCGACACCAGGGTGGTGACAATGGCCAGACCCATGCCGATCATGCCGAGCATGTTGCCCTTGCGGGCGCTTTCAGGGTGCGACAGTCCGCGCAGGGCGAGGATGAAGCAGACGGCGGCGATGATATACGCCGCCATGGTGAAATCCGTGGCGCTCATCTGATGCGGCTCCCCTTACTTGCCCTTTTTCTTGAACATCTGGAGCATCCGCTGCGTCACGATAAAGCCGCCGAAGATGTTCACCGCAGCCAGAAGCACGGCAAAGAAGCCGAGAATCTTCGAGCCGGTGAAATCAACCGGGCCGGTCGCGATCAGGGCGCCGACGATGATCACCGAGCTGATGGCGTTGGTCACGCCCATCAGCGGCGAGTGCAGGGCCGGAGTGACCGACCACACCACATAGAACCCGACGAAACACGCCAGAATGAAGATGGTGAACAGATACCAGAACTCATTCCCGCCATGGGCGGCCCCGGCCTGCGCCGAGGTGGCGGCGGCCTGCGCCGCCAGAACCTGTGCCTTCATCGCCAGTTCGCTGGCCTGCTGGGCCACCACCTTGGCGGCTTCCTGAATGGCCTGAACAGATTGATCCATTATCCCTGTCCTCCCTGTCAGCCTGCGGCGGCGGGCGCGGCCGCCAGCGCCGGATGCACCACCGCGCCGTCGCGGGTGACGCAGGTGCCCTTCACCAGATCATCCTCCCAGTTGATCTTCAGGGTCTTTTCCCCCTTGTCGGTCAGAAGCTGGACGAAGTTGAACAGGTTGCGGGCGAACAGGGCGGAGGAATCACCGGGCAGACGGCTGGCGACATTGGTATGGCCGACGATCTTGACCCCGTGGCGGATCACCACCTCACCCGGCACCGTGCATTCGCAGTTACCGCCCTGCTCGGCGGCCAGATCGATGATCACCGAGCCCGGCTTCATCGTCTTCACCTGCTCTTCGGTGATCAGGGTCGGGGCCTTCCGGCCCGGAATCAGTGCGGTGGTGATGGCGATGTCCGCCTTTTTCAGAAACTCACCGACCACCTGCTTCTGCTTGACGAAGTATTCCGCCGGCATTTCCTTGGCGTAGCCACCGGCGGTTTCCGCCTCTTTTTCCATGGCTTCGTCAACGACGACAAACTTGCCGCCCAGGGATTCCACCTGTTCCTTGGTGGCCGGGCGCACGTCGGTGGCATGCACCACCGCGCCAAGGCGCTTGGCGGTGGCAACGGCCTGAAGACCGGCGACACCGGCACCGAACACCAGCACACGGGCCGGGGCAACGGTACCCGCCGCCGTCATCATCATCGGAAACGCCCGCCCGAATTCCGCCGCCCCATCAATGACAGCACGGTATCCGGCAAGGTTATTCTGCGATGACAGGATATCCATCGACTGGGCCCGGGTGATGCGGGGCATCAGCTCCATCGCGAAGGAGGTCACCTTACGGGCCTTCAGCGCGTCGACCACGGCGGGCTGGGTCAGGGCATCCAGCTGGCAGAACAGCACCGCGCCTTCTTTATACGAGGCGGTTTCATCGGTGCCTTCCTCTGCGGTCAGCGGACGGCGGACCTTCAGGATGATATCGGCGTCAGACAGCGCTGCGGCATCCGCGGCGACGGTGGCTCCGGCTTCGGTGAACTGGGCATCGGGGAAGGATGATCCCTCCCCCGCACCGGCTTCGATCACAACAGTGTAACCGAGGCCGATCAGCTTCTTCACCGTCTCCGGGGATGCGGCCACGCGCAGTTCTCCGGCGCGGCGCTCCTTCGGTATGGCGATCTTCATTTGGGCGTATCCCTTGTGCCTGTTCCAATTGTGTTGGAGTTGCAGCAATATGGGCCTAACCATGCCTGTAACGGGGGGCCGTTGTGAAGCCCTCAACGACAGGAAATTCCGATTTCCCCCAAAAAATTCGACAGAATATTACCTGTGGGTGGGTTCTGCACGAAATGGACCTACACTTTCCCCACCCCTACCCTACCCGCCCCTGGGGATAAGCGCAGGTTCTGTATCCAATATGCACCCCTTATACCAAAACAGCAGCCCAAAACCTCGCCGGGCGTTGATCATCCTGCAGGAGTCTGCGCCCCTCAGTTGACTTCCCCTGACGGCAGATCCCCTGTACCATGCTCTGGCCCGGGGATCCCCCGGCGGATTTTGTTCCGCCGGGGGATCCCCGCTGTTTTGTGGGTCTCTTCTGGGGGCAGAAGAGAGCGGCAGGCCGCACCGCACGGGGCGACGGCCACACTATGGGGAAAGGGACGGGGCCTGATGTTCTCCGGACACCGCAGCATCATCGCCTGGACCGGTGAATTCAGAAACCGGAGCCGGGAGAGGATTTTTCTGACCGTCTCAGTGCCCCGGGCGCTGGGCACGGCCAAACTGTGCGTGGCTGCCACCACCCTGACCTCGCTGGGGTTTCTGCCGTTTGACCTGCTGCTGCTGTCCGGCGACCGGCTGCTGTTTTTCGTCGCCGACCGGATCCTGATCGCCCTGATCGGGCTGGCCGCCCTGCTGGCCCTGAGCCGGGCCCGCAGCAGCCGGGCGATTGTGTGGACCACCTATGCCCAGCAATACCTGTTCCTGACCCTGAATGCCCTGATCTTCAATCATCCGGCGCTGGACCGGCATGGCGGCATCCTGTTGCCGCTGATGTCGATCGCCCTGTTCATCTGCCTGCCCGGCAGCTTCCGGGCGGCGGCGTCAGTGGCGGCCTATGGGCCGCTGATCAGCCTGCTGTTCTGGGGGGTGCTGCGCCCCGACCCCGAAAGCCCGTCGGATCTGGCGGTGATCGGCATGATGATCACCGCCGCCTTTGTCGCCGGGTGGGTCACACGCGGTCAGTTCAACCGCCTGCAACGGGAAGAATACCTACAGATCGAGCGGGAACGCCGTACCAACCAGATTTTAAAGGAAGCCAAGGAGGCCGCCGAGGCCGGGGCCCGCGCCAAGGCCGAGTTTCTGGCGGTGATGAGCCACGAGGTCCGCACCCCGATGAACGGTGTGCTGGGGATGATCCGGCTGGTTCTGGATTCCCCGCTGCCCGCCGCCGACCGCCAGCGGCTGGAAACCGCCTGTCAGTCAGCCGAAGGGCTGCTGACCGTGCTGGATGACGCGCTGGACTATTCCCGGCTTGATAACGGGCAGGAACAGACCGCCATCGCCCCCCTGCCCCTGCACCGCACCGTGCAGGCCGTCGCCGAGCTGATGGAACCGCGCGCCCGCGATAAAGGTCTGAGCCTGACCATCGACATCGCCCCCGACACCCCGGAGTGGGTGGAGGGGGATGTGGTGCGGCTGCGGCAGATTCTGTTCAATCTGCTCGGCAATGCTGTCAAGTTTACCCTGACCGGCGGGGTCCGCGTGCGGGTGCAGGTTGCCCCCCCAGCGGCAGACCCAGCGACAGCCCCAGCGACAGACCCAGCGGCAGACAGTGCCCCGGCACGGCTGATCCTGACCGTCGCCGATACCGGCATCGGCATCCCCCCCGACCAGCAGGACCGTATTTTTCAGGCCTTCAGTCAGGCCGACGCCTCAATCAGCCGCCGCTTCGGCGGGGCCGGTCTGGGGCTGGCGATCTGCCGCAGGCTGGCGGAACAGATGGGCGGTACCATTGCCGTCAGCAGCGCCCCCGATGCAGGCAGCCGCTTTACCCTGACCCTACCGGTCCGCCCGGCGGCAACGCCGGACCCTCCGGCCCCGGTGGAGGAGGCCGCCCCCGCGGCCCCGGCCCTGTCCCTGCTGGTGGTCGAGGATGATCCGGTCAATCAGCAGGTGACGGTCGAGGTGCTGCGCCGGGCCGGACACCGGACCGATGTGGTTGCAGGCGGGGCGGAAGCCGTGGCGCTGGCGGCGGAACGCCACTACGACGTGATTCTGATGGATATGCAGATGCCCGGCATCGACGGCCCGGAGGCCACCCGCCGTATCCGTGCCCTGCCCGCCCCGTTCGGGCAGGTGCCGGTGGTGGCCCTGACCGCCAATGCCATGCAGAACGATATCCGCCGCTGTCACGAGGCGGGCATGGTCGCCCACGTCACCAAGCCGTTTGCCCCCGCACATCTGCTGGCGGTCCTGCGGCAGGTCAGTGCCGCCACCCCGGCAGCGGCGGCGGAAACACCGCCGCGCAGCCTTGACATCCTGCTGCGGGCCGGGGATGCGGTGCAGGACTGGACGGATGCCCTGCGGCGTCATGGCCACCGGGTCTTTCCCTGCCGCAACGATCAGGCGGCACTGTCGATGCTGGCAGCCCGGGCCTTTGACGCCCTGTTGCTGGTCCCTGACGCTGACCCCGCCGCCGTTGCCCCGTTCCTGCGCCATGCGGCGGCGGTCAACAACAGCCACGCCCTGCCAGCGGAAATCATTGTCGTCCCCGCTGATCCCGGCAGCGGGCAGGCAGGGACCGCCCCCGGGCTGGACGATCTGCTGATCACCGCCGGGGCGCATCAGGTCCTGCCCGCCGGGACCCTGCCGGATGCCGCCATGCCGTTGCTGCCACTATCACAGAGCAGCCCTGACACGGATGAACCCCTTGATGCCCTGATGGGCCCCGATCAGGTGCGGCGGCTGCGCCACCTGATGCTGGACGGCCTGCGCGACCTGGCCGACCATCTGGCCCCGCCCGGCCACGACCGGGACACCCTGCACCAGATTGCCCACCGCCTGAAGGGCAGCGCCGGAAACATGCGCTTCCGGGCCGCTGCCGCCCGTGCGGATGCCGTGATGCAGGAGCTGTCGGCCCCGCCGGACGACAGCGAAACCGGGACTGCCCTGCGGTTAATCCGCTGCCGTCAGACACTGCAGGAAACCATTGCCACCCTGATCACCGATGTGGAGGCCAGCCTGACCGGGGCCGATGCCACCGCCACCGCCACCGTTCCCCCCCACAGCCGAAAGGCCGCCGGACCGTGACCACCATCCTTGTTGTCGAAGATTCCCCCGAAAGTCTGGAGCTTGTCGCCGGATATCTGGAAAATCAGGGATTTACCTGCCTGCGCGCCCGTTCCGCCGCAGAAATGCGCGATGCCCTGCTGCGGCAGGCCCCGGCGCTGATCGTGCTGGATGTCAACCTGCCCGATGCGGACGGCATCGAACTGGCCCGCTCGCTGCGGCTGGCCGACACCTGCCGCCTGATCTTCCTGACCAGCCGCAGTGCCGACGACGATGTCATCGCCGGACTGGATGCCGGGGGGGACGATTATGTGACCAAGCCGGTCAACCTGCGCGCTCTGCTGGCCCGCATCAACAGCGTGCTGCGCCGGACCGCCACCGCCGACACCGTGGTAACCTTCGATGGGTGGATCCTCGACACCGTCCGGCGGGAACTGTTCCGCCCCAATGGCCAGATGCTGGAACTGACCTCCGGGGAATTCAACATCCTTGCCGCTATGGCCGCCCAGCGCCCTCAGGCGGTCAGCCGGGATTTTCTGCTGGATGTGATCAGCAACCGCGACCCGCGCAGCGTCAGCAGCCACACCGTTGACACCCTGATTGCCCGCCTGCGCCGTAAAATGCGCAGCGACACCGAAGAGGCCCCGATCATCACCGTGCGCGGTGTCGGCTACGCCCTGACACCGGGATGAGCCCCCCCCTCGCGGATCGCAACGGAGCTGATATGAGAAAACACCCGCCGGAATGCCCCGGCGGGTGTTCTGTCTTGTACCGCAATATCGTATGAAACAGTGGTCGAGCGGGATTAACCGGCCCGGATCTGGGCAAGGAAGCTGCTCATCTTTTCCGACAGCATTTCCGCCTGACTGGACAGTTCTCCCGCAGCCGTCAGCACCGAGGCAGAGGCATCGCCGGTCTGCTGGGCAGCCCGGGTAACGCCCTGAATATGCTCAGCCACGCCCTGCGTTCCATCGGCAGCCCGGTGGACATTGTTGGTAATTTCACGCGTTGCCGCGCCCTGCTCTTCCACCGCACTGGCAATCGCGCTGCTGATTTCATCAATCTGGGCAATGATGCCGCTGATCGCCTGAATGGCGGACACCGCTTCGCCGGTGGCAGTCTGGATACCGCCGATCTGCGAAGAAATCTCCTCCGTCGCGCGGCCGGTCTGGGTCGCCAGACTCTTCACCTCATTGGCAACCACGGCAAAGCCCTTACCGGCGTCCCCGGCCCGGGCAGCCTCAATCGTGGCGTTCAGGGCCAGCAGGTTGGTCTGATTGGCAATGTCGGTGATCATCGCCACCACTTCACCGATCTTCTGGGCAGAGGTGGCAAGACCCTGCACCATTTCGTCGGTGCGCTGCGCCTGCTGCACCGCCTGATGGGGAATCTGCGAGGAATGGGTGACCTGACGGGCAATCTCAGAGATTGAGCCCCCCAGTTCTTCCGCCGCTGCCGCCACCGTCTGCACATTGGTGGTGGCTTCTTCCGACGCGTTGGCAACCGCCGAGGCCCGGTCAGCCGCATCGGTGGCGCTGCCGCTCATCATCTGCGCGGTTTCCTTCAGCTGGGTTGCCGAAGCACTGACCGCATCAATGATGTGACCGACACTGTCCTGGAAGTCATTCGCCATCGTCTGCATCAGCTCGCGGCGCTCTTCTTCGGTGCGGATCGCGGCTTTCTGCTGTTCTTCCTCCAGCTCCCGCGCCCGCAGGGCGTTTTCCTTAAACACGGCCATCGCCCCGGCCATCTCACCGATTTCATCGCGCCGCCCCATGGCCGGGATGGCGACCGACAGATTACCGCGTGCCAGTTCCTGCATGGCCGTGGTCATCCGGCCGATCGGGCGCGACAGGCCGTTGCCCAGCACCACCGCCAGCACCACACCCAGCCCCAGCCCGACGAGGGCCGCAGCGATCAGGGTGGTTTCGGTGGCGGTCATGGTCTTGCCCATGGATTCCTGAATGCCATCCTGCTCCGCCACGGATTCCTGAACGATATCGTCAAACAGGGTGTCGAGCTTGTCTGACAGGATCTTCATCGGGCCATCCAGCAGAGTCCGCAGGGTGACCAGCCGGGTGGAGGCTTCGGTGAACGCCTCGCGGAATTCGTTGTAATGGGATTTGGCATCCTCGTAAAACACCCGGGATGAGGAGTCTTTCGGGATGGCATAGCCGATCAGATCCATCGGCGTTTCCATATCCTTCAGCAGGGTATTGGTCCGGTCCGCCAGCTCCCGCTTGAAGCGGCCAAGGTACATGGTGCCGTACAGACGCGACTGCAACGCCTTGTCGGTAGCGGCACGGACGTAAGAAATCGCCTCGTACTGATTGGCGGTCTCCAGTTCCGTCTGCAGGACGCTCAGGTTTTCCACCATGTTCTGTCCGGCAGGATCAAAGGTCAGGGTGGTGGTGGCCTGCAACTGGGTCTGGTGACGGACCACATCGCCGAAATAGCGCATATAGGTCTGCAGATCGGTCTGGATCTCTTCCAGTGCCTTCACCTTCTCCGGCGCGGCGTGCCCCTTCAGGGCATCAACCGCATCGTTGATTTCGATGAAGCGCTTACGGGCATCGGCGGCGTCGGCATCGCGGCCACTGACCACAAAGTCGCGGATGCTCAGACGCATGGCCAGAAAGTCATTTTTCAGCTTCTGCACCGCAGCGGCCTCGGTGGCGGCCGTCTCATAGGTCATTACCGCCGTGCGGGTGGTGCGGGACGATGACACCGCGATGGCAGCCAGCATTGCCACCAGCAGCAGCAGTGTCACGAAGCCGAGGAAGATCTTGTACTTAATCCGGAGAGAGCCGAGAAAGCCCCCCCCAACACCTGATCCGACCCCGTTATTCCCTGCGTTGGTACGAACCGCTTTCAACATGCCTTTCAAGGCCATCCCTCCTTGCCGGTCTGAGAAAAAGGCGTACCCCCTCGCGTCTTCTCACCAGACGTATCTCGCACGACATATAATCGGCGCTTGGTTTAGAATTCCCCAATAGAGCAAGCTCACGCAATATAATTCTCATTTTGCAGTGCAAGATGAGAGCATAATTCATACTTCTGCGCCCCGCGCCTGCCCTTGCGCCCTTAAACTAGAAAGAATCCAATTTAAATTCTTACGTCTTTCGAATGATGTGGCCGATGATATGCCATCAGAGCCATTCATAAATTCTAATTATGGTAGATCCCGCCCCGACTCCACACCGCGCCAGTCAGCCCCCCCCCCTGTCCGGCCCATCCCAGCCGGGCCCATCCCAGCCGGGTAATGAAAATCCCCCGGAGCCGCCGCTCCGGGGGAGAAAAAAGAGGTCCGGTTGCAAAACCGGGGGAAACAGCAGCCATATCCCCCGGCTCAGGCCGTGTGTGCAGGCGTAACCTCCGGCACCGGATGACCGAGATGATAGCCCTGCCCGAAATCAACACCGATCTCACGGATGATCTCGGCGCTGGCTTCATCCTCGACAAATTCAGCCACCGTCTTCAGGCCAAATTCCCGCGCCATGGCGTGGATATGTTCAACCATGATCCGGTCGCGCGGGTCGGTTGCCAGATGCCGGACGAAAGACCCCTCAATCTTCACATAATCGACCGTCAGATACTTCAGATACAGGAAGGATGAGAAGCCCGAGCCGAAATCATCCAGCGCGAAGGCGATCCCTTCCGACCGCAGCCCTTCCATCAACTGGATCACCGTATCAAACTGCGGCAGCGCCTCGCGCTCGGTAATTTCCAGCACGATCTGGGCCGGACTGAGCCCTTGCGCCCGGATCAGGGCGGGCAGACCCAGCATCCAGCGGGTATCGCCGATGGTGCGGGCGGACAGATTGAAGAACAGACGGGTTTCTGGCGGGAACATCGCCGCTTTTTCCAAAGCTTTCAGGAACACCGCCTTATCGATTTCCTGTGCCAGCCCAAGTTCTTCCGCCGTCTCGATAAACTGCCCGGCAGACAGAATAACATCGCCTTCGCGGATGCGGGCCAGCACTTCATAGCCAAACGGCTGGCGCCCCTTCATGCAGCAGATCGGCTGGAAGTAGGGCAGAACGCGGTCTTCATCCAGCGCCCGCTGCACCTTGCGGCCCTGCCGGAACGCATCCTGCACCAGATCCTCTTCGGTGGCGTCCAGCGTGGCGACACGGTTTTTACCCAGCCGCTTGGCCTTGTACATTGCCACATCCATGGCAATGGTCAGACGCTCCACGTCCTGCCCGTTTTCGGGGAAGGAGACCACCCCCATGCTGGCATGCAGGCGGGTATTGCCGACCGGCAGGTGGATCGTGCTGCGGGTCAGGTCTTCCCGCAGGCTTTCGGCCAGCACCCGCGCCGCCTCAGCCGGGGTGTCGGACAGCAGCACCGCAAACTCATCACCGCCCAGCCGGGCGATCAGGTCGGTCCGGCGCAGACGGCGGTTCAGCACGGCCGCCAGTTCCTTCAGCGCCAGATCCCCGACCGGGTGACCGTAACTGTCGTTGATGGTCTTAAAGTTATCGACATCCAGCAGCAGCAGGGAAAAATGGCGGTTGTGCCGGCGGCTGCGCTCGACCTCAAGATTCAGGAACTCATCGAACTTGCGGCGGTTATACAGACCGGTCAGCGGGTCCCGCTCGGAATAAGTCTGAAGCCGGTCCTGATAATCCTGCAACGTCGACAGCAGTCGGTTGAAATGTTCCGACAGCTTGCGCACTTCCCGCAGGTGACTGCCCTGCGCATCGACCCGGCGGGACAGGTCGGTGTTGCGGATGATCTCGTCAATGATCTTAACGAACTCGGCAATCGGGAAAGCAACGAAGTACCGCAGCTTGAAATACAGGGCGATACACATCGCCCCGATCACGACCATGAAATAAACGATCACCGACTGGATGACAAACCCCAGCGAGACCTTGAGATTGGTGACGGGAAAGGTGATATCCACCGCCCCGTTGATATCCCCCACCTGTGCATCATGGCACTGCTGACATTCCGCCTTGACCCGCAGCGGATAGAGATAGCGCAGGGAATCCCGCTCGGTCTGCATCTGCTCCTCGCCGGAAGACAGCGCCGCCCGCAGCATCGGATCCTGCATCCGGGCCGTTGCCTCGCCGGGGATCTCACCGTACTGACGGATCACCGGCGCGCCCCGGAACACCCGGATGGTGGCATCGGGGCGGGTCTCGTTCAGGCGCTGGATGATTTCGGCGATCTCAGCCTTATCCCAGCCTTTCCGCATGGCGGAGTAGAGAGACTGGAAGATCAGCTCCGAGGTCTGGCGGGCATCCTCGCGGGCCAGATCCTCGACCGCCTTGCGTTCGATGATGCCTGACAGCAGCAGCACCGTTGAAATGGCCAGCGCCATTGCCAGACCGGAGACGACCAGCATGAACTGGCCGATCGTCAGCACCCGGAAAGAGTGCATTATCCGTAAAACCATCCCTACCTTCCCCTTGCCCCGAATCCCCCGGGGACCCCCCAAGCATCACGGCGCCAGACGCCGCAACGACAGTGCCTGTCTCGGCCTGAAGACCGGACACCGGATTTTGAACCCCGTGTCGGGAACCCGGTGTCAGCGGCAACCCGGTGTCAGTGGTCCCCCAAGGCCAGACAAATTTTATAAGACCATAGCAACAAAAGGGGTAAAGTGGTATCCCAGAAATCCACCGCCATGCGTGGCAGGTCAGACGGGCGGATCAGCCCTTTCAGCAACCGCCCATAAAGCTCGTACGCGGGGCATCACCGCTACAGCGCGGCACCAGATACCGCGAAACCTGCGACAGCACCGCCTGCGCCGGTTCGGCCCCCGCCCCACCGGGGAAGGACAGGCTGTCACCCGCAACCCGCACCTGCCGCAGATTGCGGTCACCACGGCAGAAGGCGGCCAACAGATCGGCACTGCCTTTTTCCGGTGCTTTTGCCACGGCCCCCGGCACCCCGGCGGTCAACGCGCAGGCATCATCGCCGTCAAAGGCAACCGGGGCGGAAAACACCAGAACCACACGGTAATCGGCCAGTTCTTTCCGCGCTCCGGCGGGCAGGGCCGTGGTGTAGGTCACCGGGCTGTACTCAGCGGGCGGCGGAAAGGCGGCAGCGATGTCAGCGGCAGAGGCCGACGGCGGCGGGGCATAAACCTCCATCAGCATCGGCCCGCCGATACTGGCGACATAGCGATAGGCCGACGGCGCTTCCTGCGTCGGCGACACCGGAATGACATGGGTGTAACGGGTTGCCCCACAGGCCGACAGCGACAGGGCCGCCGCCAGCGTCAGACACAGTCCGGAAATACGCATTGCCTCTGTACCTTCAGTTTCAGACCACCCCGGCAGTTTAAGGGTCCGGGGCAGAAGATGCGGCATGCTTCCGCTTTTGCCCGGGTGCAAGGGGGTGTAGCATGACGGTATATCATGCCGGGTCCGCAGCGTCCAATCCGGGTCCCGCCATCCCTTCCCCCCCCCTCCCACGTCACCAGACCGCCGGAAGACCGATCGTGCCGCACTCCCCGCTTCCGCCGGGCCCGCCGCCCGGCCCCGCCGACACCGCCGCCGATGATCCGCTGGCGCTTAATCCCCGCGCCCTTGACTGGTGTGTCCGCGCCTTCCGGGCTATTGAAGGCTATCTCGGGCTACAGGTTGCCCTGCACGACCCGGAACAGGACGATGGCACCGGCGTTCTCGGCCGTGGTCACATTTTTCTGTTCAACCATTTCGCCCGCTTCGAAACCATCATCCCCCCTTACCTGATCCACAGCCGGACCGGGGCGTTCTGCCGTACCATTGCCGACACGGCCCTGTTCGGGCCGCCGGGGTCTTCGTTCGGGGCGTTTCTGCGCGGGGTCGGGGCGGTGCCGAACAGCCTGCCCGGCCTGCTGCCGTTTCTGGCCGCCGAGATCCTGCGCGGGCGCAAAGTGGTGATTTTTCCCGAAGGCGGCATGGTCAAAGACCGCCGGGTGGTCGATGACGGCGGCGACTTCAGGGTTTATTCCCGCACCGCGAAGGAACGGCGGAAACACCATCGCGGGGCCGCCGTTCTGGCGCTGATGCTTGATGTGTTCAAGGAACGCCTGCGCGAACTGGCCGCCGACGGTGATACCCAGCGGCTGGAGCGCTGGCGGACGGCGCTTGGCTTTTCCTCAGCCGACGCCCTGCTGGCGGAAGCCCGCACCCCGACGCTGGTGGTGCCCGGCAATATCACCTTCTATCCCCTGCGGATCGACGATCACCCCCTGCCCCGGCTGGTCGAGCGCTTTACCGACACGTTGCCGCAGCAGTTTTCGGAAGAGCTGCTGGTGGAAAGCAATATCCTGTTCCGAGATACCGATATGGATATCCGCCTTGGCGCACCGTTGCCGGTCGCAGCGGACTGGAACTGGTGGGAACGGCTGCTGCTGCGCCGCGCCTTTGAGGACACCGCCAGCCTGCACGATCTGTTTGACTTTAACCGCAAGGCCTCGGCGTGGTTTGACCGGCTGCTGGCCCGGCGGCTGGATGATGCCAGTGACGCGGTGCGCGACGCCTGCACCTATGGCATTTACCGGCAGGTGACGGTCAACATCGGTCATCTGGCCGCACAGGCGATTCTCGACCGCATTGAAGACGGGGAAACCGGAGTCAGCCGTACCGATCTGGGGCGACAGGTCTATCTGGCCCTGAAGGGGTTGCAGACCGCCTCCGCCGTGCACCTGCACCGCACACTGGCAGAGCCGGACCGGTACCGCGGTCTGCTGCGCGGCACCAACGAAGACTTTAACCGCGTGCTGTCCACCGCCGTCGGGGCCGGACTGCTGGACGACGACGGCACCCATCTGACCTTCCGCCCCAAACTGCGCGATGATCATGACTTTGACCGGGTCCGGCTGGAAAATCCGCTGCTGGTCGCCGCCAACGAAATCACCCCGATCCCGGAAGTGCTGGTCCACGTCGCGGCGGCCCGGCAGGACCTGACCACCCTGCCGCCCCGGCGGCTGGCCGACCTGCGGTTTGATGACGAGACGCGGGCATGGCAGCGGGCGAAGCAGGCTTTTTCCGGCCCCGGCCACGCAGCGGTCAACAGCCGGGAAACCGCCACCCGCAGCGGGGCACCGTTTCTGCTGATGCCGGAAGCGCCGAACGGCTGCGGCGTGGTACTGGTGCATGGGTTCCTTGCCTCCCCCGCTGAACTGCAGGGACTGGCAGAGCGGCTGAAGGCACAGGGATACACGGTGATCGGGGTCCGCCTGCCCGGCCACGGCACCAGCCCGTGGGATCTGCGGGAACGCGGCTGGCCGGAATGGCTGGATGCCGTCCGGCGGGCCGACGACATTCTGGCCGCCCACTGCCCGCAACGGGCGGTGGTGGGGTTTGGCACCGGCGGGGCGCTTGGCCTTGCCTATGCCGCCGAGGCACCGCCGGGCCTGACCGGCGTGGTCGCCGCCAGCGTCCCCGTCACCTACCGCAACAAAGCGCTGATTTTTGCCCCGCTGATGCATGGCCTGAGCCGTCTGGCGGAATGGGTCCCGGCGTGGGAAGGCACCGCGCCGTTCCGTGAAAACGACAGCGAACACCCCGAGATCAATTACCGCCATGTCCCTCTGCGCGGGCTGCATGAAGTCAGCGACCTGATGTCAGAGCTGCGCCGCCGCCTGCCCCTGGTGCGCTGCCCGGCGCTGATTTTACAGGGGGACCGCGACCCGGTGGTTGACCCCGCCGGGGCCGTGACCCTGATGCGCCGCCTGGCCAGCCACCGCCGCCGCCTGGAAATGATTCCGTCCACCCGCCACGGTATCCTTAACGAGAACATCGGCAACTGCCACGATCATGTTGTACAGTATCTGTCGTCTTTATTCCTACAAACGTCGTAGATTTAGCCGCCTCCGGGGTTCTTTTCCATCACCGGCATCGGGATAATGAAAATTTTATTCTGTTCGTCCTCTTAATTTCATTGGCTGACGGCGGTGAAGTGGTAAGGTGTGCGCAATTGGTATAGGCCATTAACCGGTCCGGATTACTGGGTCCCCCCTGCGAAATGCTGCTCCACGTCCCGACACTGGCGATTGTTGCCGGCTGTATCAGCCTTGGCTTTGCCCTGTGCCTGCCGCTGTCGTGGCGGCTGGCCCGTGCGGTGCCCGGCCTGCGCTGCCTGACCCTCGGCATGGCCATTGCCGGGCTGTCGCTGTTCCTGCTGCCGGTTTATGACCTGCCGCTGCCCCGCATCACCCTGTTTGTCGCCAGCGTGCTGCTGGTCCTGTCCAGCGTGCTGTCGTGGTACGGCCTGCGGGTGATGCTGCTGCCCGGACGGCCGCCGGTACTGCCGCTGGTGACCCTGATGATCGGGCACCCGGCGCTGGTACTGTACTTTTCTGTCCTGTCACCGTTTGTGCAAATGCGTCTGGTGGTGAACAGCCTGACGCTGGCGGGCATGGCGGTTGCCATTGTCATCGTGCTGATCCGGGCCCGTCAGACGTCACCGGCGGTGCTGTGGGTGATGGCGGGGACGCAGGGGATCCATGCCGGTTTTCTGCTGACCCGGATGGTGCTGATGATGCAGGAAAACACCCTGCAGCCTTATCCGGTGCCCTACAGCCTGATCGACCGGCTGCTGTTTCTGGAAGTGGTGCTGCTGCTGTTCATCACCGCCCTGTGTACGGTGATGATCGTTGCCGAGCGCCTCCAGCGGGAACTGACCCATCAGGCCCGCACCGACCCCCTGACCAATACCCTGAACCGGCGCGGCTTTCAGGAACTGGCCGAGCGCGAACTGCTGAAGGCGGCCCGCTCCGCCCGGCCACTGGGCGTTCTGGTGGCTGATATCGACCATTTCAAGCGCCTGAATGACACCTACGGCCATGCGGCGGGCGATATGGTGCTGCAGTATTTCTGCGCCCTGCTGAACCGCGCGCTGCGCCAGACCGATATTCTGGCCCGTCTGGGCGGCGAGGAATTTGTGATCGTCCTGCCGGAAACCCCGCCGTCGGAAGTGATGGATGTCGCCGAGCGCCTGCGGCGGACCGTGCAGGATACGCCGATGACATTCCGGGATTTTCTGATCCCGATCACCGTCAGCATCGGGGTGGCTTATTATCCGCAGTCGTCCGATACGCTGGAAGGGTTGCAGGCCTGTGCCGACAGCGCCCTGTACCGGGCGAAGAAAAGCGGGCGCAACTGCGTGTCTGACCAGCCGCTGGCCAGCGAGCCGCATTCGGTGCCGATCCCCCGCGACGATCAGGTTGCCGTCACCCCCTGACCTTACACAGACCTGCTCACAGGCCTGCTCACAGACCGACCGGCAGGACCGATGAAAAAAGCCCGGCAGAGGGAAGGCTGCCGGGCTTTAAGGGGGTCTCTGTCGAAGAGGAGGGTACGGAACAAACGCATGACAGCGGCGGGTGACGAGGAGAGAGGGGAAGACCGCACCCGCCGCCTTACAGCGTCATTCAACAGGGCCGATCATTGCACCGCCAGCCTGAACCGGACCTGAACGTCTGACCCTTTTTCAAAATCCTCAGGCGGCGTTGGCCGTCGCCCAGCGCCCGGCCAGACCGGCCACCCGCTGCCCCAGGACTGCGGCGGTGCGGCGGTCGGCATCCGGCGGCACCACATCAGACCCCTGATCGGCGTTGGCCTGCGCCATCACCCCCAGAAAACTGCCGAGCCGGTTCAGGTCGTCTTCGCTGCCCTTGCTGCTGTTGTTGCCGGGCAGGAGATCCAGACCGACCCAGATCATACCGTGCTGGGCAGCAAACACCGCCATCTGCATCAGCGTGCCCAGCTTGTCACCGCTGCGGGACGCAGAAACGGTGAACCCCGCCGCAAGCTTGCCGGACCATTTGCGGGCAATCCACTGGCCGGATGTGGCATCCATGAAGGTTTTAAACGGGCCGGAGACACTGCCCATATAGGTCGGGGACCCGAAGATGATCGCATCGGCGGCATTCAGGGCCTCGATGTTCTGCTCATAGGCATCCACCGGCACCAGCAGGGCCGTGGCGGCACCATCGGCCTCAACGCCCGAGGCGACGGCCTCGGCCAGCACTTTGGTGTGGCCGTAGCCGCTGTGATAGACAATGGCAACGGTGGGAAGGGTCGTGGTCATGGTCGTGATCTCCGTCTGGAAGGCAGGGCTGCCAACTCTCTGTTGACGACACTGTGCCCGTGACAGACCATGAAGAAAATGGCATCGGTTTCATAAATACCATGAGCAAACTTCATTACCTTGATCTCGACGGGCGATCCCTGCGGCTGCTGCTGTCCCTGCTGGAGACCGGATCGGCCACTGCCACCGCCCGCAGGCTGGGCCTGACACAGTCGGCGGTCAGCCATGCGCTGGACCGGCTGCGGACCGTGCTGGGCGACCCGCTGTTTGTCAGGGCCGGACGCGGCATGGAGCCGACCGAACACGCGCTGTCGCTTGCGCCGGTGGCACGGCAGGCCCTGACGGCGCTGGAAGGGATGGCGCAGGAACCGGCCTTCGATCCGGCAAGCTCCACCCGCCGCTTCGTGATTGCCGCCAATGATTATCAGCGCGATATCGTTCTGCCCCCGGTGTTCCACCGTCTGCAGCGCGAAGCCCCGGGCATCCGCCTGCGCATCAGAACCCCCGGCAACAGCGGCGGCGACATGCTGCGGAACCGTGACTGTGATCTGCTGATCAGCCCGTTCGCCCCCGATTATCCGGATCTGGTGCGCACCGGCCTGTATGATGACACCATGGCCTGCTTCTACGATTCCACCCGCCGCGACGCCCCGGCATCGCTGGAGGATTATCTGGCAGCCCGACACATCACCATCGTGTACAGCGACACTGAAGAGACGGCGATTGACGAAAGCCTTGCCGAACGGGGCCTGCGGCGGCAGGTGGTGTTGCAGTTGCCCAACTTTTCCGCTCTGCCGGTGTTTCTGCGCGGCACAGATCTGGTGGTGACCACCATGGCCCTGTCGCGCCACTTCGGGCTGGCCGGGTTCGGCGTCTGCCCGCTGCCGCTGCCTGCCCGCGTGCTGCCATTGCAGATGGTCTGGCATGTGCGGGACAGCGCATCCCCGGCCCATCGCTGGCTGCGCGACCTGATCCGGGGCACCGTGCGCGATGCCTGCCCGACGGCGACATAACCAAAAACGGCCCCGGTGGAGCCCGGAGCCGTTTTCGTGGGGATCCCTTTAAAGAGAGGGGATTATCTTAAAGGGGACAAGGACAGACAAGGTAAATACAGACAGGGTATCAAGACAGGGAAAACAGAACAGGGAAAACAGGACAGGGAAAACAGGACAGGGAACATAAGACAGACAGGATAACGGATCAAAATGGGAGGGACTTTGATCATACAGGGCTTGTTTAAGGCAGGGTCTTTGTTACGACACGACAAGGAGAGAGAGCGTGTAAGACAGACACTACCCCTGCCCGCCTGAACGCTGTCTGAATGGAATACGGCAAATTCCGGGCAACACCCCTTACTCCGCTGCCGGGCCATCCAGCCGTCGCCCCCAGTCTTCCACCGCACCGGAGGCCAGACGCCTTGCCGCCAGCAGGCGCCAGCCTTCCGCCAGAGGGGTCAGGGCTGCCATACGCTGCAACTCGCCCCGGTGCAAAGGGTCGGCATACAGGGTGCGCCACAGGCGGGCCAGCGTCCACGCAGGGGCGACGCGGTCAATCAGGGTCAGGGTGTCATCCGGCCCGACCACTCCGGGCTGCAGCACCCGGTAATACCAGCCGGTCCGGCCGCTGGCCTGTACCCGCCGCGCCATATCCGGCCGCCCGAACCGCAGATTAAGCCGGAAGCAGGGCTGCCGCCCCTGCGACACCTGTACCACCGCCGTCCCCAGCCGGAACACATCGCCGACCGCCACCACCGCTTCATCCAGCCCCAGCGTTGACAGGTTTTCACCGAAGGCCCCCGCCGCCGTCAGCAGCGGATGCGCCCCCAGATCGGCCCGCCAGCCGTCATAATGATCCAGCGGATAATGATGCACGGCTTTTTCCGGCCCCCCATGATGCCGGGTATCCCCCTGAGCGTCGCCGCTGAACCCGGTTGCCCCCAGCGGCAGCGGGGCAGAAACAGGCCGCTTGGCAATCCCGCTGGGCACCGTGCGGCTGCCCCCCGCCCCCGGCAGCGCCCCCGTCAGCGGGGCAACCGCCCCCGTCAGCAGCGCCTGAAGATTGACTGAAGACATTGCGCTCTCCCTTCCTCTCCGCTCAACGCTGCAAACCGGCCAGCCAGTCGGTCAGCATCGCCTGACCGGCCTGCCGCAGGGCCGCCCCGCGCCATTCAGCCTGATCCCGCAGGGTCCGCGGGTCAATCCCCGCGCCTTCCAGCTCCGCCGCGTGACCGATCAGCCACTGCTCAAAGCGGGCGGCGTCCGCTTCCGGGTGAAACTGTAAGCCCAGCACATTCGGGCCAAGGGCAAAGCCCTGATTGGCACACAGGGGGGTCCCCGCCAGCCGCACCGCCCCGTCGGGGATGTCAAACATATCGCCATGCCAGTGCAGCACCGGGATACCATCCAGTTGCCCCAGCGGACCATAACGCCCGGCATCGGTCAGGGTCAGGGCCGAAAAGCCGATCTCCTTCCGCCCCGTGGCCTGCACCCGCGCCCCAAGGGCCGCAGCCATCAGCTGGGCCCCCAGACACAGGCCCAGCGTCGGGCGGCCTGCGGCCAGACGGGTGCGCAGCAGCTCCGTTTCTTCCGTCAGGACCGGATAGCGGGCAGCGTCGTAGACCCCGACCGGACCGCCCAGCACGATCAGCAGATCGGTCTTCAGCGGATCAAGGGTCCACAGGTCATCAACACCGGCATCATAGTAATGCACTTTGTACCCGGCGGCGGTCAGCACCGGGGCGAACGTCCCCAGATCCTCGAACGCAACATGACGGATGGCGACAGCGGTTTTCAGCATTGGGGGGTCTCCTGTCGGGGGCCGGGGAGGGAGCTGGGGGAGGGAGCTGGGCAGATCCCCCTGCTACCGTCTCCCCGGCCTGTGATAAAGTGCCGGTTCTGAGATTTCTGATAGGCCGGTTGTGATGCAGACCTTTCCGTTCGATCTGTCGCAGGCACCGGGGCAGCGGCGCCCGGTGTTCCTGCGGCTGTGCGATGCGATTATTGCCGCCATCACCGATGGCCGCCTGAAGCCGGGCGACCGGCTGCCCGGCAGCCGGGCTCTGGCGGCGGAACTCGGGCTGCACCGCAACACCGTCGATGCCGCATTCCGCGAGGCCATCGCTCAGGGCTGGCTGACGCCGTCCCCGTCGCGCGGGACCTTTGTCACCGCCACCCTGCCCGATCATGCCCCGGCGGCCCCCGCCCGCCCGCCGGTGCGGCCCAAGCCGCCCGGCACCCCGGCAGTGCTGCTGCATCTGTCAGACGGTGTGCCAGACCCGCGCCTGATGCCTGCCGCCGATTTCGCCCGCGCCTTCCGCCGTGCCCTCAGCGGCAGCAGCGGCTATGGTGACGGCTATGGCGATCCGCGCGGGCTGCCTCAGCTGCGGGGGGCCCTGTCCCGGCTTCTGGCGACTGAACGCGGCCTGTCCCCCGGGGCCTTCGATCTGCTGGTCACCCGGGGCAGCCAGATGGCGCTGTATCTGGCTGCGGTGGCCGCCATGCCGCCCGGTATCACCGGGAATGGTGCCATTGCGGTGGAAGACCCCGGCTATCCGCAGGCCGCAGCCGCCTTCCGGGCTGCCGGAGCCCGGGTGCTGCCGGTCCCGGTGGATTCCGGCGGGATTGATCTGACGGCGCTGGAAGCGCTGGCGGCATCCGGTGCCGGGCTGCGGGCGGTCTACGTCACCCCGCATCATCAGTACCCGACCACGGTGACACTGGGGGCGGAACGGCGGCTGCGGCTGCTGGATCTGGCCGCCCGTCACGGCCTGATCCTCATCGAGGATGACTATGATCACGATTACCGCTTCGATGGCACCCCGGTGCTGCCGCTGGCCGCCCGGTGCCGCCCCGGCGGAGACGGGCTGCCCGGTGGCGGAGCCGTGATCTACGTCGGGTCCCTGTCGAAAGTGCTGGCCCCGACCCTGCGGCTGGGCTATGCAGCGGCCCCCCCGGCCCTGCTGCGGGTGATGGCGGAGCGGCGGGATGCCATCGACCGTCAGGGCGATACCCCGCTGGAAGCCGCCGTCGCCCGGCTGATTGAGGACGGGGATCTGGCCCGCCACACCCGCAAGGCGCGGCGGATCTATCAGGCCCGGCGCGATCACATGACGGCAGCACTGACCGCAGCCCTCGGCCATGCCCTGCAGATCCATTCCCCGGCAGGCGGGCTGGCCCTGTGGGCGACCATCACCGACGGCAGCGACGCCGACCGCTGGGCCACCGCCGCCGCGCGGCTGGGGCTGGCGGTGCGGCCGGGATCTTCGTTTGCAGTGATACCGGGCACCCCTTCCCCGCAGGCCTTCCGCATCGGCTTTGCCGCCCTGACCGAAGCCGAGGCCGGTCAGGCAGTGGCACTGCTGGCACAGGCACACCGCATGCTTGCGTGAGAGCATCAGCCACAGTAGGGTGCCTTTGCCATTTCCACTGACCCTTTCAGGGCGTTATGCGTTTTCAGTCCCGCCTTCACAGCTACATCCGCATGCTTCCCGGGGTTCGCCGTCTCCGGCTTCTGCACAGCCTGTACCGGGGCAGCACACCGGAAGAGCGGGAGACAGCCCGCCTGCAGCTTCAGGCACCGGACAATCTGTTTCAGCCCTCCGGCTTCACCAAAGTCGTGCGCCATCCGGCGTTATTGCGCTTTCTTCAGGCAGAACTGGCCGGACAGCCCCGGCCGCTGCGGCTGCTGTCGTTCGGCTGCTCAACCGGGGAAGAGCTGGCATCCCTCAGCATCAGCTTTCCTGATAGCCTGCTGACCGGCATTGATATCAGCCCACAGCGCCTGACCAGTGCCGGACACACCCTGTCGCGTTTGCAGCACGACGGGCGGCTGACCCTGCTGTGCGGATCATCCGCCGCTGTACTGCCAGAAGACGGAAAGCTGTTTGACGCGGTGTTCGCCCTGTCAGTGTTCCGGCACCATGACCTGTGGTCACGCCCCCGGCGCTGTGACCGGCTGATCCGGTTTGCCGATTACGAACGGACGGTGACCGGGCTGGCGCAGGTGGTGCGGCCCGGCGGGTTTTACTGTCAGATTTTCAGTAACTTCGCCTTCCATGATACCGCCGTCGCCGCCGGGTTCACCCCCCGGGCAACCATCAGACAGTACCCCGGCATGCCGCTGTACGGGCCGGACAACCTCCTGCGGTCCGATCCGGCGCAGGAGGGTGTCATTTACCAGAAGCACCCGGCCACAGCCGACAGCCCGCCGGTGCGGCTGATCCCATAACCACAGGGGATCAGCGCGACATATCCAGCGGCGGCTGTACGTCCGGCCCGACCGGGCAGACATAGGGGGTGCGGGCGGTATGGGCAGCCAGTGCCGCTTTCGCCGCCACGATCAGCGCCGGATCACGGATTGCGGCCAACCCGGTGGCCGCCATTGCCTTGGCGGCATGCACCATCGCTTTATGGGCTGCCGGGGCCTTGCCCTGCGCCACCACCTGCCAGGTGTGGAACGGCGTACCGATCGCCACCGTCGGGGCATGGACCTGCACCGTCGGCACCACCCAGCTGACATCGCCGACATCGGTGGATCCGATCAGCGGCTTGCGCGGCGTATCCAGCGGCACCAGAAAATCAGCCAGCGGGACATCGCGCTGCGGCATGCCGATCGCCTGATAGACCGAGGCGATATCCTTTTCTGACAGCGTCGCCCGAATACCTTCGGCGTAGGCGCGGTCCCCGGCATCAAACGGCGGCGGCCCCAGATCGGTCATCACCGCGTGCAGGGCTTCTTCCAGCGGGCGGTTGCCCAGCGTGTTCGACACCGCGCTGATGATCTGCATCCGCACACTGGTTTCCGTCATCAGGGCCGCACCCTGTGCGATTTTATGCACCCGCTCCACCAGATCCAGCATGCCCTGCAGATCCATCGCCCGGATGGAATAGCGGACATGGGCCCGGGCCTGCACCACGTTGGGGGCAATCCCCCCGGCATCGAGGAGGGCATAATGGACACGGGCGTCAGAGGGCATATGCTCCCGCATATAATTGACGCCGACGCTCATCAGCTCCACCGCATCCAGCGCACTGCGGCCCAGATGCGGCGAGGCGGCGGCATGGGCGGTGCGCCCGGTGAAGAAGAAATCGGCGCGGGTATTGGCCAGCGACAGCGCCGGGGCCACTTCCCAGAAGCTGTAAGGGTGCCACGAGATGGCAATATCGACATCGGCAAATGCCCCGTCGCGGACCATGAAGGTCTTGGCCGCCCCGCCTTCCTCAGCCGGACAACCGTAATAGCGCACCCGCCCGGGCAGACCGTGTTCCGCCAGATACGCCTTCAGCGCGACGGCAGCCAGCATCGCCCCAGACCCCAGCAGATTATGGCCGCAGCCATGACCGTTGCCGCCGGGTTCCACCGGGTGGTGCTGACACAGCCCGGCCTGCTGGCTAAGGCCCGGCAGGGCATCATATTCCCCCAGAAAGGCAATCACCGGCCCGCCCTGCCCGGCCTCGGCAATCAGGGCCGTCTCAATACCGGCAACGCCCTGCGTTACCCGAAACCCGTGATGCAGAAGCTCTGCCTTATGGGCCGCGGCGGACCGGACCTCGGTGTAACAGACCTCGGGCGTTTCCCACACCTGATCACTCAGGGCGGTCAGCCGGTCTTTCCGGGCGTCAACCGCCTGCCACAATGCCTGATAATCCTGCGCGGTCATGATGATGTCCTTTTGTTTGTTCGGCCCCTCAGGCGCCGGGCGCGGGCGTCCGCCCGCTTGGCTTACGCGCGAATGGTCGCGCGGGCCCTCAATGGGCCAGTCGGTCTGCTGCGCAGCCCTCCGTTTGTTCGGTCCCTCAGGCGCCGGGCGCGGGCGTCCGCCCGCTTGGCTTACGTCCGCACGCGCGGACGGGCCCTCAATGGGCCAGTCTCTGCGCTCCGGTTTTCTTTTTAGTCCCTCAGGCGCCGGGCGCGGGCCTCCGCCCGCTTGGCTTACGTCCGCACGCGCGGACGGGCGCATCCGCGCCCTTCCCTTGCCTCTGGCGGATCTGTCAGAGCTGCCCGGCATCGGAAACCAGTTCCGATGCCGGGGGAATGCGACCGTCTTCAAACCAGAAGGCCGCCGCTGCCCGTGACATCGCCTCGCCATCGTGGCCGACGCCCGGCACTTCGGTCAGGGTCCAGTGAAACGGCATCCCCAGCGCCGCCGCCTGTGTGCGGGCAAACATAAACATGAACTTAGCCCGCGCATACCGGCACGGCCCCTGCGCCAGAGCTTCCGGCTGGGCGGGCAGATTGGGATCGTTTTCCTCGATGTCCTGATCACCGGCAAAAATCTGCATCGGGTATGCAAACCATTCCGCCAGCCGGTGATCGTCAAAGCCGGTCCCGCCCAGCCCCTCGGGGAAGGCCCGCCCGAGGTCCGGCAGGGTGTACCAGCCGGGATTGGCGGCAATCACCGCCGCGAACGGGGCATGGTCCTGCGTTGCCAGCAGGCGGTGGGCGAACTGCCCCCCGGCGGAATGACCGTACAGCATCGCCTGAGTGCGGGTGGTCGCCCCCCCGGCGCGCAGAGCCTCCAGCACCCGGGCCGGAACCGCATAGGCCCAGTGCTGCGGCGGGGTCATGCTGCCGTCAGACGCCACCACCAGACCGTTGTTGTAGCCATCCACGCCCGGAAAGGCCGCGTCGGAAAACGTCGGCGCGGCAATCAGCAGGCCGTGTTTTTCCGCCGCCGGAATCCAGAAATCACGGTATTCATCACCGTTGCGCATCATGCCGTGCTGCACGATCACCACCGGGTTTTCCGGGCGGTGAGAGGCCGGGCGGTAACAATGCACCATCAGCGGACGGTCCGGGTGATGGGCATCAACGAACGGCAGGGCGCTGCGCCCGGTCGCCGGGGAAAGGGAAAGGGTGGTCATGCTGACTCCGGGTGATGCAGGTGGCAGGCGGCACTCTGGCCGGGGGCCACCTCTTTCAGGACGGGGCGGCGCTCACGGCAGACCGGCATGGCCTGCGCGCAGCGCGGATGGAACGGACAGCCCGATGGCGGGGACAGCGGCGAAGGCAGATCGCCCTGCAGCGGCTCGAACACCCGGCGGCGGCGGCTTAACGACGGGCTGGCTTTCAGCAGTGCCGCGCTGTACGGATGGGCGGGGGCAGAGAACACCGCAGCCGCCGGGCCGATTTCCACAATCCGGCCAAGGTACATGATGGCGATGCGGTCGCTGATGTGGCGGACCACCCCCAGATCATGGCTGACAAACAGATAGGTCAGGCCATAGCGGCTGCGCAGATCCATAAACAGGTTGATGACCTGCGCCTGTACCGACACATCCAGTGCCGAGACCGGCTCATCGCAGACCAGAAACTCCGGGCGGACCGCAAGGGCCCGGGCAATGCCGATGCGCTGGCGCTGCCCGCCGGAAAACTGGTGCGGATAACGGTTGCGGTAGGCGGCATCCAGCCCGACGTCTTCCAGCGCCTGACTGACCCGGTCGGCGATTTCCGCCTTCGGGGCCAGCCGGTGGACTTCCAGCGCCTCGCTGATGATGCGGTGGACCCGCATGCGCGGATTGAGCGAGGCATACGGATCCTGAAAGATCATCTGGACCTTCAGCAGAAAATCCAGCTTCTCCCGGTCTTTCAGCGCAAACACGCTGCGGCCGTTGTACAGCACCTCTCCGGCGCTGGGGGTGTGGATGCCGGTGGCCATCCGCGACAGGGTGGATTTGCCGCAGCCGGATTCCCCGACCAGCCCCAGCACCTCGCCGCGCCGGACCGCCAGATCAACCCCGTCCACCGCCCGCAGCGCCGCCGGGGGCTTCGCGCGCCCGACAAGCCCCAGCAGCCGTTCCGCCGCTTTCGGGCGGGGCTGGAAGTACTTGCGGACGCCGATCATCTCAAACAGGGTATCGCTCACGGCAGGTCCTCCCCCGAAGTGACAGACGCAGAAGTGACGGGGTTATGACAGCGGAAGATCTGCTCCCCCGCCTGCTGCCGGGCCGGATAGACCTCAGCGCAGACCGCAACCACCCGGTCACAGCGGGTACGGAACGGGCAGCCCGACGGGCGGGCATCAATGCGCGGGGCGTTGCCGTCGATCTGATGCAGCCGTTCCCCCGGCTGTACCGTGCCGGTCGAAGACTTGAGCAGACCAAGGGTGTAGGGATGGCGTGGCCGGTCCAGCACATCATCCGCCGGGCCGCTTTCGACGATCTGCCCGGCGTACATCACCGCCACCCGGTCGGCCAGCTCGGCCACGATCGCCAGATCGTGGGTGATCCACAGGATGGCGGTCCCGGTTTCCCGCGCCAGTTTCTGCACTTCGTACAGGATCTGGCTCTGGATCGTCACGTCCAGTGCGGTTGTCGGCTCGTCGGCGATGATCAGATCCGGGCTGTTCAGCAGGGCAATGGCAATTGCCACCCGCTGCCGCATCCCGCCGGAAAACTCATGCGGGTACTGGCGCAGCCGCACCTCCGGCGACGGAATGCCGACCCGGGCCAGAGCCCGCACCGACTCTTCGGTGATCTGCGCCTTGCTACAGCTGCGGTGCGCGGTGATGGCTTCGGCCATCTGCTCCCCGATGGTCAGCACCGGGTTAAGCGTCGACAGCGGATCCTGAAACACCATGGCGATACGGTTGCCCCGCAGGGCACGCAGATCTTCCTGCGAGGCCCGGCGCAGGTCGGCACCGTCAAACAGGATTTCGCCCTCGACGATTTCGCCCGGCGGGTCAATCAGCCGGACGATGGAGAACCCGGTCACCGACTTCCCGGACCCCGACTCCCCGACCAGACACAGCACCTCGCCGCGCCCGATGGTCAGGTCAACGCCATCCACCGCCGCCCAGGCCCCTTCCGGGGCGTGAAAAACCGTCCGCAGGCCGCGGACATCCAGCAGGCCGGTCATGTTGAGGCCCTCACGTTGAAGCTGCGGCGCAGACGGTCACCGACAAAGTTAAGCGAGACAATCAGCAGCACCAGCGCAATACCGGGGAACACGGCAATCCAGTATTCGCCCGACAGCAGATATTCAAAGCCGTTGGCAATCAGCAGGCCCAGCGACGGCTGGGTCACCGGCACCCCGACGCCAAGGAACGACAGCGTCGCTTCCAGCGTGATCGCACTGGCAACACTGATGGTCGAGACCACCAGCACCGCCCCGACCGAATTGGGCAGCAGATGCGCCAGCATGATGTGGCGGGTCGGCAGGCCGAAGTTGACCGCCGCCTCGATGTATTCCTTCCGCCGTTCCACCAGTGCCGAGGCCCGCATCAGCCGGGCATACTGCGCCCACTGCACGACGATGATCGCCAGAATCACCTTGTCGATGCCGCGCCCGACCGATGCCAGCAGCACCAGCGCCACCAGAATGGACGGAAACCCCAGCATGAAATCGACAATGCGCATGATCAGGGCATCAACCGCACCGCCGATCTGGGCGGCAAACAGCCCGGCGGTGATGCCGATCAGCATCGCCCCGCCGGTGGACAGCAGGCCGACCAGCAGGCTGGTCCGCAGGCCGTACAGAATGGCGCTGACCATGTCACGGCCCTGCGCGTCAGTGCCAAGCCAGTAGGTGGCCCCCCCCATTGCCGCCGCCCCCGGCGGCAGCCGGTTGTCCATCATGTTCAGCGAGGCAAGGTCATAGGGGTTCTGCGGGGCGATGAACGGGGCCAGCAGCGCCAGCAGCACCAGCACCCCCAGCAGAACGGCGGCACCGCGCATGGTCGGGCGGTTGCGGATCGCCTTCAGCACCCGCCGCCGCAGCGGCGTATCGGCAGAAGCCGGAATAGACGGAACCGGAAGACCGGGCTTGCTCATGTCATCCCTCCCGAGAGTTTAACCCGCGGGTCGAGGGCCGCGTACAGCACATCGACAATCAGGTTGACGCCGACGAACAGCAGGGTCGTCAGCATGACGTAGGCGACCACCACCGGACGGTCGAGCTGATAGATACTGTCAATCAGCAGCTTGCCCATGCCCGGCCACGAGAACACCGTCTCGGTGATGGTCGAGAAGGCGACCAGACTGCCGAACTCGATGCCCACCACCGTCACCACCGGAATCAGGATGTTGCGCAGAATGTGGCGGTTGACGATCCGGCGGCGCGGAATGCCCTTGGCGCGGGCAAACTTAACGTAATCCTGCGTCGTCGCCTCTGACGCACCGGCGGCAATCAGCCGCACCATCAGCACGGTGTTGGGAATGGCGAGGTTAAGGGTCGGCAGGATCAGATGTTCCAGCCCATCCCACGTGAACAGACTGGTCTGAAGGCCAAGAAAGGCCACCGTCTCGCCCCGCCCGGCGGTCGGCAGCCAGCCGAGCCAGACACTGAACAGCAGCACCAGCATCATCCCTTTCCAGAAACTGGGCAGGGAGAAACCGATCACCGTACCGGCCATGATAAAGCGTGCCGGGCGGCTGTCGGGGTTAAGCCCGGCATACAGGCCCAGCGGCACACTGACCACGGCGGCGGTGATCATCGACAGCAGCACCAGCTCCAGCGTGGCGGGAAGCCGCCCGAGGATCAGCGAGACCACCGGCACCCCATGCACGAACGAGGTGCCGAGATTGCCGCTGAGGGCGTTGCCGAGAAACGTGAAGTACTGGTGCCAGACCGGCTGGTCGAGGCCAAGCCGTTTGATCAGGGCCAGACGCTCCGCCGCGCTGGCCTGCGGCGGCACCAGAAGTTCAATCGGATCGCCGATGCCATAGACGGCAAAGAAGACCACAACCGAAACCGCCAGCAGCACCGCAATGCTCTGGATCAGTCTCTGTAAAAAATAGGCGGTCATTGGATTACCCCACCCCGGACCCATTGCCCCGGATCAGCATCCCCCGCCCCGGCAGCATGGCCGGGGCGGGGGGCGCACACGGTACGGTTACTGTGCCGGACGGGCCGACATGGCGAGGGTGAACTGATCGGACCGGCCGGTGAAGGTCAGACCGGCCTTATGGGCCCACACCCCGGCCTCGAAGTGCAGCGGAATGAAGGCGTAATCCTTCATCACGGTCTTGGTCGCTTCCTGCAGCAGGCTGGACCGCTTGGTATCATCCATCGTCGCGACGGCTTCATAGATCAGCTTGTCGAAAGCTTCGTTCTTGTAGCCACCGTAGTTGGAGCCGCCAAGGGTGCCCGCCGCATTGGGGGTTGCCGCCCACTGCCGCAGGAACGACGAGGCTTCGCCGCTGGCCGAGGTCCAGCCGCCGACCGACATGCTGAATTCCTTCTTCGCACGGCGCGGGAAGTACAGCGTGCGGGTCATGGCATCAACATCGGCCTTGATGCCGATCTGGTTGAGGTACTGCGCCACCGCCTGCGCGATCTGACTGTCGTTGATGTAACGGTCATTGGTGGTGGAAATGGTCAGCTGGAAGCCGTCGGCATAACCCGCCTCGGCCAGCAGCTTCTTCGCCGCCGCCGGGTCATAGCGCAGCACCGGCTGGGTCGGCAGCGCGCCGAACATACCGGTCGGCAGGAATTCACCGGCCTGTGCCGCCATACCGTCCATCAGGCGGTCGATGATCGCCTTGCGGTCAATCGCCAGCGAGATCGCTTCACGCACCCGCACATCCTGCAGCGGGTTCTTGCCGTTGGCGGTCTTGACGAAGGGGCTCTGCTCCCGCGCCACGTCCAGCTGATAATAAATCACCCGGGTGCTGGGGGTGATGGCAATGCCGAAACGCTTGTCACCCTTGACCCGGCCCAGATCGCGGGCCGCCGGGTTTTCGATCAGGTCATAATCCCCGGCCAGCAGACCGGCCAGACGCGGCCCGGCGTTGGGGACCGGCACGAACTGCACGCTCTCCCACGGTTCCTTGCCGCCCCAGTAGGTTTCGTTGCGTTCCAGCGTGATGCCGGTGCCGCGCACATAGCTCTTCAGCTTGTACGGGCCGGTGCCCAGCGCCAGCTTGCCGTCGTTGAAATCACCGACTACCGGCCACGGGCTGGTGACGCCGCAGTTGTTGGCAACGTCAAAAGTGATCTTGTCATGCTTGGCGATTGACGCGCTGAGAATGCGCACGGTGCTGAGGAAGTTGGCCAGCAACGGCTCCGGCGTCTTGGTGGTGATCACCACGGTCTTGGCGTCCGGGGCCTCGACACTGGCGAAGCTGGCGGTGACATCAGCAAACGACCCGGCGATGGCGGTTTCGTTCTTCAGGGTCCGGCAGAAGGTGAACACCACGTCTTCCGAGGTGAAGGGGGTGCCGTCAGAGAAGGTCACCCCGTCGCGCAGCCTGAAGGTCCAGCGGTTCGCGCCGTCATTGTCCCACGAGGCGGCAAGGGCCGGATGAATGCCCTGCTTCTCATCCTGACGGGTCAGACCTTCAAAAATGTGCGAGGTCATCGCATTGTTGGGGGTCACATCGTGGTAATGTGGGTCAATGGCCGTCGGCTCTGACGACAGGGCGATTTTCAGCCCCTGCGCATGGGCGCCCCCTGCCAGCAGAGTGGTTGCCAGAAGGCTGGCGGCGAACAGATTTTTGGTCATGAAAGCCTCGCTGTTTTTTGGACCGGAGAATGTTTGATGACAGCCGGTTAGTTTTTTGATAGAATTTTTTTCATAAGATAATCATATGAAAATATTTTGACGCCAGCAATGGGGAATTCGTCATGGCCGCAACTCTAAGCCCAAAGTCTGACTTCGCCGGGCGGATTGCCGCCGCCTACCCCGACCTGAGCAAATCCCACCGCAAAATTGCTGACTTTGTGATGTCTCACCCGCTGGAGGTGGTCGCCCTGTCAATTGAAGGGGTGGCAGAGGCCAGCGGCGCCTCCACCGCCACCATCACCCGGTTTGTGCGGGCAATCGGGTACAGCAGCTTCAGTGAGTTCCGGGAAAAGATCGTCGCGGATTATCAGGCCCCGCCGGGCGGCAGCAGTACCGTCAGCGACAGTGACGCCGCCGCCGGAACCCCGCTGCACGGCTTTCTGGCTGACACGGTGCAGAACACCCGCGATGCCCTTGCCAACATTGACGCACAGACCGCCAGCCGCTTTGTTGATGCGGTGCTGCAGGCCCGGCGGATCCTGATACTGGGCACCGGGGCCAGCCATTACGCCGCCGCCTATCTGGAAGAAGGTCTGGCGCTGTATACGGCAAAAAGCGTGACCAACCTGCTGATGCGGGGGGCAACGCAGTATTCCAGCAGCCTGATCCGCACCATCGGGCCAGAGGATGCGGTGATCGCCATTTCCGTCCCCCGCTACTCCGGCAGCACGGCGGACTTCACCAAAATCGCCAAGGCACAGGGGGCGACGGTGCTGGCCCTGACCGACAGCCCGACCTCACCGCTGGCCCAGCTGGCCGATGCCGCTTTGTTTGCCCCGGCCAAAAGCCGCCTGCTGCCGAATTCTCCGGCGGCCATCTTCGCGGTGGCCGACGCCCTGATTGCAACGGTCGCCGCCCGGCGCCCCGACATCGTCGCCGCCACCCTCGGCACCCTGCCGGAAGATGTGCATCGGTAACGGGGACACAGGCCGATAAACGGATCAGCACCGCAGAAAGCGCTATCAATATCCCAGAAACCCACCCATCCCTTCATCACCTCCCCCGCACCGACATCATACAAGGGAAGCGCACATACGAAAAAACACCCGCCCCTTACGGTGCTGTCTTGCATAAAAATACAATTAATGCGATAATTCCCTCAAACAGAAGAATTCTTCGAGGGTTTGATGAAGGTATTCATAAGCTGGAGCGGAGATCGCAGCAAAGCACTTGCCACCGCATTGAAGGAGTTGATTCCACTTGTACTCCAGAATGCTCGTCCTTTTGTTTCCGACAAAGATATCAGTGCCGGAGATCGATGGGCCAAAACCGTTGCCACGGAATTGGAGTCAGCTAACTTCGGCATTCTTTGTGTCACCCCAGAGAATATTAAGTCTGAATGGATTCTTTTCGAGGCAGGGGCGCTTTCTAAGTCGATGCAGGACGGAAAAGTGATCCCGCTTTTATATGATTTGGAATTAAGAGAACTGAGCGGTCCCCTCTCTCAATTTCAAGCAATAAAAGTTGAAGAGAAAGGTTTATTCAGCGTACTAAAGGCAATCAATACCGTATCCGATACAAAGACTGAAGAATCTAATATCGAAAAACTCGTTCCCCTTATTTGGCCTCAACTCCAATCTAAACTTGATTCAATTCCAAAACATGAGAATTTAGGAAAGCAGGCGAGAACACAAACCGAGGTTTTGGAGGATCTTGTTTCGCAGATTCGCGGGATAAACTCGCGTTTTCGTGAAATTGATATGGAGATCTCTGAAAAAGATACGCGCCTCATGACACTTAGGCCACGAGAGATGGATGCGCGCAGCATTGACGAAATGATGCATTTTCTTTTTGAGGCCAGCAACACAGACATGTCGCTTTTGGTTATTGCAGGTTTTATAAGAGATAAAATGCCTTGGCTTGCTGAAGTTTTAATCCAAGCACACCAAGAATTAAAGACAGCAAACTCGAAAGATATAAATGAAATCGGCGGTCGCTTGACACGCTTCGTCCATCAAGCAACGAGCAGTCCGATGGCAGAACGCATTATGGGCAGAAGCAAAGCAAATCATATTCTATTGATGGAAATCCCACGTCTGATTGATCACGCCGTGTCATTAAAGATTGAAAATCGAATGATAGGTAAAGACCGAACGTGGTGAGACGATAGCGATTTTGTCTAACACAGCCCAACCAAAAAGCCGACCCAACACGCATTTTGTATGGGTTGCCCACGTTCCCACACATCACGAGACGTGAAACAGCCCCGTCGAAAAACCCGACGGGGCTGACTGTTTTGGTCATGCCGGACGGTCGATCACTCCACCGTCACGCTCTTCGCCAGATTGCGCGGCTGGTCAACGTCGGTGCCTTTCAGCACCGCGACGTGGTAGGCCAGAAGCTGCACCGGAATGGCGTACAGGATCGGCGCCACGAACGGATCCACCGCCGGAAGGGTAATGGAGTACACGGCGCTGTCCTTCATCCGCTCCACGCCGTCGGCGTCGGAGAAGGCAATGACCCGGCCACCGCGGGCGACGGTTTCCTGCACGTTGGAAATGGTCTTGTCCAGCAGGCTGTCGCCCGGCGCGATCACCACCACCGGCACGCTGTCGTCGATCAGAGCGATCGGGCCGTGCTTCATTTCCCCGGCGGCGTAGCCTTCGGCGTGGATGTAGCTGATTTCCTTCAGCTTCAGCGCCCCTTCCAGCGCGATCGGATAACTGGCACCCCGGCCCAGATACAGCACGTCGCGGGCCAGCATCACGTCTTCGGCGATGGCGCGGATGCGTTCGTCGTGGTTCAGCACTTCCCCGGCGCGGGCCGGGACCTCGATCAGCGCCTGCGACAGTTCGGCCTCGCGCTCCACCGAGATCGCCCCGCGTGCCCGCGCCACCGCCAGCGTCAGACAGGCCAGAACGGTCAGCTGGGTGGTAAACGCCTTGGTGGACGCCACACCGATTTCCGGCCCGGCCAGAGTCTGAAGAATGGCATGGCTTTCCCGCGCCATGGTGCTTTCCGGCACGTTGACCAGCGACACCACATGCTGGCCGTGTTCCTTGCAGTAGCGCAGGGCAGCCAGCGTGTCGGCGGTTTCCCCCGACTGGGAGATGAACAGCGCCAGCCCGCCGTCTTCCAGCACCGGCTCGCGGTAGCGGAACTCCGACGCCACGTCGATATCCACCGGCACCCGGGCGACGCTTTCCAGCCAGTACTTGGCGACCAGACCGGCGTAATACGAAGTGCCGCAGGCGACAATCGTCACCCGGCGCACCGTCGCCAGATCAAACGGCAGATCAGGCAGCGACACCGCCCGGGTGCTGGGGTTGACCAGCGCGTTCAGGCTGTCGCCGATCACCTGCGGCTGCTCGAAGATTTCCTTCGCCATATAGTGGCGGTGTTCGCCCTTGCCGATCATCGCCCCGGACAGGGCAGAGATATGCACCGGGCGCTGCACCACATCACCGTCAAGGGTCCGGAACTCCACACCGTCACGGCGCACCACCGCCCAGTCGCCTTCTTCCAGATAGCTGAGGCGGTTGGTCAGGTGCGACAGGGCCAGCGCGTCAGAGCCGATATACATCTCCCCGTCGCCATAGCCGACCGCCAGCGGGCTGCCCTTGCGGGCGGCAATCATCAGGTTGTGTTCGCCGGTGAAGATAATCGCCAGCGCAAAGGCCCCGTCCAGACGCTTCAGCGCCTTGTGGGTGGCCGTCACCGGGTCAACGCCGTTCTGCCAGTAATGGCTGATCAGGTGCACCACCGTCTCGGTGTCGGTATCGCTGCGGAATTCGCAGCCCACCGCCTGAAGCTCCGCCCGCAGGGAGGCGTAGTTTTCGATGATGCCATTATGCACCACCGCCACCCGGCCATCGGTATGCGGGTGCGCATTCCGCTCGGTCGGCACGCCGTGGGTGGCCCAGCGGGTATGGCCGATGCCAACGGTGCCCGGCAGCGGGTCTTCCTTCAGGCGGTTGGCCAGATTGACCAGCTTGCCTTCCGCCCGGCGGCGGTCGATGCCATCCCCGATCAGGGTGGCGATCCCGGCGCTGTCATAGCCCCGGTATTCCAGACGCTTCAGACCATCGACCAGACGCGGGGCCGCATCCTGCAGGCCAACAACACCAATAATGCCGCACATGTCTGAATTTCCTTACTTCTTCGCCGAAAGGGCAAGTTTAGCGGCGCGCTTGACATCCCGGAACCGGGCCGCCCAGCCGGATTTCTGAACCTGTTCAGCGCGGGTCACACCCAGCGCGTCGGCCTCTACATCGCGGGTGATCACCGATCCCGCCCCGACAATCGCCCCGTCCCCGATGGTCACCGGGGCCACCAGCGAGGAATTGGACCCGACAAAGGCCCCGGCGCCGATGGTGGTCTTATACTTACCGAAGCCGTCATAGTTACAGGTGATGGTGCCCGCCCCGATATTGGCCTTGGCCCCGACAAAGGCATCGCCGATGTAAGACAGGTGATTGACCTTGGCCCCGGCCTCGACCGTCGCCTTCTTGACCTCGACAAAGTTGCCGATGTGGGCCCCTTCACCGATCTCGGCACCGGGACGCAGGCGGGCATAGGGGCCGACGCTGGCCCCGGCCGCCACGGTGCAGTCCTCAAAATGACAGAAGCCTTTGATTTCGACCCCATCCGCCACCGTCACGCCGGGGCCGAATACGGTGAACGGGCCAACCGTCACATCCCGCCCCAGCCGGGTATCCCAGCTGAAATAAGTGGTGGCCGGGTCAATCAGGGTCACACCGTCGGCCATCGCCTGCTGGCGCATCCGGTTCTGGGCCACGGTTTCGCACACCGCCAGCTCGGCCCGGGCGTTGACGCCCATCACCTCCTGCTCCGGGCACGGCACCATCACGCAGGCACGGCCATCGGCCCGGGCCAGCGCCACCACGTCGGTCAGATAATATTCACCCTTGGCATTGGCGTTGCTGATCCGGTCCAGCCAGCCCCACAGGGCGGCACCGTCAATCGCCAGCACCCCGGAATTACACCAGCGCACCGCCAGTTGCTCCGGGGTCGCTTCCTTGGCCTCGACAATGGCGGTCAGGCTGGATCCGTCTTCCAGCATCAGGCGGCCATAGGCCCCCGGCTCGGCAGCCTCGAACCCCAGCACCGCCACCCCGGCCCCGGCGCTTTCCCGCGCATCAATCAGGGCGCGCACCGTTTCCGGGCGCAGCAGCGGGGCATCGCCGCACAGCACCACCACCGTGCCGGTAAACCCTTCCAGCGCCGCGCGGGCCTGAAGCGCGGCATGGCCGGTGCCCAGACGGTCGTGCTGCACCACGGTCGGGTGCGGGGCGACCACTCTGGCCACCGCATCGCCTTCCGGCCCGACCACCACCACCAGACGGTCAACCCCTGCCTGCGCCGCCGCCGCCGCCACATGGGCGACCATCGGGCGGCCCAGAACCGGATGCAGCACTTTCGGCAGAGAGGACTTCATACGGGTGCCCAGACCGGCGGCCAGAACAATCGCAGCAGCAGACGACGCCATCAAAAACCCCACAGACCTGAAATGTTCGTTTTCCCGCCCGCACCGGTCCCCGGCAGGGGACAAACTGCACCGGTCCCCGGCAGGGGACAAAAAGCGGCAGACGGACTGGTGTGTCCGTCGGGAAAGTGCCATATCCTGATGCAACCGGAAAATCAAAACGTGTTTCGTTGTGTTTCAGATTTTCTCAGTCCCCTGTTTTTCTCCTGATCCCGGATGTGATGATGACTCCCCAGATTTCCGACATTAAAACTCCTGCCCTCCTCTTCGACCTTGACGGAACGCTGGTTGACAGCGTGCCCGACCTGCTGACCGCCGTGAACACGGTGCTGGCCGAGGATGGCCGCCCGGCGCTCGACCGCCCGGCGATCACCGCCATGATCGGTAACGGCGCCCGTAAACTGATGGAACGCGCCTACCGCCACACCGGCGGCCTGCCCGCCCCGCGCCATGACGGTGAGGCTGTCATCGAAACCCTCTATGACCGCTTTATGGCGGTTTACGGCGATCACCCTTCAACCGAAACCACCCTCTACCCCGGCGTGGTGGAAACCCTGACCGCCCTGCGCGATGCCGGGCACCCGATGGCGGTGGTGACCAACAAGCCGGAACAGCCCGCCGTCGCCCTGCTGAAAAAGCTGGATCTGCTGAAATTCTTTACCGTGGTGATCGGCGGCGGATCCACCCCGGCGCTGAAACCCGACCCGCTGCCGCTGACCACGGCGCTGGACCGCCTGAACGCCACCGGCCGCCCGGCAGTGATGATCGGCGACAGCCTGAACGACAGCGCCGCCGCCCGCGCCGCCGGCCTGCCCAGCGTCTGCGTCACGTTCGGCTATTGCCACGGCCCGCTGGAAAGCCTGGGCGCTGATGCGCTGATTGATCATTTTACCCAGGTACCGCAGGCGGTTGCGCAGGTGCTGACCGCCCCGGCGATGGCGTGATTTTTTATGTTGACAGCGGGGAGCCGGATCTTTATACATCCGGCTCCCGACGCCGAGGATCTCGGCAACCGGTAAAACGGGCGATTAGCTCAGCGGGAGAGCACACCCTTCACACGGGTGGGGTCACAAGTTCAATCCTTGTATCGCCCACCATGAAACCCCTGAGGGAAACCTCGGGGGTTTCCTGTTTCCGGGCCCCCGGATAGCTCACAGGGGTTCCGGCGCCGGTCATTCGGGGGTAGCCTGTCAGCCCCGAGACACACAGACCGGATCCCCCCGCCCCGTGCCACTGCCGTTCCGCCTGTCCCTGCCATCGCCCCGCACCCGCCGCCTGCTGTGGCGCGGCCTGCTGGTGGCTGGCGTCGGCCTGCCGCTGGTGCTGACCCTGCTGTTCCGTCTGCTGCCCCCGCCGGGCACCCCGCTGATGCTGATCCGCGCCGCACAGGGATACGGGCTGGAAAAAGACTGGCAGCCGCTGGACGCCATTTCGCCCCACCTGCGCCGCGCCGTCATCGCGTCAGAAGACGGCAAGTTCTGCACCCACCGGGGGTTTGACTGGGATGCGATCGGCACTGCCTTTGACCGTCTGGGCAGCGGACGCCCCCTGATCGGCGGCAGCACCATTTCCATGCAGACAGCCAAAAACCTGTACCTGTGGCCGGGCCGGACCTTCCTGCGCAAGGGGCTGGAGGCGTATCTGACGGTCTATCTGGAGACGCTGTGGCCGAAACGGCGGATTCTGGAAACCTATCTGAACATCGTCGAATTCGGCCCCGGCCTGTATGGGGCCGAGGCCGCCGCCCGCCACTACTTCCGTAAACCCGCCGCCGCGCTGACCGCACGGGAAGCCGCCCTGCTGGCTGCCCTGCTGCCCGACCCGCTGGACCGTAACCCGCTGCACCCCGGCCCGGCCTTAAGCCGCCATGTTGCCCGTATTGACGCCCGTGCCGATCAGGTGCGGCTGGGAACAGATGGGGCCTGCGGGACCGGCTGATTTTCTTCTTTTCCCGTTGACAGGGGGGATCAGCTTTTTTATAAAGCGCCTCCCGACGCCGAGGATCTCGGCAACCGGTAAAACGGGCGATTAGCTCAGCGGGAGAGCACACCCTTCACACGGGTGGGGTCACAAGTTCAATCCTTGTATCGCCCACCATGAAACCCCCAAGGGAAACCTTGGGGGTTTCTTGCTTTTCAGCATTCCTTTCAGCCGCACCGCTGATGATCCCGGCCCGCCGCCGCGCCTTGACAAACCTGAACGGCGTATTATTTTTGAACGACGTTCAAGTTTATAACGCCCTGCGAGGTCCGATGCCCATCCCTTCAACCCGGCGGGAACGCAAGCGGCAGGCTGCCCATGATGAGATTGTCGCCATTGCCGCCGACCTGTTCGCCCGCGACGGCTTCAGCACCGTCACCATGGAACAGATCGCCGCCGCCGCCGACGTCGCCAAGGCAACCCTGTACAGCCACTTTCCGACCAAAGACGCCATTGCTGCCGCCATCGTCCGCGCCGATATCGCCACCGCCCGCCCCGAGATGCTGGGCCTGATCGAAGCCCCCGGCACCACCGCCACCCGGCTGGAAGGGCTGTTTGAGGCATCCGTCCGCTGGATTGACCGCCACGACGGGCTGTTTCCCGCCTATCTGCGGCACCGCTTCAGCCAGATGGCAAACCCGGCAGGCGACCACCGCCGCAGCGGCTTCGGCATCATCCTGACCAAAGTGCTGGAACAGGGGCAGGCCGAGGGCGACATCCGGCCCGACATCAGCGCCGATGCCCTGTCGGATAATCTGCAGATGCTCTATCTGGGCGTCACCCTGCGCTGCCTGACAGATCCCGATCCCGCAGCGCTGCGTACAGACTTCCAGCGCATTTTGACCCTGTTCCTGCACGGAGCAACCCGCCGATGAACGCCCTTCCCACCACCCCCCTGCTGCTGACCGGGGCAGACGCCATCCTGTCTGCGGCACCGGGCCAGACCGGCGGAAAAGCAGCCGCGCTGGCCCGTCTGAGCAGCCTCGGCTTTCCCGTGCCCGATCTGGCGGTGCTGCCGGTCACCGCCTTCCGGCATTTTCTGGACAGCAACGGCCTGACCGGGCTGTGGCAGCGGGCAACCCCGGACCCGGAGACCGCCATCACCCCGGCAGACACCGCCGCCGGGCTGCAACAGGCCATCGCCACCGCCGCGATGCCCCCCGCCCTGCTGACCGCGCTGGCCGGGCTGGCGGCGCGCTGGCCGTCGCTGGCGGTACGCTCCTCGGTCTCGGGGGAAGATTCCGCTGCCGCCTCCTTCGCCGGGATCCATACTTCTCTGCTGCATGTCGGCGGGATGGCGGCGCTGGAGTACGCGGTGCGGGCCTGCTGGGCCTCCGCCTGGGGGGATGCCGCCCTCAGTTACCGCCGCCGCCTGCGGCTGACCGGGCCGATTGACCCCGCCGTGCTGATGCTGCCGATGCTGTCCGCCGTCGCCGCCGGGGTCGCCTTCTCGCAGGATCCGCGCAGCGGACGCCACGACCATGTGCGCATCGCCGCCGCCTTCGGCCTTGGTGAAGCGGTGGTGCAGGGCCGCTGTGACCCCGATAACATCGTGATTGAGTTTAACCCCGACGGCAGCCTGCGCGATGGCAGCGACGCCCGGATCGTGCAGTGGATGCCGGGGCGGAAAGAGCTGCGCTTCGTCCCCGCCGCCGGGGGCGGGACCACCACCGAAACCGTCCCCGGCGGCGATACCCGCCCGGCCCTGCCACAGGCGGCGGCGCTGGATCTCGCCCGTCTGGCCCGGCAGGTTGAAGATACCCTCGGGACCTTTGAAACCCCGCAGGATATCGAATGGGTCTGGGATGGCGACCGCCTGTGGCTGGTGCAGGCCCGCCCGGTGACCCGCCAGCCGGAGCCGATGCCCGCCGCCATCAGCGGCCAGCCCCTGCTGTGGTCTGACGCCAATGTGCGGGAAGTGGTGGCCCGCCCGCCGTCGCCGATGGGCTGGAGCCTGTCCCGCGACCTGCTGCAACGGGCCCTGCAGGCCCCGGCCCGGGCCACCGGCAGCGACACCGCCCCGGAAATCCGGCGGTTCCGGCTGTTTCACGGGCGGATGTATCTGAACCTTTCCCAGATGCAGTGGGAAAGCTGGAGGCAGTTCGGCACCCCGCCCGCCCTGTTCAACAGTATGATCGGCGGCCATCAGCCCGCCATTGCCGTGCCCCCCGCCGGGTGGCGCGACCGGCTGCGCTGGATGCGCTCCCTCAGCCGGGTCAACCGGGCCCTGAAGCAGATGCGCCGGGCCCTGCCCGCCCGCGTCGCCGCCGTGCGGGCCGAGGCGGCCCGCCTGTCCGCCGCCCCGCTGGACCCCCTGCCGGATACGGCGCTGATCGAGCGCGCCGATACCCTGTGCTGCCTGATCGCCCCCGATGACGTGATTCTGACCGGGCTGATTTTCGGCGGTGGCGGGGTGCTGCCGGTGCGCCTGCTGCTGGACCGGGTCCGGCCCGGACGCGGGACCGAACTCGCCTCGGCCTTGATGGCCGGGCGCGGCGGCGTCACCAGCGCCGACCATGGCAGCCGCCTGCTCAGTCTGGCCGACCTGATCCGCCGCGACCCCGACGCCCTGCGCTGGATCTGCCAGTTGCCCGACCGCCGCCCCGACTGGCAGACCCTGCCGCCGACATCGCCCTTCCGCGCGGCCTTCGCCGATTTTCTCGCCACCTTCGGCCATCGCGGCATTGATGAGATCGACATTGCCAGCCCGCGCTGGCGCGATGATCCGCGCTGGCTGCTTGACGTCATCGCCGGGCACCTGACCGGCGGGGCCGATACCGCCGGGGAAAGCGCCCTGCGCGCCAGCCGCCGCCGCAGTGAAGCCTGGACACAGGTGCCGCTGCTGCTGCGGCCGCTGGTACGGGCCCTGACCGCCACCGCCGCCACCGATGCCGCCGCCCGGGAAGAGGCCAAATCAACGCTGGTCGCCCTGCTCGACAGCCTGCGGACCCTGATGCTGGAGCTGGGGCGACGGCTGGTGGAACGGGGCCAGACCGACCGCCCGGACGACATCTTTTTCTGCACCCGGCAGGAGGTCTGGCACCATCTGCTTAAAGCCCCCCTGCCGCTGCGCCGCCGCATTGCGGACCGGCGCGCCGGTCATGCCCGCCTGCCGGACCAGACCCCCGCCGTCATCACCGCCGGGGTGGCGCTGCCGCCGCCCACCAGTGTCGCCGCCACCGATACCACGCTGGTCGGCATGGGGGTTTCCGGCGGGGTGATACGCGGCACCGTGCGGCTGCTGCATCACCCTGCCGACGGCCACCGCCTTCAGGCCGGGGATATTCTGGTCGCCCCCGCCACCGACCCGGCATGGACGCCGCTGTTCCTGCGTGCCGGGGCGGTGGTGGCCGAGACCGGGGGCTGGATCTCTCATACCGCCATCGTGGCGCGGGAATACGGGCTGCCCGCCGTGGTCAACTGCCCCGGCATCCTCAGCCGCCTGTGCGACGGCGAAACGGTGGAGGTGGACGGCAACGCCGGGGTGGTGCGGCTGCTGCGGTAACGGGGCCGGTCCTCCGTATTCATGCGGATAGCCTGAACCGGATGGCTCCGGTAGCGTGGTGGCTTTGTCTGCCCTGTCTGCGAGAGCCTGCCATGTCCCCCGATCTGCTGACCGTTCTGCTGTTTCTGGCGGCGGCGGTGCTGCTGTTTGCCATCAACCGCCCGCGCATGGATGTGGTGGCGCTGATGCTGATCGTGGCGATGCCGCTGTCTGGCGTCATCACCATGCAGGAAGCCCTTGCCGGGTTCAGCGACCCCAGCGTGATCCTGATCGCCGCGCTGTTCGTGGTCGGTGAGGGGCTGGTGCGCACCGGGGTGGCCCAGCGCATGGGCGACTGGCTGGTGATGAAAGCCGGGCGGAATGAAAACCGCCTGCTCGGCCTGCTGATGGTCAGCGTCGCCGGAATTGGATCGGTGATGAGTTCCACCGGCGTGGTCGCTATCTTCATTCCGGTGGTGCTGCGCATCACCCGCGCCGCCGGGCTGGCCGCCGGGCGGCTGATGATGCCGCTGTCAATGGCCGCCCTGATCAGCGGCATGATGACACTGGTCGCCACCCCGCCCAATCTGGTGGTGCATGCCGAATTGCAGCGCCACGGCCTGCCCGGCTTCGGTTTTTTTGACTTCACGCCGATCGGGGTGCCGGTGCTGCTGCTCGGCGTGGCCTACATGGCCGTCGCCCGCCGCTGGCTGACCGTGCGCGGCGGGGCCAAGCCAAAGCGCCACCGCCCGCGTCTGGCCGACTGGGTGGAAAAATACCGCCTGCACGAGCGCGAATACCGCCTGCGCGTCGCCCCGCTGTCACCGCTGGTCGGCCAGCGCCTGAGCGACCTGAACCTGCGGGCCGCCTCCGGCGTCAATATCGTGCTGATTGAACGCGCCACCCCGCGCCTTGGCGACCGCTTCGTGCGGCCGCTGGCCCATACGGTGCTGGAAGCCGGGGATGTGATCTATCTCGACCTCAGCCAGCCGACGGTGGATGTGGACCATGTGGCAGACCTGTACCGTCTTGACCGCCTGCCGCTGACCGCGCCCTATTTCTCCGACCGCACCCACGAAATCGGCATGGTGGAGGTGATGGTGCCGCCGACCTCGCGGCTGGTCGGTAAAACCGTGCTGACCGGCAAGGTGCGCAGCGACTACGACCTGACCGTCATCGGCCTGCACCGCAACAACAGCCCCCATTCCGGCCGCCTGCTCGACACCCCGCTGAAAACCGGCGATACCCTGCTGCTGATCGGCCCGTGGAAAGCCATCCGCCGCCTTCAGGCCGACCCCAGCGACCTGATCGTGCTGACCCTGCCCGCCGAGGTGGACGACGCCGTGCCCGCCGCCGGACGCGCCCCGCAGGCCCTTGCCGCGCTGGCGGTGATGGTCGGCCTGATGGTCAGCGGGGCCGTGCCCAACGTACAGGCGGCGCTGATCGCCTGCCTGCTGCTGGGGGCGCTGCGCTGCGTCGATCTGTCCTCGGCCTACCGCTCCATCCACTGGCAAAGCCTGATCCTGATCGTCGGCATGCTACCGTTCTCCATCGCCCTCCAGCGTACCGGCGGGGTGACACTGGCGGCAGACTTCCTGATTGCCACTACCGGCGGGGCCAGCCTGCATACCGTGCTGGCCTGCCTGTTTGCCGTGACCGCCGTGCTGGGGCTGTTTATCTCTAACACCGCCACCGCCGTGCTGATGGCCCCGGTGGCGCTGGCCGTCGCCCAGACCCTTGGCGCATCCCCCCTGCCCTTCGCTATGACGGTGGCGCTGGCGGCCTCCGCCGCGTTCATGACCCCGGTGTCCTCGCCGGTCAACACACTGGTGGTCGGGCCGGGCAACTACACCTTCGGCGACTTTCTCCGCATCGGCGTGCCCTTCACCCTGATCGTCATGGCCGTCACCGTCGCACTGGTGCCGCTGCTGTTTCCGGCGTTTTGAGTGTTGGAGGGGGGGGGAGAATGGGAAGACGCGGGCGCTGCCCGCACCCGGCAAGGGCCTTGGGCCCTTGCATCCCGGTTTGGCCGGGCTTTGCCCGGTTGGGGCCATTGGCCCTTGCATCCCGGTTTTTCCACTCTGCACAAACGTACAAGACCGCCGATTGAGGACCATGCTGTTCTGTCTGCCACACACACCGGGCACCACCCACGCACCGGGAAGACAGGACACGCCATCATGAACAGCATCTCTCTCGCCGAAAAGCTGGGCCACATCACCACCCACTGGGACCCGCACGTGATTGCCGACTACAACGACAACGACGTGATGGTGGTGAAGTTCATCGGCGAATACCCCTTCCACAAGCACGACACCACCGACGACTTTTTCCTCGTCCTTGAGGGCGAAATGGTGATGGATATCGAAGGGGAACCGTCGCAGCCCCTCAAAGCCGGGGATCTGTTCGTCGTCCCCAAGGGCGTCGTCCACCGCCCCCGGGCGGAGAAAGAGGTGAAAGTCCTGCTGATCGAACCAAAGGGCGAACCCAACTCCGGCGATTCCGACCGCGCGCCGTCGGAAAAGCCCCGGTTGTGATTCACAGGCATAGCCAAATGTGGGCAAGAGGGAGAGTAAAACACCCCCTCCTGCACCACGAAACCGACGGCTGCCTGCCCTACATCTGAGGCAGAACCATCAGATAATTACTGCTTTTGCGAAAAAAATATATCGATATCAAAGTCGTCAGAAAAATTCTCCAGCGCCTTATTGTACCCTTTAATATTGAACAGCTCCTCAACAGCAACGGATTTATCTGGAGGTATAAACTCTGATTTACCATTCATTATTTCATAATAAAATCTCCTCACATCAGAGTCCATAGAAATACGCTTTATTTGTGAGTTCTCTAGAGCTGCATTAACAATCTCTATTAACTCATCCTTTGATATAGCATCGATGAATGGAGTTAACTTTGCAATGGCATCGTGCGTTGATGAAAAGCTTCCACTATTAACAAGATATGATATTGCATTCTTCTTCTCAACATCAACTGCAAATTTAATATCTGGAAATTCACTGCTAAGAAATGGCTTTAATTCAGAGTGAAGGCGAATTTCACTCTCCTTCCTTTCTCTCCATTCAGAAATTAGAAAAACATGCGGCCTTATTGGGTTGAGCGGAGATTTAAAATCACCATCTTTCGATACAATGTGAAGCTCCGTCCCTTTTTCAGTATTCGCTAATAGCGCTTCCCAGTTAACCCTATCACCAAGGCTATTAGCTTTTCCGGGTGGATTCCCAATATTCATCCTCTTTAGTGCAGCTTTATATATTTCATCATTTGTTTTTATGTATTTAGCAGCATCGAATATTTCATGAATCAGCTTGTCGGCTGCAAGTTCATTCCTCTCGGCTTGATCCCTAACAAAATTTGCGAGTTCATTCCGAGCTTTTCTAGCTTTCTCTATAGCCTCTTTGTATGAATTTGCAGCATCCAGTTCTTCGATGTAGCGAGGAATTCCTGATGTCGATATTCCCTCGAACTCTTTGAGAGAGGCGGCAAGCTTATCCTCGCGTCTACGGTAATACTCATGAATAACTTGTTGCGGAATATAAAGCTTAATTTGATTCGTCTTTATGAGACTAACAATTTTTTTTAGTTCCTCCAAATTATCTTTACTGTATGCATAAAAACTAAGAAATATATTAGTATCAATGAAAAGATGGATTGGCTTTTTTGCGCTCATTGACAGCTCCCGTCGAAACACTCTTCACGATTGATAACTTTGAAAATATATAGATTTAAAATTGTACAGGAAAAAAGAGAACCGCACAATTGGACATCTTCGGCAACCATGCTTCCTCTGATTGCGGAGAGTGATGGGCGTTCTTTCAGCCTTTGAGCGTTCAAAGTGTACAGAGATGGCAATAAACCGAAACAGGGATCAAAGGGCCAATGGCCCTTTGCGGGTTGCAGGGCAGCGCCCTGCGTTCTGAAAACAGCAGCCCCCTTCCCAATCCCACCCAAAAAAAACCGGGCGCGGGGATCGTCTCCCCGCGCCCGGCTTTGTCTCCCGACAGGCCCCGGATTATGCCGGAACGCGCACCCCGACGAAGCGGAAGCGGTTGGCGACGAAGGCGTAGTCGGCCAGCGAGGCATTGGCCGACGGGTTGCCGCCGGTGGCGTGGAAGTCGGAGAAGGCGGCGGTCTGGTTGACGAACACGCCGCCGTTCAGGTTGACCGACAGGGCCACCTGCGCATCAAGGCAGGCTTCGGTGGTCTTTTCGATCACCTCATCCTTGGCGGAATACAGACCGGCGGTGATCGCCCCGTGTTCCATCGCCGTCTTGCGGGCCAGCGCGATGGCGTCGTCGGCGTCATCCACCGCGATCACGAAGCTGACCGGGCCGAAGCATTCCTGCGTGTAGGCGGCTTCGTCGGCCTTCGACAGCTTGATGATGGTCGGGGTATGCACGCGGGCGCCCGGCAGGTACGGATGATCGAGGGTCTTTGACGCCAGCACCACCTCGCCCAGTCTGGCGGCATCGGCGATGCGGGCGGCGGTGGCGGGGTTCTGCACCGCGCCCAGCACTTCCACGGCGCGGGCCGGGTCGGAGAGGAACTTGTCAACGCCGGTGGCCAGCGCCTGCGCCACGTCATCGAAGGACTTATGGCCGTCTTCGGTGTCGATGCCGCCCTTGGGGATGAAGATGTTCTGGGTGGTGGTGCACATCTGCCCGGTGTACAGCGACAGGGTGAAGGACATGTTGCGGATCATGCCCTTGAAGTCGTTGGTGGACTCGATGATGACGAAGTTGACCCCGGCCTTTTCGGTATAGACCACCGCCTGACGGCAGTTGTCTTCCAGCCAGTTGCCGAAGGCGGAGGAGCCGGTGAAGTCGATGATCTTCACCTCCGGCCGCTGGCACAGATCTTTGGTGATCGGCGCATCGGCGCTGTCGGCGGCCAGAATCAGCAGGTTGGGATCAAACCCGGCTTCGGCCAGCACCTCGCGGGCGATTTTCAGGGTGATCGCCAGCGGCAGCACCGCACCCGGATGCGGCTTAACGATCACCGGGTTGCCGGTGGCGAGGCTGGCGAACAGGCCGGGATAACCGTTCCAGGTCGGGAAGGTGGAGCAGCCGATCATCACCGACACCCCGCGCGGGGCGACGTGGAAGCGCTTTTTCATCACCAGCGGCGGGTTCTTGCCCTGCGGCTTGTCCCACACCACTTCGCCGCCCGGCACGTCGGTCTGGGCTTTCAGGGCGTAGACCACGGCTTCAAGGCCACGGTCCTGCGCGTGGGGGCCACCGGCCTGAAAGGCCATCATGAAGGCCTGCCCGGTGGTGTGCATCACGGCGAAGGCGATTTCGTAAGACTTTTTGTTCAGCCGCTCGAGGATTTCGGCGCAGACGGCGGCGCGTTCCAGCGGGGTGGCCTTGCGCCAGCCCGGCAGGGCGGCCTGCGCGGCGGCGATGACGGCGGAAACATCGGCCTTGGGGTACGTGATGCCAAGATCAAAGCCGAACGGGCTCTGTTCCGCCCCGACGGTGCCGGAGGCACCCGGTACGTCCAGCGCGAACGGCTGGTTCAGCGCGGCTTTGAAAGCGGCTTCGCCATCGTCCTTGGCGGTTTCGCCATAAATCTTGCCGGACGGCATTTCCGGATAGGCAGCCCAGTACCCGCGCGCGGCGGCGGCTTCAATGCCCTTATCCAGCAGGCCCTGATGTTTGGCGACCAGATCGCTCAGGCGGCTCATGTGCTTCTCCTTTGCGGGGCGGCTGGCCCCGGATGTCTTTTCAGGAACGTTTCCCGGTTGTCTTGGCTCAGGCGGCGGATGCGCCCGGCTGCGGGCTTTGAGACTGCCGTATATTCTTTATTGATTCAAAACTGTTGAAGGCGGCGTCAGCCCAGCTGGGCCAGCCATTCCTTTGACCACATCACCGCCTCTTCATCGGGCAGCGGCTGGGTGCAGGCATCAATTTCAAGGCGTTCGCCGACGCGCTGCGCGCCACAGGCGGCAAACAGACCATCCATGATCTTACCGGCCTTGCAGAAGGTATCGGAATAGGTCTGGTCGCCCAGCGCGATCACGCCGTAGCGCAGGCCGGAGAGATCAGGGCGGTTTGCCGCCAGATCATCATGGACCGGAATGATGTTGTCCGGCAGCTCCCCCAGCCCGTGGGTGGAGGTGACGATCAGCACCACGTCGCGCCCGTCCAGCCCCAGATCGGCGACGGTCTGCGCGTCGGTGGAGACCTCCGCCCCGTGACCGAGGGCGGTGAACTCATCCATGAGGGTATCGCCGACCATCTGGGCGTTGCCGGATTCGGTGCCGACAAGGATCAGAATGTTGCTCATAAGGACGTTTACCCCTCTGTCTTTCCGGCCCGCTGTTACCGGGCCTGTCATTTGAGACTCAATTGGGAGGCTCAGCTGAAACCGTTCGTGAAGTGCGGCCTCTGGCGGGCCGCTGTCCTCATCCGGCTTTTGATCGGGGCCTGAATTTCCCGCCCTCGCCTGCCGTTGTTTTTTCTGATACCAAATTTAAAGAAAGGTGTCTATTTTTGTATCTCTTCCCGCCGGACGTTTTTACCATACCGGGAAGAGACCATAACAACGAGGCCCCGTCAGGCGGCCCACCCCCACCGACCCCCGGCGCGACACCGCCGGGCCAAGACGTCCCAGAGAGGCAGTGAGCATGGCCAAGACCGATACCGACATCATCACCCACATCGCCGCAGGCGGCACCTTTGCCGCAGGCGATGACCTGTCGCCGGGCTACCGGGGCGAACTGATGCGCCTGATGGCGGTGTTCGTCGATTCCGAACTGGCGGGCGCGGCGGGCTTTGTGCCCTTCATCAACAGCGCGCCGGGCCTGAAGGAACGCGGCATCGCTGCCCGGATCGTCAGCGAGAAGTACCAGCACGCCGATCAGGTGCTGGCACTGATGGAACCGTTTAACGTCAACGCCGACCTGTATGTGCGGTCGCACTGCTGGTACAGCCGCCTTGACCGGGCGCTGGATCTTGGCACCCGCCGCGTCGGCTCTGACAAGCGGCTGAACGTCTTCCATTACCCGCTGGAAGGCTGGCTGGATGCCCTGACCCTCAACCTGCTGATGGGCACCGCCTCTGCCGTGCAGCTGGCGGAGCTGACCGGCTGTTCCTACCAGCCGCTCGCCGATGCCCTGAAGCCGGTGGTGGCGCGGGAAAAGCAGCATGCCGAATGGGGCCACGAAGGGCTGAAGCAGGCCATCGACCGGTCCCGCAGCGGGGCCAAGGCCCAGCTGGCGGTGGACTACTGGTTCCCCCGTGTCACCGCCACGTTCGGCCGCTCGGAATCCCAGCATTCCGGCCAGTACGCCCGCTTCGGCCTGCGCCGTGCCTCGGGGCCGGAGCTGCTGAACCGCTGGCTGGCCGACATCTCGGTCCGGCTGAAAGACCTGGGGCTGTCGCTGCCGCCGATTCCATCGGTTTAAGGAAAAAGGGGCAGGCCAGAACCGTCTGGCCTGTCTTTTTTGTCTGTCCCTCAGGCGGCGGGCGCGGGCGTCCGCCCGGCTACGCCGTGCTTTTTTGTTTGGCCCCTCAGGCGCCGGGCGCGGGCGTCCGCCCGCTTGGCTTACGTGCCCACGCGGGCACGGGGCCTCAATGGCCCAGTCAGCCCGGCAGCGCCGGGCTTCCATTTGTTTAGCCCCTCACACGCCGGGCGCGGGCGTCCGCCCGCTTGGCTTACGTGCCCACGCGGGCACGGGGCCTCAATGGCCCAGTCAGCCCGGCAGGGCCGGGCTTCCATTGTCTGTCCCTCAGGCGGCGGGCGGGCGCGTCCGCGCCCTTGCCTCACGCGCGAATGGTCGCGCGGGGCCTCAATGGCCCAGTCAGCCCGGCAGCGCCGTGCTTTTTTGTTTGGCCCCTCAGGCGCCGGGCGCGGGCGTCCGCCCGCTTGGCTTACGTGCCCACGCGGGCACGGGGCCTCAATGGCCCAGTCAGCCCGGCAGGGCCGGGCTTTCCTTTGTTCTGTCCCTCACACGCCGGGCGGGCGCGTCCGCGCCCTTGGCTTACGCGCGAATGGTCGCGCGGGGCCTCAATGGCCCAGTCAGCCCGGCAGAGCCGGGCTTTTTTGTTTGGCCCCTCAGGCGCCGGGCGCGGGCATCCGCCCGCTTGGCTTACGTGCCCACGCCGGGCACGGGCGCTCAACGCGCCCGTCGCTCCGCTCCGCTTTTATTTTTTGCTTCCTCAGGCGGCGGGTGGGGAGAGGCGCTTAGAACCCTTTTAACTTTGTGGTTTCTGACCAATCAAAAAAGGTTTACAAAATAGTTCGTCAGTGCCACTGATTTTGTATCACAATTACCCGAGAAACCCGCCAGACTATCCGCCTATCGGTGCCATCACCAAAAGCGTGGTTCTGTCCAGAAGCGGGTCCGGTACGCTCTGATGGACGGAAAACCGTCCACACCGGGCGGACGAGATGGGAGGACATGATGCCAGACGTTACGCAGGAAGCCCGATGTGGCTATTCCGACGGGGAAGACATCCTTGTCAGCCTGCCGCAGCCCCATGTGCTGCTGATCACCCTCAACCGCCCGAAAGCGCGCAATGCCCTGCGCAGCCAGACCCTGCGGGAGCTGGCCGCCGTGCTGACGCAGGCCGCTGATGACGACGCCGTGCGCGCCGTGGTGCTGACCGGCGGCGAGACGGTGTTTGCCGCCGGGGCCGATATCGGGGAACTGGCGGCGCATACCGCCACCTCGATCCTGACCGACGAGCGCCCGCGCCACTGGAAGACCATCCGCGAATTTCCCAAGCCGCTGATCGCCGCCATCAACGGCTTTTCCCTTGGCGGGGGGAACGAACTGGCGATGCATGCCGATATTCTGATCGCCGGGGAAACCGCGCAGTTCGGCCAGCCGGAAGTCAACCTCGGCATCATTCCCGGGGCCGGGGGCACCCAGCGCCTGACGCGCGCCGTCGGCAAATCCAACGCCATGCTGCTGAACCTGACCGGCACCTTCATCAACGCCCGTACCGCGCTGGCGCAGGGTCTGGTGTCTGAAGTCACCCAGCCGGAGCTGACGGTCAGCCGGGCGCTGGAGATCGCCGCCCTGATCGCCAGAAAGCCGCCGCTGGCGGTGCGCATGGCCAAGGAAGCGGTGCTGAAATCGTTCGAAACCGGGCTGGAACAGGGCCTGCATGCCGAACGGCGCAGCTTCTGCCAGCTGTTCGCCACCGCTGACAAGCAGGAAGGGGTTGCCGCCTTCCTTGAAAAACGCAGGCCGGTGTTTACCGGGCGCTGATGCCCCGGCTGCCCGCACCGCCCCTTTCTTCCGCACAGGATTTTCGTTCATGACTTACGAGACCATTCAGTTCGAGATTGCCGACGGCGTCGCCACCCTGACCCTGAACCGCCCGGACAAGCTGAACAGCTTTACCGTGCAGATGCATGCCGAACTGGCCGACGCCATCCGCAAGATCAACGCCGATGACAGCGTGCGCGCGGTGCTGCTGACCGGCGCCGGGCGCGGCTTCTGCGCCGGGCAGGATCTCGGCGACCGTGCCGTCAATTCGGGGGATCAGGCCCCCAACCTCGGGGAATCTCTGGAAAAACGCTACAATCCGCTGGTGCGGTCACTGCGTGCCCTGCCGATGCCGGTGATCTGCGCCGTCAACGGCGTTGCTGCCGGGGCCGGGGCCAATCTGGCCTTTGCCTGCGATATCGTGCTGGCCGCCCGTTCCGCCAGCTTCATTCAGGCGTTCTGCAAGATCGGGCTGGTCCCGGATTCCGGCGGCACCTGGACCCTGCCGCGTCTGGTCGGCAACGCCCGCGCCGCCGCCCTGATGCTGCTGGGCGACAAGGTCAGCGCCGAGCAGGCCGCCGACTGGGGCATGATCTGGAAGTGCGTTGACGATGACGCCCTGCAGACCGAGGCCCGCGCCATGGCCGCCCACCTTGCCACCCAGCCGACCAAGGGCCTGTCGCTGATCAAGCGCGCCCTGAACGCCACCTGGACCAACACCATGGACGAGCAGCTGGATCTGGAACGCGACCTGCAGACCATCGCCGGTACCACCAGCGACTATCAGGAAGGGGTCAAAGCCTTCCTCGATAAGCGCAAGCCCGCCTTTACCGGGAAGTAAGCCGATGACAGCCCTTTCCACCTCAACTGTTATCGCCGTTATCGGTGCGGGTACCATGGGCGCGGGCATCGCGCAGGTGGCGGCTGCCGCCGGGCATTCCGTGCTGCTGTATGATGCCATGGACGGTGCCGCCGCCAGAGGCCGCGACGGGGTTGCCAAGACCCTGTCGAAGCGGGTTGCCTCCGGCAAGATGGATCAGGCCGACTATGATGCCCTGATCGGGCGGATTGCGCTGGCCGACAGTCTGGCGGCACTGGCCCCGGCCGGGCTGGTGATTGAGGCGATTGTTGAACGCCTTGACGTCAAGCAGTCGGTGTTCAGCCAGCTGGAAGACCTGTGCGGGCCGGAGGTCATTCTGGCCACCAACACCTCCTCGCTGTCTGTCACCGCCATCGGCGCGGGCCTGAAGCGCCCTGAGCGGCTGGTGGGGATGCACTTCTTCAACCCCGCGCCGCTGATGGCGCTGGTGGAGGTGATCTCCGGCATTGCCACCGATCCGGCGGTTGCGCAGGCGATTTATGCCACCGCCGCCGCGTGGGGCAAAAAGCCGGTGCATGCCAAATCCACCCCCGGCTTCATCGTCAACCGCGTCGCCCGGCCGTTCTATGCCGAGGCGCAGCGGGTGTATCAGGATGGCGCGGCCAGCCCGGCCACCATCGACGCGGTGATGCGCGACTGCGGCGGCTTCCGGATGGGGCCGTTCGAGCTGATGGACCTGATCGGCCATGACGTCAATTATGCCGTCACCAATTCGGTTTTTGACGCCTATTTCAAAGACGAACGCTTCCTGCCGTCGCTGATACAGAAAGATCTGGTGGACGCCGGGTGGCTGGGCCGCAAGACCGGGCGCGGGTTTTATGACTATGCCGACGGGGCGGAGCAGCCGCAGCCGCACACCGCCGCCCCTTGCCCGGCCCCGCAGTCGGTACAGGTGCATGGGGTGGTCGCCCTGACCGCTCTGCTGGATGCCCGGGGCGTTGCCTATACCCGTGACGGCGGCGAAGGCACCCTGACGGTGGATGGCGTGCTGCTGCAACCCTCCGACGGACGGATGGCCACCGAAGTGGCCTTTGAAGAGAATGAGTCCGAGGTGGTGGTCTACGATCTGGCGCTGGACTGGCTGACCGCAAAACGCGTCGCCATTGCCGCCGCCGATCAGGCCAGCCCGCAGGCGGTGGCCACCGCCACCGGCTTCTTCCAGTCCCTTGGGCTGGCGGTGTCGGTGATCGACGACGTCGCCGGGCTGATCGTCACCCGCACCGTCGCCATGCTGGCGAATGAAGCCGCCGATGCGGTGTTGCAGCAGGTGGCCAGCGCCGCCGACGTTGATCTGGCGATGACCAAGGGCGTCAACTATCCGCGTGGCCCGCTGGCCTGGGCTGAGGAGATCGGCCTCGACGGCCTGCTGTTCACGCTGGAAAGCCTGTTTGAGACCTTCAAGGAAGACCGCTACCGCCCGTCGGCGCTGCTGCGGCGCAAAGTGATGGGGGGGACGCGGTTTTATGACTGACGGCCGGAAACAGAAAATCGCCGAGGCGGCCAGCGCCGCCATGCATGAGCGTGACCATACCGCGCACGGACTGGGCATGGAGATTGAGGCGGTCGGCCCCGGGTATGCCCGCCTGCGGATGACCGTGACCCAAAACATGGTCAACGGCCATGACATCCTGCACGGCGGCATGTGCTTTACGCTGGCCGACACCTGCTTTGCCCATGTCTGTAACTCCCACAACTTCAGCACCGTGGCGCATTCCTGCTCCATCACCTTCACCGCCGCCGGAAAGCTGGGCGACGTCCTGACCGCCGAAGGGCGGGAGGTGTGGCAGAAGGGCCGCAACGGGGTGACCGATGTGGTGGTGACCAATCAGGACGGAACGGTGATCGCCCACTTCCGCGGCAATTCCCGCCGGATTCAGGGCCATGTCACCGACGATCCCGCCTTCCTGCCCGATGCGGCCAAAAAGGACGCCTGAAATGACCGAAGCCTTTATCTGTGATGCCATCCGCACCCCGATCGGCCGTTATGCCGGGGCCCTGTCCGGCGTGCGTGCCGACGATCTGGCCACCGTGCCGCTGAAGGCGCTGATGGAGCGTAACCCGTCGGTGGACTGGGCCGCGGTTGATGACGTGGTGCTGGGCTGCGCCAATCAGGCCGGGGAAGACAACCGCGACGTCGCCCGTATGGCGGTGCTTCTGGCCGGTCTGCCGATTGATGTGCCGGGCACCACCATCAACCGCCTGTGCGGATCGGGGATGGATGCGCTGGCCACCGCCGCCCGCGCCATCAAATCCGGCGAAACCGACCTGTGGCTGGCCGGTGGCGTCGAAAGCATGTCCCGCGCCCCGTTCGTGATGCCCAAGGCCACCGGGGCCTTCAGCCGCGACAACGCGGTGTTTGACACCACCATCGGCTGGCGCTTCGTCAACAAACTGATGCACGAGCAGTTCGGCACCGATTCCATGCCGGAAACCGCTGAGAACGTCGCTGAAGACTTCAAGATCAGCCGCGAGGATCAGGATCTGTTCGCCCTGCGGTCACAGCAGAAAGCGGTGGCGGCGATTGCCTCGGGCCGTCTGGCGCAGGAAATCTGCCCGGTGGTGATCCCGCAGCGCAAGGGCGACCCGAAGGTGATCGACACCGACGAACATCCGCGTGGCGACACCACCCTTGACGGTCTGGCCAAGCTCGGCACCCCGTTCCGCAAGGGCGGAAGCGTCACTGCCGGGAATGCGTCGGGCGTCAATGACGGGGCCTGTGCCCTGATCGTCGCCTCGGAAGAGATGGCCCGCCGTCAGGGCCTGACCCCGAAGGCCCGCATCGTCGCCATGGCCACCGCCGGGGTGCCGCCGCGTATCATGGGCATCGGCCCGGCCCCGGCCACCCGCAAGGTGCTGGCCAAAGCCGGTCTGACGCTGGACCAGATCGACGTGATCGAGCTGAACGAAGCCTTCGCCTCGCAGGGGCTGGCGGTGCTGCGCGATCTCGGCGTTGCCGATGATGATCCGCGCGTCAACCCCAACGGCGGGGCGATTGCGCTGGGTCATCCGCTGGGCATGAGCGGGGCCCGGCTGGTCACCACCGCCACCTACGAGCTGATCAACCGCAAGGCCCGCTATGCGCTGTGTACCATGTGCATCGGCGTCGGGCAGGGTATCGCGATGATCATTGAACGGGTGTGACCGCATCCCGTCCGCTTTTCCGGTTCAGTCATTTTTAAATAAAGGGCGCGGGACCAACCTGCGCCCGCCCCACCCCAAAGAGGAAACATCCCGTCTTCCGGTGTCCCCCGGACCGTGGCCGCTGCCCGGTTCCGGCGGCAGCGGTGCGTCCACGGGACCACGCCCAGAAAGAGACAGGCAGATCATGAGCAAGATCGACTTCACCAAGCGCCCGCTGGAACATGAGCTGGACCCGATCGAAATCGCCTCCCGCGATGAGATCATCGCCCTGCAGACCCGGCGGATGAAGTGGTCGCTGACCCATACCTATGAGAACGTCGCCCATTACCGCAACAAGTGCGACATCATCGGTGTCCATCCCGGCGATTTCCGGGAGCTGAAGGATCTTGGCAAGTTCCCGATGACCACCAAGGCTGACCTGCGTGACACCTACCCGTTCGGCATGTTCGCGGTGCCGATGGCCGAAGTGGTGCGCCTGCATGCCTCTTCCGGCACCACCGGCAAGCCGGTTGTGGTCGGCTATACCCAGCAGGATATCAATATGTGGGCGCGGGTCGTCGCCCGATCCATCCGCGCCGCCGGTGGCCGCCGCAACATGAAGGCGCATATCGCCTATGGCTACGGCCTGTTCACCGGCGGTCTCGGTGCCCATTACGGGGCAGAGGCGCTGGGCTGTACCGTGATTCCGATGTCCGGCGGGCAGACCGAGAAGCAGGTGCAGATCATCACCGACTTCCAGCCGGAAATCATCATGGTCACCCCCAGCTACATGCTGGTGATCGCTGATGAAATGGAACGTCAGGGCATTGACCCGCGCGATACCTCGCTGCGGATCGGCATCTTCGGGGCCGAACCGTGGACCAACGACATGCGCCGCGAGATGGAGCAGCGCCTTGGCATTGATGCCATCGACATTTACGGCCTGTCGGAAGTGATCGGGCCGGGTGTCGGCATTGAGTGTATCGAAACCAAGGACGGCCTGCACATCTGGGAAGATCACTTCTACCCGGAAATCATCAACCCCGAGACCGGCGAAGTGCTGCCCGACGGTGAATTCGGCGAGCTGGTGTTCACCACCCTGACCAAAGAAGCCTTCCCGGTCATCCGTTACCGCACCCGCGACCTGACCCGCATTCTGCCGGGCACCGCCCGCTCCATGCGCCGGATCGAGAAGATCACCGGCCGGTCGGATGACATGCTGATCATCCGCGGCGTCAACCTGTTCCCGTCGCAGGTGGAAGAGCTGATCCTGAAGGATAACCGCCTGTCGCCGATCTATCAGATCGTCGTCGACAAGGACGGCCACATGGATACCGTCGCCGTACGGGTGGAGCTGCGGCAGGACCTGAACGACGACAGCGCCGCCGCTGCCGCCGCCCGCGACCTGCAGCACCACATCAAGTCGCTGATCGGCATTTCCACCAAAGTCACGGTGGAACCGGCGTGGTCGATCGAACGTTCCCTCGGCAAGGCCCGCCGGGTGATCGACAAGCGGAAGCTGTAAGAGTTTCCGGAGCAGAAACGCCGCCGTGGCCCAGCCCGGCGGCGTTTATCTTTTCACACTCCGGGGTTTCCGCCGGCCCCGGCTGTCAGTGACGCACCGGCGGCACATCATCGGGGTCAAAATCGACGGCCTGCCCCTCTTCGCCCGCATCAGCGCTGTCATCGTCCGCGATAAACAGCCTGTCCGGCACGGGAAGACGGAGTTCCTCCAGATCAAAGCGGACAAAGGCAAGGCCGCTGCCTGCCAGCCCGTCGGTCAGACGGCCCTGAATACTCTCGACAATCGGCCATGCCCCCTTCCGGATGTCCTGAAGGGTCAGAATCGCGAAAACCTCACGGATCTGTGACCGCATCCACGACAGGATCGCATCCCGGTGGGCCTGATGGCTTTCGTAAAAAAGATGCGGGTCAGTAACAGAGGCGATCAGCGTACCGATCATGACAATCTGCCCATGATCCTGCGTCTGTAAAACCTGCTCCGAATGGAACTGCCACGGGCGCATATCAACGCAGTGAACGACATTCCGGGCCCCCCAGAAGCGGTATGATCCCGGCGACAGAACCCGTTGGAAGACGCCGTCGCAATACAGCAGACCGGCATCGGTTGCCTCCACGGTCACCGCCCGCCGGCTGAACCGCGCCATCAGCGCCGGGCCGACCATACGCCAGACCCATAGCGCAATCCTGATGATTACCCACAGCCATACCAAGCCGACCAGAAACCCAACCACAGCCCCCACGCCCTGTCCTCCTTTCGCCTGACTTTAACGGCTCCCGGGGTCCGCCGTACTGTGTCAGACCTGCCGCGCTGCAGGAAAACACGCCCGACGACACCACCCAGACGAGACAAAACCGTTACAGTTTCCCGCAAAAGTCATCTCAGGTTGTGAGACTGGCGTCAATACCCCATGACACTCTTCTCGGGTTCACTGAAACCGGGCCTGCGGGAAAATGGTCTGGATCCATTTGCGATGCAGGGAAACCCGGGTGAACCATGACTGATCACCATACTGGGCATTGCCGGATCCGTTGGAATTGACCCCGACCAGCACCCAGCGCCCGCCGTCTTCCATCCACGCCGATCCGCCACTGTCGCCGGAGCCGAGAAGACCGGCCAGCGGGCTCGGCGGAAACAGGGTGCTGCCGTCATACGGGCTTTCCACCCCGCCATCCTCGCGGGGCAGCCAGACCCCAAGGTAATTTCCGGCGTCGCCTTCCGGCGGCATCGGTTTTTCCAGCGGGGTCACCTCTTCAACCAGCCCCTGCGCCGCCGCCTTGTCACTGCCCTGATAATAGGCGTCATCCTCGCCGACGGATCCGATGCCACGGCTGCCGTAACCGACAAAAGTGATCAGGCGACCCTCTTCCTTCCGGCCGGCGTACAGGACCGGCGGATCCCCGGCACCGCTGATCTCAGCCTCCAGCCGCAGAATCACCAGATCATAGCCGCAGCGTTCGTTGACATCCCCGTTCCAGCCGGGGTTGATCCACATCCGGTCGGGCTTCAGCACACGGCCATCGGGGGCCCGCACCACATAAGCCTCTTTGCTGGCCGGAAGGTCGTAGATGTGGGCCGCCGTCAGAATATAGGCATGGCCGTCAGCATTGCCGAGCCAGGTGCCGGAGGCTTCGCCCCAGCTTTCGCCATCCTCTGACAGTGCCAGAACACCCCGGAACTGCGGCTGTGCCGCAAGTGCCAGCGCTGATTTAAAGCCAGCCGCCTCTTTCCCCGGACGGCCGCCGTCTTTTTTCCACTGACTGTCGAGGATCACCACCGCCTGCGCCGGGGCCACGGCAAGCCCCCCCAGCAGCACCCCACCCGACAGCAGCGCAGCCGCAAAACGCAGCGCCCCCCCCTGCCCCCGGTCCGTCCGCGATCGTGCCATTGCGTCTTCCTCCCGCCTCGGCGTTACCCGGTGATGGTAAGCCGCAAAAAGTCCCCCCTGACAAGGGCAGACCGCAACCGCGCCGGGGTCAACGCGTCAATGCCCTGAAAAATAATAAGCGGAAGAATAAAATCAGACATATTTTTCAGTGCCGGGACAAACAAGCGCAGCACAGGCAGTGCCATACACCGATCCGATTGATGTAAAATTCACTATACGCCGTGAAATCGATTGAATATCACTGTCCCGTCACATTATCTAGAATATCCGACTCACGTGCTCGGTCAGTCACCGTGCCGCTGCACTCTGCCACGAAAAGATACCCGATGATCTTTGACGCCTTTTTCGTCAGCGACAGTTCCCCCCAGCTTTTTCTGGCCGGAGAGTACACACTGCTGCTGGTGATCCTGTCGGTGGCTGTCGCCGTCATTGCCGGGATCATGGCCATGCAGATGGCCAGTATGGCACGGGCGGAAACCCGGGCCCGCTACCGGCAGATTTTTCTGCTGTCCGGGGCCTTCGTCCTCGGAGCCGGGGTGTGGTCGATGCATTTTATCGGCATGCTGGCCAACAGCCTGTGCCGCACCGCCAGCTATGACCCGGTGATCACCGCGCTGTCGGTCCTGCCCAGTTTTCTCGCGTCGTGGGTGGCGCTGGCCCTGCTGGCCCGGACCCGGATCACCCTGTCGCAGCTGGTGATCAGCGGGGTTTCGGTCGGGGCCGGGATCGGCACCATGCACTACAGCGGCATGGCCGCCATCACAGCATCCATGACCCTGCGGTTTGATTTTCCGGTGTTTCTGCTGTCCATCCTTGTTGCGGTGGCGCTGTCGGTGCTGGCCCTGTGGGTCCGCTTCGGGCTGACCCTTCAGGCCCGGCTGGGCCAGACCAAGGTCAATCTGCTCAGCGGGACGGTGCTGGGCTGCGCCATCAGCGGCATGCACTATACCGGTATGGCGGCAGCGCGGTTTCCCGCCAGCGGCGTCATCGGTGCGGATCCCCAGTCCAATTTCTATCTGGCCTTCTCGATCGCCGGAACCGCCATCCTCGCCGCCGGGCTGACCGGCGGGCTGAACATCGGCCTGCGTTACCGCAGCCTGTACCAGCGGATGGTGCAGAACGAGGCCCGGCTGCGGACCATCATCGACACCGCCGTTGACGGCATCATCATCATCAACAGCCGGGGCATCATCAGCGCCTTTAACGGCGGGGCAGAAAGGATTTTCGGCTGGACCCCCGATGAAGTGATCGGCCGGAACATCATGATGCTGATGCCCGAGCCCCATCACAGCCAGCACGACGGCTACCTCCGCCAGTACATGACCACCGGAGAGGCAAAGATCATCGGCATCGGCCGCGAGGTCACCGGCCTGCGCCGGGATGGCAGCACCTTTCCGCTGCGGCTGGCCATCGGCAAGGCCGTACTGGATGATGAGCCGGTGTTCGTCGGCTTCATCACCGACATCACCCAGCGCAAAGCCATGGAAGAGGCCCTGCGCAACCGCGAGCGGCAGTACAGCTCGCTGATCGGCAATCTGCCCGGCGTCGCCTTCCGCTGCCGCCCGGACACGGACTGGTCGATGCTGTTCATCAGTGACAGGGTGGAAGCCCTGACCGGATGGCCGAAGCAGGACTTTCTGAACAACAGCATGACCTTCGACCGGCTGTTGCACCCCGACGACCGCGAGCGGATCAGCGCCACCGTGTCTGAGGCGCTGAGCACCGGGCGGCCTTATATGATCGAATACCGGATCATTGACCGCAGCGGCACCGAACACTGGGTATCGGAAAGCGCCAGCGGGGTCCGCGACGATTCCGGGACGGTGGAATGGATCGACGGTATCATTATCGACATCACCGACACCAAGCGGCGCAATGCTGAATTTGAGGGGATCGTCAACGCCATCGGCCGGTCTCTGGCGATGGTCGAATTTGATCTGTCGGGGATCATCCAGAATGCCAACCAGAACTTTCTGCGGCTGACCGGCTATGATCTGGCCGAACTGACCGGGCAGCATCACTCCCTGTTCTGTGACCGGGCAGAGGTGACCTCTCCGCAGTACCGTCAGCTGTGGGATACCCTGCGGCAGGGGCGCTATACCGCCGGCGAGTTCCACCGGCTGGCCAGAGATGGCCGCGATATCTGGATTTATGCCACCTACAACCCGATCTTCGACCCTGACGGCAACCCGTACAAAATCATTAAGTTCGCCACCGATCTGACCCAGCGCCACGCGATGGAGCAGGACCTGCGTGACGCCAAGGCCCGGGCCGAGCAGGCCGCCGCCGTCAAAAGCACCTTTCTGGCCAACATGAGCCATGAAATCCGCACCCCGATGAACGCCATCATCGGCTTTACGGAAGTGCTGCTGGATGACAGCGTCACCGACAGCCAGCGCCGCCACCTGAACACCGTGCGCAATTCCGCCCGGTCGCTGCTGGGGCTGCTGAATGACATTCTCGATACCGCCAAGCTGGAACGCGGTGCCGTCGATCTGGAAATCAAGGATTTCTCGCTGCGCGATGTCTGCACGCAGGTACTGGCCTCGCTGCGGATCAACGCCCAGACCAAGGGCCTGCCGCTGCTGCTGGAGTATGCCGATAACCAGCCGGAATTCTTTAAGGGGGACGCCCTGCGGATTCAGCAGATCCTGCTCAATCTGGTCGGCAATGCCGTCAAGTTTACCGAGACGGGTGAAGTCCGGGTCAGCTTCCGGCAGGGTCCGGGCGGGCTGATCCGCCTGACCGTCAGCGATACCGGCATCGGTATCCCCGCCGACCGCCTGAGCCGGATCTTCGACCCCTTCGCGCAGGCCGATGCCTCGATGACCCGCCGCTTTGGCGGGACCGGGCTGGGCACCACCATCGCCCGCCAGCTGGTGGACCTGATGCACGGGCGGATCTGGGTCGAGAGCGAACCGGGCGTCGGCAGCCATTTCCATGTCGAACTGCCGCTGCCACCGGGTGAAGCGGTCGACCCGATGCAGGAAAACAGCGCCGTCGCCCTGCCGCCGCTGACCCTGCTGGCTGCCGACGACGTACCGCAGAATCTGGAACTGCTGCAACTGCTGCTGACCCGGCAGGGCCACACCCTGATCACGGCCACCAACGGGGCCGAGGCCGTACAGGCCTTCACCGCCGGAACCTTTGATCTGGTGTTGATGGATGTGCAGATGCCGGTTCTTAACGGGCTGGATGCCAGCCGCCAGATCCGCGCTCTGGAAGCGGCAACCGGCCGCCCGCATACCCCGGTCATTGCCCTGACCGCCAGCGTGCTGGAAGAAGACGTGATGGCCGCCCGCGACGCCGGGATGGATGGCTTTGCCACCAAGCCGGTCGATCTGTACGCCCTGACGCTGGAAATGGCCCGCCTGCTGAAGATTGAGGTCGGCGATGCCCGCCCCGTTGCCCCGGCCCCGGTCGCGGTGCGCGGGTCGGTCATTGACTGGGTACAGGGGCAGCGGCTGTGGGGCAGCGAAGACCGTCACCGCACCGCCGTGCGCCGGTTTCTCAGCGATTACGGCCAGTCTGTCCCGCATCTGCGGACCCTGACAGCCACCCCGGAGGATCTGGGCGCGCAGATCCACCGCCTGAAGGGGGCCGCGGCCAATCTGGCGCTGTCACGGGTTTCCGCCGTCAGCGGCCTGATCGAAACAGCGGTGAAAGACGGCGACACCGTCCCCCTGCCCGCCCTGCTCGACCGGCTGGCCGATGAGCTGCTGCATGTCAGCGAGACCCTTGGCTCTGCGCTGTTGCCCCTGCCACCGGGGCCGGTAACACCGGGGTCGGTGACAGCACCCCCCGCCCAGATCGACAGTGCCATGGCCCGGTCCCTGCTCGGTCAGCTGGATCAGGCGCTGGCACGGGGGGAACTGGATGAAACCCTGCTGGCGACGGCGGTGGCAGCCCTGCCGCGACAGGATGCCGCCCCGCTGGACGACGCCATCAACAGCTTTGATTTTGACGCCGCGCGGCAGGTCATCGCCGCCCTGCTGACCCGCTACGCTAAGGATAACGCATAATGCTCTCTCAACAGGATCAACGCCCCCGCCTTCTGATTGTTGATGACGAGCCGACCAATCTGCAGATCCTGCGGCAGGTGTTGCAGGCTGATTACCGCCTGCTGTTTGCCCGCGACGGCGAAAAGGCCCTGCAGCTGGCGGCGGCGGAACGCCCCGACCTGATTCTGCTGGATGTGATGATGCCCGGCCTGACCGGGCTGGAAACCTGCCAGCGCCTGAAGGCTGACCCGGTGACACAGGGGATCCCGGTGATTTTTGTCACCGCCCTGACCGATGCCAGCGATGAGTCCGCCGGGTTTGCCGCCGGGGGTGTTGACTACATCACCAAGCCGATCAGCCCGCCGGTGGTCTCTGCCCGGGTGCGCACCCACCTGTCACTGGTCCGGGTGGACGAACTGCGGAAGACCCGGCTGCAGATCATCCAGTGCCTTGGCCGGGCCGCCGAATACCGCGACAACGAAACCGGCCTGCACGTGATCCGCATGAGCCATTACTGCCGCATCATCGCGCTGGCCGCCGGGTTCAGCCCGGCATGGGCGGAAGAGCTGTTTCATGCCGCCCCGATGCATGACATCGGTAAAATCGGCACCCCTGACAGCGTGCTGCTGAAACCGGGGCGGCTGGACGACGGCGAAATGACGGTGATGAAACAGCACGCCCTGATGGGGGCGGAAATCATCGGCGACCATGACTCGCCGCTGTTACAGATGGCCCGCACCATCGCCCTGCATCACCATGAAAAATACGACGGCACCGGCTATCCGCACGGCATCGCCGGAGAGGATATTCCGGTGGAGGCGCGGATTGTCGCCATCGCCGATGTGTTCGATGCCCTGACCTCGGTCCGCCCCTATAAGGCGGCATGGCCGACGGAAGAGGCGGTCGCGCTGCTGGAAAAAGAGAAGGGCCGCCATTTTGACCCGCAGCTGGTGGATCTGTTTATCAGCCGGCTGCCGGAGGTGCTGGAGGTGAAGGAGCGCTTCGCCGAAACCGCCGCCTGACCGGGGCCAGGACCTGATCCCGGGCGGTAAACCGGCGACGGGGAAAATGATCTCCATCAAGGTGGCCGCGCCGGAAAAACAGGAGTATGACAGCAGCCAATGTTTCCCTGCAGTCTGGAGCCCGCAGTGATGACCGATCAGACTCCCCCCGTCACCTATGCCGCGTGGCAGCCGAAAGACCCGGCCCGTGAGCTGACCGAAGACGATATCACCCGGCTGGTGCATACCTTCTACGGTCATATCCGCGACCACGAAACCCTTGGGCCGGTGTTTAAAAATGCCCTGCATGATGACTGGGGCCCGCATCTGGACAAGATGGTGGACTTCTGGTGTTCCATGATGCTGGGGGTCAAACGCTACGACGGCCGCCCGCTGCCGGTACATGTCAACATGCCCGACCTGAAGGATGAACACTTCGGCCAGTGGCTGGCGCTGTTCCACATCACCACCCACAGCCTGTTCACCCCGGAAATCGCCGGGATCTTCATGGAACGGGCCCAGCGCATGGCCCAGTCGTTCCGCTATGCCATCGCCCTGCATGCCGACCGGCCCGCCGCCCCGGCTCATTCCCATAGCCACGGGCATAGCCACCCGACCGGCGGCTGCGGATGCGGCGGCGGGGGTGGCGGCTGCGGATCCTGATCCATCGGCGGGGCCGCAGGTCTGTGATAGGCTCTGCCCCGGTATAAACCGGGGAGGGCATCATGCTGGGCAACCTCAGCGATCTGGATCTGCGGCATCTGCGGGTTTTTCTGGCGGTGGTCGATGCCGGCGGGCTGGCAATGGCCCAGCACAGCCTGAATGTCAGCACATCGACCATCAGCACCCAGCTTGCCAGCCTTGAGGGCCGTCTGGGGTTCCGGCTGTGCGAGCGGGGCCGCAGCGGCTTCCGGCTGACGGCCAAGGGCGAACGCTTCACCGGTCTGGCCCGCAGCCTGCTGACCGCCATTGATGAGTTTGGCGTGCAGGCCCGCAACATGGACCGCACGCTGGTCGGCAGCCTGCGCATCGGCACCATCGGGCATCTGCCGTTTGACCACAACCTGCGCCTCAGCCGGGCGATTGCCCGGTTCCGTCAGCGGGACGAAGCGGTGCGGCTGCATCTGGTGATCCGGTCGTCGCGCATTCTGGAAGAACAGGTGCTGTCCGGCGAGCTGGATGCCGCCATCGGCTATTTCTGGCATCAGACCCCGGCCCTGCACAGCCAGCCGCTGTTCCGGGAGCGGCAGGTTGCCTGCTGTGGCCGGGATCACCCGCTGTTCGCCGGGGCCGGACAGATCAGCACCGAAACCGCCCACGCCCACCCATGGGTGTGGCGCACCGGGTTTCTGCCGGAAGACAATACCCCCCCGCCGCCCGAAATCACCGCCTATGCCGATAATATGGAGGCCCGGGCGATGCTGATTCTGTCCGGGCACCATCTGGGCTATCTGCCACAGCATTATGCCGCAGCCTATCAGGCGCAGGGGCTGATCGCCCCGCTGAACCCCGGCACCCTGTGGTATGATGTCACCTTCTCGCTGATTACCCGGCAGGATGCCTGCCGCAACGACATCACCCGCGCCTTTCTGGAAGATCTGGCCGCCGTCCCCCTGCCGGACGGCAACCTGTCAGCCTGATACTTTGAAGCGGATCAAACTGAACATCGAACGGTCATGATTTTTCCCGGCCCCCGGTCTGTGGCCTGCTGAGGGTATCCCGCCCCTCTTCAGATCAGGAGGTCACCGTGTCCGACCCGGCCAAATCCGACCCAGCCAGCCCTGCCCCGGCCAAACTGGCAGCCCTGCGCCAGAAATACGCCAACGCCAAAGGCAGCGATGTGTTTGACCCCGCCTTCCGGGCCATTGCCGAAGCCCAGTTCCCGGAAGGGGACCGCCGCCTGCAACCCTATGCCGGTATCCCCACCTTCCTTGATCTGCCCTCCGCCGCCGAGGCTGCCGCCCGGGGCGATTTCAGCGGACTGGATGTGGCGGTGATCGGGGTACCGATGGATCTGGGCGTGACCAACCGCCCCGGTGCCCGCTTCGGGCCCCGCGCCGTGCGGGCGGTGGAGCGGGTCGGCCCCTATAACCATGTGCTGCGCCGCATGCCCGGCCTGCACTGTAAGGCCGCCGATATCGGCGATGTTCCGTTCCGCAGCCGTTATAGGCTTGATAAATCGCACGAAGATATTCAGGACTTTTTTCACCGGGTGGTCGGGGCCGGGGTGATCCCGCTGGCTGTCGGCGGCGATCATTCGATCAGCTATTCCATCCTGAAAGCCGTCGGGGCCACACGCCCGGTCGGGATGGTGCATTTTGATGCCCATTGCGACACCGCCGGGGATTATGAGGGCGCCAAGTTCCATCACGGCGGGCCGTTCCGGCATGCGGTTCTGGAGGGCCTGATCGACCCGCAGCGCAGTGTGCAGATCGGCATCCGCGGTGCGGCGGAATATCTGTGGGAGTTCTCCACCGATGCCGGGATGACGGTGATCCACGGTGAAGACGTGCCGAAACTGGGCACCGCCGCCATTCTGGAGACCGTGCGCCGGGTGGTCGGCGACGGCCCGGTTTACGTGACCTTTGATGTTGACTGTCTGGATCCCGCCTTTGCCCCCGGCACCGGCACCCCGGAAATCGGCGGCCTGACCACGCGGGAAGCGCTGGAGCTGCTGCGCGGTCTGGACGGGCTGAATGTCATTGGTGGCGATGTGGTCGAAGTTGCCCCGCAGTATGACCCGACCACCAACACCGCCCACGCCGCCGCCCAGATTCTGTTCGAGCTGTTCTCGCTGGTCGCCGGGCGCTTTGCCGCCCCTGCTGCTTCCGCCCCCGCCCTTTCTGATCAACAGGTGCTTTGATGAAGACTGCCCTTGTGTTTTCCGCTGCCCTGCTGGCGGCTGTTGCCAGTGCATCGCTGCCGTCGCAGGCCCGCGACCTGACTGTGGTCGGGTTCGGCGGATCCGGTCAGGACGCCATGCGTGAGACCTTCTTCAAGCCGTTTTCGCAGGCCACCGGCATTCCGCTGGCCGAAGAAAGCTGGGATGGCGGGGTCGGGGTACTGCGCGCCAAGATCGAAGGGGGCAACGGCACCTGGGATGTGGTGCAGATGGACTCCTCCGAACTGGCGATCGGCTGCGAGGAAGGACTGTACGAACAGCTTGATTACAGCCGGATCGGCGGCAAGGATGCCTATCTGCCCTTTGCGGTCAGCCCCTGTGGCGTCGGCCTGATCGTCTATGACTACGTGCTGGCCTATGACGCCGACAGACTGAAGGACGGGCCGAAGAGCTGGGCTGACTTTTTTGATACCACCAGATTCCCCGGCAAGCGGGCCCTGCGGCAGGGGCCACAGACCAATCTGGAAATCGCCCTGATGGCCGATGGCGTCCCCCAGAAAGACGTCTACACCCTGCTGACAACCGAAGACGGCGTCAACCGGGCCCTGCGCAAGCTCGACACCATCAAGAATGATCTGGTGTTCTGGAAAGCCGGAGCCCAGCCGCCGCAGCTTCTCGCCTCGGGCGAAGTGGTGATGACCTCGTCGTATAACGGCCGGATCACCGCCGCCAACCAAAAAGACCGAAAGAACTTTAAGCTGTTGTGGAATCAGGCAATCTTCGTTCTGGATAGCTGGGCGATCCTGAAGGGCAGCCCCAATCTCGACAAGGCCTATGCCTTCCTGAACTTTGTCGGCAAACCGGAAGTGCAGAAAAATCTGCCCAACCATATCAGCTACGGCATCACCTCGGCCAAAGGTGGGGCCCTGGTTGATCCGTCCCGGCTGGCCGACCTGCCCAGCACGCCGCAGAACATGGCGATGGCCTTACCTTATAACACCGAGTTCTGGCTGGAACACACCGACCGCCTGACAGAGCGGTTCAACAACTGGGCGGCGAGAAAATAACGCCCCATCCCCTTCTGTCCTGCCTGCTTTTTTCAAGGCCCCGCCTCTCCGGCGGGGCCTTTTTGCATGGCCGCATGGGGCGGAACGATCTGAATTCCAGATCTGGAATTCACTTTCCAGATCTGGAATTGAGAAAAAAGACATCAGGGGTATATCGTAATAAATTTTCTTCAGTCAGGAAGTTGAAGAAAAAATAAAACTCCAGACTCACTTATACGCCATCAGGGGATTATCTATGCCGGATCCGTTGACATCTTCCATTTCCAACATTGTCTTCACCCGGATGGAAAGTATTGGCCTGCCCCTGACCGGTGCAATCCCTGACCGTACACCTGTCCTCTGTCAGACCGGGCAGATGTCTTATGCCCCCGGCATGAAAGCCCGCCATGTTGTGCCGGGCTGGGGTGCCCAGCATGCCCTGACCGGGTCGGTGACCGTAGAGATTGCAGCCTCGGCCCTGCCACCGGAAACAGTGGGAGCCATCCAGCACTGGGAGCGGTCTGTCATCGCAGACCGTCTGCGGATCACCCCGCCCTCCCCGGCATCGGCAGGCGATACCGCTTATGCCGGGCTGCTGACGCTGCAAACCCGCGACAGTGTGACCACGGACAACGGCAACACCACCCTACGGTACGCCTTCACCTTTGAAGGCGGCCTGTTCGTGCGGGATGCCGCCGCAGAAATCACAGCCGAAGGATACGGCACCGTCCTTTTACCGGTGCCGGGTGCCGAGGATGTTCCCCATGGATAGCGGATTCATTCTGGCAGAACTGGCCCGCAGCCTGCGGCTGGTCCTGCTGCGCGGGGTGGTTACAGACCATACCCCGCAGGCGGTGCGGGTGGAAATTGCCGCAGGCGTTTCCACCGGCTGGCTGCCCTGCCTGCGCTGGGCCGGGGTTGCCGCCAGTCACCGGATCCCCTCGATCGGGGAAGCGGTTCTGCTGGCGGCGCCGGAAGGCAATCTGCAACAGGGCGTGGTGCTGGGGGGGCTGTCCACCGGGGCTCACCCCCCGGCGGCTGATCATGTTGACATCAGCTGTGTCCGCTGGGCGGACGGCACTGAGGCCCGTTACGACACCCGCAGCAAAACCCTGTCGGTGCATTCGGAAGGGGACCTGCACCTGTCGGCGGTCGGCAAGATCACGCTGGAGGCCCGGGATATCACCGTGCGGACCGGCAAAGAAGGCCGCTATCTGGTCGATCACCACGGCATGGCAACCCAGCTGCGCCACATCAGCGGGCCGCAGTTTGAAACGGAAAGCTGGCAGACCGGGGCCATTGTCACCGGCCTGCCAGACCACGGATATCACCCGCCGAAAGTAGAGGACTGATCATGGCCGGCATGAACGCAACCACCGGTCAGACGCTGGACGGGCTGGCCCACATCCGGCAGTCGGTGACTGACATTCTGATGACACCGCTGGGGTCGCTGCTGTGGCGGCCTGAGTACGGATCGCTGATCCCCGGGGCCATCGACCGCCCCATGACCGCCGACTTTGTCAGCTGGCTGGCCCACGAAACCGCCATCCGTCTCCGCCGTTGGGAAGACCGCTGGATCCTGCGCCGTTCGGTGCCGGACGTCAGGCGCGGCGGGCAACTGCTGCTGACCCTGGACGGCACCCTGACCGAAAGCGGCGAGCGCTATGTGTTTGATGTTGAGGTGAAAGGCAGGTGAAATCATGAGTATCCCCCGCGTTCTTCCCGGCCCGACCCCGGACATTGTTGCCCCCCTGTCGGTCGAACAGGCCTATGCAGCGGCGCTGCAGCGCCTGCTGACCGATACCCCCGGACTGTTTGATGCCGGGCGGGAAAGTGACCCGCTGCACAAGCTGCTGATGGTCGGGGCCTGGCACAATCAGATGGCTGTTGCCCGCATCAATGATGCAGTGCGCGCCGTGATGCCCCATCTGGCGCACGGCAAAGATCTGGATGCCATTGCCCTGCGTGCCGCCGTGGCCCGGCAGCTGCTGGACCCCGGTGACGCCACCGCAGTACCGCCGCGCCCGCCGGTTTATGAAAGCGATGAGCGCCTTCTCAACCGCTATTACGGGGCATGGGACCGTCTGGGCCAGTCCGGCAGTGACGGTCTGTACCGGGCGCTGGCGCTGGAAGTGCCGGACGTCCGGGATATCTGGATCCATAGCCCGGAGCCTTGCGACATCACCATCACCGTCCTCGGCTGGAACGGAGCACCGGATGCCGCCACGCTGGATGCCGTGCGGGTGGTCGCCACGGACCGCAACCGCCGCACCCACGGCGACCGCGTCAGTGTGCAGGCCGCAACCGTGGTACCGGTGGACATCACTGCCCGGCTGGTGCTGGCCCCCAATGCCGATGCGGCAACAGCCCGCGCTGCGGCCTATCAGCGCCTGAAAACCTATACCGAATGGCGGGAAACACCGGGGCAAACACCGCTGGGGCGCCGCTGGACAGCCGGGGCCCTGATCGGTGCCTGCATTGTTGACGGCGTGCTGGATGCCACCGTCACGCCGGATGCCGTCGCCTGCCCGCAGGATACCGCGCTGTATGCCGCATCAATCACCGTTGTCACCGGCTCAGCCGGGACGGGATGCGCCTGATGGTTACCCCCGTCCCTTCCCTTCTGCCCAAAACCGTCACCCCGCAGATGCAGGCGCTGGAACAGGCGATGGTCGCCCCGCTGGCATCGCTGCCGGTGGAAACCCTGACGGATCTGTGGGATCCGGCCCGGTGCCCGGAGTGGTTTTTGCCCCATCTGGCACAGGCGGTACGGGTGGTGCTGTGGAGCAGCGACTGGCCGGAAGCCACCAAGCGCCGGATGATTGCCGACAGCTGGCAGATCAACGCCCTGCGCGGCAAGGTCAGCGGCATTGAGCTGGCCCTGTCGGCGATGGGCTGGCCGGGCCGGGTGACTGAGTGGCACGAACAACAGCCGGAAACCCGGCGCGGCACGTTTGCTGTCCGGGTCAACGCCCCGGCTGTTGGGTTCACGTCAGAGGATCTGGCCGACCTGCATGCGGTGATCGGCATCACCAAACGCAAAAGTCAGCATCTGGAAACCTTAACGCTGCCGGAAATCAGCCCCGCTGCACCCCTGCATACCGGGATCAGCGTGCGAATGGTGCATCACCATGCAGCCGGAATGGCGCTGGTCCCGTCCGCCGCTGACCCCGCCGCCACCCCGGACATCTGTGCCGGTGTTCTTACCGTTTCCCGCATGACCCTGTGAGGATCTGATGACTGAAACTGACCCCTACGGCTGGCGGATGACGTCCGCCGGGCTGGCTCTGATCGCCAGCGCGATTACCAGCAATACCCCGATCGGCATCGCCACGCTGGTGCTGGGCGATGGCGGCGGCACGGTGCCGCCTGCCAGTGCCACCGGCATTGTAAACGAAGTCTGGCGCGGCCCGGTCTCCACCGTCCGCCGCGCCCCGGATAACCCGCTGCTGGTTGAGGTGCAGGCGGTGGTGCCGGTGGCAGCCGGTCCCTTCGTGATCCGAGAAGCCGCGATCCTGTCCGCCGATGGCACCCCGCTGGCCCTGTGCCGCCGGAGCGACCTGTACAAGGGCGGCCCGGCAGAAACCCACACCATCGACCTGCTGGCCCGCATCGCCGTGTCCGACGCCGCCGTCATCGACATGACCGTGGACAGCGGCACCTATGCCACGCTTATGGCGGTCTCTGCCGCAATCAGCGATCACGCCAACAGCCGCAACCATCCCGACGCAACGGAGACGGCGAAGGGCTTTACCCGCCTTGCCACGGTTGCCGAGGCCCGCAGCGGTCAGCTCGCGACGGTGGCGGTCCATCCGGCAGGCCTCAAGGCTGCACTGACCGATCTGGTTAATGCCGCACCGGGGGCGCTGGACACGCTGGGGGAGCTGGCCGCAGCGCTTGGCAACGATGCCAGCTTTGCCGCCACCGTGGCCAACCAGCTCGCGCTTAAGGCCCCGCTGTCCTCTCCGGCGCTGACCGGGACCCCGACCGCACCAACCCCGGCAGCGGGGGACAGCTCCACCCGGCTGGCAACCACTGAGTTTGTCTCCGCAGCGGCGGCTGCGGTCTCGTGGTCACCGCATTATATCAGCGGCCTGCTGCTGTCTGTCACGGCAACGGCAGTAACCGTTGGTACCGGTGGGGCGCGGGATGTTGCCGACAGCACCAACCTCAGGCTGATGTCGCCGCTGACCGGCACGTTACAAGCCAGCGGCGGATGGGCTGCCGGAGCTGGCGCGTCTAAGCTCGACACCGGCAGTCGGGCAACCAACACGTGGTATCACGTCTATCTGATCGGCGGGGCCGGACAGCCCACCGATATTCTGTTCTCAGTATCGTTATCCCCGGCCATTCCTGCCGGGTATACCGTCCGTCGCCGTGTCGGGTCGGTCCTGACTGATGGCGGGGGTAATATCGTCCCGATCATCAATCACGTCGGCGGTCACATCACGTGGGGGACCCCCCGTATCGACCTTTCCGGGGCCCCCCCAGGTAATCTCGTTCTTTCGGTACCGCCCGGCGTCCGCTGTTATGCACGCGGGATTATCCAGATCCAAAACAGCTTCAACACCCCGCTCATCAGGCCGACGGACGCAGCCGCGTCATCGCTCTACGGTGGCTCGTTCTGGATCGCCAGTATCGCCGGGTCCGGTCCGTGGTCATGCATCACCGATGCCGCGCGGCAGATCCACATCAGTAACGCAAACTACGCCGGCCTATCGACCGATGCATACCTCGACCCACGGGAGGGTTACTGAGATGTACGTCCAGCGAGATCAACACGGCACGATTGTCGCCGCCTACGCCAATGCACAACCGGGGGCAACAGAGTGGCTTGAGGGCTACCAGCCGCTCCCGGCGATCGACCGCACCGCCGCGATCACCGCCCGACTGGCAGCCATCGACGCCGCCAGCGCCCGCCCCCTGCGCGCAATCATCACCAACACTGCCACCCAGACCGATCACGACCGGCTGGCAGCACTGGAGGCCGAGGCTGCCAGCCTGCGCGCCGAACTGAATACACAGTAACAAGGAGCATAATCATGGTTACCATTCCGCAGACTTTTAACCACGGTGTCCGCCGCGTTGATGATCCCAGCGGGCCGCGCCCGGTGCGGGCGGTCAATGTGTCGGTGATCGGTCTGGTCGGCACCGCCCCCAACGCCGATCCGGCCAAATTTCCGCTGAACACCCCGGTTGCGATTGAAGCCGACGAAACCCTGTCGGCAGCGCTGGGCGAGACCGGCACCCTGCCGCTGGCGATGGATGCCATCTACAGCCTGACCCTGTGTGCGGTGGTGGTCGTGCGTGTCGCTGAAGGCACCACCGACGAGGAAATTGAAAACAACATTATCGGCAAAACCCTTGCCGATGGCTCCCGCACCGGCCTTCAGGCCCTGCTGTCAGCCCGCAGCATCACCGGCGGTCTGGCACCGCGTGCCATCGGCGCCCCCGGTTTCAGCGACCGCCCGGCGGTCGGACAGGCCCTGAAGGGGCTGGCCGAGCGTCTGGCCGGGTGGGCTTTTGTTGATGCCCCCGACACCACCAACGCCGCCGCCAAGGCCTATGCGGCCTCCTTCGCGTCGGCCCGTGTCTACAACCCGGTGTTTGGCCGCCCGCTGGTGCGGGACCGTGCCGGAAACAAAGTGCTCAGCTTTGGCTCTGCCTTTGCCCTCGGGGCGCTGATCCGGCGCCATTTTGAACGCAACATCGCGTGGTCACCGTCCAACACCGATCTGCCGATCCTTGGCCTGTCACAGGCGATTGACTATGTGCCGGGCCGCCCCTGCGAAGCCAACAGCCTGAACGAAGCCCATGTCGGCACCATCATCAATGATGACGGCGTGTTCAAGCTGTGGGGCAACCATTCGTGCAGCGAAGATGAAAACCGCCGCTTCATCACCACGCAGGTGATTGACGACTTTGTCGGTGACAGCCTGCTGCGCGCCTACAAGACCCGCGTTGACCAGCCGATCACCCCGACCTTTTTCGAAGATCTGGTCGAAACCGGTAATCAGTTCCTGTCTGACCTGATCCGCCAGGGGGTGATTCTGGCCGGGGAATGCTGGGTCGACGGTGACCTGAACAGCTGGAGCAACCTGCGCAAGGGGCAGGCGATCCTTCGTTACAAGTGGGTCGATCCGGTTCCGGCGGAAGACATCATCGTCGTCTCGCAGATCGACCCGACCCTCTACACCGCCGTGTTCAGCCAGTAAGTCCAGCAAGGGGATAAAACCATGTCTTACAACGCCTACCGCCACGACTGCGCTGGCTATACCGTCAGCATTGACGGCGGCATGCAGGTCGGCCTCGTTTCCAGCTTCAAGCATCCGGCGCTGGAAATGGCCGGGGAATGGAGCGCCGGTGCCGGAATGTCGGCCAAGCAGTTCCGCCGCTTCTTCACGCTGGGCGAGCTGAAGTCGGAGCTGACCTTCAGCGATTTCAACCGCCGCATGGCCTCGGTCTACGGGCTGTCTGGCCGCAGCCTGATCATCCGCGCCGCCATGGTCGATCAGACCGATGCCACCACCAGCGTGCGGGTCACCCTGCGCGGATCGGTCAACAAGCTGGACCGTGGCGAATGGAAGCAGGGCGAGAAGACCGAGGAAAAGTACGAAATCGCCCTCAGCTACTACCGCCTCGACGCCAACAATCTGGTGATTGATGAAGTCGACCCGGAACGCGGCGTGCTGATCATCGGTGGCAACAACCTGCGGGCCAGGGTCAACAAGGCCCTCGGCCTGCCGTAAGCGGCAGATCCGGCGGGGGCGGCCACACGGCCCCCGCCCCTTTTTCCTGCGCCCCCCCTTTTATCGGATGAGAAACGATCATGACCACCGCCCCTGAACCGACCCTGACCGGCGTTGACTGGCTGGAAAGCGGCGATGCCCGCATCACCCTGCGCCACCCGCTGCGGGTGGATGGTAAAGAGACCGCCACCCTGATCATGCGTTGCCCCAGCCTGCTGGATATCGAGGCGATGGAAACCCTGACCGGCCCGGATATGGCCCGGGAAAAGGCAACCGTCGCCGGTTGGTGCAGCATCACCACCGAAGAGCTGAACGCCATCAAGTGGCCTGATTACCGGCGCCTGCAACAGGTTTATGTCGCCTATTGCGCGGGGACGGCGGGAAATTTTACCGGGATGTCCGCCGCCTGATCCTGTGGCTGGCCCGACATTACCGCCAATCCATCACCGAACTTGAACGGATGCCCCTGAGCCGCCTGCTGGCCTATCACCGGGAGGCGGTTCACATCCTGCAGGAGGAGTTGAAATCATGACAGGGCCCGCCGCTGTCGTCAGCAATATCACAGCCATCGCGGCTTTTCTGGGCGTCACGACGACATCGGCGGAACGTCTGGACAAAGCCCTTACCGCCCTGAACAGCCGCATTGCCCTGCTGGACGGCTGGCGTCAGGCCAAAAAAGCCGTCACCGAAGGACGGCTGGCCTATGAGGACGCACGGATACAGGCCGAGCGTCTGAACCGGCAACTGGCTGCCACAGCCACCCCAACACGGGAGTTGACGGCTGCTAACACCGCCGTCCGTCAGGAACTGGAGCGGGCCCAGACAGCCCATAAAACCAATCTGCAAAATCTGCGCGCCGTCTCCATCGCAGCGAAAGAGGCCGGTCTGTCCCTGAAAGCCGTCAGGACCGAAACCGAACAGGCCACCAAAGGCATCACGGCGATCAACACTCTGAAGACAGCGCAGGACCGGCAGGCCGCCAATGCGCAACGGCTGGAAGATCTGGGCGTCAAGATCCCCGGTGCGGCGGCGGTGATCACCACCTACGCCATACCAATGGCACAGCAGGCCGACGACCATCAGGACCGGCTGGACCGCTATATGGCAAAAGCCCGCCCTGAGTCTGTCGGGAATGCCAACAGAAGCGAGGCCGATCAACAGCAGGATGCCGCATGGCGGGATACCCTGGAAAAGCGTCTTCTGGCGATCAGCGGCCGGACCGGCCGATCCTCTGCCGATCTGCTGCAAGGGCTGGAGGCACAGATCACCCGGGGCGTCTCCCATGATGAGGCTCTTGCCACTCTTGATGTGATCAGCAAAGGGGCCACCGTCACCAAAGCGACGGTGCAGGATCTGTCGGCCCTGTCCGTTTCCCTCCGCCAGTCGATGCAGGTCTCGGGGGAAGAGTTTGCACAATCGCTGGACTCTCTGTTCGTCGCCGGACGCCGTGGCGGGTTCGAGATGGATAAAATGGCGAAAGCCTTACCCGCACTGACAAAGCAGGCAGGCGACCTCGGGATGCAGGGGACTGCGGCGGTCTCTTCTCTGGGGGCATCGCTGCAGATGGCATTCCGGGCCACCGGCAGCAGTGACACCGCCGCCGCCGGGCTGGGGATGTTTCTGGACAAGTTAAAAGACAAGGACGTCACCAAGGCCCTGTCAGACATGGGGATTGATGTCGCCGGGACAGTCGCGGCAGCGGCCACAAATAAAGCCGATCCGCTTCTGGCCCTGATGGAAAAGCTGAACCAAGCGACCAAGGGGGACCCGCTGATCCTGCGGAAACTGTTTGGCGATGACAGGCTGAATACCATTCTGGCCCCGATGCTGAAGGATCTTGAAACCTTCAAGGCGATCAGCAAGAGCAGCCTGGAGGATAAGGGCAGCATCGCCGGTGATTTTGCGAAAGCCGGGGGCCAGTTCTCGGCGCAGATGGACCGGCTGCAAACCGCCATTGCCAATTTCAACGCGCAGGCAGGGACGCCGCTGATCGAAACCTTTGCCTCCGTCGCAGGTGCCGCCGCCACCGCCATCAATTTCGTGACTGACTTTGCTCAGGCCTTCCCCGGCGTCACCAGTGTGGTGATGCATGGCATTGTCGGCTTTGCCGCCCTGAAGATGGCGGTTCATGGCGTCCGCATTGCCACCGCACTGGCCCAGATGCCTGTGCTGGCGCTGTCGACGGCGACAGCCCGCGCAGGGGCAGCCAGTGCCGCCGGAACGATCAGGGCCAACGGCTTTGCCGCAGCCCTTGGCGGTCTTAACCGGATCAACGCGACCGGACTGGATGCCCTGACCGGCAGGCTGGGGCAGGTGCGCCGCGCCATCACCGCCGTCCCCATCAGCAGCTTTACCCAGCGACTGAGCGGGCTGGCCGCATCCGGCTTTCAGGGGGCGGGCGGTCTTACCAGACTGCGTATGGCATCAAGCGTCGCCGGGGCGGGGCTGCTGGCATTGTCGGGGCTGCCGATGCGGGCGGTTGCCACCGGCTTCCGGATCATCGGCATTGCCAGCATGACAAACCCGATTACGGCTCTGCCGTCGATCCTGCTCAATCTTGCCGCTCTGGTGATCGAAAACTGGGAGTCAATCAGCCGGTATCTGACACCGATGATTGATGCCGCGAAAGAGGGGATTCAATGGGCTGCCGGTCTGCTCGGGCTTGGCGAGGCCGGGGACAAACCCAAAAGCAGCTATGCCAATCCGCCAGCAGAAGGAGGCCCTGCCCCCCCCATCGCGGGCGATGACGACAACGGTGTTTCCGCGCCGGGTCATCTGCGACGGGCTGTTGCCACTGCCGCCGACGACATGCAGGCCACTGCCGCGCCTGCCTTTGAAACTGCCGGAGAGCCCGGCGGAAACGGCAACCGTCAGGGCGGGGATACCATCTTCAACTTCACCATCAATGCCCAGCCCGGCACCGACGCCGAAGCGATTGTGCGGAAAGTGATTGAAAAACTGTCCGGCACCCGGGGCGGGCTGACCGTTCCCGGCTTCGGCCGCGCCAACTATGACCCGATCGGAGTGTAACCATGGCCAAAGTCGCACCGACGATGCAGATGCGGTTGGGGCCGGATGTGGTGTTCGACCTGCCGACCCTGCAGTACGACAGCTTCAAAGAAAGCATGGAGGCAAGGATCAGCGAGATTGAAACGCAGGGGGGGCTGCCCACCCAGCAGCATCACGGCTGGAAGCGCGGCATTGATCTGTCAGGGGTGCGGTTTCCGCTGGATCAGGGGGGCATCACCCCGCTGGAAGGGCTGCGCGCCCTGATCCGCAGCGGCACCCCTGCCCTGATGACTGACAGCGCCGGGTATGTATGGGGGGAATGGGCGGTCAAGTCGCTGTCGGTGGACAGCAGGCAGTTTGTCATCGGCAACCATCCGGCCCAGCAGAGCTGGGCCCTGTCACTGGTCTGTGTACGGGAGTAACAGAGATGCGGGTTTATACAGTCGCGCGCGACGCCGTGCGCCTTGACCGGGTTGTCTATGATGCTTACGGCACCCTCGCCGGGGCCTATGAAGCCGTCATTGACAGCAACCCCGGTCTGGCCAAGCGGGTTCTGTTTCTGAAGGCCGGGGATCAGATCACCTTCCCCAGCCTGCCGAAACCGATTGAGGGGGCGGCGCTGCCACAGCGCCTGTTTGACTGATGCAGTCACCGTCTTTTCAGGTCGAGGTCAGCGGGCAGGATGTTTCAGCCGTGCTGGCTGACGGGCTGGTGTCGATCACCGTCACCGACGAACGCGGCTATCAGTCCGACGAGGCCAGCATCGTCTTCACCGATCTACGGACCCGGTACGCCCTGCCCCGCCGGGGGCAACTGATGACGGTGGCACTGGGGTATGGCGGGGCCAACATCGCCTGCGGAACCTACCACATCACCAAAGTCTCGGTCAGCGGACCCCAGCGCAGAATCTCCGTCGCCGCCCGGGCAACCCCGGTTGGCAGCAAAATCATCGAGCGGCGGTCAACAGCCTGGGCTGATGGCCTGAGTCTGGCGGATATCACCCGGTCCATCGCCAACCGGCACGGTCTGATTGCCGCCATCCACCCCGAAGCGGCGGCGATCATCCCCGGCCACCTGAACCAGCAGGACGAAAGCGACCTGAACCTGCTGACCCGGCTGGGGGCATTGCACGGCCTGACAGCAAAGGTACAGGACCAGAGGCTGATTCTGGCCCCGGTCGGACGGGATACCACGGTCTCCGGGCTGCCCCAGACACCATCCCCGCTGACCCCGTCAGACTGTGATGACTGGATGCTGGAGATTGAGGACCGCGATCAGGTGACAGCCGCCCGGGCCGCATGGATCAATCCTGCCAACGGGCGGCGGGAGGAGGTGGTGGTGGGAAGCCAGACCCCCGATGCCCGTACCGAGGTTGTGCCCGGCACCAAGGCAACGGAGCAGGAAGCCTTGTCCGCCGCCCGGGCCCGCCTGAATGCCGCCGCCCGCAACCATCTGCGGGCCAGCCTGTCAGGGCCCGGCCGGCCGGAAATACGGGCCGAAGGGCTGGTGGTGCTTGCCGGGTTCCCTGATGCCGAACTGAACGGGGAGTGGAAAGTCGAAAAAGCCACCCACACCCTGAGCGGAACCTTAAAGACCACCCTGACCCTGACCCCGCCGACCCTGGCATAAAGCACAAAGGCCGCTTCCTTCCGGAAGCGGCCTTTGCCGTAACAGACCCTGTGGCGCAGCCGATTAACGGCTGTATAATTCGACTAAAAAAAACATCAATAAAATCAATACCTTGTGACCTATAAAAAAATCTCTCCAATTTTTTCCCAATCGGTCGAATTCTACCGAAGAGAATTTGTCAACCCAAAAAATATATAGACGTAAAAATAATTTGTCTAGTCTGGAAACCACCAGCGGCCCTGCTCTTCGTCGAGAATCTTCCTGACCGCATGGTCAGGAAGCAGCAGGTGTTGAAGCCCCGGAACGTCATTTTCATCAAGTATTTCTGCGAATGCCTCGCAATCGTCACCGCGCACAAAAATCGTATCGCCATATACGAAAGTATATTCTAGCTGTCGCGCCTGTAATGTGTTGAGAACGAATATTAGTTTGGACAGGGGGAGGGATGGCGAAAGCTCCACCATCCCATACCCATTCTTTGACTGTGGGTATTTCAAAATCGCCACCCTGCCGCAGCGTGAAGCCAGCGCCACAGCTCGTCCCAAGCGCCGGGCAAGTCCTTGACTTCCGTATACATTTTTTTCCTAAGCTGAGATGTCAAAATTTTTGACAAATCCGGTTCGGCACAGGGCAGCAGCTTCAGCACGCCGTCACACTTGATGTAAAACCCATACTCTACCGGATCAAGTTCCAGTTCAATTTCTTCTTTTGTTATTTGTTTGGTGTCTTGAGCATACATAGCAGCAAGCACAACGTGTTCGTCGTCACACCAAGAATACATTACGTTTTTATTCCTGATGAAGTTAATATTGTGTTCGCGGAATATTGATTCAATTTCATGGATTCCGTCATCATCTGCTTCAAACTTGTAATATTGTTTCATTTTAATGTTCCTCCTTAATCAAATGTTAACCCATTTGCCAAATAGGGATGGGACCGACCCCCAATCCTTTGGTTTTTTCAACTTTTTGAAACAATTGTTAAAAAATCTGGCCTCTTTCCCGGACAGGGCTAGCCACCCGCTGGTGTCAATATCATCTGAAAAGTCAATCGAATCTTCGTCAATCACATAAAAAAACGTGTCCTGATCCATAAACCGGCACGGAACATAGGCCGGATTTTTTACCAATGGCGGCAGCTTTCCAGTCACAAGAACAGGGTTTTTTAGGGTTTTAAATGGGAACGAGTGAAGTAAACAGTACATCTGATTCATTTTGCGGCCTCCTATCTCTCTACCACGAAAATATTTATAACGTTGTCAATGATTTTTAAAACCGTAGTTAATGTTTTTTGCTTGATTTTGATAAAAAAAAAGACCGGGAAATTCCCGGTCTTTTTAATCAGAACATGAGTTCGAGAACCATTTGTTGTTCGATAGAGAGCGGCCAGTCCGGTTCCTCTCCAAGAACTTCAACGATGTCAATTTTTTTACCATTGACATACCAGTCTTCAGTTCCGTCAGACCAGATAACAGCGGGTCGGATTGTGCTGTGCCTTCTCCCCTCTGAGTCTTTTTCTTCATTGTCGTCGATACTAAATGGCTCGTCTGCGTCATAAAGTGCCTGATTCACTTTACTGTATTCGCTCCGGTATTCGTTCCAGCCAGAGTATTTAAAATCACAAAAGTTCTTGAAAGATTCTGGAAGGTCTGAATATTCAAGAACGACGCAATATCTCTCACTGCTCTCTTCATCTTCGTCTTCGTCTTCGTCTTCGTCTTCGTCTTCGTCTTCGTCTTCGTCTTCGTCTTCGTCTTCGTCTTCGTCTTCATCAACGTTTGTCAAGTCAGTGGCAGTCAATGTTTCTTTATCTGTTTCTGGTTCTTCCGCAGCATCGTAACTCCACAGCAAATGATACCGGATACTCTCAAAAGTAGTCCACCAGTCGCCGGTGAAATAACACACACACGGGTCTTCGTATGATCCGCCGTCCTTGAAGTTGTATGTGTATGTATCATTCATCTCTCTTACTCCTGTTTACCAGTGATCCAATTGAGAACCATTCTCAAAAGGCTAGGCTTCTCTTTCTTGCTGCCTAGGTCTTCCAGTTTTTTCAACTGGTCGTTTGCCTGCTGTTCTGCCGCTTCCCATGCCTCGATCCCGGTTTCAAGGGCTTCTTTTAACTTATCATTCATCTTCGTCTCCATCATCTCGCGCAAGATAATTACTCAAATATCTTTGCGCCATTTGCCAATATTTCCGGCTTTGATCGCGGCGTTCCTGCCGCTTTTTTACCTCCTCCTCCCGGTGGAAGGCGGCAGAACTTGCCGCTTCTTCCGCCGATGGTTCCCAGCTGGTGAAGCTGGTAACGGTGCCGAATAGTATGTGTTCTTCCTGATATTCCTCCATTTTTACCCCCTCCAAATGTATTTAACTGCCTCAATTGGTAGTTAAACCCACACTTTTAACTACACAACTGCTCAATTTTTACCTTGTTAGTTTCAAAGAACCCGTCAAGGGGGCCGACCCACAGGGAGTCTTGAAACGTTCCGGCAGTCAGTTCAAGCGCCGCTGCCGTCTGCTGTGAGACGATAACCATACTCCCAGTATGGTTAATCTTAACGACCAGAAACCAAGTGTCACCGGGGCCGCAGGCTTCCTGTGCCTGCCGAACCCACCCCTTCAGCTGTGCGCACTCAGTGCGCGTAATCAACTGATTAAATGGGAAATCTTTGTATGCCTTCGCCTCGATCACCATTCGCGGCAGCTCGTCTGGTGGACAAATATCCCCGCGATATTGTCGGGTTTGACCGGCGGAATACCGCATGATTTTGTGACTTTTTACCTCGATTTCTACGTCTCCCCGTCGCACAACGTGCTTGCCCCCAACCTTCGCACCGCTGCCGGGAGTCCTGACAAAAGACCCACCAAAAACGTTAGACAAGTGTGCTGCCACCTCCCGTTCCCATGTGTTACCCTTTTGCTTTCCATTTACCTTTGTCATTTCAAAGCCTCCAATTGCTGTCTTTTATTTACTCACCTCCTACCTCAATTAAATTATGCTTTTAATCTTTTTAAATGCCTCCATAAGCCCGTTTAAAGCCCGTACAGAGGCGGTAGGTTTTTTGCTCACTCCTTCCTTATTATGTGTCTTGAAGCTCTTCAGCGGGCTTCCTGCGCTTTCTGTCTCTACCGTGCCACAGTTTTTATGGGCGTCAAGTCTTTTTTCGCTTGACAATTCTCAACGTTTTTAAATTCGTTGCGAAATGTTCAGTCAGCACCGCGACTGACTGAAAATCTTTGTGTGAATTTCTCTTGATTCCCTGTGTCAAAACCTCCACCGTCTGCCTCGTTATCTGGGCTGCTGATCCGTTAACTCTGTATTTAATTGACAAATGTTGATGCTAAATACCTCTGACAGATCAGGAGGGATTGACAAATGTTTGATGAATCACAAAACCCCGTTCCCATGACTCCCCCGGAATGGGCTTCTCACGTTCCGCACTGGCAATTCGTGCCGGTCCGGGGAAAACGGCCCTTCATGCGTGACTGGCAGGATTGGCCTCACAGCTGGCAGGACGCGGCAGCATATGCGGCAGCTGATGGCATTGGTCTGCTTAATGGCCCTGTGTCCGGTGGGGTCATGAGCCTTGATGTGGATGGCCCGGAAGCTCTTGAATTCCTTGTGGAAATTCACCCAGAATTTGATCTTGATGGGGCGGTATGGTGGACTTCTGGCAAGCCTGATCGCTTTCAGGCGGCGTTTCAGGTTACGTTCCGGCACTGGGACGAGCTGAAGACATACAAAGCCGGTCCCGGTGGCGCTCTGGAATTTCGCTGGCATGGTTCCCAGTCTGTTCTTCCGCCGTCGCGCCATCCTCAGACTGGCGCTTACCTGTGGGGCGCGGCCCCTTCCGGGCCGCTGCCGCAGCTCCCAGACGTACTTATGACCTTCTGGCTTGATGCCTGTAAGCCTGTTCAGCAGGCGCACCCTGTGCGCTCCTATGCCCCGTCAGTGTCAGTCACAGACCCCGAATATTATAGGCTGGTCATCCTCTTAGACCTGATCTCGCGGGGGGGCAGGCTTCCATACTCAGACTGGCTTAGGGTCGTGTGGGGCGCAGCTCATATGGTCGGCCCTGCGCTGGCAGAATGCGCACTGCGTGCGACTCTGGGGGAGGAAAAGGGCGGGGAATATCACCAAATTCTGAGGGGTTATAAGCCCGGTGGCATCACTGCCGGAACTGTATGGTGGTATGCCTGTCAGGTCGCCGGGGAACAGGAAGTGAGGGAGGCGCTAAAAATGTAATAAAATATTGTAAACCAAGGACTTAATGCCGGATTGGTCCATATAAATACTTCCGGCACCACAGAATGGAAAGTGGTCCAAATGTAAAAAACCCATCAAAACGTGAGGTGTAATCATGGGTAATATTGTTTCGTTTCCGCCGCAGAACCAGCAACTTGACGACCTGAAAAACCAATACTTTGACGTTCAGGCCGCAATCGCTGATGTTAAGAATGATTCTGATTTGAGTGACCAAGACAAGGCAACGATGGTGCCGAATCTGCTCGTTCAACTTGGAGGATTGAAGCGGCAACTGAAGGCAGGCGGCGTTGATGTTTCGGCACTGGCGGCTGGCGATGGTGGGGCTGGTGCGATGACTCCTGCCGCGCCACAAGATTTGACAAGTCGGGTTGCTGAACTGATTGAACGGCTTGACCCCTACTATATTAGCAGTTTCAAGTCTTGGTCTATCAGGTCTGAGAGCGGCGAACGTGTACTTGTCGCGCCGGAAGCACTCAAATATTCACATATTCAGGCGCTTGGTGCTGGTGGAATCTCAGAATGGGATTCACAGATTCAATCAAGTGGCAGAATCAAACTGACTGTCGGTGCCTACCCCCCCGATGCTTGCCCCGGTGACGTGTTGAATCTGCTGGATGTCGCGCCGCTGCCTGCCGTGCCTGAATCTGGTCAGCCGCATTGGATTTTTGGCACATTACTTCAGTCTGTCTGTGGCGGTGATGAAGCTGCGGTGGAACACGTCGAACAACTGCTGGTGTTTAAATACCGGAACCCAGCTGACTTTACGATTCCTTGGTTGGTGCTGAACGATGCGGGGGGCACTGGTAAAACCCTTCTGGGGGATGTGGTTATTTCCCACATGTTCGGGCATCGGGCACACAGTGCTAATTTGTCAATCGATGCGGTGGTGGGGCGATTCACTGGTTCTGCTCTGACTGGCAAGCTGACAGGCATGGTCAACGAGGTTCCGGCAGACCGTACAGATATGAATTCGTTGAAGCAAGTCATTGGTTCGCCTACAATTTCAGTCGAGTTTAAGGGCAAGGACCGGCTTGCTGTAAACAATATGTTGTGGTGCGTGATGTCGAGTAACGATAAATCTGGTACGGTTCGGCTGTCCGGGGACTCAACAGACAGGCGCTTCAGTGTCGTGAAGGGCAGCAGACCCCTTAAAGATTGGATTGCTGACCGGCTCGGGGTGCCTGCCGACGAGGCGGAAGATTGGCTTTTCGGCGATGGGCAGCAGATTCTTAAAGATCGCGAACAATTCTCAATTTGGTTTAACTGCCTTCTGACAAAGCATTCTGACCTGCGTTCAGTTCGTGCGTTCCACGGTCGCGCATACCGGGAGTCGCTTGAAACAAGTATGCTGCCGTGTGAACGACTGGCGAGACATATATTCCAAGACGCTAATTTTACGCATATCAGTGTCGCTACACTGTTTGATTATTATTGCGCCGCTGCTGATTCTGCCGGAATTGCTCAAAAGTTCAGAAAGAACCGCAATTCTTTCATTGCTTTTGTCAAGTCGTGGATTGAGCTGAATGCCCCCCATCTGGAATATGTCAGGAACACCACATGGCGCGACGGGGCTGGGAACCGGCAGACCGTGACTGTCATTCGGCGGACTGATGCCGGGCCACTGGTTGATAACAATTCGCAATATCCGGTTGGGGCTTACAACCTCGATCTGTCGTTCCTCGATTGACATATCTACACACCATCACAACAAAACCCCCGGAAATCCGGGGGTTTTGTGTTTGTCTACGCGCCATCTACACAACTCCACACAATATCTACACACCATCTACACAGCTCGATTGAGTTGTGTAGATGAAAAAACAGGCTGAAACCCGCATGAATCCTAGGTTTTTTCATTTCGGATACGTAATATCTACACATCTACACAGCTTTTCAACTTGTTCCTTATATAACCTCTATCTCTCTCTTTATTTCCCCTAGAAGTTAAAAAGTTGTGTAGATGTGTAGATATTGACAAAAAAACCTCTGAAACCCGCATGAAACCTAGCTTTTTTCATCTACACAACTCCATTGAGCTGTGTAGATGGTGTGTAGATATTGGGGGAGTTGTGTAGATATTTTGGCATTTTCACCCCATTTTAGCCAGAAGTCAGCCATACGGTGTAGAACGAGTTTAAAAGCTGTGTAGATGTGTAGATGCGTAGATACTAATAAATACCCCTGTGACTTCACAGGAGAACAACAGAATGATTAATGAAAGTAAGTTGAGTCGGGAGTATTGGCAGGCAAAACAGAGAGCATTGAGGGTGATTGCGCGGGCATTCCGAGAAATTGACAAACTTCATTCCCCAGAATTCCGGGAAATCGCAAAATCATCCGTTGACGAACCATTCCTGCGTTATGTCAAGCGGAATGATGAAGATAAACCCACCCCCGAAGGGGGGAATTGACACAAAAAAACACCCCCTTTCGGGGGTGTTGACATTTTGGCAAATCATTTTTTCAGTCGATCAGCGATTTCCCCCGCGATTTGATTCAACTGGTCCGTAAAGAACCCCGCCTCAGCGGCAGCGCGAATTTTGTCAAAACCCGCCTCGACCAGATCGCGGGGGCCGACCCTGATGGCATCCCTGCCCCCTCCAAAATCCAAACCCCTCCTCGAATAAGTCGGCCTGATCCACCAGACCCCAGCGACTTCCCGCGCCCAGCGGGAAGAACCTCTACCAGTTGATGGCGCTCCCTCACGAAACAATTCTAGCTGTTTATCCAACTGGGTTAGGAAGTTTTGAAGCGGGTCTTTGCCAGTACGAACAGGCATAATTCCCAAATCAAAACCATCAAACCAGTTCTGAACGGGCTGTTCTGTCACACTTTTAGGCTTGGCTGCCATGTCTTTTGCCTCCGATTGAACTTTTGTAAATATGGAAGCAAAAGGGGACGAATAAGTCAATCAATATAGGTGCTGGTATGGATTTTTATAATGAGTTTGGTGAATGGCTGTCAAGAGGGGGAGCTAAACAGCTGCCATACGCGATGATGCGCGCCCTGAACAGTATGAGCTTTGAAGCTCGTCGGGAGCTGATTGATAAGATTGAATCGGAGTTTACCTTGCGGTCAGGCAACTTCATTCCCCGGTCAGTGAGCGTAACAAAAGCAACAAAAGATAGCTTAGAAGCAACAATTGGCATTTTGGAGCGGGCACAATTCCTGACCAAACATGAGGAAGGCGGCACCATCACCCCCGACAAGAAGAACCTCAATGTCCCGACAAGAAAGGTCAAAGGAACTACAAAAGTACCGCGCGCGATGCGCCCAAAGGCGCTGTTGAAGCGAGAAGATGTTTTCACAATGAACAGTCGAAAAGGAAAGGTCATTGCTCAGAGAATGCCCAATGGCGGAACTAGAACTCTGTATGGTCTGGAAGAGAAAAGCACTTATCAACCGCGCCTTCACTTTCAAGATACAATTGAGTCCGCCACACAAAAAAAGTTCTCAGACCTGTTATATAAGTACTTAATAGATGCCCTTAAGTGATAAATAGATGCGTAGGAAGCGAAGCCCTACACACCTCACTAGACTTAGCCCCCTAATGGACCTCACCCATTGGGGGGCTTTTTTTATTGGCAAATTGCTAAATACTTTCATGATGTTGTGTCTGTCTCTCCTCTCTCGTCTCCTGTCTGACACAACATTTAGGGGGGCATCACCAATAAAAAGCTATGGTTGGTAGGGCTGATGATGGTGTCCCCCGCTCCTGTAAATCAGTGAGCAAATGGGTAAAAACAGGAGGCAAAAGGCTGTTTTCTGCTAGGAAAAGGCCATTTTGAGAGAGAAAAAGCCTATTTTAGTCTAGAAAGGGCCTAAAATAGGGTAAAAATAGGCCAAATACGGCAAAAACCGTGCCAAATGGCCCAAAATAACCCCAAAAATGGGTCCCTCTGGCCCTTTTTCAAATTGGGGTGGTGCGCTCGCGCATATGTTTCGCAGCCACTCATAAAAAAAATCAAGTTTACAACAAAAAAATCATCAAAATGACTAAATAATCCTGACACAGATCAGGAGAAAAGCAATTGACTAAGATGAATATCAGTGAACTAGAGATTGAACTTGGAGTCAGCCGCCAGACGCTACACAAGTACAAGCGCCTTGGTGTGATTGTGTCAGATGAACACGGCAAGTTCGATCCTGATGAAGTTCAAACTGCCATCCTTGAATACAAGAATGGCGCTGGTGCCGAACAAGAAACAGAGACTTCAGCATATTGGAAAGCAAGACGCGAAAAAGCTAACGCGCTGCTGGCAGAATTGGAGCTAGAAAAAGAGCAAGAAAAGCTCATTGAATACGACTCAGTAAAGGCACTTGTCGGGGAAGCCGTGACTGAACTGAAGGCAAGTGTGGCCGAACTTCCGGCATCCCTTTCCCGCGCCCTTCTGTCATGTCAGGACGCAGAAGAAGCAGAAAAGCTGATTGAATCTGAACTAAACAGAGTAGTTGGTAAGTTTCGGAGCGCATTGAATGACCTCCGGCACTAAGATTAATCAACTAATCGGGCTGATGGTTGAACTGCTGGAAGAGCAAGAGGTAATCCCACCAGCTGAATGGCTGGAAGAACATATGATTCTTAGTTCTGCCGGGGGGTCTGCCATCACCGGGCCGGTGCGGTGGAGCAAACCGCAGAGGGATTTGTTAAATTTTTATGGCGCACCGGGTGCGCAAAAGATCGTCGTTGTCGGCGGCGCACAGGTCAGCAAAACCACAATGTTAATGGGGCTTTCCTTGTGGGCAGCAGTACATGAGCCTTCCCGCCAGCTGATCGTTAGCACAGACGAAGCCAGCGCAGCTGACTTGTCAAACACCAGACTGGCGAGTTTCATTCAGGAAAGCCCACTCCTCACTGAACATTTTGCGGCTTTTAAGTCAAGAACCGCACAAAATACTATTCTTTCTAAAAGTTTCCGGGGGGGCAGTGTGACCTTTGCGTCACAGAACAGCCCGTCTCAGCTGCGCGGGAAAAGTATCAAACATTTGTTTTTGGAAGAAGTGAGCGGCTGGGGCGGAACCTCCGGTGGAGAAGGTTCCCCCGTTCAGTTGGCGCTTAATCGCGCCACCACGCATAAGAAGATGCGAGCTGTTGTTAACTCAACCCCCGGAACCCGTGACCTATGTCAGCTGGAACCACTCTGGAATGACTCAGATCAGCGCGAGTTTTTTGTTCCTTGCCACCATTGCGGGCATGAACAGGTCTTGGATTGGCGGAACAAAGATGGAACATTCCGCGTCAGGTGGGAGCGCGACGAAGTGGACAGACCATTGTTCCACACCGCGCAATATTATTGCTCGTCGTGCGGCGAAGGCTGGAATGACACGGAACGAAAGAAGAACATCAACAGGGGGGAATGGCGCGCCACCCGCTCCGGGGGGCAATGGATTGGCTTCCGGTTTCCGACGCTCCTGTCAGACTTAACCAGCTTGGAGCGGCTGGCGATGGATTGGGAAAGCACTAAAACAGGCGGCTTGAACGCACTTCAGAGCTTTGTAAACAACAAGTTAGCGGAATGGTGGTCGGATGCTGGCGCAAGACCAGACGTAATTAAGCTCAATGACAGAGTTGAAAGCTATTCACCACAAACAATTCCCAATGAAGTGGTAGCACTTACCTGTGGTGCTGACGTACAGAAAGACAGAATTGAATTGGAGATTGTCGGCTGGGGCGCTGGTCTGGAAAGCTGGTGTATAGACTATCGAGTAATTCCGCTTCCGCCAGAAGACCCTGAAGCATGGGACCAGTTAAAGACCATTATTTCGCAGCAATATACGCGAGTTGATGGGGTAGTTCTCCCAGTTAAACTGACGTTTGTTGATACGTCATACGAATCAACGAATGTAACAAATCAGATTGAAAGACTTAATAGAATCGCCCCCAAAACCGGCCCTATCCTTGGGGTACGGGGTAGCAACACGTATGACTCCCCAATCATTTCCCAGCGAATCACAGAACTGAAAGGCAATGGGCGTAAAGTTCTTACGGTTGGAGTTAGCAAGGCTAAGGAACAAGTATACACTTCGCTAGAAATTGAACCATTACTAGATGAAATTACTAAACAAATCCAGTCAGGTAAGAACGGATACTGCCATTTCCCAGAACACCTGCCTGATAATTACTTCCGTATGCTTACGGCGGAAGAGAAAAAGAGCAAAACTGACCCCAAAACAGGCAGAAAAACACACTATTGGTACTGCGCCTCTGGCGTCAGAAACGAAGCACTTGACTGTAGAGTGTACGCGCTTGCGGCAGCATATTCCCTTACTTTGAACATGAATGAGACACTAAAACGCATTGAAGACACGAATAAAGGCACGCAACAGGCACGTCAGCAGCAAGCAAATACCCCATCCCGCATAAATACTTCTACTGGATTATTCGCGAATGGTGGTAACAATGGACGTTTTTCAAGGTTTTAGTATTCATGTTGAACCAAAGAATAAGCAACAGAACGGCGTTTATTCTTTGATTCTATCCGGCCCTGCTGCCCTGTCAGTGGGTGGCGATGCTGATGGCGTGATGCTTGATGAAAGCGCAACCAGTGCGCTACCAGCTGGTGAATATGACTATTATCTAATTTTCACATCTGACGCAGGAAGCCGCCAGATCGTGGAACAGGACAGGCTGACCGTCAGGTCTGCCCCCGGCGCTGTCACTGACGTTCGTAGCTTTGCCGAATGCGCACTCAGTGCGCTGGAAGCGGTCTTGACCAATCAGGCAACCTTCGAACAGCAATCATTTTCAATCGCAGGCAGAACCCTTCAGAGTCGGAGCTTGTCAGAGCTGGTGAATTTGCGAACCAGTCTCAGAAACGAGGTGGCGCGGGAGAAGGCCACACGCGAAGGCCGCCCCGTGATCGCCTCCTCCCCCATCATTTTTAAAAATTAATTAATAGGTGTAGATATGAATTGGAAGTTTTGGCAACGGAAGAACAAATCAGAAACGGAAGTGCGCAGCGGATGGGGCGACTTCAACGGGTCCCCACTTCAGAACACCTTGGGCCTTACAAATCAAAGCAATAAACATAAAATTACGAACAATCTGAAAGGCGCACGGGGTGCTTCCCGTCATGCCGCCAGCGTAAACCCTTACGCGGCTAGGGCTATTCAGCTGTCTAGAATCAACACCCTTGGTTCCGGCCTTCGCCTGTCCCTTCGCCATCATGTGGACTTCCAGACTGTGACGTTGGAAGACCTGAAAGCCATTGAAAATCTCTTTTGGGAGGCAGGTAAAAGCATAACTGTTGACGGAAGACACACATTTAAAAGCCTTTTGGAGCTAATTGAACGTACTGAACTGGTGGATGGTGAATGCTTTATTCGGCTTTATAAGACGGACGAAGGCATCAAATGTCAGGTGCTGGAAAGTGATCAGGTAGACGAAACGATCAATCGTGAACTTCCGGGTGGCTCGTTCATCGCAAATGGCATTGAAATGAACCAGTTCGGCAAAGTGACGGGGTATCACGTAAGAACAAGCCTTGATGATTACTATATTCCCAACGGCAAGACTGTATTCATCCCGGCAGAAGAAATCATTCATGTCTTCCGGCAAGAAAGCGCCTCTGCTGTTCGGGGGTTTCCATACTTTAACAGCTCTTTGTCTAAACTTCAGTGGGTCGATCAATTTCAGGATGCCCACCTGCTGGCATCAAAAAAAGCAGCAGTTACCGACTCTTGGCTAGAAGCTGCTGATATGGGCTTCGGGGATGTTCCGCAGGTGCCGTTTGAATTGGGTAGTACGCCAGTTATTCCAGCTGGATTGAACTTAAAGTTCACAGAAAGCCCGTTCCCGAGCGCAGAACACGCAACAGTAATTAAGTCAAGTCTCCGGGGTGCTGCCGCAGGCATGAACCTGTCATATAATAAATTGGCGGGTGACTTTGAATCTGTAAGTTATTCATCTCTGCGAGAAGACAAACTTTTAGAAAAAGCACACTATAAGCGCCGTAGAGAGTTCATCATTGAGAAATTCTGTACTGTATTCTTCAACAAGTGGGCAGCTTTTGAACAGGAACTTGGTAATATTCCGGCCTATGTTGAGCTGTCTGAACTTGATGATGCTGCCGTCTGGTCTGGTGACGGGTGGGAGTGGGTCGATCCGCTGAAGGATGCGCAGGCAATCCAGCTTCAACTTCAACTTGGTCTTGTCACTCCATCGGAAGCCCTACAGGAACTTGGCAAAGACTTCCGGGACCACCTTAGCCAGCTAAAGCAAGATAAAGCCCTGATGGAAGAGTTCGGAATCACCATCGGGCAGCTTGCTGAAAGCATTAAACCAGATAATACAGCTGAATAAGGTCATAAAAACATAAATACAGGCACCTAAAACTAATAAAGGTGCCTGTAATTATGGATAAAAAGTATTATCGCGCTGGATCCATTGAACACCGTGATGGTGTCATTACCCTGTCATTCGCCAGCGAAGCCCCATATCCGCGTAAGTTCGGGAACGAAATCCTCTCGCACAAAGAAGGAGACGCGGATTTCTCGTTCATTTCCAGCGGAAATGCCCCCCTCCTCCTCGATCACGATCACGAAAAGCTAATTGGTGTTGTGGTCAATGCCACTATTCAGGATTCGCGATCAATTGCTGAAGTTAAATTCAGCAATAACCAGCTGGCGCAGGAAGTCTTGAAGGACGTGCTAGACGGAATTCGCAAGAATGTGTCCGTTGGCTATGTCATTACGGACATGAAGAAGACTGGTTCTGATGTTGTTTGTAAGTGGAAGCCGTTTGAAATCAGTCTTGTGAGCGTTCCAGCTGATGAAAGCGTCGGCATTGGTCGCGCAATTGGAGAAGAAGACGAAGAAGAAGGCACTGAAGGCACTGAAGACACGGTTGAAGAGGTTGAAGACACGGTTGAAGACACGGTTGAAGACACGGTTGAAGACACGGTTGAAGGCACTGAAGACACGGTTGAAGACACGGTTGAAGACACGGAAGAACCGGCTGAAGATGTGACCGTTGAAGTCACTGTTGAAGAAGAAGACGAAGAAGAAGATACGGAAGAAGTCAATACTAAAAATGCCTCCATGATAAATAAAACGAACAATCGTTCTGTTTTTGATATCAAAAGAGGTAACAATATGACTGAAAATATTACCCGCACGGCTGGCATTATTTCTAACCGTGGTTCTGATTTTGACTTTGCCGGGCAGCTGCGCGCTGCCACTGAAGGCGGTTCCCGCTCTTTCCAGCTGCCGACTGAAACCCTGTTCCGCGCCTCTACCACTGCTGGCGTAGGTGGCGAATTTACCACCATTTCTCAGGCTGGGGTTGTGCCAGCCCTGCTGAATGCGTCGGTTCTGGCCTCCCTCCCGGTGCGAACGCTGTCAGGGTTGACCGGTCAGGTTCAGATCCCCGTCGAACTGTCTGTTCCGTCTGTCGGTGCCTACAACGAAGGTGCTACTGTTAGCGCCTCTGACATTTCTACCAGTGGTATTACGCTGGTGGGCAAGCGCCTACAGGCTGTTGTTCCGGTCAGCATGGAACTGATGTCGCAGGCCGGTTTCAGCGTCGAATCCTATGTGGTTGATGCCCTGCGTCGCGCACTGAGTGCGCAGTTTGAAGCCTATGTTCTTGGCAAGGTGCTGGGAACCGCTGGTATTGGCTCGGTTGATGCCACTTCCGGCTTTGGCTTCACCGAACTGGTGAGCATGTCCGGCATGGTCGCGGCTGCCAATGCTGTCAATCCGACTTACATCTTCAATAGTAAGACTGAAGCCCTGCTGAAGCGCACCCCGGTTCTGGTTGGTACAGACTCCTACCGTTGTATTACCCAGAAAGGCACGACCGCTGAAGGTAGTAACTACCTCGTTACCAATCACCTGACGGCCTCCCCGAAATCGGTGGGTCTTGCCGGTGATTTCAGCCACCTCACCGTGGCCGACTGGGGCGCTCCTGTCGTTCTGGTTGATCCGTATTCGCAGAAAAACAAGGGCCAGATTGAAGTCTCGATCAGCATGATGGTTGATGCCGCCGTGACCAACCCGGCTGCGTTCGTGAAGGCTATCAATATTACTGCGTAATGGCACTGTAATCGAACACTTGAATAAATACCGGGAAGCAATTTCCCGGTATTTTTCATTTGGAGAATGACATGAAAGCCAAAGCAATTAGCAACTTTAACCTTAATGGGCACGTCTCAGAAGGTGACGTGATTGAAATTGACGTTGAAATGTTCCACACCCTGAAAGCCCTTGGGCGCGTCGTTGAACACATTGAAGATGTAAAAGAGAAGGTTGAAGAAAACAAGAAACCCGTTACCCGCAAGAAAAAGGTGGCGTAATGGTTGGTATTAGTTCGTCTCAAATCGGAATGATGATTGGGCTGATTGGTGAAACAGTAACAATCAACCCCACAATGCCGACTGAAAAAACCATCAAAGCCTTGTTCGATGCCCTGCCACAAAGTGATGAATTTAATGACCTGCGGCATACCAGTTACGACCCAAAATTGACGGTTAGATCGGAAGATATCGGCGGATTTGAAGATGGTTTTACCGTTCAAATCCGCAGCTTGATGTTCAGAACTGCGGATATTCAGAACGATTATCAGGGTGTATCTGTGGTTTATCTAGTCGAAACCGGGGGAATGTGATGCTTCACAGACAAGTAATTCGTAACAAAACCGTTGATATTCTATCAAATGTCCTGCCGATGCCGGTTCTAAATTCCGAGCTGGACCCATCAAAGCACCTGATTGGCAAGGGGAACAAGGCTTGTATCGTCGTCACTACCTCTGACGAACGCGCCACTTCAATCGGTAATTCACCACTGTTCCGAACAAATACAACTTTAAACATTGACCTTTCTGTGGAAACATCAGGCCAGAATTACGGGACCGCAGTTGATACCATCACGGCAATCATTTTGGCCTCCCTCTATCAGAATGGCGCATGGGTAGACTTGTTTGAAGAAGTATCTCATTCATTTCAAGATGGCTTCCTGAACGATTCCAAGCAAACGGTAGTTCGTCAGTTCAAGTTTGATTGCGTGTATAGCGAAAAGTACGATCCGTTAATTGATTCAACTGGAATGATTATTGATGCCCTTGACACTATCTTCATTGAGGAAGATATAGTTGAAGCAGATGGCATTATTGATTCGGAAATTGAAATAAAACTAAACACGTAATCAAAATGAACAGAATTATAAATACCCTCAGTGTTAACACATTTGAGGGTTTTTTACAGTGAAATACGCACCAAAGAAACAGGAAGACGGTACTCCCCTGACCGTTCGGCATCCTATAAGCGGGGAAGTTCTTAAAGAAGTTGATCTAGATCAGCTGGAAGGTATTGAACGGGCTGCCATTAAGCGCCTGATTGCTTCCGGGGATCTCGTTCCTGTAATTGAAAATAAAAAGGGGAAATAATAAATGGCTATTTCTTTCGGTACTATCCCGTCTTCTGGCCTGATGAAGCCGTTGTTCTATGTGGAAATCGACAATTCCAAGGCCAATATTTACAGTCAGGATCACAAATTCCTGATTATCGGTCAGAAGACTTCTGCCGGGTCTGCCGCCACTCTTGAACCTGTTCGCGTTAGTTCTGCCGGGCAGGCGCGGCAGCTGTTTGGCGCTGGATCGGTTCTGGCTGGCATGGTTGCCGCGCATTTCGCGAACAACACCATCATGGATTGTGTGGCTGTGGCCCTGCCCGAGCCGACTGGTGGCACTGCTGCCACCGGAACCATCACCATCACGTCTGCCCCCACCTCTGCCGGAACCATCTTCCTGTACGTGGCTGGAACCCGTGTGTCTACGAATGTTTCTGCCGGTGACACTGTCGCCGATGTGGCCGCGAAAATCGTCAGCAAAATCAATGGTATGCCTGATCTGCCGATCACTGCCACCGCTGCCGCTGGCGTCGTGACGATGACGCACAAGCAGGTGGGAAGCATCGGAAATGACTGCCCGATTCTTGTCAATTTTGGTGGCGCGGATGCTGGCGAATCCCTGCCCGCTGGTCTGGCGCTGACTGTCTCCCAGATGGCTGGGGGCGCTGGTGTTGTTGATCTGACTGACCTGTCTTCCATTCTACCAGAAGGCGATTTTGAATATATCATTTCCGCCTATTCGGATGTGAATTCCCTGAACATTCTGCGCGACTTCATGGCTGGCCGCTGGGGATATTCAACTCAGCGTTATGGCCACGTGTTCACCGCCAAGGCTGAAACATTCAGTGAACTGGTGACGTTTGGTGAGAGCCGCAATGATCCGCATGTTTCAATCCTTGGTTGTTATGGTTCGCCGTCCCCGTCTTATGTCATTGCTGCTGCCGCTGGTACGGTGGCCGGTCGGGAACTGACAAACGATCCAGCCCGGCCTATTCAGTCTCTGGTGATTAAGGGTGTCGTCGCCCCCAAATCCACCAATGATTGGGCTTTCAACGAAGCTAACATCCTCCTTTCGTCGGGCATTGCTACTACTAAGGTCGTGTCTGGCGAACTGGTGTGGGACCGTTGTGTTACTACTTTTCAGAAGAACCTGTTTGGTGACTCTGATATCTCCTTCCTTGATGTGGAAACGCCCGCGACCCTTGCCCGTGTCAACCGTGAGTTGCGGTCTGTGATCACCAGCAAATATGCGCGGCACAAGCTGGCCGCTGATGGCACGCGCTTCGGGGCCGGTCAGGCCATTGTCACACCGGCCATCATCAAGGCTGAACTGATCGCCATCTACCAGAGGTTGGAAACCCTTGGGCTGGTTGAACGGTCTGACATTTTCGCCAAGGGGTTGATTGTGGAACGCGATATCAGCAATCCGAACCGGCTGAATGTGCGGATGAACCCGGATCTGATTAATCAGCTGCGAATCTTTGCCGTTCAGAATCAATTCGTGCTGGAAAGCAATTAAGGAGTAAAGAACTATGGCTAAATCAAATCATATTGGTGGGATGGCAACCATTGTACTGGATGGTACTTCCTTCGATACTTCTGGAACCTTCTCAATTACTCCGGGTGGCCCTACCCGCGAAGTAATGGTTGCCTCGAATGGTACTCACGTCTACAAAGAGACTTTCGCCGCTGGTGTAATCAGCGGTGAAATCTACCTTTCTGGTGATGTAAATGTCACTGACCTGAAGAATAGCACTGGTGCCACTGTAGTATTGTCGCTTTCCAACGGAATGACTTTTACTATGGATGAAGCAATCCCGACTGGTGACTGGCAGGTTTCTGTTGATGGCGGCACTATTGCTGTTGAATGGTCCGGGGCGGTTACTCAGTCTTAACTTAAAATGGGCTGAATTTATAAATAATGATGGGGAACATTCCCCATCATTATTTTTTTAGGAGACTGAAATGTGTGTCATTGAGCTTGAAAACCCTATCACTATTGGAAACAAGACCATCGAAAAACTTGAACTGCGGGAACCTGTTCTTAAAGACTTGTACGGGCTCGACTTGAGCGCATCTGAAAACCAGCTGGAACACACCGTGAAGTTGATTGCGCGGCTTGCCGGTCATTCTGACGTTGTGTTTAGTAACCTCCCACTTGGGCAGGCCAAAGAAATCATCGCAAAGTCAAGTGATTTTTTGTCCTCTGCCCTCAGCTGAACCGATTTATCGAAACTGTTTTTGATCTGGGGCGGTATTGGGGCTGGGGCCGTGAAGAAATAGACGGGTTTCCGCTAAATAATGAATACCTCGGTACTTGGCTCTCACAAACGGAAAGAGTAATTGGTAGAGAGGCGGAAGCATATAAAAAGTAATAGAAGGTGATTGAATGAAGAGTTTTTCCATTTCTGCCATTTTCAAGGGCGTGGACAAAATAAGCGAACCAATTAAAAAGATTGGTTCGTCCATTTCTTCAATTCAATCACCCGTTGCTTCTACGAATAAGGCTTTGTCTAAAATTGGGGAAAGTGCCTCTTTTAAACGCTTGAACCTGTCCGCTGCCCAATTTAAAGGCAGTCTCAACGACCTCAACGAAAAAGTCGGCGGATTTGGTGAGGTGCTGGGATTGGTCGGCGGCTCGCTAACGCTGGCAGGTGCGAAGGAAAAATTTGATGAAGTAGCTGAAAAAGCCGCTGAAATCCATATGTGGACTAACAAACTTGGCCTAAATGCGACTGAGTTTCAGAAGCTGGGCTATGCTGCCGCTGGCGTCGGAGTTGATCTCGAGGGGGTTGGCGACGGCCTCCAAACCCTCCAAGAAAGCATGATTGATGCGTTGACGGGTGCCGAAGACCATAAAAAAATGTATAAGTCTCTTGGTATCAGCCTAAAAGACAATAAAGGCAAGACCAAGGATGTGATTCAGGTCTTCAAAGAGCTGTCTGATAAACTACAGAAGGTCAGTGATCCAGCAACCAGAACCACTTTTATTTTGAGAATGTTTGGCGATGAGGCTTCAAAACTATATAACGTCATGGGAGAAGGCTCAAAAGGGCTTGAAGAACTTGGCAAACAGGCTGAAGACCTTGGCTTGATCATGAATGATGATGCCATGACTGGCGCGAAAAACTGGGCTAGGGCTAACCGTGGATTGAGTAATGCTCTGGCTGCTGTCTCTGCTGCCGTTGGAACATCATTAATGCCTGTACTCATTCCATACATTGATAAGCTGTCAGAATGGATTGTCAATAATAAGGCACTCGCATCTACTATTGCTGTATCCGTTACTGGTCTGGGTATGCTCGTTACTGTCGTCTCTGCTGTAGGTCTTCTCTGGGGGCCTGCTGCTGCTGGCGTGAAATTGTTTGCGTCTTCTTTGGGATTTGTGACAAACGGCATCCGAGTAATGACCGCTGCGGCCCTGTCCAACCCAATTATTTTGATTGCTGCGGGCATTGCTGCTGCCGCCTATATGATCTGGGATAACTGGTCGCCCATCTCCAAGTATTTCTCTGACATGTTCTCAGGTATTAATGCCGCATTTGATGAAGGATTTGTCAACGGGATAATAAAAGTTTTTGAGGAATTCAATCCATTGAAGTTGACGATTGATCTTTGGGGTGGCGTCCTTGATTATCTATTTGGATTTGACCTGTCAGGCGCGGGTAAACAGATTGTCGGTTCTTTAACCGCTGGAATTAGTTCTGGATTTGGTGAGCTTTATTCTGTAGTTCAATCGGGGCTGAACGCCATCAATCCGTTTGCTGATGGGGGCGGAACCCTTGCCATCGCTGGCGCACCGGGTGCGCCTGTCCCGTCCCTCTCACAGCGGGCAAACGAACGGATTGCGCAGGGGCCTGCCTCTGTTGCGCCGCAAATCAATTCACAAAATAACGTGGTCGTCAATCTGGAAAACACGCAAAACGGGCTAGTTGTTAAGTCCGTTGATGGGTCCGGCCCGACTAGCACACAAATCAATCAAAGTAATGTGGGCGCACGTAAGCTAACAAACTGACAAAAGATAAATACCCCATGATATTTGATTACATGGGGTATTTTTATAATGAAAATCAATAAGATTGGAGACGTGGAGTTTCACGTAAACAACATCACGGATGAATGCGGAAACCGCCTAGTTACTCACGAATACCCACAGCGAGATGTGCCATTTATTGAGAACCTCGGGAACAAGGCGCGAAAACTGACCATCTCCGGGGCACTGTTTTCCGACGACGTGAGCGCACTTTGTGCGCAATTGACTAAGATTTGTAATGGGGCTGACCCGGTAAAACTGACCCTTGATCTGATTGGGGAGTTGGAAGTTTATTGCGAATCGCTCTCACTTACTCACGATAATCAGTCGCAGCGGATGGCTGCGTTCAGCCTGACGGTTCAACCAGTGGGAGAACAGCGCTACCCGGAAGGCAGAGTCAGCACGTCTGACAGGGTTGTGGAAACAGCCGATGCGCTTGATTCAGCTTCCATAACTAATTTTATCAACACTTTTGATGTGGCGGGGTGGCCGGGGTACGTTCAGGAAGCCGCTGAATTTGCTGCGGCTTCGACAATCGAACTGCTGGGGGCGACACTTGGGGTTGGTCTAGACGGCGGGGCGCTGCTGGCAGTCGCGCGCAACCCGGCAGGTCTGGCGGCTGAATTTGTCAAACTTTTTGGCGGTGTCCATGAGATGCCAGGAATTGTTGAAGGGCTTTCTACCTTTCAGGACTCACAGCCAGTCGTTCAGGTGCCTCGGCAGACCGGCACCACTGCCCACCGGCAGGCATTAAATGCTGCTGCCATAAATCAGCTGACAAATGTTTTGTCAGTGACCACGGCGGCCCGTGCTGCCGCCTCCAATGATGCCCCAGCGTATGATGATGCGGTCGGTGACATGAACACCATCACGTCAATGATTGATAAATCTGTCACCAGCTCTGCGGCTGGTGGGGCCGGTACGGTATCTCTGTACCGTGAAATGAAGGCTCTCCGGGCTTCCGTAATCACTGACACCACGGAACGGGCTTCACGTAAGCCTCGCGTCACGGTAGCCAGTTACCGTGATCGCCCTTCCCCACTAATCACAAGTTATCGGCACCATGGCACATCCCGCCGTGAAGCAGAAATCATGACACGAAATAATATCGTGTCACCATTTATAATCCCAGATGAATATAAGGTGTTGACTAAATGAATAAAGTATGGGTCAAGGTCAATTCTGTTCTCTATGGCGGCTGGAAATCCGTAACTATTACTCGCTCGTTAGAGGCAGCAGCAAGCACCTTCGCTATGGATATTAGCGAGAAATACCCCTCGACTGGCGAACAACTCACTCTGAAGCCGGGGGACAAGGTTCAAATCCTAATTGATAACAAAACAGGTGAAGATCTCGTCGTCACTGGAGTAATTGACAAAGTAGAAATCAGTTATTCCGGAACAGATCACACCAGAAAAATCAGCGGACGAAGCCTAACGAGCAAGATTATTGATTCCAGCCCGAAGGTAAAGACAACTCAATTCAAGAATATGACTGTATTGGATATTGCTAAATCTCTTTGTGGCCCATTTGGGGTTGATGTTGTACTTGCCCCGAACACAGATCAGGGGGCAGCTGTTCCAGTGTTCACGTTAGAACAAGATGAAAAGGCATTTGATGTCATTGAGCGCTTGTGCTGGAGTCGAAAACTAATCGTGACTGACGATGCTGAAGGCAGGGTAGTTCTCTTCAGTTCAACAGCTGAACGTAATAGTTCAGGACTTCAGCATGTGTCAGGGGCAAAGAATAACAACATTCTATCAGCCTCTCTTACGGCAGATGACACTAATCGCTTCCAGTTTGTGACAATTAGGGCGCAACAAAAGGGAGATGATGAAGAGTTTGGTGAGTCAAAAAACCAGATCAGTTACACGGCTGAAGACACACGATGTAAAAATGGCAAGCAGCTGACTAAGAATCTGTCAGGCGAAGGCGGATTATCTGATTGTAAGGCGCAGGCAGAATGGGAGGTTTCCGCAAGGCGGGGTGAAAGTCAGATTTGGAACATCACTGTTCAGGGCTGGCGGCAAGAAAATGATGCTCTGTGGCAACTCGGTCTGATTCAAGTAAATGATGACTTTATGAATACGTCAAACGACTTAGTGGTAACTAGCATTACGTATTCGCTTGATTCTGCTGGCACAAAAACGCAAATGACCATCAAGTCAAAAGAAGCGCTTGAAGTTGACCCTGCGAAGCTGAAGCCAAAGAAAGACAAAAAGGGCGAAGATGATGGCGATGATGGCATTTATGCGCAGGTGCGAAAAGACGTTCAGGGGAAATAAAAATGAGCAAGAATCCAGAAATTAGAGTTGGAGTTATTAAGTTCGCAACAGATACCGGTAAGTTACAAACTGGTCAGGTCAGCGGGCTTGACGGCGAATTGCTTGATAACATTGAGTTCTTTCAAAATTATGGGCTGTCAGCTGTCCCCCGGCCAGCTGACGGCGGCAAGGGTAGTGAAGTGATTCTTGCGCGCTCTGGGTCCAGTTCCCGCATGATCGGTCTAGTTCGGGATGACCGCAGGTTCCGGCCTGTTGCGTCGGCGGCTGGGGACGTGATGCTTTATAGCTGGCTTGATAATCCGCAAAGCGCACATATTGCGGCAAAACACCGCATAGCCCTTTCGACTGATGGAGGGCAACGCAAGATTATTATCAGGGCATCCAATGGTATTGAAACAGAAATTCTTGTGTCAGATGAAGGACAGATCACGCTGACCGTAGGTAGTTCCACCGTTACCGTTACTGAAAGCACAGTATCGGTACAGTCTCAGACCGTGACTGTTAACGCCTCCACTGTAGCGGTTAACGGTTCTTCCGTGTCTGTAACAGGTGAAAACGTTACAGTATCCGGTACTAACTGTTCCGTCACTGGTTCGATTGGTATCAGCGGCCCCGTTTCCATTAATGGCAACTTGGAGGTAACGTAAATGGATGTTGCTACGATTGGAAGCACTGGTGGGCATGGCGGAATTATTACCACAGGTGGCAAAACGACTGCTGGTGGAAAGAAAGTTGCGCGAGTGGGGGATACTTATTCTTGCCCCATACATGGGGCACAAACTGTAACTACTGGATCAAGTGTTTTCAGTGATACTGGCGCGCAAGTGGCATTCGTCGGGTGTTTCACCAGCTGCGGGGATGTAATTTTAACTGGTGAATCGTGTATTCAACTAGATCATTAATGAGGCAATATTATGGTTTTTCTTTTGAGCTGGGATAGTGATATTTTTGTGGGTGATTTTGATGGCGATAATGTACTACATAGCGCAGTCATTCAGTCCCTTTTTACTTGGAGACGTGCCCTAGATTCTGACATTCTGCCGCCAGATCAAGACCGGATGGGCTGGTGGGGTGACGAGTTCGGGGCTGTCCAGAATGATAAAATGGGGTCTCGCCTCTGGCTGCTGCGCCGCGAAAAGATAACGGAAGAAACGTTAAAGCGAGTCAAAATATACACTGAAGAAGCCCTAAAATGGATGATTGAAGATGGGGTTGCCAGTTCTATAAATGTGTTTGTGGAACGCGACGCCAGCAACAAAGACAGGGTGAATTTATTGATTTCCATCGCAAAACCAGATGGTACGATTGAGAATTTGACCATTCGCGATGCTTGGGCGGCCCTGAAGTAATAAATACCCCAGATGATATAATTCTGGGGTACTTTTTATGAATATTCAAAATGATATTGGGTTTATTCGGCCTGACCTGAATGAACTAATTGAGCAGGCGAAGACAGAATATGAGGCGCGTTTAGGCACTATTGATAGTGATCTGCGACGCAATACTACTGATGTTGTTGCTGCTGTTCAGGCCGGAATGACTCACCTGCTTCACAGTCATATGGGTTACATCTCTCTTCAATCTAATGTTCTAAGTGCTGAAGCTGAATATTTGGAAAGGTGGGGAGCGGTCTGGGGAGTCAGCAGGAAGCAGGCCACAGTAGCAGCTGGGTTGGTCAATTTCAGTGGTCTTCCCGGCTCTGTAGTGCCAGCTGGCACTACACTTTTACGCACATCTGATAATGCTTCTTATTATACGACTGCCGAAGCAGAAATCCCGCCATCTGGTGCCGCGTCTGTTCCAGTCAGCTCTTCTGATGCTGGCGCGGCATTCAATTGCGCACCGGGTGCGCAGATGACCATTCCGCTGGCGCTGTCTGGCGTTCAGTCTTCTGCTGTTGTTGCCTCAATCACTGGCGGAACAGATCAGGAACAGGACGGAAAGCCCTACACTAAACAGGGATACCGGGGGCGGATTCTTGACAGAATCCAGACGCCACCGCATGGCGGCAGCGCCGGAGACTATCGGGTTTGGGCGCTTGAATATCCGGGAGTAACTAGAGCTTGGGTTTCAGCCGGTGAGATGGGGGCAGCAAGTGTTACGGTTCGCGTTCTTATGGATGATTTGTATACTAATGGTATTCCACCAGAAGAAGTAACAGACGATATTCAACTTTATATTGATGAACGCCGCCCTGTGACTGCGGTTGTTTATGTAGTGTCTCCAATCCCACAGCCTGTTGACTTCATTATTTCAAACCTTAGCCCGAACACTCCTTCCGTTCGGGCTGCCGTCGAGGCGGAAATCAGGGCAATGTTGCGGCGCGAAGGCGCACCCGGTGCGCAAATCCCGGTATCCAAGATCTGGGAAGCCGTGAGTGTGGCAAGCGGTGAGGCCAGCCACACAGTCACCTCCCCTGCCGGACCGATGGTTCCGGTCACCCCGAACCATTTGATTGTGTTCGGTTCTGTAATTTTCGCGTAAGGGGTTAGACATGGTTAATGTTGTTCCGCATTTGTTCCAGCTTGTTCCGCCCGGCCCGGCATGGCAGGGGCAAGAAATCACAAACTTTTTTGCTGCTATGGGGGCAGATTTTCAGGCAGCTGCTGACCGGGCTGACCAGCTGCTGATTGAAATTAACCCTTTGACCAGCGGGGAAATGTTCGCTGCGAGGGAGGCGGAAGCCGGTCTGCCCGATGAATGTTCGCTAAATCCTACAACCCAAGAGCGCAGAGAAGCCCTAATTACCCGCTGGCGCGGTCGTGGTGGGCAGACCCCTGCCTACTTTTTGGAGCTGGGGCGTTCTCTGGGCTATGACATTGTAAAAATTGAAGAATTCCGTCCGTTCACGGCTGGTTCGGTTGTCAGTGAGCCGCTTTATAATGATTCTTGGAATCACGTGTGGGGAGTCAGAGTTCGGGGGTCTGGCACCAAGCATTTTTCAGCCGGTTCGGGCGCTGGTGAACCCCTATCAACATGGGGTTTTGATCTACTGGAATGTGTCATCCGCAAGTATTCGCCCGCGCATACGCATGTCATTTTCATGTATGAGTGATAAATAACTTGACTTGTTTTTATATTTTAAGGTGAAAAATGGAACGAATTAGGCATCCGAACCGCGTTACTACTATGCCAGAACTGGATTATACTCCGGTTAGCCCCGGTTATTTCACTGGTGGCAACCCGTATACTGGTACCCCGGCCACGACGGTTACGGCAGACTTCCTGAACGCTGTTCAGGAAGAGATTATTAACGTGGTTCAGCTGACCGGTCAGACCCCTGATCCCGACAACAATGCTCAGATGGCAAGCGCAATTAGTGCGCTTATTGACGAGGCTGGTTTCAGGCTCATTTCCACAACTAAAACGGGCGATTATACCGCTCTGATTGATGATAAGAACAAGGTATTCAACTTTACGACTAGCTCTGTTCTGAATCTGCCGGCTGCTGCTGTAGCTGGCAATTGTTTTACGGTTGGGGTTCGTAATTCCTCCCCCGGCCTGCTAACCGTTCAACCGTCTGGTGCGGAAACCATTGATTCTGCTGCGTCTTTTCGGGTTGGCACCGGGCAAACCCTGCTGATTATCAGCAACGGTTCTAACTGGTTTACGCTCGGCGGCTCTGACTCTGTACCGGTTGGTACGGAAATGCTGTGGCCCGGCAAGACTGCCCCGGCTGGATATTTGATTGAAAATGGCGCACTGGTTGCGCGTTCGACCTACCCGCAGCTGTGGGAGTTTGCGCAGGCCAGCGGAATGATTGTTTCGGATACCGAATGGACTGGTTCTGTTGCGAACCGGTCGAAGTTTTCCAGCGGCGACGGTTCCACGACTTTCCGTCTGCCTGATCTCATTACCGGGAATCTTTTTATTCGTGCGCAGGCAGGAACGGAACCTGACTTCGGGCGGCGGCAGGATGATGCTTTCCAAGCATTCCAATTGGTTAACAGTGTTGACCCGACACTTAAGTTGACGAACAACGGGCTTGAGGGGCTGGGGTCCGCCACGGTTTCCGCCCCCGGTGCCGGGCGCGTTCATGTAACCAATGGCGCGGCGGTCCCCTTTAACCCATTGATTCCTGGGGAATATCTTGGAAACGGAACACCGCGAACCTCAAATGAAACCCGCCCAAGGAATGCCGGTCGTCTGCCGATCATCAAAGCCTTCAGCGCCGCAACTAACAGTGGTTTGCTTGATCTTACTTCGCTCGCTAACGAAGTGTCTGGCAAGGTGCCGATGAGTGCTTTTACTGGCATCAATCAGAGTCTGACCACTAACGGCTGGCAGAAGCTGCCCGGAGGTTTGATTCTTCAATGGGTTACCGGCTCGGCCATGACGGCTGCCCCATCGTCTGGTGCCGTGGCAACCCTTACGCTCCCAATTACGTTCCCAAATGCGCTGCTCGGTGTCAGCGTTACTGCTAAGTATGTGTCAGGCAACGGCTGTTCAATTGCTGAAAATGCGTCGGACACAACTAATAGCGCGGTAGGGGTTTTTCTTGCGAACACTACTACGGCATCGGGGACTTACATTCCGCGAATCATTGCTATTGGTTATTAAGGGGGATTGATAAATGTATTACTTTAAAGACGGTGCTTTTTATCTTGATGGTCTTAATGTCATTCCCGACGGCGCGGTGCTGATCAGCGCAGAACGGCACGCTGAACTGATGAATTGGCAGGCTGCCGGCAAGGTCATCATCGCAGATGTTGACGGGATGCCGACGCTGGCTGACCCCGTTGAAGTAGAAGAAACACCAGAGGAAAAGCAGGCTAAGGTTGATAATCTGCGTAAGCTGGCTTACGCAGCGGAGGCAGACCCCCTGTTCTTCAAGTGGCAGCGAGACGAAGGCACCAAAGAAGAATGGCTGTCAAAAGTCAATGAAATTCGTCTCAGATACCCCGATATTGTGATGTGATTAAATGTTTCACGATGGTAAAAATTTACTTGATTTAGCTTCTTTGGTTTTAGTCTTTGGCGCGATTGCTCAGTATTTACCGGCAATCGCTGCCATACTTTCGATTATTTGGACTGCTATCCGTATTATTGATTGGATACAGTCAAAAAGGGGGTAAAAATGAAGAAATCAATCACTGTGTGGATTGTTGTTGCTTTTCTGGCGTATAGTTTGATCGTTGTGCCGGCTTTTGCTGCCTTTGGTATTGTTCTCCCTGTTGTCGGGATTGGTGAACTTGTCAATATTATTAGTCTTCTTTGACAAATAATTCTTTTTCAGCTGCCCGCCGTCTAGTTAGACCGGGCAGCACTTTACCCGCTGCTTTGTTCCATCTGGCGAACTGTTCAGCCGCACCAGTGAAATCACCAGCATTTAGCAGTCGCAACAGGGTGCTGTTTTTAAACGCTCCAATTCCGATATTGTATACAAATGAAATCAAAGCCCCTTTTTGATTGTCGTTTAATGGGGCTTTAACAAGCTGAAGAATGTCTCTTTCTACCTGTTCACAGTGCTTGACCAGCTCTTGTTCTGCTTCCGCCTGAGTGATGACCTGCCCCTGTTTAACGGGCTTGTTATTGATTTTTGTGGTGCCATAACCGATAGTCCATACGCCAGCTGGACACAGGTAAGCTCTCGATTCAAAGCCTTCAAATTCCTTGATGATGTCAAGATAATTCATAAAAAATACCCCCAGAATTAACTAGGGGTATTTATCGTTTTATCAGAATATTATTTGCCGTTTTGCTGGCTGAATCAGGTCTTGTCTTATCCTTTTTATCATCTCTTCTTCTGACTCGTCTGGTAATGGCTCTTCTGGTTCTGACTTCTTTTTACTGGTTCTGCGCACTTTTGCTACCACTGCCGCGCCACCTTGCGTCAGTGCGTCTGCTCTCAGTATGTTAGTCGTATGGTCATAATGCTTTTGAATTTGTTCAACAGAAGTCCCGCAATTCCGCGCTACTGTGTAGGCATCAACCCCAGCTAAAAGACGTTCTGTAATGTAAGTGTGTCGAAAACTGTAGAGCGTTCTTTCTTTTCCATCCCCATCAACCCCCACTCCGGCTAAGTCCATTAGTTTTTTCATGGTTTTAAAGCCGAAATTTTTGATCGGTCCGCCTTTTTCTGCGCGTAATATTAGTTTTTCAGATCCTTCTTCGTCCCCAAGCCATTCGCGAAGCCCCCTTAGTACAGGCTCAATTTCTGGCATGGGCACACAAACCCGTGCGCCGGTCTTCGTTGTTTCTCTAATTTGAAGAGTGACATGCCCGTTTTGAACCCGCACATCTGACCAACGCAGCTGAAACAACTCACCCGGTCGAAGCCCTGAGTAGTATACAATTTCGATGGCATATTTGATTAAATGACGCTGGTAAGTACGACTCAATGGGTCTTCAGTATTCACCCATTCGTCCATTACATCGAACAGCTGGCGAATTTCATGGGGTTCTAGGTGCGGTCTTCTGCTGGTTCTGGGGTCGCTTTCAGCTCTCGTCATTGTCGGTAATGGGAAATTTGGTATGGTTTTTACTAGCTTTTTTCTTTGAAAAAACCCCCACATTTGCGTCAATAAGCCGCGCTCCATCCTCCGAGTTGCTACGGATGGAGTCCCGGAATCCTTTCGTTTTTTAGGGTCGTTAGCCCCCGGCCCGGAAGTCCAATATGTGTCACGCCAGTTCCAATAACCTTCCATATCGTCGTCATTTATCAACTCAACGTTGAAATCGGAAAAGTAGCCGAGCAGATATCTGGCACCAATGCCACGATGAAGGGTCTGTCTGTCCTGTGATAAATTTATCACACCTTCCTTCAGCCATCTGTCAAAGGCTTTTCTGAAGGTCACAACCTTCACCGGTTGTTCGTTCCTGACTCTCATTCTCAGTTCAAAATAGAACTCGGAAGCCCATGCGCAGGCCGCCCCAAAATCGGTTGTTCCTGAACTTTTATCAACATATCCCTTGACGCCGGGAACCTTAAAACGCCCCTGCCATATGCCCCGGACTGCCCTGCTGTCCTGAAACAAAAGGACGTTCCCGCCCTCGAGGAAGTGCTTATCCAGATACCGCACCATGTATGTGTACCCCCAAAAAGCCACCAAGGAATTCCCAAAACTGTGAACTCGTTCGCCTGTGATTTCAAGGGCTTAAAAATACTCTCCAACGACTCCCCAACGTCAAAAAAGCCCTTAGCATTTCTACTAAGGGCTTGATTTTGTTAGCTTTTTTTTTGAAAAAACTGTTGATTTTTTTAACGGCTGTAGAATTCGACCACCAGGTTCGGTTCCATCTGCACCGGGTACGGCACATCGGCCAGCTTCGGGGTGCGGATGAAGGTGCCCTTCAGTTCCTTAGCGTCGACTTCCAGGTAATCCGGAACGTCACGCTCGGAGCTGGTGGAGGCTTCGACGATCAGCGCCATGTCCTTGGACTTGTCGCGGATGGAAACCACGTCGCCTTCCTTGATCATGTAGGAGGCGATGTTCACGCGCTTGCCGTTCACACGGACGTGGCCGTGGTTGACGACCTGGCGAGACGCGAACACGGTCGGGACGAACTTCATGCGGTACAGCACGGCGTCCAGACGGCGTTCCAGAATGCCGATCAGGTTCTCGGAGGTATCGCCCTTGCGACGGACGGCTTCCGCATAGTACTTGCGGAACTGCTTTTCGCTGATGTTGCCGTAGTAGCCCTTCAGCTTCTGCTTGGCCATCAGCTGCACGCCGTAGTCAGACGGCTTCTTGCGGCGCTGACCGTGCTGGCCCGGGCCGTATTCACGCTTGTTCAGCGGAGACTTGGCGCGGCCCCACAGGTTAACGCCAAGACGGCGGTCAATCTTATATTTCGCGGAATGACGCTTCGACATCGTCGGTCCTTTGATCGCTTTGGTTTGTTGTCCCGATAGTCCGGCCCCGAAACAGCGGCTTGACAGCCCGCTTCAGGCGGCGGGGCCACGGCAGACAGGCCGGTGCCCACATTCTCGGGAATGAGGGGGCGGATTATCGTCAAACCGCGCCGGATGTCAAACGGGAAATCGGAAAAAGCCCGCGCCCGCCGCGTGAGGGGCCCAACAAACGGAGGTACGGCTTAGCCGTACCGACTGGCCCATTGAGGGCCCGCGCGACCATTCGCGCGTAAGCCAAGCGGGCGGAGGCCCGCGCCCGGCGCCTGAGGGGCCCAACAAACGGAGGTACGGCTCCGCCGTACCGACTGGCCCATTGAGGGCCCGCGCGACCATTCGCGCGTAAGCCAAGCGGACGGATGTCCGCGCCCGGCGCCTGAGGGGCCCAACAAACAAGAAACCCAACAAAAAAACACATAAAAAGATGTCCCGTACAACATTTCTCCGCATGACCGCTGGCAAAAGCGGGCGCAGTGTAGCCGCACCCCTTTTCGCAACCGGACTCCCCATCATGCCGTTGCCGCATATTGCCCTTGCCGTTCTGGTCACCGCCCTGTGGGGCATCAACTTTGTGGTCATCAAGATCGGCCTGCACGACTTTCCGCCGCTGATGCTGTGTGCGCTGCGGTTTCTGTTCGCGGCGCTGCCGGCGGTGTTTTTCCTGCGCCGCCCTGATGTTCCGTGGAAATGGATTGTCGCCCTTGGGGCCACGCTGGGCGTGGTCAAGTTCGGGCTGCTGTTTGTCAGCATGAAGGTCGGGGTTTCCGCCGGGCTGGCGTCGCTGGTGCTGCAGACGCAGGCGTTCTTCACCATTCTGCTGGCGGTGCTGCTGCTGGGAGAACGGCTGACCCTGATGCGGGTGCTGGCCGCCGCCATCGCGTTTTCCGGCATCGGGGTACTCGTCAGCGGGGCTGACACCGCCGAACTGCCGCTGACCGGGCTGGCGCTGGCGATCTGCGCCGCCGTCGCCTGGGGCTTCGCCAACCTGATCCAGAAGCGTTGCGCCGGGTCAAAGCCGCTGAATCTGATGGTCTGGGCCAGCCTGATTCCGCCCGTGCCCCTGATGCTGCTGTCCTTCGGGCTGGAGGCCGGACCGGCACAGGCGTGGCAGACCGTGCAGGCCGCCAGTCTGGCCGGATGGGGGGCGGTGGTGTTCCTCGCCGCCATCGCCACCCTGCTGGGCTTTGCGATCTGGGGCTGGCTGATGGGCCACCACCCGGCGGCACAGGTCGCCCCCTTTACCCTGATGGTACCGGTGTGGGGCATGGGCAGCGCCGCCCTACTGCTGGGGGAAAGCCTGACCCCGGCCAAACTGCTGGCCGCCGCGCTGATCCTGTCCGGCCTGATCCTCAACACCTTTGGCGACCGCCTGTTGCAGCGGCTGCGGCCACAGACCCCCTGAAAATTGTTCTTGATTTGTTCATGCCCTGAGATCACGCTGTGAGCCTGACTTTCAACGGAGACGCCGCATGACCGCCCCTCAGGATTCCGCAGCCAAAGGGGCTGCGTTCCGCAAGCTCCATGACGGACCCGGCGCCTTCGTTATTCCCAACCCGTGGGATACGGGGTCAGCCCGGCTGCTGGCCGCCCTTGGCTTTCCGGCACTGGCGACCACCAGCGCCGGAATGTCCTTCGCCCACGGGGTCGGGGAAGGGAAAGTCCCCCGCGCGATGGTGATCGACCACTGCCGGACGCTGGTTCAGGCCACCCCGCTGCCGGTCTCCGCTGATCTGGAGAAAGGCTTCGGCGACAGCCCGGAAGAGGCGGCAGACACCATCCGGGCGGCCTTCGCCGTCGGGCTGGCCGGATGCTCTCTCGAAGATCACACCGGCGACCCGGCCAACCCGATCTTCGACTTTCAGCTGGCCGTTGACCGCATTGCCGCCGCCGCCGAGGCCCGCGCCGGGTTGCCCGCTGATTTCGTGCTGACGGCCCGTTGCGAGAATTTTCTGTGGGGGCGGGCCGATCTGGATGACACCATCGCCCGTCTTCAGGCCTTTGAAAAAGCCGGGGCAGACGTGCTGTTTGCCCCCGGCCTGCGCGATCTGGACAGCATCCGCACCGTCTGCGCCGCCGTCAGCCGCCCGGTCAACGTGATTATGGGCCTGCCCGGCATCTCCTTCAGCGTCAGCGATCTTACCGCCGCCGGAGTGCGGCGGATCAGCATCGGCTCATCGCTCGCCCGGGCCGCCTATGGTGCGGCCATCAGCGCCGCGCAGGAAATTCTGGAGCATGGCACCTTCGGGGCGGTGTCACAGGCCATCGGCTTTGCCCGGATGGAGGAGTACTTCGCCGGGCAACAGGTGGTGCCGTAACCCACGAAAGGCCCCAGAGCAAAAATGGTCCGCGAGAACGGTCAGCAAGAACGGTCAGGCGCAATCCGCCCGGCTGCGGCACTGTTGGCGGTGTCGGGCACCCCTGCCCCACCCGGACCTGAAAGACTTTTCCGATGACAGCCAGCCCCACACCCACCACGACGGACCCCGGTTACCTCCGCCGTCTTGACCGGGTGGTGCGGCACGTTCAGCGCCACCTTGACCAGCCGCTGACGGTTGACGGGCTGGCGGAGGTTGCCAACTTCTCACCCTATCATTTTCATCGCCTGTTCACCGCGATAATGGGGGAGACCGTCGCCCAGTACATCCGCCGACTGCGGATGGAGCGGGCGGCCTGGCACCTGCGCTATTCCCGCCGCACCGTCACCGATATCGCCTTCGACTGCGGCTTCGAGGCCACGGAAAGTTTCAGCCGGATCTTCCGCGCCCATTTCGGGCTGCCGCCGTCACGGTGGCGGCGGGACCGCAGCGTCTTCGCCCCCGCCCCGGCCCCCACAGGAGATACCGCGATGACCACAACCCCACACCGCCCGTCAGCCCCTGCCGGGCTGGACACCGCAGCCGTCACCGTCGCCACCCGGCCCGCCCGCACCGTCGCCAGCCTGCGCCATACCGGCCCCTATACCGCCATCGGCCCGGTATTTGAACGCCTGATGATGCTGGCCGGGCAAAAGGGACTGCTGACCGCAGAAACGCAGGTGATCCAGATCAGTTACGACGACCCGCGCCAGACCGATGCTGACCGGCTGCGGGCTGACGCCTGCATCACCCTGCACGGCCCCGTCCCCGATATCGCCGACCTTGCCCCGCTGGTGCGGCAGGAAATCCCCGAAGGCCGGTACGCCCAGATCCTGTATACCGGCCCTTATACCGGTCTGGAGGCCGCCTACAGCTGGCTCTACGCCACATGGCTGCCCGACAGCGGCCACGAGGTCGCCCATCGCCCCTGTCAGGAAATCTACCTCAACTCCCCCGCCACCACAGCGCCCGATCAGTTGCAGACCCTGATCCTGCTGCCGGTGGAATGAGTAAGCAGATAAAGGCAAAGACCCCGCCGTTTTTACAGCAGACGTAAAACGGCGGGCTCTGCCCCCCGCTGGCTTCGCCAGCAGACGTAAAAACAGCGGGCTCTGCCCCCCGCTGGCTTTGCCAGCAGACGTAAAAACAGCGGGCTCTGCCC
>NZ_KB907344.1 GCF_000381985.1 Novispirillum itersonii subsp. itersonii ATCC 12639 | reverse complement strand
AATGGCTAAGGAAAAATTTGCGCGTACGAAGCCGCACTGCAACGTTGGCACGATCGGCCACGTTGACCACGGCAAGACTTCTCTGACCGCTGCGATCACCAAGGTTCTGGCGAAGACCGGTGGTGCGACCTTCTCAGCCTACGACCAGATCGATAAGGCCCCGGAAGAGCGCGCCCGTGGGATCACGATTTCCACCGCTCACGTGGAATACGAAACCACCAACCGTCACTATGCACACGTGGACTGCCCGGGCCACGCTGACTATGTGAAGAACATGATCACCGGTGCCGCACAGATGGACGGCGCGATTCTGGTTGTGTCGGCCGCTGACGGCCCGATGCCGCAGACCCGCGAGCACATCCTGCTGGCCCGTCAGGTCGGTGTGCCGGCTCTGGTGGTGTTCATGAACAAGGTTGACCAGGTTGACGATCCGGAACTGCTGGAGCTGGTCGAGCTGGAAATCCGTGAACTGCTGTCCTCGTATGACTTCCCGGGGGATGATATTCCGATCGTGAAGGGTTCTGCCCTTGCGGTTCTGGAAGACTCGAACCCGGAAATCGGCGACAAGGCCGTTCTGGAACTGATGCGCGCCGTCGACGAATACATCCCGCAGCCGGAACGCCCGAAGGATCTGCCGTTCCTGATGCCGATCGAAGACGTGTTCTCGATCTCCGGCCGTGGCACCGTGGTGACCGGTCGTGTGGAACGCGGCGTGGTGAAGGTCGGCGAAGAAGTCGAAATCATCGGTCTGAAGGACACCCAGAAGACCACCTGCACCGGCGTTGAAATGTTCCGCAAGCTGCTCGATCAGGGTGAAGCCGGCGATAACATCGGCGCCCTGCTGCGCGGCACCAAGCGTGAAGACGTGGAGCGTGGTCAGGTTCTGGCGAAGCCGGGCTCGATCACCCCGCACACCGAGTTCGAGTCGGAAGTTTACATTCTGTCGAAGGAAGAAGGCGGCCGTCACACTCCGTTCTTCGCGAACTACCGTCCGCAGTTCTACTTCCGTACCACCGACGTCACCGGGACCATCTCTCTGCCGGAAGGCACTGAAATGGTGATGCCGGGCGACAACATCCGCATCGGCGTGAAGCTGATCGCCCCGATCGCCATGGACGAAGGCCTGCGCTTCGCCATCCGTGAAGGCGGTCGTACCGTCGGCGCCGGCGTCGTCTCTAAGATCCTGAAGTAAGACGGCGCAAGCCAGATAACTTCGTTGTTAGACAAAAAAGAGGTGGTGGCCCGAGGCTGGATGCGGTATAAGCCGCATCTCCTCGGGCCCCGGCTCGTCACATCACTGTAAGAAGTTCGGGTTAGGCAAAGATGGAAAGCCAAAACATCCGCATCCGCCTCAAGGCGTTTGATCATCGTGTGCTGGACCAGAGCACGCTGGAAATCGTGAACACTGCCAAGCGCACTGGTGCTCAGGTGCGGGGCCCCATCCCGCTGCCGACGCGAATCGAGAAGTTTACTGTTAACCGTTCCCCGCACATCGACAAAAAGTCGCGGGAACAGTTTGAAATCCGTACCCACAAGCGCGTGTTGGATATTGTCGATCCGACTCCGCAGACCGTCGACGCGCTCATGAAGCTCGACCTGGCCGCCGGTGTGGACGTCCAGATCAAGTTGTGAGCGTGAAAACAAACGCAAGGAACGAAATAATGCGCTCCGGTCTTATCGCACAAAAAGTCGGTATGACGCGGCTGTTCACCGAGCAGGGTGAGCACGTTCCGGTCACCGTGCTTAAGGTTGATGGCTGTCATGTCGTCGCTAAGCGCACGGAAGATCAGGACGGCTACTCTGCCGTGCAGCTTGGCGTCGGTGCCGCCAAGGTCAAGAATGTGTCCAAGGCTATGCGTGGTCACTTCGCTAAGGCGAATGTTGAACCGCGTCAGAAGATGGCTGAATTCCGCGTCTCTCCGGAAAATCTCCTGGAGCCGGGTGTTGAGCTGTCTGCCGCCCACTTTGTGGTCGGTCAGCTGGTTGATGTCGTGGGCACCTCCATCGGTAAGGGTTTTGCCGGTGGTATGAAGCGTCACAACTTCCGTGGTCTCGAAGCCACCCACGGCGTGTCGGTCTCGCACCGTTCGCATGGTTCTACCGGTAACCGTCAGGATCCGGGCCGTGTGTTCAAGGGCAAGAAGATGGCCGGTCACCTCGGTGCCGAGCGCGTCACTCTTCAGAACCTGAAGATTGTCGCCACCGATGCCGATCAGGGTCTGATCCTCGTCAAAGGTGCCGTCCCCGGCGCTGAAGGCGGCTGGGTTCTGGTCCGCGACGCCGTGAAGAAGGGCATCCCCGAAGGCGCTCCGCTGCCGGCCGCCATTAAGGCTGCCGCCGAGTCGTCCTCGGCTGCCGAAGGCGAGAACAAGGAATAAGGCGTCATGAAGCTGGACGTTATCACGCTTGACAACAAGGCGGTTGGCACCGTCGAGCTGCCGGAGAACATCTTCGGTCTCGAAGTGCGTTCCGACATTTTGCAGCGTGTGGTGCGCTGGCAGCTCGCGAAGCGGCAGGCCGGCACCCATAAGACCAAGACGATCTCTGAGATCTCTGGTACCACTAAGAAGCCGTTTAAGCAGAAGGGCACCGGTCGTGCCCGTCAGGGTTCCACCCGTTCTGCCCAGTTCCGTGGCGGCTCTACCATTTTTGGCCCGGTCGTGCGCTCCCATGCTCACGATCTGACCAAGAAGTTCCGTGCTCTCGGCCTGAAGACCGCTCTGTCGGCTAAGGCCCAGAACGGTAAGCTGGTCGTTGTCGACCTCGAGTCGGCTTCCGGCAAGACCAAAGATCTCGCCGTGCAGCTGAAGGGTCTCGGCTGGGGCTCCGCTCTCGTGATTGACGGTGCTGAAGTGAACACCCTGTTCGCTCGTGCTGCCGCCAACATCCCGGGTGTCGACGTTCTGCCGACCCAGGGTGCCAACGTGTACGACATTCTGCGTCGCGACACTCTGGTCCTCACCAAGGCTGCCATCGAAAAGCTCGAGGAGCGCCTGAAATGAGCAAGAACGTCGTGAAAGTCTCGCAAGAGCGTATGTACGACATCATCAAGGCTCCGGTGATCACCGAAAAGGCCACGATGGGGTCGGAATTCAATCAGGTTACCTTCCGGGTGCCGCTTGATGCCTCCAAGCCGGAGATCAAGGCTGCCGTTGAAGGCGTGTTCGGCGTTGAAGTGAAGGCCGTTAACACCCTGATCCAGAAGGGCAAGGTGAAGCGGTTCCGCGGTCTGGTCGGTAAGCGTTCCGACGTGAAGAAGGCCGTTATCACCCTCGCCGCTGGCCACACCATCGACGTGACCACGGGGGTCTGAGACTATGGCTCTTAAGTCTTACAACCCGATTACTCCGGGTACCCGCCAGCTGGTGCTGGTGGACCGTTCCGAGCTGTGGAAGGGCAAGCCGGTCAAGACCTTGACCGAAGGCCTGACCAAGTCCGGCGGCCGTAACAACACCGGCCGTATTACCGTCTGGCAGCGTGGTGGTGGTCATAAGCGCCGCTACCGTCTGGTCGATTTCAAGCGTAACGGCAAGCTGGGTATCCCGGGCACTGTCGAACGTCTGGAATACGATCCGAACCGCACTGCATTCATTGCCCTGATCCGTTACGAAGACGGTGATCTGGCTTACATTCTGGCCCCGCAGCGTCTGAAGGCTGGTGACATTGTCATCGCCGACGCCAAGGCCGATATTAAGCCGGGCAACGCCATGCAGCTGAAGAACATGCCCGTCGGCACCATCGTGCATAACGTGGAGCTGAAGCAGGGCAAGGGTGGCCAGATGGCCCGTTCCGCTGGTTGCTATGCTCAGCTGATCGGTAAGGATTCTGGCTACGCTCAGCTGCGCCTGTCCTCCGGTGAACTGCGTATGGTCCGTGGTGAATGCATGGCGACCGTTGGTGCCGTGTCCAACCCGGACAACCAGAACGTTAACCTCGGCAAGGCCGGGCGTAAGCGTTGGCTGGGCAAGCGTCCGCATGTTCGTGGTGTCGCCATGAACCCGGTCGATCACCCGCACGGTGGTGGTGAAGGTCGCACTTCGGGTGGCCGTCATCCGGTTACCCCGTGGGGCTTCCCGACCAAGGGTAAGAAGACCCGCAACAACAAGGCGACCGACCGGCTCATCATGCGCTCGCGTCACCTGGCGAAGAAAAAGTAACGGAGGACGGACGTGGCTCGTTCAGTCTGGAAGGGACCGTTCGTCGACGGTTACATGCTCAAGAAGGCCGAGGCAACTCGTGCTTCTGGCCGTAATGAGGTCATTAAGACCTGGTCGCGGCGCTCGACGATTCTGCCGCAGTTCGTTGGCATCACCTTTGGTGTGTACAACGGGCACAAGTTTGTTCCCGTGCTGGTGACCGAAAACATGATCGGTCACAAGTTCGGTGAGTTCGCGCCGACCCGCACTTACTACGGTCACGCCGCGGACAAGAAGGCGAAGAGGAAGTAATCATGGGAAAGCCGACTGCTCCCCGTGCATTGGCGGATAATGAGGCCCGCGCCCATTCCGCTTCCATCCGCACCAGCCCGCAGAAGCTCAACATCGTTGCCGCGTCCATTCGCGGCATGGGCGTTGAACAGGCGCTGGCGTCTCTGACCTTCAACACCCGTCGCGTATCGAATGATGTGCGTAAGGTTCTCCAGTCGGCTATTGCCAACGCGGAAAACAACCATCAGCTGGACGTTGACCGTCTGGTTGTGGCTGAAGCGTTCGTTGGCAAGGCGATGGTCATGAAGCGTTGGCGTGCCCGCGCTCGTGGCCGGACTGGCAAGATCCTGAAGCCGTTCTCGAACCTGACCATTGTGGTGCGTGAGCGCGAGGAGTCTAAATAATGGGTCAGAAAGTAAACCCGATTGGCCTGCGTCTCGGCATCAACCGGACCTGGGACAGCCGTTGGTTCGCTGAAGGCGAATACGCCACCCTGCTGCATGAAGATCTGCGGATCCGCAAGTATCTGAAGAAGCAGCTGGCACAGGCGGGTGTCTCCCGGATCGTTATCGAACGTCCGGCCAAGAAGGCCCGTATTTCCATTCACACCGCCCGTCCGGGCGTGGTGATCGGCCGCAAGGGTTCCGACATCGAAGTGCTCCGCAAGGAGCTGCAGAAGATGACCGGTAACGAAGTTCACCTGAACATCGTTGAAATCCGTAAGCCGGAAATCGAAGCCCAGCTGATCGCCGAGTCGATCTCGTCCCAGCTGGAACGCCGTGTGGCCTTCCGTCGTGCTATGAAGCGCGCCGTGCAGTCCGCCATGCGTCTTGGCGCTCAGGGCATCCGTATCAACTGCGGTGGCCGTCTGGGTGGGGCTGAAATCGCCCGTACCGAATGGTACCGCGAAGGCCGTGTGCCGCTGCACACCCTGCGCGCTGACGTCGACTACGGCGAAGCCACTGCGTTCACCACCTACGGCGCCTGCGGCGTCAAGGTGTGGGTGTTCAAGGGTGAAATCCTGGAACACGATCCGATGGCGCAAGACAAGCGCGCTCAGGAGCCGGCCGCTGCCCGCTAACGCGGGCACGGTTCCAGCCAATAAAGGACGAGACCAATGCTTTCGCCGAAACGTACCAAGTATCGCAAGGCGCATAAGGGCCGGATCCACGGCAACACCAAGGGCGGGGCTTCCCTGAACTTCGGCCAGTTCGGCCTGAAGGCTCTTGAGCCGGAGCGGATCACTGCGCGTCAGATCGAAGCCGCCCGTCGTGCCATGACCCGTCATATGAAGCGTCAGGGCCGTGTGTGGATTCGCGTGTTCCCGGATCTTCCGGTGTCGCGTAAGCCCGCCGAAGTCCGTATGGGTTCCGGTAAGGGTTCGCCGGAATACTGGGTGGCCCGTGTTGCTCCGGGCCGTATCATGTTTGAAGTCGACGGTGTGTCGGAAGAACTGGCCCGGGCTGCGTTTGCCCTGGCTGCCGCCAAGCTGCCGATCAAGACCAAGTTCGTCGCCCGTCTGGGCGGGGAGGGTTGAGAATGACCGCCGCTAAGGATCTGCGGGAAAAGTCCGCAGAACAGCTCGCTGAAGAGCTGATTGGCCTGAAGAAAGAGCAGTTTAACCTGCGCTTCCAGAAGGCAACCGGGCAGCTCCAGAACACCGCCCGCCAGGGTCAGGTGAAAAAAGACATCGCCCGCATCAAAACAGTGCTTCACGAACGGAAGCAGGCTGTGTAATATCACCGCCTTTCGCGGTGAGGAGCGAAGAGTAAGCCAATGCCCAAGCGTATTCTGCAGGGCGTGGTGGTGAGCGACGCTATGGACAAGACGATTGTCGTCAAAGTCGAGCGTCGCTTCATGCACCCGCTGTATAAAAAGTTCATCAAGCGGTCGAAGAAATACGCCGCTCACGATGAAGCCAACCAGGCTAAGATCGGCGATGTGGTTCGCATTCGCGAATGCCGTCCCCTTTCCCGGCGTAAGAGCTGGGAACTGGTGACGGAATCCGCGGAATAAGACCCATCGATCCGTTTCCGCTAGACTATTAAGGATTGGTGCCATGATTCAGATGCAAACCAACCTGGACGTCGCCGACAATAGCGGCGCTCGCCGGGTGCAGTGCATCAAGGTTCTCGGCGGTTCCCACCGGAACATCGCCGGAGTTGGTGACGTGATTGTGGTGTCCATTAAGGACGCTATTCCGCGTGGCCGCGTGAAGAAGGGTGACGTGCATCGCGCTGTCATCGTCCGCACCGCCGCCCCCGTGCGTCGTCCGGATGGAACCCTGATTCGCTTTGACCGCAACGCTGCCGTGCTTATCAATAAGCAGGGTGAGCCGATCGGTACCCGCATTTTCGGGCCGGTGGTCCGCGAGCTGCGTGCGAAGAAGTATATGAAGATCGTCTCTCTCGCCCCGGAGGTGCTGTAACATGCAGAAGATCCGTAAGGGCGATACCGTTGTCGTGCTGACTGGCAAGGACAAGGGGAAGCAGGGCGAAGTCGTGAAGGCGCTGCCGACGGAAAACCGTGTGGTGGTGAAGGGCGTGAACATCGTCAAGCGGCACACCCGCGCGACTCAGTTCACCCAGGGTGGCATCATCGAGAAGGAAGCGGCTATTCACGTTTCCAACGTCGCCCACCTGGACCCGAAGGACGGCAAGCCGACCCGCGTTGGGTTCAAGGTTCTTGAAGATGGTTCGAAGGTGCGCGTTTCCAAGCGCTCCGGCGAAGTCATCGGCAAGTAAGGAGACGACCGATGGCTGCACGTCTGCAGAACCACTATCAGACCGCTGTCCGCAAGGCTCTTCAGGAAAAGTTCGGGTATACCAACCCGATGGAAGTGCCGAAGCTGACCAAGATCGTCATCAACATGGGTGTTGGTGAAGCTGCCCTCGATCGCAAGAAGATGGAAGGTGCTATTACCGACCTGACTGCGATCTCCGGCCAGAAGCCGATCCTGACCCGTGCGACCAAGTCGATCGCTGCTTTCAAGCTGCGTGAAGGCATGGTTATCGGTGCGAAGGTGACTCTTCGTGCTGACCGCATGTACGAATTCCTCGACCGCCTCGTCAACATTGCGCTGCCGCGTGTGCGTGACTTCCGTGGTCTGAACGGGAAAGCTTTTGATGGCCGTGGCAACTACAACATGGGCCTGAAAGAGCAGATCATTTTCCCGGAAATTGCTTACGACCAGGTCGACAAGGTCCGTGGGATGGATATCACCATCTGCACCACCGCGAAGACTGACGACGAAGCCCGCGAACTGCTGGTGCAGTTCGGCGTGCCGTTCGTTAAGGCGTGAGACGGAGACTGAGTCATGTCGAAGGTTAGCTCTGTCGAGAAGAATAAAAAGCGTGCCCGTCTGGCGAAGCAGTTCGCTGCCCGCCGCGCCGCGCTGAAGGCGATCATCAAAAACCGCGAAACTTCCCCGGAAGATCGGTTTATGGCTGTGTTGAAGTTGGCGACCCTGCCGCGCAACTCCGCCAAGATTCGCTATCGTAACCGCTGCGAAGTAACCGGCCGTCCGCGCGCCGTTTACCGTAAGTTCAAGATGGCCCGTGTCATGCTGCGTGACCTTGCGTCCCGCGGTCAGATCCCGGGCATGGTCAAGTCGAGCTGGTAAGGAGGACAGACCATGTCTATGACTGATCCGTTGGGCGATATGCTCACCCGTATCCGCAACGGCCAGCGCGCAGGGAAGTCGAGCGTTGTCTCGCCCGCTTCCAAGCTGCGTTCTACCGTTCTGGATGTGCTGGTGCGTGAAGGTTACATCCGCGGCTACGAGCGTTACAACGTTCGTGCTGGCATTGATGAACTGCGCATCGAACTGAAGTATCACGAAGGTCAGCCGGTTATTAAGGAAATCACTCGTGTTTCCAAGCCGGGCCGTCGTACCTACTCCAAGATCAAAGACCTGCCGAAGGTTTACAATGGTCTGGGCATCTCGATCCTGTCCACCCCGCGCGGTGTGATGAGCGATCATGAAGCCCGCCAGGCCAACGTCGGTGGCGAAGTGATCGCCCGCGTGTTCTAAGGAGGGGCCCAGGATGTCTCGCGTTGGTAAATACCCCGTCGAGGTGCCCCAGGGCGTGACCGTGACCATCGCCGAAGGCGTGATCACGGCCAAGGGGAAGCTCGGCGAACTGAAGTTCGTCCTGTCTCCCGACCTGGTGGACACGAAGGTTGAAGACAACAAAGTTGTCGTCCAGCCGCTGAATAACTCCAAGCGTGCCCGCATGATGTGGGGTACCACCCGCGCCCGTATTGCCAATCTGGTGAAGGGTGTGTCGGTCGGTTTCCAGAAAAACCTGGAAATCGTTGGTGTTGGTTACAAGGCTGCCGTGCAGGGTTCTAACCTGCAGCTGGCTCTTGGGTTCTCGCATGACGTGGTCCTTCCGATCCCGGCTGGCGTGACCATTAAGACACCGGCTCCTACGCAGATCGAAATTTCAGGCACTGACAAGCAGATCGTTGGTCAGATTGCTTCTGAAATTCGCGGCTATCGTCCGCCGGAGCCCTACAAGGGCAAGGGTGTGAAGTACGCTGGCGAACAGATCCTGCGTAAGGAAGGCAAGAAGAAGTAAGGGCGAACGGAAATGGCGAAGAATCTTTCTCTTTTCGAGCGCCGCCGCTCCCGAGTGCGGTATCAGCTCAAGAAGAAGTCCGCCGGGCGCCCGCGCCTTTCGGTGTTCCGCTCTTCCAAGCATATCTATGCTCAGATCATCGATGACGTTAACGGTGTTACCGTTGCTGCGGCTTCGACTCTGGACAAAGATCTGCGGGAACAGCTGAAGACCGGCGCTGACCTCGCTGCTGCTGCTGCCGTCGGTAAGCTGGTGGCAGAGCGGGCCGTTAAGGCTGGCGTGAATGTTGTCGTGTTCGATCGTGGTGGTTACATCTACCACGGCCGGGTGAAAGCCCTGGCGGATGCGGCGCGCGAAGGCGGACTTTCGTTCTAAAGGATAGTCGAGATGGCACGTACCCCGACTGCTGAGCGCGACCCGAAGGATCGGCGCGACAAACGAGACCGCGCTTCCGACCGGGAGCGCGAGCGCGAGCGCGACGACGAGTTCGTTGATAAGCTCGTACATATTAACCGTGTTGCCAAGGTGGTGAAGGGCGGACGTCGTTTCGCTTTCGCTGCTCTGGTTGTGGTGGGTGACTCCAAGGGTCGCGTCGGTTTCGGTACCGGCAAAGCCCGTGAAGTTCCGGAAGCCATTCGCAAAGCAACCGAACAGGCCAAGCGCCAGATGGTTCGTGTTCCGCTGCGCGAAGGCCGCACCCTGCATCATGACGTGAAGGGCCACTTCGGCGCCGGTCGCGTGCTGCTGCGTTCGGCTCCGGCCGGTACCGGCATCATCGCGGGTGGCCCGATGCGAGCCATCTTCGAAACCATGGGCGTTCAGGACGTGGTGGCGAAGTGCATTGGCACTGCCAACCCGTACAACATGATCAAGGCGACTTTTGACGCCCTGGTTAACCTGGAAAGCCCGCGCATGGTTGCGGCGAAGCGGAACAAGAAGGTTGGCGAAATCGTCAGCCGTCGTGAAGCCGCTGCCGGTGCCGTGGGCGCTGATGCGGCCAACGATGCCGCCTCTGCTGAATAAGGAGAGGAAGCATGGCTGAGAAGAAGACTGTGACCATCACTCAGGTTGGCTCCCCGATCGGCCGTCGTGCCGATCAGCGTGCAACCCTGATCGGTCTGGGCCTGAACAAGCTGCACCGCACCAGCACCCTGGAGGATACTCCGTCGGTGCGTGGCATGATTGCCAAGGTTGCTCACCTGCTGAAGGTCGAAGAGGCGTAATAGCCGACTTGGAAGAGCGAGGGGTCTCCCTTCGCTCTTCTGGGGTTTTATAGTAGGATCCTTCCAAATGAAACTGAACGAACTTCGTGATAATCCGGGCGCTACCAAGGTCCGCATCCGTGTTGGCCGTGGTATCGGTTCCGGCAAGGGCAAGACCGGCGGCCGTGGCGTCAAGGGTCAGAAGTCCCGCACTGGCGTCTCTATCAATGGCTTCGAAGGCGGCCAGATGCCGATTTATCGGCGTCTGCCGAAGCGTGGTTTCACCAACATTTTCCGTAAGGATTATGTCGGTGTGAACCTCGGTCGCATTCAGGCGTTCATTGATGCTGGCCGTCTGGACATTGCTGCCACCATCGACGCGGAAGCGCTGGTTAAGGCTGGCGTGATCCGTCGTGCTAAGGATGGCGTCCGTCTGCTGGGCAACGGCGAGCTGAAGGTGAAGGCGAATTTCGAAGTCGCCGGTGCCTCCAAGCCGGCTCTTGAAGCGATTGAGAAGCTGGGCGGTAAGGTTACCGTCCTGGTTCCGTCTGCTTCTGCTGACGCTGCTGAATAAGTTACAAAGATATCCTGCGGGTTCTCTGTAGGATTCGAAAAGGTCCCCATCGGAAACGATGGGGATTTTTTTTATGCGACGACGAGAGATCACCCTGAGAAAGCCCTCCAGAAGCCCGCTATTGTCATGGGGACGTCTCTAAAGGGTTGCCAGCGGGGACATCCGGGTATAAACGGTGTGATCTTCGGATAGCCTTAATCAGGCTGTGATCGGCCATGGTGCTGACGCACGCCGAAGCAACAGGGGCTTCCCCCTGTTGATCGTGGCAGCGCCTTGCTGCCGTCCGTCCTATGGTTGGTCGTCTGACCGCCGTTTCTGATCGAACCGGAGTACCGCATGGCTTCCGCCGCCGAGCAGCTCGCCGCGAACCTGAACTGGGGTATGTTCGCCCAGGCCACCGAGTTGAAGAAGCGCATTTGGTTTACCCTGGGCGCCCTGATCGTGTATCGACTCGGGACTTATATCCCGTTGCCGGGCATTGATCCGCATGCTCTTGCCGATGTCTTTGCCCGCAATCAGGGTGGAATTCTCGGCATGTTTGACATGCTGGCCGGTGGTGCGCTCAGCCGTATGACCATCTTCGCCCTGAACATCATGCCGTACATCTCGGCGTCCATCATCATGCAGCTGATGACGACGATTGTGCCGTCGATGGAGGGGCTGAAGAAGGAAGGCGAGTCGGGTCGTAAAAAGATCAATCAGTACACCCGTTATCTTACGGTTCTGATTACGGTTCTGCAGGCCTATTCCATTGCGGTCGGGCTGGAAACGATGACCAGCAGTGCTGGCGCCGTGGTTCTTGATCCGGGGCTGTTCTTCCGGTTTGTGACCGTGGTCACTCTTACCGGGGGCACTCTCTTCCTGATGTGGCTCGGGGAGCAGATTACGGCCCGTGGTGTCGGCAATGGTACGTCCCTGATTATTTTTGCAGGGATCGTGGCAAACCTCCCGCATGCTTTGGCTTCGACCCTTGAGTTGGGCCGGACCGGGGCTTTGCATCCGGCTGTTATCGTCGCTCTGCTCCTGATGGCTGTCGGTGTAATTGCCTTCATTGTATTCATGGAGCGGGCACAGCGTCGTATTCTGGTCCAGTACCCGAAGCGTCAGGTCGGCAACCGCATTTATGGCGGTGAAAGCACCCACTTGCCGCTGAAGATCAACACTTCAGGCGTGATTCCGCCGATCTTTGCGTCTTCCATCCTGCTGCTGCCGACCACGATTGCCAGTTTCACCGCTGGGCAGGGCCCGGGTTGGCTTCAGACCGTCACCGCATGGCTCGGCCATGGTCAGCCGCTGTACATTGCGATGTACGTTGGCTTGATCGTTTTCTTCGCCTTCTTCTACACGGCGGTTGTTTTCAATCCGCATGACACCGCAGAAAATCTGAAGAAGCACGGAGGGTTCATTCCGGGGATTCGCCCGGGTAAGAACACGTCAGATTATCTGGATTATGTTCTGACCCGCTTGACTGTGATTGGCGCGGCGTATCTGGTGTTCATCTCTGTTCTGCCGGAAATTCTCATCAGCCGTCTGAGTGTGCCGTTCTACTTCGGTGGTACCAGCCTGCTGATCGTTGTGACCGTCACGATGGACACCGTGGCGCAGATTCAGTCGCACCTGTTGGCCCATCAATACGAAGGGCTGATCAAAAAAGCCAAACTCAAGGGGAAGCGTGGGTAAGATGAAGGGGAAACGTCTGATATTCATGGGCCCTCCCGGTGGCGGGAAGGGGACCCAGGCGCAGCGTCTGCAGGAGAAGTATGGTATCGTCCAGCTCTCTACCGGCGACATGCTGCGCGCCGCGATTGCCGCTGGTACGGAAACCGGCAAAAAGGCGAAGGCGGTGATGGATGCCGGTCAGCTGGTGTCTGATGATATCGTGATTGGCATCATCGCCGATCGGCTGGGTGACCAAGATACCCAGAATGGCTTCATTTTGGACGGTTTTCCGCGGACTGTGGCTCAGGCCGAAGCGCTGGATGTGCTTCTGCGTGACCGTTCGCTCGCGCTGGATGCGGTTATTGAACTGCGTGTTCCGGATTCCCTTCTGGTGGAGCGGATTACCGGGCGTTTTACCTGCGCTAAGTGCGGGCAGGGGTATCACGACTCCTTTAAGAAAACGGCTGTCGAAGGGGTCTGTGACTCTTGTGGCGGGACCGAATTCAAGCGGCGGGCTGACGATAATGCTGAGACGGTGACAAGCCGACTCGAAGCCTATCATGCGCAGACCGCACCGCTTCTGCCCTATTATGAAGCGCAGAAGCTGTTGCATGTTGTCGACGGAACCCGCGACATCAATGTTGTTACGGCCGATCTTGAGGGCATTCTCGGGTCGTGACGCGATAAGCTTTCTCTCCGAAGGGGTCTCTTTTCGGGGAAGAGCTTATTGAAAAGACGTGCTTTTTTTGCTGTCTCGTCACAGGGGAGCTGAAGAATGCCGTCAGGCCATCGCAGGCAGTATGTGCCTGCGATGGTTAGCCCGCAGAGTGGGCTGTAATTGTTTTGGGGCAGCCGTTGACTCGGGGGGCGTAATGCATATAATCGCGCACCTTCCGAGTTTCCCATCCGGGCGCTGCCCTGTGGATGATCACCTATGGCGGTCTAGCGTACCGCTGCGACATTGAGGAGTACGGGCTTTGGCGCGTATCGCTGGCGTTAACATTCCTAGCAATAAGCGCGTGCTTATTGCGCTTACCTATATCTATGGCATCGGGCCGAAGCACGCGCAGGATATCTGCAGCACCCTCGGGTTCGCTGAGAGCATCCGCGTCAACCAGCTGTCCGATGAAGACGTCCTGCGTCTGCGCGAGCTGATCGACCGTGATTACAAGGTGGAAGGTGACCTCCGCCGCGAAGTCGCAATGAACATTAAGCGCCTGATGGATCTGGGTTGCTACCGTGGTCTGCGTCACCGTAAGGGCCTGCCGGTCCGCGGTCAGCGCACCCACACCAACGCCCGTACCCGCAAGGGCCCTGCCAAGCCGATCGCTGGCAAGAAGAAGTAATCAGGTAAGGAAGGCTATCGGCAATGGCTAAGGCTGCTGCAGCTCGTCCGCGTCGTCGCGAGCGCAAGAATATCACCTCCGGCATCGCTCATGTGAATGCCACTTTCAACAACACCATCATCACCATCACCGATGTGCAGGGGAATGCGATCTCCTGGTCTTCGGCTGGGATGCAGGGCTTCAAGGGTTCGCGCAAGTCGACCCCGTACGCGGCTCAGGTTGCTGCTGAAGATGCTGGCCGTAAGGCTGCTGAACACGGCATGCGCACCCTGGAAGTGGAAGTCTGTGGTCCGGGTTCTGGTCGTGAATCTGCCCTGCGCGCTCTGCAGACGGTCGGTTTCACCATCACCTCGATCCGTGATGTGACCTCGATCCCGCACAACGGTTGCCGTCCGCGCAAGCGTCGTCGCGTCTGATCCGACAGGCCGTATTCCTGGAACCGCCGCCCCGGATATCTATCCGGGGCAAGGCGGTTTTGGCGTGAAGTCCGTATGTTTGAGTGTCCGCGTTCGGCTGGCGTTTCGTCGGTTGAGAAGCTGAAAGTAGGAAACATCTGTTTTCTCTTTTAGGTTTAGCGCCGGGCGTGTCACCTTGAAGCTGGTCTTTTGACTGCGATTGAAGGGCATACGTTGATCTGCCAAAGATCCGGATAATAGCCGAGTCGCCCTAATTAGGACGCAGAACCCGGTGTTTATGGGCTCTGTGTAGTGTTTACGGGGTTTATGTTTGATCCGGTGCCGGATCAGTGGGGGCGCATACAGCACCTCCCATAAAATTGCTGAGGTTTTCCGGGGGTACCCCTGTTAAACCGGCGCATAACCGGCTGTTGCATCAGACATCCTGAACCCCGGACCTGATGGTGGTCTCGCCTGACGCCATTATGGTCAGTTTTCGATTAGGCCCCGTTAAGCAAGAGGGTGCGCCCGTGATCCAGAAGAACTGGCAGGAACTGATCAAACCGTCCAAGCTGAACGTGGAGCCCGGCGGAGACCCGGCCCGTTCCGCCACTGTGGTTGCCGAACCGCTGGAACGCGGTTTTGGTATGACCCTCGGCAACGCCCTGCGGCGCGTGCTGTTGTCCTCCCTGCAGGGTGCGGCTGTTACCGCGATCCATATCGAGGGCGTTCTGCACGAGTTCTCGTCTGTGGCCGGTGTCCGTGAAGACGTCACCGATATTATCCTTAACGTGAAGACGCTGGCCCTGCGCATGCATGGCGAAGGCCCGAAGCGGATGACCCTGAAGGCGACCGGCCCGGGTGCCGTGACCGCCGGTCAGATCGAATCCAGCGCCGACATCGAAGTGCTGAACCCCGATCTGGTGATCTGTCATCTGGACACCAACGCCAACTTCAACATGGAACTGACCGTTAACACCGGTAAGGGCTATGTTGCTGCCAGCGCCAACCGTCCGGAAGATGCTCCGATCGGTCTGATCCCGGTCGATTCGATCTTCGCCCCGGTCCGCCGTGTGTCTTACCGCGTTGAGAATGCCCGCGTCGGTCAGGTCACTGACTATGACAAGCTGGTGATGAACCTGGAAACCAACGGTGCCGTGACCCCGGAAGATGCTCTGGCTCTGGCCGCGCGTATCCTTCAGGATCAGCTGCAGCTGTTCATCAACTTCGAAGAGCCGCAGGCGGCGAGCGAAGAGCGGAAGGATGATGACCTGCCGTTCAACAAGAACCTGCTGCGCAAGGTTGATGAGCTGGAACTGTCGGTCCGTTCGGCGAACTGCCTGAAGAACGACAACATCATCTACATCGGCGATCTGGTCCAGAAGACCGAAGCTGAAATGCTCCGCACCCCGAACTTCGGCCGCAAGTCCCTGAACGAAATCAAGGAAGTGCTGGCTCATATGGGGCTGCATCTGGGCATGGATATCCCGAACTGGCCGCCGGAGAACATCGAAGATCTGGCGAAGAAGCTGGAAGAGCCGTACTAAAGCTCTCCCTGACTTCAGGGTTCAGGAAAGGCGGCAGAGTTTCTCTGCCGCCTTTTCTTTTTTGCAGGAAAGACGCGGTTCTTTCGGCTTTCGGGTTGCATTTCGGCTGTCTGACGGATAGAACTGCGCCTTCGTTTCAGGGGTATCTCTGCCCCGGCTCTGGTCTGCACCGCCCTGTCCATCCGGATGACGGCGGGATCGGAGATGTCCAATCGGCTCCGTGCGCGGGGCCAAGACAGGAAAGGTAAGCATCATGCGTCATGGTATGTCCGGCCGTAAGCTGAACCGTACGTCTTCTCACCGTAAGGCGATGTTCGCCAATCTGGCCGCTGCTCTGATCACTCACGAGCAGATCAAGACCACCCTGCCGAAGGCGAAGGATCTTCGTCCGGTGGTGGAAAAGCTGATCACCCTCGGCAAGCGTGGCGACCTGCATGCCCGCCGTCAGGCTGCTGCCCTGCTGCGCGACGACGCCGTGGTGCGGAAGCTGTTTTCTGTCATCGCTGACCGCTATAAGGACCGTCAGGGTGGTTACACCCGCGTTCTGAAGGCTGGTTTCCGCTATGGCGACGCCGCCCCGATGGCCATGATCGAGCTGGTTGAGCGCGATCTGTCCGCCAAGGGTGCTTCTGACAAGGCCCGCGTTGCTGCTGAGCGCGCTGCTGACGAAGCTGCTGGCGAATAAGTCGGCCTGCGGGTGCCTGCACCCGTCAGACTGAACAGACAAGGGGGTAGCCTGTAAAGGCTGCCCCTCTTGCTTTTTGGCCGTTAATCGGCGCACTGTTGCCGCCTGTGATCCCGATTATTCAGAGGGCTGTCGATGCCGCAAAACCGTCTGACCTGTACTGCTGCTGTCTATGCCGCTGTCGATTTTAAGACAGTTCTTCCCAAGATCCATGCGGATCTGGTTCGTCTTGCCGGTGCCGGATTGGGCGACTGTAAAACACAGGTCCGAGTCGCGGATGATGCGGTGGTTGGCGATGGCAGCGGGCCGCAGGATGTGTTGCATCTTGATCTGGGCCTGCTGGCAGGTCGTACCGCAGAGGTGTTGACGGCGGTCGGTCAGGCCGCCGTTGCCCACCTGCGGGGGGCCTTATCGGATGATTTTGCGGCTGTGCAGGTGTCCGTGCGGGTGGTGGAAATGGACCGGGCCACCTATTTCAAAGGCTGAAGCCGGGATAATCCCGGTTCTCTGCTGTAGGGAAAGGGGTTGCCCATAAAATCAGGCATTGGTTTGGTGGGCGATAATGCGACAGAGCAAAAGGGGAGAGCGCCGTATTTGACCGGTCTGTCGGATGCGGCTCTTCGGAAGCGGAAGAGGTTTGAGAATGCGCGATCAGCGTCATAACAGGAAGCCGGGGGCGCTGCTGTCTGCGGGTTTGATGCAGGCGGCGGTCGCTGCGGTTCTCGTGACCACGATGCCGACTTCGATGGTGCAGGCGGCTGAGAAACAGGTACCGTCGTCCTCGGCTGATGTATCCCTTAGTTTTGCGCCGGTGGTAAAGCGGACGGCGCCTGCCGTCGTTAACATTTACACCAAGAAGGTGGTTGTCCGTCAGGCGGTGTCCCCGCTGATGAACGATCCGTTTTTCCGCCGTTTTTTCGGCGATGAGTTTGCCGGTCGGATGGGGATGCCACAAAAGCGGATTCAGAACTCTCTTGGCTCGGGAGTGATTGTTCGCTCTGACGGCACCATTCTGACCAATAACCATGTGATCAAAGATGCCGATCAGATCACGGTGGTCCTGTCTGACCGCCGTGAGGCTGAGGCGAAAGTGGTTGGCGTCGATGAGCGGACCGATCTGGCGGTGCTTAAGCTGATTGAGCCGTTGGGCAATCTGCCGGTTCTGGAGTTCAGCGATTCCGATCAGCTGGAGGTCGGGGATCTGGTGCTGGCGATCGGCAACCCGTTTGGCGTCGGGCAGACTGTCACCAGCGGGATTGTTTCGGCCTTGGCCCGCACCTCGGTCGGTATTTCCGACTTCCGGTCTTTTATCCAGACCGACGCCGCGATCAATCCGGGGAACTCCGGGGGGGCTCTGGTGACGGTTGACGGTAAACTGGCGGGGATCAACACCGCAATTTACAGTCGGGACGGTGGCAATGTCGGCATCGGCTTTGCGATTCCGGCTAACATGGTCCGCACGACCCTGAACAGCATTCTGTCCACCGGCAAGGCGGTTCATCCCTGGCTGGGGGCGTCGGGGCAGCCGGTTGATCAGGAGGTCGCAGCCTCTCTGGGGCTGGACCGTCGCGGCGGCGTCCTGATCAATCATGTTGTTGCCAGCAGCCCGGCCGCCCGGGCGGGATTGCAGATTGGCGATGTCATTCTGTCGTTCAATGGGAAGGATCTGCCGGATGTGCAGGCCCTGCGCTATCTGGTCGCGTCGTCGGAAAGCGGTCGCCCGGCCCGCCTGGGCATTCTGCGGGATGGCCGCCCGCAGGAGGTCGAGATCACGATGATGCAGGCCCCGGAGCAACCGTCCCGCGATGTGACCGAAGTGGCGGGCCGGACTCCGCTGACCGGTACCCGTCTGGCCAATCTGAACCCGGCATTGGCCGAAGAGCTGGGCATGGACTATCAGGGGCCTCAGGTGGTTCTGCTGGCGGTCAACCGCAGTGGTTTTGCCGCTCAGCTGGGGTTTGAGCCTGCTGACCTGCTGGTCTCGATCAATGGTGTTAAAGTCGGTTCGGTGAAAGAAGCGATGGATCTGTTGCAGGGGCCGCCACGGTCACAGTGGCTGATCACCATCCTGCGGGATGGGCAGATCATGAATATCCGGGTTGGCTGATGACCGGTTTGTTTGAACAGATGGCGCCGCGTCCGCTGGCTGACCGTCTCCGCCCGCAGTCGCTGGCGGATGTGGTCGGGCAGGGGCACCTTCTGGCCGCTGATGCGCCGCTGGGGCGTATGCTGGCGGCGCGGCGTCTGAGTTCAATCCTGCTGTGGGGGCCGCCGGGCTGTGGCAAGACCACGATTGCCCGTCTTCTGGCGGCCCATACCGATCTGTATTTTGAGCCTCTGTCGGCAGTGTTTTCCGGCGTGGCAGAGCTGCGTAAAGTGTTCGAGGCTGCCCGTCAGCGACGTCAGTCCGGGCGGGGGACGCTGCTGTTTATTGACGAGATCCACCGTTTTAACCGCAGCCAGCAGGATGGTTTTCTGCCCTATGTGGAAGACGGTACGGTGGTGCTGGTGGGGGCGACGACTGAGAACCCCAGCTTTGAGCTGAACGCGGCACTGCTGTCCCGCTGCCGGGTGCTGGTGCTCAACCGGCTGGATGATGCGGCGCTGGAACTGTTGCTGCGGCGGGTGGAGCAGATCACCGGCCGCCGTTTGCCGCTAGAGGATGAGGCCCGGGCTGCCCTGCGGGCAATGGCTGACGGCGATGGCCGCTATCTGCTGGGGCTGGCCGATGAGGTGGTCAACGCCACGGCAGAGGCGGAGACCCGCCTTGGTACGGCCGAGCTGGCGGCTTTGGTGCAGCGGCGGGCCCCGGTGTATGATAAGGACCGGGAAGGCCATTACAGCCTGATCTCGGCCCTGCATAAGTCCTTGCGGGGGTCAGATACCGATGCGGCGCTGTACTGGTGCGCCCGGATGCTGGAGGGCGGCGAGGATGCGGCCTATATTCTGCGCCGCCTGACCCGTTTTGCGGTGGAGGATATCGGTCTGGCTGATCCAGGGGCGCTGACCCAGTCGATTGCAGCGTGGGAGGCCTATGACCGGTTGGGCAGCCCGGAAGGGGATCTGGCGGTGATGCAGCTGGTGATCTATCTGGGGACCGCGCCGAAATCCAATGCCGGGTATGTCGCGGCCAAGGCGGCGCGGCGCAGTGCCAGATCCACCGGGTCGCTGATGCCGCCGATGCATATCCTGAATGCCCCGACCAAGATGATGAAGGATCTGGGCTATAATAAGGGTTATGCCTATGATCATGATGCGCCGGACGGGTTTTCCGGCCAGAACTATTTTCCCGAAGGTCTGCCGCGTCAGCGCTTCTATGACCCGCCCGAGCGGGGCTTTGAGCGTGATCTGCGCAGGCGGATCGATTATTGGGACCGTCTGCGGCTGAAGCGGCAGGCGGGCGATACGGGCGGAGAGGCATCATGAACCCAATGCTGATTGCCGCAGTGGCGGCAGGCGGGGCGCTGGGGTCGGTTGCCCGGTATCTGACTGTGGCGTTGTTCGGTCGGTGGTTCGGCAGCGGGTTTCCGTGGGGAACACTGGCGGTCAACCTGATCGGCTCGCTGGTGATGGGGGTGTTGGCCGAGCTGGCGGCACAGCGCCTGTCCTTCCCGGAGCCGTGGCGGGTGTTTCTGTTTGTCGGGATTCTGGGTGGTTTTACCACCTTTTCCTCGTTTTCCCTGGATGTGGTGACGCTGATGAACCGCAATCTGGGGCTGGCCTTTGTCTATGTGGCCGGCACCCTGCTGCTGGGGATCGGGGCGTTATTTCTGGGGCTGGCGCTGGTGCGCTGGGGCCTGAAGGTCTGAGTTTTTCCCGGCAGGGTGCCGGGGCGTGAAGGAATGGTGAGATTATGGCTGTTGAACTGATTACCGTCGCCGTTGACGACGCAGACCTGCGGCTTGACCGCTGGTTCAAGCGGCGTTACCCCGGTCTGGGGCATGGCAAGCTGGAAAAGCTGCTGCGCACCGGTCAGGTGCGGGTGGACGGCAAGCGGATGAAGGCGGGTGACCGTCTGGAGCCCGGTCAGGTGGTGCGGGTGCCGCCACTGGGCGATACTTCGGAAGAAAGCCGTCCGCGCCCGGAAAAGAAGCGTGCGCCGCGCTTCACCCCGGAAGATGAGGCCATGATCCGCGACTGCGTCATTCACCGGGATAAGGATGTGATCGTCCTCAACAAGCCGCCGGGGCTGGCGACGCAGGGTGGCACCAATACCTTCCTGCATGTCGATGCCCTGCTGGATGCCCTTAAGTTTGACTCGGAAGAGCGGCCGCGTCTGGTGCACCGGCTGGATAAGGATACCTCCGGGGTACTGCTGCTGGGGCGTACCGCCAATGCGGCGGCGGCGCTGGCCAAGGCGTTTAAGTCACGCGAAGCCCGTAAGGTGTACTGGGCGCTGGTGATGGGGGTCCCCGACCCGCGTGCGGGCACCATCAAGGCCCCGATCGCCAAGATGGAATACGCCGGGTCAGAGAAAATGGAAGTCAACGTCGAGGAAGGGCAGAGCGCCATCACCGACTTCCGGACCGTTGACAATGCCGGGCGCCGGGTGGCGTGGGTGCACTTTGAGCCCCGCACCGGCCGGACCCATCAGCTGCGCGTGCATGCGGCCTATCTGGGCACCCCGATTGTCGGGGATGGGAAGTACGGCGGCGCGGAAGCTCACCTGCACGGCGAAGGGATCTCGCGGAAATTGCACCTGCACGCGCGGGCGATTATCCTGCCGCACCCGGCCGGGGGGACCCTGCGTATCATTGCCCCGCTGCCGGAGCATATGGCCCGCAGCTTTGAGTTCTTTGACTTCGACGAGTCGGAAGAGCGTGATCCCTTCGCCCGTCCTGCCGGTTAAGCGGCAGGAGGCCGGGTAACGGAACGGAGAAGACCGATGAGTGAGCCGCTGCGGCTGGTGTTGTGGGATGTGGACGGTACGCTGGTCGATACCCAGCATATTATCGTGGAAGCCTTCACCATGGCCTGTCAGTCCCTGTCCCTGACGCCGCCGGATGCGGCCACCATCCGCTCCGGTGTCGGGCTGTCACTGGTGGAGTCGGTGGCGCATTCTTTGCCGGATCTGTCGCCGGAGACCCATGTGCGGATGGCTGAGGCCTATAAAGAGGCTTATCTGGTGCTGCATGCCCGTCCCGACTTCCGCGAGGATCTGTTCCCCGGGGCCCGGCAGGCCCTTGAGGATCTGGACGCGGCAGGCTATCTGCTGGGCATTGCCACCGGCAAGGCCCGCCGGGGGGCTGACCGCTTTATCGCCCACCACGGTTTTGATGGTCGTTTCATCACCATTCATTCGGCGGATGAAGGTCCGGGGAAGCCGCATCCGCGCATGTGTCTGGATGCCCTGCGCGAAACCGGGGTAGACGCCGCCAATGCGGTGATGATCGGGGATACCACCTTTGACATTCAGATGGCCCGCGCTGCCGGGATGAGTGCGATCGGGGTGTCCTGGGGTAATCATGATCCGGCCCTGCTGCAACAGGCCGGGGCCCATCATGTCATCGACAGTTTTGACCCGCTGTTGCAAATCGTTGACCGGCTGACCGCGTAACGTCTTTTTGCCGCACAGACCTAAAACCACCGCGCCGGACATGCAGGATCCGGCGCGGTGGTTTATTTTTCGCCGGGGCGCATCACCTGTACGCTGATGGCGCTTCGCCGCCCGTCGGCATCGACGACACTGAGGCGGGAAAATCCGCTGCTGTCCGGTTTCCAGAAGGCTACCCCGGCAGGCAGGGGAAGGCCATTGGCGACCCAGCGCAGGGGGGGGCGCCCTCCGGCGGCCTTCAGGGCAATGCCGTCGTCCAGCGCCTCAACGGTGCTGCCATCGGGGGGGAACAGGATCCGCAGCCGGTCTTTCGGATGCAGGGGGGTGGGGTCTGCCGGGTCTGTGACCAGAACCCGCAGTGCCACCGGCGGCTGACTGCGGAACAGGGCGTGATCAGGGTCCCGGGGCGGGCGTCGGGGCCCCCGGTCGGGCGGCAGCAGGTCAAACACCCGGAACAGCAGCGGTGCGGCGGCGGTGCGGCCCATCTGGCCGGGGCGGCTGCTGCCATCGGGGCGACCGACCCAGACCGCCACGGTGTAATCTGCTGAGGCCCCGGCGGTCCACGCATCGCGGAACCCGAAAGACGTGCCGGTTTTAAAGCCGATGCGGCGGTCACGGGCGATACCCCGCCCGCTGGCCAGACCGTCCGGCAGGGGGCTGCCTTCCAGAACTGTCATCACGGCATGGGCTGCCGCATCCCCGATCAGCCGGTAAGGCTGGCCCGGTGGGGCATCCTGTCTCAGCCGCAGGGGGCTGATCTGTCCGCCGTCAGCCAGACCGGCATAGAGCTTACCGAGGTCCATCAGCCGGATGCCGACTCCGCCAAGGGCGACCGGCAGGCCGGGTTCTTCGGTACCGGGAAAAACCAGATTGGCCCCGGCCATTCCCATCAGGGCGGCAAAGCGGACCGGCCCGACCTGTTCCAGTGCCAGAACCGCAGGAATATTCAGGGACCGTTGCAGGGCTTCCCGTGCGGTGATCTGACCGTGAAAATCCTGATCGAAGTTTTTCGGCAGCCAGCTTCCGAACCGTTCCGGCATGTCGGGGATGATGGTCCCGGGGTGCAGGGACAGATCATCAAAGGCCAGAGCATAGATGAACGGCTTCAGGGCGGACCCGGGGGAGCGCACCGCCATCGACAGATCAAGCTTGCGCTGCCGCCAGTCGCCGCTGCCAAGGTGGGCAAGCACCCGGCGGCTTTGCGTTTCAATCACCACGACGGCCAGATCGCCGTCGCCGTTCAGGCGGGCCAGCGTGCTACGGCCAAGCTCTTCCAGCCGCTTCTGTAACGGGCCGTTCAGGGTGGAACGGATGATGGCGCCCGGTTCGGCCCCGGCGGCCAGCCGCTCGGTCAGGTGGGGGGCCAGCATCGGCATCGGGCGCTGCACCACCGGCACCGGTTCAGCCATTGCGGCTTCAGCGGTAGCCATGTCGAGCAGACCCTGATCGGCAGCCCGTTGCAGGATGCGGTTGCGGGCGTTGCGGGCCCCTTCGGGGTTCCGGTCCGGGCGCAGCCGTTCCGGGGATTGCGGCAGGGCGACCAGCAGGGCTGCTTCCGCCGGGGTCAGATGGCGGGGAGCCTTGCCGAACCACGCCTGCGCGGCGGAGGTGACTCCTTCCAGCGGCCCCCCGAACGGGGCCAGCGTCAGGTACATCCGCAGGACCCCGTCGCTGCCGAACCGGGCCTGAAGTTGCAGGGCCCGTGCCGCCTCGGTCAGTTTGGCAGACAGGGTCCGGGCCTTGGGGGCCAGCAGGCGGGCAGTCTGCATGGTCAGGGTTGAGGCGCCGGAAATCACCCGCCCCTGCCGTATCAGCTGGCCGGTGGCCCGCAGGGCCGCCACCGGGTCGACACCGGGGTGCCAGCCGAAGCGCCGGTCTTCGGTCATCCGCAGCAGGGCCAGATAAAGCGGGTCTACATCCTCTGGCCCGGTTTCCAGCCGCCACAGGCCTTCCGTTGTTGCAAAGGGCCGCAGCAACCGCCCGTCACTGTCCGTGATCTGCACTGACCGCTGGGTCCAGCGGGTCAGATCCGGGGGCATCAGGCGGTCCAGCCCCGCCGCCGCCCCAAGGCACAGGGCGACGGCGAGGCTGAGGGAGAGCCCGGTCCGCAGCCTCAGGCGGATCACTCGGCGATCACCACCGTTGACGGAGCGGTCCGGGCTTTCAGGGTCGGCTTATACATGTGTTCCACCGTTGCGGCGGGCAGGGTGAATGTGCCCGGTGTCACGGCACGGACCACATAGGCCGCGGTGAAGGCATAGGTTGCGCTGTCCTCATCGACCGAGGTGTAGCCGTCTTCATCGGTGACGGTGCTGTAGGCCGGCAGGCTGAGCGCGGTGACAAAGCGGTCATCGCGGGCCTCACGGATGGCGGCTTCGGTCACCTCCGGCAGCCATGGGTAGCTGGTCTGGCCCGGGCGCAGCGCCCCCTCGATTTCCCACCCGGCGGGCAGCAGGTCGAGAATGGCATAATCGCCGTCCACCTTGCCCGGTGATTCCCCGGACAGAACCACCACCACCCGGTCGTTGCCGCGCAGGGTGGCCGGATCCACCGGCTCCCCGGACAGGGTATAGAACGCCTTGCTCAGGGTCAGCCCCTGTTCCAGCGCCGGCAGCGGGGTGGCGGGCACCCCTTCCACCGAGACCACCTGATAGACCACGTTCTCCCCGGTATTGGTGATGCTCAGGCCTGCGGTCAGCTGCCCGGGCTGCACCGGCACGGAGACCGGATCCCCTCCGCTCACCGGCGTACCGTTCAGGGACACGGACACCTTGCCGCTGTTTTTTGCGATTTCCGCTGCGGTCAGCAGCATCCATGCTTTTTCCTGAGTGGTCGTATGATCCGGGCGGCTGTCAAAGGCGGTGGCCGCGGCCAGAACAGCGGGCACCTGAGTCCCCCGGCCTGCCGCCGCCAGTTTTGCCGCGACGGCGTAGGTATCCCGCAGCGGACTGCCGTACGGCGTCAGCATGGCGCGCTGGTCAGCCGACAGACTGTCCAGCCGTTTTCCGGTTTTCAGCAGGGTCTCAATTCTGGTCCGTTCTGCCAGTGCCCGGCGGGCCTGATCGAAGGCGGATGTGGCGCGGGCCCGGTCCCCGGCGGCTTCCAGCGCCAGCCCCAGATCGGCCAGTGCGACCGGGCTTTTCGGGGGGGCGGAGTCGTGACGGTACCGCAGGGCACTGATATCGGTCTGGCCGCCACGGGCCAGCACGGTTGCGGCATAAAACTGCGCATCGGGCCGGTCAGACCGGATACCGGTCTGCATCCACCGCCGCCCCGACGACAGGGTTGCCGGGGGGACGTCAAACCCCTTCTCCGCCGCACGGTTCAGGAAGTCGAGGGCAAAGACGGACACCCACTCGTCGGCGTCAGAGGCCCAGCCACCCCACATCGAAAAGGCACCATCAGGCTGCTGCATCGAGACCAGCCGGTCGATCGCGGTCTGGATCCGGTTATCGATGCTCTGGTCCTGACGGGTGCCGGTCAGCAGGGCAATATCGTTGAAGTACAGCAGCGGCAGGGCCCGGCTGGTGGTCTGTTCAAGACAGCCGAAGGGGTAGCGGTCCAGCCAGCGCAGCAGGCCCGGCACATCCAGCCCCTGCCAGCGTGACAGACTGACGGCGGCCGAGGCGGTTCCCGGCACCATATCTTTCAACAGTGCGGCGGTCAGAGTTTCCGTCTGTCCGGGGGACAGGGCAACCGTGGTCTGGATCGTTTCCGGCAGCTGAGCGGGTCGGGTCTGGATCGGCCATGACCGCTCGACGGCAAATCCGCCGGGGCCGGAGACCGCGAGCGAAACGCCGCCGATGCCACTGTCACCGCCGGTCAGGGGAATGGTGAAGACCTCCCGCTTTCCGGTCGGCAGGGGCAGGGTACGGTCTTCGGACAGGCCGATCACCGCGCCGCTGCCTTTCAGGATGGCACGGTAGTCGCCGCCGGTTCCGTCCACGTTATGCAGCAGGACCGTAGCCCGGCCTTTATCCCCCGGTGCCAGAAAGCGCGGCAGGATCACTTCAGCCACCACCGGATCGCGGACGGTCAGGCGGGTATCGGCAGACCCCACTTTGTCGGCATCAAACGCCACTGCCATCAGCCGCAGTTCCCCCTGAAAATCGGGGACGTCCAGCGGAATGGCGGCAATGCCGTCCGGCCCGGCGGCAACAACGCCGGAGAACAGGGCGACGGTGCGGGTGGGGACTACATCCAGTCCCTTTCCGCCGAAACCGTCCCCCCCCTGATCCTGCGACTGGGCCGCTTCGTTCCGGATCAGGCGGCCATAGTCGTCGCGCATATCAACCCCAAGCCGCCGCTTTGACAGGTAGTGGTCGGCCGGGGAGGGGGATTTGAAGTGGGTCAGCTGCAGAATTCCCTGATCAACGGCTGCCAGAGTGACGAAGGCTTTGTCGCCGCCGGTGATCTTGACCGGAACCGTCAGGGTCTGACGCGGGGTGATCCGGTCCGGGGCGGTGATGCTGACGGTCAGGGTGCGTTGCGCCGGGTCAAGACCCAGCCACGCCACGCCGACGGCCCGCACCGGGGCGTGATCATTTTTGGTGGTCAGCGGACGGTACAGGGTGACCAGCGCATAGGCCCCGGCCCCCCATTCCTTCTTCAGGACCACGGGAATTTCGGCTCCGCCAGCAGGGACCGAGACAGTCCGGGTTTCCTGTACCTTCTCGTTGGCGATCACCACCTGCGCTTCCCCGGAAAAGTCGGAGTCGATGCGCAGGCGCACAGTCTCGCCCACCGCATGAGCGGGACTGCTGATTGCCACTTTCAGCCGGTCGGGGCGATCGGCCTCCGAGATGCCGTACCAACCGCCGGTAAAGCGGACGGAGGTGACAGCCCCGCTGGCCTCGTCACTGATCAGTAGGCGATAGCCACCCCACTGCACGGCCTGTTTCAGGATTGCCGGGGCATCGGTGCCGACGCTGAGAGTGCCGGAGGCGATTTCCTGCTCCCGCTCGATCCGCTCATACATCCAGCGGTTATCCCGCCGGAACCACTGCCAGGTGGAGCGGTCGCGCAGCACTTTGTATTTCAGCGAGGGGACCGCCACCGGATCCCCGGTTTCATTGACGGTAATGACGTCAAAGGCGGCATCCTGCCCCTCGCCGACGCTGCCGTCAAAGTGCGGGCGGATGCCGATGCTGAACGGGCGCAGGGCGACAGGCAGGAAGATGTGATCGGCGGTCGGGCGGCCACCGGGTTCGCGGATGGCAACGCGGATATCCGCCCGCAGGGGACGGGTGGAGGTGATGGCCTGCGGCACCGTCCCGGTGATGGCGGTCCGGCCCGCCTCGTCGGTTTCGGCGACGCTCAGGTCGGTGGTGCCCCCCTCAAACGGTTCGTCTGGCAGGCCCCAGCGGAAACCTTTGTGGCGGGGGTATGGGTTCGGGTCGGGCTCCAGCGTCAGGTCGCCTTCGCCGCCAAGGGCCGAGGCAACGGCCCCGTACAGGAACCGGGCCTCAACCGGGATCGACAGGGTATCCCCGGGGCGCAGGACGGCAGGCCGGTCGCCGATGGTCAGTCCCAGACGCTGCGGCACAAAGTCCTGCACGTCAAAGCTGACCCGTCCGACGGCCGGGCCATCGGGATCAACGGTTGCCACCGCCTCCCACAGGCCCCGGCTGGCGCTGGCGGGCAGCGGCACGGACAGATGCGATCCCCCCCGGCCTTGATCGCTGATGGTATAGCGGCGGTATTCCTTACCGTCAGGGCGCATCACCTTGATGACCGCGCTGCGGCCTTCCAGCGCCTGTACGTCGGGGTCACGCAGCAGGGTCACCAGCTGTACGGTTTCCCCCGGTCGGTAAATGCCACGGTCGGTATAGAGGAAGGCATCAACCGGCCCGGACGGGTCACGCCCGTCAACCCCACGGTCAGACAGGTCAAAGGCCGGGCGGCGCAGGTCAAGGAAGGTGAAATCCCCATCCGGACCATAGGCCATGACCATCACCGGATGAATACCGCCTTCGCCGCGCATCAGCCCGGCGGAGAACTGGGCCTTGCCGTCGGTATCGGTGGTGACGGTGCCCAGTTCGTCATTGTTGCGGGCGATCAGGGTCAGGCGCACACCTGCGGCGGGTTTGGCCGAACCAAGGGAGCGGACGGTCAGGGTCAGGCCATCGGCCCCGGCAAAGGTGGTGATGCCAAGGTCAGACTGCACCACCCATTGCATCACCTTGCGGGAGCCATAATAGTCTTCATCATCATCACCCTTGTCCTGCGCCGCGTTGGCGGCAAGAACGATGTAGGCCCCCGGCTCCGCCTTCCCGATCACCTCAGACAGCGGAAACAGGCTGGTGACGGCGGTGTTGCGCGGCCCCTTGACCGGCATCGTGCCTTTCCAGACCAGACGCCCGGTATCATTTTCAAATTCGCTGATGGCATACGACCACGCGGTCCGCTCATCGATCAGCTCGCTGCGCATCTGTGACAGCAGGCGGTCGCCGATGCGGATCACCTTGATGGCAAGGGTATCAACATTCACCGTGGTGACCGGCAGGCCATCGGCGGTTTCCCGCGGCAGAATGAAGCCGGACCCCAGCGCGACGGAGGCGGGGCGGTCCCCGAAGCTGACAGGGATGGCGGCGCCTTCGGCCAGTTTCTCGCCCTTCGCACCGGGCAGGCCTGCTTTCAGATCCAGCGTGTATTCTGTGCCGAACCGTAGCCCGGACAGGCACAGGCGGCTGCCGTCAACCCGGATCACCGGGCGGACGCCCTGCGGCAGGCTGATGTAATCGGTATAGCGGGTGACCCCGCTGGCATCGAGCGGGGCGGAAAAGATCAGGCAGGCTTCGGCGCTGTCGGCACCGGTTTCCACCAGGGTGCGGCGATAGCGCAGTTCGCCGGGGGGGATTGCCTCTGCCTCGACCGCGACGGCGGTGCCGGTCGGGCTGACCTCTTTTCCTGCCGGGGCGGCAGGGGCTGTCTGCGGTCTGGCTGTCTGCGTCGTGGCCGTTGCCGGGGCAGAGACTGCGGGCGGCAAGACAGGCTTTGGCTGTGGTGCCCCGTAATATCCGGCCACCCCGGCCCCGATGGTGATTGCCGTGGCCACTGCCAGAATAAGCCGCTGCATCGCTTTACCCCTCATACACACCATCCATCGAACAGGCAGACTGCGCCCGCCATCCCGGTGAAGCAACGGAAATTTCTGCTGCTTTTCCGGCCAGATCTATGTCTGCCATGGCAATATTTGGGTGTCTGTGACGGCGGAGGGGTCGCAATCCCGGGTGGTTGCTATAAGATAAAGGCTGAATGTTCTGGGTTCTGTCGGAAAAAGAAGGGGATCAGACATGCGTCCGATGACCATGATCAAGGCGCTGGGAGGGCTGCTCGTCGCCTTGGTGCTGGCCGCCGTTGCCATCCTGCTGACACTGGATGTCAACCGCTACAAGGGCACCATCCAGGAGGAGGTGCAACGCCTGACCGGCCGCAAGCTGGTTCTGGAAGGTGACCTCAGCCTGTCGCTGGGCCTGACCCCGAAGCTGATCGTCAACAAAGCGCGTCTGACCAATGCCAGCTGGGGCAGCCGCCCTGATATGGTGTCGGTTGAGCGGGTTGAGGCGGCGATTGAGCTGCTGCCCGCCCTGCGCGGTGATATCCGCCTGACCCGTGTTGTGCTGGTCAAGCCCGATATCCTGCTGGAAACGGATAAAAAGGGGACCGGGAACTGGGAGATGACGCCGGAACTTCCGGCGGTTGCCCCGGCCCCGAGCACGGCATCCGCTCCGGCCCCCGCTGCGTCGGCCCCGGCCGCCCCCGCCGGATCCGGCGGGGCGTCTGTGCCCTTCATCGGGGCGCTGGATATCGAAAAAGCGCATATTACTCTGAAGGATGCCGCCAAAGGCACCACCACCACTTTTGACTTTGATGCGCTGACCCTGTCTGCGCCGTCTCCGTCTGATCCGCTGACCCTGTCGGTCAAAGGGGCTTACAACGCGATCCCATATCAGATTGCTGGCAAGCTTGGCCCGCTTCAGGCGCTGCTGGGCCCGGCGTCTGCCCCGTTCCCGGTTGACCTGAAAGGCGATTTCGGTGGGGTTGCCCTGTCTGCCGCCGGGCAGATTAAGGACCCGAAGGCGGTGCAGGGGGTGGCGCTGAAGATCAGCGTCAAGGCGGATAGCTATGCCGGTCTGAAGGGGCTGGTCCCGGCTGAGGGTGTGCCCCCGGTCACGCTGTCGGGGGATCTCTCCGGTGGCGGTGCGGCGTGGAAAATCAGTGCTCTGGAAGCGGTTGTCGCGAAAACGGCGCTGACCGGATCGGTGGCGGTCAATACCGCAGGGCCGCGTCCGAAGGTTGATGCGGCGCTCAAGTCCCCGGCGGTGGATTTGCGGGAATGGTTCGGGGCGACTGAAACCGTTCTGCCATCCGCCCCGGCCAAAGGGGCGAAGCCGTCGCAGCCGTCCACCCCGGCAGGGGGACAGGCCAAAAAGGTTCTGCCGTCTGATCCGCTGCATCTTGATGCCCTGCGCAGTGTTGATGCGAAGGCTGACGTGCAGGTGGCCAGACTGACCCTGCCGAACAGTATGGTTCTGGAGGCGGTGGCAGTACAGGCGGCCTTGGACAATGGCCGCCTGAAGCTGACCCCGGCGCAGGCCAAAATCGGCGAAGGCCTTGTCGCGGTGACGCTGGACATGACCGCAGCCCCGGCCGGAACAGCCGGTATTGCGGCGCTGACCGCGGATGTGAAGCTGGATAAGGTTGTGCTTGGCCGCTTGTTTGAGCAGGCCGGGAAGCCGGATCTGCTCTCGGCGGTGCCGACCAGCGGCACCATCTCGGCCAAAGGGCACGGGGCATCGGTGGCGGCGCTGCTGGCCTCGCTGGATGGGGCCGTCACCATCTCCATGGGGCAGGGCCGGATCCATAATTCGGTGATCGACTGGATCGGCGGTGACATCTTCGCCCAGATCGGTGAGGCGCTGGACCCGAGCAGTCAGCGTCCGCCGTATACCGAACTGGCCTGCGGTGAAATCCACCTGAAATCCACCAAAGGGCTGATGGACTGGAACAAACAGATTGCCTTTGAAACCACCCGGATGAATCTGGTGTCCAGCGGGTCGCTGAATCTGGCGACCGAAGGGCTGGATGTCGGCGTGCAGCCTTATACCAAAAGCGGGACCGGGCTGAGCGCCGGGAAGCTGGCGGAACTGCTGCGTCTGCAGGGCACGCTGGGGCAGCCCCGGGTCGGGATTGATGCCATGGCGGCGGTCGGGGCAGTGGCCTCTGTCGGGGCTGCGGCTGCCACCGGCGGTCTGTCAACGGTGGTCGGGGCGCTGATCGGCGGGGCCACCGCTGACACCACCCCCTGCGCGACGGCCCGTGGCGAAAAGGCCAAGGGGGGTACGCAGAATTCTTCTTCCCAGAGCGGGACGCAACCGGCTAAACAGGCCCCGACAGGGCCTGCGGGCGTCCTGAACGGGATTGGCGGTCTGCTGAAGTCCAACTGAGGAGAGCCGGGGGAGTCCCCCGGTTCAGCAGAGGATCATGACCCGGGCAGGGCTGTTCTGCCCGGGTCTTTTTTTGTCTGCGCCGGGGTTTGTCCCCGGGATGCGGGCAGAAGTGGTTTTGCCCGATAAGAGTTTGACGGAGAGACGAAAGATGGCATCGCAACATCCGCGCCGGTTCTGGAAAGAGGTCAGGGTTGTTGAGGCTGTCCCCGGCCACTATGCGGTGGAGCTGGACGGTCGTCGTCTGAAGACACCGGGTAAGCATGATCTGGCGGTGGCATCGCAGGGGCTGGCCGACGCCGTGGCCGCCGAGTGGGCGGCGGTGGAGAAAGAGGTTGATCCGTCGCGGATGCCGATGACCCAGCTCGTCAACACCATGATCGAGCGGATCGGCGGGCAACGGGCAGCGATTATTGACGAGCTGCTGCGCTACGTTGATGCCGATACCCTGTGTTATGAGGTAACGGAGCCAGCTGATCTGGTGGCCCGTCAGCAGGCAGAGTGGGCCCCGGTCCGCAACTGGGTGGAAACCCGTCTGGCCGTTCTGTTGCAGGTGACATCCGGTCTGATGCCACAGGATCAGCCGGTGCAGGTCCATACCGCCCTGCGGCAGGCGCTGGAAGCGATGGATGACCCCTCGCTGACCGCGTTTCAGGTGGTGGCCGGGGCGGTCGGATCGTGGTGCGCCGCTCTGGCGTTTGTGACCGGATACGGTGATGCGGCCCTGATTTTCCGCACCGCCCTGCTGGAAGAGCTGTTTCAGGCTGAGCTGTGGGGCGAGGACTGGGAAGCGCAGGACCGCCGGGATGCGCTGCTGGCGGATCTGACTGTGGCGGAGCGGTTTCTGGGGCTGGCCCGTCAGGGGTGAACGGGCATGCAGTAAAGGCATGGCTGTCACCGGCATCATCCGCTATGGTGGCGCCCAAGATTAGAATGATTGAATGGACGGATGATGTTAACGCGCCGCCATATGCTGGGTTTTCTGGGCGCAGCAGGGGCTTCTGTGGTGCTGGCCGGGGGTATCCGTCCCCGGTCGGGGCAGGCTGCGGACCGTCCGCTTCACGTTGGTTTTGTGAATCCGGGCCGGAGCGATGAGGATTTCTGGCTCAGTGTCGGCCGCCTGATGGCTGATGCGGCCCCCCGTCTGGGGGTCACACTGACGGCGACAGCTGCAGAGCGCAGCCGCCGTCTGTATTTACAGCAGGCGTCTGATCTGCTGCGCCAGAAGCCTGATTATCTGATTGCGGTGAATGAGGAAGGGGTCGGACCGGCTGTGGCGGAACTGGCCGAGGCGGCCGGAGTCCCCCTGTTCATGCTTTTGAATGCCATGCCGGTGACGGAGGTGGGGCCGCGTTCCGCCAGTCCGCATTTTCTCGGTGCTTTACTGGCGGATAACGAGCAGGCCGGATTTGTCCTTGCCAGCCAGTTGATTGCCGCCGCCCGCCGCCGGAACCCGGAGCGGCGGTTTATCCGGCTGCTGGCTGTTGATGGTGTTCTGGCGACCCCTGCGGCCAGCGACCGGGCCCGGGGGCTGAACCGGGCGTTGGGCGAAATTCCTGACGTGATGCTGCTGGACCGTCTGCCGGGAGAATGGCGGCAGGATGTGGCCGAGCAGCGGGTGGAAGCCGCGTTACGCCGTAGCCCGGATGTGGATGTCATCTGGTGTGCCAATGATCCGATGGCGCTGGGCGCGGTTACGGCAGTTTCTGACCGTGGCCTGAGACCGGGCGAGGATGTGCTGATCGGTGGGTTCAACGGGGGGGCTGCGGCACAGGCGGCGATTGCCGCAGGCCAGATGGAGGTGTCCATGACCGGCCATCTGTTCGCCGGGGCGTTAGCGTTGGTGATGCTGCGCGATCATTCCGACGGGCTGGATTTTGCCGATGTCGGGGGGGCGATACAGTCCGTTGTTTTCGGGGCGCTGACCCGCCAGACCCTGCCGGACTGGAAGGCCCGGCTCGATCCGGCAGCATCCCCCCGCCTGCGGTTTGATCTGTTGCGCCGCCGTGGTGCGGCGGGAAAGCCCTATTCTTTCGTGATGTCCGGCAATACGCTCTCAACAATCCCGTTGGTGCCCTGAAGGCGGGTTTACAGGCCTGCGGAGGCCTGCCACCAGCGCCGTGCCTCTTCAGCCCGCCAGGCCGGACCGTGACCGGAAAACAGCAGGGTCCCGGGGGGCACGATGGCGAGAAAACGTGTGATCGAGGCGTTCAGGGCTGGCCCATTGCCACCGGGGAAGTCGCTGCGGCCGATGCCCCGCATGAACAGGCTATCCCCGGTGAAGGCGACCCCGTCAAACAGATAGCAGACGCCACCCGGTGTATGGCCGGGGGTTGCGATCGCCCGGGCCTGCCCGACGGCAGTCAGCTCAGGTTCCCCGGTATAGGTCTGCACGGCGGGGACCGCCAGCGGGCGGCCCAGCAGCATCTGGCCCCACTGCGGGGCGGCGTCGATGATCGGCTGTTCATCCGCGTGGGCCAGCACCGGTGCGCCGGTGGCGGCGGCAACGGCTTCCAGCCCGGCAATGTGATCGGGATGGGCATGGGTCAGCAGAATGGCGCGGACATCCCCGCCCAGCATCTCTGCCGCCGCCAGAATATCTTCTGCGCCGTCGCCGGGATCAACGATGGCGATGCTGCCGCTGGGCCGGTGGCGGATGACATAGCTGTTTTCACGGTATGGCGGGGCCGTCACCACCGGGCAGACGTCATAGTCGCCACAGGTATGGGTGGCAAACGCGCCGGAAGAAACAGCGGTCCCGGAAGAAACAGCGGTCATCGTGCGGGCATCCTGTCGTCAGTCACCGCCGGAAGGCCGTGGACGGAAAAGAGGGCACCACGGTACCGGGCTTTCGGGGCGGGGGGCAAGGGAGATGGCGAAGAAACGAAGACACCGCTTCCTTGCCGCACTATCGGCCCTTGCGGGACGCGGTTGCGGGAAGGAGGCGGGGTCTCGGATCGCGGGTCCCATCTGCGGAGGCAGGCCGGTTGATTTGCCAACTCTTGCCACGTCCTCCTGCACACCCAGAGACGGTACCCAGCCCCCGGGGCGGGGTCAACGGAGGCGACGGGGCGGATGAAAAGATTTGTAAATTATGACGCAAAAGTGGTGTAAAAAAGTAAATCTGTAAAAGATATTTCCGCCGCTTCCAGAGTGCCCCCGCAGATGACGCTGCCATCTTCCTCTCCTGCCGGGGCGCATGCCCACAGTCTGTCGGCTTCAGCGGCCCTGCAGGCCACCGGGCCCCGCATCCGGGCCCGCCGCAAGGATCTGGGGATCACACAGGCGGCGCTGGCGGAACGGGTCGGGGTTTCCGCCAGTTACCTCAACCTGATCGAACACAGCCGCCGCAGTATTGGCGGAACACTGCTGCTGCGGATCGCCGCCTGTCTGGAGACCTCGGTTGATGCGTTGTCCGGCCGGGAAGAGGGGCGTCTGGCGGCCGACCTGACCGAGCTGGCGGCGGACCCGGTGCTGTCGGTCAGCCCGCTGCCGGTGCAGGATATCCCGCATCTGGTCGGCGCCGCCCCCGATCTGGCCCGGGCGGCGGTCACCGTATACCGTGCCTATCTGGATGCCCGCAGTCAGACCGAGACGCTGGCTGAGCGACTGGCGCAGGATCCCTATCTGATGGAGACCAGCCATCAGCTGCTGACGCTGATCACTTCGATCCGCTCTTTTTCTGAAATTCTGGAGGATTACGGCGATATCGACGAAGTGCAGCGCCAGCGCTTCATCACCGCGATTGCCGATGAAAGCCAGAAGCTCAGCGGCCTGACCGGGCAGATGTTTGATTTTCTGGAAGGCCGGACCTCCCGCCGTCCGCGCCAGAGCCCGGAAGAGGAAGTGGATGACCTGATCCATGACCACGGGAACCATTTTCCGGCCATTGAGCGGGCGGCGGAGCGGGTGCGGGCCGGATTGCACCCGGAGCATACCGCCCTGTTCGCGGCGCTGGCGGAGCGGCTGCGCGACCGGCACGGCATCACCATCCGGTTCTGCCCGGACAGTGATCTGGGCGAGGCGGACAGCCGCTATGAGCCGGAAGAGCGGGTTCTGCTGCTGGCAGAGAGTCTGCCGATTGCGTCGTGGCGCTTTCATGCCGCCCGGATTCTGGGGCAGGAAGAAGCGGCAGAGGAGGTTGAGGGGATTGCCGGTGATCCACGGCTGTCCGGGGATGCGGCGCAGGCGCGGGCGCGGGATGCGATGACCCGTGCTTTTGCTGCTGCCCTGCTGCTGCCCTATCACCCTTTCCTGAAAGCCGCGCGGGAGGAACGCTACGATATCGAACGGCTGCAAAGCCGGTTCGGGGCCAGTTTTGAGCAGGTCTGTCACCGCCTGACATCGCTGCGGGTGGCTGAGGACGACGCGATCCCGTTCCATCTGTTGCGGACCGATATTGCCGGGAACATCTCCAAGCGGTTTTCAGCCTCCGGCCTGCGTCTGCCCCGTTACAGCGGGACCTGTCCGCGCTGGATCAGTCACACTGCCTTTCTCAACCCGGACCGGGTGATGACCCAGCTGGCCCGGTTGCCCGACGGGTCATCATGGCTGTTTATTGCCCGGGCGGTGTCCCGTCCCGGCGGCGGCTTCCGGGCAGCCCGGACCCATCACTGTGTGATGATCGGCTGCGAGGCATCCTATGCCCGGCATATGGTCTATGGGGATGGGCTTGATGTCAGCTCGGCCCATGCGGGTGACCCGGTGGGGATTTCCTGCCGTCAGTGCCCGCGTACCGACTGCCGCCAGCGGGCGATGCCGATGCTGCGGTCTGACGGGGCGGCCCGTTAGGCCGGGCTGCTTTTCCGTTTCCGTTTGCCGGGGAAACCTTTTAGTCTCTGTGCCGGGGGAAAGCCCGGGGGGCGTATAACAAAAAACACAACCGGGGAGCGTTGACTGTCCGGCAGGGAGGAACCGCCGTGACCCAGTTGATTCTGGTGGCGGAAGACGAACGCAATATCGTTGAATCGCTCAGCTTTCTGATGAAGCGGGCCGGATACGAGGTGCAGGTTGCCTATGATGGCCGCACGGCGCTGCGTCTTCTGGAAAAAATCCGTCCGGATCTGTTGTTGCTGGATGTGATGATGCCCGGCTGTGACGGCTTTGAGGTTGTGCAGGCCGTCAAGGCTAATCCGGCGCTGGCCGCAATGCGGATTGTCATGCTGACGGCCAAGGGGCGGGAGGTCGACCGTCGCCGGGGGCTGGAATTCGGTGTCGATGATTACATCACCAAGCCCTTTTCAACCCGCGATGTGGTCGCCCGGGTCAAGGCCCTGCTCGACGGGGATGCTGTCGCCGGGTCGCTCCCGGCCTGACGGGGGGGGGGGGGGGGGGGGATCTGATGCGGTCCGGGCAGATCTATCAGCAACGTAGTCTGGCGCTGACCCTGCTGGGGTTGGTGCTGTTCCTGCCGCCGCTGGTGCTTCTGGTGATGACCGACCGCGTCCTGTTTGGCGTGCCGGTGGTTTATCTATGGTTTTTCGGGATCTGGCTGGCCCTGATTCTGGCAGGGCGGATTCTGGCCCGCCGACTGGACCGGATTACCCGTGGCGGTGGCCGGGAGACCCGGTCCGGAGGACACGGCGATGCTTGATCCGGCCCTGATCGTCCTGATTTCCCTTGGCTATGTCGGCCTGCTGTTTGCGATTGCCTGGTACGGTGACCGGCGGGCCGAGCGTGGGCGCAGCGTGATCCGCAATCCGGCGATCTACACTCTGTCGATCGCGGTCTACTGCACGTCGTGGACCTTTTACGGTGCTGTCGGATCGGCGGCACGGCAGGGGCCGGAATTCCTGACCATTTACCTCGGCCCGACGCTGGTGTTTCTCGGCTGGTGGTTTGTTCTGCGCAAGATGGTGCGGATCACCCGTGTCCACCGTATCACCAGCATTGCCGATTTTATCGCCAGCCGGTATGGCAAATCGACCCGTCTGTCGGTCCTAGTGACGGTCATCGCCGTGGTTGGCGGCATGCCCTATATCTCCCTGCAGTTGAAGGCTGTCGCCAGCAGCTTTGCGGTGCTGACCGGCTTTGACGGGGTGACCGGATTCGAGACCCTGTCAGGGCTGGATGCGATGACAGGACCGCTGACCCTGTCAGCCAGCCTGCCCCGGGACACCGCATTCTGGGTGGCGGCGGCGATGGCGGCCTTTGCCGTGCTGTTCGGCACCCGGCACATTGACGCCTCGGAACATCACGAAGGGGTGGTGGCGGCAATTGCCTTTGAGTCGCTGGTTAAACTGATTGCCTTTCTGGCGGTCGGTATTTTCATCACCTTTTTTCTGCATGACGGGTTTGCCGATCTGGTCCGGCAGGCAGAGGATGTCTCGCTCGGCGGGCCGTTCATTCCGCCGGTGACGGGGGAATCCGCTCCGCGCTGGACCACCACCCTGCTGCTGTCGATGTGCGCCGTGCTGTGCCTGCCGCGCCAGTTTCAGGTGACGGCGGTGGAGTGTGTGGACGAACGGCACCTGTCAACGGCCTCGTGGCTGTTTCCGCTCTATCTGCTGGTTCTCAGCCTGTTTGTGGTGCCGATCGCGCTGGCCGGGCTGGTGCATCTGCCGACCGGGGCCGACGCCGATGCCTTTGTGCTGACGGTGCCGCTGTCGCAGGACCGGCCGGATCTGGCCCTGCTGGCGTTTCTGGGCGGCCTCAGTTCTGCCACCGCGATGGTGATTGTTGCGGCGATCACGCTGGCAACCATGGTGTGTAATGATCTGGTGATGCCGTTTCTGCTGCGGTTGCCGTGGCTGCGCCTGACGGAACGCGGCGATCTGACCGGCCTGCTGGTGGCGGTCCGCCGGGCCAGCATCGTCGCCCTGATTTTCATGGGCTATGCCTATTACCGGGTGACCGGAACGTCAGAGGCGCTGGCCTCCATCGGGCTGGTCAGTTTCGCGGCGCTGGCGCAGCTGGCCCCGTCAATGCTGGGGGGGGCTGTTCTGGAAAGGGGCGACCAAGGCCGGGGCGATCACCGGGCTGCTGCTGGGTTTTCTGGTGTGGTGCCATACCCTGTTGCTGCCGTCCTTTGTCCGTGCCGGCTGGCTGGATGCCGCCATCCTGCGCGATGGCCCGTTCGGGCTGACTGTCCTGATGCCGGAGGCCCTGTTTGGGATGACCGCGCTCGATCCGCTCAGTCATTCCCTGTTCTGGAGCTGGCTGGTCAACATCGGCGGCTTTGTCGGGGTGTCGCTGTTTGGCAAGCAGCAGGCGCTGGAGCGGATTCAGGCGACGCTGTTTGTCGATGCCTTTCGCCGGGCCGACAGCGCCACACCCCGGGTCTGGACCCGGACCGCGACGGTCGGTGACCTGCTGACGCTGGCGCAGCGTTTTCTGGGCAAAGAGGCGGCGGGCGAGGCCTTCCGCGCTTTTTTCCGTTCCCGTGGGCTGCCGTTACGGCGACTGGCGGAGGCTGACCCCGATCTGGTCCATCTGACCGAACGCCTGCTGGCGCGGACCTTGGGCGGGGCTTCCGCCCGGGTGATGGTGGAATCGGTCGCCAAGGGGGAAATGGTCTCGCTGCGCGAGGTGATGACCATTCTGGAGGAGACCAGTCAGGTCATCGAATACAGCCAGCGGCTTGAGCAGAAGTCGGCGGAACTGGAACGCCTGACCAGTGACCTGCGCGAAGCGAACCGCCAGTTGCAGGAGCTGGACCGGCTTAAGGATGACTTCCTGTCCACCGTGTCCCATGAGTTGCGGACGCCACTGACTTCAATCCGCTCTTTTTCGGAGATTCTCAGCGATAATCCCGATCTGGAGAATGCCCAGAGACAGCAGTTTCTGGCGATCATCGTGCGCGAAACAGAGCGTCTGACCCGGCTGATTGATCAGCTTCTTGATCTGGCGCGGCTGGAAGCCGGGCATGGTGACTGGCATATGGAGGCCGTGGACGCCGCCGAAGCCCTGCAGGAAGCGGTGACGGTCACCGCATCGCTGTTTGCCGAAAAAAAGGCGGCGTTGGATGTCGAAATCGTCCTGCCGCAGATGCCGGTTTATGCCGACCGTGACCGGCTGATTCAGGTGTTTGTCAATCTGCTGTCCAACGCGGTCAAATTTGTGCCGACAGACAATGGCCGGGTCCGGGTTGAGGCGCGGGAACACGGGCGGACCTGGCTGTTTACCGTGGCTGATAACGGGCCCGGCATCCCGGAAGGGCAGCGGGACAAAGTGTTCGGCAAGTTTGTGCAGGCCACCGGCGGCGGTCGCGACCGTCCGGCCGGAACCGGTCTGGGGCTGGCAATCAGCCATCAGATCGTCGAACACTTCGGCGGCAGCATCTGGGCCGATGCCGCGCCGGGAGGCGGGGCCCGCTTCTGTGTGCTGCTCAACCGTCTGTCACCGGGGGTCTACAGCCGTCCTCCCCCCTTGGCGTAAGGGGCATACAGTTCTTTCGCACTGCTACCGCCGCGCGGTTATTTGCCGTAAGGTACTGTCATTGGTGTTGCTTTGGGCGGTGCTGCCGATGGAACCACCGGGGGGTGGGCGTGGCAAAAACTGTCCCGGCGCGGGAGAGAGCCCTCTGAAAACTGGGTTCTGTCAGCCATACGGGGGGCGGAATTAACCATACGGTGCGGTGCCGGGGCAGTCTGTCGGGCTGTCGTCGTCCCCCCGGTCTGATGAGGTTGCTTCAATGTCCTTTCGCAGTTACGCCGCAGAAAACCGCCCTGACCCGAAAGCCCGTCAGGATCTGCACGACCTGACAGCGACCAGCCGCCGTATTGAGGAGCAGGTCGGGGGGTTGGCAACAGCGATTCTGTCGATGAGCGGTGAACTGCAGGAGGTGGTGAAACGGGCGATCCGGACCGAAGTGATGCGGATGGCGTCGGAAGGCCAGCTCGCTGCCGGGCCTGCGGTGTCTGCCCCGGCTTCCGTCCCCGATGCGACGTCTGCCTCCCCGGCTCTGCAGGCTGTGGCGTCGGTTCTGGAAGAACAGGGGGACGATGCCAGTCTGTTGAAGGTTGGCAATTTTGGCCTGATCCGTGACAGTCTGAAAGAGCTGGTCGACCGGATTGAACTGACCCGGGATCATGTTTCCGCCCTGACCCCCGCCGCCGGGGAAACAGACCAGATTCTGGTCGCAACCTCGGAACTGGGATCGGTGGTCGAGGCCACGGAACAGGCAACGCAGGTGATTCTGGAGAGTGCCGAGGCGATTCAGGCGCTGATCGATCTGTCCTCTAATACCGGGGATCTTGATCCGCTGCTGTATCAGCAGCTGGCCGATCAGGTGATCCAGATCATGACGGCCTGCAGCTTTCAGGATCTGACCGGGCAGCGGATTTCTGCTTCGGTCAACACACTGCTGCACGTGGAGGCGGAGCTGAAGCGGCTGGTCGAACTGTGGGAGATTGAGGAAGGCACCGCCCGGGCTGATATCATCCGCAACCGCCCTGATGATACCCGCGAAGACAAGCACCTGTTGCACGGACCGCAGGCGGAAGGCTCCGGGATGTCGCAGGGCGATATCGACAGCATGCTGTTTGGCTGACCGGCGTCCGGGGCAGGGTCAGCCTGCCGGGGGTTGCTCACTGTCGCCGACCAGACGGCCTTTGCGATCGAAAACCAGCACATCCACCGTCACCGCCGCCGGGGTGATGACACCCCGGGCCACTTCCGCCGCCGCGCGGGCGACCACGCCCCCCAGTGGCAGGGCGTGGGCCTGCGCCAGTTCCAGAATTTCCAGAGCGGTGTTCGCCTGCCGGGCATGGTCACAGACCGCAGGGTCCGCCCCCAGATCCCGCAGGCATCCGGCCAGCCAGTCACGGTCAACCTGACTGCGCTTTGAGTGCAGATCCATATGGCCGCAGGCCAGTTTGGACAGTTTGGCAAAGCCCCCGGCGATGGTCACCCGTTCCACCGGGTGCTGGCGCAGGTACTTCAGCATGCCGCCGACAAAATCCCCCATGTCGATGATCGACTCTTCCGGCAGGTTCCGTAAGGCACGGGCGGCTTTTTCCGAGGTATTGCCGGTGCACCCGGCCACATGGGTCAGGCCGGTGGCGCGGGCAACGTCAATGCCACGCTGAATGGAATGAATCCACGCCGAGCAGGAATATGGCACCACCACCCCGGTGGTGCCCAGTACGGACAGCCCCCCGAGAATGCCGAGGCGGGGATTCCAGGTTTTTTCCGCCAGACGGTCCCCGCCGGGAATAGAGATTTCCACCACGACATCCGGGCTGCGCTGCACCCGGGCCGCCACCGCATGCACTTCTCCGGCCATCAGCTGCCGGGGGACCGGGTTGATTGCCGGTTCGCCGACCGGCAGCGGCAGCCCGGGCTTGGTCACGGTGCCGACGCCTGCCCCGGCCCGGAACGTCACTCCGCTGCCAGCCGGGCCGGGCCGCACCGTGGCGATGATGGTGGCGCCGTGGGTGACATCAGGGTCATCCCCTGCATCTTTGATCACCCCGGCCCGCGCCCATGGCCCGCTGGAATCCGTGCCGGTTTCTTTCAATGCCAGCGGAAAACAGGGCTCCTGCCCCTTAGGCAGCAGGATCTGCACCGGATCGGGGAAGCCCGCGCCAAACAGGGCGGAGACCGCCGCCCGGGTGGCCGCAGTGGCACAGGCCCCGGTGGTCCAGCCGGAGCGCAGCGGGGCACCGGTATCAGGGTGAAGGCCGGTTTCAGCAGGGGGCGGAGTGTCGGTCATCGGGAGGGCAGTCAGCGCTAAAGACAGGGGTGGAACAACAGTGGCGGTTTTTGGCCGCAGTTTGGCACATCTTCATCCTGACAGTTTGGGGCTGGCCTGTCACTGTCGGGGGGCAAGACTATTTGCTGTAGGAAGAGCCTGCCATGAAGCTGTTTGTTGATTCTGGGTATCTGTCGCCGTGGGCGTTGTCATCTTTTGCGGCGCTGACCGTCAAAGGGGCTGCTTTTACGCTGGAGGCGGTGGATCTGTCGGTGCCGCGCCCGGCGGAGTATGCCGCCAAATCCCTGACCGGCCTGATCCCCCTGCTGGAGGACGGTGACTTCACCCTGATCGAATCGATGGCGATCACCGGCTATATTGATGAGACGGTCCCCGGCCCGGACCTGTATCCGCAGGATGCCCGCCAGCGGGCGCAGGCGCGACAGGTGCAGTCGTGGATCCGCAGCAGTCTGCAGCCCCTGCGGAAAGAGCGGCCGACGGAAGCGGTTTTCCTTGGGCATAGGTTTGCCCCGCTGTCCGCCGAGGCTGAGGCCTGTGCCCGTCAGTTTTTGCAGGTGACCAGCCGTCTGCTCAGTCACGGCGGAGCGACCCTGACCGCGACGTGGTCGCTGGCTGATATTGATCTGGCCCTGATGATCAACCGGCTGCGCCTGCATGGCGATATGGTGGGTGGTGTACCGTTGCCGGACCGCCTGACCGCCTATGCTGCCGCACAGTGGCAGCACCCGGCGGTACAGGCGTGGCTGGCTCTGCCGCGTCCGGTTTAAACCGGCAGCCCCAGAGCGCGGAGGTGGGCGAAAATCCCCTCCGCACCGCTGTAAAGCGGGGCTCCGTTGACGGTATGCGCCTGTCCGGCGTGAGTGACCCGCAGCTGGGGCACACCGCTGCCGGACAGGGCGCGCATCGCCTGACGGCTGGCGGTGATCCGGCGGTCGGTGTCGTAGACCAGTACGGCATCATCTTCCAACGCTGCGGCAAAGGCGCTGACGTCCAGTGCCAGCCCTGCTGCCGCTGCGACGGTGGCGGCGATGTCTGCCAGAACCGCCGGTCGGGCGGTATCGGCGCCATCCTGATAGCGGCTGACCTGAAGCGCATGCAGGAAGGCAGGCTCCAGCGCCGGGTCGCGCTGACCCAGCGCGATCAGGACTTTGGTCGCCGGGCCGGAATCAAAGCGGATCCCCGGAGCCGACAAAATATTCTGCCGGTATGCCGGACTGAACGGCTGGCCGGTCAGGGTCTGGATCCGCTGGTCATTGCTCCACGCATACTCGGCGAAACTGGGGGACAGCGGGCGGGCCCCTTCCCCCATGAACAGGCCGACCGGCATCAGGCGCAGGCGGGCACCGACAGCATGGTGCAGGGCCTGTAGCGCCGGGGCGGCGGCGTAGCACCAGCCGCACAGCGGGTCAAAAAAGTACTCAAAAGAGGAGTCGGTCTCGGTCATGGCAGTCTTGGGGCTGAAAAACAGGGATAGCAACCCTATTGCAAACAGATCGGATGCAGTAGTCTGAAGTCTGCGACAGATTGTTGCAGAAAGAGAGCAGATGAATGGACCGGATCACAGCGGCGCGAGTTTTTGTTGAGACGGTCGAGCGGGGCAGCCTGTCGGCGGCGGCCCTGCGGCTTGGGCTGTCGCGGGCGATGGCGTCGCGGTCTCTGGCCCAGCTGGAGGCATGGGCTGGGGCCCGTCTGTTACACCGCACCACGCGCCGGATCAGCCTGACCGGGGCCGGGGAGCAGATGCTGCCGCTGTGCCGCGAGCTGCTGGCCGTGGACGATGCCGTCTCTGGGCTGGTTGTGTCTGCGGATCAGCCGCAGGGGACAGTGCGGCTGTCGGCCCCGGCCATTTTTGCCCAGACCCGGCTGATCGCCGCTTTGCTGGAGTTTCTGCAACAGTATCCTGCGGTCAATGTCGAGATGCAGGTGTCTGATCAGGCGGTTGATCTGATTGAGGACCGGATTGATGTCGCTGTCCGTATCAGCAACCGGGTTGATCCGGTCTTGATTGCCCGGCGTCTGGGATGGTGCCGGTCCGTGCTGTGTGCGGCCCCGGCCTATCTGGCCAGCCGCGCCCTCCCGCAAAGCCCGGCGGATCTGGCCGCTCACCGCTGCCTGACGTACAGCCGGTTCGGCGGCAGCCACTGGCGGTTGACCGGCCCGCAGGGGATGGAGGAGGTGGCGGTTTCCGGCGGGTTCAGCACCAATGATTCTCTTTCGGTGCTGAAGGCGGCGCTGGGCGGTGCCGGTATTGCCATGCTGCCGACCTTTGTCAGCAGCGACCTGATCGCCAGCGGTGCATTGGTGGCGGTGTTGCCGGATTATCAACCGGAAACGCTGGCGATACAGGCCCTGTATACCAGCCGCCGCCAGATGCCGCCCGCACAGCGGTTGTTGATTGATTTTCTGGCCCGGGCATTTGCAGATCTGACGTAGTCAGCAGGCCTGAGCGCGGGCGGTGTCGAGGGCAATCCGGCGGAAGGTGATGGCGGTGACGGCGGGGTTGTGGGCCGGGATCACCACGGCCAGCCCGATCGTCGGTTCCGGTGCGGTCAGGCGACGGTAGCGGACCCCGGACACCCGCAGCTGTTCCACCGAAGCCGGGACCAGCGAGAAACCCAGTTCGGCCGCCACCAGAGACAGAATGGATGCAATCTGCGGGGCTGGTTGCCCGAGGGATGCGGTGAACCCGGCGGCGGCGCAGGCATCCAGTGCTGCCTTGCGCAGACTTTCCCCCACTGTCGGCGGGGTCAGGATGATGGGCTGATCCCGCAGGCTGGTCAGGTCCAGTGGTCCGTCTTCACCCTCGGTCGGGGTGGTGTCCGGCAGGGCGGCGACCAGGGGTTCGGCATACAGCAGGTCAAGCTTCAGGTCGGGGGCATCGCCGCCGTTCGCGCGGATGATGGCGATATCAAGATCGCCGGATCTGATCTGATCGAGCAACACCATCGAGTTCTGCTCCTGTACCCGCAGGTCAACCCCCGGGCAGGCCCGTCGGTAGGTGCGGATGGTGCCGGTGGTGATCGGGTTCAGGGCGGCGGTGCCGGTAAAGCCCAGACGGAGTTGCCCGGTTTCGCCACGGGCAGCACGGCGGGCGGCCTCGGTTGCTTCAGCCACCCGGTCGGGCAGGGTCCGGACCAGATCATGGAAGGCTTTTCCGGCATCGGTCAGGTCTGCGCCGTGTGGCAGACGGTAGAACAGCCGGGCGCCGATCTCTTCTTCCAGATCCCGGATCTGGGTACTGAGGGGCGGCTGCCCGATGCCCATGCGTTCTGCGGCGCGGGTGAAGTTACGCTCTTCTGCCACCGCAAGAAAATAACGGATGTGGCGCAGATCCACCGCCATCTCCAAAACAGATGATGATTGCCAGTTCCATATATTAGACGCATTCGCTGATGCGGTATACACCGGAGAGACCAGCCGGTTTTCCTTCTGACCGGGCGGTCCCCGGTACAAAACGAGTCTTCAGATTATGGCAACGATGACGGCCCCAGCTCCCCAGACGTCTCAGGCCCTGTCCCCGCCCTCCGCTTCCTTCGGGCGGACACTGGTGGCGATGTTCTGCGCTGGATTTTCCACCTTTGCCACCCTGTACTGTGTGCAGCCGGTTCTGCCGGATATTGCGGCTGAGTTTCAGGTCAGCGCGGCCCAGAGTTCCCTTGCCCTGTCCCTGTCGACCAGTTTTCTGGCGCTGGCGATCATGGCGTCCAGCGTGGTGTCGCAGGCGCTGGGGCGGCGGGGATTGATGTTTGCGTCGATGCTGCTGGCGTCTGTGCTGAACACCGCGCTGGCGCTGGTGACAGACTGGCCGCTGCTGCTGGTGATCCGGGCCCTTGAAGGCTTTGTGCTGGGCGGTGTGCCCGCTGTGGCCATGGCCTATCTGGGCGAAGAGATTGATCCGGCCCGTCTGGGCAAGGCGATGGGGGTCTATGTCGGCGGGACGGCGCTGGGCGCGATGATCGGGCGGGTCGGGCTGGCGCAGCTGACGATGGTGATGAGCTGGCATCAGGCGCTGGGCGTGATCGGCGTGTTCTGCATTCTGTCGTCGCTGGCGTTCTGGGTGCTGCTGCCGCCGTCGCGCAATTTCACCCCGACCCGGGGGGCCGGGCTGCCGGTGCATCTGGGGCTTTGGGCCGGGCGGCTGAAAGACCCGTCGCTGCGGGGTCTGTATTTCCTCGGGTTTGTGCTGACCAGTGTGTTTGTATCGGTGTTTAACTACAGCACATTCCGTCTCAGCGGTGCCCCTTTCGGGCTGGGGCCGCGTGAGATCGGGCTGGTGTTTCTGGCGTATATCTTCGGGGTGTTTTCGTCCTCGCTGTCCGGTCAGGTGACGGCCCGGCTGGGGGTGATGCCGACCCTGCTGATCAGCTTCGCGATGATGGGGGGCGGGGCCCTGCTGACCCTGCCGGAGTCGCTGCCCCTGACCGTCACCGGCATTGTGCTGATTACCGCCGGGTTTTTCATCGGCCATTCGGTGGTCAGCAGCTGCGTCGGGCGTTGCTCCCCCACCCATAAAGGGCATGCCGCGTCGCTGTACCTGCTGTTTTATTACATGGGGGCCGGGATTTCCGGCACCGGGGCAGGCTGGCTGTGGCAGCACGGCGGCTGGAATGCCGTAGCGCTGACCACCCTGCTGTTTTCGCTGGCCGGGGCTGGGGTGGCGGTGTGGATGCGGCAGCGGTTTTCATGAAAGCAAAACGGGGGGAGGCGACGGCCTCCCCCCGTTGTCTTTGCTAGGGCGGGTATGGTCAGGCGGTGGCAGCCTGTTCCTGCCGTGCATCGGCGATCGGCAGATGCAGGAAGGCGGCGACAACCCCGAGTGCGATTGATCCCCACCAGACCAGGTCATAGGACCCGGTAGCATCAAACAGCAGCCCACCGGCCCATACCCCGGTGAAAGAGCCGATCTGGTGACTGAAGAAGACAATCCCGAACAGGGTGCCCATGTAACGGGTGCCGTACAGGGTGGCGATGATCTGGCTGGTCAGCGGTACGGTGCCCAGCCACAGCAGCCCCATGGTGGCTGCAAACAGGATCACGCTGACTTCTGTGGTCGGCAGGGTGATGAACAGCGCTACGGCAATACCGCGCAGCAGATAGATCAGGCTGAGGATCTTGCGCGGACGGCGGCTTTGCCCCAGAACACCGCATCCCCAGCTGCCGATGATGTTAAAGCCGCCGATGATCATCAGGGCGGTGGCCCCCAGAGCGGCGGGCATATGGCACAGGGCCAGATAGTTCGGCAGGTGTACGCCGACAAACGCCACCTGAAAGCCGCAGACAAAAAAGCCGAGTGACAGCAGCTGGAAGCTGCGGTCATTCCACGCGTCTTTGATGACCGCCCCCATCGACTGGGTCGGTCCGGCCTGCGGATGATTCAGGGATGGTTCAACCAGCGCCAGCGCCAGCGGCACCATCAGCAGGGCGATCACGGCAAGCACCAGCATGGCCTGCACCACCCCGACCGAGGCAATCAGCCCCGATGCCACCGGAATCACCGCCATCTGCCCGAAGGAGCCGCCGGCACTGGCGATACCAAGGGCCATCGAGCGTTTTTCCGGCGGGGCGGCCCGCCCGATCACCCCCAGCACGGTGCCGAAGGTGGTGCCGGACAGGGCCAGACCGATCAGAATGCCGGTTCCGGCAAAGGCGCCGCCCGCAGTGTTGGCCCACGCGGTCAGCCCCAGACCAACGGCATAGGTGATGCCGCCGAGAATTGCCACCCGGTGAGCGCCCCAGCGCTCCGCGAGGGCAGAGGCAAAGGGTTGGGCCGCGCCCCACAGCAGGTTCTGAATGGCAAGGGCAAAGGAAAATGTGGCGACCGGCCAGGCATTCTGTGCCGACAGCGGACCGATAATCAGCCCGAAGCTCTGACGGACACCCATGGCCAGACTGACCAGCAGGGCGCCGCACAGCAGGACGACAAGAAAAGAACGGGATGCGGCGCGGGGAGACGCGGCAGGCGTGGTCATGGCGGAATGCTCCGGCGGGTCACCCGGCAGGGCCGGATGGGGCAGTCAGGGGGAACTGTCACTATGCCCGGACTTCCAAGGGATTTCGACAAAACTCTCCGAATGCTTTGTATTATTAAATCTTATGCAGGGCTGTCCTGCTCCTGCCCCTGAGGCGGGCTGATCAGTCGCGATTCGGGGAACCAGACGGTCACCGTGGTACCCTGTCCCGGTGTGCTGTGGACCGACAGCACACCGTCATGCAGGGCGACAAGGGCCTTGGTCAGGGGCAGGCCAAGGCCGGTTCCCTCCTGCCGCCGGGCCAGTCCGCTGTCAACCTGCCGGAAGGGGGTCATGGCAATGGCGATCTCTTCCTCGGTCATGCCGATGCCGGTATCGGTGACCCGGAGGGACAGGCCATCGCCGGGTTTCCAGTCCACCGCCGTGGTGACTGATCCGCCGGGCAAGGTGAACTTGATGGCATTGGACAGCAGATTCAGCAGTACCTGTTTCAGCCGCCGCAGATCTGCCCGCAGCACCGGCAGGCCCGGCGGGCAGACCGCGACGATAGTGACCGATCCGGTAGCAGCCCGTTCCCGCACCAGCCGCAGCGAAGCCTGTAGCAGATCGCCCAGATCGACATCCTCCTCACTCAGCACCAGCTGTCCGGCTTCGATTTTTGAGACATCAAGGATGTCGTTGATGATATCCAGCAGATGGCGGCCTGATTCGTGGATGCTGCCTGCATAATCCTTGTATTTGGGGCTGCCGACCGGGCCGAACATCTCGCTGGCCATCACTTCAGAGAAGCCGATGATGGCGTTCAGCGGGGTTCGCAGTTCATGACTCATGTTGGCGAGGAATTCGGATTTGGTCCGGTTGGCGGCATCGGCATGGTCGCGGGCGGTCCGCAGTTCGGTTTCCACCTGCCAGTGGGCCAGTTCCGCGCCGGTCCACAGGGCCATCAGTTTGATGATCTCGGCATCGGTGGCGGAAAAAGGCCGGTCACGCGCTGTTTCGGCACAGAAACCAAGGACGCCGTGGACCGTGTTGCGGACCATCACCCGCATCCCGATGTAGCTGCCGATCTGCAGGGGGATGCCGTCAGACGGGCTGGGGCAGGGTGGCATCTGGGCCTGCCAGAACGGATCCTGCGTATCCGGCACGGCAATCGGTTCCAGTGTCTCCACCGCATACTGGCACAGGGTATCGGCCATCGGCACCGCCATGCCCCGGGCCAGTGATCCGGCCGGGGCCATCACTTCATCAAACACCGCCATCTCGCCCTCGACCCGCATCAGGAAGGCGATGGTCATGCCAAAGCGCTGGTTCCCGAAGCGGAGCAGCGCCGCCAGTTTTTCATCCATGCCCCGGTTGGGGGCGCTGGTGATGCGGTGCAGGGTCCGCAGATCGGCTTCCGAGGCGGACAGGGCCATTTCCGCCTGTTTCCGCTCGGTGATGTCGGTGTAAACGCTGACGGTCAGGCCATCATGGGTGCGGCGTTCGGTGGCGAGTACGGCGGCTTCATCCGGGAAGGAGAGTTCGCGCACGATCAACCCGTCGGTCGCGTGTTGTGACAGCCAGCGGCTTTCCAGCGCGCTGCGTTCGGTCAGCGAGAATTCATCCGTCTCGGGCAGCAGCGCGGCGCTGAGGTGTTGCAGAAAATCGGTATAGGGCAGGCCGGGATGACACTGATCGGTCAGGAATGGGAACAGATCCAGCAGCGCACGGTTATGCAGGATCAGCCGGTCATCCTCGCCCCACAGCAGAAAACCTTCGGAAATGCTGTCGATTGCGGTCAGCAGGCGGTTTTCCGCCGCCGAGGCCCGCAGTTTGCTCTCTTCCTGCTCCGTGATTTCAATCGCGATGCCGCGATAGCCGAGAAAGTGCCCGGTATCGCTGTAAAACGGCCTGCCGCTGGTACGGATCCAGCGGCGGCGGTTGGTCGGGTCGAACAGGAAGAACGTCAGGTCACGGAAGGGTCTCTGGTTTTCCAGCGTTGTCAGGTGACCGGCGATCAGATCCGGCGGATTTCCGGCGGCGGCCATGATTTCCACCCGGGTCTGTCCCAGCGTCATGTGAGGGGTGAAGGCATCGGCCGGGGCTTCGCGGACTGAGAACCACGACAGGCGATGATTTTCGTCCGACTCCCAGAACCAGTCGGAGGTCGCCGTGGCCAGATCACGGAACCGCTGCTCGCTGTCACGCAACTGGTCGGTCCGGCTGGCGACCTCAAGCTCCATCCGGTCCCGGGCGGCCCGCAGATCCGTTTCCATCTGCCGCAGTACTGAAAGATCGGAAACCAGAAGATGGTGGCGCGCTCCCGGCGGCAGACCGTCGGCAGGGGGCAAGGGGGTCAGCTCCAGCCGCAGATGGCGGGGTGTCCCAGAGTGGCTGTCGGTCAGCTCGACGGTGGCGGGCTTGCCGCCCTGCGCCAGAGCCAGACACCGGCTGACCGCACTGGCGTTGCCGGGGAAGTGGTCATGCAGCAGCACCGGCCAGCGTGCCGTGCTGTCGTCTCCCGAGGACGGGGACAGGAAGCGCCGGTAGGCGGCATTGGCCCACAGGCAGGCTCCCCCGCCGTCAACAACGGCCTGTAACGTCGGCTGGGTGTCGAGCAGATCCCACGGCGACAGGGGTGGGGTCAGGCCGCTCAGGGTCGCCGGGGAGGCTGGGTCCGGCAGGGTCCTCGGTTCAGCGGCCCGGACCGCCGCTGAGGAGACCGGCCCCCGTTTCCGCAGGGAAAACGCCGCTGCCAGCAGGCACAGGGTGCCAAGCATCAGGAACAGGCTGACGCGGGAGCCGGGGCCGAAGCTTTCCATCAGTGGCGCGAGGGCCGGTGCGGTCAGGGTCAGGGACAGGACGGCGACCGTCCGTCCGTTGCTGGTCAGCGGGATCATCACCAGAACCGAAGGGGTGCCCCCGGCGGCGGGAGAGAGCAGCAGCGGGCTTCGGTCCGGCAGGTCAGCAATGATACTTCCGGACAGGGCCCGCTCCAGCAGGTCGATCCGCGGTTCACGCTGGCCGGTGCGCCCGGGCAGGGTGGCCGCGCCGACGCTGCCGTCCGGCAGCAGCAGGGCGGCGTCCGTGATGTCCAGCAGGACCGGGGGGCGGGTCAGCTGGCGCAGGGTCTCTGCCAGCAGATCCGGCGGCAGGGTGGTGGGATACCCATCGGCACCGCGCGGGACAGTCTTCAGGGCCGTGCTGACCAGCGTGTCGCCGGTTGAAGACAGCCGCGAGACCGCCGTGTGGGCGATGGCCTCGCCATACCGGCCAACCGCGCTGCGGACCTGCTGGGCCCATTGCCATTGCGCCAGCAGGGCGAGGATGCCCAGCAGGGCTGACAGCGTCAGCAGGGTCACCGGCACCAGACGGCGCATCCGCTGGATGATCATGACGGTTCCCCCTGGGTCGCAGGTGTCTGGCCCGGCCGGCCCGAGCAGTGAAGCAGGATGATAAGAAGCGTGACAGTCAGCATGCCGCCACTTTGATGGGCCACCCCCAGCGGGACAGGGACGGCCTGCAGCAGGGTGACGATGCCCAACCCGGCCTGACCCAGCCCGGCCGCTGCGGTTGCCAGCCCGGCCTGCCGCACGGATGCGCGGCGATGGCGGCGCCACACCAGCAGCCAGCCGGTGAGCAGGGCTGCGACGGTCAGGATGGCAAGAGCGCGGTGGGTGAACTGGACGGTTGCCGGATCACTGACCAGCAGGGTCAGCACCGGGCCGGGGGGCCACAGGGCGGCGGCGGACAGGTCCGGCGGCAGCAGTGCATCCCCCATCAGGGGGAAGGTATTGTAAAACAGTCCGGCATCCAGCCCGGCGGTAAAGGCCCCCCAGGTCAGGGTCAGGGCGGTCAGCGCTGTCAGGGCCACGGCGGCCGGATGGGGGCGGCGTGCCGGGATCAGGCTGACGCGTCCTTCCGTCGTGTGGGTCAGGGTCAGGGCGGTGTGCAGCAGCAGGCCATAGACAAGGACTGCCATCAGGAAGTGTGCCGCCAGCCGGTAATGGCTGACATCGGGCCGGTCCACCAGACCGCTGGCCACCATCAGCCAGCCGAGTCCCCCCTGTGCTCCGCCGAGCAGGAACAACACCCCCATCCGCTGGATCAGCGGCGGGGCAAGGCTGCGGCGCAGGGTCAGCAGCAGCAGCGGGCATAGAACCAGAACACCGATTGCCCGGCCCCACAGGCGATGGATGTATTCCAGCCAGAAAATGCCTTTGTATTCCTGAAGGGTCATCCCGGTGGTGCGATGCCTGTATTCCGGGCTCAGCCGGTATTTCTCAAAGTCGGCCATCCACTGCGGTTCCGTCAGGGGGGGCAGAACGGTCAGGGGCTTCCATTCCACCATCGACAGGCCGGACTCCGTCAGCCGGGTGGCTCCGCCAAGGGCAACCATGATCAGAAGGGCCGCGCACAGCGACCACAGCCACAGCCGCACCCACATCAGCCACCGCAGTCCGGCAGGGGAGCTGACGGTAGGGGTCCCCTCCGGCGGCAAGGGACAAGGGGCGGGTAAGGGTGTGTCGGGCGGCGGCATTGCGGCGGGCACACTCCGGGGGCTGGAGCATTTTCCGGTTACGTGGACCTCGGCAAACCGGCAAATTCTCTTTTGCAACGATCGGACGTCAGAGCGCTTTCAGCCGTAAAACCGGTGTCCACTTCCGCTGAGAACGCCTTCGGGCGGGATTTGTTCCTACCTGAAAAAGGATGCCATGCTTCGCCGGGATGGCGAACAGGAACTTTCCGGTAAGACACAGCAGAGACCCAATTTTTTCCGGTTGTTCCGGTTCCGGTCACAGGGGCGGTATCAGACGGACCGGGGCCGGATGGTGAGATCCGGCCCCGGAGAAACGGGATATCGTTACGGAATGAAAATGAGAGCCCCGGTCTGTGCTTCATCCGCCTTTCAGGCGGGCGGAGGAGGTGTCTGCAAGGGCATTGTAGGCGGCGGCGATGCATTCCACCGCCCGCTCGGGGTCATCAAGGCGGTCCGTGTTCAGGATCATGTCAAAGGTCGAGGCATCGCTGTTGCGGGCATGGAACAGTTCCCACACAAAGCGACCACGATTGTGGTTGATGGCCTCAATCTGGACCCGGGCCTCGTCCATCGACAGGGAATACCGCGCCGCGACCCGGCGAGCACAGACATCGGGCGATGCGGTGATCCGCAGCCGCAGGGCGCAGGAGGTGGACAGGATGACGTTCGATCCCCGGCCAAGAATGATGCCACCGACGCGGGCCAGACTCAGCACCACATCAACGAGACACCGGCGGTAGGCGTCTTCCGACAGGTCTTTGCCGGTGAACAGACGCATCAGCCACATATCCCGGGCCCGGGCATTGGATTCATCCAGCTGCTTCAGGGTGGCGGGGTCGGTTTCCAGCCGCTTTGCGATGTGGTCGAGGATTTCGCGGTCATAAACCGGCAGATCCAGCCGTTTCGACAGGGCAACGGCGATCTGACGTCCAAGGGCACCGTGATCGCGGGAGATGGAGATGACCGGCTTGGGCGGGCGGTGCAATGCGCCGTCCGCCGGGGTGCCGGATGCCATCATCAGGGCCTGCATGGCAGAATGAAGGGTGGTCATGGGTCCCTCCCGCGACTGTGGCTCCCTGTCGCCTGTACCGGGGTGGCGGCAGTGTCTGTCGTGCAGGCCATGGGCGGTCGTTGTGACCTCCGGGGGTGTCCCGGTGCCCCCTCTGGGGGGCGGGTCTGCTCCATGGTCCGGAGCCTGTTACCTGAGGATCAGTATACCACAGGCCGGGGCGTGTCGGTATCACCAACCTGCGGATGGTCTATTTCTGCCGGGGCGTGCCCCCAGATGCCGACAGCCCCGCTTTTGGGCGGGGCTGTCGGGGAAAGGTCTGGCAGGGACAGGCGGATTATCCGAACAGTTTGTCGATTTCGTCCTGCGAGATGCCGTTGTTTTCCAGCTGCGGGCCATTCAGCAGGCGGCGTTCGTCGTCCTGCGCGAATTCGTCCGGCAGTTCGGAAATCAGCTCCTGGAAGGTCTCCTGACCCCAGATGCTGATCATCCGGTCCACGCGGTCTTCGACAAACTTCAGGGTATTGACCACCTTGGTGATGCGCTGGCCGGTGATGTCCTGGAAGTTGCTGTGTTCGTAGATTGACATGATGTGGTCGCTCAGCTCTTCGGCCTGCTGCCGGACATACACATCGACGCTGGCCCGCAGGGCGTGGGCGATGGTGTCAATCTTTTCCGCAGCTTCCAGAATACCGTGCGTGGCGTTTTCGGTCGCCCCGACGACGGCATCCAGTTCACCGGCGACCACTTCCAGCCGGTCGGCGTCCCGGGCCCGCAGATGGGCAATTTCGCGCTTGGTTTCCTGAATCGAATTGGCGAGGGCGCGCAGCTCCATTTTCAGCACCCGGACCTCGGCCCGCTGGCGTTCGTATTCCACCAGCAGCGGGTCTTTCGTCTCTTCCTCTGCCTGCGGGGTCTCTTCCGGCGGAAGGACGTGATTGCGCAGCAGGTGCGACAGGACCCGGACTTCATCCCGCAGGGCCTCAACTTCGTTCAGGACGCGCGGATCCCCCCGCAGGCCCTGTCCGTCACCGCCACTTTCCAGCCCCAGCTTATGCAGCCTCTGGAGTTCGGCGGTATAGGTCTTGCGCGACTGTGACGTATTGGTCATGCCCGAACCTCTTTCTATCCCCTTGTCTTCCGCCACAGTGGCCGGTCCGGTCTCTCAAAGCCGTCAGCCGGGGCCGGGCGGAACGCTCTCCCTCCGGGTGTCTGCAGACACCCGGGTCATCTTCCCTTAAAGCATACGTATCAGAATATACCGCTGTTGCGGAGGCGGATGGCGGCAGGGCCGTGAATTCACCTTCCGGAACAGGGACTATATCAAGACCGGTCCGGGCGGCAAGGCGCAGTTGATGTCCGTCGCAGGTTTCCGTGCTGCGAAGACTCTGCTTTTTGCTTCAATGCCCGGGGAAAGTGTGCTGATCTGTCCGGCGCAGGAGGCCCGGAGCGTTTCTGTGGCGTGACAATTGCACGAACCCGGATGGGATGATGACATCGGACAGTCTGCCTGAGGCACCGGCCGCTGTGCCTTCTGTTTCCGGCGATCTGATCGCGGTCCTGCTGGAGTCGGCTGCAGCCCCTGCCGGTGCGGCGCTTGCCTTTACGCCTGACGGGGCATTGCTGGCGGCATCATCCCGGACCGATGGGCTGTGGGCGCAGGGCGGTTTGCCCCCGGTCCCCCTTGCCGCCCCCCTGTCTCAGCGGCTGGCCGCCTTGCCACCCCCGGTCCGGGATGGGCTGCTGGCTATCGGTGCCGCTGATGTGACCGGTGTGACCCTGCGGTATCGGCCCGGCCCGGATGGGTCCTGCCTGCTGACTCTGCATCCCCCGGTGCCCCGGTCCGATATCAGCCAGACCCTGAACGAAGTGCGTCAGCACGCCCGCACGCAGGAAGACCGGCTGCTGCAGGCGATTGAGGTGATGAATGACGGGTTCGCCCTGTTTGACGGGCAGGACCGTCTTGTGGTCAGCAACCGCCCGTACCGCAGGTTACTGAAGCGGGTCGAGGCATGGATCCGGCCCGGTGCCGGTTTCCGCGAGATCATGCAGGCGGTTCTGGATTCAGGTCTGGTGGATCTTGAGGGAAAATCTGCGCAGACGTGGATGGAGGCCCGTATTCTCGCCCATCGCAATCCGCGGGGTGTGCTGGAGGTCCGGCTGACCGACGGGCGGGTTCTGGCCATCCGGGAAGGCAGAACCCCCAGGGGTGAGACAGTGATGATCCTGTCCGACATCACCCTGCGCCGCCGGGCAGAGCGTGCCGTGGCCCAGAGTGAGGTGCGCTACCGGCAGCTGGCCGAGGTTTCCCCGAACCTGATCGCGGTCACGGTCGGCGGCTTTCTGCGGTACATCAATCCGGCGGGTCTGGCGATTCTGGGCCGGACGGAGGGCAGTGTTCTGGGCTATCCGCTGACCGACTTTACCGATCCGCAGTCGGTTCCGGTGGTGAAGACCCTGACCGAAGACCGAGAGCGGGATGGGCTGGAATCCGATGCCGCCCAGCTTGCCGCCCTGACCGCCGGGGTTACCTGGGTGACAGTGCCGGTGCTGCGCCCGACGGGGGATACCGCATATGTCGAGCTGGCCGGGGTGCCGTTTCATGACGGATCGCGGTGCGGGGTGATGCTGGTCGGGCGGGACCTGACGGCGGAACGGCAGGCCCATGAAGCGGCCCTGCAACGCCAGCAGCGGCTGGAAACCATCATGGAGGCCGTGGTTGACGGGATTGTCACCACCGATGAATCCGGACGGATTGAGCATCTGAACCGCGCGGCGGAGCAGATGTTCGGCTATGCCTCGGCAGAGGTTGCGGGGCGGTCGCTCTCTGATCTGGTTGACGGTATTCCGATCGGCAGCGGTGACTGGATGGCCGGTGTGATTGAGGAAACCATGGGGCGGCGTTCCACCGGAACCACGTTCCCGGTGGAGCTGTCGGTGTCCGGGGTGCAGGTTGGCGGACAGGTTCTGTACACCGTGGTGGTGCGTGATATCAGTGAGCGCCAGCGGGCGGAACGGGCCCTGCGCGCCAGCGAGGCCCGCTATGCCCTGGCGGTTGGCGGCACCAACGAGGCGATCTGGGACTGGGATATCCTGAGTGACCGGGTGTATTTCAGTCCCCATGCCCGTGATCTTCTGGGGGTGGATGTCAGCCGGATCCCCTGTGCCGGTGACTGGCCATCGGTGATCCATGCGGATGACCGCCCGTATTTCCGGGACCAGATGATCCGGCATCTCCGTGGTGAGGAGCCCTATTTTTCCTGTGAATACCGGCTGATCGGCAATCTCGATGGCCGGGAGCGCTGGGTCCGTCACCGCGGTCTGGCCCTGCGTGACGGCAATGGCCGCGCCTGGCGCATGGCCGGGTCGGTCGGAGATACGACAGCCTACCATGCCGCTTTGCAGGAGCTGCGGGAGGCGAAGGAACAGGCTGAGCTGGCCAGCCGCTCCAAGACCGAGTTCCTCGCCAATATCGGGCACGAGCTGCGGACGCCGCTGAACGCCATTATCGGGTTCTCCGATGTCATCCGCTCCGGCCTGTTTGGTCCGGTCCAGCCGCCGCAGTATGGAGAGTATGCGCAGGATATCATGGACAGTGGCCGGCATCTGCTGGATGTCATCAATGATATTCTCGATGTGTCCCGGATTGATGTCGGGATGATGGTGTTGCAGCCGGAGAGTGTCGATCTGGCACAGATCGCCGACAGTGCCCTGCGGCTGATTTCGGTCCGGGCGCTGTCAGCCGGGGTCCGGCTGGAGCGGGAGATTGCCGTCGGTCTGCCTCCATACTGGGGAGAAGGCCGCCGTCTGAAGCAGGTTCTGGTCAACCTTCTGGGCAATGCGGTGAAATTTACCCCCGAAGGAGGGGTCGTCTCTCTGCGGCTCTGGCAGGACGAGGCCGTCGGGGATCTGTGCCTGTCGGTCCGGGATACGGGGATCGGGATGAGGCCGGAAGATATTCCGGTGGCCCTGACGCCGTTCCGGCAGGTTGATAACCGGCTGGCCCGGCGCTTCGAGGGGACCGGGCTGGGCTTGCCGCTGTCGAAAGCCTTCGTGGAACTGCATGGCGGTACCCTGACACTGCTGAGTGCCCCGGATCAGGGGACAGAGGCGATTGTGCGGTTGCCGCAGCGCGCCCCGGACGACGCCCCGGCAGGCCTTCCGGCGGTGTAACTCTTTAGAATGCCTCCAGTTGCCGGTTTTACCCTTAATGGTGATATAGTAAATTTGAATTGGTTTTACCTGTAACAGTCGGGCACGATATCAGTGTCCATATCGGATACAGGGGTTTCTGATCTGTACGTACCGTCCCCGCCGCTGACCGCAAGGTCTGTGGCGCGGTGCCCGCTGGCACAGGCGGGTTCCGGGGTCATGACCGGGCCGGTGTGCGGAGCAGAAAAACAGGGGCAGAATGCCAGCCTGACAGCAGGCGGAAGAAACCGGCCCGGGAAACCGGGAGGACGGTCTTTTGCCGCATAGCCACCCGCAGATGCGGGGCTGTGGCCTGTCTGAAAAAGCGATCGGGACAACACGGGTGTATAAGACCGGCTGCCGCCGACAGGGATAACCCTGCGGGTCAATCAGGCTGTCCGGGTGTGACGGATCAACGCTTCAACATCTGTCGGACCTGCATCGGATGCAGGGGGCGGGTCAAGCCAACTCCGTACAGGGGGAAACAATGCAGCTGTCCAACCTGCGGATCGCCACACGCGTATCCGCCAGTCTGGTTCTCTTTGCCGTCTCTATGTTTGTTCTGGGCGGTTTTGCCGTGTGGATGGACTACCGTACCCAGATGGCGGAACGGCAGGCGCTGGTCCGTACCGTGGTCGAAATGGCTGGTAATCTGACCAGAGACCTGATCCGGAAACATACCGTCAACGGTACCGTTGACAGGGCGGCGGTCCTGACCGATCTGCGCGGCTATGTGCACGGTGCCTGGGCGAACGGACGTCAGGATTATGTGTTTGTCTATGACTATGATGGCGTCGCACAGGCGGTCGGCGCGGATCCGTCCAAGGTCGGTGGCCGCATGCTGGACTATCAGGATCCCAATGGAAAGTATCTGTTCCGTGAGATGATCGCGCTGGCGAAGTCTGCCGGGGCGGGGGAGGTCAACTATGTCTTCCTGCATCCGGGGCGGAAGGTTGTGGCCGACAAAATTTCGTGGATTCAGGGCTTCCCGGAGCTTGAAGTGTTCGTCGGCTCGGGGGTTTATGTCGATGACGTTTATGATGCGGTGCGGATTTTTGCGCTGAAATTCGGGGCGGTGTCGCTGGGGTTGCTGCTGGTGGCCGGGGGCTTTTCGATCGTTCTGTCTCGGTCGATCACCCTGCCGGTCCGGCGGCTGGCCGATGATCTGCAGCAGATGGCGGCCCAGAACTATGACCATCCCGTACATGGGCAGCGGCGTGGTGACGAGATCGGCGTGATGGCCCGTGCGGTCGAGGTTCTGCGCCTGCAGGGGATTAAGGCCCGCGAGCTGGAAGCTGAGAAGCAGGCCCTGCAGGCCCGGCAGGATGAAGAACGCCGCCAGCAGCAGCTGCAGATGGCGGCAACCTTCGAGGCCCGGGTGCAGGGGATTGCCAATGGCGTTGCCGATGCGGCCAGCAGTGTCAACACCGTGGCGGCAGATCTGACCCGGTCAGCGGAAGATGCCTCTGAGCGGTCCGGCAATGTGGTTGCCCTGTCTGACCAGTCACAGGCGTCGGTTCAGACGGTGTCAGCGGCGGCGGAAGAACTGTCCGCCTCGACCCGGGAAATTGCCAGCCGGGTGCAGCAGGCCGCTTCTCTTGCCCACGAGGGCACCCGCAAAGCGGCGGAAACGGTGCGGGAAATGCAGGGGCTTGCCGAGGCTGCCGGGCGGATCGGGCAGGTGGTGGAACTGATTGCCGCCATCAACGCCCAGACCAACCTTCTGGCCCTGAATGCCACCATCGAGGCTGCCCGCGCCGGGGAAGCCGGAAAGGGGTTCGCCGTGGTTGCCAATGAGGTGAAAAGTCTGGCGACACAGACCGCCCGGGCGACCGCCGAGATCGCCACCCAGATTGATGTTGTGCAGCAGTTTGCCACCGCCACCACCGCAGCGGTGTCAACCCTGTCTGAGATCGTCACCCGGGTGGATACCATCTCTGGCTCCATCGCTGCCTCGGTGGAGCAACAGGATGGGGCCACCCATGAAATCGCCGAAAGCATGCAGCTGATTGCCCGCACCTTTGTCTCTCTGCACGAGGATATGACCGTGCTGAATCAGGCGTCGGAGCGGACGGGAGAGGCGGCGATGGCGGTCAGCGACTCCTCGCTGATGCTGCGGCAGCAGTCGCATGATCTGTCGGCGGCGGTGGAAACGCTGGTGCGCGATATGCGGTCGGCCTGACGGGGGTCCTCAGCCCGCCCCGGACACGGATCTGTGTCCGGGGCAGGCTGATGCATTACAGGGCGCGGATCCGGTCAAAGAATGCGCTGACCTCGCCACGCATCTGCTCTGACTGACGCGCCAGCTCGGCGGCAGCGGCAAGAAGCTGTGTGGCGCTGTGCCCGGTCTCCTGCGCCCCGGCGGTCACGCTGGTCACGCTGCGGGCAACATCCTGCGTCCCCTGTGCCGCTTCACTGACATTGCGGGCGATTTCCCGGGTGGCGTGACTTTGCTGGTCCACCGTGCCGGAGATGTCATCGCTCAGGGTGCCGACGTCCCCGATCACCGTGACGATGGTGCCGATAGCAACGGCAACCTGCGCCGAGATCTGCTGAATCGCCCCTGTCTGGGCCGCAATTTCACCGGTCGCCCGGGCGGTCTGATTCGCCAGATTTTTCACTTCGTTCGCGACGACGTTGAAGCCCTTGCCAGCTTCCCCGGCGCGGGCGGCCTCGATGGTCGCATTCAGGGCCAGCAGATTGGTCTGACTGGCGACATCGTTGATCAGGCTGACGATTTCGCTGATCCGGGTGGTTGCCTCGACCAGAGAGCGTACGGTCTCTTCCGTCTGCCGGGCGGTCTCCCGCGCCGTGGCGGCAACGGCCTGTGACCGGCCCGCCCGTTCCGCGATATGGGCAATGGAAGCCGCCAGCGCATCAGCGGCCCCGGCGACGCTGCGGACGTTGACCGATGCCTGTTCCGTCGCGGCTGCTGCTGTTGTCGCGTCTTCCGCCGACCGTTCCGCCGTGCCGGAGAGAACCCGGGCGGTGGCTTCCAGTTCCGTCGCGGCAGAGGTGACGGTCTCCAGCACGTGGACCATTTCCCGGTCAAAATCCAGCAACAGGCCTTCCAGCGCGGCTGCCCTTTGTTCCCGGGCGGCAAGGTCTGCCTGCTGCGCCTGTTCCAGCCGGTGCCGTTCCTGCGCATTATGGCGGAACACACCGACTGCGGCGGCCATGGCCCCGATTTCGTCTCGGCGGGACAGGCAGGGGATGTCCGTCTCCAGAAGACCGGCGGCCAGCCGCTTCATTGCGGCGGTCATCGACAGCAGGGGGCGTGCCACCAGCCGCAGCAGGGATTGCTGCATCACCATCACCAGCAGCAGGGCCGCGGCAATGCTGGCCGCAATCACAGACAGGCGGTAGTCGGTCAGCGGTGCGAAGACGACTTTCTTGTCAACGACGGCAACCACGTACCAGACGGCGCCCGGCAGATGAATCGGGAACAGCTCGACCAGATCTTCCCGGCTGCCGTTGCGGGCCTCCTGCACGGTGGTGGTCAGTACCGGGGTCTGGTCGGGGTAGGCGTCGGCGAGAGTTTTGTTCTGCAGGGCGGTGTCGGGGTGGAGGAGGATCTTTCCGGTCCCGTCGGTCAGAAAAGCCCGGCCACGACCGCCCAGAGTGAAATCCTCAAGCGTTTTTGACAGCACGGCGACAGGGAAGTTGGCGGCGACAACGCCGGTTGCCCTGCCATTCCGCAGGACCGGGGCCGCTGCGGTCATCACCAGTGTGCCGGATGACGTCTGGATGAACGGCGGTGTCAGGATCGCCGCCTTCTCTTTCATCGCCAGCAGATACCACGGGCGGGTCCGGGGATCGAAGTCTGCGGGCATAGTGATGTCCGGCCAGCGGATGAACCGCCTGTCCTCTTCGCCCAGATAGACGGCATCAAAATAGTTTTTCAGGCCGGGCATCGACAGGACCCGGTTGACATCCTCGCGGGCGGGGCCTGTTTGCTCCAGCCCGTTGGCAATGACGGTTGCCATCGTGGTGCGGGCATCAAGCCATGTCTGCAGGGTGGCGGCGACGGCCTGCCCGGAGACCTCAAGGTCTTTCCGCACATCGGCGTCTATGGCTGCGCGTTGATATCTGTCGGCGTAAATGGCAAAGGCAGCAAAAACCACCAGGACGGCAGCGGACAAAACCTGAAGAATCCGGGTCATCAGGCTGCGGGTGCTGGCTGTTGTCGCTGTCGGTATGGGGGAAAGAGGGATGATCTCAGGGGATGCGGTGGTCATTCTGTCCTCATGGCGGCCTTCTGGCTGCTGGCATACAGCTGTATATGGCGTAGAACGGGGGGAAACGGCTGTATGCACGTAAATTTGAATAAACAGAAGTGCTAAATTTGCAGGGGTGTTTTACAAATTCATGACTAATGCTTAAGGTTTACTCTTGAGGGGCTGGGTGTGAGGATATGCGAAGCGTTCGCATTTCGGGCTTGCGTTTAATATGTTATGTTATAACGTATGATTCATTCTGATGTCCCCGCTGAGGCCCCTGATGACTTATCCTGCTGTGCGTTTGCTTCCGTCCCGCCGTGGATGCTGGTCCGCGATGACCCTGCTGCGTGCCTCGGCCCTGTGTCTGGGGATAGGGGCTGTTTTGCCTGTACCGGACGCACAGGCAAATGCCGCCTCTGGCGTTCTGTCGGTGGTGGCCCCGTGGGAAGTGAGCAGTCTGGATCCGGCGCGGCATGGCTATGTCTTCACCCGCCTGCAGATTGCTGAGACGCTTGTTGACGCGGACCGGGCCGGGGCGTTGGCGCCCGGCCTGGCTGAGCGGTGGCAGGCTGATGCCGCCGGATTGGCCTGGACGCTGACGCTGCGGGCGGGTGTTGTGTTCCATGACGGCACGCCGATGACGGCTGACGCTGTGGTGAAGGCCTTGCGTATTGCCGCAGCCAAGCCCGGCCCACTGGCATCGGTCCCGCTGGAGTCGATCGCTGCGGATGGCCCGCAGACAGTCGTGATCCGGCTGAAGGAGCCGTTTTCTCCTCTGCTGGCCACTCTGGCGGGGACGGCAAATCAGATCCTGGCCCCGGCATCCTATGCGGCAGACGGGGCGGTCACGCAGGTGATCGGGACCGGTCCGTTCCGGCTGGAGGAGGTGAAGCCGCCACAGTCGCTGTCTGCTGTCCGGTTTGACCGGTACTGGGGCCGTCCGGCCGGCGTGGAGAAGCTGAGTTATCTGGCCGCCGGACGCGGTGAGACCCGGGCGATGATGGCCGAAAGCGGTGACGCCGATGTGGTGTATACGCTTGACCCGGCCAGCCGGCAGCGGCTGAGCCGCAATCCGGCGGTCACGGTGCAGGCCTTGCCGTTGCCGCGCACGGTGTCGGTGAAAGTGAACTCGGGGGATCCGGTGCTGTCGGATGTCCGGGTGCGGCGGGCGCTGGCTGTGGCCGTGGACCGGGGCAACATTGCCACCGGGCTGCTGCGTGAGCCGGGATCGGCCGCAGGGCAGATGTTCCCGCCCGGGACCGGTGACTGGACGCTGGCGGATGGACTGCCGTTGCGGGCGGATCCGGCGCAGGCATCCGCCCTGCTCGCGGAAGCAGGCTGGACCCGGGGGGGCGACGGCCTGCTGGTGCGTGACGGGCAGCCGCTGAAGCTGGCCCTGCGGACTTTCCCCGACCGGCCGGAATTGCCGGTGATTGCCACCGCCCTGCAGGCGCAGTGGCGCGAGATTGGGGTGGATGTGTCGGTGTCTGTGGGCAACTCCGGTGATGTGCCGGCCGGGCACCGGGATGGCACGCTGCAACTGGCCCTGATGGCCCGGTCTTTCGGTCTGGTGCCTGATCCGCTGGTGACCGCGCTGCAGGATTTTGGGCCCGGCGGCGGGGACTGGGGGGCAATGAACTGGTCGTCCCCGGCGATGGAACAGGCCCTGACCGCGCTGAAGCGTGGCACCGATACCGCTGCCCTGCCGGGATTGCGGCAGAGCGTTTCGAAGATCCTGCTGGCTGAGATGCCGGTGATCCCGGTCAGCTGGTACCAGCAGACGGTCGCGGTGTCGAAGCAGGTAACCGGCCTGACGTTGGACCCGTACGAGCGCAGCTATCGCCTGTCGGAGGTGTCATGGGTCCGCTGATCGGGTCACCGCTGGTCCGTCTGCTGCTGGCCCGGGTCGGGCAAGGGGTGTTGGTGGCGCTGATGGTCGGGCTGCTGACCTTCATTCTGGTCCGGGCTCTGCCGGGGGATATGGCCTACCGTATTGCCGCCGGGCGGTATGGGTTTGACTGGGTTTCCACGACGGCAGCCGACGCTGTCCGCCATGATCTGGGGCTCGATCAACCGGCCCCGCTGGCCCTTCTGGCATGGATCTGGGACCTGCTGCGCTTTGATCTGGGGCAGTCTTTGGTGACAGGGCGGACTGTGGCGGAGGAACTGTCCCATCAGTTTGGTCAGTCCGTGCTGCTGGCAGCCTGGGCCGCCGGTCTGTCACTGTTGATCGGGCCGCCGCTGGGGGTGCTGGCAGGGTTGCGGCCCGGCCGTCTGGTTGATCGGGGCCTGCTGCTTGTGGCGGTGCTGATGCGGTCGGTTCCCCCCTTTGCCATTGGTGCGGTGCTGATCCTCGTGCTGGCGGTTCAGGCCCGGCTGTTGCCTGCCGCCGGATACGGCACCCCTGCGCATGCTGTTCTGCCAGCTCTGACGCTGGCCCTGTGTCTGGCTGCGGTCTCGGCGCGGGTCAGCCGTGATGCGGTGATGACCGTCAGTGGCAGCGCTTATTACGGTTTTGGGCGGACCAAAGGGTTAGGCGGCAGTCTGCTGTTCTGGCGGCATGGTCTGCGGAATGCGGCAGTTCCGGTGCTGACCTACTTCGGGGTGCAGTTTGTCGCGCTGGTTGAAGGAATGGTGGTGATTGAGACGTTGTTTGCCTGGCCGGGCATCGGTCATGCGCTCGTTCATGCCATTGTTGCCCGCGATGTCCCGATGATACAGGGCGCAGCCCTGACAATGGGCCTGTTTGTGGTGGCGATGAATACGGTGATTGATGTGGTGTGCCATCTGCTGGACCCCCGGGGGGAGCCGTCATGACTCTGCAACGGTGGGTCGGGGTGTTCCTTTTGTTCAGCCTTCTGGCCTTTAGCTGGGGCGTTCCGCTGATATGGCCGCTGGATCCGGCCCGGCAGGATCTGATGGTGTTGCTGACCCCACCCGACTTTGACTGGTCGGTCGGGGTGACGGCGCTGGGCACCGATCACTTAGGCCGCAGTCTGTTGGCGCGTCTGGCGGCGGCCGTGCGCCTGTCGCTTGGTCTGGCCCTGATTGGGGTGGTGACGGCGGCGGTGCCGGGCGTGGTGCTGGGTGTGCTGGCCGGGTGGTGTGGCGGCTGGATTGACCGGGGCCTGTCGCTGCTGGCCGATGCGGTGTTTGCCCTGCCGGGGCTGTTGCTGGTGCTGCTGGTGCTGGCAATCGCGCCGGGCAGTTTTATCGCCCTTTATGTCGGGATTGCCCTGCTGCTGTGGCTGGAATTTTTCCGTGTGGTCCGGGCCCAGACCCGGCGGTTGCGGCAGGCCCCTGCTGTGCAGGCGTCGCGGTTGCTGGGCTTTGGGCCGGTCTTGTTGTTCCGCCGCCATCTGTGGCCGGAGCTGGCCCCGGTGGTGCTGACGCTGGCGGCTTTTGGGGCGGCGGCAACGGTGATGGCAACGGCGGCGCTGGGCTTTGTCAGTGTCGGTCTGCGCCCGCCGGTGGCAGAGCTGGGGCTGATGATGACGGAGCTGTTGCCCTATTACGATGAAGCGCCGTGGGCGTTACTGCAGCCGGTGGCGGTGATGGCCCTGCTGGGGCTGTCGCTGACCCTGCTGGCGGGGAAGGATCCGCGATGACATTTGTCTCTCTTGAAGCTCGCGCCCTGCGGGTCCGCTCCCGGGGTGTTAACCCGCAGACCGGTCAGCCCGACCAGCTGGTTGAGCCGGTCAGTCTGAGCCTGCGGCCCGGTCATGCCGTCACCCTGCTGGGGGAAACCGGGTCGGGAAAATCCCTTCTCGCGCAGGCCTTGATCGGTGCCCTGCCATCGGGTCTGGTCGCAGAGGGGGAGGTGCTGGTCAATAGTGTCCAGCAGCTCACCCGCACGGCGGCACAGCGGCGTGCCCTGTGGGGGAGGATGATTGCCGTTTTACCGCAGGAGCCATGGCTGGCACTCGATCCGACCATGCAGGCCGGGGCACAGGTGATGGAAACCCGCTGGCTGGTCGGTGGGCAACCCCGTCCGCAGGCGTGGCAGGGGGCGCGGGCTGCCCTGCGGCATCTGGAGGTTGAGGCGGCTGAAACCCGCCTGCCGGGGCAGCTTTCCGGCGGTATGGCGCAACGGGTGGCTTTTGCCGCCGCCCATACCGGCGACGCCCCGGTGCTGGTCGCGGATGAACCGACAAAGGGGCTGGATATCAGCCGCCGTGACAGCATTACCGCCCTGCTGCGTCGGCATGTGGAAGAGGGGGGCGCCCTGCTGACCATCACGCATGATCCGGCGGTGGCGCGCGCTCTGGGCGGAACGGTGCTGGTCATGCGGGAAGGGGCCGTGCAGGAACAGGGGGCCGCGGAAGAGGTTCTGATCCGGCCTCGCCATGCCTTCACCCGCGCCCTGCTGGCCGCTGATCCTGAAGGGTGGCCCCGTCAGGCCGGAGGGGGGCAGATCGGTGCCCCGGTGCTGATTGCGCGGGATGTCGGAAAGGTCCGGGGTGGGCGGAGACTGTTTTCCGGCGTGTCGCTGCATCTGGCCGCGGGCGAGGTCGTGGGACTGTCCGGCCCCAGCGGCTGCGGTAAAAGTACGTTCGGTGATCTTTGCCTTGGCCTTCTGTCGCCTGACAGCGGAACGGTAGAGCGCCCTGCCGCCGCCCCGCATCGCTGGCAGAAGCTGTATCAGGACCCTCCGGCGGCCTTTCCGCCGAAGGTAACCCTGCGGGCATCCCTGATGGATGTGGTGCGTCTGCATGGCTGCGATCCGGCGGAGATTGCCCGCCTGCTGCTGCGGCTGGGCCTGACAGAGGGGCTGCTTGACCGCTTGCCGTCGCAGGTGTCCGGCGGAGAGTTACAGCGGATTGCCCTGCTGAGGGTGTTGTTGCTGAAACCGCTGTTCCTGTTTGCCGACGAGCCGACCTCGCGGCTTGATCTTCTGACCCAGCAGGAGACCATTGGCCTTCTGACCGCCGCCGCGCGGGAGCAGGGCTGTGCCGTGCTGCTGGTCAGTCATGACCGGGCCCTGCTCGACCGCGTCTGTGATCGGGTGATGACGTTGCCGGCCGCAGCCTGAGGGGCGGACGGACAGAGCAGGAAAGCGCCGTGCCGGAGTGTCCCCGGCACGGCGTTTCTGTTGATTGTCCCGCAGTGAGGCGGATGGTTACGACCCGTTTTCAAGCCCGCCGACAACGGCAGCCGGGTCGGGCAGATCAACGAACAGCGAACGCAGTCCTTCGCCCCAGCGGCGGCGGATATCAAGGAAGTACGGGTCGTCTTCCGTGATCCGCCAGCGGACCTGCGCCTTCAGGCTGTCAATCGGCACAATCACCATATCCAGCGGCGGCGCGACGGACAGGTTGCTTTTGATGGTGGAGTCGAAGGAGACCAGCGCACATTTCGCCGCTTCCACCAGCGGGGTGTCCATGGTCACCACCCGTTCGATGATCGGCTTGCCGTATTTGGTTTCCCCGATCTGCAGGTACGGGGTGTCTTCTCCGGCCTCAATGAAGTTTCCGGCGGCGTAGACGTTGAACATCCGCATCCGCCGTCCGCGGATCTGGCCGCCGACGATCATGCTGGCATTGAATTCGGTGTTGTGCTGACGCAGGGACTCGGCGTCTTCGGCATGCACTTCGCGCAGGGTGTTGCCGATGATGCGGGCGACCTCAAACATCGACGGGGCGGCGTACAGGCTGCGTTTGGGGTCTCCACCTTCCGCGCGGTCTTCCAGCAGGCTGATCACCGACTGGGTGATCGCCAGATTTCCGGCGGTCAGGATGACGATGATGCGGTCGTCGGACTGGTCGAAGACAAAGCATTTGCGATAGGCGGAGATGAAATCCACCCCGGCATTGGTCCGGGAGTCGGAGACGAACACCATTCCGGCGTTCAGGCGCAGGCCAAGGCAATAGGTCATGATGCGGATACCGGACTCTGACAGAAACAGGGTGGAAGATACCGACACAGACGCGGCGGCATCCCCGGCAGCGAACGCCACCGGGGATGCCGTGCAGTGTACACGATAAAACGGTTACTGTTGGCCTGATTGCGTCCCTGACAGCGGGGCAATGGTGACCGAGACATCAAGGGCTTCGTCCCCGCCCCCGGCACGGACCCCGGTGACCGGGCAGGCATCGGCATAGTCGAAGCCGACGGCCAGCCGGACATAGGCATCCGTGGCCGACTGGCGGTTGGCCGGATCGAAACTGACCCACCCCAGTCCTTTGACCCATGATTCAGCCCAGGCATGGCTGGCCATTTCCGTATGATCCGACCACAGATAGCCGGAGACATAACGGGCCGGGATCCCCAGCGCCCGGCTGCAGGCGATGAACAGATGGGCGTGGTCCTGACAGACCCCGAATCCATGCTGTAACACCTCTGCCGCCGTGGTGCCGACATCGGTGTGACCGGCGCGGTAGGTGACACGGTCAGCCACCAGCCCCATCAGCCGGTGCAGGGTCGGCACCTCGTCCCCGGGGGCGATCACCGGCGGTTTCTCTGCCGATCCGGCAGCCTCACCGGCCAGAGCGATCACCGCGTCATCGGCGCGGGTGCGTGGTGTGTCGCGCAGAAACATCATCGGCGGCAGACCATCATCCAGCGGCAGGATGCCGCAGGTATCCATGGTCTCAATCTCACCATCGACGGTGAACAGAAGTTCGTCGTGGGCCTCGCCCTCACTGGCGACATGGACCCGGTTGCCGAAGCCGTCCGTCCAGGGGGCAATGGTTTCCGGGCCGGTGATGGTCCAGCGCAGGACCTGCTGGCAGCGGTCCAGCCGCGGGGTCAGGCGCAGATACTGCACCGACCGCCGGGCCGGGTGGTCAAGGCGGTAACGGGTCTCGTGACGGATATGCAGACGCATTGTGGTTTCTCCCCCGCTTCCCTTACTGCACCAGCATGAACTGGCGTTGCAGACTGGTGGACAGCGCCGACAGCTGGGTTGTCATATCGTCGAGAAACCACGTCAGGCCGACACGGGTCAGGTCGGCGACCTGCACGGTATCCAGCCGGTGGCGCAGGGCCCGCACCTCGCGCAGCACCGCGCTGCCGGGATCCAGATCCGTTACGGTGTTCTCGATTTCCCGCACGCTGTAGGCCAGAGAGCGCGGCATATCCGGGCGCAGCAGCAGCAGATCGGCGATCTTGTGCAGCTCCAGCCGGGCGGAATAGACCTCCCGGTAGGCCTTGAAGGCTGACAGGGCTTCCAGCAGCACGGTGGCGCGGTAATAATCCGGGCCGAGGCGGCTGTTCTGGTCTGCCGTCAGGCTGTCCCAGCGCGACCGCAGCAGGCGGGCGGTATTGTCGGCCCGTTCCATGGCGATGCCCAGCCGGGCAAAATGGAAGCCTTCCGACCGCAGCATGGAGCCCTGCAGGGCTCCCCGGAACAGGTGAGAGCGGAAGCGCACCCATTCCAGATGTTCGCTGACACCTTTTTTGGTCAGATCCGGCCATGTCAGGTCGGCAATGGTCAGCCAGCTCTGATTCAGGCTCTCCCACAGTTCACTGGTCAGCAGGTGGCGGGCGGCACGGGCGTTTTCCCGCGCTGAATACAGCGAGGTGCGGATGCTGGCGACGTTCTGCCGGTCGAGGATCATAAAGCTCAGCACCCGGCCATCGCTTAAGTCTTCGTAACAGCGGTAATAGTCGGCCAGCGTACCCGTCATTGCCAGCGGGATTTCCCACTCGTTGACGGTCTGGCTGTGCGGCAGCATGGCAGACCGCAGCGACACTTCCAGAACGCGGGCGGTCTGTTCGGCCCGTTCAACGTAACGGGCCATCCAGAACAGGGTATCAGCGGCGCGTGCGAGCATGACGGCCCCCCTGAGCAGAACGCGGGGTATCATCCAGCACCCAGGTATCCTTGGTGCCGCCCCCCTGCGAGGAGTTGACGACAAGCGAGCCTTCCCGCATCGCAACCCGGGTCAGGCCACCGGGGACCACCCGGGTTTCCCGCCCTGACAGCACAAAGGGCCGCAGATCGACGTGACGCGGGGCAATACCCTGATCAACATAGGTCGGGCAGGTGGACAGGCTTAAGGTCGGCTGGGCGATGAAGCGGGCGGGTTCGGCGATGATCCGTTCCCGGAAGGCCTCAATCTCTGCCTTGGTGGCGGCGGGGCCAACCAGCATGCCATAGCCGCCGGACCCGTGGACCTCCTTCACCACCAGTTCGGGCAGGTGTTCCAGCACATAGGCGCAGTCATCCGGGCGGCGCAGGTTCCAGGTCGGAACGTTGTTCAGGATCGGCTCCTGCCCCAGATAAAAGCGGATGATGTCCGGCATATAGGCATAGATCGCCTTATCGTCTGCCACCCCGCCGCCAATGGCGTTGCAGATGGTGACGTTGCCAAGCCGGTAGGCCGCCAGAAGACCGGGCACGCCCAGCATACTGTCGGGGTGGAAGGCCAGCGGATCAAGGAAGTCGTCGTCGATACGCCGGTAAATCACATGCACCGGGCGCGGGCCCCGGGTGGTGCGCATATAGACTTTGCCACCATCCACAAACAGGTCCTGCCCTTCGACCAGCTCAATGCCCATCTGCTGGGCAAGGAAGGCATGTTCGAAAAAGGCGCTGTTGTACTGGCCCGGTGTCAGCAGCACCACGCAGGGGTCATCCACCCCACGGGGGGCGACGGAGCGCAGGGTTTCCAGCAGCAGTTCGGGATAGTGTTCAACCGGGGCAATGGCGTTGCTGGCGAACAGCTCCGGGAACAGCCGCATCATCGTCTGGCGGTTTTCCAGCATGTAGGACACACCGGACGGGGTGCGGGCATTGTCTTCCAGCACATAGAACGTGTCTTCATCGACCCGCACGATGTCGATGCCGGAGACGTGGGCATACACATCCTGCGGCACCCGCAGGCCCAGCATCTGCGGGCGGAAGGCGGCATTGGTCAGCACCATATCGGCGGGGACCACCCCGGCCTTCAGGATGTCCTGATCATTATAGACGTCATTGAGAAAGGCATTCAGCGCATCAACCCGCTGAATCACACCGCGCTCCAGCGTTCGCCATTCGCTGGCGGAAAGGATGCGCGGTACCACGTCGAAGGGTATCAGGCGTTCGACCCCGCCTTCATCGCCGTACACGTTAAAGGTGATCCCCATACGGCGGAATATCACGTCGGCTGCTTTGTGGCGGCGCCCCAGCTCGCTGATATCAAGCGAGTGCAGCCAGGCACCGTAACTGGAGTATGGCTCGCGGATGCTCTTGCCGCTGCCATGCATTTCGTCAAAGGCACGTTTTGACCCCATAGTGCCTCCCTTGTTTCTGTTTCCCCAGATCATCCTACGCAAGCCTTGGGCCAAATGGGAACCCTTTAAAAATCAGGGTGTTGCATATCAGTGTTTGCTGCTTTTGCTGCAAAAAGGGGCTTGGGGCGGAAATGTGTTTAAAAAGAAGGCAGAAGAATTCGTTTCATATGAAACTAAAAGCGCGCTACTCTGGACTCATACTCAGAAAAAACTGCCTGCGGGCTGTAACCACTGGAGAGGACCGTCATGACCAAGGCTGCACCCACCTTTGCCTCAACCGGCGATCTGGGCGAAAAGAAGATCACCTTCGCCAAGCTGGGCGAAGGGGCTTACGCCTTTACGGCTGAAGGGGACCCCAACACCGGCGTGATCATCGGGGATGACGGGGTGATGGTGATTGATACGCAGGCGACCCCGCTGATGGCCCAGCAGGTGCTGGCGTTCATCCGCGAGATCACCGACAAGCCGGTGAAGTATGTGCTGCTGTCGCACTATCATGCGGTGCGGGTTCTCGGGGCTGCGGCATATGAGCCGGAACACATCATCGCCTCGCAGCTGACCTACGAAATGATCGTTGAACGTGGCCAGCAGGACTGGGAGAGTGAGTTTGGCCGCTTCCCGCGTCTGTTCCGGGGGCACGAGAGCATTCCCGGCCTGACGTGGCCGACCATCGTGGTCGATGGCAAACTGACCGTTGATCTGGGGAACCGGAAAGTCGAAATCTGGTCGCCGGGCAAAGGCCATACGCAGGGTGACACCATCGCGTGGCTGCCGGATCAGAAAATTCTGTATGCCGGGGATCTGGTGGAATACCACGCCACCCCGTACACCGGGGATGCCCATCTGCGTGACTGGCCGGCCACCCTGCAGGCCCTGCGCGACCTGCAGCCGGAAAAGATGGTGCCGGGCCGGGGCGATGCCCTGACCTCCGCCGCGGCCTGTGAAGAGGCCCTGAAGATGACTCAGGCTTTCATCACCGACCTTTATACCACCGCACAGGAAGGCGTGGAAAAGGGGCTGGACCTGAAGGCAATCTTTGCCCTGTGTAAGGAACGGATGGACCCGAAATACGGCCAGTGGGTGATCTACGAACACTGCATGCCCTTCGACGTTGCCCGCGCTGTTGATGAGGCCAAGGGGCTGGTCCGCCCGCAGATCTGGACGGCGGACCGTGACCGCGAGATGTGGGGGGCCCTGAACAACGGCTGATCACGCTGCTGTCTGTCCTTCTGTGTTTCTGAGGCTGGCGGGGCTGTCCGGAGAGGATGGCCCCGCCCTTTTCTTACGGGTCTCCCGGTTCTGCCGTCTTGGCAGCACCGGAGGGCCGGGGCATGGTATGTAAAACAGCCGCGCTGTCCGTCGGCGGTTTACCGGGAGAACTCCATGCCAAGGCCGGCCCGCCAGATTTTTCTGAGGGGGCTTCTCTGCTGTCTGCTGGCGGTGGTGGGGCTGTCCTGTCTTGCCGGATCAGCCCTGCGGGCGGAGGAGGCGGTCTTCTCGTACCGTTCCCGCCCGGTGCCGGATGGCATGACGATGGACTTTGAAGAAGCCCTGATGCGGCTGGCGCTGGATCATACCGTTGCCGCAGAAGGGCCGTATCGTCTGCAGCCAGCCCCCGGCCGGGCGACCACGCTGCGGGTGGTGCAGGATCTGCGGTTGCGGACGTATCCCGGTCAGATGGTGATCCAGACCGTTACCCCTGAACTGGTGCGGGATCTGGCTTATATCCGCTTTCCTGTCGACTCCGGCATGACCGGGCTGCGGGTGGCGCTGGCCTCTGCCGGGGCGGCTCAGGCCACGGCGGATGTCCGGACTTTTGCCGATCTGACGCGCTTTTCTGCCGTGCAGGGGCTGGGCTGGCGGGATGTCGGGATTTTGCAGGCCCATGGGCTGCCGGTTCAGGAAATCTCCTCGCGGGAAAGTATGTCCCTGATGGTGGCGCGCGGGCGGGCTGACCTGTACTGGCGGGGCGTGAACGAGGTGGACCGGGATATCCGTCTGGCCCGGACCGGCAGCGGGGTGACCCTGTCGGTTGCCCCCGGTGTCGCCCTGTATTATCCGCTGCCGAAGTTCTTCTTTGCCCATCCGGCAGATGAACCCGCCCTGCGGCGGCTGGAACGCGGCCTGCTGGCGGCATGGGGGGATGGCAGTTTCCATGCCCTGTGGCGGGAGTACTTCGCCGCTGCCCTTTCGGGCGTTTCTTTCGAAGGGCGCCGTGTTTTTGTGCTGGAGAATCCCGATGCAGCGCCATTTCTGGCCGATCTGCAACGGTATGAGCTGCCCGAGGTGCAGGCCCTGCGGATGCAGGGGCAGTGGATACCCGTGCAGCCCCTGAACGCGCAGACCGGGCCGCCGCAGCCTCCGCCTGACTGACGGTTCTTGACCGTCCCGGCGCGGGCCGAGCCGCTTAGGCTTGTCTTACACCGGGGCTTCCGGTAAGTCTGCCCGGTCCCCCCCGAAGACAGCCGGGCCGGTGCCTGTGCTGGCCGGTGCCTGTGCTGGGCGGTGCCTGTCAGATTGCGGCCATGAGGTTTATCCGTGCTTTTCAACAGCCAGATTTTCATCGCCTTTCTGTTGCCGCTGTCTCTGGCTACCTGGTACGCCTTCCGGCAGACCGCGTTGCGGGAATGGGTGATGATCGGTCTGTCTCTGGCGTTTTACGCCTATGGCGATGTCCGCTTCCTGCCACTGCTGATCACCACCATTCTGCTTAACTGGGGGTTGGGGCTGGTGCTGCACGCAGACCGGCGGGCAGTATGGATGTGGCTGGGGGTTCTGGCCAATCTCGGCGTGCTTGGGTATTTCAAATACCGCAACTTCTTCATGGATACGCTGATGGCGGTGGTCGGTCAGGATTATCAGCCGTTGCCGCTGGTGCTGCCGATCGGGGTCAGCTTCTTTACCTTTCAGCACATCAGTTTTCTGGTGGATACCTACCGGGGTGAAGCGCCGCGTTATCCGCTGCGTCGTTACGCCCTGTATGTGTCGTTCTTTCCGCATCTGATCGCCGGGCCGATTGTGCGGCACAACGAGTTTATCCCACAGTTTGATCTGCCGCCGCACCGCCCGGAATGGGCCGAGAACATGGTGCGCGGGCTGGCAATGTTCGTGATGGGGCTGGGCAAGAAACTGCTGCTGGCTGACCAGATGGCCCCTTATTCTAACGCGGTCTTTGCGCAGGCGAAAACCGGCGTGCCGGATCTGATGGCGGCATGGGGAGGGGCGCTGGCCTACACCCTGCAGATTTACTTCGATTTTTCAGCCTATACCGATATGGCGATCGGGGTGGCGTTGATGATGGGGGTGATGTTGCCGGTCAACTTCCTGTCGCCGTACCGGGCGGTGACCCTGCAGGATTTCTGGCGGCGCTGGCATGCGTCCCTGTCCCGCTTTCTGCGTGATTATCTGTATTTCTCCATGGGCGGCAGCCGCCATGGCCCGGTGCGGCTGGTGCTGGCGACGCTGATCCTGATGGTGGTCTGCGGCCTGTGGCACGGGGCGTCATGGACGTTTCTGGCCTGGGGTCTGCTGCATGGGGTGGGGCTGGTGCTGTTCCGGGCGTGGAAGGCGCTGGGCGGCAGGCTGCCGCTGCCGTTGGCATGGCTGCTGACCATGCTGTTCGTCATGGCGGGCTGGATTCTGTTCCGGGCCGAGACCTTCACCGCTGCCCTGCATATCTATCAGGGGATGCTCGGTCTGGGCGCGGTGGATGTGGCGGCTGAGTTTAAAGAAAAGGTTGCCCTGCTGGGGATTGCGGTGATCCTGCTGCTGCCGCCCAGTCAGGATATCATGACCCGCTGGGTCCGTCCGTGGCGCCCGCTGGCGGTACTGCTGGCGATCGCCCTGCTGGCCCTGCTGCTGGAAATCGGCAAGGACCGGGCGGTTGAATTCATCTATTTCCAGTTCTGAGGGGCCGATCATGACCTCTGATTCTTCCCTCCGGCCGTGGACGCGTTTTCTGCTGTGGTTCTGCGGGGCGACCCTGCTGCTGGGCTGTGTTCTGGTGGGCCTGATCGTCTGGGCCAATCCATACCGGAATATTCCGTTTGCCAGCAGCGACCGCCCGTTGATGGATGTTAACCAGCGCTACCTTTATCCGGCGGTTGCCCGTGACCCGCGTTTTGACAGTGCGGTGTTTGGGAATTCGACGATCCGCCTGCTGCGTCCGGAACTGCTGAACCAGACGCTGGGCGGGCAGTTTGCCCAGCTGGCGATGAACAGCGGAACGGCGTGGGAAGAGTGGCGGATGGCCCGGTTCTTTCTGTCACAGCGTGCGCAGCCGCGCACTGTGATCCTCGGGCTTGACAGCCTGTGGTGCTCGCAGAACCCTGATGACCGGCTGATCACCGAGCGGGGCTTTCCCGAGTGGATGTATGATGACAACCCTTGGAACGATCTGCTCAATCTGTTCAATGGTAAGGTGATTGAGATTGCCGGACGGATTTTAACCCGGACGGTGACCGGCGAGGGTAAGGTGCACTTTGATCAGACCGGGTACGGCAATTTTCTGCCGCCCCGGACTGACTATGATCTGACCCGGGCCCGCGAGCATATCTATGGGCAGGCAATGCCGGTTCTGAAAGCGCCGGTGGTTCCGCCGGTGGTGCTGAGTGAGGCCGAGCGGCAGGCGCTGGTATTTCCGACCCATGCCCTGATGCAGGAGTTTCTGACCGGCAGCCCGGCGCAAACTCAGGTCATTCTGATGTGGGTGCCTTATCATGCGGTTGGCTTGCCCGCCACCGGCAGCCGGGAAGAGGGGGTGCTGGAGACCTGCAAGCAGCGGGTGACGGCCCTTGCCAAGGCCCGGCCACACACGATGGTGGTCGACTTCATGATCCGGTCTGACATCACCACCCGCGACGAGAATTACTGGGATTCCCTGCATTACGATACCGCCATTGCTGACCGCGTGGTCAGCGGGCTGGGGCAGGCCCTGCGCGGTGAAAGCTCTGCGGCAGGGGATTACCGGCTTCTGGATGCGATGGAGTGAGCGGAGGAGACGCCGGTCATTTCACCGGCTTCTCTCCGTACCAGCGCGGGGCATACAGCCAGACTTTGCCATCGGCCCGCGGAAAGGTCCGGCTATGGGATGACCCGATGATGACCACGGTGCGCATATCCACCTGATCGGGGCAGACCTCCCCCAGTGTGGTAATGGTGACGCGTTCCGCCGGGCGGCCGATATCCCGGCCCAGCAGCACCGGTGTTTCCGGCGCGCGGTGCCGCCGGACGGTGTCAAAGGCTTCCGCCAGCTGCCACGGGCGGGCTTTGGAAATCGGGTTGTAGAATGCCATCACCAGATCGGCGGCGGCGGCGTGGTCCAGCCGGTTGACGATCACCGGCCACGGCTTGAGATTATCTGACAGCGAGATCACGCAGAAATCATGGCCCAGCGCCGCCCCGGACCGGGCGGCGGCGGCCTGTGCCGCCGTCACGCCGGGCTCCACCCGCAGGGCCACGGCATGCCACACCGGGTCGGCGCTGTCTTCCAGCGCCTCCAGAACCGCAGCCGCCATGGCAAAGATACCGCCATCACCGGAAGAGACCACCACCACCTGACGTCCCTCTGCCGCCAGCCGGAAGGCGTGGCGGGCGCGGTCCAGTTCCACCCGGTTATCGGAGGTGTGCAGCACCTGATCCGGCCGGTATGGCCCGGCCAGATCGACATAAAACTGATAGCCGATCACGTCGGTTGCGGCGGTCAGGGCGGCCTTGACCGCCGGTGTCATCCACTCGCGGTTGCCGGGACCGGTGCCGATTACGGTGACGCTGCCGCGCGGCTGGCCGAGAGCACGGACGGCGCCGGGTGTGGCCCCGACCAGCAGGGTCACGCCATCAGTCTGATAACGGGTCAGGTCTGGGGGCAGATCCGCAAAACCGGCCCCGCCCGGAGTAACCCGCTGTGGGCAGTCCAGTGCCGTGGCCAGAGCAAGGACGGCGGCAGCGCCTGCATCCTCCACCGGGGTCAGCACACAGGCGACAGCCTGTTCGGAGAACCCGTGCCGGGCCAGCACCGACCGGGCTTTGTCCGCACTGGCCGCGGTGACGGCCACTGCCACCACCTGCGGGCGGATCAGCAGTTCATCCGGTGTGGCGTCCCGGGCTTCCGGGCTGATGGTCAGGCGCAGCGGGCCATCGGGATCATCGGTCAGGCGGCTGTCTGTCAGCCAGTCGGCTCCCCAGTCGCTATGCCCGTTAAGGCGCACCCCGACCCCGGCCAGAAGATCGGACATGAAGCGCTTGCTGTCCTGCGGGTTGGCGGCCCGGAAGCCGGGGGGCAGCTGTTCCAGAGTCAGGGTAAAGCGCAGTTCTCCGCTGGTGGTGATCGCTGCCGGGCAGCCCAGCGCTGCGGCCATCTGTCGGGCCAGAGTGTTGACACCGCGCAGACCGCCCAGCAGGGGAACCACGGTGCTGCCGTCCTCAGCCACCGCCAGCACCGGCGGCTCTGCCCGTTTGTTCCCCAGCAGAGGGGCGAGGGCGCGGATGATGATTCCGGCGGCACACAGGGCCACCACTGGCCGGTCGCGGCCAAACAGCAGGCGCAGGGTGTCGCCGAACGAGTCGCAGGGGATGACATCGTCCGCCTCCACCCGCCCGCGCAGGCCGAAGATTTCCGCCCCCGGCAGAATCTCCCGCAGGCGACGGGCGACGGGCAGGCTGCCGGTCCCGAGGATCAGTAGGGCCGGGGCGGCAGGCAGGGCGGAGGAGGTCATCATGGGGTCAACCTTCCCAGCGGGCGCCGGGCAGCAGCACCATCGCAAAATAGGGGACGGTGGCGGGGTCGACCTCGGCAAAGGGGGCGGTGCGCTGGTTGGCCATTGTCGCCCGTTCCACATAGACGGCGCGGTCGGTCTGGCCGAGGGCTTCGATCACCCGCTTCACTTTGGCGAAATTGCTGCCGAGTTTCATCACGGCGGCAGCCTCGCAGCCGCGCAGCCGTTCCAGCAGCTCTTCTTCCGGCAGTACCCCGGACAGCACGGTCAGGCTCTGGTTCCGGTAGACCAGCGGTGCCCCGGCGACGGAGGCGCAGGCGACGATGGAGCAGACACCGGGCACCACCTCGGTCGGGAAATCGTCGGCCAGACGGTCATGCAGATACATGAAGGAGCCGTAGAACATCGGGTCCCCTTCACAGACCACGGCGACATCGCGTCCGGCCTTCAGGTGCCCGGCAACGTCAACCGCGCAGCCGTCGTAAAAATCACGGAGGACGGTTTCATAATCAAACGGCGGCGGCAGCTTTTCCGTCGTCACCGGATAAATCAGCGGCAGCAGGGTCTGATCCGGCTTCAGGTATGATTCGATGATGCTGAAGGCATTGCCTTTCTTGCCCTTGGCGGCCAGATAGGCGACCACCGGGGCATTCTGCAGCAGGCGCAGGGCTTTCAGAGTCACCAGTTCCGGGTCACCGGGACCAACGCCCAGACCGTACAGGCGACCGGTTGCGGGGGCCAGCATCATTCTTTCTCCGTTCCCAGTGCATTGACAGCGGCGGCGGTCATGGCGCTGCCGCCCCGGCGACCGCGCACGGCAACAAACGACACCCCGCGCGGATTGGCTGCCAGTTCGTCCTTTGATTCCGCTGCCCCGACGAAACCGACCGGAAAGCCGAGGATCAGGGCCGGTTTCGGTGCCCCGGCGTCCAGCAGCTCCAGCAGGCGGAACAGGGCGGTCGGGGCGTTGCCGATCGCCACCACCGACCCTTCAAGGCGGGGCAGCCACCAATCCAGCGCCGCTGCCGTACGGGTGTTGCCGATCTCCTGCGCCCGCTCCGGCACGCCGGGTTCCGGCAGGGTGCAGATAATATCGTTTCCGGCAGGCAGGCGGGCCCGGGTCAGCCCTTCTGAAACCATCCGGCAATCGCAGAAAATCGGGGCCCCGGCTGCCAGTGCGGCCCGCCCGGCGGCTCCGGCCCCATCAGAAAACATCAGGTCATCCACCACATCGGGCATGCCGCAGGCATGGGCAACCCGGACCGCCAGTTTTTCCAGATCGGCGGGGATCCGGGCCAGATTGGCCTCGGACCGGATGATGGCGAAGGATCGCCGGTAAATTTCCTGGCCGTCGCGGATATAGTCCAGCATCCGGTCTCGTCCTCCCGTCAGGGCCTGTTCTTTTGACGGAACCGGGGAAGGGAAACCTCCGGGCGGCGGATGCATGGCGCAGTCCTGCTGGGTCTGCCGGTACGCCCCGCCCGGTATGGCCCGCCGCCGGTGGGTCCCTTGTCCGGGCACGTCACCGTGGACCGACGGCCGGTCTCCTGGCTGGCGGGTCACGGGCAATACCGGCCTTCCCGGGGTATCCCAGTGGCACAATGGTATCGCCTCGCCGCCTACAGTTGCGGGGGCAGCCACGGTTGGCAGGTATCGGCGGATGCCGGAAAGACTGCTCCGTGTTCCCGTCTTGCGGCCCGGTATGGGCACCGTCGGTCAGACCGTTTCTTACACCATGATGACCGTCAGCGAAAGAACGGAACCGCAGATTTTTGCAGGTGCGAAAAAGCAACAGCCCGCCATCCGGTGAGACTGACGGGCTGTTGCGGCAACACGACCGGATTGCTCAGGCGTCCGTATCCGGTGAGCCGGTGCCGATGGCATAGGTGTCATCAGATTTCGGGCGGCCGGATTTTAGCTGGCTGCCCTTAACCACAAACCAGGTCACCTCTGCCAGATTGGTGGCGTGGTCCCCGACCCGTTCCAGATTTTTGGCGATGAACATCAGGTGGGTGCAGGGGGTGATATGGCGGGGGTCTTCCATCATGTAGGTCAGCAGTTCGCGGAATAGCGAGGAGTAGAGGTCATCCACTTCCTGATCGCGCTGCCAGACCTTCAGGGCGCGGTCACTGTCGCGGTGCAGATAGGCATCCAGCGATTCCTTCAGCAGGGACAGCACCAGCGCGCCCAGACGGCCGACGGTCTTCACCGCCGGGACGGCGGCGGACTTGTTCAGAATCTCCACCCGGTGCGCGGTCGAGGCAGCATGGTCGGCCACCCGTTCCAGCGCGCTGGCAATCTTCAGGGATGACATGATGACGCGCAGGTCTTCCCCCATCGGCTGGCGCAGGGCCAGCAGGCGGACCACCTGCTCGTTGATGTTGTTTTCAACGCTGTCGACGACCTCGTCACCGACCACCACCTGCGAGGCCAGTTCCAGATCCCGCTGGGTCAGGGCCTGCAGGGCCGAGGCCAGCTGCGACTCCGCCAGTCCCCCCATGCGGCCGATGGTCTGGCTCAGGCGGTCCAGTTCAGCATCGAAGGAACGGACGATGTGCATATCCTCGTGCGGGGCCATTGCAATCTCTCTGGCTGCTGCGCCCGCCGCAGAGCAGCGGGGGCGGTAGGGGGGCGGGCTGAAGGAACACGTTGATCCGCTAAACCGCAACGGACGGCAAGGGAAAAAATGATGAAAAAGCGACAGGCGGGAGCGACAGGTGGGCCGGTTATGGGGCTGGCCGGTCAAAACGGGGCAGAAACACGCTGAAGGCGGACCCTTCCCCGACCGCGCTGTCAATGGCCAGCGCGCCGCGGTGGCGGTTGACGATGTGCTTGACGATCGCCAGCCCCAGCCCGGTACCGCCCAGCTGGCGGGAGCGGGCGGTATCGACCCGGTAAAAGCGTTCCGTCAGTCGGGGCAGGTGTTCCTTGGCAATCCCTTCACCCTGATCGCGCACCGTCAGCATCACGCAGTCGGCCCGCGTTGACTGAGGCATGGAGGCGGGGCCCCGCTCCGCTTGCCGGGCGGTGATGGTGACCGTGGTGCCGTCCAGACCATACTTGACGGCATTGGTCAGCAGGTTCTGTACCACCTGTGCCAGTTCATCGGGGTCCCCCAGCACCGGGGGCAGGGTTTCCGGGATATCGGTGATCAGCGTCATCGCCTTGTTCTGGATCTGCAGCAGCATGCCTTCCGTGATCGCCTGCACCACGTCGGCCAGATCGACACTGTCGGTCGGCTGGGTATGTTCGTGCAGTTCGATCCGGGACAGGGACAGCAGATCTTCGATCAGGCGCTTCATCCGCACCGCCTGCTGGTACATGATGCCGAGAAAGCGTTCGTGCGCTTCGGTGTCATCCCGGGCCGGTCCGCGCAGGGTCTCGATGAAGCCCAGCACGCTGGTCAGCGGGGTCCGCAGCTCATGGCTGGCGTTGGCGACAAAATCGGCCCGCATCTGCTCCGCCCGGACCAGCGGCGTCACATCATGCAGCAGAATCATGGCCTGACGGCCTTCGCCGGTGTCGGGCAAGGGTTCGACTGTGACATCAAAGGCCCGTTCCACCGTGCCGCCAAGGGTCAGGTGTACGGTCTGGCGCTGCCCACCCTCCAGCACCCGGTCAACGGCTTCCAGCGCGCCGGGATCACGGATGATGGTCGCCAGAGCCTTGGTTTCGGGTTCGCGCCCCATCACGGCGGCGGCGGCGGCATTGGCCCGCAGCACCACCCGGTCGGGGGAAACGATCAGCAGCGGGATTGGCAGGTTGCGGGCCACGGCCCCATGGAAGTCGGCCTGTGTTTCCGCCTGCGCCAGACGGCGGCGCAGCCTGGCCCGCAGGGTATAGGCCGCGACCACCACATCACGTCCGGTTTCAGAAAAGCGGATCTCCGGCGGGCGGGCCTGAAGGTCATCGTCGGCTTCGCTGCGCAGATAGAAGGCAACCCCCATCAGGTCTCCCATCAGGGGGCGTAGCAGCAGCAGCAGGGCCAGATAGGTGATGAGAAAAGCACAGAGCGCGGGGGCAACCCCCAGCCAGCCACCCAGCACCAGACCGATCAGAACGGCGGCATACGGGGCGGAGACAACGACGCCCAGCCGCATCACCCGGGGCAGAGGAACATGGCGGCGCAGATCAGCCATGACTGACCCCCGCCGGAGAGGAGGGGACTGGAGCAGGCCGGACCCCGGGGGAGCCGCAGGAAACAGGGCGCATGGAACCTCCCGTTGCCCGCTGTCTCCCCCGGGGGTGCCGGTGGATCAGCGGGTCTTGATGGCGTCGTGGGCGGCGAGAACCGCCATGGTCACCAGATTGCTGACGTTGGCGTCCAGATGCACGATCTGCACCGGGGCCTCCAGACCGATCAGCATCGGGCCGATGACGGTCGCACCACCCAGCTTATCCATCAGTTTATAGCTGATGTTGGCTGAATGCTGACCCGGCATGATGAGGATATTGGCCGGGCCGGACAAGCGACAGAACGGATAAACTTTCAGGAATTCAGCATCAAGGGCAACGTTGGCCCCCATTTCACCGTCGTATTCAAAGTCGACGTTCCGGCCATCCAGAATCTTTACCGCTTCCCGGGGGGTGGTGGTTTCCATCGCCATCGGGCTGCCGAAGGTCGAATAGGACAGGAAGGCGACGCGCGGCTCATGCCCCATCTGACGGACCTTGGCAGCGGCCCCGACCGCAATGTCAGCCAGCTGCTCGGCGGTCGGCAGTTCGTGGATGGTGGTGTCGGCGATGAACACGGTCCGGCCCCGGGCCAGCAGCATGGTCATGCCGAACACCCGTTCACCGGGGCGGGCATCGACCACTTTCTGGATGTCGCTGACCACCACCGCATGGGTCCGGGTCAGGCCGGAGACCATGGCATCGGCCTGACCGTGGCTGACCATGCTGGCGGCAAAGACGTTGCGGTCCTGATTCACCAGCCGCTGACAGTCACGGTACAGATGGCCCTTCCGGCCCAGACGGGCATACAGGGCATCGGTATAGTCTTTGGTGTGCAGGGACTTGGCGGCATTGTGGATCTCAACCCCGTCGAGGGAGCCGAGGCCCAGTGACCGTGCGGTGCTGGAGATACGCTCTTCGCGGCCCACCAGAATCGGCTGGCCGTAGCCGGAGTTGCGGAAGGCGATGGCGGCGCGGATGGCCTTTTCCTCTTCGCCTTCGGCAAACACCACCCGCTGCGGGTTGGCGGCGACATCATCGAAGATGGTCTGCATCGATGCGGCCATCGGATCCAGACGTGCCGCCAGCTCGTGGCGGTAGGCGTCCATGTCGATGATGGGGCGGCGGGCGACGCCGGTTTCCATCGCCGCCTTGGCGACCGCGACGGGGATGGTGGCAATCAGGCGCGGATCGAACGGCACCGGGATGATGTATTCCGGCCCGAAGCGCAGGCGGCGGCCCGAATAGGCGGCTGCCACCTCATCGGGAACGTCTTCGCGGGCCAGTGCGGCCAGTGCCTTGGCGCAGGCCACCTTCATCTCTTCGTTGATCGTGCGGGCCCGCACGTCCAGCGCGCCGCGGAAGATGTAGGGGAAGCCGAGGACGTTGTTGACCTGATTGGGATAATCCGACCGGCCGGTAGCAACGATGGCGTCCTTGCGCACGGCATGGACCTCTTCCGGGGTGATTTCCGGGTCCGGGTTGGCCATGGCGAAAATGATCGGGTTGGGGGCCATGGCGGCCACCATCTCGGGCGTCACCGCCCCTTTCACCGACAGGCCGAAGAAGGCATCGGCACCGGTCATCGCCTCTTCCAGCGACCGGGCCGGGGTATCCACCGCGTGGGCGGACTTCCACTGGTTCATCCCCTCGGTGCGGCCCTTGTAGATCACGCCCTTGGTATCGCACAGGATGACGTTCTCATGGCGCACGCCCATTGCCTTGACCAGCTCAAGGCAGGCGATGCCCGCCGCTCCGGCCCCGTTGACCACCACCTTGACGTCGGCAAGGTTGCGTCCGGTCAGCTCGCAGGCGTTGATCAGCCCGGCGGCGGCAATGATGGCGGTGCCGTGCTGATCGTCGTGGAACACCGGAATGTCCATGATCTCGCGCAGCTGCTGCTCGATGATGAAGCATTCCGGGGCCTTGATGTCTTCCAGATTGATCCCGCCGAAGCTGGGGCCGAGGAAGCGCACGCAGTTGACGAATTCACTCACCTCGCGGGTATCGACCTCAAGGTCGATGGAATCGACGTCGGCGAACTTTTTGAACAGAACCGCCTTGCCTTCCATCACCGGCTTGCCGGCCAGCGCCCCCAGATCCCCCAGACCAAGCACCGCAGTCCCGTTGGAGATGACTGCCACCAGATTGCCTTTGGCGGTGTAGTCATAGGCCAGCGACGGGTCACGGGCGATTTCCATGCAGGGGGCGGCCACACCCGGGCTGTAAGCCAGCGACAGGTCGCGCTGGGTGGTCAGGGGTTTGGTCGGGACGATTTCGATCTTTCCCGGACGGCCGCTGGCGTGCATCAGCAGCGATTCGTGTTCCAGGGAAATCTTGGGCGACTCGTCGGAAGGGGTGTGGCTGGACATAGAGGTTGGTATCCGCAAGACAGGGACTGAAAAAGGCAATACGGAAGGGAGGGCGCCGGGGCGTCACTCCTCGCCGTGGTGAACGTGGATGTTGCGGGCCCCGTGCTGGGCCAGCAGGCCGCGGGCGGCGGTTTCGCCTTCCGGCGAGTCGACAGACACCCACAGGATGATTTCACCGTTGGAAACCGCCCGGGCGAAAGCGCCGGTATCGGGGTGTGACACCACCTCGGAGACGATTTCTTTCAGGGCGGCGGCCCCGACCCCGGCGGCAGCCAGACCGGCGATCAGCGCCCCGGTCGGGCCGGTGGCCAGCGCGATCAGGGTACCGGCCACCAGCGGCACGTCGTACCGGGTTTCGGTCAGCAGCGGCAGCAGGCGGTCGCGCCAGCTCTCCCCTTCCGGGGCGGCGACTTCAATAGCCTGATGGCTGGACAGCAGCGACAGGTCGTCGTGATCGAAGCCGACATCAAGCAGGTCATGAATGCAGGCCTCCAGCGGGGCCGGGCTTTCGAACAGACCGACCAGCTCACGCGGAGCGAACGGATCCTTGGCGGAGGAGGAACGAGATTTAGACACGGGGATGCTCCCGGTTGCGGGTATGACCCAAAGGGACAAAAGGCAGAGAGGGGAAATGATACTGCCGCAGCCTTGCCCGTCTGCCTAGAGGCTTTGTTTGAAAATTGCGCGAAACCCCGATGATTTTGAATGATTCGGTCTTTGGTCAGGCCGGGAAGGGAGCCCCGGCGCTTTAGGTCAGACCAAAAACTGCCGGTTATCCGGTCGGACCGGATGCCCCTGCCAGTCTGAACCGTCCGGGGGATTGCCCGAACTGCCGGCGGAAGGCCGCCCCGAAAGCACTGAGACTGTCGTATCCGACGCTGAGGGCGACGGACAGCACCGGCTGCCCTTCGGCCAGCAGCTCCAGCGCCTTAAACAGGCGGGCCTGCTGCCGCCACTGGCCACAGGTCAGGCCGGTTTCGGCGGTAAAGCGGCGGGCCAGCGTCCGTTCCGTCATAGCCAGCCGGGCGGCCCAGTCTGCCAGCGGGGCTTTGTCGTCCGGGGCATCCAGCAGGGCCTGAGCAAAGCGCATCAGCCGGGGTTCCAACGGCAGGGGCAGGCCATTCGGCAGCATCGGTGCCTGAGGGAGCTCATCGACCAGAACCTGCAACAGCCGTTGCCGGGCGGGGTTGCTCACCGGGCCGGACGGCCAGCCGGAAATGCGCTCGAGCAGGGCGGCGGTCAAGGTGGTCTGGGCCACGATGCGGGCGGTTTCCGGCAGTCTTGCGCTGAGGTCAGGCGGCAGATGCAGGCCGAAACCCCGCACCGGGCCGTGGGCGACCGCAGCATGAACCACGTGGGGCGGCATCCAGCCGATCTGCCCCGGCATCAGGCTCCAGTTTCCTGATGGGTGCAGGTACTCCGCAGTGCCCTCCGGCGGGGCGGACGGGGACAGGGCCATGGTCCGGATCAGGCCCTGCTCGATCACAAAGATCTGCCCGGTGATGTGGGCATGGGGATACAGTTCTATGCTGGCGTCCTTATCAAGACGGTAAATGTCGATCTCCATGGTGTGCCCCGCCGCCTGAACTGCTGATCCGTCCTGTCTGTTTTGCGATATTGTATGTCACTTTAGCGCAAGATCGACAATGGGAGATCGGATAGGGTCGGTGCTGTCTTCAAGATGCCATCTCAACACGGAGCGGCCCGATGTCTCAGTCCCTGCGTCCCGGTTTTTCCCCTGCCGGAACCGAAGCCCTTGCCGATATTAACCGCAGTGTGGTGGCCACCGGGCAGGTGCTGCCGGTGGTGACGCTGGCGGACGGAACCCGGGTGCAGACCGGTACCGTTGCCACACTGTTGCGGACCGTTGCTGCCTATGATGCCGCTGTTGCTGCCTCTGCGGCCCCGGCCATGCTGGAAGACCTTGAAAGCCGTCTGGCGGCTGCGGTGCCGACCCTGCTGCACATCGGCATGTTCGATCTGTTTTCCCCGGCGGAATGGCAGGCGGGATCTTCTGCCGGGCGGCGCTGGGTCGGGGATGTGGCCGCAGCCCTGCTGACGGAGGCGGCGGAATGACCCCGGACGGAGCCGGGCGGCGCGATGGGGTGACAGCAGCGGTCAACCGTTGGTATGGTCCGGGCCGTGTCGTTGTCATTTCATGATTCCCCTGAGGCCCGTCCGTGACCGAACCTGCCGATCTGACCGATCTTCCCGAAGTGCCCGAGGCTGTTGAGGCCGCCGGTCTGACCCCTGCCGCCAGCGGCGAGGTGACGCCGATGATGCAGCAGTATCTGGGCATCAAGGCCGAGCATCCGGATTGCCTGCTGTTTTACCGGATGGGGGACTTTTACGAGCTGTTCTTTGACGATGCGGTCAAGGCGGCGGCGGCGCTGGATATCGCCCTGACCAAGCGGGGTACCCATCTGGGCGAGCCGATCGCGATGTGTGGCGTGCCGGTCCACAGTCATGAGGCCTATCTGTCCAAGCTGATCCGCAAGGGGTTTAAGGTCGCCCTGTGCGAGCAGATGGAAGACCCGGCAGAAGCCCGCAAGCGCGGCGGGAAAACGTTGGTCCGGCGCGAGGCGGTGCGGATCATCACCCCCGGTACCCTGACTGAAGACACCCTGCTGGATGCCCGCCGCCACAATTTTCTGGCGGCGGTTGCTGATGTCGGCGGCGAGTACGGACTGGCATGGGTTGATGTTTCGACCGGCGATTTCTGGGTGCAGCCCTGTACGGACCGGGGGCTGGCGGCGGCGCTGGCCCGGCTGTCACCCGGCGAGGTGCTGTTACCCGACCGCCTGACCCAGAAGCCGGAACTGTTCGACCTGTGGGCGGAATGGCGTGACTGCCTGTCGCCGCTGCCCTCGTCCCGGTTTGACAGTGTCAACGCCCGTAAGCGGCTGGAAGCGCTGTATGGGGTGCGGGATCTGGATGGATTCGGCAGTTTTGGCCGGGCGGAGGTCGCCGCCGCCGGGGCACTGGTCGATTACGTTGAGCTGACCCAGAAGGGCCGTCTGCCGCGTCTTGAGGCCCTGAAACGGCTGGCGGACGGGGCAACGATGGAGATCGACGCCGCCACCCGCCGGAATCTGGAGCTGTTGCAGACCCTGTCCGGGGAACGGCGCGGCAGCCTGCTGGCGGCGATTGACCGCACTGTCACCGGGGCCGGTGCCCGCCTGCTGTCGTCATGGCTGTCCGCCCCGTTGACCGAGCCCGCTGCGATTGATGCCCGGCTTGATGCGGTGGAGGCTCTGGTGGCCGACGATGGCTTGCGGACCGATCTGCGCGAGGCCCTGCGCCGCTGCCCGGATATTGAGCGGGCCCTGTCGCGGCTGTCGCTGGGCCGGGGCGGCCCCCGCGATCTGGCGGTGATCCGCGATGCCCTGCGGGAAGGGCCATCGCTACGGCTGCTGGTGCTGCGGGCGACAGGTGGCGGGCTGGGGGTGCCCCCGGCCTTGTTGGCAGGGCAGGCACAGGCCTTGGGGGATCACGGGATTCTGGTGGATCAGCTAACCCGGGCTCTGGCCCCGGAGCTGCCGCTGCTGGCCCGTGACGGGGGCTTTATTGCCACCGGCTTCCATGCCGCGCTGGATGAGCTGAAGGCCCTGCGGGACGAAAGCCGCCGTCTGATCATTGGTTTGCAGACCCGGTACTGTCAGGATACCGGCATCGACAGCCTTAAGGTCAAACACAACAACATCCTCGGCTATTTCATCGAGGTGCCCGCCAAGCGGGCCGATGCGATGATGGCGGCCCGTAAGGACGGCGAGAGCCCCTACATCCATCGTCAGACCATGGCCAATGCGGTGCGGTTCACCACCGTTGAGCTGTCCGAGCTGGAAGACCGGATCCGGGGGGCCGGTGATAAGGCGCTGGCGCTTGAGCTTGAGCTGTTTGCGGCGCTGGTCACTGACACGCTGGCGCAGGCCACGGAGATCGCCCGTGCCGCGCAGGCGCTTGCGGTGCTGGATGTGCTGTCCGGTCTGGCCGAACTGGCGGCGGAGCGGCAGTACAGCCGCCCGGTGCTGACCGCTGATACCCGGTTCGTGATCACCGACGGGCGGCATCCGGTGGTCGAGGAGGCCCTGCAGCGCACCGGAGGCGGGCCGTTTGTCGCCAATGGCTGCGACCTGTCAGACAGTCAGCGGCTGTGGCTGCTGACCGGCCCCAATATGGCCGGTAAATCGACCTTCCTGCGGCAGAATGCACTGATTGTTCTGCTGGCGCAGATGGGCAGCTTCGTTCCCGCCCGTTCGGCGGAAATCGGGGTGGTGGACCGTCTGTTCAGCCGGGTCGGGGCTGCTGATGATCTGGCCCGGGGCCGGTCAACCTTTATGGTCGAGATGGTGGAAACCGCCGCTATCCTCAATCAGGCAACCGAACGGTCGCTGGTGATCCTTGATGAAATCGGGCGGGGCACCGCCACTTTCGACGGCCTGTCGATCGCGTGGGCAACGGTGGAGAATCTGCATGAGGTCAACCGCTGCCGGGCCCTGTTCGCCACCCATTATCACGAGCTGACCGCGCTGGCGGCCAAGCTGCCGCAGGTGTCCTGCCATTCGATGAAGGTTAAGGAGTGGAAAGGGTCAATCATCTTCCTGCATGAGGTAATCGCCGGGGCTGCTGACCGGTCTTACGGTATTCACGTCGCGCGTCTGGCCGGGTTGCCGGCGGCAGTGATTCACCGGGCGGAAGAGGTGCTGAAAACGCTGGAAAGCGGGGAGCAGGGCAGCGCGGTCACCCGTCTGGCCGATGATCTGCCGCTGTTCGCCGTGGCCCTGAAGCGGGCGAAGGAGACGCCCGTGGCGGCGGAACCGGCCGCGACGGTGCTGTCAGGGCCGGAGGCTGAAGCGCTGGCCACGCTGCGGGCTATCAATCCCGATGATCTGTCCCCCCGGGCGGCGCTGGAGCAGCTGTATACCCTGAAAGCGGCGCTGGCGGCGCAGTCTGCGGCAGGACAGGCGGATTAACGGAACGGCCACCAGCGTCGCCACCGTCCGGCGGTCCGGTCGGTCCGGTCAAAAACCGGCTCCCGATTGGCGGCATACAGAACGGCCTGAATCAGGCCCTGACGCAGGGCATGATGCAGGGCGGCCCAGTTCGCCCACTCTTCGCCTGTCATGGTGGCGGGGGGCTCCGCTGGCAGCGGGTCGCGGGCGGTATCCCACAGCATCTGGGCGCAGGCCAGAAGACGCCGGACAGGCAGGGTGTCTGCCTCCGGTGCCGATGGCGGCAGAAGGTCGGGGTATGTCAGTCCGGCTTCCGGGGTCTGGGATGTCAGTTTTCTCAGGGCCAGATCAAACAGGGTGACGGCCCGGAGGTGATCGTGGCGACGGGCCAGTGCCAGACAGCCCTGTACGGTATCAGACAGGCTGTCATGCAGGCGGACCGGGTGGATCAGATCGACCGGCGGGGGGCGGAACCCTTGGGCGATCCGTCCATAGGTTGCCGACCAGATCCGGTCTGTCCACAGATGCTCCGGCAGGGCTGCGGTGGCCTCTCCCGGGCCACGGTGCCAGCGGCCCTGCCAGATATCCGACCCACCGGGGTGGGCGGCTTCGATCAGCCAGCGTTCGCCCCGGGGCTGGCTGTCTGGTGCTGCGCCCGGCTGTGGGGTGCCGTGGGGTGCCCCGGTGCCGGTATCCGGCGGGGGGCTGAGATAATGCAGACGCAGGCGGGTGACCCCTTCTGACCGAAGGCGGGTCAGCCATTGTTCCGGCGTGTCGGCATAGACCTGCTCCTGCCAGCGTCTGCCGTCGGGATGCAGGGTCACGAACCGGATGGAGGCACAGTCCCGCCGCGTACTGTGGTCGGCAGGCAGCACAGACCCGATGGGGGTCAGTCCGCCCCGGTCTGCGGACAGCAGCACCGCGTTCCCCCAGAGTGTCAGGGCAACGCTTTGAAAGATAGGGCCTTGCATGGAAGGTCCGTAAACAGAAGGTGGATGTCTTTTTTGGTGGTTTGTTCTGAATGTAACCCGCTCTGGTTGTGATAATAGGCCGGATGGCTCAGACCGCAAGCGGGAAATCGCCTGTGGGAGAAAAGGGCAGGGTATCTATCTGAAAAGGCGATGAAAAATTAATGATGGCTGCGGAAGGGGTCAGCGGGGGAGGACGGCTGAGGCCATGGGGCTGAGGGCGCGAGATGTCTCTTCCAGACCGTCGGCGAGGGCGCGGTCAAAGGTGCCGGGCGGGCTTGACCATGTCACCGGGCGGGGCAGGCTGGCGGCGACAAGGGTCCAGACTGTGGTCCAGCCTCCCTCCGGGCGGATCACCATCTCCCCGGTCAGAATCGCCGGGGTTGGCGGGGGCAGGCTGCCATCGTCCGGCAGGATCACCGGCAGGCCGATCCGGCGGGCGACATCGGTGATGACCTCCCTCTGCCCGGTGCCGCGCGGGCTGTCGGTGGTCAGCAGGAAGGGGCCGACCGTATCGGTGATGCGCAGCGACACCCGCACCGTGGGCCGGGGCTCTGGCCATGGCTGCCGTCCGGCTGCCCGGATCAGCCGGTCGACGGCTGCCGGATCAAACCGGACGGTCATCAGAAAGCTGCGTTCCCGTGTGCCCTGTTCGTCCATCAGCTTCTTTTTCGCCAGGCGGTCGATAAAGCTGGCGTCCCGGACCATGCTGTCCGCCTGGCCAAGGGCGGCCTGCACCGCCGGGCTGGCGGCCAGATGGCTGTCGCCGGAGACTTTGGCAACCACCTGTGGCAGAGCGATCTGATAGCCGCGCAGCCGCTCTGAAGGGATGTCGCGGCCGGTGATAATGGCTTCTCCGGTATAAAATGCCGGATCTGCGGACACCGGGCGGGCAACGGCGGGGGCCGGGGCCGTAAGAACAGGGATGGCAAGGCCAAGGCCCACTGTCAGGGCCTGACACAGGCGGGTGATCATGGTGGGCTCTCCCTCGGGTAACGGTAATGGTGACAGTGTAAGAGGATTCGGGTAACTGTTAAAATGCTTTTTAATGGTTACTCTTGGGCGGAGGGGATGATGGAAACGGATCAATGCGGGGGGTGCGGGCCGATCGAGCATCCCTCACGGGCAGCGACGTTGCATCTGCTCGGGAATCATCCGGTACTGGATTTCACCAATACCAGCAGTGGCCGGGGGAGTGCCCAGTGGCTTGACCATTTGCAGCAACCGGCTGATCTGGCCGCATGGGCCGTACACGCCGGGGTGATTGCCCCTGACCTGCCGGTCGGGGTGGTCAGCGGCAAGGATCTAAGGCGGGCGATTGCCCTGCGCGAGGCCCTGTACCGGACGCTGCTGTGCGCGGCCCGGCGGCAGACGCCGGACCCGGCGGATGTCAGGGTGATTGCTGCCGAGCATGGGCGCTGTCTGGAGGTTGCGGCATTGCGGGGGGTGTCCGGCAGCCCGGCAGCCCCGGCGCTGGGCTGGCACTGGCCGCAGGGCGGCGGGGCGGCTATTCTCGGTCCGCTGGTGACGGCAGCGCTGCCGCTGTTGACCGCTGTCCCGCCGGACCGGTTGCGGTGCTGCCCGGGCAAGGACTGTGGCTGGCTGTTTCTGGATACCACCCGCAATGGCCGCCGCCGCTGGTGTGATATGGCTGTTTGCGGAAACCGGGCCAAGGCCGGGCGGCACCGTGCCATCCGTCGCCTGAGGCCGGAGCAGGAGGAATGTGGAGAATGATGGTCCGCCAATGGGCTTGGGGGCTGGCGCTGGCTGCGGGGGTCTGGGGGGCACAGCCCGCACAGGCGCATCCCCATGTGTGGATTGATGCCCGCTACCAGATGCAGGTCGGACCGGACCGGACGGTGCGGGCGGTGGCGGTGGAATGGACGTTCGATGAGATCTATTCGCAGGCATCGGTTGATATCATCGACACCAATCAGGACCATACGCTGTCGCCTGATGAACTGCAGGAGCTGATCGACGGGGCCATCACCCGCCTGAGGGAGTGGCACTATTACCTTGATCTGCGGCAGGGCAGCGGGCGGGACCGCCGGGTTGCCGTCGGGGTGGTGACAGAGCGCCGGGCAACGATGGAAAAGGACCGTCTGGTTTTCCGGTTCACCGTGCCGCTGGTCAGGCCGGTGCCGCTGACGGACGGGCCGCTGCTGTTGCGCGGCTATGACCCGACGCTGTTCATCGGTGTTGATCCGGCGGATGGCCGTGCCCTGACCCTGTCCCCGCCGCAGCCGGATTGCCGGGTTGAAACCAGTCTGCCGCAGGAGCCGCCGAGTCGGCCCCTGATGGGGGGGCCGACACTGGTGCCGGATAAGAACGTACCGAAAGACATCAAGCCGGGGACTGAAGGCATCGGTTTTGCGTTTGCCCGGGTGATGACCCTGACCTGTGGCACGGAAGGAGCCGGACAATGAGGCGCATCTGTCGGTTTGTTGTGCCGGGCCTGCTGGCGGCGGTGGCGGTCAGCCGTCAGGCGTTGGCGTCGGAATCGGGGCTGACCGCGCTTGTGTTTGCCCTGTCTGATCTGCAACGGACGCTGCACAGTGATCTGGCTGCCGCCGTCCGCAGCCTGAACGATGGTGGCGGCGGTCTGGTGCCGACGCTGGTGCTGCTGGCGGTCAGTTTTGGCTACGGGGTGTTTCATGCGGTCGGGCCGGGGCATGGCAAGGCGGTGATCGCCACCTATGCCGCCGCATCCGGGGATGCCCTGCGGCGGTCGCTGTGGATGGCGATGCTGGCGGCGATGGTGCAGGGCACTTCAGCCGTGGTGCTGGTCGGCGGGGCGTTTCTGCTGCTGCAAAACGGGGCGCGCTGGGCTGCGCGTGAGGCGGAAGCCCTGATGGAGCCTGTCAGTGCCGCCGCCATTGCCGGGGTTGGTCTGCTGCTGCTGTGGCGCTGCTGGCGCAACCGTCCGGGTCAGCCGGTGGTGGCCTGTGGTCACCACCATCACCATCACCATCACCATCAGGGCCATCCGCAGGACTGCGGTCATGATCACCCTTCTCACGATCACCATCATGACCATGAGCATGATCCTGTGGCCGATCATGCCGCCTGCGGGCATAGCCACCTGCCTGCTCCTGACCTGACGTCATCACCGCTTCAGGCGGCGGTGACGGCGGTGGCGGTCGGGCTGCGGCCCTGCACCGGGGCGATTCTGGTTCTGGTTCTGGCGTTTGGGCTCAAGCTGTGGGGGGCGGGGATTGCGGCGGCGTATGCGATGGCACTGGGCACCGGCATCACCGTGGCCCTGCTGGCGGCACTGGCGCGCGGCTCGCGGCATCTGGCAGACCGTCTGGCGGCGGCCGGGGCAGGATCGGCGGCCCGCTGGGGCTGGGGTTTCGCCCTTGCCGGTGGGCTCCTGCTGCTGGTGATGGGCCTGAGCCTGCTGGCCGATATGCTGACTCGCCCGGCCCATCCGCTGTTGTAGGGACGGGGTTAAAAGGATGATCCGGGTTCCTGCAGGAACGCGTCTTCCTCCGGTGTGCTGACCCGGCCAAGGGCGGCGTTGCGGTGCGGGTAACGGCCAAAGCGGGCGATGATCTCGGCATGGCGGCGGGCATACAGCAGCAGCTCGGCATTGCCGAGGCTGGCGAACAGCCGCAGCGAGGCCTGCTGCACTGCCGGGTCTTCGCTGTGCTCATAGGGCAGGTACAGAAACATCCGCTGTGCCACCGGCATCGGGCGGTCAAAGCCATCGGCAACCGCCTGCCGGGCCACGGCCAGCGCTTTGGCATCGCAGCTAAAGGCCCGGGCGCTGCCCCGGTATAGATTGCGGGGAAACTGATCGAGCAGAATACACAGGGCAAGGGCCCCGTCCGGGTCGTTCATCAGGGCATCGGCTGCCCCGGCGGCAGCGGCGTCAACCGCAGCGCTGAACTGTCCGGCAATCAGGCGATCAAAAGCGGGGTCTTTGGTGAACCAGGCCGGATTGATCTGCTCCGGCTGGCCCTGAAACCAGAAGGTCAGGACGGCCTTCCGCAGGGCTCCCAGATCGGCGGCGGAAAGGGGGGATGGCATCAGGGGCTCTCCTCTGCGGTGGCGGTCTGCTCCTGCCGGAAGGGGCTGTCAGCCTCCATCTCCGCCAGTGTCCGGGTGATCTCGGCCCGCTCCTGCCGCAGGGCCCGGCTGACGGCACTTTCCAGACCGGGATGAGCGATCCAGTGCAGGGAATGGGTGAGGACCGGACGATAGCCGCGCAGCAGCTTATGGCCGCCCTGTGCCCCGGCTTCCACCCGCTTCAGGCCGTGGGCGATGGCATACTCAATGGCGCGGTAATAGCAGGTCTCAAAGTGCAGGAATTTCGCCTGTTCGGTGGCCCCCCAGTTGCGGCCATACAGGGTGTCGGCGCCCCGCAGGTTCAGGGCCCCGCAGACCAGCTCGCCGGTGCGTTCGTCTTCCCCCATCACCAGCACCACGCTGTCGGCCATCCGCTCTCCCAGCAGGGTGAAAAAGCGTTCGGTCAGATAGGCGTTTGACCATTTACGGTCCACGGTTGCCAGATAGAAGCCGTAGAAGGCCTGCCAGTGGCGGGGGGTGATGTCCTTTCCGCTCAGGGTCAGGAAGCGGACCCCCTGCGCATTGGCCTTCTCCCGCTCTTTCCGCAGGGTTTTGCGCTTGCGGGAATTCAGGGCGGCAAGGAAGCCGTCGAAACTGTCGTACCCCTCATTGATCCAGTGGAACTGGATGCCGGTACGGTGCCGCAGCCGGTTATGCCCGCTCAGGGCTGCCACCTCACCGTCTGTCGGGAATGTGATATGGACCGAGGAGGCCTCATTGGCCCCTGCGAGTGCGATCATACCGTCAGCCAGCGTCTGTTGCAGGATCCGCCGCCGTTCTCCGGTCGCGGCGCCGGTCAGCAGGCGCGGCCCGGTGGCCGGGGTAAAGGGCACCGCACACTGAAACTTGGGGTAATACGCGCCTCCCGCCCGCTGGAAGGCATCGGCCCACGACCAGTCGAAGACATATTCGCCGTAGGAATGGCTTTTCAGGTATAGCGGGGCACAGGCCACCACCGTCCCGTCCACGTCGGTCAGGGTCAGGGGGCAGGGCTGCCATCCGGTTTCGGCACAGGCGGAGCCGGAGTCTTCGAGGATTGACAGAAAGGCGTGGCTGACGAAGGGGTTATCCCCTCCGGCGCAGGCATCCCATGCCGCAGCGGGAATAGCCCGGATCGACGGGTGGACGGAGAGGGTCAGCGGTGCGCCATCGGTCATCTGTCAGGTCCGGGATCCACAAAGCGAAACGGCCCCACCAAGGTGGGGCAGTCTGCGGAAACCGGCAAGGGGGCAGCAGAAGGGCGCCTGAAAAAGCGCCCCTGCCGTCAACCGCTTAACCCATCAGATCGCGGGCGGCCTGACTCATTTCGTCACTGGTGCGGAACACGGTGGCGGCAGAGCTGTAGGCCCGCTGGGTAATGATCATCTTGCTGAACTGATCTTCAAGATCGACGTTCGACATTTCCAGACTGGATCCGATCACTTCAGCCCGGGTATCCCCGGCCTTCAGAGAGATCAGCGTTGCCTCTCCGGCTTCCTGACTGCCCCGGAAGCTGTTGCCCGACAGGGCTTCCAGCTTTTCCGGGTTGACGAAGGTGGCCAGCGGCAACTGATACAGCGGCTTTTCGATGTTGTTGGAAAAGCGCCCGACCATCATGCCGGTCTTGGTGAAGTAGGTGCCCTGCAGCGTGCCGGAGGTGATGCCGTCGTTTTCCATCCGGCGGATCGACACATCGGTGTCGCCGCTGTACTGGGTGAAGTCGGCCATATTGACCTGCACCGACTGCGAGGTGCCGTCGGCGTAGTTGACAGTCACCCCGATGGTATCGGTACCGGTGCCGGTGGCTGAGGTATCCAGCTTGCCCTGACCGTTGAACACCAGCGTCGCGGGTGTGGTGGTGACCGAGGCAATGTTGTTCGCGCCGCTGGGGGTCAGGGTCCAGCTGCCTGCGGTGCCGACCACCGGATTGAAGGTCAGGTTGACGCTGTTGGTCTGGGTATACGGCACCCCTGCGGTGTCGGTCATGGTACGGACCACCGGCAGGTTCATCTGATAGGTCTTGGTTGACCCGTTCGCCGACGGCAGGTTGCCGTGCATGACGATCTTCGAGGTGGACCGCCCGGGGTCGACTGCGTTGTTGGCATAGTCAACCGATGACAGGCTGGTGGCGAGGGTGCCGTCATCCCCGACCTTGTACCCCATCACGTAATCGCCGTTCAGGGTCACCAGACGGGTGCCCTGATCGGCGCTGCCGCTGCCGTTGGTGCTGGTGCCGAGCGTATACGACTCGCCGGTGAAGGTCCCGGCGCGGGTGTAACGGGTTTCCCCGCTGCCGTCGGCCTGAGTGTTGGTGACGAAAAAGCCCTGCCCGTTGATGGCGGCATCCATCGCCCGCCCGCTGGAGACGATTGACCCCTGCTGGGTGGTGCGGCGCACGTCGACGGTGTTGACGGCGAAGAAGCTGTAGCGCGGGGAGACGTGGTTCTTCAGCGTCTGATACATGGTCTCCACCTCTTTATAAGAGGTGGTGTTGACGTTGGCGATGTTGGTGCCAATGGACCCGATGGTGTGGCTATGCGCATTCATAGCCAGGGCGGAGGTGTTCATTGCGCCGAAAATTGCCATGGTCACTCTCAGGGCGGAAAAAATGACAGGTGCTCTGGTAATGCGAATGGCGTGCCAGTTTCTAAAATGTTTATTTTCAGAGAGTTAAAAGAAAAATCCCCCGGCTGGGCGGCAGGAATCGCCGGGGCCGGGGGAGGTGATACGGCAAAAATTGCCTGACCAGGCGCTGTTTTTCAGGTCAGGCTGATTTTTAAATCAGCCCGGCCAGCGGCGAGGACGGATCGGCATACATCTTTTTCGGCATCCGCCCGGCAAGGTAGGACAGGCGCCCGGCCTCGACCGCCAGCTTCATGGCACGGGCCATGGCGATCGGGTCTTTGGCTCCGGCGATGGCGGTGTTCATCAGCACGCCATCGCAGCCCAGTTCCATCGCCACGGCGGCGTCAGAGGCTGCGCCGAGCCCGGCATCGACCAGAACCGGCACGCTGGACTGTTCCTTGATCAGCCGGATGGTGACCGGGTTGAGGACCCCATGGCCTGACCCGATCAGCGACCCCAGCGGCATGATGGCGACGCAGCCCATGTCTTCCAGCATTTTGGCCTGAATCGGATCATCCGAGCAGTAGACCATCACCTTGAAGCCGTCGCGGATCAGCGCTTCGGCAGCTTTCAGGGTTTCCGGCATGTTGGGGTACAGGGTTTTCTGGTCGCCCAGCACTTCCAGCTTCACCAGATCCCAGCCCCCGGCCTCGCGGGCCAGACGCAGGGTGCGGACCGCGTCATCGGCGGTGAAGCATCCGGCGGTGTTGGGCAGGTAGGTATACTTTTTCGGGCTGACGTAATCGACCAGCATCGGCTGGCTGGGGTCGGAGACATTGACCCGCCGTACCGCGACAGTGACGATTTCCGCTCCCGACACCTCAATGGCCCGGGCGGTTTCCTCAAAGTCCTTATACTTCCCGGTGCCGACCAGCAGGCGGGAGGAGAAGGTCTTTCCGGCAACGGTGAAGGTATCCGCCACGGCGGCGGGCACGGTCGTTTCGGTCATGGCTTTCAGCCGCCCCCGATGAAGTGAACGATTTCAATAACATCCCCTGCCGCCAGCACGGTGGTGGCGAAGGTGGACTTGGGTACGATTTCCCGGTTGCGCTCCACCGCCACCTTGCGCGGATCCAGCCCGATGGAGGTCAGCAGACCTTCCACCGTCTGGCCGTCATCACAGGTGCGCGGCTCGCCATTCACGGTCAGTTGCATGGATCAATCCGACAGCATTGTTCAACGGGCGGGAGTATGGGGCGACCCCGACGCGACGACAACCCTAATGTCTGTCTGTCGGTCCGCTGACAGGTGCCCGGCGGGCAGGGGTTGTGAAAAGGCCGTTAAAACACAGAAGGTTATCGCGTGGTGCTCAGGCAATGTTGCACCCACCCCCTGTTTGCGCTATGGGTAGGCCACATTTCGCCCGTCAACTACCGTAACGGCAGGTTCGTGCACACCTCGATCCTCATCCTCAACGGCCCCAACCTCAATATGCTCGGCACGCGCCAGCCCGAGGTCTACGGCCGGGAAACCCTGAGTGATATTGAGCATGCCTGCCGGGCCCATGCCTCCTGGCGCGGGCTGGAGATGGACTTCCGACAGTCCAACTCCGAGGGCGAGCTTGTCACCTGGATTCAGGACGCCAAGGGGCGCTACGCCGGCATCATCATCAATGCCGCCGCCTATACCCACACCTCCGTCGCCATCCTCGATGCCCTGCTGGCGGTCGAGCTGCCGACGGTGGAGGTACACCTGTCCAACATTCATCAGCGTGATGCTTTCCGCCACCACTCCTATGTGGCGAAGGCGGCACGCGGCATGATCTGCGGCTTTGGCAGCCATGGCTACATTCTGGCCATTGATGCCCTCAGCCGTCTGCTCGGAGACCCCGGCGTCGCCTCCGCCTGATGGCGGAGTGACCGGATAAGGGCCCAGATCAAGGGCTAGGAAAGAGATACGGAAAACCATGACCAAGACCTCCATCGACAGCGACGCGATCCGCCAACTGGCCACCCTGCTGGGTGAAACCGGTCTCAATGAAATCGAGTATGAGACCGAATCCCTGCGCATCCGCGTCGCCAAGGGTGCCCCGGTGGCCCATGTTGCCGCCGCCCCGGCTGCTGTTGCCGCTGCTCCGGCCGTGGCCGCCCCGGCTGCCCCGGCGGATGCCGCCAAGCACCCCGGTGCCGTGAAGGCCCCGATGGTCGGCGTGGTCTATATGTCGCCGGAACCCGGTGCCGCTGCCTTCATCACCGTCGGGGCGACCGTTGCGGAAGGCCAGACCCTGCTGCTGATCGAAGCGATGAAGACCTTCAACCCGGTCAAGGCGCCGCGCAGCGGTAAGATTGCCGCCATTCTGGTGGACGATTCCCAGCCGGTGGAATATGGCGAGCCGATGGTCGTCATTGAGTAAGCCAGCGACCACCGGAGACGCCGATGTTTGAAAAAGTCCTGATCGCCAACCGAGGCGAAATCGCGCTGCGTATTCACCGTGCCTGCCGCGAAATGGGCATTAAGACCGTTGCGGTGCATTCCACCGCCGATGCCGAAGCCATGCATGTGCGGCTGGCGGATGAGGCCGTGTGCATCGGCCCGGCTCCGGCGCGGGAAAGCTATCTGAACAAGGCGGCGATCATCTCTGCCGCCACCATCACCGGGGCGGATGCGATTCATCCCGGCTACGGCTTCCTGTCGGAAAATGCCGACTTTGCCGAAATGGTGGAAGACCACGGCATCGTCTTCATCGGCCCGACCCCGGCGCACATCCGCATGATGGGCGACAAGGTGACGGCGAAGAAGGCGGCGATCGAATCCGGTCTGCCGGTGGTTCCCGGTTCGCCCGGTGCCGTCAATTCGCTGGACGAGGCGGAAGAAGTCGCTGAGAAGGCCGGATATCCGGTGCTGATCAAGGCGTCCGCCGGTGGTGGTGGCCGTGGGATGAAGGTTGCCCGGTCGCGTGCGGAACTGGCGGAAGCCTGGTCCACCGCCCGGACTGAGGCCCAGAACGCGTTCGGCAATCCCGAAGTGTATATGGAAAAGTACCTCGGCAACCCGCGGCACATCGAAATCCAGATTCTGGCCGACAATCACGGCAACGTGGTGCATCTGGGCGAGCGTGACTGCTCCCTCCAGCGCCGTCACCAGAAGGTGCTGGAAGAAGCCCCGTCACCGATTCTGACCGCCGAACAGCGGGCGGAAATCGGCGAGGTTGCGACCACTGCCATGCGGAAGATCGGCTACCGCAATGCCGGGACCATCGAGTTCCTGTACGAAAACGGTCAGTTCTTCTTCATCGAGATGAACACCCGCCTGCAGGTCGAACATCCGGTGACCGAAGCGGTGACCGGGCTTGATCTGGTGCGGGAGCAGCTGCGCATCGCTGCCGGTCAGGAGCTGGGCTACAGCCAGAAGGATATCACCTTCTCCGGCCATGCCATCGAATGCCGTATCAATGCGGAAGACCCGGAAACCTTCCGTCCGTGCCCCGGCACGGTGGTGGATTACCATCCGCCGGGCGGTCTGGGCGTGCGTGTCGACTCCGGCCTGTTTGCCGGGGCCAAGGTGCCGCCGCATTACGACAGCATGATTGCCAAGCTGATCGTTCACGGCCCGAGCCGCGCGGAATGCCTGAACCGCCTGCGCCGTTCGCTGGGTGAGTTTGTGGTCGGTGGTGTGGACAGCACCATTCCGCTGCACAAGCTGCTGGTGGAAAACCCGGACTTCCAGACCGGGAATTACGATATCCGCTGGCTGGAACAGTTCCTTGCCAAGGACTGATCCGCGACAGGACTAAGGACAGCAGGGCCGCCGGTCATCATGACCGGCGGCCTTTTTTCTGCCCGTCGCCGATGGTATGGCGTTAGCCGGTGGGGAGGGGAGCTTCTGTCTGCCCGTCCGCGCTGTCGATGTCTACCGCCCGCAGAAGCCAGTGACGGAAGGCCAGCATGGCCGGGGTCTCCGCCCGCGATTTCAGCCATGTCAGCCAGTACCGGCCTGTACTGACACTCAAGGCAAAGGGCTGCACGATCCGCCCGCTGACAAGGTCGTGGGTAAACATCCGGACCGGGACCAGCCCGACGCCCGCCCCCTGCGCGACAGCCGCCACCATGGCGACAGACGAATCAAACATCCAGCCGCGCGGGGGCGGTGCCGTCAGACCGGCAGCCTGAAACCACAGGCCCCATTCATCGGTCCGGTAGGATCGCAGCAGCGGTTCTGCCAGCAGATCGGCCGGGCCTGACAGACGTGCGGCGGACCGGGGCGGGCAGACCGGCGACAGCGGAGCCTCGAGGAGGGGAACGGCTGTGGTGCCGTGCCAGGCGCCATCGCCAAAGCGGATGAAATAGTCCAGCCCGTCGGTCACGCTGTCGGCCCGGTTGTTGTTGGTCTTCACCCGCAGATCAATACCGGGATGACTGGCGGTGAACCCGGCCAGCCGGGGCAGCAGCCAGCCGGTGAGGAACGTTCCGACCACCCCGATGGTCAGGACATCGCGGTAGGTCCCATCCTGAAACCGGGACAGAACAGTGCTGATCTGCCGGAAGGCCTGACTGAGAACCGGCAGCAGCGCCTGCCCTTCATCGGTCAGGACCACGCCGCGCGGCAGACGGGTGAACAGGGTGACCCCCAACAGATCTTCCAGCAGCCGCACCTGATGGCTGATGGCTGTCTGCGAGACGCACAGTTCCATTCCGGCGCGGGTGAAGCTGTTCAGCCGGGCAGAGGCTTCAAACGCCCGCAGGGCGGTCAGAGGCAGCTGAGAGATATCCATGACAGGCCCTTTTACCGCTTATGCCCAATATTGATTCATGTCTAATCGCAGAATTGAGCGTTTGTCGAGGGGGCTCCGGCCCGGCATGGTGGGGCCACGGACAGACCGGAAGCCGGGTGGCCAACGGTCCGGCTGATCCGTCTTCTGATGGTTTCCATTCTTCAAGGATAAACGATGATGCGGATGAAGCGCGGCGGACTGCTGGCGTTGGCCGTGGCCATGGCCGGAATGATGATGGCGGGTGTGACCGGGCGCGGTCAGGCGGCGGGGCTCAACTTTGCCCCGCTCGGGACCAAGGCGGCTGAGATTGAGCGCACGCTGGGGGCGCGGGTCGGTGTGGCGGTGATTGATACGGCCAGCGGTCAGATCTGGGAATACCGGGGCAACGAGCGTTTTCCGCTGAACAGCACCTTCAAGGCGCTGGCCTGCGGTACCCTGTTGCAGATGGCCCAGCGGCAGGAGCTGGATCTGAGCCAGTCAGTGCCGGTGGAGGCCGGGGCGATCGTCTCCTATTCCCCGGTGACGGAAAAACGGGTCGGCTCGGCGATGACCCTGTCCGATCTGTGTGCCGCGACGATGACATACAGCGATAACACCGCCGCCAATCTGGTGCTGCGGGCGGTCGGCGGTCCGGTGGCGCTGACAGAGGCCCTGCGGCGGATCGGGGACCCGGTCACCCGGATTGACCGCTGGGAGCCGGACATGAACGAGGCCACGCCGGGAGATCTGCGCGATACCACCACCCCGCTGGCAATGGCCCGCACCCTGCAGTCACTGGCGCTTGGCACGGTGCTGCCGGGGGAGTCCGGGGATCTGTTCCGGCAGTGGCTGAAGGATAATCAGGTCAGCGGACCGCTGTTGCGGGCCGGGCTTCCCGGGGGCTGGACTGTGGGGGACCGCACCGGGGCCGGAGGACACGGTTCGCGGTCGGTGGTCGCGGTGGTATGGCCGCCGCAGCGTAAACCGCTGGTGGTGACGGCCTATCTGACCCAGACCAAGGCGTCGATGGACCAGCGTAACGCTGCGCTGGCCAGTCTGGGGCGTGAGGTGGCAAAGGCGGTCAGTGCCCGTCCCTGACGGTTTTCCGGATTGTCTTGCCTGACCGGCGGCTTATACCGCTGGCAGCGGGTGTACGGAAAAATGGTGACGGCAGGCATCGACAAAGGCGCGGACGGCGGGGGAAACCCGCCCCCCGCCCTGAAACATCAGGCTGACCGGGGTTGGTGGCGGGCTGGTGCCGGGCAGCACCGGCACCAGCCGCCCGGCGGCCAGTTCTGTGGCAACCTGATAAGACAGCACGCGGGCAATCCCCAGTCCGTCGAGGGCTGCCGTGATGGCGGCATCCAGACTGTTGACGCTCAGGCGGGGGGTGATGTGCAGCAGGGTGCTGGCCCCGGTCTCAAACCGCCAGTCCCGTGCCGGGCCGCTGGCCCCTTCGCTGGCGATCAGCCGGTGGTGATGCAGGTCTGCCGGGGTCTGGGGTGTTCCGGCTGCGGCCAGATAGGCCGGGCTGGCGACCAGCAGGCGGCGCACGGCCCCCAGCGGCACGGCCCGTAGCGAACTGTCGGGCAGCGGGGCGATACGGATGGCAATATCAATGCCTTCATCAACCATCCGCACCACCCGGTCCAGCAGCAGCAGCCGGATTGTCAGGTCGGGGTAGGCCGTCAGCAGGGCCTCCACCACCGGCAGGATATGCAGCCGTCCGAACATCACCGGGGCGGTCACCACCAGTTGCCCGCGTGGCGAGGCCAGATGGCCGCGGACCTGCGCGTCGGCGTCATCCAGATCGGACAGGATGCTCCGGCAGCGGTCCAGATACAGGCCACCTTCTTCCGTCAGCCGGACCGACCGGGTGGTCCGGCGCAGCAGACTGACGCCCAGCGTGTTTTCCAGCGTGGCAATCGCCCGGGTAACCCGGCTGGGGGACAATGACAGGCGGCGCCCGGCTTCGGCAAAACTGGCTGCTTCGGCGACAGCACAAAAAACGCGGAGGAGGTCGAGGCGGTCCATGGCTGCTCCGGGCGGGGAAGGACGTAGATTATTGCCTAAAATCGCAAGAGTGAACTGCAAACTCTGAAGATTATCGCGGAAAGCAGGCTGTGGGACAGTCTGCGGGATCTCAACAGCCGGTCTGTCCGGCCAGCCCCCCCCGTCAGGAGAGTCTGCGATGAAACTCTATCATCACCCCTTGTCCGGCCATGCCCACCGGGCGCACCTGTTCCTGTCTCTGGCGGGGATCCCGCATGAGATTGTGCCGATTGACCTGAGCATCAAAGAGCAGAAGTCAGACTGGTTTCTGGCGTTGAATGCCTTTGGGGAAATCCCGGTTCTTGATGACAACGGGGTGATTGTTGCCGACTCGACCGCCATCATGATCTATGCCGCCCGACGGGTCGGGCCGTCGCACTGGCTGCCGGAGGACCCGACGCAGGAAGCCGAGGTCCAGCGCTGGCTGGCGGTGGCGGCAGGTAAAATCGCCTTTGGTCCGGCTGCTGCCCGTATTGCCGTGCTGTTTAACCGCACGGTCGATATGACCGAGCTGCATAGCCGTTCGCATGCCGTTCTGGCGGTGATTGATCAGGTGCTGTCCGGCTGCCGCTGGATTGCCGGAACCGATCAGCCGACGGTCGCCGATGTCGGTCTGTACAGCTATATCGCCCGGTGCCCGGAAGGCTTTGTCGACCGATCCGCCTACACGGCGATCACCGCGTGGCTGGAGCGGGTGGAGGCCCTGCCGGGGTTTGTCCCCTTTGTGGAAACCCCGGTCGGCCTGAGCGCGTAACGGCCCGAGATGGACAGACGGCAGGAGAACAGCATGAGCGGAAACCGGTCCCCATGGCATCCGGGGGAGCTGCGGATGCAGCGCACGGTTGATGCGGTGGCGGAGATGGACGCGGTCGGGCGGCGGGTGATCCGCGATCATCTGACCGATCAGCATCGTGACTTTTATCCGCTGCTGCCGTTCGTCCTGCTGGGGGCGGTCGATGCACAGGGGGGGCCGTGGGCGACCCTGCGGTCGGGGCGACCCGGTTTTCTGGGAACGCCCGACCGATATCACCTGACCATCCGTGCCCCGCAGGACCGTGACGACCCGGCTGACGCGGGGCTGGTGCCGGGGGCAGCGGTCGGCGTGCTGGGCCTTCAGTCCGAAACCCGGCGGCGGAACCGCCTGAACGGAACGGTGGCCGGGGCGGACGGCGGGGCTTTGCGGATTGCCCTGCACGAATCCTTCGGCAACTGTCCCAAATACATCCACCGGCGGGTGCCGGTGTTCAACCGGGATCCGGCATTGCCGCCGGTTGCCCCGCCGGAACATCTGCCGGTGCTGGATGCCGCCGCGCGGACCCTGATCCGGGCGGCAGAGACCTTCTTCGTCGCCAGTTATTATCAGGGCCCGGCCGGACGGCGGGCCGATGTCTCTCACCGGGGCGGAGACCCCGGTTTTGTCCGGGTCGATGCTGATGGGACTCTGACGGTCCCCGATTTCGCCGGGAACCGCTTTTTCAACACGTTTGGCAATATTCTGGAAACCGGGCGTGCCGGACTGCTGTTTGTTGACTGGGGCCGGGGTGACACCCTGCAGATCAGCGGCGAGGCGGCGGTGTTAACACATGTCCCGGATGATCAGGCCCTGCCCGGGGCCGAGCGGTACTGGCAGGTACGGCCCTGCCGGATCATCCGGCGCCGGGGCGTGGTGCCGCTGCGCTGGCAGGATACGGAAGAGGCCCGGTCCCCGTTTCTTGCGGGCACCGGCGTCTGGCCGGAAAGACCGGCGCCGTCCCGCTGACAGCGCGGCTCCCGGCGCAGGGGGCGGTCACTTCGGTCCGGCCAGCGCCCGCGATGGCGGCGGAGGAGACCGTCCTGCTGTGCAGCAGTGTCCCGACAGCAGGTTTCTCCCTCTTTTCCGGGGGGCTACCCTGTGCCACTGTCTGCGGTATGACTGAGCGCATCACCCCTGATCTGCTGTTGCGGGCCTATGCCTGCGGGCTGTTTCCGATGGCCCGCACCCGTGACGATCCGCAGCTGCACTGGATAGACCCCGATCAGCGGGGCATCCTGCCGCTGGAGACGTTCCACGTTCCCCGATCGCTGCAGAAAACCTTGCGGCGGGGGGAGTTCACCATGACGGTGGATCAGGCTTTCCCGGCGGTGATGGAAGGCTGCGCCGCCCCGGCCCCGGGGCGGGATGAAACGTGGATCAATCCGCAGATCACTGCTCTGTTTACCGCCCTGCACCGGTCCGGTCATGCCCACTCGGTGGAGGCGTGGCGCGATGGTCAGCTGGTCGGGGGGCTCTACGGGCTGGCGCTGGGGGGGGCCTTCTTCGGGGAGAGTATGTTCTCACGCTGCACTGATGCCTCGAAAGTTGCCCTCTGTGCGCTGGTGGAGCGGTTGCGCGACGGTGGCTTTGTGCTGCTGGATACCCAGTTCATTACCGCGCATCTGGCCCGGTTCGGTGCGGTGGAGATCCCCCGGGCGCAGTATCATGCCCGGCTGCGGGCTGCGCTTTCGGTTCCGGCGCGCTGGCACGGGCAGACCGTGCCGTGACGGCGGCGATCCATTATGCGGCGGATGGGTATGTGACGGCCCGGCAGGATCTGAAAGGCCGCCATGCCGCCGGAAACGGTTTTCTGCGCGGGATGGCCCGCTGGTCGTCCGGCCCGCTGGTGCTTGCCTCGAAAACCGCAGACGAGGCGCGGCAGGCGGCGGATCTGGTGCGGGCGGATTATGGTGACCGGCCGGTCGGCTGGGTTCCGCTGGACCGGATGCAGGGGCTGCGCCCGCCGGAGGGCCCGGGGTGTCTGTTTTCACCGGGACCGGTGCTGGCCCCACTGGCCCGGACGCGGCAGCGGCTGGATGGCGGGGCCGGGTGGTCGCTGTGTGGGGTGACCCACACCACCGCCTCGGCCCGGGCGATGGATGCCCTGTCTCTGTCGCTGCTGACGGCCCCGCTGGAGCCGTGGGATGCTCTGGTCTGTACCTCGTCCGTCGTCAGGGCGACCGTGGGGCGGATGCTGGAGGGGCAGGCACAGGAGCTGGCGCGCCGGTTCGGGGCGACCCGCATCCCCCTGCCACAGCTGCCGGTGATCCCGCTGGGGGTCCATTGTGATGATTTTGCCGCCGGACCCCAGCGGCGGGCACAGGCGCGGGCGGTGCTGGGCGTCGGGCCGCAGGATGTGGTGCTGCTGTTCGTCGGGCGGATGTCCTTTCACAGCAAGGCCAATCCGGTTCCGTTTTATCTGGCGGCGCAGCGGGTGGCGGACACCCTGCCGCCGGGGCAGACCCTGCATGTGGTCGAGGCCGGATGGTATGGCGGAGACCTGCAGCGGACCGGCTTTGCGCAGGCTGCACAGACCCTGATGCCGGGGGTTCGCCGGCATGAGGTTGACGGGCGCCTTCCGGGGGTGATGCCGCCGGTCTGGGCTGCGGCGGATATCTTCGTTTCCCTGTCTGATAATGTGCAGGAAACCTTCGGCCTGACCCCGGTGGAGGCGATGGCCGCCGGGCTGCCGGTGGTGGTCAGTGACTGGGATGGATACCGCGATACCGTCCGGGATGGTATCGACGGCATCCGTGTGCCGACCCTGATGCTGCCGGGCGGACTGGGGGAAGCCTTCGCCCTGCGCCATGATCTCGAGCTGGATGGATATGACCTGTACTGCGGCACCATCAGCCAGTGCACGGCGGTGGATACCGGGGGGGTGGAGCAGGCGCTCCACGCGCTGGTCCATTCCCCCGCCCTGCGCCACCGCATGGGGCAGGCCGGGCAACAGCGGGCCCGGACGGTGTTTGACTGGAAGACGGTGATCGGACAGTACGAAAGTCTGTGGGCCGCTCTGGCCGGGCGACGGGCGGCGGAGGCCGCGCCCCGCCCGCCGCTGCCGCCGCCGTCACGGCTGGATCCGTTCGCCCTGTTCGCTGACTATCCGACCCTGTCGCTGCGGGATGGTCTGCTGGTTTCTCTGGGGGCGGATGCCGATCCGGTGACCGCATTCCGGCAGCGGCGGCAGCTGACGGTTGCGGGGGTCGACAGCGGTTTGCACCCAACGGAGGAAGAGGCCGAGGCCCTGTTCGCCCGGCTGCGTGACGGGCCTTTGACGGTCCGGGCGGTGCTGGCGGCCCTGCCGGGGGAGCGGCAGGGCGCGATGGCCCGGGCCCTGCTGTGGATGATGAAGATGGATCTGATCCGCATCCGGCCCCCTGCCGCCGGTCAGGGATGATCGGCGGCGGGGCTGTCGCCGGGCGCGGCATCCTGCGGCTCGGGTTTCGGGGCCGGGGGCGGTAATGCCCGCCGGTCTGTCGCCGCCGGGGTGGGGAACAGATGGCCGACGATGCCGCGGGCGATTTCCCGTTCCCCCATGATCACCGTGTCAGCCCCCAGCCCGGTCAGATGATCGACCTGCGCATCGGAATGGGCCCGGGCGATGATCGGCAGGCCGGGGTTGAGCAGGCGGGCCTGCCGGATCACCTGACCGGCCTCAATCGCGTTGGGGATGGCGACGACCATGCAGCGGGCGGAGTCCAGATTGGCGGCCCGCAGCACGTCGGCCTTGGCGGCATTTCCGGCGATCACTTCCAGCCCATGGCCGCGCAGGTCATCGACGACCGTATCAATGTCTTCAATGACCAGAAAGGCGCTGTCACGTTCCCGCAGGCTGCGGGCGACCAGACTGCCGACCCGGCCATGACCGACCAGCACCACGTGCCCGGACAGGCCGGTTGACTGGGGCGGGGACTCGGGGTCAGCCGGTTCGGCTGTTGTGCTGGCTCCCGGCAGGGGGGCGCAGTCAACATCGCCGGGCACGGCCAGACGTCCGACCGTGGCCGGGGCAATGACGGTCGCCGGGGGAGCGTCCGCCGTCGCTTCCGTCACGGTGGCCGGGGCGGTTGAGGTCGGGGCGGCGCTGTCCGTTCCGGCCCGCTGATCCAGATACCGCAGGACCCGGTCGGCGATGGCAAACATCACCGGGTTGAGCAGGATCGAGACGATTGCCCCGGCCAGCACCAGCCCACGGGCCCGCTCCGGCACCAGATCAAGGCCGATCCCCAGTTCCATCAGGATGAAGGAGAACTCGCCGATCTGGGCCAGACTGGCGGAAATGGTCAGGGCGGTCCGGACCGGGTAGCGGAAGGCCCGCACGATCACGAAGGCGGCAATCGACTTGCCGACCAGAATAATGAACAGGGTGATCAGCAGGGGCAGCGGCTCGCGCAGCAGGATGCCGGGGTCAAACAGCATGCCGACCGATACGAAGAACAGCACCGCGAAGGCATCCCGCAGCGGCAGCGATTCCTGTGCCGCTTCGTGGCTGAGGTCGGATTCGCTCAACACCATCCCGGCAAAGAATGCCCCAAGGGCCAGCGACACCCCAAACAGCTTGGCTGCCCCGAACGCCACCCCCAGCGCAATGGCCAGCACTGCCAGCCGGAACAGCTCCCGCGAGCCGAGGCGGGCCACCGCCTGCAGCATCCACGGGATCACCCGCCGCCCGACAATCAGCATCACCGCCACAAAAGCCGCCACTTTCAGGAAGGTGATCAGCAGGGCCCCGGCCAGACCGGGGTTGAACTTGGCGGTCAGCCAGTCATGGGCGACCACCGCACCGTCACCGTTGGTCAGGCTGGCCAGTGCCGGCAGCAGCACCAGTGCCAGCACCATGGCCAGATCTTCGACAATCAGCCAGCCGACGGCAATCCGCCCCCGGCGGGTGTCAATCTCGCGCCGGTCCTGCAGGGCGCGCAGCAGCACCACGGTGCTGGCCACGGACAGGGCCAGACCGAACACCAGACCCGATGTCAGCGACCACCCCAGCCCGAGCGCCAGCAGCACCCCCAGCGCTGTTGCCACCGAAATCTGAACGATTGCCCCGGGGATGGCGATGCTGGCCACCGATAACAGATCTTTCAGCGAAAAATGCAGCCCCACCCCGAACATCAGCAGGATCACCCCGATTTCCGCCAGCTGCGGGGCCAGCGTCTGGTCGGCGACAAAGCCGGGGGTGAACGGCCCGGCGATGATCCCGGCGATCAGATAGCCGACCAGCGGCGGCACCCGCAGCCGGGCGGCAATCGCCCCGAAGATGAACGCCAGCACGATGCCGGCGACAATGGTGGAAATCAGGGGGGTGGCGTGGGGCATCGGCAGCGTCCTCCGGGGGGCGAGGGGGCGGAACGGTCAGGGTCTCAGGTCGGGTCGGATTCTTTCACCAGAAGGATATCCCGGGCCGGGGTATCAGCCGGGGCGCGTTCCAGTACGTCATGGGCAATGCTGCCCAGCAGGGCCCGTCCGACACCGCTGCGGGCCGAAGTAGCCATGACGATCACCTGCGTCTGGTCGCTGGTGCGGGCGGTCTGCAGAATGGTCGGTACCGGCGAGCCTGACAGGGCAAGCCGTGTGACCAGATGGTTGCCGGTCGGGACGCCGGACAGCAGACGGTCAAAATCATCTTTCAGGCTGTCGGCATCCACCGGGTGGCTGCGGTCGAGGCCCGGCAGGTCACAGACGTGCAACAGATCCAGCGTGCCGTCGGGAATCAGGGTGAGGGCGGTGGTGACTGCCGTGCGGGAGGCCGGGGTGAAATCCACCGCCACCAGAGCCCCGGCATACCGCCCGAACGGGCGGGCGGCAACCGCCAGCAGGGGGACCGGGCTGGCGACGTTGATCTTTTCCACCGTCGTCACGGTAAAGGGGCCTTCCGGCGGTGCGGTGTGACCGACGACCAGCAGATCGGCCCCGGTCAGGGCAGCCTGATCGGCAACGGCTTCCTCCACCGGGCCGCGCACCGCCACGGTGGCGGCGGTGATCCCGGTACCGCCGGGGACCTGATCCAGATGGCGGCGGATTTCGGCCTCGATATGGTGGGGGGGCAAGTTGTCCAGCATGCCTTTTTCCGGGCCGCTGCGGATGGCGTAGAGTGCGGTCAGGGTAGCCCCGAACTGGGCACACAGCTGTACCGCCCGCGCCATAGCGCGGTCAGAGCGGGGGGCCAAATCCGTTGCCAGCAGGATCCGTTTCATGTCCGGTCCTCTTCAGGGGAGACAAAGGGATCGGTGAGAGTCACCTGATCCTGTTCAAAATGGGCGACCGGGGCCCGCTCCGCCATCCGCAAGACTACGGATGCAGGGAGAGGCAAAAAGACAACTCATTGAAAATAAACATAGTGTCTGTCGCCGGTCCGTAACCGTACGGAGGGGGGCGATACTGGCCCGGGGCGGCAGTCATGGTATGCTGCGGTCATGATTTTTGCCGCCCCCGCGCCCCGCATCCCGTTGTCACCGGCCCGCCTGACCCTGCTGTCGGCGGCGTATCTGGTTGCGCATCTGTTTCTTGACTGGGTCAGCTTTTTCCATGAAGTGCCCCCCCTGAACATCACCCCGTGGAATCCGCCGTCCGGGCTGATCCTGACGGTGGTGCTGATTGGCGGGGCCCGGCTGTTGCCTGCCGTCTGGCTGGCGCTGACGCTGGCGGATGCGCTGGTCCGGGGTATGCCGGTCGGGCTGGGGACGGTGCTGCTGTCCAACGCGGGGATCACGCTGATTTATGGTGGCGCGGCCCTGTTCTTGCGCGACCGCTTCCGGATCGGTCCGGGGCTGGGGCGGCGGGGCGATGTTGCCCGTCTGCTTGGTGTCACCGCCGTGGCGGCGGCCGTGGTCGGGGCGGTGTATATCGGCCTGTTCGTGGCGTTGGGGCTGTTTCCGCTGCATCAGTTGCCGGTGATGCTGCTGCGCCATTGGACCGGCGAGGTGATCGGCATTGCGGTGGTGACACCGTTCCTGCTGGTGTGGGGGGGGCGGATCATGCCCCTGCTGCGGGGGCGACGGCTGCCGCCGCTGCGGCGGGCGATCGAGGTCGGGCTGCAATCCGCTGCGGTGGCGCTGGCCCTGTGGGCCGATTTCGGGCCACTGGCGTCGGATCAGTACGAGTATTTCTATATTCTGTTCCTGCCGCTGGTCTGGATTGCCTCTCGCCATGGGTTGCCGGGAGCGACGCTGGGGGCGCTGGCAACCCAGATCGGTCTGATTATTGCGATGCAGGAAGTTGGCGTCGATGCCGACCGGATGATGCATTTTCAGATGCTGATGCTGGCCCTGACCGTTACCGCCCTGTTGCTGGGGGCGGTGGTCAGTGACCGCTGGCGGTCAGAGGCGTGGGTGCAGGCCCGGCAGACCGAATTCGCCCACGCGTCCCGCCTGACCGAAGCGGGGGAGATGACCGCCGCGCTGGCTCATGAACTCAACCAGCCCCTGACCGCGACCATGAGCTACACCCGGGCAGCCCGTAAAATTGCCCAGCGCGACGGGGTCTCGGCACAGCTGGCCGAAACGCTGGATAAAGCCGTGGCGCAGGCTGAGCGCGCTGACCGGGTGATGCGCAGCCTGCGGGATTTTGTCCGTAAAGGGGAAAGCAGCCGTCAGCCGCTGGCCGTCGCCGGGCTGATCGCTGACAGCCTTGATCTGGCCGGGCCAGTGCTGCGGCAGAAGGATGTCACCGCCGCCACCGAGGTTGCCGTCGGGTTGCCCGCAGTGAGTGCCGATGCGATTCAGGTGCAGCAGGTTTTGCTTAATCTGCTGCGCAACGCGGCGGAGGCGGTCAGCACCACCGGGGCGACGGGGAAGGAGCCGCAGGTGGTGGTCTCCGCCGTTGTGGCTGAGCCGGGGTTTGTCGCCGTCACCGTGCGCGACCGTGGGCCGGGTCTGTCAGAGATTGTTGAACGTCATCTGTTCTCCCCCTTCATCACCACCAAAGACACCGGGATGGGGCTGGGGCTGTCGATTGCCCGCTCCATCATTGATGCCCATGGTGGTACGCTGACGGCGCACCGCTTGCCGGAAGGGGGGACGGCGTTCCGGTTCACGCTGCCGGTGGCTGTCGGGGCAGAGGATCAGGAGGAGAAGGAATGACTGCCGGGCCAACGGTTTACGTGGTTGATGATGATGAAGGGGTGCGCGATGCGCTGGCCCTGCATCTGGATCTTGCCGGGCTGCGGGTGCAGACCTTTGCGTCTGCCGATGCCTTTCTGGCCGCTGTCGGGCCGGAAGAGGCCGGGTGCGCGGTGCTGGATATCCGTATGCCGGGCATGGACGGCCTGACCCTGCAGAAAGAGATGGCGCGGCGCGGGATTCCGCTGCCGGTGATTATCATCACCGGACATGGGGACGTCCCGGCGGCGGTTTCGGCCTTCCGGGCCGGTGCCGTGGATTTTCTGCAGAAGCCCTTTGATGAGGACCGGCTGATTGACCGGGTCCGTGAGGCGATGGAACGGGATGCCCGCGACCGCCGCCAGCGGCAGGAGGAGGAAGACGCCCGGCGGCGGGCCGATAGCCTCAGCCCGCGGGAACGCGAGGTGATGCTGCTGATTGCTGAGGGGTTGTCCAACAAGCACGTGGCCCTGCGGCTGGACATCGGAGTGCGGACCGTGGAAACCCACCGCGCCCGGGTGATGGAAAAAATGGGAGTCGGCAGCGTGTCGGAACTGGCCCGGCTGGCTCTGCTGCTGGGGGAGGAATGAAAAACCCCCTGCCACAGGATCGGGGCCACCAGAACAGGGCCAGCAGATCAGGGCAGGGGGAGAGGAATAGCGGTGCAGTGCCGTTCGTGTGGGTTATGCCTGCACGGTCGGATCGATCGAGAAGCTTTCGCCGCAGCCGCAGCGGCCGGTTTCGTTCGGGTTTTCGAACACGAAGCTGGCGGCAAACTTATCGACCCGGTAATCCATGGTCGAGCCGAGGAGATACATGAAGGCGGCGGGATCAATCAGGATGGTGACCCCCTTATCTTCGACCGCGTCTTCAAACGGCAGCTTTTCCTCGGCGTATTCCACCACATACGACAGTCCCGAGCAGCCACGGGTGCGGACGCCGACCCGCAGGCCGATCACCGGCTTGTCGGATTTGGCGATCAGGTCCTTCACCCGGTCAGCGGCGGCGTCGGTCAGGGTCAGGATCTTCGGGGCCTGCCGGGCCGGTTTTGCCGGGCTGGCAGGGGTGACAGAGGCGCTTGCCATGACAGGATCCTCCTCAGAACATATCCAGCGCGACGCGGGCGACTTCGCTCATCCGCTCCGGGGTCCAGGGCGGCTCCCACGTCAGCGAAACGCGGACCCGCCCGACGCCCTCAACCCGGGCGACGGCATGGGCCACTTCGTCGGGCATCTCCCCAGCCACCGGGCAGGCCGGGGCGGTCAGGGTCATGGTGACGGCAACATCACCGTTTTCGGCGATTTTCAGCTCGTAGATCAGGCCGAGGTCGTAGATGTTGACCGGAATTTCCGGGTCGTGAACGGACCGCAGGGCCGTCACGATATCTTCTTCGGCAGCGATCGGCAGGCCGGGATCCAGCGGTGATCCGGCTTCAGCTTCCATTTCCTCGGCGGGCGGCGGCGGTTCGTAGGCGTACATCGGGGGGCGCATCGTCATGGTTGGGGGAGCCTCTTCACTCTCGTCACGGGTCAGCCGAACAGCGTCTGCACGCTGCGCAGGGCTTTGACCAGCGCGTCAATGTCGGCGGTGTTGGTGTACATGCCAAAGCTGGCGCGGGCGGTGGCGGGCACGCCAAGGCGGTCCATCAGCGGCTGGGCGCAGTGGTGCCCGGCACGGACGCAGACCCCCTGGCGGTCCAGTACGGTGGCAATGTCGTGCGGATGGGCATAGGCCATCGAGAACGAGATGATCCCGCTTTTGCCCGGGGCGGTGCCATGCACGGTCAGGCCGTCGATATCGGCCAGACGCTCCATGGCGTAGCTCAGCATCGCGTTTTCGTGGGTATGAATCTCGTCGGCATCAAACTGCGCGAGGTAATCCAGTGCCGCTGCCAGACCGATCGCGGAGACGATCGGCGGGGTTCCGGCCTCGAATTTAGCAGGCACGGCGGCCCATTCGCTTTTCTCGAAGGTAACGGAGGAGATCATGTCCCCGCCGCCCATCCACGGCGGCATCCGTTCCAGCACATCCAGCTTGCCGTACAGCACGCCGATCCCGGTGGGGGCGTACAGTTTGTGCGGGGCAAAGACGTAGAAGTCACAGCCGATCGCCTGCACGTCCACCGGGCGGTGAACAACGCCCTGACAGCCATCGACCAGAACCACCGCCCCGGCGGCGTGGGCTTTGGCGGTGATCTCGGCCACCGGCAGCACCGTGCCCAGCACGTTGGAGACATGGGCCACCGCGACCAGCCGGGTGCGGTCGGTCAGCAGGGCCTCAAACCCGGCCATGTCGAACGAGCCGTCATCGGTGATCGGGGCGATTTTGAGGACCAGTCCCTTCTCGTCGCGCAGCATCTGCCACGGCACGATGTTGGAGTGGTGTTCCAGCGCCGAGATGATGATTTCATCCCCGGGCTGGAGAAAGGCACGGCCATAGGTCTGAGCGACAAGGTTGAAGGCCTCGGTCGCACCGTGGGTCAGCACGATTTCCCGTTCATCCGCCGCATTCAGGCGGGCCCGGATTTTACCGCGCACCGACTCGTAATTGGCGGTGGACCGTTCTGACAGCCAGTAGGCTCCACGATGGACGTTGGCATATTCTTCCGAATAGGCCCGCATCACCGCATCCAGCACCATCTGCGGCTTCTGGGCCGACGCCCCGGAGTCGAGATAGGCCAGCGGCTTACCGTGTACGGTCCGTGACAGGATCGGGAAATCCCGGCGGACGGCCTCAACGTCAAACGGGCGGTGATTCAGCAGGGGGGCGGCGACGGATACGGTCATGACCGGGACTCCAGCCACTGGTGGATCTTGGCGGTCAGGGCGTCCCGCAGGGGTTCGTCGGCGACCAGTTCGACCACGTCGTCAAGAAAGCCCTCGATCAGCAGTGACCGGGCGGTGTCGGCATCCAGACCACGGGCCCGCAGGTAGAACAGGGCGTCTTCGTCCAGCTCCCCGGTGGCGGCGCCATGGCTGCACTTAACGTCATCGGCGAAGATGGTCAGTTCCGGCTTGGTGTCCACTTCCGCCCCGCGTGACAGCAGCAGCGCTTTATGAAGCTGATGGCCGTCGGTCTTCTGGGCCACACGCCGGACATTGACCCGGCCCTGAAACACCCCGCGCCCGGTGCCATCAAGAACCCCTTTCAGGGTCTGGGCAGAGGTGCAGTGGGGGGCGGCATGGTCAATGAAGCTGGTGGTGTCGACATGCTGGCCGGTTCCGGCCGCGTAGGCCCCGTTCAGACGGGCCTCGGCACCGGGGCCAAGCAGTTCCACCCGCAGGTCGGCGCGCACCAGCGCCCCGCCAAGGGTCAGGGCGAAGCCGTCATACACCGCGCCGCGCTGGATCCGCGCCTGCAGGGCGGTCAGCAGGCGGGCCTGACGGCTGTCATTGTGCAGGCTGATGTGGGTCAGCCGGGCATCATCGGCCAGAGTGATGTCGCTGACGCGGTTGGTCAGGCTGTCACCGTCACGGCCGGTCTGGCTTTCGATCAGGGTCAGGGCCGCGCCCCGGCCAATCTCGACCAGCAGGCGCGGCTGCACCAGAACCGCGGCCCCGGCGGTGGGGGCGGTGATCCACAGCAGATGCAGCGGGGTGCTGGCCTGTGTGGTGGCCGCAACCCGGATCACCAGACCGTCCGACAGGGCGGCGGTGTTGAGGGCGACGAACGGATTGTCGGCCAGTGCCAGCGCCTGCCCCAGACCGGAGCGGACAGCGGCGGCATCGGCGGCGATGGCATCAGACAGGGTCTGTACGCTGATCCCGGCCTGTGTCAGGGCCGCGGCATCGGACAGATCGGTCCGCAGCCGTCCGTTGACCAGCACAAGGCGCAGGGCTCCGGGCACGTCCAGCGCCTGCCCTTCGGCAGTCCTGACGACGTCAGCATCTCCGGTAGCGGGGGCGGCAATGAAGGACACCTCTGCCAGCGGGCTGACCCGGGTGTACTTCCAGCGTTCATGAGTGCGGGTCGGCAGACCGTGGGCGGTGAAGGCGGTCAGGCCTTCGTTCCGCAGGGCGGTCAGGGCGGCATCCGTCAGCGGGGTGGCGGCCTGTGCCGCTTCCGTGACGGTGACGAGGGAAAGTGCGGTCATCGGAGTCCCTCCTTACGCCGCAGCGCCGGTATAATCGGCGTAACCCTTGGCTTCCAGTTCCTGGGCCAGCTCCGGCCCGCCGGTGCGGACAATCCGGCCCCCGGCGAAGACATGCACCACATCGGGGACAATGTAGGACAGCAGGCGCTGGTAGTGGGTGATGACAAGGAAGGACCGGTCCGGGCTGCGCAGGGCGTTGACGCCATCGGCAACCACCTTCAGGGCGTCGATGTCGAGGCCGGAGTCGGTCTCGTCGAGGATGGCGAAGCGCGGGTTCAGCAGGGCCATTTGCAGCACTTCGGCACGCTTCTTTTCCCCGCCGGAGAAGCCAACGTTGACCGGGCGCTTCAGCATGTCATCGCGCACGCCGAGTTCCTTGGCCTTGGCCTTGACCAGCTTCAGAAATTCCATGGCGTCGATTTCGCCGTCCCCGGCGGCCTTGCGGCGGGCGTTGATCGCCGCCTTCAGGAAGGTCGAGGTGGCGACCCCGGGGATTTCCACCGGATACTGGAACGACAGGAAAATCCCGGCCAGTGCCCGGTCCTGCGGTTCCATCTCCAGCAGGCTCTGGCCGTTCAGCAGGATATCGCCTTCGGTGATGGTGTAGCCGTCACGCCCGGCAATGATGTTGGACAGGGTGGACTTGCCGGTGCCGTTCGGCCCCATCAGGGCGTGAACCTTACCCGGCTCGATCACCAGATCGACCCCCTTCAGGATGTCCTTGCCTTCGACGGACGCATGCAGATTGCGGATTTCAATCAGGGCCATGGGAACTCTCTCTTTTTTATTCGGTGCGGCAGGCGGTCAGCGGGCGGGGGCCTCAGCCGACGCTGCCTTCCAGCGAAATGGCGACCAGCTTCTGGGCTTCGACGGCAAATTCCATCGGCAGCGTCTGCAGGACTTCCTTGCAGAAGCCGTTGACGATCAGGCCGACGGCATCTTCCGGGTTCAGGCCACGCTGCAGGCAGTAGAACAGCTGATCTTCGGAAATGCGGCTGGCGGTGGCCTCATGCTCGGTGCGGGCGGTCGGGTTCTTGGTCTCAATATAGGGCACGGTATGGGCCCCGCACTGATCGCCGATCAGCAGGCTGTCGCACTGGGTAAAGTTGCGGGCCCCGTCAGCCCCCGGCTGGATCCGAACCAGACCCCGGTAGGTCTGATCGGAATACCCGGCGGAAATACCCTTGGAGATGATCTTCGACCGGGTGTTTTTGCCGATATGGATCATCTTGGTGCCGGTGTCGGCCTGCTGACGGTTGTTGGTGATGGCAACCGAATAGAATTCGCCGACCGAATTTTCGCCCTGCAGGATGCAGGACGGATACTTCCAGGTGACGGCGGAGCCGGTTTCCACCTGCGTCCACATCACCTTGGAATTCCGGCCCCGGCAGGCGGCGCGCTTGGTGACAAAGTTATAGATACCGCCCTTGCCCTTGGCATCGCCGGGGTACCAGTTCTGAACGGTGGAATACTTGATTTCGGCGTCATCCAGCGCCACCAGCTCGACCACAGCGGCGTGCAGCTGGTTTTCGTCGCGCTGCGGGGCGGTGCAGCCTTCAAGGTAAGAGACATAGGCCCCGTCATCGCAGACGATCAGGGTGCGTTCAAACTGTCCGGTGTTCTTCTCATTGATACGGAAGTAGGTGGACAGTTCCATCGGGCAGCGCAGCCCCTTCGGCACATAGACGAAGGACCCGTCGGTGAAGACCGCCGAATTGAGGCAGGCATAGAAGTTATCGCCCGGCGGCACCACGGACCCGAGGTACCTGCGGACCAGATCCGGGTACTTCTTCACCGCTTCGGAAATGGCGCAGAAGATCACGCCCATTTCTTCCAGCCGCTTTTTATAGGTGGTGGCGACGGATACCGAGTCGAACACCGCATCCACCGCGACACCGGCCAGCGCTTCCTGTTCGCGCAGGGGGATGCCCAGCTTTTCGTAGGTCCGCAGCAGTTCGGGGTCCACTTCTTCCAGACTCTTCGGCGCGACCTTCTGGCGCGGGGCGGCATAGTAATGCGCATCCTGGAAGTCGATGGTCGGATAGTGGACGTTGGCCCAGGTCGGCTCTGTCATCGTCAGCCACTGACGGTAGGCTTTCAGCCGCCATTCCAGCAGCCACTCCGGCTCCTCCTTCTTGGCGGAGATGAAGCGGATGATGTCTTCGTTCAGGCCCTTGGGCGCCAGTTCGGTCTCGATGTTGGTCTCGAAGCCGTACTTGTAACGCTCCAGTTCCTTCACTGTCTGTGCGGTGCTGTCGGTGGCCGCCATCGGAAGGGTTCCTTTTTACCGTGCTCTCTCGTTTTTTTGCGAACGGGTGCGGTGTGTCATGCCGGGACCGGCGGGGTGGCCGGGGCGGTCACCGGCGGGCGGAACGGCAGCGGATCACGGACCATCTCCGCCAGCGTGACGCTGGACAGAGCGGCGTGGACCGCCCGGTTCACCCGGTTCCAGTGGCCGTGCATCGGGCACAGGCTTTCAATGCCGCAGTCATCTTCCGCCGACTCGACGCAGGATGTCAGGGCGATCGGCCCCTCCACTGCCTGAATCATATCGGCAACGGTGATCTGCAGCGCATCACGGCCAAGCCCGTAACCGCCGCCTGCCCCACGGGTGGAGACCACCAGCCCGTCACGGGCCAGCAGCTTCAGCACCTTGGCGACGGTGGGCATCGGCACCCCGGTGTCAGCCGCAATCTGCTGGGCAGACCGCTGGCCGCCGTGGCGGGCCATGTCGACCAGAAGAACGACTGCGTAGTCGGTGAGCTTGTTGATGCGGAACATTGACCTTACCTGTAAGCCCGGGTGCCCCTGTTTCAGGGCGCAGCAGTGATGCTGCGGCTGGACAGGGCGTCCGGTGCGGAATACCGTACCAATTCGGTACCCTTTTTAATAAGACCGAAATGGTCCTGTTTCAAGCTGCAATCCTTGGCGTCCCATGTGCTGTGTGGATGGGGCCCTGCAAATTTGGAATATCTCCATGCCCGACCGCCGTTCTGGCCTGCTGCCGCGCCGTCTGTCCGCCGCTTTTCTGTCCTGCCTGCTGTTATCGGCGGGACCGGCAGGGGCGGAAGAGCCATTGAAGCGGGGGGATGTCAGTGTCGACTCGGTCTCCCCGGCTTTCCGGCTGATCGCCAAGCGGATGATGCATGCCGGAGTCGCCTTTGAAGGGACCCGGGCCGATCTGATTGCCGCCGCCGCCGCCGGGGTGAAGGTGGTGCGGGTTTACCGCGAGGCGGATGTCTGGGTGCTGGATGCGGCGGACGCTTTGGGCCTGAAGGTGGTGATGGGCCTGTGGATGGCCCATCCGCGCCATGGTTTCGATATGAGCGACTCCAGGGCCGTGGCGGAGCAGGAACAACGCCTGCGGGCGTTTGTGCGGACCCATAAGGCGCATCCGGCCCTGCTGGCCTGGGGTGTCGGCAACGAAGTTGAGACAGAGGTGGCTGACCCCGGCCCGGTGTGGGCACTGGTGGACCGGATGGCGGAGCTGGTCAAGCAGGAAGACCCCGACCATCCGACGCTGATGGTGGTGGCTGATACCGGTATGGACCGGCTGAAGCTGCTGGCCGGGTGTTGCCGGTCGGTTGATCTGCTGGGGATCAATATCTATGCCGGGGCATACCGCGATTTGCCGGACCGCCTGACGGAAGCGGGAATCCGCAAGCCGGTGGTGATTGCCGAGCTGGGGCCGCTGGGCCAGTGGCAGGCCGGGCGCAAGCCGTGGGGGGCCCCGGTGGAGCTGACCAGCCGCCAGAAGGCTGATTTTTTTGCTGAAGCCCTGCCGTGGCTGCGGCAGCAGGCGCAGATTGTCGGGGTTTTCCCCTTCCTGTGGGGGGAAAAGCAGGAACAGACCGCCACATGGCACAGCCTGCTGATGCCGGATGGTGGCCTGACGGCGATGACCGATGCCCTGAGCCGCGAATGGCAGGTGATGGACGGGGGGCAGCCACCTGCTGCCCCGGCCCCGGACCTGACCGGGGTGGGAATCAATGCCGATGTCTTTGCGCCGGGGGCAGAGGTGTCTTCGACGCTGGCGGTCACCGATCCGCAGGGGCAAACCCTGACCACCGTGTGGGAGGTCCGGCAGGAAGCCACGGATCTGCGGAAAGGCGGGGATGCCGAAGCCGTGCCGCCGCCGGTGGCGGTAACGGTGCTGGAACAGGGCCCGGCGATCATCCGTTTCCGGGCCCCGCAGGCCCCGGGGGCCTACCGTCTGTTTGCCACGGTCCGCAATTCCACCGGGAAGGCGGCGACGGCCAATCTGCCGTTTCTGGTCCGCTGATCTGGTCCACTGATCTGGCCCACTGATCTGTGCGGGGGGGCGCAGGATCAGGCTGAGCGCACGGACCGGAGGAAGGCCCCGATCCGGTCCTGCAGATCGCTGGTCCGGCGGCGCAGGTCGCTGATGGACTGGTTCAGGCTGCCGGTGGCGTCACTGGTGGTATTGGCCAGAACCGCCACGTCGTTGACGGCGTTGGAAACCCCACGGGTTGCTTCTGCGGCATGGTGGACGTTGCGGGCAATCTCCTGTGTTGCCGCCCCCTGCTGTTCGACGGAGGCGGCAATGGCCGCCATGTTCTCGTCGATGCGGTGAATGTTCCCGGCGATCGCCGAGATAGCCCCGGAGGCATCTGCCGTTGCGGCCTGAACGGCATTGACTTGCCGGGCAATGTCCTCGGTGGCGCGGGCTGTCTGGCCAGCCAGCGTCTTCACTTCGTTGGCGACCACGGCGAAGCCTTTGCCAGCATCTCCGGCACGGGCGGCCTCGATGGTGGCATTCAGGGCCAGCAGGTTGGTCTGGTCGGCGATGGCGGTGATCAGCGACACCACTTCCCCGATCCGCCCGGCGGCCTGTGACAGGCTATCCACCCGTTGCAGGGTGTCCCGGGTGACTTCGGCGGTCTGGCGGGACAGCCGGGCTGACCGTTCAACCTGCCCGGAGATCTCCCCGATGGCCGCCGACAGCTCCTCGGCGGCGGCGGCAACGGCTTCGACATTGGTGGTGGCGGTATCGGCTGAAGCGGCAGAGGCCCCGGCCTTGCCCAGAACCTCGCGCGCGTCACGGGCAACGCCGCCGACCTGCCGGTCCAGTGCGGCGGAGACCTCGACCAGGGCTTCGGTCACGGCGCCGGTTGCCTGCTCAAAGTCTTCGGCAAGTCTGTTCATCATGGCCGTCCGGTCGGCAGCCGCTTTTTCCCGTGCGGCTTCGGCTTCCCGGTTCAGGCGTTCCACCGTTTCGGCATTGGTTTTGAATACGGCAACGGTGGCGGCCATCTGACCGATGGCATTTTTCCAGCCCTGTGCCGGAATGGTGACCCGCAGGTTGCCGTCGGCCAGTTGCTGCATGGTGCGGGTCATTGCCGCCAGCGGGCGGGTCAGGCCAAGGGCAATCACCACCACCACGGCAATCATGACCACCAGCACCGCGGCCAGCACCCCATTGGTCACCCGGGCCGCCGTTATCCGCACGCTGCGCATGTTGTCATCGGCGGCTGCCAGATCGCGGGTGGCGGTGTCCTGCAGGGCGGTCAGCAGCGGTTCTGTCTGCGCGAACAGCAGGGACAGGGCCTCGGTGCGGGCAGGCATTGCCATCCGGACCTCGGCATAGCGCTGAAAGGCTTTTTTATATTCGCCCATGTACTGGCGGATGCTGTCTTTGTCCGCTGCGGAAAGCTCTGACGCCTCGACGGCGGCTGTCAGGCGGTCGCCTATTTTGGGCAGGCGCTCCATATCCTGTTCGCGCGGGGACAGCATGAAGTCGCGTTCCAGCACCCGCATGGTCAGGAACATAGCTTCGATCCGGGCTTCCTGCTGGGCCTTGACGATGCCCTGCACCACGGCGACGGCATTGCGCAGGGTCCCGCGCAGTCCGTCCGAATCGGTCAGGCCCAGTTCTTTCCAGTTGCTGACAAGGGCCCGGAAGGTGTCGTCGTAGCGCCGGGTCAGGGCTTTGATTTCTTCAGCCTGCGGCCGGTCATGGTCGGCCAGCTGCTCCTGCAGGCGGGTCAGGGTGGCCGCAAGCCCGGCCATGCTGGCGGCATGACGGTCGGCTGTCGCAGCCGCCGGGCGCAGCAGAAATTCCTTTTCATGGATCCGGGCGGTGATGAACTGGAGGTGGATCTCTTCCAGCGTTGCCTGAATGCCACTGGCACGGTCTTTCAGGGCAACTGCCGCGTTACTGGTGGTGTCCTGCCACTGCGACACCCCCCACACCGGCAGGAAGCCGAGGATCATCACGATAACAATCAAAGAGAGTTGAAATTCTATTTTTGCCCGTTTTAGTAACATTGTCGTCTTGTCCTGGATTGTCCCGACCGCCCCAGGGGTTCTGCGCGACTGACGCCCCTCAGCCGCACGGTGGCTTAACTATTGGGACACTTTTTCCAAGGCAACAAGATATACCGATTATTCATTACCCCCCGCTCATCCCGGGCTTGACACCGGGGATTGCGCACCGCAGGTGCATCCCGTGATCTGCCGGGTATGATCTGTTACAGTGAACAGGGAATGCCCCCGTCCCCCGTCCCCCGTCCCGGAGAATGGCGATGCCCCACATCCCTGAGTCCCCTGCTTCTTCTGTGGCCGGTCCGGCCCCGGTGCCGGGCCGGGACGGGGTGGACCACCGGGTGCATGGGCCGCTGCCGATGGCCGATGACGGTCCGGCCCTGCTGTTGATCGGGCATGGATCGGCCAGAACTGACCGCGCCCGCCTGCCGACGCTGGCGCTGGCCGAACGTCTGCGCCAGCGGGGCCCGTGGTCTCAGGTGGCGGTGGCGTTCTGGAAAGAGCCGCCGTCCATCCGCGAGGCGCTGGGCCAGCTGACGGCATCCCGGGTGATCGTGGTCCCCAATTTTGCCTCTGACGGCATTTTCACCCGGGAAAAAATACCGGCTGAACTGGCGGCGGCAACCTATCCCGGACAGGTGATTCTGACCGGGGCGGTCGGGGCACATCCTTTGATCGAACAGATTATGGTCCGCCGGATTGAGGCGGCATTGGCCCGGATCCGTGAGGCGGGCTGGCCTGCGGATCAGGTCGCGGTGATTGTGATCGGGCATGGATCCCGCCGTCCCGGCGGATCGTCGGTGACGATTACCCAGCTGGCGGAGCGGCTGGCAGCGGCGGTGCATGGCCCGCGTGTGCATGCCTGTTTTATCGAAGAGGCACCCTTGGTGACCGACTGGCGCAGCCTGACTCCGGCGCCGGTGGTGATTGCCATCCCGATGCTGATCGCCGAAGGCATGCATGGCAGTGACGATGTGCCGCCCCAGTTTGGCCTGACGGCAGAAGATGTTGCCCCGTCTGCCCCGGATCTGACCGGGCCGGTTGCCTGCGGCGACCGGCAGGTCTGGTATTGGCGAGGGATTGGCAGTTCCCCTGATCTCATTGATATTATTGAAGACATGGCTCTGCCGCACCTGACGCGATAGGGGGCGGATATGAGACAGGCCACCCGGTTGAGGGTGGCCTGTCATCAGGGCTGTCTGGCGGCTGGTCAGGTGGTCAGGATGTCGGGGGTGCTGCCCCCTGTTTTCCGTCCGTCTTGTTGTCTTCGGCTTTGGTGCCGTCGTTCTTTTTTGTGTCCGGTTTGGCGTCTTCGGCCTTTTTCTCTGTGGCCGGGCGGGACGGGAACATATCGCCGTCTTTGTTGTAATTTGCGGCATATGGCCCTGCGGGCAGGCCCCGGCCGGGCGTATAAACCGCGAAGGCGTTAGCCTGATGTGCCAGCGGAATGTAGTTGGGCGCGGCCCTTTCGATCGCGGCGACGATCGCATCGGCGAGAAGACCGGCCAGTCCGCCCCCGCCGGATTTGGGGGCGTAGATCATGGTCTGGGTTTCTGACCACAGTGTCTCGCCGGTTTCACCGTGTTTCAGGGCATAGTCAATGGTGACCCGGGTTTCCGTGGCCAGAACCGCATAGGTTGACTGCCATTCCTGAATGGTCACATACAGCACCGCATCGGCGCCGAACATCTCTGCCACCCGCTCCACCGGGGCAGCATGGACCATGTCGGCATCAGACAGGCCGTCATCTTCCATCACCCGCTTCATCAGATGAACCGGGAAGACATAATAGCCCCGCTCTGCCAGCGGGATGGAGATGGTGGACAGGTAATAGTCGGGGGCGGTGACCTCCAGACTTTTATTGACCGCCGGGACCACAGCGATGCTGCGGGGGGCGGCTTCGCGGAAGCGGCTGTAATCTTTGGTTTCCGGCGGGACGGCACAGGCGCTGACCAGCAGGGGCAGGGCGATGGCCAGTCCCAGACGGACGGCCAGTTGCCGCAGCGGCATCAGGCGGAAGATCATTTCGGGGTCTCCTGCGGGATCTGCGATGTCTGGGCGGCGGTCGGCTTCTGCCCCCGTCCGGCCCGGGCATAGGCGATCATCGACTCCATGAACTGGGTGGATTCCGGCCATGCCGCTTTTTCGGCGTTAAAAGCGGCGACGGCCTCGTCAGGCTTGCCCATTTCCAGCAGCTGATATCCGTATTCGGCGTGGATACCCGGCGGAACCGGTGTTCCCGCAGATTTGCTGGCAGCGATGATGTTGGCCAGTGTTTCGCGGAACTCGCTCTGTTTGGTGGTGTCTTTGGCGTATTGGTACATGGAGGCGTCATAGCCCCCCCATGTGTACATCTGCTGCTGCTGGACGCAGCCAGCCAGCAGCAGCGCGGCGGCAACCGTCAGGCCGGACGGCAGCAGGGAACGGAGGTGCGGCATGTTTCGTTCCCCCTTTTATTGCACGGGCACCGGCAGCGAGATCCGCCGGATCATCGCGCCGCTGACAAAAATGGTTTCCTGATGGACAACCGCGCCATTTTCCGCACGGATGCTGATCACATGGCGGCCCGGTTCCACCAGACTGGCCCGGGTGACAAAGTCGTTGGCCTTGCCGACCACGATCCCATCGACCAGCAGGTCAGAAAAAGCAGGGGCGTTGGCAACGGTCAGGCCCGGACGGGAGTCAACCGCCCGGACCTGCTCTTCCGGGTTAGAGCAGGCGGCAGCCAGCAGCAGCAGGGCAGCCGGAAAGAAGCGGCGGATCATTTGGAGGCCTCGGCAACATAGAGGGATGCAGTGGTGGCGGGCAGGGTGCCGGAGCTGACCTGACACAGCGAGCCTTCGTCCGTTTCGTTGGTGCCGAAGGAACTGAGGACGGTCAGAGTCGCCACCGGGGTGGAGGGCAGGGCGATGCCGAAGCCGGTTTGCCCGCTTTTTACCGTTTCGCCGGGGCTCATCACTGTCAGCGTATCTCCCGGTTTGATTCCCTGACGGGGACCGCCGCTGATGAAGACCTGCTGTCCGGAGACCTTCAGGATGTCGGTCCGCCACGGGCGTTCGGTCAGTTTGGTGACCAGACTGTTCATTACGTCGGAAACAGCGGCACCGATGGCTTTGTCGTTCAGCGTGCCATCATAGTCAGCCTGAGAGCCGAACCCCATGACGTCAGAGGCTTCGCTGGTGGCTTCCCCCTGTCCGGTGGCGGCAAAGAAGACATGGCCGGTCCGGGGATCGGCGAGCCGGATTTCGACTTTGGCATGGGCGATCTGCTTCTTGGTGCCGCTGAAAAAGCCGGACTGCCCGACCGTATTCCGCCCGAATTCGGTCACCGACCCGAGAATCAGCGTATCAACCCCGATCAGATCCCCCCGTCCGGAGAAAGTCTGCTCTTTCTGGATCTTGTCGATGTCCGGGCGCTCGAAGACCAGAAAGGCACCGGATTCGATCAGCCGGTTGGTCAGCATGTCTGACGCCTGTTTGCCCAGCGGATCGCCGTCTTCAGTCCGCAGGAACGTCCGCCCGTAGCGGGTTTCATTTGAGAAGCGGCCGATGGCGACTTTTCTCTTCAGCACTTTAGCTTGCGGGGCGAGGGCCGCTGCCTGAGCCGCCGCCGCCTGCGGGCGGGAAACCGGGGCCTCAACCGGCTTGGGGGCCGGCGTCGGGCTGGCGCAGGCCGCCAGCAGAGTTGCGGAAAAAACCACCGGAAGTAATCGGGAAATGGTCACTAAAAATCCCCCCATACGTGTTTTCAGGCGGATATTCGAAAACAAATCTCCTTTTTTCAAGGGGTTTAGTTGTCTTCTTTGTCCCTTTATGCCAACCGGAGGGGAGAGTTGAGTGCGCTTTTTGCCTGTGTTCATCCGGGTTTTGTGTCTGCCCGGTATACCAAGGAACATGGCTGATATGCTGCGGAGCAGATGGCAGCGGGCTAATCAGCGCTTATTGTGGGATCTCTCAGGGATTAAGGCCGGAAACGGGTTCCGGTCATAGTCCAACGGCAAGGGCAGGACGGCATGGCGATCCTTGGTCCCGATTTCGGCGGTCTGCCGTTTCGTCCGCAGATGGCGTCCGGTTCTGCGCCGCGCCGGATCTGTGATCTGGGCGGGGCCGTGCAGGCGGTGGCTGACCGGTTGCGGCATAGGAACCGCTACACGTCCGGTGCCGGGGTCTCCTGTATCGTGGATGGCGCATTTCCGATTCTCGACCCTTTCGGCGATGTCGAGCGGGTGCTGGAAACCCTGTTGTCAGGGCTTCTGTTCTGCCGCAGTTCACTCAATCCTGAATTTGGCCCCCGGGCCGGTACGGTGCCGCCGATCTACCTTGAGGTACTGTCCCATCCGGATGGTCGCGGCGGTGATATCGGCCGGGTGATGGTGGTGTTGGAGTCTCCCAGTGCTGCGGCACTGGCACAGCTGACGCGGGGCCATCTGATTGAAACCAGCCTGCCGGAGCGGATTGATGCCCTGCGGGGTGGCCTGAGCATTTCCGACCTGCGGGGACGGATGATTGTCCGCCTCGATTTCCCGCTCTGTCCAGTGCAGGACGCCTCCCTCTGAGGGAGTACGGCTTCAGGGGTGGTGTTTTAGAGGGTCGTAATTTTTTCTGATGAGAAATATGGCTTTGCGAAAATCCTTCTAAATGCTATTCGCGGTATCAGCGTGCGTGCGTTTTTCTAAAAATAGAATAATAATAAAGTAGTCCTCATGGGGGAGGCGTTTAATGGGAGCTGTTCCGATGATGACCGTCGAGAAAGGGCAGGTTCTGGCTGTGAAGACGCCGGCGCTGATTACTGGTGCCGGTTCTGGGGCCGGGGCCGGAATGTCCTCTGGCATGGTCTCCGGGGGGGCGCTGGTGCAGGCCATCAGTCACCGCCTGCCTGATGATCTTAAGACTCGGCACTGGTATTGCGACATTCATCACGCGATGTTCCTGATTTTGCTGGAACGCGGATCGACCGCTGCCGCACAGGGGAATATGGAGCTTGCGCGGTACTTCGTGGATACGATCACCGTCTACTGGCTGGTCCATTGCATGGTGGAGGAAGAGGGCATGGCGCTGGAGCTGTCGCTTGGCCTGATCTCCGCAGAGACTGCCCGTTCCCATGCGGAAAGCCATGTCGGTATTGCCAAATGGTGGAATGCCAATGTCTTCACGCCGCTGGTGGAAGGCCGTATTTCCGGCGGGGATCTGTCTGCAATTCTTAAAAAATTCCTCGGTTTTGTGATCAAGCATATCACCGAAGTCGATCAGAACAGTTACGGAACCGGGGCCGGTCTGGGGGAAGAGGCCATGATCCATGAGATGGCTCATCTGGGCCTCTCCGGTCTGCCGCTGTCGCCCCAGATGGGGGGCTGTGCGGCACTGGCGCGTGATCTGGCCCCCTTCATGTCGCAGCATATCAGCGCCGCATCGTTGCCGCCGTCTGCGCAGGGGCCGCTGAAGACCCTGCAACTGGCGGCATGGCCTGAGCCGTTGTGGACCGGCGGCAAGGGGGCATTCCGGGACGTGTTTGTGGCCAAGAATGGGGTGGGGACCGGGCGCAGCGGCGTGATCCGCTCCGGCACGGCCAGCCGTCCGGGTGTTGAGCGCGCGGCCTGAAGGTTGAGGCCCTGAGCGTGGCAGATCGGTTGATACAAAGCCCCCCGGATGCCGCCTCAGGCCTCCGGGGGGCTTCTGCTTTTTCTGGCGAGGTCTTTGCCGTATGGTTTGTGCCCTGCGGACGCCAGCCGCAGACGTCTGACACTGACTGGCTTTTGTGACGGGGGAGAGGCAGATGACCATCCGGCATTTCTATTTAGCGATGGCGGTGGTCGGGACGGTTGTCCCCTGGGGACTGTTCGGGTCCTTTTTCATGAAAAATGGACCCGATGTTCCGCTCTTTCTGCATGCGTTGTTCGTTAATGGCGCTGCCGGTGGGTTTTCCGCTGATGTGGTGATCTCTCTTGTCGTGTTTCTGGTCTGGGCCTGGCGTGATGCGGCCAGCCGGAACGTCGTGCGCTGGTGGCTGATTTTCCCCGCGAGCTTTCTCGTCGGCTTGTCGCTGGCGCTGCCTCTTTATTTGTATCTGCGGGAACGGGGTTAGGGTCTGCATCCGGTCCGATAAGGGGGTAAAGATCCGCAGCGTTGTGCGGCGGGGCAAAATGGGCGAATGATGCCGTTGCTTTTTCTGCCCGTCTCTGCCCGGAGTGATTGCCGATGACGACCAGCCTTGTTCCCGTTTCCGGTGGGCCGGAACATCCGTTTTCTGTTTTCGTCCGCGCGCTGGGGAAAGGGCCGAATCTGTCGCGTCCCTTGACGGAGGCGGAGGCGGAACAGGCTTTTGCGATGATCCTTGACGGTCAGGTCGATCCGGTTCAGCTCGGGGCTTTTCTCTGCCTCCTGCGGGTGAAGACAGAAACCCCGGAAGAACTGGCGGGGATGATCCGGGCGATCCGGTCCCGGCTGGTCAACCTGCCCTCTCCGGTGCCCAGGGTGGAACTGGACTGGGCCAGCTGGGCGGGGAAAGCCCGGCAGGAGCCCTGGTACGTGCTGGCGGCCCTTTTGCTGGCGGCCAACGGGATCAGGATTTTCATGCATGGGGCCGAGGGGCATACCGCGGGCCGGACCTATACCTCGCAGGCGCTTGAGGCGCTGGGGGTGCCGGTCAGCCGCACACTGGGGCATGTCGCGGTAGATCTGGAAGCCCGTAATTTTGCCTATGCCCCCTTGCCGGTGATTGATTCCCGTCTGGATGCGATTATGGCTCTGCGTCATCTGCTGGGGGTGCGGTCCCCGTTGCACACCGCAGGCCGGGCCCTGAACATTTTTTCGGCCCCACATCAGTTACTTTCAGTATCGCACCCACCCTATCTGCCGTTGCACCGCGAAACAGGGCGCCTGTTGGGCCAGCCTGCGCTGGCCGTGTTTAAGGGCGAGGGGGGAGAGGCCGAGCGTCGGCCGACCAAACCCTGTGTGGTCCATGGCCTTGAGGGAGGGGACCTGACCGAGACGGAATGGCCTGCGCTGCTGCCCGGCGTGGTACAGGCAAAGGCCGACAGCCTCGACCTCAGCCGTCTCTCTGCGTTGTGGTCCGGGATGTGGGATGATGACTATGCACGGCTATCAGTGACCGGAACTGTGGCTATCGTTATAAAACTTACTGGTCGTGCGGAGACAGTTGTTGCGGCGCAGGAAATGGCTGACCTCTGGTGGCTTAATAGGGATAAATCTCTCTATGGGGGTTAAGAAACTGATACTGAATCTGGTTTAGAGGCTTGTTTATAAATAGGTTTCTAGAAAGCGTCAGATATTTTTCAGATGGATGCGGTTTGTGGTTTGACAACATGTGTCAGATTTGAGAAATCTCTTTCCACAGACAAACGCTGTGGCAACGCAGCAAACCTGAAAGCCGACACCCCGATGGTCCGGGTAAGACCAAAGGGTTTCTTAAAGAAAGTCGGTCCGGACAGCGAAAGGTGTAAGCCTGATGCAGAACCGGCAGGATAAAAAATACGGGAGGTCCAAGGGCGCAGGCCTGAGGAATGTGGTTTGATCCCCGGCGGTTTCGCCGGTTCATCGCAAGGGGCCGGATGGTCTGGCCCGCCGCACCGAATGGGAGATGTGGAATGCTCGGTCCCAGCGACCTCGAGGAGTTCTTCGAAGAGCAGGACCGTCGTAACGGCGAAGGGTAACGCCACTGCGACGGTTGCGGGTCAGTCCCGCACCTGCTGATAAAGAACGGCCCCCGGCCCCGCTGACTGCCCTCGGGCAACAGCGGTTTCGGAAAGGGTAAAAGCCACCCGGACACGGTGGCCCCTGACGACCGGGCATTTCGATCCTGCTGCCGAAACCGCAGTCTCCGCAAGAGGCTGCGGTTTCTGCTTTTGGGCCCGATTCCGTTTTGGGATCCAGTCCGGTCAATAAAAAAGGAGAAGCCGCAGCCTCTCCTTTTTACCGGGTGTCAGCGGTACAGGATCAGTCGCGGATCTCGACCAGCGCATCCACTTCCACCGCTGCGTTCAGCGGCAGCGACGGGCAGCCGACGGCGGCGCGGGCATGGCGCCCGGCATCGCCGAACACTTCAACCATCAGGTCAGAGGCGCCGTTGATCACCTTCGGGTGGTCGGTGAAGTCCGGGGTGCAGGCGACGAAGCCGCCCAGACGCACAACGCGGGCAACCTTATCCAGATCGCCACCGCAGGCGGCGCGCAGCTGGGCAATGATGTTGATGCCGGACTGACGGGCGGCGACGGCGGCGTCTTCAACGCTGACATCGCGGCCGAGAAGGCCCGTGGTGGTGACCTTGCCATCCTTCAGCGGCAGCTGGCCGGAGATGACGACCAGATTGCCGGTGCGGACCCAGCCGACGTAATTGGCAACCGGAGCGGCGGCCTGCGGCACGGTGATGCCGAGTTCGGTAAGGCGGGAGTCGATCTGACCACTCATAGTGTGAAGCTCCGAGTTTGTTGGTTATTGCGCCAGCCATGTGTTTCAGGCGCGGGATGTATACCGTCATGCCGAAAGATAATGCTCCCGGCTGCGGCGTCGGTGTGCTAATGCTGCCACCACATCGGCCCACCTGTGCAGCCTTTCCCGGACTGGGTCCGGCCACGCTGCCTGTTTTCGACCAAGAGGCGCCCGTGAGCAAGCTTTCGATGCCGAAGGACAAGATTAAAGTCCTGCTGCTGGAGAACATTCACCCCAACGCCATCGCTCATTTCTCCAATCATGGCTATGTGACGCTGGAAACCCACAAGGGTGCTCTGGATTCCGATGCCCTGAAGGAAGCGATCCGTGACGTGCATATGATCGGTATCCGGTCCCGCACCAAGCTGACCGCCGAGGTGCTGGACTGTGCCCAGAAGCTGATGGCGATCGGCTGCTTCTGCATCGGGACCAATCAGGTGGATCTGTCCGCCGCCCAGAAGCTGGGGATTCCGGTGTTCAACGCGCCGTACTCCAACACCCGCTCGGTGGCGGAGCTGGTGCTGGGCGAGGTCATCATGCTGGCCCGCCGGATCCCGGAAAAGAGCTGGTCCACGCATGAAGGCGGCTGGCTGAAGGCTGTTGACGGGGCCTGTGAGGTCCGTGGCAAGACCCTTGGTATCGTCGGCTACGGCCATATCGGCACCCAGCTGTCGATTCTGGCTGAAGCGATCGGGATGCGGGTCCGCTACTACGATATCGTCGAGAAGCTGGCGCTGGGGAATGCCCAGTCCTGCGCGACGCTGGATGAGTTGCTGGCCGAGTCTGATTTTGTCAGCCTGCATGTGCCCCAGACCCCGAAAACCCGCAATATGATGGGGGCGGAGCAGTTCGCCCGGATGAAGCCGGGGGCGCTGTTCATCAACGCCGCGCGCGGCACGGTGGTGGATATTGATGCGCTGGCGGCGGCGCTGTCGTCGGGCCATCTGGCCGGGGCGGCGGTTGATGTGTTCCCGAAGGAACCGGCAGCCAACGGCGATGAATTCCTCAGCCCGCTGCGCGGCCTGCGTAATGTGATCCTGACCCCGCACATCGGCGGTTCGACCCTTGAGGCGCAGGCCAATATCGGGACCGAAGTGGCCGAAAAGCTGGTCAAGTATTCCGACAACGGGTCGACCCTCGGGGCGGTCAACTTCCCCGAAGTGCAGTTGCCGTTGCAGGAAGTGGGGTCGCGCTTTATGCACATCCACCACAACCAGCCGGGTATCCTCAGCCGTATCAACGAAGTGCTGTCGGAGCGGAACTGCAACATCACCGGCCAGTACCTGCGGACCGAAGGGGACGTCGGGTATGTGGTGGTCGATGTCCAGCAGTCTCTGGAAGAAGGGCTGGGCGTGCGCCGGGCGCTGGAAGCGATTCCGGGCACCATCCGCACCCGTTTCCTGCTCTGACCGCGTCTATGTGCCTCTGACTGTAAAAAACCCCCGCCGGATCACTCCGGCGGGGGTTTTCTTATGGGAGTGCCGGGCGGATTACAGCCGCTCAACAATCAGGGCGATGCCCTGCCCGCCGCCGATGCACATGGTGATCAGGCCATAGCGACCACCGGTCCGGTGCAGTTCGTACAGCGCCTTCAGCACCAGAATTGCCCCGGTGGCACCGACCGGGTGGCCGAGTGCAATCGCCCCGCCATTGGGGTTGACCTTGTCGGCAGGCAGGCCGAGGTCACGCGACACCGCGCAGGCCTGCACGGCGAAGGCTTCGTTGGATTCGATCACATCCAGATCAGCGACGCTCAGCCCGGCGCGGCTCAGGGCATTCCGGACTGCCGGAATCGGGCCGATGCCCATCACGGCCGGATCAACCCCGGCATGGCCATAGGCGACAATCCGGCCCATCGGCTTCAGGCCGCGCTGGGTGGCGGTGGATTCGGCCATCAGCACCACGGCGGCGGCCCCGTCGTTGATGCCGGAGGCATTGCCAGCGGTCACGCTGCCATCTTTTTTGAAGGCCGGGCGCAGCTTGGCGAGGGTGTCAGTGGTGGTGTCGGCCTTGACGTGTTCGTCGGTGTCGAACACCACCTCGCCTTTCCGGGTCTTCATCACCACCGGAACGATCTGGTCCTTGAAGCGACCGGCGGCAATGGCGGCGGCGGCGCGGCGCTGGCTTTCCACCGCAAAGGCATCCTGCTCGTCACGGGTGAGGCCGTAACGGTCTGCGACGTTCTCGGCGGTGATCCCCATGTGGCCGCCGCCAAACGGGTCAGACAGGGCCCCCAGCATCATATCGACAACGGTGGTATCGCCCATGCGGGCCCCCCAGCGGGCGGCGGGCATCAGGTATCCGGCGCGGCTCATCACTTCGGTTCCGCCGCCGATGGCAGCGGTGCAGTCGCCAAGCATGATGGTCTGGGCGGCGGAGATGATGGCCTGCAGGCCGGAGCCGCACAGGCGGTTGACTGTCAGCGCCGGGGCTTCCTGCGGGATACCGGCGTTGATGGCGGCAACGCGTGAGACGTACATATCGCGGGCTTCGGTATGGATGATGTTGCCCATCACCACATGACCGATATCAGCCCCGGTGACGCCGGACCGCTTCAGGGCCTCGGCGATCACCAGCGCGCCCAGATCAGACGGGGTCTGATCCTTCAGGCTGCCGCCAAAGGTGCCGATGGCGGTGCGGGCCCCCCCAAGGATAACGACGGATTCGGTCATGACAGACTCCTGTGAAGCCGGTTTGGCTGTGGCGTCGCAAAGCGACAGGGCGAAATGAACGTTAAAGTGAACTATAACCAGCGGCAGTATGCAGGATTGTCGGCGGCGATGCAATTCCGCGCCGGGTTGATCGCGGAGGACTGCCGCATAAACAGGCAGCAGAAGGGGCCGTCACGGGTCGGATGCGGCTGGCACGGGGATTGCAAAAATTTGAGCTAATCGCGGCAGAAAAGGCCGCCTCATAAATCAGAAAAACAGTGCTCAGTGACGGCCATGACCCGTCGGATCAAAAGGCGGGATCCGTTGCTCTTGTAGGGGACGCAAGAGTATGAATTTGCTCAGAAAACTGTCGGTGTCGGCGCAGATTGCGCTGCTGTGTGCCGCTTTTGTGGTGCCACTGGTGGTCAGTGTGGTGGCCTTGATTGATAAGTATCAGGAACAGTTGGATTTTACGGTTTCTGAGAGCGAGGGGCTGACCGCCATCACCCCCTTGCGGCAGATGGCCGTCCGGGCTTTGGCCGGGCAGGACCCGGGGGCTGAGGCCGGTCTGAAGGCCGTGCGGGCGTCTGTTGGGGCGAAGTATCTGACGGAGAAGGCTTATTCTGACTTGAAGGCAGGACTGTCCCGCCCTGATCCGGCGGAGCAGGCCGCCGCGCTGGCCACGGCAATTCTGGCGGTCTCGGATGCCTCAAATTTGACCTTGGATCCAGAAGTGCCAACTTTTTACGCAATGGATCTGACCGTCAATGCTCTGATATCGATGGGGCGGAACACGCAGGCCCTGCAAACTGCGGCTGCCGCTTTACTGCGGGATAATTCCGAAGCGAACAGGATGGCTGTTGCGATGGCCAAAGGGGCGTTGCAGGCGGATGCGATCCGGATTGAAACCGCGCTGACCAATGGCCGCACCCCGGCCAGCGCCATCCATTTCGACCGGGCCCTGACCCCGGCGCTGGCGCCGTTGGTCACTGCGTCTGGCAGTCTGCTGACCCGCCTGAGTGCCGGGGTTGATGGTGCTGTGATGGCTGATCTGGCCCGGCATGGGCAGGCTGTGGCCGCCGGGTGGCAGGTGGCGGAGCAGGCGTTGGCGGTGATGCTGGAAGAGCGGACCCGGTCCCTGCAGGCGGAATACCGCCTGACGGTCGGGTTCTGCATTGCTCTTGCCGTTCTGGCGATGCTGGTGGCGGCAGTGATCGCCCGGGGGATCGGCAGCTTTCTGCGGCAGATCCGGCAGTGGATGGGGCTGGTGGCATCCGGGCAGCCGGTCTTGCTGCAGGGGTGGCCGCGGGACCGCAGTGAGGTCGGGCAGGTGGTACGGATGGTGGAAAAGCTGGATGGGGATGTCCAGCGTGCCTTTCGTTTGATGCAGATGGTGGAAGACATGACCAGCCCGGTGATGACGGTTGATCCGGTCAGTCTGCGTCTGGCCTATGTCAATACAGCCGCCCGGGCCATGATGGCGGATCACGGGGTTGTTCCCGCCGGTCAGGATGCCGGGGGCCGCGATCTGGCTGCCCTGTTCCCCTTCACCGGGGCTGATCTGGCCTTGCTGGCCGATCCGGCGGAGCTGCCGCTGGAACGGCGGGTTGCTGTCGGCTCGGATGTTTTTGTGGTCCGGGTCTCGGCGGTGCATACCGCCGGGGGCGCGTATGATAAGGCGATGCTGATCTGGCAGGCGGTGACCCGGCAGGTCCGGTTGGCCACTCATTTTGAGGAGACCGTCAAGCGGGTGGTGGAAACCGTTGCCGACAGTGTCGGCGCCGTGGATACCGGGGCCGGAAGACTGTCTGAAACCGCCGGTCAGGCGCTTGACCGCAGCACCGCAGCGCTGGCGACCACCGAACAGGTGAATGCTGCCGTACAGACGGTGGCGGCGGCGGTCGAGGAACTGTCTGCCTCGACGCAGAGTATTTCCAGCCGGGTGCATCATGCGGCATCGGTGGCGGCGGATGCAACGCGCGAGGCGGCGGCCACCGTTGAGGTGATTGCTTCAATGGAAGGCGTGGTGCAGCGGATCGGAGCGGTGGCGGAGCTGATTTCGGGGATTGCCGACCAGACCAATCTTCTTGCCCTGAATGCCACCATTGAAGCCGCCCGTGCCGGGGAGGCCGGAAAAGGCTTCGCCGTGGTCGCCGGGGCCGTGAAAAGTCTGGCCACCCAGACCGGGCGGGCCACCAGTGATATTTCCCGCCAGCTGCTGGAGATGGAGCAGGCAACGCAGGCTTCTGTCCGCTCGGTGGCATCAATCCGTACGGTGATTGCGGCACTGGATACCGTGACGGCTGAAATCGCAGCGGCAGTGATCCAGCAGACGGCGGCAACCGGCGAAATCGCCCGTACCATGACCGGGGTGGCGCAGGGCAGTCAGGTGACAGCCAGTCACGTCAGCGGGTTGCAGGCAGCGGCAGGCAGCACCAGTGGCGAGGCATCCGCCCTGAAAGCGGTCTCGCAGACCCTGACCCAGCAGGCGCGGACCCTGTCGCAGGAGGTGGATGTCTTCTTGAAGTCGGTCCGGCAGGACGGGGCCTGACGGGCTGTAGAAAAAAGGCCGGTCTCTGGTGAGACCGGCCTTTTTGCGGAAGGGGATCAGCCTTCAGCCTGAGCGCGGGCGATCGCTTCTTCAATCGCCTTTTCAGCCGCGGCGGCATCGCCCCAGCCGGACACCTTGGCCCACTTGCCTTCTTCCAGATCCTTGTAGTGGACGAAGAAGTGCTCGATCTGACGGATCAGAACGTCACGCAGGTCGGTGTAGTTCTTCACGTTGTCGTGGTACGGGTGCAGCTTGGAATGCGGCACGGCCAGGATCTTTTCATCCCCGCCGGATTCGTCTTCCATGTACATCACGCCGACCGGGCGGACGCGCATCACCGAGCCCACGGCCACCGGCATGTTGCCGACCACCATCACGTCGACCGGATCACCGTCGTCAGACAGGGTGTGGGGGATAAAGCCGTAGTTGCACGGGTAGTGCATGGCGGTGTGCAGGAAGCGGTCAACGTACATGGCGCCGCTTTCTTTATCGACTTCGTACTTCACCGGATCGCTGCGCAGCGGGATCTCGATGATGACGTTCACGTCGCGCGGAGCATCCTTCCCGATCGGGATCTTCTTGATATCCATGGACATAGCCCTCTAGACAGGTGCATCCCGGGCACCGACGGGCCGGGAGTGCCTTGGTTGGCTGCCTTTAATTGGCAGCGGCGCCGGGGGTGGGAGACGGGTCCGCCCCGGTTCGGCGGGCGTATCCTAACGATATCGCCCGCCGGATGCGACGGCGAATTTACAGCCTTTGCAAAATTGGCGGCGCCGGAAAAATGCATCCTGCTCCGCCGCTGCCTGTGGTAGGGGAGTAGCGGACGGAAACCGTGGGCGGTCCGATGGAGAGACCGGCTCAGCAGGAGGGAGATCAGATGCAGGCAGCAGGATTTCAGCCAGAGACCGTTCTGGTGCATGTCGGACTGGATCTGATCGGCGACGGTTTGCTGAAACTGCCTTTTCTGCGGGCGATGCGGGCATTGTGGCCGCAGGCACGGGTGACGTGGGCGGCCAGTCAGGGCCGTTCTGTGTTCGCCGGGCTTCTCGCCCCGGCGGTAGAAGGTCTGATTGATGAAGTGATTGAGGATGCGGCGGTGCCGACCCGGTGGGGGGAGATGCTGCGGCGTCGCCCGCTGGACGGGCGCGGTTTTGATCTCATCATTGATACCCAGCGCGGCCCGGCGGCGACGCTGGCGCTGAAGCGTCTGCCGCACCGGCGGCTGGTGTCACCGGCCCTGCGCGGGGCGCTGTCGTCCTGGGGGTGTCGCCCGTCGGGCAAGCGCCCTGCCGGGATGCTGCGGCAGATGCTGGATCTTCTGGAGCAGGCCTCCGGGGTGCCGGTGCCGACCCCGGAGGACTCTCTGGTGCCGGTTCCGGAGGATCTGCTGGCGGCAACGGCGGCGGTTCTTCCCTCCGGCAGGCCACTGGTCGGTCTGGCCCCGGGGGCTGGCGGGCGTCATAAATGCTGGCCGCAGGATTCCTTTGTGGCGCTGGCGCGTCAGCAGGGGGACGCGGGGCGGGTGCCGGTGTTTCTGCTGGGCCCGGCGGAACTGGAGTGGCGGGCCCCGCTGGCGGAGCTGGTGCCCGATGCCCTGTTTCCGTTGCAGGATGAACGGCTGATCGGCGGGCGCGGGCTGACCCCGTTCGTCACCATCGCTCTGGCCCGGCATCTGGGGGCTGTGGTGTGCAATGATGCGGGGGTCGGGCATCTGGCGGCGGCGTCGGGTACCCCGGTGGTGGTGCTGTATGGCCCGACCAGCCCGAAGAAGTTTGCCCCGCTGACGCGGCGGGGCTGCATCATCACGGCTCAGGACTGCGGTGGCAGTGCGATGGCAGATATTCCGGTGGCGGTGGTGGCGGAGCGGGTCAACGCCCTGCTGGGCTGATGGTTCCCCCCTTGTGCTGTCGCCTTTCTTCAAGACCGGATCCGTAGAGACCGGGAATGCTGGGCCCTGTCCAGAGCACTTTCTGCCGGTAAACCGGAGTTTCCCGCCGCAGAGAGTGCCCCCGCACAGGAGCCTGACATGCTGTTCCGTTATACGATCCTTTTTGTCGAGGATGTTGCCGCCTCTCTGGCGTTTTATGAACGGGCCTTTGGCCTGACCCGCCGCTTTCTGCACGACGGGGGCGATTACGGGGAGCTGGCGACTGGGGAAACCCGGCTGGCGTTTTCGTCGGTGCGGCTGATGCAGCAGCTGGGGAAGTCCCCCAGCCGTCCCCGCCCGGAGGCCCCGGTGTTTGAGATCGCCTTTGAAACTGACGATGTGGCAGCGGCGCTGGCACAGGCTATGGTTGCCGGTGCGGTGCTGGTGCAGCCGGTGCGGCAGGAAGACTGGGGGCAGACCACGGCCTACGTCCGCGATCCTGACGGTTATCTGGTGGAACTGTGTTCCCCGGTGCCCGGAGCCTGATCTTAGGCCCTGAGCTCCCAGTTTCCGAATCCCGGTTCTCTCAGAACCGCCAGCATGGCGGCATTCTGGCGCAGCGCGGCGGGGGAGGAGCCAAACCAGCGGGTCAGGTCGCGCGTCATGTGGGCCTGATCGCTGTATCCACACAGTCCGGCCAGATCGGCGAGGGGGATGTGGGGCTCCGTCCCCAGCAGGCGGGCGGTGTGGCGGGCGCGACCGAGTTGCCGCCAGATCCCCGGTGGCGGCAGGCCGAGGGCGAGGAAGCGGCGCTGCACCGTGCGTTTGCTGCGGTCAGTGCGGGCCCGCAGCCGGTCTCCGCCGGGGAGAAGCCCGTCAAGGTCGGGCAGGAATCGGGCCTGATCGGCCAGTGCCTGCTCCACCGCACAGGTGCCGGTGCGGTGGAGGTCGGCGGTCAGAACCGCCAGCAGGGACGGGGGAACGCTGACGCCGGGGCGCAGCCGGTGGCCGGTCACCCGGGTTCCGGCCTCCAGCCGCACCGGGCGTGGGCCGAAATCCCAGTCGGTCAGGGTCACGCTGGCCTGCCCCTGCGGGGTCAGGCGGATCAGGATGTCGCGGCAGCCATCAGGCAGGACCATGACGGTATGATCCTGCCCGACAGTATGGCTCCAGCGGACGGACAGGCAGGAGGGCACCGTCATCCACCGGTCAGAACGCCGGTTTGGCGGCATCGGTGGCGGTGAAGCTGGCGGCGGCCTCGCCGGAAACCACCGGCCCGTTGGCGGTATTCTCCATCACCGCCAGCGCCCGTTCGTTGCTTCCGTCCGGACGGAAGCGGAACAGGCCGTTGGCCCCGGCAAAGCCGGTGGACTGGGTCAGCACAGAATCGACATAGGCGCGGCCACCGCTCTGGCGGGCAAGCACCGAGGCCAGTGCCGTCAGGTCATACCCAAGGGCCGACAGCACCGTCGGCTGGTCGCCGAAGGCCTGCTGATACCGTTGGGCGAAGGACTTATACGGCCCCTGCGGCACGGCGGGGAACCAGGCACGGGTCAGGCTGGGGTCACGCAGCAGCGCCGGATCATTCCACAGCATTGGGCCCATCAGGCGCACCGCCCGGCCATCGGCGTTAAATGCCGACAGCACGGCCAGCTCTTCCTTCAGCGGGGTGCCGCTGGCGGTCATCAGCAGGGCTTCGAACGGCAGCGGGCCGGTGGCGTCCTGCGTCTGCAGGCGGGCCAGAGCCTCCAGCGAGGCCGGGTCAGTCTTGCCTTCCAGCGTCTTCTTCTGGGCGGCCAGTGTGGCAGCCCGGGTGTCAAAATCGGTGAACGCCCGCAGTTTGGTCTGCAGGTCGTCGTTCGGGCCGTGGAACAGGGTTTTCACCATGGTCCCGCCGGAGGCGATCACCGCCTGCTCATAGGCTGCGACCATGGACCGGCCAAAGGCCCCTTCCGGCGACAGGGCCGCAAAGCGGAGAATCCCCTGTGCCCGGGCATGGGCGACCAGTCGCCGGGCCTGCTCGCTGGCCAGAATGCCGCTGACATAGATGCCGGGGCTGGCCACCTGAGCGTCAGTGGAAAAGGCCAGTGCCCGGACATGAGCAGCCTTCAGGGTCGGGCTGACCGCCGTGACCGACGAGGCAAACAGCGGCCCAAGCACCAGAACCGCCCCGTCGTTGACGGCAGCGCTGGCGGCGGCGGCGGCCCCGTCGGCAGAGCCACGGGTGTCATAGGGCTTCAGGGTGACAGCCGTGTTTCCGGCGTCAAACAGGGCCAGCTGGGCGGCATTCAGCAGAGACTGGCCGGTGGCGGCGCTGGGGCCGGACAGCGGGGCCAGCAGGGCGATTTTCACCGCAGTCGGGTCAGCGGCCGGGTCAGTGGACAGGGTGACCGGCAGCAGTTCCCCGGTGGATGTCATGGCAGGCTGTGGCGGCACCGGGGCCTGTGCCGGGGGCTGCGCCACCGGCGGCTGGATCGGAGCGGTCTGGGCCGGGGTCTGCGGCGCGGGCTGGGCGGGCGGCGCGCTTTCGCTCTTCCCTCCGTTCATCCAGGATGGTAGCGAATTGGTGGTCTGGCAGCCGCTTGCCAGCAGGCAGGCTGTCAGGGCCGCTGCCAGCGCGGCCTTGCCGGTGATCCGGCCCCGGCGTCCGCCGGGAACCGCTGTGTTTTGCCCTGTCATAAGGATCTTTGCCCGTGACTCATCCCAACCAGCCCGATCCGGGGCCGTCGCATCCTGTTTCCGGTCAGCAGAACCGGGACGACGGGACGGAACTGAACGATCAGCGGCAGATGTCACGGGAACTCTCCGATACAGACTTCGGGTCTTACGGCGAAAACGACGCCGGGGACGATGCTACCGTTGACGGTGACGCAAGTAAACCTCAGCCCTCATCCCTGCCTGCCGGGCTGTATGTGGTGGCAACCCCGATCGGCAACATGGGGGATATCACCCGCCGGGCCTGTCAGGTGCTGGGCGCGGCCTCGGTGGTGGCCTGCGAGGATACCCGGGTCACCGGCGCGATGCTGCGGCGGCTGGGAATCAAGACCCCGATGCTGCCGTATCATGAACACAATGCCGAGCGGATGCGCCCGCAGGTTCTGTCGCGGGTCGCAGCGGGGGAGGCCGTGGCGCTGGTGTCTGACGCCGGGACGCCGCTGGTGTCTGATCCCGGCTTCAAGCTGGTGCGTGAGGCGCGGGATCAGGGCCTGACCGTGGTGCCGGTGCCGGGGGCATCGGCCCTGCTGACCGCGTTGATGGTGGCCGGCCTGCCGACGGACCGTTTTATGTTTGCCGGGTTCCCGCCATCGAAGGAGAAGGCCCGTCAGGACTTTCTGGCCAGCCTGCGCGCGGTTCCGGCCACGCTGGTGCTGTATGAGTCGGTGCATCGCCTGCCGGAAAGTCTGGCGTCGATGGCTGCCGTTTTCGGCCCGAGGGAGGCCGCGGTCTGCCGCGAGCTGACCAAGCTGCATGAAGAGGTCCGCCGGGCTCCGTTGACCGATCTGGCGGCGCATTATGCCGCTGCCGGAGCCCCCAGAGGGGAGGCGGTGGTGGTGATCGCCCCGCCGGAGGTGGTTGAGGAAACGGCGGAAACCCTTGATCTTGATGGCCTGCTGCGAGCCGCGCTGACCCGGCTGTCGGTGCGCGATGCCACGGCGGAAGTGGTGTCAGTGACCGGTCTGAAAAAGCGTGAGGTTTATAACCGGGCGCTGGAACTGGCAGCGGAGCGGGACCGCAACGGGTCGACGGTGGAAGAGGCATAACGGAATGGCGTCTCTGTCTGCTGATGCGGCCGGTCGCCGGGCGGAAACGGTTGCTGCCCTGACCCTGCGTTTTCTGGGGTGGGCGATTCTGGCCCGTCGTTTTACCTCTGGCCGGGGAACCGGGGCCGGAGAGGTGGATCTGATCGTGGCCCGTGGCCCGCTGCTGGTCTTTGCCGAGGTGAAAGCCCGGCCGACGGTGGAGGCGGCGCTGGAGTCGGTCACGCCGGAGCAGCGGCGGCGGATTGAGCGGGGGGCACAGGCCTGGCTGGCCCTGAATCCACAGTATGCGGACCGTCAGATCCGTTTTGATGTGATTGCCGTTCCGGCTTTCGGGCGGCCCCGCCATTTGCCTGATGCGTGGCGACCGGGGGACTGAGCACATCTGTTGCGATTGCAATTAAGGCTGGCGGCTACCGGAAAACGCTTTATTGTTCTGGTATGAAGGGATCCACCGCTTTCCTGCTGCTGCGTCTTTTGTCTGTGCTGCCGCTTGTGCCGGTCAGCGCCTGCACGCCGCTTGGTGTTGCTGTTTCGGCGGTGACGACCGTGGGGTCCGCCGCCATTGAAGAGCGTGGCGTCGACGGCACCGCCAATGATGCGGCGATCAAGGCCGGAATCACGGGCCGTTTCTTCCAGACAGATTCGCGTCTGCTGAGCGATGTCGATGTCACGGTCTTTGAGCGGCGCGTGCTGTTGATGGGGATTGTCAGTGACCCTGAGATGAAAAGCACGGCGGTCCGGCTGAGCCGGGAAGACCCCGATGTCACCCTGATTCACGATTATATTAAAGTCCGGGCCGACTCTTCGGTTGATCTGGCCCGCGACGTGTCGATCGCCAGTGAACTGCGGTCATCCCTTATGTTCGACAGCCGTGTTTTTGCCCTGAACTATAATATCGACGTGGTTGACCGGACCGTCTATGTCATCGGTCTGGCGCAGACCGCCGAAGAACGGGAACGGGTGCTGGACTGGTGCCGCTCCACGGAGTACGTCCGTCAGGTTGTTGACCTGATCTGGATGAAGAATGATCCGAGGCGGCGTAAGCCGTCCGACAGGAGGCCCCTATGACACAACACCGCGAAACGGGGTGGATACTGGATCAGCTGGCCGACTGTGAGGATGCTGGGATTGATCTGGCCCTGACGGCGCTGGCGCTGGCCGATGCGGCCCGGCCGGGTCGGAACCTGAAGGCGGCACAGGATCACCTTGACGCTCTGCTTGCCACCCTGCGGGAGCGGGTGACGTCGGAGGAGGACTGTTCCTCGGCAATCCGGCGGGGTGATCTGCTGCGCGAGGTGATGGTCGGGGTGTATGGCTATCATGGCGACGCCGAGACCTATGAGGACCCTGATAATGCGGATCTGATCCGGGTGATGGAACGGCGGCGCGGGTTGCCGGTCAGTCTGGGGATTCTGTACCTGACGCTGGCCCGTTCGGTCGGCTGGACGGCGGAGGGGCTGAATTTTCCCGGGCACTTCATCATCCGCGTTGATGGCGAGGATGGGGAGCGGGTGATCCTTGATCCATTCCATGACGGGGCTGATCTGTCGGTTGCCGATCTGCGCGGGTTGGTCAAGGCGATCGAAGGGCCGGAGGCTGAACTGAGCCCGGCCATCTATGCTGCCGTCAGTAACCGGGAAGTGCTGATCCGCCTTCAGGCGAATATCAAGCTGCGGGCCTTGCAGGCCGGGGATTATGAAGCGGCGCTGGCGACGGTGGAGCGCATGTTGCTGGTGACCCCCGATGACCATTGGCTGTGGCGTGAAAGCGGGCTGATGCACATGCGGCTGGGGGATCTGGACGGGGCGCTGGCCGCGCTGGACGTGTATCTGTCGCTGGCCCCGGACGGGGCGGACCGTGAGCGGATCGCCAAGGTGGTGCAGGAGCTGGGGCAGGGCCGACCCTGAGCGCAGGGGCTGCCCGGCTCTGTCTTAAATCCGGTGCTGATCTAAAATGAAAACCCCCCATCCGGTCTGACCGGATGGGGGGTTTTCTGTCTGGCGTCAGACGACCGGATCAACCGGCCGGGTCTTACTTGCCGGAGAAGTTGTCAAAGGCGGCCTTGTAACGGGCCTGCACCGGCTCGAACGCCGACTTGGTCACCACGGTGGCCATTTCAGCCAGCTTGGTGCCTTCAGCGACGGCGGCATCCCAGTTGTCCTTGGCCAGCTTCTGGTTCAGCTGGGCGACTTCGACCGGGGTCTTGCAGGACGAGAAAGCCTTGGAGGTCTCGACGGCGCCTTCAAAGGCCTTGCCGGTGTAGCCAAACACTTCCTTGGCGATTTCTTCAGCGCCGGTGGCAAACTTGGTGCCAGCCTGAACGAAAGCGTCAACGTTGGCTTTGTTGAAGGCGACGACGTCATCAAAAGTCTTGAGCATGGCAGAACTCCTCATCAGGGCGGTGGGGAGCAGCCTGAACTGTCCGGCGGATCGTTCCGCCTGTCAGCCACTCCGGGGGACGCACCGGCAGATTTTGCGGTGCAACATGAGGGTAAGATAGCGCGTTCGGGGATAGAGTCAATCCCTTTTTGTGCAGCGCACAAAAATGTCATTGCTCTCAGGCCAGAGTGGACGTCGTCAGAGAATCGTGAGAAAAATTACAGAGAAAATAAATTAAGACAGGAAAAATTACGATGGATGACATGGATCGTCGTTTGCTTGCCCTGCTGCAGGAGCAGGGACGGTCATCGTATGCCGACCTTGGGGCCGCCGTCGGGCTGTCTGTTTCCGGGGTGGCGGACCGGGTGCGCCGTCTGGAGGCTTCGGGGATTCTGCAGGGGTGGACTGTCCGGGTTGATCCGGTGAAGGCCGGTCTGGATATTCTGGCGTTCATTTTTGTCGCGATTGAGCGCCCGGAATGGGAGCCGGGGTTTCTGAACCGGATGCGCCAGCGGCCTGAGGTGCTGGAGTGTCACCATGTCACCGGCGACTGGTCGTATCTGCTGAAGGTCCGGGTCGGATCCGTGGCCGCTTTGGAAGGCTTTCTGGCCACCGGCCTGAAGGATCTGCCGGGGGTTGGCCGGACCCACACCCAGCTTGCACTGTCATCACCGAAAGAAACGGGGGCCCTGCCCCTGCTGGGGGAGGGATAAGCCATGACCGCGTCGTTTGATCTTGCCGTTATGCTGTTGAAGGGAATGGGGCTGGGCCTGTCGATTGCCGCCCCGGTCGGGCCGATCGGCATCCTGTGTATGCGCCGCACGCTGGAAGGTGGGGTTCTGGCCGGGGTGGCGGGCGGGCTTGGCACCGCACTGGCCGATGGCGTTTATGCCGCCGTTGCTGCGTTTGGTGTGGCCGGAGTGGCGGCGCTGTTGCAGGAGCATGCGATTCTGCTGAATGGCGGCGGGGCGCTGGTGCTGCTGTGGTTGGCGGTGAAAACCCTGCGTTCGGCTCCGGCCTCGGGGGATGGGGCCTCCGCCGGGGGGCGGCGCGGGGTTCTGGGGCTGTGTGCCGCCACCTTTGCGCTGACCATTGCCAATCCGCCGACGATCGCCCTGTTCGCGGCTCTCTTCGCCGGTCTTGGGCTGGGGGCGGGGGCCGATGCGGCAACCGCGCTGGCGCTGGTGGCCGGGGTGTTCTGCGGGTCAATGCTGTGGTGGGTGATCCTGAGTACCGGGGTATCGCTGATGCGGCACCGGCTGTCTCCGCCGGTGCTGCTGTGGATCAACAGGGGGGCCGGGATGGTCCTGCTGGGCTTTGCCGCCGCCATGCTGATGGCTGTGGCGGCGGCTCTGCCGTAAGGCGGATCAGGCGGTACGGACCTCGCTCAGGAAGCGGTCGACCAGTGCCTTCAGGTCATCGGCATGGGCCGTCAGTTCGGTGGCCGCGGTCAGAACATCGGCGGAAACAGCGCCGGTCTTCTGAGCGGCGGCGGTGACGCCATGGATGTTGCCGGTCACATCCTGCGTTCCGGCAGAAGCCTGCTCGACGCTGTGGGCAATCTCGCGGGTGGCGTGGTCCTGCTCTCCCACCGCTTCGGCAATGGCGCTGGAAACGGCACTGACGTTTTCAATCGCGGTGCCGGTTCTGGCGATGGCGTCCACCGCAAGTCTGGTCTGGGCCTGCACGTTATCGATCTGGGCGCGGATTTCTTCGGTGGCGCGCGATGTCTGATTGGCCAGTGTCTTCACTTCATTGGCGACAACGGCAAAGCCCTTGCCGGCATCCCCGGCCCGGGCGGCCTCGATGGTGGCGTTCAGGGCCAGAAGGTTGGTCTGGTCAGCAATGGCGGTAATCAGGGAGACCACCTCACCGATGCTTTGGGTTGCCTGCTGCAGGCGGTTGATCTGTCCGGTGCTCAGGCTGACCTGCTCCGCAGCCTGACGGGCGAGGTCAGAGGCCGTGCCGACCCGTTCGGTAATGGCGCGGATTGAGGCGGAGAGTTCTTCGGCGGCAGATGCGACCGTATGGACATTGGCGGATGCCTGTTCGGCAGCGGCGGCAACCGACGTGGCCTGTGCCGAGGTCTGGCGCGAGATGCCGGTCATGTCTTCTGCCGTTGCTTCCAGCCGGGTGGCGGAGGTGGTGACGGCGGCGACCAGCCGTGCGACCTCGGCATCGAAGGCGGCTGTCAGGGCCTCAATCCGGCCTGCCCGTTCCGTTTTCAGGCGGTCTTCGGCGTCCTGTTGTTCCCGCAGGGCGCGGTTATGGATCATATTATCCCGGAACACCATGACCGCCCGCGACATGGCGCCGATTTCGTCGCGGCGCTCGCCGCCGCCGATATCAAGGTCGGTATTGCCTGCCGACAGGCTGTTCATTTCCCGGGTCAGGGTTGTGACCGCAGTGCTGGTATCCCGGGCGATCAGCACGGCGATGGCCCCCAGAGTGAGGATCACCAGCAGGGAGATCGTCCCGAGTTCCAGCGCTTTCCGGAAGAACAGGGTATCGACGTCATCAATATAGATGCCGGTGCCGATGCTCCATTGCCATTCGGGAATGCCGGTGACGTACGACAGTTTTGGCACCACGGCTTCGCTGTTGGGGCGCTTCCAGTGGTACAGGACAAAACCGGCCCCGGTCCTTCCGGTTTCCGAGATTTTCAGGAACGGGCGCTCTCCGCTGACGCTGGTCACCCCGCTCATGTCTGTGCCGTCCAGCTTCGGGTCGGCCCCGTGCATGATCGTCTGGGCGTTGAAGTCGAGGATAAAGAAGTAGTTGGAATTGCCGTCAAACCTCATCATCCGCAGCGATTCGGCGGCCCGTTTCTGGGCTTCGGCCTGTGGCATTTCGCCGGATCTGGCGCGGTCGACATACGTGCGGACAATGCTGGTCGATGTCTCGACCATCTGCCGCAGCATGTCTTCGCGGTCGTGCATCAGGGTGGATCGGATGTTCATCAGCGTCAGGGTGACGATCATGATGTAACCGAGCAGTGCGATTATCACGATAGTCCCCAGCTTACGACTGATGCTGAGTGATTTGATCAGGATCATTCCCGGGTTTTCTCCGCGTGTCATCGTTTTTCCGTCGTCTTTTCCCGGTGGGGCGACGGTTTTATGACGGGAGAGGCGTAATACCAGAGTCGGGATTTCGATCAAGGTATGGATTTCTCAATATACATAATAACTACACCCAAGAGTAGTCTGTGGGGTGGGCGGAGAGAATCGGGAACAGCGGTTTCCCCGGCCTGAAATCTATGTATAAAATATCCGGTCGTCCCGGGGGCGGTGAGGCCGTGCCGGGTGGTTTTTCGGATCAGTTTTCCGAAAGCATTAGAAATGTTGCACTTTCTTGTTATGCTCTGTGGGTGTGCGGGGCAAAACAGCCAAACCGGTGAGAAAGCGCGCCTGTGGCGTCATCGGTAAGAACGGGCTTCATCCCCGCCCGGAGGGCGTTTCGGGTCGTCTGCGGCAAACCTGTCGGCAGACAGACGGTTTGGTACTGAACGAAACAGGGAGCACATATTCATGCGTAACTATCTGGCCGGTGCGGCACTGGGAACGGTTCTGGCGATGACCCCGTATGGTCTGGCGCTGGCTGACACCCCGAAGGACACGCTGGTGATGGCTTTTGCCATCGACGACATCATCTCCCTCGATCCCGGTGAAGCGTTCGAGATTTCGACCGGCGAATACACCGGCAACACCTATGACCGTCTGGTCGCCTTTGACATCAAAGACGTCTCGAAACTGCGCGGTACGCTGGCCGAAAGCTGGACCGTCTCTGACGATGCCCTGACCTATACCTTCAAGATGCGCAAAGGGGTCAAGTTCGTCTCCGGTAACCCGGTGACGGCGGAAGATGCGGCGTTTTCGCTGCAGCGTGCTGTGATCCTCAACAAGTCCCCGGCCTTCATCCTGACCCAGTTCGGCCTGACCCCGGACAACGTGAAGGACAAGGTCAAGGCCGTCGATGCCGAGACTCTGGTGTTTCAGGTCGATAAGCCCTATGCCCCGTCTTTCGTGCTGAACTGCCTGACCGCCACCGTTGCCTCGGTGGTCGATAAGGTCGAAGTGCTGAAGCACGAAAAGAACGGCGATCTCGGCAATGAATGGCTGAAGACCAACTATGCCGGGTCCGGGGCCTATGCCCTGCGCCAGTGGAAGCCCGGCGAGTCGCTGTCGCTGGTTGCCAATGAAAACTATTGGGGCGAAAAGCCGAAACTGAAGCGGGTGCTGATCCGTCAGGTCAAGGAATCCGCCTCGCAGCAGCTGCTGCTGGAAAAGGGCGACGTTGATATTGCCCGTAATCTTGAAGCTGATCAGCTGAAGACCGCCAAGGGCAACGCGAACCTGCATCTGGTGTCTGCCCCCAAGGGCACGGTCTGGTATGTCGGCCTGAACCAGAAGAACCAGTACCTGCAGAAGCCGGAAGTCCGTAAGGCTCTGAAGTATCTGGTGGATTACGATGGCATTGCCAATGTCATCATGGCGGGCCGTGCCACCAAGCATCAGACGTTCCTGCCGAACGGCTTCCTCGGGGCGTCGAACGAGACCCCGTACTCTCTGGATGTCGCCAAGGCCAAGGATCTGCTGAAGCAGGCCGGGCTGGAAAATGGCTTTAAGGCCACCATTGACACCCGTAACGTCACCATGACCACCCAGATCGCCCAGTCGCTGCAGTCGACCTTCGCACAGGCCGGTGTGCAGCTGGAGATCATTCCCGGTGACGGCAAGCAGGTACTGACCAAGTACCGGGCCCGTAACCACGATATCACCATGTTCCAGTGGGGTGCTGACTATCAGGACCCGCATACCAATGCGGAAACCTTCGCCTCCAACCCGGATAACTCGGATGAAGGCAAGGTCAAGACGCTGGCGTGGCGTAATGCGTGGGATATCCCGGATCTGACCAAGACCACTGCCGCCAACCTGATGGAACGGGACGCTGCCAAGCGTGCCGCCGTCTATCAGGACCTGCAGAAGACGATCCTCGAGAACTCACCGTTCATCATCATGTTCCAGGAAACCGAAGTGGCGGTGGCCCGGAAGAATGTGAAGAATCTGGTGCTCGGGCCGTCGTTTGACACCAACCTTTACGCTGGCGTCAGCAAGGACTGAGACCCGATCTGATGACCGAACGGGCGGAACAGGGCGGGCCGGAAACGGCCAGCCCGTCCCGCTCCGGGGCGCGTCAGGCGTCACCGGGGCGGGTCAGGCTGAAGCGGGCGGGGCTGTTGCTGCTGCGGACTTTCGGGTCGCTGGCGGTGACGTTCCTCGGGCTTCTGATCATCACCTTCCTGATCGGCCGGGTGCTGCCGATTGATCCGGTTCTGGCGGCGGTCGGGGACCGGGCTCCGGCGGATGTGTATGACCGCGTTTATCACGAGATGGGTCTGCATCTGCCGCTGTATCAGCAGTTTTTTGACTATGTCGTGAAGATCTTTCAGGGCGATTTCGGCACCTCGGTGCTGACGTCACGCCCGGTTCTGGACGATATCGTCCGGGTGTTTCCGGCAACGCTGGAACTGGCCACCATCGCGACCATCCTCGGTGTGTTGCTGGGGGTGCCGATGGGGGTGCTGGCGGCGGTTCACCGCGGGCGCTGGCCGGATCACTGCGTCCGCGTTCTCGGGCTGTTCGGTTATTCGCTGCCGGTGTTCTGGCTGGGGCTGGTCGGGCTGCTGCTGTTTTATATGAAGCTCGACTGGGTCGGCGGACCGGGGCGGCTGGACGCGGCGATGGAAGATTTCTTCGAGCCCGTCACCGGCCTGATCCTTGTTGATGCCCTGCTGCAGGGGGATATGGAGGTGTTCTGGAACGCCGTCAGCCATATCACGCTGCCGGCGGCGTTGCTGGCCTATTTCTCGCTGGCCTACATCGCCCGGATGACCCGGTCTTTCATGCTGGAGCAGCTGGCGCAGGAATATGTGCTGACCGCCCGGGTGAAAGGCGTGTCGGAAGCGCGGGTGATCTGGCGCCATGCGCTGGGCAATGTGATGGTGCCGCTGATCACGGTGATCGCCCTGTCTTATGCCCACCTGCTGGAAGGGTCGGTGCTGACCGAGACCGTCTTTGCGTGGCCGGGGCTGGGCTCATACATCACCAGTTCGCTGCTGAATGCCGACATGAATGCGGTGCTGGGTGGCACTATCATTGTCGGGGGTGTCTTTATCGGGATCAATCTGCTGTCGGATCTGCTGTACCGGCTGTTTGATCCACGGGCACGGCGATAAGGGGGCGGCGATGAACAAACCAATGACAGGCACCGCCACCGCGCCGCAGGGTCTGCGCGGCTGGCTGAGGACTGATACCCCGCAGTCGCGGTTTCAGGCGCGGATGGGCCGGCTGTGGTTCGGCTGGCTGACCTTCCGCCGGAACCGGCTGGCGATGCTGGGGCTGAGTATTGTGCTGCTGCTGTGTGCGGTGGCGCTGTTCGCGCCGCTGCTGGCCCCCTATAACCCGGTGCAGGGTGTCCTGAATGACCGGCTGCAGGCCGGATCGGCGGCGCACTGGTTCGGGACTGACAATATGGGGCGCGATATCCTGTCCCGCCTGATTTACGGGGCGCGCTATACCCTGATGGTGGTGGTGCTGGTGGCGATCACCGCCGCACCGATCGGCCTGCTGGTCGGCACTGTCGCCGGATACTTCGGTGGCTGGGTGGATACCGCGCTGATGCGGGTCACTGACATTTTTCTGGCCTTCCCCAAGCTGATTCTGGCTCTTGCCTTTGTCGCCGCGCTGGGGCCGGGGCTGGAAAATGCCGTGCTGGCGATTGCCCTGACCTCGTGGCCGCCGTATGCCCGGCTGGCACGGGCGGAGACGCTGACGGTGCGCAAGGCTGACTATATTGCCGCCGCCCGCCTTCAGGGGCTGTCACATGCCCGGCTGATCGTCGGTCACATCATGCCGATGTGCACCAGCTCGCTGATCGTGCGGGTGACGCTGGATATGGCGGGGATCATCCTGACCGCTGCCGGGCTCGGCTTTCTGGGCCTCGGGGCTCAGCCGCCGCTGCCGGAATGGGGGGCAATGATCTCTGAGGGTCGTCAGTTCCTGCTGAATCAGTGGTGGGTGGCAACGGTGCCGGGTCTGGCGATTTTTGTCGTCAGTCTGGGGTTTAACCTGCTCGGTGACGGGTTGCGCGACGTTCTTGACCCGCGGGCCGGAGGGAATGGCTGATGGCTGATCTGAAGTCTGCCGCACCTCTGCTGGAGGTGGAGGATCTGCGGGTACACTTTCATACCCCGCGCGGTGAGGTCGAGGCCGTGCGCGGTCTGTCGTTCACGCTGGGGCGGGAACGGCTGGGGATCGTCGGGGAGTCCGGGTCAGGCAAATCCCAGACCGGGCGTGCCATCCTTGGCCTGACTGCCGGAAATGGCCGGATTACCGCGAAAACCCTGCGCTTTCAGGGGCAGGATCTTTTGTCGCTGAGCCCGAAGCAGTGGCGGGCGGTGCGGGGGGCCCGCATGTCGATGATCATGCAGGATCCCAAGTATTCCCTGAATCCGGTGATGACCGTCGGTGACCAGATTGTCGAGGCATACCGCCAGCACCACCGGGTGTCGGCGGCTGAGGCCCGGCAGCGGGCGCTGGCGATGCTGGCGCGGGTGAAGATCCGTGACCCGGAACGGGTGTTTGCCACCTATCCGCATGAGGTCTCGGGCGGGATGGGGCAGCGGATCATGATCGCGATGATGCTGATCCCCGAGCCGGACCTGATCATTGCGGACGAGCCGACCAGTGCACTGGATGTCACCGTGCGGCTTCAGGTGCTGGCGATTCTGGATGATCTGGTGCGGGAACGCGGGATGGCTCTGATCTTCATCAGCCATGATCTGCCGCTGGTGTCATCCTTCTGTGACCGGATTCTGGTGATGTATAAGGGCCGGGTGGTGGAAGACCTGAAGGCGTCAGACCTGCAGTCTGCCCGCCATCCCTACACGCAGGGGCTGCTCGGCTGCCTGCCCCGGCTGGACCACCGGCAGGAAACGTTGCCGGTGCTGCGCCGCGACCCGCGCTGGGAACACGGAACCCTTGAGGAGGTGATGCGATGAGCGCCGCTGTCTTGCAGGCGGTTCCGGGCACCGGAATTGATGTGTCGGGCCTGAATGTCTGGTTTGATGATCATCAGGTGCTGCACGGGGTCAGCTTCAGTGTGCCGGAAGGGGGGGCGCTGGGGCTGGTCGGGGAATCCGGGTCGGGAAAATCGACGGTACTGCGGGCCCTGTGCGGGCTGGTGGATCAGTGGTCGGGGGCCCTGCGCATTGATGGGGCCGATCTGGGGAAGACCCGTAGCCGGGGCTTTTACCGGGTGGTGCAGATGGTGTTTCAGGATCCCTTCGCCAGCCTGCATCCGCGCCATACCATTGACCGTACCCTGTCTGAACCGGCGCAGGTCCACGGGCTGGACCGGGTGGAGGACCGGGTGGTGACGGCACTGGAACAGGTGGGGCTGGACCGCTCTTTCCGGTTCCGGTTTCCGCATCAGCTGTCCGGCGGGCAGCGGCAGCGGGTGGCGATTGCCCGGGCCCTGATGCTGGAGCCACGGGTGCTGCTGCTGGATGAGCCGACCAGCGCGCTGGACGTGTCGATTCAGGCGGAAGTGCTGAATCTGCTGAAGGGGCTGCAACGCGATCTGGGCCTGACCACCCTGATGGTCAGCCACGATCTGGCGGTGGTGTCGCATATGTGCGACGCGGTGGCGATCATGAACCGCGGGCGGATTCTTGAAACCATCGCGGCGGAGGATCTGGCCGCCGGGCGGGTTGATCATCCCTACAGTCAGCAGTTGCTGCGGGCATCGTCCGGGTTTGACCGGGCGGTGATTGACAGTTTCGTCGACTGGGAATAAGCGGCCTGTCCAGATAAAAGCCGCCCGGTGGAGGATGCCCCCCACCGGGCGGGTATCGTTTCAGGCCTTATTCGTCGGCCCCGCCGGGATCCGGCAGATGCATTTCATGCCACAGGGCGTTGAGGATTCCGGCCCCGCAGGCCAGACCGATCCCCAGAATCCATGCGAAGTACCACATTGTGTCTGTCCCCCTCAGTAATGGGCGGTCGGGTTGCGCTCGATCTGTTCCGCCGTCACCCGGCCACGCAGGGTGCGGAAGACGAAGCTGGTGTAGGCCAGAATGATCGGCAGGAAGATCAGGGTGCAGATCAGCATGATGAACAGGGTGCGCTGGCTGGACGAGGCATCCCACACCGTCAGGCTCGACACCGGGTCCAGACTGGACGGCAACAGGAATGGGAACATGCTGACCCCGGCGGTGGCGATGATGCCGAACAGCCCGATGCCGCTGGCGATAAAGGCGGTGCCGGGGCGCCCGGCCCGCACCAGTGCCAGCGCCATAAGTTGCCCGGTCAGACCGAGAACCGGGGCAATCAGCATCCACGGATAGGTGGCATAGTTTTTCATCCAGGCCCCGGACTCAATTGCCACCTGCTTCAGCAGCGGGTTGGACGGGCCATCGGTGACCAGCGGCGAGGTGATGGTGTAGCCGGGCAGGCCATAGGCCACCCAGATCCCGGCCAGCCCGAACAGCAGGGCGGTCAGGGGGGCGGTGAGGCCCAGAATCCGTTCAGCCCGCTGGCGGACCGGCCCGTCAGCCTTCACCGACAGATAGACCGCGCCATGGGACAGCAGCATAAACAGCGACACCAGACCGGCCAGCAGGCCAAAAGGGTTGAGCAGTTCAAACAGGCCGGACCCTTCGTAGAAGATCCGCATGTCGGCATCAATGCGGAACGGGGCCCCCTGCAACAGGTTGCCGAAGGCGACGCCGAACACCAGCGACGGCACGATGCCACCGATGGTCAGCGCCCAGTCCCAGAACGACCGCCAGCGCGGATCGGTGATTTTGTTGCGGAACTCAAAGCCCACCGGGCGGATGATCAGGGCCGCCAGCACCAGAAACAGGGCGATGTAGAACCCGGAGAAGGCGGTGGCATAAATGGCTGGCCACGCGGCAAAGATTGCCCCGCCGCCAAGGATCAGCCACACCTGATTGCCGTCCCACACCGGGCCGATGGTGTTGATGGCCACCCGTCGTTCCACGTCGGTGCGGGCAACGGCGGGCAGCAGGGCGGCAACGCCCAGGTCGAAGCCGTCCATGATGGCCAGCCCGATCAGCAGGACCCCCAGAAACAGCCACCAGATAACGCGCAGAAGTTCGTAGTCAAGCATCGTGGTCCCCCTTATTCCGCAGGCTGGGCCACGGGGGTGCCCGGGGCCGGTTTCAGGTTGAGGGCGGCAACCGGGCCGAGGCGGATGGTCTTCCGCATCAGCAGGATATCGACCACCAGCAGCGACGAGTAGAAGACGACAAAGCCGCACAGGGTGAACAGCACCTTGGACAGCGACAGTGACGAAGAGCCGAGGAAGGTCGGCAGCATGCCATCCACCGCCCACGGCTGACGCCCGAACTCGGCGACGAACCAGCCGAATTCCGCCGCCAGCCACGGCAGCGGCAGCGACCACACACAGACCTTCAGGAACAGAGATCCCCCGAAATCCCGGCGGCAGGCTTTCCAGAAAGCGATGGCGAAAAAGACGATGAAGAACAGGCCAAGCCCGACCATGATCCGGAACCCCCAGAACAGCGGCCCGACGCCGGGCACCGTGTCAGCGGCGGCCCGGGCGATGGTGGCGTCATCGGCGGTACGGGGATCGGACACATACTTTTTCAGCAGCAGGGCATGGCCCAGATCACGGTCATGGGCCAGCAGGGTGGCCCGGGCTTCGGCATTGCTGCGGTCAGCACGCAGGCGTTCCAGCGCGTCGTACGCGATCAGACCGTTGCGCACGCGCTGTTCGGCGGTTTTTACCAGATCGTTGATGCCGGGCAGCTGGGTATCGGCGGAGCGGGTGGCGATCAGCCCCAGTGCCCACGGCACCTTCACTTCCAGATGGTTCTCGCGGTTGGCGGCATCGGGGATGGCAAAGACCGTAAACCCGGCGGGGGCCGGTTCGGTTTCCCACATTGCCTCAATCGCGGCCAGCTTCATCTTCTGGCTTTCGCTGACGGTGTAGCCGCTTTCATCGCCCAGAACCACCACCGACAGACTGGACAGCAGGCCGAAGGCGGAGGCAACCGTCATCGACCGCCGGGCAAACTGCACATGCCGCCCGCGCAGCAGGTACCACGCGCTGACCGCCATCACAAACATGGCCCCGGTGACATATCCGGCGCTGATGGTATGGACGAACTTTGACTGGGCTGCCGGATTGAACAGCAGCTCCCAGAACGAGGTCATCTCCATCCGCATGGTGTCAGGGTTGAAATGGGCGCCGACCGGGTTCTGCATCCAGCCATTGGCAATCAGGATCCACAGGGCCGACATGTTCGACCCGATCGCCACCAGCCAGGTCGCGGTCAGGTGGCCCAGCTTGCTCATGCGGTCCCAGCCGAAGAAGAACAGGCCGACGAAGGTTGATTCCAGGAAGAAGGCCATCAGCCCTTCAATCGCCAGCGGCGCGCCGAAGATGTCGCCGACGTAATGGGAGTAATAGGCCCAGTTGGTGCCAAACTGGAATTCCATGGTGATGCCGGTGGCAACCCCCATGGCAAAGTTGATGCCGAACAGCTTGCCCCAGAACTTGGTCATGTCGCGCCAGATGGTGCGTCCGGTCATGACATAGGTGGTTTCCATGATGGCCAGCAGAAAAGACAGGCCAAGGGTCAGCGGTACAAACAGAAAGTGATAGAGCGCGGTGGCGGCGAACTGGAGCCGCCCGACCGCAGTCGGATCAAGATCAAACATCAGGTCAGTTTCCTTTTGTGGCGGCGCGGGTAGAGGCCGGTATCAGGTGGTCGGTCATAATCGACTCGGTGACCGGGGCCCGGGATTCAGCGCCGAACAGGAAAAAGCGCATCGCCACCACAACCATCAGCTTGATGCACAGGGCGGCGGTGATACCGCGCGCCAAAGGGGTGCGGGGGCGGATTGCCGCTGACAGGAAGGCATGCAGAGAGGTCAGGACCGCGTGCATGGCACACTCCTTGACAACAGGGCCGGTGCGGGCACGCGGCCAGATTGCGGATGCATTCAGCCTGCTGCCGGTCTGACGGTGTCAGGGCAGAGGGTTGGCTGAATAAAAGATGCGGGACGAAACTGTCTGGGTGTCAGCCTGCACCGGCAGGAGCGGGCAGGGCAGGACACGGCTGACAGAAAAGGATGATCAGACCCGGGGCGGGCCGCGTGGGGCCGCAGTCAGATTCAGCCCCGCTGATCGCAGGGGCTGGGTGCTGAGGGGGGGATGGGGCAGGGGGGCCGGTGGATTTGACCGCAGAATGATCGTCTGCGGCACCGTTACGAATGCGGCCCCTTGCAGCATTGGCAGGCAGAACACGCACAGATCTGCCCCACCGGCTTGATCTGTGGTGTTGATGATGGTGCCGTCACGGTCCATCACCAGAATACCGCTTGAGGTACAGATGATGATCCGGTCACCTTCAAGGCCAGCGGCAAACCGGGCCGTATAGGGGGCCTGTGTGGCATTGGCGGGCCGGGTTGGCAGCAGGCCGCCCCCGGCAATGTTGAAGACCAGAACCAACAGGCCGATCCACGCGGCAGTCAACCGTCGGATCCGGGCGCAGGCCGGATTCGCTGCTGTGCTGTACTGCTTTTTGCGAGAATCCCTAATCATAGTATGGAGACTATCATCCTGCCGGTGGATGAAGTCAACCGGCTTGCGTTACCCCGGTGCCACAGATCAGGGCTGCGTCCGCTTCAGCCCTGACTGTGTTCTCCCGAAAGATTTCCGGCCATCCGCTCCAGCATATCCGCGATCAGCCTCTGCTCTTCCGCCGTCAGCCCCCGCATCATCTGTGAAGCCACCCGGGCGCGGTTGTCCTGAAGCCGGGTAAAAAGCTGTTCGCCTGTCTGCGTCAGGCTCAGGCAGTGGGTGCGGCGGTCGCTGGCATGGGCAGTGCGGGTGATCAGACCCTGATCTTCAAGGTCTTTCAGGACCCGTGCCACCTGTGCCTTGTCACGCCCGCTGTGCTCAACCAGCTGGCTGGGCTGCACACCCGGCATCCGCCCGATGGCGGACAGAGCTTTTGCCTGAAAAGGGGGGAGGCCAGGGGTTTCTGCGGCCAGACCGTCGCGCATCCGTGCTTTAAAGCGGTGGCTGAGATCCCACAGGCGGTCGGCGATATCTGGCTGGGCAGTGAGGGGCATAGCGGGTCCAAGAATATGTTGATAAAGTCAACTAATGTGATTATGTTGATAGTATCAACGAAATCGAAGGGGCAAAGCAATGGCCAATCATTATCGCATCACCGTCGAGCCGCTGTCTGCTGATCGCGCGGAGAAGGATGCGCCGCTGGTGTTTGAGGCGGAAAGCCATGATGACATCATCGCCATCGTCAGGCGGGTGAAGGAAAAAGGCATCCTGCCGGAAGAGCAGGTGCCCGCGTTTGTCACCGGATTAAAGCTGTTTGGGGGCGTGATGTTAAAAAACCGGGCTCTGCCGCTGTTTTCTGACTTTATGGGCGCGTTTGCCACCTTCATGAAGGCGTTGAAGGCAGCCTGACGCGGTCCCTCGATCCGGGTTGAAAAAAGGCCCGATATTGCCCCGGGGTCAGGGCCAGCCGTTGGCGGAAGTGGCGCTGAAAATGGGCCTGATCGGCAAAGCCCAGCGTGTGGGCAATTTCTGACAGGCTGTGCTGACCCCGCCGCAGCATCGGTTTGGCGCGCTTGATCCGTTCATCAAGCTGACAGGCATGCGGGGCCTGCCCCCAGGCCTGCCGGAAACGGTGGAGCAGTTGCGAACGGGTCAGCCCGACAGCGGTGCTGAGGTCTGCCAGCGGCAGCGGATCGCTGAGGTTATCAAGGATCATCTCCCGCACCCGCAGCATGGCCGGGTCGGCGCGTCGTCGTCGGGTGGTCGGCTCCGGGGCGGTCTCCAGCAGCGGGGTGAACAGGTCAATCACCGCCGTTTCCGTTTCCAGTGGATTTTCCCCGGTGGTCAGCAGGTGCCATGCCCGGTCAAAGCGTCGGGCCGTGTCTGCCCGGTGGTTGCTGCGGGCGGCAAAGACCGGCGGGGGGCGGTCAGGCTCCGGATTCAGGGCGTCTGCGGCCCAGCCGGGCTCTGCAAACAGCATGCGGTATGACCAGTCTACCTGCTCGGCGTTGCAGGCGTGGGTATCCCCGGCATTGATGGTCACGACGCTGCCGGGGCCGACCAGTTCCCGTTCCCGCCGGTTGAGATAGCTGGAAATGCCGCTGTCGATGATCCCGGCGGACAGTTCATCATGTGAATGGGGGCGAAAGCAGACCGGCGCCCCCCGCACCTGCCGGAGTTCAAGGGCGGGTAGAATGGTGCTGCGCTGCAGATGGGTTTCAGGCATGACCGGCTCCAGATCCGGGGGGGAGTGTGTCATGGCAGGGCCTGCCCCTGCAAGGCGGCGGACAGTCCGCGGATGACCTCCGGCAGAAGGGGCAGGACGCTGGCAGCCAGAATGCCAGCCATCAGCCGGTTGAAGGCCCGCTGCCGCCGGGGCTCTGCCAGCAGACGGCGGATCAGATGCCCCAGCGCCGCCCAGCTGCCGACACCGAGAAAACACATGGCAAAAGACAGCAGGCAGAACAGCAGAAGTGCCGGGACCGGACCGGCAAAAGAATCACGGCCGGACACGAACAGCCCGATCCCGGACATCGCCCACAGCCAGGCCTTGGGGTTAAGGATCTGCACCAGCGCCCCGTCGGTCAGACGTGGAGGGTGGCTGTCGGCTGTTGCCGTGCCGGTTTCGCCGACCGGGGCGGTCGCAAGCCCCCAGGCCATCCACAGCAGAAACAGTGCCCCGGCAAGGGACATGACGTGATGGGCCAGCGGCAGCAGACGGGCTGCTTCGGCCAGCGCCAGACCGGCCACGGCGACCACCAGCACGTAGCCAACCGTTGCCCCGGTGACATGGGGCAGGGTCCGCCACAGGCCGAACCGGGCACCGGAGGCGGTGGCAATGACATTGACCGGGCCCGGGGTGATGGACCCGACCAGAGCGAAGGTCAGCATCGACGCAATGACGGACAACATGGCTCTGCCCCTGTCTGACGATGGAATGGGGGCGGAACTGTAGGCAATGGGTCCGGTGCTGTATTGAATGAAAGCGCGGGCGTTATGGGGCCGGCACGGCAGTAAAGTCCGGCGCTGACAGATCGTTCTGTTCGTCGGGGGTATAAGGCATGGTCCGGGCCCCCATCTCCACCACCCAGTCAACAAAGGCACGGACTTTTGGCTGATCGGCGATGGATTCCGGGGCGACCACGTAATACGCGTAATCCGCCGGGCGGCTGATGTTGAACAGCGCCACCAGCCGCCCGTCGCGCAGATGGTCCCCGATCAGCCCGGTGCGGCCGAGGGCGACGCCCAGCCCGTCAACGCAGGCTTTCACCAGCATTCCGCCTTCGTCGAAATGCAGGCCGCGTTCGGTATCCACATCGCCCAGCCCGAACAGCCCGAGCCAGTTTTTCCAGCGGGTCCATGTCTCGGTATCGCGCATGCCCCGGCCATGCAGCAGGGTATGGTGGCGCAGATCGCCCCAGTCACTCAGGCGCGGGCCATTGCTCAGCAGGGTCGGGGCTGCCACCGGCAGCACGTGTTCGGTCATCACCCGGTGGGTGCGCAGGCCGGGGTAAACCCCCTGACCGTAACGGATGCCGACATCAATCTCATCGGCAATGAAGTCCACCCGCCGCACGGTGGCAGTGACGCGGATGTCGATCTCGGGGTAGCGACGGCGGAAATGCCCCAGCCGGGGCACCAGCCATTGCCGCCCGAAGCTGGGGATGGTGGTGATATGCAGCGGGCCGCGCAGCTCGCTGCCGCACAGCCGGTCACTGGCCCGGGCCAGCTGGTCAAACCCTTTGGTCAGCTCCGGCAGGTAAGACCGCCCCTGTGCCGTCAGGCGCAACCCCCGGGGCAGGCGGTCGAACAGGATTACCCCAAGAAACTCTTCCAGCCCTTTGACCTGATGGCTGATAGCCGTTGAGGTGACATGCAGTTCCTCTCCGGCACGGGCGAAGCTGCCAAGGCGGGCCGCAGCTTCAAAGGCGCGCAGGGCATTCAGGGGGGGAAGGCGACGGATCATCGGGCGTATTCCTCTCTCGCCGGGCCCATCGTCTCAGCGGGGGCGGGGTCGGCGCGGTGGCCCACTTTAAGGGGTGTGCCCGGACAGGGAAAGCCACTTCGGAACGCATCCGGGATCGACCCCAAGTTTTTCTTGGGGTCGCCATCAGAAAGCTTCGTTTGCTGAAGTCAGGGTGAGGGGAGAGTATGGGTTAAATGATCAGTGATGCAATGGAGTTCTAATCATGAAGAATAATGTATGTTTTGTCTGCGAAGATGTTTTAATGGATGAAAAAATATCAAAAAAGAAAGTATATATTATAAATTTTTACAAAAAAATTATGAGTTTTTTTTGGGGAAGTGGCTATTTTTCCCACTGTAAAACCTATGATGATCTCATTCAGATGGATGATCATTTGCTGCGGGATATTGGTCTGCATCGGGAAACCCTGCGGGACAGTCTCCGTCAGCGGGAGTGATCAGGCATGAGGAAACCGTGGCCGGAGTGCGGCTGTCTTTTGGGCCATCCGGGCCGGTACCGGGTGGCCCGATGCTTTCTGGGGCCGCGCCGGGTGGTCAGCCTGCGCCGGGGCCGGAGCAAAAGCGGTTTTGCGCCGGGTGTAACGGGCAACCGTATAGTCGCTGAGGATCACTTCCTGAGTGACAAAGGCATGGGCGCAATCCTGACAGCGTCGGTAGCGGTACCCGGTTGCGCCATCCCGTCGGTAAACGGCTGATCCGCCGCCGCAGATCGGGCAGGACAGGGCATCTTTGATCATGTCAGTCATCAGGCTGGGTCCCGTGTTGCCGGTGTTCTCCGGCACTGTAGCGTGGCCTGTCTGCGGTGAGCGAGGCTGGAGGATTACCGTCAAGCCGGAGGGCGGCAGGGTGTCGGAAATTCTTCTAATATTTTGTTTTTATTGATTTTTTTGATAATTCCAGATCTGGAAAGTACTTTCCAGATCTGGAATTGGCTGTGTTTCGTTTTTGTGAGGATCGCTCTAGAAAAAGTGAGACGATGCAGGGGGTAAAGCTCTGCGGATCGCAGTTTTTTCTTAAGAGCGGGGGCTTTTTATTGTGTCTGTATCGATCTATGACCTGAATGCTGCGATTGCCGATCACCGCGCTGATCCGCATGCGCATCCTGAGCTCCTGCAGCTGCGGCAGGCTGTGACCTCTGCCGGGCTGACCTTCGACCCGGCGGACGGAACCCAGCTGCACACCGCCCTTGAGCAGACGGTTGATGTTGCGGTCGATGCTGCTGTGGTGACCCATATGATCGACCCTGCGGCGCATGCTGAACTGAAGCAGGTGCGGCAGGTCGTCTCTGCGACCGGTATGGTGTTTGATGCCGGTCAGTCCACCCAGCTGCATTCCGCCATTGATCTGATGATCGACACCAACCTGATTGCCGGGGTTGCTGTTCATAAGGCAGACCCGTTTGCTCACCCTGAGCAGAAACAGGTCCGTACCGTCATCACCGATGCCGGTATGGTCTATGATCCGGCAGATCCTGCACAGCTGTCGGCGGCGATCACCCATAAGGTGGTCTCCCATGCGCCGCCGGACGCCAGCGAGACCGTCAAGGGTGTGACCCGCTTTGCCACGGTTGAAGAGGCCCGCAGCGGAGAACTGAACACGGTTGCGGTGCATCCTGCCGGCCTCAATGCGGCTCTGGCTGTCAAGGCCCCGTTGCTGTCCCCGGCACTGACCGGGACCCCGACGGCCCCGACTCCGGCGGTGGGGGATGCCTCATCCCGGATTGCGACCACCGCTTTCATCAAGGGGGCGATGCAGGGGCTCGAGGGGCAGATCGCCGGTCTTGTCCCGGTCAGCGCCTTTACCGGCACCAACCAGTCTCTGACCCAGAACGGGTATCAGAAGCTGCCCGGTGGTCTGATTTTGCAGTGGGGCCAGCTCTGGGAAGATACGCTCGTCTTGCCGCCGGGCAGCGCGGTGACCCGCAGCCTTGTGTTCCCGATCGGGTTTTCGTCCGCGTGTTTGCAGGTCATCTGCTGTTCCACCCTTGATCATGTGATGGTTGCCGCCACCAACCTGACCAAGACCGGCTTTACGGCCTCCTTCTCGACCGACACCACGATGAACATGAACCTCAGCACGCGCTATCTGGCGATCGGGTTCTGACGCTGCCGCGCTGCGGTCCTCTCTGACACAGCCGTTACACCGAATTCCGGGGCATTCCGCCCCAGAACAGGCGTTTGCATGCCTGCATTTTGCATAAACAGGAGATATTTCATGTCCGTGACCTGTTCTTCCCCCGACCTGATCGCGCTTCAGGCCAATGTTGATGTCGCCCTGCAGGCGGCGGTGACTGGCCATGAGGCCAATCCGTTCGCCCACCCGGAACAGAAGCAGGTGCGTCAGGTGATCACCTCCACCGGTGCGGTCTATGATCCGGCCACCGGCCCGCAGCTGCGGACCGCGATTGACGCCATTGTCGGTTGCGCCGTCTCTGCCCATCAGGCTGACGGTTCTGCCCACCCGGAGCTGCCGCAGGTCCGCAAGGTGATCACTGATGCCGGTCTGACCTATAACCCTGCGGATACCGGGCAGCTGTCGCAGGCGATTTCGGCGATTGTCGAAGCGGTGGAGCCGCCGGATGCGACTGAAACCGTCAAGGGTGTCGTCCGTCTGGCGAACAATGCCGAAGCGCAGGCCGGGGCACTGTATACCGTGGCTGTGCATCCGGCAGGCCTGAAGGCCACCGTCGATGCCCTGATCAACGGGGCTCCGGCATCGCTGAATACGCTGGGCGAGCTGGCTGCGGCGATTGGCTATGATGCCAATTATGCTGTGACGGTTGCCGGTCAGATGGCCCTGAAGGCCCCGCTGGCGTCCCCTGTTCTGACCGGGACCCCGACTGCCCCGACCCCGGCGGCGGGCGATAACTCCGGCACCCTTGCCACCACCGCTTTCGTGAAGGGATCGGTGGATACCGCGGTGTCCGGTCTGGTGAACGGTGCGCCGACGGCCCTGAACACGCTGGGCGAACTGGCGGCGGCGCTTGGCAACGATGCCAACTATGCCGTGACGGTTGCCGGTCAGATGGCCCTGAAGGCCCCGCTGGCATCGCCGGAACTGACCGGGACCCCGACCGCCCCGACCCCGGTGGCGGGCGATAACTCCACCAAGATTGCCACCACCGCTTTCGTGAAGGGGTCCGTCGATACGGCGGTCTCCGGCCTGATCAACGGTGCCCCGGGGGCGCTGGATACCCTGAACGAGCTGGCGGCGGCGCTGGGCAATGATGCCAACTTTGCGGCCAGCGTCGCCAATATGCTGGCCCAGAAGGCCCCGCTGGCGTCCCCGGCGCTGACCGGGACCCCGACCGCCCCGACCCCGGCGGCGGGCGATAACTCCTCCGCTCTGGCCACCACGGCCTTTGTGAAGGGCGCTGTGGATGGTCTGGGGCAGACCGTGATGATGCCGGTCGGGATGGAATGCTGGTACCCCGGCACCACCGCCCCGGCAGGCTGGCTGGTCGAAAACGGGGCGCTGGTGTCGCGCGCCGACTACCCCATGCTGTGGGCCTTTGTGCAGGCGTCGGGCATGATGGTGTCCGATGCCAGCTGGCAGAGCGGGACCGCTAACCGGTCGAAGTTCTCCAGCGGTGATGGGACCACCACGTTCCGTCTGCCGGATCTGATCACGGATGGCCTGTTCATCCGGGCGCAGTCTCCGGGGGATGGCAATTTTGGGCGGCGTCAGGAAGATGATCTGAAGAGCCATACTCACGCTTACCACACCCAGATTGGCAGCTATGGTGCCGGTGGGGGTGTGCAGGAGCTGTTCAACAATCTTGGGACCGTGCAGACCGTTATGTCGACCGGCGGCAATGAAACCCGTCCGAAAAACGCCGGGCGTCTGCCGATCATCAAGGCGCACTGATCCCTGTTCCTGTCCCAATCCCTGTGCCGCACCCCGCCGGATCCGTCCGGCGGGGTGTTGTGCGTCCATGCTTTTGCTGTGGGTATGGGCATTTGTGCCCTTCCGCCGGAGGCGCAGGTTGCCTAGATTATCCGGGACAACAGACTGACCGCGCGGGCCGGGGCATCACACCGCCGCCGCCAACCAGAGGGACCGGGAATGAGCCTTGCCATCGCCATCCAGATGGATCCGATCGAAACGGTGAATATCAATGGGGACTCCACCTTCGCCCTGGCGGAGGAAGCGCAGGCCCGGGGGCATCGTCTGTGGCACTATCTGCCCAAGCATCTGACCTTCAACGAGGGTGTGTTGACCGCCCGCGCCCGCGCCCTGACCGTGCGGCGCGAGCAGGGCAACCACTACACCCTCGGGGAGTGGGAAACCCTGCCGCTGGCCGATGTCGATGTGGTGCTGCTGCGGCAGGACCCGCCGTTTGACATGGCCTATATCACCAACACCCACCTGCTGGAGACCGTCCACCCGCAGACGCTGGTGGTCAACGACCCGGCTGAGGTGCGCAATGCCCCGGAAAAGCTGTTTGTCACCCGCTTCAAGGGGTTGATGCCGCCGACCCTGATCTCGTCGGATATGGATGCGATCAAGGCCTTCCGCGAACAGCATCAGGATATCATCGTCAAGCCGCTGTATGGGAACGGCGGGCTGGGGGTGTTCCACCTGAAGCCGGGCGATGAGAATCTGGGCGCCCTGCTGGAGCTGTTCGAGCAACGTTCCCGCGAGCCGGTGATGGTGCAACGCTATCTGCCGGAGGTGCGGCAGGGGGACAAGCGCATCATTCTGGTTGATGGCGAGCCGGTCGGGGCGATCAACCGCATTCCGGCGGACGGTGAGGCGCGGTCGAACATGCATGTCGGCGGCAAGCCGGTGCAGTCCAGCCTGACCGACCGGGAAAAGGAAATCTGCGCCATTATCGGGCCGGAGCTGAAAAAGCGGGGCCTGCTGTTCGTCGGCATCGACGTTATCGGCGGCTGGCTGACCGAAATCAATGTCACCAGCCCGACCGGCATTCAGGAAATCGGCCGCTTCGACGGGGTCAATCTGGCGGCAAAAATCTGGGATGCCATCGAGGACAAGGTGGCGGCCAAGGCCGGATAAGATCCGTCTTTCTGAGAGTGTGGAGCTTTACGCCCGAAGGCCTGGCCTTCGGGCGTTTTTTATTTGTAATATCAATGAATTGGTTTGATTTTATGGCTGTCGTGACTTTCCCCTGAGGTTGTGTGTGTGTTATGTTTCGTGCGAAGCTGGGGTGGGATTTTGGGAAAGGATGATGGGAATGCGATTGGTCAGGATAGCGGTCGTTCTGGGGGGGATGATGGCCCTTGGGGGGTGCCAGACCCTGAAGGATGTCAACTATGTGCAGGCCAGCAAAGCCGCCGATGCAGGGCACCCTGAGGACGCGTTTGAGAGTTTTAAATCCCTCGCCGAAGCGGACGGATATGATGGGCAGGCGTCCTCCCAATACCGGGTGGGGCAGATGTATCTGAACGGGGAGGGCACGGCGCGGAAACCGGAGGCGGCCCTGCGGATGTTCGAGCGTGCTGCGGCCAGCCCAGATCGTTCGTGGCGGCGGATGGCCAACTACCAGATCGGCATGATGTATCTGGAAGGGGTGAAGGACGGTGTTGACCGCAACCGCGGTGAGGCTGCCATCTATTTCCAGCGGTCAGCCCGTGACGGGTACGATCTGGCCCAAAAACGGCTTGAAAAACTGGCGGCTTATCCTGAAGTGGTCGTTATCCTGCATCCCGAAGAGTTTCTAAACTCGGGGAACAATCCCGCGCCGGGTAAATATGAGCAGGCGGTGGCGTATCTGAAGGCAGGCGACGATGCCAGCGCTTTCCCGATCCTCCTCTGGTATGCCCGCGAGGGGCATGGTCCATCGCAGGCGATGGTGGGGGTGATTTATGCCCAAGGGAAGGTGGTGCCCCAGAATTTGAAGTACTTTATGGCCTGGACATTGCTCGCTGCGTTTAGCGACGATGTTGAGTCCCAACTTTTCATGGCGGAAAGCTATCTGGCTGGAAAATACGTCCCGTTTGATGAAGAGCAAGCCAGATTATTGTTCTGGAGGGCCTCGGAAAATGGTCGGCCGGATGGGAGGGCAATGTTGGGCTATCTGATGATTTTTCCGAAGGAGAAAGGGCGTCAGCCTGATATTCAGGCCGGCCTTGACTTTATCCGCCAGTCGGTTGCTAAGGGATCCCCAAAAGGCATGAGGATGCTGGGGGACGCATACACTCAAGGGGGGTGGGGTCTCGCGAAAGACCCTGTTCAGGGGCGCGCCTATTATGAAAAGGCGGCGGCCAAGGGAGATGTCGAGGCGCGGGAGGCTCTGGCCCGGAATGGAGCATCGCCAGCCAAGGGAGCGACTGTCGCTGCAGCGCCAGGGTCTTCCTCTGTAACTGGGGCCGCAGAGCCTCCGGTCGCTGCCGGAGGATCTGTTCCGGCGAAGCCTACGGCGGTAGAGCTGTTTGCCCGGCTGTCTCCGTCAGTGTTCCGGCTGTTGGCTCTTGAGGCGAAGGGGAGTGGCGCGGCATCAGGATCGGCGGTTGCGGTGACTGAACGGTTGGCTGCCACCAACTGCCATGTTCTGGAGGGGCTGGATGTATACGGAGCAAAGCTCGATGGTGATATCGTGATGTTCCAGCGAAGCCACAGCAACCGTGCCAAGGATATCTGCATTATTCAGGCGTCAAAGTCTCTGAAGCCGGTCGCACAGTACCGTCAGTATTCGGCCCTGAAGGTGGGGGAGCGTGTCTATGCGATCGGATCCCCGGCCTCTCTGGAAAATACGATCTCGGAGGGTATCATCTCCGGGCTGCGGACGATGGGGGGAGTTCGTTATGTGCAGATTTCGGCCCCCATTGCACCGGGGTCGTCTGGAGGCGGGTTGTTTGATGAGGAGGGACGGTTGATCGGGATCACCACAAAGGGCATCGAACGGGGGGATCTGAATTTTGCCGTTGCCGTCGATGAAGTGTTTGATGGCCTGAAGCCGACCAGGTAGGGCAAAAAATGAACCGGGGAAAGCGTGGGTGGCCTGTCCGCTTTCCCCGGCTCGGGACGTCTCCGGTGAAGTAGGTTTCGGTTCACCGGAGCGGAGTGTCTGCGCTGATAGCTCTTAGACCGTGCGGGGCGCGGTCAGGCTTTCCGGGCTCAGCACCCGGGCAAGGGCACTTTCGGTCATCAGGCCACGGTCCAGAACCAGCTCGGCGACGGTTTTGCCGGTGCGCAGTGCTTCCCGCGCCACCCACGTCGCATTCTCATAACCGATATGCGGGTTCAGGGCGGTGGCCAGCCCGGCAGAGGTCCGGACCCGTTCAGCCAGCAGCGGACGGTTGGCGGCAATGCCCCGCACGCAGTTGACCGACAGGGTGCGGCAGCCTGCCGCCAGATGTTCGATGCTCTTAAACAGGGAATGGGCAATGATCGGCTCAAAGGCATTCAGCTGCAACTGACCGGCTTCCGATGCCATGGTGACGGTCATGTCGTTGCCAATGACCTCGAAGGCGATCTGATTGACCACTTCCGGGATAATCGGGTTGACCTTGCCGGGCATGATCGACGATCCGGCGGCCCGTTCGGGCAGGAAGATCTCGCCAAACCCGGCCTGCGGGCCGGAGGACAGCAGCCGCAGGTCGTTACAGACTTTCGAGAGTTTGCAGGCAACCCGCTTCAGAACGCCGGACAGCTGCACAAAGGCGCCGGTGTCCTGAGTTGCCTCGATCAGGTTGTCGGCGGGGATCAGCGGCACCCCGGACAGGGCGGCCAGAATCTCCGTCACCAGCCGGGAATAGCGGATGTCGGTATTGATGCCGGTGCCGATGGCGGTGGCCCCCAGATTGATCTCACGGATCAGGGCGGTGGCTTCGCGCAGGCGGTCCACGTCTTCGCCGATCATCACGGCGTAGGTGCGGAATTCCTGCCCCAGCGTCATCGGGACGGCATCCTGAAGCTGGGTGCGGCCCATCTTCAGAATATCAGCAAACTCAGCGGCTTTATCGGCAAAGTCCTGCTGCAGGATGCGCATTGCCGCCAGCAGATCTTCAATCGCAAAGGTCAGCGCCAGCTTCAGCGTCGTCGGATAGACGTCGTTGGTGCTCTGCGCCATGTTGACGTGGTTCAGCGGGTGCAGTTCGGCATAGGCCCCGCGCGGGTGGCCCAGCAGTTCCAGCGCCCGGTTGGCAATCACTTCATTGGCATTCATGTTGGTGGAGGTGCCGGCCCCACCCTGAATGACATCGACCACAAACTGGTCGTGCAGGGCCCCGCCTTCGATGTCGCGGCAGGCCTGTACGATGGCATCGGCGCGGCGGTCGTCCAGATCGCCGAGCTGACGGTTGGCTTCCGCCGCCGCCCGCTTTACCTGAGCCAGAGCAAGAATGAGATGAGGATACGAGCCGATGGATCGCCCGGTGATCGGGTAGTTCTCGCGGGCGCGCAGGGTATGGATACCCCAGTACGCGTCGGCGGGAACATCCCGGTCACCGAGCAAGTCGTGCTCTCTACGGAAGGTAGAGGTCATGATTGGGAGTCCGTTGTTTTTGTTAAATTTTCCGCATTTTTATTAAGTGTGTACGGAGAGTCTCTGAGCATCGGACGCCCTTATAATCGGTCAAAATCACTGGTTTTGACAATTTGGCGAAGCGGCGCGCTTTGGCGCTTTTTTGTGCTTTTACAGCGCCGGTTCGCGCCATTTTTTGCGCAAGAATCTGCGATGCCCTCTGGACGGCATCCCGCAGGCAGGCTATGAGGCAGAACAGGGGCAACAGGGCCGGGCCGATGTGCCATGCAGGATGCATTTTCAGAGAATCTGCGGCTGCTGTGCAGCTACATGACGTCGATCACCGATGTGGCGCGGCGGCTGGGGATCAACCGCAGCCAGCTGAACAAATATCTGGCCGGGTCGTCCTTCCCCCGCCCGGCGATCCTGCGCAAGATTGCCGACTTTTTCGGGATGGATGTGCATGAACTGCTGCTGCCGCCGGAGGATTTTGCCCCCCTGCTGCGCAGCCGCCGGGCCAGCGGCGGGGAGAGTCTGGGCATTCTCGGCAGTACCATCGCTACCATGGTCCGGGGCAGCGACCCACGCCTGCGGGCGGTCGACGGGGCCTTTTTTGAATATTACTACTCGCTGTCCAGTCCCGGAAAAATCATCAGAACACTGATGATTTTTGAAACGCGCGACGGCGTGACCTATTACCGGCGGCTGGAACGGCTGGGGAAGGTGCGGGGGCGGTCGGCCCGGCACTTCCGCTTTGACGGGGTGGCGCTGATGTTCGGGGACCGGGTTTTTCTGGCCGATTACGAACGCACGGCGGGGATCGAGCTGACGCATACCGTTCTGTACCCCGACTATAATGATGTGATCTCTGAAATGGTCGGGATCAAGCTGGGGGTGTCGGGCAACCGGCAACGGACCCCCTGCGCTTTCCGGGTCTGTCTGCAACGGGTGCGGCGGGGGCGGTCGGTGCTGCACAATCTGCGCCGCTGCGGCCTGTTCGCCGAGGAGTCCCCTGAAATTCCGGCTGCCGTGCGGGAGATGATTGATAACCGCATCTCCGGCCCCCATCATTTTACCGCACTGTTGGAACGCTGACAGCGGGACGCCCGTGCGGTACAGTCCCGGCCATTTCCCGGTCTGGCCGGGGCGACCGGAAGAAAGGATCGGGTTTGTCGGTAATTGACTGGGTGTTTGTCAAAGGGCTGATTGTCGGCTTTCTGATCGCGGCCCCGGTGGGGCCGGTCGGGCTGCTGTGCATCCGCCGGGCGCTGGCCGATGGCCGTACCGCTGCCTTTGTGGCCGGTCTTGGGGCGGCGGTGGCCGATACCTTTTACGGCATGGTTGCCGGGCTGGGGCTGTCGCTGGTTTCCGACGCGCTGATGACGTGGAAGACCGAGCTGTCGGTGGTCGGTGGCCTGTTCCTGCTGGTGCTGGGTATCAAGGCGTGGCGCAGCCCGCCGCCGCAGCTTGGGGCCGTGCCGACAACCCATATCGGCCTGCTGAAGGACTTTACCACCACCCTGCTGATCACCCTGACCAACCCGGCGACAATCATCGCCTTCATGGCGGTTTTCGCGTCCCTTGGGGCCGTGCATGTGCAGGATGCGCCGCTGGATGCCGGGCTGTTGATTCTGGGGGTTTTTCTTGGCTCTGCCCTGTGGTGGCTGACCCTGTCGGCCCTGACCGGGGCGGTGCGGCACCGCTTCAGTCCGGTCTGGCTGGGGCACCTCAATCAGGGGTCCGGCGGGTTGCTGATCCTCAGCGGTCTGGGGGTGCTGGGCAGCCTGCTGTGGTCGGGGTTTTAGCAGCCGGTCTGCGGGAGTGCTGCTAAATTATCCTGTTGATCTTAAACGGAAAAATTACAAAATAGAGACATGGGAACACCCTTCTGACGGAGGATCGGACCATGGACCTCGGACGACAGCTGGACGGATACCGGCTCGTTACGGCGAGCATTCTCTATCATCTGCCGGATCATCCGCGCGTGTTGCAGGAGTTTATCTGGCAGCACTACGACAAAGCCCCGAAATACCCTGAGCTTCAGCGCTTTCTGGCCTTCTGGGAGGCCCGGATTGAAGGCCGCCTGCATTCGGTGCGGGTGGGAGCGGCGGATCTGCTGACCCCCGGCCGCTGGCAGGCCGTGCAGGCACAGTGGACCCTGCACTGACTGCCGGGTCTTCAGGCCAGCGGGGGCAGGCGTCGCAGGACCGGCTGGGCTTTGACGATGGCGGTGCTGGTTTCCGCCTTATCGGCGATGCTGTCTAAAATCCGGTCGAGATGACTGATATCCCGCAGCATCAGACGGGCGATGAAACAGTCATCGCCCGTTACTTTATCGCATTCGGTGATTTCGGGGATCTCTTCGATCAGCCTCTGCACCAGATGCAGCCGCCCCGGCAGCGGACGGATCCGCACGATTGCCTGCAGGGTGTACCCCAGTTGGGCGGGATCAATCTCCACCGTAAAGGCGCGGATCAGTCCCTGTTCTTCCAGCCGTCGCAGACGGTCGGAAACGCTGGGCGAGGAGAGGCCGACCTGTGCCGCCAGCTCTTTCAGCGGCAGCCGGGCATTGGCGGTCAGCAGGGTCAGCAGGCGGCGGTCGATGTCATCCGGCATGATGCGATCCTGAAAAGGTTATTTTGCCCTGTAGCCTGATTAAGTGAGGTATATCGTACCGTATGCCTTTTTATATCCCGCTACAAGGGGTGTTGTCCGGCCTAGACTCAGCAGGCCGGGGCTGATCCCGGCCTTCAGTGCAGGAGGGCAGGGGGATGACCCGGTCAGAACAGGCAACGGCGGGCGGGGTCGCCCGGATGACAGCGGCGATGGTGCTGTCAGGGACTATCGGGGTGTTTGTGGTGTGGTCGGGCCTGCCGGTGACGGCGGTGGTCTTCTGGCGCTGTGTGTTCGGGGCGCTGACCCTGCTGCTGATCTGCGCCGCGCTGGGGCTGCTGCGACCCGGCCCCGGCGGCTGGCGGGCATTGGCGCGGACCGCAGCGGTGGCCGCGCTGGGCGGGGTGGCTCTGGTGCTGAACTGGGTGCTGCTGTTTGCCGCTTACCCACGGGCATCCATCGCGGTGGCGACGGCGGTCTACAATACCCAGCCGTTCATGCTGGTCGGACTGGGCATGCTGCTGTTCGGCGACCGCCCGGGCCGGGTACGGCTGTGGTGGCTGGCTGTGGCTTTTGGCGGGGTGCTGCTGATCGTCTCAGCCAAGGGCGGCGCTGCCGGTGGGGATTACCTGACCGGGATCGCGCTGGCGTTAGGGGCTGCCTTTTTCTATGCCGTGGCCGCACTGGTCGCCCGGCACCTGAAGGGGGAGCCGCCGCACCGGGTGGCACTGATACAGGTTTTGGTCGGGGGTGTGATGCTGGCCCCGTTTGCGTCCGGCGGGGCGTTGCCATCCGGCGCGGCGGCGTGGGGCAGTGTGGTGACGCTGGGGGTGGTGCATACCGGCGTGATGTATGTGCTGCTGTATGCGGCCCTTCAGCGCCTGCCGACCGCCGTGATCGGGGCGTTGTCCTATGTCTACCCGGTGGTGGCGGTGCTGGCGGATCTGGTGGTGTTTTCCACCCGTCCGCAGCCGGAGCAGATCATCGGCGGGGTGGCGATTGTGGTGGCGGCTGCCGGGTCCACCTTTGGCTGGGTGCCGTGGCGGCGGGCGGTCCGGCCCGCCGCGTGATGATGTCAGCCCCCGGCAGCGGTCAGGCTTTGCCCGAGACGCAGGAACACGCTGTCCCAGTCCCCGGGGGCCGGTTGCCGCAACAGGCGCATGGACGGATACCACGGGCTGTCATCCCGGTCAGTCAGCCAGCGCCAGTCCGGCATGGCGGGCAGCAGTACCCACACCGGCACCCCCAGCGTTCCGGCCAGATGGGCCATTGCGGTGTCCACCGTGATCACAAGATCCAGCCCCCGCAGGAGCGATGCCGTCTCCGTGAAGCCGCCGGTCTCATAATCAGCCCCGGTGTCTTCAATGCGGATATCGTCGGGGATGTCCTGTAACTGCTCCGCGCCGAAGCCTTTCTGCAGGCTGACCAGCGACACTCCGGGCAGGCGGGCCAGCGGCAGGAAGCGCGACAGCGGCACCGAGCGGTTTCTGTCATTGTGATGGCGCGGGTTGCCTTGCCAGACAATACCGATCCGCCGGACCGGGGGATCCCCGGCCTCCGGGCGGGGGGACGTCCGGTCCGCGGGCGGGGGCACCGGCAGCGACAGGGGGGCGGGGATGCTGGCTTCCACCGTCCCCAGACGGCCGGGCAGGCTGAGCAGCGGGCATTGCACATCGGCTGCCGGACGGGCGGTGTCGGTGGCAATGACCTGCACGTCCGGCCCGTTCAGGGCAGACAGCAGGGGCAACAGCGCGGGCTGAACCTCCAGCACCACCTGCCAGCCCTGCGCCGTCAGCACCGGGACGTAGCGGGCAAACTGCAGGGTATCGCCCAGCCCCTGTTCGGCCCACGCCAGCAGGGTGCGGCCCTGTGCGGCGTCACCGGTCCATGCCGGAAGATCCTGATGGCGGGGGGCACCGCCGGACCAGCCGCGGGAGGTCCACCGCCAGTCATATTCCGCCCATCCGGCCTTGAAATCGCCCAGCAGCAGCAGGGCCATACTCAGGTTGAAGCGGGCTTCGGCCATCTCCGGGCGCAGCGCGGTGGCCGCCCGGTAGGCCCTGACCGCCTCCGGCACGCGGCCAAGGTCCATCAGGGTGAAACCCCGGTTGGAATAGGCCTCGGCACAGTCCGGCTGCAGGCTCAGGGCGGTGGCGAAGGCGGTCAGGGCCTCGTCCGGGCGTCCCAGCTCGGCCAGGGCGGCCCCCCGGTTGCAGTGGGTCTGCACATCCTCCGGTGACACCTCCAGCAGGGCATCATAGGCGGCAAGGGCGTCAGCGGTGCGGCCCTGCGCTTTCAGAACCCGGGCGCGGTTGCGGTGCGCATCGGCAAAACCCGGTTGCAGGCGCAGGGCATCTTCATAGGCGGTCAGGGCCTGATCGGGCCGGTTGAGGTCAAACAGGGCGTTGCCCCGGTTGGAATGGGCCTCAGCCAGATCCGGGCGCAGCCGCAGGGCGGTGTCGCAGGCTTCCACGGCCTCCTGCGGGCGCTTCCGGGCCATCAGGATCAGGGCGTGGTTCGTGTGGGCCACGGCATTATCCGGCTGCAGGCGCAGGGCGGTCACGATCGCGTCTTCCGCCTCTGCCAGCCGCCCGAGGTCGAGCAGCAGCAGGCTGCGGTTGATGTGGGCATCGGCGTGGCCGGGGCTGATCTCCACCGCCGTTTCATAGGCGGCAAGGGCGGCATCATGCTGCCCCAGGGCGGACAGGGTGTTGCCCAGATTGGAAAAGGCCATCGCATTGCCCGGCTGCAGCCGGATCGCCGCCCGGTAGGCGGCGGCGGCCTCTTCCAGCCGGTTCAGCTGCTTCAGCACATTGCCACGGTTGGAGTGATAAGCCGGGACATCGGGCGACAGCGACAGCGACATGTCCATCAGCTTCAGCGCGTGATCCTGCTGCCCGCACTGGTAATGCAGCAGGCCGAGAAAGTGCAGGGCATCCGGGTGCAGCGGATTGACGGCGATCACCCGGCGGTAGCATTCTTCGGCGGCCTGCAGGTTCCCGGCCTGATGCTGGCTGAGGCCGATGGAGAACAGGGTCTCGATCTCGTTCTGCGGGCCGGGTATGCTCACGGTGGCGGCTCCTTCTCGGGTGGCGCGGGCAGATGGGGGGCCATTCTGCCTGCGAATGCGGCCTAAGTCCTTAAAAAGAAGCGGCGCGGCGGCTTGTCACCGAAAAGTAACTTGCATAATGATAGTTGCAGGGGTAGCTTTCTTCTCCATGCAGCATACCCGCTTTGATACCCAGCCCTGTCCTGCCGCCCGCGCCCTTGATTGCGTCGGGGACTGGTGGAGCATCCTGATTATGCGCGACGCCTTCCGGGGGATGACCCGTTTCGACGCGTTTCAGAAGAGTCTGGGCATTGCCCCCAACATCCTCAGCCGCCGTCTGGCCCACCTGTGTGAACAGGGTGTGCTGGAAAAGCGCCCGTATCAGACCCGTCCGCTTCGGTACAGTTATCATCTGACTGAAAAGGGGCAGGGGTTTTTTCCGGTGCTGATGGCTCTGGCTGACTGGGGAAACCGCTATCTGCCGATTGACCGTCCGGTCTGGCAGATCACCGACCGGGCCAGCGGCACGCCGCTGGCGGTGCAGGTGGTGCGGGCGGATACGCTGGCGGTCCTGACGCCGGAAACGGTGGCGCTGGCCACCCGCTTTCCCGATGGCCGGACCGTCTCCCACCCATCCCCCGGACAGCCTGAGGAAACCTGTTGATGAATGCTCCGCGTCTTGTAGTCACCGGCATGGGGATCGTCTCCCCGCTCGGGTGCGGTATTGATCCGGTGTGGCAGCGCCTGCTGGCCGGCCGGTCGGGAATCCGTCCCCTGCCGGACGACATGGTGGCCGATCTGGCCGCCACGGTCGGCGGGATGGTGCCGACACTGGCGGAGGATGCCGAGGCCGGGTTTGACCCCGACCGCTCCATCAGCCCCAAAGATCAGAAGAAGATGGACCGCTTCATCCATTTTGCGATGGCTGCGGCGGATGAGGCGCTGGCACAGGCCGGCTGGGCCCCGGAAACCGATGAGCAGCGTGAGCGGACCGCCACCGTCATCGCCTCCGGGATCGGTGGTTTTCCGGCGATGATTGATGCGGTGCGGACCTGTGATGACAAGGGGCCGCGCCGGGTGTCGCCGTTCACCGTGCCGTCTTTTCTGGTGAACCTCGCCGCCGGTCAGGTCTCGATCAAGCACGGGTTCCGGGGTCCGCTCGGGGCGCCGGTGACCGCCTGCGCCGCCGGGGTGCAGGCCATCGGCGATGCCGCCCGCATGATCCGCGCCGGGGAAGCTGACATTGCCCTGTGCGGCGGGGCGGAAGCCTGCCTGAGCCGGGTGACGCTGGCCGGTTTTGCCGCCGCCCGCGCCCTGTCCACCGGCTATGGTGCCACGCCGGAGCAGGCCTCCCGCCCGTTTGACGAAGGCCGCGACGGTTTCGTGATGGGGGAAGGGGCCGGTCTTCTGGTGATCGAAACCCTTGAGCATGCCCTGAAGCGCGGCGCGACCCCGATCGCCGAGCTGGTCGGCTACGGCACCAGTGCCGATGCCTATCATATGACAGCCGGGCCGGAAGACGGCAGCGGGGCCCGCCGGGCGATGGAAGCGGCCCTGCAGCAGGCCGGGATCACCCCGGATCAGGTGCAGCACCTGAATGCGCATGCCACCTCCACCCCGGTCGGGGATAAGGGCGAGCTGGCGGCGATCAGCGGTCTGTTTGGCCGGACCGGCAGTGTTGCCGTTGCCTCCACCAAGTCAGCCACCGGCCATCTGCTGGGCGCTGCCGGGGGGATTGAGGCGATCTTCACCGTTCTGGCCCTGCGGGACCAGACCGCGCCGATGACCCTGAACCTGACCACGCCGGATCCGGCGGCGGAAGGGCTGGATCTGGTGCAGGGTGCGGCCCGCCCGATGGCGATTGAGTATGCGCTGTCCAACGGTTTCGGCTTTGGCGGGGTCAACGCCAGCGTGCTGTTCCGTCGCTGGACCGGGGCGTAAGGCTGAAAGCCGCACCGGCCCGGAATGGCCCCGTCCGGCTTTTGCCGGTATGGTTTGCCAGTCCGGCTTTTGCCGGTATGGTCTGTGACTCAGGTCAGCAGGCGGATGGTCACCCGATCATCCGCCTGTTTTCTTTTCTGGCTGCCGGTGTGTCCCCGCCATGTCTGGGGTTAACTGCGGCAGATGGAGACCCCGCCATCGGCCATCAGGGCGGTGCCGGTGACAAAGCTGGCATCATCGGACAGCAGGAACAGCGCCGCCCGGGCGATTTCCTCCGGTTCGGCAATCCGCTTCAGCGCGTGCAGACCTTCAACGTATTGCCGGATTTCCGGGGTGCTGGCGACCGCCCGCCCCATCGGGGTATCGGTGCCACCGGGCATCAGCACATTGGCGCGGATACCCTGCGGCCCGCCTTCCGCCGCGATCACCTGTGTCAGCCCCAGCAGCCCGGCCTTGCTGGCCGCATAAGCCGCCATGCCGGGAAAACCGACCGTATGGCCGACAAAGGTGGACGTGAACACCAGAGACCCGCCACCCCGCGCCAGCAGGGCCGGAATCTGAGCCTGGGCGGCATGGAAGGCCCCGGTCAGGTTGGTGGCGATCACCTGCCCCCATTCCGACGGCGGCAGGTCCTGCACCGGGGCGGCATCCCCGGTGATACCGGCATTGTTGAAGGCCCCGTCGAGGCCGCCGAACACATCCACGGCCTGATCCACAGCCTGCCGGGCGGTTTCGGCCCGGGCGACATCGCCGCTGACGGCAACCGCATCGCCCCCGGCGGCTTTGAGTTCGGCGGTCAGGGCCTCCAGCCGGTCGGCGGAGCGGGCGACAAGGACCAGTCTGGCCCCGGCACGGCTGAACAGCCGGGCGGCTGCGGCCCCGATGCCGGAACTGGCACCGCTGACGATAATCACTTTGTCGGCAAGGGGACGGGAAGACAGCATGAGGTCTCTCCTGAGAGGGGTAGGTCGGGGCTTACCCTCTCAGGCGGCGGGCGGTGTCTCCACCCGCTTCTTGCGGTTTCATCCTGCGGCCTTAAACGGCCTGCAGGTCACGGATAAAGGTATCCACCCGCTGCCGGAGATCGCCGGACTGGTGGATCAGGGTCTGGGATGACGCATCCACGGCAGCAGTCGCCGTTTCATTCTCGTCGATCAGGCCACGGAACGAGCTGATGGTATCGCGGGTGACCCGGGTGCTGTCCGCCGCCCGCCCGGAAGAGGCGGTGATGGCGGCAATCGCGGCGGTCTGTTCGCCGATGCTCTCGGCAATGCGGCCCATGGTGCCGTTGATGCCGTCAATATCGGCGGCAATCGCCATCAGGACCTGCGCTGCTTCCTGCGAGGAGGCCTGCACATCGGTGATCTGGCGGCGGATTTCGTCAGTGGTGCGGGCGGTCTGGTTGGCCAGTGTCTTCACCTCGTTGGCAACCACGGCAAAGCCTTTACCGGCATCCCCGGCGCGGGCGGCCTCGATGGTGGCGTTCAGGGCCAGCAGGTTGGTCTGGCTGGCGATGTCGGTGATCAGGCCGATGGCATCCCCGATTCTTCCGGCGGCTTCATTCAGGGCGGTGACCGTGCTGTCGGCCCGGCTGGCCTGATCAGCGGCGCGGCGGGCAGTCTCCTGCGAATCCTGCACCAGAGTTTCGATGGCGGCAACGGCGGCATGCAGGGCTTCGGCGGACCCGGCGACGACATCGACGGAGTCGGCGGCGGTGCTGGCGGCCCGTACCACGCCGTTGATGTCACCGGTGGCCCGGTGTGCGGCATCGTTCAGGGCCTGCGACGCATCCCCCATCTGGGTGGCGGCGGCCCCGAAGGTGGCGACGGCTTCGGTGATATCGTGGTCAAAGGCAGCGGTCAGGGATTTGACCAGCGCGGTCCGGCGGCTTTCTTCCTGCTCGGCCAGCCGGGCCTGCCGGGCCAGCGCCTCGGCCTCGGCATGGGCTGCCTGTGCATCGGCCAGTGCGGCTTCCGTTCTGGCGTACAGCCGGGGCAGCCGCAGGCTCAGGGTTCCCAGCACCAGAGCTTCGATCACCAGAATGACCGCGTGCAGCACCACCCGACCAAAGTTGGGGCCGTCCGGCCAGATCAGCGCCGGCAGAACCGCATTCAGCAGCAGGTGGTGGACGGCCACCGCCGCCGCCCCGGCCAGAATGGCCCGCCAGTCCACCAGTGCCACGCACAGGGCCAGTGCGGCGAAGAAATACATGTGGATATCCACCTGCCACGGATGCCCGGAGAACTGATACAGCAGGATCGCCGGAAAGCTGACCAGTGCCACCCCGGCGGTCGGGGCGGTGGCCGCTGCGGTCGGGGCCCACAGGATTCCGCCCCCCATGACGGCGGTGACCATCACCGCCAGCAGCGTCGGCAGCAGCACCGGCCCGCCGATGGCATATCCGGCCAATGGAATCACCAGACAGTTGATGACGGCGAACAGGGCCAGAAAACGGCTGAACTGGTGGCGGATGGCGTGCAGCATGCAGATATCCCATCGGGCGGAGATCAAGGCGGGGTGGTGCGGCCCCAAAAAGCAGGGCCAGAAGCAGGATGAGAGGACGGTTTAAAGGCAACCGCGGGCAAACATGGCGTCAATCACCAGCAGGGCCCCGGCGGCGCGCAGGGCGGCGGCCTGTTCCCCGGTGGCGGAGGTAAACACGATCCGCCCTCCGGCTGCGGTGTCGGTCAGGCTGATGCCGGTGGCCGCCACCGCGCTGAAGACGGCCCCGGCAGACTGACCGGGGGGAATCACGATCGCGACCGTCCGCCCGTCGCGGGGGGACAGGGCGGTGAAGATGCCCCCCACCGCCACGGCCAGCGTCAGGGCGGCGGCGGGCAGAAGGGCCATCAGGCCGGACAGGGGCGACGGAGAAGACGTCATGGCAGCGAAGACAGTTTCCTGCGGGATATGGGGGATGTGCGGGACCGGAGACCGGACCTGACGGCCCGGACATGCGTATGGCGGGGCCCGCCCTTCCCCTGCCGCCGCCTGTCTCAGACCTGTCTCAGGGCAAACGGGCCGACGCGGTGGCCGGTGCCGTTATTATGCGCTCTGACACTGTGAATATGACCGTAGCGGATACGCAGATCAGTCCGCAGGGTCAAGGGCCCCTTCAGTATAAGAAAGGGGTACGCCAATGGAGGCGGAGGGGGCGGGATTATATTTATGATAATGAAAACATAATATTAGGGTAGGGGGGAGAGCCGGAGGGGGGGGATGCCATATTTGTCATATCTGATATGCTATTATGGCATGGGCTGGCTGTCGCGGCCAGCCCGGCTGTTCAGCCTGCGGTTATGAGGATGCCCCGGCCCGGTCCGGCCAGCCCGGCTGTCAGCGCCGGTTCAGGCTTTGCATCGCCTGATCCAGCCCTTCCAGAGTCAGGGGGAACATCCGGTCCTCCATCAGGTCCTGCATCATGGCGATGGACTGGGTGTGGCCCCAGTAGCGGCGGTCAACCGGGTTCAGCCATGCCGCATGCGGCCACTGGGCCAGCAGCCGCTGCATCCACACCCGGCCCGGCTCGGGGTTCCAGTGTTCCACGCTGCCGCCGGGGACGGCGATCTCGTACGGGCTCATCGAGGCGTCGCCGACAAAGATCAGCTTGTAGTCGGCGGGGTAGGTGCGCAGCACCTCTTCAGTCGGGATCCGGTCGGTCTGGCGGCGGCTGTTGTCCTTCCACACAAACTCATAGGGGCAGTTGTGGAAGTAGTAGTATTCCAGATGCTTAAATTCGCTGCGGGCGGCGGAAAACAGCTCCTCACACAGTTTGATGTGATCGTCCATCGAGCCGCCGATGTCGAGAAACAGCAGGACTTTGACGGTGTTGTGCCGTTCCGGCACCATCTGGATGTCCAGCATTCCGGCGTGATGGGCGGTGGAGCGGATGGTGCCGTCCAGATCCAGCTCGGTCGCGGCCCCCTGCCGGGCAAAGCGGCGCAGGCGACGCAGGGCAACCTTGATGGTGCGGGTGCCGAGTTCCACGTCATCGGCCAGATTGCGGAAGTCGCGTTGATCCCACACCTTGACGGCGCGGCGGTGGCGGGATCTGTCCTGACCGATCCGCACCCCTTCCGGGTTGTAGCCATAGGCCCCGAACGGTGATGTTCCGGCGGTGCCGATCCATTTGTTGCCCCCCTGATGGCGGCCCTTCTGTTCTTCCAGCCGTTTCTTCAGGGTTTCCATCAGTGTGTCCCAGCCGCCAAGGGACTGGATCTGCTGCTTTTCCTCCTCCGTCAGCATCCGTTCGGCCAGCTTGCGCAGCCACTCTTCCGGAATGTCGGCGGTGGTGGACAGGTCGTCGGCAGAGACGCTTTCCACCCCTTTGAACACGGTGCTGAACACCTGATCGAAGCGGTCGAGGAACCGTTCGTCCTTCACCAGCGTGGCTCGGGCCAGATAGTAAAAGTCGGTGACGGAATAATTGGCACAGCCCGCCTGCACCGCCCCCAGAAGGGTCAGGTATTCATTCAGGCTGACCGGGACGCGCGCGGTCCGCAGTTCGAAAAACAGCTTATTGAACATGGAAATCCGCCCTGCCGGAATGATACTCTGTGCGGCGCACCGTGCCGGAGCAGGAGAGCCAGACCATGACCCCCACCGCCGAAATGACCGAGGCCCTGACCCTGCTGAAAGGGGCGGGCACCTGGCACGAGTTCCGTCGCAGTCTGGAGGAACGCGGGCTGGACAAAGCCCTGCACCCCGATGACATGCTGGATCTGATGGTCGCGTGGAACAGCCGCCGCGCCGCTGACCTGACCGACTCCGCCCTGACGCAGGAGCTGGAGTTCTGGGCGGACGGCGGCACCTTCGACCAGCATCTGGAAGGCTGGCAGGCGGTCTCGCCCGCCGCGCTGGTGGCCGAGGCGGAGCGCCGCCGCTGGTTCACCCGCCGGATGGCCAGCGGGGCGGTGGTGAACCCGCCGGTCGGCAAACCGCTGATGATCCGCAGCCTTGATGTCATGGTGGCACCCCCTGCCTGACCGCAGGCCGCCGGGTCAGCGCCCGTTGCGGCGGTTCATAAAGGCCAGCCGTTCCAGCAGATGCACATCCTGCTCGTTCTTCAGCAGGGCCCCATGCAGCGGCGGAATGATGCTGCGGGTGTCGCTGGCGCGCAGGGTGTCTGCGGTCAGGTCATCGGCCATCAGCAGGCGGATCCAGTCCAGCAGTTCGCTGGTGGACGGCTTTTTCTTCAGGCCCTGCACCTCGCGCAGCTCGTAGAACGACGACAGCGCATCCCGCACCAGATCGTTGCGGATGCCGGGGTAATGGACCTCGACAATCTTCTGCATCGTGTCGGCATCGGGGAAGCGGATGTAGTGGAAGAAGCAGCGGCGCAGGAAGGCGTCGGGCAGTTCTTTTTCGTTGTTGGAGGTGATGATCACCACCGGGCGGATATCGGCCCGCACGGTCTGGCCGGTTTCATGGACATAGAATTCCATGCGGTCCAGTTCCTGCAGAAGATCGTTGGGGAACTCGATGTCCGCCTTGTCGATTTCGTCGATCAGCAGCACCGCCCGCCCGGTCTGAAACGCTTCCCACAGCTTGCCAGGGCGGATGTAGTTGGCAATATCCTGCACCCGTGGATCACCCAGCTGGGAATCACGCAGGCGGCTGACCGCATCATATTCATACAGGCCATGCTGGGCCTTGGTGGTGGATTTGACATGCCACTGGATCAGCGGCACCCCCAGCGAGTGGGCCACTTCCTGCGCCAGCACGGTCTTGCCGGTGCCGGGCTCCCCCTTGATCAGCAGCGGGCGTTGCAGGGTGATGGCGGCATTGACGGCAACCATCAGGTCTTCGGTGGCGACGTAGGAGTCGGTGCCGGTGAAGCTCATGCAGGGGGTCCTCTGTCGAAGGGCTACAGTAAAGGGGACTATAATGTCTCCAGACTGTACGGGGCTGCCGGGGGTGGTTCAAGCACAACGGAACGGTCTGCCGGTGGTGGTCGCAATTACCGGATGAAAAGTATGGGAATGTTCCCCTTCATATGTTCCGGCTAATCCCCTATCGTCTGGGCGGGGACTGTCAGGGTTGTGAGGCCGGTTGAATTGCGCTTGAGCGTTACAGGGGGGCATCCGGGTGGCCAGTTGGGTGGCCAATCGGGTGGCCAGTTGGGCGGATGGTGGGCCAGACTGCTGGTGCTGGCAGTGCTGCTGGCCGGTCTGCCGGCCCCCGCCCATGCCGCAGGGGCGTCACCCGATGGCATCCCCTATTGCGTCGATCCGGACTGGGCCCCCTATGAGTGGATCAGCGGGCAGGGTCGCCATGAAGGGATTGCGGCGGATCTGCTGCGTCTGGTGGCGGAACGGGCCGGACTGACCCTGCGCCTGACGCCGACAGCGGACTGGAACGAGAGCCTGCAGGCGGCCCGCGAAGGGCACTGCATGATGCTGAGTTTCCTCAACACCACGGCGCAGCGCCGTCAGTGGCTGACCTTTACCGATCCGCTGTATATCGATCCCAACGTGGTCATCACCCATCAGGATCATGCTGCGGTGACCGATCTGGCGGCACTGGACGGGCAGCGGGTGGCCCTGCCGAAAGGCACGTCGATTGAAGAGCGCCTGCGGCGCGAGTATCCGAAGCTGGTGATTGTGATCACCGAGACAGAGGCCGAAGCCTTCGGGCTGGTGTCAACCGGCAAGGCTGACATGGCCATCCGGTCGATGACAGTGGCGGTTGATACCATCCGTAAAAAGGGGTGGTTCAACCTGAAAGTCGCGGGTCAGGTGCCGGGGTATGAAAACCTGCTGCGCATCGGGGTCCGGAATGAGGTTGCGGAAGAGCTGGTGCCCCGCCTGAACAGCGGCATTGCTTCGGTGACGCCGGAAGAGCGGGTGGCAGTGGCCAACCGCCATGTGGCGATTGAGGTGACCACCGGGATTGACCCGGATCTGGTGTGGAACGGGGCCGGGGTACTGGGTGGGATTTTGGCAGCCAGTCTGTTCTGGGTGCTGAAGCTGAAGAGCCTGAACCGCCGTCTGCATGTGCTGTCGCACACCGATGGCCTGACCGGGCTGGAAAACCGCAGCAGCCTGAACGCCTATCTGGCGGTGGTGATGGCCCGTCTGACCCGGCAGGGTGGAGTGGTGGCGCTGATTTTGATTGATGTGGACCACTTCAAGCAGGTCAATGACAGCCGGGGCCATCAGGCCGGGGACCGGGTGCTGACGGAGCTGTCCGCCCGCCTGAAGCAGGCCGCCGGGGACGGGGTGACGGTCGGGCGCTGGGGCGGTGAGGAGTTTCTGGCGATCTGCCCGGATCTGTCGGAGACAGATGCAAAAGCTCTGGCCGAGCGGATGAGGAAGGCTGTGGCCGAGGTGCCTTTTGCCGATGGGCACCACTATACCTTCAGTGCCGGTGTCAGTCTGCTGAGCGCCGTTCCGCAGGGGATGCCGGATCTGGATGCGGCTCTGGCCCGGGCCGATCAGGCCCTGTATGCCGCCAAGAGTGCCGGGCGCAACTGCATGAACTATCTGTAGGCTGCCGCTCTGTGCTGCCGCAAGGCTTGAGCTGAGTGCGGAAACAGCAACGGCAGCCGCGATGGGCTGCCGTTGCTGTTGCTGTCAGGTGCCGGTTGAGATCAGCCGCGGGCGGCCTGCTGGCCGGAGCTGAAATCAAGGAACGCATCGACGTCGAGGACGATCAGCAGTTCGCCTTCCAGACGCACCACCCCGGCGGAAATACCGCGCCAGCGCGGATCCAGCGTCGAGGGGTTCTGTTCAATCGTGCGCATCGGCAGGGTCAGCACGTTGCCGACGCTGTCAACGCGCAGGGAGTACAGTTCCTGCCCCTGCTCGACGGTGACGCACATCACGTTGCCTTCGGTCTCTGCCTGTTTCGGCAGGCCGAGACGGGTGCGGACGTCGATAACGGTCACGATGCGGCCGCGCAGGTTGATCGACCCGGCCACTTCCGGCGGGGCCAGCGGGATGCGGGCAATCTTTTCGGGGATCAGGATGTCCTGCACCCGTTCCACCGGAATGCCGAACAGCTGCCGCTCGACATAGACAGTGACGAAAACCTGTTCATCCTGAGCACCCACCGCGCGGGCGTTAACCGCGACAACATGCCCTTGGTTGGCGGGAGTCAAATCACCCATCTGTCACATACTCCGGATTTATCCCCTTGTGGCGTCATAATGACCGGAAAAGCCCCGCCGTTCCAGTCCTTTCCGGTAGGAAAAAGGGATGATGTCCGCCTTGCGCCGGGCGTTTTATCCGGCCAGCCGGTCGGTCAGCAGAACCCAGACGGACAGGAAGACCAGTGCCGCCAGTGTATAGGGGCCGTTCCAGCGCCGCCCGACGACGCCGGCGGTGGTGCCTGACAGGGTGGCGGTCACCATCGGGGCGGCGGAAAACGGCGAGGAGGCGGCGGTCAGCGACCAGGCCCCGGTCAGGGCCACGGCCAGCGCTACCGGGTGAACGCCCATCACCTCCGGCGGTGGCAGGATGCCGGTCAGCAGGGTGACGGACAGTACCGGATTCATGCCGATCTGACCGCAGGCCACCACCAGCCAGGCCGACACCACGATCAGCACGGACGGGGGCACCGGCAGGCCCCGCAGGGTTGCCGCCACCACCTCTGCCGGGATCAGGGCGGAGATACAGGCCCCGATAAAGGCGGCGGAGGAGAGAAGGGCGATCTCGTTCCGGTATCCGGGGAAAAACCGGATGCCGTGCTGACGCATCCGCACCGAGGTCTGGCGCAGGGCCTGCGGCAGGGGATGCAAGGGGGACAGGGCCTGTGTCAGGATCCAGCCGCAGCCGATCAGCGGGGTAGCGGTCATCACCGCCACCACCAGCCGGGACCCCGAGACCGCAGACCACAGCCCGCCGACACTGAAAATCAGGATCACGAGACCGACGACCGGCAGCAGGACGGTCCAGGGCTCGCCGGAGCCCGGCCAGTGCTGCTGACGCTGCCCCGGCGGCGGTCGCAGGGCCATGTCGGCCAGCCAGCCGATGACCATGAACCCGGCGGCAGTCCCCAGCGCCCACGGGGCCAGATGTTCCCACGTCACCGATGGCAGGGCGGTCAGCACCACCGCCAGCGAGACCGTCAGGGGCGACCACGGCAGAATCAGGCTGAAGCCCCGGTGCACCGCGCTCATCATCCGCCGCAGCCGCAGTTGCCCCCGGGGGCTGTCATCGTCGCCGACCCCGGAGCGGACAATGGCCCCCAGCAGCGGGATAACGCCGAAATTGAGGATGATCCCGAACAGGTGGGAGCCCGACGCCAGCGCCACATAGCGCCGCCCCGGCGGCTGGGCCGCCAGCCACTGGCCGCAGCGGCGCACCAGCGGGCTGGTTTCCGCCGCATCACGCAGAAAGCCGAGCGAGGCGTAGAGGGCGGCGACAAAGGCGGCCCCGGCGGTTGCCCGGCGCAGCACGGTCTCCGCCGCATCGGGAATCAGCAGGGCGGTGACCCCGGCCAGCGCAACGCTGAGCAGGACAAAGCTCTGCGCTTTCAGGCTCATGTCCGGCAGGCTGGTCACGGCGTAGACAAACAGCCCGGTGGCGGCCAGACCGGTCAGAACGGGGGATGGGGCCGCATCCCCGGCCAGCACGCCGACCAGCAGGGCGGTCAGGGCAAGGGCGGCAAGATGATGGCGGACGGGGTGCCGGAGAGGGGGCTTGGGAGACTGTGGTGCGGCGGACATAGCTGGGGTCAGTCGGCGGCGGTCTGCACCAGCGGGCCACGGCGGTTTTGCAGATATTCCTGCATTTTCTGGGCCCGCCAGTTTTCAGCATAGGTTTTTGCCGACTGCCGCTGCTGCTCCTGCTGGGCGCGGGTGGCTTCCATTTTCTGGCGCTGCTGCTCCAGCGAGGCAAGCTGGGCCGGGGTGAACAGCGGTTTGACCGACAGAATGGGCTGACGGGAGGCGGGCATCATCGTGCGCGGCATCAGCGGCTGACCGCTCAGGGGCTGGGCAACGGGCAGCGGGCGGTTGCCGCTGGCCAGTTCCGCCGTGGTCAGGGTGGTGTCGGTATCCCGGTTCAGGCGGGTCCATTCCTTCGCCAGCACCCCGCTGTAGCGCACCGCATGCACTTCGGTCGCGGAGTGGTAGCGGGTGGCAGCCCGGGTCCAGGCCCCGGTTTCCTCATACAGATTGGTCAGGAACTCGACCGCATAGCCGACGTTGCTGGCCGGGTCGAAGGCGTCTTCCAGCGACTCGAAAGCGTCGCCGTGATACATCAGGTTGATCTGCATACAGCCGACATCGATGTTTTTGACGCCTTTGGCCTGCAGCCCGCGCACTTCTGCAATGGCCTCTGCTTTGGTGCGGAAATATCTGCCGCGCCCTTCGGCCATCACCGTCCACGGCCAGGCAACTTTTGCCTCTCGCGCGTCATCCCAGCGCCCGGATTCGACGTGTGACAGGGCGGTCAGCAGGTTGCGGGGTAATCCGGCCTGCCGTTCCTGCCGTTCCGTCTCGCGGCGGCAGAGGATTCCGTCGGGGCCAAGACCGCCCTCGGGCGTCGCGGGGGCATTGGCGGCGGCAGACAGCGCCTTCTGTGGTCTGGCCGCCTGTGCGGGGGCGGCAGCGGCAGGCGCGGCGGCGCGGGCGGGCAGATCAAAGAACCGGGGCTGTGACACGGTGGGGGAAATCGCGGCAGGCTGACGGATGACCGTCCCCGGCTGCTGGGCCTGAGCCACAGGGATGCCGCCCGGCAGGCCACACAGCCCGAGCAGCACAGCACCACATCCGGCGGCGTGACGCAGCAGGACCGGGGCAGTGACGCGGGGCGGGGCGGGGCGGGGCGACATCAGGATCCCTCAGGTGGCGCGGAAAGAAGGAGTCAGCAGATTATTAGCAAACCCTGTGCCAGCGGGCGAGAGGGATAAAGTGAACAAAAATGATGCATGATTAAAAAATGTGCTTGCATCGAGGGGGCTGATCATCGTAATTTTGCATTGCAGCAACACACCGACCTTCGGGTCCGTTGCCTGCCTTTTTGGACGTTTCCTCCCTAAACTTGGGCCCCGGCATCTGCCGGGGCTTTTTTCTTGCCCATAAAGGCAACGCCCCGCTGTGGGGCGGGGCGTCCGGTGAGGGATGCGCAGTCAGATCACCGCCACTGCGACAGATCGGCAATCCCTTTCTGCTGGAAGCAGGCTTTCATGGCGGCATAGCTGGGGTCGGTCATCCAGTCGCTGCGGCATTGCACCTTGCGGTGGGCGATCACCTCCGCCCGGCAGTCGGCTGCCGCTTTCGGCACTTTAGAGCTGCCGGTGAATGACCCGTTTTCGTTGGTGCAGGGCAGGGTCATCTGTTCCAGCTTAGGCACCCGGCTGCCGCTGCCGGAGGCAACCGGGGTCGCGCCGGTGTTGGGGGTGGCCGAGGGGGCCCCGCCATTCGGGGGAATATGGATGGTCTGGGCTGCCGGGGTTGTGGTGACGGTCTTCTGCTGGGCCAGCGTCTGCGCCTGCGCCAGCATCGCCGCTGTCACCGCCCCCTGCGTTGTCGGCACGGCCCCGCCGGAGGCCATACCCGCCGCCAGTGCGGCAAAGTCCTGCGGCGAGGTGGCGCCCACGGCGGCCCCCAGCCCCTGCGCCATATACTGCTGGGCCATGGCCGCCATTGCCTGATCCGGCGAGGTCGCCCCGGTCATCACCCCGACCACCTGCGACAGGTTCATGGCGTTAACGCCGCCCATCCCCCCGCCGAGCGCCCCGGTCATCTGCCCCATCGACGAGGCCAGAAGCCCCCCGGCGGCGGCCTGAAACAGGGTGCCGATCAGGTCGGTGTCCTGCGCGCTCTGCTGGGCCTGCATGGCATCAGCCCGTGCTTGGGACTGGGCGGCACTGGCCGTCAGCGCGGCGGTATAGCGGGCGCGGATGTCGGCAATCCGCGCCGGATCCGCCGGGCTGAACAGAATCGGCTTCTGCGGATAGACCGTTTCCGTTGCGAAGATGCCGTAGTCTTTGGTGCCCCGGCTTTTGCTGCTCCGGGTGCCGGAGAACATGTAGATGCCTGACTGGATGGAGAACCCCTGACCGTTGTAGCTCTGCATCTGCTCCTGCGTCGGCGGCAGGGAGACATACTCAAACTGCCCCTCGTAAACGGTGTCGGGGCCATCCTCAAACCGCCCGACGCTGTAGCTGATGACCTGATGCTGGGTGAAGGGATTGATCGCCGTCTTCACTGAACCGGCATAAAACTGGCTTTCGGTCCGCCATATTTCGGCCTGCGCCCAGTTGCGCTGGGCGTCGGTGGTGGAGTGGTAGACCTGTCCCGGGTGATGCGGAAAGATCACCTCATAGGTTGAGCTGGGGGCAAAGCGCCCGTTGCTGAACAGGCCGCGGGTGATGACCCCGGTGGCGGTCTCGCGGAAGGTGCCGATACCGTCTTCACAGTTACCTTCAATGCAGGTGCCGCCGTTGGGCATGGCAAATGACGGTGATGGCAGCATCAGGGCCAGCGGCATTGCCGCAGCCAGCAGGCGGAGACGGATCGGCATGCTTTTGGTATCCCGGGGCCGGAAGGTGGACGATGCCCTGACGATACCGCGCCCTGAAGACAACCGGAAGAGGGCGGAGGAGGGGTTTATGGTGTCAGCCGTACGCTGACGGCCTTGGTGACGGTCTGCATCCCTCCTGCTTCGGGGATGTTTTCCTGCGCCGTCTGCCACAGCACGGTGATGGTGCGGCCGGTGTAGCGGTCAGGGCTGGCGACCAGCCGGTCCAGCGCCGCATCGGTTTCAAGGATCATGTAACTGATTTCTTTCTTGCCGCTTTTCAGCAGCAGATAGCTGTAATCGCCGCTTTCAATGCCCATGAACACCCCGGTCGTTTCCGTCACCGGCCCGGCGGTGCCGGATTGTGTATTGGTGCCGGTTTTGCCGCTGCCCCCGGTGGCCCCCAGAGCCTCCAGCGCCATCGAGGAGGCTTCCATCACCTCCTGCTCGCGGTCGGTAAAATCCTGAATGTCGGTCGGCACCGCCCGCCGGTCTTCATCCAGCCAGCGGATCATCTGGCCATCCTGAAAGTAGTAACGGTTTTCGCGACCGGAAGAATCGGTGCCGTTGACGGTCTGGGTGGTGATCACTTCATAGACGAACATCAGCTTTGGCAGCTCAGCGCCGGGGCTGTAGTAAAAATCCTGCACCATCTGGCCGTGGTCGCTGGGGTAGACGATGCGGATTTTCCGGGCCATGCCGCCGCTGATCCAGGCTGTGCCTTCCGGCTCCACCGGGGCGCCGGGCAGATCGACGGTAAAGCGCTTCTGGGTCATGGTTTTCAGGGCGCCGTTGATCTCGCTGTACAGGGCGCGGTGTTCCGCTGTCGGGTCAGGGGCCGCGCCGGACGGGCTGGCGTGCAGCAGGGTCAGGACGGCGGTAAGGCACAGCAGCAGGGCAGGAAGGCGCATGGCAGGGCTCCGGGCCGGTCTTATTCAATGGTGATCAGGGCTTCGGTGACGTGTTCGGCGGATTTTGCCTCCCACGGGCGCTGATAGGTAAACAGCAGGCGGGCCTGTCCTTTCGCCTGCGGCTCGAAGCGGAACACCTGCGCCCCCCCGGCACCGGGCGGCGGCGGATTTCCGGCCGGGGCGGAATAGTTTTCGCCCGCCGGGCGCAGCAGACCCGGCACCCCCTGACTGGACGCGGTATCGAGGGTCCAGGCGTAGCCGGTGCTGGGGTTGGAGCGCAGACGGATTTCCAGCGTTTCGCCAAGGGTGGCCCGTTGCTCGATCCGCTCGGCGGCTGCGGCCCCGGCGGACAGCAGGGCGGCCAGCCCGCAGGCGAGCAGGGAAGAGACAAGCAGGGAAGAAACAAGGCGGGAGCGGCGGACGGCAGGGTGATGCATGGCAGATCCTGACAGGGTGGGGGCGGTGTGGGAGAAAACGGCGGGGGATGCCGGTGATCAGGCAGGCTGACGCCGCAGGCGACGCCACAGCAGCACGGCGGCCGGCAGGCTGAGGCCCACGGCGACGGCGGCCAGCGGATGGCGGGTAATCCAGGCGGTGCCGATGGTGCCAAGGGTCAGCACCAGCGTCAGCCCCCCGGCCAGAAGACTGAGGATCGCGCCGCTCAGCCAGCCCAGTGGCGGCAGGACATAGGCCAGTGCCTCCAGCGGGGAAAACAGCAGCCGGAAGCCGATAAAGATCAGCAGGGCCCCGGCCAGCCGCAGCCCCCAGGTCAGCAGGGTGTTCTCCCGCTGGGCGGCATGGATCACCGCATCGGGGGGCAGCAGACCATACCGCACCAGATCAACCGTGCCGGTCGGGGTGGCATAGGGGGCAAAGCTGCTGCCTGCCTGCCGGGCGACGACCGAGACATCCGCCGCCGGGGTCTGGGTGAAGCGGATCCGCAGATCGCCGGTTTCCGGGCGGGCGGGATTGGCCCCGATGAAGACCTCATGGCCGTTGACGTGGATCGGGATGCCGTCGATATCGGCGGGCAGATCCCGCACGGTGACCGGCTGTTCGTCGGTCAGGGCGTCAATCTGGGCCGGGGTCAGCCGGAAGGCCCCCAGCAGAACCCGGTCTGCGGTTTCGGTATGGGACGGAAACGGCATCCAGTCCGGGTTGGCGTGACCGTCGGGTTTCCGGAACGAGGCGGAATCGATCAGATCTTCCGACCAGTCTTTTTCATACCGGGTGTTGGTGATGGTTTCGCTGCCGCCGCCCAGTTTGTCGCGGGTTTCGGTGGTGGTCACTTCCCGCCACTGATACATCTCGGTCCGGCGGATCAGCCGCAGGGCGCTGACGGTGACGGGAAAATCAGGGTCTTCCAGACGTCCGGCGGGGCTTGCCCGGCCTGAAACGTGGATCAGCCGTCCTTCCGTGCGGGAATCAATGCGGTCTGCCGCAACCGGGATCACCTCGCGGGCGGCGGAGGCCAGCGCCGTCTGACGGTCTGCGGCGCGGTCTTCGTTCCACGACAGCAGCGCCATCGCCAGCGGCACCATCAGCAGACCGGCCACCGCCCCTTTCAGGGACGACAGGATCCGGTCTCCCCAGCCGGTTTCGGTGACCTCGGTGACGGTGTCCTGATCGTCGCTCATGCGTGTGTTCCCCCGGTCCTGTACTGTCGCCAGGCGGGTCTGACAGTATCGCAGTGCTGTGGCGAAGTCTATTTTCTCTGTATGGTTAATCACTCCTGCGGGTGTAGTTCTATTGGTTTAGTCTGAAAGGTAGAATATGGGGTGATCTTATTGTCCGTGGTGGGGGGGAAGCGTCGGTGTGTAGATTTATTCCAGAATAAAAACAGATCTTTGATACAGCGGTGGTGACTATTCTATACTCGTCGTGTTTTGACGGGATGGGGGCAGGGAATGCTTCGGGGCTTGCAGGCAATGGCGGTGGGGGTTCTGCTCGGGCTGATGCTCCCGGGGGGCGCGGTCTGGGCTGCGGGGGCCAAGACACCGGCCCCTCAGAAGACACCCCGGCAGGCGCCGGAGATGGAGCCGGAGGTCAGGACCTTCATCCTCGGCAACACGCTGTTCACCCTGTATCACGAGGTCGGGCATGCCCTGATACACGAGCTGCAGCTGCCGGTGCTGGGCCGCGAGGAAGACGCGGTCGACAATCTGGCATCCCTGCTGATGGTGCCGGAAGAAGATGATCCGGAAATGCTGGAGATGGTGATGGCGGCGGCGCAGGGCTGGCTGATGTCGGCGGCAGCCGGGGATGACGAGGAAGAGCTGGCCTTCTGGGATGAACACGGGCTGGACATGCAGCGGTTCTATTCCGTCGTCTGTATGCTCTACGGCAGTGATCCCGACCGCTTCAGCGCGTTTGCCGACGATGCCGAGCTGCCGGATTACCGCCGGGACAGCTGCCCGCAGGAATTTGATCAGGTCAGCACCAGCTGGGCAACCCTGCTGGACCCGCATCTGCTGGAAGACGGCGGGCGGAAGAGCCGGGTCAAAGTGGTGTATGAGCCCCCGGCCCCGGCCTACCGCACGCTGTCGGCGATGCTGAAGCAGTCGCGGATGGTGGAGCGGCTGGCCGATGACATCCGCACCAGCTTTGTTCTGCCACGGGAACTGACCCTGCGGGTGGCCGCCTGCGACGAGGCCAATGCCTATTATGACCCGGAAGACTCCTCCGTAACGCTTTGTTATGAGCTGCTGGAAGAGTACGAGACCCTGATCCGCGCCGATCTTGAGGCGGCGGAGTAACGCGGTTTACGGGGTTCCGTTCTCGCGGATGGCATCCGGGACGGAATCGGGGGCGGAATCGGGGGCGAGAGTCCGGGCGGCCTGCCGCCGGGCCAGCAGGGTCCGCAGCCATTGATGCCCGCTGACCAGCGTGATCCCGGCGATAACCAGACCGGCACCCAGCAGGAACCCGGTATCCACCGGCTCATTCAGCAGCCACGCCCCAAGGCCGACCCCGAACAGCGGGGTCATGAAGGACAGCACCCCAAGGCGTGAGGCCAGATACTTCCGCAGCAGCCAGAACCAGATCATGAAAGCGGTGAACGAGACCATCAGCGCCTGAAAGGCCAGACTGGCAAGGGCCAGCGGGCTGGGGGTGAAGCTCAGCTGATCCAGGGCTGCCGCGCTGACCAGCAGGATCACAAAGGCAACCGCCAGCTGATAGAACAGGGTCTGCCGTGCCGGAGCCTGCGCAAGGCGGGTGATGCGGATCACCACCGTGGTGCCGCCCCACGCCACACCGGCCAGAACCGCCAGCAGATCCCCCAGCAGCGAGGTATCGCCACCGCCGCCGGGGTGGCCGAGGAAGGCGGTGGCAATCCCGCCGAACGCCAGCAGGATCCCGGCCCACTGCACCGGGGCCAGACGTTCCGCCGGGACCAGAAAGTGCAGGGCCAGCGCGGTGAAGACCGGCGCGGTGTAGAGAAAGACCACCGCATGCGAGGACGAGGTGTGGCGCAGCGCCTCGCCCAGAATCAGAAACTCCAGCCCGAACAGGGCTCCGGCAATCAGCCCGGGGGCCAGCGTGCCGTCGCCCCGGCGCGGCAGCTCGCGCTTCCACAGCATCAGGGCCCCGACCAGCGCGGCGGCAATCCCGGATCGCAGCGCGATCTGCAGCACCGGGGAAATATCGTGCAGGGTGGCTTTCAGCGCCACCTGTTGCAGGCCAAGGGCGGCGCAGACGATCAGCATCAGGCCAAAGGCCTGACCGTCAAGGGGCTTGCGGGAGTCCATCAGACAGGTATCCGGATCGGGGGAGGTCGGTCCGGTCAGCATGCGGATTGTCTGTTGGAAGATATATAGCTAAGATCAGACAAAGCGGTTCTCAAACCGGCCAGCCGCAGGCCGGGCCGTTCAGCAGGGGACCGGCATGAGCTTTCTGCCCCGTCACTTTCCGCAGCCGCCGTTCGCCACCGCGCTGCCGTATCCGCTGTATTTCCGCACCGCCTGTATGCCCGCTGATGCGGCCTACCCCAGCCACCGCCACCCGTGGGGGGAATTCGTTTATTCCTACAGCGGGGTGATGGAGGTACGGGTCGGCGACCGTCAGTATCTGGTGCCGTCACAGTACGGGCTGTGGCTGCCGCCGGATGTGGAGCATCAGGGCCTGAACCGCTATGAGGCCTGTCATTCGTCGCTCTATGTCAGCGGCGCGGCCTGTGCCCGCCTGCCTGCGGTACCGTGCGCGCTGGAGGTCAGTCCGCTGGTGCGGGCCCTGCTGGAACACCTGCGCCAGACCCCGCCGCAGGTGCCGGACCGGCCGGAGGATACCCGGCTGCTGGAGGTGCTGGTGGACCAGCTGACGCTGGCCCGCCCGGCGGGCAGTTATCTGCCGACGTCAACCGACAGTCTTCTGGCCCCGGTTCTGGCCGCGCTGGAGGCGGACCCCGGCGACAACCGCCCGGTGGCGGCACTGGCCCGGCAGGCCGGGACCACCGAACGCACCCTGACCCGGCGCTGTCTGCGCGATCTGGGCATGCCCCTGTCGGAATGGCGGCAGCGCCTGCGGGTGGTCAGCGCCATGACCCGGCTGGAACGTGGCCGCAAGGTGGAAACCATCGCCCGCGAACTGGGGTATGGCAGCCCGTCGGCGTTTATTGCCATGTTCCGCCGTCTGACCGGGGTCAGCCCTGATGAATACCGCCGCCGGAACGGCGGGGGCTGAAAACGGCTGGATTATCCGCAGGTCACCCGGTCCCGGCCAGTTTCCTTGGCGGTGTACAGGGCGGCATCGGCGCGGCTGTTCAGGCTGTCGAAACTGTCGCCGGGCCGGGCGGCGGTTACCCCGATACTGATGGTGAAGGGGACCGGCTGGCCGTCTTCTGACAAGACCGGATTGCGGTGGCGGACCCGCTGGCACAGCCGGTCCGCCACCGTCATCGCGTGCGTGATGTCGGTCGCGGGCAGCAGCAGGGCAAATTCCTCACCGCCCATCCGGGCAACGCTGCCGGTATCGCCCGCTTCGGCGGCCATATCGGCGGCAAGGGCCTGAACCCGGTCGCCGGTGGGGTGGCCCCAGCGGTCGTTGATGGATTTGAAGTGGTCGATATCCACCAGCAGCAGGGAAAACGGCAGCGCCTGCCGGTCGGTCAGCGCCGTACCGGTGGCCAGCAGAGAGCGGCGGTTGAACACCCCGGTCAGGGGGTCTGTGATTGCCAGCTGCCGCAGGGCTTCCCGCTGGCGCAGGGCGATCCGGTGAGCCCGGAAGGCGACGGCGGCCAGCGCCAGCAGCAGGGCAAAGGCGGTACCAAGCTGCCAACAGCGTTTGCGCCAGTCGGCGAGGGCGTCATTCAGGTCAAAGCCGACAAAGATCAGCAGGGGCACATTTTCGATCTTGCTGACCCCGAAGATCCGCTCCCGCCCGTCGATGCGCGAGGTGGCAAGCACGGTCTGGCTGGCGCGGCCTGTCCCGAACTGTTGCAGCTTATCGGTCCGGGGCGGCAACTGTCTGCCGATGGCCCCGGCGATAAACGGGGCCCGGGCCAGAATCGTCATATCGTCGTCGGTCAGGGTCAGGACGTCGTTGGGGCCGACCGGGATGGTGCTGATCCAGTCCTGTGCATAGGACAGCGGAATCGAGGCGACACTGCCCCCGGTCAGGGTACCATCCGCGCCGGGATGATGCCGTGCCACCAGCAGCAGCGGTTCGCCGGACAGGGCCTGTCCGGCTGGCACATAGTGCAGATAAACGCGGTCTTCCAGAGGCAGGCGACGGTCGGCACAGGGCGGCAGGTGGTTGCGGTACGCTGCCATGGTCGGGTCGGACATAGCGCGGAACACGCAGTCCGGCCCGTAGAGGGACAGGGTGCTGACCCCGGGCAGGCTGTCGGCCTTGGCCCGCAGCCAGCTGTTCAGGCGGGCGGTTTCCTGCGGTCCGGTGGTCCGGCGGGTCAGTTCCTCCGGGGGGAGCATGTCGTTCAGGCCTTTCAGCACCGTATCGACCGAGACGATGGTGGTGCCAAACCACTGGGCCAGAAACTGGCTGCGCTGGTCGGCCAGAGCGGCCCGTTCAGCGATGACGGCATCCCGGCTGCGGATCAGGTCCAGCGTCAGCCCGGCCCCGGCAGCAGCCAGCATCGCAAACAGCAGGCCGAATGCGCCGGTGATGGCCCGGAAGCGGGACTGGGCTGGCTGAGGCGGAAGATGGGGCAACGCGGGCCTTCCTGAAGCTTGGGTCTGCCGCACTGCGGACAAAACCGGAAGCGACTCCTGTGAACGGTGCTGTAACAGCGTCTATATACCGGAACACGGTCTCCGGTACACGGCACTCTCACCATGCCGCCCGATCACCGGGGGTTGAGATTTGCGGCAGGGGCGGTGCCGGATCCGGCGTGGCGGTGTAGCGTAAGGCTCTCTTTGCAGAAGGATCCAGCACAGATGAGCAAGACGCACCGCGTTTCTTCCCCCATTCCCCGGCAGACCGACCCGGCCCCGATGCCTGTCTCCGGGGGCCTTGCCGACGGTGAACTGTCTGACCGCGATCTGGAGGCGGTGGCCGCCGGGACATCCACCCAATGCCAGCGCGATCAGACCGGGTCTTCGATCAACGTCAAACGCCGCTGATCTCCGGTGCGGTACGGGCTGTGGTACGGGCCGTGTTACAGGCGGGGGGTGCTGACGGCGGGGAAACGGGCTTTCAGCCGCTTCATCAGTTCGTCGCGCACCTGCCGGTACCCGTCCAGCCGCATCTCCCGCGATCCTTCCAGAATCGACGGGTCGAAGGTACGCCAGAACTCCACCTCACAGGCGAAGGTGCGGGTCATTTCCACGGCCCTGTGCTGCGCTTCCGGGGACAGTGAGATCACCAGATCGAAGTTGTCGTCGTCCAGTTCCTCGAACGTCCGGGGGCGGTGGCGGGAAATGTCGATGCCGATCTCGTCCATCACTTCGATGGCAAAGCCATCGGGCTCGCCCTTGCGGACGCCGACGGAGTCAACGTAGATGCGGGTCCCGTGCAGCCATTTCAGGATTCCCGCCGCCATGACGGAGCGGATGGAATTCATGGTGCAGGCGAACAGGACGGCGGACGGCAGGCCGTTGCTCACCCCGGTTACCCGCGCAGGTGCAGGACGCAGACAAGGGTAAACAGGCGGCGGGCGGTGTCTTCATCCACCTCGATGCCATGGTCGTTCAGGCGTTCCGACAGCATGGCCGCGCCTTCGTTGTGCAGGCCGCGCCGCCCCATGTCGATCGCTTCAATCTTTGACGGCGTCGCCGAGCGGATGGCGGTGTAATAGCTTTCGCAGACCATGAAGTATTCCCGCACGATGGAGCGGAACCCCTTCAGGGACAGGAAGGTGGTGGTCAGCGGCTGGTCTTCGCGGTTGTTGACCTGCACGATCAGTTTGTCGCCATCCAGCGACAGATGCAGCGAATAGGGGCCTTTGACCCCGTCCTGCCGGACCCGGAAATAGTTTTCTTCCAGCAGGTCATAAATGGCGACGCCGCGCTCGTGCTCCACCTCGGGACGCCGCCGGACCAGAGTCCGTTCATCCAGATGGACCGCGCAAATGCTGTGTTCGGCTGCGTGCATTGTCCCCCCGCACTGTCTGCCGCCCGGCCGGGTCACGCTGTGACGCCGCCGCAACGGTGGTTTGCTTCCCCCCGGGGTCTGCTGACCCGGTCCCCCGGTCTTCCGGCGGGCCTGCGCTGTTTTAGGCGGGCGCAGGGCTTTTGTCGGTGTCCGGCACGCGCCGCGCCGGAAGAAAGCCCCGGCGGCAGGGTTGCCGCCACCGGGGCCGGAAAGATTACTTCAGCCGCAGCGCGACCGACAGGCCGTGGGCCTGCAGGCCTTCCGCCCCGGCCAGTGTGACGGCGGCGGGGCCGATCAGGGCCAGCGCCTCCGGCGTACAGCCGAGCAGTGAGGTCCGCTTCATGAAATCCAGCACCCCGAGGCCGGAGGAGAACCGGGCGGACCGGGCGGTCGGCAGCACGTGATTGGGGCCGCCGACGTAATCGCCGACCGCTTCCGGGGTGTGACGGCCAAGGAAGATGGCACCGGCATGGCGGATGCGGGCGGCCAGCGCTTCCGGGTCATCCACGGCCAGCTCAAGGTGTTCGGCGGCGATGCGGTCAGCCAGCGCCGGAGCATCGCGCAGCAGGTCTTCCACCACGATCAGGGCACCATGGGCCTGCCAGCTTTCGCGGGCGATCCCGGCCCGGGGCAGGGTCTTCAGGTGTTCTTCCACCGCAGCGGCGACAGCGGCGGCAAAGGCGGCGTCATCGGTGATCAGAATCGACTGGGCGGCGGTGTCGTGTTCGGCCTGACTCAGCAGATCCATGGCGATCCATGCCGGGTCGTTGGCGGCATCGGCAATCACCAGAATTTCTGACGGACCGGCGATCATGTCGATGCCGACGGTGCCGAACACCTGCCGCTTGGCAGCGGCGACGAAGGCATTGCCGGGGCCGACGATCTTGTCAACCGGGCGGATGGTCTCGGTGCCATAGGCCAGCGCCCCGACGGCCTGCGCGCCGCCGATGCGGTAGATTTCATCGACCCCGGCTTCCCGCGCCGCCGCCATCACCAGCGGATTGAGGATGCCATCGGGGGTCGGGACCACCATCACCAGACGGCTGACGCCCGCGACCTTGGCCGGAATCGCGTTCATCAGCACCGATGACGGATAGGCCGCGGTGCCGCCCGGAACATACAGACCGGCGGCATCCACCGCCGACCAGCGCGAGCCGAGGCGGACCCCGGCGTCGTCGGTGTAATGGAAGTCTTCCGGCATCTGGCGGCGGTGATAGGCACGGATCCGTTCCGCCGCCTGCCGCAGGGCTTCCAGCAGGGCGGGCTCGACACTGTCCGCGGCCGTGTTGATCTCCTCCGCCGTCAGGCGGATCTGACCGGCGGTCAGCGACTGGCGGTCGAAGCGGTTGGTGTATTCGGTGACGGCGGCATCACCCCGGCGGCGCACGTCGGCCAGAATGGCGGCGACGGTGGCGTTGACGTCGGGGTCATTTTCCCGCTTCTGGTTCAGCAGGTCGATAAAGGCGGCGTCAAAGCCGGGGTCGGTGGCCCGCAGGGTGACGGGGCCACGCAGGGGGGAGGCGGTCATTTCCCGGTTCCCTTCTCAATCACGGTACGGAATGTGTCGATCCAGCCGTTCAGCTCTGCCGGTCGTACCTTCAGGGCGGCGCGGTTGACGATCAGGCGGGATGACACTTCGGCGATGGTTTCCACTTCCACCAGACCGTTGGCCTTCAGGGTCGATCCGGTGGAGACCAGATCAACAATGCGGCTGCACAGCCCCAGCGTCGGGGCCAGCTCCATCGCGCCGTTCAGCTTGACGCATTCGGCCTGCACGCCCCGGGCGGCAAAGTGCTGCCGGGTGACCTCGGGGTATTTGGTGGCGATGCGCACATGGCTCCACTGGCTGGGGTCGCCGTGGGTCAGCGAGCCCCTGTCGGCCCCCTGCGCCAGTTCCGCCACCGACAGGCGGCAGCGGCCGATGCCAAGATCCAGCGGGGCATAGAGTTCGGGGTATTCGAACTCCATCAGCACATCGTTGCCGCAGACACCCAGCTGGGCCGCCCCGAAGGCGACAAAGGTGGCGACGTCAAACGACCGGACCCGGATGATGCGGATATGCGGATGGTTGGTGGCGAAGGTGAGCTGCCGGGAATCCGGATCGTCAAAGGCCGCTTCCGGCTCGATACCGGCGGCACGGATCAGGGGCATACATTCCTTCAGGATGCGGCCTTTCGGCAGCGCAATCACCAACGGGTCCGGGGTGGTGGTCATCGTAGGGGTAACGCCATCCAGATTATTAACGGACCCCGATGTTTACATGCTTCGACCCCTGCTCGCCAGAGGGAAAACCCGGTTTTGCGGCACTGCGGGGCACCGCCGTACCGGCACGGGCCGGGCGGCAGCGGGATTCCCCGGCCTGAAAAAGACAGGCCCGGCAAAAAGCCGGGCCGTTGCGCCGTGACGGGGTGTTTATTTCGCCATCAGGTATGACACGCCGAAGAACCCGGCCCCCAGGGCGATCAGGCCGACCAGCGCGGCCAGCAGCACCCCCTGCACCAGCCCCATCAGCGGGCTTTTTGACGCTTTGCGGTCCAGTCCGGCAATGGCGGCATTCAGCTTGTCGATCCGCGACTGCATGTGTGGCCGCATCGCCTTCTGCTTGTCCGGCGGAAGCCGGTTATACATTTCGTGCAGCCGCCGGATTTCGCGGAGGTTTTCTTCCTTGGTGCGCCCCTTCGGGTTGCTCATCGATACTCTGCCCTTCAAGCTCCGGCGGATCCTGTTCTCCGGCCGGGCGCTCCTTCCCCCATGTGCGGGCCGTATGGCCCGGCTGTGTTATCCGCTCCTGTCAGCGGCCCGGCATCCGCCGGAGGTCAGGGACATGACGGGCCACCGCTGTCCCTTCAACAGCTGCGGCCGGTGTCTCATCCACTCCGGTTTTTCCGCCGGTTTCCTCACATCCCCAGCAGGACCGTACCACAGGGCAACCGGTGGGCAAAGAGTCAACGGCGCCCTGCCACCCTATGGACAAAATGCACCGGACGCGGGGGGATCCCCCCTGAGGATACAGCAGAGAAGTGTTTGTACGCCCTGCGATGGCCCGCCGCCGCGATGTTCCCGCAGCGGCACCGCCCGCTAGCCGGGGGCGGCGCTGTCCGCCGCCGGGTCGGGCTCTTCTGCCGTGGTGTCCATCAGGCTGTGCAGCCGGGCATCCAGCTCGCGCAGCGAGATCGGCTTGCGCATCACCAGATCGACGTCGGCGCCCAGTCCTTCCAGATCCGCCGATCCGCGCTGCGGCTGGCCGGTCATGACAATCACGAACACCTGCGGATAGTCGTCGGCGATCCGCTCGGCCAGCTCAATCCCCGACCCTTCCGGCATGTGGATGTCAGTGACGACGATATCCACCGGCGGGATCTGCGGCCCTGCCCTGTCTGCCCCCCTGCCGATCTCGGTGCCCGCGACAGTGCCCGGCCTGTCGCCGTTGGCCTGCTCCAGCAGGGCGATCGCCGGGTGGCCGCCGTGGGCGGTGCTGACCAGCCAGCCGGAATGGCGGAGGCCATCGGCGATTTCGGTCCGGGCCAGCGGCTCGTCATCGACCACCAGAATATGGCCGTGCGGGTGGTCGCTGTCCCCGCCGGGGGCATCCGCCGTGTGGTGCAGATCGTCAGAGGTGCTGTCGTGACAGGGGGCGGGGGGAATTTCCAGCACCATGCAGGCCCCGCCAAGCTCGGGGCTGGTCAGGGCGTGCAGGTCACCCTCCATGGCCCGCAGGATGTCGCGGCTGATGGCCAGACCCAGTCCGGTGCCTTTTCCGGCGGCTTTGGTGGTGTAGAACGGCTCGAACACCTGTTCCCGGACAGACGGCGGGATGCCGGGGCCACTGTCGGCGACGCTGATGGTCAGGCCGTTGGCGGTCCGTCCGGCAAAGGCAGGCAGCGGGGCATTAACCCTGACCTGCACCCGGCGCGGGGCCCCGTCCGGGCGGTCAGAGACCGCATGCAGCGCGTTGGTCAGCAGGTTGACCAGCGCCTGCTCCACCTGCCGGGGCCGCCCGTGCCCCAGAACCGGCAGGTCGTGGCGGTCCACCTCCAGCGGGATGCCGCTGCGGCGGTATTCTTCAGCAACGGTGGCGACGGCGGCATCGACGCTGTGCCACAGATCAAAGGTGACGGTGGGCACCGGCAGGTCGGCGGTGCGTTCCCGCCGGGCGAACACCTGCATGAAGTCGATGGTATCAAACAGCCCGGCGGCGGTGGAGGAGATGATTTTCAGCCGTTCGGTCAGCTCGGCGGGGTCCAGCCGCCCCTGATCCAGCCGCAGCAGGCAGCCTTCGGCTGACAGGCGGATCACGTTCAGCGGCTGGTTGATTTCGTGGGCCAGACTGGCCGACATCTTGCCGAGCAGGGCCAGATTGGCCGAATGCTGGACCTCGGCCTCCAGCGCTTTGCGTTCGGTCAGGTCGTGGACCAGATGCACGATATAGCGGTCGCCGGTATGGGCCTCGTCGATGGTGGCGCTGGTGACAAGGGCGGGAAAGGCGACGCCATCCGGGCGGTGGGCGGTGACTTCCCGCTGTTCCGGCTGGCCGGGGTGGGCCGGGGCGGTCAGGCGGGGCAGGATGCCCAGCTCTTCCAGCCGCCGCCCGACCGCGACGCCGTCACCGATCAGAAACACCCGGCGGGCCATGGCATTCAGATAGACCAGCCGCCCGACGATATCTGTCGCCAGAATGGCCGAGCTGGCCTGATCGAGAATTCCGGCCTGAAAGCGGATGCGGTCTTCCGAGCGTTTGCGGGCGGAAATATCGCGGATCACCTGCACATAGCCGGGCACATAGCCGGGGTGGTCCTGCCCGCTGTCCGCATCAGGGTCGCGGGCGGTCACCGGTGACAGCACCCATTCCCCCCAGAACCGGCTGCCGTCGGCCCGCATCAGCCAGCCCTGCCCGGAGCTGCGTTCCGGGATCAGCCTGACCCCGGTGCTGAGGCTGGGCGGCACCAGATCCCCGCCCAGCAGATCAAGCCCGCGCACCACTTCGGCCACCGGGCGGCCCAGAACGGCGGCGCGGGAGTAGCCGAGCAGGCGGTCGGCCCCGTCGTTCCAGTTGGTGATGATGCCGTTGGCATCCATGGCGAAGATGGCGTGATCGGGGACACTGTCCAGCACCTGCCGGTAACGGTCTTCGGCCTGCGTCAGCGCAGACTGGCGTTGCAGCAGGGCGCGGCGCATCAGCCATGCCCCGGTCCCGGCGGAAAACAGCAGCACGCTGAGGATGGCGATGCCAAGGGTCAGCCCGTGGCGCAGGCGTTTGGCGCGGTCCTGCTCCAGCCGCACGGAATCGAAGGCGAAGTCTTCCAGCTCCAGCGGGCCATGCACCAGATTCAGGCGGCGCAGGGTCTCATGCACCGCCTGCCAGCGGGCCGGATTGATATCCCCCACCTTGACCAGCGGCCAGCCGGTCAGGGCCTTGACCTTGTCGATCTGGCTGCGGTTGATGGTGACGGCGCTGGCCCGCCCGAAGGCATTGGGGAACTCGTCAACCATCCGCCCGGCCACCTCGTCAGAGTGGCTGAGGGCATAGGTCCAGCCCTTGACGCTGGCCCGCATGATCCGTTCCACCAGCGCCGGGTCGCGGTCGAGCAGGGCGCGGGTGGTGAACAGGGTATCGCCGGGAAATTCGACACCATAATCGCGGGGGCGGACCTCGCGGTACGGGATGCCCCGCTCGGCCAGCGTCCACGGGGTGGACAGCACCGACCCCAGCAGGGCATCGGCGGTCTGGAAGCCGGTGAAGGCGCCGCGGTCGGTGACGGTCAGTTCATGCGGCAGAATCAGCATCGACAGGCCAAGGGCCAGCGCCTCGTGCCACTGGGCCGACAGGTCGGGTTCGTGAAAGCGCATTTCCCGCAGGCTGCGCAGGGATGTCTCCGGCAGGGCCGGGTTCAGATACAGGGCGAACGGGCTCCATTGCAGGAAGCTGTTGAGGATCACCAGATCCGCGCCCTGATCGCGGGCCACCAGAATATCAGAGGATCCGACCCCGAACTGGGCGCGCCCGCTGGCGACCGCTGTGGTGGTCGAGACGCTGCGCCCGTCGGGGGTGATGCCGGGGCGCAGTTCCACCTGCAGGCCTTCATCGGCGTAATAGCCCTGCCACAGCGCGGCATAATATCCGGCGAACTGGAACTGCGGGACGCCGCGCAGCTGGATCACCACTTTCGGCTGGGTGGTGCTGTCTTCCGTCGCGGCATGCGCCCGCAGCGGTGCGGCCAGTGTGGCCAGCAACAGGCAGGACAGGGCGGCGCGGATCAGGCGGGATATCAGCAGCATGGCGGCAGTGTAGAGGGTTTTTGCGGGGCTGGGAACCGGCGGGGAGACAGGCTGACCCCGGATGCACAAAAGCCCCGGCCTGTAGAAGCCGGGGCTTTTGAGGAAATGGCGCGAGTGACGGGGCTCGAACCCGCGACCTTCGGCGTGACAGGCCGACGCTCTAACCAACTGAGCTACACCCGCGTGGTGTGGGCGGGTTTTTAACGGCCTTACCGCTTTGACGCAAGAGGAAAAATGCAGAAAGGTCAAAAAAACGTCACGGCGGCGGCGAATGCCAAATCCCGGTGAAGAAAACGCACCGGGATTGAGCGGAAGGGTTTTCCGGGCCGGAAAAAGCAAAACGCCGGTCACGGGGACCGGCGTTTTTGATTTCTCGGATGATGGCGCGAGTGACGGGGCTCGAACCCGCGACCTTCGGCGTGACAGGCCGACGCTCTAACCAACTGAGCTACACCCGCATCCGAGGAGGCGGTTTATAGTCGCCCCGTCCGGGTCTGGCAAGCACAAAATGCAGATGCGGGAAAAGAAAATCCGGGGCCGGAAAAATCTTCAGAATCAGAGAGATGAGGGCCGGAAAAAGCAAAACGCCGGTCACGGGGACCGGCGTTTTTGATTTCTCGGATGATGGCGCGAGTGACGGGGCTCGAACCCGCGACCTTCGGCGTGACAGGCCGACGCTCTAACCAACTGAGCTACACCCGCATCCGAGGAGGCGGTTTATAGTCGCCTCATCCGGGGCTGGCAAGCACAAAATGCAAGGGGGCGGAAAATTGTTGCGGGCCGGGGGATCAGCCGCCGGTCTTCAGCGCCGCGATCACCAGATCAGCCACCGGCCCGGCCGAGGCCGGATTCTGGCCGGTGATCAGCCGCCCGTCCTGCACGGCAAAGGGGGCAAAGTCCGGGCCGCATTCATAGTGCGCCCCCAGATCCCGCAGGCGGCTTTCCAGCAGGAACGGCACCGCCCGGTCCAGTCCGACGGCCCGTTCTTCGCTGTCGGTGAAACCGGCAACCCGGCGCCCGGCGACCACCGGGGTGCCATCGGCCCGGCGGGCGGCGACCAGACCGGCGGGGCCGTGGCAGACGGCGGCGACGATCTTGCCGGCGGCATCAAAGTCCGCCACCAGACGGGCCAGACTGTCGCTGAGCGGATAGTCAAACATGGTGCCGTGCCCGCCGGGCAGGAACAGCCCGTCGTAGTCTGTCAGGGAAAGGGTGTCGAAGCGCGGTGTGGTGGCAACGGCAGCCTGCGCCGCACTGTCGGTCAGGTAGCGTTCGACAGAGGCGTCATTTTCGCCCGCCGGGGCCAGACTGCGCGGATCAACCGGGACCGGACCGCCGGCGACCGAAGCAAGGGTCACGTCCAGACCGGCATCACGGAACAGGTAGTATGGGGTGGTCAGCTCTTCCAGCCACAGGCCGGTTGGCTCGGCAGAAGGGCCCATCGTAGCGGCGGAGGTGGTGACAATCAGCAGGCGGGGGGTGGTCATGGCGGGGTCTCCTGTCGGGGTATCGGGGTGTGCAGGCACTGTGACAGGGATCTTCCATAACGGCATCAAAGGCGATATCGGAGATACTATAAAATATTTTATGGGGTGATGCCGATGTCCCTGACCCAGCTCCGGACCTTTGTCGAGGTGTATCGCTGCCGGTCTTTGAGTGAGGCGGCGCGGGCGCTGGGGCTGACCCAGCCTGCGGTCTCGCAGCATGTGGCATCGCTGGAAGCACAGCTCGGGCGGCGGCTGTTCGAGCGGTCGGTGCGGGGGGTTGCCCCGACGGCGGTTGCCGATGATCTGGCCGCCGGGTTGGGGCGGTCCCTCGATCAGGCGGTGGCGGCGCTGGCCGAGGCGCGGGCGCGGTCTGCCCGTCTGTCGGGGGTGGTGCATATCGCGGCCCCGGCGGATCTGATGGCGGAAGGGATTGCCCCGCTGCTGTCGCCCCTGATCGCAGCCGGGCTGGATCTGCGGCTGCATGTCGGCGGGCGGGATGATCTGTATGGCTGGCTGCGGGATGGACAGGCGGATCTGGCCGTGACGGCGTCGCGGCCAACGGACCCCCGGCTGGACTGTCAGGAGGTCGGCGGAGAGATGCTGCTGGCGGTGGCGGCACCGGGGCTGGCGGAGCGGGCGGCAGTGGGGGCTGGGCCGGGGGCGCTGCCACACGTCGCTTATGATCTTGATCGTCCGCTGGTACGGGCATGGCTGGATGCGAACGGCCTGCCGCCGCTGTCAGTGCTGCCGGTGGCGACGGCACCGGATCTGCGGGTCCTGCGGGCGTTGATCCGCTGCGGCGTCGGCTGGTCCGTGCTGCCGGACTACCTGTGCCGGGACGATCTGGCTGCGGGGCAGATGGTGGAGCTTCCGGCCCCGGTGCGGCGCCCGCGCAATGCTTTCTTTCTGGTGTGGCCGCAGGCTGCCCTGCGCCATCCGCGTCTTGCCTTTGCCCGGCAGGAGCTGCTGCGCATTTTGCCGGGCCGGTTCGCGGCCTGAGGGCGAAAACAAAAAACCCTCCACGGTCAGACCGGGAGGGGCGGGGGAAATGGTGCTGCCGAATGGATTCGAACCATCGACCTCTCCCTTACCAAGGGAGTGCTCTACCGACTGAGCTACGGCAGCAAACCGTTTCGTTCTGCGGCGTGGCGTCCGTTGCCGGGGTGCCTCGCTGCGAGGGCGGCTTTATGGCACAGGGGATCGGATCTGAAAAGAGAAAAATGCAGTTAGCCTGAAAAAAGTTGCCGACAGCCGCCTGACCCGATCCTGCCCTTCGGCAGGTCCCGCCGGTTTTTGAGTTTTTTGGTGCCGAATGGATTCGAACCATCGACCTCTCCCTTACCAAGGGAGTGCTCTACCGACTGAGCTACGGCAGCATCCGTGTGGTGTTTTTCGGTCAGGTAAGTGACTGAATTTTCACCGCAAAACCCGGTGTCAGGCCGTTAGGGCCGTCGCGGGGTGGCGGGTTTATGGCACAGGGTTCCGGGGGATGCAAGGGTTTCTTTTCGGGGCATGAAAAACTTCTGCAAAAAGGCGTGTGCTCGCCGTTGACGGCGGGGCTGTGGCTTGCGACAGTGCGCCCTATGAGCGACGACACCACTCTTCCGCCGTCCGCCGCCAAAGGCGCGGGCAACACCCGTCTCAGCCCCGCCGGTCAGGCGCGGGTGCAGGACCGTCATGCGGCTATGGCCGCTGCCCTGCGGGCCAATCTGCTGCGCCGCAAGCAGCAGCTGCGGGGCCGTCAGGATGAGGCTGCCGAGGCCGCCGGTGTAACGGATGGTCTTCCGGTGGACGTTCCTGTTACAGGGGGGCGTGACGGGGACGGGGAGACCGGCTGACGGTCCGCCGTCAGGTTTCGTCTCTTTCCTCAGGTCCGTCAGACCCCCGGTGCAGGTCCCCTGCCGCCGCCGCAACCGTTTTTAAGACCCCGAACCGTAAACTCTGGAGACACCGATGTCCGTCATGCCTGACAGCTGGATCCGCGAAATGGCCCGGACCAAGGGAATGATCGAGCCCTTTACCGACCGGCTGGAACGGGACGGCGTGATCTCTTACGGGGTGTCGTCCTATGGCTACGATGCCCGGGTGGCCGACGAATTCAAGATCTTCACCAATGTTGATTCGGCGGTGGTTGATCCGAAGGAATTTTCGGACAAAAGCTTCGTCAACCGCCAGACCGATGTCTGTGTGATCCCCCCCAACAGCTTCGCGCTGGCCCGTACGGTGGAATACTTCCGGATTCCGCGGGATACGCTGGTGATCTGTCTGGGCAAGTCCACCTATGCCCGCTGCGGCATCATCGTCAATGTCACCCCGCTGGAGCCGGAATGGGAAGGCCATGTGACGCTGGAGTTTTCCAACACCACGCCGCTGCCCGCCAAGATCTATGCCAACGAAGGGGCCTGTCAGTTCATCTTCCTGAAGGCTGACCGGGAATGTGACGTCTCTTACGGTGACCGGTCCGGCAAATACATGGGTCAGCGCGGCGTCACCCTGCCGCGCCTGTAACCGGCCTGTTTCCCCCGGCGGCGTCCCACACGCGCCGCCGGTTTTTCCCCTGCTTTCTGCGCCTTCCCCCAAACAAGAACACACATCGGGATATCCTGCTCCATGGACCGGATTCGTATTGTCGGTGGCCACCCCCTGCGCGGCACCATTGCCATCGGCGGGGCCAAGAATGCCGCCCTGCCGCTGATGACGGCAGCCCTGCTGACCGAAGAAACCCTGCGGCTGACCAACCTGCCGCATCTGGCCGACATCATCACCATGGCCAACCTGCTGGCCCAGCATGGTGTCGAGCTGAACCTGAACGGTGAGGCCACCGCCGCCAGTGGCCGGGTGCTGGACCTGAACGCCGCCAACATCACCAATCTGACCGCCCCGTATGATGTGGTGCGCAAGATGCGCGCCAGTGTGCTGGTGCTGGGCCCGCTGCTGGCGCGTTACGGCTCCTGCCGGGTGTCTCTGCCCGGCGGCTGTGCGATCGGCACCCGCCCGGTGGATCTGCACCTGAAGGCGATGGAAGCCCTGGGGGCGGAAATCACCCTTGAGGAAGGCTACATCAACGCCAAAATCAAGGACGGGCTGAATGGCCGCCTGAAGGGCGGGACCATCATTTTCCCGATGGTGACGGTCGGCGGGACGGAAAATGCCCTGATGGCGGCGGCGCTGGCCGATGGGGTGACCACCATCGTCAACGCGGCGCAGGAGCCGGAAATCAGCGATCTGGCCCAGTGCCTGATCGCGATGGGCGCGCAGATCACCGGCATCGGCACCAACTGCCTGAAGGTGACCGGGGTGGAGCGGCTGCACGGGGCGGAATATTCCGTGGTGCCTGACCGCATCGAGACCGGCACCTACGCGATTGCCGCCGCGATCACCCGTGGCGATGTGGAGCTGACCGGCGTCCGCCCCGATACCATGACCGCCGTGCTGAAGACCCTGACCGAAACCGGGGTTGAGGTCATCGAAGGGGAAAACACCATCCGCATCAAGGCTGACGGCGCCGAGATCCGGGGGATTGACGTGATGACGGAGCCGCACCCCGGCTTCCCCACCGACATGCAGGCGCAGTTCATGGCGCTGATGGCCACCGCCAACGGGGCGTCGATGATCACCGAGACCATCTTTGAAAACCGCTTCATGCATGTGCCGGAGCTGACCCGGATGGGGGCACGGATCAACGTACACGGATCGTCGGCGATCGTGCGTGGCATGCCGCGCCTGTCCGGGGCCCCGGTGATGGCAACCGACCTGCGGGCTTCGGTCTCGCTGGTGCTGGCCGGTCTGGCCGCGCATGGGGAAACCATCGTCAACCGCATCTACCACCTCGACCGTGGCTATGAGCGGCTGGAAGAGAAACTGGCGGCCTGCGGCGCGCATATCGAGCGGCTGCGCGGCTGATCGGGCTTTTTCCGGTCTGTGGGGATACAAAAAAAGCCGGACCATCCTGCGGGGTGGTCCGGCTTTTTGCCGTCTGAGCGGGCAATCGTGGGGGCAGATCAGCCGGGCACGCCGAGATGGCGCAGAATCAGGCTGCGGACCTCGCCGATCTTGCCGAAAATGTCATCGCCCCGGCGGCGCAGGTCAACCAGTGCGGCAGGCACCACCGGGCCGTAGGATTCCGGCTCGCCGCTGTTGCGCACGGTTTCGCCGTACAGTTCTTCCAGCTGGGTGGCCGGATCTTCGATTTCGTCGGCCTGTCCGCTCTGCAGGGCCTTGTACATCAGCAGGACCGACATGGCGGCGGTGCCCTGACTGGTCAGCTTGGACAGGTCGCGGGCGGCAACCATCCGTGCCTCGGCAGGCAGGTCGGCGGTGATGGCGTGCATCCGGCCAGACCCGATCAGCGTGCGGGCATCTTCCAGCAGCGTCAGCAGCGTCGTAAACAGGGTGTCGACGAAAGCGGTCTCGGTGGCTGACGGGGACATGGCAGGCATTCCTGATCGGTTAGGCGGCACTGCTGGCGGTCCCGACAGTGTGCGGTGCATTATACCGGCAGGACCCCGGCGACGGAAGGGTGATCTCCCTGCGGCCGCCCCATTCGGGATGACGGCAGGGAGTGGAAATGATATTGGGAATGAATCGCATATTTGAATTTGCGGACTTTCTGAAAGGATCTGCCCGTGCTGAAGACATCCTCTGACGGTAACGGTTTGCCCGCTGTCAGCCGCCGCAATGTGTTGCGGGGGCTGCTGGGGGCCGGGGCGGTGGCGGGCCTGACGCCGGTGCTGGCCGGATGCGTCGGGCAGACCCCGCAGCAGACCGCCGGGCAGGCGGTGCCACCGCTGCCGGAGCTGACAGCCCCCCTGCGGCGGGATCATCCGCTGGTCGGGCGCCTGTGGCTGACGGCAGAGCGGCGGGAGATTACGCCGCAGGATCTGGCCCGGCGCCTGCTGGCGGCGCGCTGGTGCCTGTTGGGGGAAACCCATGATAATCCCGATCATCACCGTTTGCAGGCGTGGTGTCTGGCCGCCCTGCACGATGGCTGCCGCCGGGCAGGGCGGCCCCTGCCGGGGGTGGCGTGGGAGATGATCGACGAGTCGCAGGCCCCGGCGCTGGCGGCAGCGCTGGAGGCCGCTGCCGCCGGGCGTCTGGATGCGGCCGGATTTGGACCGGCGCTGGGGTGGGATCAGACCGGCTGGCCGGACTGGGCGATGTATCAGCCGGTTGCCGGGGTTGCGCTGGCTGCCGGGCTGCCGATGGTGGCGGGCGGCCTGTCCAAGGCGGTGACCCGCCGGATTGCCCGGGAGGGGGCGGCAGCGGTCTGGACCCCGGAACAGATCCGGGCGCTGGCCCTGACCGATCCGTTGCCTCCGGCGGCGGTGGACGGGCAGACGGCGGAGCTGAAAACCGGGCATTGCGGGCTGATGCCCGAGGCAATGCTGGCCCCGATGCTGTCAATCCAGACCGCGAAGGATGCGGTGATGGCGCAGGCGATGGCCGAGGCGTCCCGCCGTGCGGGTGGGGGTGCCGGGGTGCTGATCGCCGGGTCCGGCCATGCCCGGCGGGATCTGGGGGTGCCGCTGCATCTGCCCCGGCAGGGCCTGACCGGGGCGGCGCTGGTGGTGACGGGGATCGAGGTGCAGGCCGGCGGGACCGATCCGGCAGGGTACGAGCTGGCGGATCCGGCCCGGGCCGATGTGGTGTGGTTTACCGGGGCGGCGGAGCGGGAGGACCCCTGCGCGGCGCTGAAGGCCCGGACGGGCGGCGGTTAAGGCCGCCCCCCCAAAAGCAAACGGCCACCAGCGGGGGCTGGTGGCCGGTGCGGATCCCGGAAAGGGGCGGACCCTTTACTTCAGGGAATGCAGGTAAGCGATGACGTCAAGACGCTGCTGCTTATCCTTGATCCCGGCGAAGGCCATCTTCGACCCGGCGATGAATTCCTTCGGGTTGGTCAGCCAGTGATCCAGATTTTCGTCGGTCCACTCGCCGCCGTGACCGGCGACGGCGTCGGAATACTTGAAGCCGCTCAGATGAGCAATCTTGGCACCGGCAACACCGAACAGGTTCGGGCCGACCTTATTGGCGCCACCCTGTTCGAAGGTGTGGCACGAGGCGCAGGCCTTGGCGACCTTCTTGCCCAGCTCGGCATCGCCCGGGCGCAGCTCGGCGCTGGCCTGCGTGGCGGCGGCTTTCGGCGCGGCGGCCAGCTTCGGACGGGCTTCCGGCGGAATATCAGCCGGGGCCGCAGCCTTGTACACGGCGGAGCCATACACGTTGACCACCACCACCAGAACGGCAGCCACGATCACCGCCGCGGCCAGCTTGAAGAGCGTCTGCATCCCAACCTCTCTCGACTCATCCCGTGCCCGGCCAGCACCCGCTTCTCTTCAGGGTACCGGCAGGGACACTGGAATTACACAGAAACAGCGGTGTCGCGCTAGGGTCATTCTGCGCTGAAGCCACATTTTTTATCCGAATATGCGGTGGCGGGGGACCGTGCCTTTAAAAAATCCCTTTACCTTGCCGCAGGATACCCCGACAACCGTAGGCGCGCCGTGGTCTTCCCGACCGGGGAGGATCCGGTGCCGACCACCTGCTGACCCGCCCCTGACACACCGTTTAACGGATGGAAGTAGCCGCATGAAGCGTCATGGTGCCCGTGCCCAGACCCGTGGAATTCCGGGGGGACTGGCCGACTCGATTCTTTCCGGCGATCTGCACGATCCCTTTGCCGTGCTGGGCCCGCACTTTGACCGGGACGCGCAGGAAACGGTGATCCGGGTGTTCCGCCCCGGTGCCGATGCGGTGGCGGTGATTGATCCGGCCAGCGGGGCCCTGCTGGGGGCGCTGGACCGTGGCCCCGGCGACGGTCTGTTCATCGGCACTTTTCCCCGCCTCAGGCCGCCCTATGACTACCGCCTGCGGGTGCTGTACGGCGAAACGGCGGTGGAGCAGGAAGACGCCTACCGCTTCGGCCCGTGGCTGGGCGAACTCGACTGCCATCTGCTGGGCGAGGGCACCCACCTGACGCCGTGGACCCGGCTGGGGGCTCATCCGGTGACGGTCGAGGGGGTTGACGGCACGGTGTTTGCCGTCTGGGCCCCCAACGCCCGCCGGGTGTCGGTGGTCGGGGACTTTAACGGCTGGGATGGCCGGGTGCACCCGATGCGCCTGCACCCCGGCTGCGGCATCTGGGAAGTGTTTGTCCCCGGTGTCGGCCCCGGTGCCCTGTATAAGTACGAGCTGAAGGCCCGTGACGGCCAGGTGCTGCCGCTGAAGAGCGACCCTTACGCCCTTTATGCGGAAAAGCGCCCGGCGACGGCCTCGATCGTGCATGGCCTCCGGCCGTTTGACTGGCAGGACGGCGCGTGGATGGATGTCCGCCGCCGCGACGGCCACCGTCTGGACGGCGCGGTCAGCATTTATGAACTGCATGCCGGGTCGTGGAAACGGGTGCCGGAAGAGGGTAACCGCTTTCTGACCTGGGCGGAGCTGGCGGACCAGCTGGTGCCCTACGTGCGGGATCTCGGCTTCACCCATATCGAGCTGCTGCCGGTGCATGAGCATCCGTTCGACGGGTCGTGGGGTTATCAGCCGGGCAGCCTGTTTGCCCCGACCAGCCGCTATGGCACGCCGGAGGAGTTCAAGGCCTTTATCGATGCCTGCCACCGGGCCGGGCTGGGGGTGATCATTGACTGGGTGCCGGGGCATTTCCCCACCGATGCCCATGCGCTCGGCTGGTTTGACGGCACCCATCTGTACGAGCACTCTGACCCGCGTCAGGGCCGCCATATGGACTGGGGGACCCTGATCTACAATTTCGGCCGCACCGAGGTGCAGCATTACCTGATTGCCAACGCCCTGTACTGGTGCCGGGAATTCCATATCGACGGGCTGCGCGTCGATGCGGTGGCATCGATGCTGTATCTGGACTATTCCCGCAAAGCCGGGGAATGGGTGCCGAACCGCCATGGCGGCAACGAGAACCTTGAGGCCATCGCTTTTCTGCGGCGCCTGAACGAGGTGGTGTTTGCCCACGGCGACGGCGCAACCACGATGGCGGAGGAATCCACCGCCTGGCCGATGGTCAGCCGCCCGACCAGCGTCGGCGGGCTGGGCTTTGGCTATAAGTGGAACATGGGGTGGATGCACGACACCCTTGATTACTTCAAGAAAGATCCGGTGCATCGCCGCTGGCACCATAACCAGCTGACCTTCGGGCTGATGTATGCCTTTTCGGAAAACTTTGTGCTGCCGCTGAGCCACGATGAGGTGGTGCATGGCAAGAGCAGCCTGTTTGGCCGGATGAACGGTGACCGCTGGCAGAAGTTTGCCAATCTGCGGGCGATGTACGCGATGATGTGGGCGCATCCGGGCAAAAAGCTGCTGTTCATGGGCGGCGAATTTGCGCAGGTGCGGGAATGGAACCACGATGCCAGTCTGGACTGGCATCTGCTGGAAGACCCGCTGCACCGGGGCGTGCATGGCTGCCTGCGGGCCCTGAATGCGGTCTACCGCCAGCATTCGGCCCTGCATCAGCAGGATTTCGGGCCGCAGGGGTTTGACTGGGTTGACTGTCAGGATGCGGATAATTCCGTTCTCAGCTGGCTGCGCTGGTCGGCGGACGGGACCCCGCTGCTGACGGTGTGTAACCTGACGCCGGTTGTGCGCCGCCAGTACCGGATCGGCGTGCCGTCCGGCGGGCGGTGGTCTGAGGTGCTGAACACCGATTCCCACTGGTTTGGCGGCAGCGGGCAGGGCAATGACGGGGGGGTGACGGCGGATGCGGTCTCCTGCCACGGCCGCCCGGCCAGTCTGGCCCTGACGCTGCCGCCGCTGGCGGTGCTGTACCTGACGCCGGAGGGGTGAGGCCCGGCGCGACCATTCGCGCGTGAGGCAAGCGGGCGGACGCCCGCGCCCGCCGCTGCCGGGCTGACTGGGCCATTGAGGCCCCGTGCCCGCGTGGGCACGTAAGCCAAGGGCGCGGACGCGCCCGCCCGCCGCCTGAGGGACTAAAGAAAAAGCGGAAGCCCGGCTGTGCCGGGCTGACTGGGCCATTGAGGCCCCGTGCCCGCGTGGGCACGTAAGCCAAGGGCGCGGACGCGCCC
>NZ_KB907343.1 GCF_000381985.1 Novispirillum itersonii subsp. itersonii ATCC 12639 | reverse complement strand
CCGATGTGCTGAACGCGGCGGAAACCATGTCCAGCCGTGCCGAGGCCCTGCGGCAGGAGGTCGAGCGCTTCCTTGGTGATATCACCCGCGCCTGAGCGCATAACCGGCGCTGAAGGATCTGGGAAAACACAAAGGGCAGGAGAGCGACGTCTCCTGCCCTTCCTGTTTTAGCTGAAGGGTCTTACGCTGCCTTGGCAGCCTGACCGGCGGTCTTCAGGGCGGCCAGTTTTTCGCGGGCCAGTGTATCGGCGACATCGGCCGTGGTGGCGCCGGTGGCTTTTGCCCGGGCAAAAATGCTGCTGACGGTTTCGCCAATGGCAGCCGAGCGGGCCATGATGGCATCCTGATCGAAGGTCCCGGTCACTTCCGCCGACACCGAGATGATACCCCCGGCATTAATCACGTAGTCCGGCGCATACAGGATGCCACGCTGTGCCAGCTCCGCGGCCATTTCCGGTACGCTCAGCTGGTTGTTGGCAGCCCCTGCGATCGCTTTGGCGCGGATGTCGCCGATGCTGCGGGCATTGATGGTCGCGCCCAGTGCGCAAGGGGCATAGATATCGCAGTCGGCGGCGTGGATCATCCCGGCATCGACGGCGGTGGCACCGTGCAGGCGGATTTGCTCGGCGACTTTGTCCGCATCCAGATCGGCGACAATCAGCTGCGCCCCTTCAGCGGCAAGGTGCTGGCACAGGTACTGCCCGACATGCCCCAGCCCCTGCACGGCGATTTTCAGCCCCTTCAGGCTGTTATTACCGGTCAGTTCCTGTGCGGTGGCTTTAATGCCGTGGTAGACACCGAAGGCGGTGAACGGCGACGGGTCCCCGGCACCGCCGGTCAGCCCGGCGACGTGACGGGTTTCCTGACCGACGATGGCCATGTCCGCCGGAGAGGTGCCGACATCTTCGGCGGCGATATAGCGCCCGCCGAGGGCCTCAACCTTGCGGCCAAAGGCGCGCAGCAGGGCATCTGACTTGTCGGTACGGGCATTGCCGATGATCACCGACTTGCCGCCACCCAGCGGCAGACCGGCCATGATGTTTTTATAGGTCATGCCGCGCGACAGGCGCAGGGCGTCAATCACGGCGTCTTCATGGGTGGGATAGGCCCACATGCGGGTGCCGCCGCAGGCCGGACCGGCAACGGTGGAATGCACCGCGATGACGGCGGTCAGCCCGGCGTCGGCATCGCGGGCCAGCAGCACCAGTTCATGATCGTCAAAGTCTCGGAGCGTGGTGATGTCCATTTTTGGATCGTCCTCAGGGTTGACCGTCTGCCCGCTGTCCACCTCTGCCGGGGGATTTCCGATCGGGCGCGGTGTGCGTTGAATGCCCTGACTATGAGAAATAAAATTTCGCGACGCAATTTTATTTCTCGGCCTGTTTTTGCACCTTTCTTGCGGCGGGCGTGCGTTTCTGTTCCGAAAATGACGCAGGCCGCAGAGGCAAGGGAAACCGCAAAAAGCCACCGGGCTTTCCGTGGCGTCACCGTGTACATTGCTGGTCATTCTGCATACAGTCTGCAGGCGGGGCCTTGCAGGCACCGCCAGAAAATCCCCCGCCAGAGGCCCGTTGCTGCGGCCCTTCTCCGGGGTAGCCGATATGGGAGCGAGACAAACATGGACGTTAAAGGGCTTGCCGCTGTTGTGACCGGCGGGGCATCCGGTCTGGGCCGGGCTACCGCTGAAGCGTTGATCGCCGCCGGGGCCAAGGTGACCATTCTTGATGTGCAGGAAGAAAAGCTGAGGGCCACTGCGGCTGAAATCGGCGCGGTTCCGGCAATCTGCGATGTCACCAGCGCCGAGTCGGTACAGGCGGCGCTCGCCGTGGCCCGTGACGCCAACGGCGCGGTGCGGATCAACGTCAACTGCGCCGGGGTTGTGCATGGGGGCCGGATTGTCGGCAAAAATGGCCCGATGGATCTGGCAGGCTTTGCCCGGACCATTCAGATCAATCTGGTCGGCACCTTCAACGTAATGAGCCAGTGTGCCGCCGAGATGATGACGCAGGATGTGCTGAACGAGGACAATGAGCGCGGGCTGGTGGTCAATACCGCCTCGATCGCCGCCTTTGACGGTCAGATCGGTCAGGCTGCATATTCCGCGTCCAAGGGGGGGGTTGCATCCCTCAGCCTGCCGGCGGCACGGGAATTTGCACCGAAAGGCATCCGCGTGATGTGCATCGCCCCCGGCCTGTTCGAGACCCCGATGATGACCGGCCTGCCACCGGACGTTTATGACAGCCTGATTGCCAAGACCCTGTTCCCGGGTCGCCTTGGCAAGGCGTCGGAATATGGGCGGATGGTGGTGCAGATTGCTGCCAATCCGATGCTGAACGGTGAATGCATCCGTCTCGACGGCGCCCTGCGCCTTGAGCCGCGCTGATCCAGGGAGCCTGTCCGTGAAAAACCTCCGGAGGGATGCCTCCGGGGGTTTTTGACTCAGGCCTTCACCGCTCCGGCCCCGGTGGATTTCGGGGCGTCCGGGTCCAGCGGCCAGCGTGGCCGGGGTTTAAAGTCCAGCGATGCGGCTGCACCCCGCCGCAGGTGCTCGGCTCCGGCCCAGGCGATCATGGCGGCATTGTCGGTACACCACTTCAGCGGCGGGGCGACAAAGTCCAGTTTCGCCTGTTCGGCCAGCGCTTTCAGGCCAGCCCGCAGCGGGGCATTGGCGGCGACCCCTCCGGCAGTCACCAGCGCGGTGCCGTGGGGATACAGCTCTTTGAACTGCTGGATGGCTTTTTTCACCCGGTCACGCACCGAATCGACCAGTGCCGCCTGAAAGCTGGCAGCCAGATCGGCTTTATCCTGCGGGGTCAGCGGGCCGGGTGGCAGTTTTTCGACGGTCTGCCGAACGCTGGTTTTCAGGCCGGAGAAACTGAAGTCGCAGCCGGGCCGCCCCTTCATCGGGCGTGGCAGGTCAAAGCGGCGCGGATCGCCCCGTTCCGCTGCTTTCTGCAGGGCCGGGCCGCCGGGATATCCGAGGCCGAGCATCTTTGCCACCTTGTCAAAGGCTTCCCCCGCCGCATCGTCGATGGTGGTGCCAAGGCGACGGTAACGCCCGACATCCTCAACCGCCAAAATCTGGCAGTGCCCGCCGGAGACCAGCAGCAGCAGGTAAGGGAACGGCACATCATCCGACAGCCGCGGGGTCAGGGCATGACCTTCCAGATGATTGACCGCCACCAGGGGCTTACGGTGAACGGCGGCAATGGCCTTGGCGGTCATGACCCCGACGATCACCCCGCCGATCAGGCCGGGCCCGGCGGTGACGGCGATGGCGTCAAGATCGGCGAAACCGGCTCCGGCCTGTTCCATCGCCTGCGCCACCAGTGTGTCGATGTGATCAAGATGCGACCGGGCGGCAATTTCCGGCACCACACCGCCGTAGGGGCGGTGTTCATCAAGCTGGCTGAGGATCGCTTCCGACACCACGCGCTCGCCTTTTGGCGCGTCAGCGCGCACCACGGCGGCGGCAGTTTCGTCGCAACTGGTTTCAATGCCGAGAATCAGCATGACCCGGGGCGGTCCTTTCCGTATGGTGTGTCCGGTTTTTCAGTCTACAGCCCTTACAACACCGGAACCATGAACACCACAGCGAAAGTGCGTATCGGCACCCGCGGCAGCCCGTTGGCGCTCGCGCAGGCCCACGAGACCCGTGACCGGCTGATCGCCGCCCACCCGCATCTGGCGGTGGAGGGGGCGATTGAGATCGTCATCATCAAAACAACCGGCGATACCGTGCAGGACCGCCCGCTGTCGGAAATCGGCGGCAAGGGGCTGTTCACCCGCGAGATCGACGACGCCATGCTGGCGGGCGAGATCCACATCGCCGTTCATTCGATGAAGGACGTGCCGACCTGGCTGCCCGACGGCATCATCCTGCCCTGCATGCTGGAGCGGGAAGACCCGCGTGATGCTTTCATCTGCCTGAAGGCGGCGTCTCTGGCTGACCTGCCGTCGGGTGCGGTGGTCGGGTCGGCGTCGCTGCGCCGTCAGGCCCAGATCCGCGCCCGGTATCCGCATCTGCGGGTCGAGGTGCTGCGCGGCAACGTCCAGACCCGTCTGCGCAAGCTTGAAGAAGGCGTTGTTGATGCCACTCTTCTGGCCCGTGCCGGTCTGAACCGGTTGGGGATGGCGGACCGTATCACCGGTACCCTGTCGGTCGAAGATATGCTGCCAGCCGTGGCGCAGGGGGCAATCGGCATCACCTGCCGCGCTGACGACACGGAGTCGCAGACTCTGCTGGCCCCGCTGAACCATGCTGATACTTTTGACCGTGTCACCTGCGAGCGGGCCTTCCTTGCCCGTCTTGACGGGTCCTGCCGCACCCCGATCGCCGGTCTGGCAGAGCTGTCCGCCGACGGTTCCCGTCTGTCGTTCCGGGGGCTGATGGCCCGGCCTGACGGGTCGGAAGTGCTGTCCGACTCCGGTGACGCTGCCCGTTCTGACGGGGCCGCTCTGGGGGTGCAGGTGGCGGAACGGCTGCTGTCGCGGGCCGGAGACGCGTTCCTGACCACTCCGGCGGCTTAAGGGGCTGCCGCCATGACCGGCGGAGGGGTCGCACCGCTGCGGATCGCCGTCACCCGCCCGGAGGAGGATGCCGCCCGCACGGCGGCCCTGCTGCGGGGCATGGGGCATACGGTGCTGATCGAGCCGCTGCTGACCGTGCAGCCGCTGGATGTCCCCCTGCCGCCGCCGCAGGCGTTGGGGGGGCTGCTGCTGACCAGTGCCAACGGGGTGCGGATGCTGAACCGGGCGGCCCAGCGCCTGCCAGCGCTACAGGCTGCCGCCCTGCGGGCTCTGCCTGCCTATGCGGTGGGAGATCAGACCGCCCGCGCCCTGCGGGATTTCGGCTTTCATGGTGTGCTGTCCGCCGATGGCGATGTCGGTGTGCTGGCGGCGTTGGTCCGGCGGACCCATCCCGCTGACGGGCTGCCGTTGCTGCATGTGGCGGGGACAGACCGCGCCGGTGATCTGGCCGCGCTGCTGGCCCCGGAGTATCCGGTGCAGCGGGCGGTGCTGTACCGTGCAGAAACCGCTGCGGCGTTCAGCCCGGCCTTTGTGCAGGCCCTGACCGGGAGGCTGCTCGATGTGGTGCTGCTGTATTCCCCCCGTACGGCGGTGACCTTTACCGCTTTGGTTGACGCCAGCGGGCTGAAAGACCATTTGAGGGTCGTCACGGCGGCCTGTCTTAGCCATACTGTGGCAAAATCCTTGGATGGACTGCCGTTTTCGGCCGTTCTCAGTGCCGACCAGCCCCGGCAGGATGCCTTGCTGGCCCTGTTGGGGAATGTGACACGCGTGACAGAGGGGAGAGTATGAGCGACAGCACCACCGCCGCCGGGAGCAAGGATCCCGCTGCCACCACGCCGCCCCCCTCTGATCTTTTGGCGCCTGCCGTGCCGGAGGATGCGGTGCGTCGGCCCCGGTCCGGGCGGACCCTGCTGATCGGGGGGGCTGCCGGTGCCTTTGTCCTGCTCGGGGTCTGGGCTTCGGTGCCGCGGTGGGCGCCCGCTCTTCCCGGCCCGCTGGGGACTGTTGCCCTGTACCTGATGCCGCCGCGTCCGGTCGATCCGCAGGTTGCAGATCTGCAGCGTCAGGTTCAGGACCTGACCGGGATGGTCACCCGCCTGCAGCAGCAGCAGGATCAGACACAGGCGGCCTTACGGTCGGTGGCTGCCGCTTCTGCGGCGGCCCCGTCACCGGTCTGGGCTGAGCGTCTGGCTGCGCTGGAAGCGCTGGTGGCGGAGCTGTCGGAAAAGGCCCCGGCCACTCTGGGCGCCGATATGCAGGCCCTGTCGGCCCGGATTGAGGAGCTGTCCGCCAGCCGCGCTCCGGCGTCGGCCCTGCTGACGCTGGGGGATCGGGTCGCGGATGTGGAGGCGCTGGCCCGCAAGGCGGTCAGCCGTCAGGACCGGGCTTTGGCCCTGCTGCTGTCGGTGGTGCAGTTGCGTGAGGCGCTGGATTCCGGCCGTCCCTATGCGGTGGCGCTGAAAACCGTTCAGGCCGTCGCGCCGGCGGATCTGAATGTCAAGGCACTGGCCGCCGACTTCGCAGTCTTTGCCGAAGATGGCCTGACGACGCAGGCAACGCTGGAACAGCGGCTGTCAGAAGAGGCCGCCGATATTGTGCGTGCCGCTGCCCTGCCGGAAGACACCACCGCATGGTGGAGTCAGGCGCTGGAGCAGGTGGCCGGTCTGGTGTCGGTCCGGCGTCTGGATGGCCCGACGGAAGGGGATTCCGTGGCTTCCATCGTCAGCCGGGCACAGACGGCGATGGCCGAAGGGTCGCTGTCGGTGGCGGTGGATGAGATGTCCCGCCTGACCGGACGCCCGGCGCAGGAGGCCGATGGCTGGATGCAGCAGGCGAAGGCCCGTCTGGCCGCTGATACGGTGATCAGCGATCTGGTGAATGAAGGTCTGGCCCGTCTGGCGGCGGAAACCGCCCCGGGTATGCCGGGGGCGGCCGCTTCCGGGAACGGGGGCTGAGGCGATGCGGCGGTTCATCCTGTTTGTTGCCGCGCTGGCGGCCATTATCACCGTCTCAGTCTGGCTGGCGGATAACCCCGGCAGCGTGACCCTGCAATGGCTGGGCTGGCGGCTGGATACCGGCGTGCCGGTGCTGTTGCTGTTTTTTCTGCTCTCTGTGGTTGTGGTGCTGGGGGGGCTGCGTTTCCTCCGTGGGGTGTTTGGCATCGGGCGGGCGTTGACAGCCCGTCTGGACCGCCGCCGGGCCAGCAGCGGGCATGCGGCGCTGGGCCGGGGGTTCGCGGCCCTGCAGGCCGGGGATGCCCGGACAGCGCTGAAACTGGCTGATACGGCGGCCACCCGTCTGAAGCAGGACCCGGCGGCCCGTCTGTTGACGGCAGAGGCGGCCCGTCTGGCCGGAAATGCGGCGGTGGCCCGGGAACAGTTTGAATATCTGATGGGCGAGACCGGCATGGAACTGGCGGCTCTGCGCGGCCTGAGCCTGCTGGCTGATGCCGAAGGCAATGCCGAGGCGGCGGTGCAGTGGGCCCGCCGGGCGCTGGATCAGGAGCCGGGGCTGGACTGGGCCCGCCAGCGGGTGGTGGACGGTTTGAGCCGTAGCGGTCAGTGGGATGCGGCGGTCCGTGCCGTACAGGCGGCGCGCCGGGCCGGTGGCCTGAGCGAGGAGGACGCCCATCACCGCACTGCCGCTCTGCTGACCGGACAGGCGCAGGCTGCGTTGGATGCCGGGCAGCCGTCGGTGGCCGTCAAGGCCCTGCGCAAAGCCCTTAACGAGCATGATCCCCGGCACCGTCCGGCTGGCCTGCTGCTGATCCGGGCTCTGCAGGCAGACGGGGCGGCAAAAAAAGCAGTGGAAGCCGCGGTGTCATTGTGGCGGACCGCCCCCCACGCCGATCTGGCGCAGGCCTATATGGACCTGTTTGCCGGAGAAGAGGCGCTGAAGCAGGTGGCTCATGCTGAAAAACTGGCCGAGGCGAACCCGGAACACCCGGAAAGCCGCCTGCTGGTGGCCCGCTGTGCGCTGGCGGCAAAACTGTGGGGGCAGGCGCGTTCCCGGCTGAAACCGCTGGTGGACGGGGCGACGCCCAATCGGCGCGCCTGCCTGCTGATGGCAGAGATAGAGGACAGTGAGACGGGCGATGTGGCGTCCGCCCTTCGCTGGATGCGGCAGGCAGCGGCAGCAGACCGCTGATCCCGAGACAGCTTACCAAGACAAAAGCGGTGGCTCTGACCGGGCCACCGCTTTTGTCTTATCCGGCACTTGCTGTGCTGGCTGTGGGTCAGCGGCTGCGGGCAATGGCCACCACGGTCAGGGCCGCGGCAAAGGCCCCGGGGTCGGCGTTATAAAAAGCCAGAGCGAAAGTCGACAGCATGACGGCTGGCACCACGGTCAGGCCGTGGGGCCGCAGGACGGCAAGGGTCGCCACCACAATCGCGGCCCACGCAAAGACCTTGCGGTACATCCATTCCCCCAGCACGGCCCGCAGTGTGCAGTCCAGGCTTTTAGCCCCCAGCGCGCAGGCTTCAGCGGCCGCGTCGTTATGCAGCCAGGCATATTTGCCCCAGACCATCAGGGCGGCACAGACCACGGCGAACAGGGCATAGGCCAGAGGCCGACCGGAAAAAGACCGGAACAGGCAGGACGATAACGGAGGCTGCGTCGGGGAAGGGCTGGCAGGGGTCACGGAAAGGCGTCCTTGCTGCGGGTGAGACTCTGACGATGACGGCGTGGGGCACCGTCTCTTTCCCTCTACCTGAAAACGGGGAACGGTGCCACTGGTTGCTGGCCTGCAAAAATTCCCCTACAGTCCGCCATAGAAGGGCGGAATGTGTGATGTCCGTCATTTCCTGTAAAAGGTCAGGTCCCGTCGGCGCCGGGTTGACCGGGGACGTGGCGGGACTCTGGCAGGATTGAAAGTCTGGGGATGACCGGAGTGTTTGAAACGCCCCTGATGTCAGCAGATGGGGTGCGCATACAGGGGGCAGGCGGGGCGGAGAAGCCCTATCTGGCCCATTTTGGACTGCGGGAGGAGCCCTTTCCCGCTGTTGCCTCTGCACGTGCATATTTTCTCACCTCAGCCAGTTATCAGGTTCTGGAAGGAATCCGGGCGGCCCTGACCTCCGGTGCTGCTCTGCTGCGGGTCTGCGGAGAGGATGGGATTGGCAAGACGCTGCTGGCACAAATGATTCCGTCGGTGATGACTGCGGAAATGGAGCCGGTGCATCTTGATGCGGCAGTGCTGGGGGCTGACCCCTTTGTTGTTGTTCTCCGCCGTGCCTTGGGAATGCCGGGAAGTGGGGCAGACCCGTTGTCTGAGATTCTGCCGTTTCTGGAAACGGCGCGTGAGAGCAATGTCAGCCCGGTCCTGGTGGTGGATAATGCTCACCTGCTGGGGACCGAGGCCCTGCAAAGCCTGAACCGGCTACTGGCTCCGGTGTTACCGGGCGGGGTCCCGCTGATGCAGGTGATCCTGATCGGTACCAGTCATCTGAACAGCCTGCTGGGAACCCATGCTTTCCCGCATCTGCGTTCTGGCAATCGCCGCTATATGGCGGAACTGGTGCCGTTCACCCGGCAGGAAGCCACCGATTACATCGGCTACCGTGTCCGGAAGGCACAGAATGCCGCCCGCCCGCAGACTTTATTTGACGAAGCGGCGGTCCAGCGGCTGGTTTCCGCAGCCTGTGGAAATCCCCGGGCCCTGAACGTGGCGTGCGAGGCGGCTTTGCTGGTCGCCTATGCTGACGGGGCTGAGCGGGTGTTAAAGGCCCATGCAGACCGTGCGGTGGAGGGCGTCAAAATGCCGTCCCGCCTGCCGGGGCTGTTGACCGGCCCGCGCCTGTCATGGGTGGCTGGTCTGGTCGGGGTTCTGATCGGGGCCGGGGTAACGGCGGCGCTGATCAGCCGTGACCCGTTTGGGGCCGTTCCGCTGCCGGGATCAGAGGCGCCGGTTGCCGCCGTTCCGGCGGCTAGTACCCCGGCGCCATCCCCGGCTGCGTCAGCGCCTGCTGTGGATCAGAAGGAACCGGCTGAACCGGTGGCTGTTGTCGCTGCGGCGGCTGAGGCTGCACCGGAAGACGCAGTGATCCCGCCGACGGAAAGCCCGGAACAAGGGGATTCCGCAGTTCTGGATACAGCAGAGGGTTCGGCGGCTCCGGTTCTTGCCGAGGCGGAAATCATCCGTGGGCGGACGGTAAAACCGCACCGGGAAAAACCGGTTGAATCTGCGGTGCCGGAAAAGCATCCCCCAGAAAAAACGGTTTCAGAGAAAACGGTTTCTGACAAAGCGGCTCCGGAAAAGCCTGCTGGCGAGAAACGGGGCGCCGAGAAAGTGGTTTCAGAAAAGCCGGTGGCGCCCCAGAAGGGAGCCGAAGCCCGCCCGCCAGAGAAGCCTGTTTCAGAGAAGCCTGTTCCAGAAAAACCTGTTTCAGAAAAACCGGCTCCTGTCAGACCGGCTGCGTCCGCTGCGGCTCCGCCCAGACAGCCGGTCGTGGAAGCTCCGCCGCCAAGACCGGCCCCGCCCCGGAAGATGGAGCTTGCTCCCGCCCCGGCGTCCTCAGCCGGGACGTCCGCCGGACGGCAGGAAAACGGTCGCTGGGTCTGGCAATAACGGCAGCGGGCAGAAAACCCCCGGTATTCTTCCGGAAATCTGCCCTTCCTGCCGGGTCAGGCTGCCTGTTCCCTTGATTCTGTGGGGGGTCCTCCCCACAATGCTGCTATAGAGTGCTGTAACCGTCGGAATCCTGCTGGACGCGGTTTCAGAGGAACAATCTTTTTTCTGTCAGGAGTGTTAAGGCTGATGACCTGTCGCTTTGCCGCCGTGGTCCGCGGATGTCTGTTGGCTTTTCCGGTTCTCGCGACTCTGGTTGCACCGGGATGGGCTCAGGCCCCGGCAGGAGGCAACGTTTCAGCCGCGCCGCCTGTCGATGTGGCGGTGCCGGGGTCTGCCGTAACGGTCTCGCATGGGATTGCCATGCACGGGGCCCTGAAATATCCGGCGGGTTTTCACCACTTTGATTATGTGAATCCTGCGGCCCCCAAGGGCGGCACCCTGAAGATGTATTCTCTCGGGGGGTTTGACAGCTTTAATGCCTTCGTCGTCAAGGGGACTCCGGCCCCCGGTGTCGGCATGCTGTTTGATACTCTTCTGGTCTCTGCCGCCGATGAGGCTTTCAGCGAATACGGCCTGCTGGCTGAGACCATTGAGGCGCCGGAAAACCGGGCGTGGGTGGCCTTTACTCTGCGGAAGCAGGCCCGCTTTCATGACGGCACGCCGGTAACGGCGGAGGATGTGGTCTTTTCCTTCAATACCCTGCGGGAAAAAGGGGATCCGTTCTACCGGCTGTATTACGCCAATGTCACCAAGGTTGAGGCCGAGGGCCCGCTGAAGGTGCGCTTCACCTTTGACGGGGCCGATAACCGTGAACTGCCGCTGATTCTCGGCCAGATGCCGGTGTTGTCCAAAGCGTATTGGAAGACCCGCGATTTCAGCGCCAGTACGCTGGATGCGCCGGTCGGCAGTGGCCCGTACCGCGTCAAGGCTTTCGAGGCCGGGCGCTATGTGGTCTACGAACGCGTGAAGGACTGGTGGGCGAAGGATCTGGCCGTCGTCAAGGGGCAGTATAACTTCGACGAAATCCGCTATGACGTGTTCCGCGATGAAACCGTGGCGCTGGAGGCGTTCAAGGCCGGGGCCTATGACCTGCGGACTGAGGGTGTCGCCAAGCAGTGGGCTACGGCCTACGAGTTTCCGGCCCGCGCTGAGGGCAAGGTCAGGCTGAAGCTGTTTGAAAACCATATGCCGTCCGGCATGCAGGGCTTTGTGTTCAACCAGCGCCGCCCGGTGTTTGAAGATCCCCGTGTGCGTGAGGCTCTTGGGTACGCTTTTGATTTTGAATGGGCCAACCAGAACCTGTTCTACGGCCAGTACACCCGGACCCGCAGCTACTTCGACAATTCGGAGCTGGCGGCGACCGGCCTGCCGTCGCCGGAGGAACTGAAGCTGCTGGCCCCGTGGCGGGGTAAAATCCCCGAGGAAGTGTTCACCAAGATCTATATGCCGCCGACCACGGAAGGAACCGGGTCGCAGCGGGCCAATCTGCGGTATGCGCTTGATCTGCTGCAGCAGGCCGGCTGGGATGTCAAAAACGGCGTTCTGACCAATGCCAAGACCGGCAAGGCGATGTCGTTTGAAATCCTGCTGGGTTCCCCCACCTTCGAGCGGGTGGTGCTGCCCTATGTGCAGAACCTGAAGCGGCTGGGCATCACCGCCACCGTCCGCACTGTTGATGCCGCGCAGTATCAGAACCGGGTGAAGTCCTATGATTTCGACATGGTGGTGATGGTCTGGGGGCAGTCGATGTCGCCGGGCAATGAGCAGCGCGAATTCTGGGGATCGGCGGCAGCGGATCAGCCGGGGTCACGCAATATCGCCGGTCTTAAAAACCCGGCGGTGGATGCCCTGATTGATGCGGTGGTCAAGGCCCAGACCCGGGAAGAGCTGATCACCGCCACCCGGGCCCTCGACCGGGTGCTGCAGTGGTCTTATCTGGTGGTGCCGCACTGGCATTTTCCGGCGACCCGTCTGGCGTGGTGGGACCGTTTCGGCATGCCCGATGTGGTGCCTGACAAGGGCGTGGACCTGATGACGTGGTGGGCCAAACCGCAGTAAGCGGCGAATGGTGAGGGCGGCGACACGATGGGTGCCTATATCCTGCGGCGGCTGCTGCTGATCCCCCTGACGCTTGTGGGGATCCTGACGGTCAATTTCTTCATCGCCCAGCTTGCCCCCGGCGGGCCGGTCGATCTGATGCTGGCCAAGCTGGAAGGCGGCGGCACCGATGCCCTTAGCCGTCTGAGCGGAGCTGCCGGGCAGGGCGAGGTGGCGTCTGCCCCGTCCCCGACTGACAAAAGCGGCTCTGCCTATCGCGGGCGGCAGGGGCTGGATCCCGAGTTTATCCGGCAGATTGAGGCTCAGTTCGGGTTCGATAAGCCTCTGCATGAGCGCTATCTGAAAATGCTGGGCGATTATCTGCGGTTTGATCTGGGGGAAAGCTTTTACCGTTCGCAGAAAGTCACGGATCTGGTGCTGGAAAAATTGCCGGTGTCGATGTCGCTCGGCATCGCCTCCACCCTGATTATTTATCTGGTCTCTGTCCCGCTGGGGATCTGGAAGGCCGTGCGTGATGGCAGCCGCTTTGACGTGATTTCCAGTTGGGTGGTGATTATCGGCTATGCGATTCCGGGGTTCCTGTTCGCCATCCTGCTGGTGGTGCTGCTTGCCGGGGGGCGGTATCTGACCCTGTTCCCCCTGCGCGGTCTGACGTCGGATGATTTTGACCAGCTTTCTGCCGTCGGGCAGGTGCTGGATTATCTGTGGCATCTGGCGCTGCCGGTGACGGCGATGGTGATCGGTGGGTTCGCCAGTCTGACCCTGCTGACCAAAAACTCATTTCTGGAAGAAATCACCAAGCAGTATGTCGTGACCGCCCGCGCCAAGGGTGTCAGCGAGCGTGGGGTGCTGTACCGCCATGTGTTCCGCAATGCCATGCTGCTGATTATTGCCGGATTCCCGGCGGCGCTGGTTGGTATGCTGTTTACCGGCAGCGTGCTGATTGAGGTGATTTTCTCGCTCGACGGGCTGGGGCTTCTGGGGTTTGAGGCGGTCACCAACCGCGATTATCCGGTGATGTTCGGCACCCTGTATATCTTTGGCCTGATCGGGCTTCTGCTCAATCTGGTCAGCGATGTGACCTATCATCTGGTTGATCCGCGTATTGATTTCGAGGCCCGTTAAAATGGCAGGACGTCTTTCTCCGCTGTGGCAGCGCCGTCTTGATGCGTTCCGGGCTAACCGTCGGGGCTGGTGGAGCCTGTGGATTTTCAGCACCCTGTTCGTGGTCAGCCTGCTGGCTGAGGTGATCGCCAACGACCGCCCGATTCTGGTGGGCTATGACGGGGGCCTGTATGCCCCGGTGCTGAAGGAGTATCCGGAAACCACCTTTGGCGGGATTTTTCCGACCCCGGCTGATTACCGTGACCCGGAGGTGCAGGGGCTGATCGAGGAAAAAGGCTGGATTTTATGGCCGCCGGTGCGGTTTTCTGCCCAGACAGTCAATTTTACCCTGCAGCAGCCTGCACCCAGTCCGCCATCGCTGGAGAACCCGCTGGGGACCGACGATCAGGGCCGGGATGTGCTGGCCCGGCTGCTCTATGGCTTCCGGCTGTCGGTGCTGTTCGGGCTGGTGCTGACCGTGGCATCGTCGGTGATCGGTATTCTGGCCGGGGCGGTTCAGGGGTTTTTCGGGGGATGGCTGGATCTGCTGGGGCAGCGGTTTCTGGAGATCTGGGGCGGATTGCCACAGCTGTTCATCCTGATCATCGTTTCCAGCATCATTGTGCCGGGCTTCTGGACCCTGCTGATCGTGCTGTTGCTGTTTTCCTGGACGGCTCTGGTCGGCCTTGTCCGGGCCGAGGTGCTGCGTGCCCGTTCACTGGATTATGTGCGGGCAGCGCGGGCGCTGGGCCTGCCGGAAGGGCGGATCCTGCTGCGCCATGTGCTGCCCAATGCCATGGTGGCGACCTTTACTTTTGCCCCCTTCATCCTGTCGGGCTCTCTGGTGTCGTTGACAGCCCTTGATTTTCTAGGTCTGGGGATGCCGCCGGGGTCTGCATCCCTTGGCGAATTGCTCAGTCAGGGCAAGGAAAACTTACAGGCCCCCTGGCTGGGGATCACCGGCTTTGTGGTGCTGGCAGCGCTGCTGACCCTGCTGGTGTTTATCGGCGAAGCGGTGCGCGATGCCTTCGATCCCCGCAAGACCCTGCGCTGAGGAGCCCGGAATGACTTCTTCTGTTTTTCCGTCCGCTTTCGGTGGGGATGGTGGGGAGACCGTGCTGTCGGTGTCCGGCCTGTCGGTGACTTTCCGGTCCGGCGTGCAGGCGGTGCGGGATGTCAGTTTTACGATTCGGCGCGGCGAGACGCTGGCGCTGGTCGGGGAGTCCGGATCCGGGAAATCGGTGACCGCCCTGTCGGTGCTGCAACTCCTCCCGCCGTCTGGTGTTACCCTGTCAGGGAGCGTTTCCGTTCTGGGAACGGAGATGGTCGGGGCGGCGTTGCCGGTGCTGCAGACGGTGCGTGGCAATCGTGTCGGTATGGTGTTTCAGGAGCCGATGACCAGCCTGAACCCGCTGCACAGCATCGGGCAGCAGGTGGAGGAAGCGGTCAGTCTGCATCAGCCGCTGCGTGGTCCGGCCCTGCGGGCCCGGGTGGTGGAGCTGTTGACGCTGGTCGGCCTGCCAAACCCAGAAAAACGGCTGAATGCCCTGCCGCATGAACTCTCCGGTGGGCAGCGCCAGCGGGTCATGATTGCCATGGCGCTGGCCAATTCCCCCGATCTGCTGATCGCAGACGAGCCGACGACGGCGCTGGATGTGACAATTCAGGCGCAGATCCTTGATCTGTTGCGGGATCTGCAGCGGCGGATCGGGATGGCGGTGCTGTTCATTACCCACGATCTGACACTGGTCCGCCAGTTTGCCGGGCGGGTCTGTGTGATGAAGGGGGGGCAGATTGTTGAAAGCGGCGACACCGCTGCCCTGTTTGCCGATCCGCAGCATGCCTATACCCGCCATCTTCTGGCTTCGCACCCGTCCGGCCAGCCGGTGCCGGTGGCGGAGGATGCGGAAGATGTTCTGGCGGTGGAAACCCTGAAGGTGTGGTTTCCCGTGCGGGGGGGGCTGTTCCGCCGGGTGACCGACCATATCCGTGCCGTCAACGGCGTCTCGTTCCGGCTGCGGCAGGGCGAGACTCTGGGGGTGGTCGGCGAATCCGGGTCAGGAAAAACCACACTGGCTCTGGCCCTGCTGCGGCTGGTGCAGGGGGATCTGGGCGGGCGCGCGGTATTCGCCGGGTCTGATCTGATGACCTTGCCCCGTCCGGCCCTGCGGGCCCTGCGCCGGGATATGCAGGTGGTGTTTCAGGATCCGTTTGGGTCCCTCAGCCCGCGGATGAGCGTCGGCGAGATCATTGCTGAAGGCCTGCGCCTGCATGACCCCCTGCCCGAAGCCGAGATCCGGGCGCAGGTGGCGGCCGTGCTGGAAGAGGTGGGGCTGCCAACCGACAGTCAGGACCGGTATCCGCATGAGTTTTCCGGCGGCCAGCGCCAGCGGATCTCGATTGCCCGGGCGTTGATCCTGCGTCCGCGCCTGATTGTGCTGGATGAGCCGACCAGTGCGCTGGACCTGACCGTACAGGCGCAGATTATTTCCCTTCTGCGGGACTTGCAGCGGCGTTACCGTCTGACGTACCTGTTCATCAGCCACGATTTGCGTGTGGTGCGGGTACTGGCCCACCGTTTGCTAGTGATGCGCGGGGGCGAGGTGATGGAGGACGGCGAAACCGAGGCGGTGTTCGCGGCCCCGCGTCACCCGTATACCCGGGCGCTGCTGGCTGCGGCATTCCCGGATCAGGATGCCGGATCAGGGTTATAAGAGGGGATCTCAGATGACGGTATGGCTGCGATGCGCGGCGGGAACCGCCCGGGCAGTGCGCACGGCAGGCCTGACCGGGGTGCTGGCGCTGATGCTGGGGGCCTGTTCGGGGGCTCCGCAGTCACCCGATGCGCTGGCCGGTCTGGCGGCTGACGGCCCGTCTGCATCGGGCCCGGCCCTGCGCACTGACGGGCCGGTGACCCGCCCGCTGACGACTCCGGTTTCGGCCACTGGTCCGGCTGTGACGCCGGTGGCGGCCACCCCGGCCCCGTCCGCCACGGCCTCACTGGTGGTTCCACCGGCTTCATCCGGGGTATCAGGCGGGCAGACCGTGGCGGCCCTGACCAGCCGTGGCGGGTCTGCCCGGCTGGCGGAACTGACCCAGACCCGTTGCGATGCGGCCCTGACGCAGGCCAGCGAGGCGGTGCACCGCTACCGCAGTCTTCCGGCAGAAGAAATCGTGCGCCGCAGCTGGGCGGAAGAGGCCCTGCGGGCGTCGGATCTGGCACAGCGGGCCTGTGATATGGCCCCTGATCAGGCCGCCACCGCCCTGATGCTGCGGGCGACCGCGCTGTATCTGCATGGTCAGTACAGCCGGGCCGCCCTGTATCTGGAGCAGGTGCCGGAACAGACCCTGCCTGCCCCGCTGCCCCGCTCCGGGGCTTTCAGCACGGCGGCGGCTGTCCGCCAGTGCCACACGCACCGTCCGGATCTGGATGATCTGCGGCTGGGCATTCTGCTGCAGCAGGCCGGTTTCAGGCAGGAGGCGGGCGGTCATCTGAAACGGGCCAGCCGCAGTGTCTGTGCCCCGCTGGCCCGGCTGGCCGAGGCCCTGCGGCAGATCTGACCGCCGTCACAGAGTTTCCCCTTGCCAAAGTCTGCCGGATACCCGACCTGATAGGGTATGATGAGCTCTGTTTCTTCCCTTGGGTCCGATGCCCGGATCACCGCCGTTCTTGGTCCGACCAACACCGGCAAAACCCATCTGGCGATTGAACGCATGCTGGGTCATGCCAGCGGCATGATCGGTTTTCCGCTGCGGCTGCTGGCGCGGGAAAACTATGACCGGATCGTCAAGCTCAAGGGGGCAGGGGCGGTTGCCCTGATCACGGGGGAGGAAAAGATCCTGCCTCCCAATCCCCGGTATTTTGTCTGTACGGTGGAGGCGATGCCCCTGCACCGGGCCGTTGAGTTTCTGGCGATTGACGAGATCCAGCTCGCCGCCGACCCTGACCGGGGCCATATCTTTACGGACCGCCTGTTGCGGGCGCGGGGGCGGGCCGAGACGATGTTTCTGGGCTCAGAGACGATCCGCCCGCTGATCCGGCAGCTGGTGCCGGGGGTTGAGTTTGTGACCCGGCCCCGGTTTTCTAGCCTCAGTTATAGCGGGCCGCGCAAGCTGACCCGTCTGCCGCGACGGTCGGCGGTGGTGGCGTTCTCCTCCGCTGATGTTTATTCGATTGCCGAGTTGATCCGCCGTCAGTCCGGTGGGGCTGCTGTCGTGCTGGGGGCCCTTAGCCCGCGCACCCGCAATGCTCAGGTCGCGCTGTATCAGTCGGGCGATGTTGAGTATCTGGTTGCGACGGATGCCATCGGCATGGGGCTGAACATGGATATTGACCATGTGGCCTTTGCCGCTCTGCGCAAATTTGACGGTCGGGTGCCGCGTGACCTGACCTCCAGCGAAGTGGCACAGATTGCCGGGCGGGCCGGACGGCATATGAACGACGGCACCTTCGGGACCACCGGTGATGCCGGTGAGATTGATCCCGATCTGATTGAGCAGGTGGAAGAGCATACGTTTCCGCCCCTGCGCGGTCTGTTCTGGCGGAATGCTGATCTGCGCTTCACCAGTGTCGAGGCCCTGCTGGGGTCGCTGGCCCGTCTTTCCGACACGCCGGGGCTGATCCGCACCCGTCCGGCAGATGACCAGATTGCGCTGGAAACGCTGGCGCAGGATGCAGATATCCGCGATCTGACCCGGGGAATCGACCGGGTGAAGCTGCTGTGGGATGTCTGTCAGATCCCTGACTTCCGCAAACTGACGGCACAGAACCATGCACGCCTGCTGGGACAGATTTTCCGTCATCTGGCCACCGGCCCCCGCCGCCTGCCGACCGATTGGGTTGCCGGGCATCTGGCGGCGCTGGACCGGACTGACGGTGATATGCACACCCTGATTGACCGGATCGCCGCGATCCGGGTGTGGGCCTATGTCGGTCAGCGGGCAGACTGGCTGGAGGATGCCCGGCATTGGCAGGATACCGCCCGCCGGATTGAGGATTCCCTCTCCGATGCCCTGCATGACCGTCTGACCCAGCGCTTTGTGGATGTGCGGACCAGTGTGCTGGCCAAGCGTCTGCAGCAGGGCGGGCCGTTGCTGGCCTCGGTATCGCGCAGCGATCAGGTCAGCGTGGAAGGCCACGCCGTCGGCACCCTGGAAGGTCTGACGTTCATCCCCGAAAAGGGGGAAAGCCGGATGGCTGACCGGGCGGTGATGAATGCCGCCAGCAAAGCCCTGCGGGGGGAGATCAGCCGCCGGGTGCAGGATCTGGCACAGGCGGATGATGAGATGATTGCCCTGTCGCCGCAGGGGCGCCTGCTATGGCGGGGGGCTGAGGTGGCGCGGCTGGTGCCGGGGCCGGAGGTGTTGCGGCCCGATGTTGAGGTAACAGGCGATGGTTTTCTGGATGGTGGCCAGCGCGATCAGGTGCGGTCGCGGCTGCGCCAGTGGCTTCTTGCCCACCTGAAGGAAGAGTTGTCGCCCTTGCTGGATGAGACCGGGGCGGAGCTGACGGCAGCGGCCCGGGGTGTGCTGTATCAGGTCCGTGAGGGGCTGGGGTCCTGCCCGGAACGGGCTGTGCGCCCGCTGCTGGCAACCCTGACCGAGGCAGACCGCCGGGCCCTGACCCGTCTGGGTCTGCGGTTCGGCACCCTGCGGGTCTTTGTGCCGACCTTGCTGAAGCCTGCGGCTGTGCGACTGCGGGCGGTCCTGCTGGGCGTGGCGGCCGGTCAGGTCCCGGCGGTGATCCGGGATGGTGCGATGCTGTTCGCCCCGCTGGCCGGGCATGATGCCGCGTTCCATGCCGCAATCGGCTTTCCGCTGGCCGGGGGGTGGGCGGTGCGTCTGGATGCGCAGGAACGTCTGGCGGCTGCTGCCCGGGCAGCCTTACGACAGCACAGGGTCGATCCGGACACCGGGGTGGCCCCGCAGGAGGCACCGCTGGATCGGGCTGCTCTGGCGATTCTCAGTGCGCCGGCTGCGGCGGTGGCCGATGTTCTCAGCGCTCTGGGGTTTATTGCCCGGGCTGATGCCTCAGCAGTTCTGATTCTACCGGGACGGGCTGAACGGGGGCAGGCGGGGCGTCCGCCCCGAAAACCCTCACGGCCCGGGCGCGCCCGGCCGATGGCGGACAGCCCCTTTGCCCTGCTGAAGGAGCAGTTGCGGGAGAAGGCGTTACCCCCGTCACCCCCGCCGCCTCCGGTATCGGAACAGACGGAGGAGGGTGGCCTTCCGCCCCGGAAGAAGCGGCGGCGGAAACCCCGTCCGTCCGGTGTGCCGGCGTTGCCATCCGCCGACGGAGTTGACGGCGTGGAAAAACTGGTAACGGCCCGCCGCCGTCGCCGTAAACCCAAGAAATCCCCGGCAGAAGGAGCCGTGAGATGACGGATTCCGCCGTCAGGTTGCGTCTGGATAAATGGCTGTGGTTTGCCCGCTTCGTCAAAACCCGTGGGTTGGCGCAGGACCTGTGCGAGAGCGGTCATGTCCGCCTGAACGGTCAGCCGGTCAGCAAGGCTTCCACGACCGTCAAGGTCGGGGATGAGCTGGTTGTGGTGCTGGGGCCATACCGGCGGTTTCTGCGGGTTCTGGCGTTGGGGGTGCGGCGTGGCCCGGCCCCGGAGGCCCAGACCCTGTATGCAGAAACCGCTGAGGCCGAGCGTCTGACCGGCTTCCTCAGTGAGTTCCGGCCCGGCGGCGAAGGGCGGCCAACCAAAAAAGACCGCCGGGCATTGGACCGGCTGAAGGGGTTTGACTGATAACAGTCGAATGCCCGCACCTGTGAACAAAGGGTTTGTAGAGGGGAAAACAGTTAAAAAGTGCATATTTGGCAAAGTGTATATGCATAGGTGATCGGGACCTGTGGTATCCTGCTCTTCTAACCTGTCCTGTGTGGGGGCGCATCGGGGGCAGAGACGCTGAAGGGGGACGATCAGCGCCAGATGTCGATCAATCGGACTGTATGCGTATTGTTCTGGCTTGTGGCTGCTCTGCTGTCGACAGTCCTGTCGCCGTCTGCCGCCTCTGCTGATCCCTTTCCCGCGGGTCAACCGGCCGGTCTTTATGACGGTGACGGCTGCCTCCGTCCGCTGCGGGTCGGCTATCTGCCGGGCCGGGCCCCGTATCAGGGTGCCTCAGCGGACGGGGCCGTGAGCGGCTTTGATATCGAGACCGCGCGGGACGTGGTGCAGGCTGCCGGGTGTCAGCCGGAGTTTGTCGCCGTGGGCTGGCCCCGGGCTCTGCTGTTGCTGGAACGGGGGGTGATTGATGCCCTGCCGGGGGCCTCGTTCAGTGCCGAACGGGCGACCTATGCCCTGTTCAGCGCCCCCTACCGCCGTGAAGAGTTTGCGCTTTATGTCCGGATGGGCGAGGGGGAGGCGTTTCCGCTGACGTCCCTGCGGGATGTCGGGCCGATGCGGTTCCGTCTGGCGCTGAATTCGGATGCCCTGTATGGGCCGGAGGTCGCCGACCTGATGACCCTCCCTGATTTTCGCAGGCAGGTGGTACTGGTCCGTGGGGTTGAACAGCCGGGGCTGGTGTCGATCGGCAGGGTTGATGGGTATCTGCTCGATACCGGCACGGCCTCGGCGTATAATGCATCGGTGTCCCGCTCCATGCGGCTGGTGCGGCATCCGGCGGTCACCATCGACAATGGACCTGTGCTGTTCATGTTCAGCAGGCTGACGGTGCCGCAGGGCTTGATTGACCGTGTCAATCAGAGGATCTCTGCCCGGTCTGTGACCGCGGAGGCCGTGCAGTGACGGGATCTATGCCTGCAGGCCTGCTGCAGGGCGGCGGCGCTGTCGGGCCGTGGGCAGAAAGGGGTGAGGGATGAGACCCTGCAACCGGAATGTTCGGCCTTCAGGCCGGGTCTGCCTGCATCCGTCTGTTTCTGATCATACGAGTTTTGCGCTTGTGGTGTCGCTGCTCTCCGTTCTTGCCTTCATCTTCACAGGGGGACTGCCCTCTGTCGCACAGGCTGCGGCGGATTGTCCGGAGCGTGTGCGCATCGGCTATCTTCCTGACTGGCCCCCCTATCAGTACACCGGCTCTGACGGACTGGCGGAAGGGATTGATGTTGAGGCTGCCCGCCGGGTGATTGCCGCCGCAGGCTGTGCACATGAGTTTGTGGTGATCGGCTGGCCCCGGGTGATGTCACTCCTTGAGCGGGGCGTTGTCGATATGGTGGCCGGTATTTCCGCGACGCCGGACCGGGAGGGCATCGCCCGGTTCAGCGCCCCATACCGACGGGAAAGGATCGGATTGTTTGTCCGCCCCGGTGACAGCCGGGTCTATCCGCTGTCCTCGCTGGCAGAGATAGAGTTCCTGCGGTTCCGGCTGGGGGTCACTGCCGGGGCTTACTATGGGGATGAGTTTCTCCGCCTGATGTCCCGTCCGCAGTTCCGGGCTCATGTGACCGAGGTGCAGGGCGCCGATACCCCGGCCCTCGTCGCCATCGGGCGGGTCGATGGCTATCTGATGGATGTGATGACGGCTGACAGTCTGGCCCGTTCCGCGGTTCCCCCTCTGACGCTGGAGCAGCATCCGGGGGTGTTGATTGACAACGGGCCGATCCATTTCGCTTTCAACCGAACCCGGATTTCTCCGGCACTGGTAGCCCGTATCGATGTGCTTCTGTCCGTGCCCGGCGCGGTGCGGGACGACGGGACCTCATCTCACTGAGGGAGGCCCCGCCCGTCATCGGTTAACGGCTGGCGGCGTTAATCAGCTCTTTCAGGCGGTCAACGATTTTCGGGCTGGTCCAGTCCGCTTCTCCGGTCAGGCGGGCAATCTGCCGCCCCTGAGGATCAAGCAGGATGCTGACCGGCAGGCCGGGGGCATGGAAGGCTTTACCGGCGCTGCCCTTCGGGTCCAGAAGGACATCCAGCCCGGTCAGGGCGTTCCGGGCCAGATACGGGTCAACCTGCCGGGCTCCGCCCAGATCCTGACTGATGGCCACCACCTGAAAGCGCTCGCTGCCAAGGGTCCGCTGCAAGTCCATCAGTGACGGCATTTCCTTCAGGCAGGGTTGGCACCATGTGGCCCACAGATTGACCAGAATGACCTTGCCGCGCCACAGGTCGAGGCTGACCGGCTGTCCCGCCCGGTCGGTGACCTGCGGGGCATCATGGCGGCACGGGGGCGTGGTTTCCATCAGCACACCCAGCATGCGGATCCCCATCTTATCGGCCTCGGCGGAGCAGGCCGGTGTACCATCCGTGCTGACAATTTGTTCCGCCCGGACCGCCTGCGGGGTTGCAAGTGTGGCCGTAATGGTCAAAATCGCCCGCAGGGTGCCTGCGGTCCGCAGGGCCCGCACCTTAGTCTTTGCCGTGTTCCAGCCGGGTAGCCGCAGCATCATGACCACGTCCTCTTCCTCCGCCTCCTCCACCAGCAGCATCTGGGGAGGCCGTTTCGAGTCCGGCCCGTCAGCCGTCATGGAGGCGATCAACGCCTCCATCGGGTTTGACAAGCGCCTGTACAGGCAGGATATCGCTGGCTCGCGCGCCCATTGCAAGATGCTGGCGGCGGCGGGCGTGATTTCCGATGCGGACCGGGATGCCATTCTGACCGGTCTGGCGCAGGTGGAACAGGAAATTGAAAGCGGCGTCTTCGAGTTCAAGACCGCGCTGGAAGATATCCACATGAATGTGGAAAGCCGCCTGAAAGACCTGATCGGTGAACCGGCTGGCCGCCTGCATACCGCCCGGTCGCGCAATGATCAGGTTGCCACCGACTTCCGTCTGTGGGTGCGGGATGCCACGGACCGGGCTCAGGCCCAGCTGAAGGCCCTGATCGCCGCACTGATCGGGCAGGCGGAACAGCATGCCGCAACCGTGATGCCGGGCTTCACCCATCTGCAGGCTGCCCAGCCGGTGACCTTCGGCCATCATATGCTGGCCTATGTCGAGATGTTCGGCCGTGATCTCAGCCGCTTTGCGGATGCCCGGAAGCGGATGAATGAATGCCCGCTGGGGTCAGCGGCGCTGGCCGGAACCGGCTTCCCGATTGACCGCTTTATGACAGCGGCAGAGCTGGGCTTTGACCGCCCGATGGCCAATTCGCTCGATGGTGTGTCGGACCGCGATTTCGCGCTGGAATACATGAGCACTGCCGCCATCACCAGCGTGCATCTGTCGCGTCTGGCTGAAGAGCTGGTGATCTGGACCTCAGCCCAGTTCCGCTTTGTGCGCCTGCCGGACGGATATTCGACCGGCTCCTCGATCATGCCGCAGAAGCGCAACCCCGATGCGGCGGAGCTGATCCGCGCCAAGGCCGGTCGGGTGATCGGTGATCTCAACGCCCTGCTGATCGTGATGAAGGGGCTGCCGCTGGCGTACTCCAAGGACATGCAGGACGATAAGGAGCCGGTGTTTGAGGTGGCCGACACGCTGGATCTGTCGCTGCTGGCGATGACTGGCATGATTGCCGAACTGACCGCCAATGTTGACCGTCTGCGCGCTGCTGCCGGTGCCGGGTTCACCACCGCCACCGATATTGCCGACTGGTGTGTGCGGGCGCTGAACATGCCGTTCCGGGATGCCCACCACGTTGCGGGGTCGATCGTGAAGATGGCCGAACAGCGCGATGTCGGTCTGGAGGATCTGTCGCTGGCCGACCTGCAGACCATCGAGGCGCGGATCACCCCGGAAGCGATGAAGGTGCTGTCGGTCGAGTATTCCGTCGCCAGCCGCACGTCCTACGGTGGCACTGCCCCGGCCAATGTGGCGGAGCAGGTGGCCCGGGCCAAAGCCCGCTTTCTGGAGGGTTGAGGCATGAACCGCTCTTCCGCGCTTGTGCGGCTGGTTCTGACGCTGGCGGTGATTGCGGTCGCCGCCGGGTCCCTCTCGGCCTGCGGGCGCAAGGGCAAGCCGATCCCTCCCGACGGGGCAACCTATAACAAACCCTATCCCCGTTCCTGATCTCCGCGATCTGTTTCAGACCCCCCAACCGGATTGACTGCCGTCATGCATCATTTTGATTACCGTAATGGTGTGCTGCACGCCGAAGATGTTTCCCTGACCCAGATCGCTGAGGCGGTCGGCACCCCGTTTTATGTGTATTCTACGGCAACGCTGGAACGCCATTACACCGTGTTCCGCGATTCGCTGGCAGAGGTGAACGGGGCGGTCTGTTTCGCCGTGAAAGCCAACAGCAATCAGGCCGTGCTGCGGACGCTGGCCAATCTCGGCTGCGGGGCAGATGTGGTTTCGGTCGGGGAGATGCAGGTGGCGATGCGGGCAGGCATTCCGGCCAGTCGTATCATCTACTCCGGTGTCGGCAAAACCGCCGATGATCTGGAGCAGGCGCTGGAGGCCGGGGTCCATCAGATCAACGTCGAATCAGCGCCGGAGCTGGAACTGCTGAATGCGGTGGCGGTCGCCCGTGGTCTCCGTGCCCCGATTGCTCTGCGGGTGAACCCCGACGTCGGCGCGGGCGGGCATGAGAAAATCACCACCGGCAATAAGGAAACCAAGTTCGGGGTCGAGTGGACGGCGGCTCATGCCATCTACAAGCGGGCAGCCAGCCTGCCGGGGATTGATGTCAAGGGCATTGCCATTCATATCGGCAGCCAGATTGCCAGCCTGAAGCCGTTTGAGGCCGCCTTCCTGCGGGTGCGGGATCTGGTGGCGATTCTGCGGGCCGACGGGATTCAGATTTCCCGCCTCGATCTGGGTGGTGGTCTGGGGGTGCCGTACGAGGATGGCAATGACATTCCGCCGCCGCCGCCGGAATATGCCGCGATCGTCAAGCGGACGCTGGGGGATCTGGGTTGTTCGATCACCTGCGAACCGGGCCGTCTGATTGTCGGCAATGCCGGGGTGCTGGTGTCGGAAGTGATTTATGTAAAAGAAGGCAGCACCCGGACCTTTGCCGTCGTCGATGCGGCGATGAACGACCTGATGCGCCCGGCGATGTACGATGCGTTCCACGGTATTGTTCCGGTGGCCCAGCCGGAAGCCGGGGCCGAACAGATCGCTTATGATGTGGTCGGCCCGGTCTGCGAAACCAGCGACATCTTCGCCAAGCAGCGCCGCCTGCCGGTGCTGGCCGCCGGAGATCTGATCGCCTTCCGCACGGCGGGGGCCTATGGCGCGTCAATGTCCAACCAGTACAACACCCGGCCGCTGATTCCCGAGGTACTGGTGAAGGGGGATCAGTTTGCGGTGATCCGCCGCCGCCCGACCCTGGATGAAATGCTGGCGCTGGAACAGACCCCGGACTGGATGGCCTGATCCACCCCGTACCACAAGGTTACCCGATCAGGGGGGAGGTGCCGCAGGGTGCCTCCCCCCGGTTGTTTTTTCGGGGGCAAACAGCCGGTTTTGATACGGACGTTGCGTCAGACAGGCCTTCCGGGACGGAAACTTTCGTGACGGAGGGTGGCATAGCCCGTGACAACCCGCCGGACTTTCCCTAATATGTTCGGCGACACTACCCGAAAGAGGTGGGATCAAGAACAATCAGGGAGGCCGTCGCGGCCGTTTCCGGATAGACCCCGGCAGACAAACCACCCCACAGGGGGCCGGTGCATGGGGAACGCGGGAACACGCTCCGGTGTATGGGGCCGGTCTGTCAGGATCCGCCGCCGCTTTGGCTGTAAGCCGGGGGCAGGCCGTTCTTTCCGGGTCCTTCGCCACAGTCTCCCTGCGGGTTGCAGAAACGGACCCGTGCTGCCGCGCCTGTGGCGGCACAGGTCATGCGGATGACTGAAGGAGACACCCTCTCATGGACGCCAATGTGTTCCCGGTTCCCGAAGCGATCGCCAAGACCGCGCTGATCGATAATGCCAAATACCTTGAAATGTATGACCGTTCGGTCAAGGACTCCGTCGGGTTCTGGGCTGAGCACGGTCAGCGTGTCGACTGGATCAAGCCCTACACCCAGGTGAAGGATGTCTCCTACGATCCGCATGATGTGCATATCCGCTGGTTCCATGACGGTACCCTGAATGTCTCGGCCAACTGCCTTGACCGTCACCTCGCCACGCGTGGCGACCAGACCGCGATTATCTGGGAAGGGGATGATCCGTCGGAAAGTGAGAACATCACCTACCGCGATCTGCACGCCCGTGTCTGCCGCTTCGCCAACGCCATGAAGGCGCAGGGCGTCAAGAAGGGCGACCGCGTCTGCATCTATCTGCCGATGATCCCGGAAGCGGCGGTGGCCATGCTGGCCTGCGCCCGGATCGGCGCGGTGCATTCGATCGTCTTCGGCGGCTTCTCGCCGGACAGCCTGTCCAACCGCATTCAGGATTCTGAATGCGTGATGCTGATCACCTCTGACGAAGGGCTGCGTGGCGGTCGCAAGGTGCCGCTGAAGGCCAATGCCGACAAGGCGCTGGAAACCTGCCCGTCGGTGACCTCGGTGGTGGTGGTCAAGCGGACCGGCGGGTCGGTCGCGATGACCGAAGGCCGTGATGTGTGGTACCATGATGTGGTCGCCGCGGCGTCTGCTGACTGCCCGCCGGAAGAGCTGGATGCGGAACATCCGCTGTTCATTCTGTACACCTCCGGCTCCACCGGCAAGCCGAAGGGCGTGCTGCACACCTCCGGCGGTTATCTGGTCTATGCCTCGATGACCCACCAGTACGTCTTTGATTACAAGGACGGGGACATTTACTGGTGTACGGCGGATGTGGGTTGGGTGACCGGTCACTCCTACATCGTCTATGGTCCGCTGGCCAACGGTGCCACCACCCTGATGTTTGAAGGCGTGCCGAACTATCCGTCGGTGTCGCGTTTCTGGGACGTGATCGACAAGCACAGCGTCTCCATCTTCTATACCGCCCCGACCGCCATCCGCTCGCTGATGCGCGAAGGGGAAGAGCCGGTGAAGCGCACCAGCCGCAAGTCGCTGCGTCTGCTCGGCTCGGTCGGTGAGCCGATCAACCCGGAAGCGTGGCTGTGGTATCACCGTGTGGTCGGGGACAGCCGTTGCCCGATCGTTGACACCTGGTGGCAGACCGAGACCGGCGGGATCCTGATTACCCCGCTGCCGGGCGCCACCGCCCTGAAGCCGGGGTCGGCGACCCGTCCGTTCTTCGGCGTGGTGCCGCTGCTGGTCGATGCCGAAGGCAACGAACTGTCCGGCGCCACCGAAGGCAACCTGTGCATCGCCGAGTCGTGGCCGGGCCAGATGCGGACGGTGTATGGTGACCACGAACGCTTCGTGCAGACCTATTTCACCACCTACAAGGGCTATTACTTCACCGGTGACGGTTGCCGCCGCGATGAAGACGGTTATTACTGGATCACTGGCCGCGTCGATGACGTGATCAACGTGTCCGGTCACCGGATGGGCACTGCTGAAGTCGAGTCGGCTCTGGTTGCTCACCCGAAGGTCGCCGAAGCGGCGGTGGTCGGCTATCCGCACGACATCAAGGGGCAGGGCATCTATGCTTATGTCACCCTGGTCGCCGGTGAAGAGCCGACGGAAGCCCTGCGGAAGGAACTGGTTGGCTGGGTCCGGACTGAAATCGGCCCGATTGCCAGCCCGGATGTGATCCAGTGGGCCCCGGGGCTGCCGAAGACCCGTTCCGGTAAGATCATGCGCCGTATTCTGCGCAAGATCGCCGAGAACGATTTCGGGGCGTTGGGCGACACCTCGACCCTTGCGGATCCGACCGTTGTGGATGACCTGATCGACAACCGCCCGGCCACCTGAGGCCAAAGCGGGTCCGCGAGCAGGACATAAAGAACAAAACACCCCGGATCAGCCTGATCCGGGGTGTTTTTTTGTCTGAGGTGTTTTTTATCCGGAGCGTCTTTTAACCGGGGGCGGCCTGTCCTTCGTTAGCCGTCCGAGGCTGAGGGGTTACTGACGTTCCAGCACCAGCAGCACCCGGCTGCCCATGATCCGCCGCAGCCAGCGCGGCCAGCGGTCTTCCCGCTCCAGCCAGCGCGGGGTTGCCTGCCGCCACAGGTCTGATGGCCCACCGAAAGGCTCACACAGGGTCAGAAGCAGGCCGGGGGCATGACGGGTCAGTTCATCCCGGCGTTTCAGCAGGCAGGTGACAGCGGTGCCCGCGCGGTATCCCCGATCCGGGCTGGCACAGAACCACGGGTCAAGGCCGGGGCTGACCCGCTGGCGGTGGATAAGGCGGTGCAGGAGCTGGCCCCAGGGCCCAAGCCACGGTTCGACCAGTGCCAGACGGCCACCGGGGCGCAGGACCCGCCCGGTTTCGGCCAGCAGGCGGGCCGGGCGGCGGAGGCGGGCCAGCACATCAACGCCGACCATGGCGGTCAGGCTGGCATCAGGCCAGGGCAACCGGTCCGGGTCAATCACCAGATCGACCCGGCGTGGGGGCGGATCGTCCGCAAAAGCGCCCCAGCGTACGGTCTGCGGGTCAAACATCGTCTGCAGCATGTCCGGGTGCTCTGCATGCAGGCGATGCCGGAGCCCGGAATCCCCGGGCGTTGCCAGCAGCACATGCGGCCCTGTTCCCGCCAGGGCAAAGGGCAGCACCGCCGCCATAGCGTGGCGGTCGGTCTGTTTGCGGGGGGGCACCGGCGACGGATGCCCGTGCGGATCAGCTCCAGCGGTCGGCGGCGGTGTCATCACTGGCTTTCGCCTCCACCCACGTCTGGCGGTCTCCGTATTGCTCCTGCTTCCAGAAGGGGGCACGGGTCTTTAGCCAGTCCATCAGAAATTCACAGGCAGCAAAGGCATCGGCACGGTGGGCCGCGCGGGTGCCGACGAAAACAATACGGTCCCCGGGGATCAGGCGGCCATACCGGTGAATGATCACCACGTCCGACAGCGGCCAGCGGCGACGGGCGTCGTCTTCCAGCGCCTGAAGCTGCTTTTCGGTCATTCCGGGGTAATGTTCCAGCGTCAGGGCGGTCAGGGTCCCGCTGTCATCGCGGACCGTACCGGTAAAGGTTGCCACCGCCCCGGCGGCAGGATCGTTCAGCAGGCCGTTGAGCAGAGCCCCGGCGTCAAAGTCCTCAGTCTGGACGTGGATCATCGCTGCCCCTTTCAGCCGCCGGTGACGGGCGGAAAGAAGGCCACTTCGTCACGGTCGGTCACGATGGCATCCAGACCGGCGTGATCCTGATTGACGGCAACCCGGACAAGAGCGGGATCGGCAAAGGCGGCGGCATGGCCGGGGCTCTGCGTCTTCAGCCACTCAACCAGTGCGGCGACGGTGGTGATGTCGGCGGGCAGGGTCCGCTGCTCGCTGCCGGTTCCGACCTTTTCCCGCAGCCAGGCGAAGTAGAACAGATCCATGTCAGGCTCCTTGGTCGCAGGGCAGGGCAGGCAGAGACAGGGCCCGCAGAGCAAAGGCGCAGACGGTCTGCGGGTCATTCAGCGGCAGCACCGGCACCGGGGCATCCGGCAGCGCGGTGTCGCTGGCGATGGCAATCAGCCCGGCCAGAGTCGCCGGATCCGGCATCGGTTTGCCGGATGCTGCCCGGTGAATCAGGATTTTCGGCTGGGGATAGGGGCGGAACCCCTCCACCAGCACCAGATCGACCGGAGCCATCCGCGCCAGCAGCGCATCCAGCGGCAGTTCGTCGGCATCTCGGTATTCATGCTGGATCACGAAGCGGGCGGTCGAGGCCAGAACCACCTCCTCCGCCCCGGCGATCCGGTGCTCATAGGTGTCCTTCCCCGGCTGGTCGAGGTCGACGGTGTGATGGGTATGTTTGACGGTCGAGACAGTCAGCCCTGCCGCCCGGAACAGGGGCAGCAGCTTGACCAGCAGGGTTGTCTTGCCGCTGCCGGAAGGGCCGGTGAAACCAAGAACCTTCATAGGGACGGCCTCCGGGCCGGGTGCTGCACGGGGGTCACTGGCCAGAGGCCGCATCGGATGCAGCCATGTGGCGCAGGCCCGCCTTCAGGTAATCGTAGCCGGTGATGCCGGTCAGGATCGCGGCGGCCCACAGGGTGACTTCCCCCAGATCCCGGGCCGGGATCCATGCCGGGGCGGCATCGCCGACCATCAGCAGCGGCAGGGCGACCATCTGCACGGCGGTTTTCCACTTCGCCAGTTTGGTGACCGGCATCCCGACTTTCAGTTCCGCCAGATATTCCCGCAGGCCGGAGACAAGGATTTCGCGGCAGAGGATCACCAGTGCCGGCAGCACGGACCACGGCCCCATCCGGTCAAAAGCGACCAGCATCAGCAGAATGGAGGCGACCAGCAGTTTGTCTGCGATCGGGTCAAGAAACCGCCCGAGGGCGGAGACCTTGTTCCAGCGCCGGGCCAGCCAGCCATCAAAAAAGTCTGAGATTCCGGCGGCGGAAAACAGGGCCAGCGACGCCCACCGCACTTCCGGGCTGTCGAGGTAAAACGCCGCGACCAGCAGCGGAATCACCACGATCCGGAACATGGTCAGCAAGTTGGGCAGACTGAACACCACATCACCTCAAATTACAGCCGGTTTTCTGCCCTGCAGGCACGGGAACCGGCAGCCAGTGCCGGGGGCGGACACCTGCAGGCAGTCTAACCGCCCGGATGAAAGTGGTCATAGATTTTTTTTGCCAGAGCGGCGCTGATCCCGTCCACCGCCTGCAGATCGGTCAGCCCGGCGTCCTCCACCCCTTTGGCGGAACCGAAATGATGCAGCAGGGCTTTTTTCCGGCGCGGGCCGATTCCGGGCAGGGCATCCAGCCTGGAGACCCCCAGTGCCCGCGACCGTTTGCTGCGATGGGTTCCGTTGGCGTGGCGGTGAGCCTCATCCCGCAGCCGTTGCAGGAAGTAATGCACAGGGTGAGTGTGGGGCAGGGTGAAGGGGGCCCGTCCCGGCTGGTGGTAGACTTCCCGCCCGGCGTTCCGGTCCGGCCCCTTGGCGATGGAGATCAGGGCCACCGACCCCTCGCCGCTGAGGGGGATGCCAAGGGCGGCAAACACCGCCTCCGCCACCGACAGCTGGCCCTTGCCGCCGTCGATCAGGACCACATCCGGCCACTGACCCCGGTCGTGATCGGGGTCTTCTTTCAGGGCCCGGCTGAAGCGGCGGGTCAGCACTTCGCGCATCATCCCGAAGTCATCACCGGGGGTCAGGTCGGTGTCGCGGATATTGAACGTGCGGTAGGCAGCCTTGTTAAAGCCATCCGGTCCGGCAACGATCATACCGCCGACGGCATGCGCCCCCTGAATGTGGGCGTTGTCGTAGACCTCGACCCGCTGCGGGCTGCGGGGCAGGGCAAAAACCTCCACCATGCCATCGAGAAGGGCTTTCTGGGCGGACGTCTCAGCCAGCCGTCGGCCCAGTGCCTCCCGCGCGTTGGTCAGGGCGTGATCGACCGCCTTCACTTTATCCCCACGCTTGGGGACCAGCAGGTCAACAGCATGCTCTGCCCGTAGTTTCAGGGCATCGCGGACCAGATCATGGTTCGGCAGCGCCTCTGATAGCAGGATGCGCCCCGGCGGGCGGCGGGCGGCATAGAACTGACCGACAAAGGCCTCCAGCACCTCTCCGGCGGGAACATCGTGGGCGTGAACCGGGAAATAAGCGCGGTTGCCGTAGTTCTGCCCCATACGGAAAAAGAACACCTGAATACAGGTCTGCCCGCCCGCCTGATGCACCGCCATCACGTCAGCATCGCCCAGATCGCCGAGACTGATATCCTGATGGGCCTGAATCCGGGCGATGGCACGCAGGCGGTCGCGCAGCTGGGCGGCCTCCTCGAATTCCAGCGCCTCGGCGTGGGCCTCCATGCGGGCGATCAGATCCTGCTGAATTTCCTGACTGTGGCCAGTCAGGAAGGCGCGGGCCTGTTTCACCAGAGCCGCGTATTCCTCTGCGCTGACCTTTTCCACACAGGGGGCGCAGCACCGTTTGATCTGATGCAGCAGGCAGGCGCGGGTGCGGGTGGCGAACACGCTGTCGGTACAGGTGCGCAGCAGAAAGGCCTTCTGCAGGATGGTCAGGGTCTCGGTGACGGCATGGGCCGAGGCAAAGGGGCCAAAATACTCGCCTTTAGCGTCGCGGTTGCCCCGGTACTTGATGATCTGCGGAAAGGCGTGGTCCCCGGTGATCAGAACGTAGGGGAAGGATTTGTCGTCACGCAGCAGGATGTTGTAGCGGGGTTTCAGCTTCTTGATCAGGTTGGATTCAAGCAGCAGGGCTTCCGCTTCAGTATGGGTGTTCACCACTTCCATGCTGACGGTTTCGCGCACCATCCGCTGCAGGCGCAGCGGCAGGGCTTCCACCCGGGTATAAGCGACCACCCGTTTCTTCAGGCTTTTGGCCTTACCCACATACAGCGCGTCGCCGTGGCGGTTTAGCATCCGGTAGACGCCGGGGCTGTCCGGCAGGGTGCGCAGGGTGGCGCGGATCACCTCAACGCCATGGGTCAGGCCGGCGCCGTCTGCCGGGGCAGAGCCGGGGGAGGTTGGGAGGGGGGCGTCAGGGGGAAGGGGTTCGGTCATCATGGCCGGGATTTGGGGACAAATCCCCCGGCAGGTCAAGGGGGGCAGGTCTGATGCCGGACCGGAGTTATACAGCCGGTTCCCTGTGCTCCGCCGGTCATCCCCCGCTATCCACCGAATCTGTGGATAACTTTGTGGGGAAACTGGGTGCCAAGCCCTGTCACCCGCAGGACTCCTAGAGTCTCACCGGTTTGCCTAAAAAACAGGCAAAAATGATAAGTCATTGATTTTTATTGTGTATAATAAAAAAGAGAGACTCCGGAGGAGTCTCTCTTTTGCTGTCTTGACACTGCGGGCTGACTGACGCAGACGATCATCACCCTGTGAACAACTTTTGCCTTAACCCCGATTCGGCACTGCAAAATACTAGGAGTCGGGCCTTTCGGGATAACCTGAGTCCCCATCTGACGAGTCTTCCGTCAAGGAGAACAGCCGCTCAGTCAGGGCTGGGGATATCAGGGCTGCGGCAGGGTGCTGATCCGCTCGATTTCCACACCGACCGCAGCAACGTCAGAGATGACATCCAGCTTTTCCACCCGCACCCGGGCCATCCGCACCCGCGGATCCTGCAGGCAGATGGCGGCGATGCGTTCCGACAGGGTTTCCACCAGATTGACGTGGCCGTCTTGCGCCATCGCCCGCACCCGGTTGGCGATCTGTTCATAGCAGACCACCTGATCCAGCGAATCGCCGTTAGCGCTCAGCCGCTCCAGAACACCCAGATCGACGTTGATCCGTACCCGCTGGGGGGTGGTGTGTTCATAGTCGTAGACGCCGATCAGGCAGGTGACGACCATATCGCGGACGAACACATGCCGGAGCCCCTGCGCCGCATCGGCAATGCGCGGCGAAGTCGGGCGGAACGGAGCGATAACAGGGGCGCTGGCGCTGGGGGAGGAAGACATCGGACGCAAAGTCTCCGGGAGGGGGGCGGAACGGACAGCCTGTGCGGGGGTCCGGAACGGTCGGAACGGCAGTGGATACGGGGCTGGCTACTCAGCCATCACGGCCATATCCACACCCGGCAGGGCCCAGCCCAGATGCTGGCCACCATCAAGCGCTATCATTTGTCCGGTCATGGACCCGGCTGCAAGGAGAAACCGAACGGTTTCGGCGATTTCTGCCGGATTGGTCCCATGCCCCAGCGGCATGGCTGCGGCCTGTGCGGAAAACTGCTCCACGCTCTGGCGTTTGCTCGGCAGGGCCGGGCCGGGACCGATGGCATTGACGCGGATGCGCGGTGCCAGCGCCAGCGCCAGAGTCTGGGTCAACGTCCAGAGCCCGGCTTTTGACAGGGTATAGGTCATAAAATCAGGGGTCAGGGCCCAGACCCGCTGGTCAATCAGGTTGATGATGCAGCCGTGGGCGTCTTCCGGCAGGGCCGCCGCCATCTGCTGCGCCAGTACGAACGGGGCGCGCAGATTGGCCTGCATATGCAGATCCCAGCTGGCGCGGGTGGCGGTGCTGAGGGAGTCGTGTTCAAAGGTTGAGGCGTTGTTGATCAGAACCCCGACCGGACCAAGGGCCGCAGTCACGGCGGGGATCAGCGCAGCCATACTGTCTTCGTCGTGCAGATCAGCCTGAAACGCCATTGCCCGGCCCCCGGCAGCGGCAATGGCGGCTACGGCATCCTCTGCTTCCGTACGCGAGCCATTATAATGTACGGCAACGGTATGGCCGTCGGCGGCCAGAGATTCAGCAATACTGCGTCCGATCCGGCGGGCGGCCCCGGTAATCAGGGCCACGGGGGCGCTGGCGCAGGGGTGGCGGCGGGACGGGGCAATCGGGGCGGATACCACGGCAGACTCCTGAGGGCAGATTCGTCCGGGCGCGGAAGCTCCGGCTGACCCGACGAAAACAGAGGGATCACCCGGGGCGGCGGATCCACCCCGGTTTTAGCCTATACGGCAGAGAAACGGAATCGGTTGTCAGGAGTAATAGGGGCGGCTGTCCCGGCGTGCGGCACATGCCGCAGACCCGAAAGAGCATCGGCGGGTGAGCTGCCCCCGGAGTCCCCGCCCCATTCCGGCGTGCGGCGCATGCCGCAGCCCGAAAGAGCATCGGCGGGTGAGCTGCCCCCGGAGTCCCCGCCCCATTCCGGCGTGCGGCGCATGCCGCAGGCCCAAAATAACATCGGCGGGTGACCTCCCCCCGGAGTACCCGCCGATGAGAGAAAAGTCCGGGCGTCTCCAGCGCACAGGCGCATCTTCCCCCGAAGAACCTGCCCCCTGACAGTAGCCTGTGGGATCGCGCGGCGGGCTTCTCTCTGGAACAGACCATAGCCTGACGTCAAAACCGCAGAAAGCCTGACATTCGGCCTATAAGTAAAAGCAATTTAGAAAAAATTATAACTTTCGGCATAACGGGATTATGCCCTGTGGTCTTAGGCGTACGACCAGAGCCGCGCTGCTCTTTCCGCTCTGTTTCAGCCGGAGGCAAGGCCACCCGGACAGCGCGTAGCGGGGCAGAAATCATGGCCGCTCAGGAAAGCCGTGAAAATTTTCGGGTTTCATCGGGAAAAACCGCAGCAAGGCGGATTGACGCCCGTTTCGACACATTCTATAGACCTCAGCGGCCCTGCGGTGTGACATCTGTGGTGGCCCGTGGCATGCTGTTCCGGGATATGTTTCCGCCGGGGGCGTCTTCTGGACAGCCGCCTTGGTCTGGGGCCCTGTCCGGGCAGCCGGATCCCCCGTCAACCGGTCCTGCCTGTTATACCGGACTCACGGAGTTGCTCGAACGATGAAGAACTGGGTGCTCGGGGCGGTTCTGACCGCCATTGCTGCCGCCGCGCTGTATGGCTCCTCTGCGGCGTCCCTCGCCGGCTCCAACGCTTACGGCGTCCTGCTGATCGTGGCCATCGTCGCCGTCCTCGGCGTGTTCGGTGTCATCACCAGCGCTGTCGGTCACAAGGCGGAAGATACGTCCGTGCTGACGCGCGATGCGTGGAACAAGACCGGCGTGACCCTGGGGATTTCCCTGCTGGGTGTGGTTGCGGTGCTGTGCTACGTCGGCATGTATGCCGGTTCGGCGCTGCTGTTCAGCCTGTTTGGCTATGTGATTTACTTTGGCGTGTTCATGACCTTTGCGATGCTGGTGATCGTGCTGATGCTGACCGGCGGCAAGGTGGAGAGCGACTCCTACTAAGTCGGCACTCTGCTGTCTGACTGCGAAAACCCCCGCCGGAGCGTTCCGGCGGGGGTTTTCTGTTATGGGGTCACTCGCCCCCGGCAATGGTGGGCCGGGCGATTGTCGTGCCGTCAGCCGGGGCCGGACCGGTGTAAAAGGCCGGCCATTCCCGCTGTACCACCTCCCCTTCGGTCCGCAGGGCATAACAGGAATCGAGGATGCCGGGGCGGACTGTCGCCGCTTCTTTGCGGCGCTTGCGTTCGCGGGCCGGAAAAATGGTCTGATAGGCGGTGGTGGCCAGGGGGCGCAGCAGTTCGCGCAGGTGCGTACAGCCGTGCGGGCCGTCGAACAGGGCCCGGACTTCTTTATCAAAGCCTTTGCCGATGCGCAGCCCGATCAGCTTTTGATAAGCCGGGGCAATGTCGCGGCAGATATGGAACGGCCCATGATCCGTAACCGCAATGGCATCATGGATCAGCATATCGGTGTCAACGGTGATGCGGATTGCCATGCCGTGCAGCGGCTCCCCCTCCTTGATCTCGCCCCGGTCATGGTTAGGGAAGGAGTAGGTTTTGACGTCGGTCATGGTTGCCTCAATATCCCACAGTCCGTCGTCCCGCTCGTAGCCGGTACACTGGATGGCGCGGGTATGCAGGTGTTTGCGGGAAACCGGCGGCGGCAGGGGCATGGGGAGACTCCGCTGAAAACAACGCTCCTTACCCCCATACGGAACCGACGCCGGGGCGTCAAGATTGCCCCGACGTCAACATCCGGAACGTTTTTTCAGGCCCCGACGCCGTAACTTTCCCCGGCGACGTACAGTTCGCAGCTGCGCAGATTGTTTTCCAGCTCGGCAGTGACAAAGCCATAGAGATCGCGGATGGACAGCATGCCAAGAATTCCGCCATGTGCGGAGACCACCGGAATGTGCCGGAACTGCCGCTCCTGCATCAGTTTCAGGGCATCCAGCGGGCGGTCATCGGGGCCGAGTGTATCAGGGTTGGCGGTCATCACCTGACCGACCGGGGTGGCTGAGGGGTCGAGCCCTTGGGCGACGACCCGCCGGGTAATGTCCCGTTCGGTCATGATCCCCTGCAGCACCGGGCCATCGGTGATCATCACGGCAGCGATGTTGCGTTCCCGCATCAGCCGGGCCGCATCGCTGACCGGCATACCGGCGGGAACCAGAGTCAGGGTCTGGTCGTGAATGACATCGGGAATGATTTTCGACATGGGGCCCTCCCCGCGAAATCAGCTTCGCGCAGATGTTCCCGCGGGTCCGGCGCCGACCGGCGGACAGGACTGGGATCCCCGGCTGAGACACGGGATACGGACATGAAGGAGAGGGGGGATGCACCGGGAATGCGCCGCCACACTCCAACAGGATGCCGACAAAAAAAGTCGGAAATCAAGCGTGGCGTTCATGCCGTGTCAGAATTGAAACCTTGACGGAAACGATCTGGTTCCGCTGCCGCCGCAGCACCTCGAACCGCAGCCCGTGGAACAGGAAGACCTGCCCCTGCATCGGCAGGGACCGGGTTTCGTACAGCAGCAGCCCGGCCAGAGTGGTGGCATCGTCATCCGGCAGATCCCAGTCGAATTCGCGGTTCAGGTCACGGAGGGTGACCGAGCCGTCGATGATGTAAGACCCATCCGGCTGAGGCCGGACACCGGAGACGGTGACATCATGCTCATCGGTGATGTCACCGACGATTTCTTCCAGAATATCTTCCAGCGTCACCACCCCTTGCAGGGTGCCGTATTCGTCGATTACCAGCGCGAAGTGTTCCCGGCGGCTGCGGAAGGCATTCAGCTGGTCCAGAAGGCGGGTGGAGTCGGGGATAAACCACGGCGGACTGGCGATTTCAGCCACATCCAGGGTGTCGAGGTCACCGCCTGCCGCCTGCACGGCCCGCAGCAGGGCCTTGGCGTGCAGAACGCCGATAATGTTGTCCGGCTCGTCCCGCCACAGCGGCAGGCGGGTGTAGGCGCTGTCGAGGACCTGTTGCAGAATATCGGCGACCGGAAGCCCGGCGTCGATCGACACCAGACCCCGCCGGTGCACCATGATTTCCCCGACCCCGACATCGGCCAGATCCAGCACGCTGCGCAGCATGGCGCGCTCGTTGCGGACGTCGGCATGGTCGGCAAGGTCTTCGGTATGCTGGTCAATGACGCCCCGCAGGTCCGCCAGCATCTGGGCCGGTTCATCCGGTGGGGTTCCGTCAAACCGTCCGGTGCCACCGGTGCGGACCGCCCCCCGTACCGTCCAGTGCAGCAGGGCGACCACCGGCCGGAAAAACCACGACAGCAGGCCGACCCACGGTGTCAGGGCCAGCGCCAGCGGCACGGCATGGCGGCGGGCCAGCGCGCGCGGCAGCAGGGTGGTCAGCACCACCAGCAGAACGGTCATCAGGGCCACTGACAGCGGCAGCCCGGCCCCACGGTGCCACTGCACCAGTGCCACTGCGGCAAGGGCTGTGGCGGTGGTATTGACCAGTGCGGTGGCAACCAGCAGGGTGCTGGTGACCCGCTCCCGCTGATATTCCAGCAGGTGATTGACCAGTGCCGCCCGGTCGTCGCCATCCCGCTCCAGATCCTGCAGGCGGGTGCGCGAGGCGGAGGACAGGGCGGCATCGGCCATCCCGAGAATGGCGGACACCACCAACAGCAGGCACAGCACAGACAGGGTCAGCAGCATACCGGTCTCTCCCCCGGATACGGATCACACAGGCAAACCCGGTTCGGTCACCGGGGCAGACAGCGGCGGCAGGGGCCGGATCAGGCGGTGACAGCCTGCTCCAGCACGCGCAGCACATCCGCCGGGTCAACATCCGGGCTCAGGAACGACTCACCGATGCCACGGGCAAGGACGAAGGTCACCTTGCCGTCCTTCACCTTTTTATCCCCCGCCATATGGTTCAGCAGGGCGCGGGCGTCCATGGCGGTGCCGTTGATTTTCGGCGGGACCACCGGCAGCCCGACGGCGGACAGGTGGGCACGGACCCGGGCGGCGTCCTCCCGGCGGCACAGGCCCATGGCGGCAGACAGATCAAACGCCATCACCATGCCGACGGCCACCGCCTCACCATGCAGCAGCGGGCCGCCATAGCCGCCTTCCGCTTCCAGCGCGTGGCCGAAGGTATGCCCGAGATTCAGCAGGGCGCGGACCCCGGTTTCGGTCTCGTCGGCAGCGACGACGCGGGCTTTGGCCGTACAGCTGGTGTGGATCGCGAGGGCCAGCGGGGCAGGCGACAGGGCGACCACATCCGTGCCGTTCTGTTCCAGCCAGTCCCAGAACGGGGCATCGTCGATCAGCCCGTATTTGGCGACTTCAGCATACCCGGCCAGCACTTCCCGGCGGGGCAGGGTGCTGAGGGTATCGGTGTCGGCGATCACCAGCCGCGGCTGGTGGAATGTGCCGATCAGGTTTTTGCCGTGCCGGGTGTTGATGCCGGTTTTGCCGCCGACGCTGCTGTCGACCTGTGACAGCAGGGTGGTCGGGATCTGGATGAAATCAACACCGCGCAGCAGGATCGAAGCGGCAAAGCCTGCCAGATCACCGATAATGCCGCCCCCCAGGGCAACCAGCAGGGTCGACCGCTCGCAGCGGGCATCCAGCATTGCGGTCAGCACCTGCTCCAGCGTTGAAAAGCTTTTGCTCTGCTCCCCGGCAGGGACAGTCAGGTGCCGGACGGAGAACCCGGCGGCGGTCAGGCTGGCTTCCGTGCGCCCCAGATACAGCGGTGCTACATTCTCGTCGGTCAGGATAAAAGCCTTGCGGCCGCGCGCCACCGGCAGGGCCAGTTCCCCGACCCGGTCAATCAGGCCCGGTCCGGTCAGGATGTCGTAGGACCGGTCAACGGCGGTATCACCGTCAAGGGTAACGCGCAGGGTCTGGTGAGTCATTCAGAGGGTCCTCGGACGGGCATCAGCAGGGGGTGACCAAGATAGGTTTCCAGCGCGGCCTGAACGCGGTCACAGGTGGCGTCCGGGCTTTCGTCAACCAGTGGCACGGTGACATCGGCTTCGGCATAGACGGGGTAACGCCGTTCCATCAGGTCGCCAAGGATCGCCCGGGGATCTCCCTGATTGAGCAGGGGGCGGTGCGACCGGCCGGCGGTGCGGCTGACCAGAAGATCCAGACTGGCCTTCAGCCAGATCGACGTTGCCGAGGTGCGGATCAGGGCGCGGGTATTGGCATTCATGAAGGCACCGCCGCCGGTGGCCAGAATGCAGACCGGCCCTTCCAGCAGGCGGGAGATCACTTTGGCTTCGCCTTCACGGAAGGCGGCCTCGCCGAAGCGGGCGAAAAAATCGGCGATGGTAAAGCCCGCCGCGTTTTCAATTTCGGTATCCGCATCGACGAACGGCACCCCCAGCCGTGCGGCCAGCCGTTTACCGATCACGCTTTTGCCCGCCCCCATCAGACCGACCATGGTCACGGTCTTATGCAGCGGCTGCGGGATGGCGCTGAAGGTCGGGGGAAGAAGCGGCGGCTGCGGATCGGTCATCAGCGGGGAATCCGGGGTCAGGAGGAGAGAGCGTACCATGCGTTGCACCGCGGGAAACCCGGCGCTAAACTGCCCCCGGAATGCCATAATTCTCAGGTGAGATTCACCCGCCGGGCCCGGTGGCCGTGTCTGGCGCTTGTACCGCGACGGCGGTGCGTCTGTAAACCGCAGTCAGGCAGCATGCCCGGCATGCCTGCGGCGTAAGACGGGGAAACAGTAGCGGATTCTATGGGTTGTCGGTGGATTTTTTGCCCGCCCGACCCGGATAAACCCTTGGGGTGGGGTTCCCGGCGCAGTCGGGAGCATGATAGCATCGGGGCCGGAAGGCACCTTTTTAACAGTGAGTGGCAGACCTCATGGCATTTATGACTCGTGCGGCATTAATCGCGGTGTTGATTCTGGTTGTGGGGGGCATCGGCTTTCTCGCAACGTGGGATATGCCGCCGCCGTCAGCCTCTGTGGAAAAGGTGATCCCCAATGACCGCTTCAAGCGCTGACGCCCCGATGCGTGGCCGCCCTGTCACACGGACTCTGACGGCGATTGCCGTTGCGGCTGCGGTGCTGGCCGGAGGGGGCTGGACGGCTCTGGCTCAATCCTCCGGCCCGATCCAGCTGTTTCCCGGCGCCACCGGATCTTCCGACACCCCGCAGCAGGATGCCCCGGCGTTTGCCGTCCCGGCGGCCCCGGGGGCGATCGAGCCTGCCGTCAAGGCCCAGCCCTTTTCGGTGACGGCATCCCCGGCGACGGCTGGCCGTGACGGGATTGCGGTGACGGATGTTGCGGCCCTTAGCCCGGAGGCGGTAGGCACCCTGTCTGCCAAGTCCGGCGGGCTGCCGCAGGATATGTGGACCGGCACCTCGCGCACGGTGGCGATGCGTCTTTTGTCGGCGTTGCCGGTGACGGCACCGTCACCGGCCCGGCAGGATATCGCTGCCCGCCTGCTGCTGTCATCGGCCCAGCCCCCGGCCGGTGCCGGGCAGCCCGGTCTTCTCGACCTGCGTCTGTCCGCCCTGTTGAGCATGGGCCAGACCGAAGCGGTGCGGGCGCTGGCCAAGACCGTCACCGGTCCCGGCCGGACCGAGGCGGTGGAGCGTGCCGTGGTTGACAGCCTGCTGGTTGACAACCGCGTCGATGAGGCCTGTAAGGCGGTCGAAAGCGGTCTGTCCGCCTATCCCGGTATGTACTGGCAGAAAGCGACCGCCTTCTGTCTGTACCGTGCGGGCCGGACGGAACAGGCGAATATTCAGGTGACTCTGCTGCGGGAAAGTAAGGTCGATGACCCGGTGTTCCTGTGGGCGGCGGAACAGATGTCCGGCCTGAAAGTGCAGCCGCTGACCGGTTTCCAGACTCCCACGCCGCTGACTGTGGCGATGATCCGCGAATCCGGGCGGCCATATCCGAACAATACGCTGACCGATGTGGCCCCGTGGATGGCGCGGGCAATTGCGCTGGGCGTGAAGACCGATGTCTCTCAGCGCTTTGCCGCCGCCCAGATGGCGGTGGCGGGGGGCAGCCTGACGGCGGCTGAACTGACATCACTGTATACGTCGGTTGGGTTTAACGATGCCGACTATGCCCGCCCGGTGACCGATCTGGTCAATGACGGCAGCGGTAAAGCGGCGGCGGTGATGTACCAGCAGGTGCTGCGCCAGACCACCCCGGCCCAGCGGACCGAATGGATCGCCCGGGCCATGGAGCAGGGAATCCGGACCGGACAGGAGATGGTGGTGGCGCAGGTCTATGCGCCGATCGTGCGGGATGTGCTGCCTGACCCGGCCCAGACCTGGTTCCTGCCGGTGGCGGTGCGGATTCTGCTGGGGGCCGGGCTGACGGAAGACGCCCTGCGCTGGGTCCGTCTGGGGCAGGATATGGCCGGACGGGGGGATGCGGCAGCCGCGACGCTGCTGGATTCAGTCTGGCTGCTGCGCCGTCTGGCGGTCCCGTCAGGGCTGTCGCACTGGTCACCGCAGGAATATGAAAACTGGCGCGCCGCGCTGACCCGGTCGGTTGAGACCCGGCTGATGCTGAAGGGCAGCAAGACTCCGACCACCCAGATGGCGGACCGTCTGCAGGCCCGTGGGTTGGCCCTGTTGCAGGCCACCGGCGAGGCACTGTCCGCCGATGACTGGGCGGTGCTGTGGGGCAATCCGGCGGTGGATGAGGCGAAGGCCCCGTCCGCGTCGCGGGCTCTGGCGCTGTCTTCGGCGGTGCTGAACAAGCGGCTGGCGGAAGGGATCGCGCTGTCGCTGATGGTGCAGGATATCGCACCGACGGCGCAGGTGGCCGATGTGGCGGTGGCGCAGGCCGTCGAGTCGCTGCGCCGTCTGGGGCAGGATCCTCTGGCGCGGCGTCTGGCGCTGGAAGCAGCCATTTCCGCCGGGCTCTGACCGCTGATGGCGGGTGCGGCCCTGCTGGAGGCCTTTCTGGAAATGATGTTGGTGGAGCGCGGCGCCAGCCCGCGCACCATCGACGCCTATCGCCGGGATCTGACCGATTTTTTTGCCTCGCTGCGTGGGGAAGATCCGGTGCAGGCCTCTTCCGATGCCCTGCGCCGCTATGTGCAGGGGCTGGCGGCTGCCGGTCTGGCCCCCCGCACGGCGGCCCGCCGCATTTCTGCCCTGCGGCAGTTTTACCGTTTTCTGCTGGCGGAAGGGCGCCGTCGGGATGATCCGACCAGTCTGCTGGATACTCCGCAGTTGGGCAGGCCATTGCCGAAGTTCCTGACCGAAGAAGAAACCGCGCGTCTGCTGGCTGTGGTGTCATCCGGCGATGATGCCGACAGTTTGCGCCGTCGCGCTCTGCTGGAGCTGTTGTACGCGACCGGTCTGCGCGTCAGTGAGCTGGTTTCGCTGCCGCTGGCCTCTGTCTCCCGCGATCAGCCGACCCTGATCGTGATGGGGAAGGGGGCAAAGGAGCGGCTGGTTCCGTTGACCGAAGTAGCGCGGACGGCTGTAAAGACCTATCTGCCACACCGGCGGGGCTTCTTCCCCAAAGGGGCGCGGGACAGCCGCTGGCTGTTCCCCTCGCCGCGGGCGCAGGATGGCCATCTGACCCGTGACGGCTTTTTCAAAATGCTGATTCAGATCGGGATACAGGCCGGTATCCCGCCCACGCGTCTGTCCCCGCACGTGTTGCGGCATACGTTCGCCACCCACCTGCTGGCCCATGACGCTGACCTGCGCAGCGTGCAGCAGATGCTTGGTCACTCCGATATCGCCACCACAGAACTCTATACCCATGTGCTGGACGACCGGCTGCGGGCAACTGTCCAGTCATCGCATCCGCTGGCAAGGCTGCTTAAGAAAGGCCCAGCCGGAGCCTGACCTGTGCCGGGGTGATGCCGTCAGCCCGCAGGGCGCGCAGGGTCAGGGACAGGTCGCGTTTGGCGTAGCGTTTTCCGTCAGGGCCACACAGCAGGGGGTGATGGGCGTAGTCGGGCACTGGCAGGTCAAACAGGGCCTGCAGCAGCCGGTGGATATGGGTGGCGGCAAACAGGTCGGTTCCCCGGGTGATCAGGGTGACGCCCTGCAGGGCGTCATCAAGGGTGACGGCCAGATGATAACTGGTCGGGGTGTCCTTTCTGGCCAGAACCACATCACCGAACAGGTCCGGCGTTGCGGTCTGCCACCCGGCCTCCGCATCATGCCAGCGCAGCGGGGAGCTGACCCGCCGCCGGGCTTCCGTCATATCCAGCCGCAGGGCATAGGCTTCTCCGGCGGCAATCCGGTCAGCCCGCTCGGCGGGGCTGCGGTGACGGCAGGTGCCGGGGTACAGGGGCCCGTCCGGCCCATGAGGGGCGCGGTGGATATCCCCGATTTCAGCCAGAATTTCCTTACGGGTGCAGAAACACGGGTACAGCAGGCCCTGATCGGTCAGGGCCGAGATGGCATGGGCATAGTCGGCCAGATGCTGCGACTGCCGCCGTACCGGCTGCGGCCAGCGCAGACCCAGCCAGTGCAGATCTTCCGACACCGCCGCACAGAAGTCTTCGGTGCAACGGGTGCTGTCGATGTCTTCCAGCCGCAGCAGAAAGGTGCCGTCCGGCCCGGCAGCCCGGGCCGCGAGACAGGCGGAATAGGCGTGACCAAGATGCAGATAGCCGGTGGGGCTGGGGGCAAAGCGGGTGACGGTTGGCATCGCGGGCTCAGGGTTTGGTCAGGTCAGGGCCGCACTGTAACGGAACTTTGACAACAAAAGTATCCGCAGGCACCATGAAACCCCGTATCGTTCGACTCTCTCTTCTGTGTGTTGACCTCGTTACCGCGGAGTTTCATCCGGTTGATGGTCATACCGGTTGGCTCCGGATCACCGGCCTGTTGGTCTTAGGGTGAAAGGGGCGCTGTGTTGAGAACGATAGATCCTGAAGCCGTTTTGCGGCGGGGAGAACTGGCACTGGCGGAGCGAAGTCCGCCCCCGCCTTCTGCACTGGCCGCGCTGGTTCTGAATGCCGATTTCCGGCCACTCAGTTATTTTCCGCTGTCGCTGTGGCCGTGGCAGGATGCGGTGAAGGCGGTGTTTCTGGGCCGGGTCAGTGTGGTGTCGGAATATGACCGGGTGATCCATTCCCCCCGTCATGAGGTCCGCCTGCCGAGTGTGATTGCCCTGAAGGATTATGTGCCGGTGGCCCGTCGCCCGGCCTTCACACGCTACAATGTGTTTCTGCGCGATCAGTTCCGCTGCCAGTACTGCGGCAACCGGTTTTCATCCCATGATCTGACGTTTGACCACGTTATTCCCCGGTCCCGGGGCGGCCTGACCGGCTGGAGCAACGTGGTTGCCGCCTGCGCCCCCTGTAATATGCGCAAAGCCAACCGTACGCCGGACGAAGCCGCGATGCCGCTGATCCGCGCGCCTTTGGTGCCATCAAGCTGGCAGTTGCAGGAATATGGCCGCATCTTCCCCCCCAATCATCTGCATGCCAGCTGGCGCGATTACCTGTATTGGGACAGCGAGCTGGAACCGGCCTGAAAAGACGGGATCCGGGAGGTACGGGGTTGAAAAATAACGCATCAAGCCTCTGGTAATCTGGCAGGCATCTCCCCAGACTCCTGCCAGATATCTGCAGGAGGATTTTTGTCATGCAGGCAGGACGACGCGGGGCACGGCGTGCGCTGACCGCTCTGGCGCTCGGGATCGGGCTGATGATGCCGGTGGCCACCGGTTGGGCGGCAGATTCTGTTCCTCCGGTTACTCCGGTTCCGGCGCTGGATGTGCCGCGCTACATGGGTGTGTGGTATGAGGCCGCAAAATATCCCAACCGCTTTCAGCGTGAATGCGCACGGGGCACCTTTGCCACCTATGATCTGCAGACCGATGGCCGGGTGACGGTGACCAACCGCTGTGTCCGGGCCGATGGAGTGATGCAGGAGGCGGTCGGCGTCGCCCGGCAGGTGGGCTCTCCGTCTCCGGCCGTGCTGGAGGTGCGGTTTGCCCCGGCGTGGCTGTCGTGGCTGCCGATGGTGTGGGGCGACTACTGGATTGTTGATCTCGACGAGGCCTATACCCTTGCCGCCGTCAGCGAGCCACGGCGGGAATACCTGTGGGTTCTGTCACGGACTCCGGTTCCGGATCCGGTGGCGTATCAGGCGCTTCTGGAGCGGCTGAAGGCGAAGGGGTATGACCTGACACGGCTGGAAGTCTCCGTACCGTGACCGATACGGCACAGCCCGATACCGGATGGTTTGTTTATGTACTGCTGAATGACCGGGGGATCAGCTACACCGGTATCAGTACCGACGTGGCCCGCCGCCTGACCCAGCATAATGCCGGGGCAGGGGCGCGGTTTACGCGGGGGCGGGGGCCGTGGCGGCTGATCCATCAGGAAGGGCCGCTACCGCATGGCGATGCCCTGCGGCGCGAGCTGAGGATCAAAAAAGATGCCCGCTTCCGCTCCTCCCTGAAGCAGCAGGCGGGCTGTTAAAAACGCCGGTCAGCCAGTCGATGAACACCCGCAGCCGGGGGGAGAGCTGACGGCTGCGAGGGTACAGCACTGACACCGGCATCGGCGGTGGGGGATAGTCCGGCAGAACAGCCCGGACCGCCCCGGCGGCCAGCAGAAGATCGCCGTGATAGCGGGGGATCTGTACCAGCCCAAAGCCGTGAACGGCAGCCGCAGAGTAACTCTCTGCCGCATTCACCGACAGCGACACCGGCAGCATCAGGGGGCGCAGAGTTCCGGCAACGCTGAATTCCAGCGGCAAGGTTGATCCGGTGGCGGAAGAGCGGAAGCCAACCATCCGGTGACTGCCGTTCAGCAGGTCATCTGGGTGCAGCGGGGTTCCGTACTCCGCCAGATAGTCCGGGCTGGCGAGCGTGACCTGTGGCAGCAGAGTCACTTGGCGGATGATCAGGTCACTGTCCTGTGGGGTGCCGACCCGTAACACGCAGTCAAAGCCTTCCTGCACCAGATCGACAAGACGGTCACCCTCGCTCATCCGGATGTCGAGGCCGGGATGGCAGCGCAGAAAATCCTTCAGGTGCGGCAGTACAAAATGGCGGGCCAGCTTGCCCTGTACATCAATCCGCAGCACCCCTTTCGGCGTTGCCCCGGAAAAGGCGCTTTCAGCGTCTTCGACATCGGCGAGAATAGACAGGCAGCGCTGGTAATAGGCTTCGCCATCCAGCGTCGGGGCGACATGCCGGGTGGTGCGTTGTAACAGCCGGATCCCCAGCCGGGCCTCGGTCTGTTTGATGGAATCGGTCACGGTGGAGCGGGGCAGCCCAAGGTCTTCCGCCGCGCGGGTGAAACTGCGCCGTTCCAGTACCCGGATAAAAACCCGCATCGCCTCGAACCGGTCCATCAGGCTCTCTCTATTGTTAGTATTTTTCGGAAAGTGATCGCGATTATCGGCTGATTATCCGTGCATGGGCAAGTGGCATGATCCTGTTCACAGCGGGCCCCGGACAGCATGGGGCACAGAAACAGGATCAGCGATGATGACGGAGATGAGACAGAAGCGGGTGGCGCTGGTGACCGGGGCATCCCGTGGGATCGGGGCGGCCGTGGCCACCCGGCTGGCCCGGGATGGTTTTGCGGTCATGGTGAATTACGCCGGAAACACCGCCCTGGCGGAGGAGGTGGTCCGGGGGATCGTCTGGGCTGGGGGCACGGCGGAGGCGGTGCAGGGGGACGTTGCCGACCCGGCTGCGGTCCGGGCGCTGTTCGGGCAGGCCGAACAGCGGTTTGGTGGGGTGGATGTGGTGGTTAATGCTGCCGGGATCCTGATGCAGGCCCCACTGACCGAATCGGATGATACGCTGTTTGACCGGCAGGTTGCGGTTAACCTGAAAGGCACCTTCAATGTTCTGCGCGAAGCGGGAAACCGGGTCCGTACCGGGGGGCGGATCATCACCCTGTCCACCTCGGTGGTCGGGCTGAAGCTTGAAACCTATGGGGTCTATGCGGCGACCAAGGCGGCGGTGGAAACCCTGACGGCCATTCTGTCAAAAGAGCTGCGGGGCCGGGGGATCACCGTGAATGCCGTTGCCCCGGGCCCGACGGCCACCGATCTGTTCCTGAAGGGGAAATCACCGGAACTGATTGACCGCCTTGCCAAGCTGCCACCGTTGGAGCGGCTGGGCACACCGGAAGATATCGCGGCGGCAGTGGCGTTTCTGTCCGGCCCGGATGGCGGCTGGATCAACGGCCAGACCCTGCGGAGCAATGGCGGTATGGTGTAACGGCGGAAAGCAGATGATTTACGTGCGGCAGGCTGTTCCAGCGGATAGCCCGCCGCCAAAAGCGTTTCAGGGCTGTTTTCAGGATCTTAGAGATCGACCCGACCGGTCAGCATCTTCAAGCTGGTTCTCACGGAAATTCAAAGACCAGAATACGCACGACGCCTTCGCGGTGGAACCACCCCTTTCGTTTCAGTGATTCCAGACTTTCGCCAAGCTGCTGGCAACGGTCTTCCCAATACTTTACGCTTGTTAGGACATAAGGCAGGTAGCGTCGATGACAGTCTTGAGCTTCCGTCAAGGTCAACCACATTTCGCGGTCATTGTAACTCGAGTTCGGCCCGCAGAAGACAGAACGCGGATTCCGGTAGAAATCCTCGTATTTCCACCAAGGGGCTTCCATCTTCCACAGGCAAGCGCCGTGGTGTTCCCAATAGCCTTGCACTTCGACGCTTAGAGCCATCTACCCCGCCCTTCTGTTATCATCCCACGCTGAACTGGACTTGCCCGGAAAGAGTGGAGAGCGTTTCTCCGATTATGCGGCTTCGACCTCGAAGCGGCATGGGCTTTTGTATCCCAGGGCAGAATGTCGCCTGACGGGATTATAGAATCCGTCGATATAGCGGCCAATGGCGTTATCGGCCTGGCAGCGTGATTGCCAGATGGTGCGCCTGATCATCTCGGATTTGATGGCCTTGAACACGGTTTCGACCATGGCATTGTCGTAACAGTTCCCTTTTCCGCATCATGGAGGCGACGATCTTGTAGTCGGCAAAGAGCTTCCGATAGTCGCCCGAGCAATATTGGCTGCCACGGTCGGAATGATGGATAAGGCCCCGCGGCGGTTGACGCGTGGCCAAGGCCCGTTTCAGGGCGGTCAAGGTGAGGTCCTTCTTCATGCGGTCACTGGTGGCCCAGCCGACGATACGCCGCGAGAACAGGTCGACGACGATCGCCAGATACAGCCAGCCTTCCGCCGTCCAGATAGAGGAAATGTCGGCTCCCCATTTCTGGTCGGGGCCATCAGCGGCGAAATCCCGATCCAGCACGTTGGGGGCGACGGGGTCGTCGTCGGCACTGTCGGTGGTTTTCTTGAACCGACGCCTTTGCACGGCGTTCAGACCGTTCTCACGCATCAGCCGGGCGACGCGATGCCGCCCGACAGCGATCCCATCTTCGCGCAATTCCACTGTCATGCGGGGAGAGCCGTAAGTTTCATGCGACAGGCGAAACTGGCTGCGGATATGGGCCAGCAGCACCATGTCGTCCAACTGGCGACGGCTGGGATTGCATCCTTTCCAGGCGTAATAGCCGCTGGTGCTCTCCCCAAACAGGCCGCATGTCCGGGCCAAGCACAGGTCGGCCTTCTTCGCACCGTCGATGTGCCGGAAAATCATCGACTTGTTTCCCTGGCGAAGAAGGCCGCAGCTTTTTTTAGTAATTCTCGTTCGGCACGCAGAATTTCATTTTCCTTGCGCAGCCGAGCCAGTTCCTTGGCTGTGTCTTCGTGCGGACCCGCAGCCAAATCCGCATCACGATGCTTGGCAAGCCACTTGCCCAACGTCGAACGCCCGCTCCCAAGGTCGTCCGCCACCTGCTCGATGGTCCGGCCGCTGGTTTGAACCAGACGCACCGCCTCGCGTTTGAAATCCTCGGTGAATTTCCTCATCCCCAAACCCGTCATCTGAGTGTCCTTCGTGCAAGGTTAGCTTGCACGCTCTCCATTCTTTCCGGGCAAGTCCAGTGAGCGGGCTTTTTCATTTTCTGGAGACCCAGATGGAAGTTCAGCCGCGATATCTCAACCGTGAACAGGCAGCCGCCTTTCTGCATGTCCAGCCGAAGACTCTTGCCAACTGGGCGTGTCAGGGGAAGGGGCCGAAGTTCAGGAAGCCCGGAGGCCGTGTTATCCTCTATACCCAAGAAGATCTTGAAGCTTGGGTAGACGGCGGAGAATGAGCCTGATTGGATGCGTCGGGAGTCTCATTCCGGCGCGTCCTGTCCGCAGACTTACAGGAGCCTTACAAAACCCTAAGCGACAAGCGCCACCAATCTTTCGATTAGTTGTAAGTTTTTGATTTTATTGAAGAGGTTTTGGAGCGGGTGAAGGGAATCGAACCCTCGTCGTAAGCTTGGGAAGCTTCTGCTCTACCATTGAGCTACACCCGCGCCGGGCGCTGGCGGAGGAAAAGTCGTCTCCGTCAGGGAGGCTCTTTATAGGGGGGCTTTTCCGCCTTTGCAAGTGCCTTTTCATTCTGTTCCCTCACGGGATGGTGAATCGCCTTCTGGCAGGCAACCGCTTACGATCGCAGCAGCTTTTCTGCTGTCATCACCAAAGCAAAGGGGGCTGCCGTGGGCACTGCCGGTAAATTTCAGGATCCACAGTGGACACTGACCGGTGCGCCACGGGCGTCGGTCCGGCTGTCGGCCCTGCGCACCCTGTGGGTCAACACCGGCACCTTGTGCAATATCACCTGCACCGGCTGTTACATCGAGTCCAGTCCTCGGAATGACCGCCTCGTCTGGTTCCCGCCAGAGGATCTGGTGGTCTGCCTGACGCAGGCGGCTGGGGCCGGAAAACCGCTGGAGGAGATCGGTTTCACCGGCGGAGAGCCCTTCATGCATCCGCAGATCATCCATCTTTTGAGAATGGCGCTGGAAACAGGCTGTCGGGTGTTGGTGCTGACCAACGCGATGAAGCCCCTGCACCATCATCTGGCCGGAGTGACCGCGCTGGCAAAACAGTATGCGGGTCAACTGACCCTGCGGGTGTCGCTGGACCATTATACGCAGGCGGGGCACGAGGCAGTTCGCGGGCCGGGCAGCTGGCAGCCCGCGGTGTGGGGGCTGACGGGGCTGGCAAAGGCTGGGGTCCGTCTGGCTCTGGCCTGTCGGATGCCCGCCGGGGAAACGGAAACACAGGTGCGATCCGGGTTCGCTGCCCTTTGCCAGCAGATGGGGATTCCGTTGGATGTGCAGGACCGTCGGGCTCTGGTGCTGTTCCCCGAAATGGATGAAACGCAGCCGGTGCCGGAAATCTCCACCGCCTGCTGGGATCTTCTGGGAAAGTCACCGGATCAGATGATGTGTGCGAGCAGCCGCATGGTGGTGCGGCGGCGGGGGGCCGGGCATCTGTCGGTCATTGCCTGTACGCTGCTACCCTATGACCTGCGTTTTGATCTGGGGTCGAGTCTGATTGATGCGGCAGCGGATGTTCCGCTCAATCATCCGCACTGTGCCAAATTCTGTGTGCTGGGCGGGGCGGCATGTTCCGGCTGAGAAACGCTTGCACGCTGCGTCAAGCGGCGCTATGAAAACGGTGTACCCGATGCAGCCCTGTTGCCTGCGGTACCCGTGGTGATTTGCGACCGGCTTGCGGCCACGGTAAAAAAATTCGCTAAAAGGTCCGGGTAGAGTCCCTGATACGTCTGCCCAGGCCCGCCGGTCAGGACTCACTCTGACGAAGGGCCTGACCCATGTCTTCCGATAAGACCCCCCTGAAGCTTCCCGTTGATACCCGCCCGTCCTCTGTGGTGAAGGATCCGGCGTTTCTGGCCACCTGTGCGCCGTCGACCCGGCTGGTGCACGGCGGTGTCCTGCGGTCCGGTTTTGATGAAACGGCAGAGGCGCTGTTTCTGAACTCCGGCTATGTCTATGCCTCGGCGGAAGAGGCTGAGGAATCCTTCGACGGCACCCGGGAACGCTTTGTCTATTCCCGCTTCCGTAATCCGACCGTGCAGATGTTTGAAGACCGTCTGGCCCTGCTGGAAGGCGCGGAGGCCTGCCGCTCCACCGCCACCGGGATGGCGGCCATTTTTGCGTCGCTGGCCTGTCTGGTGAAGGCGGGGGACCGGGTGGTCGGCAGCCGCGCCCTGTTCGGGTCGTGCACTTACATCCTGACCGATATTCTGCCGCACTGGGGTGTCACCACCGAGTTCGTCGATCCCGACGATCTGGAAGGCTGGGAACGTGCGCTGTCGCAGCCGACGAAGGCTGTGCTGCTGGAAACCCCGTCCAACCCCGGTTTACAGCTGATCGACCTGCCGAAAGTGTCGGCGCTGGCCCATCAGGCCGGGGCGCTGGTGATTGTCGATAACGTCTTCGCCACCCCGATTCTGCAAAGCCCGCTGCAGCTGGGCGCCGATATCGTGGTGTATTCGGCCACCAAGCATATTGACGGGCAGGGCCGTTGTCTGGGCGGCGCGGTACTGGGCAGCAAAGAGTATATTGAGAATATTCTCGGCGTGTTCCTGCGCCATACCGGCCCGAGCCTCAGCCCGTTCAACGCCTGGGTGCTGCTGAAGGGGCTGGAAACCCTTGACCTGCGGGTGGAAAAAGCCAGCCGGACCGCCTTTGCCCTGGCGCAGGCACTGGAAGCGGAGGCCGGTGTGGCCCGGGTTGCCTATCCGCTGCTCGACAGCCATCCGCAGAAAGCGCTGGCGCAGGCGCAGATGAAGGCCGGTGGCACCATGCTGGCGGTGGAGGTCAAGGGCGGCAAGGCGGGGGCCTTCTCTCTGCTCAACCGCCTGAAGTTGGCCCATATCTCCAACAACCTCGGTGATTCCAAGACGCTGGCCTGCCACCCCTACACCACCACCCATCAGCGCCTTACGCCGGATGACAAGGTGGCACAGGGCATCACCGAAGGACTGCTGCGGGTGTCAGTCGGTCTGGAGGACGCCAACGATCTGATCGCTGACTTCCGGCAGGCCCTGAAAGGCTGATCCTGCCTGTTCAGGCGATTGGGATATTTTGTTGCAGGAAAGGCGGCGGGTTCGTATCATCCGCCCGCCTTTTTTGCAGGTTTCTGCAATTTTCTTTATCTGACCGACAGCTAAGGACGCCGTTCCATGACCGCCAAGAATATCCTGATCCTCGCCGGTGACGGCATCGGCCCGGAAGTGATGACCCAGGTGAAGCGTATCATCGACTGGATGAACGGCAAGGGTCTGACCAACTTCGCGGTGTCCGAAGGTCTGGTGGGCGGCTGCTCCTACGACGCGCATGGCACCCCGCTGACCGATGAAACCATGCAGCGCGCCATGGATGCCGATGCGGTGCTGCTGGGCGCTGTCGGTGGCCCGCAGTGGGATAACCTCGATTTCTCCGTCAAGCCGGAACGTGGCCTGCTGCGTCTGCGCAAGGATATGGAGCTGTTCGCCAACCTGCGCCCGGCGCTGGTGTTTGATGCGCTGGCCGAAGCGTCTTCGCTGAAGCTGGAGCTGGTCAAGGGGCTGGACATCATGATTGTCCGCGAACTGACCGGCGGTGTGTACTTCGGCCAGCCGCGCGGGATCGAGACCCTGCCGAACGGTGAGCGCCGTGGCATCAACACTCAGGTCTACACCACCAGCGAAATCATCCGCGTTGCCGAAGTGGCCTTTGACCTCGCCCGCAAGCGTGGCAGTCGGGTCCACAGCGTGGAAAAGGCCAACGTGATGGAATCCGGCCTGCTGTGGCGGGAAGAAGTGCAGAAGCTGCGCGACGCCAAGTATCAGGATGTGCATCTGGAGCATATGTACGCCGACAACTGCGCCATGCAGCTGGTCCGCACCCCGCGTCAGTTTGACGTGATCGTCACCGACAACCTGTTCGGCGATCTGCTGTCCGATTGCGCCGCCATGCTGACCGGGTCGCTGGGCATGCTGCCGTCGGCCTCGCTGGGCGGTGATCTCGGCGGTGGCAAGCGCCGCGCCCTGTACGAGCCGGTCCACGGCTCCGCCCCGGACATCGCCGGGCAGAACAAGGCCAATCCGCTGGCCTGCATTCTGTCGTACTCGATGATGCTGCGGTATTCCTTCGGCCTGCTGAAGGAGGCTGACCTGCTCGATCAGGCGGCCCAGAACGTGCTTAACGCCGGTATCCGCACCGGTGACATCATGGCGGCGGGCTGCACCCAGGTTGGCACCGATGGCATGGGCGACGCCATTCTGGCTGAGCTGAGCAAGCTGAACGGCTGATCGTCAGGGCACTGACGGATTGAGTCTGTTGAGAAAAAGGGCTGCCTCCGGCTGACGGGGGCAGCCCTTTTCTCTTGCCTGTCCGGTCTGGCTTCCTCATCCTGCGCGCTATGAGACGACACCTGCATCCTTCCAAGGCTTCCTTGCCCCCGGTGACCCGCCGGGCCTTTCTGACCGGCTTGTTGGCGGCCTCTTCCGCGCCGGCCCTGCTGTCAGGGTGTATCGGTGACGATGATGGGGCCTATGGGCCGTGGCAGGGGCCCGTCTATGACCGCGATATCCGTCTGCGGCTGGTCGGTTGGGCCAGTCTGGCCCCCAGCTCCTGCAATCTGCAGCCGTGGAAGGTGATGCTGGAGGGGGACGATACCCTGCACCTTCTGGTGGATGCTGACCGCCTTCATCCGGTCACGGATCCGGCCTTCCGGCAGACCACGATCAGTCAGGGCACGTTTCTCGAGCTGCTGTCGATGGCGGCGGCAGCGGAAGGATATAAGGCGACGATTACCCTGTTTCCCGATGGGCCGTACCAGACCGCGCGGGAGATGGCCACCCACCCGGTGGCAACCGTGGTGCTGGAGCGGGACGCGGCGGTGTTGCCGCCGGGGCTGTTCGCATCGGTCCGCAACCGGCGCACCAGCCTGCAGCCGTTTTCCCCTCGGGCGCTGGCCTCGGCAGAGCGGACGGCGCTGTTGACAGAGGCCCGGTCTGTATCCGGGGTCGGGGTCGGGTATCTTGACCGCGGCCCGGCGTTTGAGAGGTTGCGGGCGCTGGCGCTCGAAGGTCTGCGGCTGGAAACCGCAACCGGGTCAGTCGCGCAGGAACTGGCACGGTTTATCCGCCTGACTCCCGATGAAGTGGCCCGCCACCGCGATGGCCGGGTGCCGCTGTCGTATGCCATGGGGGTGCCGATCCGCCTGCTGTATGGCAGCTATGCCTTCACCGACCCCGAGTCGTATCTGCTGCGCACCACCATGGCCCGGGTGGCCGGGCAGCCTGAAACCGCGTCGGCCTTTGCCTGGATGGTGACGGCAGAGAACGGGCGGGAGGATCAGGTCCGGGTTGGCCGGGCCTATATGCGCCTTGACCTGCAGGCTGCGGCTCTTGGTGTCGGCATTCAGCCGCTCTCCGGGACGCTTGCCGACTTTGCCGAGGCGCAGGCGGCGCGGCATGATGTGCAGACCCTGCTGGCCGGGCCGGGGCAGGAGGTGCAGATGCTGTTCCGTCTGGGCAGGCTGGATAAGGTTGACCGCATGACGCCCCGGCGGGCAGCGGCAGATCTGATCGTATCCCCCCGGCGCTAACGGGGTGGGGCCTTTCGGCCCTCTCCTCTTTTTCTCACAAGGCTGGTATAAAGCCCTGTAATGCGGAGCGGCAGGGACCGCTCCTTTCTGTTTTCCGAGGACCTTATGAAGCACGTTGCCGAGTTTCCCAATCTGTCCGTCTGCGATCATCCGCTGATCCAGCACAAGCTGACCCACATGCGTGATGTCCGCACCTCGACCCGGACATTCCGGCTGCTGCTGAAGGAAATCGCCCTGCTGATGGGCTATGAGGTCACCCGCGACCTGCCGCTGGCGCTGGAACGCATCAACACCCCGATGCAGGAAATGGATGCACCGGTGATTGCCGGGCGCAAGCTGGCGATTGTGCCGATTCTGCGGGCCGGAAACGGCATGGCTGACGGCCTGCTGGAGCTGGTGCCGGGCGCCCGCGTCGGCCATGTCGGGCTGGCCCGTGACCATGACACCCATATGCCGAAGGAATATCTGGTCAAGCTGCCGGATGCCGAGGGGCGCCAGTTTATTCTGGTCGATCCGATGCTGGCGACCGGCAATTCGGCGGTGCATGCGGTGGATGTGCTGAACCGCCACGGCGTGCCGGATGAGAACATTACGTTTCTGGCGCTGGTGGCCGCCCCGGAAGGGATGCGGGTGTTCAACGCGAAGCACCCGGACGTGAAAGTCTATGTTGCCAGCCTCGACTCCCATCTGAATGAGCAGGCTTACATTCTGCCGGGCCTCGGCGATGCCGGGGACCGTCTGTTTGGCACCAAGGGCTGAGAGGCAGGCCCGGTTTTCGCCGCAAAACCGCTTCCCGCCGTGCTTTGTCTTGACTTGGCACGGGGGGAGGCGTAGAAGGCACCCTCCGGCAAAGGCCGGATTCATGCTACTTCGGGCATTTTGCTCCCGAGGGGGTCCGTCAGTCCGCGACAGTACGCGCACTGGCGCCAATGGCGTTTGTCCATTAGGCTGCGACTTCCGGCGGGGCTGGCCCGCAGGGTGGTGTGAACAACGGATTGGACGCGAGTATGTTTGACGGTCTGTCACAGCGCTTAGGGTCGGTTCTGGATAAGCTGCGCGGTCGCGGCGCCCTGACTGAATCCGATGTCAACGACGCCATGCGGGAGGTGCGGGTCGCCCTTCTGGAGGCGGACGTTGCCCTGCCGGTGGTGAAAGACTTCATCAACCGCGTCAAGGAACGTGCCGTCGGTCAGGATGTGATCCGCTCGATCACCCCCGGCCAGATGGTGGTCAAAATCGTCAATGATGCCCTGACCGAGATGCTGGGCGGCGGCGATACCGAGTCGGAGCTGAACATCAACCGCACCCCGCCGGTGCCGGTGCTGATGGTCGGTCTGCAGGGCTCGGGCAAGACCACAACCTCGGGCAAGATCGCCCTGCGGCTGAAAAACCGCGACAAGAAGAAGGTCCTGCTGGCGTCCCTCGACGTGTACCGTCCGGCGGCACAGAAGCAGCTGGCGATTCTCGGCGAGCAGATCGGCGTTGAGTCCCTGCCGATCGTCGACGGTCAGATGCCGGTGGCGATTGCCACCCGTGCCATGGATGTTGCCCGCAAGGGTGGCTATGACGTGGTCATCCTTGATACCGCCGGCCGTCTGCACATCGATCAGGAACTGATGGATGAAGTGGCGGCGGTGCGCGATGTCGTCACCCCGGCCGAGACCCTGCTGGTCACCGATGCGATGATCGGTCAGGACGCGGTGACGCTGGCCCGCGAATTCAATGAAAAGATCGGTATCAGCGGCATTGTGCTGACCCGTATCGACGGTGACGCCCGTGGCGGTGCCGCCCTGTCGATGCGTGCCGTCACCGGCAAGCCGATCAAGCTGCTGGGCGTCGGCGAAAAGCTGGATGCGCTGGAAGGCTTCCACCCGGACCGTATCGCCAGCCGGATTCTCGGCATGGGCGATGTGGTGTCGCTGGTGGAAAAAGCCGCCGCCACCATCGAGGCGGAAGACGCCGCCAAGATGGCCGCCAAGCTGATGGAAGGCTCCTTTGATCTGGAGGATATGCTCTCGCAGTTCCGTCAGATTAAGAAGATGGGCGATATCAAGGGGCTGCTTGGCATGATGCCGGGGATCTCCAAAATGAAGAAGCAGATCGACGAGGCGAACATCGACAACAAGGTGATTGCCCGTCAGGAAGCGATCATTCTGTCGATGACCCCGCAGGAACGGCGCAAGCCGGATCTGCTGAAGGCCAGCCGCAAGCGCCGTATCGCCGCCGGTGCCGGGGTCGATGTCTCTGACGTCAACCGCCTGCTGAAACAGCATCAGCAGATGGCCGATATGATGAAGCAGATGAAAAAGATGGGCGGCAAGAAGGGCCTGATGGGGGCTCTCGGCGGTCTGTTCGGCAAGGGCGGCGGCATGCCGGACCCGGCGGAACTGGGCGGCCCGATGCCGGACCTGTCGCAGCTGTCCAAGGGCGGCTTGCCGCCCGGGTTCCCCGGTAAGCTGCCCGGTCTGGGCGGTGCGGGTGGCCTGTCCCCCGACGTTCTCGCCGCGATCAGCCGCCGGGGCGGCAAAAAGCGGTAAGATCTGAAGTTTCTTTCGATTTTCTCCATTCACTCTGAAAACCTGAGGTAAATGCAATGTCCCTGCGTATCCGTCTCGCCCGTGGTGGTGCCAAGAAGCGTCCGTTCTACCGCGTTGTCGTGGCTGACTCCCGCTCCCCGCGTGATGGCCGTTTCATCGAAAAGCTGGGCGTCTACAACCCGGTTCTGCCGTCTGACCACACCGAGCGTCTGGTTCTGAAGACCGAGCGCGTCCAGCATTGGATCGCCAACGGCGCTGTTGCCACCGACCGTGTCGCCCGTCTGCTGGGCATCGCCGGTGTCACCGCTGCCCCGGCCGTTCCGGCTCAGACCAAGAAGAGCCTGCCGAAGGCGAAGGCCCAGGAGCGCATCCGCGAAGCTGAAGAGCGCGCCAAGGCCGCTGCCGAAGCCGCCGCTGCTGAAGCCGCTGGCGAATAAGACTGTTGCAGACGATGAGCAGCGGTAAGACCTCTCCGGAGATTGCTCCGGCTGATCTCGTCTGTGTGGGCGTCGTTGCCGGCGCCCACGGTGTCCGGGGGGTGGTGAAGGTGAAGCCCTTCACCACCGATCCCGACGCGCTGGACGCCTATGGCCCTCTGACGGACGATACCGGCACCCGGGTGTATGAACTCGAGGTTCTGGGCGTGCAGAAGGGCAGTGTCCTGTGCATGATCGACGGTGTTGACGACCGCGATAAGGCCGAGGCCCTGAAAGGGCTGCGCCTGCATATCCGTCGTGAAGATCTGCCGGATCTGGACGACGAAGACGAATTCTATCACTCCGACCTGATCGGTCTGTCGGCGGTGTTCCCTGACGGGACCAAGGTGGGGGTTGTGACGGCCCTGTTTGATTTCGGCGCCGGAGATGTGCTGGAACTGCGGGGTGAAATCGGCGGTGTGGCAATGGTGCCGTTCACCAAGGCTGCCGTTCCGGTGATTGATGTTGCCGGTGGTAAGGTGGTGGTTGAGCCGATTGAGGGGCTGCTTGAAGGCCCGATTGAGCCCAATCCTGCCCCCCGCCGCCGGTCCCCCGGCCGGAAGCAGGCGGACGCCGAGGCTGCCGAGTCGGCTGCTGCCGACAAACCGGTGGCGGAAGAGTGGCCGGACGAGGACTGGAAGTGACCGGATCTCCTGTTTCCGGGGCGGAAGACGGCGTTTCCCCTGCGGAACCTTTTGCTGTCCGGGTCCTGACGCTGTTCCCCGAGATGTTTCCGGGTGCCTTGGGGCACTCCCTGATCGGAAAAGCGCTGACCGACGGAAAATGGTCGCTGGAAACAGTGGACATCCGCTCTTTTGCACGCGATAAACACCGCTCTGTTGATGACACCCCCTTCGGGGGCGGCGCTGGCATGGTGATGCGGCCCGATGTTATCGATGCTGCCCTGACAGCAGTGTGGCCCGGCAAGGGACGCAGGCTGTATCTGTCCCCCCGGGGACGGGTGCTGACGCAGGATCTGGTGAAGGAACTGGCTGCCGAGCCTGCCCTGACCATTCTTTGCGGTCGCTACGAAGGGGTGGACCAGCGGGTGATCGACGCCTGGGATCTGGAAGAAGTTTCCGTCGGAGACTTCGTTCTGACCGGCGGCGAGACCGCGGCGCAGGTGATGCTGGACGCGGTGATCCGCCTGCTGCCCGGTGTTATCGGTAAGACCGAGTCGCTGGAAGATGAGAGTTTTGAGCGGGGACTCCTTGAGTATCCGCTCTATACACGGCCCGCTGACTGGCAGGGCCGGATGGTGCCGGAAGTTTTGCTTTCGGGCCACCATGCGCGGGTCGCTGAATGGCGGCACGGCCAGTCGGAATACATTACCCGGCAACGCCGGCCCGATCTGTGGGACCGGTATGTTGCGCAGAAGCAAGAGCAAGAGGGTTAGTTCCATGAACATTATTGAAAAGCTCGATCAGGAGCAGATTGCTCGTCTGACCGAAGGCAAGACCATTCCGGTGTTCACCCCGGGCGATACCGTCCGCGTGTTCGTGAAGGTGGTCGAAGGCACCCGTGAGCGTCTGCAGGCTTACGAAGGCGTTGTGATTGCCCGCAAGAACGCTGGCATCAACTCCAACTTCACCGTCCGCAAGATCTCCTTCGGTGAAGGTGTGGAACGTGTGTTCCCGCTGTACGCCCCGACCGTGGACCGCATCGAGCTGGTCCGTCGCGGTAAGGTCCGTCGTGCGAAGCTGTACTACCTGCGTGACCGTCGCGGCCGTTCTGCCCGTATCGCCGAGGATCTGGCCGCCAACGCCAAGGCCCGCGAAGCTGCTGCCGCCGCCGCCGCTGCTGCCAAGGCGTAAGTTCCCGTTGCCGTCCGGGACCGACTCCGACAGGATGGTCCCTGACACATCATGTGCTCCGGGGGTGGCAACGCCTCCGGAGCTTTTTCATGTCCGGCAAGGGTTTCCCGACGGCACCGCTGCCGTCGCCCCGCCGGACAGTGCTGGAGGAGAGAGCGGACATGGCTAAGGCCCGTACCCTGTTCGACAAGATCTGGGACAGCCATCTGGTGGATGTGCAGGCCGATGGGACCTGCCTGATTTACATCGACCGTCACATGGTGCACGAAGTGACCAGCCCGCAGGCCTTTGAAGGTCTACGCACGGCCGGCCGCCCGGTTGCCCGCCCGGAGAAGACTCTGGCGGTTGCCGACCACAATGTGCCGACCACCGACCGCTCCAAAGGCATTGATAACGAAGAAAGCCGGATTCAGGTCGAGACCCTGGAGAAGAACGCCGCCGAATTCGGCGTGCCGTACTTCCCGATGTCTGACATCCGTCAGGGCGTCGTGCATATCGTCGGGCCGGAACAGGGGTTCACCCTGCCGGGCATGACCATCGTCTGCGGCGATTCGCACACCGCCACCCATGGCGCTTTCGGCAGCCTTGCCTTCGGCATCGGCACCTCGGAAGTGGAACATGTTCTGGCCACCCAGACGCTGGTTCAGGCCCCGGCGAAGAACATGCTGGTACAGGTCAACGGCGACCTCGGCCCGGGTGTCACCGCCAAGGATCTGGTCCTGCACATCTGTGGCGTGCTCGGTACCGCCGGTGGCACCGGCTATGTGATCGAATATGCCGGTGAAGCGGTCCGCAAGCTGTCGATGGAAGGCCGGATGACGGTCTGTAACATGACCATCGAAGCCGGGGCCCGTGCCGGTCTGATCGCCCCGGATGAAGTGACTTTCGAATACATCAAGGGCCGTCCGATGGCCCCGAAGGGTGCTGCCTACGAAGCTGCCGTCGCCTATTGGAAGACCCTGAAGACCGACGAAGGTGCCCATTTCGATACCGTCATCGAAATTGATGCCCCGTCGATCGAACCGACCGTGACCTGGGGCACCAGCCCGGAAGATACCATTGCCATTTCCGGCGTGGTGCCGAGCCCGGCTGATGCCCGTGACGAGGCCAAGGCCAAGGCCACCGCCCGCTCGCTGGAATACATGGGCCTGACCGCCGGAACCCCGATCACCGATATCGCGGTGGATGTGGTCTTCATCGGGTCGTGCACCAATGGCCGTATCGAGGATCTGCGGGCTGCCGCCGACGTCGCCAGAGGCCGTCAGGTTGCCGCAGGTGTGCAGGCGCTGGTGGTGCCGGGCTCAGGTCTGGTGAAGGAACAGGCGGAAGCCGAAGGTCTGGATGAGATCTTCAAGGCGGCCGGGTTTGAGTGGCGTGAGCCGGGATGCTCCATGTGTCTGGCGATGAATGCCGACAAGCTGGAGCCCGGTCAGCGGTCTGCCTCGACCTCTAACCGCAACTTCGAAGGCCGTCAGGGCCGTGGCGGGCGGACCCATCTGGTCAGCCCGGCGATGGCGGCTGCCGCTGCCGTCACCGGCAAGCTGACCGACGTGCGCAAGCTGCTGGCGGGCTGACGCTCCGTTGTGGGCGGGCCGGGGATCCGGCCCGTCCCCTCTTTTTCTGCAAACGGACGGTGATGGCGGATCGGCCCAGCCGCCTCCGCTCTCACCGGACCGGGAGACTGCATATGGCCCAGGTGGCCGCTGATAAAACCGCACAGGCCTATGTCCTGATTGATCCGGCCCACACCGGCGGCAGGGATCTGGTGTCCAACATCCAGATTTCCGACGAGCTGCTGTCCCGGGCCCTGGTTCTCTCCACCGACGACCGCCTGTTTGACGAGGACGGGGACTTCTTTGAGGAAGACGTCCTGACCGAAACCGAAGACGACGATCTGGGCTCGGTTCTGGTGTGGCGTCATCGCCGGTTTGACAAAGGCTGAGCCGCCTGCGGGCTGATACAAGGGGTACAGACACCATGGATAAGTTCACCAAGCTGACGGGTGTGGCCGCGCCGCTGCCGATGATCAACGTCGATACCGACATGATCATCCCCAAGCAGTTCCTGAAGACCATCAAGCGCACCGGGCTGGGCAAGAACCTGTTCGACGAAATGCGCTATGACGGCACCGGGGCGGAAAACCCGGATTTCGTGCTGAACAAACCGGCGTACCGTGCTGCCAGCATTCTGGTTGCCGGTGAGAACTTCGGCTGCGGTTCCTCCCGCGAGCATGCGCCGTGGGCGCTGCTGGATTTTGGCATCCGCTGCGTGATTGCTCCCAGCTTTGCTGACATCTTCTTCAACAACTGCTTCAAGAACGGCATCCTGCCGATCCGTCTGCCGCAGGCGGATGTTGATAAGCTGATGGATGATGCCAACCGCGGTGCCAATGCCGTGGTGACCATTGATCTGGAAAATCAGGTTATCACCGGCCCGGATGGCGGCAGCATCTCCTTCGAGGTCGATGCCTTCCGCAAGCATTGCCTGCTGAACGGTCTGGACGATATCGGCCTGACCCTGCAGAAGGTTGATAAGATTGCCGCGTTCGAAGACGGGCTGACCCGCGACCAGCCGTGGGCGACCCCGGCCAAGTCGGCGTAAGGGCGGATCGCCTGATGGTGACGGAAGGGCTGCCTCCTGACGGAGCGCGGCCCTTCGCGCTTCTGGGGCAGGCTGTGGCACCGCTCGGCCTGTGCCTGCGCGGGGGCTTTACGTTGACCGAGGCTGACGGGCTGGGAACCGGGTGTCTGGTGTTGGTCGGGTCGGTCGGGTCTGCCTTGTGGCAGGTGGCTCCGTCGCAGTTCAGGGCTGTGGCGGATCCCTTGGACGACTGGACGCAGCGGGTGATGGATCCGCTGGCGGCACAGTGGGGGGCGCAGGTGCTCTATCCGTTCAGCGGACCGCCGTTTTACCCGTTTCAGAGGTGGCTGCAGCGGGCGATGGGGCTGCATCCGTCTCCGGCCGGCCTGCTGATGGATCCGGTCTACGGACTGTGGCATGCGGTGCGGGCGGCGCTGATTCTGCCCATGCCGTGGCCGGGCCCCTCTCCTGTCGTCCTGCCTTCACCCTGTGAGAGCTGCCGGGACCGGCCCTGTCTGTCGGCCTGCCCGGTGCAGGCCATCACTCCCGCCGGGCCGCTGCCGGGCCGCTGTGCGGCGGAACTGACGGGCCCGGACCGGGGTGGCTGTGTCGCGGCGGGCTGTCTGGCCCGGCGTGCCTGTCCGGTCGGGCAAGGGCAATGCTATTCCCCGGTCCAGCAGGCTTTCCATCAACAGGCGTTCCTGCGACTGATGGCGCAGGCCACGGTTAGCTGAAAATCGCCTGTATATCGGTATATTCGGCCAGTCCGTCTTCGCCGAACTCCACCCCGATGCCGGAGGTTTTGCGACCGCCGAACGGAACATTCGGCTGGATTGCCCCGTGTTTGTTGATCCACACCGATCCGCATTCCAGCCGCTGGGCGACAGCGCGGGCGGCGTCGATGTCTGTTGACCAGACGGATCCGCCAAGGCCGTTGGCGCTGTCGTTGGCGGCGTGGATGGCGGCGTTGACATCGCTGTAGCGGATAATCGGCAAGGCCGGGCCGAACTGTTCCTCCTCCACCAGCGGATCGCCGTTTTTCAGCCCGGCAATCAGGGTCGGGGGAAAGAACAGGCCGTCCCCCGGTTCACCGCCGCACAGCACGGTGCCCCGCGTCTTTGCGTCCTCGACCAGCCGCCGCACCTTATCAAACTGCATGGCGTTCTGGATCGGGCCGAGGGCGCTGTCTTCGTTCAGGCCATTACCGACCCTGACGGTGCGGGCGTAGGTCGTCAGGGCCTCGCACACCGCATCGTGCACACTGTCATGCACATACAGGCGTTTCATGGCGGCGCAGGTCTGACCGTTGTTCAGGAAGGCCCCCCAGAACAGCCCGGCGGCGATCTGCTGCGGGTCTGCATCGGGTAGCACAATCCCGGCATCATTGCCGCCCAGCTCCAGCGTCAGGCGCTTCAGGGTGGTGGCCGCCGACTGCATCACCTTCTGCCCCGTGCCACAGGATCCGGTGAAGACAATCTTGCGGATATCCGGGTGCGCCGCCATGGCGCCGCCAAGGTTTTCGCTGCGGTCATCGCCGGTGATGATGTTCAGCACTCCCGGCGGCAGAACCTGGTTCAGGAGTTCCACCATCCGCAGCGTTGCCAGAGGGGTATAGGGGGAAGGCTTGATCACCACGGTATTGCCGGTCCGCAGGGCGGGCAGAATGTGCCACACTGCTATCATCACCGGAAAATTCCAGGGAGTGATGGAGCCGACAACGCCCAGTGGGCGGCGATGCAGCTCTATCCGGCCTGCGGCATCATCCTGCAAGACCCGCACCGGCAGGGACAGGCCAGCGGTGTACCGGGCCCAGGCCTCCGCCCCGCCCAGCTCCCAGCGGGAGCCCAGACCATTCAGCGGTTTTCCCTGTTCCAGTGTCACCAGCCGGGCGAGCTCCTCGGTATGGGCGGCAAGGTGATCCGCAGCCGCGTGGCAGGCGGCCTGAAGCTGATCGTCAGACTGTTGCGACCACGACCCAAAGGCAGCTTTGGCAGCGGAGACGGCAGCATCGAGGTCAGCGCGGCTGGCGTTGGGGGCGGTCCCGGCAAGGGTGCCGGTGGCGGGGTTGAGCACGTCAAAGCGGCTGGCGGTGGCATGGTATGCTCCACCGATGATCAGGTCGGTCATCAGGGGTCCCTCCCGTTAGGATTGGCCGGTATATCCGGCCCTGTTACGGAAGAGAGTGACGGGGCGGGGCGGGACCGTCTTGGTGTCCGGTGCCAGCCGGGATGGATTATTGTGTCAGGCTGCGGCGACGCCGGAGATCGCCGGGGGGCAGACCATACCGGGCCCGGAAAGTCCGGTAAAAATACGACAGATCATTGAAGCCACAGTCAAAGGCAATGGCGGCCACGGACTCTTCGCTGCCGCTGCCGGTGCTGTGCAGGCGGGTCCAGGCGGTTTCCAGCCGGGTGGTGAGAATCCGGCTGCTGACGGTGTCCCCGTTGCGCCCGAACAGCCGTTGCAGGGTCCGGCGTGACAGGCCGCAGGCGACGGCGATGGCGGCAATATCCAGATCCGGGTCGGTGGCATGCTGGCTGATATGCCGCAGTGCGGCGGCATAGGCCCCGTCTTCCCGCCGGTCACCGGGCGGGGTCTGGTGGTCAAGGGCGTGGAAATAGGCCCCGAGAATGTTCAGCAGGGCCTCACCCAGCGGGCCATCTCCGGATCGGGTGCTGGAAAGACCTCGGGCGACCACGCCATACAGAGCCAGATACAGGGGGTCATCCCGGTGGATGCCGATGCCGCCGGTACACAGCCGCCCCAGCCGTCGTACGGTCTCATCGCGGGGCAGGTGAACAGAAATCTGCCGGGACTGCCGCGAGGTATAAACAAAGTCGGAGGGGAGTGTCGAGTCGGCCAGATACAGATCTCCCGGGCGCAGTTCGGTGATGCGGTCCCCCTGCACAATCCTGCTGGTGCCTTCATCCTGTACCAGCAGAAACAGGCAGTTTCCGGGATCCCGGCGGATCATTTTCGGGTCCCGGATCACAGCGTGAGCGTCCAGAGAGACGACGGCGGTGTCAAACCGGGCAAGATGACGGCGGCTGAGGGCACCCTGGATCTGTCCGCCCTGACCGGGGCGGGGCTCAATGCGGAAGGTGCCACAGATCCGCGCGAGATCCGCGTTCAGGTCTTCCACGGCGTAAGGCGCATAGGCCGACGGACACAGGGGCACCCATGACAGGTGTGGCTGTGCCGGTGCAGTCTGGGTCTGCGTCATTCCAAAACCTCCCTTGGTGCCCGGTATGCTCCGGGTCTCCCGTTTTGGGCCTGTCGGTGGGGACAGGTCTTTTCAGCGTAGAGGCAGGGCGGGCGGAGGAAAACACCAAAGTAAAAAGGGGATGCTGCCGCAGGACGGACCCGGGCAGCACCCCAACGGTTTAAGGATCTGTTCCAAAACAGAAGGTTTATTTTCCGTCGTCTGTCCGCAGGGTCATGGCCGGATTATTGGCGAAGAAATTGTGCGGCATGATATGGACGGTTTTCCATTCCGTTGACATCACCGGCCAGTTTTCCATCGACGGGATGTGATGGAAGCCGACGGTGAACCACGTCACGATATCCTGATGCATCAGCGGCCGGTTGGCCTTAACCCATTCGGCCAGTGTATCCGTGCCGTCGCTTTGCAGGGCGTATTTGCCCCCGGCATAGCGCTGATCGGCGTTATAGACGGTGTTCCACACCGAATATTCGATGTAGGCATTGCGCTTAAACGGTGAGTCTTTCTCGTAATCAAACGGGCCGTAAGCAACGTTGCCGTGGTGGATCATCCAGCCCGGCTCGTGGCCGAGATGCCCTTTGCGCAGCGGGTCGGTGATGTGAAAGAACCGGGGCTGCAGGGCGCTGAGTTTATAGCGGGCGTCGAGTTCCCCCTTCGGCATGGTGTGCTGCACCGTCCACATTGATTTGCGCGGCGATTTGGCATCCAGCTTGGCGGGGACGATATCCATGGTGCCGAAGTGATTGATCGGCTGGTCAATGTCAAAATCGATGCGGAAGTTGAAGTAGTGGTCATGATTGGCCGCCACCAGATTGGGGGCGATCAGGGTGCCCCAGCGGGTATCTTCGGCAGCGGTCGGGTCCTGCATGGTTTTTGATGCTACGCCTTTCACCGCATCCAGTCCGGTGGCCCCGACCATGATGTTGATCTGGCCGTTCTGCTGCAGGCGGTAATCAATCAGGTAGTCATAGTTGCCGACTTCCGACGCGGTGCGGATCACCAGTTCGGTTGCCGGGCGCCCCTCTGCGGGAACCGGCTTGTCCGGTGTCTGGGCGAACACCTCAAAGTGGCGCCAGGCCGGGTCGCCGGTGTTGCGTTCAAACACACAGATGGCGTTGGGGATGGTCAGCGGCTTTCCGGCATCGTCTGAAATGGTGGCAGGCAGGTAACTGGCATGGGCCGGGCAATCGATTCCCGGGGTCAGCGGGCTGAGGAACAGACCAAAACCGTATTCCCCCGAATCCATATAAGTCCGCCAGTACCAGCCCTCGCTCGGGTCCATGTAGGGGACAAACACTTCTGACAGGTGAGTCTGGTAGATCACGGACCGCCAGTCGTTGCCATCCTTCACATCAAGGTTTGACAGCACCAGACCGGGCCGTTTGTCGATGCGGAAATTAAAGCGCCAGATATCCCATTCCAGATGGCTGCCGTCGATCCTGAAGTTCGGCCCGCCCGGCTGCTGCACGGTGGCGGGGTTCATCTTCGGGCGCAGCGGGGCACGGGCGGCGATTTCGTCCTGCGTGTAGCCCCAAGGGTCAGATGGAACCGGCACCACGCCGGTATCAATCACCTTCAGCGCTTCTTTCCGGGTCAGGTCAACCAGCGCATACAGCCCTTCGACCGGCTTGGCGTAGAAGTTGGATCCTTCAGGGTTGAGGTAGCACGGCACCTTCATCAGGCGGGCATCCCCGTACTGCCCGGAATAATAGCTGCCGACTGTCAGAGGCAGGCAGAACACCTGATCGGGTTTCAGCCCGCGTTTGGCAAGGCCTGCGACCATATCCGGGTGGGTGACTGCCGCCTGCTGCGCCCCCATGAACTCGTCAAACAGCACCATCGGCTGGCCGGGAATCGGCTTCTGGCTGTCGACGGTGCCTTTGGAGATGTTCACCACGGCTTCCTGAAAGCCTGTGCCGTTGGTGAACTGCACGCTGGCCCGGCGGTCCAGTGTCTTGCCGGGCGACCAAGCCAGCACGTCGGCTTTCGCCGGTTCCGCCAGTTCGATCAAGGGAAACAGCGTGGTGTCGGTGGCGATGCCCTTGGCCCGCAGGATTTCGTTGATTTTCAGGTATTCGTCGGCGCTCAGGCCATCCAGCGGATGGGCGGCCTGCGCCGTGGCGGCCATGGTCACGGCCGCGGCAACGGCGGCAGACAGGGCCAGAGTGTGAAGGCTACGGATCATCGTGAACTCCTCCCTGCCCGGGTGCGGCCTGTTGGCGGCCGTCACCACTGGCATACGTCACAGGTGATCCTTCCTTTTTAGATCTGTTCTGAAAACGGGTCTTGGACTCCGGTGCCATGGGGGCTGGACGGAAATGTCACCCCGGATGACGTTACTCCCCGTATTCGGCCCAGCAGTTGGGGGTTTCCCAGACCCGGATCCGGTCCAGCGTTGCCAGTCCGTCGCTGCGGGCCTCCACCCGCTGGCGCAGGCGCAGATACCAATGGCGGGCCAGCTCTTCCGCCGTCGGGGCGGTCGGCAGCAGATACAGCTTGGTGCCGAGCCGGGTCTCGGTGGTCAGGGCGAAACCGTCGGCCTTCACGGCGGCGGCCAGCGGTGCCAGCCATGTGGCCAGATCCTTGCCCTCCGGGACAAACATAGCTAACAGGGCGGTGTCTTCGGCCTGCGCGATGAAGCCGTGGTCACAGCAGGCGTCGATGACGTCCATCATCTCCTGCTTCAGAAACCCAAAGTCCAGCACCATGCCGTCCTGTTCGCCGCCCTGATGCACCCGCAGGGCGCGGCAGGTGGCTTCCACTTCATAGCGGTGACCGTGGATGTGACGGCATTTGGATCCGTGCAGCATGATGCGGTGCCCGGCATCAATGCCGATGCGGCGGGTGACGAAGTAATGGGTCCGGGCCGGGTCGCTCATCACGGGATTCCGATCATCTTGTGGGTTTGCAGGCTGAGCCGCCAGCGCGGGGTGCGGTGGCAGGTGGCGATGCAGGTAGCCAGAGCGCTGTCCCGGTCCGGTCCGTCCATCGGTTGCAGAAAGAAATGTTTGAAATCAAGGTGACCAAGGGTGTCGAGGTCATGCCCGGCCTGTGGCCAGACCACCTTCAGCTCGTCGCCGTGGGTCAGGACCAGATCGGTCCCGGCCTTGGGGCTGACGCAGACCCAGTCTAAGCCCGGCGGGGCAGGCTGGGTGCCGTTGGTTTCCACGCCGATCTCAAAGCCCCTGTGGTGCAGGGCCTCGATCAGGGCGGTATCAACCTGCAGCAGCGGTTCGCCGCCGGTACAGATGACATAGGGGATACCGCTGCCGTGGGCCGCGTTGGCGCTCCAGCAGGCGGCAACAGCGGCGGCCAGGGCGTCAGCCGTGGCAAATTTGCCGCCGCCTTCCCCGTCTGTGCCGACGAAATCGGTATCGCAGAACTGACACTGGGCGGTGGCGCGGTCCTCTTCGCGGCCACTCCACAGGTTACAGCCGGTAAACCGGCAGAAGACGGCGGCCCGGCCGCTGTGGGCGCCTTCCCCCTGCAGGGTGTAGAACAGTTCTTTGACGCTGTAGGTCATCGGGTCTGCTCCTGCCACTTCCGCCAGCCTTCCGACCGCAGGTCACAGGCCGGGCAGGTGCCGCAGCCATAGCCCCAGTCGTGGCGGTGGGTACGGTCCCCGAGATAGCAGGTGTGGGTCTGTTCCGTGATCAGGTCCGTCAGGGGTTTGCCGCCCAGCCGGTCAGCCAGTGCCCATGTGGCGGCTTTGTCGATCCACATCAGCGGTGTCTCTATGACAAAGCGGGTTTCCATGCCAAGGTTCAGGGCAACCTGCATGGCTTTGATGGTGTCGTCGCGGCAGTCCGGATAGCCGGAAAAGTCGGTTTCGCAAACCCCGGTGACGATGGTTTTGATGCCCCGGCGATAGGCAACAGCGGCGGCATAGGTCAGAAACAGCAGGTTGCGCCCGGGCACGAACGTGGTGGGCAGGCCGTGCGCGCCGGTTTCGATGGCGACACTTTCGATCATTGCCGTGCCGCCGATATCGGCCAGCCCGCGGGCATCCAGCATATGGTCCGGCCCCAGCCGGGTGGACCAGCGGTCCTGCAGGGCGGCCACCTGCTGCCGGAAGCCCTGTCGGACCTCCAGTTCCACCGCATGGCGCTGGCGATAGTCAAAGCCGATGGTTTCGACGCGCGAATATCGGTCCAGGGCCCAGCTCAGGCAGGTGGCGGAATCCTGTCCACCGGAGAACAGAACAAGGGCGGCGTCATGATCCAGCATGATCGGTCAGACTCGGCATAAACAGGGGGATGGGGTTCGCCGCAGGGACGAAACCGCCATACCTACTGCCGGGGGCAGCCTGAAACAACCCCCATTTTGCTTTTTCCCACCCAGCTGTCAGCGGGCCGCGCCGACAAAGGCGTTGAAGGTGATCAGGGTAAAGGTGTCTTTCACGCCCGGCAGGGTCTGTACCTTTTCCGTGATGAAGCGGCCGGTATCGACCCCCTCTTCCAGATAGAACTTTGCCAGCAGGTCATATTGGCCGGAGGTCGAATAGATCTCGGAGATTTCCTCAATCGTCTCAACAGCTTCGTCAGCGACCTGATAGGCTTTGCCAAGGTCGCATTTGATCATCACGAACACGGCGCGCATGGCGGGGGTCCCTTTTTCTGAAGATATCTGTCGGCCTGCGCGGGCAGGGCGGTGAGGGGCGACTCTACGGGCGGCAGGGGGAATGTTCAATCTTTCCGGCTGGCTTTCCGGCTGGCTTCCCGGCCTGTTTCCCGGTTTGCCTGCGGGTCATGGCGGCATGCACCTGTATCCTGATGCAGGAACCGGATCTGTCCCGATCCGCTCAGGTCAAGACGTGGGCCGCTGCCGGATCCGGCCCGCCCCTGTACCCAGCCCCGGGCCTCGATGGTTTTTCCGGTCCAGAATGCCGGTTGCCGCCAGCTTTTACCGCCTTCCTTCAAAACAGCGGCAGGCAGGGTGACAGAGGTATCGGTGCGCCAGTCCTCGCCAAAGTCCAGCCACAGGGTGCCTTGTCGGACTGTCGCCTGACGGATGTCTCCGTGCAGGATCACAAACGTACCGCTGCGCAGACGTTCAGGGTGTCTGGCGCAGACCGGCTGCCAGTCTGCGGTCTGCCAGTGCCCCCGGTGCCGGTGTCTGGCGTCGTCTTCAAGGTCCAGCAGAGTTTTTTGCAGCGGGGTTGCCGCGCCATCCGTCCAGACCCGGGCCTGCCCCTGCCGGACCACATCGGCCTGCCACCAGTCCGTGGGGGAGGCACCACGGGTAATCTGGGAAGGTAGGCGGCGGTGGCGGTCCGGTGTGCCATCCGTGCCGTGAGCGCTGATGGTCTGACCGGTCAGGCTGTTCAGCAGCGGGGCAAGATCCTGCGGAAGCAGCAGGTCTGGCCGTATCCGGGTACCGTCTTCCAGCAGCAGCCAGGCCTGTGGGGATGCCGCGTCCGCCGGAAGGGGGGCGACGCGGCCCGTCTGCAGGATCGGCAGCTCGGGCATCCGCACCTGCTCCTGTTCCTGCGCATGGGCCTCCACCGGTGCCAGCATCACCAGCAGGACAGGCATTACCGGCAGGGCGGGCCGCCGGACGAGGCTGAATTTTGAGGGGTGTTTTTTCAGTGGGGCCATTGCCGAGATTAGAAAAATATGATCCATTTGGACTATGCATTCTCTTGTTCGCCGCGCAAGTCTTCGCAGGTCGGGCAGGGGGGTTCCGGCGGGGATCGGCACACTGCAGACCCTTTCAGTCACCGGGACAACGGGCACGGCCAGCGGACATAGGGCAGAGTCTTGGGGGCAGAGTCTTGGGGGCAGCGTCTTGCAGGTGATCGACAAAGGGGGACGAACCATTAATCAGGTTCATAATCAGTTCGGCGGAAACGATGATGGGGCCGGCGGCACGATCTGTGCCAAGGTTCTGATCGCTGACGATCACGCCGTTTTCCGCGAAGGGCTGCGCCTGTTGATGGAAGCGCGGGGCTTCTGCTCGATTGTGCTGGAGTCTTTTGACGCCGAGTCGTCTCTGGCGGCGCTGGATGCCAACACCGATCTGGATCTGGTGGTGCTGGATCTGCACATGCCGGGGATGGAAGAGCTGGCCCTGCTGAAGCGCCTGCGGCTGATTCGTGCCGGTCTGCCGGTGGTGGTGCTGACGGCGTCTGAGCGGCGGACAGATATGCGGGCCGCCATTGCCGCCGGGGCGCTGGGCTTTATTCCCAAGACCTTCCCGGTGAACCAGATTTTGGCGATTCTGGAGCGGATACTTGGCGGTGAACGGTTCTTCCCGGCGGATGTGCTTGCTGAAGACACCCTGCCGCCGGGACTGGAAGGGGTGGCACTCAGCCCCCGCCAGACTGAGGTGCTGACGCTGATTGCCAAAGGCATGAGCAATAAGGAAATTGCCCGCGTGCTGGATACCGCCCTGCCGACGGTGAAAAACCACGTGGCGAATATCTTTGAAAAACTGGGGACCACCAACCGGGTGGCAGCGGTCAATCTGGGCCGCAAAGCCGGTCTGATCCCTGACGCTTGATCCCTGGCGCCTGACGGCTGTGTTGCGCCTGGGCCTGTCTGTTTCTTCCCCCTGTTTCAGAGTCCATACGATGACAGTCCAGACCCCTCAACGCCGCCCGGTTACCGCTTTTCCGGTGACGGCCCCCCGGGCCTCCGGTCTGTTGGATGTCGGTGATGGACATCAGATCTACTGGGAGGAATGCGGCAATCCGGATGGTATTCCGGTGCTGTATGTCCATGGCGGGCCGGGTGCCGGATGCGCCCCGATTCACCGTAGCTTCTTTGATCCGGCGGTTTATCGCGTGGTGCTGTTTGATCAGCGCGGCGCAGGGCGGTCCCGTCCCTATGCGGCGTGGCATGCGAATACCACTGCCCATCTGGTGGCGGATATGGAAGTGCTGCGTCAGTCTCTGCAGATTGATCAGTGGCTGCTGTTTGGCGGGTCGTGGGGCAGTACGCTGGCGCTCGCTTATGGGCAGGCCCATCCACAGCGGAGTCTTGGTTTTATCCTGCGCGGGATTTTTCTGTTCCGGCAGCGGGAAGTGGACTGGTTCATCCACGGCATGGGGCGTTTCTTCCCCGAAGCGGCGGCGGAATTCTTTGGGGCCTTGTCTCCTGCAGAGCAGCAGGCACCTTTGCAGGCCTATTACCGGCAGCTGACGGATCCTGATCCGGCGGTGCATGGGCCCGCGGCCCGGCGCTGGGCGGGGTTTGAGGATTCCTGTGCCCGTCTGCTTCCGTCGGTCTCACCACTCACCGGCCTGCCCGGCCCGGACGGGCTGATCGAAGGTCTGGCGATTGCCCGGCTGGAAGCGCATTACATGGCTCACGCCGGGTTTCTTGAAGAAGGCCAGCTGCTGCGGGATATCGGGCGGATCCGGCACCTGCCCTGCACCATCGTGCAGGGGCGGTATGATGTTATCTGCCCGCCGGAAACCGCACTGGATCTGCATACAGCATGGCCTGAAAGCCAGTTGGTCATGGTCCCGGATGCCGGGCATTCGGCCTTGGAGCCCGGAATCCGGGTATCTTTGATGCAGGCCCTGCAAGACTTTGCCGCCGGGCACCGTAAGGCGGGCTGACATCGGATAATTTCAGGACTGGAAAGCTGCCGGAACCCCCGTTATAAGGGCGGCAGTGTTCCCGTAGCTCAGCAGGATAGAGCACCGGATTCCTAATCCGGGGGCCGTGGGTTCGAATCCCGCCGGGAACACCACATTTCATCGAGAATCTTTTACGGCACCCCTCAGCCGCCTGAAAACGCTTCAGGCGGTTTCTGTCTTTTGTGGTGCGGCACAGGCCAGATAGATCATGAAGCCAATGCCGATCAGCGGAATCCCGGTGCAGACGGCAAGTACGGTCTTGTGGATACCCATGCTGGCCAGACGGCCAACGCTGATATAGGCGATGACCGCAGTGCAGAGTCCTGCGGCAATCAGGTTGCCGATAATGCCCGGGATCGGCCCCAGCAACAGCTGTATCACCAGCAGTACTCCGACCAGTGTGGCGTAAAGCCAGCGACCAATCGGGGTCCGCTTGGTATTCATCTCAGCGAACAGGGTCGCGATCAGCACCGGAACAAACAGCGCCGGGATGGCGAGGATAAAATACAGCGGTGTCAGGTCGATCATGGCGCTTTCCCAAGGGTGCAGACGATGCCGGGGACAGGCAGGAGGAATCAGATCCCAAAAATTTCGGCGTAGCGCTCTGCCTTGAAGCCCAACTCCGCCGGTTCCGGTGTTTCCAGAACCGGGCGGCGAATCATGGACGGCTGTTCCAGCATCAGGGCCATCGCGCTGTCGGCGGTCAGGCTGGCCTTGACCTCCTCGGGCAGCTTACGGAACGTGGTGCCGCTGCGGTTGATCACCTTTTCCCATCCCCAGACCGCACACCAGCGTTGCAGATCGGCCTGCTGGATCCCGGCCTTGCGGTAATCATGGAAGGTGTAGGCGATGCCGTGACTATCCAGCCAGCTGAAGGCTTTCTTCATGGTGTCGCAGTTTTTGATGCCATAAAGCGTCACGGTCATCGCCCGGTATCCTTGTGTCAGGGTTACGCGTAGGTCAGGGTGATTTTTGCGGCAGCGTCACGGGCTGCCTTGCGGGCGGCATCAACATCGCCATCACGCACCAAGGCCAGCGCCACCCCCATCCGACGATAAGGGCGGGTTGTCGGCTTGTTGAAGATCCGGACATCCAGATCGACGCCCGGTGCATCCGGGCGCAGAGCGTCGGCAAGGCCGGAGATGGTAAAGTCCGCCGAGTCGCGGTCGGCCAGCACCACTGCGGAGGCGCTGGGGCCGTGCAGGGTAATGCCGGGAATCGGCAGCCCGAGAACGGCGCGGGCATGCAGGTCAAATTCGGTCAGGTTCTGCGAAATCAGCGTCACCATCCCGGTATCATGCGGGCGGGGCGACAGTTCGGAAAAGATCACGGTGTCACCGACCACAAAGAACTCGACCCCGAACAGGCCGTAGCCGCCAAGGTTATCGACCACGGCTTTCGCCATTTCCTGCGCGGCGGCGATGGCGCTGTCAGACATGGCGGCGGGCTGCCAGCTTTCCTGATAGTCGCCGCGCTCCTGCCGGTGGCCGATCGGCGGACAGAAGATGACCCCGTCACGGGTGCGGATGGTCAGCAGAGTGATTTCGTAATCGAAGGGGATGAAGGCCTCGACAATCACCCGCTGACGGTCACCGCGCATACCGGCAACGGCATAGTCCCACGCCGCATCGACCGCATCGGCGGCGCGCACGGTGCTTTGCCCCTTGCCAGAAGATGACATTACCGGCTTGACCACGCAGGGCAGGCCGACCTTCTCGACCGCGGCCCGCATTTCCTCCCGGGTTTCTGCATAGAGATAGGTCGATGTGCGCAGACCAAGGTCCTGCGCCGCCACTTCGCGGATGCGGTCGCGGTTCATGGTCATGATGGTGGCGCGTGCCGACGGGACCACGGTGTAGCCGCGGTCTTCATAATCCTTCAGCACTTCGGTGCGGATGGCTTCCACTTCCGGGACGATCAGGTCCGGTCTGTGCTTTTCGATGGCTGCGCCGAGGGCCTCGCCGTCGAGCATCGAAAACACCTCGAAGCCATCGGCCACCTGCATGGCCGGTGCATTGGCATAAGAGTCGCAGGCAATCACCTCCGCCCCCAGACGCTTGGCGGAAATCACAAATTCCCGGCCGAGTTCCCCGGACCCCAGAAGCAGAATTTTCGCAATCGCACCCATGTCCGGCCTCGTTCCTGTCTGTTGTTGGCGGTTGGTCTTGTCGAGCGGTTTTTAAAAAAAAAGGGGGGGGGCATCATCGTCGCTTACCCGCAGCCAGCGGCACCGGAAACGGCCTGAGCAATCTTGGCACCACGGCAGACTGGCCCGCTGCCTGCCTTATACCAAGGCTGCAAACGGCGGGTCTAACCGAAAAAAGAAAAGGCGGGCCTTTTCGGTACCGCCTTTTCCGCAAAAAAATTACTTGTCGCCTGACATGTTCATGATCCGCTCTGCTTCCTTCGAGGAATCGTAAGGTCCGCTTGGGGTCTCGGAGACCGGCGGCCATGACGGATTCCCGCCGGGGGCCGCAGGGCTGTGGCTCTGTCCGCCACCGAACAGACGGTCAAAGAAACCGCCGACTCCGGTACGGGTGTCCCGGGGCAGATCATGGACCGGGATGCCGCTATGGGCGGCCTGCATCACCCCTTTCCAGACCATCGCGGGCAGAGTGCCGCCGGTGACCCGTTTCATCGGGCTGTTGTTATCGTTGCCGATCCATACCCCGGTGACGATGTCGGGGGTATATCCCATAAACCAGGCATCGCGGTAATTCTGGGTGGTACCGCTTTTGCCAGCCGCCGGGCGACCGAAGGCGGCCCCTTTGCCGGTGCCTTCGGTCAGAACGCCGGTCAGCATGTCATTCAGGGCCCCGACCGCATCCGGGCTGGCGACGGTACGCACCACGTCATTCTCGTGCAGGTACAGCACTTCGCCGGACCGGGTCATCACGTCACTGATGCCCCATGCCGGTGTAAAGCGCCCGGTGTTGGCCAGCGCAGCATAGGCGTTGGTCAGGCTCAGCAGGGTGGTTTCCTCGGTTCCCAGCGCCAGAGAGGGCTGGGCGTCGGAAGAGACGGTCAGGCCCAGTTGCCGGGCGGTGTTGATGACATTGGTTCGGCCCACATCCTCTGACACCCGCACTGCCACGGTGTTGATTGACCGGGCGACGGCGGTCCGCAGCGGGATCTCGCCCAGATATTTGCGGTCAAAGTTTTCCGGCGACCAGTTTTTGAAGGTGATCGGGGCATCCAGCACCATATCGTCCGGGCGATACCCCTTTTCGGTGGCGGTCAGATAGACGACCGGCTTGAAGGCCGAGCCGGGCTGGCGCTGGGCCTGCGTGGCCCGGTTATACTGGCTGGTGGCATAGTCAACCCCGCCGACCATCGCCAGCACTGCCCCATCCGGGCGCATGACCACCACCGCCCCCTGTGATGCCGCCATCGCCGGGCCCTTGGCGGCAAGGGTTTCCCGCAGGGTTTTTTCGGCGGCGGCCTGAATTTTGGGGTCCAGCGTGGTGCGGACGATCAGGTCGGCGTTAACCTGCCCGAGGAAATCATCCAGCCGGTCACCGACCCAGTCGGCAAAGTACCGCCCGGTCCGTCCGCCGGGGGTTGCCGGGCGCGGGGGCGGCATCACCGAGGCCTGTCTGGCCTGTTCCGCAGTGATGGTGCCGGTTTCGGCCATTGCCCCCAGCACCACTTTGGCCCGGTTGAACGAGGCCTGCGGATTGGCTTCCGGATTATAGGTTGACGGGGCCTTCAGCAACCCGGCCAGCACTGCTGCCTGATAAGGCGTCACATCGCGGGCGGAAACCCCGAAGTAACGGTGGGCGGCGGCATCAACGCCATAGGTCCCGGCCCCCAGATAGACCCGGTTGAGGTACAGGCTGAGAATTTGATCCTTGGTGAAGGTCCATTCCAGCCAGAAGGCCAGCAGGACCTCCTGAATTTTTCGCTTCGCGGTCCGGTCCGGTGACAGAAACAGGTTTTTGGCGGTCTGCTGGGTGATGGTCGATCCACCCTGCACCGTCCGTCCGGCGCGGGCGTTGACGATCATCGCCCGGGCCAGACCGATCGGGTCAATCCCGAAGTGGTAGTAGAATTTGCGGTCTTCAATCGCCATCACCGCCCCCGGCAGGTAGGGGGGCAGGTCGCTGACATCCAGAACGTCACCGTAGTTCTCGCCATAGGTGGCGATAATGGACCCATCCGCCGCCTCGAAGGTGACGGAGGGGCGGCGGGTCATGGCCGCTGCCAGATCAATGCGGGGCAGATCGGCAGCAAACCATGCCACCACAACGGTGACGGCAATGATGCCCCAGACCATCGCGGTCAGGCCCCAGCGCAGCAGCCGACGCCCCCAGCCGCCTTTACCGCCGCGCCCGCCACCGCCGGAAGGCTTGCGTGCCACCGGGGGTTTCTGGGGTGGTGGTGTGCCGTTGGCCTTGGCAGCGCGGGGGGCTGCGGTACGGGATTTGCTGCGGTCCTGCCACAGGTGGCGGACCAGCCGGGTCAGGGTGCCCTTCAGGATGGCGAGATCAGAAGAGCGGCGGGGTTCCCGTCTGTTTTCAAGCGGTTGGGTCCGTCTGGCCCCGGCATCCCCTTGCCCTTGCGGGCCGGTTCTGGTTTTCTGGGGGGTGAATACCGGGTCCTCCCGCAGTCGGGGCCCGGTCACGCCATCCCTCGGCCGGGATGGGTGCTGATCCGGTGCCGCAGCGGCTCCGGCGCGGGGATTGATGGGCTCACCGGCGGTCAGGCCGCTCCGGGTTTCCGGGCGGCGTCTGGTGCCAAAGGAGGGTTCCTGTCGGGGGAGGTCGGTGTTATTGGGCATGGTCTGACTGGGGTATCGCGGAAGGGCAGGGGTACCACGGGTTCATGGTAAAACAAAGGCGGCATGTCACCGGGCAGGGAGGCGGGCCGTCGCAGCCAGCGAGAAACGTCATGAGTGGTACTCCTTTATCCCTGCTGTTGCCTGCCGACCTTCTGGGTCGCCTTCAGGGGCTGGCACAGCGGGGCGATAAGCCCCTTGCCGCTGTGCTGTTACAGGCGGCAGAGGAGTTTGCTGACCGGTGGGAGGATTATTACCAGACCTGTGACGCCCTGGCACTGGGGGAGCCGGAGCGGGCGACACTGTCTGTCCCCGCTGAAGATGCGTCTTCTGAGGCCACTGCTGACAGCGAAGAGGCCACAACCACGGTCTGACCCCCTCCGCTCAGATTTCCTCCGGCAAGACCGGCGGTCAGTCCGTCACGCCCTGCGGTGTGACGGCGGGGGTGGGGGTGCCGGGGGTTTGCATATCGTCGCCCCAGCGGATCGGCGGCATTGCCATCAACGGCACCGGGCCGACAGTCAGCTTCTGGTTCTGAATGCTCAGTGGCAGGGTGTGGGTTACGGTGCCATCGGTGGCCCGTTGCCCCATCGCCCCCAGCAGAACCCGGCCGACCGAGGCATCACGCCCCCGGATGATGCCCTGCCGCTCAAGGCGGTCGAGCATCGGCATCAGGCCGTTGATGCTGGTGCTGAAGGCCCCTTCCGGCTGTAGCCCTTCATCCAGCGCCATGGTGCCGGCGATACCGATTTTCAGCGGGGCCCAGTCCAGATACAGGCGTTGCAGTTCCAGCGTGCCGCCGCCGTCGCGCCAGGTTTGCAGGGCCTGCGTCAGAGTCCCGGGGGCCTTGGCAGACCCGCTGCCCGGCAGGACGAAGGGACCCCGGATTTCTGCCTGAAGCACCGCTTCAGGCATGTTGGTGCCGAACTGGCCGGTAACCGTCTGGGGCAGGATCAGGTTTTTCAGCGTTGCCGCCAGCCGGTAAACCGGGGTGCGGTCAGAGGCCCCGGCACCCGGTGCCAGCGGATCAACACTCAGGGTCAGGCTGTCCAGTGTGACCGGCACCCCGGTGGTGACCTGCCGTCCCCGGAAGCCGGAGAGGGTTACGGCCAGAGATGTGCCTCCGGAGGCCTGCTTCAGGATGCCTTTGGCTTCGTCAACCGTGCCGGTCAGTTTCTGCCCGTCGGCCAGCGTCAGGGTCACCGGCCCGCTGATGCGGAAGATCGGTGTGCCGGGGGCCCAGCCATTGAACGTCAGCGAGGCGGATTCGGCCTCCAGCCCCCCGGTAGCGCCGGTGATCCGCAGCATCGGCAGGCCGATCTCGACTTTTGCCGGGTAGCCCCGCCGCTGCGGAGCCCCGGTGGTGATGGTCCAGCCGTTCTTCTTCTGCGCTGCCGCCCAGCGGCCCCAGCCTTCCGTCACGCTGTCGGCCAGCATGAACCAGCCCTGCGTGAACAGCAGCAGCACCACCAGACCGACCGAAGGCAGAATGATCATCCGGAATGCGTTGAAGCCCCGGCCTTCCGTCGGCGGAGGGGAGGCGCGGTCGCCGGTTTCAGCCCGCAGGCCGGACTCCGGGCGGGTCCCGGCGGATCCTGAAGGGCGGGGGGCGGAGCCCCGTGGCGGTGTCTGGCGTGACCGGGCCATCAGAAGTCCTCTTGCTGTGAACGGCAGGCATGGTGTCTTATCCCATCTTGTGCATTCTGTCCGCCCTTCTCAAGTCAGGCGGGCTGTCTCTGCTGCTGTCCTGCCCCCTGACGCTGCCCGGAAGATGACCATGCCGCCGCTGACACCCGTACTTTCCACCGCTCCGGAGCCACAGAGCGAGGCAGAACGGCGGGCCCGGTTCGGGACCGGGGATCTGTGGGTGTTCGCCTATGGCTCCCTGATGTGGAACCCGGGCTTTGACCCGCAGGAAACTGTTCCGGCACGGGTTCATGGCTACCACCGGGATCTGTGTGTGGCATCGGTCCGGTATCGTGGCACGCCGGAGTGTCTGGGGATCGTTCTGGGGCTGCGGCAGGGGGGATCCTGTCAGGGGATGGCTCTGCGGGTTGCCGCAGCAGAGCGGCAGGCGGTGGCGGCGGCGCTGGATGAGCGGGAACTGATCACCCGGCTGTATCATCCCCGCTTTCTGTCCTGTCATCTGCAGGATGGCCGCCGGGTTGAAGCCTATGGCTATGTGGTTGACCCCACCCACGGCCAGTACCTTGGCCACCTCAGCCGCGAGGAGAAGCTGGTTCTTCTCCGGCAGGGGGTCGGTTGCAATGGCACTTCGGCAGAGTACCTGCGCAACACAGTGGCGTGCCTTGACCGGCAGGGGATCACCGATCGTCGTCTGCAAGGGTATCTGGCCGCCCTGAACCGGCCCTGACCGGGGACAGAACGGGCGGTGTCAGCCCGTCTGCGCTTCAAAAATCGCGTACAGCTTCAGGCAGGGTTCTAGAGTCTCCCAGACTCCGGTGAAACCGGCGGGAATCACGAAGGCGTCCCCGGCGGAGAAAGTGACGCTGTCGCTTGTCCCGTCCTGTTCCAGCCGGATCTTCCCGGACAGCAGCACGCAGAATTCCTGCTCGGTATACCGGACCTTCAGGCGACCGCAGGCCCCTTGCCAGTGCCCGACATGGAACTGTCCGCTGGGGTCCGAGAAGGCATTCCAGACCGTCTGCTCTCCTGATCCGGTCAGAAGTTTCTCCGGCGGCGCGACAAAGCTGTCGGCCTGTGCCGGGTCGCGGGTGACGGCAAAAGGCATGGCGGCAGGCAGAGTCATTGCTGGATCCCCGGCGGTGGCGGTGTGTGAAAACACCCGGTCAGCCATCATAACCGGTTGCACCGGCGACGCGAACCGCTATGATGATTTTACTAATGCAAATTATTTGCGATTGCAGAATATGCCTCTTCCCGCCCTGCCCCCCGGGCAGCCGATAGCCGTTTTCCTCCGCAGCCACAGCATCAAGCCGTCGCGGCAGCGCCTGACAATCCTGAAGGCGTTGCAGGAAACCACTGGCAGCCACATCACCCCTGAAGCCTTCCACCGTGAACTGACCGGCGCCGGTCACGGTCTGTCTGTCGGCACGGTTTACAATACCCTGAATCAGCTGACAGAAGCCGGATTGCTGCGGCGTCTGGTGTATCAGGACCGCCACTGGTTCAGCCTTGATCCGGCGCGTCGCCTGCATGTGTTCAACGAGGTGTCAGGCTCGCTGGAGGATATTGCTCTGCCCGGTGGGGCTGCCCTGCCGACCGTCACCAGTCCGCCCGGGTATCAGGTCACGGATGTGGATGTGTTTGTGCGGGTCAGGCCCAGCCGCTGACGGCATCTGCCTTCGGGCAGGTGGGGAAGGCGTAGATATAGAAAAGGGGGCTGTCGCCCCCTTTAGTCTATGATCGGTCCTGCGTTCAGGCCGCCGGGCGGGCGGGCTGCCGGCTGACCAGCCGGGCGGCCCCGGCGATCACGGCCAGAGTCAGGGCATAGGCGATGATCTGCGGCCATGCCGGATGGTCAATATAGCCGATCAGCGTATGCAGCAGTCTGCCGGGCAGGCTGTCTTCTGACAGCACGGCAGAACTGTCCCACACCGGATCCATATTGACGTCAATCACCCCGGCAGCCGACAGGAAGGTGACAGACTGCGCGGCCATTCCGGCCGCCAGCAGCATCACCATCCAACTGGTGACCCCAAACAGCAGCCGGGTCGGGATCGCCAGAAGACCGGCATAGAGCAGGGCGCCGACCGCGGCCCCGGCCACCAGACCCAGACCGGCCCCGGTAACGGTGGCCAGCAGGCTGTCCCCGTCAGAGGCAAGAATGCCGTACAGGAACAGGACAGTCTCTGCCCCCTCGCGCAGGACAGCAACGCCGACCACCACGCTAAGGACTGACAGGGGGCGCGATCCGGCGGAGACCGCTGACCCGACAGCCCGCATTTCGGCGGCCATCTCACGGCCATGACGGCTCATCCAGACGGTGTGCCAGCCCAGCATCAGCACCGCCACCGCCAGAACGCCGGCGTTGAACACCTCCTGCCCCATGCCGTTCATGGCGTCAGACAGGCTCTCGGCGAACAGGGCCAGCAGAAAGGCCCCGGCCAGCCCGGTGATGGCCCCGCCGGTGATGAACAGGCGGGATCCGGTGACGCCCCGGGTTGCGGCCAGAACGATGCTGATCACCAGTGCGGCTTCCAGCATCTCGCGGAAAACAATCAGTCCTGCGGCCAGCATGACAGCCTCACTTCGCGACCAGAACGCCCTGGGCGGTATCGGCGTTGTATTCCCCCATGAAGGAGTATTCACCCGGCTTCAGCGGTCCGACGGAGATTGCCAGTTCCTTCCGGCCCATGATCACTTTTTCCCGGCGCAGCGACTTGCTTTCAAATTCCTCGGGGGTGGTGTCGAGGTTTTTGACCAGCAGGGTCACCTTTTGGTTGGCGGGCACTTCCAGACGTGACGGCTCAAAAACATGGTCTTTGATGGTCAGGGTGTAAGTCGGCTCGTCAGCGAGGGCCGGGGTGACGGTCAGCAGGGTGGAGGCGAGAACGGTGGCGGTCAGCAGACGCATGGAACGGACCTTTCGGCATGTCGCGGCGCACGGCAGAGGTCGCGTGCAGGAAGTGCGACTGAATTGCATTCTTGCAAACGGGTACTCCTGCCCTGCCGTTCTGTAAACCCGATTCTTTTGCGGGGCGGCCGTGCGTGGGGCGCTGATTACGGTATCCCGGTGCTGTCCGGCGGGGGGCCGCGTTTTGGGGAGCTTGAAAAAGGTGAGAAAGATGAAGGTGATACTTTCAATTGACTTTGAGATACATTATTAACGTATTGTTTTTCTTGATTTTTTATTGGCGAAATGGTTTTCTGAATAGGAGATGTCCGACTGCAAAAGTCCGCTATTTTGAGGAGAGGGCCATGAAGGGTCACGATGAGGTCATTGCCGTTCTGAACGATCTTCTGGCCGGGGAGCTGACCGCCGCCGACCAGTATTTCATTCACTCCCGGATGTATGACGACTGGGGTATGAAGCAGCTGTCTGACCGGATCGGCCATGAGCATCAGGACGAGCTGGAACACGCCGATGACCTGATCAAGCGCATCCTGTTTCTCGGGGGCCGCCCGGACCTGTCACGCCGCGACCCGCTGCGTGTCGGTGCCACCGTGCCGGAAATGCTGAAGAACGATCTGGATGTGGAATACGAGGTGACTGCGGCCCTGAAGGCGGCAATCGCCCTGTGCGAACGGATGCAGGATTATGAAACCCGCCGCATTCTGGTGAAGATGCTGACCGATACCGAAATCGATCATGCGTACTGGCTGGAAAAGCAGCTCGGCCTGATCGAAAAGATGGGCCTGCAGAACTACATCCAGTCCGTTTCCGTATCCTGAAGGGGAAGCCGTCATGAAGGGCGATAAGGCGATTGTTGCATCCCTGAACGGGGTGCTGAAGATCCAGCTGACACTGATCAACCAGACGTTCCTGCATGCCCGCATGCTGCGGAACTGGGGACTGGAGAAGCTGGGCAAGGCCATCTACAAGGCCTCGATTCAGGAAATGAAAGACGCCGATGAAATCATCGAGCGGGTGCTGTTTCTTGAAGGTCTGCCGAACCTGCAGGATCTCGGGAAGCTGATGATCGGCGAGACGGTGCCGGAAATCGTTGCCCATGAGCTGAAGTCGGCACTGGTCAAGCGCGATGCGCTGGTTGCCGCCGTTGCGTTGGCTGAGGAAAAGCAGGATTTCGTTACCCGTCACGAAGTGGCTGAAATCCTGGAAGAAACCGAAGAGTGGATCGACTGGCTGGAGACGCAGGAAAGCCTGATCGACAGCATGGGGCTGCCGAACTATCTGCAGTCGGTGGCCGGGGACGTCGCCTGATCTTTGAGATGGCGGTGTGACCGATAGAGAAAAGGGCTGCCTGATCCGGGCAGCCCTTTTTCTGTTTGGCGGCGTCTGTGATTACCGCCCTGTCGGACGGCCCAGCGGTGCCAGATCAATCATCGGGGATTGTTCCGGCGGGGTGGGGGCGGCACCGGCCGGTCCGGGTCTGCCGCTGCGCTCGATCTTGATCTGCCGGACAACCGGCTCGGGGATCGGGCGGGCCAGATCAATATGCAGCAGGCCATTATCCAGATGGGCCCCGCAGACCTCAATCCCTTCGGCCAGCACGAAGCTGCGCTGGAACTGGCGGGACGCGATCCCCCGGTGCAGGTAGACCCGTTCCTGATCGTCCGGGCGCTGTCGCCCGCGGATGACCAGCTGGTTGTCTTCGGTGGTGACGCTCAGATCCTCATCGCAGAACCCGGCGACGGCCAGCGTGATGCGCAGGCGATGTTCGCCGATCTGTTCGATATTATAGGGCGGATAGCCTTCCGCAGAGCTTTTGGACACGCGGTCCAGCACGCGCTCGACATGGTCAAAGCCCAGCAGCAGCGGGCTGTTGAAAACGGAAAGTCGGGTCACCGGAAACCTCCCTGAGCGTCTCGGTTGTCATCTCTGTTTCTCGATCCCCGCTCCGCAGCGGCCCGGATGTCCGGCACCGGCGTCGGGGTAGGGGCGGCACTCTTGCTTGCCGGGGCAATCCTGACATGGCATTGCCTGTGGTAATGTCGGTCTGTCTGCCGGGTGCGTCAAGAGGCGGCGACAGGGGGCCCGTATTGCGACGCGGGGAACAGGAGGGATGGAGGTGAGTGTGACAGAGCAGAATGAGCCGCCAGCCTTTGCCGATACACTGGGCGATATCCTGTATCCGTCCCGCCTGCCGGAGACAGAGGGCGGGCTTGATGGCAGTCTGCTGACCCGGATCGCGGGAAGCTATGATTTCACCCTTGATCGGGCCGGGGCATCTCCGGCGGCGGTGCTGTGGCGCAGCCGCCGGGCCCAGACGCTGCGCTTCGGGCGTCTGCTGGGGCTGCTGGGGCGGGACCGTCTGGGGCCGCTGGCCGGTGCCGGTCCGGTCAGTATTGCCGATATGGGGTGTGGCTATGGCGCGCTGTTCGGCTGGCTGCGCTGGCGGCCCTGCCTGTGGCGGGGGACCTATACCGGCTATGACCTCAGCCCGCGGATGATTGCCACCGCCCAGCAGCGGTATGGCCGGGATCGCCGGGCCCGGTTCGTGCTGACTGCCGAACCGCAGGAGGATGCCGATTATTATCTGGCGTCCGGTCTGTTCGGTCTGCGGCTGGATGTGCCGGGGGACCGCTGGGAGCGCTGGTGCCGGGGGATGCTGACCGCGATGGCGGCACGCAGCCGTCGGGGTATGGCCTTTAACATGCTCGATGCCCGGGGTCGGGACCGTCGCCCAACGCTTTATTATGCTGATCCGGCCCCGTACGTGGCTTTTTGCCGGGATGAGCTCGGCGGTGACGTCACCCTGATCGAGGACCGCCACCGTCTTGATTTCACCCTTCTGGTCCGCTGGCGCTGACGCGCCGCACGGATCAGAGCCACATTTCGAGAATCGGGATCAGCGGGATATCCGCCGGGGGCATCGGATACTCCCGCAGCTTCCGCACCGGGACCCAGGCCAGCGCCTGTCCTTCCTGCCCCCGCACCTGTCCCTGCCAGTTCCGGCAGACATAGACCGGCATCAGCAGATGAAAGTCATCATAGCTGTGACTGGCGAAGGTCAGCGGGGCAAGGCAGCTGTTGCGGGTGTCGATGCCCAGTTCTTCCTGTAGCTCGCGCACCAGCGCCTGCTCCGGGGTTTCGCCGGGATCGACCTTTCCGCCGGGGAATTCCCATAGTCCCGCCAGCTGTTTGCCGGGCGGGCGCTGTTGCAGCAGAATCCGGTTATCGGCGTCAACCAGTACGACAGCGCTGACCAGCACCATTTTCCGGGCAGTCAGACGGCGGACCGCGTCGGCTGTGATGGTGGCCTGCGTGACTGCGCCGGTAAAGCCCAGCCGTTGCAGCAGTGTTTCGGCGCGGGCCGGTGCCGTCACGGTCAGAGCCGGGATATGCAGCGTCAGCAGGGCGTATTCCAGAATGGCCCGCAGGGCTTCGGTTCCATAGCCCTGTCCGCGCAGATCTTCGGCAATCACGGCAGAGAGACTGTAGACCCCGTCCTCGGCGGACAGCGACATCAGGCCCGCGAGTCGGTCATCCCCGGTCCGGTGCAGGCACAGCGGAAGGCTCTGGCCGTCTTCACCGTCGGCAAAACCGGGGATCAGGTCTCCCAGCCCGGTAGCGGCAAAGGCGCTGCGGTCCGCCGGAGTCGGCGGGGCAATCCGCAGGCGGGCTGTCTGAAGCGGAAAGACGGCTGAGCAGCCGTCTTCCCCCAGATCCATCGTCAGATCAATCACGGTGTTTTCCGCCGGATCAGCTGCGGTAGGAGCCGTTGATATCGATGTAGTCGTGGGTCAGATCGCAGGTCCAGACCACGGCCTTGCCGTCAGCAATGCCGACGTCAGCTTCGATCACGATGTTCTGGCCCTTCATGTGGGCGACCACCGGGGTTTCGTCATACCCCGGCACGGCCAGACCGTTCCGGGCAACTTCGGTGCCACCGATGCGGATGCACAGCTTGTCGCGGTTGGCTTTCTGGCCGGACTTGCCGACGGCCATCACCACGCGGCCCCAGTTGGCGTCCTCGCCGGAGATGGCGGTCTTGACCAGCGGGCTGTTGGCGATGGCGAGGCCAATGATGCGGGCCGCTTTCGACGATTCGGCACCGGTGACCCGGATCTCAACGAACTTAGAGGCGCCTTCGCCGTCTTTCACCACCTGATGCGACAGGTCGGTCAGCAGGTCGAACAGCTTTTCCTTAAAATCTTTCAGCAGCTTATCACCGGCCTTTTCCGGCTGCTTGTTCCCGGCGGTGCCGGTGGCGAACAGCAGCAGGGTATCGGAGGTGGAGGTGTCACCGTCAACGGTGATGCTGTTGAAGGAGCGGTCAGCCCCCTTCTTCAGCAGGGATTGCAGGACCTCTGCCGGGATTGCGGCATCGGTCACCACATAGGCCAGCATGGTTGCCATGTCCGGGGCGATCATGCCCGAGCCCTTGGCGATGCCGTTGATGGTGACCTTGGTCTTGCCGATCATGGCGGTGCGGGTGGCCGCCTTGGGGAAGGTGTCCGTGGTCATGATGGCGCGGGCGGCACGTTCCCAGTCTTCCCCCTTCAGGTGGCGGGCAACGTCCGGCAGGGCGCGGGTGATTTTTTCGTCGGGCAGGAACTCGCCGATGGTCCCGGTCGAGGACACATAGACCTCGGTTTCCTTGCAGCCGAACACGGCAGCAGCGGCTTCTACAGTGCGGCGGACCGAGGCCACGCCCTTTTCGCCGGTGAAGGCGTTGGCGTTACCCGCATTGACCACCACCACGCGGCCACGGCCTTTCTTCAGGGCATGGGCGCACCAGTCCACCGGGGCGGAGCGGGTCTTGGAGGTGGTCAGGACCCCGGCGGCGGCGGTTCCGGCGGGCAGTTCCAGCACCAGAAGGTCGGTGCGGTCCTTGTAACGGATGCCGCAGGCGTGGGCGGCAAAGCGCACACCGGCGAGCACCGGCAGGGACGGAAACGCGGCAGGCGCCAGCGGGGAAACCTTGTCAGCCATGACGGGCGGGTCCTTGAAAGAAGCCAGAAAGGAAAACCGGGACAGAGAGGGGGATATTAAGGGCAGGGCAGTAAAACCGGCCCCCACCCGGTGGCAGGGGCCGGAGTAACGGTCTTACTGGGCGGCCTTGGTGCCATCCAGATTGAAGGTTTCCACCTTCGATTTGACGCGCAGATCCTTGATCACCGCAGCGGCCTCGGCCTGAGCCACTTCGCCACGCAGCTGCGGGGCGATTTCCTCAAACTTCGGCGGCTGCACCTTGCGGCGCTCTTCCACCTTGATGATGTGCCAGCCGAACTGGGTCTTGACCGGGGCCTTGGACAGCTCGCCCGCCTTCATGCCGAAAGCGGCTTCGGAGAATTCCGGCACCATGTCGCCCTTGCGGAAGAAGCCGAGGTCGCCGCCGTTGGCCGCACCCGGATCCTTGCTGTCAGACTTGGCGAGGTCTTCAAACTTGGCGCCGCCGTTCAGCTTGCCGATCAGGTCTTTCGCCTTGTCTTCGCTCTCCACCAGAATGTGACGGGCGCGGACTTCTTCCTCATCCGGGGTGGTCTTGATCAGCTGATCATAGGCGGCCTTCACCTTGTCGTCGGTGACGCGCTTTTCCACGGTCTTGCCAAGCCAGGCGCGGCGGATCAGCTCGGATTCCATGTCCTTCAGCTGGGCCTTGACGTCGGCATCATTCTGCATCTTCGCCTTGCGGGCTTCTTTTTCCATCAGACGCTGGTCGATGGCGCGGTCAAGCAGGCCCTTGTAGACGGCATCCAGCGGCACCTGACCCAGCTGCGGGTACTGGGCGGCCATCTGCAGCTTCAGCGCCTCAAGGTCGGCGCGGGTGATCTTTTCACCGTCAACGGTGGCGACGACCGTGGCGTCGGCAGCGCCGGCGGCAAAGGCCGGGGCAGTGAAACCGACGGACAGGGCAATGGCAGCCCCAAGGGTAACGCCGCGCAGGGCGGAAAACGACATGGACATAAAGCCTCACCGGGAGATGTCGTGACATGACGGCGGCGCGGCTCCGCCGGGACCGATCCCGGCCGGGGGCGCGTCGCCCGGCGGCTACCTGACCACAGCTGTCAGCCGGGTGCAAGTGCTTCGCGGGGCACAGCATCCATCCCCGCCGATGAACCTTTGGTGAATGATCGTCTGCACCGGTTGTCACCGGGATGGGTGTGGCTGTGCCCCGCCACTGGCCAGCGACGGTTTTATCGGGCTTTTCCGTCTCTGTTGCCCCACCGTCGATTGACACGTTCCGGCTGGCGCTCTATGTGTGGGAACGTCCCTGAAAAGGGGTTTTGGGGAACACGTCCCGGCGGCCCGCCCAGCCTGCCCGACAGCCCGGAAACGGAGCCACGCCGGAAGACGACAGCAAGAGGTATGCATGTTCGGCGCCATTGCCCGGCGGCTCTTTGGAACCGCGAACGACCGTTTCGTCAAGTCCATCCGCAAGATCGTGGATGACATCAACGCGCTGGAGCCGAGCCTGCAGGCGCTGTCGGATGAGGATCTGCGCCACCGCACGGTGCTGTTCCGCGAACGGTTGGAAAAGGGTGAAACCCTTGATGATCTGCTGGTCGAAGCCTTCGCCACCGTGCGCGAGGCCTCCCGCCGGGTCATGGGGATGCGTCATTTTGATGTCCAGATGCTGGGCGGCATCGTGCTGCATCAGGGCCGGATTGCTGAAATGAAGACCGGGGAAGGTAAGACCCTGGTGGCGACCCTGCCGACCTACCTCAACGCCCTGACCGGCAAGGGTGTGCACGTGGTGACGGTCAATGACTATCTCGCCAGCCGCGACTGCGACTGGATGGGGCGTCTGTACCGTTTCCTCGGCCTGACCGTCGGCTGTATCACCCACGACCTCAGCGATATGCAGCGTCAGCAGGCCTATGCCTGTGACATCACCTACGGCACCAACAACGAACTCGGCTTCGATTATCTGCGCGACAATATGAAGTTCCGTCTGGAAGAAATGGTCCAGCGGCCTTTCAATTACGCCATCGTTGACGAAGTTGACTCGATTCTGGTCGATGAAGCCCGGACCCCGCTGATCATTTCCGGTCCGTCTGAATCCTCCACTGATCTGTATCTTGCCGTCGATATCCTGATCCGCAATGTCGAGCCCGCCCACTACGAGAAGGATGAAAAGGCCAAGGCCGTCACCTTCACCGAAGACGGGACGGAATTCATGGAGCAGCAGTTCCGCGATGCGGGGCTTCTGCTGGACGGTGGCCTGTATGACATCGCCAACGTCTCGCTGGTCCACCATGCCCAGCAGGCGCTGCGGGCCCATGTGCTGTTCACCCGCGATGTCGATTACATCGTGAAGGACGGCAAGGTGATCATCATCGATGAGTTCACCGGCCGCATGATGGAAGGCCGCCGCTATTCCGAAGGCCTGCATCAGGCGCTGGAAGCCAAGGAGCGGGTGGCGATCCAGAACGAGAACCAGACGCTGGCCTCGATCACCTTCCAGAACTATTTCCGCCTGTATCCGAAGCTGGCGGGCATGACCGGTACGGCAATGACCGAAGCCGGTGAATTTGCCGAGATCTACAGCCTTGAAGTGGTGGAGATGCCCACCAACCGGGTCTTTGCCCGTGATGATCAGGACGATGAGGTCTACCGCACCGCCCGCGAGAAGTATGCCGCCATCGCTGATCTGGTTGAGGAATGCTACAAGCGCGGTCAGCCCTGTCTGGTTGGCACCACCTCGATCGAAAAGTCGGAATATCTGGCCGATCTGCTCCGTAAGGATAAGAAGATCGAACCCCGTGTTCTGAACGCCCGTTATCATGAGCAGGAAGCCTATATCGTCTCGCAGGCCGGGGTGCCGGGGGCGGTGACCATCGCCACCAACATGGCTGGCCGCGGCACCGATATCCAGCTGGGCGGCAACCTTGAAATGCGGGTGGCGGTTGAGCTGCACGACGTTACCGACGAGGCAGAGCGCGCCCGCCGGACCGAAGAGATCAAAGCCGATATCGCTGCCAAGAAAGAGCAGGCGCTGGCGGCAGGCGGTCTGTTCGTGATCGGTACGGAGCGTCACGAAAGCCGCCGTATCGACAACCAGCTGCGTGGCCGTTCCGGCCGTCAGGGCGACCCGGGGGCATCCCGCTTTTTCCTGTCGCTGGAAGATGACCTGATGCGCATCTTCGGGTCGGAGCGGATGGATGGCATGCTCCAGAAGCTGGGCCTGAAGGAAGGCGAAGCCATCATCCACCCGTGGATCAACAAAGCGCTGGAAAAGGCCCAGCAGAAGGTTGAGGCACGGAACTTTGATATCCGTAAGAACCTGCTGAAGTTTGACGACGTGATGAATGACCAGCGCAAGGTCATTTATGAACAGCGCCGCGAACTGATGCGGGTTGAGGACGTCGCGCAGGACGTTAAGGAAATGCGCGAGGAAGTGGTCCGGGATCTGGTGACCCGTTGCATTCCTGAAAAGGCGATGCCGGAGCAGTGGAACATCGCCACCCTGCACGAAGAATGCCTGCGTCTGTTCAATCTTGATCTGCCGGTCAAGGAATGGGCGCGGGAAGAAGGCATCGGCGAGGAAGAGATCGAACACCGCGTGATGACGGCGATCGACCAGAAGATGGCAGCCAAGGTTGCCAACTACGGGGCCGATATCTGGCGGATGGTGGAAAAGAGCCTGCTGCTGCAGATTCTGGATGCGACCTGGAAAGATCATCTGCTGCAGCTTGATCATCTGCGTCAGGGGATTTCGCTGCGGGCCTATGCCCAGCGTGACCCGCTGAACGAGTATAAGAGCGAAGCCTTCGAGATGTTCCAGAAGATGCTGGACCATCTGCGTGAAAAGGTGACGCAGACGCTGGCGATGATTGAGTTGCGGACTGAACCGTCAGAAGACGACCTGCGCCCGCATGACGGTGTCCCGATGCAGGAACAGCATGCGGAACCGCAGTCGGCCTTCGGGGCTCCGGTAGGCGGGGCCGCTGCCCGGGATCCGGCAGATCCGTCGACCTGGGGCCGGGTGTCGCGGAATGAGTCGTGCCCCTGTGGGTCCGGTAAGAAATATAAGCACTGCCATGGGACGGCAGCCTGAGACACAGGCCTCGCCGCTGACGGTTGACAGATGCGCCCGGACTCTATGGTCCGGGCGTTTTTGTATGGTCGGCCACAAGGGCTGCTTTATCCGTAGGCTGCGCCGGACTGCCGCAGGCGTTGCAGGGCCTGCGGGCGATGTTGCTCCAACAGCGTGATCACCTCACCCAGCAGGGCAGTGTACTGATCGGCGGGCAGGCGGCGCAGATCCTGCAGGCAGCCTGTTGGCAGCGGGTGCCGTTGCGGGGGCGTCCCGGTGCCGACATAGGGGTGCCACAGGCTGGAAAAGCCGCTGTCAACCGGGGTCAGGCCGCAGTCTGTCAGGGTCGACAGAGAATAACGGACGCTCCGCTGTTGGCGGGATCCACTCCACAGGCTGACGGTCAGGCTGTCGCTGTCACAGTCAACGCGCAGGGTCAGGGGCCGGTTGCGGGCCATGCGCCACAGTGTCCGCAGATAGAGGGCCGTGGGCAGAAGACCGACTCCGGCAGGAAGCAGGGCGAGCGGACCGTGAGCGGCAAACGCCAGTGCCAGCCCGACAAGGGTCAGGCCGCCGATACCGATGGCATGGCCGGACGGAAGCAGGCGGGTGGTCAGGGCAGGCATGGGCATGGCGACTCTGGGGCGGGCACAGACGGCGGAAAAACCGCAGAGACAGTTGCGGCCTTAGCAAATCTTAAAGCATCGGCTGGCACACTAGGCAAACATTTCCCAGTGAGGGGGCCCGGACAGGGACTCTTGAGGGGGGATGGCGCTGGTTTTACTGTTTTCTGGTTTGGGGCTGCCCGGATGTTGCCGCTGCGGTTGCGGTTGCTGCTGTGACGGCTTATCTTCGGGATATGGCCCAGAAGGGCTGCTCCGGCCCGTGATCTGCGACAGATCCGCCGGGCGCCTTCAGAAAACAGGAGGATCCGATGGATTCGGTGGCACTGGCTTCATCCCTTTCGGCAGCGCAGGTGGCCCTGACGCGGCAGGCAGCGGAAATTGGCATGGTGGCGCAGCAGGCGCAGGCGCAGCAGCAGATGGTGCAGATGCTGACAGACAGCACGCAGCAGATGCAGGCAGCGCCCGGCCCCGGCAAAGCGACCCAGGTCGATCTTTCAGTTTAAGGCCTCCTCCCCGGGGCCTGCGACAGGGACAGGCGTAACAGGACGATGAGCGGACCTTCCGGGATTGGTGGCAAAAGACTCGACTCAGCCGGATTTCGTCCGGTCAGCACCGGGGCGGGTGACCCGCGGGCACGGCAGCGGTCGGCTGTTCCGGCCACTTTGTCCGAGGATGCCGCTGTCCGCCGTCCGCGGGAACACCGAGACCGCCAGTTTGTGATGATTGATGGCCGTCAGCTTGACCGGAGCGCCCCACGGGGCACCTATCTCGATGTTCTGATCTGATTGTCCATCCGTAGAGAGATAACAGAGCCGGGCAGATTTTCTCTGCCCGGCTTTTGTTTGCCCAGCTTTTGTCTGCTTGGGGGAAGGGATTACAGGTCCAGCGTGCTGTTGCGCAGGGCACGCAGGACAGAAACGCCGACCTCCTGCGCCTGCCGTCCGATTTCCTCCGGCGAGCTCATCAGTCCGAACTGCTCCCGCCGGACCACCATCACCAGAATGTCGAGCGCCAGTTTCTCACCCGGAACACCGAACAGGCGCAGGTATTTACCGGGGGTGATGGCCGAGACAACCGCGCACAGCAGGGCGACCGTTTGCAGCGGAGTCAGGTTGAGGTCGGTCCGCAGGGTGGAAAATACCGAGACGTTGGCCCCGGCGGCGACAGCGACCATGCGCCGCAGCTGGGCTTTGTCCGGCTGATTCATGTGGCGGCCCAGACTGCCTTTTTCGCAGGCAGCCCAGAGTTCTTCTTCCAGCATCCGCGACGCCACCGGGCGGGCAGCGCCCCGGGCGGCGGTGCCGTGCGGGGATGCTGCGGCACCCGCCGGGCCGTGCGTGGCTGATCCGGTGCCGGTGACCAGCGGCTGTGGCAGGGTCGGCTCCGGCGCTGGGGCCAGTGTCGCCGGAATCCGGCCGGACTGGGCAATCTCGATCAGTTCCGCCGGTTCCCGGATCGCCAGAATACGCGGCCCGAGGGCCCGGACCAGTTGTTCCGGCAGCGGTGCGTAATATGGGATCAGCCGGGCCTGCCATTCGTACAGCAGATGATCGCTGATGGCCCGGTACAGGCGGTCGGCTTTGGTCAGGGGCTTTTTCTTCGGTGCCTGTTTGACCAGACCCAGCCACTCCAGCAGAGTCGGTTTTGCGGGCGGCGGGCGGCGCACCGCCGGTTCCTTCAGGGCCCGGCGGAAGTAGCGGCGGGCGCAGGAGCGCACCACCATGGCAATCACCTGCGACAGGCTGCGGCCACAGCGCAGGGGGTCGGCTTCGGTGATGATCGGGCTTTTATCCGACCGGACCAGCAGGGGGCTGAACGCTTCCGGGTTGGACCGGAAAACCTGAAAGCAGCCGTCAAGCAGCTCGGGGTTATCCAGAATCCGCTCATAAACCTGATCCCGTGGCAGAACCCCCAGAGCCGGTACCAGCTTCTGCAGGGTTACCACCGCCTCCCCGCGCAGAGTCGCGCGCACGGCTGCGGCTGCCTTATGGGCAGACATCCGGTGGTGGGACCGGGGGCGGGGTGTCGGCAGCGTCTGGGGCATCGGGATGGCGTTCATGGGCTGGGACTCCGGCGTTCATGCGGCCTGATGGGGTCTCCCACAGATCAGACAGAATGCCTTAAAACAGGATAGCGCCTTTCCGGGGGTATTCTGTGATGACTGTCACAAAGCACCTGGGCCAAAGCACCCGGACTCCGGGTAAATGGTGGCCGTTTTCACACGGGGCAAGGGCGGCGTGGGGCAAAATAGGGGGATGCGGACCATAGCCCGCAGACCTTTATTCTTTCGTTAAACGCGGTCCGGCGGATTTTCCGGCGCTTCCGCGTTGCCGAAGGGGCGGACTGGCTATAGTCTGTGCGCCTTTTCGATGATGGCGACGGAGTGTGGTGCGGTGAAGTACGTCAGCACACGGGGAAAGGCCCCGGTTCTGGGATTCGATGATGTTCTGCTCAGCGGGCTGGCCCGTGATGGCGGCCTGTATGTTCCGGAAAGCTGGCCGACCTTCTCTGTGACCGAGATGAAACGCCTGCGTGGCCTGTCTTACACCGATCTGGCGGTGGAGGTTATGGCCCCCTTTGTGTCTGACTGCCTGAGCCGCGATGAGCTGGCCGGTCTGGTCGCCCGCGCCTATGCACCGTTCAGTCATACCGCCATTGCTCCGCTGAAGCAGCTGGACACCAATCTGTGGCTGATGGAGCTGTTTTCCGGCCCGACGCTGGCGTTCAAGGATTATGCCCTGCAGTTTCTTGGGCAGGCCTTTGACCATGTGCTGAAAAAGCGCGGGGAGAAGGTGACGATTGTCGGTGCCACCTCCGGCGATACCGGTTCGGCGGCAATTGAAGCCTGCCGTGACCGCGAGGCGATTGATATCTTCATCCTGTTCCCCAATGGCCGGGTGTCCGACGTACAGCGGCGGCAGATGACCACCGTACCGTCGGCCAATGTCCGGTGTCTGGCGCTGGATGGCACCTTTGACGACTGTCAGGATGCGGTGAAGGCGATGTTTAATCACACCGCCTTCCGTGACCGCCACAATCTGTCGGCGGTCAACTCGATCAACTGGGCCCGTATCATGGCGCAGGTGGTCTATTATTTCTGGGCCGGTCTGCGTCTGGGGGCGCCGGAGCGTCCGGTGGCCTTCTCGGTGCCGACCGGCAACTTCGGCAATGTCTTCGCCGGGTTTGTTGCTGAGAAGATGGGGCTGCCGGTGGCGCGTTTCGCGATCGGGTCCAACAGCAATGATATCCTGACCCGGTTCTTTGAAACCGGGGCGATGACCATGGCCGGTGTGGTGCCGACCATCAGTCCGTCGATGGATATTCAGGTCTCGTCGAACTTCGAGCGTCTGCTGTTTGACCTGTGCGGCCGGGATGGGGCTGCGGTGGAACGGATGATGCTGCAGTTCCGTCAGTCCGGCAGCTATGCTCTGGAAGAAACCGCCCTGTCTGCCGCCCGGTCCCGGTTCTCCGGTCTGCGGCTGTCGGATGCCGAGACGCAGGCGGTGATCCGTGAGATTTATGCCGGCACGGGTGAGCTGCTGGACCCGCACAGCGCCATCGGTGTCGAGGCCGGACGTCGCCTGACCGGCGTCGAGCCCGGCACCCCGGTGGTCTGTCTGGCCACGGCCCACCCGGCCAAGTTCCCGCAGGCGGTGCAGGAGGCCTCCGGTGTCTATCCGCAGCTTCCGGCGCGTCTGTCCGATCTGTTTGACCGTCCGGAACGGATGACGGTCATCCCCAATGATGTGGCGGCGATTGAACGGTTCGTCGCCGAGCAAGTGGAGTCACGATGAGCATTACCGTCACCACCCTTCCTAATGGCCTGCGGGTCATGACCGACCGTATGACAACGGTTGAGACCGTGTCGCTGGGGGCCTGGGTGGATGTGGGGACCCGCCATGAGCCGGTGGAGATCAACGGGATCTCTCACCTGCTCGAACACATGGCCTTCAAGGGGACCCAGCGCCGCAGCGCCGCCGCCATCGCCGAGGAAATCGAGAATGTCGGCGGCCATCTCAATGCCTACACCTCGCGGGAGAACACCGCCTATTACGCAAAGGTCCTGAAAGAGGACTCGGCGCTGGCGGTGGACCTGATCGCCGACATCCTCCAGCATTCGGTGTTTGACGCCGAAGAGCTGGCGCGGGAACAGTCGGTGGTGGTGCAGGAAATCAATCAGGCCGAAGATACCCCGGACGACATCGTCTACGATCATTTTCAGGCCACCGCCTATCCGGATCAGGCGATGGGCCGTGCCGTTCTGGGCACCCCGGAGCGGGTGCGCGGCATTACCCGCGATACCCTGAGCCGGTTTATGCGTGATACCTATTCGACCCGGTCGATGGTGCTAGCGGCTGCCGGGAACATTGATCATGACACCTTTGTGCGTCTGGTCGAAAACCAGTTTACCGCCCTGCCGCAGACCGCCCCGGTCCAGCCGGAAGTTGCCCGCTATACCGGTGGTGACTTGCGGGTCGAGAAGGATCTTGAGCAGCTGCACCTGCTGGTCGGCTTTGACGGCGTGTCGTATGAACACCCGCTGTTCTATGCCTCTGCCGTGCTGTCGACCCTTCTGGGCGGTGGCATGTCGTCACGGCTGTTTCAGGAAATCCGCGAAAAGCGGGGTCTGGCCTATTCGGTCTATACCTACACCAGCTCGTACACCGATGGCGGCCTGTTTGGTGTTTACGCCGGGACCGGCGAGGATGAGGCGGCGGAACTGGTGCCGGTTCTGTGTACCGAACTGCGGCGGGTGCTGGATGGCATCAGCCCGGCGGAACTGGCGCGGGCCCGGGCCCAGATCAAGGCCGGTCTGCTGATGGGGCTGGAAAGCCCGTCAAACCGCTGTGAGCAGCTGGCCCGTCATATCCTGTCCTACGGGCGGATTCTGTCGACGGAAGAGCTGGTGGCACAGGTCGAGGCGGTCGATGCTGCCAAAGTGCTGGAAGCGGCGGCCCTGATGCTGAACAGTGCCCCGACCGTCACCGCATTGGGTCCGCAGTCCGGGTTGCCGGATGCGGATGGTTTCCGCGCCCTGCTGGCAGGGTGATGCCGCGCGGGGGCGGCCGGATATTCCGCTTCCCCCGCCCGTGGCCTCATGGCAGGCTGAATGCAGGCTGCTGAGTTCAGCCAGTCTGTCCGGCCCTTTCCCTTCCGTCACTGTGGGGTGCGGGGTGGCAGGTCATACGCAGTATTTGTAACAGGATGGCGGATGCATCCATTGCTCGCCAGTCAGATTGCTGAGGCGTCCGCCGGGACGCCGGACGGCACCCCTGACCTCCAGACCCTTCTCAGACTGGTGGATGCCAGTTACCGCGCCATCGGGGCACCTGCCACCACCGGGCCGGACCAGCAGCCGGAGGCCCGGCCTGATCCGCTGCGGGCACAGGCGGCAGGACAGATCCGTGACCTGCTGGATGCGGTGGGGGAAGGGCTGCTGACGTTCGGTGACGATCTGCGGATCATGGATGCCAATGCCAGCGCCAGTCTGCTGCTGGGCTGCCCGCCGGATACCCTGATCGGGCGGGCACTGCCGGATCTTCTGCCCCGGACCGTGTTGCAGGACTCCACGGTGGCTGAAGATGAGTTCGGGCATGTGGTGCGTCTGCCGCAGGGGACCACCGAGACCGTTTTGCTGGTCAAGCGCGGCGAGCTGCCAGCCATCACCGGGTACCGCCATACGCTGCTGCTGCGCGATATCACCGCGTCGGTCCGGGCGCGGGAAGAGCTGGATCTCAGCCGCCAGCGGTTCCGCGATTATGCGGAGTCGTCTTCCGACTGGCTGTGGGAGGTGGACGACACGTTTACCCTGACACAGGTGATCGGGCCGCAGACATGGCTGCGTGATGCTCTGATGCAGGTCGGCTCGCTGCGGGCTTTGCAGCCGTATTCCGCCAATGATGCCTGTAATGAGTTTGATACCCTGCTGTCAGGGCATGACTCATTCCGGGATCTTCTGTTCCGCTTTACCGATCCTGAAGGCGGCGGGCGGGTGATCAGCCTGAGCGGTAAGCCTGTGTTCAGCGGCAGTGGTCAGTTTCTGGGGTATCGTGGTACTGCTACCGATATCAGCATGCAGGAGCGGACCCGGGAACGTCTGGAGGCGACGGAAGCCAAGCTGATGGCGGCCCTCAGCGGTATTTCCGAAGGGTTTACCCTGTTTGACGGGCAGGACCGGCTGATTTTGTGTAACGTCCGTTATCGGCAGATGTACCCGGATACAGCCGATGTCCTGACCTATGGGATCCGGTTTGAGGATATTGTCCGGATCAGTCTCGAACGTGGGCTGTACCGGGCACCGCCCGGGCGCAGCCTGTCGATGCTGGTGCGCGACCGGCTGGAGTGCCACCGCCGGGCCGACGGTGCCCCCTTTGAGATGTATACGGCGACCGGAAAATGGGTGCGGGTGGTGGAATACCGGACCCCTGACGGCGGGCGGATCGGCCTGCATACCGATATCACCGATACCGTGGCCCTGCAGGCCGCCTTGCAATCGGCCAAGGACGAGGCAGAGGCAGCCAGCCGTGCCAAATCTGAATTTCTGTCGGCGATGAGTCATGAGCTGCGGACCCCGCTGAATGCCGTTCTGGGCTTTGCGCAGCTGTTGGCGGTCAGTCGCCGGGATCCGCTGACCCCGAAACAGATGGAGCATGTTGACCACATCCGCCGGAGCGGCAATCACCTGCTGACCCTGATCAACGAGGTGCTGGATCTGGCCCGTATTGAGTCCGGCACCCTGAGCCTGACCCCGGAGGCGCTGACGGTTGCCTCTCTGGTACAGGACTGTCTGGCGATTGCCCAACCGCTGGCGATGCCGCAGGGGATTCGCCTTGATGTGGCCCCGTCGCTGATCCGCGCCCCGAAAGTTCAGGCTGATTATGTCCGGCTGAAGCAGGTGCTGTTAAATCTGCTCAGCAATGCCATCAAATACAATGTCCCGGAGGGGCAGGTTCTGATCAGTGCCGGGCAGTATCAGTCCTCTGGCCTGAATACGGCGGAACAGGATGACTGGGTCCGGATCCGGGTCTCCGATACCGGTCGTGGGATTCCGCTGGACCGTCAGGGGGCCTTGTTCCAGCCTTTCAACCGGCTTGGGGCTGAAGCCTCCGGGATTGAGGGGACCGGGATCGGGCTGAAAGTGACCCGTGATCTTGTGCAGATGATGGGCGGACGGATCGGTTTTGAAAGCGCGGAAGGGCAGGGGGCGACCTTCTGGGTTGATCTGCCGCTGGCCCCGGTATCATCGCTGACAGCACCGGCAGCGTTGACCGTCGGTGACAGTGCGGATCACCAGCAGGCCCCGGCGCACCGGCGCCTGCTGGTGATTGATCCCCGGCTGGAGGTCGTTTCCGCCCTGCAGACAGCGACGGCAGGTTTGCCCGGTGTCAGTCTGGCCAGTATTCCATCCATGACCGAGGGACTGTTTGCAGCCCATGCGGAGCTGCCGGACGTGATCATTCTGGGGGGCGGGACTGCCGGGGATCTGTCTGAGGCAGGGCCGGGGGCAATCGCCGTGCTGCGCGCAGGCAGTGAAACGGCCCGGGTGCCGCTGATCTTACTGCCCGATGCGGGTGAGATCGACCGCAGGGATGCCGGTGTTTACCGCCTGACCGGTCCGGTGACGGCAGACAGTCTTCGTGCGGTTCTCGAACAGATATTTGCCACACCATAAAGAAACCCCCGCCGGACCGGGTGGTCGGCGGGGGTTAACAGCAGGCCGGTGACCGGATCAGCGGGTCCGGCGGCGGGCCTTGGTGCCAAGGCCGATCTTCTTGGCCAGATCCGAACGGTGGATGGCATAGTTGGGGGCGACCATCGGGTAATCGGCCGGCAGGCCCCAACGTTCACGGTATTCTTCCGGGGTCATGTTGTAAGCGGTCTTCAGGTGCCGCTTCAGCATCTTCAGCTTCTTACCGTCTTCAAGGCAGATGATGTATTCGGGGGTCACCGACTTCTTCACCGGAACGGCAGGCTGCGGCCGCTCGACCTGCACCGGGGCGGAGCCCAGATTGGTGAGGGCGCGGTGCACATCAGAAATCAGCTGCGGCAGATCAGACATCGCAACGCTGTTGTTGCTGACATGAGCGGCAACGATATCGGCGGTCAGCGCAAGAAGATCCTTGTCGATGTACTGGTCGCTCATTCAGGCGGTCCTTATTTTGGGTATGGAAGCGTTTACGGATATTGATGCACGTTTGCACGCTATATATGATGCCACACCATGCTTAGCAACGGTAAAATAGATTAGGACGATTTCTGTGGAAATTTCACCGGATTATTTTCTCGATATCACCGCAGAGATCTGCCCCTTTACCTTTGTTAAGACAAAGTTGATGCTGGAAAAAATGTCCTCCGGACAAACACTGGCTGTAGACCTGCGGGGGGCGGAGCCCCTGCGCAATGTTCCCGCATCGGTGCGGGAGGAAGGGCACACGGTTCTTTCGCTGACACCGGCTGCCGGAGACGGGGTGATGCGGATGCTGATCCGCAAGGGCGGCTGATGCCCTTCCGGTGCGGGGCCGGTCAGGGCAAAGGCCTGACCATGACCACTGCATCCTCCGGGGGTCCGTCCGGGGTGCGGTAGTACTGCTTACGCCGTCCGGCGACAGCAAAGCCAAGGCGCAGATACAGTGCCTGTGCTGCCGCATTACTGTCGGCAACTTCCAGAAAAACCTTCTCTGCTCCCCGGGTGGCCGCAACGGTCATGGCGTCGGCCATCAGGCGGGCGGCCAGCCCCTGCCGACGCCGCTCCGGCGGAATGCCGATGGTCAGGACCTCTGCCTCATCAAGAACGGTGCGGAACAGCACCATCCCGCACGGGCTGCCGCCGTCGGCGGCGATAAGCCCGAAGACAGACGGGTCAGCCAGAAGGGTAGCAAAGTCATCCGCAGACCACGGGTAGGCAAATGCGGTTTCATGCACGGCGGCCAGCACGTCGGCATGCAGCGGGGTCGCGGCAATCAGGTCGGGCACCGGTGCGGGCATCGGGGCGGTCACGGGCGGAGTTGCCCGCCATTGACTGGCAGGGCTGCATCGGGCGGCCGGATATACAGCGGTGCCGGGACCGTGCTCTCAACAGGGCGTTGGCTGGCAATGTCTGCCAGAATCACCGGGTCAGCCAGTGTTTCTCCCAGCCACAGACCCAGTGTGCCGTCTGTCAGCAGGGTTTCCACCAGCGGGCGGGCGTCGCCGCAGGCAACGGCAGGCTGCCCAAGGCGGGCCAGCAGCGGGGCGATGTCGTCCGGGCGCAGGCTGTCGGGCCCGGTCAGCGGCGCAAGGGTGGCGGCATCGAAGGCCTGACAGTACAGATCATCCCGCCGGGCATCAATCAGGGCCAGCAGCACACCCTGCGGGTCTGTCATCATGGTCTGCGCGGCTGTGGCGAACAGGTCCAGCGTGGTCACGCCGGTCACCGGCAGGCCGGTTGCCAGCGCCAGTGCCCGGGCGGTGGCCAGCCCGACCCGGACTCCGGTGAACGAGCCGGGGCCGACGGTGACAGCCAGACGGTCAAGCTGGGGCCAGTCCAGCCCGGCCTGTTCCAGAAGGCCGGAGAGCAGCGGCACCAGTGCCTCAGCCTGTCCGCGCTCCATCCCCAGCCGGGCCTGCGCGAGGATGGTTCCGTCCTGCCAGACGCAGGCGGAACAGCCGTTTCCGGCGGTATCGAAGGCCAGAATGCGCATCAGGGCTCCATCATCCGTGCCCCGGAGGCCGCATCGGTCAGCACCGGATAGCGGGCGCGGGCATTGAACAGCTGATAGTGCCACCATTCTGAGGAATAAAAATCAAATCCGGCGGCGGTCATGATGCCCAGCAGCAGCAGGCGGTTCCGCTGGGCGTCGGCAGAAATACCCTCGGTGACGGCGTGGTGTGACAGCGGGGTGAAGGCATCAAAGGCGGTGCCCATGTCCAGCTCCTGACCGGTGGCGCTGTCAACCAGCGTCAGATCCACCGCTGCCCCCATCGAATGCGGCGAACCACGGTGAGGATCCGCGAGGAATTCCGGGTCGGGGGTATGATCCCAAAGCAGCCACTGGGCTTCTGACGGGCGGTAGGCGTCAAAGATCTTAAAGTGCAGGCCCAGGGCCCGGGCCATGCCGCAGGCTTTGCGCAGATTATCAGCCGCTTCCGGCAGCAGGAAAGCTGCATGGCGGCGGTAGACCGGGGCCCCGGTGAAGTTGTTGGTGGTCGCGTAAGCGATATCAAGATCGACACCGAAGCCTTCGGCGGTGATTTCGACCAGCATTCCTGACATCCGTCTTCGAGATCTGGGGCACTGCGGACCGGCGGGAAAAGGGGGTGGTCCGGCGGGCCGGGGGGAGAGAAGGGGCCACCTTACGGCAGCGCAAACCGGGGCGCCACCGCGAAGTTGCCGCAAGGGGAACGTGAAAACAGCCGGTCAGGGCGCTGCCCCCTGCATACAGCCGTTGCCCGCAGGGCGCTTTGGCCCTATGGTCCCCAATCCCAGAGTCTATTGAACACGGCCATGACCGATCTCAGCCTTATTCGCAACTTCTCCATCATTGCCCACATCGACCACGGTAAGTCCACGCTGGCTGACCGCCTGATCCAGCATTGCGGGGCCCTGACCGACCGCGAAATGAAGGAGCAGGTGCTCGATTCGATGGATATCGAGCGCGAACGCGGCATCACCATCAAGGCGCAGACCGTCCGCCTGCTGTATAAGGCAGCCGATGGGCTGACCTATCAGCTGAACCTGATGGACACCCCGGGCCACGTCGACTTCGCCTATGAGGTCAGCCGGTCGCTGGCAGCCTGTGAAGGCTCGCTGCTGGTCGTCGATGCCTCGCAGGGGGTGGAGGCGCAGACGCTGGCCAACGTTTATCAGGCCATTGACGCCAATCACGAGATCGTCCCGGTTCTGAACAAGATTGACCTGCCCGCCGCTGAGCCGGAGCGGGTGCGCCAGCAGATTGAGGACGTGATCGGCATCGATGCCTCCGAGGCGGTCGAGATTTCTGCCAAGACCGGCCTGAATATCGGCGCGGTGCTGGAAGCGGTGGTCACCCGCCTGCCGCCGCCGCAGGGTGATGTCACCAAGCCGCTGCAGGCTCTGCTGGTCGACAGCTGGTATGACTCCTACCTCGGCGTCATCATTCTGGTCCGTGTCACGGAAGGCCGCCTGAAGAAGGGCATGAAGGTCCGCATGATGCAGACCGGGGCCACCCATACCATCGACCGCGTCGGCGTATTCAGCCCCAAGCTGACCGATCTGCCGGAACTGACCGCCGGTCAGGTCGGTTTCATCATGGCCGGGATCAAAACCGTCGCCGATACCCAGGTCGGGGATACCATCACCGATGACCAGAAGCCTGCCGCCGCGCCGCTGCCGGGCTTCAAGCCGTCGATCCCGGTGGTGTGGTGCGGCCTGTTCCCGGTTGACTCCTCGCAGTATGAACACCTGCGCGACAGCCTTGCCAAGCTGCGGCTGAATGACTCCAGCTTCGACTTCCAGCCGGAAAATTCCGCCGCGCTGGGGTTCGGCTTCCGCTGCGGCTTCCTCGGCCTGCTGCATATGGAAATCATTCAGGAACGTCTGGACCGTGAATTCGATCTGGATCTGATCACCACCGCGCCGTCGGTGGTGTACCGGATGCACATGACCGATGGCGAGGTGAAAGAGCTGCACAACCCGGCAGACTTCCCTGATCCGGTCAAGATCGACCGGATTGAGGAGCCGTGGGTGAAGGCGACCATCATGGTCCCCGATGAATATCTCGGCTCGGTCCTGACCCTGTGCAGCGAACGTCGTGGGGTACAGGTCGATCTGACTTATGTCGGCAACCGCGCGATGGCGGTGTATCGTCTACCGCTGAACGAAATCGTGTTCGATTTCTATGACCGTCTGAAGTCGATCTCCAAGGGTTATGCCAGCTTCGATTACGAAGTGGACGAGTATCTGGAAGGCGAACTGGTGAAAGTCGGCATTCTGGTTAATGCCGAGCCGGTGGATGCGCTGGCCTTCATGGCGCACCGCAGTCAGGCCGAATACCGGGGCCGTCAGATCTGCGAACGTCTGAAGGACCTGATTCCGAAGCACCTGTTCAAGATCCCGATTCAGGCGGCGATCGGCGGTCGGGTGATTGCCCGCGAAACCATCAGCGCCATGCGTAAGGATGTGACCGCCAAGTGTTATGGCGGTGATATCAGCCGTAAGAAAAAGCTGCTCGAAAAGCAGAAGGAAGGCAAAAAGCGGATGCGGCAGTTCGGCAAGGTCGAAATCCCGCAGAACGCCTTCATCGAAGCCCTGCGTATGGGTGAGCCGAAGTAAGCGCTGCGGCGACAGAAACAGCAGGCGGGCGGGGTGTATTCCCCGCCCGTTTTCTTTTCAGCAGCGCGCAGCAGGTGGGCAGGGGGCAGGCAGACAAAACGCCGCGATCACAAAGATACCCCGGCCTCACCCTATTTTCGCCACAGTTGTCCGCCATCTTCTTCAACGTGGACGGCACAGTCCGGCTTTAATCCCCCTGAAGCCGACACCCTCAACCGCTCTGAGGGGCCGCGATTACGGCAGATCCCTTCCCTGTTGCTGCCGCAATCATCATCCACACACGGCGCCGGTGTCCTTGGGTTCGTCCTTCCTACCCTGTCCCCCTCGAACCCGTAAAAGGCACCGGCTGCCGCCGATCTCCCCCCTCCCCGCAGTCGCCGCCTCAGGCGCGTTTGTCTGGAATAGCTCTGATCTGCCGCCGGTTTCAGCCAGTTCCGGCTTCCCCTGCGGGCAGACAGATTCTATTGTCTTGCGCCATGACTGACACATTGATCCCCCCCGCCGTACCGCCTGCCGCCGCTGCCCCGCTGTTTGAAGGGCGTGGCCTGACCTGTATCCGTGGCGACCGGGTGGTGTTCACCGACCTGTCTTTTTCGCTGGCCCCCGGTCAGGCCCTGCTGCTGCTGGGGCCGAACGGATCCGGCAAATCCAGTCTGCTGCGGCTGATGGCCGGGCTGCTGCATCCGGCGCGCGGCGACGTACTGTGGGATGACGAGAGTATTTTCTCTGACCGCGAAGGGCATGGCGCCCGGGCCCGGTACATCGGCCATCAGGATGCGATCAAGCCGGTGCTGACCGTGCGGGAGAATATCGCTTTCTGGGTCCGGCAATGGCAGCCGGAGCGCAGCGCGGCGCAGGCTGATGCGCAGGTCGAGGCGGCGGTGGCCCGCTTTGAGATGGCCCGCCTGCTGGATGTGCCGGGCAAGATGCTGTCTGCCGGGCAGAAGCGCCGCACCAATCTGTCCCGCCTGTTTGCCGCCCCGGCCCCGCTGTGGCTGCTGGACGAGCCGACAACGGCGCTGGACCGGGCCTCGGTCGCGGTGCTGGAGCAGGCGATTGCCGCGCACCGGGCCGCCGGGGGCATGGTGGTGCTGTCGACACATATTGATGTCGCCCTGCCGGGGGCGCAGGAGTTCCATATGGACCGTTTCGCCCCCCGGAACCGTTATGACTGGGATGACGAGACTGACGGGGCGGAGGACTGATCATGGCCGCCTTTCTTGCGATTATCCGCCGGGATCTGCGGCTGGCCCTGCGTCAGGGTTCTGACAGCCTGATGGTGGTGATGTTCTTTGTGCTCACCGTTGTGCTGTTTCCCTTCGGGGTCGGGCCGGAAACCGGGGTGCTGGAGCGGATTGCCGCCGGCGTGCTGTGGGTGACCGCGCTGCTGGCGTCCATGCTGTCCCTCGACCGGCTGTTTCAGGCGGATTATGAGGACGGCTCTCTGGATCTGATCACGCTGTCGCCGGTGCCGCTGTCGCTGCTGGTGATGGGCAAGGTGGCGGCGCACTGGCTGACCACCGGTCTGCCGCTGCTGCTGGCGGCCCCGGTGCTGGCCGTGCTGCTGCATCTTAATCAGGACGGTTTTCTGATCCTGATCGTGGCAATGCTGCTGGGGACGCCGACCCTGTCGCTGATCGGGGCCGTAGGGGCGGCGCTGGTGCTGGGGGCGCGGCGGGGCGGTGTTCTTCTGTCTCTGCTGGTGCTGCCGCTGTATATCCCGGTGCTGGTGTTCGGGGTGTCGGCGGTTGACGCGGCGGTGATGGGCTTTGAAGTCCGGGCCCAGCTGCTGGTTCTGTCGGCAATGCTGCTGTCGGCACTGGCCCTGTGCCCCTGGGCCGCAGCCTCGGCCCTGCGACAGGCCGTGGAGTGACCTGAGCCGACCCTGTCTGAAGCCGGGGCCCAATAGAGGGTTGCCCGCGCCGCTCTTTCCCGTTAGCACTGCCCGGCGGGGCATTAATACCGCCTGCTTCGGGGGAAGCAGACGGCTACGGGGGTTGTCGGACAGAAATGATATCCCATCATGTAGAGCAGGAGCGGATCCGGGTCCTGATGGACTCCAATGGGGTCGGGATTCTGATTGCACTGGCCAATCTGGGGCTGCTGCTCGGCTTTCTGCTGCGCGACAGTGCGCCGTCTCTGCTGCCGCAATGGGGGGTGGTTCTGGCGTTGGTGCTGGTGGCGCGGCTTGGCCTGTTTCTGGCGTATCGTACCCAGAGCCAGCGACTGAGTCCGGCCGGATGGGAATGGGTGCAGACCGCTGCCGCCCTGTTGTCCGGTGGGCTGTGGGGGGGGGCTGCTGTTTGCTCTGCCGGTGGACGCTCTGCCGGAAGACGTGCTGATTGTACTGGCGGTGATCATTGGTACAGCGGCGGGGGCCGCATTTTCTGCCCATGCCAGCCGTCAGGTGGCGGCGATACAGATGATTTCTCTGTTGGGGGTGATGCTGGCCGGGCTGGATCAGCCGTTTCTGCGGCATTATCTGGCGCCGGTGCTGGTGTTCACCGTGCCTTTCTGTCTGTTCCTGCTGTATTACACCTTCCGTTTCAATACCCTGATGAAACAGAGGCTGACGCTTCAGCTGCGCAACGCTGCGCTGCTGGCTGACCTGACGGCGGAGCAGTCGCGTCTTCAGCAGGAAATCGCCGAGCGTCAGCGCAATGCCGAAGCCCTGCAGGCGGCTCATGATGCCAGTCTGCGGGCTGCGGCCGCGAAGGACCGTTTCCTGTCCAGTGTCAGTCACGAACTGCGGACGCCGTTGAATGCAGTGATCGGTTTTGTTGATCTGGTGGTCGATATCTGGCCCGACCCGTTGACCGACCGGCAATCCCGCGCTCTTGAGTCCGTGCGCCAGAGCGGGCGGCACCTGCACGCACTGGTGACGGATATTCTGGATTATTCCAGTTGTCTGCAGGGGGATATGCCGGTGAACTGTCAGCCGGTGTTGCTGCAGGATGTGCTGCCTGACTGCCTGACCGCTTTACAGCCACAGGCGCAGCGGGCCGCGATTCAGCTTCCTGACGGCGATGGCTTTTATCCTGGTCGGGTTTTGGCTGATCCGCGCCGTCTGCGGCAGATTCTGTTCAATCTGCTGGGCAATGCGGTGAAGTATAACCGTGAAGGCGGGGTCGTGATGCTGCGGATTGCCCCCGACGGAGACATGATCCGGATTGAGATTGAAGACAGCGGTGTCGGTATTCCCCCGATGCAGCGTGACCGTCTGTTTGAGGCCTTTAACCGCCTCGGGCGTGAAGCCAGTTCGATTGAAGGCTCCGGGCTGGGGTTGGCTCTGTCCCGGCGTCTGACTGAGCTGATGGGCGGAACGTTGGACTACGTTCCTGCGGACGGCGGCGGCAGCCTCTTCATTCTGGCCTTACCGTCAGCGGCCTGATGGGGCCGCGATGCTGTGTCAGCGGGCAATCCGGAAGCCGACCGTATAGCTCCACAGGTCGGCCCGCTGACGTACCCGGTTATCCGGGCGGGCCTGCTCCGGCACGTAATACCAGGCCCCGCCTTTGGCAACACGGAAGGCGCAGTCCCGCTTTGGCGGGGGCGTGTCGCGGCGGTCAGCCCAGCAGTCTTCCACCCACTCCATTACATTGCCTGCGGTGTCATACAAGCCGTAGGCGTTGGGCGGAAATGAGGCAACGGGCATAGAGCGTCTGCCGCCATCATCCGGCCCGCAGTACCGGCAGTTGGCATGCATCTGTCCCGCCTCCTCCCCCCACCAGAAGCGGGTTCTGGTGCCACCCCGGGCGGCCCATTCCCATTCGTCTTCGGTTGGCAGCCGGTATGGCAGGCCGGTGGTGTCCCGCAGCCACCGAACATAGGTTTCCGCATCGGCATGGGTGACGTTGATGACCGGCCGGGTGCCGCGCCCCCAGTCGCGGTCTCCGACATCAGCCCGGCAGGCCCCGGCATCAACGCACTGCTGGAACTGGTCGAAGGTGACCTCGGTGGCTCCCATCAGAAAGGGGGCGATCTCCGTCTCGCTGCCATCGGCCCGGGTCAGGGTGCCGCCGGGGATCTGCATCATGTCCGGGCAGGTCGCGCAGTCTGGGGCAGCAACGCCGGGCTGAGGCAGCAGGCTGCCCAGCAGGGCGATCAGCAGGAAGCGGCGCAGCGCCATTCGTCCTGAACCTCCGGGTCGGTTTCGGCAGGGGCGTAGTGGTTCCGCAGCATGGCGAAATCAGCCCCGGAGAGCAACCGCGACAGCGCCCAGACCGCAGCCCCCCGTACCAGTGGCGACGGGTCCGACAGCAGGGGGCGGGCAGCGGCGGCCTGTGCCGGATCGCCGCAGTTCCCAAGGGCAATCAGAACATTGCGTAAAAAACGGTCCCGGCCGATCCGTTTGACCGGGCTGGCGGTGAACAGGCTGCGGAAGCCGTCATCGTCAAGCTGGGCCAGATCGGCCAGTCGCGGTGCGGTCAGCTCAATCCGGGGCAGAAAGTCGCTGTGGGGCGTCGGCGGGGCAAAGCGGTTCCACGGGCAGATGGCGGTACAGTCATCGCAGCCATAAATGCGGTTGCCCATCAGGGGACGCAGCGCGCGGGGAATCGGCTCTTTATGCTCGATGGTTAAGTAAGAGATGCATTTGCGGGCATCAATGCGGCGGGGGCCGTCAAAGGCCCCGGTCGGGCAGATATCCAGACAGCGGGTGCAGGATCCGCAGTGATCGTCCTGCGGGCTGTCGGCAGGCAGCGGCAGGGTGGTCAGGATCTCGCCCAGAAACAGCCAGCTGCCAAAGTCCCGGGTGACGATGTTGGTGTGTTTGCCGCGCCAGCCGAGGCCACTTTCCACCGCCAGAGATTTTTCCAGCAGTGGGGCGGTGTCGACGAAGACCTTCACATCGGCGCCGAAGGTCTGATGCAGCCAGCCAGCCACCTGTTTCAGGCGTTTTTTGATCAGGTCGTGATAGTCGCGGTGCCGGGCGTAGACACTGATATAACCGCGGTCAGGCTGCTCCAGAAGCGTCAGCGGCGCAGTCAGGGTGCGGTAATTGACGCCCAGTGTGATGGCGGTGACCGCCTCCGGCCACATCGCGGTGGGGGAGGAGCGGCGTTCCAGCGTCTCTTCCATCCACGCCATGGTGCCGTGGCGCCCGTCGGCGACATAGGCGGCCAGATTGGCGCGGTCAGCATCGCTGATGGTGGCGCGGGCAAAGGCAACAGTGTCAAAGCCCGCCGCCAGCGCCTCGGCCCGGATCAGGGCGCGCTGACCTTCCGGGGTATCGGGCACCGGCGGCGGTTTTTTACGCATGGCGCGGCAGATCAGCCACGGCCACGGTACGGCGGAACGCCCTGATCGGGCAGCCACAGGCCATCCGGTGCCGGGCCGGTGGCATAGAATACGTCAATCGGGATGCCGCCGCGCGGATACCAGTAGCCACCGATGCGCAGCCACACCGGCTTCAGCTCTTCCGCCAGACGCTTGCCGATATAGACGGTGCAGTCTTCATGAAAAGCGCCGTGGTTACGGAAAGAGCCGAGGAACAGCTTCAGGCTTTTCGATTCCACCAGCCACTCACCGGGCACATAGTCGATCACCAGATGGGCGAAATCCGGCTGGCCGGTCACCGGGCACAGGCTGGTGAATTCCGGGGCGACAAAGCGGGTGACATACAGGGTGCCGGGGTGCGGGTTGGGGACCCGTTCCAGCACGGCATCGTTGGGGTCGTTCGGCAGATCGGTCTTGGTGCCGAGCTGGGTCAGCCCGGAGGCGTCGCTGTTGGTCATGACAGGAACTCTCTGGTGTTAAAGCGGGTCGATATCGCCAAGGGCCTGCTGCGCCTCGAACGCCTGCACAAACTGCGTCAGGGTTCCGGCCTTGATGGCGGCCCGCAGGTCGCGCATCAGGTCCTGATAATGCTGGATGTTGTGCCAGGTCAGCAGCATGGGGCCGAGCATCTCTTCCGCCCGGATCAGATGGTGCAGATAGGCACGGGAATAGTTGCGGCAGGCCGGGCAGGAACAGCTTTCGTCCAGCGGGCGGGTGTCGTCCAGATGCCGGGCATTGCGCAGGTTGACGGTACCGCGCCGGGTGAACGCCTGTGCGGTCCGCCCTGACCGGGTCGGCATCACGCAGTCGAACATGTCAATGCCGCGGACCACCGCGCCGACGATATCCGACGGCTTGCCGACGCCCATCAGGTAACGCGGTTTGGCGGTCGGCATCTTCGGCATGGTGCTGTCGAGGACACGGAACATCATCTCCTGTCCTTCACCGACTGCCAGACCGCCGACGGCATAGCCTTCAAAGTCCAGCTCCCGCAGCTTGCTGATGCTCTCTTCCCGCAGATCGGGGAAGACGCTGCCCTGCACAATGCCAAACTGGCCGTAGCCATCCCGTGGCACAAAGGCATCCCGTGACCGTTTGGCCCACCGCATCGACAGGCGCATCGATTCGGCGGCCCCCTTTTTTTCCACCGGATAGGGGGTGCATTCGTCAAACGCCATGGTGATGGTGGCGTCCAGCTTGTACTGGATATCCGTGGAATTTTCCGGGGTCAGGGTGTGGCGGCTGCCGTCGATGTGGCTGCGGAAGGTCACGCCTTCTTCAGTCATCTTGCGCAGTTTGGCCAGACTCATCACCTGAAATCCGCCGGAGTCGGTCAGGATCGGGCCGGGCCAGTTCATCATGGTGTGCAGGCCACCCAGCCGCTGTACCCGGTCGGCACCGGGGCGCAGCATCAGGTGATAGGTATTGCCGAGGATGATCTGGGCCCCGGTGGCGGCGACATTTTCCGGCATCATGCCTTTGACGGTGCCGACGGTGCCCACCGGCATGAACACCGGGGTGTCGATCTCGCCATGGGCGGTCTGGATCTTGCCCAGCCGGGCTGCGCCGTCGGTGGCGAGAACCTCGAAGGAAAAAGCGGTCATCACAGGATCTCCTCGCGGCGCAGCAGCGAGCTGTCACCATAGGAATAGAAACGGTAGCCGGTCTGGATGGCGTGGTCGTAGGCGGCCCGCATCCGCTCCATTCCGGCAAAGGCTGAGACCAGCATGAACAGGGTGGAGCGGGGCAGATGGAAATTGGTCATCAGCAGATCAACCGCTTTGAAGCGGTAGCCGGGGGTGATGAAAATGTCGGTCGAGCCACTCCAGGCCGGAATGGTGCCATCGTCCCGCGCCGCGCTTTCAATCAGCCGCATCGAGGTGGTGCCGACGCAGACCAGCCGCCCCCCCGCTGCCCGGGCTGCGTTGATCGTGTCAGCGGTTTCCGCCGAGATCAGACCGTTTTCGCTGTGCATCCGGTGGTCGCGGGTGTCATCGACCTTGACCGGCAGGAAGGTCCCGGCCCCGACATGCAGCGTCACATGCACCCGTTTCACGCCGCGGGCGTCCAGCGCGTCCAGCAGGGCCGGGGTAAAGTGCAGCCCGGCGGTGGGGGCGGCCACCGCCCCGTCGTGGCGGGCATAGACCGTCTGGTAATCCTGCCGGTCGCGGGCGTCATCCTCGCGGCCCATATAGGGCGGCAGCGGCAGGTGGCCGTGGGTTTCCAGCGCCTGCATCAGCTCCGGCCCGGCCCGGTTGAACCGCAGGATCACTTCCCCGCCATCATGCTTTTCGGTGATGGTGGCGGCAAAGTCAGCGGCAAAGGTCACCACGTCGCCTTCTGACAGACGCTTGGCCCCCTTGGCGAACGCGGCCCAGCAGTCCAGCCCCAGGGCCTGATGCAGGGTCACTTCCACCTGTGCCGGCAGGCCACCGGGCTGGCGCGGACCCCGCTGTCCGAACAGCCGGGCGGGAATGACGCGGGTGTCGTTGAACACCATCACGTCGCCCGGCTGCAGCAGGGCAGGCAGGTCGCGCACGCCCCGGTCAAGGCAGCCGTCAGCCGTCACATCCAGCAGACGGGCAGCATCCCGCGGTGTCACCGGGCGGTCGGCGATCAGCTCTTTCGGCAGGTCAAAATCAAAGGCGTCCACCCGCATCGGGCCGGAAACTCCACAGAAAGAAAAACGACAGAAGGGGTGCCTCCGGGGTGGTTCAGGACCGGCCCGGTACCCCGGCACGGGCCAGCGCATCGGCCCGTTCATTCTCCGGGTGCCCGGCGTGGCCTTTGACCCAATGCCAGCGCACCGTATGGCGGCGGGCCTCAGCATCCAGCATCTGCCACAGGTCGGCGTTTTTCACCGGCTTTTTATCGGCGGTGCGCCAGTTGTTCCGGCGCCAGCCCCAGATCCACTCCGTCATACCCTTCTGCACATAGGTGCTGTCGGTATAGACGTCGATGGTCATCGGGCGTTTCAGCACCTTCAGCGACTCGATCACCGCCATCAGTTCCATACGGTTGTTGGTGGTGTCCGGTTCGCCGCCGTTCAGCTCTTTTTCATGGCCGCGCCAGCGCAGCACCGCCCCCCAGCCGCCGGGGCCGGGGTTGCCGGAGCAGGCCCCGTCAGCGTAAATCTCGACGGTATCTGTGGCGGGCGCGGTGTCAGTCATGCCGCTCAGCCCAGACCATAGGCCCCGGGGCCGGGCGTGGCCCGGTGGAAGCGCAGCTTGTGCAGGTATTCCAGCGGATCCTTGCGGGTGACCATCGCCGTCGGCGGGGTGTTCAGCCAGTCATACAGGCGGGTCAGAAGAAAGCGCATCGCCGACCCCCGGCACAGCAGCGGCAGGGCGTTCAGCTCGGCCTCGCTCATCGGGCGCTGCTTGAGGTAGCCGCTGATCATCAGCCGGGCCTTGGTGGCGTTGAAGGTTTTGTCGCCTTCAAAGCACCACGCGTTCAGGCAGATCGCCAGATCGTAGGCCAGCAGGTCGTTACAGGCGAAGTAGAAGTCGATCACGCCCGACAGGGTGTCGTGAAGGAAGAACACGTTGTCGGGGAACACGTCGGCATGAATGACCCCGCGCGGCAGATCGGTCGGCCAGTGGGCTTCCAGATAATCCAGTTCGGCGGCGATTTCATCGGCCAGACCCGGCAGCACCTCGTCGGCGCGGTCGCGGGCGAGGTCGAACAGCGGGCGCCAGCCGGAGACCGACAGGGCATTGGCCCGGGTCAGGCTGAACCCGTCCCCCGCCTGATGCATCTTCGCCAGCGCAGTGCCAAGCTGGGCACAGTGCGACAGCGAGATTTTGCGCGGCCACATCCCTTTCAGAAAGCTGATGATCGCCGCCGGGCGACCGCAGAGTTCCCGCAGGGCGACGCCGTCGCGGGCCTTGACCGGCAGCGGGCAGGGGAAGCCGTTGGCCGACAGGTGTTCGGTCAGGCCGAGAAAAAACGGCAGGTCATCCGGGTTCACCCGCTTTTCATAGAGGGTCAGGATGTAGGGGCCGCGGTCCGTGGTCAGCAGAAAGTTGCTGTTTTCCACCCCTTCGGCAATTCCCTTGCAGCTTTCCAGCGTGCCGATGTCGTACTGGGCGATAAAGGCATCGAGATCGTCGTCGCTGACTTCGGTATAGACGGCCATGCTTGTTTACTCCGCCGCCGGGGCATCCGCCAGAATGGCGGGCAGTTTGAACACGACGTTCTCTTCGGTGACGGAGACATGCTCCAGCGTCACCGCAAAGCGTTCCCGGCAGGCATCAATCACTTCTTCCACCAGCACTTCGGGGGCGGAGGCCCCGGCGGTCAGGCCCAGACGGCGCACACCGTCCATCTGGGACCAGTCGATATCGGCGGCCCGCTGCACCAGCAGAGAACGGGAGCACCCGGCATTGCGGGCGACTTCCACCAGCCGTTTGGAATTGGAGGAGTTGGGGGCACCGATCACCAGCACCGCATCACAGCCTTCAACCATTGCCTTGACGGCGGCCTGCCGGTTGGTGGTGGCGTAACAGATGTCTTCCTTGCGCGGCCCCTGAATCTGCGGGAAGCGGCGGCGCAGTACGGCAACGATATCGGCGGTTTCGTCGACGGACAGGGTCGTCTGGGTGACATAGGCCAGTGCAGCGGGGTCGTGCGGCTGCACGGTCTCGGCATCGGCCACGGTTTCCACCAGCAGCATCGCCCCGTCGGGGACCTGCCCCATGGTGCCGATCACCTCGGGGTGTCCGGCATGGCCGATCAGAATCAGCTGGCGGTGGTCGTCGGCGTGACGCTCGGCTTCCATATGCACTTTGCTGACCAGCGGGCAGGTGGCATCCACCCAGGTCATCTGCCGGGCTTCGGCGGCGGCGGGAACGCTTTTCGGCACCCCATGGGCCGAAAAGATCACCGGGCGGTCTGCAGGGCACTGGGCCAGATCATCGACGAAGACGGCGCCTTTGGCGCGCAGGCTGTCGACCACAAACTTGTTGTGGACGATCTCATGACGGACATAGACCGGGGCACCGAACTTCTGCAGGGCCCGTTCGACAATCTGAATGGCCCGGTCAACCCCGGCGCAGAAACCGCGCGGGCCGGCAAGGGCAATGGTCAGGGGCGGCAGCGGGGCCGTGGTCGGAGCGGGGGCGGCAGCGGTCATGGCAGATCGCGAACTCGTCATAATTCCGGGGACGGCGCTACGTGTAGCAGTGAACGCCGCCGCATAAAAGACGGTTCTTGCGGATCAGGCGGGTTCTTGTGGCGGGAAGGTGACCTCAATCCGCCGGTCGGCAAGCCACAGCTCCAGCGGCAGGCTGCCGAAACTGTCGCCGTCGGCCTGCAGCGGTGCCCCTTCCGGTGCCAGCAGGCGTACCCGGGTGGTTTCCAGCACCTCGACATCCTTCAGAGCTGGCAGGCGGCCGAGGGCGAGGGCCAGCGCGTAGCGGAAGACATTGCGGTACCCCTTACGGGTCAGGACGGCAATGCGCAGGGTCGGTTTCGCCAGATCCCCGTCAGGAACGACCACAAAGGGCCCTCCGTACAGCCGCCCGTTACAGGCGACGGCGGTGGCGGCGTCGTAGGCGTGCCCGTCCACTTCCAGCCGGATGGTCGGGAAATCATAGCGCAGGGCCTGCCACAGGGTTTCCACCACATAGGCCATCTTGCCGGTATGGCGTTTCAGGCCCAACCGGACGTTGGCGACCACATGGGCATCAAATCCGGCCCCGGCCATCAGCAGAAAATGGCGGCGGCGGGCGGGGTCCACCGGTGAAGGCTGGTCGGTGGCAACCACACACAGCGGGCGCGGGGTGCCCCCGGTCAGGGTCCGGGCGATGGCGGCGGCGGACAGGCCCTGTTTCATTTCCAGTGCCAGCACATTGGCGGTCCCAAGCGGAATGATGCCTAACGGCGGTGCCATCCCGGCAGGCAGGGCCAGCAGGCCGTTGACCACTTCGTTGATGGTGCCATCTCCCCCGGCGGCAACAATCAGGTCGGTCTCTCCCGGTGTCAGGGCGGCGGCGAACCGCTCTGCATCGCCGGACCGCGTGGTCTCCCGCAGGTCAAGATCGCACCCATGGCGGCGCAGGTGCGCCAGAACGGCCTGTAACCGTCGGCGTTTATTGCCCCCGGCGGTCGGGTTGAAAATGACCGTCAGGCGTTTTGGGCGCGTCATGGGCAATATCCTGCGTCTCATTTAAATAAAATAGAGGGTTTTTTTCCGGCGAGAGTGTGGCGGAATGGCATGACATTACAGTGTCGGGTTGGTGAATATTTAAAGAATGTCAGGAAAAGCGCTAGTGAAAGCCAAGGCTCTGCACTAGGAATGCAGGCGGACAGACACTGCGACGGAGCCCGAGGTCCGCATGACCGTGCCCCAGTCCCCCCCTGCTTCCGCCCCGGTGGCGGATCCCGCCCCACGCCGCTACCGCACAATTTTTGTGTCCGACGTCCATCTGGGCACCCGGGGATGCAAAGCGGATTTCCTCCTCGATTTTCTGCGCCATACCGAGTCTGACACCCTGTATCTGGTCGGCGATATTATTGATGGCTGGCGGCTGCGGAAGGGCTGGTACTGGCCGCAGGCCCATAATGACGTGGTGCAGAAGCTGCTGCGCAAGGCCCGCAAAGGCTGCCGGGTGGTTTACGTGCCGGGCAATCACGATGAATTTGCCCGCTCTTACCTTGGCAACGATTTCGGCAGTATCGAGCTGACGGCCGAGGCTGAGCATGTCACTGCGGATGGCCGTCGCCTGCTGGTGACGCACGGGGATGCCTTTGATGGGGTGGTGCTGTACGCCAAATGGCTGGCCCTGCTGGGCGACCATGCCTATACGCTGGCGCTGACCCTGAACCACTGGTTCAACGTGGTACGGCGGAAATTAAACCTGCCGTACTGGTCGCTGTCCGGGTTTTTGAAAAACCGGGTCAAGAACGCGGTGTCGTTCATCACCAATTACGAGACGGCCATGGTGGATGAAGCCCGCCGCCGGAAATTCGACGGTGTGGTCTGCGGCCACATCCATCACGCAGAACTGCGGGAGGTCGACGGCATCCTGTACTGCAACGACGGTGACTGGGTCGAAAGCTGTACCGCACTGGTGGAGCATGCGGACGGCCGTCTGGAAATTATCGACTGGACGCGGGAGCGCGCCTATTCGCCGCTGGAGGCATGGACCGCCGCCAACAGCCGGACTGCCGCGCCGGAAGAGGATGACACGGTCATTCCCCCGGTTCCGGCCTGACGGTTCCCCCCTCATACTTCCGGAGACCGGTAATGCGGATACTGTTGGTGACGGATGCGTGGTTTCCCCAGATCAACGGTGTGGTGCGCACGCTGGCGACATTGAAAACCCATCTGGAGCAGCGGGGGCACGAGGTGCTGTATATCACCCCGGATCTGTTCCGCACCATTCCCTGTCCTTCGTATTCCGAAATCCGTCTTGCGGTTTTTCCCCGCCGTCAGATCCGCCGGATGCTGGAGGCCTTCCGCCCCTGCGTGGTGCATCTTGCCACCGAAGGGCCGCTGGGGGTGGCCGCTCGGGCGGAATGTCTGGCCCGGAATATTCCCTTCACCACGGCGTTTCATACCAAATTCCCGGATTATGTGCAGGCCCGGTTCGGGCTTCCTGCCCGCTGGAGTTATGCGCTGCTGCGTCGGTTCCATGCCCCGTCACAGGCGGTCATGGTGGCGACGCAGGGGATTGAGGATGAATTGACGGCATGGGGATTTCACGCCATCCGCCGCTGGACCCGGGGGGTGGACACCGCGCTGTTCACGCCGGGGGATACCGGTCTGTTTCCGGATCTGCCGCGTCCGATTTTCCTGAATGTCGGGCGGGTGGCGGTGGAAAAGAATCTGGAGGCTTTTCTGGCGCTGGATCTGCCGGGCAGTAAGGTGATTGTCGGGGATGGGCCGCATCTGGCGACCCTGAAGCGGCGGTTTCCGCAGGCGGTGTATACCGGGGCAAAAACCGGGGTGGAGCTTGCTCGCCATTTTGCCGCCGCCGATGTGTTCGTCTTCCCCAGTCTGACCGACACCTTTGGGCTGGTGACGCTGGAGGCGCTGGCCTGCGGGGTGCCGGTGGCCGCTTATCCTGTCGCCGGCCCGAAAGATGTGCTGGGGCAGCAGGACCCTCAGCAGCCGGTCGGGGTTCTCGATACCGATCTGCGTCAGGCCGCTCTGGCGGCGCTGGGCATTCCCCGCGACCGCTGCCGTGCCTTTGCCGAGCAGAACGACTGGACGGCCAGCGTCGATCAGTTTCTGGCCAACGTCGCCCCTTTCGACCCGGGGGCCACCTTTGCCGGGCAGGCTCTGGCCTGATGTGAAAACCCCCCGCCGGTCAGAAACCGGCGGGGGGCTGGAACGGATGCTGACGGGTTTACCCCTGATAGCGGGCGCGGCCGGAGCGGTTGACGGCACTGATCACCGCTTCCAGCGAGGCCATCACGATATTGGTGTGACGGCCGACCCCGAACAGCGGGCCTTTCCCGCCGACCGTGGTTTCCAGATAGCAGATCGCCTGTGCGTCAGCCCCGGATCCGACAGAATGCTCATGGTAGTCAAGGACCTGAATATCCAGCGGGAATGCGGCATTCAGGGCGTTGACGAAGGCGTCGATCGGGCCGTTGCCGGTGCCTTCAATGGCGGTTGCGGTGCCGTTGTGATGAACGATCGCCTTCAGAGAGCGCGGGCTGTCCGCTTCGCGACCGAGCGGAATGGTGGTGTATTCGCTGATTGACCACGGATTGTCGGCGGTATCGCGCGACAGATAGTCTGTCTCGAACGTGTTCCAGATTTCGTCGGGGCTGAGTTCCCGCTCTTCGGTGTCGGTGATCGCCTGTACGGTTTCCGAGAATTCAATCCGCAGACGGCGCGGGGTCTGCAGGCCGTGGTCGCGCTCGAGGATATAAGCGACGCCCCCCTTGCCGGACTGACTGTTGATGCGGATCACCGCCTCGTAACCCCGGCCGACGTCCGCCGGATCAATCGGCAGGTACGGGACCTCCCACACCGGCTCGTTGGATTTCCGCAGGGCGTTCAGGCCTTTGGAAATTGCATCCTGATGCGAGCCGGAGAAGGCGGTATAGACCAGTTCCCCGGCGTAGGGGTGGCGCGGATGCACCGGCAGGCGGGTGCAATACTCGGCAGTTTCGACGATTTCAGCAATGTTGGAGCAGTTGAGCTGCGGGTCGACCCCCTGCGTGAACAGGTTGAGGGCCAGTGTCACCACATCGACGTTGCCGGTGCGCTCGCCGTTGCCGAACAGTGTGCCTTCGACACGGTCCGCCCCGGCCATCACCCCCAGTTCCGCCGCTGCAACAGCGGTGCCGCGGTCGTTATGCGGGTGTACCGACAGGATCAGGGTGTCCCGGTTTTTCACGTTGCGGGCAAACCATTCAATCTGATCGGCGTAGATATGCGGCCCGGCCATTTCGACAGTGGCGGGCAGGTTGACGATCATCTTGTGGTCGGTGGTCGGCTGCCATACGTCCATCACCGCTTCGGTGATCTGCACGGCAAAGTCCAGCTCGGTCCCGGTAAAGCTTTCCGGGCTGTACTGACAGGTGATCTTGGTTTCCGGCATGCTGTCGGCCAGCGACCGGATCAGTCGGGCCCCTTTGACGGCGATATCGATAATCCCGTCTTTCTCCAGCCCGAACACCACCTTGCGCTGAAGGGTGGAGGTCGAGTTGTAGAGGTGGACGATGGCATGCTTGGCACCGCGCACGGCTTCAAAGGTGCGGGCAATCAGCGCGTCACGTGACTGGGTCAGCACCTGAATGGCGACGCCATCGGGGATGCGGTTCTCTTCGATCAGCATGCGGACAAAGTCAAAGTCGGTCTGCGATGCGGCAGGAAAGCCGACCTCGATTTCCTTGAAGCCCATCGCGATCAGCATGTCCCACAGACGGAGCTTCCGCTCCCAGCCCATCGGCTCCACCAGAGCCTGATTGCCGTCGCGCAGGTCAACGCTGCACCACATCGGGGCCGTGGTGATGGTTGCATTCGGCCAGGTGCGGTCGGTCAGGCCGACCGGCGGGAACGGGCGGTACTTTACGGTGCAGTCTACGGGATGGGCGATAGCGGCGGTGGCGGTGGTCATGATCGGGTGTCCAGTTCAGTCGGCGCAGAGGCGCGGAAAATCAGATGGCAGTGTCGGCAGGCAAAACAGGCAGACACGGCGGTAGTCGCGACTGACGCCAGACGAACACCTGTGCCGGACGCCAGAAGCGGGCAACAGGGGTAAGCATGCAGATGGGAAAGGTGCCAAAGGCGATCATCACATAAAGACCCGGAGAGGGAGAAGGAAGCGGGGAGATCCGGTGCTGCGCGTGCAGCAGAGCGGTCGTCCCGGCGATCCTGCCTCAGGGGTCAGGTCGCCGGACCGTTAGGTCCGTAGCGATAGGGCCAGCGTGGAGGCCAAAAAGAGAGTGATGCGCGTGTTCATGGACAGGACTGTAGTCCCGCCGGGATCCGCCGGTCAACCCCTGAACCGTCCCGGAGAGAGATAATTTTTATGCATGGGTCCATTGTCCTGCCGGACAGGCGCGGCGGAAGCGTGGATGTGATAGGGACAGGTATTGAAAAAAAGCTTCGGGACCAGTGCCGGTCCTGTCCTCCTGACCGTGTCGGTCAAACCCGCCCTGAAGGAACCTATGATGACAGACCCGTTGTTTGCTCCGGAGAGCCTCGTCACCTCTGAGGCCGCTCTTCAGGATCTTTACGGAATACCGGCGCAGGCGTCGACCGTGAAGGAAATGGACCGCCTGATACCGGAATACCGGCGTCTGATCGAAGCATCGCCGTTTGTTGCCTTGGCCACCAGCGGTCCGGGCGGTCTGGACTGCTCCCCCCGTGGGGATGCCGGGCAGGTGGTGTTTATCGAGGATGACCGGACCCTGCTGTTGCCGGACCGCCGGGGAAATAACCGCATCGACTCGCTGCGCAATGTCATCCACAACCCGGCGGTTGGTCTGCTGTTCCTGATACCGGGCAGTGGCACAACCCTGCGGGTCAACGGGCAGGGGGCGGTGAGCATTGACCCGGCCCTGCTGTCGCGCTTTGCCGTGGAGGGCAAGGCCCCCCGGTCAGTGCTGGTGATCCGCATTGAAACGGTGTTCTTCCAGTGTGCCCGGGCGGTGGTGCGGGCGGCCCTGTGGGAAGAGGGAAGCCGGGTTCCCGCAGAAACCCTGCCGACTCCGGGGCAGATTCTGGCGACGGCCAGCCGGATGGCTGCGCAGCCGGAGATCGACGGCGAGGCCTATGACCGCACCTGGCCGGAGCGGGCGCGGGCGACTCTCTGGTAAACAAACAGCTGGGGTAAGCAAACAGCCGGACAGACCCGTCAGGGGGCCCCGCTGCGGTCAGGCATGCGGGGTTTCCACATATTCCGGCACCAGGATCCGGAACACATCGTGCATCAGGGTCGTGTCCCCGGTGTCGCAGGCGGCTTTCAGGCGGGCGAACTGTTCTGCCAGAACGTCGGGATCAGGCCGCCGGGGGGTGGCAATCAGCAGCCCGGCATGGTCGGTCGGAACCGGGGGTTCCGCGCCGTGGAAGATTTCCTCGAACAGTTTTTCGCCGGGGCGGGGGCCGGTGAAGGTGATTTTCACATCTTCGTCCGGTCGCAACCCGGCCAGCCGGATCATCTGCCGTGCCAGATCAACGATTTTTACCGGCTCGCCCATGTCCAGAACGACGATTTTACCGCCGAAACTGTCATCCCGGCTGCCGATGGCGGCTGCTTCCAGCACCAGTTCGACGGCTTCCCGGATGGTCATGAAATACCGGGTCATGTCTGGGTGCGTAACGGTCAGCGGGCCGCCGCGTTCCAGCTGACGGCGGAACAGTGGCACCACTGACCCGGTGGACCCAAGCACGTTGCCGAAGCGCACGGTGACAAAGCGGGTTGATCCGCTGGCCCGCCCTTCCAGATCGCGGGACTGGCAATACAGTTCCGCCAGCCGCTTGGTGGTGCCCATGACATTGGTGGGATTGACCGCTTTGTCGGTGGAAATCATCACCATCAGGCCGACATCGTGGCGGCGGCAGGCGTCTGCCACCTGCGCGGTGCCAAGGCTGTTGGTACGGATCCCTTCCAGCGGATTGGCCTCGACCAGCGGCACATGCTTCAGCGCGGCGGCATGCAGTACCAGTTCCGGCTTCAGGTCGGCGAACACCGCTTCAAGGCGTCCGGCATCCCGCACGTCGACGATCCGCGCATCCCGCCGGACCTGCGGCCAGCGTTCAGACAGTTCCAGATCAATGGTGTAGAGCGCGAATTCTGAACTGTCGGCCAGCACCAGCCGGGCGGGGGACAGATCTGCCACCTGCCGGACGATTTCGCTGCCGATTGAGCCACCGGCACCGGTGATCAGCACCCGTTTCCCGCTGATCAGGTTCCGTACGGCGTCACGGTTCAGGGTCACCTGCGGGCGGCCCAGAAGATCTTCGATCGCGATCGGGCGCAGGGTCAGGCGGTCGGTCAGGCCTTCCCGCAGGTCGCTCATCCTCGGCAGACGGGCCATCGGCAGGCCAAGGGTCTGGGCCTGATCGAACAGGCGGCGGACCGAACTGGCCTCGACATCGTCGCGGCAGAGAATCAGTTTGTGGGGGGCTTTGCCGTCCTGCTTCAGGCGGGCCTGCACCTCGGCCAGCGCGGTGAAGCTGCCAAGCACCGGGATACCGTGGATGTGCATTCCGATCCGGTCGGCCCGCTCGGTTAGCAGGCCGACGACGCTGTAGTCACCATCCCCGCGCTCCATGGCGCGGATGAACAGATCCGCCGCATCATTGGTTCCGGCCAGCAGCACCGGGATGCGCGGGGTGTCTGTCGGGTTGCTTCCCCGCCGTCCGCCATCTTTCCACATCCGGTAAGCAAAGCGGGGCCCCCCCAGCAGAGCGGAAAGAACCAGCCAGTTAATCAGCGGCAGGGACCTTGGCAGCGTTTCCAGTCGGGTCAGCATGAACATCAGCAGGGTGAAGATCAGCACCGTCAGGCTGACGGCCCGGGTGATTGCCACCAGATCCCGCACCGAGGCGTAGCGCCAGATGCCTTTATACATTCCGCCGACCCGGAACATGACGGCAGCGGTGACCGTAAACAGGAGCAGACCGATCAGCAGGTCATTCAGCGGAATGAAATCCAGAAGGCTGCCCCCCAGGCGGAGTGCGAGCGCCAGCAGAAAACTGGCTGCCGCCATGATGATATCATGCGCAACAGCGATCGTACGACGCGACAGCATACGGGCACAGGCTCCGGGTAGCGGGAAATCAAAGACGCTGTTTTAGCGCGGGCGACGGCGGAAGAGAACCACTATAACGGTCAGGGACACCGTGGCCAGCGCCAGAGCGGGAAGGCCCCGGCCGGTCACGGACAGAACCGCCGCACCGGTCAGGGAAAGGTTGGCGGCCAGAACCAGTATGGAAACCCGGCTGTGCCGCATGCCGCCGGTATGGACGGCCTGCTGATAAAAGTGTTCCCGGTGCGCCTGCCCGATAGCTTTGCCCTGAAACAGGCGCTTCAGCAGGGTCACGGTGGCATCCAGCAGATAATAGGCCGGCAGCAGCAGGGCGGCGGCCAGTGCGCCATCGGCAGCGAGCAGGATCAGCGCAAAGCCCAGCAGATATCCCAGCGGGACCGATCCGACATCCCCAAGGAACAGTTTTGCCGGATGCCAGTTGAACACCAGAAAGCCGAGAGCGGCCCCGGCAGCGGTCAGGCCCAGCGGGGTATAGGGCAGGCTGGCCGCCGGGATCAGAGCGCCGATCAGCACCAGCCCCGACCCGATGCTGGCGGTTTCGATGCCGGTGATACCGTCAATGCCGTCCATGAAGTTATAGAGGTTGATAAACCAGACCCAGCCCAGCACGGTCAGCGCCCGGTCGGCCCACAGCGGCAGCCATCCCTGAAACACCTGTACCGTTTCCGGCAGAAGCAGGGTACCGAGCAGGGCGGTGGCAAAGTGCAGCCCGAACCGCAGACGGCGGGACAGGTTCAGCCGGTCATCAAGCCATGAGACCACAGAGAGGCTAAAAGCCCCGGCCAGCACTGCCCAGAAGGCCACCGGCACCGTTGCGGTCAGGCCGGCGATTGCCCAGCCGATCAGTAGAACGGCGGTTACGGCCAGACCGCCCCCGCGCGGTGTTGGCACACTGTGACTTGACCGTTCATTGGGGATATCCATCATGGCCCTGTCCCGCAGCCAGCCGAGCACCAGACGGGTCAGGGCCAGGGACAGGATAAAGGCAGACAGCAGCCACAGGGCGGCAGAGGCAGCGGATGCTGGCATCAGCAGAGAGACTCCCTCGGGATCATGCGGATGAGACGGCAGGAAAGGATCTAACAGAGCCGGAAGGCTGCGGCAACACGGGCGGGTCTTTCCTGTAGACCTCATTCCGTGATCAAGCTGTTTCCTCCCATGCGGAAAATGCGCTAGGGTGGCCCCGATTTTAGCACCGGGCAGCCGGTGCGGGCATCAGATGCCCTCAGTTTCCCGTCAGTTTTTCCGCAGTGTGGACCTGTCCCGATGACCCTGCAGCTCTCTCTGTCCCAGTATCTTCTCGAGGCGTCCGACCTGCACCGCCGGTCGGCGGAGGCCGCCCTGGACGGGGCAATGAATCAGGCGCTTGACCTGCTGGTCACGGCGCTGCGCAACAGGCTGCCGGTGCTGGTCTGTGGCAATGGCGGATCAATGGCTGATGCCCAGCATATCGCCGGGGAGCTGGTCGCCCGGTTCCGGCTGGAACGGCCGGGCCTGCCGGTGATCGCGCTGGGCACCAATGCGGCGGCCCTGACGGCGTGGAGCAATGATTATGACTACCTGTCGGCCTACGCCCGTGAGGTGGAGGCCTTCGGGCGGCCGGGCGGCGTACTGATCGCCATCACCACCAGCGGCAATTCCCCCAATGTCGTGGCGGCGGCGGAAAAGGCCCGGGCCCTAGGCCTGTCGGTGGTGGCGCTGACCGGCGCCGGGGGCGGTAAGATGGCGGCCCTGTCTGATGCCCTGCTGGCGGTGCCCAGCAAGGACACCCCGCGTATTCAGGAAGTGCATATCGCCCTGTATCATTATCTGTGTGAGCAGGTGGAAAAGCGCTGCGCCTGACAGGGGGCGGCCTTTCTGCGGATGTGGTGCTTTCTTTTTCTTCTCTAGTCTTAACGGTTCGGACGGATCATGCGCGTTCTTGTCACCGGGGCAGCCGGCTTCATTGGATTCCATACGTCTCTGGCGCTGCTGGAACGCGGCGATGAAGTGATCGGGCTTGATAATGTCAACGATTACTACGACCCGAGCCTGAAAGAAGCCCGGCTGGAGATTTTGCGCCAGTTCCCGGCCTTCCGGTTTGAGCGGATCAGTCTGGAAGATGGCGAGGCTGTTTCCGGTGTCTTCCGCCGCCATCAGCCGCAGCGGGTGATCAATCTGGCGGCTCAGGCCGGGGTGCGCTACAGCGTCGAAAACCCGATGGTCTATGGCGGCAGCAACCTGATCGGGTATTTGCATATTCTGGAAAACTGCCGCCATACCGGCGTTGACCATCTGGTGTATGCCTCGACCAGCTCGGTCTACGGGGCGAATGCCAATATGCCGTTCAGTGAACGGAACGGCGTCGGCCATCCGATGAGCCTGTATGCCGCCACCAAGCGCGCCAACGAGCTGATGGCCCATTCCTACAGCCATCTGTTCTCCCTGCCGACCACCGGTCTGCGCTTCTTTACGGTCTATGGTCCGTGGGGCCGCCCGGACATGGCGTTGTTCAAGTTCGTCAAGGCGATGCTGGCCGGTAAGCCGATTGACGTTTACAATCACGGCAACATGAAGCGCGACTTCACGTATGTGAAGGACATCGTCGGCGGTATTGTTGGGGTGCTGGATAAGCCGGCGCAGGCCGATCCCAACTGGTCGGCGATGGAGTCGCACCCGGATCCGGACCGCAGTGCAATTGCCCCGTACCGCATCTATAACATCGGCCGTGGTGCCCCTGTTGATTTGATGGACTTCATCCGGGTGGCGGAGCAGGAGCTCGGCCTGACCGCAGAACTGAACATGATGCCGATGCAGGCCGGGGATGTGGCGGCGACCTATGCCGATACCACGGCCCTGCAGACCGATATCGGGTATGTGCCTTCGGTTCCGGTTGAGGTCGGGGTGGTCGAGTTCGTCCGCTGGTACCGCGCTTATTATAACGTCTGAGGCAGCGGGGGGGGGTGATGCCCCCGGCTTTCCGTATGGCTGTCCTTGCCCCTGCGGGGATGGCCGGGCCGTCAAGGGGGCTCAGTGATGGCAGACATCAACCCTCAGGGTGGTCTTCCCGGTTCCGGGGAGGCGTCACAGGTTGCAAGGCCTGAAGTCGCCTTCCTGTCCGGCTCCGGTTTGCTTCCATCAGCGATGCCGCCCGCAGCGCCGGAGGCTGTATCCTCAGACCCGGCGTTACGGCAGCAGATCCGCATTGCGGTCCGACGGACCGTCGGTATCGGTGTTCTGGCCTTTATGCTGACCGCGCTGGTGATGGGGATCATTCTGGCGCAGGAGCACAGCCGGGGTCTGGCGGCTGCCCGGGAACGGACGCAGGGGGCCGCGCGGTCTTATGCTGTCAGCCTGACCACCTTGCTGACCCATGTCGAGGTCCTGTTACAGGGCCTGCGGCTGACGGTTGCTGATCCGGGCACCAGCGAGTCCAGCACGCCGCTGACAGAGGTGCAGATCGCTGCACTGCTCAGCCGGTTCAAGGCGGCGGACTCCATGATGATGGATTTCCTGTTGATCCGTCCCGACGGGACGGTCGGCCTGTGGACCGGGCCGGGCGAACCGCCGCCGGTTGCTGACCGGGAGTATTTTCTGGTTCACCGCAACCAGCCGGATCACGGTCTCTATCTAGGGGCAGGGATGGTATCCCGTGCCTATCTGGGGGAATGGTTTTTTCCGATGAGTCTGCGGCTGTCCGATCCTGACGGGCAGTTCCTCGGTGTGCTGATGGTCTCCATTGATCTGCAGCTGGTACGCCGTCGTCTGGCCCTGCTGCAGCAGGATGACAGCGAAATTCTGACAGTTACTGATCCGCAGGGCGTGATTCTGGCCCGCTTGCCCGGCGGGCTTGACCTGACCCGGCGGACGATGCCCAATCCGCTGTATCCTGATACCCGCAAGACTGAGCGGACGGAGGGGGCCTTCCGGGATCCGCTGGAACCGTTATCGGCGGGGGAACGGGTCATTACTTACCGTAAGGTGGAGCGGTTTCCGCTGGTGGTCAGTGCCTCTCTGCCAGTGGCGGTGGTGCTGGAAAGCTGGTACCGCGGCCTGACCTATGCGGTCGGGTTTACGGCGTTGTCGGCCCTTTTGATCATTCTGGCCGTGGCCTGGACCCTGCGGGCACAGATTTTGCGCCTGAAAGGCAGTGCTGAGCTGGACCGCAGCCGTCAGGCGCTGGAGCGGGAGCATCATCTGGGGCAGACCGTGCTGGATACCATGCCGGTACAGATGTTCATCCGCGATACCAACGGCACGTATCTGCGCTGCAACCGTGCATTCCGTGACGGCAGCCCGGTGGAGGATGTGGTCGGGCGTCATGTGCTGGACCTTCAGCCGGGCGAGGACGGGCTGAAGGCCCTGCAGACCGATCAGGATGTCATCCGCACCGGGGCACCGGTCCAGTATGAATTTACCTCTCATGATGTGATGGGGGATGAACATCACATGATGATCACCAAGGTTCCGTTGCGGGCCCCGGATGGAACGGTGGCGGCGGTGATCGGGACGGCGGTAGATATCTCTGAGCGACGGACGATGGAGCTGTCGCTGCAGGCCGAGCGGGATCGGGCAGAGCAGGCGCTGCTGACCTTGCAGGAGGCCCAGACCAGTCTGATCCGGTCGGAGAAACTGGCGTCTCTCGGCAGTCTGGTGGCCGGGATTGCCCATGAGGTGAACACCCCGGTCGGGGTCAGCCTGACCGGGGCCAGCCATCTGGAGAAAGAGGTTGCGGCCCTGCAGCACCGCCTTGATGAGCGCAGCCTGACAATGACGGATCTGCAGGCCTTTCTGGATACGGCGAAGGAGGCAACGGCGCTGCTGGTGTCCAGCAACCAGCGGGCGGCGGATCTGATCCACAGTTTCAAGCAGGTGGCGGTGGACCAGACCAGTGGTCATCGCCGGGTCTTCCGGCTGGCGGAATACATTGACGAGGTGCTGCTCAGCCTGCGGCCGAAGTTCAAGAAAACCCGTCACCGGGTGTTGGTGGACTGCCCGCCGGATCTGGAGATGGACAGTTATCCCGGGGCCCTGTCGCAGGTTCTGACCAATCTGCTGATCAACTCTCTGATACATGGTTTCGCCGGTCGGGAAGACGGTGATATCACTATTGCCGTGAAGGCTGTAGGGGGGGCTGCCGACAGGGCAGACAGCCCTGCCGACAGTATCGAAATGTTGTATAAGGATAATGGGATCGGGATCCGGCCTGAGGTTCTGCCCCGGGTGTTTGATCCGTTCTTCACCACCCGGCGCGGGGCTGGTGGCAGCGGTCTTGGTCTGAATATTGTGTATAATATTGTCGTCCGGACTTTGGGTGGCACAGTGGATCTGCAAAGCAGCCCCGGGAATGGGGTGTGCTTTCTGATCCGGGTGCCGCGACGGACGGCAGAGGTGGGGAAGGGGACGCCCGGATGAAATCCGACGGCTTTTTGTTTGACGGGGCAGAGGCCGAGAACCGCCCGGCGTCTGCGGTACCTGCGGTTGGCCCGTGGCTGATCCTGATTGTCGATGATGATCCCGAGGTGCATAGCGTTACCCGGCTGACCTTGGGGAAGTTGGTCTTCAAAGGGCGCGGGGTCGCATTCCGGTCGGCGTTTTCGGCGGCTGAGGGCCGCGCCTTGCTCGAGGCGGAGCCCGAGATCGCCGTTATTCTGCTTGATGTGGTGATGGAAACCGATGATGCCGGTCTGCGGCTGGTGCGCGCGATCCGCGAAGACATGCAAAACCGGGCGGTCCGGATCATCCTGCGGACCGGCCAGCCCGGTCAGGCCCCGGAAGAGGATGTGATCGTCAGCTATGACATCAATGATTATAAATCCAAGACGGAGCTGACCGCCCAGAAGCTGTTCACCACCGTGGTGGCGGCCCTGCGCGGGTTTGAGGATATCCGGGCGCTGGAGAGTAACCGGCTGGGGTTGCAGCAGATCATTGACTGTACCGACTCCCTGTTCCGCCTCCATTCTCTGCGTCAGTTCTCCCGTGGGGTTCTGCTGCAGCTGGCGGCCTTTGTGCATGCCGGGCCGAACGGGATCCTCTGTGTGCAGAGGACTGTTCCCGGCTGCCTCGCCACGGGGCGGGAGACCGAGGTCTGTGTGTTGGCCGGGGTTGGGCGATATGCCGAGGCGGTAACGCGGACTCTGACGACCAGCGGGGTTGATCCGGCCATCAGCGCGGTGATTGATACCGTTTTTGAAAAGCGGGCGAGCCAATACTCCCCGGAATATACGGTGCTGTATATTCCGGTGCCGGAAGGCCCGGAGCTGGCAGCCTATATCCATTCCCACCGGGCCCTGACCGAAGATGACCGCCGCCTGCTGGAGGTGTTTACCTCTAAAATGGCGATCGGCTTTGCCAACATCCGTCTGTACGAGGATCTTCAGGCCGCCAATGAGCGGCTGGAGCAGCGTGTGGCCGCCCGGACCCGGGAACTGGAGGAGGCCAACCGCCGCCTTGAGGAGCTGGCCTATACCGATCCCCTGACCGGGACACTCAACCGCCGCAGCTTTATGGAAGGGGCAACCCGGGAAGTTGAGCGGGCCCGCCGGTATCAGCGCCCGCTGTCGGTGGTGATGTTCGACCTCGACCATTTTAAGTCGCTGAATGACACGTATGGCCATCTGGCCGGGGATGATGTGCTGCGGACGGTGGTGTCCCGCAGCCGTCAGGTGCTGCGGGACAGTGATATTCTTGGCCGTTATGGCGGAGAGGAATTTGCCATTCTGCTGCCTGAAACCCCCCGGGATCTGGCCGGTCAGGTGGCAGAACGGCTGCGGCAGGCGATTGCGGCCCAGCCGATGATCGCTGATGGTATCGCCGTAGCGGTGACCGTCAGCCTTGGGGTGTCAGAGCTGGACCCGGCAGAGGATGCGATCGGCAACACGCTGCGCCGGGCGGATGATGCGATGTATGACGCCAAAGAGTCGGGACGAAACCGCGTCTGCCTGCGCTGAGGCAGGCGGTCAGCCCCCCTGTGGCTTTCCGGCCCGGGGGTGGGCTGACTGATAGACCCGGGTCAGCTGCCCGGTGTCCACCTGCGTATAGCGCTGGGTGGTCGCCAGCGTGGTATGGCCCAGAAGTTCCTGAATGGTGCGCAGGTCACCGCCGTTGGACAGCAGATGGGTGGCGAAGCTGTGGCGCAGGGCATGGGGGGTTGCCCGTTCTCCCAGCCCCAGCAGGGCCCGCAGCCGCCGCATCTGCCGCTGTACCACCCCGGGGTTCAGGTCGCCGCCACGGGCCCCGATGAACAGGGCGCTGTCATCCGGGCTGCCATCCGGGCGCTGGGCGAGATAGGCGGTTATGGCATCGCGGACCAGCGGCAGGACCGGCACGATCCGCTCCTTTGAGCCCTTGCCCATAACCCGCAACGTGTCGCCGTGCGGCCGGTCGGCAACCCGCAGCGACAAGGCTTCCCCCAGACGCAGCCCGCAGCCGTACAGCAGCGAAAACAAGGCGACGTCGCGGGCGGCCAGCCATGGTTCTTCCTGCAGTTCCGCTGCTGTCGACAGGGTTGCCACCGCATCGCTTTCTGTCAGCGGGCGGGGTACCTGTTTCGGCAGGCGCGGGCTGCGCAGGGTTTTCAGGGCGGCATTCTCGACCCGCCCGGTGCGTTCCAGAAATTTGAAAAAGCCGCGCAGGGTTGACAGGGCCCGGGCAATCGACGGGCGCGACAGACCATCCTGTGTGCGCTGGGCCAGCCAGGCGCGGAAATCGGCAGGCTGCAGGTCGGCGAGATCCGGCAGGGCCGGAATGCCGCCGCGATAAGGGGTCAGAAACGTGAAGAAGGCCGCCAGATCCCGGCCATAGGCGGCGACGGTATGCGGGCTGGCCCGCCGTTCCGCCGACAGCCAGTTCTGCCAGTCGATGACGGCTGCGGTCAGATCCGGTCCCAGTGGGGGGAACACGACAGGCAGGGGGATCGGAACCGCCACCGGGTTACTCCTTCCAGTGGCGGAGGCTGTGATGCAGCACGGCGGACAGGAAGCTCATCAGCTCCGTCCCCTGACCGGGTTCAAAGGTACGGGCCCGGCGGCTGCCGAAGGCCAGCAGTCCGACCGGGTGGCTGTCGGTGGCAGGCAGGCGGACCAGCGCGTCGGACTCGATCAGCCCGGCCCCTTCGCCATACAGCATGGTTTCGTCGTGCAGATGGGCCCGCAGGCGGGTGTCGGACCCGCCCAGCAGGGTATCCACCGTGCCTTCCGGCAAGTGCTGGCTGATGCGGGCCAGCCCCTCGGGGGCTCCCGGTTCCAGACAGAGCAGAACCAGATCGACTTCCAGCAGCAGGGGCAGGTCCTCGCCCAGGGCTTTGGCCCCGTCTTCAACGGTTTCGGCTGCCATCAGGGCCAGAGCCGCGCCATGAACGCGGTGCTGCAGGCTCATATTATCGCGGGCGGTCCGAATCAGCTCCTGCGCTTCCTGCCGCAGTTCGGTGATTTCCGTCCGCAGGGCGCGCAGGGCATGGCCCTGAAAATCAACCACACCGGTCCCAAGATCCCGGTCCGGCATATGGTCGGCAAGCAGGCGGGCAATCACCCCTTCCTGTGCGGGAAGAAAGTCGGGGTGCGCCTGCAGAAAGGCAAGGACCTGCTCTTCGCTGGGCAGGTCCGATGCCGGGATCGACGGGGTATGCAGCGTCACCGCTCAGGCCCCCGGTACAAGGATGGTCTGGCCGCTGGCGGCCCAGTCCTTCATGAAGCCGTCAAGGCCCTTGTCGGTCAGCGGATGCTGATACATCTGGCGCAGCACTTTCGGCGGCAGGGTGGCGACATGGGCCCCCAGCTTGGCGGCCTGCACCACATGCAGCGGGTGGCGGACCGATGCCACCAGCACCTGTGTCTCAATACCCGGATACTGATCGTAGATATGGACGATATCGGCGATCAGCTCCATGCCGTCCTGCGACAGGTCATCCAGACGGCCGACGAAGGGGGAGACAAAGGTTGCCCCGGCCTTGGCGGCCAGCAGGGCCTGCCCGGCTGAAAACACCAGCGTGACGTTGACCATGCCGCCATCGCGGGTGATGGCCCGGCAGGCTTTCAGGCCATCGGGGGTCATTGGCACCTTAATGGTGACATTGCTGGCGATGGCCCGCAGCACCTCTGCTTCCTTCATCATCGTCGGGAAGTCGAGTGCGGTGACCTCGGCACTGACCGGGCCGGGCACAGCAGCGGCGATGTCGCGGATCAGTTCAACAAAGGTCCGGCCGGTTTTGGCCGCCAGTGTCGGATTGGTGGTGACGCCGTCAACCAGTCCGGTTTCGGCCAGGTCGCGGATATCGTCGAGATCGGCGGTGTCGATGAAAAACTTCATGATGCGTCACAAAACCCAGAGTTCAGAACCAGAGAGAGGTACGGCGGGCGGGGGACCTTTGCTGACAGGGGTGTTTCCCTGCCCGGCAAAAAGCTCTATCTCCTACCCAGAACCGAGCCGCGAGTGTAGCCGATGCCCCCTGTCAAGCCCAGTCCTTCCGCAGACATGGCTGCCCTGCCGCACCCCGCGGGGGCGCAGGTCGCTGTATTGCTGCCGCTGCCGCTGGCCGGGGCTTACGATTATAAGGTGCCGGCCGGGTGTACGGTCTGTGACGGCCAGCCGGTGCGGGTGCCTTTGGGGCGACGGCAGGAAACCGGGATTGTCTGGGGCGCTGGCCGATCGTCGCTTGACCCGGCGAAGATCCGCCCGATTCAGGCGGTGCTGGATCATGCCGCCCCCTTGCCTGATGTCAGCCGCCGTTTTGTCGATTGGGTTGCCGCCTACACCCTGTCGCCGCCGGGGGCAGTGTTGAAAATGGTGATACCGGTGCCCGAGGCGCTGGATCCCCCGGCCTCACAGGTGGCGTGGCGACTGTCCGGGGCCGAGGTGCCGGGAGTGCGCCCGACACCGGCGCGTGAGCGGGTCTTGCAGACTCTGCGGGCCGGTGTGCCGATGACCACGGCTGATCTGGCGCGGGAGGCGGCGGTCAGCCCATCGGTGGTTAAGGGGCTGGCCGAAGCCGGGGTTCTGGCTGAGGTTCCGTTTACGGTTGATCCCGATCCGCCCGAGCCGGATGGGGACCATCCCGGCCCCACTCTCAGCCCGGTTCAGGCTGATGCGGCGAAAGAGCTGGTTCTGGCCCTTGGGCAGGGCTATTCGGCAACCCTGCTGGAAGGGGTGACCGGATCGGGCAAGACCGAGGTTTATTTCGAGGCGATCGCCGCCGCGCTGCGGCAGGGGATGCAGGTGCTGGTTCTGGTGCCGGAAATCACCCTGACGACCCAATGGCTTGGCCGCTTCCGTCGTCGTTTCGGGGCCGATCCTGCGGTCTGGCACTCCGACCTGACACCGGCCCGTCGCCGCCGGACATGGCGGGCGATTGCCGATGGCCGGGCCCGGGTGGTGGTGGGGGCGCGGTCTGCCCTGTTCCTGCCCTATAAGGCGTTGGGGCTGATCGTGGTCGATGAAGAACACGAGGCGGCTTTCAAGCAGGAAGAAGGGGTGATGTACCATGCCCGCGACATGGCGGTGGTCCGGGCGCATCTGGGGGATATCCCGGTGGTTCTGGCGTCTGCCACCCCGTCGCTTGAGACGGTGGTCAATGTTGAGGCCGGGCGTTACATCAAAGTCGATCTGCCGGTGCGTCACGCCGGGGCGACCCTGCCGACCATTGATCTGATCGATGTCCGCCGGTTCCCCCCGGAAAAAGGCGACTGGGGCCAGTCATGGCTGTCACCGCCGCTGGTGACCGCGCTGGAACAGACGCTGGAAGCGGGGGAGCAGGGGATGCTGTTCCTGAACCGCCGTGGCTATGCTCCGTTGACCCTGTGCCGGACCTGCGGCCACCGCGTCCAGTGTCCGCATTGTACGGCCTGGCTGGTCGAACACCGCCGTTTGCGGAAATTACAGTGTCACCATTGCGGCCATCAGCAGCCCTTGCCGACCGTCTGCCCGTCCTGCGGGGCGGAGGATGCGCTGGTTGCCTGCGGCCCGGGGGTAGAACGGGTGGCCGAAGAAGCCGTCCGCCGGTTTCCTCAGGCGCGGGTGGAGCTTGTCGCTTCTGACACGCTGGCCGGTCCGCAGGGGATTGCCGGTCTTCTGGAGCGGATTGAGCGGAAAGAGGTTGATCTGTTGATCGGGACACAGGTCCTCGCCAAGGGGCTGCATTTTCCGATGCTGACACTGGTGGGGATTGTCGATGCGGATCTGGGGCTGTCCGGCGGTGATCTGCGGGCGGCGGAGCGGACCTTTCAGGTTTTGTCGCAGGTAGCAGGCCGGGCCGGGCGCGGCGAGCGGCCGGGGCGGGTCATGGTGCAGACATTCCAGCCGGATCATCCGGTGCTGCAGGCGATGGCGACCGGTGATATGCGGGCGTTCCGGGACGCAGAGTCCGAGGGGCGGCGACTCCTGCGGATGCCACCGTTCGGGCGGCTGGTGGCGGTGATTGTTTCCGGTGAGTCGGCGGACGCCGTCGAATCGGTGGCGCGAGCGCTGGCGCGGAAGGCACCGCAGGGCGAGGGACTCGAGGTTCTTGGGCCCGCCCCGGCCCCGCTGGCCCTGCTGCGGGGGCGGCACCGCTGGCGCCTTTTGCTGAAAGCACCGCGTCAGGGACGGGTGCAGGCCGTGGTGCGGCACTGGCTTGGGGGGGTGCCCTGCCCCTCTGCGGTACGAATTCAGGTTGATGTCGATCCTTACAGCTTTTTGTAGTGCTTTTTCCGATTGAATTTACCGGAATGGACGGGCAGGGAGGCAGGCGGGTTTCTCCCTGCCCGGACGGGCAGGGCAAGCCATGTGGCAAGACCCGTGACAAAAGCGGGAAATTAGCCCGGAACGCCGGAGGGGACGCCGTTTTGGGCGTCATTCGCTTGCAACGCCTGACGGGTTATGTTAACAACCAACCGCGCTGACAGGGGTGTCCTCTGTTCGGCGTCAAAAACACATTGAAAAACAGTTCGTTAAATAATCCACACCACCTTTTCCTCTCGATTTCCGGGGCAAGCAGAACGTGTCATCCGAAATTGCAGGAACGAAGGGCCTCGCGGACCGTTACGCTTCGGCGCTCTATGAGCTCGCCGAAGACCGTAAGCTGCTCGATCAGGTAGCCGGTGATCTGCGGTCGCTTCAGACCATGTTGGGCGAAAGTGTCGACTTCCGACGCTTCATCGCCTCTCCCGTCATGTCCCGTGAAGACCTGAAGAAAGGGGTGCTCGCTCTGGCCGATAAGGCCGGGCTGAACGAGCTGACCCGTAATTTCCTCGGTCTTCTCGCCGTGAACCGCCGTCTGTTTGCCCTCAAGGGCATCGTGAGCGCGTTCCTTGCCCGTCTGGCTCAGGCCCGGGGTGAGGTGACCGCTGAGGTCGTTTCGGCACAGGCGCTGACCGAAGCGCAGGCTGCTGCTCTTGCAGCCGCGCTCAATCAGGCCGTCGGCAAGAAAGTTGCCGTCGAAGCCAAAGTAGATCCGTCCCTCCTGGGTGGCCTGGTCGTTAAGGTCGGGTCCCGGATGGTCGATAGTTCAATTCGCACGAAGCTGCAACGTCTACAGCTCGCCATGAAAGGGGTTGGGTGATGGAAATCCGCGCCGCGGAAATCTCCGCTATCCTGAAGGATCAGATCGCGAACTTCGGCACGGACGCCGAATCCGCCGAGGTTGGTACTGTTCTGTCCGTCGGTGACGGTATCGCCCGCGTTTATGGTCTGGACAGCGTCCAGGCTGGCGAAATGGTCGAGTTCCCGGGTGGCATTAAGGGCATGGCCCTGAACCTGGAAAACGACAACGTCGGCGTCGTGATCTTCGGTGATGACCGCACCATTAAGGAAGGCGATGTCGTCAAGCGCACCGCCACCATCGTGGACGTTCCGGTCGGCAAGGGCCTGCTGGGCCGTGTTGTTGACGGTCTCGGCAACGTGATCGACGGCAAGGGTGATCTGGTTGATGTCGAACGCCGCATGGCCGACGTCAAGGCCCCGGGCATCATTCCGCGTAAGTCGGTGCACGAGCCGATGCAGACCGGCCTGAAGGCGATCGACTCTCTGATTCCGATCGGCCGCGGTCAGCGCGAACTGGTCATCGGTGACCGTCAGACCGGCAAGACCGCCGTCATCATCGACACCATTCTGAACCAGAAGAAGATCAACGACGCCGCGAAGAATGACAGCGAGAAGCTGTTCTGCATTTACGTCGCCGTCGGTCAGAAGCGCTCCACCGTTGCTCAGGTCGTCAAGACCCTGGCTGACCGTGGCGCTCTGGACTACACCATCATCGTCGCGGCCACCGCGTCCGATCCGGCCCCGATGCAGTTCCTGGCACCGTACACCGGCTGCACCATGGGCGAGTACTTCCGCGATAACGGCATGCATGCCGTGATCTTCTATGACGATCTGTCCAAGCAGGCCGTCGCGTACCGCCAGATGTCCCTGCTGCTCCGTCGTCCGCCGGGGCGTGAAGCCTATCCGGGTGACGTGTTCTATCTGCACAGCCGTCTGCTGGAACGCGCCGCGAAGCTGGGTGACAAGTCGGGCAATGGCTCGCTGACCGCTCTGCCGGTGATCGAAACCCAGGCGAACGACGTGTCCGCCTACATTCCGACCAACGTGATTTCCATCACCGACGGTCAGATCTTCCTGGAAACCGACCTGTTCTTCAAGGGTATCCGCCCGGCCGTGAACGTGGGTCTGTCGGTGTCGCGCGTCGGCTCCGCTGCCCAGATCAAGGCGATGAAGCAGGTTGCCGGTACCATTAAGATGGACCTCGCCCAGTATCGTGAAATGGCTGCGTTCGCTCAGTTCGCGTCTGACCTCGATCCGGCGACCCAGAAGCTGCTGGCCCGTGGTGCCCGTCTGACCGAGCTGCTGAAGCAGGCTCAGTTCAGCCCGATGCCGGTCGAAGAGCAGGTCATCTCCATCTTCGCCGGTACCCGTGGCTTCCTCGACAAGCTGCCGCTGAATGCCGTCAACCGGTACGAGCGCGAAATGCTGGCCGAGGTGAAGGAAAAGGGCGCTGACATCGTCAACGCCATCCGCACCGAAAAGGCGATCTCCAAGGACACCGAAGCCAAGCTTCTGGCGTTCCTTGAAGGCTTCGCCAAGTCGTTCGCGGCGTAAGACCGAACTGATCCACCCCGCGGCGCCCGCTGCGGGGTGGATCTTCGTCCCCCGGGCGCCGCTTTGCCGGTCGTCCGGTTTGTTTCAGATCCAGCCCGCCCCGCCCGGCCCGCGCCGGAAACTGGGCAGGCTAAACAGGAAGGCCTGACAGCCGATGGCTAGCCTCAAGGATCTCCGCGTTCGTATCAACTCGGTGAAAAACACCCGGAAGATCACGAGCGCCATGAAAATGGTGGCGGCATCCAAGCTGCGCCGGGCGCAGGAAGCGGCCGAAGCGGGCCGTCCCTATGCCGTGCGTATGGAGCGGATGCTGGGCAACCTGGCCTCCTCGGTCGTTGGCACTGCCGGCGCGCCGAAGCTGCTGGCCGGTACCGGCAAGTCTGACGTCCATCTGATCGTCGTCATGACCGCTGACCGTGGTCTGTGCGGTGGCTTCAACACCAACGTCGTGCGTTCCGCCCGTCAGCTCATCCGCGAGCTGGAAGCCGAAGGCAAGACCGTGAAGCTGCTGTGTGTCGGCCGCAAGGGCCGTGACCAGCTGAAGCGGGATCACGCTGATAAGATCGTGCAGTCTTACGAAGGTCTGGCCCGCAAGGGTGCGGATTTCGGTAACGCTGACATGGTCGCCCAGAAGATTCTGGCGGATTTTGACGCCGGTGCTTTTGACGTCTGCACGCTGGTCTACAACAAGTTCCAGTCGGCGATTGCTCAGATCACCACCCGTCAGCAGATTGTTCCGTTCCCGGTTCCTGCCGTGACTGCCGAGGCGAATGCCGCCCCGAAGGCGCTGTACGAATATGAGCCGAGCGAAGAAGGCATTCTGACCGATCTGCTGCCGAAGAATGTTGCGATGCAGGTGTACTCCTCCATGCTCGAAAACGACGCGTCCGAACAGGGTGCCCGTATGAGCGCGATGGACAATGCCACCCGCAACGCCGGTGACATGATCAAGAAGCTGACCCTGGTCTACAACCGCACCCGTCAGGCGATGATTACGAAGGAACTGATCGAAATCATCTCCGGCGCTGAAGCGCTGTAAGGCCACCTCAAGATCCGGACCGACCGGCCGTTACCTTGGGCCTCGGTCATAGACTCAGATGATTTCCGGTCTCGGACCGGGCTATTAGGAGCGTCTTCCATGGCGAACAAAAACGTCGGTAGCATCACTCAGGTTACGGGCGCCGTCGTGGACGTGAAGTTCGACGGCGAGCTTCCGGCCATTCTCTCGGCGCTGGAAACTGACAACAACGGCAACCGCCTGGTCCTTGAAGTGGCTCAGCACCTCGGTGAAAACACCGTCCGCGCGATCGCCATGGATTCGACCGAAGGTCTGGTCCGCGGTCAGGAAGTGCGCGACACCGGTTCGGCCATCTCCGTGCCGGTCGGCCCGGAAGTGCTGGGCCGTATCATGAACGTCATCGGCGAGCCGGTGGACGAGCGTGGCCCGATCGGCAACACCCGCGTTGCCCCGATCCACCGTTCGGCTCCGGAATTCGTTGATCAGTCCACCGAGACCGAGATCCTCGTGACCGGCATTAAGGTCATTGACCTGCTGGCCCCGTATTCCAAGGGTGGTAAGATCGGCCTGTTCGGCGGCGCCGGCGTGGGCAAGACCGTGACCATCATGGAACTGATCAACAACGTCGCCAAGGGTCACGGCGGTTACTCCGTGTTCGCCGGCGTGGGTGAACGTACCCGTGAAGGGAACGATCTGTACCACGAAATGATCGAATCCGGGATTATCGACCTGGAAGGCAAGAACTCCAAGGTGGCGCTGGTTTATGGCCAGATGAACGAACCGCCGGGTGCCCGTGCCCGTGTCGCCCTGTCCGGTCTGACCCAGGCCGAATACTTCCGCGACGAAGAAGGTCAGGACGTGCTGTTCTTCGTGGACAACATCTTCCGCTTCACCCAGGCCGGTTCCGAAGTGTCTGCGCTGCTGGGCCGTATTACGTCGGCGGTGGGCTATCAGCCGACCCTGTCGACTGACATGGGTGCCCTGCAGGAACGCATCACCTCGACCAAGAAGGGTTCGATCACCTCGGTGCAGGCCATTTACGTGCCCGCCGATGACTTGACCGACCCGGCTCCGGCCACTTCCTTCGCCCACCTTGACGCCACCACCGTGCTGTCGCGTGCGATTGCCGAACAGGCGATCTTCCCGGCCGTGGATCCGCTGGACTCCACCTCCCGCGCTCTCGATCCGCGTATCGTTGGTGAAGAACACTACGGCATTGCCCGTCGCGTGCAGGAAGTGCTGCAGACCTATAAGGCCCTGCAGGACATCATCGCGATCCTCGGCATGGACGAACTGTCTGAAGAAGATAAGCTGATCGTGGCCCGTGCCCGTAAGATCCAGCGTTTCCTCTCCCAGCCGTTCCACGTCGCCGAAGTGTTCACCGGCACCCCGGGCGTGTTCGTCTCCCTCGAAGACACCATTAAGGGCTTCAAGGGTATTGTTAACGGCGACTACGACCACCTGCCGGAAGCGGCTTTCTACATGGTCGGCACCATCGAAGAAGCCATCGAAAAGGGCAAGAAGCTGGCTGCTGAAGCCGCGTAAGGATCTGGTGCGGGGCCGGATCCGTCCGGCCCCCATCCCTTATGCCGTGAACGCCGGTTTTTAATCTTTGTTGCGGAGCCTGAAGGCTATGGCTGACACCCTTGATTTCGAACTCGTCTCTCCGGCGAAGCTGCTCGTCTCCGAGCCGGTGAGCATGGTCGTCGTGCCGGGCACCGAAGGCAATTTCGGGGCGCTGCCGCAGCACGCCCCGATGCTGTCCACCGTTCGTCCGGGCGTCATCGACGTCTATAAGAACGGTCAGGTCGCCAAGCGCATTTTTGTTGCTGGCGGTTTTGCCGAAGTGACTGAAACCCGCTGCACCGTGCTGGCTGAAGAAGCCCACGATCTGTCGACCCTGACCCGCGAGTCCGTGGACGCCCGTATTCAGGCGGCCAAGGATGCGCTGCAGGAAGCCGACAGTGCCAGCGAGAAGGCCGCTGCCACCTCCAAGCTGAAGGTGGCGGAAGCGATGCTGGCGGCGATCGCCTGATCGTCGGTCCCGCACCGGACTGCCAAAAGGGCTCCTCTGACAAGAGGGGCCCTTTTGTTTTGTCTGCGTCTCTCTGCGCATCTGGATCAGAAAGCTGGTGATTATGGCCACACAGCCATTTCCAAAGGTGGTGTCTGGGCGGTTTTCACAAACAAAAGTACAGTAGAGAAATGAAATATTGAGTCTGCGCAGCCACCCCGGAAAGGGTGGCACGGCAGGCGGATCCTTTCGGCCCCGGCCCGGAGGTCTCCTGCCTGCCTGACAGTCTCAGATTTCTGTCAGAAGGCTTGGGGGGGAACCATGCGGGCCTTTCGCAGCATCCTGAAGAGTGGTCTGGTCGCTCTTATTCTGCTGATGCCGATGCTGGCTCTGGCAGGGCCTCCCCGTATTCTGCTGATCAATTCTTACCATAAAGGCTATCGCTGGACCGATGAGCAGTCTGACGCGATAGAGGATGGAATCCGCACGTATGCCCCGGAAGCCAGTCTGGACGTGTTTTATCTCGACTGGAAACGCCATCCGGAGCCGCAGACGTACGACAATGCCTATGCAACTCTCCGCGACCGTTACCGGACTGAAAAACCGGACCTGATTGCCGTCACTGACGATGCAGCGCTGATCTTCGCCCTTGATCACCGCGAGGTGTTGTTTCCCGGAATCCCGGTGATCTATGGCGGCGTCTTGAAGGAAGATGCCCAGCGTCTGATCGGTACGACTCCCTTGGTCACCGGCATTAATCAGAGTATGGATCCGGCGGGAACCCTGATGCTGGCCCGGTCTTTGGGGCCGTATCAGAAGGTGGTTTTCGTCAGGGATGAGACTGAGAGCAGCGCTGCCTTTGAACGTGAACTCCGCGAAGCTGCAGCAGATCTGTATCCCCCTGTCGCGATGGAGAGTCTGTCTGGTCAGCCCTTTGGTCAGGTTCTGGCCCGTCTGCGATCATTGCAACCGGGAACCGTGGTTCTTCTGGGGTCCTATGCATCTGACGGGCAGGGGATGATTCTGCCGCTGTCCAGTTTTGTCCATCGCTTCACCACCGAGACGCCGGTTCCTGTGTATGGGTTTTACCGCTATCAGCTTGGTCATGGCATTGTCGGGGGTAGCCTGCTGTCAGGAACCGTCTCGGGAACTCTGCAGGCCCGGATCATTACGGATGTTCTGCAAGGGGTGCCTGTCAGCCAGATTCCGGCCGGGAATCAGAAGACTGCGGAACTGACCGTGGATTTCACTGCGTCGGAGCGTCATGGTCTGCGGCTGTCTGACGTGCCGGATGGTACGAAAGTCATCAACCGTCCGGCATCGGTGCTGGAAGAGTATGCGGTGGCGGTGATCAGTACAGTCCTGATCATTGTTGCTCTGCTGATGCTGACAGTTTTTCTTCTGCTGAATATCCGGCAGCGCCGGGTGGCTGAGCAGGCGCTGTTACGGAAAGTACAGGACCTGCGAGAAAGCCGCACCGAACTGGCCCGTAGTGAAGAACGCTATCGTCTGGCATCCGGCGCGGCGCGGGATGTGATCTGGGAATGGGATCTGCGGACCGGTCTGCGCCATTTCTCCGGGCGCGTGCAGGAACTGATGGGCGAGGATGCCGAATATCTCAAAAGCCTGCCCAACTGGATTGCGCGGATCCATCCGCAGGATCAGGCCCGGGTGCGCCGTCTGCTGGATGATTATCTGTCAGGGCGGGCGTCATCGTATCGCGTCGAATACCGGATCCGGCGGACGGACGGTGACTATATCTGGTTACAGTCTAACGCCAACTGCCTGAGTGATGAAGCGGGGGTACCCTACCTTCTGGTCGGGACCTATACCGACATCACCGAGGAGAAGCGGCGGCAGGAGCATATCGACTTTCTGGCTTACCATGATGCCCTGACCGGGCTGGCCAACCGGGAAAGTCTGCGTCTTCATGTGACGGATCGTATCAGTCAGGCCCCGGAGGAGCGGCTGTGCCTGATTTTTATCGATATGGATAACTTTAAATATATCAATGACTCTGCGGGGCACACCATTGGCGATCGCCTTCTGGTGCAGGCTGCGGTCCGGCTACAGCGGGCCGCTGGGACGGGGCGGGTGGTTGCCCGGCTGGGCGGTGATGAATTTGTGATTGTTCTGCCACAGGAGGATATGTCCGCCCTTGATGTCCGGCGGACCCGGCTGATCAACGCCTTCCGGGCCCCGTTTGATGTTGATGGGCAGACATTCTATATGGGCTGCAGCGCCGGGCTGGTGGTTTATCCTGAGGATGGCAGCAGCTTTGAAGATCTGTTGCAGAATGCCGATATCGCCATGTATCAGGCCAAGGCGGCCGGAAAAGGTGGCATGGTCAAGTATGCCCCCAGCATGAGCGAACAGACCACGGCCCGGGTCCGTCTTTATAACCGGTTGCGGAGTGCGGAAAGCAACGGGGCCTTTGCGGTGTATTACCAGCCGCAGGTCCGGGCCTCTGACGGGCGGATCCGGGGGGCTGAGGCCCTGCTGCGCTGGCGGGATGCCGAGCTTGGAATGGTTCCGCCGGACCGGTTTATTCCGGCCTGCGAAGAGACCGGTCAGATCATCCCGATCGGGGAATGGGTGCTGCGGAAGACCTGCCGGATGATCCGCGACATTGATGCCGCACGTGGTGCCGATGCGGGGATCCCTGACATGGTGTTCAGCGTCAACGTGTCGGTGGTCCAGTTGATGCAGTCAGACTTTGTTGCGACTGCGGCCCGTATTGTCGAGCAGGAACAGGTAGATCCCCGGCGTCTGGAGCTGGAAATCACCGAAAGCGTGATGATGGGGGCTTTTGATGAAGCCAACCGCCGTCTCCGGCAGCTGCGGGAGATTGGTTTTAACACCAGTCTGGATGACTTTGGCGTCGGCTATTCGTCTCTGACCTATCTGCGGCAGTTCCCGTTCTCGACTCTTAAGCTCGACAAATCTTTTGTCAGGGGATTGCCGGATGAGCCGACAGACTGTGCCATGGTGCGGTCGATCATCCGCATCGCTGAGGATCTGGGTCTGGAAACCGTGGGAGAGGGGGTGGAGACCGATGGCCAGCAGGCGGTCCTTGCGGAGTCGGGCTGCACATGGCTGCAGGGGTATTTGATCGGCAAGCCGATGCCGGAGATGGATCTTCTTGAGTTCTGCACCCGCTGGCGCGGCTTTACCCCGCAGGGGCAGGCGGTTCCGGTGTCCTGAAAACAGACAGACCGCGCCACAGGGGTGGCGCGGTCCGTATCGGTCAAGAGCAGACGCTGTTATTTGCCCAGCGCGACGACGCCCGGCAGTTCCTTGCCTTCCAGCCACTCAAGGAACGCGCCCCCGGCGGTGGAGATGTAGGAGAACTGGTCAGCAACCCCGGCATTAGCCAGCGCCCCGACGGTGTCCCCGCCCCCGGCAACGGTCAGCAGCTTGCCTTCGGCGGTCAGCTTGGCAGCGGCCTGCGCTACGGTGTTGGTGGCGGCGTCAAACGGCTTCAGTTCGAAGGCACCCAGTGGGCCGTTCCAGACCAGCGTCTTGCAGGATGCCAGCTTGGCGGCCAGCGCCTCGGCAGCGGCCGGACCGGCGTCGAGGATCATCTTGTCCGCCGGAACAGCGTTGGCAGCCACCACGGCATTGGCCGCGTGTTCCTTGAATTCACCGGCTACCACCACGTCGGACGGCAGAATGATTTCGCAGTTGGCAGCCTTGGCCTTTTCCAGAATCTCGCGGGCGGTGTCGGCCATATCCTTCTCGCACAGCGAGGAGCCGACTTCGATGCCCTGCGCGAACAGGAAGGTGTTGGCCATGCCGCCGCCGATCACCAGCACATCAACCTTGCTCACAAGGTTGCCCAGCAGATCCAGCTTGGTGGAAACCTTGGCGCCGCCGACAATCGCGACCACCGGGTGTTCCGGCTTTTCCAGGGCCTTGCCCAGGGCTTCCAGTTCCGCCTGCATCAGCAGCCCGGCAGCGGACGGCAGCAGATGGGCCAGCCCTTCAGTGGAGGCATGGGCGCGGTGGGCAGCAGAAAAGGCATCGTTGACATAGATATCGCCCAGCGCGGCCAGCGCCTTGGCGAAATCAGCGTCGTTCTTTTCTTCCTGCTTGTGGTAGCGCAGGTTTTCCAGCATTGCCACCTGACCGGGGGCGAGGGCGTTCACCACGGCTTTGGCGGTGTCACCGATGCAGTCATCGGCAAAGGCCACCGGCTGGCCGAGGGTGGCGGCAAGGGCTTCGGCCACCGGCTTCAGGCTCATCTCCGGCACGCGTTCCCCCTTCGGGCGGCCGAAGTGGGACAGCACGACAACCCGGGCCCCCTTGGCGGCCAGCGCCTTGATGGTTTCGGCGGAGCGTTCGATGCGGGTGGCATCGGTGACGCGGCCATCCCTCATCGGCACATTCAGGTCGGAACGGACGAGGACGCGCTTACCGGCGACGTCAAAATCGGAAATGGTCTTGAAAGCGGGCATGGCTGGCTTCCTACACGCAGGGTGGAAACGGGGCTGCGGACTCAAGAAAAAACGCCGCCCGTCCGGTCGGAAGGGCGGCGTTCCGGCACTCCCTGATTACAGGGTCTTGGCGATCTGCGCAGCGGTATCGAGCATACGGTTGGAGAAGCCCCACTCGTTGTCGTACCAGCTCATCACGCGGACGAAGTTGCCGTCCATCACCTTGGTGCCGTCCAGCGCGAAGGAGGACGAAGCCGGGTTGTGGTTGAAGTCAACCGACACCAGCGGCTTGTCGGTGTAGCCCAGCACGCCCTTCAGCGGGCCATTGGCGGCAGCGACGATGGCGGCGTTCACTTCCTCGGCGGTGGTGGACTTCTTCAGCAGAACCTTCAGGTCGACCAGCGAGACGTTCGGGGTCGGCACACGGACGGAAACGCCGTCCAGCTTGCCCTTCAGTTCCGGCAGCACTTCACCCACGGCCTTGGCGGCCCCGGTGGTGGTCGGGATCATCGACACGGCAGCAGCGCGGGCGCGGTACAGATCCTTATGCAGGGTGTCCACAGTGTTCTGGTCGCCGGTGTAGGCGTGCACGGTGGTCATGAAGCCCTTTTCGATGCCGAACACGGTGTTCAGCACATGGGCGACCGGCGCCAGGCAGTTGGTGGTGCAGGAGGCGTTGGAGATCACCTTGTGGTCGGCGGTGATCTTGTCGTGGTTGACGCCGTACACCACGGTGATGTCGGCACCCTTGGACGGGGCAGAGACCAGCACGCGCTTGGCGCCGGCTTCCAGATGCACCACGGCCTTGTCGCGGTCGGTGAAGATGCCGGTGCATTCGGCGACGATATCAACGTTCAGGTCGCCCCACGGCAGGGCCTTCGGGTCACGCTGGGCGAGGCACTTGATCACCTTGCCGTCGATGACGAGGTTGCCGTCAACGGCCTGCACGTCATTCTTCAGCACGCCATGGACGGAATCATACTTCAGCAGGTGGGCGTTGGTTTCGACCGGGCCGAGGTCGTTGATGGCAACCACTTCCACGTCGGTGCGGCCGGATTCGACCAGGGCGCGCAGAACCAGACGACCGATGCGGCCAAAACCGTTAATCGCAACACGAACAGCCATTTTTTCCTCCGCAGAAACAGGCCGCCGGGATGATAGGTCTGAAGACGGCCTGCGAAACTCGTCGCGCCATCCTGAACGGGTCGGAACTGGCAGGGAAACCGGTGGAGGAAACCCCGGCAGCAACCCGCAGGGCGCTGCGGCATCTATGGCATGGACGCCCGCATAAATCCAGACAGTTCCAAGGGTCGGGCCAGAAATCGTGCTTAAAAACCTGCTCTTCCGGGTGGGGCGGGGTGCGGTGGCGGGCCACCACGGGTTTCCGGCTCTTCCGATAGCCGCAACAAAAGAGTAGTCTTTCCGGCGTTTATATCATGACGGGGAGAGGGTCACGATGTTCAGAACCGCTGAGCTGGGGCGCAAGGTCAGCAAGGAAGAGTTTGAGGCGGTTGCCCCGCAACTGAGAACGGAACTGACGCAGCTTCAGCAACGGCTGCGGGCGGCGAAGTTTCCGGTGATCCTCGTCTTTGCCGGGGTTGACGGTGCGGGCAAGGGCGAAAGCATCAACCTGCTGAATGAGTGGATGGACCCGCGGTGGATGGAAACCCACGCCTATGGCCCGTCGTCGGATGAAGAGCGGGAGCGGCCGGACTACTGGCGCTACTGGCGCGATCTCCCGGCGCGGGGGCGGATCGGGCTGTTTCTGCGGTCGTGGTATTCCGCCCCGGTGCTGGATCACGCCAATGGCCGCATTTCCGATGCGGAGCTGGATGAGCGTCTGTCGCACATCACCCGCTTTGAGAAGATGCTGGCCGATGATGGTGCCCTCATCCTGAAGTTCTGGATGCATCTGGGCCGCGATGCCCAGAAGAAGCGCCTGAAGAAGCTTGAGAAAGACCCCACCGAGTCGTGGCGGGTCACCAAGCAGGACTGGAAGAACTGGGAGATGTATGACCAGTTCACCACGGCGGCGGAACGGACCATCCAGGTCACCAGTGCCGGTCATGCCCCGTGGACGGTGATTGAAGGGCAGGATGACCGCTACCGCTCCCTGACCCTATTGGTCACCCTGCGCGATGCCGTCACCCGCCATCTGGAGGCGATGGACCTGAAGCGCCGGGTGGCGGAGACCATGCGCCGGGAAGAGCAGCGGCGGCTGAAGGATGAGGCGGAAAGCCATAAGGCTGACGCCGGGGAAAAGACGGCTCTGGGCGTTGCCGGGGCCGGGGCGGTGCATGGCTCGTCACTGGTGATGGCGACCCTGCCGCAGCAGCCGACCATTCTGAACGCGCTTGATATGACGCTGGATTACAGCGACGAGGAGTATGCGGAACGCCTGAAGGTGACGCGGGCCCGCCTGCATCACCTCAGCCGTCTGGCCCGGGAGCGTGGGGTGTCAAGCGCACTGGTGTTTGAAGGGTGGGATGCTGCCGGAAAGGGTGGGGCGATCCGTCGTCTGACCGCCGGGCTCGATGCCCGCGACTACAAGGTGATCCCCATCGCCGCCCCGACCGATGAAGAAAAGGCCCAGCATTATCTGTGGCGGTTCTGGCGGCACATCAGCCGGGCCGGGCGGGCCACCATCTATGACCGGTCGTGGTATGGCCGCGTGCTGGTGGAGCGGATCGAGGGCTATGCCTCCACCGAGGAATGGATGCGCGCCTATGGGGAGATCAATGACTTCGAGGAGCAGCTGGTCGATTCCGGGCGTGTGCTGTGCAAGTTCTGGCTCCACATCACCAAGGAAGAGCAGATGGCCCGCTTTCAGGAGCGCCAGTCGATCCCGTGGAAAGCCTGGAAGCTGACGGAAGAGGACTGGCGCAACCGCGACAAATGGGATGCTTACGAGCAGGCCGTGAACGATATGATCGAGCGCACCTCGACCCGTAAGACTCCATGGACACTGGTCGAGGCCAACTCCAAAAAGCATGCCCGGGTCAAGGTGCTGGAAACCTACTGCGCGGCGCTGGAAGCCCGGCTGGGTCAGTGACCCCGCTGTGTTAAGACCTGCCGGCACAGCCCTCTCTTGACGGGTGGGCTGTGTCGCGACACCGTGGTTACAACTGTAACCAGTTCGTCTGCCGGGCTTCTCTGGCAGACCGGCGGATTCGGTTGGCCCGGCGGAAATACGGGCCAATGCAGGGAGTAAACGATGCTGGATCACACTGCCGCCCCTATGCCCGCAGCGCCCCCGTCAGGCCAGATGACGGATGATCAGGTTCTGGCCCGTGACCTTGGCCGGATGGTCGGGGATCTGTGGGACCGGCTGGCCGTGATCACAGCCGAGGTCGGGGTGGTCACCGGCCATGTCGGTGCCCGTTCCGGCGACTGCCGCAGCCTTCAGGCGGCGGCGGAGGGCATGACCGCCAGCAATGCCGCCATTCATACCGCAGCGATGTCCAGTGCGGACCGGGCCCGGTCCGCAGCCCGGCAGACGCAGGCTGCCCAGCAGGCGATGGCGTCTGCGTCGGGCCGGATCGGAACCCTGTGCCGGTCGGTACAGGAGATGGAAACCCGCCTGCTGCATCTGGAACGGACGCTGGGTCAGATCAGTGAGGTTTCCCGCGCTATCGGCACTATTGCCAGCCAGACCCGCCTTCTGGCCCTGAATGCCACCATTGAGGCGGCCCGTGCCGGAGAGGCCGGAAAAGGGTTTGCGGTGGTGGCCGGAGAGGTAAAGGCGCTGGCGCAGCAAACCAGTGATGCCACGGCCCAGATTAATAGCACCGTGACCGCCCTGACCGGGCTGGTGTCTGACCTGATGACGGAAAGTGCCGCCAATCTGAGCAACGCTGAGCAGGCCGATCAGGCGACCTCATCGCTGTCGGCGGTGCTGGCCGGTCTGACCGAGGAGTTCTCGGGGGTTGAGCAGGCGGTGACCTCAATTGCCGGGGACAGTTCCCGCAATCTGGAGGAATGCCGGGCGGTTTCTGACGCGGTGACCCTGCTGGCGGATGGCCTTGGCAATGATGCCGCGCACCTGAGCAAGGCGGCGGAGCAGACCACCGGGGTGATGGATCTGGCGCAGCAGATGATCACCGATATCGTCGCCCGGGGCATTGATGTGGCGGAAACGCAGGTGGTGCAGACCATGCAGCGGACGGCTGCCGCCATCACCACCGCCATTGAAGAAGGGCTGGCCGGTCGCCGGATCAGCCTGCAGGATCTGTTTGATGACCAGTATCAGCCGATCCCCGGCAGCAATCCGCCGCAGGTGACGACCCGGTTCACCGCCTTCATGGATGAGGTGCTGCCGCCGATTCAGGAAACGCTGCTCGACAGTGATCCGCGGATGGCGTTCTGCGCTGTGGTGGACCGGAATGGCTATCTGCCGACCCATAACCGTAAATATTCGCATCCGCAGGGGCCTGATCCGGTGTGGAATGCGGCCCACTGCCGCAACCGCCGGATTTTCAATGATCCGGTCGGTTTGCATTCGGCCCGGAATACGGCCCCCTTTACCCTCAAGACCTATCGCCGCGATATGGGCGGCGGGGCTTTTATGATGCTGAAGGAGGTTGCGGTGCCGCTGACGCTGGGCGGGCGGCACTGGGGGGCGTTCCGCATGTGTTACAGTGTGTGATTTTTAAGGTCACTCTGCTGAAAGGATTGACACTTTTCTTCCGGCGGCGGGTAATGGGAGGCATCCTGTTCCCGCCGTTGTGCTGATTGGAAGACCGCGATGACCACCACCCCGCAGACTGCTCTCCCGCCGGACCGGGTCGCCTTTCTTGATGACCTGATGGCCCGGATGACCCTGCCGGAAAAGCTGGGACAGCTGAATCTGATCACCACCAATATTCCGGTGGAAGACGACAAGCTGGCGGAAATCCGGGCCGGGCGGGTTGGCGGAATGCTGGGGGGGCTGTTCCCCTGCACCTTCGGCGTCAACGGGCCGGAGGGCCTGCGGGCGGTGCAGGAGGCTGCGGTGCGGGAGTCCCGGCTGGGGATTCCGCTGCTGCTGGCCTATGACGTGATTCATGGTCATCAGACGGTGTTTCCGATACCGCTGGCGGTGTCCTGCACGTGGGATCTGGACCATGTTGAGGTCACGGCCCGCACTGCAGCGCGGGAGGCCAGCGCCAGCGGTCTCAACTGGGTGTTTTCGCCGATGGTGGATATCGGGCGCGATCCGCGTTGGGGCCGGATCGCCGAGGGATCGGGGGAAGACCCCTATCTGGGGGCACAGATCGCCGGGGCAATGATCCACGGGCTGCAGGGGGATGATCTGTCCAGCCCGGACAGTGTGATGGCCTGCGTCAAACACTTCGTCGGCTACGGGGCACCGGAAGGCGGACGGGATTATAACAATGCCGACATGAGCCCGGCCCGGCTGTGGGATGTTTATCTGCCGCCGTTTCAGGCGGCTGTTGCCGCCGAGGCCGGGTCGGTGATGATGGCGTTCTCGGCGGTCAATGGCATGCCGTCACATGCGGATACCGACCTGCTGAGCAAGATCCTGCCGGGCGTGCTGAAGGTCTCGGACTTTGATGGTATCCCGGAGATGATTGCCCACGGTCTGGGCGATGAGGCCGGACAGATTGTGGCGGATGACCCGTTGCAGACCCTGTCGGAACGGGCCCTGCGGGCTGGGGTGCAGATGGACATGATGGGCAAAGGCTTCATCACCCGTCTGGAGGCAGCTCTTGCTGCCGGGCGGGTGACGATGGCCCAGATTGACTCTGCCTGTCGGGCGGTGCTGGAGGCGAAAGAAAAACTGGGCCTGTTTGCGGATCCGTTTGCCCGGTTTGATCCGGCGCGGGCCGCGCAGGTCATTCTGGCCCCGCAGCACCGGCAGGCCGCCCGGACTGTGGCGGCGGACTCCTGCGTTCTGCTGAAAAATGACGGTGATCTGCTGCCGCTGGCGAAAACCGGAACCATCGCGGTGGTCGGGCCGTTGGCCGATGACACCAAAAATGTCCTTGGACCATGGGCGTTTCAGGGGGATCCGGCGACGGCGGTCTCGGTGCTGGCCGGGATCCGCGCTGTGGTTGGTGATGGCGCGACGGTGCTGCATGCCCGGGGGGCGAATATCACCGAAGATCGCCGGATGCTCGATCTGCTGAACTTTGCCGGTCCAAAGGTCGATCTCGATCCGCGTACCCCGGAAGAGATGCAGGCTGAGGCCGTGGAGGTGGCCCGGCGGGCCGATGTGGTGATTGCGGTGGTTGGCGAGGCGGCGGAAATGTCCGGCGAATCGGCGTCCCGCATGGATATCGGGATACCGGAGAACCAACGTGATCTGCTGAAGGCCCTGCATCAGACCGGGACGCCGGTGGTGCTGGTGACGATGAATGGCCGTCCGCTGACGTTACCGTGGGAGGCGGAAACCCTGCCCGCCATTCTGGTGTCGTGGTTTGGCGGGTGCGAGGCCGGGCACGCGGTGGCGGATCTGCTGTTTGGCGACCGGGTGCCATCGGGGCGTCTGACCACCAGCTGGCCGCGCCATGTCGGGCAGGTGCCGCTGCCCTATGACCGGGCCACCACCGGCCGCCCCGGCAATCCGGCCAATGATCCGGGGAAGTACAGCACCCGCTGTTACCTTGACGGACCATCAGAACCGCTGTTTCCCTTCGGGTTCGGTCTCAGCACCACGGTGTTCGCCTATGGGGTGCCGCAGGTGGATGCCCCGGTGCTGCGGGGTGATGTGCCGCTGACCGTGACGGTTGAGGTCACCAATGCCGGGACGCGGACGGGGGTAGAGACCGTGCAGCTGTATCTGACGGATCCGGTGGCCAGCGTCGTCCGTCCGGGGCGGCAACTCCGGGGCTTCCGCAAGGTCCGGCTGGAGCCGGGTCAGACGCAGACTGTCAGCTTTACTCTGACCACGGCGGATCTGGAGTTTCATGATCAGGCGCTGAACCGGACGTGGGAGCCGGGACAGTTCATCATCGGTATTGGCCCGCACAGCGCCGACCTGAAGACTGTCAGCGTTGACTGGCTGAAGGACTGAGCGTAAGGGGCCCGCCTCCTCAGGGTGCGGGCCTTACTTTTTGCCCCGCTTTGACGAGGGCCGGGCCAGATGTCGGACCTGCTCGTAGCGGTCGAGGAACAGGGTATAGGCCCGGTCAGGCCCGACCGGGGTGATTGGGTCAGGGTGCGGGGGCGGCAGGTGCCCCCAGTCCATCCATGCCGGGGGCAGCAGGTCGCGCAGTTCGGTGGCCATGCACACCAGATCGGCATGCTTGACCGCCGGGAGATTATCTTCAAATCCAAACCATTGGCTTAGGGCAGCCTTCACCGGTCCCAGTTTTTGCTTCAGGTAGTCCCGGTCCAGAACCACCTTCACCGGCGATGGCCAGTCGCCCAGAAATTCTTCGCAGTCATGCATCAGGGCGGCATAGGCCAGGTCCGGCGGGACCAGATGCGATGCCATCACACAGTGTTCGGCGACCGAATACCACGGGCGGGCGGCACCGCCCCAGCGGGGCTGGGATGCCAGACATCGGGCAATATCAGTTATCGGCAGGCCAGTGGCATCAGGGTTCAGCAGATCAAGCACAAAGCCGGAGGGCATCAGAATGGCGGTCCGGGCATCCGGGCGGTTGAGAAGATCCAGCTGCATGGCATTAAGGCCGTCAGCGCACATCGGTCGGCGGCGGCGGTGGGTCGGGCGTCACCTGTGCCACCCGGGCTGAAGGGCGGAAGCGGACCCGGCTGTCATCATCGGGTCGGGCGGTCATCCGCATCCGCCACACCGCATAGGCGCACAGCAGGGCTGACGCTGCCCCCATCGACAGAAACAGACCGGCCGGGCCAACGGCCTCCATGCTGGCGGAGGCGATAATCGGGCCGAAGACCGCACCGATGGAATACAGCAGAATCATCCCGCCGGAGACGCCGACATATTCGCTGGGGTCGGCGCGGTCATTCACGTGGGAGACCGCAAGCGGGTAGACCACAAACATCAGCCCGCCAAACACCAGCGTTGCGGCCAGCAGATCAATCCGCGACAGGCTTTCACTGCCGGTCACCGGCTGGCCGGTCAGGCTGTGGTTGGTCAGAACCGCGACCAGAAGGCTGCTGAGGGCCAGCGCCCCGGCCACGATGGTCAGCACCAGACGGCGGTCATAGCGGTCAGACAGCCAGCCGATCGGGGATTGCAGGGCCATCCCGCCGAAGATACCGGCCCCCATGAAGGTGGCAATGCCCCAGGCATCCATGCCCGCAGCGGTGCCATAGCGGGGGGCCATCCCGTAGTATGCCCCCAGCAGAATACCGGAGACGGTGCAGCCGATGGTTCCCAGGGGGGAGATCTGCCACAGGCGGCGCAACCCGATGGAGGACCGCCCGGGAATCGGCGGGGCCGGGGCCCGGGTCAGGGCCACCGGCAGCAGCGCCACCGACAGCAGCAGCGAGGCCACCGAGAACAGCTCGAACCCCGACACATCGGCGGTCACCAGCAGAAACTGCGCCAGCCCGCCGAACAGATAGGTGGTGACCATGTACAGGCCAAACACCATGCCCCGGGTGGTATTGGTGGACCGGGCGTTCAGCCAGCTTTCGATGCAGATGTAGATCCCCGCCATGCAATAGCCTTCGGCAAAGCGCAGGGCGGTCCAGCTCCACGGGTCAATGGTCAGGGCATGCACCAGTGTGGCGGCGGAAAAACCGGAGATCAGGGCGGTCAGCACCCGGATGTGTCCGACCGCGCGGATGATGCCGTGCACGGTCAGGGACCCGGCCAGCAGGCCGGTGAAGTACCCGGCCATGACCAGACCGGAGACGAGGACGGAAAAGCCTTCCACCGACATCCGCACCGCCAGTAGGGTGCCGAGCAGGTTCTGCCCCAGGGTCAGCAGGCCAACCGCCAGCAGCAGGGCGGAAAGGGACGCATAAAGGGACCGCATATGCACGCAGGGCCTCCCGCCCGGAAAGCCGCCCCGGCCTGATCAGGGCCGGGGCGGGAAAGGCAGCCTTACTCGGTGGTCATCGTCGTGGTCAGCACTCGGCGGATCTGTCCGCTGACCGCATCGGTCTTCGGCTCCGCCCCGCAGGACGGACAGGGGCCCTCGCAGGTTTCCCGCACGGTGGCCAGCAGTTCTTCGTCAAACGGCGGCTCGCCCAGACGTTCATCGTGACCGCAGTCAACGCAGACCAGATGCATCACGGTCTTATGGCGCGGGCGCGGCACATCGGGCCGGGCTGGCTGCGCTTCTGCGGTGCGGCGGGCGCCGGTGCCGACAATGCGCTTTTCCTGCCAGCGGGCCATCGCCTTGGCGACTTCCATCGCCCCTTCAACCTTGCGGGCCGGGGCGCCGTGACGTTCCGCCATGAAGGCCCAGAACTCCACCACTTCGGTCGAGACGGCGTCAGAGGCAACGATGACGAACACCGGCTCATCCGGATGGCAGGAATTGAGGACTGAGTCCTTGTCGTCCCGCTCCAGCCGCGCGGTGCGTACCACGGTGCGGCCATCGGTGCCGGTGACGGTGGGCAGGCGCTTGTCGATCCACAGATCAGCGGCGCGGCGCTGGCGTTCTGCCCGTTCCAGCTTTTCAGCCGGGACACCCCGGTTGCGGGCGCACCACAGCCACCATTCAATGGTGGCGGTCGCCACCATGTCACGGGCGCGCAGAACGAACACCGGCTCATCGGCACGGGCCTGATTGATGACGCTGTTGGGGGCGGTCAGCTCGTCGCTGGCCGAGACATAGCTCATCACCGCACGCAGGGAGGAGGCGGTGGCAGACAGGGCGTCCTGCTTAAGGGTCAAGGAAGCGGTCTCCTGAAGAAAAACAGGACGGGACAGAGAGTTCTGCCCCGCCGGAGGGTTGAGACCATCATAGTTCGGGCGATGCCGTTAACCAAGTCCCGCGATGGGACTCAGGCCTTCAGCTTATAGCCGGACCGCACCAGCAGATAGCAGCCGGCCAGCAGCACGGCATTGGTGGCGGCGACCACGGCCAGCCCGGTCAGCGGCAGGGCCGACTCGTGGCCGATGAACCCATAGCGGAAGCCGTCGATCATGTAGAAGAACGGGTTGATATGGGCCAGAAAACGGAAGGATTCCGGTAGCCGGTCGATGGAATAGAACGTCCCGGACAGGAACGACAGCGGGGTGATGATGAAGTTGGTGATCGCTGCCATGTGGTCAAATTTTTCTGACCAGACCCCGCCCAGCGTGCCGAGCAGGCTGAGGATCAGGCTGGCCCCGACGGCGTGGAACAGGATGTACCCGAAGTGGTGGATGTGCAGGGTGACAAACGGCAGCATGCATACGCCGACCACCAGCCCGACCACCAGTCCGCGGGTGACCCCGCCCAGGGACAGGCCCAGGGTGATTTCCAGCGGCGACAGTGGCGGCATCAGCAGGTCAACGATATTGCCCTGCACCTTGGCGATGATCACCGAGGACGAGGTGTTGGCGAAGGCATTCTGGACCATGGTCATCATGATCAGGCCGGGGGCCAGGAATTCCAGAAAGCTGACCGGTCCGGCCATCCGGACGTCTCCGCCCAGCGCCAGCGCAAAGATTGCCAGAAACAGCAGCGAGGTGACCACCGGTGCGGCAATGGTCTGCAGCCAGACCTTGATGAAGCGTCGCACTTCCTTCAGATACAGTTCCCACAGGCCCAGCCAGTTGACCGCGCCCAGACGGCGGGGCTGGCACAGGGGCTCGGTGGCAAGGGCGGTCAGCCGGGTTTCCGGCGGCACGGTGTTGGCGGACATGGTCGCAGCTCTCGATTTCGGATCCGGGGTCAGGGGCAGCATATAGGGCGGGGGCCGCCCGGATCGCCAGAGGAAAAGGGACCGCAGAGCCGGATCATCTCTCCGGGGCGGCAGAACAGCAGGTGGCAGAGACAGTGCAGAGAAATGACGATGGGGGCAAGCCGGATGTCCCCGCCCGCAGGCGGGAGGCTAAAGTGCCACGCAAGGTCTCCCCGGCCTCGCTGCGCAATGCGGCGCTGTATTATCTGCAGCGGTTTTCCGCCAGCCGGTCCTCGGTGGGGCAGGTGTTGCGGCGCAAGGCCCGCCGTTCTCTCGACCATCATGGCGGGGACCCGGCAGAGGTTGAAGGCTGGATTGAGGCCCTGCTGAACGATCTGGAGCGGCTGGGGCTGCTGAATGACCAGACCTTTGCCGAGGGGCGGGTGCGCAGCCTGACCGGGCGGGGGACGTCACAGCGGGGAATCCGTATGGCGCTGGGCCGCAAAGGCATTGCCACCGAGGTGATCGATCAGGCGCTGGAGCGGGTGGCAGAGGAAACCGGGGTCGATGATCCGCGTCTGCGCGACCTGCAGGCGGCGGCGGCCTATGCCCGCCGCCGTCGTCTTGGTCCTTGGCGGGATGCCGGAGCCCGCGCCGAACGGCGGGAGCGGGATATGGCGGCTCTGGCCCGCCAGGGGTTTGGTCACGATACGGCCCGGCGGGTGATTGATGCGGAAAGTCCCGAGGCGCTGGAGGATGAGATCGCCGGTGGATAAGCAGGCGGGGGGCGGGAAAGCTGCTGTACCCGATTCGCCGCTTGTGGTTTTCTGCCTGTGGTTTTAACCGGCAGCAGGCGGTTGCAGGAGCATCGGATTTTCGGATGGACAGCAGTCTGGACTTTCAGGACGGTCTCCCGGGGGGGATATGGATGCGGCTTCTGGCGGCGGTGATGCCTGCGGTCAGCGGCGAAGGCATGGTGACGGCTGTGACCGGTCTGACCGTTCTGCTGCCGCCGCTGCTGCTGGTGCTGTGGTGGCAGTGGTTCCGCCGCCGTCGCTCTGACGAAACCGCCGCCCGCCTGCATGACCGGGCTGTTCTGGCGGACCGTGCCCTCGACAGTGCGACGGATGGATGGTTCCTGTGGCCGCGCCCGGACCCGGTGACAGCCACAGCGGACGGTGAGGAAGATGCCCTTTTGCTTGCCGGTGGCGAATGTTCCCGGCGGCTGGCGGTGATTCTGTCTCTCTATGCCGGTCAGACCTCAACCATACAGGATTGTCTGGATGCCCTTGACGGCGAAGAGGCTGCCCGCCTGCGGGCTGCCCTGCTGGTGTTGCGGCGGGAAGGAGAGGGGTTCCGTCTGACCCTGCTGACCCGCCAGCAGGATGCGGGGGATCTGCGCCGGTGGGTGCAGGTGCGCGGTCTGCGGCTGTATGACGGGGAAGGGGCAGTCCGTGGCGATGTGCTGTGGGTCCGCGATGTGACGGAGGAGGAAACGGCGGCCCGTCTGGCGGAGGACGATGCCAGTCATTGGCGGCAGCAGGCCCAGCAGGTGCAGGATGTCTTGAATGCGCTGCCGCTGCCTGTATGGCGGCGCGATGCCGATCTGCGGGTGGTTTCGGGCAACCGGGCCTTTTTGCAGGCGGTGGAGGTCAGCGGGGCAGAGAGTCTTCAGCAGACGGAACGGGAGCTGGTCACCGGATCAGAAGCGCGGGAACTGCGCGCGCTGGCCTCTGCCGCCCGGGCGGCGGGCGAGGCCCGGGCCGCTCCGTTCCATGTCGTGCTCAACGGGGCGCGGCGTCTGATGGATGTCCGGGAAATTCCCTGCGCCAGCGGCGATGCCGGGACGGTGACTGTCGGGCTGGCGCTGGATCAGACGCGGGCGGAGACCCTGCGCCTGACGCTCGAACAGGAAGCCGCCAGCCATGCGGCGGTGCTGGAACGTCTGGGCACCGCCATCGTGATTTTCGGGCCGGATACCCGGCTGCGGTTCCATAACACTGCCTTTGCCCGCCTGTGGGGGGTGGATGACAGCTGGCTCGATACGGAAGAACCGACCTATTCCGATGTTCTCGACGCCCTGCGTCAGCGCCGCAAACTGCCGGAAGTCGCGGACTTCCCGGCGTTTAAGGAACAGGAGCTGTCGCGCTTTAAGTCTCTGCTGGAACCGTTTGAGGATCTGATGCACCGCCCGGATGGCAAGACCCTGCGCCGGGTGGTGGCCCCGCATCCGCTGGGGGGGCTGCTGGCAACCTATGAGGATGTTACCGACCGTCTGGCGCTGGAAGCCAGCCTGAAGGAGCTGGTGGCGGTTCAGCGTGAGACCATCGACCATCTGCAGGAAGCGGTGGCGGTGTTCGGGGCCAACGGGCGGCTGCGCCTGTCCAACCCGGCGTTCCGGGCCCTGTGGGCCGTGTCGCCGGATCTGGCGGAAACCGCGCCGCTGCTGGCAGATCTGACGGCGGCTCTGCCGGAAGAATACCGCGAGGCCGCTGCCTGGCAGGATGTGCGGGCACTGGTGACGGCCCCCCCGTCCGGGCGGACCCTGCGTCAGGGCCGCCTGAGCGGTGGTGCCGGGCGTTGGCTGGATGTCACCGGGGTGCCGCTGCCCGACGGGGCGGTGCTGGTGATCCAGCTTCAGGCGATGTCGCGGCTTCCGGCAGCGGAACCGACCGTGCTGGGGCTGTCGGCCTTCCTGACCGGGCTGGCTGAAGAGCTGCGGGCCCCGCTGACAACCATCCTTGGGTTCTCAGAAATCCTGTCGGCGGGATACTATGGCATCCTGAACAGCCGTCAGTCCGATTATGTGGCGGGCATTGCCGATGCGGCGCGGCTGGCCGGGCAGATGACCGGGGCGGCGGCAGACCTGCTGACGCTGGAGCAGGATGTGGCGGCCCTGCCTGCTGACGAGGCGGAGATCCAGCCGCTGCTGGCCCGGGTGCTGTCGGAATGCCGGGAGCCGTTCCGTCAGAAGGGGGTGACCCTGCACTTTGACTGCGATCCGCAGATCGGCCGGGCTGCCGCCGCGTCTGAGGCCGTTGAGCGGGCGGTGCAGACGATGATGCTGACAGCCCTGTACTTTACCCCGGCTGAGGGACAGGTGACGCTGGCAGCCCAGACCGACCCTGAGGAAGGGCCGGGCGTTGTCCTGCTGACTGTTGCCGACACCGGTATCGGCCTGACCGATGAGGAGCAGGCGGTGATTGAAGACCCGTTCGGGACGGCGGGATCCCTGAAGGCATCGGTCCTGCCGCTGGCCGGGGTGCGCCGTCTGGCCCGTCTGCTGGGGGGGGATCTGGAGGTGGTGTCCGTACGGGGGGAAGGGACGACCCTGCATCTGCGTCTGCCGCGCCGGACGGAGTGACCGGTAAAGGAGTGGCAGGCAAAAAAAGAACCCCCGGACAGGCCGGGGGCAGTTTCGGGAGGATCGGCACGGCAGATGCGCAGGGGGGGATGGATTTGCCGTACCGTGGCGACCCTTACGGGCCAGGCCACTCCCGGTGGGGGAAATCTGTACGCGTGACGTCCCTCTAGGCTGCCCGAGGTCTCCTCAGGGAGAGACTGAGCCGGAGGGGTCAGTGCCCGTCTGCCGATGCTCTCATCCCGGGGGGGCGGGGATCATCGGTGCGCTGACAGGATCAGCATCCCGCGAAAACGGTTCGTCAGCAAATGTCCCGCCGGTCACATGGCCGGGCAGAAAACATTGTGGCAAACCTGCATATACGCAGACTCTTAAGTGTCTGAGCTGGTGGGGCTGTCTGTCTGATGCGTTTTCCTGAATGAAAAAAAACCGCCGGGCGCTGGGCTCCGGCGGTTATTGGTCTGCGGTCCGGTACGGGGGCCGTCAGGGGTCAGATCCGCTCAGACAGCCAGATGGCAAGCCGGGTGCCGGATTTGACGGCCGCATGCAGCAGCGGGTAGGCCGGGGCCTGTTCTGCCCCGTTTTCATAACCGATATCGCGGTGTTCCAGCTCTTCTGCCCGGAAGCGTTCGATGGTATCGCGCAGTTCGGCTTCATCGTCGCCCAGCAGTTCCGCCTGTTCGCGGTAATGGTCGTCGATGGCCTCTTCGACAGCCACGGTGCAGGCCATGGCGGCGCGTTCCCCCAGCAGGGCGGTTCCGGCACCCAGCATCCAGCCTGCGACGTGCCACACCGGCTGAAGGACTGTCGGGCGGCCCTGCCGTTCGCCGATCGCTTTCTGGAAGTATTCCTTATGAACCACTTCCTGTTCCAGCATGTGCTTCAGGGTATCGCCATGCTGTCCCTTGCCGATCACGGCCATCTGACCCTGATAGATCCGTACGGCACCATATTCCCCGGCGTGATTGACGCGCATGATCCGGTCCAGCAGCTGGTCACGGGTCATGTCACCGGGGATCCGGTTTTCTGCGGTCATCTTTGGCCGGGCGGTGGGCTCCGCCGGTGTCATGGGCAGGGGGGAGGATGCGGACAGGGTGGTCATGGCGGACTCCTGCGAAAGCACGGACAGGGAAAATGCAGTCAGCGTAAGGTCAGGCGGCTTTCCGCCCGGCGAGAACCGTCAGGGCAGTCATCGCCAGCGACAGCAGCAGGTTATAGCCTGCCAGCGTAATGCCGAACAGACTCCATTGTACATCATCACAGGCCGGGCGGACCGCTTTCTGGATCGACGACTGCAGGTCGGCAAGGCTCATGGCATTCAGCGGGCCGCCGGTGCAGCCGGGGTTGGTCCACCAGTGCTGTTCGACCCCGACGTGATAGAACCCCAGTGCGGTGTTGGCGGCAAAGCTGAGCCCGATCAGCAGCAGGCCCAGCCGGCGCAGCCGGGGGGAGGTCGGCAGCAGGGCCATGGCCAGTCCGGTCAGTCCGGCGGTGACATAGGGGATCCGTTCATACAGGCAGAGGATGCACGGGTGCAGGTCAAAGCCGTACTGGCCGATCAGGGCGGCGGACAGAGCCGACAGGCAGATCAGGGAGACCAGCAGGAAAAAAGGGCGGCGGGGCGCAAGAAAGGCAGACAGCATGGTCCGGGGGAATCCTGATCCGGGATAGGGCAGAGAGGGATGATGTTCTGTGCCCTGACAGTTGGGAAAAAGCCCCTGCTTTGCAAGAGGAGACCTGACCTCCATCGGAAAATATGCTGAAACGCCTGTCTGCTCCCACTTGCCGCCCGATGGTGTAAATTCCGCTTGGCTGCGGCGGCGAATGTCATTATGACTATCGCCCTGCCAGCACCGGATCTGACGTATGGGGGTGTGGCGGAATTGGTAGACGCGCGCGACTCAAAATCGTGTTCCGCAAGGAGTGTGGGTTCGAGTCCCTCCACCCCCACCAATTTCCAGATCCGGTGCTGGTTCCACCTTCCCTGACAGAAACAGATCAGCCTTTGCTTTCCGGCATGAGGGTATGCGCTTTCCGTGTGCCGTCTCTTGACGTTGCCGGGGAAGGGGCTACGATGCGGCGGTTGTCGGGGCCGTGCCTGCGCGGATCCCGTCAACACCTTGATTTGAAACGGCTGTCCTTTGCGATTCCGGTGAATCCTGCCGGGGCGGATGGCTGACTGTCCCTAGTTCCTGCGTGATGGACTTAAAGCAATGTCTGCTCTTCCGGCTGAAACCCCCCAATATCTTCTGACCATCAAATGCCCTGATGCCATGGGTATCGTGGCTGCGGTGTCCGGTTTTCTGGCCGAGAACGAAGCCTTCATCACCGAAAGCTCACATTTCAGTGATGCCGACACCGGCCTGTTCTTCATGCGGACCACGTTCCGTTCCGGCGGGGCGCGGTTTCCGCAGATTGAGAAGCTGAAGGCCGGGTTTGCCCTGATCGGCGACCGCTTTGGCATGGACTGGGTGATGAAGGACATGAGTGTCCGCCCGAAGGTGATGATCGCGGTCTCGAAGTTCGGGCACTGCCTGAATGATCTGCTGCACAGCTGGCGCAGCGGTCAGCTGCCGATCGATATTCCGGCGGTGATCTCCAACCATGAGGATTTCCGGGATCTGGTCGAATGGCACGGTATTCCGTTCCATTATCTGCCGGTGACCAAAGCCACCAAGGCCGAGCAGGAAGGGCAGATCCTGTCCCTGTTCCGTGACAGTGGGGCTGATCTGCTGGTGCTGGCCCGTTACATGCAAATTCTGTCCACGGACATGTGCGAGGCGCTGTCCGGCCGGGCGATCAACATTCACCATTCCTTCCTGCCCAGCTTCAAGGGGGCCAAGCCCTATCAGCAGGCGCATGCCCGGGGGGTTAAGATTATCGGGGCGACCGCCCACTATGTGACCCGGGATCTTGACGAAGGCCCGATCATTGAGCAGGGCGTGGAGCGGGTCGATCATACCTTTACGGTCGATAAACTGGTCCGTACGGGTCGGGATATCGAGACCGTGGTGCTGTCGCGTGCTGTGCGCTGGCATATCGAAGGCCGTCTGATCCTGAATGGCACTAAGACGGTGGTTTTCCGCTGAGGCCATTTTGAACGCCTGTGGTTGAAAAGAGGGGTCCGGGAACGGGCCCTTTTTTCATGCCTGCTTGATTCTTCCGTTGACGGCGGCAGTCACAGGAGAAAGCACTGTGCAGTGCAAAAGATTCGGGCAGAGAGAGCGCCTGTTTTTTATGCATATTTTTTAGGCAGATGGCTTTCAGGGGCGTTTGTTCGAGTTTTTATTTTTATAAAACAATGGAATAGGTAAACTGGCACGCCTCTTGAAAAGGATGTTTCCGGGAACAGAAATGAGTTCGCTTAAAAATGAGGCTGTCACGCCGGAGATCTTCCGGGGTGAGCCCGGCGAACCGGACAGCGGAACACAGAGGTGATCGCATGAAACTTGTCATGGCTATCATCAAGCCCTTCAAGCTGGAGGACGTGCGCGAAGCGCTCGCCGCCATTGGCGTGCAGGGCCTGACCGTCTCGGAGGTCAAGGGATTTGGCCGCCAGAAGGGACAGACCGAAATTTACCGCGGCGCTGAATATCAGGTCAGCTTCCTGCCGAAGGTGAAGATTGAGGTCGCAGTGAAAAGCGATCTGGCCGATCAGGTGGTGGAAACCATCTGCACCGCTGCCCGCACCGAGAAGATCGGTGATGGCAAGGTCTTCGTGTTCGATGTCACCAAGGCGGTGCGCATCCGGACCGGCGAAACCGATGGCGACGCCCTGTAATCGCGGACGGAAGGAGACTGTTACAATGATGTCCATTTCCAAGCGCCTGATGTCTTCTCTGCCGCGTCTGTCCACCGTTGCCGGTGGTGCGGCGGCTGGCCTGCTGGCGGCGGTGCCTGCCTTCGCCGAAGATGCTGCGGCCCCGACCCTCAATTCCGGCGACACCGCGTGGATGATTGTCGCCACCGCGTTTGTGCTGATGATGACCATTCCCGGTCTGGCCCTGTTCTACGGCGGTATGGTCCGTAAAAAGAACGTGCTGGCGATCATGGCGCAGAGCTTTGCCATCTGCTGCTTTGTGTCGGTGCTGTGGATGATCGTCGGGTATTCACTGACCTTCGGGACCGGCAACGCTTTTATCGGTGACTTCTCCAAGGCCTTCCTGTCCGGCATTGGCATCAACGCCCTGTCCGGCACCATCCCGGAAGTGTTGTTCCTGTCTTTCCAGATGACCTTCGCCGTGATCACTCCGGCGCTGATCACCGGGGCCTTTGCGGACCGCATGAAGTTTTCGGCGATGCTGATCTTCTCTCTGGTCTGGGTTCTGGTCGTTTACATCCCGGTGGCGCACTGGGTGTGGGGCGGCGGCTTCCTGATGAATGAAGGCGTGCTCGACTTCGCCGGGGGGACCGTGGTGCATATCAACGCCGGTGTCGCCGGTCTGGTTGCCGCCATTGTTCTTGGCAAGCGTAAGGGCTACGGCACTGAAAACATGGCCCCGCACAACCTGACCCTGTCGGTCGTCGGTGCTGCCCTGCTGTGGGTTGGCTGGTTCGGGTTCAATGCCGGGTCTGCCCTGACCGCTGGTGGTCTGGCTGCGATGGCCCTGCTGGTGACCCATATCGCCGCCTCGGCCGCTGCGGTGTCGTGGACGCTGGTTGAATGGATCTTCCGTGGTAAGCCGAGCGTGCTTGGGATCATCTCCGGCGCTGTCGGCGGTCTGGTCGCCATTACTCCGGCTGCCGGGTTCGTGACCCCGACCGGAGCCCTGATCATCGGTCTGCTGGCTGGCGTGGCCTGCTTCTGGGGTGCGGTGTGGCTGAAGCACAAGCTGGGCTACGATGACTCCCTTGATGCCTTCGGTGTTCATGGCATCGGCGGTCTGGTCGGTGCGGTGCTGACCGGTGTGTTCGCTGCCGAAGCCATCGGTGGCAAGACCGGTCTGCTGGAAGGTAATGCCGGGCAGGTTGTCACTCAGGTCTATGGTGTGGTCGCCACCGTGGTGTGGTGTGCGGTTGCCACCTTCATCATCCTGAAGGTCCTCGACATGATCATGGGGATCCGGGTTTCTCCCGAGCAGGAAACAGAAGGTCTGGATCTGGCCGAGCATGGCGAAACGATCCACTGATCTCTGCTGACAGGTCTGTCTTTACGGCTGAACGGCCCGGAGTTTCTCCGGGCCGTCAGTCTTTTACGGGATGGCTCTGTCAGGGGGCTTTGGCTGCGCGCTGGGCGGCAATTTCAGCCATCAGAGCGGGGCGGCGGACCATGGCAGTCATGGCCGGGCCCTGCAGTGCGGTCAGGGTGACTTTCCCGCAGGCCATCAGCAGGCCCGTGGTCAGGGCATCCAGAAACCAGGCTGCGGCCAGCCCGGCGGGGCCGAATGCGGTCAGGGGGGAGTCGGCCAGTCTGGGCAGGGTCCACAGCCCTGTGATTCCGTGCAAGGCCAGCCCAATCCAGAATCCGGAGCAATAGGGGCAGGTCCATTGCTGATACAGGGTCTGAAGGGGGGCAGGGAGCGCCGTCAGGCCCCGGGTAAACCATGTTCCCCATTCGGGAAGCTTTTCCCAGATGAGGATATAGAGGGCAAGGCCGGTCAGGGGCAGGGTGATATCCATGGGGTGTCTCCAGTTTATAAAGTTAGACTAACTAATTAAATGAAGGAGCGGTGGGTGTCGTAGGGTTTGGAGGGATTAGCGATGGGTGAGGAGGGTTTCGACCGCTTTCAGCAGGGCCGAGCCGTCAAGATCAGGGGCCTGTGCTGACAGGGTCCGCGCGAGGCTGTCATATCGCCGGGCAGCCTCGAGCATCGCGGTTTGTCCGGCGGGGGTCAGGAACAGATGCTGGGCGCGGGCATCGCGGAAGCAGGGCGTGCGGCGCACCAGCCCCCGCTCTTCCAGACGGGCGATGGCAATACTGACCGATGCTTTGCTGACGGACAGGGCCGCTGCCAGATCCTGCAGGTGCAGCCCGTGATCGGGGGCGTCCGGCCCTTCTTCAAACACCTGTACACCGCAGCCTGCCATGCGGTGCAGGGCACGGAGATACTCAAATTCGCTATAGGACAGCGCTCCGGCGGGTGCATCCTGCCATTGGCGGTTCAGCAGCCGGTGCAGGGTTTCCAGAGCGTCAGCGAGGGCGGGTGTTGGCACAGGGGATCCGATTAATGGTTAGCGTCCTTAACAATAGGGTGTCAGGGAAATCCGTCAAGGGGGTGCTGTGGGCGGAAATGCAACAAGCCCCGCCGGTGGGGGCGGGGCTTGTGGGAGGATCGGTCCGGGTGGCCGGTGTTTCCGGCCGGATCGGAATAAGCTCCATCAGGGATTCGGGCAACGCCGGGGCTTAGGCCCGGGTGGCCGGGAGAGACCCCTTAGCGGTGACGCTCGACGTAAGTCTTGACCTGACGCTCCATGGCATCAAAGGCATCACGCAGGGCAACGCCGATGTCATCATGGTGTTCCCCGTTCTTCGGGTCACGCTTGACGATCAGGGTATCGCCGGGCACCGACACGTCAATCGTGACGTGGAACGGCTCGCCTTTCAGGGTATTGACCGCATTGTTTTTGTGCTGCTTTTCGACAGCAACGCGGCAGCTGATGATGTCAGCGCAAAACTGTTCCAGTTTAGCAATCTTTTCATGCACGCGCTGAACGACGGCGTCCGAATGGTCAACGCCATGGAACGAAACTTGGACGGGAATTTGCATAAATGCTCTCCCTTGTGTTTTGCATGAGGTGGTGTTCCGCCGGACCCGGCCCCACCATTCGGAATGTGCTTCAGAGGCTGCTTCGCGAAAGTCCGGGGGAGAGGCGAAGTGTCTTCCTGAAGACAGTTTCATTCTCTCGCTTTTACCCCCGCCATGCAACCGTTGCCGATGGATAAGACGAAGATTTTCCTCTTGCTTTTTGATTTCTTGAACTTTTTGCCACTTTGCCTCATATGGTGCGGCAGTGTCCGCGCGCCGGGGCTGCTGGCCCGGGGCGCGAGACCGCCCCACGGGACACCGCCGGGCCGGAGGCCGTCAGGCTCCGTCCGTGCCACCTGTGGGCGTGTCCTGTCCCGCTTCCTGCAAGAGGATTATGGATCATGTCCGCTGAGACGCTGACCTTTCAGGCCGAAGTGGCCAAACTGCTCGATATCGTTGTCAACGCCCTCTATTCCCAGCGCGAGATTTTCCTGCGCGAACTGATTTCCAACGCTTCTGATGCCTGCGACAAGCTGCGCTACGCCGCGTTGACCGAACCGGCGCTGATCGCCGGGGGTGCTGATCTGCGCATCACCCTGCGTCTGGATAAGGATGCGAAGACCCTGACCATTGCCGATAATGGCATTGGCATGGACCGTGACGACCTGATCAATAACCTCGGCACCATCGCCCGGTCCGGCACCGCTGAGTTCCTGAAGGGGCTGGGCGGTGATGCCCGCAAGGATGTCAGCCAGATCGGCCAGTTCGGCGTCGGCTTCTATTCTGCCTTCATGGTGGCGTCACAGGTCGAGGTCCATACCCGCAAGGCGGGCAGTGAGCACGGCTGGTGCTGGAGCAGTGATGGCAAAGGGGGCTTTACCATCACCGAGGATGCCGGGGCCGCACGCGGTGCCCGGATCGTGCTGCATCTGAAGGACGATGCCGCCGAGTTTCTCGATGTCTGGCGTCTGCGGCAGGTGGTGAAGACCTATTCTGACCATATCGGCCTGCCGGTGGTCCTGCTGGGGGGCGAGGACGGAACCGGCGAGGATGAGACCCTGAATCAGGCCTCGGCTCTGTGGACCCGGTCCCGCTCTGAGGTGACGGAAGAGCAGTATAAAGAGTTCTATCACCATGTCGGTCATGCCTATGACGACCCGTGGCTGACCGTGCATTACCGTGCCGAAGGGGCAATCGAATATACCGGTCTGCTGTTCATTCCGACCCAGAAGCCGTTCGATCTGTTCCAGCCGGACCGTAAGCAGCACGTCAAGCTGTACGTCAACCGGGTGTTTATTACTGACGACTGTGATGGCCTGCTGCCGCCGTATCTGCGGTTTGTGCGTGGGGTGGTTGACAGTGCCGACCTGCCGCTGAACGTCTCCCGCGAGATGCTGCAGCACAATCCGGTGCTGGCGAAGATCAAGACCGGTCTGGTCAAGCGCATCCTGTCTGACCTGAAGAAGAAGGCCGAGGATGCTGACGCGTACGCCGGATTCTGGGGCACTTTCGGCCCGGTGCTGAAAGAAGGCCTGTATGAAGATTTTGAGCGTCGTGACGACCTGCTGGCGCTGGCCCGCTTTCACAGCACCCATGGTGACGGTCTGGTCAGTCTGGAAGACTATGTCAGCCGGATGAAGGACGGGCAGGACGCCATTTATTTCATCACCGGGGATTCCGTGGCGGCCCTGCGCAAGAGCCCGCAGCTGGAAGGCTATCTCGCCAAGGGCGTGGAAGTGCTGCTGTTGACCGACCCGATTGATGAATTCTGGACCGGGCATGGCCTGCGCTGGAAAGAAAAAGCCTTTGAATCGGTGGCGCAGGGCGCTGCCAAGTTGGATGCCATCAAGGCCGAAGAGCAGGCTGACAAGCCTGAGCAGGCCCCGGCGGACCAGACGGATGCCCTGATTGCTCTGCTGAAGGGGACATTGGGTGAGCGGGTGAAGGATGTGCGGGTGTCATCCCGCCTGACCGCTTCGGCCTGCTGTCTGGTGGCTGATGAAGGCCAGATGTCGATCCATCTGGAGCGTTTGCTGCGTCAGCATCAGGGGCAGGAGGCTGCTCCGGCACGGGTGCTGGAGATCAATGCCGGTCATGCCACCATCAAAGCGCTGGCGGCCCGTGCCGCTGCCGAAACCACCAGCGCGGCGCTGGAGGACATGGCCTTCCTGCTGTTCGATCAGGCACGGATTGTTGAGGGCGAGGCCCCGTCTGACCCGGTGGAGTTTGCCGCCCGTCTCAGCCGTCTGATGCAGGCTGGCCTGCTGTAAAAGGCTGGGGGCGATATTTTCAGGTCCGTGGCGGGTGGAGGAGAAATCTTCCGCCCGCTGTTTTTTCAAGAGTGGGGCGTCTTCAGGCCGGGGTGCAGGCTTCCGGCTGCTCGGCATCGGTCAGGGGCAGGCAGAATGCCACAAAGCCTTTGCTGCCGCCGGGTAAGGGGGCCAGGGTCAGGTCAACCTTGACCTGTGCGTTCTGACGGGTGCACAGGGTTTTCCGGACCCGGTATGACCCGATCTGCCCTTCGGTTATTGCCCGGTGCAGCAGGGCGACCCGGCTGCGGTCTTCCGGAACCGTATAGGGCTGAAGGGTTTCGCCGATCAGATCGCGGGCTGATCCGACACCCAGCAGCCGACACAGCGATGCACTGGCATCCGCCACCCGGAAATCAGGGTCAAGAAAGGCGATGCAGGCGGCATCCAGCGCCATCAGGCCATTCAGGCGGGCCTCGCTGATCTGGTGGCGTTCCTCGGCCTGGGTGCGGGCGGCAACGGCCCCGGCGACCTCGCGGTACCAGTCCATGCCGATCGACCACAGCATGGCTTGCGCCATCCAGAGCTGTGCCAGCAGAATTCCCAGAAAATACCCCTGCTGGAGCGGCCCGGACGACAGGAACGGCTGTGCGGCCGGAGTGGGCGTGATGATGGCCATCCAGCAGCGCGACAGCATCATCACTGCAAAAATAGCGTGGGGGACGATCAGCATCCGCGTGACTGTCTGGCAGCGGATTGCATCCCGGACGATCAGCAGGGCGATGAGGAAGCAGACCAGCGAGATCAGGATGATCCGCCCGGACAGGGTCGGGGTGAAAAACGTCAGCCAGATCTGAAGGCCCGCCACTGCGGCGAGAACCGCCATCGCCCAGGTCCACGGGAAACGCTGGCCGGTCAGCCGCCTGACTGACAGCCAGTGTCCGCCATATCCGGCGACAATCAGGATATTGGCAACCACATAGGTCAGTACGTCCAGCGATGCGCCACGGGCAGCCACCAGCGCGAAGCCCCCGCCCAGCAGGCCTTCCGCCCACGCCAGTGCGGTCAGCGTCCCCCCGCGGTTGCTGACCCGGGACAGGACGATGCAGAGGGCGGCGCAGCCGAAGCTGACCAGAACCAGAATGAGCAGAAGGGTTCGCAGATCAAGGATCGCCATACCGCCACACGCCGTCCTTCTCATTCTATACAGGCTTATTCCATACCGGCTGGTTGCCAGATCCGGTAGTGAGACCGGTAATCATTTGCCATCATACGCTGATGGGCCGTGTTCTGTCCTGTCAGTTGGTGTAGTTCCTTGGGACTATGGTCATACGTCCTCCGGCTTTTTTGGCCCCGTGTTTTCCGAGGGGCAGGGCAACCGCAAAAAACCGGATCTTGTCTGCCGGACCGCATGAGGTAGGATGCGGCATCCCGGATGACCCGCTCTGCCTGCCGCCGGAGACGGGGGCTATGGCAGATCATTCAGCAGGAGGCAGTCAGGCCCGTGAGCACCGGCGTTGAGGCACCGTTTTCCCCCGCCGCAGGGGCTGCCACCCTGTCGCTGACAGCGGTGATCGCCGCCGTGACGGACGAAGTGCCGCGCGTGCTGGTCGCCCGGCGGATGCAGCATGCGCTGGCGACCCCGGCGCAGCAGGGTGCCCCGATTCTGGCGGCGGACAGTCCGGACAGCCTTCCCTTCGGCCCCTTTGATCCGGTCAGTCACAATACGCTGGATCACGGATGCCGCCAGTGGGTGGAAACTCAGACCGGTCTGAGTCTGCGCTATGTTGAGCAGCTGTTCACCTTTGGCGGGCGCAACCGCGACCCGCGTGAACTGTATGGCGGCCCGCGGGTGGTGACGGTGGCGTATCTGGCGCTGACGCAGGAAGACCGGCTGGCAGGCAGCGGCGAGGCCAGCTGGCGCGACTGGTACGGCTTTCTGCCGTGGGAAGACTGGCGGACCGGCACCCCGGCGATCATTGATCAGGTGATCCGCCCGCATCTGGCCGACTGGGCTGAAGCGGCCCCGACCGTGGCAGAGCGCCGCCACCGGACAGAACGGATGGAAACCAGCTTCGGGTCCGGCCCCGCCAGCGTGTTCGATCCGGTTCGGGCGCTGGACCGCTATGAAGTGCTGTATGAGGCCGGTCTGGTCCCCGAGGCCCTGCGGGACCGGGCTGAACTGGCCCGTGCCGCCGGGGATGCCGGGGCGTTGCCCGATCCGGTCCGGCTGGCAGTGGCGGCCCGCCTTGGCAGCCCGATGGCACTGGATAACCGTCGGATTCTGGCGTCTGCACTGGCCCGGCTGCGGGGCAAGTTGGCTTATCGCCCGGTGGTGTTTGATCTGTTGCCGCCGACCTTCACCCTGCTGCAGTTGCAGCGGGTGGTTGAGGCGCTGTTTGGCACCACCCTGCATAAGCAGAATTTCCGGCGTACGATTGCCAGTCTGGATGTGGTGGAAGCGACCGGCAGGCTGGAGGCCGTCGGGCGGGGGCGCCCGGCGGAACTCTACAGCTTCCGGCGGGAGGCTCTGTTGGAGAGGCGGACTCTGGGGATCGGGGTCCCGACGGCACGGTCCTGCGACTGACCTGCGGGAATTGGGCCCTAAGCTTTTCTTACCCTCTTCCCTGACCAAATCCAGCCCAGCAACGGTGATTCTGTCATGGTCTGTCCGTTGACAAGGCCGGGTTAAGCCCGCACAATCCCGCGCTTTCCGGGGATCTTTTCTCTCTTTTGGGGCGTTGCCCCGCTGACTTCCCGCCGATCCCCCTGTTCAAGGATATGGAAAGCGATGACCATCCCGGCTGTCATGCCCACCTATGCTCGGTTCGACCTCGCCTTTGAGCGGGGCGAAGGTGCCTGGATGTACACGGTGGATGGCCGACGATTCCTTGATTTCGGATCGGGGATCGCCGTCAATGCGCTGGGCCACGCCCATCCCCATCTGGTGAAGGTCCTGCAGGATCAGGCGGCGACGCTGTGGCATACCTCCAACATGTTCCATATTCCGGGGCAGAAGACGCTGGCGGAGCGGCTGGTGGCAAACACCTTTGCCGACACCGTGTTCTTCTGCAACTCCGGGGCTGAAGCGCTGGAGCTGTCGATCAAGATCGCCCGCCGCTATCAGCAGTCTCAGGGCAATGGCAAGTACCGGATCATCACGGCACGGAATGCCTTCCATGGCCGCACACTGGCGACGCTGGCCGCCGCCGGGCAGCAGAAGTATCTTGAAGGCTTCGGTCCGGTGGTCGAAGGCTTCGACCACGTTGCCTTTGGCAACCTGAATGAAGCCCGCGCCGCGATCACCCCGGAGACCGCCGCCGTGCTGGTCGAGCCGATTCAGGGCGAAGGCGGGATTACCCCGGCTTCTGCCGAGTATCTGCGCGGTCTGCGGGCCATGTGCGATGAATATGGCCTGCTGCTGATGTTTGACGAAGTGCAGTGCGGCGTTGGCCGGACCGGCAAGCTGTTTGACCATGAATGGACCGGCATCACCCCCGATGTGATGGCGGTGGCCAAGGGGCTGGGTGGCGGGTTTCCGGTCGGGGCCTGCCTTGCGACCGAGAAGGCGGCAGCCTGCATGACCGCCGGCAGCCATGGGTCCACCTTCGGCGGCAATCCGCTGGCGATGGCGGTGGCGAATGGTGTGCTGGATGTGGTGCTGGCGCCGGGGTTCCTCGATCAGGTGAACGCTACGGCGGCGTCGCTGTGGCCGAAGCTGCAGGCTCTGGTTGCTAAGTATCCGTCGGTCCTGACCGAGGTGCGGGGCCGTGGCCTGATGATTGGCCTGAAGTGTGCCGTGACCAATTCCGATCTGGTGAAGGCCCTGCATGCACAGGGAATGGTCACCGTGGCCGGGGGGGATAATGTTGTCCGCCTGCTGCCGCCGCTGACCATCGGCGAAGAGGAAATCGCCGCCGCCATCGAAAAACTGGATGGGGCCTGTGCAGCCCTGTCCGCCGGAGGGGCTGCGTAAGCCCCTCCCTCAAAAGGGAGCCTGCCCGCGAGGGTGGAGTACTGTAACGATCATGACCATCAAGCACTTTCTCGACATCGACCGTCTGGATACCGCTACCCTGCGGGGCATTCTTGCCCGTGCAACCGAGCTGCGCCGTACCCGCGAGCGACCTCTGAACGGTCAGACCCTGGCGATGATTTTCGAGAAGCCGTCCACCCGGACCCGTGTGTCGTTTGAAGTCGGCATGCGCCAGCTGGGGGGCGAAACGGTGGTCCTGACCGGGACGGAATGCCAGTTCGGCCATGGTGAAACCATTGCGGACACCGCCCGTGTGCTGTCGCGTTTTGTCGATGCCATCATGATCCGCACGGATTATCCGGTGAAGGTGGAAGAACTGGCCGAATATGCCAGTGTGCCGGTGATCAACGGCCTGACTCACGAAACTCACCCCTGCCAGATCATGGCCGACATTCAGACCTATGAAGACCGTTTTGGCGTCGGGTCGATTGAAGGCAAGAGCGTGCTGTGGGCCGGGGATGGCAACAATGTCTGCCATTCGTGGATTCAGGCGGCGGCCCGCTTTGGCTTTGAAATGCGCATTGCCGGACCGGAAGAGCTGCGGGCCGATGCCAAGATCATTGCCTGGGCGCGTGAGCAGGGGGCCTCGGTGATCGAAGGCACTGACGCCATGGCGCTGGCGGAGGGTGTCGATATCGTCGTCACCGACTGCTGGGTGTCGATGGGCTTTGAGCCGGGTGAACGGCACGATCTGCTGCGCCCGTATCAGGTCAATGAAACCCTGATGGGCAAGGCGAAGAAAGACGCCCTGTTCATGCACTGTCTGCCCGCCCACCGGGGTGAGGAAGTGGTCGATGCCGTGATCGACGGTCCTAATTCCGTGGTGTGGGACGAAGCCGAAAACCGCATGCATGTCCAGAAGGGCATTCTGGCGTGGTGTCTTTCGGTTTAAGATATCCTGCCCTATATGCAGTCCTGCTTTTCAGCCTGTGCGGTCCGCCGTGCAGGCTGACTGCTTTTTCCGATCTTCTTTTCAGGCCCCGGGATACCGATCATGACTGAGACCCATACCCACCAGACCGCCGATTTCGCCCTGCCTTTCCTGCTGCATAACGGCGCGGCCCGTGGCCGTCTGGTGCGGGTGTCAGTGGCGGCGGAAGAAATCCTAAAGCGCCATGCCTATCCGCGTCAGGTGTCCCGCCTGCTGGCGGAAACGGCGGCGCTGGCGGTGACGCTGGCCGATGCGCTGAAGTTTGACGGGGTGTTTACCCTGCAGGCCAAGGGGTCCGGCCCGGTGCGTCAGCTGGTGGCGGATGTCACCTCTGCCGGAATGCTGCGGGCCTGCGCGACCTTTGACCCCGAGGCGCCGGGGCTGGACGATGCCGGGACCGATGCCGAAGTCAGCGTGCAGGCGCTGCTGGGGACCGGGTATCTGGCCTTTACGGTCGATCAAGGGGACAATACCGACCGCTATCAGGGGATTGTCGAGCTGACCGGCCATACTCTGACCGAATGTATCCATGAATATTTCCGCTCGTCCGAGCAGCTGGAAACCGCGATTAAGGTGGCGTCCCGTCCCCCGCAGGGTGAGGACGGGCACTGGCAGGCCGGGGCGCTGATGGTGCAGCGTATGCCCCTGCATGGCGGCGACAGTTTGGCGCAGGATGCGGAAGAGGCGGAGGATGCCTGGCGGACCGCCGTGGTGCTGCTGGGCAGCCTGACTGCCGGAGAACTGCTGAACAGTGACCTGCCGGGGCCGGATCTGCTGTACCGTCTGTTCCATCAGGAAGGTTTGCAGGTGTCGGCGGAAAAACCGCTGGCCTTCGGCTGCCGCTGCTCGCGGGAACGGGTGGAACACACTCTTGCCACCTTTAGCGTCGAGAGTCTGGCGGAGATGCGTCAGGATGACGGCACGGTCAGCGTGGTCTGTCAGTTCTGCTCGACGGACTATGTGTTTACCGATGCCGATCTTGCGGCCCTGCCGCGTGCAGCGGCAAATTGAGAGGTATCCGCGTGCAGCGGCAAATTGAGAGGTATCCGCGTGCAGCGGCGAACTGAGAGGTATCCGCGTGCAGCGGCGAACTGAGAATCCGCCTGCGCGACTAACGGATTGTTAGGGGCTGTGGCGGCAGACTGGATGCTTCCGCACGGTTGCAACCGGGTGTGCCGCCCTCTCTGATGGCAAACGAAACCGCTTTTTAAACAGGACGTTCCGATCCATGCGCCTTCCCCGCCTGTCTTCTCTTCTCCGTCCGCTGGCGCTGATGCTGGTTGCTGTGACGTTGGCCGCCTGTGCCTCCGAAGGGCCGCCCAAGCGCGGAACGCCGGAGCTGCGGTTCACCAACCTGCCGCCGCTGACCCTTGCCACGCAGGGGCCGCGGATTCAGACCACCTATGTGTCACCGCTGCGCAACCCGAATGTGGAACACCTGATGCCGGTGTCGCCGGAGCAGGCTGTCCGCCGCTGGGTGCAGGACCGTCTGCATACCACCGGGGCCGGTGTGGATACGCTGGTGGTGGATATCCGCGATGCGTCGGTGGTCGAAACCCGCCTGAGCACCAAGAAAGGCGTCGTCGGCTTCTTCACCGATGATCAGGAAGCCAAGTACGACGCCAAGGCCAATGTGGTGATTCAGCTGCGAGGTCCCGATGGACGGGTGAAGGCCGAGACCTTCACGTCGGCATGGCGCACCCGCTCGATCAACGAAAAGGCATCGCTGGCTGACCGCGAGCAGGTGTGGTTCGATCTGGTCGAAGAGCTGATGCGCGATGTCGATCAGCAGCTTGAGACCGGGCTGCGGCAGTACTTCGCTGAATACCTGCTGCGCTGATCAACCACAAAAGTTTGTAAAGAATTTCAACGGGCGGCACGATTTTCGTGCCGCCCGTTCCGTTTGCTGTGTATAACCATTGGGTGGGGTTGCAGAGTTTGGAATAAGGAGACGCTGCGGGTGCGCGTACTGATCGCCGACGATCATGGGCTGTTCCGTGCCGGTCTCAAGCGGGTCCTGCAGGATCTGACCGAAGATCTGACCGTTCTCGAAGCCTGCTCTTTTGACGAAGCGGTAACCCGCCTCGAAGAGGGGGTCGATATCGTTTTGCTGGATCTGGTCATGCCGGGGATGCCCTGGAATGACTGCCTGTGCCTGCTTAAGTCACGCCACCCGGAAATCCCGGTGGTGATCCTGTCGGCCAGCGATGACCGCAAGCTGGTGCTGGAGGCCGTCAGTCTCGGCGCATCCGGCTTTATCCCCAAGACGTCTTCGGCACAGGTGATGCTGTCGGCTGTTCGTCTGGTGCTGTCCGGCGGGGTCTATCTGCCGCCGGAGGTGCTGGGGGCGCAACATGCATCCGCTATTGCCCGTACAGCCCCGGCCGCAAACCGCCCGGTACCGCAGACGCCGGAAGATGTGCTGTCAACGCTGACACCGCGTCAGCGTCAGGTGCTGGCCTTGATCGGTCAGGGCCGCAGCAACAAGGATATTGCCTTTACCCTTGGTCTGGCGGAAGGCACGGTCAAGCTGCACGTTACCAGCATTCTGAAGGCGCTGAAGGTCACCAACCGCACCGGGGCGGTGGTCGCGGCCAGCCGTCTGGGGGTTACCCCGGATGATCCGGTCTGACACGGCTCTCAGGGAGTCTCTTAGACGCGGGTTATCAGACAACGGGTTTATAAAACGGGGGCACCCCAAGGGTGTCCCCGTTTCTGTTGTCAGAGGCTGATCAGCGGTGTGCTTTCCGCCAGTCTTCCGGTGGCTGGAAGCGCATGGCCCACAACCCCCGCTTGGCTGCCTTCGCCTCTTTTTCTTCTGCCGTGAAGTCGTCGGTCCAGTAGGCGACAGCCCAGCCCAGACGCACCATTTCGCGGTTGAGGTTCCATGCCGGGTCTTTGCCGCGGGCGGCGACGGAGCAGAACCCGACCTGCCGGCCGTAGGAGTCTTCTTCGACGATCTGACAGACCAATGGTCGGTCGGCGATCAGGGTCTTCAGAACGGTGGCAGCCTGTCGCCCGCAGGCAGCCGTACCGCCGGACAGCGGTTTACACAGCTGTTCGCGTTCCGGGGCATCCAGCCCGCGCAGGCGGATATGCTTTTTACCGATGGCAACTGTGTCGCCGTCTAAGATCCGGCCCTTGCCGGTGACTTTCCCGGCGGCAAAGGCCTGTGGGGCGGCCAGCACCGACAGCATCAGCATCAGGGTGGTGATCAGGGGGATGGTGATCGGGGGGCGCATCAGCTTTCCTCCGCCAGAGTCAGTTCCAGTGCCCAGGCGCCGATGGTCTGGCCATCGCGGGCGACTGCGCCACGGACCAGATAGGCTTCATCTTCTTCAGCCAGAAGGAAGCACTCCGTCAGCCCGTAGCTGCCATCTTCGGAAAAGGCCTGATTGAGAAAGCTGTCACCAACGGCACTGAAGTGCCCGGTCAGATCGCCCATGGTCAGGCTGTGCCATGACCAGAAGGCGTCCCGACCGCCGTTGTCGGGGTCGTCGATCAGCATCACCGCCTGCCACGCGGTATGGTCGCCGCCGACCAGAACCAGACGCAGATTGACATCCAGCCGCCAGCGGGCCGGGGCCTCCGGCAGATCGTCGTCGGGGTCAGAGGGCAGGATTGCCCCGGTCAGGCGGGCATCCCCGGCAGTGGCCTGCCGGAGTCGGTAGGTGCCGACCGCTGGCAGAACCCGCCCGCCTTCTTCGACATAATGGCCGATGGCGGACCATGTCACGCCGTCGGTAAAGAACGGATGATCTTCCAGAGTCGGAGTCTGCACGCCCTGCCTCATTCTTCTCCGGGGTCGGGGTATCCCCTGTCCGGATATGAAAACAGGGCCCGCACGATCACCGTGCAGGCCCTGCAATCAGAATACCGAGCAGAAGGCTTAGGCCGCAGTGGCCTTGGCAGCTTCGACGCGCTTCTTAATGCGACGCAGATCGGTCGGCAGTTCGGAAGCGGCAGTGCCCAACAGGAAGGCGTCGATGCCACCACGGTGTTCGATGGTGCGCAGGCCATTGGTCGACACGCGCAGCTTAACGGTTTCGCCCAGAGATTCGGAGACCAGAGAGGTCACCTGAAGGTTGGGCAGCCAACGCCGGCGGGTCTTGTTATTGGCGTGGCTGACGTTGTTACCGGTCTGAACGCCTTTGCCGGTCACGACGCAACGACGAGCCATGATCCTATCCTCTTCTGCAAATTCGGTATGAAACTCGGTTTAGGAAGGCCGGTAGATATAGATCTGAACCGGTTCCGTCAAGTGAAATCACCAGAAGCGTCCTGATCAAACCCGGCCCTGATGTGCCGTTCCGGCAGGCTGCCGGAGTAAAGACCGGCCATTTTCAGGAGTCTTCGCTGAAAGAAACCGCAGTCTCCGCCTTGTAGGTTTCCATCACGAACAGAGACCGGAACCTGACGACATTGGCATCATGGCCGAACAGGCGGTCGCAGACCACCTGATATTCCTGCATGTCCCGCAGATGCATCATCAACATCACGTCGGGCTCTCCGGTGACGGCCCATGCCTGCGCCACCGCCGGTTCCTGCACCAGGCGGCGGACGAAATCCTGTCGCTGCGGCACCCCGTGATGATCGAGAAACACCTCCACCAATGCGGTCAGGCTGCGCCCGGCAGCGGCAGGGTCGACCAGCGCCACCGTGTGCCGCAGAACGCCGGAGTCGCGCAGGCGCTGCACCCGTCGCAGGCACGATGAGGGGGAGGTCCCGACTTTTTCCGCCAGTGCGGCATTGGTCAGTCCGGCATCCAGTTGCAGAATCGAGAGAATTTTGCGGTCGAGTCGGTCGAGTGGCATCTTTCACCGGAAATGATCTGTTTCTGGTGAAATATTTCACCCAGACGCAAACTTTGACCACCTCTTTCAGGGCAGTGCGGCTACAAATCAGCGGATCCCGTCCTTGTCTCTTGTCAGGTCTTTCCGCCATGTCTTCTCCCGCTCCGGCGTCTGTCCCGGCGTTTTTCCGCATGATTGTCACCCAGTCGGCCAGTCTGTACTGGACGTTGCTGAAGATTATGGTCCCGGTGATGATCGTGGTGCGAATCGCCGTTCATTTCGGATTGATTGATCTGATGGGGCTGGTGTTTGCCCCGGTGATGGCTTTGGTCGGCCTGCCTGCCGCGACCGGGCTGGTGTTTGCCACCACCTGCCTGATCGGCATTTATGGCGGTATTGCCGTTCTGCTGGGACTGCTGCCAACACTCGATCTGTCCACGGCGGATCTGACGATTCTGGCTTGTATGATGCTGGCGGCCCACAATCTGCCGGTTGAGCTGCGGGTGGCGCAGAAGGCCGGGGCCAGCCTGACCCTGACCCTGCTGCTGCGGGTCGGGTTTGCCCTGTTGCATGGGGCGTTGCTGAATCTGGGCTATCAGGCGGCCGGGGTGTTGCAGGAACCGGGGTCGGTGATGATTGCCACGACGGCGACCCCCTCCGGTGACTGGCTGCACTGGGCAATCGACTCCGCCGAGTCGCTGTTGATGATCTTTCCGGTGATTGTGGTGCTGCTGGTGGTGCTGCGCCTGATGGATATGCTGGGTGTCACCGCTTTTCTGACCCGTCTTCTGCAGCCGGTGCTGGGGCTGATGGGGATGTCGCCGGTGGCGGGGCCGCTGACCATGGTCGGGGCCCTGCTTGGTCTGACCTACGGCGGTGGTCTCATCATCTCTGAAGCGCGGGCCGGGCATCTGCCGGAGCGGGATGTGGTGCTGTCGGTCTGGTTTATGTCGATCTGCCATAGCCTGATCGAAGACACCGCCCTGCTGCTGGCAATGGGGGGGCATTGGTCCGGTGTGCTGGTCAGCCGTTTTGTGCTGGCGGTGCTGGTGATGGTGGTGCTGGCGCGGCTGGTTCATCGCCTGCCGGATGGTCTGTTCCGCCGCTGGGTGTTCCGGGCCGCGCCGCAACCGGCGGAGTAAAGGCAGGCGCAGCCCCGGCGCTGACAGGCCGGGGCTGCGGTTCATCTGACATCAGGGGCGCAGCAGAATGGATCCACAGGTTCTGCCCGCTTCCAGTGCGCGGTGTGCCTCGGCGGCCTGATCGAGGGGCAGCTCCAGCCCGATCACCGGACGCAGCCCCTGCCCGATCTGCGCTAGCAGGGCTGCCGCTGCGGTACGGTAGGTCGTCGGATCACTGAGATAGCGGAACACGCTGGGGCGGCTGAGCGACAGGGTCCGCCCCGGCCCGATGTCGGTCAGGGGAATATCGGGCAGGCTGCCGCTGGCCTGACCGACGCTGGCAACCATGCCAAAGGGGCGGACCGCGTCCAGCGTCCGGCGCAGGGTTTCACCGCCAATACCGTCAATGGCATAGTCCACCCCCTGTCCGCCGGTCAGGTCGCGCACGGTCTGCACAAAATCCTGCTGACGGTACAGAATGGTGTGGTCTGTGCCGAAGGACCGTGCCAGAGCCGCCTTGTCTTCTGAGCCGACGGTGCCGATCACGGTGGCCCCCAGCCGTCGTGCCCATTGGGTCAGGATCAGCCCTAACCCTCCGGCGGCGGCGTGAACCAGCAGGGTGGTGTCCGGCCCGACCGGGAACACCCGGGTCAGCAGCATATGGGTGGTGATGCCCCGCAGCATGGCGGCAGCGGCACTGTCCGCAATGCCGTCCGGCACCGGCATGGCCTGCCATTCCGGCAGCAGACGATGGCTGGCATAGCCGCCGACCGGCAGACCGGCATAGGCAACGGTCTGACCTTCTGACAGCGTGGTGACGCCGGGACCGACGGCGATCACCACGCCGGAGCCTTCCACCCCGAGCGGAACCGGCAGCGGCGGCAGCGCATAGAGTCCGGTGCGGTGGTAGATATCAACAAAGTTAACGCCGATCGCGGTCTGGCGGATCAGCACTTCCCCCGGCCCCGGTGGGGGAAGGGCAACAGACCGCAGGGTCAGTGCCTCGGGGCCACCGGGCTGGGACAGGACGACCTGACAGGCGGTGACGGTATCGGATGGGGATGTCGGCATAATGGCCTCATGACTCAGGGGGGAGGAAACCGGCGTGCCTGCCGGAGAGGGCAGACCCTACGCCCCTCCTGAGGCATGGAAAATTCGGTATACTCTCAAACTCTCTGTGCAAATATGCACCGATGGAGGAGGCCATGCATACCTGGGATGACCTGCGATTTTTCATTGAGCTGGCCCGCTGTGGCAGTCTGTCGGAAACAGCCCGACGGCTGAAAGCCGATCATGCGACGGTTTCCCGGCGGATTTCGGCGCTGGAGACTCATCTTGGCCTGAAGCTGTTCACCCGGTTGCCCCGGGGATATCTGCTGACGCAGGAAGGCGAAGCCTTGCGGGACCGGGCGGCGGCGGTGGAAGCAGCGGTATTGGCCGTGGAACGGCAGGCACGCGGTGGCGATGACCGTCTGGAGGGGCTGGTCCGGATCAGTGCGCCGCCGGTTTTTGCCAGTCAGTGGCTTGTTCCCCGTCTTCTGCCGTTGCGGCAGGCGCATCCCGGATTATTTCTGGATGTCAGCGGCGACAGCGGCTTTGCCAACCTCAGTCGGGGCGATGCTGATCTTGCCCTGCGTCTGTCACGCCCGGACGGAGACGGTCTGGTGGCGCGCTGGCTGGGCCGGATGTCTTTTGGTCTGTATGGGGCGGATAGTTATCTGAAGGCGGTGCCGGAGGAGGACCGGGTCTTCCTTGGCTATAATGCCGGGCTGTCCGGGTCACCGCAGCAGGTCTGGCTGGATACTGTGCGCGGCTCCCGGCCCTTAGCCCTCAGCACCAATGATCTGGCCTCACTGATTTCCGGCGTACAGGCCGGGCTGGGTCTGGCAGCCCTGCCGCAGATGATCGCACAGGATCTGCCCGGTCTGTGCTGTCTGTGTGAGGCCCCTGCGGCAACCCGCGACCTGTGGCTGGTGCTGCACCCGGATCTGCGGCAGTCCGCGCGGGTGAGGGCGGTGGCGGATCATCTGACCGCGATCACCGCGCCGATGCGGCAGGCCTGACTGAAGGGTCTGCCCGTTTCTGTTTTAAGCGATCTGTCCTGTCAGGTTAAAAACCGTGCGGGGATCAGCCGTCGCAGGGCTGTGCCGATCCGGCTGCGCAGCACCGTATGATGCAGGCAGTACCCCCCGGCCAGACCGATGACGCTGCCAAGGCAGGTGTCAACAAAGCGGGCATGGACCAGCAGCATCGGGTCGGTGTGCCCCAGCGTTGCCGCTTCTGCCAGCAGGATCGCCATCGGGGTGATAAAGGCGGCGGCGAACGCATAATGGCGTACCACCGCAGTTTCGATCACAAAGGTCAAAGCCATCATGATCAGCGGGATGGTCCAGGGTGTCAGCGGCAGCGACAGCACCGCCAGCGCGATGGCAAGCCCGATCGCCGTGCCGAGGATCCGGTGCAGCTGCCTGCTCCACACGGCGCGCAGTGAGGCCCCCTGAATCACGGCCAGACAACTGACAGGGACCCAGTAGGCTTTTTCCATCTGAAAGATCTGTGCCAGTCCCAGCGAGGCCCCGACGGCCAGTGCGATGACCACCGACTCCACCACCACACCGTCAAAGGTGGGGGGCGGGAGTGGCGTGACCGGCAGCGGGCTGTGAAAGCGCAGCACATGCAGGCTGTAGAAAAAACCGATCAGAACGGCCAGCAGGGTCCCCATCGCCAGCAGGCCAACCATCAGCGGAATGTGTGGTACGTCAGCCGGAGAGTATGCTCCGATTGAGGCCGCCATAATGAAGAACAGGTTTCCCGGCGGCCCCAGCCGATAAAATCGGCAGACCATGGTGACCAGCAGGGTGATGAACACCAGCATCGGCATCATCAGGGCCGGGATCTGGTGGCTGATCAGCCCCAGTGCGTAGCAGCCGGTCATGCCGAAGGCGGCGGCCATCACCACCACCATCCGGTGATGCAGCGGTGTGCGCGGCAGGTAGAGCATGGCCAGTCCGCCCAGTGAGGAGACCAGACCGTAGGCCAGATGCCCGAACCATGCCCCGACCAGCAGGGGCAGGCCGGTGGCAAGCGCGGCGGCCACCGGCAGCTGCCATGGGCGGTCGCTGGACTGCACCGTCACCAGCTGGCGGATTTCTTCCCGCCAGAAATTCAGGATCTGTGTCCGGGTCCACATCCCGTTGTTCCCCTCCGGTGAGTACAGGTGCTTTTTATACGTCACCGGAGGGGGCAGCGGGAACAGGATCAGGGCTGTGTGGGCTGCTGGGTTTCGAGGATCCGGATATCATCAGCCCACACCAGCCGGAAAGACTCGCGGTCAGTCACCCGGCTGACATAGTCCCGCAGGGCCGGACGTTCCGGCACCAGACCGAACTGAAGGGTCCATTGCAGGGCGGTTGCCCACTGGATGTCAGCCAGACTGAAACGATCCCCCAGCAGATAGGGGCCGGGTGTCAGGGCAGCTTCAAAGGTACTCAGCATGGTCGCGAAATCACCATACACCGACCGCGACGGCGACCCCGGATCATGGCCGTTAGCGCGGTCGAGTACAGCCGGCTCAAAGCAGGCCGCGTAATAGACCATCCAGCGGAGGTACGGGCCCCGGGTGGGATCATCAAAAGCCGGGGCCAGTCCGGCGTCAGGGAAGGTATCCCCCAGATACAGGGCGATGGCGATCTGTTCGGTGATAATGGCTTCCCGGTGGCGGATGGTCGGGACCTTGCCCAGCGGATTGACCGCCAGAAAATCCGGGCTACGGGTCTCTCCTGCATTCAGGTTCATGACATGCAGGGTGTAGGGGACCTTCAGCTCTTCCAGCATGACCCGGGTGCCGGAGGCACGGGTCTGCGGGCAGTAATACAGGATGACAGGATCTGTGGTGGTCATCGGGATGCTCCTCAGTCAGGGCCGGAAGGGCCGGGGTGATCCGGGCCTGACAGTACGGCGACATACCTGTCAGATTCTGTCATGTTTATGGATGAAATTTTAAAATCCGGGGAACATCATGCGGGCCAGCCGTCTGTTGACGATCTTAACCACGCTGCAGGCACGCGGGCGGGTGACGGCCCCGCAGCTTGCGGCGGAAACCGGGGTGTCCCTGCGGACGATTTACCGGGATATCGACCATCTGACCCTGGCCGGGGTGCCGGTGTATGCTGACCGGGGGCCGGAAGGCGGCTATCGCCTGCTGGAGGGATACCGGGTGCGGCTGAACGGGTTGTCTCCGGCTGAAGCCGAAGCCCTGTTCATGACCGGCCTGCCCGGCCCGGCGGCGGATCTGGGGCTGGGGGCGGTGGTGGCCAGCGCCGAGCGCAAGCTGGCCGTGGCTTTGCCGGAAGAGTTACGCCGCAGTGCTGACCGTCTGCGCAACCGCTTCCATCTCGACCCGCCGGGGTGGTTCAGTGAAGGCGAATCTCCGGATCATCTGGCGTCGCTGTCTGACGCGGTGTGGAATCACAAACGGGTCCATATGCGCTATCGCAGCTGGAAGAAGGAAAAGCAGATCACCACCGAGCCGCTGGGGTTGGTGCTGAAGGGCGGGGCCTGGTACATGGCCGCCCGCACGGAAGGATCGGTGCGGACCTATCGGGTGGCCCGGGTTCATGACCTGCTGGTGACCGATGCGATTTTCAGCCCCCCGGAGGATTTTGATCTTGCAGCCTACTGGCGGCAGTCGACGGAGCGGCTGTCGGAGGAAATGTATACCGGCACTGCCCGGATTCGGCTGTCTGAGTGGGGGCGGGTGTTGGTGCCGCATTATTTGAGCGCCTATGCCTGTGCCCGTTTGTGTTTGGTCGATGATGTGGGGGCGGATGGCTGGCAGGAGGTGACTGTTCCGATTGGGTCTCTGCACGATACCGCACGAGAGTTTCTGCGCTTTGGGGTTGATCTGAAAGTGCTGGAGCCAGCCGAATTGCGGCAGGCGATGCAGGATGCCGCAGAAGGGCTGGCCCGGCTGTATAAGGGGTAGATGATAAATCATAGATTTAATTTGAATGGATAAAATATCTTTATAGTGGTATCCGGTGGGCGTTTTCTCATCCGTGTAGGGGCGTCAAACGTGAACCGTCTTATCCTTAGTTTTCTGGCCCTTCTGGCCTTGTCTGCCTGTTCAACAGCGGTTGTGCCGCAGCAGGCGATTCCTTCAGACGTGCAATCAAAATTACGGGTGTCAGAGGTGAAGGCGACGGTCTCGGCAGGGGTTCAGGCCCCGGCTGATCTGGACCGGAAATTGGAAAAGGCCGTACAGGCGGCTCTTGCGGCTAAAAAACCGCAGGGAGTGCAGCCGGCAAGATTGGTCATCCGGATTACGAAATATGAGATTGTCGATGGTGCTGCCCGGGTGTTTGTCGGGGTGTTTGCCGGGTCTAACAAACTGTATGCCTCGGTTGATGTTGTTGATGTGCAGTCCGGTGCTGTCATTGGCAGGTTTGATGTTCAGCGGAATTCTAATCCGGGGGGCTATGGGGCGTTCTACGACCAGTCTCAGGCCACAATTGACGAAGCTGCTGAAGGGATTGCCAATGGTATTTTCCCAACCGGCAACACCCAGTAAGCCCGTCTGACGAGAGTAGGGAAAAAGCGCCTGCCTGTACGATGGCGGGCGTTTTTTTATGGAGTTGGCTGAGGGAGCAGGGTTTCTGCCATGAAATCCACAAAGACGCGGATTTTTGGCGAGAGCTGGCGGCTGGAGGGCCACAGAACCCGGAAGGTGCCGGAATGGAGGACCGTCTTGTCTATGACGCTGACCAATGTGCCTGCTGCAAGCTGGGTACGGACCGCGAAATCAGGCAGGCAGGCGATGCCAAGGCCTTGTTCGGCCATGTAAACCAAAGGCTCAATGGCGCTGGACGTGGCCGCTGTCGGCAGAGTGACCGGGGTTCCGGTCTGATCGGTGGCAAGGGGCCAGTCTTCCAGCTTGCCTGTGCTTGGGTAGCGGTGCCGCAGGCAGCGATGGCCCGCGAGGTCAGAGGGGTGCCGGGGAATGCCATAGGCGGCGAAATAGGCGGGTGATCCGACCAGTTGGTAGCTAAAGCTTCCCAGCACCCGTGTCATCAGCCGGGAGTCGCCTGCCTCTCCGGTGCGGATCACCGCATCAAAGCCCTCGTCGATGATATCCACAAGCCGGTCTGTGAAGTCGAGGTCAAGATCAATGTCGGGCCAGACCCGCATGAAGGCGGACAGTGTCGGCATCATCAGCATGCCGACCAAGGGCAGGCTGACGCGCAACCTGCCCCGTGGTGCGGCCCGTGTCTGAGACAGCTCAAGCTCCGCCTGCTCAAATTCCGAGAAAATGCGTCGGCAGCGTTCAAGGAACAGTGCCCCTTCCGGTGTCAGTGTGACCGTGCGGGTGGAGCGGTGGAACAGGCGCACTCCAAGCCGCTCTTCGAGCCGGGCGATCGCCTTACCAACCGCTGAGGGGGATAGGCCGAGCTGTCGCCCGGCGATGGTGAAACTGCGGGTTTCTGCGGCCTGAACAAAGGCATTGAGCGATCCCAGCGTATCCAAGTCGATCTCGCTATTATGGAAAATTATTCTGAAGTCTCTGGAATTGTAGCCTGATTTTCCGCTTCTTCCACTGCCGCATACTGATGGCCGTCTGCATTCATCGCGTAGGAGGTCACTGTATGCTCAAGGCTTTCTTTTTTTCTGTCATGGTGCTGCGCCCCTCCGGTGGGTCTGCCTCAGACCACGGGGGGATGGGATGACGCCGGTGAACCATGCCGTAGGCGTACGGCTGCCGCTCTCCGGCCTGCTTGCTCTGGCAAGCGCAGGATTCATTACGACTTTGACCGAAGCTCTTCCCGCAGGCCTGCTGCCACAGATCGGTGCCGGGCTTGGGGTTCCGGACGCGTTGGCGGGGCAGCTTGTGACCGCTTATGCCGTTGGTTCGCTGCTTGCGGCGGTTCCCTTGATGATGGCGACACAGTCTCTGCGCCGCAGACCCTTGTTGCTGACGGCGGTGGTTGGCTTTGTCATTGCCAATACAATCACGGCTGTTTCGACCCGCTATGGGTTGACGATGGTGGCGCGCTTTATCGCCGGTGCTTCCGCAGGGCTCCTGTGGGCGCTTCTGGCAGGATATGCGGCCCGGATGGCGCCTGATTCTCTGAAGGGGCGGGCGATTGCCATCGCAATGGCCGGGACTCCGCTTGCCCTGTCTCTGGGGATTCCCGCCGGGGTCTTCATCGGGTCTGTCATCGGGTGGCGGGCCTGCTTCGTGGGGATCAGTGGCATGACGTTGATCCTGATCGTCTGGATTCTGGCGAAGGTTCCTGATTTTTCGGGACAGGCACCAGACCGGCGGGCCTCTTTGTTTGGTGTGCTTGGCAGGGCAGGGGTTCGCCCGGTCCTGTTCGTGACGCTGGCGTTCGTTCTCGCTCACAACATTCTTTACACCTATATCGCCCCGTTTCTGTCGGCGGTCCGGCTGGAGAACCGGACGGATCACGTCCTCCTGCTCTTCGGCGTCATGTCGTTGATGGGGATCTGGGGTGTCGGGGTGCTGATTGACCGGCGTCTGCGCGGTCTGACGCTGGTCAGTACGGCCCTGTTTGCCCTTGCCGCCCTTGCCCTCTGGATGGGGCAGGGCAGCCCGTTGGTACTCTATGGCGCTGTGGCGGTCTGGGGGTTGTCCTTTGGCGGAGCGGCCACGCTGTTTCAGACCGCGCTTGCCCGAGCATCTGGGGATGCCGCCGATGTCGCCCAGTCGATGCTCGTCACGGTCTGGAATGTGGCGATTGCGGGGGGCGGTCTGGCCGGGGGCCTGTTACTTGAAACTGTGGGGGCCGCCACCTTTCCGGTCGCCCTGCTTGGCCTGCTGGTGCCAGCCCTGACCGTTGTCTGGTGTGCCAGACGTCATGGTTTTTCAGCCTCTTCACTCTAATAGAATCAGGATCTTATCATGTCACTCATCATGGGCGGCAGCCTGTCAGGCTGCGTTGATGCCGTTATTGAGACTGCGCTGACAGAGCAGCGGGTCGTTGGGGCGGTTGTTTTGATCGCCAAAGATGGCGAACTCCTCTACAGCCGTGCGGCCGGTTTTTCTGACCGCGACGTAGGCCAGCCGATGGCGGTGGAGACGCTGTTCCGGCTGTCTTCTGTCTCTAAGGTTTATACCTCGGTTGCCGTTATGGCGCTGATCGGGCAGGGCCTGCTTACCCTTGATGCCCCCGTCACGGACTGGCTGCCTGACTTCAGGCCGCTCTCCCCGGATGGCCGGGCTGACACGATCACGGTCCGCCATCTGCTGAGTCATACCGCAGGATTAGGATATGGGTTTCTGGAGCCTGCGGATGGCCCCTACCACCGGGCTGGCATTTCCGACGGGATGGATCTTTCCCCGCTCACTCTGGAAGAGAATGTCCGGCGTATTGCGTCGGTCCCGTTGCTCTTTGCTCCCGGATCGGCATGGGGCTACTCCATTGCCACCGATGTTCTTGGGCTGATGATCGAGACTGTTACAGGGCAGCCGCTGGCCGATGCCATCCGGGCCCTTGTCACCGGCCCGCTTGGCTTGGCGGACACCGGGTTTGCCGTTGCCGATCCGGCACGTCTGGCGACCGGGTATATCCATGAGGGTGGCGTGTCGCGGCGGATGGCCGATCCTGAGATTATTCCGCTGCCTTTTCTTGACGGAGCCGAGGGCCTGCGGATGTCGCTGGCGCGGGCCTGTGATCCGGGGGCGTTTGCGTCCGGTGGGGCCGGAATGATCGGTTCTGCAGGCGATCTTCTCAGGGTGCTTGAGGTGTTGCGGCAGGGCGGCCAGCCGCTGTTATCTCCGGCACTGGTCGCGGCGATGGCGACGGATCAGACGCCCGGAATGGATCTGCTGCCGTGGCCGGGGCGTGGATTCGCTCTTGGGTTTACGGTGCTGCGCAATCCTGCGGCGGCAGGCTCACCGGAATCGGTGGGCACATGGCGGTTAGGTGGGGCCTATGGGCATTCGTGGTTTGTGGACCATGCCAACCGGATGACGGTGGTGGCTTTTACCAATGCAGGACTGGAAGGGCAGTCCCCGGGGGGGCGATTCCCCGAAGATCTCACGCGGGCGATCTATTCGGGCGGAGGATCACTGAAGACAAACATGAAAAGCCCCGGCTGATCTGCGCGAGGCTTCCTGATGCGTTCGAAGCGGGTTCTGTTTTCGGAAGCATTCCTGAGATGCAAGGCCATCTATTTGGCCCTGCAAGGGAATGGCGGAGAGGGTGGGATTCGAACCCACGGTACCCTCGCGGGTACAACGGTTTTCGAGACCGCCCCGTTCGACCGCTCCGGCACCTCTCCGCAGAGTTCCGAAAAAAAATGAAGCGACACAATGTGTCAGCGGTCATCGGAGGGGGCGGAACGTATCCCGGCTCTTGTGTTTTGGCAAGGGGCAATTTTCCCCGGTCTGCCATTTTTATGGCGGGGGCTGACGGGGGCCGCGTTTTGAGTGACGGCCATATGACAAGGCTGGTGTTTTTTCACAAATTCCGTATGGTGAGCGCGCGGCGTGTGCCGCAGGGCGATGCCATGTCCGGCAACAGTCGAAAAAGAGTCATTTTTCGCTGTTGTCCCCATTGACAGAGGCGACCCCCTGCGTATTATTGCGCCCTCTTTCGAACGGGCCCCACCGGGCCCGGCCCATGTCTTACGTAAAGGTTGCACCATCATGTTCGCAGTCATCAAGACCGGCGGCAAGCAGTACAAGGTCGCCCAGAACGACATCGTCGCGGTTGAGAAGCTCGCTGCCGACGTTGGCGCTTCCGTGACGTTCGACCAGGTCCTGCTGGTCGGCGACAAGGTCGGCGCTCCGGTGGTTGACGGCGCCGCCGTCACCGCTGAAGTGCTGGAGCAGTTCCGTGACGAAAAGGTGATCGTCTTCAAGAAGAAGCGTCGCCAGAACTATCGCCGCAAGAACGGTCATCGCCAGTACCTGACTCTGGTGAAGATCACCGGCATCACCGGCTGATATTCGCGCGTAGCGCAGAGTTTAAAGGAGCAGAGCAATGGCTCATAAAAAGGCAGGCGGTTCGTCCCGTAACGGCCGCGACTCCGAAGGCAAACGCCTTGGCGTCAAGAAGTTCGGCGGCGAAGCTGTGCTCGCCGGCAACATCATCATCCGTCAGCGTGGCACCAAGTGGCACCCGGGTGAGAACGTTGGCCTCGGCCGCGACTTCACGATTTTCTCGGTGGTGAACGGCAATGTGAAGTTCCACAAGGGCTTCAAGGGCCGCACCTTCGTGTCGGTAGTTCCGGCGGCCGAAGCGGCCGAATAACACCGATCCGCACCGGATCTTCGGTCGAAAAGGGGAATGGAATACCATTCCCCTTTTTGGTGTTCTGATGGTCCCGGTACTGTCTGGTGTTCAGGATTTAAGGGAAGGGTCAGAGTCATGAAGTTTCTCGACCAGGTGAAGATCTTTGTGAAGTCCGGTGGCGGCGGCAATGGCTGCGTCGGCTTCCGTCGGGAAAAGTTCATCGAATTCGGCGGCCCCGATGGCGGGGATGGCGGACGCGGTGGCGACGTGATTCTGGAGGCTGCGGCCAACCTGAACACCCTGATCGACTTCCGGTATCAGCAGCATTTCAAAGCCGAACGCGGTCACGATGGCGCCGGGCGCAACATGACCGGCCGTGACGGCTACGACTGCATCATCAAGGTGCCGGTCGGCACGCAGGTGTTCGACGAATCGGAAGAAACCCTGCTGGCGGATATGGTTGAGCCCGGTCAGCGTGTGGTTCTGCTGCGCGGCGGCAACGGGGGCTGGGGGAACGCCCGCTTCAAGTCGTCGACGAATCAGGCCCCGCGCCATGCCAACCCCGGCGAACCGGCCGAGGAAATTGAGGTGTGGCTCCGTCTGAAGCTGATCGCTGACGTTGGTCTGGTCGGTCTGCCGAATGCGGGGAAGTCCACGTTCCTTTCCGCTGTGACCCGCGCCCGCCCGAAGATCGGGGACTATCCCTTCACCACCCTGCACCCGAATCTGGGGGTGGCGTCGGTGGATGGCGATGAATTTGTCATTGCCGATATTCCCGGCCTGATCGAAGGCGCGCATGAAGGCCACGGCCTTGGTGACCGCTTCCTGGGGCACATTGAACGGACTGCGGTGCTGCTGCATCTGATCGACGGCACCGCCGATGATCCGGGCGAATCGTACCGCATCGTCCGCCATGAGCTGGAAGCGTATGGTGGCAATCTGGTCGGCAAGCCGGAAATCATTGTGCTGAACAAGATCGACGCCCTGTTCCCGGAGCTGACGGAAGAGCAGTGCCGGATTGTCAGTGAGGCTGCCGGGGGCCGCCCGGTGATGGCGATGTCCAGCATCGCCGGGATGAATCTGACCGATATCCTGCGGGCGTTGAATGAGTTTGTGAAATCCGACCGTGAAGCGCGGGGCTTTGGCCCGCGTGAGGCCTCTAACACCGGGATCCGCCGCTTTGAACATCTGCCGGTGGCCGATGATGACGAAGGCGGGGACTGGGACGACGAGGACTGGGATGACGAAATCGTCGATGAAGACGATGCCGCTGAAGCCCATGAGGATGAAGACGACGAGGAGAAAGGCTGGTCCACTCCTCTCACCGAAGACGGAGAATGGCGTCCATGACCGCTGTGGCCGAACCCCTGCTTTCCCGTGATCGCCTGTCGCAGGCCCGTCGCGTGGTTCTCAAGATTGGTTCGGCCCTGCTGGTCGACCAGCGTAGCGGCCACGTCCACCGTCAGTGGATGGAAAGTCTGGCCGAAGATATCGTCGCCCTGCGCCAGCGTGGGGTGGAGGTGGTGGTGGTGTCTTCCGGGGCGGTGGCCGTTGGCCGCCGCCACCTCGGTCTGCCTGACGGTGTGCTGAAGCTGGAAGAGAAGCAGGCTGCCGCCGCCACCGGTCAGATCCGTCTGGCCCATGCCTATCAGGATGTGATGGCCCATCATGGGGTCATCGTGTCTCAGGTGTTGCTGACCCTTGGCGACTCGGAAGACCGCCGCCGGTACCTGAATGCCCGCGCCACCCTCGACACTCTGCTGAAGCTGGGGGCGCTGCCGGTCATCAATGAAAACGACACCGTCGCCACCACGGAAATCCGCTTTGGCGACAATGACCGTCTCGCGGCCCGTGTCGCAATGATGTGCGGGGCTGACACGCTGGTGCTGTTCTCTGACATTGATGGTCTTTACACCGCTGATCCGAAGATTGATCCCACCGCCCGGCTGATCCCGGAAGTGCGCGAACTGTCGCCGGACGTGCGGGCCATGGCGGGTGAGGCCCGGCCCGGAGTCGGCACCGGTGGGATGGTGACCAAGCTGCTGGCGGCGCAGATTGCCATGGGGGCGGGCTGTGCGATGGCCATTGCGCCGGGCAAGCCGATGCATCCGCTGCAGGCCCTGACCGAAGGGGGGCCCTGCACCTGGTTCCTGCCCTCCACCACCCCGCGCGCGGCCCGCAAAAAGTGGATTTCCGGCGCGATCAAACCGCTGGGCAGTGTGATTGTCGATGCCGGGGCGGTGAAGGCCCTGCGCGACGGGCGTTCCCTGCTGCCTGCCGGGGTGACTGCCATTGAGGGCGACTTCCAGCGCGGGGATGCGGTGGCGGTGAAAACCGCTGACGGTACTCTGCTGGGGAAGGGCCTGACCGCTTACAGTGCTGAGGATGCCCGTGCCATCCGTGGCCGCCAGAGTTCGGAAATTGAGGATATCCTCGGCTACCGTGGTCGCGAGGAGCTGATCCACCGCGACGACCTTGCTATCGACTGAATTCCCAAGACGTTACCCCAACAGGCCACCCCAACAGGCTAAAACGAAAGGTGCCCGTGATGACCACGCAGCAGACCCTTGAAGCGCAGATGACCGACCTTGGCCGCAAGGCCCGGGCGGCCCAGACCGCTCTGGCTGCCGCGCCGTCACCGCGACGCACCCTTGCCCTGACCGCCGCCGCCGCTGCTATCCGGGCCGGTGCTGCCACCATCCGCGATGCCAATGCTAAAGATATGGCTGCGGGAACGGCGAAAGGGCTGACACCGGCGCTGCTGGACCGTCTGCTGCTGAATGATGCCCGTATTGAAGCGATGGCCAAAGGTCTGGAAGACATTGCGGCGTTGCCGGATCCGGTGGGTAAAGTGCTGTCGTCGTGGCAGCGCCCCAATGGCCTGACGATTGACCGGGTCTCGACTCCGCTGGGGGTGATCGGCATCATTTATGAAAGCCGCCCCAATGTTACCGCCGACGCGGGCGGACTGTGCCTGAAGGCTGGCAACGCCGCTATTCTGCGCGGTGGGTCGGAAAGCTATCATTCCTCGCTGGCGATTCTCGCCTGTCTGCACGCCGGTCTGGACGAAGCCGGGCTGCCGCGCGATGCCATCCAGATGGTACCGACCACTGACCGGGCGGCGGTCGGCCTGCTGCTGCGGATGGACCAGTACGTGGATGTGATTGTGCCGCGTGGCGGAAAATCCCTGATTGAGCGGGTATCGGCTGAAAGCCGGATCCCGATGTTCAAACACCTTGACGGGATCTGCCATACCTATCTGCACGAACGGGTTGACCCGGCGATGGCGAAGGCGGTGGTGATGAACGCCAAGATGCGCCGTACCGGCATCTGCGGATCAACCGAAACCCTGCTGGTTGACCGGGCGATTGCCCCGGCTCTGCTGCCCGGCATTGCCGCCGATCTGCAGGCGGCGGGCTGTGAGTTGCGGGGTGATGACGCGGCGCGGGCGCTGGTGCCGTCGATGCAGGTGGCAACGCCGGAAGACTGGGACACGGAATATCTCGATGCGATCCTGTCGGTGAAGGTGGTGGATGGTCTGGACGAGGCCATCGCCCATATCCGTGCCCACTCCAGCCAGCATACTGAAGCGATCCTGACCGAGGATGCCGATGCGGCGGAAGCGTTCATGAACGCCCTCGACTCGGCGATTCTGATGTGGAATGCCTCTACCCAGTTCGCGGATGGCGGGGAGTTCGGCATGGGGGCGGAGATCGGCATTTCGACCGGGAAGCTGCATGCCCGTGGCCCGGTTGGGGTGGAGCAGCTGACCACCTTTAAGTACAAAGTACGCGGAAACGGACAGTGCCGCCCGTAATCCTTCCATCTGGTCCTGTGCCGCCGTCAGCGTGGGGCGACTCGCGGCGGCGGCGGGTCGGGCTGCTGGGCGGGTCGTTTAATCCGGCCCACGCGGGACATCTTCATATCAGCAAGATGGCGTTGACCCGGCTGGGGCTGGATGAGGTCTGGTGGCTGGTGTCACCACAGAATCCGCTGAAGGCGCGGACCGGAACGGCCCCGCTGGCGCAGCGACTGGAACTGGCTCGCCGGGTTGTGGCCGCAGAGCGGCGGATCCGGATCTGGGCCCCGGAGCAGGCGTTCCGGTCCACCTATACTGTGGATACGCTGCACACCCTGCGGCAGCGTTTTCCGCAGGTGGCCTTTGTCTGGCTGATGGGGGCTGACAATCTGGTGCAGATACCGCACTGGCACCGCTGGACCGAGATCTTCCGGACGGTGCCGGTTGCGATTCTTGACCGGGGGCCGTATTCTGGGGCGGCATTGGCCGGGCAGGCAGCCCACCGTCTGGCCGCTGCCCGCTGCCCGGCGTGGCGGGCCCATCGGCTGGCGGATCTGCCGCCACCGGCGTGGGTGTTCCTGCCAATCCGCCGACATCCTGCATCTTCCACCGCCTTGCGGGCGGTGGCGATGTAGTGTCTTTTTATTTGTGTACCCTTTTCTTTCCTCAATCATCAGTCCGCGATCCGGACAGGAGTTCCACCATTTCTACAACCGTTGACGCGGTGCAGCCCGGCATGTCGGTGGCTGCGTTCATCGAAGCCTCGCTGGATGCCGACAAGGGCGAAGACATCATCGTGCTGGATCTGCGCGGCAAGTCCTCGTTTGCCGACACCATGATTATCTGCTCCGGCCGTTCGCCGCGCCATGTTGCCGCCATGGCGGACCACCTGCAGGAAAAACTGAAGGGCATGGGCCTGTATGCGCAGGTCGAAGGCACTCAGACCTGTGACTGGGTCCTGCTGGATGCCGGGGATGTGGTGGTGCATCTGTTCCGTCCGGAAGTGCGCGCCTTCTACAATCTTGAAAAGATGTGGGGAGGCACCAGCCTGTCTGCCCCGGTCGGGGAAAAGTCCAGCCGGGACGCCTATGCCGCCAGCCTTGGCGTGCCGGGCCCGGATTCTGCTGATTTCTCCTGATTCAGACCTGGGATGCAGTCTCTTCTTGCCGCTGTTGGCCGGTCGAAGGCCGGGCCGGAGCGCAGTCTGTTCGAGCATTATGCCGGGCGGCTGCGCGGGGGCCTGACGGTCCGTGAGGTCGAGGAAAAGCGCCCCCTGCCCGTCGCCGAGCGGATGACGCGGGAGGGGGAGCTGCTGCTGGGTTGCGTCCCTGCCGGGGCTCGGGTGGTGGCTCTGGATGAACGCGGCAAGGCACTGGACAGCCGGACCTTTGCTGACCGACTCGGCCGCTGGCGGGATGAGGCGGTGCCCTGTGTCGCCTTTCTGATCGGCGGGGCTGACGGTCATTCCGACGCCGTGCGGCAGCGGGCCGATCTGCTGTTGAGCTTCGGGGTGATGACCTGGCCGCATATGCTGGTGCGTGGGTTGCTGGCAGAGCAGCTGTACCGGGCCCAGTGTATTCTCGACGGTCACCCCTATCACCGGGACTGATGCCCCGTGCCCTGCTGACCGGCAGGCATATTATCTGACCAGCTCCGGCAGCCCGGCCAGAGAGGGCAGCATCTTGGTTGCCCCCCCGTATTCCGGGGCTGCGCCGATCCGGTTGATCCATACCCCGTGCAATCCGGCAGCCGTTGCCCCGGCGACATCCCAGGCGTTGGCACTCTGGAAGCTGATTGCCTGCGGGGAAATGCCAAGAGCATCACCAGCCAGCGCATAGACCCGGGGGTCGGGCTTAAACACCCGCAGTCCGTCCACGGACAGCAGCAGCATCCCGAAATCAGCCAGCCCGGCGGCCTCGACCGCCTGTTTCAGCATCTCCGGCGTGCCGTTCGACAGCACGGCCAGCCGCTTGCCCCGGTCCCGCAGCCGCTCCAGCGCCGGGCGGACGTCGGCATAGGCATCCAGCGTCCGGTAGGCATTCAGCAGGGCATTCCGTATGGTGGGATCAGCTCCGCCGTAAACGGTCAGGGCGTGATCCAGCGCTTCTTCCGTACAGCTCCAGAAATCGGCGTAGCGGTGCATCAGGCTGCGCACCCATGTATATTCCAGCTGTTTGCTGCGCCACAGGGCCGAGATGGCCCCGGCGCGGGAGCCGAGGGCCGACCCGGCCCGTCGGACCGCAGAATGAACGTCAAACAGCGTGCCATAGGCGTCAAAGACGCAGACTTCGATTCTGGCGTCGTTCATGGTTGCAGCATATCCCCCCGTTTGCCGTCTTCCTGCCGCCGGATCCGGCAAAGGTTGCGGACAGAGGCGAACATCGGCACAGTGACGGTCTGATTTTCAGTTCAGCACGCATTCAGGTGTCAGTGCTAGTCTTTCCGGTATGAAACGCTTCGCCCTTTCTCTCATTGTCGCTCTTGGCGCGGTCGCGGTGACCGGGACATTGCTTTGTCCCGATGATCCGGCGCGGGGCGATGACCGGTCCCGCCCGTCAACGGTCCGCCCGCCGGATCATGAGCAGGCCCGCCGGGCCATGCAGGCCGGTAAGGCCGTGCCGCTGCGGGAGCTGCTGGTGAAGGCCGAGAAGGATTTTGACGCCCAGATGCTGGAGGCGGAGCTTGATGACGATGATGACCGTTGGGTCTATGAACTGAAAATGCTGACCCCCAGCGGCAGCATCCTGAAGCTGAAGTACGATGCCACCACCCTGACCCTGGTCAAGGCCCGGGGGCATGATCTGGCCCGCTGGTACCGGGGGGATCCCAAGGTCCTTGCCGCAGTGGCCCCGATGCAGCGGCAGGAACGCTGGATGGGGGCGCAGGACAGCCGCCGCGACGTGCGCAACGGCGCGGCCCCGCAGCCGTCCGGCCCGTTTGGCGTGCTGTCGTGGTTCGGGCTGGATGATGAAGATGATGACGCGCCGGAAACCCATCCGGTGACCGATGACAGGACCCCGGAATAATGCGTGTACTGGTCATAGAAGACGAACAGACCCTGTTGGCCCAGCTGGTCCGGGCCCTGACTGCGCAGGGTTATGCGGTGGACACCGCCGAGAATGGCGAAGATGGCCACTACATGGGCGAGACCGAACCCTATGACGTGGTGGTGCTGGATCTGGGGCTGCCGGTACTGGATGGCCTGACCGTATTGAAGCGCTGGCGGGCTGCCGGTCTGGCGACGCCGGTGCTGATTCTGACCGCGCGCTCAAGCTGGCAGGAAAAGGTTGATGGCATCGATGCCGGGGCCGATGATTACCTCGCCAAGCCGTTCCGGATGGAAGAACTGCTGGCCCGGGTGCGGGCGCTGATCCGCCGGGCCAGCGGTCATGCCAGCAGCGAACTGGTCTGCGGCCCGATTCGGCTCGATACCCGCTCTTCCAGTGTTTCGGTTGACGGGATTCCGCTGTCGCTGACCAGTCACGAATACCGTCTGCTGGCCTACCTGATGCACCATCAGGGCAAGGTGGTGTCCCGCACCGAGCTGACCGAACATCTGTATGCGCAGGACTTTGACCGCGACTCCAACACCATCGAGGTGTTTATCGGCCGCTTGCGCCGTAAGCTGGGGGTCGATGTGATCCATACCGTGCGCGGTCTTGGCTATCGCATGGAATCCCGGACCGAGACCGCGCAGGATCCGGCCTGAGGTGTGGCGGTCCCTGCGTCTCCGCCTGCTGGCCAGTGCCGCCGTCTGGGTGGTGGTGGCACTGGCATTGGCCGGGGTTGGTCTTCAGGCTCTGTTTGAAAGCTATGTCGAACGGCAGATGGTCGGCCGGCTTGTGCTGGCCCTCGACCACATGGCCGCGAATCTGGAAATTACCCCGGGTGGTGACCCGGTCTTGCGGTCTCTGGTGCCGGAACCGCTGTTCCAGCGGCCACTGTCGGGGATGTACTGGCAGATCGAAAGCCCGCAGGGAATCGAGATGCGGTCCCGGTCGCTGTGGGATGAGGTGATCCGGGTCCAGAATCCCTCCACCCGTGATGACGGGCTGATCCATATTCACCGCGCCATCGGCCCCGGCAACCAGCGCCTGCTGGTGGTGGAGCGGGTGATCACGATCCCTGAGGCTCCCTATCCGTTCCGGCTGCTGGTCGGGCGGGATGAGTCCGGCTTGCGCCGCCTGTTTGGCGGATTCACCCAGACCATTGCTTTTTCCCTCGGCCTGCTGGCACTGGGGATCATGCTGGCGGTCTGGGGGCAGGTGACTTTCGGGCTGACGCCATTCCGGCGGCTGCGGCTGGCGCTGGTGCAGATCCGCAGCGGCAACCGGGCGACGCTGGAAGGCCGGTATCCGGTGGAAGTGCAGCCGCTGGTTGACGACCTGAACGCCCTGCTGGTGCACAACAGTCAGATGATTGACACTGCCCGGACACAGGCCGGGAACCTTGCCCACGCCCTGAAAACTCCGCTGGCGATCATTGCCAATGAGGCCGAGGCGCTGGAAGAACGCGGGGATCACGAAGGGGCGATGCTGCTGCGTCAGCAGGTGGATGCCATGCGCCGCCATGTCGATCACCATCTTGCCCGGGCCCGGGCGCAGGCCGCCAGCGAAGTGCGGAGTCTGGCAACCCCGGTTGTGCCGTCGGTGGAGCGTCTGCTGCGGGTGATGCAGCGTCTGCACGATCATCATTTCGATCTGGATCTGGACGATGATCCGCCCGCCTTCCGGGGGCAGCAGGACACGCTGGAAGAAATCCTTGGCAATCTGGTCGATAACGCCTGCAAGTGGGCGAAGCGGACCGTGATGATCCGGGCCGGGGAAGACAACGGGATGCTGCTGCTGACCGTCGAGGATGACGGCCCCGGGATCCCCGATGACCGGATTGCCGAAGTGCTGCGGCGCGGGATGCGGCTGGATGAGAGCAAGCCCGGCAGTGGCCTCGGTCTGTCGATCGTCGATGATCTGACCCGGGCCAGCGGAGGGTCCCTGACGCTGGACCGTTCGCCGGATCTCGGTGGTCTGCGGGCTGCCCTGCGCCTGCCCGCCGCCACCCGGGACTGAGGGGGGAGAGAAACCCCATTCCGTGAAATGTTGCAGTTCTGCGTTTTATGCTCTATAAGAGCATTAAATTTATGCTCCAAGTGAGCATTTATAGAGTGCTCGAAACAAGCATAATTCGCCATCTCGTCATTCCGGCGTCGCCTGTGTCTGTCTGCGTCGGAAGGTCTGAAAGGGACCGCAGCGTTATGACCGTTCAGCCCCGTCTTGATCTCGATGCCATCTATGGCCGTATGCGTGACAGCCTGACCCCGGTGGAATGGAAGCTGATTGTGCCGGTGGTGGAAGAAATTCACCGCCTGAAGGCCGAGCGGAATGCGGTGATTCTGGCCCATAACTATATGAAGCCGGAAATCTTCCACGGTGTTGCCGATATCGTTGGCGACTCGCTGGCGCTGGCCCAGAAAGCCGTCGGCACCGAAGCCGACGTGATTGTCATGGCCGGTGTCCACTTCATGGCGGAAACCGCCAAGGTTCTGAACCCGCATAAAGTGGTGCTGATGCCCGACATGCGCGCGGGCTGTTCGCTGGCCGACTCGATCACCGCCGTCGATGTGCGGGCGCTGCGGGCCAGACACCCCGGTGTGCCGGTCTGTGTGTATGTCAACACCTCGGCAGAAGTGAAGGCTGAGGCTGACATCTGCTGTACCTCGGGCAACGCAGTGAAGATCGTTGAGGCGATTGCCGCTGAAACCGGCAGCGACAGTGTACTGTTCCTGCCCGATAAATATCTGGCGGCCTATGTGCAGTCGCAGACCAAGGTGAACATCATTCCCTTCGATGGCGCCTGTGAAGTGCATGAGCAGTATTCTGCCAGTGATATCAACTCGATCCGTGCTGACTACGATGGTGACATCACGGTCATTGCCCACCCGGAATGTCCGTCGGAAGTGATCGGGGCCGCCGACTTTGCCGGGTCCACCGCACAGATGGCTGATTTCGTTGCCAAGGAAAAACCGGCCCGGGTGCTGCTGATCACCGAATGCTCGATGGGGGATAACCTGATCGCGGCCAATCCGGCGGTGGAGTTCGTGCGTAGCTGTCACATGTGCCCGCACATGAAGCGGATCACGCTGGAGAACATCGCCGCCAGCCTGCGGACGCTGGAGCCCCGCGTCGAAGTGCCCGCTCATCTGATCGAACGGTCCCGCGCCAGCGTGGAGCGGATGCTGTCGGTCGGCCGCTGACAAGCTCTGAAGAGATAACACAACACGCCGTCATTGTAAGACGGCAGGAGGCGCAGATGTCTGCTCCCGTGGTGGTGATAGGGTCCGGTGTGGCCGGACTGAGTGCGGCGCTGGCGCTGGCGCCGCTGCCGGTGGTTCTGGTGACCAAGACCGGGGCGCTGGCCTCGGGCTCTACCCCTTGGGCGCAGGGCGGCATTGCCGCGGCGCTGGGGGCAGGCGACTCGCCGGAAATGCATCTGGCCGATACGGTGGCTGCCGGGGCCGGGCTGACAGATCCGGTGGTGACGTCGCTGCTGACCCGTCAGGGGGCGGTGGCGGTGCGCGATCTGATCGACCGGGGGCTGCCCTTTGACCGGGACGGCACCGGGGCGCCGCTGCTGGGGCGTGAGGCGGCCCATTCGGTTGACCGGATCATCCATGCCCAGGGCGACCGCACCGGACGGGTGGTGGCGGACTGGCTGGCGGCGGCGGTGCAGGCTGCCGACCACATCACCGTGATGACCGATACGCTGGCGGTTGATCTGGTGGAAGCCGATGGCCGCATTGCCGGGGTGCAGGTTCATGGCCCGGCTGGCTGGCAGGTTCTGGCTGCCCGGGCTGTGGTGCTGGCCAGTGGCGGCTGGGGCATGGTGTGGCGCGATACCACCAATCCGGCGGAAAACACCGGCGACGGGCTGGTGATGGCCGCCCGGGCCGGGGCGATGCTGGCCGATCTGGAGTTCATGCAGTTTCACCCGACCGCGCTGGCGGTGTCCGATGGCTCCGGGGCCCGGCTGCCGCTGCTGACTGAAGCCCTGCGCGGGGCCGGGGCGGTGCTGCTGGATGCTGCCGGAGGCGCTTTTATGGCCGCTGAGCATCCGCTGGCGGATCTGGCCCCCCGTGATGTGGTGGCCCGTGCCGTCGGACAGCGGATTGCGGCAGGGGAGGCGGTTCGTCTTGATCTGCGCCCGGCCCTGAAGGCCAAAGGTGTTTCCGGTTTCCCGCAGGTGATGGAGGTCTGTGCCGCTGCCGGACTGGACCCGCTGACCGATCCTGTGCCGGTCACCCCCGCTGCCCATTATGCCATGGGCGGGGTCGTCACCGACCCGCGTGGGCGCACCAGCCGGTCCGGGCTGTGGGCCTGTGGTGAGGTTGCCTGCACCGGGGTGCATGGGGCCAACCGTCTGGCGTCGAATTCCCTGCTCGAAGGGTTGGTGTTTGCCCGGCAGGTGGCGGCGGATCTGCGGGCGACCCTGTCCCGTCCGCAGGCGGTGACGGCGGTGGATCTGTCGACTCCGGTGCCGGTGCTGTCCCGTGTGGACGCCGGGCCGGTGCAGGCCGTGCGGGCGGGAATGAGTCAGCAGGTGGGTCTGGTCCGCGATGCAGCCGGTCTCTCGGCCGTCGCGGCGCAGATTGCCGCCGTGCCGTTGCAGCCGCTGCCAATGGATGCCAGTCAGGCGGAGATCCGTCAGGCGGTGGAGGCCCGCAACCTGCTGACCATTGCCGGTCTGGTGACCGATGCAGCCCTGCGCCGCCGCGAGAGCCGTGGGGCCCACTGGCGGCGCGATTATCCCGAGGTCAATCCGGCCCTCGCCCGGCGCATGACCCAGCGGTTGGGTGAGGATGGGCAGTCTGCAGCGCTGGCTGTGGTTGCCACCTGATCCATCTTCCGTGATCTGCCTTCCGTGATACGGTTTCCGTATCCCATTCTTTTCAGGAGACTCCTGACAAATGAGCATGCCGCACGCCCTGATCATCGACCCGCTGCTTGAAGGCTTCCTGCGGGAAGATCTGGGTCGCGCCGGGGATATCACCACCGACGCCATTGCCCCCGACGGACTGACCGCCCGCTGTTCCTTCACCTTCCGTCAGGCTGGTGTTGTCTGTGGGCTGGAACTGGCGCGCCGGGTGTTCGCGCTGGTTGATCCGGCGGTGGAGGTGACCCTGCACGCCAGAGACGGCGACACCATCACCGCCGGTACGGTGGTGGCTGAGGTGTCCGGCCCGGCCCGTGGGATTCTGACCGGCGAGCGGGTTGCCCTGAACCTGATGGGCCGTCTGTCCGGTATTGCCACCCTGACCCGGCATTGCGTTGATCAGGCCGCTCCGCATGGAACGCGGATCGCCTGCACCCGTAAGACCACGCCGGGACTGCGGATTCTGGAGAAGTGGGCGGTCCGTGTCGGTGGCGGCACCAATCACCGGTTCGGTCTGGATGACGGCGTGCTGATCAAGGACAATCACATCGGTGTGGCCGGCTCGATCACCGAAGCGGTGCGCCGGGTGCGCGACCGCCTTGGCCATATGGTCAAGGTTGAGGTCGAGGTCGATACGCTGGAACAGCTGGCGGAGCTGCTGGCACTGGACAACGGGGCCGATGCGGTGCTGCTGGACAACATGCCGCCGCCGGTACTGCGGCAGGCGGTCGCGATGGTGGCCGGGCGGCTGACCACCGAAGCCTCCGGCGGTATCACCCCGGATAACGTCAACGAGGTGGCGGCCACCGGAGTTGACCTGATTTCTCTCGGTTTCCTCACCCACAGCGCTAAAACGCTGGATGTCGGGCTGGATTTCACCAGTCTGTAAGGATACCCTGAAACAGACATCGGGCGCGGTGGGGAGAACCCGCCGCGCCCGACGTTTTTACAGGGAGTCCGGGATTGATTATTCCGGAAGAGCAACGTCAACAAGGGTGACTTCGGTGTCTTCCTGCGCGGTTAGGGTCAGACCGGCTTCGCCCTGCACCAGCAGGCCGTCGCGGGCGTTGACGGTGACGGTTTTGCTCCCGGCTTCTGCTATCAGGCTGCCGAAGGTCGGAACCAGATAAGCCCCGCGGCCATGCAGCGGCGTCACCCACGACGCCCCTTTCGGCAGCACCCCACCAAGAACGGCAGCATCCTGCGCGATCGGGATGGCCCCGGCTGCAATATCGGCATCCCGTCCAGAGGCCAGCGTATGCAGGGTGCCCGGTTCGGTCGGAAAGTCGCGCATCTCCCAACGCGGAGTCAGGCCACGGCGGTTGGGATGAATCCAGATCTGGAACAGGGTCATGTCGTCGGGGTCGAGGTTGAACTCGGAATGGACGATCCCGGTTCCGGCGCTCATTACCTGAATGCTGCCCTTCGGCACCCGGCCATGGCTGCCGAGATTATCGCGGTGGGTGATCGCACCGTTGCGGACGTAGGTGATGATTTCCATGTCGCGGTGCGGGTGGGGATCAAAGCCGCCCCCGGCCCGGACGGTGTCATCATTCCAGACCCGCAACGGCCCAAGGCCCATGCGACTGCTATCGTGGTAGTTGGCAAAGCTGAAGTGATAGCGGGCGGAGAGCCAGTCGATCTCAAAACGCCCAAGGGAGTCAAACGGACGAAGGTCGAGCATCGCGGCCTCTCCTGTCAAAAAGGGGTGGGGAGTCTGATCCGCCGGGCGGTTATAGGGGTCCGGTCCGGCGGCAGGGGGAGCGGAGAAGGTGACGGTCCGCACCCCCGTCTGGGGGCAGGGGGGCGGACCGGGAGATCAGCCGTGCAGTTTGGTGGCGATTTCCGCCACATGACGGCCCTGGAAGCGGGCACCGTCCAGTTCGTTGGCGGACGGCTGACGGGAGCCGTCGCCCCCGGCCAGAGTGGTGGCGCCATACGGGCTGCCGCCGGTCACTTCCGCCAGAGTGGTCTGGCCCTGGAAGGAGTACGGCAGGCCGACAATGACCATGCCGTGGTGCAGCAGGGTGGTGTGGAACGACAGCAGGGTGCTTTCCTGACCGCCGTGCTGGGTGGCGGTGGACACGAATACGCTGCCGACCTTGCCGATCAGCTTGCCGTTGAACCACAGTCCGCCGGTCTGATCGAGGAAGTTGCGCATCTGCGCCGCCATCATGCCGAAGCGGGTCGGGGTGCCGAAGATGATGGCGTCGTAGTTGGCCAGCTCTTCAACGGTGGCAACCGGGGCTTCCTGATTCAGTTTGATGCCCGACTTCTGGGCGATCTCATCCGGCACCAGTTCCGGCACGCGGCGGATGTCGACGGTGGTGCCTTCAACACTGGCGGCACCTTCGGCAATCGCCTTGGCCATGGTTTCGATGTGGCCGTAGGAGGAGTAGTAGAGGACGAGAACGCGGGCCATGGGGTGTCTCCTGATATGGCGGCGCCGGGATCGGCGGTGAGCCTGTCGGGTGGGCTGATGGGGTTAAGATACGCCTCCCACGTTTCTGGACAATCCGGCTTGGGGGAATAAGATTGTCTCCCATACGGAAACGATGGGGGTGGGCGGTGGATCGTCTGTCAGTGATGGAAGTGTTCGTCCGGGTGGTGGACGAAGGCGGGTTTTCAGCTGCGGCAAGACGGCTGAATCTGTCGAAAGCGGCGATCAGCAAGCAGGTGGCAGCACTGGAGGAGCGGCTTGGGGTCCGGTTGCTCAACCGCACCACCCGTCAGGTGACGCTGACCGATGCCGGGGCGGTGTTTCATGCCCGTGCCCAGCGGATACTGGCCGAAGCGGAGGAAGCCGAGGCTGAGATCGGTACATTGGCCGCAGCCCCGCGCGGCATCTTACGGATTAATGTGCCGATGACCTTCGGGGTGCGCCATATCGGCCCTCTGCTGCCGGAGTTTATGGACCGCTATCCCGATCTGATCCCGGAACTCAGTCTGTCTGACCGCTTTGTCGATGTGCTGGAAGAGGGGGTGGACGTGGTGGTGCGGATCGCCACCCTGACCGATTCCAGCCTGATCGCCAAACGGCTGTGCTGCAATTCCCGGGTGCTGGTGGCCAGCCCGGAGTATCTGGCCCGCCGGGGGACTCTGCATCGCCCCGAAGACCTGATCAATCATGACTGTCTGCTGTACACCTACCTTAAGCGCGAAGGCATCTGGGAACTGACCGGGCCGGAAGGGCGACAGATTTCCGTACGGGTGGCCGAGCCGAAAATGCGTGCCAACAACGGCGAGATTATTATTGCGGCGGCCCGTGCCGGGCATGGCATTGCCTATTCCCCGATGTTTATGGCCGGGGATGACATCCGCGCCGGGCGTCTGGTGCAGGTGCTGCCGGACTGGCGGGATGAACGGGCATCGGTGTTTGCCGTGCATGCCCACACCCGTTTTGTACCGGCCAAAGTACGGGTGTTTATTGATTTTCTGGCCGAAAAATTTTCAGGAAAACCGGCGTGGGAGCCCTGATCGGGGCAAAACCCTGAGAGGCCTATAAAGAAAGGGCGGGGACCTGCCGATCCCCGCCCTGTTCTGGGTCCGGCCTGATGCCGGACCTGCCTTACTTCTTCACACGGAAGTTGTCGTGGCAGGACTTACAGCTCTTGCCGATATCGCCGACGGCAGCGCCGATGGCAGCCTGATCCCCGGCAGCAGCCGCGACGGCCAGGGCGTCAGCCTTGGTGCGCAGGCTTTCAAACCCGGCTTCAACCTTGGCCCAGTCGGCCCACACGTCCGGCTTTGCGGTCGATTCGCTGGTCTGCGCCTGGGTCTTGAAGGCACCGGGGGCCATCACGGCAGCGGCGGACAGGCCCTTGGCGTGGGCTTCCAGCTGGTCCTTGTTGGTGACGTCGCCTTTGACGATGGCGGCAATGGAGTTCATGTGGGCGCCCATGATCTCCATGTTCTTCTGGCGGTATTTGACGACATCGGCGTCACCGGCAAAGGATGCGGCGGCAGTGGTGGCCAGCAGGGCAGCACCGAGGGTCAGGGCCTGGATAACACGCATGACGGGATACTCCGGGTTAAATTGGTTTTGGTTGGGCCGGGCCGCAGGCCGCTTGGGCTGCTTCAGGCAACCTCTGTTGGTAACGGGTGAACGGCACCGGCAGCAAATCACGAAACAGTGAGTAGCATGAACGGGAGATGAACTGTTTTGCAACGCAGCAGTCATGACCGTTTTGCAGTAACCCCACGGTAACCCGGTGAACGGTAAGGGAAAACCGCAGGGCCTGGGGGTGTCACCATCTCTTCGCTTTCCCGCCCCCTTCCTGCCCGGGTCTCTTGACATCTGCTCTGCCGGGCCGCGATTGTGCGCCCGGTTTGTCAGCGCGGATGACGGAAAGGACGATCCGATGGCGGTATTGCGTTCACTGTGTGTGTTTTGCGGGGCCTCGCCGGGGGTGTTGCCAGCCTATGCCGAAGACGCGGCGGCGCTGGGCAAGGCGATGGCGGAAAGCGGGGTGCGGCTGATCTATGGCGGCGGCGGTATCGGTATCATGGGCGTGGTGGCCCGTGCGGTGCTGGCCCACGGCGGTGAGGTGGTCGGAATTATCCCTGAGCATCTGCAGACTGCCGAAATTGCCCTTGAGGGGCTGACCGAGCTGCATGTGGTCCCTGACATGCACACCCGCAAGCGGATGATGTTTGACCGCAGTGATGCCATCGCCGTGTTGCCGGGCGGATTCGGCACACTGGATGAAACCTTCGAGATCCTGACATGGAAGCAGCTCAACCTGCATGACAAGCCAGTGGTGCTGGTTAACACTGCCGGGTACTGGGACGGCCTGCTGGCGTTCTGCCGGTCGATGCAGGGGGCCGGGTTTATCCGGGATAAGCACATGGGCATGTTCTCGGTGGTCGATACCGCGCCGCAGGCGCTGGAAACCGCCCGGGCTCTGCTGCCGGTGACCCCGCAGCCGTCGCAGCCGGAACGGTTCTGACCACCGGGTCTGGCACCGGTTCCGGCTGTTGCGGACCCGCTGCTTTGCCTCAGTTTGCCTCACCCTGCCCCTTCGGGCAGGGTGACCCCACCCACCGGGAAAACCATTCCGGCTTGCATCAGCGCCGCCTTGTGCATAATGTGCGGCGTCCGAGGCATCAAACCGGTGCCGGTGGTGACCATCTGCAGGGGGCAGGGTGTCTGCCCCGTCCGGGTGGGCATATCGGGGCGCACCCCGGCGGATTTCAGCTTTGAACCTGCTTCACCTCCACAGGGGCCTGACCAATGAGCAAGATTAAGGTTGCCAACCCGATCGTCGAACTCGACGGCGACGAGATGACCCGGATCATCTGGCAGTTCATTAAAGACAAGCTGATCCTGCCGTACCTCGATGTTGACCTGAAGTACTACGATCTCGGCATCGAAAAGCGTGACGAGACCAACGATCAGATCACCATTGATTCCGCCAATGCGATCAAGCAGTACGGCGTTGGCGTCAAGTGCGCCACCATCACCCCGGACGAACAGCGCGTTGAAGAATTCAAGCTGAAGAAGATGTGGAAGTCCCCGAACGGGACCATCCGTAACATCCTCGACGGCACCGTGTTCCGCGAGCCGATCATCTGCAAGAACGTGCCGCGCTATGTTCCGGGCTGGACCCAGCCGATCGTCATCGGCCGTCATGCCTTCGGTGACCAGTATCGCGCCACCGACTTCCGCGTGCCGGGCAAGGGCACCCTGACCATGAAGTTCACCCCGGAAGACGGTGGTGAGCCGGTTGAGTACGAAGTGTTCAAGTTCCCGGGCGCCGGTGTCGCCATGGGCATGTACAACATGGATGAGTCCATCCGTGGCTTTGCGCGCTCCTGCTTCAACTACGGTCTGCTGCGCAACTGGCCGGTGTACCTGTCGACCAAGAACACCATCCTCAAGGCCTATGACGGCCGCTTCAAGGATCTGTTCCAGGAAGTCTTCGACGCCGAATTCGCCGCCGAGTTCAAGGCCCGTGGCATCACCTACGAACACCGTCTGATCGACGACATGGTCGCCTGCGCCATGAAGTGGTCCGGTGGTTTCGTCTGGGCCTGCAAGAACTATGACGGCGACGTGCAGTCTGACACCGTGGCGCAGGGCTTCGGCTCGCTGGGTCTGATGACCTCCGTGCTGCTGAGCCCCGATGGCAAGACCGTCGAGGCCGAAGCCGCCCACGGCACCGTCACCCGCCACTACCGCCTGCACCAGCAGGGTAAGGAAACCTCCACCAACCCGATCGCCTCGATCTTCGCGTGGACCCGTGGCCTGAAGTTCCGTGGCGAATTCGACGCCACTCCGGACGTGGTGAAGTTTGCTGAAGCGCTGGAATCGGTCTGCGTCGAAGCCGTCGAAGCCGGCAAGATGACCAAGGATCTGGCGATCCTGATCGGCCCGGAACAGCCGTGGATGACCACCACCCTGTTCCTGGAAGAGCTGGATGGCCGTCTGCGCCGCAAGATGGGTGCGTAATCCGGCTTGCCCGGTCACAGCCCTGTGAGGAAGGACCCGCTGCAGTGCAGCGGGTCTTTTCTTTTTGTCCGCAGCCCTGTGTAATCGTCGGGCCGGAGTAATCCGGCGGGTATGATTGCCGCGTAGTGATGGCAACTGATTTTTACGGAAAGAGCGGACAGCATGATCTGGCGGCGTTGGGGAATGGTGGCGGCGGCCATCGCGGTGATGATGCTGGTTGCGGGGGTGATCCCGGCGCAGGCGCGGGAACAGGTCGGGGTTGTGGTGAAGGTGCAGGGCGAGGTCTCTGCTGCCTTTGACGGAAAAAACCGACGCCTTGAGGCCGGAGCGGCCCTGTTTAAAGGCGATACCCTGCTGACCGGGACCAAAGACAGCCGGGTACAGGCCCGCCTGCAGGATGACTCGGACCTGACGCTGGGCGGCAATGGGGCGATGACCCTGAACGATCTGGTGGTCGGCCCCCCCGGTACCACGCGGGAGGTGATGAGCCTGCTGAACGGTGCTTTCCTGCTGGTGGCATCGCCGACCCCCGGTGCCGTGGTGCGGACGCCGGTGGCGACGCTGGGGATCCGGGGGACGCAGTTCTGGGGCGGGCCGTTGGACGGTGCCCTTGATGTCTTCCTGCTGGAAGGGAAGGTTGAGGTACAGAATGCTGCGGGCCGTGTGCTGCTTGACGCCCCGGGACAGGGGACCGTTCTGGGGCACAGCGGGGCCCCGGGCGATGTTCAGATCTGGCCGGAGCAGAAGGTGAACCGGGCGGTGGCAACGGTTTCGTTCGCGCCATAAGATTACGGAGGGCGGTTTTGCACCCAGCCTCTCGCCGGAGGCTGGCGAATCCGGTATCATCGGTCTGCGCTGGGGTCAGAATACTCCGGTGACAGACAGAGTTCAGACCCCGGAAAAAGGCAGAACGCCATGGCTTCGCAGGTCCCGTCAAACCCCCTGGGTGGGGGAGATGACTATTTCACGCTGCTGCGCAAGGCCCGGCAGCGCCGTTCTTCCGGTGCGCGTTCCACCCTGATGGATCTCACCGGCCTGACGGAAACGCAGCGCAAATCCCTGTTGCAGGCGCAAAGTCTGGCAGACCGTTTTGAGACGGAACTGGATATTCGTCAGAAGGCGCTGGACGATGCCCGCCGGTCCCGTCAGCAGCAGGTTGCGACTGACCGCCGGAAGGAAGAGCAGGCGGAAGCCGCCCGAAAGCTGGAAAAAGCCCGCAAAGAGATGGAGCGCCTGAAAACGCAGGCGCAAACCGCTGCTGCTGCCGGGGATGTGGACCGTGCCAAGGCTATCGCGCAGGCGGTCAAAGGGGTTCTGCGCGATATCAGCGCGGCGCTGCGGACGTTACATGCCGCTTCGGCCACGGCTTTTCTGTCCGGCGCGGCAGGAGCTGGGCAGCAGGGGGATGCCTCTGCCGGAGACAGTCCGGCGGCGGCCTCCGGCCCTGAAACGGCTCCGGCGGCGGATTCGTCTGCATCTGCCGGGGCTGCCGCTGATGGATCTGTCACGCCGGTATCAACCGGGTCCGCCACGCAGGGGGCTCTTCAGGCCAGCGGGCAGGACCTGAACGGTGACGGGACTGTTGATGCCGCAGAGCAGGACGCTGCCCGCCGACAGGAGGATCAGGCCCGGCAGGGGGAGGGGCGCGATGCGTCGGCCTCCGCCGGGAATGCGGGGGGATCCGGGGTTGACCCGGTTTTGCTGGCCGCGCAGGGGGACGCTGCCCGGGCCGTCGCCCTTGCCCGTCAGATCGTATCAATTCTACGGGGACTGCGTCCCGGCCCGCAGGAGCAGGAGCCTGACCCAGCGGCCCGGCAACAGGCTGATGGGAGCGGTGCGGCGTCCTCCGGCGCAGCCCGGCCCGAGGACAGGCCGGGCCGGGGATACCGTGGGGTGGTGGAACAGATGTCCGCCGAGGTGGAAGGGCTGGCGCTGGGCCTTGCCGTGACCAGCGGCCAGACCCTGAATATTCAGGCCTGAGGCTCCTGGCGGCCCTGTGTCTGTGGTCCCGGCCCCTGTGGGCCGGGTGCGGGGTGGCCGATCGGCCCGCGGGCCCAGCGTTCCGGCGGCTGGGGGCGGGGCGGGGCCGTCAGAGGCTGCTGCTGGGGCGGGGCAGCGTCCGGCGCGCTGCGGTCATCGCCGATCTGTACATCTTCGATCCGTTCGGCACGCTTGGTGATTTTATCGGTGCTGATCTGTACCTGCCGGATATCATCCTGCGCCTGCGCGAAATGGGTGGCGAGCTTGCCAACCCGGGAGTCCAGGCGGCTGACGTCTTCCAGCAGCTTTTCGACCTCGCCCTGAATGACCCCGGCCTGTTCCCGCATCCGCGCGTCTTTCAGCACGGCCCGTACGGTGTTCAGGGTGGCCATCAGGGTGGTGGGGCTGACGATCCAGACCCGGGCGCGGTAGCTTTTTTCCACCACCTCGGGGAAGCTGGCGTGCAGTTCGGCATAAACCGCTTCAGACGGCAGAAACATCAGGGCCGACTCGGCGGTTTCCCCGGCAATGATGTATTTTTCGGCGATATCGCGCACATGTTTCAGCACGTCAGCGGCAAAGGCCCGCCCGGCATGGATCCGGCCGGTGTCGTCAGCGGCATTGCGCAGGGCGTAATAGCTTTCCAGCGGAAATTTGGCATCCACCACAATCGGCCCCGGTGGATTGGGCAGGGCCAGCAGGCAATCGGCGCGCCGCCCGTTCGACAGCACCGCCTGAAAGCGGTAGGCCGACGGCGGCAGGGTGCCGGTGATCAGGTCATTCAGCTGCACTTCCCCGAAGGCACCACGGGCCTGTTTGTTTGACAGGATATCCTGCAGGCCGATGATCTGGCTGGACAGATCCTGAATGGTTTTCTGGGCGGCATCAATCACCGCCAGCCGCTCGCCCAGTGCATTCATGTGGGCAAAGGTGCGTTCCGTGGTGACATGCAGGCCCTCCCCCACCCGGCGCGACATTTCTGCCAGCCGTTCTTCCAGCACGCGGGAGACCGTCCGTTCCTGATGATGCATCCGCTCTGCCAGCTGGGCATTGGCAGCGGCCTGCGCCTGTGCCATCTGGGCCATCCGCCCGGCCAGTTCCGCCTGTGCGGAATACAGGGCGCGGGCGGTCTGGTCGAAATCTCCTCCGCCGGGAAGGGGCGAGGCATGCCGTGCCACCCGCAGGGCAACCATGATGGCGGCCACCGCCCCGGCACAGGCCAGTATGGCCACCACCACAAACACCCAGATCAGACCATCTCCCCAGATTGTGCCACCCATTGACCGTATTCTCGCCATAGCTGTGAGATGAGATACTGCCTGTGTACGCTGCCGCCTGTGCCTTGCCAAGGCCTGCGTTTCTGAAATGTTCTTTTCTCTCCTGAAGGAGTTTGCCGCTATGGCCCGTTTCCAGACCATTCCGCGTTTTCGTCCGGCGTTTGGCCGCAGTCACCGGGCGGCTCTGCTGTTGGCTGGAGTGGCCGCGATCGGGGGGCTGTCTCTGCCTGCCGCCGCTGCCGGGGTGGCGGAGCGGTCAGCCGTGGCGATGACCCTGTATCAGGCCGGTCCGGCCCTGATCGAGGAACAGCGGCCGGTGACACTGGATAAGGGCGAGTCGCTGTTGACGTTCGGCAATGTCAGCAGCGGGCTGATTCCGCCCAGTGTGCGGGTGGTCCCGGTTTCCGGCCCGGCCTTTGCAGTGCGGGAGCAGGCATGGCGCCCGGCCCGGCCGCTGATGCAGGATCTGCTGCGGGCCCATGAGGGGAAGGTGATTACCCTGATCCGGCAGGTTGACGGCAAGGAAGTGCAGGAACAGGCCCGGGTCCTGCGGGCGGAGCCGGAGCCGGTGCTGGAGATCAACGGCAAGATCCGCCTCGGCCTGCCGGGGGCGGTCCTGTTTGATGCCCTGCCGCCTGATCTGCCGCTGACCCCGGCGCTGACCGTCTCGGCGGATGCGGCCTCTGCCGGGGCAGGGGTGGTGGCCCTGCGGTATCTGTCCGAGGGGCTGTCATGGTCAGCCGATCACGTGATTGATCTTTCTGCCGATGGCAAAACCGCGCAGCTGACCACTGCCGCCACCTTGAGCAATACCACCCGTCAGCCCTGGAATGCGGTGAAGCTGGCGCTGGTGGCGGGGCAGGTGGAGGCATCGGCGCATGATCTGATGCCCCCGCCGCGCCCGGCGCCGATGGTGGCAATGGCGGCTGCCCCGATGATGGAAAAGCGGGCCGCGCTGCCGGAGCGTGAGGCGTTCGGGAACGTGTATCTTTATACCGTCGATCACCCGGTTTCTCTGGCCCCGGATGAAACCCGGCAGATTACCCTGCTGCGGGCGGATGCCCTGCCCGCCAAGACCGTTTATGTGGTGACAGGGGCGGGGACCCGTGACAGCGGCGATGAAGCGGCGGTGCCGCAGGCTATCCCGTCGTTCCTGACCGTGACCAACTCCGGCAAGGGGGGGATTGGTCAGCCGGTGCCGGGCGGTGCCGTGCGGCTGTACCAGTCCGACTCCAAGGGACAGGCCCGCTTGCTGGGGTCAACGATGCTCAATGATCTGCCGGTGGACGGAACTGCCCGTCTGCCGCTGGGGGCCGCGTTTGACCTGACGGCAGGCGGGCGGCTGACCAATCTGGTGCAGATCAGTGACCGCACGCAGGAAACCAGCCACGAGATCATTCTGCGCAACGCCAAAACCACCGCCGAGACGGTCGAAGTGGTTGAGCCGATGGGCGGAGACTGGAAGATCCTCACCGAGTCGATGCCCGGAAAACGTCTGGATGGACGTGCGGCGGTCTGGACCGTGCCGGTTCCGGCGGGAAAAAGTGTAACCCTGACGTATACGGTCCGCACCACATACTGAGACCCGCGTGGGCAGGGGGAGTGACGGGCGGGCCTGAACCCCGCTGTTTCCTTCTCTTCGGCTGATTTTACACGCACACGGAACGGCGGTATCCCCGGTGGGATGCCGCCGTTGGTCTGAGTCGTAGTTCCTCCGCGGTATGGCAGATCGCGCGACGATCAGGTAGATTCATCCTAACTGGTGCCAGAAGTCGCACCATGCTGGAGATCTGTCAAAATCCCGGTTGGTTTCGGATGTGTGCGGGTAATTTAAGGCCCCGTGTGCAAGGACGCCGATTCTCCGGGGACGACACCCTGGAGGCAGAAGCCATGATCGGTCCGGTCGAACGCGCCCGCACAGTCGGCGCATCGTTCGCAATCCCGCACAGCAAGCGGGATGATACAGACGTCAATCATATACAGTCCCTTGATGCGATGCTGGAGTCGGTCGCGGCGTCGCTCAGTGCCACGCAGTCGGCTTCGTCGTCCTCTGACCGGTCGTTTGAGGATGGGGCGACAGGCGACAGCGGTCAGCGCCGGCAACAGTTGCTGCAGTCCGGTCGCCAGCAGGTGATTTTGGCCGGTCTTGACGGGGTTGAGGCCGCAGCCGGGGCCCGGCAGGCGGTCAGCCGCAATGATGTGGTTGCTGCCCGTGCCGCAGCCCAGCAGGTCGCCGGGGCTGCCCGCAGTATCCGCGCCGCGGCGCAGGTTCTGGCTGAGGCTGCCGGCGGCACCGCTGCCGCCAATGCGGCCTCCGGTGCCATTCCGGCATCGGTCACCCGGCCGGTGACCGATGGGGGGGTGTTGCCCGCCACCGAGATGGTGGCGCAGGTGGCACAGTCCGCTGCCCCGGCTCCGCAGCAGATTCAGCAGCCGACCTCGTTTGAAATTGCCTCCGGCCAGCGGGTGGAAGATCTTGCCCCGGTGGGGATCAGCCCGTCGGAGCCCGGTGCCCGCAGTGGTGGGGACAGTGGGTCCGGCCAGAACGGCGGCAACGGGGCAACGGGCGGTAACACGGATGATAAGGCCGAGCAGGCTGCCCGCCGGGCGGCTGCGGCACTGGCTGCCAGCCGCAGCAGCTCCGGTGAGGTCGAGGATATTCCCCCGGTCGGCAATCCGCTGGGGCCACAGCCGGAAGTGACCTCTCACCGGACGGCCCCCGGCGAGCAGGAGGATCTGCCCCCGGTCGGCACGGCTGCCGGAAATGACAGCGGCAAAAAAGACAGTCAGAGCCGGGCGATGGCGCAGGCTATCACCGAGGTTGCACGCCGGGCCTCAGATACGTTGCGGCAGGGGCAGGCGGCGCTGACCGCGCTGGCAGGTATTTCGCCGCAGGATGATGTCAGTCAGCGCGCTCTGCAGAGCAGTCTGGTGGAAGCCGACCGCGAAATCGGTCTGGCAGCTTTTACCCTGACGCAGGTGGTTGAAGGACTGGCGGGAATTGCCGCCCGTCAGGCCCCGGCACAACCCCAGAAGCCGAAAGATCAGCGCAAGCTCGATCTGAGTATCTGAGTATCTGGGTATCTGGGTATCTGGGTATCTGGGTATCTGGGTATCTGGTCCCTGTACTGGGAACGGGCCCCCGCCGTAAGGCTTGCCTGTGGCGGCAGTGACCTCTGCCGGTTTCCGGCGGGGATGGGGCCAGCAGACCGCTTTCAGGTCATGGCCCATAAGGGATGGTGTCCCCTTGATCGTGTCGAGAGATCCTTGATGTGGCCCTGCTCCTGCCGGAGAGGGGCCACTCTTTTTTCTGCCCGGCGGGGCCTTGATGGCTCCCCGGTGACGGGCCGGTCTGTCAGGATTTCTTGATTTCAGTGGCGCGGCGGCTTATCTCAGCCGGACGCATTCCGGTTTTTTCGAACACAAAGGCAGACCATGGCCCTGCTTCCGATCATTGTCGCCCCCGATCCGCGCCTGAAAACCAAGGCTTCCCCGGTCGAGGCGGTTGATGCCAGCATCGTCACCCTGATGGATGACATGCTGGACACCATGTATGCCGCCCCCGGCGTCGGTCTTGCCGCCCCGCAGGTGGGGGTTCTGAAGCGGGTGATTGTGGTGGATGCCGCTGACCGGGGCGAAGACCCGGCCCCGATCCGCATGGCCAACCCGGAAATCGTCTGGGAATCCGAGGATCTGGCCCCCTATGAAGAGGGCTGTCTGTCGCTGCCGGAAGAATACGCCGAAGTGATGCGCCCGGCGCGGATCCGCGTCCGTTATCTCGACGAGCATAATGAACTGCGGGAGCGGGAGGCCGACGGCCTGCTGGCGGTGGTGATCCAGCATGAGATGGATCATCTGAACGGGACCCTGTTTGTTGATCATCTGTCATCGCTGAAGCGCAACATGATTGTGCGCCGCCTGACCAAGGCCAAGAAGGTCGGGGACCTGAAGGGGGAATACGTGCCGGTGGCCCGGTCCTCCCGGAAGGAGGCGTGATGCGCGTCATTTTCATGGGGACCCCGGATTTCTCGGTCCCCGCCCTGCAGGCGATTGCCGCCCGTCATGATGTGGTTGCGGTTTACTGTCAGCCCCCGCGTCCGGCGGGACGGGGACAGAAAGACCGGCCGAGCCCGGTCCAGCAGGCTGCTGAAGCGCTGGGGATCTCTGTGCGTTATCCGGTCAGTCTGCGCACGCCGGAGGCTCAGGCGGACTTTGCCGCTCTGCAGGCTGATATTGCGGTGGTGGCAGCCTATGGGCTGATCCTGCCGCAGGCCGTGCTGGATGCGCCGCGTCTTGGCTGTATCAACATTCATGCGTCCCTGTTGCCCCGCTGGCGCGGGGCTGCCCCGATTCACCGGGCGATCCTGAGCGGAGATGCCGAGACCGGGGTCACCATCATGCAGATGGAAGCCGGGCTGGATACCGGCCCGATGCTGCTGACCGACACCCTTGCCATTACCCCGACCCTGACCACCGGCGCCCTGCACGATCAGCTGTCACAGCAGGGGGCGGGTCTGATCCTGACCGCTCTTGAGCGACTGGCGGCGGGCACCCTGCCTGCGGTCCCGCAGCCGGAAGACGGCGTGACCTACGCGGCCAAAATCGACAAGGCGGAGGCCCGGATCGACTGGTCACGCCCGGCGGTGGATGTCGCCCGCCAGATTAACGGTCTGTCGCCGTTCCCCGGGGCGTGGTTTGAGAGTGATGGTCAGCGGATCAAGGTGTTGCAGGCGGAAGCCCTGACCACCCGGAGCGGCCAGTCTGCCGGGACCGTGGCCGATGACCTGCTGGCGGTGGCCTGCGGTGACGGGGCCTGTGTCCGTCTGCTCAGTCTGCAGCGGGCGGGAAAGGGGGCTCTGCCGACCGCAGATTTTCTGCGGGGCACACCGCTGTCAGCCGGAACTGTTCTGGCCTGAGCCGCACTGGCCTGAACCGTACTGAGATAAAATAAAACAGGCCGGAAAGGGGTTTTCCGGCCTGTTTCTTATGGGGTGGGATCAGCGCGAGACACTGGTCAGCAGAAGACCGGCCCCGACGAACACGCCGCCGGAAACCTGATTGACCATCTTCAGGCGGCGGGCGGTGTTCAGCCAGCGGGCCATACGGGCTCCGCCAGCGGCGTAGAGAAAGTTCCACGACAGCTCAATGGCAAAGAAGGTGGCGGCCAGAACCGCCAGCTGTTCTGCCTGCGGCTGGCTGGCATCCATGAACTGCGGGAACAGCGCGGTGAAGAAGACAAACGCTTTCGGGTTGCTCATCGACACCAGAAAGCCGCTGCGGAACAGACCCCAGGCGGACTGCTGCCCGGCGGCCCCACCGGATTCCGATACCGGGGTGGGGGTGGACCGCCAGACCTTGATACCCAGATAGACCAGATAGGCTGCCCCGGCATATTTGACGACGGTAAACAGCGTTTCCGACGCGGCCAGCAGGGCCCCAAGCCCGGCTGCGGATCCGGCCATAATCAGGCTGAGGCCACTGGCCAGCCCCAGACAGGTGATCGTGGTGCGGCGCACCCCGTAATGAATGCCATGGGTCATCGTCAGCAGCATGTTCGGGCCGGGGGTGCCGGACACGAAGAAGACTGTGGTGACGTACAGCAGCCAGGTTTGCAGCGACATGATGACCTCGTGGGGTGGGGAGCTGGCGGACTCTTGGATCCGCCGGAGGTCAGTGTTGATCTGCGGTCGGTGGGGCGTCAATGGGGGGAGTGATTAGATTTTCTAGCCCTGAATGCTGAAAATCCGCTGCTCTCCCGGTATCGCCGTTGCGGGGGCAGGCGGCAGGCGCTACACACGGGGGACTGTCTTCCCAACAGCAGAATCAGGGCAATGCCGCGTTATAAACTGACCCTTGAATATGATGGCGGGCCGTTTGTCGGCTGGCAGCGGCAGGATAACGGCCTGTCGGTACAGGGCGCGCTGGAACAGGCTGTGCTGCGCTATACCGGCGAAACCGTGACCGCCCATGCTGCCGGGCGTACCGACGCCGGTGTGCATGCTTATGGTCAGGTGGCGCATGTCGATCTGGTCCGCGCTGATCCGGCCCGGAAAGTGCGGGAGGCCCTGAACGCCCACCTGCGGCCGCATCCGGTGGCGGTGGTGGAGGCCGAGGAGGTCGACGACACATTTCATGCCCGGTTTTCCGCAGTGGAACGGTCTTACGTCTATCGCATCCTCAACCGTCGGGCCCCGGCGGTTCTGGAGGCGGGAAAAGTGTGGTGGGTGCCCCAGCCGCTGGATGCCGATGCCATGCATGCCGCCGGGCAGGAACTGGTCGGGCAACATGATTTCACCAGCTTCCGGGCTGCGGAATGTCAGGCCAACAGCCCGGTGAAAACCATTGATGAGCTGGTGGTGTCCCGTCAGGGCGAGCATGTTGAGATGTTCGTCCGCGCCCGGTCGTTCCTGCATCATCAGGTCCGCAATATTATCGGGACGCTGTCCCTGGTCGGTCTGGGCCGCTGGAGCCATGACGATGTGCGCCGGGCGCTGGAGGCCCGGAACCGGGCGAAGGCCGGGCCGACGGCACCGCCGACCGGGCTTTACTTCCGGGCGGTGCGGTATGAGAATGCCGCAGGCTTACAGCATCCCCTGCCCGGCCGCGACGGAGAGACCCGATGACCCTGTACTGGCTGTTTCTGGCTGGCGCAATCGTGTTTGAGGTGGCTGGCACCACCAGTATGAAACTGTCGGAAGGGTTCACCCGCCCGGTGCCGAGCGTGGCGCTGTTCGTGCTTTATGCCATCAGTTTCACCATGCTGACACTGGCCCTGAAGAAGATCGATGTCTCCGTGGCTTACACCATCTGGTCAGGCATCGGCACCACGGTGATCGCCCTGATCGGCTGGCAGCTGTTCGGGGAACAGCTGACCCCCTTTAAGATTGCCTGTATCGGTCTGGTGATTGCCGGGGTGGTCGGTCTGACGGTCAGCGGATCCAGTCACTGACCCTTTCCCGGCTTCTGCCCCCGTTATTGCGGCACGGACTGCACGATGACCCCGTACCAGCCCAGTCCGGCATAGGTTTCGTAGCCCGGTGTCAGGGCAAAGCCGGTGACGGTGCCATCTTCGGCAGCGATATGGCCGCGGTCTGCCCCCCCGGTGTCCAGTCGCAGGGTTTCCGTCAGGACGCCCTGCCCATCTGAGGCAGCAATGACCCGCCCGTTGGAATCCAGCAGCAGGCAGCGGCTGTTGGCCCGTTCCTCATCGCTGAGGCGCACGCCTTTGACGACGGCCTCCGCCTGTGGCTGCCAGTCAAAGAAGATGGCCAGAACCCCGACCGGAGCGCCATCCGTATCGCCCCTTTCCCGGATCGCGGTGGCATACACCGCAGCCTGTGCCCCGCCGAGGGCATCATAGGTGCGGATATCCCCGACCACAAAGTCCCCGCCGTCCTGTGTGTTCATGGCCCGGCGGAAAATCTCACCCTGCGGCACCGACCGGCCCACCGCCTGCGGATAGCGGTCGGGGCGGCCATTGGCAATGACGGAGCCTTTGGCATCAATCACCCACAGATCGAGATAAACCGTATAGGACGACAGGATCACCCCCAGCCGCTCCGTCGCCCGGCGTGCGGTCGCCGGGGTCGGGGTGGTGATGGCATCGACAACGGCGGCATCGGTGGCCCACCACCGTACGTCGCAGGACCGTTCGTACAGATTCCGGTCGATGATCTCGATCATGTTGAGGGACAGGTCGGCCAGCCGGGTGCCGCGCACATGCTCAACCAGCCCACGCCCAAGCAGAGACAGATCCCGGGCGCTGCCCGCCAGTTCCTGCTCCAGCTCTTTTGCCACGTCGGTGATGGCCTGAGAGATGGATTTCACTTCAGTCGCCACGACGGCAAAGCCTTTACCGTGCTGACCGGCGCGGTTGGCTTCAATCAGGGCATTCAGCGCCAGCATCCGCACCGATCCTGTGATCTGGTGGATGGTGTTCATTTTGGCGGTGGTGACGGTTGATACTTTTTCGGCGAGGGCAACGATCCGCTCGGGATTGGACATGGGGGGAGCCTCCTGCTGTCGGCTGGGACTGCATTACGTCTGTGCGGACCTCGTTGGGTCCATGGCCACCCATTATTCTTTGTACTTATATCAGCAAAAACGATGCCACCTTGGTGGTATCGCCTAAGGGGCAGGAAAGGTTGGAAAGAGACCACTTTGGATAAAGTATGTCAGCATAGCTGCCCAAATTGCGGGCATGGAATGCCTGCTGTGTTAGCACCTGCGGCATTTCCCTGACCGCGATAGGGAAGATGACAGAGGGGGAAGGCGTAGGGCCGGGGCGGCCCTTGACAGGGCGTGGCCCTGCTCTCATTGTCTGCCGAAGTACCGAGGGGTGCCGCGACGCGTGTCGTCGGGCTGAGATCCGGAGAAAGCCGGGAACCCTTAGAACCTGATCCGGGTCATACCGGCGGAGGGACGGACCATTTCAAGCCGCACTCGCCAAACCCGGATCTCCTTTTGCAGGCATGGGAGATCCACATGAATTCCATCACCAAGGCCCCGACCAACATTACGGTCGGCCCGCTGCCGGGATCGCGCAAGGTTTATGCCGAAGGCCCGATGGGCGTGCCGGTGCCGTTCCGTGAAGTGGCGCTGGAGCCGTCTTCCGGCGAGCCGCCGATCCGTCTGTATGATACCTCCGGCCCCTATACCGACCCGTCTTTTGTCCATGCCATCGACAAGGGCCTTCCGGCCCTGCGCGAACAGTGGATCATCGCCCGGGGCGATACCGAGCTGTATGCCGGCCGTGACGTGAAGCCGGAAGACAACGGCAACGCCAGCGCCGCGATGCTGGCCCCGACCTTCCCGGTCACCCGCCAGCCGCGCCGTGCGAAGGCCGGTGGCAACGTCACCCAGATGCACTATGCCCGCAAGGGCATCATCACCCCGGAAATGGAGTTCGTGGCGATCCGCGAAAACCTGCTGCGCCAGCAGGCCCGCGAGCATGTTGACCGTCTGCGCGCCCGTGACGGCGTGCCCTATGATGCTGTGATCCCCGACGATATCACCGCTGACTGGGTCCGGCAGGAAGTAGCCTGTGGCCGTGCCATCATTCCGGCGAACATCAACCACCTTGAGCTGGAGCCGATGGCGATTGGCCGGAATTTTCTGGTCAAGATCAATGCCAACATCGGCAATTCCGCCGTCACCTCCGGCATTGCCGAGGAAGTGGAAAAGCTGGTGTGGTCGATCCGCTGGGGTGCGGATACGGTGATGGATCTGTCCACCGGCCGTAACATCCACAACATCCGTGAATGGATCCTGCGCAACAGCCCGGTTCCGATTGGCACCGTGCCGGTCTATCAGGCGCTGGAAAAGGTCGGCGGCATCGCCGAGGATCTGACCTGGGATATCTTCCGCGATACCCTGATTGAGCAGTGCGAACAGGGTGTTGACTACTTCACCATCCACGCCGGGGTGCGTCTGCCCTACATTCCGATGACCGTCGACCGTGTCACCGGCATCGTGTCGCGCGGCGGCTCGATCATGGCCAAGTGGTGCCTTGCCCATCACGAAGAAAACTTCCTGTACATCCATTTCGCGGAAATCTGCGAAATCATGAAAGCCTATGACGTGTCGTTCTCCCTCGGGGACGGGCTGCGCCCGGGCGCCGGGGCCGATGCCAACGACCGCGCCCAGTTTGCCGAGCTGGAAACGCTGGGTGAACTGACCAAGGTCGCCTGGGATCAGGACGTGCAGGTGATGATCGAAGGGCCGGGCCATGTGCCGATGCACAAGGTGCAGGCCAATATGATCAAGCAGCGCGAACACTGTGGCGATGCCCCGTTCTATACCCTCGGGCCATTGGTCACCGATATTGCGCCGGGCTATGATCACATCACCTCTGGCATCGGTGCGGCGATGATCGGCTGGTTCGGCACCGCTATGCTGTGCTACGTCACCCCGAAGGAGCATCTGGGCCTGCCGGATAAGGAAGACGTGCGCGTTGGCGTGGTGACCTACAAGATTGCCGCCCATGCGGCTGACCTTGCCAAGGGCCATCCGGCTGCCCGCCTGCGGGATGATGCCCTGTCCCGCGCCCGCTTTGAATTCCGCTGGATGGATCAGTTCAACCTGTCGCTTGATCCGGAAAAGGCGCAGGAATTCCACGATGCCACCCTGCCGAAGGAAGCGCATAAGACCGCACATTTCTGTTCGATGTGCGGGCCGAAGTTCTGTTCGATGAAGATCACGCAGGACATCCGCAATGAGTTTGGTGGGGATGCCCAGAAGGGAGATATCCAGAAGGGAGATGCCCAGAAGGGGATGAGTGAGATGAGTGAAAAGTTCCGCGAGCAGGGCAGTGAGATCTATCACCCCAGTGCCGCTGAATAATATCTGTTTGAGATCTGAGAAAAACCGCTGCCGGAGAGGACCCCGGCAGCGGTTTTTTCATGGGTGGATCAGGCGTGGCGGTAATGTGATCACTTTAGAAGCTGCCAAAAGTGACATCTATGTTACTCTGCTGACGCAGATTTCCCCGGTGCGGACGGGCCCGGGACAATGATGCGGTAAACAGAGAGAAAACGGTGGGGCATAACCTTGCCGGGGGGAGACTTCGGGAATGAAAAAGAGCGCAGCCGGGGCAAGGGGGTCGTTACGCCGCCAGATTTTGGTCCCGTTTCTGGCGACGGTGCTGGCTTCACTGCTGGCGGTGATCTGGTACGCGTCTGACACCCTGACTGACTCCGCCCGGGCCCGGGCGCGGGAAGCCCTGCAGGGGCGGGCGGCAGAACAGGCGGAGGCGATGTCCGGCCTGTTGCTCCGCGCCCGTTCTGTCGCCCGGTCCGGGACCGGGATTGCCCATGCCTTCCTGCAGAATGAAAATGGCTTCGACCGGGATCTGTTCGCGCAGGTCCTGCGGAAGGAACTGATCAACAACCCGGACTACATCGGCTTCTTCGGGGGATTTCAGGCTGATTTTGATGGCCAGGACCGGCGTTATGCCGGAACGGATCTGGGGGATGAGAAGGGGCGGTTCCTGCTGTATGCAGCGCGTGACGACAAGGGCGTTGCCCGTACGGCGATTGCACCGCTGACTGGCAGTGATGCGGAGAAGATCTGGTATGACCATCCCCTGCAGACCCGGCGGACCATTCTGACGCCGCCCTATCTGGATGATGTTCTGGGGGTACCGACGCTGATGGCCTCCATCGCCACGCCGATCCTTGATCTGGCGGATGAGGCGATTGGGGTGATCTCCGTCGATATTCCGCTGACTACGCTGCAGAAGCGGGCTGCTGAGATCAAGACTTATGCCGGTGGCTCTGCGATGGTGGTGTCGCATGATGATAAGTGGGTCGCCACCCCGGATGACGCCGCAGTCAGCAGGCCGGTGGACAACCCGGAGCTTCTGCGTCTGCTGACAGATGTGCGGGCGGGCGGGTCAATTTTGCGGGCAATGGCCGACCCGGTCACGGGTGTGCCGAGTTTGGTCAGCGCGACGGCGTTCGGGGTTGACGGTGTTGCGGAACGGTGGGTGCTGATCGTCAGCGCCCCGGAGTCCGAGGTGATGGCGGAGGCGGTGCGGGCGCGGTGGATGATGCTGGCGGTCGGGTT
>NZ_KB907342.1 GCF_000381985.1 Novispirillum itersonii subsp. itersonii ATCC 12639 | reverse complement strand
GCACCGCTTTTGACCAGTGGAAGGCAATTGGCAAAGACGGCTTCATGCTGCCCAGCGGCTTTGCCGCCCGTTCGATGCGGCAGGATGTGATCCCGCCGGGTATCAACGGCAAGCTCGGCTATTACTGCTACGATGCCGGAACCCCGATTGTTGAAGGCACGTGGGATGCGGTGCTGGCGTCAGCCCATTGCGCCCTGACCGCAGCGGCACTGGTGGCCGATGGGGCGCACAGCGCCTATGCCCTGTGCCGCCCGCCGGGGCACCATGCCGGGGCCAGCACCTATGGCGGATACTGCTTCCTGAATAACGCCGCCATTGCCGCCCAGTCTCTGCGCGATCACGGCTCGGCGAAGGTGGTGGTGCTGGATGTGGACTACCACCACGGCAACGGCACGCAGGATATCTTCTGGACACGTGATGACGTGATGACCGTGTCGGTCCACGGCTCGCCGGAAACCGAATATCCGTTCTTCCGGGGCTTTGCCGATGAGCGCGGGGCGGACAGGGGCGAAGGCTTCTGCCACAACTTTCCGTTGCCGCGCGGCACCGGCTGGGAGGACTACAGCGCCACCCTCGACCGGGCGCTGGAGGTGATCCGCGCCTATGGCCCGGATTCGGTGGTGATTTCGCTGGGTGTCGATACCTACGAGAACGACCCGATCAGCGCCTTTAAGCTCGGTCAGCAGCATTATCCGCTGATCGGGGCAAAAATCGCCTCGCTTGGTCTGCCGACAGTCTTCGTGCAGGAAGGCGGCTACGCGGTTGCCGACATCGGCACCAATGTCGCTAACGTTCTGACCGGCTTTGAGCAGGCCCGGTAGGAAAACCAGCCTCTTCTTTTTGTTATTCCCTCCCAAATCCTACGGACACACTGGCCCCGCAGCCCGCTGCGGGGCTTTTTTTCATCCCTCCTTCAGCCCCCTTCAATTCTTATTTTTGCGCATATCAAATATGCAAAATGCATAAAAAATATCCAAAATCTTTAAAATCAGCAGATTGGAATACCACTTTGCCTGACACTACAGTGAGTGCAGAAGATCTTTCCCATCAGATAAAGACCGCACCAGCAGTCTGCCGTGATGCCAGAGGAGGAATACCAGCATGCCCCGCCCATCCGTTCAGGCCCCCCGCAGCGTTGTGATGATCCGCCCCCATCACTTTCATCCGAATCCGGATACGGCCGCCGACAACCGGTTCCAGCGCGATGCGTCCGGCGAGCAGGCAGCTATTGCCGCCGCAGCCTATGCCGAGGTCACCGAAGCCGCCCGCCTGCTGGAACAGGCCGGGGTCACGGTCCATCTGTTTGAGGATACCGGCACGGAAACCCCGGACTCAGTGTTTCCCAACAACTGGTTCTCCACCCACTCCGGCGGGCATGTCGCCATTTATCCGATGTTTGCCCCCAGCCGCCGGAAAGAGCGCCGCAGCGACATCATCGAGATGCTGAAGCAGCGCTATCGCGTACAGGACGTGATCGATTATTCCGGTCTGGAACAGGACAATCTGTTTCTGGAAGGGACCGGGGCGATGGTGCTCGACCATCTTGACCGCGTCGCCTATGCCGCCCGCTCCAACCGTACCAATGAGGTGGCGATGGAGCGCTTCTGTACCCACTTCAACTTTGAACCGATGGTGTTCGACGCTGTCGATGCCGACGGGGCACCGGTCTATCACACCAACGTCCTGATGTGCATCGGCAGTGACATCAGTCTCGTCGGTCTGGACTGCATCCGTGACCCGCAGCGCCGGGCTGAAATTGCGGACCGCCTGACTGCGGGCGGCCGTGCCCTGATCGACCTCAGCCATGAGCAGATCGGCGACTTTGCCGGAAATGCCATCGAACTGCAGGGAACCCAAGGACGGGTTCTGGCCCTGTCATCCCGGGCTGCCAATGCCCTCACCAAAAGCCAGAAGACCCGTCTGGAACGGCATGTCACCCTGCTGCCGCTGAATGTCCCGACCATCGAACTGGCCGGGGGGTCTGTCCGCTGCATGTTGGCCGGTATCCATCTGGCCCCCCGCCCCTCTGCCGTCTGAGCGAAGCCGGACACAACAAAAACCCCCGCCCTGTCACCAGAGCGGGGGTTTTCTTCTTAAGGACGCTATTCGCCGCCTCAGTTATCGAGGAAGCTGCGCAGCTTCCGCGACCGCGACGGGTGTTTCAGCTTCCGCAGGGCCTTCGCCTCGATCTGACGGATACGCTCACGGGTCACGCTGAACTGCTGGCCGACTTCCTCGAGAGTGTGATCGGTATTCATCCCAATCCCGAAGCGCATGCGCAGCACGCGTTCTTCACGCGGTGTCAGAGTGGCCAGTATACGGGTACAGGTTTCCCGCAGGTTGGAGTTGATTGCAGCGTCCAGCGGCTGAACGGCGTTCTTATCCTCGATGAAGTCACCGAGATGGCTGCCTTCCTCGTCCCCGATCGGGGTTTCAAGGGAGATCGGCTCCTTGGCAATCTTCAGAACCTTGCGGACCTTTTCCAGCGGCATCTGCAGCTTTTCCGCCAGCTCTTCCGGGGTCGGCTCCCGGCCGATCTCGTGCAGCATCTGGCGGCTGGTCCGGACCAGCTTGTTGATCGTTTCGATCATATGCACCGGAATGCGGATGGTGCGCGCCTGATCGGCGATCGACCGGGTAATCGCCTGACGGATCCACCACGTAGCGTACGTGGAGAACTTGTAGCCACGCCGGTATTCGAACTTATCCACCGCCTTCATCAGGCCAATGTTGCCTTCCTGAATCAGATCGAGGAACTGCAGGCCACGGTTGGTGTACTTTTTAGCAATCGAGATCACCAGACGCAGGTTGGCCTCGATCATTTCCTTCTTGGCGCGCGAGGCTTCGCGCTCACCCTTCTGGACGGTCTGAACAATACGGCGGAATTCACTGATCGGCTGCTTGGCCTGCTCGGCGATCTGGGCAATCGCTTCACGCACCTTCTGCACTTCACGGGCGTGACGGGTGACAAAGTCCTTCCAGCCCTTCCCCGGACGACCGGCAACCACTTCCAGCCAGTTCGGGTCCATTTCCGCGCCATAATAGGCATCCAGGAAGTCTTCGCGCTTCACCTTGCTGTCAACAGCCAGACGCAGCAGCTTACCTTCCAGCATCATCAGCTTTTTATTCAGGTCGTTCAGGTGTTCGACCAGATATTCGATACGGGCGTTGTTGAGATGGACCCCTTCCATCATCTTGACCATTTCCGACCGCATCTTGTCGTATTTCTTTTCGACAGCGGCGGGCACATCGTCCCCGGCGGAAATATGGGCCAGACGCTGGTCCTGGACCTTCTTCATCTTCTGGTAGGCACCGGCAATCTTCTCGAACGACTCGAGAATGATCGGCAGCAGTTCGGTTTCCATAGCCGACAGGCTGACGGAGCTTTCCTCCATCTCGCCTTCATGCTCGCCTTCGCCTTCCCCTTCGGCTTCGCCTTCAACGGCGTCCTCGGGTTCTTCTTCCTCGGCGTCGGCGTCGGCGTCTTCATCCTCATCCTTGACCGGACGGGCCACAGGGGCCGCGGCAGGACGGGTGACCGGGCGGGCCACCGGGGCAGGCATCGCCACCGGCTCTTCCTCAACGCCCTCAAGATCCACGCCTTCAGCAACCGGGTCATCGGCGCCGTAAGTGGTTTCAAGGTCGATGATGTCGCGCAGCAGCATCTTGCCTTCGACCAGCGCGTCATGCCAGTCGAGCAGGGCGGAAATGGTCAGCGGGCTTTCGCAGATGCCGCCGATCATCATTTCCCGGCCGGCTTCAATCCGCTTGGCGATGGCGATTTCGCCTTCGCGCGACAGCAGTTCCACCGACCCCATTTCGCGCAGATACATGCGCACCGGGTCATCGGTCCGGCCCAGATCCTCTTCCGAGACATTCCCGGCAACGGACTCATCGTCTGACGATTCGGCAGTGGTTGCCTCTTCCTCGTCGTTTTCGACAATGTTGATCCCCAGATCCGACAGCATCGCCATCGAATCCTCGATCTGCTCCGAAGAGAAATCATCCGACGGCAGGGCGGCATTCAGTTCGTCATAAGTGACGTAACCGCGTTCCTTGCCCTTGGCCACCAGCTTGCGGACAGCCGCATTCAGGGTGTCGAGCAGCGGCCCTTCCTGCGCGTCTTCATTGGGTTCCGGGGTATCCGTCGTTGCGGTCGCCTTCGTCGCCATACCCGTGCAAACTCCTTAAACCTGTTGCGGCAGCCCCGGACGGGACTGCCAACCCTGCTCTTCCGTATCGCCCGGGCCTGCCGGAAAACCGGCCTGTCCGTTTTTACTCGTCACGTTTTACTCGTCACCGGGCATCCGCTCATGCCCCTTCAGCGCCACAAAGGTCTCGAAGGTCTCCGGCGTCGGGTCATCGCCCAACTGCTCGACAATCCGGTCGATATCGGCCTTCAGATCAATGCGGCGCGTCAGCTCGAACGTGTGATCCCATCCTGTCCGTGCCGCATCCAGATCCGCATCAGGGCGGCAGAAGGCGGCATGGACCCAGACGTTGGAGGATAAAAGACCACGCACGGCGGATTCCAGCCCATCCGCGTGTAAGTGGCTTTTCACACTGTTAAAGTCAAGACCCGGTTCACGACCGAGCAGGATTAAGAGAGCACGACGGATCTTGTCAAGGTCCGGTTCAGGAAGATCGAGCGATCCGAGACGTTCCCCGATGTGGTCAAACAGCGCCGGATGGCATAAAGCGGTGGCTACCAGAATGCGCCGCCGGGTCGCTTCCGCGCTTTCTGCCGACAGTTTAGGCACCAGCATTCCGGTGGGCGGCAACGGTGGTAACGGCGCGGACCACCGGGGCGGCTGGCGGTTTCCCCAGCCTTTTCCACCCCCCCGCGGGGTCCATCCCCCGGCGCCCCCCGGCCTGCCACCGCCATAGGCGGGGCGCTGGGGCCGGAACAGATCCCGCAGCCGGTCCCGGAACGCCTGCCGGTAATATTGCTGAACGGTCCGGTCCTCAATTTCGCGGGTCATCTCGTCCAGATGCGCCTCCAGCGCGGCCCGCCGCTCCGGAGTCGACAGGTCCCGCCCTTCCAGCGCCATCGACCACAGCATATCCATCAGTGGCCGGGCCGCCGACAGCGCCGCCCGCAGGGCCTGCGGCCCCTCATCGCGCAGAATTTCATCAGGGTCACGCCCGCCCGGCAGCAGGGCAAAGCGCAGCGACCGCCCGGGTTTAAGCACCGTCAGCGCCCGCTCTGCCGCGCGTGCTGCCGCACGCTGCCCGGCGTTATCGCCGTCGAAGCACAGAATCGGCTCTTCCGCCAGCTTCCACAGCTCTTCGATCTGGGTTTCGGTCAAGGCCGTGCCCAGTGGTGCCACCGCCTGCGGAATCCCGCCCCGGGTCAGGGCAATCACATCCATATAGCCTTCGGCGACAACGACTTCATTGGCCTTGCCCGCCGGTTCCCGCGCCTGCGCCAGATTGAACAGAACCTGCCCTTTATGGAACACCGGCGTCTCGGGGCTGTTCAGATACTTCGGCTGGCCGTCGCCGAGCGTCCGCGCCCCGAAGGCGATCACCCGGCCCCGCCGGTCGGTAATCGGGAACATCACCCGCTCGCGGAAATATTCGCCCAGAGAGCCATCGTCGCGCCGCTTCAGCAGCCCGGCCTCAACCAGCTGATCCTCACCGATGCCCTGACGGGCCAGCGCCCCCTTCAGTACCCCGCCCCCCGGTGCCCAGCCCAGCCGGAACTGCCGGATGATGGCATCCGTCAGGCCACGGCGGCGCAGATAGGCGATTCCATCCTGCCCGGCGGGTAAAAACAGATTCTGCTGGAAAAAGGCACAGGCAGCCTCAAGCACCTCCAGCACACCGGCGCGGCGCTTGGCGTCCTCGGCCTCGCGGGGGGTGCTTTTCGGCACCTCAAGCCCGGCCTCGGCGGCCAGTTTCTCCACCGCCTCCATGAAACCGAGATTGCCCTGCTCCATCTCAAAGGTCAGGACATCGCCGTGGGCCCCACAGCCGAAGCAGTGGTAAAATCCCTTATCGTCGTTAACCGTGAAGGAGGGCGATTTTTCTTTATGAAACGGGCACAGGCCGACATGTTCCCGGCCGCGCCGGATGAGCTTGACCCGCCGCCCGATCACAGAGGACAGGGTGATGCGGGCCCGCAGCTCATCCAGAAACTGTGCTGGCAGCGCCATCAGCGGCCACCGTTACGACAGGCGGGCCTTCACCATCCCGCTGGCCTTGGCAAAATCCATCTGCCCGGCGAACTTTTCGCGCAGGGCGGTCATCACCCGGCCCATATCCTTGACGCCGGTGGCGCCCAGTTCGGTGACCAGCGCGTCAATGGCAGCTTCCATCTCAGCCACATCCATCTGTCTGGGCAGGAAGCGCTCGATGACGACGATTTCTTCCTGTTCCTGCTGCGCCAGCTCCAGCCGTCCACCCTGCTCGTACATGGTGATGCTTTCGCGGCGCTGCTTGATCATCGACTGCAGCATCTGGAGGATCTCGTCCTCATTGATGCCATCATAGTTGCCCTTGGAGCGGGCAGCGATGTCACGGTCCTTCAGCGCGGCGGAAATCAGGCGCAGGGTTGCCGTCGAACGGGCATCCTTGCTCTTCAGCGCGTCCTTCAACGCCTCGCTCAGGCGGGTGCGGAGCATGGAGAATCCTCGGTATTCTGTATCGGGAAAGGATGGAGAATACAGCAAAACATGCCCGTTGGCAAAGAGTTATGCCATTCTCAAGCCATTGAAAAGACATGCAATTTTCTTTTCCCGGTTCTTCTTGACAGGGGAGCGGCAATTCTTTAAAAGCGCGCAAATTTATCCGCCGCCATCCGCGCACTTTCAAATACACACACCGGCACGTCCAGCTCCCCGGAATGCCGTGGGTGTTTTGCGCGCGAAAAACGGACGGGTTCCCTCCGATGCCCGCTGGCAGTAGTCTGTTGCCGGGCGCGAACATCTTAAAGTCTCCTGCCGGTGCGCAGGCCCGGCCCGGGCCTGACGCAGCCTGACGGAAAAAGGAATGGTGTCCATGACAGAGCCGATGAACATTGCCGCCAGCACCCGCCCCGAGGGTGCAACTGGCGTGCTGGTGCTGGCCGACGGGTCGGTTTTCTGGGGCAAAGGCCTCGGGGTGCAGGGCCGGTCGGTCGGCGAGGTGGTTTTTTCCACCGGCCTGACCGGCTATCAGGAAACCCTGACGGATCCGTCCTTTGCCGGACAGGTTATCACCTTCACCTTCCCCCACATCGGCAACGTCGGCACGAACGGGGAAGACAACGAAACCGTCACCCCCGCCGCCCGTGGCTGCATTCTGCGCGCGGACATCACCGAGCCCGCCAACTGGCGCGCCGCCCAGCATCTGGACCGCTGGCTGGTCTCGCACTCTCTGGTCGGTCTGGCCGGGATCGACACCCGCCGCCTGACCCGCAAGATCCGCGATGGCGGTGCCCCCAACGGCGTGATCGCCCATGCCGCTGACGGCGTGTTCGACCTGCCCGCCCTGCTGGCGCAGGCGCAGGGGTGGCCGGGGCTGGAAGGCATGGATCTGGCCAAGGATGTCACCTGCCGCCAGACCTATGACTGGACCCAGACCCGCTGGTCGCTGAAAACCGGCTACGGCACCCAGCGCGATCCGAAGTACCACGTCGTCGCTTATGATTTCGGGGCCAAGCACAACATCCTGCGCTGTCTGGCCGATGCCGGCTGCAAGGTGACCGTGGTGCCTGCGACCGCCACCGCCGATGACGTGCTGCGTCACAATCCCGATGGTATCTTCCTGTCCAACGGCCCGGGAGATCCGGCGGCCACCGGTACCTATGTGGTGCCGGAACTGCAGACGCTGATCGGCACCGGCATCCCGGTGTTCGGGATCTGCCTCGGCCATCAGCTGCTGGCGCTGGCACTGGGGGCCAAGACCTATAAAATGGACCGCGGCCACCGTGGATCCAACCAGCCGGTGAAAGACCTGAAAACCGGCAAAGTGGAAATCACCAGCCAGAACCACGGCTTCGCCGTTGACCGCGCCAGCCTGCCCGACACTGTGGAAGAGACCCATGTGTCGCTGTTTGACGGCTCCGTCGAAGGAATCGCCCTGAAGGGTAAGCCGGTGTTCTCGGTGCAGTACCACCCGGAAGCCAGCCCCGGCCCGCAGGATTCCCACTACCTGTTCAAGCGCTTCGTTGAGACCATCGAAGCCCACAAGAAGTAACGGGACGCGGGCATGACCGACTCCGGCTTTTCCGACTACAGGTCCTCGCTGCTGGCCGTCCTGGCCACCGAGGACCGTCTGCCCGGCCCGGCCTTCCGCACCCTGTCAGAGGTGGTGGAAGAGCATGGGCTGACCGAACCGGAAGCCGGATGGCTGCTGCGCGCCGCCGGGGAATTCTGCGATGAGGGGCTGATCCATCTGGAGGATCACGCCCTGACCGTCGCCCCCGGTGCCCCGGTAACCTACGCCCTGACCCTGCTCGGACTGGAGCAGGCCGGGGTGATGAGGTAAGCCCGCCCCCTGTTACCCGCCAGATGCACGCCTGCCCCGGAGGCTTCCCCAAAGCCGGGGCCGACCAGAAGCGAAGAAGTTAGACGACAATGCCCAAACGCACGGACATCAAAAGCATCCTGATCATCGGCGCCGGTCCCATCGTGATCGGTCAGGCCTGCGAATTCGACTATTCCGGCGCTCAGGCGTGCAAGGCCCTGCGCGAAGAAGGCTACCGGGTGGTTCTGGTCAACTCCAATCCGGCCACCATCATGACGGATCCGGATACCGCCGACGCCACCTACGTCGAGCCGATCACCCCGGAAATCGTCGCCAAGATCATCGAAAAGGAACGCCCGGACGCCCTGCTGCCGACCATGGGCGGCCAGACCGCGCTGAACTGCGCGCTGGCGCTGGCGGCCAACGGCACGCTGGAAAAGTTCGGCGTCGAGATGATCGCCGCCAAAAAGGAAGTGATCGAAAAGGCGGAAGACCGTCAGCTGTTCCGCGATGCCATGGACAAGATCGGGCTGGAAAGCCCGCGGTCCCGCGTTGTGAAGTCGCTGGATGAAGCCCGCTCCGCACTCGAATTCGTCGGGCTGCCGTCGATCATCCGCCCGTCCTTCACTCTGGGCGGCATGGGCGGTGGCATCGCCTATAACAAGGAAGAGTTCGAGCAGATCTGCGCCTCCGGTCTGGCGGCCTCGCCGGTGCATGAAATTCTGGTCGAGGAATCGGTCCTCGGCTGGAAGGAATACGAGATGGAAGTCGTGCGGGACCGCAACGACAACTGCATCATCGTCTGCTCCATTGAAAACATCGACCCGATGGGCGTCCATACCGGCGACTCCATCACCGTTGCCCCGGCGCTGACCCTGACCGATAAGGAATATCAGGTGATGCGCGATGCCTCGATCGCCGTTCTGCGCGAAATCGGCGTCGATACCGGCGGGTCGAACGTGCAGTTCGCCGTCAATCCGAAGGACGGTCGCCTGATCGTCATCGAAATGAACCCGCGTGTGTCCCGCTCCTCGGCGCTGGCGTCGAAGGCCACCGGCTTCCCGATTGCCAAGATCGCCGCCAAGCTGGCCGTCGGCTACACCCTCGACGAGCTGGAAAACGACATCACCGGCGGCCAGACCCCGGCCAGCTTCGAGCCGACCATCGACTATGTGGTCACCAAGATTCCGCGCTTCACCTTCGAGAAGTTCCCGGATGCTGATCCGCGCCTGACCACGTCGATGAAGTCAGTCGGTGAAGCGATGTCGATCGGCCGTACCTTCGCCGAGTCGCTGCAGAAGGGCCTGCGGTCGATGGAAACCGGCCTGACCGGCCTGAACGAGATCAATCTGCCGGAAGCCAAGGGTGGCGAGGACAAGGACGCCATCCGCGCCGCGCTGGCCACCGCCCGCGCCGACCGCCTGCTGGTGATCGCTCAGGCCTTCCGCTGGGGCCTGAGTGTTGAGGACGTGCATGCCGCCTGCTCGTATGAGCCGTGGTTCCTGCGTCAGATCAAGGCAATCATCGACACCGAAGCGACCATCCGCAGCAACGGCCTGCCGTCTGACCGTCAGGGTCTGCTGGCGCTGAAGAAGATGGGCTTCTCCGATGCCCGTCTGGGCCAGCTGACCGGCAAGACAACCGAAGACGTCACCGCCTACCGCCGCGCCCTGAACGTGCGCCCGGTCTACAAGCGCATCGACTCCTGCGCCGGGGAGTTCGCCTCACCGACTCCGTACATGTATTCCTGCTACGAAGGCGACGGGGTCAACCCGGCGGAATGTGAAGCCGACGTCAGCGACCGCACCAAGGTGGTGATCCTCGGCGGTGGCCCGAACCGGATCGGTCAGGGGATCGAATTCGATTACTGCTGCGTCCATGCCGCCTTCGCGCTGGAAGATGCCGGGTACGAGACCATCATGGTCAACTGCAACCCGGAAACCGTTTCCACCGACTATGACACCTCCGACCGCCTGTATTTTGAGCCGCTGACCGCCGAAGACACCATTGAGCTGATCCAGCTGGAACAGAGCAAGGGCACCGTCAAAGGCGTGATCGTCCAGTTCGGCGGCCAGACCCCGCTGAAGCTGGCCCGGGCGCTGGAAAAGGCCAATATTCCGATCCTCGGTACCAGCCCGGATGCCATTGATCTGGCCGAAGACCGCGAACTGTTCCAGCAGCTGCTGCACAAGCTGTCGCTGAAGCAGCCGCCGAACGCCATTGCTGCCTCCGCCGACGCCGTGCTGGCCGAAGCCGAAAAGATCGGCTACCCGCTGGTGGTCCGCCCGTCGTTCGTGCTGGGGGGCCGGGCGATGGAAATCGTCCATGACATCGACGGTCTGTCGGCCTGGCTGAAGCGGATGGAAATCGAACGTCTGCGTGGCCAGAACGCCATCGAAATCTCGGCAGACATGCCGGTGCTGCTCGACAAGTATCTGTCCGGCGCCATCGAAGTTGACGTCGATGCCATCCGCGACACCACCGGCGCGGTGTTCATCGCCGGGGTGATGCAGCACATTGAGGAAGCCGGGGTCCACTCCGGCGACTCCGCCTGCTCGCTGCCGCCGTACTCGCTGCCTGACGCTACCGTCGAGGAACTGAAGCGGCAGGCCCGCCTGCTGGCCGAAGGCCTGAACGTCATCGGTCTGATGAACGTGCAGTTCGCGGTCAAGGACGGCACTGTCTACATTCTCGAGGTCAACCCGCGCGCCAGCCGCACCGTGCCTTTCGTCGCCAAGGCGACCGGCGTGGCGGTGGCCAAGATCGCCGCCCGCGTGATGGCCGGGGAAACCCTTGCCTCTTTCGGCGTGTCGGAAAAGCCGCTGGGGCATGTCGCGGTGAAGGAAGCGGTGTTCCCGTTCGCCCGCTTCCCGGGCGTCGATATCATCCTCGGGCCGGAAATGAAGTCCACCGGTGAAGTCATGGGCATCGACACCGACTTCGGTCTGGCCTTCGCCAAGAGCCAGCTCGGCGCCGGGGTGACCCTGCCGGAAGCCGGAACCGTGTTCATGTCGGTACGGGATGCCGACAAGATCCCGGCCCTGACCGTTGCCCGTAAACTGACCGATCTTGGCTTCAGCATTGTCGCCACCGCCGGGACCGCAGCCTTCCTCGGCCAGCACGGTGTGACCGTGAAACCGATCAACAAGGTGACGGAACCCCGCCCGCACTGCGTCGACGCCATGCAGTCCGGCGAAATCCAGATGGTGATCAACACCACGGAAGGGGCTGTGGCCGTGCGCGACAGCTTCTCGATCCGCCGGACCGCGCTGACCCGCAACATTCCGCACTACACCACCATCGCCGGGGCACAGGCCGCGGTGGCGGGGATTGCAGCGCTGAAACGCGGGGCTCTTGATGTTGCGTCGCTTCAGCACTACTCTAGTGTGTCGGCCTGAGGCGCGGAGGGGGGAACTCCCCCCTCCCCGTCCGGCCTTTTGTACTTTCAGCCGGAGGGGCCCTGTCTCTCCGGCTGAAGCCTGAAACGGCCCCCACCGCGCCACGGTGCCGGTGGTCTGTGGCAGGTTGGATGTACCGCGTGGCGGAGCCGATCCATTAGGGGGTAAGGCCGCACGCTGAGAGAAGGACTGGGTTGTAATGGAAAAGATCCCCATGACCCCGGCGGGCATCAAAGCCCTTGAAGACGAACTCCGCACCCTGCGGTCGGTGGAGCGTCCGGGTGTCATTAAGGCGATTGCCGAAGCGCGTGAACACGGCGACCTGTCGGAAAACGCCGAGTACCATGCTGCCCGTGAGCGTCAGAGCTTTATTGAAGGGCGGATCGCCGAGCTGGAGGATGTCATCTCCCGCGCGGACGTGATCGACATCACCAAGCTGTCAGGCTCCACCATCCGGTTCGGGGCCACCGTGACTCTGGCAGATGAAGACACGGATGAAGAAGTGACCTACCAGATCGTCGGCCCGCATGAAGCCAATCTGGAAGCGGGCCGCATCTCGATCGCCTCACCGCTGGCGAAGGCCCTGATCGGCAAGGCCAGCGGCGATACCGCCGAAGTGGCCGCCCCGGGTGGGTCCCGGTCCTACGAAGTGGTCAAGGTCCGCTTCATCTGAGGACCTCGGAGCCGCGGCCCGATCATGATACAACAGCAGCGCCGGAGCGGTCCGTTCCGGCGCTGCTGCCGTGTCTGGCCCCCTTTGTGTTTATAACTCTTCTATTCTGCCCTGACGGCTGCTGACGGAACCTGACCATGACCGCCACCCCCGCGAAGAGAGGCCTGATGCCGCTGATGATCGGCGCGATCGGAGTCGTCTTCGGAGACATCGGCACCAGTCCGCTGTACGCCCTGAAAGAAACCTTCGCCGGGGAACATCCCCTGCCACTGGATAAGCCCCATATTCTCGGCGCGCTGTCGCTGATTGTCTGGACACTGACGCTGGTGGTGTCGGTGAAGTACGTGGTGTTCGTGATGCGGGCCGACAACCGGGGCGAAGGCGGCAGTCTGGCCCTGATGGCCCGCCTGAGTGCCGCCCTGCCATCGGGATCCCGTTACTTGCCCACCGTGGCGTCTATCGGAATTCTTGCCGCCGCGCTGTTTTACGGGGATTGCGTCATCACCCCGGCGGTGTCGGTGCTGTCGGCGGTAGAAGGGCTAAAAATCGCCGTTCCCCACATGGAAGAGGCGGTGGTGCCGATCACCGTCACCATCCTGATCGGCCTGTTCGTGATCCAGCGCTTCGGGACGGATCTGGTCGGCAAGCTGTTCGGGCCGGTGTGCATTCTGTGGTTTCTGGCGATCGGGGCCCTGGGAATCCACGGCATCGCATCTGCGCCTGCGGTTCTCGCCGCCCTCAGCCCGCATCATGCCGTCCTGTTTCTGGCCAGCAACGGCTTCACCGGTCTGCTGATTCTGGGTGCGGTGGTGCTGGCCGTCACCGGGGCGGAAGCCCTGTATGCCGACATGGGGCATTTCGGCCGCCCGGCGATCCGTCTCGGCTGGTACATTCTGGTGATGCCTGCCCTGATCCTGAACTATCTGGGGCAAGGAGCCCTGCTGCTGAAAACCCCGGCAGCGGTGGAAAACCCCTTCTTCCTGCTGGCCCCCAAGGGGCTGATCCTGCCCCTGGTGATCATGGCGACCCTGGCAACCATCATTGCCTCTCAGGCGGTGATCTCCGGGGCCTTCTCGATCAGCCGGCAGGCCATTCAGCTTGGCTATCTGCCCCGGATGACCATCGTCCACACCTCGGAACATGAAATCGGTCAGATCTATATTCCGCTGATCAACTGGGCGCTGATGATCGCCTGTGTGGCGCTGGTCCTGACCTTCAAGACCTCCAGCGGGCTGGCCGCAGCCTATGGCATTGCCGTCACCGGCAACATGGTGATCACCACCCTGATGCTGGCACTGGCAATGCGGGTGCTGTGGTCATGGAAAACCCCACGGATCATTGTCGCCTGCACGATTTTCCTGACCATCGACATGGCTTTCTTCCTGTCCAACATCGTCAAGATCGGCAATGGCGGCTGGGTCCCGCTGGGGCTGGCGGCCATCCTGTTCATCATTCTGACCACCTGGAAGACCGGACGACGCCTGCTGATCAGCCGCCTGACCGATGGCAGTCTGCCCGACGAACATTATTCCAGTCTGGTCGCCAGCGGCCGGGTGGCCCGGGTCCCCGGGACCGCCGTCTTCCTGACCGGCACCACCGAGGGGCTGCCGCTGGCCCTGATGCATAACCTCAAGCACAATAAAGTCGCCCACGAACGGGTGATTCTGCTGACTGTGGTGACACAGGAAGTTCCGGTCGTTGCCGATGACAAACGGCTGGAAGCGCGGGAAATCGCGCCCGGCCTGATCCGGCTGACCCTGACGTACGGCTTTATGGAAACCCCTGATGTGCCAAAAACCATGGCACTGGCCAAGGAACAGGATCTCGGCTTCTTCTATGAGCCGATGAATATCTCCTACTTCCTGTCGCGGGAAACCATCATCCCCTCGCGGGATCAGACCCTGCCTCTGTGGCAGATCAACCTGTTTGCGTGGATGGCCCGCAGCGCCACCGGGGCGATGGGCTTCTTCCGCCTGCCGCCGGGCCGGGTGGTGGAGCTGGGCGGACAGGTGGAACTGTAACGCCCCTTCCGATAACAGCCAGACAGGCTACAAAAAACAGGGGGCGCATCCCGGAACCGGATGCACCCCCTGCTGTCTTCTCAAAACCGGGACAGGACGGTCATTTATCAAAAATGACGTCGGGCCCTTCTTCCGTGTCAATCGGCACGCCCGGCTTCAGCTTGCCGGTGCGAATCGCCAATGCGCTTTTCACATGGGCCACATTCGGGGCCGCAGTCAGCCGGGTGGTCAGAAAGCGCTGATAGTCATCCCAGTCCTTGGCAACCACTTTCAGCAGAAAATCGGTTTCCCCGGCCAGCATGTGGCATTCCCGCACCTGCTCCCAGCCGTTCACCAGCGCCTCGAAGGCCCGCAGATCAGCTTCAGCCTGACTGTTCAGGCCGACCTGAGCAAAGACCGTGACGTTGTAGCCAAGGGCATGGGGATCGACATTGGCATGGTAGCCGCGTATATAGCCTGCCTCTTCCAGCGCCCGGACCCGGCGCAGGCAGGGGGGAGCTGAAATCCCGGCACGGCGGGCCAGCTCCACGTTGGTCATCCGGCCATCATCCTGCAGATCACGGAGAATGCGCCGGTCAATCCGGTCCAGCTTCACCCGCTGCATGCGATTCGTTCCCTTGTCACAAATAGGGCCCCTGTCACAAATAGGCACTTCATCTCAGAGCACGTTACTGGCAAGTCCATCATCGGGAGCCCACCCTGTTCGGTCGCCGCCTCCGGCAGCCGGTGGAGTCATCCGGCACCCCCCGGAAATACGGGATCGGGGACTGACCGGGATCACAGCGCGGGCGGGGCCGCTGGACGACCTGTTGTTATCGGGGCCCTTCCGGGCGCTTCCGGTGATTTCCGGGATTTTTACCGACCATCACGAAATGAAATTACAATCCCTCGCCCCCTGAGCGCAAGGACAATACGAGCCTTTGCAAAAATTCATATTTATCGAACACATAAGGGTATCCCAAAACCACATCACCGGAGTTCCCGCCAATGTTTTGCCGGACACGGTCTTTTAACGGCTCCAGGGTTGAAACCGGCCGACGGGCGGCATAAGGTCATCCCGCAATTCCCTGCCCCCGACTCCGGTATTGCACCGGACAGGGCGGGACGATTGACCACAAAGCCTTTTTTCACCTCGTGTTTTTCAGATCTCTCAGTCAGATCTCCCAGATGGAGTGATTTTCCATGACCGAACAGCTGAATGTCGGCACCCTCGTCGGCAAGGCCGCCCCGGACTTCACCGCGCAGGCCGTGATGGGTGACAACACCATCAACCCTGCCTTCAATCTGAAGGACTATCTGAACGGCTCCTACGGCTGGGTGTTCTTCTACCCGCTGGACTTCACCTTCGTCTGCCCGTCGGAAATCATTGCCCACGACCATCGCCTGAAGAAGTTTGAAGAAGCGGGCTGCAAGGTTGTCGGCATTTCCGTCGACAGCCAGTTCACCCATCTGGCGTGGAAGAAGACCCCGGTGGAAGACGGTGGTCTGGGCAATGTCGGCTTCCCGCTGGTGGCTGACCTGAACAAGAACATCGCCCGTTCCTTCGGCGTGCTGATCGAGAACGCCGGTGTCGCCCTGCGCGGCTCGTTCCTGATCGACAAGGCCGGCAACGTGCGCCACGCCACCATCAACGACCTGCCGCTGGGCCGGAACGTTGACGAAGCGCTGCGTCTGGTTGATGCCCTGCAGTTCCATGAAGAACATGGCGAAGTCTGCCCGGCTGGCTGGACCAAGGGCAAGAAGGGCATGACCGCCACCCCCGACGGCGTCGCTGCCTTCCTGAAGGAAGAAGCCGGCAACCTGTAATCCCAACGGGATACAGAGCGCTGCGGTCAGCGGGGCCTTCCATCCGGAAGGCCCCGTTTTCCTTTTCAGCGCCTCGCCTCAGGCCGGTCAGGGCCCCGGTTATGCCGTTGCATCCCCGGGCGGGGATCACTATCTTCAGCCCAACGCATGACCCCAGTTTCGCAAGGATTCCTTTTATGGCCGAACACCGGACCAAGGTCCTGATCCTCGGATCGGGTGCCGCAGGCTGCACCGCCGCCATCTACACCTCCCGCGCTAACCTGGAGCCGGTGATGCTGGCCGGGCTCCAGCCGGGCGGGCAGCTGACCATCACCACCGATGTCGAGAACTACCCCGGCTTCGCCGACCCGATTCAGGGCCCGTGGCTGATGGAGCAGATGCAGAAGCAGGCCGAACACTGCGGCGCAAAGATCGTCTACGATCTGGCCACCACCGTTGACCTGAGCAAGCGCCCGTTCACCGTCACCACCGACGGCGGCGACACCTATTTCGCCGATACCCTGATCATTGCCACCGGGGCCTCGGCCAAGTGGCTGGGTCTGGACAGTGAACAGAAGTATTCCGGTCTTGGCGTCTCCGCCTGTGCCACCTGCGACGGCTTCTTCTTCCGGGGGAAAGACGTGGTGGTGGTCGGCGGCGGCAACACCGCTGTCGAGGAAGCCCTGTATCTGGCCAACATTGCCGGAAAGGTGACGGTGGTGCATCGCCGTGACAGCTTCCGGGCGGAGCGGATCATGCAGGACCGTCTGTTCAAGCACCCGAAAATTACCGTGGTGTGGGACAGCGTCATCGACGAAATCACCGGCGGCGGTATGCCGGAAGCGGTGACCGGCGTGCGGCTGAAGAACATCAAGACCGGGGCGCTGTCAGATGTCCCGTGTGACGGTGTGTTCATCGCCATCGGCCACAAACCGAATACAGAGCTGTTCACCGGTCAGCTGGACATGGATGAGACCGGCTACCTGATCACAAAACCCGACTCGACCGCCACAAATGTGCCCGGCGTGTTTGCGGCTGGTGACGTGCAGGATCATATTTTCCGTCAGGCGGTCACCGCCGCAGGCACCGGTTGCATGGCGGCGCTGGAAGCCGACCGCTTCCTTCAGGCCACCGACGGCCACTAAGACTAAGCCATACCTTTTTTGCAGGGTGGGCGCGGATTCTCCGCACCCACCCTTGCGTTTTTTGCAATGCTACCGATATGGTAGAGAATTGGTTCCGGCCTTGACGGGACCGCCGTTTTTAACAGGGGCGCATAATGCCGACGCGGCAAGCCAGCATGATGGACTGGGACAAACTGAGGGTTTTCCACACTGTGGCGGAGGCTGGCAGTTTCACCCACGCCGGAGAAGTGCTGAACCTCAGCCAGTCGGCGGTCAGCCGCCAGATCAGCGCGCTGGAAGAAAGCCTGCATGTCTCCCTCTTCCACCGTCATGCCCGAGGCCTGATTCTGACCGAACAGGGCGAACTGCTGTACCGGACGGTGCATGAAGTGTTCGCCAAACTGGCCATGGCCGAGGCGCGGATCACCGAAAGCCGCGAACGGCCGGAAGGCCCGCTGAAGATCACCACCACCGTCGCCTTCGGGTCGGTGTGGCTGACGCCGCGTATCAAGGAATTCATGGAGACCTATCCCGGCATCGAAATGTCGATGCTGCTGGATGACGGCGAAGTGGATCTGGCAATGCGTGAGGCCGACGTGGCCATCCGCTTTAACGCGCCGCGCCAGCCGGACCTGATCCAGCGTCACCTGATCGCGCTGCATTACAATGTCTACGCCGCGCCGGAATATCTGAAAAAGTACGGCATGCCGAAAACTCCGGCGGATCTGGATAACCACCGCCTGATCGTTTATGGCGACGATGCCAAGGCCCCGGTTGAGAATATGAACTGGCTGCTGTCGGCGGGCACATCCACCCCGCGTCAGCCGGTGCTGCGGGTCAATAACATCTATGGCATCTACCGCGCGGTCCGGTCCGGGCTGGGGATTGCCGCCCTGCCGGATTACTTCTCGACCGTCGCCACCAATCTGGTGCAGGTCCTGCCGGAACTGCGTGGCCCGAGCTTTGACTGCTACTTTGTGTATCCGGAAGAACTCCGCCATTCCAAGCGGGTGATGGTCTTCCGTGATTTCCTGCTGCAGAAACTGAGCGAAAACAGCCTGTAAGCAGACAAGCCCGTCTCATTTCCCGAGAATTAAAGGCACCTTCAGAATCGAAGGTGCCTTTTTTCTTCAGCGCTAAGAAATTGTAACGATTTTGAAAGAATCCAAAAGGTATGCGCGCGTCGCATATCAGTGCAGCGGCTTTTGCTGTGGTGCAATATCAGAGACACCTCTATAACAGGGACATGGACGCGCTGCACAGCGCTCCGACGGAATGCAGCGCCGGTACGGTTCTCCGGCTGGCGCCTACCGGATCGGTGATCAGGTCATCCTCCCAGAGCCTGTATCACCTTAGTCGGGCCTTCGGCCCGACGAAGGGTCTTCGGATCCTACGTCTCCCAGACGTGAAGCCTCCCTGTTCACCTTGGCCCCAGTCCTACCGGACTGGGGTCTTTTTTTATTTTTCCACAGCCGATGCCACCGTGACGGAGGCCCTACCCATTCTTGCGGGCAGGGCACAGCGCACCTATCTTCACATTTCATACATTCCCCTACCCTTCGGCGCATTTCAGACCTACCCAATCGGGTGGAAAAAGCATAAAAGCATCAACTTTCCCCATCAAGATATGCGGCGAGGATGGAAAGTGCAGTCATCACCAAGCATAATGCGCCGCATAATCCGCCCGCATGACAGCCCGGGCAACCGGAGCGGTGTCAGGCCCCTGCAGAGACACAGACCCTGTTGCTGATGCTGTCATGACCCAATTAACCCTGGAGAGAACATCGATGCTTGAAGCTTATCGCCAGCATGTTGCCGAGCGCGCCGCTCTTGGCATTCCGCCCCTGCCGCTGTCTGCCCAGCAGACCGAAGAGCTGATCGGCCTGCTGCAGAATCCTCCCAAGGGGGAAGAGCAGACGCTGGTCGAGCTGATCACCAACCGGGTTCCCGCCGGGGTGGATGATGCCGCCAAGGTCAAGGCGTGCTTCCTGGCTGATATCGCCAAGGGCTTTGTCACTTCGCCGCTGATTTCCCGCGCGCTGGCCACCCAGCTGCTGGGCACCATGCTCGGCGGCTTCAACATTAAGCCGCTGATCGGGCTGCTGGACGATGCCGACGTCGGCTCCGTCGCCGCCGAAGGTCTGAAGAAGACCCTGCTGATGTTCGATTACTTCCATGACGTCAAGGCACTGGCCGATTCCGGCAGCGCCAACGCCAAGGCGGTGATCCAGTCCTGGGCAGATGCCGAATGGTTCACCTCCCGCCCGGAAGTGCCGGAAAGCCTGACCATCACCGTGTTCAAGGTGTCGGGTGAAACCAACACCGATGACCTGTCCCCGGCCCCGGACGCCTGGAGCCGCCCGGACATCCCGCTGCATGCCCTCGCCATGCTGAAGAACCCGCGCCCGGGTATCGAGCCGGAAGAAGCCGGCGTCCGCGGTCCGGTCAAGTTCCTGGAAGAGCTGCGCGCCAAGGGCAATCTGGTCGCCTATGTCGGTGACGTGGTCGGCACCGGGTCGTCCCGTAAGTCCGCCACCAACAGCGTGCTGTGGTTCACCGGCGAAGACATCCCCTATGTGCCGAACAAGCGCTTCGGCGGCGTCTGCCTCGGCACCAAGATCGCACCGATCTTCTACAACACCATGGAAGACGCCGGTGCCCTGCCGATCGAGCTGGATGTCGGCCAGATGAACATGGGCGATGTGATCGAGCTGCGCCCCTATGAAGGCAAGGCGCTGAAGGACGGTCAGGTCATCGCCGAATTCACCGTCAAGTCTGACGTGCTGTTCGACGAAGTCCGCGCCGGTGGCCGTATTCCGCTGATCATCGGCCGTAGCCTGACCGCCAAGGCCCGTGATGCCCTCGGCCTGCCGGCTTCGACCCTGTTCCGTCTGCCGAAGGATCCGACCAACAGCGGCAAGGGCTTCTCCCTCGCCCAGAAGATGGTCGGCCGTGCCTGTGGCCTGCCGGAAGGGACCGGGATCCGTCCGGGCACCTACTGCGAGCCGAAGATGACCACCGTCGGCAGCCAGGACACCACCGGCCCGATGACCCGCGACGAACTGAAGGATCTGGCCTGCCTCGGCTTCTCCGCCGATATGGTGATGCAGTCATTCTGCCACACCGCGGCCTATCCGAAGCTGGTCGACGTGCAGACCCACAAGACCCTGCCGGACTTCATCTCCACCCGTGGCGGTGTGTCCCTGCGTCCGGGTGACGGCGTCATCCACTCGTGGCTGAACCGTCTGCTGCTGCCCGACACCGTCGGCACCGGCGGCGACTCCCACACCCGCTTCCCGATCGGCATTTCGTTCCCGGCCGGGTCGGGTCTGGTCGCCTTTGCCGCCGCCACCGGCGTGATGCCGCTGGATATGCCGGAATCGGTGCTGGTCCGCTTCAAGGGCGAACTGCAGCCGGGCGTCACCCTGCGTGATCTGGTCAATGCCATCCCGCTGTATGCCATCCGTCAGGGTCTGCTGACCGTTGAGAAGAAGGGCAAGAAGAACGTCTTCTCCGGCCGTATTCTCGAAATCGAAGGCCTGCCGGACCTGAAGGTCGAACAGGCCTTCGAACTGACCGACGCCTCGGCTGAACGATCTGCCGCCGGCTGTACCGTCCGCCTGAACAAAGAGCCGATCATCGAGTACATGCGCTCGAACATCACCCTGATGAAGTGGATGATCGCCGAGGGCTATTCCGATGCCCGCACGCTTGGCCGCCGCATCAAGTCGATGGAAGCCTGGATCGCCGATCCGCAGCTGCTGCAGCCCGATGCCGATGCCGAATACGCTGCCGTGATCGAAATCGATCTGGCCGACATCAAAGAACCGATTGTCGCCTGCCCGAACGATCCCGACGACGTGAAGATGCTGAGCGAAGTCTCCGGCGATAAGATCGATGAAGTGTTCATCGGCTCGTGCATGACCAATATCGGCCACTTCCGGGCTGCCGGTAAGGTGCTGGAAGGCAAGACCGACATCCCGACCCGTCTGTGGGTTGCCCCGCCGACCAAGATGGATGCCGCGATCCTGAACGAAGAAGGCTATTACAGCATTCTGGGCCGCTCCGGTGCGCGTATGGAACTGCCGGGCTGCTCGCTGTGCATGGGCAACCAGGCCCAGATCCGCAAGGGTTCGACAGCGATTTCCACCAGCACCCGTAACTTCCCGAACCGTCTGGGGATCGACACCCGCGTCTATCTCGGCTCCGCCGAGCTGGCCGCCGTCTGTGCCCTGATGGGCCGCATCCCGACTGCCGAAGAATATCTGGAGCAGGTGACCGTGGTGAACGCCAAAGCGGCGGACATCTACCGTTACATGAACTTCGACCAGATCGATTCGTTCCGGAAAGTCGCGGACACCGTGACCGTCTAAAAGAAACACCCCCCGCCGGGCAACCGGCGGGGGGTTTTCACATCTGGTTCCTGCAACCCTCAGAAACCGGGATCCGGTCACGCCGCGGCCTGCTCCACCGGCTGCCCCAGAGACAGCATCAGACGGTTGGCCCAGTTGAAGAAGGCAGCCCCGTTGATGACGTCGATAATCTCCAGATCGCTCAGCCCCGCCCCGGCCAGCGCCTGAATATCACGGGTGCCAAAGCCTGCCGGTGTCTCCGTCAGGGCTTCTGAAGCCCGGGCAACCGCTGCCCAGCGCGGATCTTCAACCCCACTGATCCCCTTATCCAGAAGCGCCTGTACATCGTCCCGCCGCTTGGAATGAACGGTGGCAAACCGGGCATGCACCGAAGCGCAGAAAATGCAGCCATTGACGCGGGATGTCGCGGCAGCCGCCACTTCACGCTCTGCCCGGAGCAGGCCGTTGCGGGTATTGTAAAAAATATCCTTATCCGTCCGCGTCCGCGCCTCGAGAACCTCGGGGTCACGGACCAGCAGCATGAAGTAAGGGGATTTTGCCCGCGACGGATCGACCAGCCCGTCGCGATGACGGTCAGTCAGCGCACTTTCCGGCAGAGGGTCGAGCCACGGCAGCCAGCCCAGCTCCTCCTGCGTAAACACCGCCGGTTCCGGCTGGGCCGGATAACGGATCACCTGTTCAGTCATGGCTTCAAACTCCCGGCAAAGAATATTTCAGAGCGGTCAGGCCGCTGACCACACGGATCTGGAAGGTCAGGAAGGCAACAAGCTGCGACAGGGTCACCACACCGGTGGTATCCCACCCGGCATCAAGCAACGCCTGAAGGTGATCTGCCGTGGCATCCCGGGGATGGAAAACCAGAAGGTGCGCATGCGACAGCGCGGCAGCCAGACGCGGGCCCAGAACCGCCACCAGATCCGGCGTCACCCGATACAGCGGGCCGGAGCGGTTTTCCACACTCAGCGGCCCATCGGGATAGGCACCATACGGGCCTTCCGTCAGGCCCCGGCGGCTTTCAGCAATCACCGCCGCTTCCAGTTCCAACCCACCCGGCTGGGAAATCAGCAGATCCCGGTAGAAAGCAAACGCCGCCGCCTGACGGTGCAGACCGGCGACAAACAGCCCTACCGCCGCCCGCTCTGCGCGGCTGAACACCGTCTCTTCGGCGGGCAGAAACAGCGCCTCGGCACTCCGCTGGGCATTGCGGCGGGCCTCCTCACGCTCTGCCCGCAGGGCCGCCAGCGGTGATCCCGGCTCAATCCCGGCAAGGTGGTCAATCCAGTCGGCGGGCCAGTGGGCCGTAATGTTAACGGCAACACCCTCCCGGTTCAGGGGGCGGTCGAGGACGTCAAGGGTCATAGTGGGGTCTCCTGTCAAAAGGACGGGCGGGGAATCAGGCAGCCGCCTGCACCCAGCCCAGCGCCGGGGCAACAGCGGTGGCAGTCAGCTCGATCGAGCGCAGGATCAGCGGATGCGGCGGATCCACCGAATGCACCTGAAACACCAGATCCGTGGCCCGTGGCAGCACACTGTCGCGGGACAGGCTGGCAATCACCTGATCCGGGGTCCCGACATGGACGTCGAGGGTTTCAATCAGGTCCTGTAAAGTATCGCCGCGCAGGATATGGCCGCTGCGGGCAAAGCCCTCAGCCACCCGGCGCAGGCCGGTTTCAGCCAGACGCAGGGCTTCTGCCGGGTCATCAGCCACAAACAGGCTGCGCGACGCCAGAATGCGCGGGGCAATCCCGACGGGCAGGGCCGCCAGATAGGCATCAACTATCGGGTTCTGCACAGCATCCAGCGCCTTCGCCGGGTCGTCTTTCGGGCGGGGTTGGGTCCGGGACAGCATCAGGCCGTCTCCGGCCAGACCGGCCCGTTCGCCCCCGGCCACCGAGAATGTCGCCTGCCACAACCGCCGCAGCAGATGCGGTGCCGCCGGATACAGGCGGTTTTCAGTATGCCCCAGCGCCTCGCCCCGCCAGGCGGACAGCAGGGTCTGCAGATGGCGGGCATAAACATCCCCCCGCTGCTCCGCCGTAAAGCCAAAGGCATTAAAGGAGGCCGGAGTCCCGCCGGTGCCCAGCCCGATCTCCAGACGGCCATCCGACAGCAGATCGGTCACCGCCGCATCCTCTGCCACCCGCACCGCATCTTCCATCGGCAGGGTGATCACCCCCGTCCCCAGCCGGATCCGGCTGGTGCGGGCAGCCACGTAAGACAGAAAGGCGAAGGGCGATGGCAGGCCGCCTTCCCCTTCATGGAAGTGATGCTGCGCCACCCATGCGCTGTCAAAGCCATGGCGCTCAGCATGGATAATCTGTTCGGCCGCCAGCCGGTAACGGTCTCCCGCCGGAGCATCATCAAGCAGGCGGGTGAAAAACCCCAGCCGCTTACGGCCACCGTCACTGGACGGAGCAGACACCGGACTGTGGGCGGAGGGAGGAACGGTGACAGTCATGACAGAAACCCTCTTTGATGATTTTTCGAGTGAGGAGCAGCAGACCGGTCAGGCCGCAGACCGGGCCCGCCCCGGTATGGCCGCCAGAAGATCACGGGTGCAGGCGCTGACCGGGGTATGGAAGACCTGCTCGACCGGGCCGTCCTCCACCACCCGTCCGCCCTGCAGGACCGAAACGGTGTCAGCGATCTGCCGCACCACGGCGAGATCGTGGGAGACGAAGACGTAGGTCAGGCCAAGATCACGCTGGAGCTCATCCAGCAGCGCCAGAATCTGCGCCTGCACGGTGACATCCAGCGCCGATACCGCCTCATCCAGCACCACGACCTGCGGCTGAAGGATCAGGGCCCGGGCAATCGCCACCCGCTGACGCTGCCCGCCGGAAAGCGCCTGCGGCAGACGGGACAGCACCTCCTGCGGCAGACCGACCCGTTCAATCAGGGCGGCGACCTGCCGCAGACGGTCCGCCTTCCCGAGCGGTGCGAAATTCCGCAGCGGCTCGCCGACGATGCTGGCAATGGTCTGGCGGGGATCAAGAGACCCATAAGGGTTCTGGTAAACCAGCTGAATCGACCGCCGCAGGGCAGGCCGCTGTTCCCGGCGCAGCGTTGCCAGATCCAGCCCGTTCACCCGCACGGTCCCGGCGGTGGGGCGGGTAAAGCCCAGCAGGGTGCGGATGGTGGAGGTTTTTCCCGATCCGGACTCCCCGACCAGCGCATGGGTGGTGCCACGCGCCACCCGGAATGACACCCCGTCAACGGCGCGGAACGGTGGCGTCCGGTTAAACGGTGTCCAGCCGGAACGGCGGGGAAAATCCTGCACCAGCCCGTCGACCACCACCGCATCCTCATCCGATACCCGCCGGGACCGAAGCGGGCGGGGCCCATGAAAGGCCGGGGCATCCGCCAGAAGCCGTGCGGTATAGGGGTGGGCCGGGGCCGTCAGAACCTGCGTCACCGCCCCTTGCTCCTGGATCCGCCCGCCCTGCAACACCACCACCCGGTCGGCGCGGTCGGCGGCAATGCCCAGATCGTGGGTCACGAACAGAACGGCGGTCCCGGCCTCGCGGCGCAGGTCATCCAGCAGATCCAGCACCCGCTTCTGGACGGTCACATCCAGCGCGCTGGTCGGCTCATCCGCAATGATCAGGGCCGGGCGCAGGGCCACCGCCATGGCGATCAACACCCGCTGCCGCATTCCGCCGGACAGTTCATGCGGATACTGCCGCACCCGCAGGGCCGGATCGGACAGCCCGACCCGCTCCAGCAGCGCCAGAACCTGATCCCGCACCGCCCGGCGGTCACGCCAACCGTGCAGATGGAAGACCTCGGCAATCTGCGAACCGATGGTCCGCACCGGGTTCAGGGCCTGCCCGAGATCCTGCGGGACCAGACTGATGACCGCACCGCGCAGAGGATCCAGCCGCGACGGCGGCCATCCGACAATATCGGTACCATTCAGGCGGATGGATCCGGCGGTGATCCGCCCGGCCTGCGGCAACAGACCAATCACCGACTGGGCGATGGTGCTTTTGCCCGAGCCGGACTCCCCGACCAGCGCCAGCACTTCCCCGGCCTGCACCGAGAAAGAGACCCCATGCACCACAGGTGTAAGGATGCCCCGGTGATCCTGATACCCGACGGACAGGGTTTCAACAGACAGCAGCGGGGCCACAGACTCTCGCGCCGCGCTCATCGCCCCCCCCTCCCCCCGCAGGGACGCACTGATGCGGTTGGCTGCCAGCACCACCGCCACCACAGCCAGACCGGGGAAGGTGGTCAGCCACCACGCGGTGGCAACATAGTTGCGGCCTTCCGCAATCAGCAGGCCCCATTCCGGTGTCGGGGGCGGTGCGCCATACCCAAGAAACCCAAGAGTGGAAATCGCCAGAATGGCCGACCCAAACTGCACCGCAGAGACCGCCAGCACGGCCGTCAGCGAGTTGGGCAGAACATGACGCCACAGGACGGCAACAAAACTGCCGCCACTGCCAAAGGCAGCCTCGACATACTCGCTGTGACGGACCCGCACCACCTCGGCCCGGGCCAGACGGGCGAAATTCGCCACCGAGGCGACCCCCACGGCAATCGCCGCATTGACCGTGCCAAACCCCAGCAAAATGATGATCGACAGCGACACCAGCAGGGCCGGGACCGACAGCAGCACATCCACCCCCCGCATCAGCAGGTCATCGACCCAGCGGCGCGAAGACCCGGCGATCAGACCGGTCAGGGTGCCCAGCACCAGCCCGACCCCGACGGCGACCACAGCCCCGGTCAGGGACTCTCCTGCGCCATAAATGATCCGGGCCAGAAGATCACGCCCCAGCTCATCGGTGCCCAGCCAATGGGCCGCTGACGGTGGCAGGCGGGCTTCCGCCGCCTCGCCGGAGACAGCACTGTACTGCGTGAACAGACCGGGCACCGCAGCCCACGCCACGGCCAGACCGATCACCGCCCACGCCAGCACCAGCCCCGGCGACACCCGGGCCGGCACCCGCCGCCGGGCCCCTGCCCACAGCGCCCGACCCTGCCGGTGCAGCACCGCCGACAACGGCACCGCCGGATCAACCGCCGCCACCGGGCCACAGGATGCAAAATCGGACGGAACGGCAAAATCGAGAGCAGAGAAACTGTTGCTCGGGGTCTGTCCCGGCAACCAGCCGCGGGCAGACAGATCCTGTGTCGGAACGGTGGTCATGCCGGACCTCCTGCAGAAAGGGGGGAACGATGATGGGCAAGACGGGGATCAAGCAGCGGGGTGATCAGATCGACCAGCAGGTTAACGGCGACAAACCCGGCAGCCGCCAGCACCACCACCGCCTGCAACACCGCCGCATCCTGAAAGTTGACGGCCTGTTCGGTCAGACGGCCAAGGCCGTTCAGACCAAAGACGGTTTCCGTCACCACCGCCCCGGCCAGAAGCTCGCCGGACAGCACCCCGCCAAGGGCCAGCACCGGCGGCACCGCATTGCGCAGCACATGCCGCCACAGCACGGCCCGCTGCGATGCGCCCTTGGCCCGGGCAACCGCAACAAACGGCTGGGTCTGGACCGCATCAAGACTGCGGATCAGCACCTGTGCCAGCGGAGCCGAAATCGGGACCGCCAGAGTCGCCACCGGCAGGATCAGGCTTTCCCACGGTCCGGCCCCGATCACCGGAATCAGCTTGAGGCGAAAGGAAAAGATCTGGATCAGAGCAATCCCCAGCCAGAACACCGGGACGGAGATAAACAGCGACGGCACCGACAGCAGGGCAGACCGCAGCCACCGCAGCGGCGTCAGGGCGCTGACAGCCGCCAGCAGCAGGGCCAGACCCGCTGCCGCTACCATCGCCAGCACCGTCAGCCCGGCGGTTACCGGCAACGCCTGTGCCAGACTGTCCGCCACCGGAACCCCCCGGTGCAGGGAATACCCGAAATTGCCGGTCAGAAACCCTGACAGGGTCGCCCGGTACTGCTGCCACAGCGGGGTATCGGCCCCGTACAGGGTCCGCAGCTCGGCAATCTGATCGGGGCTCAGCCCCAGTTCCGGGCTTTGGAAGCGGATCAGGACCGCATCCCCTGGCAGGGCCTGCAACAGCAGGAAGGTGAGGGTGAAGGCCGCCCACAGCACCACAAGGGCCTGCCCGGAACGGCGCAGCAGAAACCGGGTCATCGCAACAGCCTCCTGTCAGACATCAGCCGGATGGCACGGTCATTTCTTATCCAGCCAGACGGCGTAGAAACTGGGGCGGCCCACCGCTTCGAAAGACAGGTCTTTCACATATGGGGCAGCCGCAAAGGCCTGCGGCTCCTCAAACAGCGGAATGGCGTAGGCCTGGTCGACCACATAGGTCTGGACCTCTCCGGCAAGCGCCAGACGTCTGGCGTCATCGGTTTCCGAGGCCAGCGCCTCCAGCAGGCGGTTGAGGTGGTCATCGACGAAAGACTGCACCTTGCCCGGCCCGCCTTTCTGGCGCAGGACGTCACGGTTCAACGGGTGATACTGGCTTTTGATCACGTCCGGGTCGGCACGGCCAACCATCGCCGGGGAGACCGGCGTTTTCAGCGGGTCAAGATCATCGGCAACCCGGCTGCCGGAATCACCGGACAGAACCGTCAGCCTGACGCCGACTTTTGCCCACTGCTGCGCCAGAAGTTGCAGGGTTGCCTTATTCTGCGGCTGGGGCAGCGACTCGTAAGCGGTCAGGACCAGATCCTTACCGTCTTTCTGGCGCAGACCGCCGGGACCGGGGACCCATCCCGCCTGATCGAGCAGCGATGCCGCCGCCGCAGGGTCAAACGCCAGCTTCGGGGCCAGATTGGTGTACCCCAGCGCTGTGGAGGCAAGAACCGAAGTCGCCTGCGGATAATTCTTCGAGAACAGGGTCCTGACCACTTCGGCGCTGTCAGTGGCTTTCAACAGGGCCTGACGGACCCGCACATCCGCCACCAGCGGATTATCAGGACGGAAGACCACAGAGTTGTTCACCCCCCGCGTCGGCGGGGCATAAATAGTATAGCCCTGACTCAGAACCTGTTTTTCGTCATAGGCCTGCACCTGACGGATCACATCGCCCTGCCCGGCGGTCAGCGCCCCGATCCGGACGCTGTCTTCCGACACCACCAGCAGGCGGATGCCGTCCAGATGCGGCGGCCCCTGATGCTCCAGCTTTGCCGGTCCCCAGGCATAATCCTTGCGGGCTTTAAACGTGATTTCCTTCCCCAGCACTTCGTTCGTCACCACGAACGGACCGGAGCCGATAATCTTGGTGGCATCCCCGAGTTCATCAAGTTTGCGGGACAGGGTCGATAGCGACACCAGACCGGAACCGATCACCGATGTGCCCTGCAAAAATCCCGGAGATGGCTTTTTGAAGAAGAATTTTACGGTGTAGGGATCAATAACCTCGCTGCGGTCATAGTTGTTGATCACCTCTGACACCGGCAGCCTCAGATCTTTGTTGCCCAGCCCGAAGGTGTCGTAATTCTTCGCCACCGCCGCCGCATCCAGCGGCGTACCGTCAGAGAAAGTCACCCCCTTGCGGATTTTAAACGTGTATTCGGTCTTATCGGCGTTGACGGTCCACGACTCGGCGATCCACGGCTCAATCTCCAGCGTTTTCGGGTTCTGATAGGTCAGCTTGTCGGTGATCTGATTCAGGATGCCGCCGTTCGGATAAAATCCGCCTGCCGGGGGATACAGCGCGGTGTGCCCCTGCTGCTCAAGATAGATCAGGGTGCCCCCGTTCACGGTTGCGGCAGCAGCGGCAGCCGACAGGCTGATCACCCCTGACAGGAGAGAGGCGGCAAGAAGGCGGGCACGGAACACGGTCGGGGCCATTGGCTTATCCTTTCAGGATCATCAGCATCCGTTCCGGCAAGGCTCTGCCTCAGCCAGACCCCGGAACACGGGGCGACACGGCCTGATAGCGGATCAAAAAAGCGGAAACGGTGCGGACTCATCCGGCTCTCAGGCCGGGAAATCAGGGAAGGAAACGGCATCTCCCGTTCCCCATCTCTAAAAACCTATTTCTTTATAGATTTATGGTCAACATATTTTCTTCCCGCTTCTCAGATTTTTTAATCCGGGAAACATGGCGGGCCCCGTCCCGATATCCTCTTGAAAATAAAAAGAAACCGCCCTCCAAAGACGGGAGGACGGGTTTAGGGTATCGTCATGACGGCGGGAGCCGGGCGAAAGATCGCCCGGTCCCACTCACACAGCAGGGTGCCGTTTAACGGTGATCATGACGATGGGGGGAAACGTGACGCTCCAGCCACAGGCTGTAGCGGGAGCCGCAGAAGCACAGCGTGAAATAGACCAGCGCCGCAAAAGCATAGGCTTCGTCATGGCGCCCCATCCAGTCCGAGTCATTGGCCGCGACACGGGCCGCGTTGAGAAAATCAAACAGGCCGATCACCAACACCAGCGACGTATCCTGAAACACATTGAGCAGGATATTGACGATACCGGGGATCACCGTGCGGATCGCCTGCGGCAGAATGATCCGCCGCAGGGTCTGCCACCGGGACAGGCCCAGCGCATACGCAGCCTCATACTGCCCCCTCGGCACCGCCTGCAATCCGGCCCGCAGGGTTTCCGCCAGAAAAGCGGCAACAAAAATGCTGACGGCAATCTGTGCCCGCAGCAGCTTATCGACCGCAGCCCCGGCGGGCAGCATCAGCGGAAACAGCAGGGTGGCGGCATACAGCACGGCAATGAACGGAATACCGCGGGTGATCTCAATCCCCAGCACCGACAGCAGCCGCAGACCACCCATTTTAGACCGTCTCGCCAGTGCCAGCCCGACGGCCAGGGGAGCGGCCATCAGAACCCCGGCGACAAACACCAGCAAACTGAGGGTCATCCCGCCCCAGACATCCGTGGCCACCGGCGTCAGGCCAAATCCCCCACCAAGCAGGATCAGCACCGCAGCCATCCCGGCCCCCCATGCCACCAGCAACGGCCAGCGCCACAGTGCCGGAAGACCGGTGGCGATGATCAGCACCGCCATCACCAGCAGCGCCGCCGCCGAACGGGCCTGCTCCGGCCCGGGATACAGGCCGAACAGAATGAAACGGATTTTATCGGCGACAAAGGCCCAGCAGGCCCCCTGCGCCTGACGGCAGGCGTCGCCATTCCCAACCCACACGGCCTTGACCAGCGCCCAGTCGAGAAACGGCCAGACCACCACGGCGATAAATCCGATGTAGACCAGCGTGATCAGGCTGTTGAGCGGGGTTCCGAACAGGCCGCCCCACAGACGGCGCAGACGCTGATGCACGGGCGACGGCGGAACGGCGCGGACATGAGGCGGCAGGGCAGACGGAGTGTCCACAGCGGCGGCAACGGCGGTCATCGGTGGGTTTCTCCCCGCAAGGCGACACGGTGGTTGTACAGGTTCATCAGGGCCGAGGTGATCAGACTGAGGGTGAGGTAGACACAGATCATGATGCTGATCGCTTCCAGCACATGGCCGCCCTGATTGGCGGTGGTATTCAGCACGTTGACCAGATCGGGATAGCCGATGGCGACGGCGATGCTGGAATGCTTGGTCAGGGAGACATAGCTGGACGTCAGGGCCGGAATGATCACCCGCAGCGCTTGCGGCAGAACCACCAGCCGCATCACCCGGCGTTCTGGCAGACCCAGCGCCCGGGCGGCTTCCCACTGGCCACGCGGCACCGACTGAATGCCCGCCCGCACCAGCTCCGCCACCGAGGCGGAGGTATTTACCGCCAGCCCGATCCACAGGGCGACAAACTCGGGGCTGAGCGTGCGGCCCCCGGTGATGTTAAACCCGCTCAGCCGTGGCAGATCCAGCCCCCATGCCGGGCCAGCGGCAGCCCACAGCAGGGCGGTCAGTCCGCCCCCGGCCCCCAGCGACACCCCGAGCCGGAACGGTCTGCCCCGCCGCCGGAGCAGCCACCACAGTCCACCGGCAGTCCCCAGTCCGATCAGCAGCAGCACACCGCCGGACAGCGGCGCCACCGTGGCCGTAATACCGGGGGTAAACAGGCCGCGGTTGGTCAGAAATACTCCGGGCAGCGGGGCCAGCGCCTGCCGGGGGGATGGCAGGGCGTGAACGGTCAGACTCCAGAAAAACAATTGCAGCAGCAGCGGAGTATTGCGGATGACCTCGATATACACCTGCACGGTGCGGGACAGCAGCGGGTTGGACGACAGCCGGGCGACCCCCAGCGTCAGCCCCAGCACGGTGGCCAGCGCGCAGCTCAGCAGCGCCACCTGCACCGTATTCAGAAACCCGACCGCCAGCGCCCGTCCGTAACTGTCTGCCGCAGAATAGGGAATCCAGCTTTCGCCGATCTCAAACCCGGCAGAGCGGGACAGGAACTCAAAGCCCGGTGTCAGGCCCAGCCGGGCCAGATTGCCGGACAGGGTCGTCCCCAGCCACACCGCAACAGCAAGAACCGCCCCGACAGCCAGCAGCTGGGTGCCGGGATACTCCCCCCACCAGTCCCTGATCCGCCCGGCCCCGACAGCAATGCCACTGCGCAGGGCACCCCCGATCCCGGACAGGATCGGGGGCTTACGGGCTGGCGGTGATCCCGGCAGGACTGGCGGCACGGAACGGGTCATGTCAGCCCCCTTTTTTCACCAATCAGCGGAACGGCGGGGCGTACAGCAGGCCGCCCTTGGTCCATGACTGGTTGAACCCACGTTCAAACCCAAGGCCCGAGGCCTTGCCAAGGCTGCGGTCGAAAATCTCGCCGTAGTTCCCCACCGTTTTAATGATGGTATAGAACACCTTGGGGTCCAGTTTGGCCGCCTGCCCCAGAGCCGGATCAACCCCGAGGAAACGGCGGATGGTCGGGTTTTCACTGGTCAGGAAGCTGTCGACGTTCTCTTTGGTGATCCCCAGCTCTTCTGCCTGCAGGGTGGCATAGACAACCCAGTTGACCACCTCAAGCCAGCGGTCATCCCCCCAGCGGACCGCCGGGGCCAGCGGCTCTTTCGAGATGCGTTCCGGCAGCACGATGTAGTCATCGGGGTTCGGCAGCTGAAGACGGCGGAAGGCCAGATCGGTGGAATCCTGCGTCACCACATCGCAGCGGCCAGAGGTGAAAGCCTTGCGGATTTCGTTGGTGTCTTCAATCACCACCGGTTTGAAGGTGGCATTGTTCTGACGGAAGAAGTCGGCAATGTTCAGTTCGCCGGTGGTGCCGCTCTGGATACACACCGTGGCCCCGTTCAGCTCCGTCGCCTTGGTGACGCCCAGCTTTTTCGGCACCAGCAAGCCCTGACCGTCGTAGAACACCACCGGCCCGAAGTGGAAGCCCAGCTGATGCGAGCGGGTGAACGTCTGCGTCACCCCCGACAGCAGGATGTCAAATTCCCCCGACTGCAGGGCCGGAAGGCGCTGCTGCGGCGAGGAGGTGATGAATTCCACCTTATTGGGATCATTGAACAGGGCAATCGACAGAGCCCGCCCGAAATCAACGAAAAAGCCTTCCCAACGCCCCGACTTGTCGACGTTAAAGAACCCCGGGCCGGGGCTGCCAACCCCCACCTTAATGGTGCCACGGGCCTGAATTGCATCAATCGTCGGCCCGGCCTGCGCCACACCGGGGGCCGCCAGCGCCCCGACACCGACGGACAGGGCGGCAACCGCCCCAAGGAGCTTCGCTTTCAGTTTCTTCAGCATTGCAGGATCCCTTTTGCTGGATATCTGTCTGGGAGAGCGGGCGGAGGCTGATCTGCAGGCGCAGAGGGGCAGCGTCCGCGAAAACCATCGGTTTCCGGACCATTCAAAAAAGGCCGCGGGCTGACGCCATCACACCGGAGTGGGTAAGGGCGGACAGGTCAGCCCCGGCGGCAAGTCTGGAGAGGTCACGAGGAAACGGCGCAGGTGAGACAACAACATCCGGCCCTGAAGGCCGGGGCGTCTGTTGCATCAGCCGCAGACCCAAGATTAAACATATAAATCTATCTGTAAATAGATTTATGGCGTTGGCGTTGTTTTTTTGCAAAGACGGCCCCCTCTCCGGCCACTGCAGGCAGCAAAAAGCCCGCCTGCCGGGCTGGCAGACGGGCTGAAGACAACGGAATCCCGGGGATTTTCTATTCAGTGGCGCTGCGCCGCGCCCGGTCAATCTGGCGCTCAACAATCGCCTTGGCTGCCAGCGTGACCACCGCCAAAGAGGTCAGAATCGACGCCACCGCAAACGATCCGGTGTTGTCATAGTCGTGGAACAGCAGGTCGATATACAGCGGCAGCGTATTGGTTTCGCCCCGGATATGTCCGGACACCACGGAAACCGCGCCAAACTCCCCCAGCACCCGCGCCGCGCAGAGAATAACCCCATAAAGCAGCGCCCAGCGGATATTGGGCAATGTCACGCGCAGAAACGTCCGCAGCCCCCCTGCCCCAAGAATAATCGCCGCCTCCTCATCATCCGTCCCGTGCAGGCGCATCAGCGGCAGCAGCTCGCGGGCGATAAAGGGACTGACCACAAACAGGACGGCCAGCAGAATCCCCGGCACCGCGAACATCACCGGGATATTATGGTCCTGCAGATAGGCCCCCAGCGGGCTTGACGCCCCGTAGACCAGCAGACAGGCCACCCCGGCCACAATCGGCGACACCGAAAACGGCAGCTCAATCAACGAGACCAGAACCGTCTTACCCCGCCAGCGGAACTTGGTCAGCGCCCACGCCGCCGCCAGCCCAAACAGCGCCGACAGCGGCACGCAGACCACCAGCGTCAGCAGCGTCAGGCCGATTGCCGACAGGGTTTCCCGCGCCGAAACCACCTGCCACCACGCCGCCGCCCCTTTTGAGAAGGCATGACCGAACACCACAGCCAGCGGGGTGCCGAACATCAGCACCGCCAGCACAACCGCAGCCGCCACACACAGCCACGCACCAGCCCCTTCCGGGCGGCGCCGTTCCCGCCGGTGCTGCATCACACCCCCTCCTTATCCAGATAGCGGTGCTGCCACGCCTGAATCGCATTGGCCAGTAACATCACCACCAGCGCGGACAGCAGGATCACCACCGCAATCGCCGTTGCCGCCGGGTAGTTGTATTCTTCCAGGCGGATGTAAATCAGCAGCGAGGTGATTTCGGTTTTCATCGGGCGGTTTCCGGCGATGAAGATAATCGCCCCGAACTCGCCCAGACAGCGGGCAAACGCCAGCGTCATCCCCGCCAGCACCGCCGGGGCCACCACTGGCGCAATCACATGCCGGAACACCTGCCACCGCCCGGCCCCCAGCAGACCGGCGGCTTCCTCGGCATCGGCATCCAGATCTTCCAGCACCGGCTGGACGGTCCGCACCACAAACGGCAGGCTGGTAAAAGCCATGGCAACCGCAATACCGGCCTGCGCGTTCACCACCGTCCACCCCATCGCCGACAGAAACGGCCCGAACCAGCCGGTGGCGGATAAGGCGGCAGACAGCGCCACCCCGGCAACCGCGGTCGGCAGGGCGAAGGGGATATCCATCACCGCATCCAGCAGGCGCCGCCCGGGAAAATCATAGCGGGCCAGAACCCACGCAAACAGCAGACCGGCCACCCCGTTAAACGCGACCGCCTGCAGGGCAGACGTCAGGGTGACCTGATAGGTCGCCAGCGCCCGCGGGCTGGCGACCGCTGCCACAAACTCGGCGGCGGACAGGCCTGCCGCGCGCCACAGCAATGCCGCCAGCGGCAAAAGGACAATCACGCCGAGATACCCCAGCGTGATGCCCAGCGTCAGAGAAAAGCCCGGCAGAGTCCGGCGGGAGCGGCTGAGCCTCATTTGGCGACAAACACCTGATCCAGCAGCGCCCCTTCCGCGAAGTGTGCCTTATTCACCGCCGCCCAGCCGCCAAGGCTGTCGATGGTCAGCAGCCGCACCTCGGGGAACTGCGCCTTATACTTGGCAACCACGTCGGGATCCCGGACCCGGTTATAGGTCTGGGCCAGCACATCCTGCGCCGATTTGCTGTACAGGAAGGTCAGGTAGGCCGTCGACTCGGCGCGGGAGCCACGACGGTCGGCCACCTTATCAACCACCGCCACCGGGAAGTCAGCCAGCAGGCTGACCGGCGGGACCACCGCATCAAAACGGTCTGCCCCGAATTCCTGCTGAATACCCCGCACTTCCGCTTCGAAGGTCACCAGAACATCGCCGGTGCCACGCTCGACAAACGTGGTGGTGGCAGCCCGCCCGCCGGTATCAAACACCGGCACATTGGCCAGCAGCTTGCCGACAAAGTCCTTCGCCTTATCCGCGTTGCCGCCGCTGCTTTCCAGCGCGTAGGCATAGGCCGCCAGATAGGTATAGCGGGCATTGCCCGACGTCTTCGGGTTGGGGAACACCACCTGCACATCCGCGCGGACCAGATCATCCCACGACTTGATGTTCTTCGGGTTACCCTTGCGCACCAGGAAGGCGGGCAGCGAATAGTACGGCGACGCATCATTGGGGAATTTCTTTGCCCAGTCGGCGGCGACAAAGCCCTTGTCGGCCAGCACCTGAACATCGGGCACCTGATTAAAGGTCACCACATCGGCGGGCAGACCTTCCAGAATGGAACGCGCCTGCTTGGATGACCCCCCGTGCGACTGCTTGACCTCCAGCGCCGGCAGGCCCTTGGCGGCCCGCTCTTCTTTATAAAGAGCGTTCAGCTTGGCATACAGCTCGCGGGAAATGTCGTAGGAGACATTGAGGATGTCGCTGACCGGGGCATCCGCAGCGCGGGCCGGGGCAGCAGCGATAACAGCCGCGACGGCGGCAGAAGCGAACAGGGTCTTCAGATTCAGGCGGCGCATCGCGGGAACTCCTTCGATCAGCGTCACGGCGTTATGCTGTTGTAAGGACATTTAACACGCAATGTAAATAGGATATTTTTAATTCACTTATTTTTTTGGTTAATAAAAAACAAATCACAAAAAAAGGCGGCTTCCGCTCGGAAACCGCCTTTCAGCACAAGGCCCACATTCGGGGCTGATCGCCATCATCCTGCCTCTTCTCCCGGCAGGAACAGGAACAACCATCAGACATGCGATTCATCCATTCAGCCGGGCACCGCGCTTCAGATCAGACTGGGCCTGCCGGATCACCGGCCAGACCTGATCAGACCGCAGGCCGTCCCGCCGCATCACCAGATGCACCAGCGGATCGGTCATCACGTCGGTCAGTGACGGCTCTCCACTGCGCCACGGATCCGGGCGACGGGAGGAGTGGGGGCGCAGGATCACAGCCTGCCCATGTGGCGGCGGCAGACCCGGGGTGGAAGCGGCAACAGGAACTGTCTGCATCGCAGATCTCCTTAAAGACAAGAAAGGTGGAAAGACAAGAAAGGTGGAAAGACAAGAAAGGTGGAAAGACAAGAAAGGTGGAAAGACAAGAAAGGTGGAAAGACAAGAAAGGTGGGACAGGAGCCCGGCGGAAGGCGTCCGTTTTCCGCCGGGCCGGTACCGGGGGGAGGAATAGCAGCAGGTCCGCCCGGTACTCAGACACTGTAGGGAGAATCAGGATCGGGCGCAACACATAATTCTATATTTTTATAGATTTTATAGAAAATCATGGCGGAACCCTTGACTCCGCACCGCCTCTTTGTAAATACGGGCGTCATAGAACGGAGACGCCAAAAACAATGCTGTCCAGCAAAGCAAAGTACGGTCTGAAGGCCATGGTCTACCTGGCCCGTAATGAGAATCAGGGGGCCGTCGTCATTCAGGACATTGCTACGGCGGAAACCATTCCGAAGAAGTTTCTCGACGCCATCATGCTGGAACTGAAGAACAACGGCCTGCTGACCAGCAAGAAGGGCAAAGGCGGCGGATATATGCTGGCCGTTCCGGCGGCTCAGATCCGCGTCGGTGACATTATCCGCGTTCTGGATGGGCCGCTGGCCCCGGTGCCCTGCGCGTCACGCAATGCCTATAAACCCTGCGCGGACTGCCGCGACGAAGCCGGATGCGCCGTACGCGCGGTGATGAGTGATGTCCGGGATGCCATTGCCGCGATTCTCGACACCTGCTCGCTGTCGGACATGGCCAGCAAGGGCGCGGGCGAACTGATCCTCAACTACGAGATCTAAAGACCGGATAACAGGCCTGCCGCAGCCCGTCAGCTGAGACCGTCGAACAGCGGGGTCGACAGATACCGCTCCGCGCAGGACGGGATGATCACCACCACGGTCTTCCCGCGCATCTCCGGCCGCCGCGCCACTTCCAGCGCCGCACACAGCGCCGCCCCGGATGAAATCCCCACCGGAATCCCTTCCTGCCGTGCTGCCAGACGTGCCGTGCGGAAAGCATTTTCATTGGTGATGGTCAGGATTTCATCAATCAGCCGCCGGTCCAGCAGCGGCGGCACGAATCCGGCCCCGATCCCCTGAATCTTGTGCGGCGCAGGCATACCGCCGGACAGCACCGGGCTGGCATCGGGCTCCACCGCGATCACCCGCAGGGCCGGGTTATAGCGCCGCAGGGCCTGCCCGACCCCGGTGAGGGTCCCCCCGGTCCCGACACCGCCAACCACAGCATCCACCCGGCCACCGGTATCGGCCCAGAGTTCCTCCGCCGTCGTCTGCCGGTGAACCTGCGGATTCGCCGCATTCTGGAACTGACGCAGGGAAACCGCACCGGGGATCGCCGCCAGCAGCTCCCGCGCCCGGGCAATGGCCCCTCCCATGCCCTTGACCGCCGGAGTCAGATCAATTTCCGCCCCGAACAGCTGCACCATTTTCCGCCGTTCCACCGACATGCTTTCCGGCATGGTCAAAATCAGCCGGTATCCTTTCACCGCAGCAATCCCGGCCAGCGCAATGCCGGTGTTGCCTGAGGTCGGCTCGACAAGGGTTGAATACCCGGGGATCAGCTCGCCGCAGGCCTCCGCCGCTTCGACCATCGCCAGTGCCACCCGGTCTTTTACCGAGGCCAGCGGATTAAAAAACTCCAGTTTAGCGAGCAGGTCTGCCCCGCCTGCCGCATTCATCCGGTTGATCCGTACCAGCGGCGTGCCACCGACCGTCTGCATGATATGATCGTAGATCCGCCCACGCGGACGGGTCGCCGGTACAGAGGGCTGAATCGTATGACAGGCAAAATCCGAATCGGGGGACATCGACATGCTTCCTTCTGCCGGGGCCGGACGATACCGTCACTGGATATAAAACTATAACAAGATAGATTATTGGGTTTCAAGCCCTCCCTCTTGCCTGTCCCTCTTCCTTCAGCGCCCGTTTCCAGCGAAGCCCGAGCCCCGCAGCTACAAATTAACCATTTGATTTAAAACATTTTATCAAGATGCGCTCATATCAAAATTCAACAAATACATAGTGTGTTTTTAAAATTAAAAAACACCGCTTGACGGTATAAAAATACAAATTCATAGTTTTATGGTCATTTCCGCCATGGGAGGCCCACAATGATCTTCACCACACAACAGACTGCCCTGCCGACCAAGACGGCCCGCCCGTCTCTGCTGTCCCGCCGTATGCTGCTGGTGGCGGGCGCCCTGGCCTGCCTCGCCGGGGGTCTTTCTGGTCCGGTCAGTGCCCGTGCCGCCGAGCAGAAGACGCTGTTGAACGTATCCTATGACCCGACGCGGGAGCTGTATCAGAAGCTGAACACCGCCTTCATTCCGGCGTATAAGGATGCCGATCTGAAGATCAACCAGTCGCATGGCGGCTCGGGCAAACAGGCCCGGTCGGTGATTGACGGTCTGGATGCCGACGTGGTGACGCTGGCACTGGCCTATGACATCGACGCCATTGCCGACACCGGCCTGCTGGCCAAAGACTGGCAGACCCGCCTGCCGCAGAACAGCTCCCCCTACACCTCAACCATTGTGTTTCTGGTCCGCAAGGGCAACCCGGCCCAGATCAAGGACTGGCCGGATCTGATCAAGCCGGGCGTGCAGGTGATCACCCCCAACCCCAAGACCTCCGGCGGCGCGCGGTGGAACCATCTGGCCGCCTATGCCTACGCCCTGCAGGCCAATGGCAACGACACCGCCAAGGCCGAAGACTACCTCAGCAAGCTGTACGCCAACGTGCCGGTGCTGGACACCGGGGCACGCGGATCAACAAACACATTCGCCCAGCGCGGTATTGGTGATGTCCTGCTGGCGTGGGAGAATGAGGCGATTCTGTCGCTGAAGGAATTCGGGGACGCCTTTGAAATCGTCGTACCGTCGATCTCCATTCTGGCAGAGCCGCCGGTCGCGGTGGTTGACAAGGTGGTGGACCGCAAGGGGACCCGCGCCGCAGCCGAAGCCTACCTGAAGTTCCTTTACACCCCGGAAGCACAGGAAATCATTGCCCAGAACCATTACCGCCCGCGTGATCCGGCGGTGGCTGCCAAGTATGCCAAAAACTTCCCTGATGTGAAGCTGGTGACCATCGACGGGGCCTTCGGTGGCTGGCGCAAGGCGCAGGAAACCCACTTTGCGGATGGCGGTATCTTTGACCGTGTCAGTGTGAAGAAGTAAACGGCCCGGACCGGAACAGGAGGTCCGCCATGACAGCGTCCCCCCCTCTTCAGACCGTACAGGGGGCCGGGCATGACCCGGCCCCCGCACCGCGTCGCCGCAGTCTGCTGCGGCGGCAGGTGATCCCCGGTTTCACCCTCAGCATGGGCATCACCCTTGGCTGGCTGTCGCTGATTGTCCTGATCCCGCTGGCCGGGCTGGTGATCCGTGCCTCTGGCCTGCCACTGGACCGCTGGATCACAGTGCTGACCGACACCCGCCTGCTGGCGGCGCTGCGCCTCAGTTTCGGCGGGGCGCTGATTGCCGCCCTGATCAACGGCGTTCTTGGCCTGATCGTGGCCTGGGTGCTGGTGCGCTACCCCTTCCCCGGGCGGAAGCTGATTGATGCGATGATCGATCTGCCCTTCGCCCTGCCGACGGCAGTGGCCGGGATCGCCCTGAGTGCCCTTTATGCCCCCAACGGCTGGCTGGGCAGCCTGCTGACCCCACTGGGCATCAAGGTCGCCTTCACCCCGCTGGGGGCGGTGGTCGCCATGGTGTTTATCGGCCTGCCCTTTGCGGTGCGCACGGTACAGCCGGTGCTGGAAGACATCGACGTGGAGCTGGAGGAGGCCGCCGCCTGCCTCGGCGCCTCCCGCCGTCAGACCTTCTGGATGGTGCAGCTGCCGACCATTGCCCCGGCCCTCGCCACCGGCGTCTCGCTGGCCTTTGCCCGCGCGGTCGGGGAATACGGATCAGTAATCTTCATCGCCGGAAACCTGCCCCGGGTTTCAGAAATTGCCCCGCTGCTGATCGTCACCCGGCTGGAACAGTATGACTATGTCGGGGCCACGGCCATCGCCACCATCATGCTGGCGGCGTCTTTCGCCCTGCTGCTGGTGGTCAACATCCTGCAGAAGTGGAACCGTGACCGTCAGGGAGGGACCCGATGAGCAAACGATCCCTACGGGAACATTCCGCCACCCGGCTGTCGCTGGTCGCGCTGACGGTGGCGATCATCCTGCTGTTTCTGCTGCTGCCGCTGGCGCAGGTCCTGCAACAGGCTTTTGCCAAGGGCCCGGCGGTGTTCTGGCAGTCTCTTCAGGGCGAGGATACCATTGCCGCCATCCGCCTGACCCTGCTGGTGGCGGCGATCTCGGTCCCGCTCAATCTGGTGTTCGGGCTGGCGGCAAGCTGGGCAATCACCAAGTTCGACTTTCCCGGCAAAAGCCTGCTGGTGTCGCTGATTGACCTGCCGTTCTCCGTGTCCCCGGTTATTTCCGGCCTGATTTATGTGCTGCTGTTCGGTGCCCACGGCTTCTTCGGCCCCTGGCTGATTGAGCATGACCTGAAGATCATTTTCGCCGTGCCGGGCATTGTACTGGCCACCGTCTTCGTCACCTTCCCCTTTGTCGCCCGTGAACTGATCCCACTGATGGAGGAGCAGGGCCGGGAGGAGGAGGAGGCAGCACTGGTTCTCGGGGCCAGCGGCCTGCGGACTTTCTGGTCCGTCACGTTACCCAATGTAAAATGGGCATTGTTATACGGTGTATTGCTGTGTAATGCTCGGGCGATGGGCGAATTCGGCGCTGTTTCTGTGGTATCCGGCCACATCAGGGGACTGACCAACACCATGCCGCTGCATGTGGAGATATTGTACAATGAATATGATTTCGTCGGAGCGTTCGCGGTGGCTTCGGTTCTCGCGCTCCTCGCCCTCGTCACCCTCGGAATCAAATCCGCAGTCGAGTGGTGGCACCGCGACGAACTTGCGGCCACCCGCCGCCATTGAGGAAGGACAGGCACAGGCCATGATTGACCTGCAGCAGATTCATAAGACTTTCGGCGCCTTCACCGCACTGGACCATGTCAGCCTGTCGATCCCGCGCGGGCGGATGGTCGCCCTGCTGGGGCCGTCCGGGTCGGGTAAGACGACACTGCTGCGCATCATTGCCGGGCTGGAACACGCCGATGGCGGCACCATCCGGCTGGACGGGCAGGATGCCACGGATCTCAGCGCCCGCGACCGCCGCATCGGCTTTGTCTTCCAGCATTACGCCCTGTTCCGTCATATGACGGTGGCCGACAACGTCGCCTTCGGGCTGAAGGTGCGGCCCCGTGACAGCCGCCCATCTAAAAGCGAGATCACGGACCGGGTTAATACCCTGCTGAAGCTGGTGCATCTGGATGGTCTGGCCGGGCGTTATCCGACCCAGCTGTCGGGCGGACAGCGGCAGCGGGTGGCTCTGGCCCGGGCGCTGGCGGTGGAACCGCGCCTGCTGCTGCTGGATGAACCCTTTGGGGCGCTGGATGCGCAGGTGCGTAAGGACCTGCGCCGCTGGATGCGCCGCCTGCACGACGACATGGGCCTGACCAGTGTTTTCGTCACCCACGATCAGGAAGAAGCGCTGGAACTGGCCGATGACGTGGTGGTGATGTCACAGGGCCGGATCGAACAGATCGGCACCCCGGCGGATATCTACGACAACCCGGCAACGCCGTTTGTCTACCAGTTCCTTGGCAATGCCACCAGACTGACCGCCACAGTCCAGGGGGGTACCGCCCACCTTAACGGCTGGCAGCTTCCCGCAACCGCCCCCGATGGTCCGGCAGTGGCCTTCATCCGCCCTCATGACTGGACATTGGAGGATGCCGCCACCGGCGCCAACGCCACCCTGCGCCATGCGTCGGTTCTGGGGTCCAGCCTGCGTCTGGATGTCACCCTGCAGGATGGGCAGGATATCGAGGTGGACATCCGCCGCGATGCCGGACAGGCGGTTCCCGCTGCCGGATCAGCCCTGCGCCTGACCCCTAACCGCGTGGCCGTCTTTCCTGCCACCGCATAACCTGTCTCACTGCCCTTTCCCGGCCCCCGGGAAAGGGCGAGCAGAGTTTTGACCGAACAGAGACATTCTGATCCAGCCATCACAAACAGGTTGCCGGACAGTCTGAAAGGGCGGACGGTCGGCGACATGATGTCGGACCATACCCCCAGCCCCCACTCCCACTTCCTGACAGACACCATTCTGTCCTTCATCAACAGCTGCGGAAGTATCCGGCTGGCCAGCCGGACTGCTCTGTTTCGCCCGGTTGCCGCGCGCGGACTGGCCGTCTGTGTGGCCGACCGCACGGCGGACCGGCTGCGGGTCTGCGTCTCCACCCCCGGATGCCGCCCGCTTCTGGATGCCATACGCGACAGCGGGACCCTCGCGGTGGCCCTGTCACAGCCCCTTACCCACCGCTCCCTTCAGATCAAGGGCCGCGATGCCACCCTGACAGCCTGCCTGCCGGAGGACCGCGACCAGATAGAACACCTGCGCCGGATCATGGTGCTGGAGCTGCGGGAACTGGGCTACGATCAGACGCTGGTCGAATCCTTCTGGAAAGCGGCAGAAGACCCGCTGACCGGCATCACCTTCACCGTCACCGGCCTGTTTGACCAGACCCCCGGCCCCGGAGCCGGAGCGGCGATTGACGGGCACACCGGACCGGCGACGCCATGACCCGCATCCGGCTGGAACAGATCCGCGACTGTCTGGAAGGCGGGGTCCCCGCCACCATCGCCACCTGCGGCGAAGATGGTCTGCCCAATGTATCGCTGCTGACACAGGTCCAATACGCCGACAGCGATCATGTCGCCCTGACCTATCAGTTTTTCAACAAAACCCGCCGCAATATCCTCGCCAATCCCTATGCGATGGTACAGGTGATGGATCCGGTTTCCGCCATGGAATTCCGGCTGACCCTGCGCTATCTGCGCACCGAGACTTCCGGCCCGCTGTTTGAGGCGATGCGGGCCCGGCTGGCCGGAATTGCCGCCCATGCCCGGATGCAGGATGTCTTTGTGCTGCGGGGGGCTGACGTGTACCGCGTGCTGGATATCGAGGCCGTCGACGATACAGGGCGGTTACCCTGCAACGGGCCACGCCCCAGCCTGTTACCCGCAGTCCGGCAGATCTGCGGTCGCCTCAGCCGCTGCCCAGATCTGGAAGACCTGCTGGAGACGGCACTGGATGAGATCACCCGCCAGTTCGGTATCCGTCATGTCATGATGTTCATGGCCGGATCCCATCCGGGCAGCGACATCACACAGGACCGGCTGTATGCGCTCGCCAGCCGGGGCTTTGACAGCTCCGGTGCCGGATTTGAGGTCAGCCTGCAGGACGGGATCGTCGGCGTCGCCGCCCGGGAACGGGTTCCGATCCGTATCACCAACGTGGCGGCGGAATACAGCTACACCCGGGTTGCCGGGGGCGAGGACCGGACAGGCCCCCTGTCGGGGATCCCCTTCCCGGGGCGGATCCCGCCCGGCAGTCAGATGGCTGTGCCGGTACAGTGCGGCCAGCGCCTGCTGGGCGTGCTGTACGCGGAAAGCGCCGAAGAATGGCGCTTCAGTTACGATGATGAGGACGCTCTCGCCACCGTGGCAAGTCAGCTGAGCGTGATGATGGCTCTGCTGGAAGCCACTGCCGCCCCGGCAGACCCCGATCCGGCCCGGAGTTGCCAGCATGGCGGCGGCCCGCCGGTGATGATCCGTCACTATGCGGTCGACGACAGCGTCTTCATCGACGGCGACTATCTGATCAAGGGAACCGCCGGGGCCATTCTGCACATCATCCTGCGGGATTATCTGCGGGATGGGCGCTGTGACATCACCAACCGCGAACTGCGGCTGCATCCCGATCTGCGGCTGCCAGAGGTCAGCGACAACCTTGAGGCCCGGCTGATCCTGCTGCAACGGCGCCTGACCGACCGGGGCAGCGCCCTGAGCCTGCAAAAAACCGGACGCGGCCGCCTGCGTCTGGTCCTGCGTGGCCCGGTCCATCTGGAAGAGGTGCCCTGAACGGCGGGCAGCCTGCAGGGTCTGCGCTGGATTGCCCCGTCCGTGATGCCAACGGAACGGAACGACTTTCTGAACGGAGTCCGCCAGACCGTCGTCGACAGGCTCCTCTGAAGACAGGCCCGGCGGTTTGTTCATCATCCCGACAGCCAGATGTGCTACAGAAAGGGGCGGCGGAACAGCCGCCCTTTTTTCCAGGCCTGCCGGAGAGTGCCGTTTTCATGCCGCAATGGGTTAAATTCGCCCTCGAAATGGGGCCGCTGCTGGTGTTTTTCGTTGCCAACTCCCGCTTTGGTATCGTCACCGGCACCGCCGTCTTTATGGCAGCCACCCTGATCGCGCTGGCCGCGTCATGGAGTCTGGCCCGGAAAATTCCGGTCCTGCCATTGGTCTCAGGGGTGTTTGTACTGGTGTTCGGCGGCCTGACCGTGTGGTTGCAGGACGACCTGTTCATCAAGCTGAAGCCCACCATCGTCAACACCCTGTTCGGGCTGATTCTGCTGGGCGGTCTGGCCACCGGGCGGAATTTCCTGAAAATGGCTCTCGACGCCGCGTTTCAGGTCACTGAAGAGGGCTGGCGGATCCTTGCCCTGCGCTGGGGCCTGTTCTTTCTGGTGCTGGCGGTGATCAATGAGATCGTCTGGCGCAATGTCGCCACCGATGTCTGGGTCAACTTCAAGGTCTTCGGTATCACGCCGCTGACCGTCATCTTCAGCCTGACCCAGATCCCGGTTCTGCTGAAACATCAGATCCCGCAGGACGGAGCAGAAGAGGAAAAGGCCTGACCGCCGCCTGTTCCGCCGTTATGGCCGCTCGCCCAACGCAGCGCGGGCGGCATTCCATTCCTTCAGCATCGTTTTGGCACCACGGGTATTGTTGGTGCGCAGATGCTCGCGGTAACGGCGGTCATAATAGCCATTGACCCCGACCCGGCCCGCAGCACGGTCCCAGGCGATCCGCTGGCACTCAAGCTTCAGGCGGCATGCCTCGCTGCAGCATTCGGCATCGACCGCCGGGGCACCGCAGATCTTACAGGTCATCGGGGCATCCTCCGGCACGCATCAGACAACAAAAAACCCGCCGGGCGACAGCACCGGACGGGCAGCATCAGCGGAACGGAAAATGGCGCACCCGACAGGATTCGAACCTGTGACCCCTGCCTTCGGAGGGCAGTACTCTATCCAGCTGAGCTACGGGTGCATCCGTATCCCGCGACCGGCGCGGGCTGCTGAGGGAGCGCACCTTACTGCGACACCGCGCCCGGTGCAAGAGGAGAATTGAATTTTTTGCTTTTCCACCAAGGGCCGGGCCTCATCCCCCGGTCAGTGACGCTTCTCACTTGCAAAAATCATCCAAACATCTGATGTTTGGATGATTAGCAACAGACCCTGCCCAGATCTGCCATCATGCCCACATCCGCCGCAACCGCCCTGCCCTCTCCCCCTGATGACAGCGGGCTTGCCCCCGTCCCGGCGCGCACATCCCGCGTCGACGACACCATCGCCACGCTGCGCCATCAGATCACCAGCGGATCATGGGAGGTCGGCGACCGGATTCCGCCGGAGGGCAGACTGGCAGAACAGCTGGCAGTCAGCCGGGGCACCATCCGCGAGGCTATCCGTGTTCTGTCACACGCGGGCATGCTGGAGGTCAGGCAGGGTGACGGCACCTATGTCCGCCGCCGGATCGACCCCGGGGAATGCCTGCGCCGGATTGACCGCGCCGGGCTGCGGGCCCATCTGGAGGTCCGCCGGGCGCTGGAAGTCGAGGCTGCCCGTCTGGCAGCCAGCCGCCGCACCGCTGCGGATCTGTCGCGCCTGCACCTGACCCTAGATGCCCGGGGTGATTCCGGCCAGTCGTCCGACCCCTTGTGCGACATACCGCTGGATAATTTTGTCGACCGGGATCTGCGGTTTCACCTTGCCGTGACCGACGCCGCCCATAACCCGGCTTTAAGCGAACTGTACGGCCTGTTCGCTGAGACCATCCGCCGCTACATCGTCACCGCGCTGCAGGATACCGCCCTGCCCGACCCCAGCTATGACGCCCACCTGTCCATTCTGACCGCGATCACCGACCGGGACCCCGACCGGGCCGCCGCCGCAGCAGCAGCCGTCATCTCGCCGATGATTGAGGCGCTGGATGATCTGTTGTGCCCCTCCGCCTGAACTCCCCCCCTTTCCGCTGACTTTCCCAACCGGATACCCCACCATGTCCCTGCGTGAACCCCCTGCCCCTCTCCCGCCTCTGGATACCGAAGCGGTTGAGCATCTGGCCGAAGAGCTGCTGATTGACGCCGATGAGGCCACGGCGACGATCCCCCCTGCCGCACCGGTGGCGGCGCCCGCTCTGGCAGGCGGAATGATGCTGATCATCGCCATTGTCATGGTCGGCTTCAATCTCCGCCCGGCGCTGTCCAGCGTCGGACCGGTGCTGTCCGAGATCATGGCGACTCTCGGCCTTGGCGGCAGCGGGGCAGCCCTGCTGACCACCCTGCCGGTGGTCTGCCTCGGCCTGTTCTCCGCCGTTGCCCCCGGCATGGGGCGGCGGCTGGGGACCGAGAAAGCAATCCTGCTGCTGATGCTGCTGCTGATCGCCGGTCTGGTGCTGCGGCTGATCGCCGGTCTGGTGCTGCGGCTGGTGGTGAATTATCCGGCCCTGCTGCTGTCCGGGGTTATGGTCGGGGCTGCCATCGCCGGAATGAACGTGCTGCTGCCGGGGCTGGTCAAGCGCGACTTTCCGCATAAAGCAGCCCTGATGGCCGGTGTCTACACCATGGCCCTGTGCGCCGGGGCGTCACTGGCCGCCGGGTTTACGGTTCCGCTGGAACAGGCTGCCGGGGGATCATGGGCCTTTGCCCTCGCCTTCTGGGCGGTGCCCGCCATCATTGCCACTGTGGTGTGGATCCCGCAGGTCCGGGCCGGACGCAGTGCCGCCGCCGGAAAAGGCTGGCTTGTCCGGGGCCTGACCCGGGACCCGCTGGCATGGCAGGTTACCCTGTTCATGGGGCTGCAATCGTCGATGGCCTATTCCCTGTTCGGCTGGCTGGCCCCGATCCTGCGGGATCGCGGACTGGACCCGGTGCAGGCCGGCTGGGTGGTGTCCCTGTCGATCCTGATTCAGGTGCCCTCTTCGCTGCTGGCCCCGATTCTGGCCACCCGCCGCCCCAGCCAGAGCATTGCCACGGTGCTGACCCTGATCCTTACCCTGATCGGGATGCTGGGATTTATCTTCGCCCCGCTGTCCACCGTATGGATCTGGACCCTGTTTTCCGGTGTCGGCCTTGGCGCGGCTTTCGCTCTGGGGATCACCCTGATCGTCCTGCGGGCCAGTGACAGCCATGTTGCTGCCCAGTTGTCCGGCATGGCACAGGGCTTTGGCTATACCCTTGCCAGTGGCGGGCCGTTTCTGGTCGGCGTGCTGCATGATGCCTTTGGCGGCTGGACCGCCGTCGCCATCCTGTTCGCGGTCATCTGCTGTACCGGGGCGCTGTTTGGCATCGGGGCCGGGCGTCCCCTGCATGTGAAGGCGGAAAGCCACCCGCGCTGACCGGCCTGCCATCCACCGGCCACAGGTAAAAAAGACAGGAAGACCGCCCCCGGCCTTCCTGTCCGTATTCTAGGGTAACTATCATTGCCAGCACATCGCCGGACAGGAGAGCCCTGTTAAGGCTTTTTCTCCTCGCCAGACGCCGCTTCGGGCTTTTTGCTCTCCGGCGCTTTTGCCTCCGGCTTCGCGTCTTCCGGCCTGACATCCTCCTTCGGCGGAGCCGGTTTCCTGACCGGGGGCGGCGGACGCAGCACACTGTCCGGCACCCAGCCGGACAGCGACGGGGTCACCAACAGGACCCAGCCCTTCTGCCGGTCCATCACCGCAACACTGTACTCACCGGGGGCAAGTGCCCCAAGTGGTGCACAGTCAGAAGCGGCGCAACGCCGGACAGTCACCGGCTTGGCACTGAGGGTTAACGGCTGACGGTCGAGAAACGGCAGATCACCGGGGCGTAACGGCCTGACCGTCGCCGAAGCCGGGGCCTTAACCGTCTCAGCAGGCAGCACCAGCGGATGCTCCCCCCGCAACGGATAGGCAAATTTACCGTCCCGCACCGCCAGAACAGTCAGAACCGGCCTGTCACAGCGGGGCAGCAGCTCCACCGGCAGCCGCAGGCTCCAGCCCGCCATGCTCAGATTGCTGTGAATGGTACGGGCAATATCCGGTGTCGGCTCCTGCACCGGGGCGGCCCCGACAACCTTGCCACAGACCGCCGCCAGCACATGACTGAAGCGGATGCCGATCAGGGAATCCCCGGCCCAGCCGGAGACTTCCAGCGTCTCCCCCAATCCGGGGGAGCGCCCGGCCAACGGAGCCCCATTCAACGCCAGACGGGCCGCATAGCCCGCCTCACCATAATCCAGCGCCCAGCTTGTCAGCGGGTACTGATCCGCCGGGGCAAAAGCCGTTGGTCCCGGCGGCGGGGCCGGGGGGGCATCCGGTATCGGGGCCGACACCACCGGGCGGGCCGCAGGGGCTTTAAAGCGGTCTGCGACCTGCGACAGATCGGCGGACGGCGCAGCCTCGGGCTTTTTGGGCTCACCGCGGACAACCTCAGACTTGCCCGCGTCAGCTTTGACAGCCTCCGGTTTATGAGTGTCAGGTTTATGGGGGTCAGGCTTTGCCGGTGTAGACGTGGATGCCGGATCCGGTTGACCGGGGCGGCTCCCCGGGGCCAGAACAGCCTGCCCGGCACGGATCAACGCATCGCCCAGCGCCGCAGAATAGCGGGCGACATCATTAAAAGGCGCCGCCGGATCATCGGCGGGGACCGCAACCCCCGACTGACCGGGCACCACACCGGACACCGGCGGGCGGAACATCTCCGTCACGCCATAGCGCAGGCCGATGCCGCTTGCCGCCGCCAGCAGGGCCAACGGCCCCAACCACACCACCTTACGCATGATCCCCCACCTGCACGCCTGCCAATCCCCGCTGCTCCCCGCCCGGTTGCCCGGTCAGAGGGGGGGAGTGTCCGTCCGTCTGGCGAACATTTCGACCTGCCATTCCATCTCACTGATGGTCAGGCCAAAGGGCAGATCCTCGCTTTCCGTCAACACATCAGACGGCGCGACCCGGGCCAGACGGGACTGAATCTGTACCGACAGCGCCGGGGACAGGGCCGCATGCCACACCAACGCCGCGATGGCCTTGCAGTTGGCCATGCGGATTGCCTCCAGCGAAGCCCCTGGCATCAGGTGATTCAGCACATCCAGCGCTGCCGCAACAAATTCAATGTCACCGACCTTGATCGCCTGCAACAGCACCGGGGCACCCAGATCGCCGCGCCGGTACATTTCGACGGCCTGCCGGAACGCCTCAATCCGCGCCAGCGGCCAGCCGGACACGTCGATCCGCTGCAGAATCTCCGGCAGGCCGCTGCCAGCAGCCGGATCAACAGCAAGCCGGTATTCCGGGGTCGGATGGATCTTTTCATCGTGCAGGCGGGCATGAACCACCCGCTTGACCTCAGCCAGCGTCTCCGGCGACAGATCCCGGCGGTCATGCAGCACTTTCAGCCAGCGATCGGCGACAAACTCCGCCAGACGCATCGCCGCATGACGGTGCAGGCCGGGGCGGCGGACCAGAGGCTCGTGCCATTCCAGACGGTCGGGGGCATTCTCAATCAGGTGGTCGAGGGTTTCTTCCCGGATCTGGGCTGATGTATTGCGCAGCAGATCGGCCACCGCCACCGTATCATCGGTCTCTGCGATGGCATCGGCAACATCGGCGCACAGACGCTGACGGCGCGAGATCGCCGACAGCATCGCCGAAGACGGGCTGGCCGCAATGATATCAAGCAGGTCCTCATCCTGCAGGACCGGCGAATACTCCAGCACCGGGGTGGAAACTTCCTCCACATCCCGCGCCAGCCGACGGATGACATCAGACGGGGCGTCGATCACATCCTTGATCGCTTCCGACAGAATCTGACGGACCCGCACCATCTGGTCCTGCGCCAGCCGGGAAATGACCCGGTAAGCTGCCTGCCGGGCACGGTCATGCTCGTCCGGGCTCAGGCCCGGAGCCAGCCGGGCAATCCGGAAAGCCAGATCAGCCCGGACCCGGTCATCCTGATCCTCCACCAGCACCAGATGCGCCAGCGCCGGGGTTGACCCGTTCAGGGCCACGGCCCGGCGCACCGCCGGATTGGTATCCTCTGACAGGAAATACAGGATCTCCGCCGGGACATCGGTCCGCGATGCCAGCGCAATGCGGATGGCCGGATCCTCGCTGCGCGCATACTGCTTCGCGGCATCATAAGGGATCGGCTCAAACGACATCAGGTCGTCCGGCAGCGGGGGGGCTGGCGGCATACTCCGCGGGAGAGGGTCAGGAGTGGCAGGAGCGAGTGCCCCGGTCTCTTCAAGACCGAGAAGACGCTTGAGGAAGGATGTCATGACAGGGCCAGCTCCTCCTCGGGGTTATGCCGGGCTTCGCCCGGTGGCAGCAGAAACCGGATTTGCCCGAAGACAGGCATCACGGCTAAAAAAGACAGGGTCACGGTCAACACGACACCACAGACAGAAACAGGGTACGACATCAGCGGCACAGCATCCCGTCAGGCAGTCCGGACAGGATGCTCGGCAACCGCAACCCCCAGCTTACCTGTCTTTTTAACCGAGTACATCGCCTGATCCGCCCGCGCCATCAAATCGTGCAGGCTCTCCGGATGGACCGGATCGTATACCGCAATCCCGATCGACACCCCCAGCGGATAATCCGGGTTGCCTGAGCGCGGGCGCAGCAGCCGTTCTGCCATCGACAGCAGCAGGCGGGCCTTGTCCTCTGCAACATCACGGGTGCCGCCTTCCAGCCAGACCGCGAACTCATCCCCGCCGAGACGGGCGACCAGATCAGTCGGGCGGGTATTGCCCAGCAGCATGTCCCGCACCAGCTGCAGCACGGCATCCCCGGCAGCATGGCCATGCACGTCATTGACCATCTTGAAGTTATCAAGATCGACATACAGCAGGGCGGCAAAAGAGCTGGTCCGCTGCAGCCGCTTATGGCGGCGGTCCATTTCCTCGAAAAAGGCCCGGCGGTTAAAAAGCCCGGTCAGGCTGTCGGTCCGCGACAGGCGGACGATGCTTTCATGGGCGGCAATCTGTTCGTTGGCAATGCCGATCTGGTCAGCCAGATCCGACAGCAGGAAGCGGTCATCGACACCCCAGTTGCCGCGCTCCATCACCCTGTACAGCACCACCGCCCCGTTGACCCGGTGGTGATGACGGGAGGCCACCGCCAGCACCTGACGGCCCTCAACCTCAATTTCCACCAGCTCTTCGCCACGGTCGAGGGCATCCAGAACCGGCAGCGAGGACAGATACGGCAATGCCCCATACCGGGCACCGGGGATCAATCCGGCGGGCAGTTCGCTCGGGTGGCTTTCCTCCAGCGTTTCGCTGGGACGGCGGAAGATATGGCAGTCGCTGGCCCCCATGCCGCGCGCCAGCGTTTCTGCGGCGACATTGAGCATATTGTTGGGATCGACCTCATCGCGGAAGGTGCGGACAATGTGGTTGACGATCCGCTCACGGTTACGGGCACGGGCCAGTTGCAGATCACGTTCGCGTTCCGTCGTCACATCCCGGCAGACCCCGCGGGTGCCGATCCAGCGGCCAGAGCGGTCAAAAATCGGACGGGCGGCAACGGTAACGCAGACCGGTGCCCCATCCACCCGGCGGACCCAGACCTCGCCATGCTCAATCGGCACATGGGTGGAAAAAGGGATCCCCGTCTGAGCATCGCGCTCCATCACCAGATCGACCGGGTCGCGCCCGATCAGATCGGCTGCCGGATGACCAAGCGCCCCGCGTGGGCTGACAAACACAAAGGTGCCGTCAATGCCGGTTTCCCAGGCGAAATCCGACGAAATCTCGACAAAATCCTTGTACCGCTGACGGCTTTCGACCAACGCAGCCCGCAGATTGTGATGCAGGGTCACCTCGCGCCCCAGCATCGCCACCCGGCCATCGGGCAGGGGCAGCACGGTCAGGTCAAAGGTATACAGACCATCACCGGCCTCAATCTGCACCGTGCCCTGATTGGCGTGACGACTGCTGGCGCAGACCGCGACAAGGGCCTGAGCCTCAGCAGCATGACCGTCCGCAAGGGCCTGTGCCAGCGGCGTTTCCTCCGGCTGGGCCGTCAGCAGGGTTCCACTGGGGGAAAACAGCAGCAACGGGCCGGGAAAGCCGCTGAGAATACTGTCCGGCACGGGAGAGTCTCCCGGGGCACCGCCAGCCGCCGGCTGTTCCGTCTGAGGCGGGGCGATATCAGCCCTGTTCACCGTCTTCCACTCCTGTCCGCAGGATCTGCCCACTACTTTCTTTAGCATGGATCTGTTCAGACTGGCATCAGCCATTCTGCTGAGACGGCCATGACGGAGGGATAGGCCCGGAGTAAGCCCTCACTACCTCGTGCAAAAAGACGCTTGCAGCTATAGTCACTAGAGGGATTAGCGTGATCTCAATGTTCCATGGCCCCCTGGCGTCCGTCGCCCTTCCGGGACCGTAACCGGAGAGATCCGAAATGTCTGAGTCTGCCGCCCCCCGGCTGTTCTGGACCGTAACCGGCATGGATTGCGCGTCCTGCTCCACCAAAATCACCCGTGCCCTGTCGCGCCTGCCCGGCGTCAGCGATGTCCGCGTCGCCATGATGTCTGAGCGCCTGAGCCTGAGCCTGACCCCCGGCACCACCACCCCGGCGGAGATCGAGGAAGCCGTTATCCGGCTGGGCTTTGGCATCACCCCGGCCAGTGGACAGGACCCCACCCCTGCCCCCGAAATCCAGTCCTGCTGCGACAACCCGTCGTGCGGATCCGGGGCGGATGGGCAGGACCACGGCCATCCCCACGAACACAGTCATACCCACGAACACGGTCATGCCCATGAGCACAGCCACGGTCATGGACACAGCCATGATCATTCCCCCGCACCGGCGCACACCCCGGCACAGACCCCGGCCGACCGGCGGTGGTTCCAGACCGCCAAAGGGCGGCTGGTCCTGCTGACCGGGGCTTTACTGGCTGCGGCCTGGGGACTGGAAACCGTGATCGGGCAGGATCTTGGGCGATGGGCCTTCACCGCCGCCTGCCTGATCGGGGTTGCCCCGGTCGCCCGGCGGGCGTGGGAGGCCCTGCGCACCGGCAACCCGTTCACCATCGAAAGTCTGATGGCGGTTGCCGCCGCCGGGGCGCTGGTGATCGGCGCAGCAGAAGAAGCGGCGCTGGTGGTGTTTCTGTTCGCCGTCGGCGAGGTGCTGGAAGGGGTCGCTGCCAGCAAGGCCCGCAACGGAATCCGGGCACTGGCGGCATTGGTCCCGAAGACAGCCCTGCTGCTGACCGCCGACGGCCCCAGAGACGTCCCCGCCGCCAGTCTGCGCCCCGGTGCCGTGGTGCTGGTCCGCCCCGGCGAGCGGATCCCCGCCGACGGCACGGTACAGGACGGAACCTCCGGCGTTGATGAAAGCCCGGTGACCGGTGAGAGCATTCCCCGGACCCGGACTGTCGGGGATGCGGTTTTCGCCGGATCGATCAACACCGAAGCAGCCCTGACCGTCACCGTCACCCGGGACGCCGATGACACCACGCTGGCCCGGATTGTCCGGCTGGTGGAAGAAGCCGAAGAGGCCCGCGCCCCCACCGAACGGTTTATTGACCGCTTTTCCCGCTGGTATATGCCGGTGATCGTGCTGGCGGCGCTGCTGGTGGCGGTTGTTCCGCCACTGGTCGGTGGCCAGATGTGGGAAACATGGATTTATCGCGGGCTGGCCCTGCTGCTGATCGGCTGTCCCTGCGCTCTGGTGATTTCCGTCCCCGCCTCCATCGCCTCTGCCCTGTCAGCGGGGGCGCGGCGCGGGCTGCTGATGAAAGGCGGCGCGGTGATCGAGGCCGCCGCCGCCATCCGCCATGTTGCCTTTGACAAGACCGGCACCCTGACACTGGGCCGCCCGCAGGTGACCGACGCGTTCCCGGCCCCCGGCGTTGCCGCTGCCACACTTCTGGCCGTCGCCGCCGGTGTCGAGGCCGGATCAAACCATCCGCTGGCACAGGCCATCACCCGCAAGGCCGCCGCAGACGGGGTCGCTGCCCGCCCGGCCACCGCCGCCCGCGCCCTGCCGGGCAAAGGGGTGGATGCACAGATCGACGGGCAGACGGCGATGGTCCTGTCCCCCCGCTTTGCCGAAGAGTCCGGCCTGCTGCCGCCATCCCTGCGCAGTCAGACAGACGCACTGGAAGCCGAAGGCAAAACCGTGGTTGCCGTCAGCCATGGCAACACGCCCCTCGGTCTGCTGGCCCTGCGGGATGAACCCCGCCCGGATGCGGCAGAGGCTATCCGGCAACTGCGGGCCATGGGGATCGGCGCAACCATGCTGACCGGGGACAACCGGCGGACGGCAACCGCCATTGCAGCCCCGCTGGGCGTCGCGGTCCGGGCGGAGATGTTGCCCGAAGACAAGCTGACCGCCATCAGAACCCTGTCCGCCGGACAGACTGCTGCCGGGCAGGCCGTCATGATGATCGGGGACGGGATTAACGATGCCCCGGCCCTGAAACAGGCTGCGGTCGGGGTTGCCATGGGATCGGGGACCGATGTGGCGCTGGAAACTGCCGATGCCGCCATCCTGCGCGACCGTGTCACCGATATCCCGGCGCTGATCCGGCTGGCCCGGCTGACGATAGGCAATATCCGGCAGAACGTTGCCCTCGCTCTGGGACTGAAGGCGGTCTTTCTGGTGACATCGGTTCTGGGCCTCACCGGACTGTGGATCGCCATTCTGGCCGACACCGGGGCCACAGTGCTGGTGACCCTGAACGCCCTGCGCCTGCTGCGCGCCACCCCGGACCGGGCGGACGGATGATGCGGACAGGATCAGCCGTTGCCCGCGTGATCAGTCTGGCCGGGGCTGCCGTCGCCGTGGATCAGGGCAGCAAGGCGCTGGCCCTGATCCACCTGCGGTACCGCGACGGGCTGGATCTTCTGCCCGGCCTGCGCCTGACTCTGGCGTTCAATGAAGGGGCTGGCTTTGGCCTGCTGGCCGGGGTCATGGCCGGGCGGCCCCTGTTGATGGCAGCCCTGACCGGGGGCATCACCCTGCTGTTTGCGGTGATGGCCCTGCGCAGCCCCGGACGGTGGGAACAGGCCGGGCTGGCCCTGATCACCGGTGGATCACTCGGGAATATCGTTGACCGTCTGCGTCAGGGGGCAGTGACTGATTTCATTGATCTCTACTGGCGCTGGCCGGACGGACAGACCAGTCACTGGCCGACCTTCAATGGTGCCGACATCGCTATCGTGCTGGGGGCAGCCTGCATGCTGCTGTCTGTGCTGACCGACCGGCGGCAGACAAAACCATGATCGGCGGGCACCGCCCCAATCATTCACCACATGAATAGTTTTACTCATCATACTAAAGTTCAGAACAGGGCAGCAGCGCGGTAGGGTCTGCACATCAACCGGGCCGTGATCAACGGCACCCACCAGCAGACACCAAGGATTTCTGATCATGTCCGACACCAGCTTCGAAACCCCCGCCTCCGCCTATGCCGCCCTGCTGCTGCGTCTGGCGCTGGGGGTGATGACCCTCTCCCATGGCCTGATGAAGGTTTTTGTGTTTACTCCGGCAGGCACCGTTGCCTTCTTTGAAAGCCTCGGCCTGCCCGGCTTTACCGCCTATCTGGTGATGTTTGCCGAAGTGGCCGGCGGTCTGGCCCTGATCCTCGGCCTGCATGTGCGCCTTGCCTCCGTGCTGCTGCTGCCGACCCTGATCGGCGCGGCGCTGGCCCATTCCGGCAACGGCTGGGTGTTCTCCGCTCAGGGCGGCGGCTGGGAATTCCCCGCCTTCTGGACCATCAGCCTGCTGGTGCAGGCCCTGCTGGGCAAGGGTGCCTTTGCTGTCCCGGTTGATCTGCTGGCGATGGTCGGCATCGGCACCCGGTCTGAAGCCGCCTGATCCCTTACATCAGGCCCTTCAGACGCAAAGACACCGCAGGGTCGCCCCCTGCGGTGTCTTTCTTTATTATGGGGCCCGTATTATGGGCCGGGGCCGAACAAATCCGGCGGATCCGCCTGCGCCGGGTTGACTGACCGATAGCAGCGGGTATCCTCCCCTCCGCACCCTGCCGCGACGGCAGGGCTGCCGTCTCAAGCCCGGACTTATCCCCGGATCCCTTGTCCGCAGACACCGGAGTTCCCCGTCCCATGTCCGTCACCTCCTCCTTCCCGTCCGTGACCGCGCTTCAGGCTGCTGTTGAAGCCGCGTGGGAAGCCCGCGACCAGATCTCTCCCGCCACCACCGGCGAGGCCCGCGACGCTGTTGCCGAAGCGCTGGCCGCCCTTGATTCCGGGACTCTGCGGGTGGCGGAGAAAAAAGACGGGGCGTGGGTGGTCAATCAGTGGCTGAAGAAAGCCGTGCTGCTGTCCTTCCGCCTGAATGCCATGGCCCCGATTTCCGGCGGCCCCGGCGGGTCAAGCTGGTGGGACAAGGTGCCGTCGAAATTTGATGGCTGGTCCGATGCCGAGTTCACCGCCGCCGGGTTCCGCGCCGTTCCCAACTGCGTGGTCCGCAAGTCGGCCTATATCGCCCCGGGTGTGGTGCTGATGCCCAGCTTCGTCAACGTCGGTGCCTACGTTGATTCCGGCACCATGGTTGACACCTGGGCCACCGTCGGCTCCTGCGCCCAGATCGGCAAGAACGTCCACATTTCCGGCGGCGCCGGGATCGGTGGCGTGCTGGAGCCGCTGCAGGCCGGCCCGGTGATCATCGAAGACAACTGCTTCATCGGGGCCCGTGCCGAAGTGGCCGAGGGCGTGGTCGTCGAAACCGGCGCCGTGCTGTCAATGGGGGTGTTCATCGGGGCTTCCACCAAGGTCATCGACCGTGCCACCGGCGAAGTGTTCATGGGCCGCGTCCCGGCCTATTCCGTGGTGGTGCCGGGCAGCCTGCCGGGCAAGCCGCTGCCCGACGGCACCCCGGGGCCGAGCCTGTACTGCGCCGTCATCGTCAAGCGCGTTGACGAAAGAACCCGCTCCAAGGTGTCGATCAACGAACTGCTGCGCGACTGATCGCCGGTCTGTTCTGCCGGGGGTGGGCCTGCCTGCCCCCGGTTCTGTTTTGTGAGCGCCCCTCTCCCTGATTCTGCAGAAAACGGATTCCCCAGCCGTGTCCACCTCCACTGTCCCCGTGTTTGATCCGGTTGCGCTGACCCAGTCGCTGATCCGCTGCCCGTCGGTGACCCCCGCCGATGCCGGGGCGCTGGATGTTCTGGCGCAGGCGCTGACCGCCCTTGGCTTTGTCTGCCAGCGCATGACCTTCTCGGAAGAAGGGACGCCGGACATTGACAACCTGTATGCCCGCCTTGGCACACAGGGCCCGAATTTCTGCTTCGCCGGGCACACCGATGTGGTGCCGGTCGGCAATGCCGGGGGATGGACTGTCGATCCCTTCGCCGCAGAAATCCGCGACGGCAAACTGTACGGCCGTGGCACCGCCGACATGAAAGGGGCCATCGCCGCCTTTGTCGCCGCCGTCTCCCGCCTGATGGCCGAACAGGGGGCCCCCGATGGCTCCATCAGCCTGCTGATCACCGGTGACGAAGAAGGCCCGTCCATCAACGGTACCCGCAAGGTGCTGGACTGGATGGCTGAACGCGGTGAAAACATTGATGTCTGTCTGGTCGGCGAACCGACCAATCCGCGCGTGCTCGGGGATATGATCAAGATCGGCCGCCGGGGCAGCATCAGCGGCTGGATTACCGTCCACGGCACGCAGGGCCATGTCGCCTATCCGCATCTGGCCAACAATCCGGTGCCGCGTCTGGTGCGGATGGTCTCCGCCCTGCTGGCAGAGCCGCTCGACCACGGCAATGACTTCTTCCAGCCGTCGAATCTGGAAGTGGTCTCGATTGATGTCGGCAACCCGACGACCAACATCATCCCCGGCGAGGCCCGGGCCCTGTTCAACATCCGCTTTAACACCCAGCATACCGCCACCAGCCTTGAGGCGTGGATCCGCGCCAAACTGGATGCCACCGTGCTGGATCCGGCCCGCGACGGGGCCGATGCTGATCCCGCCGCGTTTTATACCCTGAAAATGACGGAATCGGGCGAAGCCTTCCTGACCCAGCCGGGGCCGTTCTCGCGCCTGATCTCGGATGCGGTGCAGGCCGTAACCGGCATGACGCCGGAGCTGTCCACCAGCGGCGGCACCTCTGACGCCCGCTTCATCAAGAATGTCTGCCCGGTGGCGGAGTTCGGGCTGGTCGGCCAGACCATGCACAAAGTCAATGAGCACATCGCCGTCGAAGATCTGGAGAAATTGACCCAGATCTATCAGCAGGTGCTGACCGGCTACTTCGCAATCGGTGGCAGGATCTGACGCGGATGCACTCCTTGCACGCCCTGCGGCAGATCCTGTTCCAGATCCTGCGCTTCAACACCAAAGTGATTGATGCCTTTCCGGCATCCCCGGCTGTGACGCTGGCCTCCTTCCGGGTCGGGGTCTATGTGGCCCCGGTCTATCTTCTGCAAAGCCTGTTTCATCTGCTGCAGCCGGGCGGAGATCAGGATTTCGTGACCTTCGCCGCCACCGAGGTGCTGACCTACGTTATCGGCTGGGTCCTGTTTCCGGTCGTGCTGCTGCAACTGGCCCCCCATCTGGGCTGGGGGCGGCGGGTTTTGCGCTACATCACCGTCTATAACTGGTTTCAGGTGGCCGTGGCGCTGGCGCTGCTGCCCTTCATCGTCCTGAACGGCCTGCAGATCATCCCGCTGGAGGCCGCACAGTTCCTGATGATGATCACGGCCACCGCCATTATGGTCTATAGCTGGTTCATCGCCCGCCACACCCTGAAGGTCCCCGGCCTGACCGCCACCGGCTGCGTGGTGCTGGACCTGCTGCTGTCGGTGTTCATCAACGGGGTGCTGCCCAGCCTGATCTGAGCCGCGCTGTGATGACAGAAAAGGGCCCGGCAGATCACCGGGCCTTTTTGCTGCCTGCCATCAGCGCCCACCCTCAGCGCCCGAACGGCTGGATCACCTGATAGGTGATCTGCTGTCCGGTGGCCTCCGTCACCCGGATCCGCGCCCCGCGATAGGTGATCTCCGGGCTTTCGGTCAGATCATACTGGGCCTCGACGGGCGGAAGGATACCATCCCGGTAGCTGACCCGGATCACCGGCCCGATACGACCCCCGTAAGTCAGGGTCTGCAACCGTCCCCCGGCCTGCGGATCCGGGCGGGTCAGCCGGTCATAAGGCGGGGCTGCCGTACAGAGCTTACCGCCCAGCGTGGAGACGCCGCACAGCTCCGCCCCGTCAGACCGCAGCATCAGGGCCTCAAACGGATCGGTCAGCGCCCCGGCCTGCACCCGCCCGCCTTCCGGGGTGTCCTCTGGCCGGTAAAAAACCGCGCCGTCCGCCGCCCCGACCTGCGTATAGATGCCCGCCGATACGGTGTAGCTTAACAGCCCCCCGATGGTCAGCGGAGCATGCAGACGAATGGCCGGGCGGTTTGCCACCGTTCCATCCCGCAGCATGTCTTCGCCCACGGTGACCGTCACGGTCTGCCCCGGCGGGGGTGCGGTCACCTGCTGCACCTGTACCGGGGTATTATACTGCGGCGTGGTGATACACCCGGCCAGCACCAACGGCAGCACCACACCCAACAGCCGGGTAATCCCGCACACTCTCATCGTTTCCGGTTTCCATCCCAATCTATGACACCGGACAGACTGTCCCGAATCACACACGGAAATACAACCGGAATGGACTGTCCTATTTCACTTTCACATCCATCCGCGCCAGATTGGCGCGGGCCGTCTCCGCTGCCGCAGACTCCGGGGCAGTCCGCAGGACAGTCATCCAGGCCGTACGGGCCGCCGCATCATTGCCGGTCACCCGGGCCAGAATCCCCGCTTCCAGCAGGGCATCGGGATTGGTCGGCTCCAGGGCCAGAGCGCGGTCAACATCGGCCTTGGCGAGATCCAGCGTCTCCAGACGGCGATACGCCGCCGCCCGCAGGGCGAGGGCGGAAACGCGGTTCGGCTGACGGTCCAGCACCGCATTCAGGTCATCGACCGCATCCCACGGCTCACCGAACTCAATACGGACCACGGCCCGGTCTTCCAGCACATCCGGATCACCGGGCAAAACCTTAGCCGCAGCATCCAGCACCGCCAGCGCGCGCGGGGTCTGCCCGGCCAGAATGCGGGCCTGCGCAGCCTGCCGCAGCAACCCGGCCTTGATACCGGCACTCTCACGGCTTTTCTCGGCCAGATTCTCCATCAGGTCGGCGGCAGCCTCGGGTTCATTCAGCCCCAGCAGGGCCGTCGCCCGGCAATGTTCCGCCGGAACCCCGCCCCCGAAGGCCGCCCATTCCCCGGCCTGATCGAATCCCGCTTTCGGGCGCTCGCGGGCGGTCTTCATGCAGGCGGCATAGTCCGGGCTGTTCCAGCCCGACTCAGACCGCGGGGCCGTGGCAGCCGGGGCCTTCGCCGGGGCAGGCGGATGGGCGGGCGCTTTCTTGTCCTGCGCGGCCAGTGCCGGGGCAACGGCCATGCTGCCCAGCATGACCACGGTCAAAGCGATCTTCCGCGATATCCGCATGATGGGTTCCTCAAAGACACCCCGGTCCGGCGACACGGCCAGACCCTCTGGATCATTTCGGGGGCGGACCCTTGCCGCTCCCCTGTCGCGGTCTTACGTTGAAACTCAGGCCAAATCAAGGCATCCGCCTTGTTCCGCCCAAACCCGGAGGTCCCATGTCCCGCCATCTGTTCTGCTTCGGTCTGGGCTACAGCGCCCGCGTCCTGGCCCGCCGCCTGCTGGCAGAAGGCTGGACCGTCAGTGGCACCGTGCAGGACCCTGCCCGCAACCCGGCGGACGGCATCACCCTGCATGCCTACAGCGGGGCGGCACCTCTGCCGGAAACGGTGTTTGACGGGGTCACCCATGTGCTGTCGTCAGTCCCCCCGGCGCGGGAGGGCGGCGATACTGACACAGAGCAGGACGGCGGCGACCCGGTGCTGCGCCACCATGCTGCCCTGCTGCGGCAGAAGCTGCACGACGGCAGCCTGCAGTGGGCCGGATATCTGTCCACCACCGGTGTCTATGGCGACCATGGCGGCAACTGGGTGGATGAAGACACACCGATTGATCCGGATCTGCCCCGCTCGGCCCGGCGGGCGCGGGCGGAAGCGGCGTGGCTGGCCCTCGGCGGGCCGGTGCATGCGTTCCGGCTGGCCGGAATCTACGGGCCGGGCCGCAGCGCCCTGGACAGCATGCGCAGCGGCACCGCCCGGCGCGTGATCAAGCCGGGGCAGGTATTCTGCCGGATCCACGTCGATGACATTGCTGCGGTGGTGCGGGCCTCGCTGCTCCAACCAAATCCCGGACGGATCTATAACGTCTGCGATGACGAACCGGCCCCGCCGCAGGATGTGATCGCCCATGCAGCCACCCTGCTGGGGCTGCCGGTGCCGCCGGATCTGCCGATCGAACAGGCGGCCCTGTCGCCGATGGCGGCCAGCTTTTATGCCGATAACCGCCGGGTGCGGAATACCCGGATCAAGCAGGAGCTGGGAGTCACCCTGACTCATCCCACCTATCGTCATGGGCTGGAAACCCAGCTTGCCGGGCAGAGCCGCGCCGCAGAATAACCCCCCGGGTCAATACTGCTGTTCGTCCCCGCGCAGGCCCAGCGCCCACATCAGCCCCAGCGCCGCCCCTTTGGCACGGGGCAGGACGGACAGCACCATTTCTGCCCCGATCAGGCCAAAGACCAGCAGGTGCAGCCACAGCGGCGGCTCCCACAGCCGTTCCACCGAGATCACCGCCGGGATCAGCAGATGGCCGATGACCAGAATGCTCAGCCACGGGGCAAAGTCATCGGTCCGGATGCCGGAAAACGACTCGCCACAGTCGGCACAGGCCGGGGTCGGCTGCAGGTAGCGGATCATCAGGCCCGGCTGGCCGCAGCGGGGGCAACGGCGCCGCATCCCCCGCCACAATGACAGCATCAGTGGCCGGTCAGCCCGCAGGCGGCGGTGATCCCGGCGGTGCGCTGCCCACTGACGCTGCCAGTCAGTCTCTGCCTCTCCCGCAGCAGCGGTACGAGCAGCCGCTGAATGCGCCTGATCCGGATGATCCGGGTGATCTGGCGGAACCGTCATGGCGGATCCTTTCGCGGCGCAGGCCGCAGCAGAACGGGGGAAGCACCAGTATAGCGCCATCGCCCCGCCCGCCGGGACAGATTTCATCCCCAGTGGCAAAAACGGCAAAAATCAGGCGGCAACCTGAACGTCCGATAAACACCGGTTTCAGAGTGGGTTCAAACCATGGGGCCTATAACAGCAGCATTGGAACGGGGCACTGACCCCCGGCGCGACCTCCGACCCCTCCGTCATTCCCCACGGGTCGCGCCGGAGCTGACCACCGCTTCCACTGTTATTCTGACCCGCTGGAGTCCCCGATCATGACCTCCCGTAAAACCCTCGCCCTCGGCCTGCTTGCTTCCGCCCTGACCTTTGGCGCCCTCAGCCTGCCCGCGATGGCAGCGGACCCGGCCTGCCCGGCCCGCCCGGCCCATGGCCCGATGAAGGATGGTCCGGTCAGCAAGCAGGACTTCCTGAATATGCATGCCAGCCGCTTTGACCAGATGGATACCAACAAGGACGGTACCCTGACCCGCGAAGAGATGGCGGCCTTCCACAAGGCAATGAAGGACTGCGCCGGTGACCGGCATGGCAAAAAGGGCGACCACCGCCATGGCGACATGAAGCGTGGCGCGGCCCCGCAGCCCGCCCCGCAGGCCCTGCCGGAACGGGATGAGCCGTAAGCCCTGGCGGGAATAAGGCCCTACCCCTTTTCCCTTCTCTCCTGAAGTTCCCTCTCCCCTCCCTGTTTAGTCTCCCAGTTTAGTCTCCCTGTCGTTTTGTTTCCCTTCCTCCCAAAACTCGGCGGCCCGGTACGACACACGTACCGGGCCACTTTTTTCATCCGGGCAGAAAAAGAGCGTCAGCCAGCCTTGCGGCGGGCCGCAGCCGGGCGGTCAAGCTCCTGCAGGGTTTCCATCAGGGTAGAGCGGATGGTTTTCAGCTTGGCCGGATGGTCGATCTTCATCCCGAACACATCCTTGACATAAAACACGTCCACCACCCGCTCGCCGTAGGTCGAAATGTGGGCCGAGGCGATCTGCAGCCCAAGATCACTGATGGTCCGCGCCACGGAGTACAGGAAACCGGGCCGGTCCCGACCATTGACCTCCAGAATGGTGTGCGTTTTCGACAGGGCATTATCGATGATCACCCGTGGCGGCACGGTGAACACCTGCGTCCGGGATGGCAGGCCGGAGGGTTTCGCCGCCAGTTCCTTCCGCAGATTGGTCCGCCCGGTCAAAACATCCTCGATCGATCTGCGCAACCGGCTCTGTTTATCGGTATTGACCGGCAATTCCCCCTGCGGGTCATGCACGCTGAAGCTGTCCAGCGCCATGCCGTTGGTCAGGGTGACGATCTTGGCATCAACAATCGAACATCCCAGCAGCGAAATCGCCCCGGTCAGCCGGGCAAACAGCCCCGGGTGATCGCTGGTATAAATGGTGACATCGACCACATCGCTGGATTTCAGCGGGCGGATGTCCACTGTCAGGGGGGCTTTGTCGGCCTCCGCCCGGTCAACCATCCGGGCATGCAGGGCCTGCGTCACGGTGTCATAGGCCAGCCAGTAAGACGGATAGCCCAGCGCCAGAAACCAGTCGACCCGCTCCGGCGCCCAGTCCGTCAGGGCCGCCCGGACCGCATCTTTGGCACGGGTGACGCGGATGTCACGGGCTTCAGCCGACAGACCACCTGACAGGGCATCTTCGGTGCGGTAATACAGTTCGCGCAGCAGGGTCGCTTTCCAGTTGTTCCACACCTTGGGGCCGACGGCGCGGATATCAACACAGGTCAGGACCAGCAGCAGGCGCAGGCGTTCCGGGCTCTGGACCAGTTGTGCGAAGGACAGAATGGTCTGGGGGTCATCAATATCACGCTTAAACGCCACCCGCGTCATCGCCAGATGATGCAGCACCAGCCACGAGACGGTCTCGGTTTCTTCCGGCGTCAGCCCAAGACGCGGCCCCAGCTTGCGGGCAATCTCGGCACCCAGCTCGGAATGATCTCCCCCCCGGCCCTTGGCGATATCGTGCATCATCACCGCCGCATACAGGGCCCGGCGTGACTGCACCGTATGCACCACCTGCGAAGCGACCGGCAGATCATCCTTCAGTTCTCCGGCCTCAATCCGGCGCAGGATGCCGATGGCACGGATGGTATGCTCGTCCGTCGTATAAACGTGATACATGTCATACTGCATCTGCGCCACCACATGCCCGAATTCCGGGATGAAGCGGCCGAACACCCCGGCCTCATTCAACTGGCGCAGGGTCCCTTCCGGGTCATTCGAATCGGTCAGCATCTCCAGAAACAGCGCGTTGGCCGCCGGATTGGGCCGCAGACGCGGGACCAGCTTCAGGTTCTCCGTCACCAGCCGCAGGGTGTTGGGGTGGATATCCACCTGCTGGGTCTGAGCATGCCGGAACAGCATCAGGAACTGGATCGGATCTGCCAGAAACGCCGCTTCGTCCTTGACCCCGATGCGGCCACTGTCGATGACAAAGTTGCCGATGCTTTTGCGTCGCCGCAGCGAGAAGCGGGGCTTGCGCTTGTTCTGCTCTTCCAGCACCGCACAGAACACCCGGGTGAGATCCCCGACATCCTTGGGGATCAGGAAGTAGTGCTTCATAAAGCGTTCCACCCCGGCGGCCCCGGCGTGGTCGGTATAACCAAGCTGGGCGGCAATCGCCTTCTGGGCGTCAAACGTCAGGCGGTCTTCGGCCCGGTTGGTCAGATAATGCAGATGGCAGCGGACAGTCCACAGGAAGGTCTGTGCCTTGATGAACAGCCGGGCGGTGGGGGTGGTCAGCACCCCGATATCCACCAGTTCCCGCACATCGGTGATGCCATACAGGTACTTGGCAATCCAGTACAGGGTATGCAGATCACGCAGGCCGCCCTTGTCTTCCTTGACGTTAGGCTCCAGCACATAGCGGGAATCGCCCAGCCGGTTGTGGCGGGCATCACGCTCAGCCAGCTTCTGCTCGACAAATCCGGCACCGCTGCCAGCAATGACCTCAGCGCGGTACCGCTGACGGAACTCTTCGGCCAGCGGCTTGTCCCCCCACAGCCAGCGGGCTTCCAGCAGGGCGGTGCGGATGGTGATGTCGGTTTTGGCAAGACGGACACATTCGTCAATCGACCGGGTGGAATGCCCGACTTTCAGCCCCAGATCCCACAGGATATAGAGCATGTATTCCACCACCTGCTCTGAATACGGGGTGGATTTGTAGGGCAGCAGAAACAGCAGATCGAGATCGGAATAAGGGCACAGCTCGCCCCGGCCATACCCGCCGACGGCCAGAAGGCTCAGATGCTCCCCCTTGGTCAGCGATCCTCGCACGAACACATGGCGGGTCACATAATCGTACAGGGTGACGATCAGCTGATCCATCAGGTAGCAGTGTTCCCGCACCGTCACCGACCCGTTGGCCCGGTCTTCAAGGCAGCGGCGCTTGACCTCATCAAAGCCACGGCGATAGGCATCCTTCAGGGTTGCCAGAAGCTCCCGCCGCTTTTCATGCGGCTTCAGATCCCGTTCGGCCAGATCGTCCAGACGGATCACCAGATCCTTACGGTCGATGATCTGGCGCGGCTTGCGGATGGCATGGGTCGGCATAGTGGCGGCGGCCCCCCTTTACGGAATACGCAGTGTGCTGTTCACTATAGGCACTGACGGACAAACCGCCAGTGCCCAAAGGATGTAGACTGCTGATTTGTTTGGCACTGCCATCTCAGTGCAGTGTTTTTAAGCAAAACATTGGTTTCCCTCTGCCTGCTTGATAAAGGTCAGCCCCGCCCGTGCACCAGCCTGTCTCGCCCCCGCTGCCGCCCGTTTCCCCCACCGGACGCCCCGATCTGCCGGTGGCGCTGGGAAAGGTGATCCGCAACAGCCCGGCCGCGCATGCCATCCGGCTGCTGGGGGACCGCTGGAGTTTTCTGGTGGTGCGCGATGCCTTTCTGGGCCGCACCCGCTTTGATGAATTCGTCCAGACCACCGGGGCCCCACGCAGCACCCTGACCAAACGTCTGGCAACCCTGACCACGCGCGGGGTTCTGGCCCGTCACCCCTATCAGAGCCACCCGCCCCGGGACGATTATCTGCTGACCCCGATGGGGGAAGATCTCTACGATTTCGCGGTCTCGGTCTGGCATTGGGAGATCACGCACGGCCCGAAAAATGCCGGCACCACGGTGCCGGACCGTCTGCGACACCGCCTGTGCGGTCAGGCCTTCGACCCGGTCACGGTCTGCCTGGACTGCGGACAGCCCGTGTTGCCGCGTGAAGTCGCCTACCGGGTGGAGGCGGAGCAGATCGAAGCAGCGGAAGCCGCGCTGGAAGACGGCAGCCCACAACGGCGCAGCCGCCCGCCGGGGCCGGGGCAGATCCCCGGCGACCCGTCGATGCTGCAGGCAGCAGAGCTGATCGGGGACCAGTGGACCCCGCTGCTGATTTCGGCGCTGCTGCTGGGCATCCGCCGTTATGACGAATTCCAGAAGGAACTGAAAGCCGCGACCAATATTCTGGCGGATCGGCTGCGGCTTCTGGTCGAAGCCGGCGTCGTGCGGCGGATCGCTTATCAGGACCATCCGCTGCGCTACGAATACCGGCTGACCCGCAAAGGCCGGGACCTCTACCCGGTGATCATGGCCCTGCACCGCTGGGGAGAACGCTGGCTGGTGCCCGAGGCTGCTGTCGGCCTGCATCACCACTGCATCGATACCCCGCTGGCAACCGCCACCGTCTGCAGCTACTGCCGCCACCCCTTGAAACGGGGGGACGTGACGTTCAAGGTTTCAGTCCCGGTACGGTAAAATCCACCATCCCTTTACATACAGATCACCAATCCTAACTGCCCTCTAGAAGAAATAAATTGAGAGGCCATTGGACCAGAAATTAGATGTGATTCCCTATACGATTCCCTTATAGGCCTTATGACACTCCGCCGACAGATCAGGCTTCCCGATTTTGATACAACTAAGCAAAAACATGTCTGCCTGTATTATTCTATTATCTCTCATATACAGTTTTATCATCAGCGGTAACATGCTCTGAGGGCTTCCCAGGCGGTCATAACTTGCCTCCGCAGCCTCCCGACCTTTCGTCGCCGACTCTCCGAGCTGATACATGATATAACGCTCATGCTCCTGCCAAAGAGAATCCTCTGACTGAACAGCCGCTCGCATCAAGGCTGTCGCCGTGTCACGGTTTCCGGCCTGCATTTCTGCCCTCGTCAACAGATTGCGTGCGGAAGGAAGGTGACCTGCAGCCCCAGCTTTCACTTTCCGTGCCCTCGCAAGGGCCTCTTTTCCAGACTGACCAGAAAGCAGTTCTGCCACGTCATTGATCTCTTGCATCCCCTCGAAGAAGGCTTTGACGTGGCGCTTCTCCTTCAAGGCCAGCCAAGGTTTGACCGTCAACGGCGGGCGGTCAAGGTCGGCATAGAACTGATCCTGATACGCAGCAATCTCGCGCCCACGGTCGGCAGCGTCGTCGTGCTTTTTGGATAGTTCGGCCTTCAAAGCCTGAACGCCCTGCGAAGCATGATCCAGCATGGCAGCAAAGGCAGCCGAGAAACTTGGGATCTGTGGCGATGCAGCCGTCCCTTCGGGCCGCTTTGTCGCCTCCTCTCCTTCAGCCGCCTGGAAGGCAGAGAGCCGCTCCGCCCGCTCGACCTTACGGCTGTTACTGATCCCTTCCCAAGTATGCATACGGTCTAAAAGGGCCGTCATCCCCACTGGGGAGTAGCCGGCACGCAGGAGAAGATCCATTCCAAGCCGATCAGCCTGACTTTCCTGCTCCCGACTCAAGGAAGGCATGAGGCCTGTGCTGCTGAACTCTAAGACAGCCTCATTCACCAACGCCTGACGCACCAGAGTATCATCCATGCGCCCCTTTTGATTGTGGCGCGCCATCATGTATAAGGTTGCACCCCCGTACAGACCCCCAGACAGATCAGATATAATGTCTGTACTATAGTGTTCCATAAGAACATGAGCGTATTCATGGGCAATAAGAGCGACAACCTCATCCTCACTCTCAAGTGAAGACAACATGCCATGCGCAATAAAGATGTTTCCGCTGGCCTGACCGAAAGCCGTAAAAGTTGGCTCTGGTGTTATATATATGCGTGCGGGTGCAGGAGAGGTCGGCAACGTTGCCTGCACTTTACCCAACAGGTCATTCAGGTATTTATCCAGATCCGGGTGCTTCGCCACACCCATCTGTAACCGGACAGTATAAAAATCTTCTCCAGTCCCATCCAGTGATGCCACCTGCCCAAGCGCTGGCCCCTCTGCAATTTTTCTGTGCAGTAAAGGCTTCTGCTCCGCAGAACCCGCGATCAGCTCACGCATAGAGTCCTGCGTCTGACACCCGGAAAGAACAAAAAGCGCTGCCCCCATGATAGAACAGGCGCGCAAAGAGGCCAAAGCAGACCACACTTTCATCATTTGCACCCTTCTCCCGCGCCGCGGACTCCGGCATTCATCCGGTCAGTCGACACAGTCACGCTGCCGGTCGGGCATTTGGCCCCTGCTGATAATTTTAGCAGAACCTGCACCCGATCGACCCAAACCGGCCCTTCATTTGTTTGAATCTGGACATATCCCCGCGAATCTTCAGCCAAAACAGGTGCCGGAAGCGGCGGCAAAGCAGACAGGGTGCCGGATCGGATAAACCGGTCTCCGTTAATCGTGTAAATTTTAGGGTTCTGGATTTTAAAACCCAGCACTTCCTGCCGATCCTCTGCATATGAGGATCCCCCGGCCAGCATGATGCCCGCAATCAGCACAAGACGTCCAAACAGAACCACCCGCATTTTATTCACCCCTTCCCTCCTTCCGATAACTCTACAACACCACCACGATCCTGAGACTTCCAATGAGGCAGATGAAGAATCAATTCAACTAAAATAAAAAGACCAAGCCAATCCAATGGAGGCTGACGAAATACAAAATACAGAACAAGACTCGGAACCAAAACCATAAAAATAGCTAAAAAATGTAACCATAAACGCACCCGACGCGGGCGAGAACGCAACAAAATACTAACAGCAAGTGCCGTTAAAGCACCAAGAGCAATCAATATAGGAAACTCATTCTTAGATGTACTGTAGTGTCCACGCCCCCATGTCATCAAATTGTCCAAAGCCATAGCGTGCAGATAGACACCGGGGATCATTCCATGGACGGGACTTTTGACGAGATCATGGATCCCATCAAGATTGGTGCCGATCAGAACAATCCGGTTTTTCAGAAGACGGTCAGCCTCTTCCGTCCCCAGATTGTCCTCCATCACCGTCACGGTATAGGGGCACCTCTGCCGACCTTCTTCCTGCGCATCATCATCAAGAGCCTGCACCAGAGCCAAAGCCGTAATCCGTAAAAAGCTCCAGAACCGCCCAGCCCCCTCTGACACATTCATGTCACAGCCCGCGACTTCGATCTGGCTTTGCTCCTGCATGATCGGCGACACCATACGCCCCCACTGGACCTGCACTGGTCGGCACAGAGCATCCCCGCTCATCAGGCTGGCACTTTCCGCGCAAGCCGGATTGTTACCGTCACAGGCAATCCGATAAAGGGCCATCGCCGCAGTCTCAGGATTGAGTCCGTTTTGACAGGGCGGTGGTTCCTGCTTTTTTTCGGCATTCACAAGGGCAGAGTTCGCCCCATAAGAAATACCCGGCGTCACAACCAAGGGATAAGCTCCGGACGTATTCGCCCAAGCCGTCAAAACCTCGGAAACACCGGCCTCACGAAATAAGCTGCTGCCTGCAGCATCCATCTTCGCAAATAAAATGGGTGGTGCTGCATCACCAAGCTCCTGAATATCCTCCCGCAGGGCGGCAACGGCGGTCGGCAATGTGTCATCATAGGCCCGATGGTCTTTCAGGATGACGTCAACGAAAACAGCTTTCGGCTGCGAGGCCAGCACGCGGCGGACAACCTCTTCATAATATGTGTAGCGAGGCGGCCACGATGTCTGCCGGCTCTCCAACGTTCTTTCATTAATCAGGACAACCGCGATTTCATCCTGAGCCGCAGACCCGTAGAAGGGGGCAGCCAACCGCTCCACCAATTCGCTAGAATAAGAATCGAGCGCCTTCATCATCCCAAAGGGATCCAGCTTCTGAACAAGAAGGCTCGACACAGACCATATGATAAAGAATGCTAAGGCAACAGAGTACGTTCTAACCTGGACTATAATTCGCCATGAGAAATTTTCACCACCAAAATCATTTCCTAAAAAAACATCCTTTAATCTATGCACAAAATTCATGAATAAAGCAGTAAAAAATCCCGGAAGCTCCCTAAGACCTACAAGACCATCGTCTTTATATTCAAAACTATCACCCCTCTCACCGCCATCATTCCTCCCCCCTTTCACGATTCCTCCCTACCCTTTTCACGCATATAGAAAACTACGGGGAATTGATGGGGTGAAGAGTATTTTAATTGTTTCTCTGCAGTCAACACTACTCTAGAGATAAAAAAGGTTAGTGGCAATGTTCCACCCCGGCCTTGCGGTCCATATGACAGCAGCGGCCGGGGGGCGAGCTTTTGCGGCAGCCGCCCCCATGATCAAAATCAGCCGCAACGGCCACCGGGCCAGACAGGCTGACCGCCAGCAGAACCACAAACAGGCGGATACCGGACGACAGAGACATGACACCCCCCAGAACCGAGACATCGGAAACCGGGTCAACTCTATCATAAAGTGTTTTTCGAAATAAAACCCTTATCAGGGGTGCTTACATGCCCCTTTGGTGATCTTATCGACAATCCTGCGGTCAGCCCGCAGACCGATGCCCACCACTTTGGCATCTTCCGGCCCGAATGCAGAGAACACCTGACGGTTTTCGGCATCATGATTAGAGGTGAACATTTCTTCGATAAACAGCGCGGTCTTCACCTCACGTTCCAGTGACCGGCGGTGAATCACTGCCATCTGCGCAGCATCCGCCGCCAGCACCACCACCGGCTGGATCGACAGGCGATGGTATTCCTGACCGCTGCGGTCAAAATAAGGGGCTCCGATCACCTCCGGCGCCCCTGCCACCACCCCGGACATCAGAAAAGCGGTCACATTCAGCTTCTGCCACACCGGCAAATCATCACGCAGAACCATTGCAATCTTGGTCTCAAACATCAGACTGGTCTCCTGCTGCCCCGGGCGCACACGTGGTCCCCGGTTCTGTGCGGCCCCCCGGTTCTGTGCGAAACGGGCAGACACGCGATAACCACGGGGAGCCCGGAGGGAATGACCGATCCAGTACCCTACCCCGCCCCGGGCGGTCTTGAACGTTCGTGCGAGCGGGAAGAAACCCTGCGCATGGTCCGGACTGAAACCCACCCGGATCTGGAGGCCCTGCACGCCCGCTTCACCGGCGATGTCTTTGAGCCCCACCGCCATGACAGCTACGCCATCGGTCTGACACTAGGCGGGGTGCAGCGGTTTTTCTATCGGGGGGAGGAACGGCGCAGTATGCCGGGGCAGATTCTGGTTCTGCACCCGGATGAAGAACACGACGGCGGTGCAGGCAGCGATGCTTCGCTGGTGTATGCGATGCTGTATGTTTCCCCGGCACTGGTGACGCAGGCCATGCCGGGCGGGCGCGGGGCGTTGCCCTTTGTCCCGGCCCCGGTCCTGACAGATCCCGCGCTTCAGTCCGGCCTCATCGGGGCTTTTTCAGCGCTGGAGACCGCCACCGCCGCCCCCCGCCCGGAGGACGAACTGGCCCTGACCGCCCTGCTCGCCGGAATCACCGATGCCCTGTGTCGCCACAGCGACAGCAGGGCCGGGGGCCGACCCGGCAGCAGGGTACCCCTGCGACAGGTGGAACGGGCCCGCAGCCTGCTGGATGACGCGGTGGCGGCCCCCTTGTCGGCTGCCGACCTTGAAGCGGCGACGGGACTGGACCGTTTCAGCCTGTCACGGGCCTTCCGGGCGGTTTATGGCACATCCCCGCACCGCTATCTGCTGATGCGGCGCCTGACCTTTGCCCGCCGCCTGATTGACGGGGGCCTGCCACTGGCACAGGTGGCGGCAGAGGCCGGGTTTGCCGACCAAAGCCACCTGACCCGGCATTTTAAAAAAGCCTTCGGCCTGACACCGGGGCGCTGGAACAGCCTGTCCTCCGGCACCGGAGCCGCCGCCCCCCTCCTGACTCTGCCCTGAGTTATCCCTTGGTGGCGAACAGGGGCTTGGTGCTGCCCGCATTCATCGCCGGGCGGTCAGGATCCAGTGCTGTCAGTGGCTGACATTCCACCATGGCGGTAGCGCTGCGGCGGGCCAGCGTCTGGTAATCACGGGTGCCTGCAGTCTTCCAGCCGTATTCCTCATCGGTCACGGCGCGCATGACCTTGCCCGGCACCCCGGCCACCAGAGAGCGGGGCGGCACCTTCAGCCCGGCTTTGACGAAGCACATTGCCGCGACGATGCTTTCCGCGCCGATCTCGGCCCCGTCCATCACCACACTGTTCATCCCCACCAGCGCCCCCCGGCGGATAATGCAGCCGTGCAGCACCGCACCGTGACCGATGTGGCCATCCACCTCCACCAGTGTTTCCGTCCCCGGAAAGCCGTGCATGGTGCAGTTATCCTGAATATTTGCCCCTTCTTCCAGCCGCAGCCGCCCAAAATCACCGCGCAGGGAAGCGCACGGCCCGACATAAACGCCGGGGCCGACGATCACATCACCGATCAGAACGGCGGTGGGATGAACATAAGCCGTCGGATCAACCACCGGGCGCACACCATCAAGGGCATAAAAGGGCATCAGACATCCTCCTGCGGGTCAGGCCCGGTTCAGGGCGGGCGCTGTTTTTTCCTCAGCGCAGCAGCCAGCGGCTGAAGGCGGGGGGATGAGCATGCGGCTGCATCGGCACACAGCGCAAGCCCCGCTGCGACAGCTCCGCCAGAATATGCCGGGTCAGGGTCAGACTGACCTCGGCCCGGACCGGGCTGTCAATGTCATAAGCCAGCTCATGCATCAGCAGGACAGTGCCCGGCAGATCAGGCCGGTCCAACGCCTGACGCACACGCTCCGGTGCCGCAGCCTCCACCTGTCCGGCTGTCGCACAACCCGCCGCCAGACCGGGATCGTCAAAGTGGCCCGACCAATGGGCAATCTGCCCCTGCGGCCACAGCCGGCGCAAGGTGGCATGAACCCGGGGGTTCCGGTATCCCCCGGCATACGGCAGACGGATCAGATACGGGACCGGAGTGGGGCGGAATCTGGATAAAATCTCTTCGCAGCGGGCCATATCCGCAATCAGCTGATCCGGCGCAACCCGGTCCAGCCGGATATGCTCCCAACCATGGGCATAGACCGCATGCCCGGCGGCAACCATCGCCCCAACCAGATCCGGCCGGGCCGCCACCCGGACCCCGGACAGAAAAAAGGTCGCGGTGGCCTGATGCGCCGCCAGAAGATCCAGCAGGGCCGGGGTGGTTTCCTCTGTCGGGCCGTCGTCAAAGGTCAAAGCCACATCCGCCACGGGAGAAGAAACCGGCAGACGACGGACGATTGGCAACCATCGGCCCGATAGATCAAATTTCATGTTTTCTTCTCATCAACTCTGCAATAGATAAAAGCAATATGCGCTTCCACCCAGCGTTTGAGCAATCCACAGGGTCGTCACAGACCCGGCCGGAACGCCTGCGGAAAGGTGTATCGGGTGATCAGCATCGGGCATAGTGGATCCATAAAAATATGTAAATGCACGTTTACGATAACAGTTCGCAAAACGGGTTGAAGACTGTCTGAATATCTGGGTAGATCTCACTCTGGGGACAGGCACTTTCTGCTGTCAGGGGAAGCTAAAAATCATGCGTATCGTAATTGCCGACGATGGAATTCCATTCGACGGCGATTCTTTCGGGAAAGGCCCCCTTGGCGGGGCGGAAAGCTGTGTCGTATGGCTGGCGGAAGCCATGGCCGCGCAGGGCCATGAGGTGATCTGCCTGACCCGGTGCCAGCAGACCGTTCTGCGCGCCGGGGTCCGCTGGGTTCCCCTGTATGATGCGCCGGCCTGGACCTCGACCGCTGTTGATCTCTTTATTGCCAACCGTGGCAACAAAGTGCTGGATCTGGCCGCCCAATGGGCCGCACCGATCCGGCGGCTGGTCTTCTGGATTCACAATCCGGCCCGCTACCTGATGAAACGGCGGTATCTGTGGCGGATCTGGCGACAGAAACCGATTCTGGTGTTTCTGTCACAGGCCCATGCCCGAACCTATCCCGGTTGGGCGCCCGGACGGCGGGCGGTGATCCCGCACGGTGTTTCCCCCCTGTTTTCGCCGCAACGGCACACGACGCCACCTCCGCCGCGTGCGGCCTATCTCTCCAACCCGCACCGTGGGCTGGGGCTGCTTTTGGACCTGTGGGAAAAGCGGATTTTGCCGCGCCTGCCGCAGGCGGAACTGCATCTGTTCACCGGCAGTGCCATCATGGCGCGATCAGAGGCTGATCTGCCGGAAACCGCCGCTCTGCTGACCCGGGCCGGGCACATGCCGGGGGTAACCCTGCATGGGGCGGTTCCGCGTGAGCAGCTTGCTGACCGGCTGAACGGAATGCGGGCCTTCTGCTATCCGGCGGTGGTGGAGGAAAGTTTCTGTCTGGCCGCAGCAGAGACGCAGGCCCTTGGCCTGCCCGGCGTGGTGACAGCCCTTGGCGCCCTTCCGGAACGGGTCATCAACGGCAGCACCGGCTTCGTGACGCCTGACAATGACTGGAATGCCTTTGCCGAGGCTTTGCTGGCAGTGCTGGAGAAAGACGTGCTGTGGTCCCGCCTCCATCAGGCCACCTGCGACGGGCCGGTGCGGCGCTGGGCTGATGTGGCCCACGATTTCATCCGTCTGGCCGATTAAAAAGACCGGGCGGCGGACATCTCTGCCCGCCGCCCGGCTTAAAGAGATCAGCTGCCTGTTTCAGGCAGCCTTACTTTTCAACAAAGGCCTTCTCGATGACATAGTGGCCCGGCGCGCTGCCGCTGCCCTCTTCCAGCCCCATGTCTTCCAGAATCTGGACCATATCGGTCAGCATGGCCGGGCTGCCGCACAGCATGAAGCGGTCATCATCCTTATTCGCCGGGGGAAGACCCAGATCTTCCATCAGCTTGCCGGATTTGATCAGGTCGGTGATCCGGCCCTGATGCACATGATCCTCACGGGTGACGGTGGTGTAGTACATCAGCTTGTCGCGGACCATATCCCCGATAAACTCATTATCGGGCAGATCGCGGGTGATGTAATCGGCATAGGCCAGCTCGGCCACTTCCCGGCAGCCATGCACCAGAATGACTTTTTCATAACGCTCATAAACATCAGGATCTTTGATGATGCTCATGAACGGGGCCAGACCGGTGCCGGTGGCCAGCAGATACAGATGCTTGCCCGGCAGCAGGTTATCCTGAATCAGGGTGCCCACCGGCTTGGTGCCGATCAGCACCGTATCCCCGACCTCAATCTTCTGCAGATGCGAGGTCAGCGGACCATCGGGCACCTTAATGCTGAAGAATTCGAGGTTTTCCTCGTAATTGGCGCTGGCCATCGAATAGGCACGCATCAGCGGTTTGCCGTTGATCTGAAGGCCGATCATGGCGAACTGACCGTTAATGAAACGGAATCCGGCATCACGGGTGGTCTTGAAGGTGAACAGCCGGTCAGTCCAGTGATGAACGTAGGTGACACGTTCCTGACGAATGTTGCTCATGGGTCTGCTCTGTCGTCCGTAACAACACAAATGGGGTGGAACAACGCAAAAAGGTCAACCGACTGATCCGGCCTCTCTCGGGGGGCCTGCTGGGCAGGGGCAGTCCCGACGGATCACAACGGTGACGTTCTCCTCTGTTTGCGCCGCAAAAGCCAGCGCGAAGTGCGCAGGGCTGCTCCGCCCTCCGAAAACGGTCAGCGGCAGCACTATCGTTGATTTTCTCCATTCCGGCAAAGGAAAATTATTCCGAAAGAACATTTTTTTATTGTTGTATCATCACAACACTCTCTTCCTGCAATAAGATCATGATGCCAAAAGGGGTTAACTGAGGAAGAACCCATAACAGCACAGATGACGGCCCCGTACTTATCAGTCAGGATAAGCCCCGGGCAGAACAGGGAGTGGTTACGATGACAGGTCCTTCTTCGGGCTCCACGGTACAGGCCGTAGCCGAGTCGATCACCGAGGCGGTGCGGCAGGGCCAGCTGGCACCGGGGCAGCGCCTGATCGAGGCAGATTTCACCCGGCGGCTGGGCGTCAGCCGCAGTTCCGTGCGGGAGGCCTTCCAGCGCCTGACCGCCGATGGCCTGCTGTCTTTTGTCCCGAACAAAGGGGTGACAGTTCGCCAGTACAGCCGCAAAGAGATCAACGATCTGTTTCAGGTCCGCGCTGCACTGGAAAGTCTGGCCGTGCGGCTCGCCACGCCTGCTCTGGCCGCAAGCCCCGCTGCCCTGCATGACGTGGTGGAAGCCCTGACCGCAGCCGAACTGATGGGCGATACCGTCGCCCTGTCAGAGCAGAACCGCCGCTTTCACGATGTGATCGTCAGCGCTGCCGATAATCCGTTGCTGTCCCAGCAGTTGGAGCGATTGCGCAACAGCGTCTACTGGCTCCAGTTCCGCGTTTTGGTTGACCGGGATTCGATGTACCGCACCAACCAGCAGCACCGGGACATGGCTGCAGCCATTCTCGCGGGCCAGTCCGCTGATGCTGAAGCGGTGATGCAGGCCCACGTCACGCTCGCCTGCACCCTGATCCAGAACCTGCCGGACGCCCTTTTTGCGGTTGAACTCTGAAAGCGGCGGGCGAAGAATACCTAAGGGGGTTTTTATAACAAATTTCTCCTATTCGGAACCGTCCGGCGGCTGGTCTTTCGACCGCCGATCCGCTACCCTGACGCACACGAATGATCCGACCACCGGGGGAACGACCGGGGGACGGATAAAGACCCGGCAAGCGGAAGGATCAGGCCGCCCTTTCTGCCGGGACAGACTGTAAAAAAGGTCCTCTGGGGGGAGGATCTTATGGGGGGAACCATATGAAAAACGCCGCTCATGGACCATGGTCAGGCCACAGGCTGACCCGTGCCGGAGTCCTTCTGGCGGGCCTGCTGGTGACCGGACAGGCCACCGCCGCCGAACCGCCCGCCGTGTTTGTGCCTGCCGTGGTGCTGTCGGTCGGTGCCGTCCCGGTGCCGCCACCGCCGGGGGGAGCCAAATACACCCCGGAACCCAGCTTCAATGACACCATCCGCCGGGGGGCGGAGCGGTTCAGTCTGGAAAGCGGGATCGCGGTGCGGACCGTCATTGATGATGCCAGCCGCGATCCGGCTGAGGTGCTGCGGGATCAGGTCCGGCAAGGGGCGACACTGGTGGTCGCCGTCGCCGGAGCACACCGCCATGCCACCGCCGTTGAAACCGTGGCCGCAGAATACCCGACAGTCCGGTTTGTGCTGCTGGATGCTGAAGTCCAGCGCGCCAATGTCACCTCCATCGTTTTCCGTGAACAGCAGGCGGCCTATCTGGCCGGCGTGGTTGCCGCCGGTCTCAGCCGCAGCGGCATCATCGGCTTTGTCGGCGGAATGGATAATCCGGTCATCCGCCGCTTCCGCTGTGGGTATGAGGCCGGTGCCCGGCGGGTTCAGCCCGGCATCTCGGTTCTCGGCTCTTACGTCGATGTTTCCTCTGCCGGTTTCCGGTCACCGGAAAAGGCAGCAAAACTGGCGCTGATGCAGATTGACCGTGGCGCTGACGTGCTGTTTGCCGCCGCTGGCCGGTCCGGGATCGGTGTTCTTGATGAAGCGGCGGAACATGGCCGCTATTCCATCGGCGTTGATGCCAACCAGAATGGCCGACACCCCGGCATGGTCCTGACATCAGCCCTGAAACGGGTGGATATTGCGGTTTACCGGGCCCTGCGCGACGGCCGCAACGGCACCCTGCGGCCGGGCATACAGGCGCTGGGCCTGTCGGAAGATGCCGTCGGGCTGGCACAGGATGAAAACAACGCGCTGGTGGTCCCCGAGGCCGTGTGGGAACAGGTGGATGCCGCCCGGGATACGATTCTGTCCGGTCAGGCTGGGGGGCTGGAGAAGTGCGACTGACCCAGGCTTTCAGTCTGAAAACCAAACTGATCGCCGCAATCACCCTGATTGTGCTGATTGTGCTGTCTGCGGTCGGGCAAGCCCTGCTGGCCGTCACCCGCGCTGACGCCGTGGTGTCTGATGCCATGCTGCGCCGCCTGCCCGAAGCCCTGCTGGTGGCCGAACTGGGCCGCCGGACCGAAGCCGTTCTGGGCGCGGGGCGGGAGCTGGCCGCCGCCCGTGGCGAGTTTGACCGCGAAGGCATCATGTTTGCGGTGCATGAGCGGCTGGTCGCGCTGGACAGCACCATCTCGCGCCTGCGCGGCAGCACCACCCCGTCAGCCGCCCTGCAACAGCTGGAAGATAACCTCGATCTGTTCCGGGTACAGGTACAGGCCCTGTCCGCCCTGTCATCCGACATCCAGCGGCTGGACAACCGGCTGTTCCAGCTGAGCGAAGACCTGCAGCGCAGCCGCGACCGGACTCTGGAAAAAGCCGGACCGCTGCCGGAGCTGCAGAACGAGCGGCTGTTCGCGGCAGCCTTTGCCGTGCTGACCGCCGACGGTGCCGATGCCGTAACCCAGCGCGGGGAACAGTTCCGCGCTCTGGTGGCCGGTCTGGGGAAAAGCGGCAGCCCGGCCCGGGTCGGGGACAGCGCCGCCCCTTACCTGCAGGAGGCGGTTCTTGGCCCGGCGGGCATCGTACAGTCCCGGCTGACCCTGCTGCAGCTGCGGCAAAAGTGACGGTCGCCGTCCGCAAGGTGGACAGTCAGGCCCAGCGGCTGGCCGCAGTCAGCAGCCAGTACCAGAAGGAGATTTCCGGCCAGACCCGCCAGATGGTGCAGGAAATCAATGCCCAGACCCAAAGCAGCAACACAATGCTGGCAACGGTGGCCGTACTGGCGGTGATCGCCATCATCATTCTTGCCTACTATCTCGAGGTTCGGGTTCTGTCCCGGCTGCAACGTCTGCGGCAGGCCATTGACCAGTTCGGGACCAGCCGGTCTTTTGATGCCGCCATCCATGGCAATGACGAAATCGCCGGAATCGCCCGGGCCTTCCTGCAGCTGGCACGGGAGATCAGCAGCCGTGAAACCCAGCTGGTGGAAATCGCCCACAGCGACCCGCTGACCGGTCTGGCCAACCGCCGCCGGTTCATGGAACGGTTTGACACGCTGTCCCGCCGCCGCCGCCCCGGTGACGCCGCAGTTGCCCTGCTGGTGATCGACATCGACCATTTCAAGGACGTCAACGACCGCTACGGCCATCTGGTCGGGGATGAATGCCTGCGCCAGATTGCCCGGGTGATTGAGCGGTCAATCCGCACCACCGATCTGGTCGCCCGCTTCGGCGGCGAGGAATTTCTGGTGCTGTGTACGGACATCGACACCGAAGGCGCGGTGGTGGTGGCCGAAAAAATCCGTAAAGCAGTGGAAGACACCTCTGTCACCCTGACCGATCAGGGGGTCACGGTCCGGGTCACGGTCTCGGTCGGCGTTGCTGCCGTGCCACCGGATGCCCCGGTCCAGTCGCTGGATTTCGACATGATGATGGAAGCTGCCGATGTTGCCGTCTACGATGCCAAAAAAAGCGGCCGCAACTGCATCCGCCTGTCAGACTCTCAGGTCGCCCGCCTGACCGGCTGACACCGGCAGGCCCCAGACCGGGGGGGGGGCCGACCGCCGGGTAAATAATGATGGCGGTCCGGGCAAAAGCAGCCCATATGTGAAACCCGATCCGCCGCTTTCCCTTAAAACAGCCGGGGCTGCATCATGACCCTTCCGCATCTTCAGGCCGCTGCCGCCATCCCCGAGCTGTCGTGGCAGACCCTGACCTGTGAGGCAACCCGCCTGAGCCGGAAGGAACCTCTGCTGCAGCCGGTTCTGTCAGCCCTGCTGCCTGATGACGGCTCCCTCGCCGGGGCAGTGGCCGGTATTCTGGCCGGGGCCCTGTGTGCCCCCGGCATGGATGTGGCGGCCCTGTCCGCGCTGTTCCACGAAGTGCTGTCGCAGGAAGCCGTCAACACCGCGCTGACCCGCGACCTGCAGGCCGTGCGCGACCGTGACCCGGCCTGCACCACCTATCTGCATGCCCTGCTGAACTACAAGGGTTTTCAGGCCCTGCAGGCCCACCGTATCGCCCATGCCCTGTGGACCCACGACCGGATGGAACTGGGGGCCTGGGTGGCCAACCGCACCTCAATGGTGCTGGGGCCAGATATTCACCCCGCCGCCCGCATCGGGGCGGGGATCATGCTCGACCATGGCTCAGGGATCGTCATCGGTGAGACGGCGGTGGTGGACGATGACGTCTCGATCCTGCAAAACGTCACCCTCGGCGGAACCGGCAAAGTCACCGGCGACCGCCACCCGAAAGTACGGCGCGGCGTGATGATCGGCGCTGGTGCCAAGATCATCGGCAATATCGAAATCGGCGAGTTCAGCAAAATCGCAGCGGGCAGCGTGGTGCTGAAACCGGTGCCGCCGCGCTGCACCGTCGCCGGGATTCCGGCGCAGGTGGTGCGCATCCATGGCACCACAGAAATGCCCGCCCTGTCGATGAACCAGACCATCTGACGCAGAACCGCCCCGCGGCCCTTCTGGGTGGCGGTCTGGATGCGCTGCTGTTTGTCACAATTGGTGGAACCGTTGTCCTGTCACCGGACGGCTGATCTGTGGAATGACGGGTGCACAACCTCTTTCAATCTCGGAGCCCGCCATGCTGGAGTTACGCCCCAACTGCGAACTGTGTGACCGTGATCTGCCCCCGGACTCTGCCGAGGCCCGGATCTGTTCTTACGAATGCACCTATTGCGCTGACTGCGTGGAAACGATCTTACACAATGTCTGCCCGGCCTGCGGCGGCACTTTTGTCCCGCGCCCGATACGGCCCCGGCACGCGTGGCGGGCCGGCAAAATGCTTGGCCTGCGCTATCATCCGGCCAGCACCACCCGCAGACACAGCCCGTTCTCGGCGGAAGAGATTGCCGACCATTCCGCCCGGATCCGGGACCTGCCCCCGGATCAGCGGTAAGCCCCCCTGAAACGGAAACGCCCCCCGGAAATCGGGGGGCGTCCTTACGGGTTACACCGCTCTCAACGGCGTCTGTGCAATGGCCAGACGTGCCTTCGATGTCAAAGATTCCGGCGCGATCACTTTGGCCTTTTCGATCGGGAATATGAGCAGTGCCGCCCCGGTTGACTCTTTTGCAGCCAGCAACGCCTGCGGCGACATCAGCACAGAAATCCCGAACATGACGGCCGTTTCGCCATCATCGTGTGTCCGCACCTGGTTGCTTTCAAACGCAGCCCCATACAGAGGCTGAATTGCCTTGATCGGAGCATCAAGGAATGCCGCACTGTTGATCTTCTTTTTAATACTACGGTTCTCGAACTGCACAGATCCAAAGACATCATACCGCTGATTGATAACATTGGTGACACCCGGCGATTTAGCCCGGTCCAACAACAGAATATTCTGCCCATCCGTGAAGGAGGCGAATGTGGAAATGCGGGTTCCGTTGATGATAACCCGTGTCGCATCGTAGTTTAGATCTGTTTCATTTTGGACCTTCCAGTCCGGGGGAATACAGAAGTTCAAAACATTAGCGAATTGATCCTCAAGATCCCGCGGAGTCTTGGCGGCAAAATCGTCAGGCAACATGGCAACGCCCTGCTGGACAGTTGTCATAATTGCAGGATCGACGATCACGTTACTGCGACTGTCCAGAGAAAATTCAACCGAAGATGCACTCGGATCATAAAGATCCTTAGCAATCTTCGCCAATCTTTCTGCAATATTACCGTTCCATAGGTTGCCCACCCGGCTCTCAAGCTGCAAAGAGTCGAGGCGGTTTTCGGGGCGTAGAGTTTTATTCACCTGCAGAAAAAGCGCTATCATCTGCTGCTGATTTTCTTCGGTATCGAGCTGATATTGGTAATTGTTCAGGGTCCGTATAGGCTCCTCAACAGCGCTACGATGGCGGCAAAAAAGGTATGGAATCAATTCTCCGCCATTAATCTCAGCCGCTAAGGCCGAGCCACCGGCTTCATACATCAGCCATGGCGACCCTTTGATATTTTCTGGCGACAAAACTGAAATCGCAACCCTGGTTTGCTTTAATTTCTCGCGAATCTGCTTTTCGAAACTACCAGCCCCGAGACTAGCGGCAGAGAAAAAGATCTCAACCTGCTTCTTACCAGAGTAGAGCGTTGTCAAAGCATCGTACAGAACCTGCCCAACCTGAGCAGTAAACCGCTTTGAATAAGAAATGAAAATCGTATCAACAGCTGCTGTCTCAGTCACAGGTCCCCCTACGCCCGTCTCTGCGGGCATATATCCTATTGCAGACATGCAGTTTGAGTCGGCACCCCGATCAAATGCACTCATAAAGTGCATTATCAGAACACATCAATCAATGCGATTTTATCGGTGTTCCGTCTTTCTTCCAAACGGCCAGAAAGACCGGGGCTCTTCCGGCCGAAACCGCTGAAACAGGCCGGGATCTGTCGGGTCAACCTGCAACCCTGACGGCAGCGGCGCACCCGGATCCAGCACCCAGTGGCCGATATCCCGCAGCACCACCTCTGCCGCCCGGTCCCGGGTCAGCATGTGCCAGCCATCGGGATACAGCACAAACCGCTGGCCCTCTGCCGCGTCCAGAGTCCGGGCGGCTGTCAGCGTCGCTTCGGCGGGCACGATCTCGTCATGGGCGCCATACAGCCACAGCACCGGCCCCCGCAGGGATGGCAGACGGTCCAGTGCCAGATCCATCAGGTCGGTGGCCCCATACAGGGCTTCCACCCGCGCCCCCTTCAGCACCAGCGGGTCCTGTGCCAGCGCCGCCAGCATCGGGTGGTTATCAGACGGCCACAGGTTCAACCCCCGCCCCCCCATGGTCATACCGGGGGCAACCCGGCCCATGACCGCCAGCGCCGCCCGGGCGGACCACGGCAGGGCTTTTCGCCCCAGCACACCGGGGGCGGAGAGGATGACGCCATCGACCGGCAGGGCCTTACCGCCGGTCATCGCCGTCACGGCCACCGCCCCGCCCATGCTTTCGCCCATCAGGATCAGGCGGGTATCCGGCCAGCGGGCATGCAGGGCGGCCAAACCGTCGCGGGCATCCTGTGCCATCTGCTCTGCCCCCGCCCAGCGCCCAGCATCGGGATTGGCCCCGAACCCCCGCTGATCGTAGGCGTAAACCGCCACCCCGAGATCCGTCAGCCAGTCACCGACCTCGGCAAAGGCATTGCTGTAGTCGTTGAACCCATGCAGGGCCAGCACCACGGCTTTCGGCGGCGCATCCGCCTGCGGCAGCCAGCGGCGCAGCGGCAGGGCATGGCCATCACGGGCGATCAGGGTGGTTTCAGTCAGATGCGGAACAGTCACGGCAGCCCCCGGCGCGGGAAAAGACGGCGCGCAGGCAGTCAGCAGGAGTGCCGACAACAGCAACGCCGCCATTTTCATCACCGGCCCCATGGTCGGCCTACCGGTGCCCGGTCAGGCCGCTGAGCGGGTCAGCTGCAGGAAGATATCCTGCAGATCCGCCTCTTCCGTGGAGAGATCGGTGATGGTCAGACCGGCATTTTGCACTGCAGCAAGAATTTCGGCAATGCTGGTCTTTGACGGGCGGTAGGTGAACACCAGCGCATTCCGTGCCGTATTGACGGTCGCGTCAAAGCGGTCCAGCCCCTCAGGAACCCCGGCCAGCGGCTGCGCTACCGTCAGGGTCAGGGTCTTACCATCCACCCGGCGGAGCAGGTTGGCGGTGGTGTCATGGGTGACCACCTGCCCGTGGTTAATGATCGCCACCTGATCACACAGCTCTTCCGCCTCTTCCAGATAATGGGTGGTCAGCAGAATGGTGGTGCCCCGCTGGTTCATCGCCTTTACCTGCGTCCACAGCTGCTGACGCAGCTCAATATCCACCCCGGCGGTCGGCTCATCGAGCACCAGAATCGGCGGCGTATGCACCATTGCCTTCGCCACCAGCAGACGGCGGCGCATCCCGCCGGACAGGGTCCGGGCGTAGGAGTCGGCCTTATCACTCAGGCCGACGGTCGCCAGAATTTCGTCGGTCCGGCGCTCGGCCTTCGGCACGCCATACAGCCCGGCCTGTACTTCCAGCAGCTCCCGCGGGGTAAAGAACGGATCAAGGTTCAGCTCCTGCGGCACGATGCCGATGGCAAGGCGGGCGTCGCGTTCCTCACGGTCAAGGTCACGGTCCCAGATTTTGACGGTGCCGCTGCTTTTCCGCACCAGCCCGGCCATGATGTTGATCAGGGTCGACTTACCGGCACCGTTCGGGCCCAGCAGGGCAAAAAAGCTGCCGCGCGGCACCGACAGCGACACATCCTTCAGGGCCTGTTTGGCAGGCTGGCTGCCCCGTGGGGCATACTGCTTGTTCAGGCCCCGGATTTCGATCGCGTTATCGGGCTGTTTCTGGGTCGGTGCCATCGGAACGGGGTCTCCTGCTGCGGGGGATGGCAACTGTACCGTATTTGGTCGTTGATCGCCCCGGCGTTCTGGGTATCATCCGCGCGTTTGCGGGGTCAATGTCATCGGGAGATAGGACACCATGTCCCATACCGCCACCTATAACGTGACCGATCGGGTCGAAGTTGAATCCATGGAAGTGTCCTGCGACGGCGGCACCCCGGCGCTGGGGCACCCGAAGGTGTACCTGCACCTGGATCCGGACAGCCATGAAGTGACCTGTCCGTACTGTTCCCGCACCTTCGCGCTGAAGGCCGGGGCGCACGTCGGCGGTCACTGATCCGCCGGGCAGGGAAAGACTCCGGCGGCCTCCGGCAGCCGGATCATGACGGACAGACGGCGACTTGCCCCGACCCACCGGGCGGCGCGGATGTTTCTGACGGGGAGGCTTCGGTCCTCCCCGTTCGTCTTTTGTCCTAATCCGGTTATACTCAGGGCCGGTTATACTCAGGGGCCGCCCAGACCGGCACAGTCCATCGGCGATACCGCACAGCGTTAGGGTTTAAACATGCAGCATCTTTTCCTGATTGACGGCTCCGGGTTCATTTTCCGGGCCTATCACGCGCTGCCGCCGCTGACCCGGTCAGACGGCACCCCGACCAATGCGGTCTCCGGCTTCACCTCGATGCTGATGAAACTGGTGGAAGACAACACCGCCGACCACATTGCGGTGATCTTTGATGCCGGACGCCGGACCTTCCGCAACGATCTCTACCCGGAATACAAGGCCCACCGCCCCCCGGCCCCGGAAGACCTGATCCCACAGTTTCCGCTGGTCCGGCAGGCTGTGCAGGCCCTGAACGTCGCCTGCGTGGAGATGGAAGGCTTCGAGGCGGACGACCTGATCGCCACCTACGCCCGGCAGGCCCGCGAGAAGGGGATGAAGGTCACCATCGTCTCATCGGACAAAGACCTGATGCAGCTGGTCGCTGATGATGTCGAGCTGTGGGACGCCATGAAGAACAAGGCGATCAACCGCGATGCCGTGATCGAAAAATTTGGGGTCCCGCCGGAAAAAGTGGTGGATGTTCAGGCGCTGGCCGGGGATTCCGCCGATAACGTGCCGGGGGTGCCGGGAATCGGCGTCAAAACCGCCGCCCAGCTGATTGAGGAATACGGCGATCTCGACACCCTGCTGGCCCGGGCCGGGGAGATCAAACAGCCGAAGCGCCGCCAGACCCTGCTGGATAATGCAGAGGCCGCCCGGATCTCCCGCCAGCTGGTGACCCTGCGCGATGATGTGCCGGACGTGCAGCCGCTGGAAACCTTTACCAAGGCTCTGCCGGAAATCGGCACTCTGACGGCCTTTCTGGAAGAGATGGAATTCCGCCGTCTGCTGGCCACCGTCAAGGGACGGCATCAGGCGGCGGTGTCAGAGCCGATGCAGGCCACGACCTCACGCGATGCCACGCAGGCGATGACCGCCGGTGGCAGCCGCAGCGACCAGACCCATACTCCGGCAGCACCGGCAGACACCGCATACGAGCTGGTACAGGATATTGATACTCTGCGCCGCTGGGTGGAAGCCGCCCACACCGCCGGGGTGATCGCCATTGATACCGAAACCACCGGCCTTGATCCGATGACGGCGGCGTTGGTCGGCATCTCTCTGGCCACCGGGCCGGGGCAGGCCTGTTACATCCCACTGCGTCATGTCGCGCCGCAGGATCAGGGGGACCTTCTGGGCGGCGCACCGGAGGCCCCGCCGCAGATCCCGATGACAGACGTCGCAGACCTGCTCCGCCCGCTGCTGACGGACCGCAGCGTGCTGAAGGTCGGCCACAACATTAAGTACGATCTGCACATTTTGGCCCGGGAAGGTCTGGCGGTGACACCGCTGGACGATACCATGGTGATGTCTTACGTGCTGGATGGCGCCAGCCACGGCCACGGGATGGACGAACTGGCAAAGCTGCATTTCGATCACGACACCATCACCTTCGAGACCGTCTGCGGCAAGGGCAAGAGCCAGATCACCTTTGACCGGGTGCCGTTGGATAAAGCGCTGGCCTATGCCGCCGAAGATGCCGACATCACCCTGCGCCTGCACCATTATCTCAAGGCCCGCCTGTTCAACGAGCGGATGCTGACGGTCTATGAAACCCTCGACCGGCCGATGGTCGGCCTGCTGTTTGATATGGAAGAGGCCGGAATCCGCGCTGACGCGGCGGCCCTGCTGGCATTGTCTGAAGATTTTGCCGCCCGTATGACCGATCTGGAAGCTGAGATCCGCACGCTTGCCGGGGAAGAGTTCAACATTGCCTCGCCAAAGCAGCTTGGCGAAATTCTGTTTGACCGCATGGGGCTGAAGGGCGGCAAGAAAAGCGCCAAGACCGGGGCGTGGTCCACTGATGCCGAGGTGTTGGAGACACTGGCCGCTGAAGGTCACGCCCTGCCCGCCAGAGTGCTGGACTGGCGCGCCCTGCAGAAACTGAAAAGCACCTACACCGATGCCCTGATCAAACAGATCAACCCGCGCACCGGGCGGGTGCATACCAGCTTTGCCCAGACCATCACCACCACCGGGCGGCTGTCTTCTTCGGACCCGAACCTACAGAACATTCCGATCCGCACCGAAGAAGGCCGTAAGATTCGCCGCGCCTTTGTCGCCGCGCCGGGGCATGTGCTGATCTCCGCCGACTATTCGCAGGTGGAACTGCGGCTGGTGGCCCATGTCGCCGATATTGCCGCCCTCAAGCAGGCCTTCCACGACGGGCAGGACATTCACGCCATCACCGCAGCGCAGGTGTTCGGGGTGCCGGTCGAAGGCATGGACCCGATGCTGCGCCGCCGCGCCAAGGCCATCAACTTTGGCATCATCTATGGCATTTCCGCCTTCGGGCTGGCCCGCCAGCTGGGCATTTCCAACGGCGAGGCCAAAGGCTTCATCGACGCCTATTTTGCGAAGTTCCCGGAAATCAAAGCGTATATGGAACGAACCAAGGCTGAGGCCCGCGACAACGGCTATGTCCTGACCCCACTGGGCCGTAAGTGCTTCATCCCGGAAATTCAGGGTAAGAATCCGGCGATGCGCGCCTTTGCTGAGCGCGCGGCCATCAATGCCCCGATTCAGGGCGGGGCCGCTGACATCATCAAAAAGGCGATGGCCGCCCTGCCCGATGCCCTGCGGGCCGCCGGACTGTCAGCCCGGATGCTGCTGCAGGTTCACGACGAACTGGTGTTCGAGGCCCCGGAAACGGAAGCCACCGCCACCGCCGTACTGGTCAAGCAGGTGATGGAACAGGCCGCGACGCTGTCGGTGCCCCTGATTGCCGAGACCGGCATTGCCGCCAGCTGGGCAGAGGCGCACTGAGTCTAAAAATAATACTTACTACCTATATACTTTATGAGGATCTCTGCGGCAGGGTAAACGACCAGTCTTTCGCGCACGGTTTTTTCTTTTGATGAAGGCTCCCCCGACCATGACCACCCTGCCCACCCCGGCGGAACACACCCTTCTGGAAGAGATGTTTAGTGCTGCGGTGGCGGCGGCACGGCCGGGGGCGGCCCAGATCGCCGCCCATCTGCCGCCGCTGCCCAAAGGGCGGATCGTGGTGGTCGGGGCCGGAAAAGGGGCAGCCGCCATGGCCGGGGCCTTAGAACAGGTTCTGGCAGAGCGTGCCCCGAACCGGGGCATTACCGGGGTGGTGGTCACCCGCTATGCCCATGGCTACCCGACCAAAGCCATCAAGGTGATTGAAGCGGGGCACCCGAACCCGGATACCGCCAGCCAGCAGGCCGCCGCCCGTATTCTGGCACTGGCAGAGGGTCTGGGGGCTGACGATCTTCTGATTTGCCTGATCTCCGGCGGGGGATCGGCTCTGATGGCCCTGCCCGCCTCCGGACTGACCCTGAAGGATAAACAGACGGTCAACCGGGCCCTGCTGCGCTGCGGGGCCACCATTGAAGAAATCAACTGTGTCCGCAAACATCTGTCTGCGATCAAAGGGGGGCGGCTGGCCGCCGCCGCATGGCCTGCCCCGGTCCTGACCCTGATGGTCTCTGATGTCCCCGGCGATGACCCGGCGGTGATCGCCAGCGGCCCGACCGTTGCCGACCCGACCACGCGGGAGCAGGCACTGGCCATTCTGGACCGCTACGCGGTCGAAGCTCCGGCTGCGGTGCGGGCGCATCTGCAGTCTCCGGCCAGTGAAAGCCCCAAGCCGGGGGACCCCCGGCTGTCGACCAATACCGGCATCATGCTGGCCACACCACAGGATGCGCTGGAGGCCGCCGCCGCCATCGCCCGCAGCAGGGGCTATACCCCGGTTATTCTTGGCAATGCCCTTGAAGGTGAAGCCCGCGATGTCGCGCAGGTCCATGCCGGGATTGCCCGGCAGATTGCCCGCTACGGCCAGCCGGTCGCAGCCCCCTGTGTCCTGCTGTCCGGCGGCGAAACCACCGTCACCGTGCGCGGACACGGTCGGGGCGGACGGAATACCGAATTCCTGCTCTCCCTCGGCATTGCCCTGCGCGGGCATCCCGGCATCTGGGCACTGGCCGCTGATACTGACGGCATTGATGGCGTGGAAAAAAACGCCGGAGCCATCATCACCCCGACAACGCTGGAGCGGGCGGCAGCCATGGGTCTCAACCCGACCGCCCGTCTGGATGACAACGACAGCTACAGCATTTTTGCCGCTCTGGATAATCTGGTGACCACCGGCCCGACACTGACCAATGTCAACGATTTCAGGGCCATCGTCATCACCCCGGCTGCGGCCCCGGGGTAACCGGCACCGCATTTCCGCCGCATCCGTCTTTCATGTTAATGTGATGGCAACGACTGGATGAATCATATAAAAGCCACATCAACGCTAATGATATTCAGCAGTGCCCCATCCTCTTCAGTCCGTATTCTTCCGGGGCTGAGCCTGCAAAGAGAGCCCGGCGGTGACATCCTCCCCCACACCCCCCACACATACCCGCACGCCCTCCCGCCGTAACCGGATCGCGGCAGCCTATGCTGTGACCGGCGTGGTAACAGTGGTGTTTCTGCTGGCGGCGGCGGCGGGGTTTTATCTTCAGGGGCTGGTCCGGACCAGTGTCGCCAACTGGCACGACTATCAGGAACACCGTCAGGCGCAGCTCGGCTGGCTGCATGACCTGCGGATTGAGATGGGCTTCGGGGGCCTGACCTCTCACCTTGCCGCCTATGCGGCTACGGGGAACGAGACGGCATGGTACCGGGCTGACCTGTCCCTGCGCCGCCTGCATCATATGGTCAGCCTGCGCCTCGACACCGCCACCCCCGAAGAAAGGCCGCTGCTGACGATCATTGGTGACGGGCTGGAGCGCTATCAGACGCTTCTGGCGTCGGCAAAAGCCCTGATCGCCGCCGGAGCCCGCTGGGAAGACATCCGCCCCCTGCTGTCACCGGACCAGACGGCGATGGTCAATGCGCTAGCCCGTCTGGAAAGCCTGACCGCCCTGAATGACAGCAGCCATAATGACGAGGTGGAGGCCCAGTTTCATCTGCTGGACACCCTGCATACGCTGATCCTGCCGCTGGTGGTGCTGACCCTGCTGGCAGCGGTCGGAGTGATCCTGCTGATCCGCCGCTTTGAGCAGGAAATCCGCCGCCGCGAGCGGTCCGATAAACAGCTCAGCCAGTTCACCGCGCGGCTGCGGCAGGAAATCGAGATGGCCCGCGATGTCCAGAATGACCTGCTCCCGACGCCCCAGCAGATCGGCAGCCTGACCGCAGCCGCCGGGCTACATCTGTCTTACCGCCTGCGTCCGTCCACGGAACTGTCAGGGGATTTCTGGATGCCGGTTGATCTGGGAGATGGCCGGGTCGGGGTTCTGCTGGCGGACATGACCGGCCATGGACTGGTGGCGGCGATGAACGGGCTGCGGATGACCGATGTGGTCCGCCGGAGTGATGACTATTTTGTCGTCAACGCCGCTCATCTGCTGGCCAATGTCTCCACCGACCTGACCGGGGTGTTGCCGGAAGGGCATTTTGCGGCTGCCGTGCTGGCCCTGTACGACCCCAACGGCCATACACTGGAACTCGCCGGGGCCGCCGTACCGCCACCGCTGATCTACCGCCATGGTGACGACAGCGTCGAAACCGTGACGGTCCGAGGGCTGCCACTGGGGATTGATGAGGATGCCCGCTACGACAGCATCCGCATGGACATCACAGCCGACACCACCCTGCTGCTGTATTCTGATGCCCTGACCGAAACCCCGGCGCTGGACGGCACCGTGCTGACCACAGAGCTGATCGGCAGCTGGCTGCGGGATGCCGCCATCCGCCGGACGGCTGACCCCACCGTGGACGTCGCCGGAGAAATTCTTGAACAGGCACTGGAAATGCTGGGACCGGATCTGCCCGATGACCTGACGATCATAGCCCTGACCCTGCCCGGCACCCCGCCGGCCCCGCCACCGCAGTCCGGACTGTCCGCCTTTGTCGCGGCCCTGGACCGCGATATCTGATACCTTCCCGCAGGAGCCCTTGCCGTGGACCTGACGCTTGTGCGGTTTTCTGACCGCGACTGCGCTGCCCTCAGCGCCTTCTATCACCTGATCGCCGATGACCTGATGGGCATTCTCGATCATTTCTATGACCGCATCGGCAACCAGCCGGAGGCCGCCCGGATCCTGTCCGCCGCCGGAAACCTGCAACGCCTGAAAGAAGCCCAGAAGCAGCACTGGAAAAGTCTGCTGACCATGGGGTTCTCGCCGGAATATTTCGAGCGGGCCCGCCGGATCGGACTGGCCCATGAGCGGATAGGCCTCAGCCCCTCATTCTATATGGAATCTTATGCCATCCTCAGCGAGGAACTGTTCGCCGCCGCCTTCCGGCGGGCCGGACGGCGCGGACAGGCACAGATGGTGCAGACCATCGGGCTGGTGAACCGGGCGATTATCATCGATATGCAGGTGGCGGTCTCAACCTATTTTGATGCCGAGACAGCCCGCAGTCAGGGGCGGCTGGACGCCCTTGCCGACACTTTTGAGAACTCGGTCGCTGCCAGCACCCGATCCGTGCTGGACAAGGCTGGCAGCATCATCCGCAACGCCAGTGACGCCGCCACCCATCAGGATACCGGGTCAGGCCGCACCGTCCGCGTTGCCCGTGCCAGCCGGGATCTGACGGAACGGGTCGAGGCGGTCGCCGCCGCCACGGAAGAACTGTCAGCCAGCCAGAACGAAGTTGTTGCCGCGATCGGTCGTTCTGACGATGCCACCCGGCGGGCTCTCTCCTCCGCTGAGGAAACTGTCAGCCAGATGGAAGAGCTGACGGCAGCCGCCGATGCCATCGGCAAAGTGGTTGACCTGATCAATCACATTGCCGGACAGACAAACCTGCTCGCCCTGAATGCAACGATCGAAGCAGCCCGCGCCGGGGCACAGGGCAAGGGATTTGCCGTCGTCGCCAACGAGGTGAAAAACCTCGCCAGTCAGACAGCCCGCGCCACAGACGACATCCGCCGCCAGATCGGGGCTGTTCAGGCACAGGTGGCCCGGGCGGCACAGTCCATTGAAAGCATCACTCAGGTGGTCACCGATGTTGCCCGCAACAGTCAGGACATCAATGCAGCTGTCGGCCAGCAGAAGGCGGCGCTTGACGAAATCAACGGAAGCGTTCAGATCATTTCCGGCGATCTGGGGCATGTAACGGAGCTGGTTGGAGCGATCACACAGGATTCTCTGAAGTCCTGCGGCACGGTGATCGAAATTGTCTGGGCAGGGGATGATCTGTCAGAAACAGCCGACATTCTGGCCGCACAGACCCGTGACTTCCTGACATCCATCAAAAGCCGGTCTTAGCCCGACCTTATAAAACAGACATAAAAACAATACATAAGACTTAAACCAAATCTCTCGACCCTATCCGTTCTGAAGGCCCGTTTCATGGATTACAGCATCACCTCCACCGCCGACGCCCGTACCGCCCAGCTGAAAGGCCGCCTGACCTTTCAGGAACAGCGGCTGTTCCGGACGCTGATCGACGATCTGTTTTCCGACGCCGCCGGGCAATACGTGATTGATCTGCGGCAGGTCGAATACATTGACTCCTCGGGGCTGGGCATGCTGCTGATTGCCCGCAAACGGGCCCAGCAGGCCAAAGCCGGGATCGTCCTGACCGGGGTGCCGACCAACGCGCGGGAAACCTTCGCCACCGCCCGCTTTGAAGACCTTTTCGAGATCCGGGGCTGATGCCTGACCCCGCCCGGTCCTTTTTTGCCCCGGCAGTCCGGGCCGTCAGCCTGCTTCAGGCCGCCGATCTGGACGCCCTGAGCAATGGCGGCTGTACCGTCCTGATCGAAAGTGGCGGCGAGGATGCCCCCCCGGACGGTAGGGAACAGGAACAGACAGAAGCGGTGCGTCTGTATGCCCTGTTCCCGCCCGAAGCCCGGACCACCGGCATCCTGCTCGGCCTGTGTCTGACCACAGGGTCAGCCTGCACCCACGATATCCCTGCCGTGATCATCGCAGGACTGCGGCATCAGGGGGTGACTGCGGCCTGTGGCAGTACCCGCCTGCACACAGCCCTGCACGAGGCCATCGTCAACGCGCTGATCCACGGTAATCTGGAACTGGCATCCCCCCGGCGGGATGACCCCGCCGATTTCTGCGCCTTCGGAGACGCCATTGCCGAGCGGCTGGCGGACCCGACCTATAACCGACGGTATCTATGGATCTCGCTGTGCCCCCCTGCCCGTCCGGGAGAGGGGGCCCGCCTGCTGGTTCGCAATGAAGGCAGCGGCTTCAACCCGGCCAGCCTGCCGCCGCAGGAGCGCCGCAGACCGGAACGGGCCCATGGCGGCTGGGCGCTGATCCTGGCCGGATGTGAACGGGCCACCTTCAGCCCTGACGGTAAAACCCTGACTCTGACCCTGCACCCGGAAAGCACTGCGTCCGACCCGGCCTGACGTCTGCGGAACAGGGCCAGAAACAGGAACGGCCCGCCTGCTTGATCTTCAGGCGGACCGTTTCCGGGGACTTCTGTGCTTTACCGGGCGGTCAACCCGGTGTCAGACGTCACTTACGGCCAAGGGAACGGCCAACGTAATCATCAACCACGGCCACCATCGGCTCCAGATGGTTGTTGAAGAAGTGGTTGGCACCATCGACCGGCCGATATTCAACCGTGATATTCTTCTGGCTCTGCAGCTTGGTCGCCAGCTTCTGCACCGCCGCACCCGGCACAATTTCATCACCGGTCCCATGCACGATCAGCCCGGAGGACGGGCACGGCGCAAGGAAGGTGAAATCATAGATGTTGGCGGGTGGGGCAACGCTGACGAAGCCAGCGATTTCCGGACGGCGCATCAGCAGCTGCATGCCGATCCATGCCCCGAACGAAAAGCCTGCCACCCAGCACTGGTCGGCATTGGCATTCAGGCTCTGCATCCAGTCCAGTGCCGAAGCGGCATCAGACAGTTCGCCCTGACCGTTGTCAAAGGCGCCCTGAGACCGGCCGACGCCCCGGAAATTGAAGCGCAGGACCGAAAAGCCACGGCGGGCGAAGGCGTGGTACAGGTTGTACACCACCTTGTTGTTCATGGTGCCGCCATGCTGCGGGTGCGGATGCAGGATCAGCGCAATCGGGGCATTTTCAGCCTTTGAATGGTGATACCGGCCTTCCAGTCGGCCCTCGGGGCCGTTGAAGATGACTTCTGGCATGGATTCTGGGTTCTTCGCGCGGTGATCAGAAAAAGAAACGGAACCATCGGCGGGCACCTTCGGTCAGCTCCGGCTGCAGCCCCGGCGGGGCCTGAGTCCGGGACTCTGGATAAAGGCGCATCCCGCCCGATTGACAAGGGATGCTGTACAAACAATATACCCCACAATCTTGACCACTTTTGTCGGAGATCCTATAGTGCCCTTAAGACTGGAAGGGCTAAAGCAGTCCGGCAGGACTGCTGGCCGTTTCAGTCGGGTCGGGGATCTCCTGCCAAAGGGGGTTTCCTGTCGCAGGGGGTGACCACGCCCCGCACCAAAATCCGGTTTCCGTGCTCCGTCCGCATCAGGTCTGCCACCTGCCGCGCCGGATCCTCGGCCCCCGGACCCGGGGTGGGACCGGCGCATACTAGCACATCACCAGCCACGGATATCAACCGGATATGTTTCTGACGCACCTGAAGGAAGACATAGACACAATTCTGGCCCACGATCCGGCTGCCCGGTCGCGGCTGGAAGTGCTTCTGTGCTATCCGGGTGTACATGCAATCATCGCGTACCGCGCCGCTAACTGGCTGTGGCGTCAGGGCTTCAGACTGCTGGGGCGGCTGGTGTCGCATCTGGCACGGATGCTGACGGGAATCGAGATCCATCCCGGCTGCACCATCGGCCGCCGGGTGTTCATCGACCACGGCACCGGGGTGGTGATCGGTGAAACCGCCGAAATCGGCAACGATGTGACCCTGTATCAGGGCGTTACCCTTGGTGGCACATCGCTGAACAAGGGCAAGCGCCACCCCACCCTGCGCGACGGCGTGATCGTCGGCGCGGGCGGTCAGGTTCTCGGCCCGGTGACGGTCGGTGAAGGGGCCCGTGTCGGGGCCAATGCCGTGGTGCTGACCGACGTTCCGCCCGGGGTGACGATGGTCGGGATTCCCGGCCGCCCCGCCGTCCCGAAAGAGAAGGTCAAGGCCGAGGAATTCTGCGCCTATGGCGTGGCACGGGACGAACTGCCGGACCCGGTGATGCGGGCAATGGATGCCCTGCGCGACCAGATCACCGCCCTGTCAGCACGGCTGGACGAGATGACCAGGACCGCAGGCACCCCTGCCGTCCCCCTTGATGACCGGGCCGGGCACGACAGCACCGCCCGGACACCCCCTGCCGCGGTCAACTGACCCTGCTGGCCCTGTTTCAAAGACGCTATGGACTTCTGCCCCGCCGGGCCTGTGTTTTTCTTAAGGAGCTGACCACGTGAGACTGAGCACCAAGGGGCGTTACGCCGTAATGGCCATGGCCGACCTGGCCTGCAACTCCAGCGGCAAGCCGGTGGCGCTGGCCGATATTGCCGAGCGGCAGGAAATCTCCCTGTCTTATCTGGAGCAGCTGTTCGGCCGCCTGCGCAAGGGCGGTCTGGTAAAAAGCGTGCGTGGCCCCGGCGGCGGCTACCTGCTGTCGCGGGCGGCGTCGGAAATGCGGATTTCCGACATCATTCTGGCGGTGGATGAGCCGATCCAGACCACCCGCTGTACGCCGGGCAGCCCGGCAGGCTGCCACAACAACAAGGGCCGCTGCATGACCCACGACCTGTGGGAAGAGCTGGGCAACCAGATTTACCTCTACCTCAGCGCCGTCAGTCTGGAGCAGGTGGTGGAACGCCGGGTGCTGGGCACCAGCGGGCTGTTCCGTGATGCCCCGGCCGCGCAGTAAGACCGCAACGGGGTCTGTGTTCCGCCGTGGGCCATTATCTTGACTATAACGCCACCGCTCCGGCCCGGCCGGACGCGGTGGCTGCCGTCACCGCCGCCCTGTCGGTGCCCGGTAATCCGTCGTCGGTGCATGCCGCCGGGCGCACCGCCCGCGCCCTGATGGAAGACAGCCGGGACCGGGTCGCCGCCCTGACCGGGGCCAGCCCCCGTCAAGTGATCTTCACCTCGGGCGGCACCGAAGCTATGGCACTGGCCCTGAACGGGTTTTCCGGGCGCCCAGTGCTGATGTCAGCCATTGAACATCCCTGTGCCCCAGCCGCTGCCCCACAGGCGGAACGCTGCCCGGTGCGGCCTGACGGTCTGCTGGATCTCGATGCACTGGCGGCCCGGCTGGCGGATTCCACACGGCCTCCCCCTGCCGCCGTGGTGGTAATGCTCGCCAATAATGAAACCGGCGTCATCCAGCCTCTGACGGAGGTTGTGGCACTGGCAAAAGCCCATGGATGTGCCGTCATCTGTGATGCGGTCCAGGCCCTTGGCAAGATGCCGGTCAGCTTTACGGCGCTGGATGTCGATTTTCTGGTGGTCTCCGGCCATAAGATCGGTGGCCCGCAGGGCATCGGGGCCCTGATTGCCCGGATTGCGGAACAGGTGCCGCCGCTGATGACCGGCGGCGGGCAGGAACGCGGCAAACGGGGAGGCACCCAGAACCTGCCCGGCATCGCCGGATTCGGGGCTGCCGCCGCAGCGGTCATGGCACAGGGACCGGCAGAACAGATCCGTCTGGCGAGGCTGCGCGACCGGATGGAGGCTGAGGTCCGAACCATGGCCCCGGCAGCGGTGATCTGGGGGGAGAACAGTCCCCGCCTGCCCAATACCAGCTGTATCGGCCTGCCCGGTGTTGCCCAGCAGCGGCAGGTTATGACGTTGGATCTGGCCGGAATCGCCGTCTCCGCCGGATCAGCCTGCTCTTCCGGCAAACTGGAACCCAGCCCGGTGCTGAAAGCGATGGGGGCCAGTGATGCCACCGCGCGGGAAGCAATCCGGATCAGTCTGGGCTGGGCCACCACCGAGGCCGATGTTGACGCGTTTCTGCGGGCCTATGCACCGCTGGCTGCGGCCTGCACCGGATAAGCCGCCGCCCGGGGTCCTTCCCCCATGCTCGCGAAACAGGAAAACGCTTGCCCGGACGGTGCCCGCAGGCTATCCATTTCTGCACCGCAAACTTGTCACACAATCAAGGTGGGAGAGACCCAAGAATGCCGAAAATGACCTTCGTCAGCCCTGACGGAAAGCGCCATGACGTTGAGGCGCCGGAGGGTCTGTCGGTGCTGGAAATCGCCCATCGCAATGACATGGATCTGGAAGGCGCCTGCGAAGGGTCGCTGGCCTGCTCCACCTGCCATGTCGTGGTTGATCCGGACTGGATCGACCGCCTGAAGGATCCGACCGAAGACGAAGAGGACATGCTTGACCTCGCCTTCGGCCTGACCAAGACCAGCCGCCTCGGCTGTCAGATTCTGATGACCGCCGACCTTGATGGTCTGGTCGTCCATCTGCCGGAAGGCAGCCGTAACGTCCTGAAGGACTGACCCGGCCTGCACAGTCCGTGTCACCCTGACGCCCGGCTCTGCCGGGCGTTTTGCTGTCCGGCAGGCCTGCGGCGCCGGTTTTTGCCGTTGCCGGTGCTTTTCATTTCCGAGTGATGCGCTTATGTATGGCGGATCAACCGCCGTCCGCCAATCTGTCAGCCCGGATCAAAGCCGGGCCGGGTGGCTTTTGAGAGTGGACCCCCGCCATGAGCCTTGCACCAGACCTGACCGCCCCCGGCAGCGCTGACACTGTTTTTACCGCCAGCCTGCTGGATCTGCCGGAAGATACGGCCAACACCCGGGTGGTGGTGGCAATGTCCGGCGGGGTGGACAGCTCCGTCACCGCTGCCGTTCTGAAAGAGGCCGGATACGACGTGGTCGGGCTGACGATGCAACTCTATGACGCCGGATTTACGGTTGGGCGCGGTAAAACCTGCTGCGCCGGGCAGGATATTTATGATGCCCGGCGAACTGCCGACCATCTTGGCATCCCCCATTACGTGGTTGATTACGAATCGACCTTCCTGAAAGACGTGATGGACGCCTTCGCCGATTCCTACATCGCCGGGGAAACGCCGGTGCCTTGCGTCCTGTGCAACCAGACCGTCAAATTCCGTGATCTGGTTCAGGCCGCCCGCGATCTGGGGGCTGCCGCACTGGCCACCGGCCACTATGTGCGCCGGGTCGCCACCCCCGGCGGAGCCCAGCTGTGGCGTGGTGCTGACCATAACCGCGACCAGAGCTACTTCCTGTTCACCACCACTCAGGATCAGATCGACTTCCTGCGGTTTCCGCTGGGCCATCTGACCAAAGATGAAACCCGTGCCATTGCCCGCCGCCACGGCCTGGCCGTCTCGGATAAACCCGACAGTCAGGACATCTGTTTTGTGCCGGACGGCGATTATGCCCGGGTGGTGCGGGAACTGCGGCCCGATGCCGCCGGGCCGGGAGAGATCGTCCATGTCGATGGCCGGGTCCTTGGTCAGCACGATGGCATCATTCATTACACCGTCGGCCAGCGCCGGGGGCTGGATCTCGGCGGCCTGCCGGAACGGCTATACGTGATCGCAGTTGATCCGGCCACCCGCCGGGTGATCGCCGGGCCGCGCAGTGCACTCGGACGCGACCGCTTCCGGCTGCGGGCGGTCAACTGGCTGGGGCACCGCCCCCTGAGCGAAGACGACGGCACCCGGATCACCGTCAAGGTCCGCAACAGCTTCCGCCCGGCAGCCGCCACCGTCTTTGCCGGACCGGACCGGACCGCCGAGGTGATTCTGGATGCCAGCGTTGACGGGGTCGCCCCCGGTCAGGCCTGCGTCTTTTATGACGGCGACCATATGCTGGGCGGGGGCTGGATTATCCGGGGATAACCGCCGGTCACAGACAGAAAAGCCCCGCTGGCCTGTGCCTGCGGGGCTTTTTTTGACTGGATCAGACCGGGGCAGATCAGCCGAGCATGGCGCGCAGCATCCACGCGGTCTTTTCATGCACCTGCATCCGCTGGGTCAGCAGATCGGCGGTCGGCTCATCATGGGCCTCGTCAGCCAGCGGGAAGATCGACCGGGCGGTGCGGACCACCGCTTCCTGATCCTTCACCAGATTGGCCAGCATCTCCTGCGCTGACGGCACCGTGTCATCTTCCTTGATCACCGTCAGGGCGGCGAACTGGCGGTAAGACCCCGGGGCCACCACGCCCAGCGCACGGATACGTTCCGCAATCAGATCCACCGCCAGCGACAGTTCCGTGTACTGCGTCTCGAACATGAGATGCAGGGTATTGAACATCGGGCCGGTGACGTTCCAGTGGTAGTTGTGGGTCTTCAGGTACAGGGTGTAGGTGTCTGCCAGCAGGCGGGACAGGCCTTCAGCAATCTTCTGGCGCTGTTCTTCGGCAATTCCGATGTCGATGGTGGTGGTCATGGCAGATCCCTTCCTGTGTCTCAGATGGTGGCAGACCGGCTGTTTCCCTGGGCCGCTGTCTGCGTGAGATGACTGTGCCAAAAAAAGCCCTAGCAGGCCAATGACTTCTACCGGAACAAATCATCGCTTTAACCGATTAAAATTACGACACCATACTGCTGAGATCCAGCACACCGGTCACCCACAGGCCGATCAGGATATGGGACAGGCAGACCCCGAGCAGAGAGCCATGGCGGGCATACATCCACCCCCAGAACAGGCCGGGCACAAACACAGCCACTGCATAGCCGGTGCCCAGATGCTGATGACAGATGGAAAACACCGCGTTGGACAACAGCACAGCCCGGACCATCACCATCCGCCCGGCCAACATCTTCTGCAGACTGCCCTGCAACAGACCCCGGGCAATAAACTCCTGCACCGGGGACAGCAAAACATACAGGGCATAGGCCACGGCGGTGGCCCCTGCCCCCTCCGCCGACACCCATGGCTGGATCAGGGCCAGACCGGGCCGGGGATAGTCCGATGCCAGCAGCAGGGCCTTGGCAGCGGTGACAGCCGCACAGAAGACCGCAGTCCAGACCAGACTGTCCCACAGCACCCAACGCCACCGGGCCAGCGTGAAACCGAACGTACCGGCAGAAAAGCCGCTGAGACGGGCGACGACAGCCGCCCCCGCCGCCATCGCCAGCAGCAGCGGGGCGGAAATCAGGGTGGTGGAGGCCCCGGCGGCGCTGAGGTGCCGCAGCAGCCCCAGACCGGACACATAGAGAAACAGCAGCAGAATGATATTGCTGAACAGAGTCCCGAAAGCCACCCGCATGCGGAATTCATCGAGATGCCGCTGCATGGTCTCTGCCGCGATGGTATTCACCCGGGTCAGCCGTTCTCCCAGTGCCGTGGCATGACGGCGGGCTGACTGGGTCAGCAGATCGGTGCCGGTCGTTGCATACAGACGATCTAACGCCGCCAGCGGTAACGTCCACACCTCCGCCGGGCCATCGGCATAAACCGAAGAAGAGCGTGGCTCCCGCGTCAGCAACCCAATTTCCCCGAAGCTGTCCCCGGCGCTCAGCCGCCCCACCGGCATCGCCTGACCGTCCAGCTCCTTACAGACCACCGCCTGCCCCCGCACCAGCAGGCACAAGGCCTCTGACGGGTCCCCTTCCCGCAGGATACAGCCCCCGTCCGGAATCTGCCTGCGGTCCAGCAGAGGCAAGGCGGCAGCCAGCACAGCAGGCGGCAGATCGCGCAGCAGCGGCGGAAGCAGGGCAGACGACGGCCGCAGGCTCGCCGTCGGTTGATCTTTCAGGGGCATGGCTTGGTCTTCACAGTCCACACAGTTACCGTCGTCACGCTGAGGGCGTCGGCTGAGAGAGGGATGTGGCAGGAGTGAAGCCCGGCTACCCTATCATGCCCGCCCCGGCGACTGAAGAGGGGGAAACGGACGGCATGGTCCGGCTGCAATGACGACTGAACACACATGACAACCACGCTGCATGACCGGGTTGCCCGGACCTACAGCTCTGACACCGGCCTGATTGCCGCCAAAAACCGGATGGTCCTGCACCGTCAGCGGCAGCGGTGGAGCGGGCGGCGTGACCTGCTGCGGGTCGCCGATCTTGGCGTCGGTGACGGGGCGCTGCTGGAAGCCCTGAGTGAGGCATTAGAGCAATCCCCCGATCTGCGACTGGCCTTAACCGGGCTGGATATCTCCCCTGCCATGCTGACACGGGCAGCGCAGCGGGTAACCCTGACCACCGTACAGTCCTGTGCCAGCCGATCGGCAGATCATCTTCCCCTGCAAGGGTTTGACCTTGTGCTGGCGCACTTCATTCTGGCTTATGTGGACCGCCGCACCCTGCTACAGCAGGCCCGGCAGCTTCTGGCCCCGGGCGGAATCCTGTCGCTGGCAACCTCCACCAACGAAGGGGCGGCCCCCCTGATGGCACAGATCAACAGCCGGTTCCGCGTCAGCCGTAACCCGCTGCGCCGGATCATTGCCCGCGCCACCGACCACGCTTTTTCGCGGTCCTCCGTTCCCGCGACGGGAGCAATGCTGGAAGCCGATGCCGCCGCCTGCGGCCTGAGGCTGATCAGCCGGGATACCCTGCGCCACACCATCGTCTTCCAGAGCGCCGAAGAGGCCTACCGCTTCGCCATCGAGGATGGCTGGTGCGTCAATGTTCTCGCGGTCCCCGGCATTCCGCCGGGGCTCGGGCAACGGCTGACCCGCGCCGGACTGCGGCTGTTTCAGTATCCGTTCACCTTCACACAGGTGGTGGAAATGATGGAATTCACAACGGCGGACACCGCCACCGCCTCCATCCGCCAGCCGGAAGCGGCATCGGCCTGACCAGACGGCAAAAACAAACCGGCGGAGCCCAGAGGATCCGCCGGTTGATCGTTTCCGTCATGACTGAAGGGGGATAACCGGAAGATTATTCCCCGGCATCCAGCTTGGCACGGGACAGGAAGCGGTACGGATGGGCCGGATAAACCCCGAGAATCCGCACCTCGCGGGAGAAGAAGTCCAGTTCCTCCAACGCCAGCCGCACGGCACGGTCATCGGGATGGCCTTCCACCTCAGCAAAAAACTGGGTCGCCACAAACTGGCCGTCGATCTGATAGCTTTCCAGCTTGGTCATGTTGACGCCATTGGTGGAGAAACCGCCCAGCGCTTTATACAGCGCTGCCGGAACGTTGCGGACCTTGAAGACAAAGCTGGTCACCACCGGGCCGCTCTTCGGGCCGGGGTCCACCGCCTCACGCGACATGATGATGAAGCGGGTGGTGTTATGGGCGGCATCCTCGATATTGGCGCGCAGGGACACCAGACCGTAGGTTTCCGCCGCCAGTTCCGAGGCGATGGCGGCGATATGGCGGTCACCGCGCTCCGCCACCTCGCGGGCACTGCCCGCCGTGTCGGCGGCCACCACCGGGGTCAGGCCCAGTTCGCGGAACAGCTTGCGGCACTGCCCCAGCGCGTGGACATGGCTGCGCACCTCGCGGATATCTTCGATTTTGGTGCCCGGCAGGGCCAGAAGGTGATGGTGTACCGGCTGATAATGTTCGCCGATGATATGCAGGCCAGACCCCGGCAGCAGGTGATGGATATCCGCCACCCGGCCCGCCACCGAGTTGTCGATCGGGATCATGCCGTACTTGGCGCGGCCTTCGCGGACATTGGCAAAGGCATCCTCAAACGAGGCACTGGGCAAGGCGGTAAACTCCGGAAACACCGCCCGGCAGGCGAGGTGGGAGTAAGCGCCGGGCATGCCCTGAAAGGCAATGGTGGTATCCGGAGAGGTCGTCATTGCAGTCTCGTTTTTAGGGGTTGAAAGAAAGCGTGTAAGATCCCGGTCAGGCTGACAGAATCTGCCGGGCCTTTTCAAGATCCGCAGGAGTATCGACACCCAGCGGAACAGTGTCAACGCGCACACAGTCAATGCGCATGCCATTCTCCAGCGCCCGCAGCTGCTCCAGCTTCTCGCGTTGCTCCAGCGGGCTGGGCGGCAGGCTGACAAAACGTTCCAGCGCACTGCGGCGGTAGGCATACAGACCGATGTGGTGCCACAGCGGCCCGTCCCCCCACGGGGCCGTGGCGCGGGTGAAATACAGTGCCCGGCCCTGACGGCCGGTGCGGTCAAGGCCGGTCACAGCCTTAACAACGTTGGGGTTGGTGCGTTCTTCGGGCTCGGTGATCTCCGCGACCAGCGTCGCCAGATCCACCGCCGGATCGGCCAGCGGCTCCAGCGCCGCGCGCACCAGCGCCGGATCGAGCGTCGGCAGGTCACCCTGTACGTTAACGATCACGTCATGCCGGGCCTGCGGATCAAACCGCAGCACCGCCTGCCACACCCGGTCAGATCCCGACGGCAGATCCGGGTCGGTCAGCACCGCCTGCCCACCCGCCGCTGTCACCGCATCAGCGATCTCGGCCTCGGCACAGGCAACCAGCACCGGGCCGATTCCGGCCTCCATCGCCCGCCGCCACACCTGCACGATCATCGGGGCCCCGGCGATATCCGCCAGCGGCTTGCCGGGCAGACGGGTGGAAGCCATGCGGGCCGGTATCACCACCAGCGGGGACACAGATGACGCGGACATGCCGGATGCCTCTTTCACAACAGCTTGGGGCCACTTCAGGTCCGGTGAACCATCCCCCGGACCGGGCGCCCATTTAGCCCGCTTCGCCCCCGGATCGTCAAAATGTTTATGGCCCTTGCCTGTTTCTGCCGCCCGGACCGGGCAGCAGACTTGCAGGCCGGGACCGGGACAGGTACAGCATGGGGGCTATGACCGCGATTGTACTGCCTGACGGCACCCTTGACCTTGCTCACCGGCTGGCGGATGCGGCCGGTGGGGTCATCCGCCCCTATTTCCGGACCCCGGTCTCGGTGGACGATAAAGCCGACGAAAGCCCGGTGACGGTGGCTGACCGCGAGGCCGAAATGGTCATGCGGACCCTGCTGCTGGCCGAACGCCCCGATGATGGCGTGGTCGGCGAAGAACACGGCACCGTCAACCCCGGTGCGGACTGGGTGTGGGTGCTGGACCCGATCGACGGCACCAAATCCTTCATCACCGGCATGCCGACCTTCGGCACCCTGATCGCCCTGCTGCATAAAGGGGTGCCGGTGCTGGGCATCATTGATCAGCCGATTTCCGGCGAGCGCTGGGTCGGGGTCAGCGGTCAGCGCAGCACCCTGAACGGCAGGGACATCTCGGTCAGGGCCTGTGCCGGTCTGGGGCAGGCTGTAGCCTTCACCACCGATCCGGCTCTGTTTACCGGCGATGACAGCGCGGCCTGGGGCCGCCTGAACGCCGCAGTGAAGATGCGGCGTTATTCCGCCGACTGCTACGCCTATGGGCTGCTCGCCACCGGCTTTGTCGATGTGGTCTGCGAGGCCGGGATGAAGCTGTACGACTTCGCCGCCGTGGTCCCGGTGATTCAGGGGGCCGGTGGCATCATCACCGACTGGCAGGGCGGACCGCTGGGGCAGACCTCTGACGGCCACATCCTCGCCGCCGGGGATGCCCGCAGCCACGCCGAAGCGATGCAGCGCCTTAAAGGCTAATTTAAAATAATGCAAAACCCGCCGGATTAAAGATCTTCCGGCGGGGTTTGAGATAAAATAATTATGGCATCGCCAGCCGCCCGCCCCCCATGGGGGCCGGGCAGCCGGTGGTTTCAGGGAAGGTCTGGGCCAGACCATCCAGATGCCGCAGGGCGAGGAACGCAAAGGCCTGCGCCTCCAGCGCATCACCATCCCACCCCAGAACTTCCACCGGATCAACCGGCACCGCCAGCCGCTGCCGCAGGGCCGCCATCAGGGCCGGATTATGCCGCCCGCCCCCGCAGACCAGCCAGCGGGTCGGGGCCTCGGGCATCCAGACCCGCGCCTGCGCGCAGGCTTCCACCGTAAAGGCAGCAAGCGTTGCCGCCCCATCCACAGCCGACAGACCATCAACACAGCGGGCGAGGGCCGCGAAATCATCGCGGTCCAGCGACTTCGGCGGACGGCGCGAGAAATAGGGGTGTTCCATCAGGCGGGTTAACGCGGTCGCATCCACCTGCCCCTGCCGGGCCAGCGCACCGTCACGGTCCACCGCCACGCCGGTATGGCGCAACGCCCAGTCATCCAGCAGGGCATTGCCGGGGCCGGTGTCAAAGGCCAGCGGCGCGGCCCCGTCGGCCAGAACCGTGACATTCGCCACCCCGCCGATATTCAGCACCGCCGTCACGCCGGAGGCATCATGCCCGGCACACAGGGCCTGATGATAGACCGGCACCAGCGGCGCCCCCTGCCCGCCAGCCCTGACATCCGCGGTACGGAAATCATAGACCACCGGGCACCCCAGACGCGCGGCCAGACGCCCCCCGTCACCGATCTGGCGGGTATGCCGGTCCTGCGGGCGGTGATTGATGGTCTGCCCATGGAAACCGACCGCAGCCACCTCTGCCGCCGTCAGACCGGCAGCGGCAAGAAGCTCTTCCACCGCCTCGGCATGGATGTCGGTCAGGGTGCGCTCGACCGCCGCAATGGCGTCCTCGCCCCCCCGCTCCCCAAGAATGGCCCGCACCGCGTCCCGCACATCGGGCGGATAGGGGCGGGTGTGGGCCGGGCCGAACGCCGCAACCCGCCGCCCGTCACTGTGGATCAGGGCGGCATCCACCCCATCAAGGGAAGTGCCGCTCATCAACCCGACCGCCCAGCGGAAGACGGGGGTTTCGGCGGGGACAGAAGAGGAAAACGCGGGGCTGGCGGCGGCTGCGGTCATGGCTGCTTCGTTGTGATACGGCGGGGAGTGTGATAAACGGGGCCCCTTACCCTTAACCCGTGGGGCACAGGCGGCGGTATAAACCTTAGCCCCTTTGCACCCCCAGTGAAAGAGACCCATCATGAGTTCCCCGCACGCTTCACTCCGGTCAGACTTCCTGAAGACCGTGGTCGAGCGCGGCTATATGTACCAGTGTACCGATCTGGAGGGACTGGACGCCGCGCTCTCAGCCGGAATCGTCCCGGCTTATATCGGCTTTGACGCCACGGCAGACAGCCTGCACGTCGGCTCGCTGATTCAGATCATGCTGCTGCGCTGGCTGCAGAAGACCGGCCACAAGCCGGTGGTCCTGATGGGGGGCGGCACCAGCCGCATCGGCGATCCGTCCTTCAAGGACGAAGCCCGCAAGCTGCTGAGTGACGAACAGATTGCCTCCAACATGGATGGCATTAAGAAGGTCTTTTCCAAGTACCTGACCTTCGGTGACGGCCCGACCGATGCGGTGATGGTCAACAACAACGACTGGCTGGGTCAGCTCAACTACATCGACTTCCTGCGCGATTTCGGCGTGCACTTCACCATCAACCGCATGCTGAGCTTTGATTCGGTCAAGCTGCGGATGGACCGTGAACAGCCGCTGACCTTCCTTGAATTCAACTACATGATCCTGCAGGCCTATGACTTCCGCGAGCTGAACAGCCGCCGGGGTGTCCGGCTGCAGATGGGCGGCTCCGACCAGTGGGGCAACATCATCAACGGCGTGGAACTGACCCGCCGCAAGGATGGCCAGACCGAAGGGTACAAGGAAGTCTACGGCCTGACCTCGCCGCTGCTGACCACAGCGTCGGGTGCCAAGATGGGCAAGACCGCCAATGGCGCGGTGTGGCTGAACGAAGAAAAACTGCCGGGCTATGACTTCTGGCAGTTCTGGCGCAACACTGAAGATGCCGACGTCGGCCGCTTCCTGCGCCTGTTCACCGAGCTGCCGCTGGACGAAATCGCCCGTCTGGAAAAGCTGGAAGGCGCTGAGATCAACGAAGCGAAGAAGATCCTTGCCGATGCGGTGACCACACTGGCCCGGGGCGTCGATGCTGCCACCGCCGCCCGCCGCACCGCCGAGGAAACCTTCGAGAAAGGCGGCGTCGCCGGGGATCTGCCGACCATCACCGCCGACCTGTCGGCAGCGGTGCCGGTGATCGACCTGCTGGTGTCAGCCGGTCTGGCTGCCTCTAAGGGCGAAGCCCGCCGTCTGGTGCGTGGCGGTGGCGTGAAGATCAACGACGCCAAGGTCGAGGACGAAAACCAGACCGCCTCTGCCGCCGATCTGGCCGACGGGGTGATCAAGCTCTCCGCCGGCAAGAAGAAGCACGCGCTGGTGAAGCAGGGCTGATCCTCAGCCGTCTCATCCACCGGAAAGACGCAACGGGCCGCAGCGATGCGGCCCGTTTTGCTTTATGCCCCCTTCGGCGTCCGCATCGCCGCCAGCATCAGAACCCCCACCCCCATCGCCACCGCTGCCATGATCAGCCCGGCATTGTAGCTGCCGCTGCGGTCTGCCAGAAATCCGGTGATCCCCGGGGCGATGGTCTGCGCCACCCCATAAGACAGGGTCAGGCGGGCCATTGCCTGCGAGGGATTGGCCGGAAACTGCCGCCCGGCCAAGGCCAGCGTCATCGCCACGATGCCGATAAAGGTGGCGCCGAACAGCACCGCCCCGGCCAATGCCGCGATCAGGCCGTCAGACAGCACCGGCAGCAGGATCGAAACGATCTGCACCGCATAGGCGGCGATCAGCGCCGGAATATCCCCCAGCCGCCGTGCCACCCGGTCCCACAGAATGCAGGCGGGCATCGCGGCCAGCCCGGTGACCACCCACACCGTCGGGCCGGTGCCGCGCAGATCCGGCACCCGTTCCGTCACCGCCACCAGAAAGGTGGCACTGACCACAAAGCCGACCCCGGCACAGAAGTAAGCTGGCACCAGCAGCCAGCCACTGCCGCCACCGGACCGGACCGGACCTTCTGCCGCCTTGCGGGCCAACGGCGCCATCATCGGCATCCAGCCCCAGGCCGGGATCAGCAGAACCGCCGCCAGCACCCCCATCCCCAGCCATTGCCGGTCCCACGGCCAGGCCATCATCAGCAGCACCAGAACCCCGGACACCACAATCCCCAGTCCCAGACCGGCGAAATGAACGCCAAGCTCCGGGCGGCGGCCCTGCGCCACCAGCCAGGCCAGCACCATGCCGGACCCCAGCAGCATCCCACCGGCAGCACTGACCCCGGCAACAAACCGCAGGATCATCCACAGCCACGGATCGGTGGTCATGCCCATCCCCGCCACGCCAATCACTCCGGCCAGAAGCCCGGCCCGGTACAGCCGAAGCCGCGTTGCCGGGGCCGATACTGCCGTCGCAATCAGCGTTCCGGCCATATACCCGGCATAATTGACCGTCGCCAGCAGACCGCCCAGCGCATCATCCAGCCCGGCCTGCGCCTTCATCAGCGGTAGCATCGGGGTGTAAGCAAAGCGGGCCAGCCCGATGGTCAGGACAAGCGAGCAAATTCCGGCAGTCAACACCTGCCAGCGGAACCGGGGCGACATGGGGAGTCTCCGTCTGGGATCAATCAGCAAACAGTGTTACGGTGCCGCAGGCCGTCTGTCTTGCGATGGAATGACAATAAATGTCGATCAGCCGCCAACATCTGTTTCCAGCCGGAGAGGACTGGCAGCCCCTGTCCGTGCCTGACGCCGATCAACGCCCCGATCCCCTGCGGGTGCGGGCCCAGTCACTGCCTGCCCGCCATTACTTTCCCGATCACAGCCACGACTGGCACCAGATGGTCTATGCCATCACCGGGGCGCTGACGGTGTTCCTCGACGGGCGGCGCTTTGTCATCCCGCCGGAACAGGCTGTCTGGCTGCCCGGCGGCACCCCCCATGCCGTCGCCACCCGCAGCGGGGCCGAATACCGCAGCCTGTATGTGGCGGAGACCGCCGGAACCGGGCTGGCGACACTGCCCTTTGTGTTTGCGGTTCCGCCCCTGCTCCGCGCCCTGATCATCGAAGCCACCGGCCTCCAGCGGGCCGACGATGGCAGCCCCTATGCCGGACAGGTCAACAGCCTGATCCTTGCCACCCTGCCCCGGCTGACCGCCCTGCCCTCAGCCCTGCCGTGGCCCCGGCGGCGGCAGTTGATTCAGCTGTGTGAAGCCCTCTACGCCAGCCCCGATGATCCACGCGGGCTGGATGACTGGGCCAGAGCCCTCGGCCTGTCGGAACGCAGCCTGACCCGCCACTTTCAGGCAGAAACCGGCATGACCCTGCGGACATGGCGGCGGCGGCTGCGCCTGTTCCGCAGTCAGGAGCTTCTGGCGACCGGAGTCAGTATCACCGCCATCGCGCTGGAGCTGGGCTATGCCTCCGTTTCCGCCTTCATCGCCATGTTCCGGGCGGAAACCGGGCTCAGCCCGGACGCCTACCGCCGGAGCGATCTATCGGCGACAGAGAGGACCGCAGGAAGTCCTCTGAGACCACCCTACCACACAGCAGCAACGTCGGCCTGGGCGTCAGGCCCTGTCTTTTGCAATGTGCAGACCAGCTTCGATCAAAGCTGATACGCCGGTGACCGGAATGCCCTGACGATGGTTAAATGTCCCTGCCTTATCCCACGCTACGCCGCGACCGATCGCGAAGGCGGCACGGTACTTTCGCATCATATTTTTCGGGTCGTCCCTCAGTTCCTGCATAAGGAACGGCACAGTCCATACGGAACGCCTGAACGAACACCCCAATGCCGCCTCAAGCTTATCCGCGACCTCTCCATAGGTAACGGTATCACCGGCAAGGAAGACAATTTCGTTACGGATTGTCGGCTCGAAAAAAACAATCTCAGCAGTCAACATCCCGATGTCTTCAGGAGTCGTCAAAGTCACCGCCGTGTCGAGACTGCCAAGCGCATGGACTTCGCGGTTCTTCAAGTCGACAACGCCGAATTCCGGCTCAAACAGATAGCTCATGAACATGCCAGTGGAGATGATAACCCACTCCGTCCTGTCCTGCGCCCGAAGCAGTTCGCGCACATCAAGCTGTGCATCGAAAATATCCTGTGGTCCACCACGGCCAATCGCCTCAAAATCGACACCGAACTGCCACGGGAAATAGCGCGGAACCGCTGATTGCAGAGCCGCCTTCGCGAGTTTCATCGGCGTATCGATCCCAGCCGCATAACCGGCACAGCCAATCACCGTGTCATAACGGGAAAACAGGGATGCCAGTCCGTCGATCGAATCGTTGACGAGATCTCCAAGGACAATATCGATGCCTGCCTCACGGATTTCCGCGATGTCGCGCTGCTTGACCGGATTTCCGGACTCAAGGGCGCTCTGACGCAGCAGCACACTGATCGCGGCACCGTCGATGCCTTTCGCCCGACGGGCAAGATTACGCAGGACCGGCATACCAAGTTCACCGGCCCCCAGCACCAGGATATTGCGCGACGTCATGTTGGGGCGTGTATCATTCATCAGTCAGACTCGTTCAGGGTTGGTTGCAGCCCCCATATGGCAGCCCGCCCGCAGGTAAGAAAGAAAGGTACATGAGTGATACTGCTGTTCGGTTGTTAAGCCGGGAGGACATCCTCCAGTATTCGCAGACTGTCTGCGACGGCCTCAGGGACGATGATGACGCCGTCCGCCGGGAAGTCCTGACCCACGCCGGAAATCGCTGGTCGCTTGGCGTCATTCATACGCTTGGCGTGTATGGGCAGCTTCGCCATACGGAAATCGGTCGGCGCATGCATGGAATCACGCAGCGAATGCTCACGCGCACGCTTCGCCATCTCGAACGGGACGGACTGGTGGTACGCCATGACTTCGAGGAGGTTGTCCCCCACGTCGAATACGCCCTGTCCGAAACCGGTCTGGAAATGCTGGTGCGGATGGTTCCTCTCTGGACATGGATCGTAGAGAATGTGGACAGTTTCCGCGCGGCGCGGAATGCGTTTGACCGGGTCTCTGCCGAAAGAGCAGACATCTTCGCCCCCGAAAAAGGATGAACTGCGGAAGGCTGATCGGCCTTTGCCTCCTGCACCACGGCAAACGTCTGCTGCTCCCTCAGCATAGGGGCCAAGCAGATAATATCTCCGAGAATCCACAACAAAAGAACGTTATTTTTCCCACCGCATAACCATCATGCACAAAACGCATGTGAAAAAAGATTGCTGTATGACGAATGACCGACTAAGTTGGATCCAACGCGCCGATTTGCTTCTCAGCTTGCGGGCGCTTGATAAATGCGGCTAAAGCGAGGGGCTTTTCGGATATCCGTTTTGCACCGCTTTACCGTAAGGGAAAGCGGTTTTTTTGTTTGTCCGGGTGTCGCCATGATCCGTCTGAGTTCCGTCGAAAAAACCTACCCCGCCCGCCGGGGAACACCGCCGCACACTGCCCTGAAAGGGGTGAGCCTGTCCGTCGGTAAGGGGGAGATTTTCGGTATCATCGGCCGGTCCGGCGCGGGCAAATCAACCCTGCTGCGCACCATCAACCTGCTGGAACGGCCGACCGCCGGAACGGTGGAGGTGGAAGGCCGCGATGTCACCGCCCTGCCCACCCGTGACCTGCCGCTGTTCCGCCGCCGTATCGGCATGGTGTTTCAGCATTTTAACCTGCTGTCCTCGCGCACGGTCTATGACAACGTTGCCCTGCCGCTGGAACTGGCCGGGGCCAGCAAGGCTGAGATCGCCGCTGCGGTTGACCCGCTGCTGCCCCTCGTCGGGCTGGCTGACAAGCGTGACCGTTACCCGGCGGAACTGTCGGGGGGGCAGAAGCAGCGCGTCGGCATCGCCCGTGCCCTGTCCAGCTCGCCGCAGGTTCTGCTGTGTGACGAGGTGACATCGGCGCTGGACCCCGAAACCACCCGCCAGATTCTGGCCCTGCTGAAAACCATCAACCGCCGCCTGAACCTGACCATGGTGGTCATCACCCACGAAATGGATGTGGTGCGCCTGCTGTGTGACCGCGTGGCGGTGATGGATCACGGGGAAATCATTGAAACCGGCGTCACCGCCGACGTGTTTGCCAACCCGGCGCATCCGGTCACCCAGTCAATGCTGCACGAACTGCACAGCCTTGACAGCCTGATCGACGCCGACCTGTCCGCCGAAGAGGTGCTGTGATGCTGTCCGCCATTCTGCCGCTGCTGCTCAATGCCACGCTGGAAACCCTGTACATGGTTTCCGTGGCGCTGGTGATCAGCCTGCTGATCGGCGGGCCGCTGGGGATCCTGCTCGCCACCTCCCGCCGGGGGGAACTGTTCGAGGCCCCGCTGTTCCAGCTGATCGCCGGACCGGTTATCAACGCGGCCCGTTCCATCCCCTTCATCATTCTGGCCGTGGCCATCATCCCCTTCACCCGACTGGTGGCAGGCACATCAATCGGCACCAGCGCCGCAATCGTGCCGCTGACCGTCGCCGCCGTACCGTTTCTGGCCCGGATTGTCGAAGGCGCAGTGCGAGAGGTTGACAGCGGACTGATCGAAGCGGCACAGGCCATGGGCGCCCGCCCGTGGCAGGTGGTGGCCAAGGTGCTGCTGCCCGAAGCCCTGCCCGGGCTGATCCATGGCATCACCCTCGCCGCGGTGGCAATGATCGGTTATTCGGCCATGGTCGGGGCCGTCGGCGGCGGCGGTCTGGGTGACCTTGGCATCCGCTATGGGTATCAGCGGTTCCGTCCCGACATGATGATCGCGGTGGTGATCACCCTGATCGTGGTGGTGCAGGGCGTGCAGATGCTGGGTGACTGGCTGGCCCGTAAAGCCGACAAGCGCAATATCTGACCCTTTCCCCCTCTTTTCATCCCCCACTGGCTCTCAGGAGTTATCCGATGCGTCTTCTGTCCACGCTGGCGGCCGCTGCCGCCCTGGCGACCCTGACTGTCGCCCCGGTTTTTGCGAAAGAGATCAAGCTGGGTGTCACCACCGGCGTACATGAGCAGGTGGCCGAAAAGGTCGCCGAGATCATCAAGGCCAAGGGTCACACCCTGAAAATCGTCGCCTTCAGCGATTACGTGCTGCCCAATCAGGCGCTGGCCGACGGTGATCTGGACGCCAACAGCTTCCAGCACAAGCCGTACCTCGACCGCCAGAAGAAAGACCGCAACTTTGACCTGACCATCGTCGGTGCCAGCTTTGTCGCCCCGATGGCCGTGTACTCCGATAAGATCAAGGCGCTGACCGATCTGAAGGCCGGTGACTCGGTGGCAATCCCCAACGATCCGTCCAACGGTGGCCGCGCCCTGCTGCTGCTGGCCAAGCTGGGCCTGATCGAAGTGGATGCCAAGGCAGGCCTGACCCCGGGTGCCGCCGATATCACCAAGAACCCGAAGAACCTGAAGATCGTCGAGCTGGACGCTGCCCAGCTGCCGCGTTCCCTGCCCGACGTGACGCTGGCGGCCATCAACACCAACTACGCGCTGGAAGCCAAACTCAATCCGACCAAGGATTCCATCGCCCGCGAAGACGCCGACAGCCCCTATGCCAATGTGATCGTGGTGCAGGGCAAGAACCAGTCCGAAGGCTGGGTGAAGGATCTGGTCGCCGCGTACAACGACCCGGCGATCCGCACCTTCATCACCGATGACCTGAAGGGTGCCGTGGTTCCGGCCTTCTGATCAACCTGTCTCAGAGTACCGGCGCGGGGACAGCATTCCCCGCACCGGCCCAACAGCAAAAAAGGAAACGACCGATGCGTCTTCTCTCCACTCTCGCCGCTGCTGCGGTCTCCGCCGTTCTGATCGCCGCCCCGGCGGTCGCAAAGGAAATCAAGCTGGGTGTCTCCGCCGGGTCGCATGAGCAGGTGGCCGAAAAGGTCGCCGAGATCATCAAGGCCAAGGGCCATACCCTGAAGATCGTCACCTTCAACGATTACATTCTGCCGAATCAGGCGCTGGCCTCGGGCGATCTGGATGCCAACAGCTTCCAGCACGTGCCGTATCTGGATCAGCAGAAGAAGGACCGTGGCTACGACCTGACCGTCGTCGGCACCAACTTCGTCGAGCCGATGGGCGTGTATTCCAAGAAGATCAAGACTCTGGCCGACCTGAAGTCGGGCGATTCCGTCGCGATCCCTAACGATCCGTCCAACGGGGGCCGCGCCCTGCTGCTGCTGGCCAAAAGCGGCCTGATTGAAGTGGACCCGAAGACCGGTCTGACCCCGGGTGCCGCCGACATCACCAAAAACCCGAAGGGCCTGAAGTTCGTCGAGCTGGACGCCGCCCAGCTGCCGCGCTCCCTGCCCGACGTGACCGCCGCCGCAATCAACACCAACTATGCGCTGGAAGCCGGTCTGAACCCGCTGAAGGACTCGCTGGTGATCGAAGACGCCAAGAGCCCGTACGCCAACATCGTCGTCGTTCAGACCAAGGACAAAGACGCCGCCTGGGTGAAGGATCTGGTGGCCGCCTATCAGAACGATCAGGTCCGCGCCTTCATCCTCGACACCTTCAAGGGTGCTGTCGTTCCGGCGTTCTGATCGCCTGATCCGGCTGAAAAGACAGAAAGGGTGGCAGCCTGCGAGCTGTCACCCTTTTTTCTTTGAATTTCAGGGATACATCAGGGGGGAGGCGTCAGTGCCGCCGGACGGTCGCCACATCCCGGCCCTGCATCAGACGGGTGCCGTCACTGACCCAGCCGACCTCATCGTCCAGCCCCCATTCCCCCTGAGCGGCGGTGCGCAGCAGAACCGCCAGCAGGCGGTGGGCATCGCCCCGGGTCAGGGGCAGCATCACGGCCCGGCTTTCACCGCCGAACAGGCGCAGATCAAACCGGCCTTCCTGCGGGGTGACATCTATCCGGGTCATCAGCACCGTATCAGCGGCAGGGGTCACAGTGGGCTCCGCCGGGACCGGAGCTGTTTCCGGGTCTGTCGCCGGGTCCGGCACGGGCGGGGGGGGCACAGCGGGAACCGGCACGCTCTGGCCGGGCACCACCGGCACCGCACCGGACGTCAGGGCGCTGGCCTCGCGGTCCCGTGCCAGCGCGGCCTGATCATTCAGGGCATCCAGATGCTCAAACAACACCATCGCCTGCCGCTGGGCGTCGGTGACGCCACCCGCCGGGGCTGTCACCGCCAGCAGAGAGCCAAACTGCTGCAAAAAGGCCCGGGTCAGCCGACGGGTCAGCCACAGATGATGCGATCCCCCGGCCTGATCGAGGCACCGGACCAAAATCCGGTCTTCCATCTGGCTGAAGGCAAAATCAATGCTGGTGGCGAGCAGAACCTCTGCGGTCATCCCCGTTGTCTCACTCCTGCGGCATGGTCCGGCGCGGTGGCGGGCCTTTTCCGTTACCCCTGTGTAGCCCAGCCCCCCGGCCCTGTACAGTCGCCGCCGCCGGTTATCCCCATCTGTTTTGCCCCCGGCGTTTTCCCCGTCGCGCCGGTGGAAAAACCGGGTAGCATGGCCCGATGATGAGAGCATCGCCACCCCTTGGATCCCTGCCGCCCCCCCCACCCCGCTCGCTGCGGCGCACCATTGCCGTGCCGGTGATCGGCCTTGGCCTGTTGCTGGCCGTGATTGCCGGGGCGGTGGTCGGTACCGCGCTTTATCTGCGCCAGCTCGACCGGGTTCAGGATGAAATCAGCGCGGTGATTGAAACCAACCGCGATCCGCTGTCCTTCGCCACCTGGGGCGGGGACCGGGCAATGATCGGGATGATCCTGACCGCCATCAACGCCCACCCCTATATCACCGCCTCGCAGCTGGAAGCCGACTATATCGGCCCGGTTAACATCGGCACCCCGGCGCGGGAGCCGATGCGGCAGGAGGCGGCGCTGTACTGGACCATTGACGGCCAGACCACCCGGATCGGCTTTCTGACAGTCACGGCGGATCTGGCTGATATCCGCGATCTGCTGATCGGGCAGCTGGCGGCAGTGGCAGCGGTTGTGACTGCGGTGGTGGTCGGCATGGCCGGGCTGCTGCTGGTCTTTCTGCAACGGGTGGTGGCCCGACCGACCGAACGGCTGGCCGAACAGGCGCTGGCCTTCAGCAGCCGCAGCCCGGCGGAAATCGCCAGCTTTGATTTCCATCAGAACAAAGACGGTGCCCCGGTGCGCATGGCCCGGGAGCATACGGCGCTGGTGGCAGCCCTCGACCGGGTCCGTCTGCATCTGGGGGATACCCTGACCCGCCTGCACGACAGCGAAGACCGCTACCGCGCCGCCTTTGCCGGGGCCCGGGATGGCCTGTGGGACTGGCACCCCGGCAGCCCGGAGGTCTATCTGTCCGCCCGCGCCCTGACCATTCTGGGGCTGGACGCAGCCAATGGCGAAGGGCGTACCGTTGCAACCAGTCGGGTGATGGGCTGTCTGGCCGCCACCCACCGGGCGGCGGTTCTTGACGCCGTGGACCGCCACCGCCGGGGCGAAACCCCGGCGCTGGAAGTGCGCTGCCCGCTGGAAGCCCATGGCACCGGCCCCCGCCGCTGGGTGGAGTTCCGCGGGAAAGGGCTGCGGGGCGGGCGGCGCGACGGCACGCTGGTCCGTATTGCCGGATCCCTGACGGACATCACCGAGCGTGTGGAGGCGGAAAACCGCCTGACCCAGATGCGGCAGGCCGAGTTGGTCGGACAGATGAGCAGCGGCCTTGCCCATGATTTCAACAACCTGCTGACACTGGTGCTGTTCAACCTGGATGTGTTGAAAACCCGCTTCGACGGCATCCTCGATCCCCGGGATGAGCAGCTTCTGGATGATGCCGTGGCAGCCGGGCGGCAGGGCCGCGATCTGGTTAATCAACTGCTGCTGTTCGCCCGCCGCCGCGATCCGGTCAAAATACGCCTGAACCTACCCGACAGTCTGGCGCAGGTCGGGCGGATGGTCGGGCGGTCCCTGCCCGCCACGGTACGGCTGTTGACCGCTGGCGCGACCCCGGAGCCCCAGACAGACACCGGTCTGTGGATTGATGCCGACCCCACCCAGCTGGAAAGTGCGGTCGTCAACCTGATCCTGAACGCCCGTGATGCCCTGCCTGCCGGTGGGGGAGAGATCACCGTCTCCGCCCGGCCCGATGGCCCCGACCGGGTCCTGCTGGAAATCGCCGATACCGGCTGCGGCATGCCTGCCGCTGTGCTGGAACAGGCGGCCACCCCGTTTTTCACCACCAAGCCGGTGGGACAGGGCACCGGGCTGGGCCTGAGCATGGTCGCCGCCTTTGCGGAAGCGGCTGGCGGCACCCTGTCCATCGACAGTCAGCCCGGGGCTGGCACCCGGGTCCGCCTCAGCTTTCCCCGCCGCAGCCCGCCGGACAGCCCGCCATCGGTCACGGTGCCCGGCCCGCTGCCGCAGGGGGAGGGAGAGCATCTTCTGGTGGTGGAGGATGAAGCCCCGTTGCTCCAGACAGTGGCGGAAACGGCGCGGGAACTGGGCTACCGCGTCAGTACCGCCGCCACCGCCGCCGAAGCCCGGCGGATCTTCACCCGGCTGACGCAGATGCAGGATGCCCCGGCACTGGTCCTGACCGACATCACCATGCCCCCGGAGAGCACCACCGGGCCGGTACCGGATACCGGAGTCGATCTGGCCGACTGGCTGACCCGCCAGCCTGAGCCGCCCCGCATTCTGCTGATGACCGCCGCCGGTCAGCCTGAACCGCACCTGCTGCGGGTCTGCGGCAGCCCCAGCAGCCCATGGCCTATTCTGCCCAAGCCTTTCCTGCCCGCCGATCTGGCCAACGCCCTGCACCGGATCCGGACTGCATCGCGCACCACACCATAAGCTAGCAGCGCGGCGTTTTTGTTTGTCACCGCTGCATCCCCCCAATACTGTATACAAAAAGTGCGATCTCGTATGGGAGGGATCAGATCAATGACCGCCACGGTATCAGCCGTTGATGACGGCCTCTATGACTTCATTATTGTCGGGGCAGGAACCGCCGGATGCGTGCTGGCCAACCGCCTGAGCGAAAACCCCGCCCATCGCGTCCTGCTGCTGGAAGCCGGATCCCGGGATACCTATCCATGGATTCACATCCCGATCGGGTATCTGTTCTGCATGAACAATCCGCGCACCGACTGGATGATGAAGACCGAGCCCGATCCCGGCCTGAACGGGCGCAGCCTGAACTATCCGCGCGGCAAGGTCCTCGGGGGCTGTTCCTCGATCAACGGCATGATCTACATGCGCGGGCAGGCCCGCGACTACGATCACTGGCGGCAGCTTGGCAATCCCGGCTGGGGCTGGGAGGATATCCTGCCCTATTTCCGCAAGTCCGAAGACCACTATGCCGGGGCAACCCCGCTGCACGGCAGTGGCGGAGAATGGCGGGTGGAAAAGCAGCGCCTGTCCTGGGATATCCTCGATTCCTTCGTCAAAGCCGCTGAAGAACTCGGGATTCCCCCGACCGCTGATTTCAACTCCGGCACCAATGAAGGGGCAGGATACTTCGAGGTCAACCAGCGCGGCGGCGTGCGGTGGAATACCAGTAAGGCCTTCCTGCGCCCGGCGGAAGGACGGCCCAACCTGCGGGTCATCACACAGGCCCTGACCACCGGCCTGACGCTGGACGGCAGCCGCATCACCGGTGTCACCTACACAGTCAACGGGCAGGCCCGTCAGGCCCGGGCCGGGGCAGAGGTGGTGCTGGCAGCCGGGGCGATCAACTCCCCCAAACTGTTGGAGCTGTCCGGGATCGGCCAGCCTGACCGGCTTCAGGGGCATGGTATTTCCGTCCGTCACGCCCTGCCGGGAGTGGGCGAAAACCTGCAGGATCACCTGCAGATCCGCACCGTATTCCGCATTGAAAACGGCAAAACGCTGAACGAAATAGCCAACAGCCTGTTCGGAAAAGCCAAAATCGGTCTGCAATATCTGCTGACCCGCAGCGGCCCGCTGTCGATGGCCCCCAGCCAGCTCGGCATCTTCACCCGCAGCGGGCCAGAAGTGGCAACCCCGGATCTGGAATATCACGTCCAGCCGCTGTCAACCAACAAGTTGGGGGAACCGCTGCACCCCTTCCCGGCGGTGACCGCGTCAGTCTGCAATCTGCGCCCCGACAGCCGCGGTCATGTCCACATCAGCTCTACCGATCCGGCCCGGCAGCCATCGATTTTCGCCAATTACCTGTCGGCACCGTCAGACCGGCGCATTGCGGCGGACTCCATCCGCCTGACCCGGCGACTGATGGCAACACAGGCGCTGGCCCGCTATCGTCCGCAGGAGATGTTACCCGGCCCGCAGATTGCCAGCGATGACGATCTGGCCACCGCAGCCGGCAATATCGCCACCACGATTTTCCATCCGGTGGGCACCTGCAAAATGGGGGATGATCCTTTGGCTGTCACCGACGCCCGGCTGCGGGTGCATGGTCTGCACGGCCTGCGGATTGTCGATGCATCGGTGATGCCGACAATCCCATCCGGCAACACCAACTCCCCGGTGATCATGATTGCCGAAAAAGCGGCAGACATGATGGCCGAAGACCTGCGTCCGCAATGACCGCACCCCGGCGCACCGTTCTGGTTCTGGGGGGTACCGGGGAAGGCTACGCCCTGGCTGAAGCCCTGCAGGATCATCCCCGCTGGCGGTGCTTAAGCTCGCTGGCCGGTCGGACCCGCAGCCCCCGCCTGCCTGCCGGAGACTCCCGCAGCGGTGGCTTCGGGGGCCCCGAAGGACTGGCGGCATTCCTCCGCACGGAAGGGATTGCGGCGGTCATTGACGCGACTCACCCCTTCGCCCGGCGGATGGGGTGGAACGCTGCGGCGGCCTGCACAGAGCAGGGTCTTCCCCTGTTACGGCTGGACCGACCGGCCTGGCAGGCCGGACCGGAGGACCGCTGGCATGAGGTCACAGACTGGGATCAGGCGGTTGCGGTGCTGCGACGCCTGCGCACGGGCCGGGCATTTCTGGCTCTGGGCCGTCAGGAGGTCGCCGCTTTTACCCCGTTGACCACCTGCCATTTTGTCATCCGCGCCGTTGACCTGCCGGATCCACCGCCCACCTTTGCCGCTGCCGAATGGATTCTGGCCCGGGGACCGTTTTCACAGGCAGAGGAAGAAGCCCTGCTGCGTCACCACGGCATCGAAGCCGTGGTCTGCAAAAACAGCGGTGGCCCGATGGACGGCAAACTTGCCGCCGCCCGCAGGCTGGGAATACCGGTGGTGATGCTGCAACGGCCTGCCCGCCCGCAGACCGCCCGCGCCGCAACGGTGGCAGAGGCCCTGACATGGCTGGAGGCGGCAGGGTAATCCCGCCGCCTCCGGCACACTCAGCGGGACAGAACCCCGCACACGTTATAGCGCGCGGATATCGTGGAAGAAGCTGTCAACCTTCGCCTTCAGGGTTTCCGCCTGTCGGGCGAGCTCAACCGCAGCCCCCAGCACCTGTGCGGCACTGTCCCCGGTTTCCCGCGCCCCTTCGGTCACGTTGGTGACGCTGCTGGATACATCCTGCGTCCCCTGCGCCGCCTCGGCGACATTGCGGGCGATTTCACGGGTGGAATCCCCCTGCTGCTCAACTGCCTGCGAGATATCCCCGGCCAGCGTATTGACCCGGGTGATCACCCCAGCAATGCCCTGAATGGCCTGCACCGTCTCATTGGAGACTGACTGGATTTCCCCGATCTGGGCGGCAATGTCACCGGTGGCCTTGGCGGTCTGGTTGGCAAGGCTTTTCACCTCATTCGCCACAACAGCAAAGCCTTTTCCGGCTTCTCCGGCCCGCGCCGCCTCGATGGTGGCGTTCAGCGCCAGCAGGTTGGTCTGGCTGGCGATATCATTGATCAGGCCGACAATCTGACTGATACGGTCCGTGGCCTGCACCAGTGACCGAACGGTCTGATCGGTGCGTGCTGCTGCCTCCATCGCCTGCTCCGCCACCTGCCGCGATTCTCCGGCATTGTCAGCGATATGGGCAATCGACCGGACCAGCATGTCGGTGGAAGACGCCACGCTTTTCACGTTGACCGAGGCCTGCTCGGTCGCCGCCGCCGCCGTGGTCGCATCCCCGGCAGAACGATGGGCGGTGGCCTGAAGGGACTGGGCGGTGGCTTCCAGCTCCGTCGCCGCCGAGGTCACCAATTCCAGCACCTGCAGCATGTCGCGGTCGAAGGCCGCAATCAGCTGTTCCATCCGTTGGGTGCGCTGTTCCCGCGCCCGGCTGGCATCAGCCTGTTCCGCCTCCAGCCGCTGACGCTCCAGCGCATGATCCCGGAACACCTGCACGGCAGAGGCCATTGCCCCAACCTCATCCTCACGCTCCAGACCGGGGATCTGCGTCTGCAGGTCACCATCCGCCAGACGCCGCATTGCGGCGGTCATGCCGGTGACCGGCAATGCCACCACCCGCTTCAGGGCCTGCTGCATCAGGATGATCAGCAGCAGCGCCCCCACCACGGCAGCAATCACCGCAGCAAGGCGGAAGGTGGTCAGCGAGGCATACGCAAGATCCTCATCCACCACCACGGCCAGAGACCACTGGGTCCCGGGGACAGTCAACGGTGCGAACCGCACCATTACCGGGCGGCCATTCTGAACGCTATGGGTGGTGGCGGTGCCGATCACCGGCGTGTTCTGCGGGAAGAGATCAGTCAGGGTTTTGGTCGCCTGCGCCGGATCCGGATGCATCAGGACAGTGCCTTTGGCGTCAACCACAAAGGCATACCCCAGCCCGCCCAGCGTGATGCTCTGCAGCATCTCGCCCAACGCCTTGACCGTAAAGTTACCGCCCGCGACCGCGACCACTTTACCGTCCTGTATCACCGGGACAGCGGCAGTCATCACCAGCTGTTTGGTGGCCGCCTGCACAAAGGGCGGTACCACCACCTGTGTTTTGACCCCTGCGGCCAGCGTGTACCACGGACGCGTACGGGGATCAAAACCCGGCGGCAGAGTCGGGAGAGGCCAGGCCGTAAAGACACCGCTGTCACGGCCGATATAGACCGTCTCGAAGGTTTCCGTCAGGACTTTGGCTTTCAGAAACGCCTCAACGGCTTTCTCGTCAGAGACGCTGCCCTGCGTCTCGGCAATCGTCCGGATCAGCCGGGTCCGGGCCTCTAGCCAGTCACTCAGACCGGCAGCGGCACCCCGACCGGTACTTTCAAGCGACGCCTCAAGCTCGGCTTCTATCTGTGTTCTCTGATAACGGTCGAGATAAATCGAAAAGGCAGCAAAAATCACCAAAACCATTACAACCATTATCATTAATATTCTGGTCATAATACTCTTGCGGGCACCCCCCGGCACCCCGCTGCCAACCCCATGTGCGGCCATTCTGAAACTCCCTCTGTCTCCGCCCCCCCTTTGATCAGTCGGAGATCATTCGATAAAGCCTATCATATGGGGTCATATTACCGGGTACAAATACAAAAGCCGCACCATCCATAGGTCTTAATGACTACGGGAGCGGGAATAACTGTTATAGATTTTCAATTTCAGAAGCAAAGCCATTGAAAAACGTGGGTTTCCCGATGTTCTTCATCTTCAACCGCCCGTGAGGTGGGAACGGTATAGACGGCCACCGACCGCAGGTGGCCACTGCTCAGGCTTTCCTGCGGCAGATAAGCCCGACCGGGGTCCGCCATCAGGACAACCGCACCCGCCTCAGCCCGCTGCCGCAACCACGGGATCACCCGGGCGGCCATCCCCCGGTCATAGCAGACATCCCCGGCCAGAACGATCTCCGGGCTTTCCCACCCCGAAGGCAGGGCTCCCCCCAGCAGGTTATCGCCGCAGACCGTCAGGGTCACACCGTTCAGTCCGGCATTCAGGTCACAGGCTGTCAGGGCAAGGGGATCAATGTCATTGGCCAACACCCGGGCGGCCCCGGCCCGGGCGGCGGCGATGGCCTCAATCCCCCCGCCTGCGGCGAAGGACAGGACACTCTTGCCCCGCACCAGCTCAGGCTGATCAAGCAGAAGCCGCGCCAGTGCCTGCCCGCCCGGCCACGCGAAAGCCCAGAACGGCGGCTCCAGACCATGCTGATCGAGAAAGTCCTGCGTCGCGGTCCACAGCGGCGTCACATCCGTTGCCAGATGCAGCGTCAGTTCCGGCGTCAGGCCCGGACGGTCAGGGACCGTATGCCGCTGAATGAACGCGCGGGCATCGGGAAGGGTCACACCTGCCCCACAACAATCGCCAGCAGCACAATCCAGCCCAACGTCTTGTTCGACTTGAACAGCCGCAGACAGGTGGGGCCGTGGTCAATATCCAGCGCCAGAATCTGCCAGACGAAATGCCCCAGCACCGCCAGCATCACCGCATAAAACGCCATATTGAGCCCGGTCATGGCCCCGGCGGCGGTAAACAGCCCCCAGGCCAGCAGATAGAACACCGCCACCACACCCCGGGTGTTCCGGCCCAGCGCCAGTGCCGACGATTTAACCCCGACCGCCAGATCGTCCTCGCGGTCCTGATGGGCATAAATCGTGTCATAGCCCAGCGTCCAGAACAGGCCGCCGACAAACAGCAGCAACGCCGGAAGGCCGACAGTGCCGGTCACGGCAGCCCAGCCGACCAGTGCCCCCCAGTTGAAGGTCAGGCCCAGCCACGCCTGCGGCCAGTTGGTGATCCGCTTCATCAGCGGGTAGAGGACAAACATCGGGACCGAGCCGATACCGACCAGAATCGCCGCTTTTGACAGACTGAGCAGCACCCCCAGCCCAATCAGCAGCAGGGCCACCAGAAACACCCCGGCCTGCCGCACGGTCAGCGCCCCGCTGGCCAGCGGTCGGGCAGCGGTACGGGCCACCTGCCGGTCAATATCACGGTCAAGGATATCGTTAATCACACATCCGGCACCGCGCATGACCGTAGCGCCGATGCCGAACAGGATAATCAGCGTCAGCCATTCCAGCGGGCCGATGTCTTCCACCGCCGAGGCCAGCGAGGCTGACCACCAGCAGGGGAACAGCAGCAGCCAGACCCCGATCGGGCGGTCCAGCCGCATCAGTTTGCAGTAGGGGCGCCATGCCTCCGGCAGGATCCGGTCGATCCATCCATCGGTCGGCATATCGCCAATCATTGGCCTTGTGTCAGTCATAGGGGTATACATACCGACGCCCAGCGGCAAACTCAACACAGCAAACTCATCGCCCGGTTCCGGCACTGCCCGCCGAAGCCCCGCCCCTGTCAGGATACCCGGTGTCATGCCCGCCCGTCCCGCCATCCGCCTGTTCACCGCTGCCCCGCTGTCTGCCGGAGCCGAAATCCCGCTGACGGAAGGACAGGCCCATTATCTGCACGCCGTAATGCGGATGGCAGCAGGGGACGAGATCGCCCTGTTCAACGGTCAGGATGGCGAGTGGACCGCCACCCTGACAGAAACCGGCAAGCGGCGCGCCACCGCCCGGGCCGACCGCCTGCTGCGCCCCCAGACCGATGAACCCCGGCCCGGTCCGTGGCTGCTGTTCGCCCCACTGAAAAAAGACGCCACCGACATGGTGGTTGAAAAAGCCACCGAACTGGGGGCCAGTCGTCTGGTGCCGGTCCTTACCCGCTACACCAATGCCGCCCGCGTCAATACCGAGCGGCTGACCGCCAATGCGGTCGAAGCCGCCGAACAGTGCGAGCGGCTGTCCGTACCTGCCGTTGCCGAGCCGGAAAAACTCGACCGCCTGCTCGACGGCTGGACCCCGTCCCGTCACCTGCTGGTGATGGATGAAACCGGCGCCGGACGCGACGTGGCCGGGGTGCTGAGTGACCTGCCCGCCGGGGCGGATGCTGCCGTGCTGATTGGCCCGGAAGGCGGATTTGAAAAATCGGAACTTGAACTTTTGCATCGGTATCCCTTTGTTATCTGCGTCACTCTGGGACCGCGGATCCTGCGGGCGGAAACGGCGGCACTGGCCGCCCTGACCTGCTGGCAGGCCCTGCGCGGCGACTGGCAGGGGCGTCCGGCCTTCCGGGCCGGGTGACGGCCCCGGCCTGCCGGTTGGCCCGGCAGGTGATTTGCGGTGGTCCGCCGCCGTTGTTTTCTGGTATGCCGTCAGACGGCGTCCGTCCCGTCCGGCCGGTTCCGGCCCCCAGTTTTCAGGCCAGTTTTCAGGAGTGCCCTGCATGTCCGCCTTTGCCAAACCTAATGCCGCCCCAATCTCCAGCCGCGATGATCTGGTCGCCTATCTGGAAAGCGGGTCGCGCCCCCGGGACGAGTGGCGGATTGGCACCGAGCATGAAAAATTTCCCTTCCGCATCGCTGACGGCAGCACCCTGTCCTATGACGAACCCGGCGGAATCCGCGACATTCTGAAAGGGATGGAGCAGTTCGGCTGGCAGCCGGTACGGGAAGGTGATCATGTCATCGCCATGACCCGGGAAGACGGGGCCTCCATCTCGCTGGAACCTGCGGGACAGCTGGAACTGTCGGGCGCACAGCTGGAGACCCTGCACCAGACCTGTGTGGAGGTGACCACCCACCGCCGCCAGATCAAGCAGGTCGCCGAAGCCAACGGCGTCGGCCTGATCGGGCTGGGGTTCCACCCCACCGCCCGCCGCGATCAGATGCACTGGATGCCTAAGGGCCGTTACCGGATCATGCGGGAATACATGCCCAAGGTCGGCACCATGGGGCTGGACATGATGCTGCGCACCTGCACGGTGCAGGTCAACCTTGACCACGGATCTGAAGCCGACATGGTGCAGAAGATGCGGGTCTCGATGGCCCTGCAGCCGATTGCCACCGCCCTGTTTGCCAACAGCCCATTCACCGAAGGCAAGCCTAACGGCTACAAGAGTTACCGCGCTCACGTCTGGACCGACACCGACAAAGCCCGCTCCGGCAATCTTGATCTGGTGTTCGAGGATGGCTTCGGCTTTGAGCGCTACGCCGATTACCTGCTCGACGTACCGATGTATTTTGTCTACCGCGACGGCGGCTATATTGACGCGTCCGGCCAGTCATTCCGCGATTTCATGGCAGGCCGTCTGGCGGCCTACCCGGGACAGACCCCGACCGTCGGCGACTGGGCAGACCACATGTCTACCGCCTTCCCCGATGTGCGTCTGAAAAAGTATCTGGAAATGCGCGGTGCCGATGGCGGCCCGTGGGACCGTCTGTGCGCCCTGCCTGCCCTGTGGACCGGCCTGCTGTACGACCAGACGGCGCTGGATGCAGCATGGGATCTGGTGAAAGGCTGGACCGCCGAAGACCGTCACCGGCTGGTGGCTGACGTGCCGCGTCAGGCCCTGCAGGCGACCATTGACGGGCGCAGCGTACAGGATGTGGCAAAGCAGGTGCTGGAGATCGCTCACGACGGCCTGACCCGCCGCGCCCGCCTGAACAGCGCAGGGGATAACGAAACCGGGTTCCTGACTCCGCTGCGTGAAATCGCCGACAGCGGCCTGACCGCCGCTGACCGTCTGCTTGAGGCGTACGACAAAAAGTGGAACGGCGATATCAGCCGCATCTATCAGGATTACGGATACTGATCTGCCGGCTACGGCGGACCTTCGCAGATCAGCCACCGTTTATGTCATGTTTTTATAATAAAACCCGGCCCGGTCACGGCCGGGTTTTATGCTTTTTCACCAACGTTTCATACCAGTTCCCCCTACGCCGTTTGATGCAGGTCAATCACGCCGGTTAAGGTTGCGCTAGGCTGTGATCTCTGAGAGAGTCCTTCTCATCAGTAGGGTAAACAGGCAGGGCAGTTTACGGGGCAGAAACGGGCATTCTGTGTGTAACGGGGCGAAGCGCGGCCCCCGGAGCCGGAGCAGCCAGACCGACATCGGGGCAGACACATCAGGCCGGGCGACACCCGGCAATCCGCCAGAAGGACGTCGGAGACAGCAGAAACAGGGGTAGCGGATCCTTATGCGTGCTTTCAAGACCATGAAGATTGGGACCCGTCTTGTTGCCGGGTTTTCTGTGGTTTTTACGCTGTCGACACTGGTCGCCATCGGCACCGTCTGGATGTTTGAAAACGTCGCCGGGCACGTCCGCATCATTTCGGGCGCCTCTACCAATGCTGTTCTGGCCGTACAGCTGGACCGGCAGGTTCTGGCTTACGACAAGTATGTCTCGGCCTATATTCAGCTGCCTACCCCGGAAAATGCCCGTGCCGTTGATGCCGAACAGAAAAAGCTCGATGAGCGGATCGCGGCCCTGACCTCCTCCGCCGAAGGAACCGAGGTCGCCCCGACCGTCGCTGAAACAGCCACCGCCATCGCCGGATACAAGGAAGTGCTGGAACCGACCATGGCGCTGGTCGCCGCCCGGGTCCAGCTGATCACGGAACGTCTGGTTCCCATTGCCGGACAGCTGATTGACGGGGTCGCCGCCATCCGCACCAAGGCTGCCGCTGCCAACGACGCCCAGCTGACCGAGGTTGCAGGCCGCCTGATCCAGCACATGCTGCTGGCGCAGCGGGCGGTGGATGAATTTATGGTCACCCAGAAGGAAGATGCCTATGCCAAAGCATGGGAAGAACTGTTCCGGGTTGACGAAGCCATTGCCCAGATGCCCGATGCCGCACAGGCCAACACCCTGTATGCCGACTATCAGACTGCCCTGAATGACCTGTCGGCGATCATCGGGGAACTGACGGCCCAGCAGGACAAGCTGCACGGTCTGGAGCGTAAGATCAGCGCCAATACCGAAGAAACCAAAATCGCCTCGCTGGAAATGGAACGCCGGATCCAGCAGGAAACCCAGACCAATATTCTGAACAGCCTGCGTGGATCACAGATCACCGTCTCGCTGATCACTCTGCTGAGCATCATCGCCGGGATCACCGCAGCCTATCTGATCGGGCGCAGCATCACCCGCCCGATCAATGCGATGACCGGGGCCATGCGCCGTCTGGCCGAAGGGGACAAATCCACCGACGTCCCCGGCACCGACCACCACGACGAAATCGGGGAAATGGCAGCGGCGGTCAGTGTCTTCAAAGATAATGCGCTGGAAATGGAACGGCTGGAACGGGAACGCGCTGAGGCCATGGAGCGTGAGGAAACCGAACGCCGCCAGATCCTGCTCAGCCTTGCCGATGATCTGGAAAGCCATGTTTCCGGGGCGATCACGGCCATCAGTACCTCGGTCGACGGCATGCATGAGACCGCACAGGTCATGACGGCCACAGCCGAAGACACCAGCAGGCAGGCCCATGAGGTTGCCCGCGCCACCCACGAAACCAACACCAACGTCGAGATCGTCGCCTCTGCCGCAGAAGAACTGTCGGCATCGATCCATGAGATTTCAGAGCAGGTGGCCCGCTCTGCCTCCATCGCCAATCAGGCCGTGGAGGAAGCCCGCCGCGCCAATGAACAGGTGGAGGGCCTGCTGGCTGCCACCGATCACATCGGTGAAGTGGTGCGGATGATCACCGCTATCTCGGAACAAACCAACCTGCTGGCCCTGAATGCCACGATCGAAGCCGCCCGGGCCGGCGATGCCGGTAAGGGATTCGCCGTTGTTGCCAATGAAGTGAAAACACTGGCCAGCCAGACGGACCGGGCAACGGAAGAAATCAGCCAGCAGATCACCTCCGTACAGTCTGCCACCCGGGATGCCGTCAAGGTGATCCAGCGGATCGCCCGGGTGATTGACCGCATGAACGAGATTGCCGCCGCCATTTCCTCTGCCGTGGAAGAACAGGGGGCCGCAACGCTGGAGATCGCCCGCAACACCCAGCAGGCAGCTGCGGGAACCCAGTCTGTCAGCAGCACCATCGGCGAAGTGACGCTTGCCGCCCAGCAGACCGGCACACAGGCTGAAGCCGTATTGACCAGTGCCGATGCGCTGAAAGCGCAGGCTGCTTCGCTGTCTCGGGCCGTCTCAAACTTCCTTGATCAGGTCCGGCACACCAACACCTGACCTGATCCCCCAAACCTGTTCCGTAATCAGGGCTGCCCCGCCGGGTGGCCCTGATTTGTTTTTCCGCTCCGGATTGGCGGCAGGGACCGTGAGCCGGGACTTCAATCATAGCGCTATTGATTGCCACTCAAAAGCAGTGCTCTTCGGCACTCTCCAGGTGTGGATCATCTATAATCAAATGATTCGCAAAATCAGGTGTGAACATATTTTATTGAGGCTGTTTTATTGAATCAAAAATGACCCTATACTTACTAAAATTCTGATCCTGTCGCCGTTCCGTGGCTCCATCGCGTTCATGAAATCCACTCTGCATTTCATCGTAACGGCGACATCCACCTTCGCAGATACCCGACACCAGAGAGGAGATCAGAATGGTCCAGAACCTTCCGGAACAGATCAGGGCACCGGGAACCAGTATGATGACCCGGATCCTGCTGTCGCTGTCCGGGTTTGTTGTCGCCGTCTTTCTGGCTCTGGCGATTTATGTGGATATCTACGAACGGCGGGCAATTGAGGAGTCTGTCGATACCTCGATGAACGGCATCGGCAACTCTGCCGCCCTCAATGCCCATAACTGGCTTTCAGCCCGCATCAACCTGATTGATGTGCTGGCCAATATGGCTGCGGATGACTTCAGCAAAGACCGTCTGCAGTCACTGGTCAGCACCAAGGCTTTCTTCGATACCTACATCATGGTTTTCGTCGGGATGGATGCAGACGGGGCCTTCCCGCATGCCCCGGTCCGCCAGATGCCTGACGGATATGATCCCCGTAAGCGCGGCTGGTACAAGCTGGCCCAGACAGCGGGCAAAGCAACCATCACCGAGCCGTACATTGATGCCTCCACCAAAGAGCTGGTGGTTTCTGTGGTGGCCCCAGCCCAGAAGAACGGACAGTTTCTCGGGTCGGCAGGCGGTGACTTTTCCATCGCGGATCTGGCAAAAAGCATTGAGGCGGTCAAGCTGGGGGAGAAAAGCAGCGCCTTCATTGTCGACGGAAAGGGGACAATCCTGATTCACGGCCAGCAGGCACTGCTGACCAAACCGCTGAAAGACCTCTATCCGCAGGTCACCCCGGCGATCAAAACCACCAAGCAGACAGCCGTCGGCCCGCAGGGAGAAGACCTGATACAGTTCTTCCCCCTCAATCTGCCGGGCGTTGACTGGTATCTGGCGGTTTCGATCGATCAGGCAGAAGCCTTTGCACCGCTGAGCAATTTCCGGACCTCGATCCTCATCGCCTGTATTCTGGCAGCCCTGCTGCTGGTGCTCGCCATGCGTCAGGTGATGCAGAAACTGATTGCCCGCCCCCTGCTGGCAATGACATCGACAATGAAGCGCCTCGCCGCCGGGGATCTCTCCGGGACGGTGCCCGGCATTGACCGCACCGATGAAATCGGAGCCATGGCCGAAGCCGTCATGGTCTTCCGCCGGAATGCCGAAGAACGCGACCGGCTGGAGGCCGAGCAGGCAGCCCATCTGGAAACCCGGGAACGTCGATCCGGAGAGATGAACAGTCTGCTGGCAACCTTCGATCAGGACCTGTCGCGGGTGCTGGAAACCGTAACCTCAGCCGCGACCCAACTGGAAGCCACGGCCAAGGTGCTGTCCGGCACAGCGGAACGGTCCGCACAGGATGCGACCATCGCGGCAGCGGCCACCGAGGAAGCCTCGGTCAACGTCCGCAGCGTCTCGGCCTCAACCGACCAGCTCGCCACATCAATCAATCATATTGCTGAACGGGCCGGGCAATCCCAGACCGTGGCAGAACAGGCCCGCCGCTCGGCAGAACGGACAGATGCCACCGTACGCTCGCTGGTCGAAGCCACCGGCAGAATCAGCCAGATCATCGGCCTGATCAATGACATCGCCAGCCAGACCAACCTGCTCGCCCTTAACGCCACCATTGAAGCCGCACGGGCCGGAGAGGCCGGCAAAGGCTTCGCCGTTGTCGCCAACGAAGTGAAAACCCTCGCCAGTCAGACTGCCAAAGCCACCGGTGACATCGGGGCCCAGATCACCGAAATTCAGAAAGTATCGGGAGAGGTTGTCTCTGCCATTCACGAAATCGCGGACGTGATTACGGAAATCAACGCTTTGGCGCAGGATATCTCTTCCGCCGTCGCCCAGCAGGGCGAGTCGACCCGCGCCATTGCGATCAATGTCTCCGAAGCGGCAAAGGGCACGCAGGATGTCGCCCAAAGCGTCATCAGTGTGACAGAAGGGGCCCGGGAAACCGGGGACAGCGCCGGTCAGGTTCTCGCCTCGGCCGGGGAACTGGCCCGGCAATCAGAAACCATGAAGGCACAGGTCGATGCCTTCTTTGATAAAATCCGCCGCCTGTAACCGGATGCAGGCGCGCCCCCGGCAAAAGGGTGCGCCTGCCTTCCGTGAGACAGCTGGCCGTGAGGCAGCCGGCCGTCAGACAGCCGGGCGGACGCCGACGTTATCAATCAGGCGGGTACGGCCAAGAAACGCCGCCACGAACAGCCGGGCCGGTCGGGTCAGCTCCGTCACCGGCTCCAGTGTTTCCGCATCCCGCAGCTCCAGATAATCAACGGCCCGGAATCCTGCCGCCAACAGGGCCTGCGATGCCGTGGCACAGGTTGCCGCCACCGGCGCCCCCTGCATCAGGGCCGCCGTCGCCTCCGTCAGGATGGCGTGAATACGGGCCGCCACCGGGCGCTCTTCCGCTGACAGGTAGGCATTGCGCGAAGACATGGCGAGACCGTCAGCCTCCCGCACGATCGGGGCACCGACAATTTCCACCGGAATATCGAGATCACGCACCAGACGGCGGATCACCATCAGCTGCTGGAAATCCTTTTCGCCAAAAATGGCAACGTCGGGCAAAGCCTGTAACAGCAGCTTGGTGACAATGGTTGCCACCCCCCGGAAATGCCCGGGCCGGGCATCACCGCACAGACCGGAGGAAACGCCGGACACCTCGACCATGGTCGATGCCCCCGCCGGATACATTTCCTCCACCGTCGGCAGATAGACCAGATGCCCCCCCGCCGCGGCAATCGCTGCACTGTCCTGCTCCGGCTGCCGGGGATAAGCGGAAAAGTCTTCCGTCGGGCCGAACTGGGTGGGATTCACAAAAACCGAGACCACCACACGGTCCGCTTTGGTCAGCGCCAGCGTCACCAGACTCATATGCCCGGCATGCAGCGCCCCCATGGTCGGCACCAGCGCCACGGTCAGCCCGGCAGCCCGCCACTCCCGGACCTGCGCCCGCAGATCAGCGACAGACCGCGCCACGGCGCACGTGTTCCCCTGCGTCATCATCAACACCTTATCGTCAGAACTGTGTTCCGGCCTGACAGGCAGGCCCTTCTATAAATAAAGACCGGCAGCAGGGCGTCCCTGCTGCCGGTCTGATACCGTCATCGGATCAAAGAATGACCACTCACACTTCCAGTGCGCGGGGCTTGGCCGGAATGCCAAAGCAGTGTTCATCCGCCGGGAACGTGCGGGCCCGCACCTCTTCCGCATACTGCGCCGCCACATCGCTGATCTGGCTGCCCAGATCGGCGTAGCGCTTGACGAACTTGGGCTTGAAAGTGGAGAACAGCCCCAGCACATCCTCCGTCACCAGCACCTGACCGTCACAGGCCGGGGAGGCCCCGATACCGATAATCGGCACATCAACGGCGGCGGTGATCTCCCGCGACAGTGCTTCGATGGTCCCTTCCAGAACGATGTTGAAGCATCCGGCATCCGCCACAGCCTTGGCATCGGCCATCACCCGGGCTGCTTCCGCCGCATCCCGGCCATGGGCACGGAAGCCCCCGGCGGCATGAACCGACTGCGGCTTCAGGCCGATATGGCCCATCACCGGCACACCGCGTTCGGTCAGGAAGTGAATGGTGTCGGCCAGTTCCAGCCCGCCTTCCAGCTTGACAGCGGCGCAGCCGGTCTCGGCCATGATCCGGGCCGCATTGCGGAATGCCTGCTCCCGGCTTTCCTGATAGCTGGCAAACGGCATGTCGACCACCACGCAGGCATGCTGACTGCCGCGCACCACGGCCTTGCCGTGATTGATCATCATGTCAACGGTGACCGCCAGCGTGGTGTCCATACCGTAGACAACCATGCCGAGGGAATCCCCGACCAGCAGCAGGTCAACATGGGGATCGAGAAACTGAGCCATCGGCGCGGTATAGGCGGTCAGGCAGACCACCGGAACACCGCCCTTCCGGGCCCGCAGATCGCGGGTGCTGACCCGCTTGATGGTGGCATGGGCGCTCATCATTTCCTCTCGGATCGCGTGCGGTGTCCGCATCGGTGGATCCTTCCCCATCACCCCACCATCACGGAGGGAACAGACGGACAAGGCCCTTTTGCTTGGCCGGTGCCCCCGCACGGGGTGGTCCCTGGCTGTTGCCGTTGTACCTGAAGTCAGGCTGTCACGAAAGGATAAAGCCCGGACGGGGGCCTGCCATGCGTAGCGGGCAGGCCATCATTTCTCCTGCCCGGCGACTCGCGAAATTGGATAAAACCAGTTCGCAACAGACGTTAAATGAAAAAAGCCTTATTCATCCCCGTTACCGTCGGCAATCTGCCGGAGGGCATCGGCCTTCAGGATTGACACCACGTTGGGTGACGGGACTTCAATCAGGGCATCTTTTTTCAGGGTGGTAATCGTCCGGCTGACGGTTTCAATCGTCAGGCCAAGGTAATCCGCCATATCAAGGCGGCTCATCGGCACAGCCACCACTGTCGCCGAGTCGCCCCGGTTGGCAGCCCGGCGGGACAGCATGGTCAGAAAATGGGCGACCTTTTCGCGTGCCGTCATCCGGCCCAGAAGAAGCATCTGCTCCTGCGCAAACCCCAGCTCATCGACCAGCCGCCCGAACAGGCGTCGGCGCAGGTCACCGTTTTCTTCCATCAGAGACGCCAGCCGCCGCTCTGAGAACCGGCACAACGACGTCGGCACGATCGTCTCCGCCGAATACGTATAGCTGCCCGCCAGCCCGAAACCGAAAAAATCACCGGGGAACAGGAAGCCGACGATCTGGCGGCGACCGTCGGCCATCAGCTTTGACAGCTTCACCGCCCCCTTGACCACCGTGAAAATATGACTGGCCGCATCCCCTTCACGGAACACCGTATGGTGGGCTTCCAGCCGGGCGCTGCCGCGGATACTCCGCAACAGGGCAGAGCCCTGAGACCCCAGACCGGCACAGAAGGCACGGTCCTCAAGATCACAGCAGCCACAGTTATGACCGGGATCGGCAATCAGCTTGACGTAGGGGTCGGCATTCATGTCGGACCTCCGGCAGAACCGACCGGGCCAGACGGCCCGGAAGAAGGCGATATCGGGCCAGACGGCCCGGAGGAAGGCGAATTTGGGGACTCCGGCGGCGTCTGCGCAGACTGACGGGGGGTCACCATATCATCGTCGTCGTCGAACAGGATACGGTGCGCCGCGCCGTCAAGATCATCAAACTGGCCGGACTTCAACGCCCACAGAAAAGCCCCGAGCCCAAGCAGGCCGAGCATCAGCGCAACCGGAATCAGCATCAGCAGCGATGACATCAGCGGGACCTCCGGGCCAGACGCAGGGCATTGGCGATGACCAGCACCGACGAGGTGCTCATGGCAACCGACGCGATCAGGGGGGTAACATATCCTGCAATCGACAGGGGTATGGTGACACCGTTATAGGCCAGCGCCAATGCAAAATTCTGCCGGACCAGACGGTCGCTCCGGCGCGCGACATCCAGCGCTTCCAGCACCGGGGCCAGACGCCCCCCCTGAAAAACGATATCCGCCGCCGTCTGCGTCACATCCACCGCTGTCGACGGTGACACCGACACATCCGCCGCCGCCAGAGCCGGTGCGTCATTCAGCCCGTCGCCGACCATCATCACGCAGCGGCCCTCCGCCTTCAGGGCCTCCAGCCGCTGGGTTTTATCCGCCGGGGTACATTCAGCCACCCAGTCTGTAATCCCGGCGACCCGGGCCGCAGCCTCTACCGCCGCCTTCCGGTCTCCCGACAGCAGCAGCACCGACAGACCCCGCCGCCGGAGCCCGGCCACCACAGCCGCCGCATCCACCTTCAGCGGATCAGAGAAACAGAAACGCTGTATCCTGCTGCCATCGCGCAGCCACAGTTCCGGCCCGGCATGTGGATCTGCCGCCGGGGCATCACAGAACACCGCGCTGCCCAGACGCACCGTCCGCCCGTCCAGACTCACCTGCAGCCCCTGACCGGGAATTTCTTCCACCCCCGTCAGGGCGCGGGCAAGGCCCGCCCGGCGCACCACGGCACGGGCCAGCGGATGACGGCTGGACAGGGCAATGCTCGCCGCCAGCGCCAGCCCGGAGTCGGTCCAGGCAAATGGACCGGCGGCAGGCACCAGCTCGGGCTGACCTTCCGTCAGAGTCCCGGTTTTGTCGAACACCACCGTATCAACGGTCTGCACCCGTTCCAGGGCGGTTGCCGACTTCAGCAGAACGCCCTGCCGCAGCAGACGACCAGAAGCAATCACCTGCACCACCGGCACTGCCAGCGCCAGCGCACAGGGGCAGGTGATGATCAGCACCGACACCGCAATCATCAGTGCGTCCTGCCACGGAAGCGTGGACAGCACCATCCAGCCGGTGAAGGTCAGCAGCGCCAGCACATGCACCACCGGCGCATAGGCGCGGGCCACCCGGTCGGCCAGCGCGACAAACTTGGCCCGCCCCTGTTCCGCCACCTCCATCATCCGGACGATTTCGGCCAGCAGGGTACCCTCCCCAACCGCTGCCACCCGCAGATGCAGGGGGCCGGACAGGTTGAGAGTACCGGCAAAGACCTTGTCGCCGACCGCCACCGCCTTGGGGGTGGTCTCGCCGGAAATCAGGCTGCTGTCGATGTCAGACCGGCCCTGAGTGATGATGCCGTCAACACCGATCCGCTCGCCGGTGGCGACCAGCACGGTCATCCCCGGCTCCACCTGCCGGGGTGGCAGCATCACCCGGTTGCCATCCTCACGCAGAACCATCACCGCCTGACCGCCCAGCGACAGCAGATGTTCTGCCGCAGACCGCGCCCGCCCCCGCGACCGGCTGTCGAGATAGCGCCCGATCAACAGGAAGAACAGCAGGGTTACCCCGGCATCAAAATAGGCGTGGGCCCCGCTCATCGCGGTTTCCCACAGGCTCATCAGGGTGGCAATCATCACGCCAAGCGTGATCGGCACATCCATATTGGTGCGGCCATGCCGCAAAGCCTGCCACGCCGACCGGGCAAAAGGCCGGATGCAATAAATAACCGTCGGAAAGGCAATCAGCGCCGAAATCCAGTGGAACAGGTCGCGGGTATGGCTGCCCATATCGACCCCTGACCACACCGACACCGAAAACAGCATGATATTTCCGGCAGAAAAGCCGGAGACTGCCATTGCCCGCAGCAGCTCTTTTTCCGAACGCTGTGTCTCCTGATCCAAGGCCGACGGATCATAAGGCACCAGCCGGTAGCCGATGCGGGACACCGGCGCGGTCACCTCCCCGGCCTGATCCGGGGTCCCGGTCCAGCAGAGGGTCAGGCGGCGGGTGGTCATATTAACGCGGGCCTGTGTCACCTGTGGCACCCGGCGCAGCACGGTTTCAATCAGCCAGATACAGGCGGCACACTGCACGCCTTCGACCATCAGATGCAGGGTGGTGACCCCCGTGGCAGTATCATAGTGCCCGTAAGACGCAAAATCGGTGACGGATCCATCGTCGTCATCCGGCCGCAGGGATTTTGCCTGCGGATCAAAACACCGCTTCTGATAATAGGAGTCGAGCCCGAGACCGTTGATCAGATCCCACGCCCCCTTACAGCCGTGACAGCAGAATCCATCCTGTCCATCCGGCACAGCAGCGGGCAGCGGCCCCCCGCAATGACGGCAGACTGTCAGGTCAGCCCCGGACGGGGCGACGGACGGGCTGGGGGCAGAAACAGTCTCCACGGGATGTCTCCCTTACACAAAATGCGGCGGAGCAGAAAAACAAACGGCCCGGCCCAGGTCGGGCCAGACCGGATTGAGAGAATATCAGCGCAATTCCAGACGGGAATTGAGACGGAACACCTGTTCGTTCGGGCTGCCGACATTCCGGCGGGCAACCACCCGCACATCCCAGAGCCCCGGCAGCGGCACAGCCGCCACCGCAGCATACTCACCGGGCGCCGATGCCAGAAGCTCAACCTTCTGATCCATCCCCGCCTGCGTCGGGCGCCGCAGTTCAGCGATCACCGTCAGGCCATCAACCGGGGCCGCGTCTTTATCCTGTATCTTGAAACGGACGGCGGCCTGACGGCCTTCCCCCGCAGCCGCCGGGCGCACGCCGGTGACCGCGAAGTCACCGCTCCAGCCCAGCGAGGCCTGCGCATCAGCGGCGGCAATTTCCTTGTTATAGGCAACGCCCTTCTCATAGGGGTCCGCCGTCTCCAGCCCGTTGAAGGTAGAGGTGGCGAAATAAATCATTGTTGCATTAACACACAGCACAATGGCGAACCCAGCGACGAAGATCCACGGGTACCACCATCCATCCCGGCGCTTCTGTGCAACCTGTGCTTCAGCCATTTTCCGGCCCCTTATATATGACTGCCAACTGTCTGCAGTGCAGATCCTGCATAGGCAACAGGGGCACCATAGCGGTGCCCCTGCCTGTGTTTCAACCAAGTGTCTTTGGGGGTTAATCGGCCGCTTACTTTTCCGGCCCAGCGAACAGAGACTTATGCTCTTTCACCTCACCCGTCTCCGCATTGGTCAACACGAAGATGAGGTCGGTCGCTTTACCCTTCAAGACCTGCGGCTTGGCGGTGACATAAACCCGGAAAGTACCGACAGAGTCGCCCTTCACCGGCAGATCAACCTCCGTCCGGTCTTCTTCCATCAGACCGACAACACGCAGGCTGGCTCCCTCAACCCCTGACAGCTTCAGGCGGTACGTCTGCGGCAGAGACCCCATGTTCAGGACCTTAAAGGTATAGCCATTCCGCAGGGAACCATCAGACAGCGCAACGAACAGCGGGCTGCGCTCATGCAGGACATTCACCTCCAGACGCGAACGGCTGGACAGGCTCCACGCCATCACCGCCGTCACCACCACCAGAAGAACGGCATAGATGACGGTCCGGGACCGCACAAAGTTATGCGGAATCGGCTCACCCTTGGCCCGGGCGATCTGACGGTTATTGCTGTCATAGGTGATCAGGCCACGCGGCAGATTGAAGCGGTCCATCACCGCGTCGCAGGCATCGATACACAGACCGCAGCCGATGCACGACAGCTGGCTGCCATCACGGATGTCGGTTCCGGTCGGGCAGACCTGAACGCACAGGGTGCAGTCCACACAGTGGCCACGGGTTTCAAAGGAGGTGTCTTTTTTGGCAAAGCCGCGCGGCTCTCCACGCCACTTTTCGTAAGTGACGATCAGGCTGTCTTCATCAAACATCGCAGCCTGAAAACGCGGCCACGGACACATATAGATGCAGACCTGTTCGCGGGCCCAGCCAGCCAGCACAAAGGTAAACCCGCCGACCAGCAGAATGGTGGTATAGACCCCCCAGCCTGCATTCAGGTGCAGCAGATCAACCACCAGCTGCGGCGCATCATTGAAGTAGGCGGCCCAGCCAAACCCGGTTGCCAGAGAGATCAGCAGCCAGATGGTGATCTTGATCGACTTGCGGACGAACTTATTCACCGTCCACGGGCCACGGTCCATTTTGATCCGGGCGTTGCGGTCCCCTTCCAGCCAACGCTCAACGGTCACAAAGACATCAGTGAACACGGTCTGGATACAGGTGAAACCGCACCACACACGCCCCAGAAGGGCGGTGAAGAAGAACAGACCGACAGCCCCGAGGATCAGCAGGCCGGTCAGGTAGTACACTTCCTGCGGCCAGATCTCGATCCCCATGAAGTAGCCGCGCTGACCGCTCAGATCCATCAGGATCATCTGGTCCGGTGCGGCCCCCGGGCGTTCCCAACGGAACCACGGCCCGGCGAAATAGATCGCCAGCAGAAAGATATTCAGGAAGTTTTTGATATTCCGGAATTTGCCGGTGACGTGGCGGGGATGAATTTTGTGGTAGTCGGCGTACAGCGACTCCTTCACCGGGCCTTCACCCTTATGCGCCTTGCTCTTGGGCGCAGTACCGGCAGCAGCCCCCTGGGCCTTCTCTTCCGGCGCGACCTTATCCTCGACCGCCATCTCCGACCGACCTTTCATCCTCTGCCGTTCCATCTCCGCCAATCCCACAGCGGACCCCGACGGGGTGGAACGCTCTCTCCAGACAGGACCGCCGCTTTTGGCGCAGCAGCCTTCTTAATTTTCTGCCCTGTGCACGGTCCGGGCCGGGACCTGTGTACAGGGATACCCACATTCCGCATGTTGTAATACCGACCCCGGAGGAAGGCATTGATAACTGTCAATCTGCCTTCCCGCTCAACGCCCCCGGAGCAACACCCAGCCCCCGGACCGTCACCGGCGCGCTTTGAGTATACTGGAGGCTTTCCAGCATGTTCACCCCCTCTGCGTCCGATGGTGCCTAAATACCATGATCCGGCGCGCATAGGTGCCATGCATATACCGCACCCCAACGACGCAAAAGCCGGAAACCATAAAAAAAGCCGCCCCGGAAGCACGGTGACGGCACTTTCACCTCAAGCGGGTGAACAAACAAAAACCGGGATGGGTCACCCCATCCCGGCCTTGCGTAACCGATTACTTACCGCCGCCCAGCGAGTGGACATACACGGCCAGCATCTTGATTTCCTCGTCCTTCAGACGGCCCTGCCACGCCGGCATGACGCCGTGCTTCGGAGCCGCAATCTGGGCGGAAATCATGTCAACGGTCATGTCCTTACCCGGACCGGCATACAGCCACACCGCGTTGCCAAGGGCCGGAGCCCCGACCGCCTGACCACCGTCGGAAACCGGATTGGCCCCGTCGGAAGAATGGCAGGCTGCGCAGTTGTTGACATACAGGTCCTGCCCCGGACCGGCTTCCACCTTGCCCTGCGACATCGCCTTCACATAGGTGGCGACCTGACGGATTTCATCCGCCGACAGGGTCCCGGCAAAGGCCGGCATTTCCGAAACGCGGGTTTCGGCAGACTTATCAGACCGGATGCCATGCAGCAGCGTGGTCTGAATGTCGGTCAGGGTGCCACCCCAGATCCATTCGTCGTCCGCCAGAGTCGGGTAGCCCTTGGCCCCCGCACCGTTGGACTGATGGCAGGGAGCGCAGTTTTCCTTGAACAGCACCGCGCCGCCCGCCATGGCGTACTGACGCAGGTTAGAGTCGGTATAGATCTCATCCACCGACTTGCTGCTCAGACCCTTCAGTTCCGTCTCGTGAACGGAACGGGCCTTGGCGACATCCTTCTCCAGTTCCGCGCGGGAGCTGTAGTTGAAAGTCCCCTTAATGAAGCCGTCCTTCACCGGGAAAGACGGATAGACAACCCAGTACCCCACGGCCCACAGGACGCAGATGTAGAAAACATAAACCCACCATTTCGGGAGGGGGGTGTTCAGTTCACTGATCCCGTCCCATTCGTGGCCCGTCGTGGACTGGCCGGAAATGGCGTCCTTTTCAGGATTTCTCGCCATTGGCTCTCTCCTCGTATTCGTCATCCCGCAGCGGGATCATCGCATCGTCCTGGAACCGGCCCTTATTACGGGGCCGGTAAGCCCACACGATGATCCCGATAAAGACGAGCATCAGCCATAGCCCCCAGAACTGCCGGAGAAACACCGAAAGGTCCTGAAGTGCCTGCATGATGATGTCCTCAGCGGTAGATGTTGGCGTCGGCCTTCTTGGCCGGGTCGAAGTCGGTGAAGTCCACCATGGTGCCCAGAACCTGCAGATACGCAATCAGGGCATCAGCCTCGGTCACTTTCGCCGGGTTACCGTCGAAGTCACCGATTTTGGCTTTCGGATACCGCTGCAGCAGGGCGGCGGTGTCCGCATCCGGGGTGGCCTGCGCCTTGAAGTCCGCAACCGCATTGGCGATGTCGTCTTCAGTATACGGAACGCCAACCAGACGCAGGGTCTTCAGGTGGGCGGCCGCATCATCAAACTTCAGTTCGTTGCGGGCAAGGTGCGGGTAACCCGGCATGATGGATTCCGGAACCACATCACGAGGATTGACCACGTGGCGGAGGTGCCATTCGTTGGAATACTTGCCACCCACACGGGCCAGATCCGGACCAGTGCGCTTGGAGCCCCACTGGAACGGGTGGTCGTACTGGGATTCAGCAGCCAGCGAATAGTGGCCATACCGTTCCACTTCGTCACGGAACGGACGGATCATCTGCGAATGGCAGTTGTAGCAGCCTTCGCGGAGGTAAATGTTGCGCCCGGCCAGCTCGAGCGGGGAGTAGGGACGGACGCCCTTCACCTTTTCGATGGTGGATTCAACAGAGAACAGCGGCACGACTTCGACGATACCACCGATAATGATGGTCACGAAAATACCCAGAACGAGAAAGAGAACATTCGTCTCCATCTTCTCGTGGTGTTTGACCAGACTCATAATCGCAGTCCCCCCGCCTTATCGCCGCACACCGGCCGCCAGGGCTTCCGGCGACTCGTAGGGCTGTTCCGAACGGACATCACCCTTGATTGTACGGTACATGTTGTAGGCCATGATCAGGCCGCCGAGGACGAACAGAACGCCACCGGAAGCACGGATCACGTAGTAGGGATGCATCGCCTCAACCGATTCGATGAACGAGTACTGCAGGAAGCCGAACTCGTCATACGCACGCCACATCAGACCCTGCATGATGCCGGAAATCCACATGGCAGTGATGTACAGCACGATACCGATGGTGGCGACCCAGAAGTGGTAGGACACCAGACGCATGCTGTAGAGAGACTTGCGGCCCCACAGGACCGGAATCAGGTAGTACATGGTCCCGAAGGAGACGAACGCCACCCAGCCCAGAGCACCGGAGTGCACGTGACCGACGGTCCAGTCGGTGTAGTGGGACAGGGAGTTCACCGCCTTGATCGACATCATCGGACCTTCGAAGGTCGACATGCCGTAGAAGGCCACGGACGACACCAGGAAACGCATCACCGGATCGGTACGCAGCTTTTCCCAGGCGCCGGACAGGGTCATCAGACCGTTGATCATGCCACCCCAGGACGGCATCCACAGCATCACCGAGAAGGTCATGCCAAGGGTCTGGGTCCAGTCAGGCAGGGCAGTGTAGTGCAGATGGTGCGGACCGGCCCAGATGTACAGGAAGATCAGCGCCCAGAAGTGCACGATGGACAGACGGTAAGAATAAACCGGACGCTCGGCGCGCTTCGGAATGAAGTAGTACATCATCCCAAGGAAGCCGGCGGTCAGGAAGAAGCCCACCGCGTTGTGGCCATACCACCACTGGATCATCGCCGACTGCACGCCGGCATACAGCGAATAGGACTTCATGCCGACGAAGGACACCGGAATGGACAGGTTGTTGCCCAGATGCAGCATCGCAACGGTGACGATGAAGGCCAGCAGGAACCAGTTGGCCACATAAATGTGGGGTTCCTTACGCTTCATCAGGGTGCCGATGAACGCGGTCAGGTAAATCACCCACACCACGGTCAGCCAGATATCAATCCACCATTCCGGCTCAGCGTATTCCTGACCCTGGGAATAGCCCAGAACGTAGGAGGACGCAGCCATCACGATGAAAATCTGGTAGCCCCAGAAAATCAGGTTCCCGGTAACCTTGCCACCCCACAGCCCGGCGCGGCAGGTGCGCTGGACGATGTACAGCGACGATCCGATCAGGATGCTGCCGCCGAAGGCAAAAATCACCGCAGAGGTGTGAACCGGACGCAGACGGCCAAAGGTCGTCCATTCCAGATCAAGGTTCAAAAACGGGTAGGCAAGCTGCCAGGCGATAAAGTCACCCGCCAGGAAGCCGACCACCCCCCAGAACATCGCCGCGACGACGAAGTTCCGGACAACGTCAGTGTTGTAGGCGGTTGCATCCGCCTGGGCGCCATGCGCCATGGTCGCTTGGGTCATGACCCCTCCTGTATCGACCACTGGATTCCTTCCCGAAGGAAAAGTCTCGACCGCCTTGGTCCAACCCGTCGGCCTGAGTGGTCAGGCGGGCGGTTTCCCCGTGGATCATGGCGGGTGTTTCTGCTGCCATCAGATCTGCCCCTGCGGTGCCCGGGTACCGGACGACAAAAAGCAGACCAAAGAACAATGGCGACAGGCGTGGCAGCCCTTGCAGGCAGAACCACGCTGACGCACTATGCCCCTGACGGCCCGAAAGACCATTGATCTATATCAAACCCCGGGTCTGTTCCAAGTGAAATCCGGCCTTCCGGACCGATCTGTCCCCAACAACAAATCATTGATTTCTGACTGTTTCAGTGGAGTTTTCTCTTGATGACCGCACCGCAGCATCCCCGTGTCACCATCCAGAAGGGGCGGTCGTCGCGCCTGCGCAAAGGGCACCCGTGGCTGTTTTCCAACGAAGTGGACATGACGCCCCAGACCAAAGCCCTGCCGCGCGGCGGGTTGGTCTCGGTGATTGATGCCGGGGGTGAAGCCCTTGGGATTGCCACCTTTAATCCGCATTCCCTGATCGCCGCCCGCCTGCTGACCGCCGATCCGGCCGCCACCATTGACGCCGGTTTTATTGCCAACCGGCTGCGCCGGGCCCTGTCCCTGCGCGACACCCTGTTCCCGCAGCCCTATTACCGACTGATTCATTCCGAGGCGGATGGTCTGCCCGGCCTGATCGTTGACCGTTATGGCGATGTGGTCTCCGTTCAGTTCAACTCGGCGGGGATGGATCAGCTGCGCGACTGCGTTCTGGAAGCCCTGCACACCGTGCTGAAACCGACAGCCATCGTGCTGCGCAATGATTCTCCGGTGCGGGCCCTCGAAGGGCTGGACAGCGGGCATGAAGTCGTTTTCGGCAGCATCGACGGCCCGGTCGAGATTGTTGAAAACGGCACCCGCTTCCTTGCCGATGTCGCCACCGGCCAGAAGACTGGCTGGTTCTTTGACCAGCGGCCCAACCGCGCCTTCATCGCCTCGCTCGCCAAGGGACGGACGGCGCTGGATGTCTACAGCTATGCCGGGGGCTTTGGCCTGACCGCCCTGACTCAGGGGGCAAAAAGCGCCCTGCTGGTGGACCGGTCAGAAGAGGCCCTGTCGCTGGCGAAGCAGGCTGCCGCCCTGAACGGCATGGGTGAGCGGCTGGACACCCGCTGCGGTGACGGCTTTAAGGTGATGGAAGCCCTGCAGGGCGAAAACCGTCGATTCGGCGTCGTTATCGCGGATCCGCCCGCTTTCGTCAAAACCCGTAAGGATCTGGCCAGCGGATCCAAGGGATACCGGAAAATGGCCCGCCTTGCCGCCGCACTGGTGGAAAACGGCGGCTTCCTGCTGTGCGGGTCCTGCTCTCACCATATGCCTGCTGATCAGTTCTTCGAAGAGGTCAGTCTGGGCATCGGGCAGGCCGGGCGCAGCGGCCGTGTGCTGTGGTCACACGGGGCGGGGCCGGATCATCCGGTCCATCCGCACCTGCCGGAAAGCGCCTATCTCAAGGCGCTGGCCTTCCAGCTGGACTAAGCCGGAGAAACAGACTGCGGGGGCTCCGGCCCCCGCAGCCCTCTCCGGCCAATCTTATCCGGCCGGTAAGATCAGGGTCAGGGCCGTTCCCTGCGCTCCGGTTTCCGTGACCTCAAGATCCCCGCCCATTGCCCGCAGAAGATCGCGGGCAATGGGCAACCCCAGCCCGGTCCCACCGGGTCGGGCCGACCCTGAAAACGGCCTGAACAGATTTTCCTGTGCCTTGGCAGGCAGGCCCGGGCCGTTATCACGCAGCAGGATCCGCCGGAACGCTCCGGCGGGTTCAACCGAGACCGCCAGTGCCGTGGCCCCGGCTTCCGCCGCGTTTCGCACCAGATTTTCCACCACACGCAGCAGCATCGACGAATCCGCCATCACCCAGCCGGAACGGTCCTCCGATGCCTGCGCCTCGGGGCCAGAAAACATAAGGCCACTGGCCCGCACCACCCCTGTACAGACCGCCACCGCATCGACCGGCATCAACACCGGCACCGGCGGGCCTTCTGACGCATAGCGCAGAGTCGAGGTCGCCAGACCAATCGCCCGCTCCAACGCCCGGGCGATACCCTGCGTGGTTTCCCGCAGGTCATCGGCGGCGGTCTCCACCTCCAGACGGAACCGGCGGAGACGGCGCCCCGCCAGCGGCGCCGACGACACCAGCCGCACCACCACGCGGGAAGACCCCGCGTTCTGCTCCAGCCGGTCCGACTCCAGCAGGGCGGTCGTCAGCACCCCTTTCAGATCGTGGGCGATCTTTGATACCCCGGTCCCGACCGCCGCCAACCGTTTCTGCTGATGCAGGGCCTGCGCCAGACTGGATTGTAACGCGGCCAGCCGACGCTCAGCCTCCCCCACCTCATTCAGGCGGGGAGACGCCGCCAGAATCCGGGACGGATCCTCAGGATCTTCCTGAAACCGTAGCATCGCCGCACTCAGGCGACGCAGGGGACGGACCAACAGCCAGTGCAGACTGACGCAGACCAGCACCGCCGCCACGGTCGAAATAAACGCTGACAGCGCCAGAATACGCCAGCCGTATTCCCGCATTTCCACGATCATCGGCTGCTCGTACAGCAGGGCCTCGACGATCACCGCCGGATCTTTCGGGGACGGGCCGATCACCGCAATGATCCGCTCCTCCCGTCGGGTCAGGGCCTCCATCGCATCGGCAATCAAAGGAAAGAACATCACAGCGCGGATGTCATACCGGGCATCACTGTCCGGCGGCATATCCGGCCCCAGCACCAGCCGGGGATGATCAGGTCGCCATGCCATCATCCCCAGCGTTCCGGCATTGGCCAGAAGGCGGCGCTGCAGATCCATGTCCACCATACCGTCAGGGGTTGCTTCAACCGCCATCAGTGCCAGATGAGCATCGGCCAGCACGTTCTGGAGATAGGTCAGACGGAACCGGCCGATTGAGGGGGCGAAAATCAGCACTTCCGCCACCATCACAAACAGCACGGTCAGCAACATCAGCCGCCACGACAGCCCTTGCCAGAACCGCACCCCCGGCTGTTCCTGTCCCGCCATCTTACGGCAGCCTCCGCAGCAGGCGTACAATTGCCCGCACCGGGGCGGAAAACACCAATGGCCCGACAGCCTGCGCAGCCGCCGCTTTCACCACCTCAGCCCGGCTGGGATACGGAACAATCTGCGAGGCCAGCACCGCCAGACTGATCGTGCCCTGTACCGCCAATGTCAGAACCGGCAACAAGGCACCGGCACCGGCACCGGCAGCACCGGCACCGGCCAGCCGCCACCCCGGCAGCCGGATTCCCGGCCAGATCTGCCGCCGGACCAACACCAGCCTGCAGTGCCCGTCAGTGCGTTGCTCCGTCACGGCCCGGTCATTCGCCTCAAACCCTGCGGTCACCACCCGCACCGCCGCCGCCCCGGACTGCCGCCGGGCCTCAGCCTCGGTCAGACCGACCCATGCAAGTTCCGGGTCGGTCCAGATGGCACGTGGCACCGGCACCGCCGTCGTTCCCGGCAGGCGGAACAGCGCGGCCCGGATCACCTGTCCGGCCTGCCATCCGGCCATATGGGTCTGGCGAGGCCCCGGCTCCCCATCGGGGGCGGCAACATCGCCAATGGCATAGACCCGGCGGTTGGTGGTCCGGAAGCCACGGCCAACCGTGATCCCCGCCGCATCAAAGGCAATCCCCGCTTCCGCCAGCCCCAGTCCTGCTGTACGCGGCACCCGGCCAGTCGCCAGCAGCAGGTGCGACACCGTCAGGGCCGCATCATCCCCCAGTGTCAGGCGAATCGCCGTCCCCGAAGGGTCAACCCGCCGAAGCCCGGTTCCTTCCCGCAGAGTCACCCCTTCTTCAATCAGGCGGTGCCGGAGGCAGGACACCAGCGCCGGTTCCTCCTGCGGCAGCAACGGTCCATCGGTGATCAGCGTCACCTCTGCCCCCAGACGACGGAAGGCCTGCGCCATTTCCACGCCCTGCGGCCCACCCCCGAGAATGCCCAGATGAAGGGGCAGTTCCGTCAGATTGAACAGGGTTTCGCTGGTCAGGGCCGAGACCTGATCCAATCCCGCAATCACCGGACGGTGGGGCAGACTGCCGGTGGCGATCACCACCCGTCTCGCCCGCACCACCGTCAGGCCGCCGCCGTGAACCGTCACAATCACATCCCGGGCCGACTCGAAACGGGCGGTACCCGACAGCACCGTCACCCCCAGAGCCGTAAAACGCTCCACCGAGTCGTGGGGGGCAATCGTCGCCTGTGCCGCCCGCACCTGCGTCATCACTGCCGACCAGTCCAGCCGACCAGCCCCGGCCTGCATCTGTTTCTGCGCAACCGCCAGAAGGGCCTTAGACGGAACACAGCCTGTCAGCAGACAATCCCCGCCCATCACCCCGGCCAGAGGCCCTTCCGTGGCAATTGCCGCGTCAACCAGCACCACCGACGCCCCCAGCCGCGCCGCGCCGGCCGCCACACTCAATCCTGCCGCTCCGCCACCAATCACGCACAGGTCAGGGGTCAACAGCATGGATGGGGGTTCCTTTCTCTTCTTTTGGTCCCTCACGCGCCGGGCGGGGGCATCCGCCCCCTTGGCTCACGCGCGAATGGTCGCGCGGGGCCTCAATGGCCCAGTCAGGCTGGCAGATGCCAGCCTTCCCTCAACACACCCTCACGCGCCGGGCGGGGGCATCCGCCCCCTTGGCTTACGCGCGAATGGTCGCGCGGGGCCTCAATGGCCCAGTCAGGCTGGCATGTGCCAGTCTTCCCTCAACACGCCCTCACGCGCCGGGCGGGGGCATCCGCCCCCTTGGCTCACGCGCGAATGGTCGCGCGGGGCCTCAATGGCCCAGTCAGGCTGGCAGATGCCAGCCTTCCCTCAACACACCCTCAATCGCCGGGCGGGGGCATCCGCCGCTTCCGCCACAGCACCGGCAGCAATGCCAGCACCGCCAATCCCAGCAAGGGCAGGAAAATATCCGGGCGAAACAGCAGATCCGGATCGGGTTGTTCCATCATATCCGCCAGCCCCGCCCCCAGACTCACATATATAAGTGTCCCCGGCACAATTCCCAGCGCTGTCGCCCCCACAAACACCCGCAGCCGGACCCCGATCAGCGCGGGGATCAGGTTCACCACCCAAAAAGGCAGAACCGGCAGCAGCCGTGCCGCCAGTAATGTCGAGAAGGCGTGATCGCGCAGCCCATCCGTCAAGGCAGCAATCCCCGGCAGCGACTCCATGCGGGAACCACCCGCACCGCCCCATGCGGTGCGGGCCAGCAGAAACACCGCCACTGCCCCACCCGTTGCGGCGACAAACACCAGCCCCGCCCCCCAGACCGGGCCAAACAGATACCCCCCCAACAAAGTCATCCACACCGCGCCCGGCACAGAAAAAGTGACCCCCAGACTATAGACCAGCACAAACAGCAGAGCCGACAGAACCGGGTATACCGCCGTCAGGGCAACAAAACGGTCATGCTGCCCGGCCAGCACCGACCACAGCAGCCCGGCAGGCAACCAACCCACCGCCGCCAAAACAGCCGCAATCACCGCCAGCCCCACGGTCACCGCCAGTACGGACCGGGCCACCCATTGCACAGAGGTCGGCTTGCCCCCGGAGTCGGAGCGGAAAAACAGCACAGCCCCCCCTCCTCTTCCTGCAGACGCCCTTCGGTTCAGTATTCTGTTTATCCCTGAATGCCTGATGGATCGAATAAACTCCCCGTGAGGCCGAAAAAAGCCCCTCTGCCGCCGTAACGGGATTGACTTACAGCCCCACCCCCCGTTATACACGGCCCTCCTGAATGACCCGCAATCCTTGCCGGGCCGCTTCTTCTGTGGCGGTAAGGGTCTTTGATACAGAGTTATCGGAGTTCGTACCGTGAAGCGCACCTATCAACCGAGCAAGCTCGTCCGCAAGCGCCGCCATGGCTTCCGCGCCCGTATGGCGACCCTGGGTGGTCGCAAGGTTCTGGCTAACCGCCGTTCCAAGGGCCGTAAGCGCCTGTCCGCTTAAGTCTGTCGCGTGACGACGGAGAAAGCCCCTGTGTCAGCGACTCCCATTCCGATGGATCTGTGTCGCCTTAAACAGCGCAGGGACTTTTTACGCGTTGCCGCAGAACGCCGGAAGTGGGTGACGCCCGGCCTGATCCTTCAGGCCGCGTCTACCCCGCTTTCCGCACGGACTGAGCGCCAGACTGCTTTGTCCGCCCTACCGCTGCCTTCATCAGAAATGGTGGATGTCAGCTCCGGTCTTCCGGACGGAACGATCCAGGCCTCGGCCCGGGTCGGTTTTACCGTTTCTAAAAAGGTCGGTAATTCTGTGGCCCGCAACCGGGCCCGGCGGCGTCTGCGGGCCGCTGTCGATGCGGTGATGCCTTTGCTGGCACAGGATGGCATGGATTACGTGCTGATCGGCCGCCCCGCCACCATCGACCGCCCCTGGGACGCTCTGCTGAAAGATCTGCGGACCGCCCTGACCCGGATCCGCACCGTGGAAGCAGGCAGCGACCCCCTGCCGCCACGCCGCAAAGGCGGTAAGCCCGGCAAAGGGCAGCAAACCCATTTCGGACGTGGAAAAGGCCCTGCCCCCCGCGATACCGCGCCCGTCAGCACCGGCGATGACCGCACCTGAGCCCCGGCACCGCCTGCCGCGCCTGCCAGCCCTGCTGGATCTGCCGCTGCGTCTGCTGTTGCTGTTTTTAATACATGCCTATCGTCTGGTGCTGTCCCCGGTCCTGCCCCCAAGCTGCCGGTTCACCCCCACATGCTCGACATATGGCCTGGAGGCGATCCGCCGTCATGGCGCCCTTTATGGTGGCTGGCTGACCCTGCGTCGCATTGCCCGCTGCCATCCATGGGGCGGCATGGGGTACGACCCGGTTCCGGGGGAGAGCCATGACCCGGGCTGCAGACACTCCCATCAAAAGCCTGATAAATAACAGCCTTCCCGCCTGCCGACTCGGACAGGGGCAAAGCCGTCGCCGCGTTCATCCGTATAAGAACCGCCTGATACTGCACAGTGCGGTCACTAAAGAACTAGACTTGCCGCGCCTCTGCCTCCATCTTCTCGGCCAAACTATACGGCATGGGCCCCTCCGTCGGGGGCGCTGCTTCCTTTTCGCCTCCTACGCGGACCTTCGCGCAATGCTTGAACAGAAAAACCTTATCATTGCGGTGGCGCTGTCGCTGGTGATCATCGTCGGCTTCGAGTTTCTGGCCCCCAAGCCGCCGAAGCCGGTGGAAACCGCCGCCCAGAGCCAGACGCTGACCCCGCAGCCGTCCACCACGCCGTCTGTGGCCGCCCCGGGGATGCCCTCCTCGGTCAACGGCCTGCTGAAGGACCGGCCGGCCCTGCTGGCTGACAGCAAGCGCGTCACCATCAGCACCCCGTCCCTGTCCGGGTCGCTGTCGCTGACCGGCAGCCGCATTGACGATCTGGTCCTGACCGGCTACCGGGAAACCGCTGCCGCAGACTCGGCCAAGATTGTTCTGCTGAACCCCAAGAACGCCGCCGACTCCTATTATGCCGAATTCGGCTGGGTACCGTCCGCCGCCGGTGTCGCCACCCCGGGGGCAGACACCACCTGGACCGCTGACCGCGACACCCTGACCGACACCGCCCCGGTCACCCTGACCTGGGACAACGGCCAGGGTCTGGTGTTCAAGCGTGTCATCTCGGTGGACCGCGACTTCCTGTTCACCATCACCGACACCGTGGAAAACAAGACCGCCGCCGAGGTGAGCCTGTTCCCCTACGGTCTGGTCGCGCGCGGCTATACCCCGCACACCGCCGACTTCTACATCCTTCATGAAGGCCCGATCGGCGTGTTCGACGGTACGCTGAAGGAAATCAAGTACAAGGCCCTGAAGGACGAAAAGAAGGTCGAGCACGCCTCGACCGGCGGCTGGGTCGGTATCACCGACAAGTACTGGCTGACCGCCATCGATCTGGACAATGCCACCGAAAGCAAAGCCCGCTTCCTGTACACCGGGGGCAACGGCGACCGCTATCAGGTGGACTATCTGGGCGCGGCCCGCCAGATCGCCGCCGGGGCATCAATCACCACCAAGACCGACTTCTTCGCCGGGGCCAAGCAGGTCAACCTGCTCGACCGCTATGCTGAAGAAAAGCATATCGACCGCTTCGATCTGGCGATCGACTTCGGGTGGTTCTACTTCCTGACCAAGCCGTTCTTCTACGCCCTGCAGGCCCTGCACGGCTGGCTGGGCAACTTCGGTCTGGCAATCATTGCCTTCACCGTGGCCCTGCGTCTGGTCCTGTATCCGCTGGCGAACAAGTCCTACATCGCCATGAACAAGATGAAGCTGCTGCAGCCGAAGGTGAAAGAGCTGCAGGAACGCTTCAAGGATGACCGTCAGCGCCTGAATCAGGAAATGATGGCGATCTACAAGGCGGAAGGTGCGAACCCGCTGGCCGGGTGCCTGCCGATCCTGCTGCAGATCCCGATCTTCTTCGCGCTGTACAAGGTGCTGTTCATTTCCATCGAAATGCGCCACACCCCGTTCTATCTGTGGATCACCGACCTGTCGGCCCCGGATCCGACCAGCCTGTTCAACCTGTTCGGCCTGATCCCGTGGACCCCGCCGTCATTCCTGCACATCGGCGTCCTGCCGCTGATCATGGGGATCACCATGTATCTGCAGCAGAAGATGAACCCGGCCCCGGCCGATCCGATTCAGGCCCGCATGATGAACCTGCTGCCGATCGTCTTCACTGTCATGCTGGCAGGGTTCCCCGCCGGTCTGGTGCTGTACTGGACCTGCAACAACACCCTGTCGATCCTGCAGCAGTGGCACATCGCCCGCCGTTACAACAAACTGACCTCCGCCAAGGCGAAGGCGTAAGGAGCGGCCCCGGTGCGCGACGCAACACAACCGCTGGGAACCGAGGAACTGGAGGAGGGCCGCAAGCTCTTCTCCCGTCCCTGTACCTTCATGCTGGGCATGGCCTCCCTGTCCCAGCTGCCGCCTGATACCCTGCCGGAAGTGTGCTTCGCCGGCCGGTCAAACGTGGGGAAATCCAGCCTGATCAATGCCCTGACCGGGCATAACGGGCTGGCCCGCACGTCTGACACCCCCGGCCGGACGCAGGAAATCAACTTTTTCTCCCTCGACGGGATCATGCAGCTGGCTGATCTGCCGGGCTACGGCTATGCCCGTGCCCCGAAAGATCAGGTCGCCCGCTGGACCCGCCTGATCAAATCCTACCTGCGCGGGCGGTCCAATCTGCGCCGCGTGATGCTGCTGATCGACAGCCGCCACGGCATCAAGTCAACCGATGGCGAAATCATGTCGATGCTGGATGCCGCAGCGGTCAACTATCAGGTCATCCTGACCAAGACCGACAAACTGCGCCCGACCGAGCTGGAGGCCGTACTGGCCAAAACCAAGCTGGATCTGGCCAAGCATGTGGCAGCACACCCGGTGATTCTGTGCACCAGTTCGGCCAAAACCACCGGTCTGGACGACGTGCGCGCCGAAATCGCCGCCCTGTCCCGGTTTTAAAAGATCACGCCTGAGCCACGGTTCAGGCGTGATGCCTGAATGCTCCACCCGTCTCTGCAAACGCGTTCACGAGGATCCGTGTCGATGTCCGACAGCAATTCTCCGATCACCAGTGAAATCCCCGCCGCCGAACGCGACCTGTGGCTGCGCAAGGCGCAGACCCTGTCCGACGCCCTGCCGTATATGTGCCAGTTCGGCGGTAAGCGCGTGGTTGTGAAGTACGGCGGTCACGCCATGGGCGAGGAAGCACTGGCCCTGCAGTTCGCGCAGGATATCGTGCTGCTCAATCAGGTCGGCATCGAGCCGGTGGTGGTCCACGGCGGCGGCCCGCAGATCAAGAAGATGCTGGAGCGCCTGAAGATCCAGTCGGAATTCATTGATGGTCTGCGCGTCACCGATAAGGCGACCGTCGATATCGTGGAAATGGTTCTGGCCGGGTCGATCAACGCCGAGATCGTCACCGCTATCAACCGCTCCGGCGGGTTTGCCATCGGCCTGTCCGGCAAAGACGGCAACCTGATCAAATGCCGCAAGCTGGCCCGGACCAAGAAAGATCCTGACAGCTCCATCGAAACGGTGCTGGATCTGGGCTTCGTCGGTGAGCCGGTGGAAGTGAACACTCACATCCTGAAGCACTTCGAACAGTCCGACATCATTCCGGTCGTTGCCCCGATCGGGTATGGCGAACAGGGCGAGACCTTCAACATCAACGCCGATACGGCTGCCGGGTCAATTGCCGGGGCTCTGCAGGCGGCCCGCCTGCTGATGCTGACCGACGTGCCCGGTGTGCTGGACAAAAACAAGAAGCTGATCCCCGACCTGACCATCACCGACGCCCGTCGCCTGATGGAAGACGGAACCATTTCCGGCGGGATGATCCCCAAGATCGAAACCTGCATCGACGCCGTCGAAAGCGGGGTTGAGGCTGCGGTGATCATGGATGGCCGCATGCCGCATGCGGTGCTGCTGGAGCTGTTTACCCCGCGTGGTGCCGGAACCCTGATCCACAAAGGCTAACACCTTCCTCAAAGCTCTTCTCAGCCAGCCCCCTGCCCTTCCGGCGGGGGGTTTGCTTTTGGGGCCGGGCGAGGAAATAGCCCCACCCTGCAAGCGGGTGGGGACGGCACCGGACAGTTCTGGTAAGACTTGACACCCCGATCATCACAGTGAGGACTGATCCTTCATGCCGTCTGCCGTCCAGCGTCTCAGCCCGTCCATCACCCATATTGATACGTGGCTGTTTGATTTGGATAACACGCTGTACCCGGCCAGCAGCAGCGTCTTTCCGCAGATTGACGCCAAAATGAAGGCGTTCATCGGCACCTTTCTCGGCCTGTCACCGGAAGAAGCCTTTGCCCTGCAGAAGCGTTATTACCGCGAATATGGCACCACCCTGCGCGGCCTGATGCTGAATCACGGGCTGGAGCCGGATGCGTTCCTCGACTACGTGCATGACGTCGATCATTCCGCGCTGGAACATGATGCCGCCCTGCGGCGGGCCATCTCGGCGCTGCCGGGGCGCCGTCTGGTGTTCACCAACGGCACGGTGAAACATGCCGACCGGGTTCTGGAGACGCTGGGGCTGGCCGATCTGTTTGAGGGCACGTTCGATATCCGTGCCGCTGACTTCATTCCCAAGCCGCAAATGCAAACCTATCACCGCCTGATCGAGACCTATGGCATTGATCCGCTGCACACCGCCTTTTTTGAAGACAGCCACATCAACCTGAAGACCGCGGCGGAACTGGGGATGACCACGGTTCTGGTGCGGTCCGGGCCGGATCATGCCCCGCTGTCGCAGGTTGATCCGGCCGAGCTGGCGCAGTACTGCCATCACATCACGGATGATCTTGCCCTGTGGCTGAATGATGCGCTGAACGATCTTGGTGTCATCACCTGATCCCTCGGCAAGTTTCACCGTCAGGCGCGGGTGATATCACCAAGGAAGCGCTCGACCTCCTGCCGCAGGGCCTCGGCACGGCTGGACATGGTTTCCGCCGCGTTCAGCACATCGGTGGCGGCATGGCCGGTGCGTTCCGCGCCGCCCCGGACGTCACTGATGCTGCCGGCCACCTCAGAGGTTGAGGTTGCCGCCTGCGAGACGTTGCGGGCAATTTCCTGCGTGGCCGCCCCCTGCTCTTCCACCGCGCTGGCGATGGTGGTGGCGATCTCGTCAATCCGCTGGATGATGCCGGTGATCGTCTGGTTCGACTGCACCGCCTGACGGGTCGCCTGCTGCACTGCACCGATCTGCTGGGTGATCTGCTCGGTCGCCTTGGCGGTCTGGTTGGCAAGGCTCTTCACCTCGTTCGCCACCACCGCAAAACCCTTGCCCGCATCCCCGGCCCGGGCCGCCTCGATCGTCGCATTCAGCGCCAGCAGGTTGGTCTGGTTGGCGATGTCATTGATCAGGTTGACCACCACCCCGATCTGTTCAGTCGAGGCCTCAAGACTGCGGATCAACGCCGTGCTTTCCTCCGCCGCCGTCACTGCCTCGCTGGCAATTCGGGCCGAGGTGGTGACATGGCTGCTGATCTCATTGATCGAGGCCGACAGCTCTTCCGCCGCCGCCGCCACCGTCTCAACATTCTGGCGGGAGGCATCCGCCGCCCCGGCGACCAGACCGGCCTGCTCGCTGGCCGAGACCGCAATCGCATTCATGCCCTGCGCCGTTGCTTCCAGCGTCTGCGCCGTGCTGTCCACCGCACCCAGCAGACTGCCGACCTCTCCTTCAAACGACCGCGTCAGGGTCTGGATCCGTTCTGCCCGCTGCACCTGCACCTGACGGGCCTGCTCCTGCTCCGCCGCCAGTTCGCGGTTGCGGGCCATGTTATCGCGGAATACCGCCATCGCATCCGCCATCGCCGCCAGTTCCTGCGGACTGTGGATCTGCGGCACCGCCTGCAGGTCGCGCCCTTCCGCCAGTTCGGTCATTGCAGCGGTCAGCGTCATGATCGGGCGGGCAATCCGCTGGCCGATCATAACCGCCAGCAGCACCGACAGAACGACGGCGACAAACCCGACCGCCAGCATCATCCACCGCGCCCGCACCGCCTCCGCCATCACCTCGGACTCCGGGGCGCTGACGATCAGCACCCACCGTTCCGCAACGCCATCAACCCCGAACGCCGTCGCGCTGACCAGACTCGGCACACCCGTCGCCGGGTCGGCCATTGCCCGCAGGGCTGATCCGGCCTTCTTCACATCCGACAGAAGCGACAGAATCTCTTTATTCTCAACGACCTTTCCAATAGATGCCTTATCAGGGGTCGCCACCCACTTCCCATCATGGGACACCACCATCGCGTGGCCGGTGTCATACAGCGTCACCTGTGCGGCCCGCTTCTGCAGTGTGGTCAACGGAATATCGACAGTGGTGATACCAACCGGCTTACCCTGCAGATCCAGCGTCGGGCTGGAGATGGTGGTCATCAGGGTCGGCGTCCCCATCACTTCGTATTCATACGGTGGGGTGATGACTGTCCGCTTTTCTTTCAAAGGCAGGTCGTACCAAAACTTCTCAGCCGGATCGCCGGTCATCGGGGCAACGGTGATTCCGGCCTGCCCTTTTGCATCCCGCGCGGCATAAATCAGATAGCGACCGGCATCATCCCCCATCGGGGTCTTGGCATACCGGGCGTCCTGTCCGTCAAAGTTTGGCTCAAAACCGCCATAAAACCCTATAAAGTCAGGATTATCATGAAGTTCTTTCAACAGGACCTGTGAGTACAGAACCCGGTCGAACCCGCCCTCTTTCTGCAAAAAGGCATGGGCAATCGACGCCCCGGAGCGGGAAAATGCAGCCGCCCGCAGCAGCATTGCCCCCATGCTTTCCCCTTCTTCATTCGCCCGGCTGCGCAGGGTATCCTGCGCCCGGCTCTGCGACGCATCGCCCAGGGTGCTTGATGCGTACCAGATTACCGCCAGCAATGATGCCAGCACCGTTGCCAGAAAAGGCACCAGGATCTGGCGGCGGATCGAGCCACTACGGCGGCTGATGGCCTGTGTCATTCCTTACTTTCCCCCACATACTGCTTTAACAGAAGCTGCCCACCGGTTCTGCACCGGCGCATCCCCATGCGCCGGGCCCCGTCTTTTCGGGAAACTCTACACCGACCTTAACATTCGGAGTTTAAAATATGGAGACAAAGTAAGGACTTAGTTCTTTCGAACTACATTTCACGGAGTATTCGGGATACTCCATACGATCAAAGAAGACCTATGCGCGTATATTGTTTCTGTCAGGAAATATTTAAACGACTCCCTCCCCCGCACACAGATCCGGGGCTTGCCCGGACTTATCAATCCAGCAGATCTTCGTCGAGAAGAGCCAGCAGCAGACCGCGGTTACGACGGTCAAGCCCGCCCCAGGCAACCCAGAAATTACTGCTGACATCGACCGCCTGTGCCGCAAAATCAGCCTTCATCAGCAGAGCGGCCAGCATCACCCGCTCTGACTTGTTGCCAAGAAAAGCCGCAACAACCGTATCAACCGCCCCGCCCCCAAGCGCATCAGACAGGGTCATCCAGTCCGGGCATTCCATCACGCCGGGATAGGCCTTCTCCAAAGCAGCCCGAACGGCAGGGTTATGGTTCAGAACACGGGATAACAGGGTCTGTTCTGACATCAGGGTCTCCCTCTCAGTGCTGTCGCGGGTCTCTCAGGGGGCTGAAGGCTTATGGGCAACCAGCCGCACAACGGCAGCCCGCCCCTGATGCAAGGGGCCTTCATCCAGATCTGTCTCCACCTCTTCCAGCAGATCAAGGTGAAGACCGGCAAAGTCACACCGTAAATCCTCAGCCCGGTAGAGCAGAGACGGATCTTTAGGCCCGCCACTCTGGAACGCCAGCTGATCCGGCCGAAAAGCCTCAAGGATCAGGACTCCGCCGGGGCGTAACGCCGCCGCCATCGCCGCATGCATCCGGGGGCGGTCCCCGGCGGCAAAATGCAGGAACACCGATACCACCCCGTCAAAGGCCGCCACCGGCCAGTTCCAGTCGAGCAGATCCGCCTGAACAGTTTTCAGGGGGACATTCTGGCTGGCGGCAAGGCGGCGGGCCTTTTCCAGCCCGACGGCAGAACCATCGACTGACAGCACATCCATCCCCTGCCGGGCCAGCCACACACCGTTGCGCCCCTCTCCGTCACCGGGCACCAGCACCTTCGCCCCGACAAACAGATGGTCCGCCTGATGCAGAAGATGCGTGTTTGGTGCAGTGCCATAGGCATAGGCGCTGCCGGAAAATTTTCCATCCCAGAATGCTGACATCGGGCTCCCTTTCAGCGGGGAAAACAGGAATCGCGAATAGTTGGTCTTTAAAATGCCGGGCACCGCCGGGGGGATGCAAGTTTTCACTTCCCCGGCAGGCGGGCTTGCCGTAAGCAACCCGGATGCAACAGTCTTTTTCACGGGGGCGACAGATGATCGGCCGTGGTGTAGTGGCAGCGGTTCTGGCGGTCTGTGCAGCGGTGGCGCTGGGCAGCTGGGTACGGCTGGGTCAGCCGGTGGCGGTGCCTGATGCGCCTGTCACCCGGGCGCAGTGTGTCTCGTATGCCCCCTTCCGGGGGGAAGAAACCCCCTTTGACAAGACCTTCAGTGTCAGCGAGCAGCGTCTGGAAGAAGACCTGCGCCACCTGTCCGCCTTTACCCCCTGTGTCCGCACCTATGCGACCACCAACGGGCTGGACAAAGTGGCCGCTGTGGCCGAACGGCTGGGGATGACCGTCCTGCAGGGCCTGTGGATCGGCGCCGAAGACGCCGCCAACCGCAAGGAACTGGAGAAGGTGGTCGAACTGGCCCACGCCTACCCCAAGACCATCACCGGGGTGATTGTCGGCAACGAAGTGCTGCTGCGGCGGGAACAGGCGGCCGACCGGCTGGCCGTCTATATCCGCGAGGTCAATGACCGGGTGGAGCAGCCGGTGACCTATGCCGACGTCTGGGAATTCTGGCGTCGCCACGGGGCAGCCCTGAAGGATGCGGTGGATTTCATCACCATCCATCTTTTGCCGTACTGGGAAGATGATCCGTCTGACATCAGCGAGGCGCTGGTGCATGTCAAACAGATCCACGATCAGATGGCTGCAGAATTTCCCGGCAAGGAAATTCTGGTCGGGGAAATCGGCTGGCCGTCAACCGGCCGTCAGCGTGAAGCCGCCGAAGCCAGTCTGGTGAACGAAACACGCTTCATCCGGGGTGTCCTGCAGATGACTGCGGCAGAGGGCTGGCGCGCCAACCTGATTGAAGCCACCGACCAGCCGTGGAAGCGGCAACTGGAAGGTACCACCGGCGGCTTCTGGGGTGTTCTGGGCGAAGGCGGGACCCCGAAAATCACACTGGCTGGTCCGGTGGTGGAAATCGCCGACTGGCAGCGCTGGCTGCTGGCGTCGGTGGCGGTCGGGCTGGGCATTACCCTGCTGGCAGGCCTGACCGGGGGCCCCCGCGCCGATGCCACCGGCTGGACAATCAGCGTAACCGGTGGACTGGCAGCCGGAGTGCTGGTGGTGTTCTGTGCCCGTCATGCCCTGTTTGCTGCCCGGTCTCCGCTGGAATGGGGGGAACATGCCGCCTCTATCGGGCTGGCGGTTCTCGGGCCGGCAATGCTGCTGTCTCTGCTGCGTCAACAGCAGCCGGTCCAACAGCAACTGGGCCAACAGCACCCGGTGGGAACGGCAATCGCCGGCTGGCTGTACCGCCTGACTCTGTTTTCCGCCAGCGTCACCGCGATCGGGCTGGCCTTTGGCGGGCGGTACCGTGACTTTCCGGCAACCGCCATTCTGGGGGTCGCCGTGGCAGTGGTGCTGCTGATGCTGGCCCGCCGCTCAACCGCAGTCCTCCCGGAGCGTCCGGAAGACCGCTGGCTGGCCCTGATCACCGCCGCCATGGCGCTGGGCGTGGTCGGGCTGGAAACCGTGAAGAATGACGATGCGCTGGCGTGGGCAGGATCTGCCCTGCTGCTGGCCGCCCCGGCCCTGCTGCGCTGCCGCAGCAGCCTCAGCCGCTGATCCGCCGTTTCAGAAAGCGTGACAGACCTTCTGACGCCAGCAGCGCCAGAAACGCCAGACAGACCGACAGCACACACAGACGCAGCGCCGCCCAGTCCCCCCCCGGGGTCTGGGCGGCGGTGTACAGGGCCACCGGCAAGGTGCGGGTCTGTCCGGGAATATTCGAGACAAAGGTAATCGTTGCCCCGAACTCTGACAGAGAGCGGGCAAAGGCCAGAATGATCCCCCCGATCAGTCCCGGGGCCATCAGGGGCAGGGTGACGGTCACGAACACCCGCAGCGGGCCCGCCCCCAAAGTCCGCGCCGCAGCCTCAAGTCCGGGGTCAAGGGTTTCCAGCGACACCCGCAGGGCCCGCACCAGCAGCGGAAAACTGACCACCGCCGCCGCCACCGCAGCCCCCTGCCAGGTGAACGCCAGCGTCACCCCAAAGGTATCCAGCAAAATCTTCCCCACCGGCCCTTTCCGGCCCAGCAGCAGCAGAAGAAGATATCCGACCACCACCGGCGGCAGCACCAGCGGCAGGTGAACCAGCCCATCCAGCAGCACCTTACCCGGAAATGACCGCCGCGCCAGCAGCCATGCGCAGGCCAGCGCCAGCGGCAGGCTACCGGATACCGCCCACAGCGAAACCCGCAGGCTGAGGCGCACAGCCTCAGCTTCCGCCGGGGTCAGGCTGAGGGCAGAGAGAACAGAACTATCCATCCGATCACATGCTCCCGGACAGGGGAAAGGGTGACTGTACCCGCCCCCGGCCCGACCGGCCAGTCAGCCTGCTCAGGGTGCCCTGAAGCCATAGCGGGCAAAAATAGCCCGGATCCGGCCCTGTTGCAGAAAAGCGGCAAACCGGTCAGCATCCCCATCTGCCGCCTTGGTCAGGGCCAGCGGGTAAACAATTTTCGGGTGGCTGTCAGCCGGGAAGGTGGCCACGATTGCCACATCCTTCAGACTGGCGGCATCGGTGCTGTAAACAATCCCGTAGGGGGCCTCGCCCCGCTGTACCAGCGCCAGCGCCCCCCGCACATCACTGGCCCGGGCCAGTTGCGGCTCCAGCGCATCCCACTGCTTCAGGGCGGTCAGGGCTTTTTTGGCATACTGCCCGGCAGGCACATGATCAGGGTCCCCCACCGCCAGACGCCCACCCTGCAACAGGCCGGTGATCGGGGTTTTCTCCAGATCAACCGCCGCCGTTCCCACCGGGGCCACCAGAACCAGCGCGTTGCCGAGATAATCGACACGCCCGCCCGGCTTCAGGGTATTGGCTTTTTCCAGATACTCCGCCCACTCGACGTTTGCGGACAGGAATACCTGTGCCGGAGCGCCCTGCTCAATCTGCTTCGCCAGCGTGGAGCTGGAGCCGAACGACGTAATCACCGGAATCCCGGTTTCCTGTTTAAAGGCGGCTGCGGCTTCGGTCAGGGCCTCGTTGGTGGAAGCGGCGGCGAAGACCAGCACATCGGCCTGGGCGGCCTGAGCCCCCAGCCCAAGGACAAAAGCCGTAAACAGAGACAGCAGGGGGCGTTTAGCCATTTCAGACTCCCGAGGTGACAGAAGGGCAACTTTCTATATCTGATTGGATATAGCGCTATTTGATATACATCTGGATATAGCGCAGGGCAAGCAAAGCCCGCCGGTCCCCCACATCTCATTCTGAGGGCTCAGATCTGCGGAGAAGACGGCGACAGCAGAGCTTCCAGCTGTGTCTGCGCCGGAGCCATCGCCCGGCAGGCCTCTTCTTCCATCTGCCGGTACAGGGCGACCACGGCCTCCCCCGTTGCGGTCAGCCGGGCCCCGCCCCCGCGCTGCCCGCCGGTCACACTTTCCACCAGCGGGGTCCTGAAACTGAGGTTGACCGCCTCAACCAGCAGCCAGGCCCGGCGGTAAGACATGCCCATCGCCCGCGCCGCTGCCGAGATCGAGCCGCTGTCACGGATTCTTTCCAGAAGATCAATCCGCCCCGGCCCCAGCACCAGCGTGGCCCCGTCCTTCAGGCGCAGACGGGGATGCAGACGGAAAGGGGGGGCAGTATCGGGCATGGTGGTCTCCGGGCTGAAAACTGTCTGTCCATCAGTGATTTTGCATCTGTATCCCGGCCCCTGACGGAGCCTTGACGGGGGATCACAAGCCCCGTAGCGTGACCGGATCCGGCGGTCAAGACCACCGGCAACGATATAGAACTGATGATACCTCAGACGACCCCTGTGGGAGAGCTGGACCGCACCATGCGGCCCACGCCGAAGGAGCAACCGCCCCGGAACCTCTCAGGCCCCCGTACCACAGACGAATTGAGGCTCTGGAGAGAGGGCGGAACAGCACTGACGCTGCCGCCCCACCGAAGGTCAATCCGGCCCAGCCGGGAATGTCTCAGGTCAAAGGACAGAGAGGGGCATCATCCAAACACCGGGCCCACCGCCCGCACTGGGAGATGCCGTCTTGGATACACTGCCGTCAGGCGCACAGCCGACCCCGCCGCCAACCGCCGGGGCTGCCACTAATCTCAGCGTTTTTGACCTCTACACCATCGGTATCGGGCCGTCATCGTCCCATACCGTCGGGCCAATGCGGGCCGGGTTCCGCTTTTCGCAGGGACTGATCCGGCGCGGCCTGCTGGGACAGACCGCGCGGGTCAAGGTCGGCCTTTATGGGTCTCTAGCCCTGACCGGAATCGGGCATGCGACCGACAAGGCTGTCCTGCTTGGCCTGTCCGGGCAACGGCCCAGCAAGGTTGATCCCGACGCCGCCCCCCGGATTGTGGAAACCATCCGCACCACAGCCCGCCTGCTGCTGGCCGGAGAAAAGGATATCCCGTTTGAAGAGCCGCAGGACCTGCTGTGGCACTACGCCGATGTTCTGCCCGATCATCCCAACGGGATGCGGTTTCAGGCCTTTGCCGCCGATGGATCCCTGTTGCGGGAGCAGGATTATTATTCGGTCGGGGGTGGGTTTGTCGTCGCCCATGGCGATGAGGACGCCGCCATCACACCGGGGTCAAACGTCTTCCACCCCCACCCCTACAGTTCGGCGGCGGAGCTGCTCGATATCTGCGACCGCGAATCCCTGAGCATCGCGCAGGTGATGCTGGCCAACGAACTGGTGTGGCGCCCGGAACATGAAACCCGCGACTTTCTGCAGCGGGTCCGGGATGCAATGATTTCCTGCATCGACCGGGGCTGCGCTCAGACCGGAACCCTCCCCGGCGGACTGAACGTGCGGCGGCGCGCCCACGACCTCTACCGCGAACTGGTCGCCAAGCCGGAAGCAGGGATGCGCGATCCCTTGACCGTTCTGGACTGGGTCAATCTGTATGCTCTGGCGGTAAACGAAGAAAATGCCGCGGGCAGCCGGGTGGTCACCGCCCCGACCAATGGGGCATCGGGCGTCATTCCGGCGGTGCTGGCCTATTACGAACGCTTCTGTCCCGGGGCCACCGCCGCCGGAGTGCAGGATTTTCTGCTGACCGCCGCGGCCATCGGCGCGCTGTATAAAACGCGGGCCTCAATCTCGGCGGCTGAAGTCGGCTGTCAGGGAGAAGTCGGCGTCGCCTGCTCGATGGCGGCCGGTGCCCTTGCCGCGGTTCTGGGTGGCACCCCGGCACAGGTTGAGAATGCCGCCGAGATTGGCATGGAACATAACCTCGGCCTGACCTGCGACCCGATCGGCGGTCTGGTACAGGTCCCCTGTATCGAACGCAACACCATGGGCGCGGTCAAGGCGATCAACGCCGCCCGGCTGGCGCTGCGCGGGGACGGCACCCACAAGGTTTCCCTCGACCGGGTGATCGAAACCATGCGTCAGACCGGGCTGGATATGCAGAGCAAATACAAGGAAACCTCACAGGGCGGCCTTGCCGTCAACGTGGTGGAGTGCTGAGGGGGGGCCCGGACAAGCAGAAGGGGCATTGTGGACGACACAATGCCCCCGGAACGGGCTTGCCCCGGCCCTGCACAGGGTGCATAGACCGGGCTGGCCTTCTTTAGTCTGCCTTACTGCCGGACGCGGCCACCTCTGGCAGCGTCACCGCAACGGGCACGGGCGCCACAACCGGGCGCCCGCTCAGTGCCCCGTTCATACCCCGGCGCACCGCCGATTCGCAATGACGGGCCAGTGCCTTACGGTCACCGCACTGGGCCAGCGTCACCGGCTCCAGCAGGTCAATTTCCACCGTAAAACCGCCTTCGAGCAAGACTTCCCACAGGTGGGTCGCCAGATCCATATCCCCATACCAGGCATATAGCGGGCGCAGACCATAGCCCATCGGCACCCCCCAGTGACGGGTATAGGCAATCGACACCGGCTGTACCGTCACCGGCTGGCCGTCAACATCCTGCTCCGCCACGTTAAACAGGCTGCTGCGGAACGACAGAACCCGGTTGCCGTCAGAAGACGTGCCTTCCGGGAACAAAATCAGCGGCTCGCCCCGGCGCAGGGCATCGGCAATCTGGCTGCGGCTGCGAGCTACGGCCGTCTGACGGCGGTCGATGAAAACCGTGCGGGCCAGACGGGCCAGAATCCCGAAGCCCGGCCAACCACGGACTTCCGCCTTTGCCACAAAGCTGCCCTGCACAAAACTGCCGAGCGCAATGATATCAAGGTAGCTGACGTGATTGGCAACACACAGCAATGGCCGCTGCGGTACCAACCGACCACGCACCACAATCTTCATGCGCAGGATGTGCTCTGCCGTCATCCGCCAGTAAAAGCAGGATATCGCGCGGTATCCGGTGCCTGCCAGCAGGGCAACGCTGTAGACCGGCATCATCACCAATGTCCACAGAACATAGAGCAACAGCCGCACGGTGGCGGAAATGACAGCGAACATCAGGGGGCTTCCGAACGGGCAGTACGGTCGTAGTGCTTATAGTATTTGTCAGAAACCATATCGGTTTTAACAATCACGCACACATCCGTGGTGTTGAACTGGTGATCAATCACGGCCCCGTCGCCGATAAACCCACCCAGCCGCAGATACCCTTTCACCAGCGGCGGCAGAGACGCCAGCCCGCGCACCGGGTTGATGTCATCCTTTGCCAGCAGATTCATCGGGGTATACAGACCGGGCAGAGCCTTCGGACACAGCGCGTCGGGGGCGCGGTGATAATGGTACAGATAGGACAGCGGCAGCGCCAGTTTCTGCGGGTCGGTGCCGTGCAGGCTGGCACAGCCGAACATCAGCTCAATCTTATGATGGAAGACGTACGCCGCAATACCACGCCACAGCAGCTGCATGGTCAGCTTATTACGATACGCGGCATCAACGCAGGAGCGCCCGAGTTCGAGAATTTCGCCCGGATAACTCAGCACCGCACTGAGGTCATATTCCGACACTGAGTAAAACCGACCGATCTCGGCCACACTGCTGCGACGCATCAGCCGGTACGTGCCGACAATGCCCTCAGCTCCGGCACCCCGGTTGCGGTCAATCACCAGCAGGTGATCGCACACCGCGTCAAAATCATCAAAATCCCGCAGCACGGCAGCCATTTCCGCCGTCGGCTTGGCCCCCATCTCGTCATAGAACACACGGTACCGGAGCGCCTGTGCAGCGGCAATTTCACGGTCGTTTTCGGCAAGGCGGATTTCCTGAGACCCTTCGGTCAGGGCGTCAAACGCGGCCATCGTCTATCCTGTCTGTGTGGCGGCCCGTTCCCGGGCACACAAAGGTGGGGCGCATCAAATCGCCTGCCGCCGGATCGCGGATGACCGGGCAGCAGGACACCAGATGTACCGTAAATCATGATAAAAGGGCCACAGAAACCTGTGGCCCTTGGCAACCGGGACACCCCGGGAAAGCACTGTAGCAGAGAAACGCTTTCACTCTGAGATCAGCTTATTCCTGCTCGTCCATCCGCACGCCATAGAGCTCCAGCCGGTGCCCGACCAGCTTGAAGCCATGACTGGCAGCGATACGGCGCTGCAGTTCCTCAATCTCATCGTTATGGAACTCGATCACCTTGCCGGACTTTACATCGATCAGATGATCATGATGCTCGTCCTGCACTTCCTCATAGCGGGCCCGTCCATCCCCAAAATCGTGACGGGCGAGAATCTCCGCTTCTTCCAGCAGGCGGACGGTGCGGTACACCGTGGCGATGGAAATCTTCGGATCAATCTCGGTGGCCCGGCGGTACACTTCCTCCACATCCGGGTGGTCGGACGCATCCGACAGGACGCGGGCGATGACGCGGCGCTGCTCGGTCATCTTCATGCCTTTTTCGACGCACAGCTGCTCGATTCTCGATGGCACGGGACGGCCCTTTCCTTACTGGCTGCGGCTGCGGAGGGGAAGCAGCCGGACTGATTGTATGATCACTCCCAAGCGCCGGAAGGCCATTCCCCACACCGGCAGCCGGAAGAGAACCCGGGCCGCTGCAGAATGGCATGGCTGACCTGACAGAGCAATGCGACTGCTGTCTTATGTAGCGGGCCGGAAGATCAGACGAAAGCCCTTCCTGCGGATAGGCGTGTAAAAAAGTCAGGTATCCCGGTCAGACGCATCCATCGGGTCAGACCCAGACAGGCATGGCCGGAAAAGATCTGACACCATCATCTGGCACCATCACTGGAAAGAAGAGCGGCGGCGGCGGGCCTGATACGCCAGCGACACCTTGCGGGGACGGAACAGCAGCAGCAGGGTCACCCCCAGCCCGCCCATCACCATCCATGCCGGCAGCTGCAGCAGCCATGACGTCACGGCCCATGGCAGATGCAGATGAGAGTTATCGGGAGTTACCGGGGCCTGCCCGGCCAGAAGGGTCAGGATTTCGCCGGTTGCCAGCGTATCGCGCCCGGCAGAACCAAGCGCAAGCACTGCATCGGCTGAGGCGGCCAGAAAGGCCAGCCCAAGAACAAGCCATCCGAAGAACCGTCCCATCATGATGGTCCCCGCGTCGCTGAGAGAGTCGACAAAGCCCGGGCCGCCGGTCTTGCCTGAGCCTTGACGCGGTTGACCGGCGGAATGCTCCCCTGACATAGGGACGGATGCTGCCGGATACGCAAAGCGGGTAAGCGGACGACCTTCTACTGGTGTGTGAGAGTGTCTCTGGAACGCCCTAAAAAATCTATAAAGTTTTCTGCCAAAGAGGGGCGAATTAAAAAAATATCCCCCTGACGGAAAAAAGCCTTTGCATTCAGCAGTCCGGTCGGCTATCTAAACGGCCTCGCGACGGGGAACACCCGGAAGCGACCGGTCCTTAAGGGCAATCAACCTGCCTAACCTTATGACCGGAAAATTTGTGGAGAGGTGGCCGAGTGGTTGAAGGCGCACGCCTGGAAAGTGTGTATACGGGAAACCGTATCGAGGGTTCGAATCCCTCCCTCTCCGCCAGAATTCAGACCGCCCGCGCCAATCAGCGCCGGGCGGTTTTTCTTTGCCAAATCAAGGCATTCTCAGATGTTCTTGCCCTCTCCGCCGGGGCAGCGATCTCCATTTGGGGACCAAGCCGGTACACATTTTGGTACGCGCCGGGCACCCGATGGATGACAGCAGCCGTAAATGAAGAGACTTGGGTCTATTGGGCAAAGCGGCACTCCGGGCTCAGACTCAGCCTGTGCCCGGAGTGTCTCTGATCAGCGGTGACCGGTCAGGACCGCAGCCCCGGCGCTTCCTGCCCGGTACGGGCCACATACTCGGTATAGCCGCCGCCGTACTGATGAATCCCCTCCGGGGTCAGCTCCAGAACCCGGTTTGACAGTTCGGCAAGAAAATGCCGGTCGTGCGAGACAAACAGCATGGTGCCTTCATAGGCAGACAGCGCTTTGATCAGCATTTCCTTGGTATCGAGATCAAGGTGGTTGGTCGGTTCGTCGAGCACCAGAAAGTTCGGCGGATTAAACAGCATGATCGCCATCACCAACCGGGCCTTCTCGCCCCCTGACAGCACCCGGCACGGCTTTTCCACATCATCCCCGGAAAAGCCGAAGCATCCGGCCAGCGCCCGCAAAACCCCTTGATTCGCCTGCGGGAACTGGGTGTCGAGCGTTTCAAAGATGGTCTTATCGCCATCCAGCGTTTCCATGGCGTGCTGCGAGAAGTACCCCATGCGGACACTGGCGCCGATGGTGACGGTCCCGGAATCCGGCTGACTGGCCCCGGCGACCAGCTTCAGCAGGGTCGATTTACCGGCACCGTTGACCCCCATGACACACCAGCGTTCCTTCCGGCGGATCGTCAGGTCGAAATCCTGATAGATGGTGCGGCTGCCATAGCCCTTATGCACCCCGCGCAGAACGGCAACATCCTCACCGGAGCGGGGAGCGGGCGCAAAATCGAACGACACCACCTGACGGCGCTTCGGCGGCTCAAACCGCTCGATCTTATCCAGCTTCTTAACCCGGCTCTGCACCTGAGCCGCGTGAGACGCCCGGGCCTTGAAGCGTTCAATGAACTCCAGTTCCTTCGCCAGCATCGCCTGCTGCCGCTCAAACTTGGCCTGCTGCTGCTTTTCATTCAACGCCCGCTGGCGTTCGTAAAATTCATAGTCGCCGGAATAGGTGGTCAGGGTGCCGCCATCAATTTCGATGATCTTGTTGATGATCCGGTTCATGAACTCGCGGTCATGCGAGGTCATCAGCAGCGCACCGTCATACCCCTTCAGGAAGCCTTCCAGCCAGATCAGGCTTTCCAGATCCAGATGGTTGCTCGGTTCGTCAAGCAGCATCACATCAGGGCGCATCAGCAGGATGCGGGCCAGCGCCACACGCATCTTCCAGCCCCCGGACAGCAGACCGACGTCACCGTCCATCATCTCCTGACTGAAGCTGAGCCCGGCCAGAACCTCGCGGGCCCGGCCTTCCAGCGCATAGCCGCCCAGCTCCTCGAACCTGGCCTGTACCTCGCCGTAGCGCTCGATGACCGCATCCAGATCCTCGCGGTCAAGATCGCACATCGCCACTTCCAGCTCGGCCAGTTCGGCGGCCACAGCGCTGACCGGCCCGGCCCCGTCCATCACCTCCGCCACCGCACTGCGGCCGGCCATTTCACCGACATCCTGATTGAAGTATCCGACCGACACATTCTTTTCAGTGGAGACCTGCCCTTCATCGGGCAATTCCTCGCCAGTCACCAGACGGAACAGCGTCGTCTTTCCGGCCCCGTTGGGACCGACGAGACCGATTTTTTCGCCACGGTTCAGGGCGGCGGAGGCTTCGACGAACAGAATGCGATGACCATTCTGCTTGGTGATGTTTTCAAACCGTATCATTGATGTCTGGGTTCCCTTGGGGTGGTTGGCCCCTTATGCCACAGGATGCCCACCGGGGAAGAGTCCTGTTCACCCCAGCCGACAGAAGAGAGGAGTCCGCCGATGTCCCGTGTTGATGATTTAAAAGCAGCCCTGCGTCGTCTGGCCCCTGATCTGCCACGCTACGATCAGGGGGCGGTGATTGACCATGCCCTTGACAGCCGGGGACTGCGGACCGCCTCGGCGGAGGCTGCGGCATGGCTGTCACTGGTTGCCCATGCCCGCCATGTCTATACCGACTATGACGACCTGATTGCCTCAGGCTATGACCGTGACGCCGCCCGCTTTTTTGTGGTCGATACCCTGAATACCACCATCGGGGACTGGGGCTGCCGCCGCCGGGTGACCGCAGAAGAGATCCCCATCGACTGACGGTCTAACCAAGGGGTGAATTTTTTACCCCCTATTCCCCATAAAGTAGGAAAAATGTGCCCGGTCCGGGCCGCCACAGGCGGGCAGACCACGCCTTTCAGGCCGTCTGCAAACCATTTACCGACCTGAAAACAGCTCTCTTAATGATCTTTGCAGGTCTGCCGCGGCCTGCGGATATGGCTTTGTTTTTGCTTCCGGGATAGTCCTCCACCGTACACACCGGTGTCCCTTTTTCTAAACCCGGAGCCCGCCATGGCTGACGCAATCGGCACAACATCCCGCGATATCTGGACACAGGCCCTGTCCCGCACCCCTTACGCGACCAAAACCGCCTGGTCCGATGACGACTCGAAGGCCACCGAGCAGGCCGGGGCCGCCGCGGTCACCGGGGCAGCCAGCACCGTGGCCCTGTCCGCCAGCGGTCAGGCCGAAGCAACCCTGCAGGGGATTGAGCAGAAAGTCGCTGCAGCCGGGAAGGCACTGGGCCTGTCACCGGATAAAGACGGCAATTACGACTTCACCGGGTCTCTGCGCAAGGCAGTAATCGCGCTGGGTGATCAGCTGAACAGCATCCTGTCCCGCAGCCGAATTCCGGTGGATGGCAACATCAGCGTCTACAAAGCCGCCGATGGTAGCCTGAAAGTCCGGGGCGAACCCCGGATGAAGGAACTGATCGAGAAGGCCATCAACGAAGACAGCTCGTTTAAGGAAAACTTCGACAAAACCAGCTCCATCGCCAAAGCCGATTCGCTGTCCAAAATCGCCGAAGCCGCCCGCCGTTGGAAAAAAGCCTATCCGGCCAAAGAGAAAGAAATCGAGAAGTGGGCCCAGCGCGCCGCCGAGAACGTCCAGAATGCCAGTTTCCAGCTGGATCTCGGCCGGAGCGGTGCCACCGGTGCGCTGGTCAACGGTGACGGCAACGCGATCGGCATTGATCAGCCGGGGGCCCTTGGCGTTCCGCTGATTTAACGGCACTGTGGCATCCTATTCCAAACCAGAGGACCGGCCATGCTGACCGTCGATATTGCCCGCCAGCAAGGGGATCTTTCCCTGTTGCTTGCCTTGTCGGTCGGTGGCGGAGAGCCGGGTATCACGGCGGTCTTTGGCCCGTCGGGGGCCGGAAAAAGCAGCCTGCTGACGCTGATCGCAGGACTGCAGACCCCGGACCGGGGCCTGATCCGACTGGGGGACCGCGTTCTGTTTGAGCGCACCCCCGGCTGCCGCCCCCGCCACAACCTGCCGCCGGAAACCCGGCGGCTGGGACTGGTATTTCAGGATGCCCGCCTGTTTCCGCACCTGTCCGTACGCAGCAACCTTCAGTTCGGCTGGTCCCTGTGTCCGCCGGAAGACCGCCGCCTGACCCTCGGGCCGGTGGCGGAGATGCTCGGAGTATCTTCTCTGCTGGACCGTCGTCCGGCCTCCCTGTCCGGGGGGGAGAAACAGCGGGTGGCCGTTGGCCGGGCCCTGCTGTCATCCCCCCGGCTGTTAATGATGGATGAGCCGCTGGCAGCACTGGACAGCGCCCGGAAAGCGGAAATTCTGCCCTTTCTGGCCCGGTTACCGCAGGAGTTCGGCATCCCGGTCCTGTACGTCACCCATTCGATGGAAGAAGTGCTGCGGCTGGCCGATGATCTGGTACTGATCGACCGGGGGCAGGTCGCAGCACAGGGGCCGGTGGAAACGCTGCTGAACCGCCGCGATCTATGGCCGCTGACCGGCGGGCAGGACCCTGCCACCGTGCTTGCCGCCGAGGTGACCGGAATACACCCTGGATCCCTGCAAGTTCAGACCACCGCCGGGCCGCTGTGGATCGGGGCTGAGACAACGGACGACCGCATCAGTCACGGTCAAAGGGTCCGGGTCCGGATTTTTGCCCGCGATGTCGCGCTGGCGCTGGAACGGCCCCGCGCGATCAGCACCCGCAACATTCTTGCCGCCACCCTGACCGGACTCGACAGCAGCGGCAGCGGTACACTGGATGCCACCCTCCGCCTGCCCGGAGACGGCCAGCTGGCCGCTAGGATCACACGGGCGGCCGCCGACGATCTCGGCCTGCATCCCGGACAACCGGTGTTTGCCCTGATCAAAGCCGCCTCTCTGACGCGCGGCGGCATGATCAGTCACAGCCCATGAAGAAACCCGTCAGAATGCGGCAACCACCCCATTGCTGCGCGGGTCTGCCGCCCCTTCCAGCAGGCCATCTGGGTGCCGCACCACAGCGGCGGCATGGCCCATAATGTCTTCGTAGGCCCCCAGCACGGCAATCTCATGCCCCGCCCGCTCCAGCGCGTCATACAGCGCCGGAGAGAAACGGTTTTCCAGCTTCAGGTCATGGGGCTTCGAGTCGCCATAACTCTTCCCCAACACCCAGCGCGGAGCAGACACCGCCTGTTGCAGCGACTGCCCGAAACGGGCGTAACGGGTAAACAGGGCGGCCTGCGTCTGCGGCTGGCCGTCCCCCCCCATGGTCCCGAAGGCCATCACCCGGCCATCCCGGAACTTGGCCAGCGCCGGAGCCAGCGTGTGCATCGGCTTGCGCCCCGGCCGCAGACAGTTGGGGTGATCCTGCTCCAGCGTGAAACCGGCCCCCCGGTTGTGCCAGAGAATCCCGGTCTCCGGCAGCACCACCCCTGATCCAAAGCCGTGATAGACGCTCTGGATAAAGCTGACCATCCGCCCCTCGCCGTCAGCAGCACAGAGATACACCGTATCCCCGTCCCCCAGACGGGCAGGCCACGGGGCCGCCCTGTGACGGTCAATCTCTTCCGCCAGCCGGTCGAGCACCGAGTCGTGCAGGTACGTGGTCGGATGAACCTCCATACTCAGCGGATCGGTGACATGGGCATTCCGCACCTTCAGGGCCACCTTGGTGGCCTCGACGATGGAATGGATATGGTCAAAGCCTTCCGCCTCTGTCGGGTTGAGGCGGTCAACCAGCGCCAGAACCATCAGGGCCGTCAGCCCCTGCGTCGGCGGCGGGGCATTGAACAGAGAGATACCGCCGTCAACCTGCGTCGCCAGCGGACGCCGCCGCACCGGACGGTGCCGGGCCAGATCCTCGGCCTTCAGCGGACTGCCGCAGCGGGCCAGATCGGCGGCGATCCGCCGGGCGACCTCGCCCCGGTAGAAATCATCCAGCCCGTTCCGGGCCAGCAGCTCCAGCGTGGTGGCCAGCGCCGGCGTGCGCAGAATGGCTCCTTCGGCCGGCACTGACCCGCCGATCAGCATGAAATCCCGGAAGCCTGGCACCGCCTCCAGCACCGGGCGCTGCCGCCGGGCCATCGCGTGCAGTGCGGACGCCACCGGAAAACCGTTGCGGGCATACTGGATAGCATCTTCCAGCAGCCGTTCCAGCGGCAGGGTTCCGTTCCAGCGGCTGGCAGAAATCTCCAGCGCCGACTGCCAGCCCGAAACCGTGCCCGCCACCGTACAGGCCGCCAGCGGCCCGTGCAGCGGCATGCCGGAAAACCCTTTGCTGCGGTACTGGGCCGCATCGGCCTGCCGGGCAGCCGCCCCGGAACCGTCAATCGACACCGGCGGACGCCCGGGCTCGTGGATCAGCCAGAAGCCATCCCCGCCCAGGCTGTTCATATGGGGATAAACCACCGCAATGGTCGCCGCCGCTGCCACCATGGCCTCGATGGCATTGCCGCCCTCCCGCAGGATGGCGAGGCCGCTCTGGGCGGCCAGATGGTGCGGGGCGGCGATCAGGCCACGCAGGGCAGAGGCGGTATGCAGCATCGATGATCCCGTTTGCTCAGTCTGATCTCAGGAGGGCCCGATACCCGGGCCTCCGAGGATCCGGTTGCCCCCGGGGCCGGATCAGGTGCGGAAATGCAAAATTTAAGGCATCCGCACCCGCCGAGGGGGCTTCCGAATTTGGCGTCATTGTTTAAAATGGCGCGCTTCTGGTAAAGCACGAAAATTTCACAGGCCGGACTTTCCGCCTCCAGCCCCTGAAGAAAGGGGTCTGACCGGCGTTTCCCCGGCCTCACCCAACCCGGAAGCCCTGAGATGAAAGACTATACCGCCAGCCGTTATCTTCCGATCGCGTGGGAACTGTTCCACCGCGACACCCGCATGCTGGCCCACAAGCTGGTGCAGATGGCCCCGTTCAAGGGCATCGTCGCCATCACCCGTGGCGGCCTGATCCCGTCGTCGATTCTGGCCCGTGAGCTGGACATCCGCCTGATTGACTGTATCTCCATCGTCTCCTACGACGACCGGGTGCAGGGCGACCCGACGGTGATCAAGGACGTGCAGAAAGACATCGTCGGCGATGGCGAAGGCTGGCTGGTGGTCGACGACCTCGTCGACTCCGGCGTTACTGCCCGTCTGGTGAAAAAGCTGCTGCCGAAGGCCCATATCGCCACCGTCTATGCCAAGCCGCAGGGGCAGGATGCGGTGGATACCTTCGTGGTGCCGATCGAACAGACCACCTGGCTTCTGTTCCCGTGGGATGCCGAACTGCAGCCGAACGAGCCGCTGGCCCGCCGGAAATAACCGGGGCCAGTCCGCCGGACAGGATCCCTGACCGGAAAATTGCAGACGGGGGTGGAGAAATCCACCCCCGTTCCTGTATGCAGGATCCCTGAAACAGACAGAGCCGCCCCCGGCGGAGGAGACAAAATCATGACCACAGCATCAACCGGGCAGATCTGGGATGCCGGACGCTATCAGGCCAACGCCGGATTCGTGCCGGTGCTTGGCGCGCCAGTCCTGACCCTGCTGGCCCCGGCGGAGGGGGAGCGGATTCTCGACCTCGGCTGCGGTGACGGCGCGCTGACCGAAAAACTGGTGGCCTGCGGCGCGGTGGTCACCGGGGTGGATGGATCCGCAGCGATGATTGACGCCGCCCGGGCCCGGGGCCTGACCGCCGAGGTGATGGATGGCCATGCCCTGAACTATTCCGCCTGCTTTGAGGCGGTGTTCTCTAATGCCGCCCTGCACTGGATGACCCGGCCGGAACCGGTGGTCGCCGGTGTCGCCCGTGCCCTGGTACCCGGCGGGCGCTTTGTCGCCGAGTTCGGCGGTTTCGGCAACGTTGCTGCCGTGGTCACGGCCCTCACCGCCGCCCTGAACCGCCGGAACATTGACCCCGCCCCCCGGAACCCGTGGTATTTCCCGACAGTTGAGGAATACTCTGCCCTGCTGATCCGGCATGGCTTCGTGATCGAGGACATCGCGCTGGTGCCCCGGCCGACCCCGCTGCCCACCGGCATGGCCGGGTGGCTGGAAACCTTTGCCGGTCCCTTTGTCGCCGGACTGGAAGAGACCGAGCGGCAGGCCATTCTGGACGAAGCGGTGGCAGCGATGGCCCCGGCGCTGCGGGACGGGTCCGGCGGCTGGTGGGCCGATTATATGCGCCTGCGGTTCCGTGCCCGTCTGGGGGCATAAGTCACCCCGGGATATGCGTTAAAAAAGGGCGGCCCGTCAGAGCCGCCCTTTTTTCTTTACCGGCAGATCAGGACTGTTTCGACCCGTCGTTCAGCATCCGGACCTCGCGCTGCGGGAAGGGAATACCAATTCCCTCAGCCCGCAGACGCTTGAGGATATTGATGCGAATTTCGCTGGAGGCGGAGGTGGCAACCTCAACATCCTCAAGCTGGAAGCGCAGGGAGAATTCCAGCGCACTGTCGCCAAAGTTCATCAGAAAGGCGCTGGGGGAGGCCGAAGACTGAATCACCCGCGGATGGGCCCGGGCACAGTCCAGCAGAATATCCCGGACCCGATCCGGATCCGCATCATAATCGACGCCGATATTGATCACCCCCCGCCCGAACCGGTTGTTGAGGAACCAGTTGGTCACCGGCGCGGTGATCAGCGCCGAGTTCGGGATAATCACCGTAGCCCGGTCAAAGGTCTCGATCTCGGTGGCACGCACCTTGATCTTACGGACATATCCTTCCGTCCCCCCCGACACAACACGGTCACCGACTTTGATCGGGCGTTCAAACAGCAGGATCAGGCCGGATACAAAATTGTTCACAATGGTCTGCAGACCAAAACCGATACCGACGGACAGGGCACCGGCGACGATCGCCAGATTAGACAGGCCGAACCCCAGCGTGGATGCCGCCCCCAGCACGGCGATCACCGTGCCGATATACCCGACCGAGGTGGAGAACGAATGCTGCAACCCCGCATCCAGACGGGTCATCGGCAACACCCGGGTTTCCAGCACGTTTTTCACCAGACGGGTGGCAAACAGCAGGATGGCAAACACCACCAGGGCTGAAAACAGGTTGATGACCGACAGATTGATTCCGCCGATGGTCACCCCGTCAACAAACAGACGCCATGCTGACTCCAGCGCCTCCTGCCCGACCCCCCAGACCAGCAGCAGGACGATCGACGCCGGAATGCCCACCGCCGAGGCAATCACCACATTAACCCAGAACCGCACCATGGCATCGCCACGGGCATGCTCTTCATCCACCGCCTGGTCCGTGGTCTCGGCAGAAAAGACCCCGGTCCGGCGCAGGGCACTGTTGAGCAGTTCCCGCAGAACCACATACAGCACCACCGCAACCGCGCAGATCACCAGTGTCTGCACCAGATTGGTCGCCAGATAATGCCCGAACTCGACATACCCGACCGCACCGGCGATGAACGCGGCGAGAGCAGTCGCAGAAACCGGCCACCGCAGCCAGCGGCTATGCAGAACCAGACGCGAATCCATATCGCTATGCCACGGGCGGGCCCGGCACAGCAGCAGCAACGGCACAATCAGCGCCACGGTGACGGTGAACAGCGAAACACTCGCCGCTTCCACCGAAACATCGTACAGGGTCAGGGCCGCAGCCAGAACAGTGTCGAGGATCAGAATCAGAAGAACGGCAGTGATCAGATGGCTGACAGAGCGCGCGGACTTATCGGGCAGCGGAACCACTCGCCACCCCGGTTTGGTCGGTGAAAACGCCGCCCACACCAGACTGGAATTGACCAGAAAACCGATCAGGGCCCCGGACAGAACCCCAAACACCTGCGCGTTGCTGGGACTGAGGATCGAGGCGCTGAAAATCACCGCGTTGACCATCCCCAGAAACAGTGCGAAGGGCAGCAGACGGATAAGCGCCCGGCGTACCGCCACCCAGACCCGTTCAGAAAATCCGAGCTCCCGCTCATCACTCCAGGACGGCAGCAGGCGCCGGTTGAGCCAGCGGCGCACCGGCCATACCAGCAGCAGGCCGAGCAGCAGCGTCACCACCAGATTGCGCACGGTTGTCTGTACAGCAGCATCAGACCAGTTTATCGACTGGGCAGAGGCAACGGACTTCCCAAGGCCGGAGGACTGCTCATCCAGTTCCTGCGCCGCCAAAGCCCAGGTGCCGGGGTTCAGCGGCAGAGGGGCGCGGCTGAACAGCTGATTGGCGAATCGGACCCGCAGCACAGAAGAGATTCGCTGTGACAGGGACTGTGCCTGTACCCGCATCAGCTGGGCCTGCTTGATTTCGGCATCAATCTGCGCGGTCTGTGACGCCAGACGCTGCCGCACCGCCGCCACATCTTTCGCCTCGGCATCCTTGTCTTCCGGTGCCGGACCAAGGGCCTCAAGCTCTGAAGCAACGCCCTGCTTTTCGGTGTTGAGGTCTGCGATCAGCGGGGTCAGGGCATGCCCCTGATCCTGCAGCTGAGCCCGCAGAGTCTGCAGGGACAGATCATCAATCTTGCCCCGGCCAGCCTCGGCATCGACGATCCGCTTTTCCGCACCGTCAAACAGCGCAGAGGCCGCCTTGAAAACATCCGCCGCCGGGCGCTTTTCCGGCGCCCCGGCTGCATATCCTGCAGGGGCAGTGACCAGAACGGTCAGGGCCAGCAGCAGGGCCGGGAGGAGTCGTAACAGGGAAGACAGGGATGGCATGGCAGTCGGGGCTCGTTTCAGTCAGACACACAGAATCAGGAAAACCGGGACAGAAAAATGCCCGGTGGATATGGCAGGATCAGGGCAGCCCCACAGGGGATACCCCCCCGGATGTGGCAGCCGGGGCAGGAAAGTCAACGGTCACTATCCCAGCCTCTACCCGTACCGCCACCGCTGTCAGGGACCGTCCGGCACAGGGGCCGGCCGTACAGAACCCGTCCTCGATCCGGAACAGGGCCCGATGCAGGGAACACTGGATTGCATCAAGCTCCGGCGTCAGGAAGGTGTCGGGCTTCCAGTTCAGCGGCACCCGTTGATGCGGGCAGGAATTGACATAGGCCCGGATCAGATCACCCTGCCGGACCACAAAAATCCCGGACCGTTCCCCGGCACTGTCGATCACCACTTCCTTACATCCGGGGTCGCGCAGGGCAGACAGCGGAAAAGTGGTCGGGCCGCGGCCCTGTTGCTTCGGCTCAGTCATCGCAGATCCGTCATCCCGGCGCCCTCTCCCGCAGGGCCTGACAGCCCCCCATCCGGCAGACCACATCCCATTCCGGGCCCGTCACCGGCATCACCGACAGGCGGGCCTGTTTCAACAGCATCATGGCCGACAGCTCCGGCTGTTCCTTAATCCGGGCCAGAGGCACGGGGAAAGGCAGCGGGCGGTCTGCCGCGACATCAACACAGACAAACCGGCCAGCGGGATCGGTGGGGTCGGGGTAAGCCCCGCGCACCACCGTCACGATCCCCACCACCGCCTTACCGGTGTTGGAATGATAGAAAAAACACCGGTCCCCCACCTGCATCGCCTTCAGGAAGCCCGCAGCCTGATGATTGCGGACACCGGTCCAGGCCTCGGTGCCTTTTGACACCTGCTGATCCCACGACCAGGTTTCCGGCTCAGACTTCATCAGCCACAGGGGCATCGCAGACTCCTGACAGGCATCACGGTGACGGATCAGGCCTGTTTGGCGCTGCCGAGCAGGCCCCGGTAGGGGCGGACGGTCACGCTCTCGAACAGCCCCGCCCGGCCATAGGGATCATTGGCACACCAATCATAGGCAGCCTGCAGATCCGGCAGATCCATAATGATCATCGACCCGACCATGCCCTGACCATCCGGGGTCAGCAGCGGACCGCCGATGACCATGTGCTGTTCCCATTCCTTTGCATATTCCAGATGGGCACTGCGGGCATCAAGGCGGACCTGCAGGTGGCCGGGCTTGTCAAAGCAGTGAATGACGAACAGGGGCATCGGATTCTCCGGGTCAGAAGACAGTTGGGCAGGGGCCTGAAGGTGGACCCGGATTCCGGCCCCACACTGCCCCCACACTCTGGCCCCAGAGTAGTCGATCCCTTCTGTTGGGAACAACCGCTTTTGCCGCCCTCCCCCTCTCCGCAGATCCCGGGCTGACCACGGCAGAGAGAATCGCGAAACAAAAAGCACTCAGCGATTTGGCTGATCAGACAGAAGTTCTATTGCTAAGATGTATAGCCTTGTGATGTTCTCAACCATTCGAAAGTAGCCGCCCTATTGATGGGGGAAGTCGAGGGGCGGCAATACGCGTAAAATCAAAGGCCTTTGTCGGGGAGCCTGTGTGTGACCTTGGAAAATGAACGTATCCGCCTTGGCGTCGGTGGCCCGGAAATGATCCGGCTGGCCGAAGATATCGGAACACTGGCGGTCCGGGTGGCCGAGGCCAAAGGCGGAGAGCGGCTGAAGGCCGAAACCGATCATTATGTAAAAGGCCAGATCAGCCGCATGCGGGTTGCCTGCGGTGCCTGTGCGTCCCGGATGGTCAAGGATGCCGCCGCCGACGCCCTGCGGGCCGAACCGATCGAGCGCCCGGCCTGGGATCGACGGTCTGATTTTCTGCTGCGTCTGGTGATGGCGTTTTACCCCCAGGGGCTGGTGACGGAGCGGAAGGAAGGATCACTGGCCCTGCCCCGTCACTGTCTGTCACGGCTTGGGGTCTTTCTGCGGGAAGTGCTGGGAACCCTGCCCTATTCCGACCTGAATGCCGACGTCAGCCGCCTGATCAGCCGCTTTCCCAATGTGCAGGATGTTGAGCTACGGCGGATTCTTCTGGGGCATCCCCCATCCCGCCTGCTGCTGCTGAAAACCCTGATCCGGCTGGTTCAGGCGTTTGAGCACACTGACGAGGTCCGGGGGATTTTTATGGAAACCATGCGGTCTGAGGCGTGGCCGAATGTCTTCCGCCCGACACCACAGCACTTCGCGGCCCTGTGCGACGGGCTGTTCGGCGAATTGATGGTGATGTTGCAGAACCCGAAGGAAGGCGACGACCTCGACCAGTGGTTCGGCCGGGGTGCCACCGAACGGCTGCTGGATATGCTGGAGAGGGTTGCCGTCCCCGCATAGGCGGGTGGCAGGCGCGGCGCAGGATGGTATAACGGCACGGTTGACTGATTTTGACCGGAAGACCGTGATGACCGCATTCCCCAATCCGCTGTTCGTTGCCCTCGACACGCCCGATGTGGCGGAAGCCACCACGATGGCCGCCAAGGTCGCCGAAGCCGCCGGAGGGGTAAAACTGGGGCTGGAATTCTTCGTCGCCAACGGCCCCAAAGGGGTGCGGGAAGTGTCGAAGGCCAGCGACGATGTCCCGGTGTTTCTGGATCTCAAGTTCCACGATATCCCCAACACCGTGGCCGGGGCGGTGCGGTCTGCCTGTGCCGCCCGCCCGGCCATCGTCAATGTCCACGGGGCCGGGGGCCGCGACATGATGAAGGCCGCTGTCGATGCTTCGCACGACGGTGCCGCCAAACATCTGGTCACCCGTCCGCTGGTGCTGGCCGTAACCGTACTGACCAGCATGGACCAGAACGACCTGTCGGCCACCGGGGTCTCCCGCAGTGTCTCCGATCAGGTGCTGGAACTGGCCCTTCTGGCGCGTGAATGCGGGATTGACGGCGTTGTCTGCTCTGCCCATGAAGCCGCCATGCTGCGGGAAGCCTGCGGGCCGAACTTCAGACTGATCGTGCCCGGTGTCCGTCCGGCATGGTCCGCCACCAATGACCAGAAGCGCATCATGACCCCCGCCGATGCCCTGCAGGCGGGTGCGGACATGCTGGTGGTCGGCCGACCGATCACGGCGGCAGTCGACCCGGTGGCCGCCGCCCACCGGGTGGCGCAGGAAATCCGCCTCGCCCAGAGCGGGAGCCTGTAAATGACCGGATCCCAGACCCTGATCAAAATCTGCGGCCTGACCGATGAAGAAGCCGTGGAAACTGCCGTTGAGGCCGGTGCGGATTTTCTTGGCTTCGTCTTCTTTCCCAAAAGCCCGCGTGCCGTGACACCGGAACGGGTGGTGCAGATGGTCGCTGACCTGCCGCCGGATATCTGGGATGAAGTGAAGACAGTCGGACTGTTCGTTGACCCCACCGACGCTGAACTGGATGACGTTTTCCGCATCCTGCGTCTGGATGTGGTGCAGCTGCACGGCCACGAAACGCCGGAGCGGGTCGAACACATCCGGCTGGAATACGGGGTTGAGGTGATCAAGGCCATCGGGGTGGCCACCGCCGCCGACCTTGACACCGCAAAGGCTTACGCAGGCATTGCTGACTTCCTGCTGTTTGATGCCAAGCCCCCGGCCGGAGCGGACCGGCCCGGCGGCAACGCAATCAGCTTTCCGTGGGCGCTGATGCAGGACTGGCACGACCTGACAGAAACGCCCTGGCTTCTGGCTGGTGGCCTGACCCCGGACACCGTGGCCGACGCCATACGCCAGTCAGGAGCACCGGGCGTTGATGTCTCCTCCGGCGTGGAATCGGCCCCCGGCGAAAAGGACCCGGAGCTGATCGCCCGCTTCATCGCCGCCGTTGCGACCGAAGATGAAGCCGCCGCCTTGGGGTAGAGTTGAAGATATAAAGATATCCTTATATCGCCCTTGCAATCCCCTCCGGCCTCTGCTACATGAGGCTGGACTATTATCGCTGCGGGAGCACAGCAATGACCTTTACCGACTTCAAGGTAAAAGACATGTCTCTGGCCGACTGGGGCCGGAAAGAAATCGTGATTGCCGAAACCGAAATGCCGGGCCTGATGGCCCTGCGTGAGGAATATGGTGCCAGCCAGCCGCTGAAGGGCGCCCGTATTGCCGGTTGCCTGCACATGACCATTCAGACCGCTGTCCTGATCGAGACGCTGGTGGCCCTGGGCGCGGAAGTGCGCTGGTCATCCTGCAACATCTTCTCGACCCAGGATCAGGCCGCTGCCGCCATTGCCGCCGCCAACATTCCGGTTTTCGCCTGGAAGGGCATGAACGAGGAAGAGTTCTGGTGGTGCATTGAAGCCACCATCGAAGGCCCGAACGGCTGGCGCCCGAACATGATTCTGGATGACGGCGGCGACCTGACCCAGATCATGCACGACAAGTACCCGGAACTGCTGGCCGACGTGAAGGGCATCTCGGAAGAGACCACCACCGGCGTGCACCGTCTGTATGAAATGGCCAAGAAGGGCACCCTCAAGGTTCCGGCCATCAACGTCAATGACAGCGTCACCAAGTCGAAGTTCGACAACAAGTACGGCTGCCGCGAGTCGCTGGTTGACGGCATCCGCCGCGCCACCGACGTCATGCTGGCCGGCAAGGTTGCCGTCGTTGCCGGTTACGGCGACGTGGGCAAGGGGTCTGCCGAGTCGCTGCGCGCGTCCGGCTGCCGCGTGATCGTCACCGAAATCGATCCGATCTGCGCCCTGCAGGCCGCGATGGAAGGGTACGAAGTGACCACCATGGAAGATGCCGCCCCGCGTGGTGACATCTTCGTAACCACCACCGGCAACATCGACATCATCACCGTTGACCACATGCGGGCGATGAAGGACCGGGCGATCGTCTGCAACATCGGTCACTTCGACAACGAAATTCAGGTCGCTGGCCTGAAGAACCTGAAGTGGCACAATGTGAAGCCGCAGGTCGACGAAGTCGAATTCCCCGATGGCAAGCGCATCATCCTGCTGGCCGAAGGCCGTCTGGTGAATCTGGGCTGCGCCACCGGCCACCCGAGCTTCGTGATGTCGGCGTCCTTCACCAATCAGGTGCTGGCCCAGATCGAGCTGTGGAACCACGCCGACAAGTACGAAAATCAGGTCTACGTGCTGCCGAAGCACCTCGACGAAAAGGTGGCTCTGCTGCACCTCGCCAAGCTGGGCGTGAAGCTGACCACCCTGTCGCAGGCACAGGCCGAATACATCGGCGTTGCGATGGCCGGTCCGTTCAAGCCGGACATGTACCGTTACTAAGACCCTGCCGGTTTTAGGATGGTTTGACGGGCGGGTGCAACGGCACCCGCCCGTTATGCTATGCGGCATGCGACAGGCCGCCTCGGCACAACAGATCCAGTGGGCATTTTTTGCCGATCGCCTTTTTCTGCGCCTGAAATTCCGCCGGGAGTCGTAGACGTTAAGCCGAATGGTGTGTTTTTTGCATATTCGCAGAACGCCGTGAATCGGTCTGGTTGTGGGGCCAGATGGATTCATCTGTTTTGCTTTGCGTGCGGGGACAGCCATGGCCATCACATCACTGCTTACCTACCTGAACCAGTCATCTTCCGATGACATGTTCCAGACCCTCCGCAGTCGCCAGACCCAGGTGGCGACTTCAACCCAGACCTCGATCAACCGCTATTCAAAAGAAAGCGGGATCGAGAACCCGAAATCTGGAAACCCTTTCGGGGATGCCAGCTCGGTTTCTCTGTCCAACTCCGCCAAAACCAAGCTGAGCGACGCAGAGAAAGAGGCCCTGAAAGAAGAGGCGCTGCAGCGGGCCAATGCCGTCCTGGGTCGCGCCGGGATCCGCCCGTCCGCCCGCCAGACGCGCAGTGCTACGGCAGCAGAAGTGCCAAAGCCGAAAGACGACGCGCCGCTGGCCGATAAGGTCAAATACAATACCAAGCTGCTGGAAAAAACCGGGCCCGACGGCAAGGCGCTGAACCAGTATCTCGCCAAGTACTTTGACAATGCCCAGTCGAAGGAGGCCCAGTATATTCAGGACCGTGTTCAGGGCCTGATCATGCGCATGAACAGCCCGACCCGCGACATTCAGGGCGATATCATGGCCCAGAAGGCCAACGCCAAGGATGGCAAGCAGGTCTTTACACTGGTCGGCAAAGACAATACCCGCCTGCGGATCGAATTCACCACCTCTGCGGACCCCAAGCAACAGGGCAGTCTGCGCGTCACCTATTCCGGGAAAGACATCGGCGCGGTGGATATTCAGCTGAAAAAGACCGCCGCCGAGGCCCCGGCAACCCAGCCGACTCTGGATGCCAAGATGGAACAGAAACGCATCCTGTCGAGTGGCCGGCTGGAATCGACGCCGATTTACGACAGCAAATACAACGGCACCCTCTGATCCGGGCCGACCGTATGGCAGACTGCCCCCTGCCATACGGCCCCAGCCTCAAGAGGACACCCTGAATGATCCCCGTGGATCTCTTCTCTGCCTTCCCTGCCCTGAAGGATCTGGACCCTGCCAGTCTGGGCAGCCTGCGGCAGCATCTACGCCCTGTCCACATCCCGGCCGGAACCCGCCTGTTTTCAGAAGGGGATCCCTGTCAGGCGTTTCTGCTGGTGCAGAGCGGCTGCATCCGCGTTCAGAAGGTGGCGGAAAATGGCCGGGAAATCGTGCTGTACCGGGTCGAAAGCGGCCAGACCTGCATCCTGACCACCCTATGCCTGATGGCCGGGCAGCCGTATGGCGGAGAAGGCCTTGCCGAACAGGATATCGACGGCGCCCTGCTTCCGGCCACAGCGTTTTCGCACCTTCTGGCCCAGTCCTCGGTTTTCCGGTCTTTTGCCTTTGCGGCCTATGCCACCCGGCTGTCCGATCTGCTGATGCTGATTGAGGATGTCGCCTTTGGCCGGATTGATACTCGTCTCGCGGCCCTGCTGATCAACCGCCACGATGCCGGGGGGACAGTGATAGCCACCCATCAGGATCTGGCGGCAGAGCTCGGGAGTGCCCGCGAGGTCATCTCCCGTCAGCTGAAGGATTTTGAACGCCGGGGCTGGATCAGCCTGCACCGGGGACGCCTGATCGTATTGGACACCAAAGCCCTGTCCGGCCTTGCCGCCGGAGCCCCGCCAGCCAGCCGGTAAAACAGTCCACCGGTAAATTTGTTTTTTCTTATGTGACCAAGTTACCGACACCCGGATCATTCGCTGCCACACTCCGGTCCATAACCCTTTTCTGGAGGATGTCATGAACCGGAATGTTGGCGGAATCGACCGGGCCCTGCGCGTGATTGTCGGGGTTGCCCTGATCGGGCTGGCGGTAACCGGCACTGTCGGCTGGTGGGGATATCTGGGGGCGGTGCCCCTGCTGACCGGCTTGATTGGCTGGTGCCCGGCCTATCTGCCCTTTGGCCTCAAAACCTGCCGGATGTAAGCCTTTTTCTGCCGTCTTTCAGGCCCGTCTCCCCGCGTCCGGTGAGGGGGCCTGAACGGCGGTAAGGATTCGACTGGACGAGCCCGCCCTTGCCCTGTAGTCACCTTTCAGACAGGAACCGCAGGAAGGGGGAGGCCGCCGGTCAACCGGCTGCCGTGTCAGGCGATGATTTCTTATGCGATGACGGTTTACAACAAGGCTGCCTTTCTGCCGTTGGTTTTGCACTGGCTGGATGCAGAATGGCAGCAGACCGGCGGCGAAATCATCATCGTCAATGACGGGTCCACCGATGACAGTGCCGCCGTTTTGGACGACTTTGCCGGATCACGCCCGCATGTGCGGGTGATCCATCAGCAGAATCAGGGGGTTTCGGCAGCCACCAACGCGGGAGTACAGGCCTGCCGGGAACAGTCCATCCGTCTGGTTGACGGCGACGACCTGTTGCTGCCCGGCAGCACACTGGCCCTGCACCGGGCTGCAACGCAGACCGGCTGCACCTCGGCCTTCGGCCTGTGGGGGGACTGGACTCTGGCCTCCCCGCCACAGGCTGAAGAGACCACATGGTCAGCCCCCCGCGTGGTTACAGACCCGCTGCGTCTGGCCCTGAAGTCCCAGATGTTTGTCCCATCGTCGGTTCTGCTCGGACGCAAGGATGCCGACCGCATCTTTCCAATCGGAACCACCCTGCGGACCAGTCAGGACTTTGTGATCAGCCTGCGCCTTGCCGTTCTTGGGCCGGTCGCCGCCCTGCCTCAGAGGGTGTGTGTGATGGGTAAGGACGAACATGGCCTGTCCCGCAGCAAAGCCAAAATGTATGCCGACAGCGCCCGGATCATCGCCGATCACTGGCAGGACTGGAGCCCGGCCCACAGACGCTACGCCATCCGCCGCAATGCCCAGCGGGCCTATCTGTATGCCCGCCGCCACCTGTCACTGTCCGGTTCGGAAATGGCCCGGCTGCAGATGCTGCGCCTGCTGTCATATCTGCCCCTGCCCGTGTCAGAGGCCGCACCGCAGCACATCGCGAACAGTTATGCCGAAGCCCTGCGGTCACCGCAGGACTACCCTTAAGGATCCCCATCCCCCCATCTGCGGCAGGGATGTGTGCCGGTTGCCGGGGGGCAACGCCTGTGTTACAGCCTGTGTCAACGATCCGTAATGACCTTGCCGGAACCCGCGCATGACCGTCCACACCCCCACTGCCCAGCCGTCGGCCCCGATGCCGGTTCTGCCCGCTGTCTTCGCCGACGTCGCAGGCACCCGCGACTGGACCCAGCCGCGCCACGACTGGACCCGTGAAGAAATCGAAGCGCTGTTTGCCCTGCCGATGATGGATCTGTTGTATCTGGCACAGACAGTCCACCGCGCCTGGTTCGATCCCAACAGCATTCAGCGGTCCACACTGGTCAACATCAAGACCGGGGCCTGCCCGGAAGACTGTAAGTACTGCTCGCAGTCCCGTACCGCCAAGGCCAAGCTGAAGATCGAACCCCTGATGGGGGTGGAAGAGGTCCGTCAGGCTGCCGTCCGGGCCCGCGATACCGGGGCGACCCGCCTCTGTATGGGCGCGGCGTGGCGATCCCTGAAAGAACGGGATCTGCCGGTGATCGTCGATATGATCAAGGCTGTCCGGGCCGAAGGTCTGCAGACCTGTATGACCCTGGGCATGCTGAAACCGGAACTGGCCACCGCCCTGCGTGAGGCCGGTCTGGATTATTACAACCACAACGTCGATACCTCGCCGGAACACTACGGCAAGATTATCGGCAGCCGCACCTATCAGGACCGTCTGGATACCCTGAAGGCGGTGCAGGATGTGGGGATCAAGGTCTGCTCCGGCGGGATTGTCGGTCTGGGGGAAAGCCGCAGCGACCGGGCCGGAATGCTGCACACTCTGGCCACCCTGTCGACCCACCCCAACAGCGTGCCGATCAACATGCTGGTGAAGGTGGAAGGCACCCCGCTGGCCGATGAAGGCGTGACCAGCGATGTCGATGAAATCGAATTCGTCCGCACCATCGCCGTCGCCCGCATTCTGATGCCACGTTCCGTCGTGCGCCTGTCCGCCGGTCGCCATGCCATGTCGGTCAGCACGCAGGCACTGGCCTTCATGGCTGGGGCAAACTCGATGTTCTATGGCGAAGAGCTGCTGACGACCGAGAACAGCGCCATGACCCGCGACAATCAGATGTTTGAAAAGCTTGGCATTTCTGCCATGTCAAAGAATCCGAACGACTGATTTCCGGTAACGGTTTCCAGTAACGGTTTCTGGCGTTGGTACCATAAGCAATGGGGGGAGAGCCTACCGCTCTCCCCCCATTGTCATGACCGCAGCCGGAAGGATCAGTTCTTGCGGATATAGTCCAGAAAACTGCCGACTTCCTTTGACAGATCATTTGCCCGGTCCGTCAGGGTCAGCGCGGCGGCATGCACCTGCTTCGATGCACTCTGTGCATTGTCAGCCACCGTCACCACATGGGTGATATCGTCGGACACCTGCGTGGTCCCCTGAGAGGCCTGCTGAACATTGCGGCTGATTTCCTGCGTCGCCGCGCTTTGTTCCTCAATCGCCGAAGCCACCGTCACCGCGACGGTATTCACCTGATCGATAGCCCGCCGGATTTCGCTGGTGGCCTCGACGGTTGCCCGGGTGGCCATCTGCACCGCCTGAATCTGACGGCTGATATCTTCCGTTGCCCGACTGGTCTGGGTCGCCAGCGATTTCACCTCGTTGGCAACCACCGCAAAGCCTTTCCCGGCCTCTCCGGCCCGGGCAGCCTCGATGGTGGCATTCAGCGCCAGAAGATTGGTCTGGCTGGCGATGTCATTGATCAGGCTTACCACCTCACCGATGCTGACGGCGGACTGGTTGAGGGAAGAGATGGCATCCTGCGCACCCTCCACCCGGGTCACGGCCTGCGCCGACAGGACAGACGCCTCTTCGATCCGCTGGGCGATCTCACTGATCGAAGCGGTCAGTTCTTCTGCCGCACTTGCCACTGTCTGCACATTGGCCCCGGCCTGCTCCGCAGCGCTTGCCACACTGGTGGACCGGGTCCCGACTTCCTGCGCGGTATCCTGCAGCATGCCGGACAACTGCTCCAGCTCACGCGCCGCAACCGTCACCGCCCCGGCAACATCCTGCACCTTGTGCTGGAACTGATCCGCCATCTGGACGTATTTGGTGACGTCTTCCCAGTTCAGCATCGGACCGACGTATGCGCCTTCCTGATCAAAAATCGGGATAACCGTATTCTCGATCACCAGCCCACCGAGCGTAAACTTGCCTTTGTAGGGCAGCTTCGACGGATCCCGCAACATCCGGTCCAGAAATTCCGACCGCTGATGGAAGCTGGTAATCGGACGGCCCAGAACCTCCTCGGCCTTACAGCCGATCGCGTCTTCAACCTGCCGCAGCAGGGCCAGCGCTGAAGAGTTGATATAGGTGACCCGCAGATCCTTCGGCTCGCAGATCATCACCTTGGCTGGCTGCTCATCAACCATCTGCTTCAGCTCGAACGCCCGGATCACCGCGCTGCGCAGTCCTTCAATCCCACGCGCCAGTTCCCCGATTTCATCTTTCCGGTCCTGACCGGAAACCGGGGTATTGGGATGGCCGCCGGCAATCTTGCCGAGGTCAACCACCAGCCGCCCGACAGAGCGGGTGATATCGCGCGAAATAAACAGGGCCAGCACCACCAGCGCCGCCATCACCGCTGCGGCAAACGCCACCAGCGTGTTGCGGACCATCGCAAAATGGGCTTCCAGATCATCGACATAGACCCCGGCCCCGATCAGGTAATTCCATCCCGGCACGGTGGCAACGTAACTGATCTTACGCAGATCCTCGCCACCCTTGACCTTGGGGAACCAATAATCGACGCGGCCCTGACCGGCATCACGCACCACGGCAAGCATATCTTTGACGTACAGATTGCCTTTCTGATCCTTCAGCCCGGACATATCCGTCCCGACCAGAGCCGGGTTCTGCCCATGGGCCAGCGCCTTCCCGGAGCGGTCAAGAACGAACAGATAGCCGGTGCCGCCGTCAAACCGCACTGCGCTGACAGCGTCCAGCCACCGCCGCTGCGCCTCTTCCGCCGTCAGAGTGCCTGCCTTGACCGGGCCGGTCTGCAGGCCCTGCGCCATGCTCTGCGCCCCTTCCAGGACATTGTGCAGCATGGTGACCCGGCCATCGACCAGATCGTCATGCAGCACGCTCAGCGACCGCCACAGCACGACGGTCAACGCCAGTGCCGACAGCAACAAAACACCCAGTAATTTCAGACTGATCCTGATCCGGCCCATCGCAAACGCCTTCCCCTTCGTACATGGGTGACTGATCTGCCCCGATCATATCCCGGTTCCGTAGAGGAAGAAGCTGAAATCTAGAACTATTGATGTATACGGATGGGTAATCGACTGTTTCCTTAAGGATTGTCCTGCGGTGAAACACAGCCCAAGGTCATCTGTATACGTCTAATAAGACACACCCTCAGCTCTTGCGCATATAATCGAGGAAGTCAGCGACCTCCTTCCGCAGCGAATCGGAGCGATGTGTCAGATCTGCCGCAGCGGAATGAACCCGCATCGCGGCCTCCTTCGCCTCTGAGGCCACCTGCACCACTGCCGTGATATCGGTGGAAACCTGCGTGGTTCCGGCAGATGCCTCTGCCACGTTCCGGCTGATTTCATTGGTCGCAGCCGCCTGTTCCTCAATTGCGGCAGCCACTGTTGAGGAGACCTGATTGACCTGATCAATCGCATCACGGATCTGTTCGGTCGCCTGTGTCGAGCTGCGGCTGGCCTGCTGCACCCCTTCAATCTGACGGACAATGTCCTCGGTCGCCCGCGCTGTCTGCGTCGCCAGCGACTTGACCTCGTTTGCCACCACGGCAAAGCCTTTTCCGGCCTCCCCGGCACGGGCTGCCTCAATCGTCGCATTCAGGGCCAGCAGGTTGGTCTGACTGGCGATGTCGGAAATCAGACGGATCACCTCGCCGATACTGGCGGCCGAACGGTTCAACGAGCCCATCGCCTCCTGCGCCATACCAACCCGTTCCACGGCCTCCTGCGCGGTGCGGGTGGAATGCTCAACACTGCGTCCGATTTCATTGATCGAGGCCGAAAGCTCTTCTGCGGCGCTGGCAACGGTCTGCACATTAACCCCGGCCTGCTCCGCCGCCCCGGCGACACTGGCAGACCGGTCGCCGACCTGCTCCGCCGTTGCCTGCAGCGCCGTCGAAAGCTGCTCCAGCTCCCGGGCCGAATCGGCCACAGCGTCAGAGACCGCCTGCACTTTCTTCTGGAAACTGTCGGCCATCTGCACGTATTTGGTCGCATCATCCCAATTCAGCATCGGGCCGATATACCCGCCATCCTGATCAAAAATCGGGATCACGGTATTTTCGATAACATGATCCCCAAGGCTGAATTTCGAGCGGATCGGCAGCTTCTGCGGATCCCGGAGCAAAGCGTCAATCTGATCTTTATGGCGGCGGTGGAAAATAGACACCGGCTTGCCAATCACCTCTTCCGCCTTACAGGGCATCAGGTGCTCCACCCGGCGCAGCAGATCCATGCTCGCCTTGTTAATATACGTGATGTTGAGGGTTTCACGGTCACACAGCATCACCCGGGCCGGCTGCTCATCAACCATCTGATTCAGCTGGAAGGCCCGGCGGACCGTCTCGCGCAGGGCAATCATTGCCCGCCCGATATCCCCCAGCTCGTCCCGCCGTGCCGTGGGAATACGGTCAGGAATCCGACCCTCTGCCAGCACACTGACCACGCGGCTGAGGGCGGTTACAGCCCCGACGATATCGCGGGAAATCAGCCAGGCCAGCCCCAGGGCAAACACCACAACAGCCGCAACCGCGATCATGAAGGTCCTGACCGCCCCCTGAAAGGCGGCATCAACGTCATCAACATAAACACCGGTCCCGATGACCGCATTCCAGCCCGGTACTTTCATGACATAACTGACTTTGCGCAGGGGGTCCTTCTCACCCGGCTTGGGATACCAGTAATCCACACGGCCCTCTCCGTTCTTCAGGGCCACATCAACCATCTTCTGCACAAAAAACGTTCCGGTCTGATCCTTCAGTCCGGCGGCACTCTGGCCCACACGATCCGGGGCAACCGGCATCACCAGATACATCACCTTGTCATCAACGGCAAAAAAGTACCCGGTCCCGTTGTCGTAACGGATACCACTGACGGTCTCCCGCCACTGGGCCTGAACCTCCGCCACCGGGCGACCGGCTTTGTCGATCTGCTCTTTCTGCAGGGTCTGGGCCAGCGTCACCATTCCCTGCACCTGATTGCGCAGCATGAACACCCGGCCATCAATCATCGCATCGTACTGATTTTTCAGGGCCAGCCCGACCAGCAACAACAGCGGGATCAAAGTACCAAGCATCATCGCCAGAAGCCGCGCCCGGATCGACCACAGACGTTTCATGCACATTCCTCCCGGTTCCCCGCTGCTGCCATTGCCGGACGCATGATCACTTTCCGCCATGACGCAGCGCAATATTAGCATTATTCTAATGCCTTATTACGAAACAATATTATACATCGTTTTTCCGGCCTGCCTTCCCGTTTCTGCACTGTCCCGACTGAACAGACACATTTTTCCCGGACCAGCCCCCCGAAAAGAACATGGCTTTTCGTGTTGTTTCATTTGATATACGCACCAAATAAGTATAATAACAGCCACAGACGCCGTATACTGCATCCGCCGACAGGGAGACACCGGATGTCCACTCCGCAGCGCGTGCTGTTGATCATTACCGGCGGCATCGCCGCCTATAAAAGTCTGGATCTGATCCGCCGCCTGCGGGAACAGGGGCTTGATGTGCGCTGCGTACTGACCGAAGGCGCGACCCAGTTTGTCACCCCGCTCAGTGTCTCCGCCCTGTCAGAAAACAAAGTCTATCAGGATCTGTTTTCGCTGACGGACGAAGCGGAGATGGGGCATATCCGCCTGTCGCGGGAAGCCGATCTGCTGGTGGTTGCCCCCTGCACCGCCAACATGATGGCGAAAATGGCAGCCGGTCTGGCCGACGATCTCGCCTCCACCGTGCTGCTCGCCACCGATAAACCGGTGCTGATTGCCCCTGCCATGAATCTGTATATGTGGGCCAATGCGGCCACGCAGGCCAACCTTGCCACCTTGCAAAGCCGTGGGATCACCGTCGTTGGTCCCGCCAGCGGCACGCTGGCCTGCGGCGAGGTTGGCGCCGGACGGATGAGCGAGATTCCCGATCTGGTTCAGGCAATCCTCCGCACCCTGCGCCCTGACGCCAGACCGCTGACCGGAAAAACTGCCGTGGTCACCAGCGGCCCGACCCACGAGCCGATCGACCCGGTGCGGTATATTGCCAACCGCTCTTCCGGCAAGCAGGGCCATGCGATTGCCGCCGCCCTCGCCGCGCTGGGGGCCGACGTGACCTTGATCAGCGGCCCGGTTACCCTGCCTGACCCAGACGGGGTCCGTGTGGTTCATGTCGAGTCGGCCCGCGATATGCTGGCCGCCTGTCAGGCTGCTCTGCCCACCGACGGCGTGCTGGATGTGGCAGTCTGTGCCGCCGCCGTCGCCGACTGGGGGGTGGATGTTGCCCCGCAAAAACTGAAAAAGCAGGAAGGCGCCGCGCCCCCCGCCATCGCCCTGCGCCCCAACCCGGATATTCTGGCCACCCTGTCAGCCGCAGGGCCGCAGCGCCCCCGGCTGGTGGTCGGCTTTGCCGCCGAAACCGAATCGGTCATCGACCATGCCATTGCCAAACGGGCCCGCAAGGGCTGCGACTGGATCTGTGCCAATGACGTTTCCGCCGCCACCGGCACCTTCGGCGGTAATCGCAACACCGTTCACCTGATCAGCGCCGACGGCGTTGACAGCTGGCCGGACCTGCCGAAATCCGATGTGGCGACCCGTCTGGCCCGCCGGATCGCGGATACCTTGCTTCCGTCCTGACATCCCCCCTCCCCCGACCCCGGATTTTGACTGCCATGACCACTGCCGTGACCGTTTCTGTTGTCCGCCTGCCGCACGGGGCTGACCTGCCGCTGCCGTCTTATGCCACCTCTCACGCTGCGGGGATGGACCTGTCTGCCGCACTGGAAGCCCCGGTGACCCTAGACCCCGGCGCCTGGGCGCTGATCCCGACCGGACTGGCAATCGCCCTGCCCGACGGCTACGAAGCGCAGGTCCGCCCCCGCTCCGGGCTGGCTGCCAAGCATGCGGTGACCGTCCTGAATGCCCCCGGCACCATCGATGCCGACTATCGCGGCGAGGTGAAGGTGATCCTGATCAACCATGGCCGTGAGCCGTTCGTGATTGAACACGGCATGCGGATCGCCCAGATGCTGATTGCCCCGGTCACCCGGGCGGTCTGGGCAGAAGTGGCTGATCTGTCGGAAACCGAACGCGGTACCGGCGGCTTCGGCTCGACCGGCACCAAAACCCTGTAAGCGACGGAGACTCCGCCATGCTGCGCCCGTCAAAAAAGATGCTGTTTGCCATCGAGGCGGTGCTGGACATCGCCTACCACGCCGGGGGGGAGCCGGTGCAAAGCCGGGAAATCACCCGGCGGCAGGAAATCCCACGCCGCTATCTGGAACAGACCCTGCAGCATCTGGTCCGCTCGGGGATTCTGGTGGGGGTCCGCGGTCCGAAAGGCGGATACCGTCTGGCCCGCGAACGGCGGCGGATCACCATCGGCGAAATTGTCCGCGTCATGCAGTCTCTGGAAGAGTCCGAAGATATTTATCAGGATCTTCCCGGCTCTCCGCTGGGCCTCGGCGTGGTTCGTCCGATGTGGCAGGACCTGCAGGAAGACCTGATGCAGCGCCTTGATACGATCTCGATTGATGATCTGTGTATGAAGGCATGGCGCGACGGCGTCGGCAGCGAGGCCGAAGAAAAGATGGACTTTACCATCTGATCCCCTTGCCCGGTCTGTCGGCCACCCACATTTTACAATTCAAATGCCACAGACCCGTGGTATTATGTTTGAAATTCACACCCACATGAGGGGGATTAAATGACCGAGACCACTGCCACCTTCCGCGGCCGGATTTATGACGACATTCTCGCCACTATCGGTGCTACTCCGCTGGTGCGGGTCAAGCGGCTGGCCGCTGACGCCGGTGTGAAGGCCGACATCCTCGGGAAGTGTGAATTCTTCAACCCGCTGGCCTCCGTGAAGGACCGCATCGGTCTGGCACTGATTGAAGCACTGGAAGCCCAGGGCAAGATCGGCCCCGGCTCCACCATCATCGAGCCGACATCGGGCAACACCGGGATCGCGCTGGCTTTCGTCTGCGCCGCCAAGGGCTATAAGCTGATCCTGACCATGCCGGAAAGCATGTCGATTGAACGCCGCAAGATGCTGAAGCATCTGGGGGCCCAGATCGAGCTGACCCCGGCGGCCAAAGGTATGAAGGGGGCGGTTGCCCGCGCCGAAGAACTGGCGAAGGATCTGCCGAACGCCATTATCCCGCAGCAGTTTGAAAACCCGGCCAACCCGGCGGTTCACCGTGCCACCACTGCCGAGGAAATCTGGGCTGACACCAATGGCGGCGTCGACGTGCTGATCTCCGGTGTTGGGACCGGTGGCACCATCACCGGCATCGGCGAAGTGCTGAAAGCCCGTAAGCCGGGCGTGAAGATCATTGCGGTGGAACCGGAAGACAGCCCGGTGCTGTCCGGCGGGGCCCCCGGCCCGCACAAAATTCAGGGCATCGGGGCCGGTTTCGTGCCCGGCGTGCTGAACACCGGCGTGTTTGACGAAGTGATCCAGATCGGCAACGAGACCGCCTTTGCCACGGCCCGCAAGGCTGCAAAACTGGAAGGCCTGCCGGTCGGGATTTCCGGCGGGGCCGCACTGGCTGCCGCGCTGGAAGTTGCGGCCCGCCCGGAATTCGAAGGCAAGCAGATCGTCGTGATTCTGCCGAGCTTTGCCGAGCGTTACCTGTCCACCGCCCTGTTCGAAGACGCCTGATCGACTCTCGACAGACGCCGGTTTCCGGTCCATATCGGGGGGGAGGGTCCAGCCGGGCCCTCCCTTCCGCTTTTTTGGGACAGAGACACCGCGCCGATGTCGTTCAGCGAAGATCAGATCCGCCGTTACGCCCGCCATATCCTGCTGCCCAACGTCGGCGGAATCGGACAAGAAAAGCTTCTGGCCGCAAAGGTCCTGCTGATCGGGGCAGGCGGGCTGGGGTCGCCGCTGGCATTGTATCTGGCAGCCGCCGGTGTCGGCACCATCGGGCTGGTTGATGATGACACCGTTGATCTGTCCAACCTGCAACGGCAGATCGCCCACACCACCGACCGCATCGGTCAGCCGAAAACGGACAGTGCCACACAGGCCATGCAGGCTATCAACCCCGATGTGACGGTCCACCAACACCGCCTGCGGCTTGATGCGTCCAACGCTGCGGCCCTGTTTGCCGACTATGATCTGATCGCCGACGGGTCAGACAATTTCAGCACCCGGTTTCTGGTCAACGACGCCGCCTTCTTTGCCCGCAAAACGCTGGTCAGCGCCGCTATCCTGCGGTTTGACGGCCAGCTTGCAACCTACAGACCCCATGCCGGCGGCCCCTGCTACCGCTGCATTTTCCGCGAACCGCCACCGCCGGGCCAGATTCCGTCCTGCGCCGAAGCGGGCATTCTCGGGGCCGTCGCCGGGGTGATGGGCACACTGCAGGCGACGGAAATCCTGAAGGAACTGCTGGGAATCGGCGACAGCATGGCCGGACGGCTGCTGATTTATGATGGCCTGTCCACCACGTTCCGCACCGTACGGGTCAAGCCGGACCCCGGTTGTCCCCTGTGTGGCCCAAACCCGACGATTACGCATCTGGAACAGCCGGACGAAGGCCCGGCCTGCGGTCTGCCCGGATAAAAACACAGCGGGGCCCCATACATCAGGGGCCCCGCGGGTCTCTTTGCCTGCCGGAGCTGAGGATCTTACCGGCTGTTCTGGCGGCGGTTATAATTCAGCTGATCCTGCGTCAGCTGGAACCCGACATAGACCGGCATGTCCTTGGTCTTGGTATCCTTCAGCGGCAGGGTCAGGCGCACTTCCTCATCGCGGACCATCATCGTGCTGATGTTGCCGTCAGGATATTTGAATTCCATCGGCATCACCTGCTTGGCCGCCGGAGACGGATAGAACGACGGTATCGCCACAAAATATTCCAGCTTGTTGGTGGCTGACGTTTCCGCCGGCCCCTTGGTGATCGCAAACAGCACCTTCATCCGCATATTGACGGTCTGCTTGTCCTTGGTCTTTTCAAAGGTGCAGTCCCCGTTGTAATCAGCGATTTCCGCCGTATAGACCACATCGGTCAGATCGCGGCCCGGACCATCGCGGAACACCGTCAGCTTGGCGGTATTGCGGTCAATCTTCACCTGCGGGCATTCCTGACCGCCGCTGGGATCTTCTTTCTTAAACGTGGAGCAGGCCGACACTGCCAGCACCAGCCCGGCAACGGCCCCGAAGCGCAGCATGGCCCCAACGCGATCAACGGACAGGTTCAGCATTATCTTCTCCTTACGCCGCATCCGGCCGGGCAGTGCCGCCCGCACCCTGCGATTACCGGCCCTGATTTAGACCTTTTCCCGCCTCAGGGCAACCCGAGGCGGGTGAATTCAGGCAAAAGGGCCTCAGCCCCCGGCCACCGTCATTCCGTCAATGCGCAGGGTCGGTGCATCCGTGCCATGACGCAGATCGAGATCACTGGCCGGAGTCAACGAACGGAACATTTCCTTCAGATTCCCGGCGATGGTCACTTCGTTCACGGCATAGGTGATTTCGCCGTTCTCGATCCAGAAACCGGCTGCCCCACGGGAATAATCCCCGGTGACACCGTTGACGCCATGACCGAACAGATCGACCACCAGCAGCCCTTCCTTCAGCTCGCGGATCATTTCCTCCGGACTCTGGGATCCGGCTTCCATCCACACATTGCTGACGCTTGGCGACGGGGCCGAAGAGGTGCCCCGCGCGGCATGACCGGTGCTGGCCAGCCCCAGCTGACGGGCTGACCGCAGATCCAGCACCCAGGTGGTCAGAACGCCGTTGTCAATCAGGGCCCGGCGGCTGTTGGCAATACCTTCAGCATCCACAGGACGCGACCGCAGACCTCGCGCGCGATGCGGATCTTCGATGATCGAAATACCGGGGGCGAACACCTCGGTCCCCATCGCATCTTTCAGAAATGACGTTCCCCGGGCAATGCTGGCCCCATTGATCGCACCGCACAGGCTGCCGACAATCCCCCGGGCCATACGCGGATCAAAAATCACCGGCACCCGGCAGGTTTTGATCCGGCGGCCACCGAGACGGCGCACCGCCCGCTCTCCGGCGCGGCGACCGATCAGGGCGGCCTCTTCCAGATCTTCGACATAGACCGCAGTGGTGTAATCGTAATCCCGCTCCATCCCGCTGTCGCCATCCCCGGCCAGCGCCACTGCCGACAGCGACGACCCTGAGGACCAATAGCTGTGCGCAAATCCGTTGGAGGCCACCACCGAAACCAGCGAGCGCCCCCAGGAGGCCTCTGCCCCTTCGGAGTTGGTGACACCGGGAACCGAACGGGCGGCATCTTCCGCCGCCGCGGCCATGGCAATCAGCTGATCGGCACTGAGTTCCGTCGGATCGTCACCGTCAATATCAGGCATCGACAGAGCCAGCTGATCAGGGTCAGCAAGCCCGGCAAAGGGATCTTCCGGCACGGCCTTCGCCATGGCAATCGCCCGCTCCACCAGTGCCGACAAGGCTTCCCGGCTGCGGTCGCCCGACGACACAATGGCCTGACGCTTGCCGATCAGCACCCGCAGGCCAATATCCCCACCTTCTGACCGTTCCAGCGTTTCCAGCTTGCCAAGCCGCCACGCCACCGACACCGACTGTCCGTCCACCAGAATGGCATCGGCGGCATCGGCACCGGCCCGGCGGGCATCGGCAATCAGATCTTCGAGCAGAGACAGGGTATTGGCAGAAACGTCGGTCATGAAAACTCCCGGCACAGACGGCAGACAGCGGCCCAAAGCGGCACTCCCGGTTTCAGCCACCACACCTGTCACGGCCGGGCTGAAAAACGGATCAGGCCCGCCACTCTGCCCCAAACACCGCGCCGAGAAAACCGCTATCTCTCCCCTCGCCTTTCCGGGCCGTTCGCCGTATGGTCCCCCGCCATGAGCATGCACCTGATTCCTTATTCTGATCCGCTGGCCGCCTTTGCGCCCTTCGCCGGGCAGGACGGCTCGGTTTTGCTCGACTCCGCCGCCCCATCGGGCGGGCGGGGCCGCTGGACTTATCTGTGCGTCTCCCCCCTGACCTGCGTGACCGACCCGGCAGACCCGTTTGCCGCGCTGGATCATGCCGTCCGCAGCCTGCCAACAGCGCAACCAGACCCCAATCCCCTGCTGCCCCCGTTTCGCGGCGGGGTGGCCGGATGGCTGGCGTATGAGGCCGGACGTCACCTGGAAGCCCTGCCCACAGCCCGCCCGGATGATCTGGGTATCCCGGAAGCTGCTTTCGGTGTGTATCCGGTCATCGCCGCTTTCAACACCCTGTCCCGTACCGCGATGGTTCTGGGCCTGCCGGGCTTTGAACGCGATGCGGCGGACCTTGCCGCCAGACTGTCCGTCAGCACGCCGCTGGCGCCCCCGGCCAGCGCCACAGCCCCGATGCGGGCCGAACTGAGCCGGACGGAGGCCGCAGACCGGATCCGGCAGGTGATCGACTACATCTATGCCGGAGATATCTTTCAGGCCAACTGGACCCAGCGCTTTCTGGCGGAACACCTGCCGCCCGGCGTACCCCCGTTTGACCTCTACCGGCGGCTGCGCGCCCTGTCCCCCGCCCCTTTCGCCGCCTGCCTGTCTTTTGACGGCGCGCATGTGCTGTCTGCCTCACCGGAGCGGTTTCTGCAGGTCAGCGCCGATGGCCATGTGGAAACCCGGCCAATCAAAGGCACCCGCCCCCGGGGCCAGACGCCAGAAGACGACGCCCGGCTGGCCGCCGACCTGTGCGCCAGCGAAAAAGACCGGGCTGAAAACCTGATGATCGTCGATCTGCTGCGCAATGACCTGTCCCGGGTGTCGCAGGTCGGGTCAGTTCGGGTCCCCGTTCTGAACGGACTGGAAAGCTATGCCACCGTCCATCATCTGGTCTCGGTGGTGGAAAGTCAGCTTCGGCCCGGCGACTCGGCGGTTTCGCTGCTGCGGGCCAGTTTTCCCGGCGGGTCGATCACCGGGGCACCGAAGATCCATGCCATGGAACTGATCCACGCGCTGGAGCCCGCCCGGCGCGGCCCCTATTGCGGATCCGTTTTCTGGCTGGGGCCAGACGGGGCCTTTGACTCCTCCATCATCATCCGCACGCTGGTAATCGGCAGGTCGGGCCGCATTGCAGCACAGGCCGGGGGCGGCATTGTTGCCGACTCCGACCCGATGGCTGAAGTAGAGGAAGCCCTGACAAAAGCCCGGGCGATGATCCGGGCCGTCAGCGGCGCGGATCTGCCGCAGTTCCCCCAGCAGTCTTAACCCCGGCCCGGGGCACATGAACTGAGACACACGAACTGAGACAAACGAAAACCCCCGCACCTTTCAGGATGCGGGGGTTGAGTGTCGCTGTCTGAAGCGTCCGCTGTTAACGGACGTAGAGATGGACTTCGTTAGAGCTGGCACCACCGCTGGACATCGCCGACATGCGGACGCGGTCGGCAGAAACCCCCATATCGGTCAGCGAGCGCATGACCTGCTCGGCACTGCGGCGGGCATTGGCTGCCGCCATTGCCGACTGACCGGCACCGCCAGCCGACGGGCTGACCGCAACCAGATCGAACACCGCATTCGGGCGGCGCTCAACAGCGCGGGAAACCGCCTGATACAGCTGCTGCTCATAGGACACATTCGGGCGGTCGAAGCGGATCACCACCAACGGACGGCGGTCCGCCGCCAGCCCCTGACCGGAAACCAGACCGGTATCCTGCGACAGCGCGTTGCCGCGGATCATCGCCTGATTGCCGATGGAGGCCCCGTACAGCTGGCCGTTCTTCACGCCCAGCGCCAGAGTGTTGAGATTGCTGCGCTCGTTGCCGATATAGCCCTGCTGGCGGGAAATATCCTGCGACAGCTCCGACAGCAGGCGTTCAATCAGCACCACGGTCTGATTGGTTTCCACCTCCAGCGTCTGCAGCTGACGGTGATCTTCATCAACCGCGCCGCTGAGGCTGTAGGCAGCACGGATGCTATCCAGCAGATAAACCGTCATCGCGCTGTCCGACGACACGGTGGTCGCCAGCTGGTTCATCGCGGCGACGTCCATGTTCAGGCGGTCAAGCTGCGCCTGTGCATTGGACCACTGATTATGCAGTTCCGGGTTCCCCGGAGTGGTACCGACCTGCAGACGCGCATTCACCGACGCAACGGTCTCGTGATAGGCGCGGCTGTCGTTGATGGTCTGCATCCGCAGGGACTGGAGCTGCTGGTTCCGCTGGCGGATCACGCCCTGCAGATTGGACAGTTCGGCCCGGAAGGTCTGTACCTTCTGGCCAACAAAGGTTCCGGTCGGCTGACCGGGCGTGACGGACGGCGGCACAAAGCTGCTGTTACCAAGGCTGGGCGGCTGATCAATCGCGCTCGACTGAATGCCGGCGTCACCCCCAAGGGACGGGAACAGAGCATCGTTGGCGAAAGAACACCCGGCCAGCGCCAAGGTCACGCCGAGAACCAGAAAACGCGACTTCGACAGCGACATCGAATTCCCTTTTGTTTTGCCGCCTTTAGTCCCGGCGTATCTCCCCGGGCGGCGGCCGGGGCGCCGGGAAACGACGGGTTCAGATTGTTCGGCAAGGACTTGGCGGGACAAATCCCCCCGCACGGTGAGGGGGAGTGTACTGAAAGGGGATGCCCGTAACAAGCCGCAATTGTGCCATGGTTTATGACAAGGACGCGGGGAATCCCGCTCCTATGCCTTCCCTGTTGTTCGTATGACCATTGTCGCAGAAAAAATCAATGCCGCAGTCGCAACAATCGCCGGACCGGCTGGCAAATCCCATGTCAGAGAGGCCCCGAGGCCACAGCCGACCGAGAGCAGACCGATCAGTGCCGCCACCGCCGCCATCTGCTCCGGCGTGCGTGACAGGCCCCGCGCCGCCGCAGCCGGAATGATCAGCAGGGCGGTGATCAGCATCACCCCGACAATCTTAACCGCCAGCGCGATGGTCAGCGCCACCAGCACCATGAAAGCAGCCTCGACCCGCGCCACCGGCACCCCTTCAGCCTGCGCCAGATCCCGGTGGACCGTCGCCGCCAGCAGCGGCCGCCACAGAAAGGCCAGCACCGCCAGAACGACCGCACACCCGACCCAGACCTGTACAAGGTCACCGGCATCCACCGCCAGAATATCCCCGAACAGCAGGGCATGCAGGTCAATCCGCACCGCCCCCAGAAAGGATAGGGCAATCAGGCCGAAAGACAGGGCCGCGTGTGAAAAGATCCCCAGCAGGGCGTCACTGCCCAGACGCTTCTGGCGGGCAAACGCGGTCAGGAAACCGGCCATCGCCAGCCCGCTTGCCACCACGGCAGCCTGTACCGGCACCCGAAGCAACGTCCCCAGCGCGATCCCCAGCAACGCCGAATGCGACAGGGCATCCCCGAAATAGGCCATCCGCCGCCAGATCACGAAGCATCCAAGCGGTCCGGCGGCCAACGCCACCGCCAGCCCGGCCAGCCCGGCGCGGACGATGAAATCATCAAAAAGGCCCGACAGTTCAGTCATGGCGGTTCTCTCCTGCCAGACTCTCAGGCGGGGGCGGAAAATGGGCATCATGAGACGGCAGGGCACAGTCGTGCACGGCTCCATGATGGTGGGCCTCATGATGGTGGGCCCCGTGGTGGTGCGTATGACCGGAATGGTCATGCCCGCAGGAGACCAGCCTCGGCTGTACCTGCCCGTCCGGCCCGTGCACATGATGATGATCATGCGTATACAGGGCGACGTGCCCCGCCGCTTCGCGCCCGAACAGGCGCTGATAGGCCGGGTCCTGCGCCACCGCCTCCGGGTGGCCGATACAGCAGACATGATGATGCAGGCAGACCACCCGGTCGGTGGCGGCCATCACCACATGCAGATCATGTGAAATCATCAGCACGCTCATGCCATGCCGGCTCCGCAGGCGGGCAATCAGGTCATAAAGATCAAGCTGCCCCCGGAAATCCACCCCTTGTGCCGGTTCGTCGAGAATCAGGATATCCGGCTGCCGCAGCAGGGCACGGGCCAGCAGCACCCGCTGGGTCTCTCCCCCCGACAAGGTCTGGGTTGCCGCTTCCAGCAGATGGGGCACCCCGGTTTCAGTCAGGGCCGCACGGATCGCCGCATCATCCGCCGCAGCCCGCTTCCCGTGGCCAAGCGTCATCAGGCGCCGGACCGTCAGCGGCAGCAGCGCTTCCGTCTGAAAGCGCTGGGGAACATAGCCGATCCGCAGACCGCTTTCCCGCTCCACCCGCCCGGAGTCAGGCTGATCGAGGCCAACCAGAACCCGCACCAGCGTGGTCTTGCCTGCCCCATTGGGACCGACAATGGTGACAATCTCCCCCCGGCTGACATCAAGATCCACCGCGTCGAGAATCACCCGCCCGCTGCGGCGGACCGTCACCCCGACCGCCTGCAGAATTCCTGCGCCGCCCCCCGTCATGCCGGTGCCCCGGAGCAGGTCGGGCAGACCCCCTCCACTTCCACCACCGGGGCCTGCACCCGGAATCCCAGTTCAGCCCCCGCAGTGCGGATGGCGCTGTCAATCTCCGGAGACCGGGTTTCCGCCACCTGCCCGCATTCCCGACAGATGAAAAACTGCGCGCCGTGCTCACCGCCGATATGGGCGCAGCCGATGAAAGCATTCAGACTGTTCAGGCGGTGGGCCAGACCATGCTCGATCAGAAAATCCAGCGCCCGGTATACCACCGGCGGCGCGGCTTTCCGGCCATCGGCATTCAGGCGGTGCAACAGATCATAGGCGCTGACCGGGCGATGGTCGGCCCACAGCAGATCCAGCACCTCCCGCCGGGCCTGCGTCAGCCGCGCCCCCTGCCGGGCACAGACATCCTCGGCACGGCGCAGCGCATCATGGCGGCAGTGGTCGTGATCGTGGTGAGGCCGGGGGAACGGCACGTCATCCCCGGGCACGGGCTCATCAGACGGAGAAACGGGTTTCATCGGCGGATCCAGACGGAGAACGGGCGGACCGGCGGCCAGCAGAACGCAGACCTTGCCATATCAATTGTTATAACATAACATTTATTACAGTGTAGCACACCTCCCCGGTGCTGACGAGCCCTCCCCCTCCTGTCCTCCAGAGTTAAGGATTCTCCTGCAATGCCTGTCCGGCCCCTTCTGCGCTCCGTTACCCTTGCCACCACCCTCGCCCTGACCGGCACCGCTGTCACCGCGCGGGCCGACAGCCCGGTGCCGGTGGTGGTGACCAGCATCACCCCGGTCTATGCCCTGACCGGGGCGATTATGGAAGGCGTGGGGGAACCCGTACGCCTGATCCCACAGGGGCAATCACCCCATACCCATGTCCTGAAGCCGTCTGATGCCCGGGCCGTCAGCAAGGCGGATGTGATCTTCTGGGTCGGGCCGGAGCTGGAAGGGACGCTGCCTAAAACCCTGACCACCGCCCCCAAAACTGCCCAGATTGTCCCCCTGCTGCGGTCACTGGGCGAGGCCGCCCTGCCCCTGCGCGATGGCGAGAACTGGGAAAGCGGGCACGACCATGATCATGACCACGGGCACAGCCATGGCCATGATCACGGCAAAGCCACAGCCGATGAGCATGAAGACGGGCTTGACCCGCACGCCTGGCTGGACCCACAGAATGCCAAAGCCTGGGCTGCAACCATCGCCGCCACATTGTCGGCACGTGATCCGGCCCATGCCATGCAGTATGCCGCCAATCTGACGAAGACCGAACAGCAGCTGACCGCACTGGAAACCGCCCTGCAGGAAAAGATCGCTCCGGCAAAAGCCCAGAAGGTTCTGGTGTTCCATGATGCCTACCAGTATCTGGAACGACGGTTTGGTCTGCAGGTGATCGGCGCGGTCACCATTGACCCCAGCCGCGCCCCCAGCGCCAAACATCTGAAAGCCCTGCAGGCAAAAGTGCAGGAACAGGGCGTGACCTGCCTGTACGCTGAACCGGAATTCCCCGATGCCGTCCTGCGCACGGTGGCACAGGGCGTTAAAGCCAAGGTCATCACCGTTGATCCTGACGGCGGTGCCCCCGGCAAAGGCTTTGCCGCATATGAGGCCGCCATGCAGGGCGTTGCCACAGCGGTCGCCAGCTGCGCCGCTGCAGGCTGATCCCACGGTATGGTGCCCGGCCCCGGCCCCGGGCACCATACTCTCTCTCCCCGCCTCTCCCCGGCCCTGACTCCGGCGCAAACGACAAAAATCTTTCACGGTATTGCATTTTTCTGTTGCAGAGGGCCGCCGGGGCCAATATAAAGCCGCCCTCAGCCGAGCCCATCGGCTGCACCGGCAGAGATGCCGGAGATCAGATACCTCTGTGCGCCCGTAGCTCAACTGGATAGAGCACTTGACTACGAATCAAGAGGTTGGAGGTTCGAGTCCTTCCGGGCGCGCCATTCCGAGGGCCGGAGCCTAAAGCTCCGGTCTTTGCTTTCCACCGAAACAGGCATATCGCCAATCGGGCGCGGGAAGAGGAACAGCGCAGTATCTGATGTCCGTTTCTATGTTCGGTAAAACCTCTGTGCGCCCGTAGCTCAACTGGATAGAGCACTTGACTACGAATCAAGAGGTTGGAGGTTCGAGTCCTTCCGGGCGCGCCATTCGAAAGCCGGAGCCTAAAGCTCCGGCTTTCGTCTTTTCTGGCATCAGACTCTGCGCCGGGCCATCTCTCCCCCTGACAGAATAAAAAGAAACCCGTCCCGGAACAGTCCGGAACGGGATCTTCTCAATCATCCCAAAGCAAAGCCTCAGGTCAGGCGGGACAACACCCGGTCCAACACCCCGGTCAGTTCAGCGACATGCTGCGCGCAGAACGCCAGCGGCGGGCGGATCTTCAGAGTGTTGGAGGCAATACCGCAGACACCGATCAACACGCCCTCACGGGCCATCTCATCCATCACCGCTTTTGCCAGCGCGGTCGCCGGGGCCTTGGTGACCCGGTCGGAGATCAGTTCCACCCCATAATACAGACCGAGCCCACGGATATCGCCAACCACGGTATGACGGCGCAACCCATCCAGAGCGACGGCCAGATCAGCCCCCAGCGTGGCCGCATGCGTTGGCAATCCACCCTGCTGAATGGTGGTCAAGACCGCCAGGCCGACCGCCGCAGACACGGTATTGCCGCCAAAGGTGTTGAAATACCGGGACCGCGCCCCGAACACATCCAGCAGATCCTTCCGGGTGACCACTCCACCGATCGGGTGACCATTGCCCATCGGCTTGCCTAAGGTGACAAGGTCAGGGACCAACCCCGGCTGGTGCAGGAACGTCCACAGTCTGCCGGACCGGCCGAAACCACCCTGCACCTCGTCAGCGATAAACAGCCCCCCGGCTGCGCGCACCGCCGCGACCGCCGCATCCAGATACCCGGTCGGGCCAACGTGGATCCCATCACTGGCAAACGTAGTATCCACCAGCAACGCCGCCACCTGAATACCGGCCTGCCGCAGGTCATCGGCTGCCGCCGCAACCGCTGCTCCGAAAGCCGCCCCGACATCCTCGGTCTGACGATAGCTGTCGGGGGCCGGAACCGTCCGCACCTGCGGTGCGGTGCCGATGCCCAGCGACGGCGACAGTCCGGCCAGCAGGGCGGTCACCCCGTGGTAGGCGTTCTCCGTCACGATCACCCCGGTGCCACCGGTCACCGTCATGGCGATCCGCAGGGCCAGATCATTTGCCTCGCTGCCGCTGCAGGTGAACATGGCGTGGTTCAGCGGATCGGGGAAGGTCGCGGTCAGGGCCTCTGCATAGGTCAGGATGGTGTCATGCAGGTACCGGGTATGGGTGTTGATCTGCCCGGCCTGACGGGTCAGGGCCTCCACCACCGCCGGATGGGCATGGCCCAGCACCGGCACATTGTTGTAGGCATCCAGATAGCGCCGTCCGTCGGCGTCAAACACCTCGACCCCACTGCCGCGTACCAGCGTCAGCGGCTCGGCATAAAACAGACGATAGGCCGCGCCAAGTACGCTGCGCCGGTCCTGAAGCGATGCGGTCATCTTCCTTACTCCTCTTCGCCCCGGTAAAAAGCGGGCCAGTTGATGTCGGCGCGGTTCTTCCACACCGGGAACAGGGTATTGAGCAGAGCCTGCGCTTCCTGACTGCTGCGCAGGATGTAATCGCGGTTTTCGGGGAACAGATCAGCCCGCCAGCGGGTGATCAGAATCCGCCCCATCAGCCGGGCCAGCACAAAGTCGAGCAGCAGGTCGCATTCTTCCGGCAGCAGCGGCATCACCGTGTCAAAGGCCGCGGCGACAACCCGCAGATTCCACAGCGGGTCTTCTCCGGCAATCTGATAGGACGCCGCCACCGCCAGCTCGCTGAGAACCGGGGCGTGGATCATATCGCCGAAATCCACCACACTCAGCAGACCGGTGGGCGCGCCGGGGGGAAACAGCAGATTGCTACGCGACAGATCATTGTGAATCACCTGATGCCGCAACCCGGGAATCCGGGGGGCCACCGCCGTCACAAAATGATCGAGGAAAGCGCTGACCTGATCCCGGGTCACCGATGGCGGCAATCCCCCGACCAGTGGCAGCAGGGCCCCGATCTTACACAAATCCCACAGGTTCAGACGCCGGGCTGCCGGATGATCGAAGCCGGCGAGTGCCTGAATCACGTGTCCGGCCGTCCGCCCGACAGCCCGGCGCTGCGCATCATCCACCGGACGGACGGACAGCGGCTCCCCCGGCAGATAACTGTAACAGCGGGCCCGGATTGCCAGACCCGAGGCGGTTTCAGCCCGCAGAACTGTCTGTCCATCCACGGTGTGGCGGGCCACCGGCAGGGTCAGCGGGCTGCCATGGGCCGCCAGCGCATCAAGCACCTGCGCCTGCATCTCGGCCTCAGCATCCGGTTCCAGAGGATTGATGACCTTGAACACCACGGCCCCGCCCGCTGCCGAAGTGATGACAAAGTTGGCATCACGCTCCCCGGTCAGGCGACGGACTGTCCCCGTCACCCGATAGTGGGCCGCGACCAGTGCGGCCGCCTCATCCTCCGTCACCGCCGGGGGCGGGGTTTCAAACAGAGGCCGGGCTTCATCCAGAAGGGACACAGGGGTCATCGGCAAACTCTCCGGGGCAGAGGCAGGATCAGGAACAGAACCACGCCTTCGGTTTTGACACATGATGCATCATATTTCAATTCATCCTGTTTCAACGGTCGGATCTGGCACCCCGGGCTGAACTGCGGTACACCCAAAGACGCCGCCGGAGCGGCCCCGTCACCCTGAACCGCCCCTGATCAGAGATCCTGCATGACCGACGGCCTGCCCCCCATCGCTTACGAGACCCTGAACACCCGGGTCTACAGCACCCTGTGCGACGCGATCATCAAGGGGCAGTTCAAACCGGGCGACCGGCTGAAGATCCGCGATCTGGCCCAGCGCCTTGGCACCAGCGTAACCCCGGTGCGTGATGCGATCCTGCGGCTGACCCATGACGGGGCGCTGGTCTTCCATTCCCCCCGCGACATCCGCATCCCGGTGCTGGGAATGGACCAGTATCTGGAAATCCGCAATATCCGCCTCCGGCTGGAGGCGCTGGCCGCCGAAAATGCCGCCCGGAAAGCCACCGCAGAAGATCTGGACCGGCTGCGCGCCCTGATCGCCCGGAATGAGCAGGCCATTGCCGAGGGCAACATCACCCTTGGACTGGAACTGAACCAGTCCTTTCATTTCGAGCTGTCGGTGATTGCCCGCATGCCGGTGCTGTTCAACACCCTGCGGCGGATCTGGTTACAGATGGGGCCGCTGGTGGCCGGGGCCTACGGGCCGGGCGGACGCGACATGATTGATCACCATTATCCGGTGCTTGACGCGCTGGAACGCCGCGACCCCGATGCCGCCGCCGCCGCCATCATGCAGGATATCCTCGGCGGCGGTCAGATGATTCTGGCGCAGGTCAAGGCAGCGGCACCACCGTCCGCCTGACCATGCGGCCTGCCCGGCCTCAGCCGCCGAGATAGCGGCGGCGCAGATGGGCCTTAAACACTCCGGCATCCAGTGATTTTCCGGTGGCACCACGAATGATCTGATCGGTCGACAGACTGGATGCCTTGCCATGCACGTTAGCCCGCAGCCAGCCGAGCAGCGGGGCGAAATTGCCCTGCGCCAGATCGTCGGGGATCGACGGCACCGCCTCCTGCGCTGCTGCATACAGCTGTGCCGCCGTCATCGCCCCCAGCGTATAGGTCGGGAAATACCCGATCGCCCCGTCATACCAGTGAATATCCTGCAGCACGCCCAGCCGGTGTTCCGGCACCGGCACGCCCATCAGCGCCTCGAAGCCGCTGTTCCACGCCTCCGGCAGATCAGCCACCGACAGCGACCCGTCGACCAGCGCCTTTTCCAGCCGGTACCGCAGAATCACATGCAACGGATAGGTCACCTCGTCGGCATCAACCCGGATGAACCCCCGGCGCACGCGGATTGCCCGGCGGTGAAAGGCCTCAGCCTCCCACAGGGATCCTTCGCCCTTGAACGCCTCTTTGATCAGCGGGGCCGCAAACCGGAAAAACTCCAGAGACCGGCAGGCCTGCATTTCCATCAGCAGCGACTGGCTTTCGTGCAGGCTCATCCCCCGTGCCCGGCCAACCGGCTGGGTCCGCCAGCCGACCGGCAGGCCGCGTTCATACATGCCATGACCGGTCTCGTGCAGCACCCCCATCATCGCTGAGGCGAAATCATCGCGGCTGTAGCGGGTGGTGATCCGGACATCCCCAGGGGTACCGCCGCAGAAGGGATGCGCTGACACATCCAGACGGCCATGAGCAAAATCAAAGCCGATGGTCTGCATCAGCCGTCGCCCCAGATCTTCCTGCGCCTTCAGGTCAAACGGGCCCTGCGGCATTTCTGCCTCAGGCCCCTGAGCCTCCAGCACTTCATTCAGGAAAGTGGGGAGAAAGTCCGCCAGATCGGCAAACAGCGCATCAATCGCCGACGACGACCCGCCCGGCTCATACTGATCCAGCAACGCATCATAGGGGGAAACGCCCAGCGCCTCGGCCTTGGCCTGCGCGCTCTGGCGGGTCAGGGACACCACCTGTTCCAGCGCCTTCTGCACCTGTGTAAAATCCGACGCCGGACGGGCCTGCCGCCACACCTGTTCGCAGGCCGACCCGGCCCGGCTGAGGGCCTCGACCAGATCAGCAGGTACCGCAGTGGCATGGGCATGCAGACGGCGCATCTCCGCCAGATTGGCCTGCTGCCACAGATCCAGCACCTGCGGATCCGCTGCGGCCAACCATTCCCCCATCTGCGGGGCCGTCAGCAGGTCATGGGTGACCGCCGCCAGTGCCGCCAGCTGATCTCCCCGGTCCTCAGCCCCGCCGGGCGGCATCATCACCGCCGAGTCCCAGTGCAACATGCCTTGGGCGGCCTCCAGCGCCCCGATCCGGGCAAACTGCTTTTCAAGGGCGGCATAGGCAGACACAGGCGTGGTCATGGGGCTGTTTCCGTCACGGTGGACCATCAGAGTCTTCATAGGTAGGCTGGATAGAGGTCATTGAAAAGAGGAACCTGCCGCATGTCTGAGTCCCGGTCTTCCCATTCCCCTGCCCGCGTCGCCGTGGTTCTGTCCGGCTGCGGGGTTTACGACGGCGCGGAAATTCACGAGTCGGTGCTGACCCTGCTGGCGCTGGACCGTCAGGGGGCGCAGGCCCAGTGCTTTGCCCCGGACCGACCGCAGCACCACGTCATCAATCATCTGACCGGCGAAGAACAGACCGACGCCCCCCGCAACGTCCTGACCGAAGCCGCCCGCATCGCCCGCGGCAAGATTTTGCCGCTGGGGCAGTATCAGGCGGCTGATTACGACGCCATCGTCTTCCCCGGAGGCTTCGGGGCGGCCAAGAATCTGTCGTCCTTTGCCTTTGACGGCCCCGGCTGCACCGTAGACCCGGATGTTGAACGGGCAATCCGCGACACCCACGCCGCCGGTAAGCCGATTGGCGCCCTGTGCATCAGCCCGGTTCTGCTGGCAAAAGTTCTTGGGGACGGCATCACCCTGACCATCGGCAGCGATGCCGGGGCCGCCGGAGCGATCACGGCGATGGGCGCTGCCCATCATGTCACCGACCACGGGCAGGTGGTCACCGATACCACTCACCGCATCGCCACCACCCCCTGCTACATGCTGGATGCCACCATCGCCCAGATCGACGACGGGGCACAAGCCGTGATCCGGGCCGTGCTGGCAATGATCCGTCCCTGAACGGGCTGCCGGGGCTTCCCCGCCCCGGCCACACCCCGGGATCTTGATGAAGTTTTGGTTGCAATCCACCCCCCGCCGTTGACCCGCCCCGCCCTGCCCCTTTAATCCAGACGATCCTGTGTGACGGCCACGCGCCAGACGACAGGACTGCCGGACAGGCAGATGGGGCGGAGCGGGGAGGAACGCGGGATGTCCCGGAACAGTACAACAGACAGGGCCTCCGGGCTGATCCAGCCTGACAGCCGATTCCCGTCCACCGGAACCGCCGATGAGATCGGCGACCGGGCATCCGCCCACTGGCGGGCGATACAGGCGGCGGTCTCAGTCTGCCTGCAGCCGGTGATCAGCATCCATTCCGGGCGCTGTGTCGGGTTCGAGACCGTGCTGAGCGGATATGAACGCCTTGGCTATGCCAGTGCCAGCGGCCTTCTGGATGCCGCCCACGGGCTGGGGGCGCTGCCCGATCTTGAGCACCTGATCCTCGACCGGGCGCTGTCGCTGTTCTGCGGCGGGCCCGATCACCCGGAACAGAAGCTGTTTCTGAACATTGATACCCGCAGCCTGTCCGATGCCCGCGCGCTGGCAGCCCGCATCACCCGCTATCTGCAACAGTATGGCCTGAACACCGTCAATCTGGTGATTGAGGTCGCCGAACGGCACCCGATTGCTGACCTGTCGCAGATTGCCCCGGCCCTGACCCTGCTGCGGCAGGCGGCGGGCGGCATCGGGCTGGATAACTTCGGGGCCGGATACTCCGGCCTGCCGCTGCTGTATTCCGCCCAGCCGGATTACATCAAGATAGACCGCTTCTTCATTGCCAATGCCGAAGTGGATACCCGCAAGCGGGCCTTCCTGACCCATATCGTCAATCTCGCCCATCTGCTGGGTGTGCAGGTGATTGCCGAGGGCGTGGACTCTGACCGGGAATACATGCTGTGCCGGGATTCCGGCTGCGACCTTGTGCAGGGCTTCGCCATCAGCCCGCCGCTGTCCTCCCTGACCGATGCCACCCCCCTGCATGACGGCGTCCGCGCCCTGAATGCGCAGGACCGCCGGAACCGGGGATCGGATATCAAGCTGGTGTCCGCCCAGATCGAGGTGATCCCGCCGCTGCCCGACACCGCCAGCCTTGATGACGCCTTCGAGCGGCTGCGCACCGGCAGCACCACCTTTCTGCCGGTCGTCTCCGCCCTCGGCGAGCCGCTCGGCCTGCTGCGGGAAAAAGACCTGAAAGCCTATGTCTATTCGCCGTTTGGCAAGGATCTGCTGTCGAACAAGGTCTATGGCCGGGGTCCCCGTCATTTCCTCTGGCCCTGCCCGACGGCAGAGGTCAGCGCCAGAGCAGAAAAGATCCTCGAAATCTTTTCCTCCGACGAGGAGTCCGAAGGGATCATCCTGACCGAGGACGGACGTTATGCCGGTTTCCTCTCTGCCCGCTCCCTGCTGCGGATTCTCAACGAAAAGAACCTCGCGGTGGCGCGGGACCAGAACCCCCTGACCAAACTGCCCGGCAATGCCGTCATCAACGACCACCTGACCGAAGCGCTGGCCGACCGGGGTGCCGCCTACACCATCGCCTATATCGACTTTGACTTCTTCAAGCCGTTCAATGACAGCTACGGCTTCCGGCAGGGGGACCGGGCGATCACCCTGTATGCGGATATCCTGCGGAAGGATCTGCCCCGCGATCTCTGTTTCATCGGCCATGTCGGCGGCGATGATTTCTTCGCCTCAATCCGGCACAGCGACTGCGCCGAAGCGGTCAAGATGATCCGCCACACCCTCGACCGCTTCTGTGATGAGGTTGAGAGTTTCTACGATGAGGAATCCCGGCGGCGTGGCTACATCCTTGGTAAGGACCGTGACGGGAAGGATGTCCGCCTGCCGCTGCTCCGGGCTTCCGCCGGGGTGCTGCACATCACCAGCGGGCAGTCGGTCGAATCGATTGATGAAGTCTCAGGTATTTTTGCCCGGTTGAAAAAGCAGGCCAAAGCCAGTCCATCCGGCATGGCCGTGGCGATGCTGGGCCCGGTCACGCGGGAGGAGGCCGCCTGCTGCCCGGAGGCCGATCCCTCTGAGTCGGTCTAAGCCATCCCCAACCGATCTGCCCCCAACCTATCTGTCTCAGGCTTCACGCTTTCCATTGCTCTACCGGGCAGATGCGGCTTATGTAGAAGGGAATGACCCTTGATCCGGCACCGGCCCCCAGCCGCTGCCGGGTGTCGGTCGTGGAAGCGTGGCCTTCCCGATGAAGGCCGCTGCCTGCCCCGGCCCGGCACATCCCCCTGACCACGGAGACAGACCGGTGGAAAACCGAGAGCATTTTCAGGAAATCAACGCGCTGGTCGCCTCGATCGCCAAGGCCCTCGGACAGGATGACAAACAGGTGGCAACCGGGCTGGAAAGCGGTGCCATCACCCTGTCTCTCGGAGAAGATGAGAACGGCAACCGCTACATCGAGGCCCGCTGCGGCGACCAGACCGCCAAGGTGTATCAGGGGGCCATCCGCTATGCTGACGGCGTCAGCCCGCCGACCGAACCGGACGGAACGGAAGCCGCCGGTTAACTGCACCCCTTCGAAACACTGACGGAGAAACAGACCGGTGCGGACCGAAACCCGCCAATATGAAGCAGGGGCTGTCATCTTCCGTGAGGGAGAAGACAGTGATGCCGCTTTCATGATTGAAAGCGGCCGCGTTGAACTGCTGAAGGGCGGACGCGGGGGAATGCAGGTTCAGGTCGGGGAACTGGCCAACGGGGACCTGTTCGGCGAAACCGGGGTGCTGGATAACGGCCCGCGTAACGTTATGGCCCGGGCCCTGACGGATGTGATCGTCCGGGTGATTCCACGCTCGGAGTTTCTGCGCGCGATTCAGGATGATCCGGCCACCGCCCTGAAGGTGATGACCCGTCTGGCCCGCCGCCAGCGCGACGCCGATGAACGGCTTGCCGCCGGCGGAGCGGAACCCCCGCCGCCGATCCCGCCCAAGCCGGGAACGGCCAAGGCAGCCTCGCCCGGTACGGCCCTTGTCACCGCCCCGCTGAAAGACGCGCCGCCGATCCCGCCGCGCCCGATGATCACCCCCAACCCGGCGATCGGGCGACGGGCCGGATTGCTGGGACGGCTGATGGATGCCATTGCCCCCGGCGCCGCGACAAAACTGGTAAAGAAACGTCCGCCGGTGGTGGCGGTCACCCCCCTGTCGCTGGAAGCCGAATACGATCAGCGCCCCTTTCTGATCACCCAGCTGAATGCACTGGATGGAATCGAAGTCCGTCCAACGGCTGCACCGCTGTTCACCCCCAATGATCCGGTCCCGGATTTCAACAGCACCAGTCTGCACGCCAAAGCCCGCGCCCTGCAGGCAGAGGAAAAGGCCGACGTCCTGATCTGGGGCGGGGAAGACGGCGAAGGTCGTACCATCACCCTGTTCTTCAGCAGCGGCCAGCCGCCGATGTATGACCGACTCGGCGGTCTGCCGCCGGATCAGCCGCTGATCGTCCCCGCTGACTTTGATGAAAGCTGGGCCCCGCTGCTGCGGGCCTGCGTCGCCGTTGCCCTGGGCGATGAAACGGGGCTGGTCGCCACACTGGCAGCGGAAGCACAGGACCGGGTCAATACCCCACACCCAACCCTGTCGATGGAAGAAGGCGCAATGACGCTGGCAGTGTACGGCTATCTGGCCGTCACCATTGCCGGCCACAGCCGACGCGGGGACTGGCTGGAACGGGCCGTCACCACCTGGCGCGATGCGCTGACCCGCCTGCCAAACGCCAACGACCGCCGCGCCAGCCGCCTGTCGATGGCCCTTGGCATGGTGTTGCAGGGACAGGGCGAAAAACACGCCGACGAGCAGATTCTGCATGAAGCCGTCAAAACCTACCGGGACGGCCTGAAAGGGGTCAACCGCGACACCGACCCCCGCCTGTGGGGACAGCTGCAATATCGCCTCGGGGGATCACTGTTCCGTCTGGACCTGCTGACCGGCGACGAAGAGGCCCTGCGCGAATCGCTGATCCGCTTCAGGGAAGCGACAGCCGTGGTCAGCCGCGCCGATGACCCGTGGCGGTGGTCAGAGCTGACCCACGCCATTGCGCAGGCAATGCAGGTGTGGGGGGATCATCACAAGAGTCTGGATATTCTCGCCAAAGCCACCGACCTGTGCCGGGCCGCGCTGGAGGTGCGGACAGCGGAAACCGCCCCGCATCTGTATGCCGCCACCCGCAACAACATGGGCTCTGCCCTGTTCCTGATGGCCAAGCATAGCAACGATCCGGAATATATGCGCCTCGCCGCCGTTGCCTTCCGCGATGCGCTGGCGGTGCATCGGGCCACCGGCGCCGGCGGGGCGCTGTACAAGACCATCGAACGCAATCTCTCCCGGGCGGAAGAACTGCTGCGGCGGGAGGATGCCCGCCCGGTGGCCCAGCCGTCGTGGGCAGCGGAATCACCATACCGGGTTTCCATGCAGGAAGAAGATGATCCCGGCATGATCCGGCTGTGACCGCCGGGCCTGCAAACAGGCCCGGCCCGCCTCCCGCAACCGGCGTTACCACAGCGCTTCGGTAAAGGGAATGTAGTCCAGAATCTCGCCGTCACGCACCCCGGTCCCATCACGGCTGAGATCTGCCAGCCCCGTCGCCTGCACCATCGAAGACAACACCCCGGAGCTTTGTGACGGAAAAGCCCGCAGGACAGGCCGCCCGTCCGCTCCGGTCTCCGTCCACACCCGGATGAATTCCTGCCGCCCGGGCTTCTTGGTGAAGGAAAAGGCCGCTGTCAGCGGGTACCGGACCAACGGCGTCTCTGTCCGTCCCTGCAGGCGGTGTATCAGCGGGCGGCCGATCAGCAGCAGGGTCACCAGCGCCGAAACCGGGTTGCCGGGCAGCCCAAGAAAGGCAGCCCCCCGGATCGCCCCCAGCGCCACCGGACGGCCCGGCTTGAGGGCCAGCTTCCAGAAATGCAGGGCCCCGAGAGCGTCCACCGCCCCCTTGACATGATCCTCCTCGCCGACCGAAACCCCGCCGGAGGTCACGATCAGATCATGGCCTTCCGCTGCCTGATCCAGCGCCGCCCGGATCAACGGCGCCTGATCACTGAGAATCCCGAGATCCGTCACCACACAGCCCAGGGCACGCAGCATCGCCATCACCCCATAGCGGTTGCTGTCATGGATGCAGCCGGGCGGCAGCGGCTGCCCCGGCTCCCGCAGTTCACTCCCGGTGGAAAAAAGGGCAACCCGCAGCCGCCGGAAGACCGCGACCTCCGTCCGTCCGACCGCAGCCGCCATCGACACATCAGCCGGACGCAGGCGGATGCCTGACCACAGAACGGTCTGACCGCTCTGCACGTCCTCACCGGCACAGCGGCGGTTGTCGCCGGTTTTCAGAGCGACCGGAACCGTCACCAGCCTCTGATCGCCCTGCCCGGCAACAGTACAGTCCTCCTGCATCGCAACCGTATCTAATCCCGGCGGCAACGGGGCGCCGGTGAAGATCCGTACAGCAGCCCCGGTTCCAACCGGATCCCCCGGCGGATCTCCGGCCACCACCCGCCGGACCACCGGCAGGGTCAGCGCCACCTCCCCACGGTCCCGTGCCGCAGCCAGATCACGCCCGCAGAGCGCATATCCATCCATCGCCGAGTTATCATAGGGAGGCATCGGAAACGGCGCCTGCACCGCCTCCGCCAGTACCCGCCCCGCAGCCTCAGTCACCGGAACGGTTTCAGGGCCGCAGACAGGCCCGACCGCAGACACAATCCGGCGCCAGGCATCTTCCAGCGGCAACAGCCCCTGCGCAGGGGCAAAACAGTCAGCGGTAACGGCAGCAGGACGGGGCGACTCCGGGAGCATGATGCAGCCTTTCTTCCTTATAGACCGTCCCCCGGCGCTCTTGCCGCCAGACCTGATGCCGGACCGAGACGCCTGCAAAAGGTGCGAAATCCGTTACAGAACGCGTGCCGACAGAACCGGACATCCGACAGAGCGGGAGGAACTCTGGACTCTTCCCCACCCATCGGCACATTTGCAACAGCTTTCCCGCTCTCCCCGGAAAAACAGAAATGGTGAGTCATAGCGCTTGGAGACGGGTACGGAATCAGGTAATGTTCGAGACGGTTATACCCCTTTCAAAGGTTTTCTGTTCGCTATGAATAACCGCTCCTTCCGCCCGTCCAACCCGCTGCAAACCGGCGTGACGGCAACCGTTAAGTGGTTCAATACCTCCAAGGGCTTCGGTTTCGTCGCTCCTCAGGATGGTTCCTCTGACGCGTTTCTCCACATTTCTGTCGTCCAGCGCGCGGGTCTTAACGCCATTGCGCAGGGCGCGGTTATCGTCTGCGATCTCGAAGCCGGTCCGAAGGGCCCGCAGGTTTCGACCATTCTGTCGGTGGATAACTCCGACGCGGTCGAAGGCGGCGGCGGCGGCATGGGCGGCGGCGATGACGATGCCATCATCGAAGGCGTCGTGAAGTTCTTCAGCGCCGACAAGGGCTTCGGCTTTGTCACCCCGGACAGCGGCGGCAAGGACGTGTTCATCGGCATCGGTTCCCTGAACCGGTCCGGTCTTCAGGCCCTGGAAAGCGGCCAGCGGGTGCGTCTGAACACCCGTATGGGCAAGAAAGGCCCGATGGCGGAAGAAGTCGAAGTCATCTGAGCGGTGGTTTCAGAAATGGGCGCAGCCTAACGACGGCGCCCATTTTTCTTTCGCTGACTGCCTGCCAGTGCAGGTCACCGGCAGACAGCAGAGCTAAAGACAAAGGTCCGTCGATACCGACGGGCCTTTTGTTTTGACCGGGTAGGAGGGGAAGCCCCATTCCCGGGCAAATTTTTCTGGGCCGACATATTCTTTATCTACGATGGCCACCCGCGTCCCTTTGGCGGGGAACGTGCAGGCAAAACATTGACTTAAAGAAATAAATATCTGGAAAGACATAATTTTTCGCCCCCCTCCCGCGTACAGCGCTCCACTTCCCGAGAGGCTTGAAATTCCTGTGATTTCGCCACAGATCCCTGTACTATGGCATGCTTTCTGTTGCATTGGCGGGGCATCTCTGTCACCCAATCACCAGATCAGCCGGACTTCCGGCAGCTTAAGTGGGGATATAACTGTCTTCTGGCCTGCCTCAGGCCGGACGATAGGGGGGAATGGGATTGCTCGGCTCCGCGTCGTCACTTCCGGCTGCGTACAGCCTGAAAACAGGACGCGGATCTCGTAAAAACCACAAGGACAGGGCGTATCAGAGGGCTACAGACGGTATCCTGCATCACTTCACGGCTGGACAGCCTGTGAAAAATGGTCAGTATAGCGTCCGGCTGGCGCCTTTCTGCGAATGAAGGATAGACTCACGATGTTTAAGAAAATTCTTCTGGTGACTGCTGCTGCGGGACTGCTCTCGGCCTGTGCCGACCAGTGGAATGTCGATGCGGTCCAGAAGCTGCCGGTCACCGGCGGTGACTTCAACAAGACCCTGCATCAGGAATATGTGAAGCTGGCCGCCAGCGAAAAGGGACAGGGCGACTGGCGTGATGCCGCCTACTTCCTGCGCCGCGCCGAAGCTGCTGCCCGCGGGGAAAAGGTTCTGCCGCAGGCCGTTGCCGAACGTGACCTGGCCGCCGATAAGGCTGTTGAACTGTCGAAGGCCCGCGTTGACCTGCTGAGCGCCCTGGATGCCGGCGGCCGCGAGAAGGCTCCGGTTCTGGCCGCCAAGGCTCAGGCTGCCGGTTTTGACTGCTGGATCGAACAGCAGGAAGAAGGCCACCAGCCGGAAGATATCGCAGCCTGCAAGAAGGCCTTCACTGACAACCTCGCCGGGGTCAAGAAGGAACTGGAAAAGAAGCCGGAGCCGGTTGTTGAAGCCAAGCCGCAGGTTTTCACCGTCTACTTCAAGACCGGTGCCTCGGTTCTCGACCCGAATGCCGCTTCTGTCCTGCAGGCCGCATCTGACGCCTACAAGAAGTCCCCGAACGTCACCGTGGTGATTGCCGGTCACACCGATACCGCCGGTGCTGATACCGCCAACATCCTGCTGTCGCAGAAGCGTGCTGAACGCGTTGCCGATCAGCTGGTGAAGCTGGGCATCAAGGCCGAGTCGATGGCTCTGGAAGCGTATGGCGAGCAGCAGCTTGCTGTTCCGACCAAGGACAACGTGCAGGAACTGAAGAATCGCCGAGTCGAAATTAAGTTCCGCAGCGCGAAATAACACCTGTATCAAGCACCACCCACCTTTAGCCGCGGGCACGGCTAAAGGTGGGTGGAAATTTTAGATAAAATTCGGCATGATGGCGGCAGTTGGGAAATCCGGCTGCCGTCGTTTATCGGGGGCAGGAACGACTTGGCACAAGGCCGGACCCTTACCGGGGGAGCGTCATGTCTGTTGCCGCATATCCTTTGTCGCCATTCGGAAGCGCCGGTACCTCATACCTTGCGCCCGATCTGACCATTCGTGGCCGGATTGAAACGTCCGGCAGCGTCGAGATGGACTGCGAATTCCATGGCGATGTGTTGGCCCGTCAGGCCACCGTTGGCCCCAATGGTCGTATCCGCGCCCGTATAAGTGCCGAGGAAGCGACTGTCAGTGGAAATATGACCGGCATTGTGAATGCTCGGCAGGCGATTTTCCGTGATGGCTGTCACTTCCGGGGAGAAGTGGAATACGAAAGCCTCGGTACGGAGCCCTGCGCGGACGTCAACGCCCGTCTTGTCCCGGTTATGTCCGGCACCAGCCGCCCGGCTATTCCGACTGTCACCGAAATTCCGGCCGCTGCCTCTCTCAAGCAGGCCGCTGCGGCGTCGGTTTCTCCGCCACGCTTTAACATGTCCATGCTGGCCTTTTTGGGTGGAATGATCGTCGCCGGCGTCATCACTGGCATCACCGTGATTAATCCGACCACCCGAAACTGGAAAGACCAGCTTCTGGAACAGGTGACACAGTCACGGACGGAAAACCCTGCCACTGTCGCAGAGACCTCTACCACAGCAACAGCAGCCCCTGCTGCCGTTGCGGCTAGCTCGACGAATAATACGACCACAGAAGCCGCACCGCGTATTACGCCGCCGCCGCCGCCTGCCGTGCCACCGTCACTGTCAAAAATCATGCCGTCGACCCTGACCGCAGCAGAGCCGCCGTCTGTTCCGGCCATTCCGGCTGCCGAGACCGTGGAAACCAAACCGGCGGTAACGGCACAGACCCCTGTGGCAGTCGCCCCGACACCCGTCGTGACCGCTCCGCCCCCGGTCGTGATCCCGGACTTGTCCCCCTCACCGCCCCTGCCCCGGCATGAACCGGTCGACAGGCCGATTCCTGCGGCTGTATCGCCTGAACCGGCTCCGGTCGCCGCGCCTGCGGTCCCGGCAGTGGCTGCCGCAGCAACAGCACAGACTCCGCCTGCCCCGGCAGAAGCGGCATCCTCCAGCCAACCCGCGACCGGTAAGCCGACTCCGGCATCCCGGGAAGCGGTCACCGACGATCCGGCACCGACGAAAGACACGGGCACCGTGAAGGCGACTGTCGCCCAAAGCAGACCTGCGGACTCTCCGGCAGCTTCGGCTTCCGCGAAAAAGACCAAACCGGCCCTGCCAGCCGGGGCACGCGGAGCCCTTCAGGAAGTCTGCACCTGGGAACTGAAGTGTGAAGCCGAGAACCAATGCATCTCGGTACGGTCCTGCAAAATGCAGTAAAAACCGGCATCAAAAGCCAGACGGGCGGGATTTTTCCCGCCCGTTCCTTTTTCAGGTCCGACTTCGTCCGGTACCCCCCTCACTCACCGGGGGCCTTGGTGGTCAGAGCCAGCGCATGGATCCGCTCACGCAGTTCATCCCGCAGGACGTCATAGACCATTCGCTGCCGCTGAACGCGGGACTGCCCCACAAAAGCCGCCGAAACAAGCGTGACACGAAAATGGGTTTCGCCCCCACCATCCACCGGCGCATGCCCCGATGGCCCCAGCGCGGCAATCCGGTCGGCATGACCGGCATGCTTATGGGAGTCGTCCTTGATTTCCAGCAGCGACGGCGCAAAAGCTGCGGTCAGCTTTTCCACCATCCGGCGGGCATAGGGGCCATCCGGCATCGGGGCAGACATCGGGGAGTTGGACATAACACCATATCCTGTGCTTGAAAAAGAAACCGCCGGCCTCTGGCAACCGGTCTCTTCCGCTCACCCGCGCACTCGGCCATTATGACGGTATCATACATAGGCCGTTCCCCTTGCCTCTGACACCCTCCCGGTCACATATTCTGCCCATGCGCTCCAAAAAGACTCCCTCTCCGGCGGAAGAAGCCGCCTTTGATCCTTTCGGCCGTTATTCGACCCGCCGACAGCCGCGCCACCGCGTCTGCGCCCATCCCGGCTGCCCGGAGGCGGGGGAATACCGCGCCCCCAAGGATCGCAATCTGTCGGATTATCAATGGCTGTGCCTTGAGCATGTCCGCGAATTCAACAAAAGCTGGAACTTTTTTGACGGCCTGAATGACGCACAGGTCGAAGACCATATCCGGCAGGATACTTACTGGCAGCGCCCGACCTGGAAGATGGGGCGTAACGGTGCCGGAGCCCGGAGTGACGGCCCGGATATCAACGACCCCTTCGGCGTCTACCGCGACAATGTCGGGGCCGGGGCCGCTGATGCCCGGCGACGCTGGCAGCAGACCCAGCACGACCGCCCCCCGCGCCCCGATACGCCGGAAGACCGGGCCCTGCGGGTGATGGGACTGGACTGGCCGCTGGAGAAGGACGTCCTGCGCAGCCGCTATCTGTCTCTGGTCAAACAGCACCACCCCGATGTCAATCAGGGGGATAAGGATGCCGAAGACCGCCTGAAAGAGATAAACGCCGCCTATCGCCTCCTTCTTACTGGACTAAATGACCGGACTTGAGGCTATTCTAAGGACCTCAGACGCCACGTCGCCGTTCCGGTGGCCCGGCGCGCGCAGGTCCGGCAGGTCTCGGGGGCTCTCCCGGTCATCGCCCGGACGACCAGAGGATAAAGAGGACACAGATGGACTCCGGTGCGGTTAACCCCCTGAACACCCCCGATATCACCCTGTCCGTGCGGGACGTGTTCGGGATCGACAGCGATATGATGGTTCCGGCTTTTAGCAAGGGCTCGGACTACGTCCCTGATCTGGACCCGAACTACCTGTTTGACCGCGATACCACACTGGCAATTCTCGCCGGGTTTGCCTACAACCGCCGCGTCATGGTGCAGGGGTATCACGGTACCGGGAAATCGACCCATATCGAACAGGTTGCCGCCCGCCTGAACTGGCCCTGCATCCGCGTCAACCTCGACAGCCATGTCAGCCGTATCGACCTGATCGGCAAAGACGCGATCGTGCTGCGCGATGGTCAGCAGGTCACCGAATTCCGTGAAGGGATTCTGCCGTGGGCCCTGCAGAACCCCTGTGCTCTGGTGTTTGACGAATACGATGCCGGCCGACCGGATGTGATGTTTGTGATTCAGCGGATTCTGGAAGTCGAAGGCAAGCTGACGCTGCTCGACCAGAACAAGGTGATCCGGCCGCACAAGTCGTTCCGCCTGTTTGCCACCGCTAACACCATTGGTCTGGGGGATACCACCGGCCTGTACCACGGCACCCAGCAGATCAATCAGGGCCAGATGGACCGCTGGAACATCGTCGCCACCCTGAACTATCTGGAACACGATGCCGAAGTGAACATCGTCGCCGCCAAAATGCCGGACTTTGTCGCCGCCAAGGGCCGCAAGACCCTGTCGGCCATGGTTTCGGTGGCTGACATGACCCGCTCCGGCTTTATCGCCGGTGATATTTCGACGGTGATGAGCCCGCGCAGCGTGCTGACCTGGGCAGAAAACAGCCAGATCTTCGGGGATGTGGCCTATGCCTTCCGCGTCACCTTCCTGAACAAGTGCGACGAGACCGAGCGTCCGCTGGTGGCGGAATACTACCAGCGCTGCCTTGGGGAAGAGCTGCCGCAGTCAGCCCTGCGGGCCATCATGCCCTGAGGCTGACCCCGCACCCGATGCACCGCCTGCCCGGCCCGTCCCGGCAGGCGGTGCATGGATGACCGATCTGTTTTAGGAATCCTGCCGATCATGGCTGATACGCCCCGCTTTGCCCGTCCGTCCGGTGCCGCTTCTGCCGGTGGTGCCGCCGCCATTGGTTCTCCGATTGCCGGGGGTGGCCGTCCGGGCAGCATCCATGCCGGGCCCGCACGCGGCCCGAAAGGCGACGCCCTGCACAGCGGCGAAACCCCGACCGAAACCCTGAAGCGGGCAACAGCCGCCTGCCTGCGGGCCATGGCCGGGCAAAAAGATCTTCTGATCAGCTATTCCCCGGTTGGCCTGAACGGTAACGGGTCGGTCATGGGCAATCAGGTCCGCCTGCCACTGCCCCCCAATGCGCTGGACCCCAAGGCTCTGGGGCGCCTGCGCGGGGTCGCCGACGCCACCGCCCTGAAGCTGCGGTATCACGATGTGCGGGTGCATGCCCGCCGTCTGCCCACCAGCACCGATGCCCGCGATGTCTATAATGCGGCCGAACAGGCACGGGTGGAGGCGATCGGGGCCAGCCGCCTGCAGGGCACCGCCCTGAATCTGTCGGCTGCAGTGGAAACCCGCCTGAACGCCGAAGGATACGCACAGGTCACCGATCCGGCCTCGGTCCCGCTGCATGAACTTGCCAAGCTGACCATTGCCGAAGGGCTGGGAGATGTGCCGATCGGCCCCGCAGCCCGGCACCTGCTGACCCTGTGCGCGGATACCGTCGACCGGCTGCGCCAGCGCATCGGGGATCTTGCCGCCACCCGTGACGATCAGGTGGCCTACGCCAATGTCCTGCGCCAGATCCTTGAGGATCTGGAACTGGAGCGTGATGATCTGGAAGATCTGGAACGCGACGAACAGGATCAGCAGGCCGATGGTCAGGCAGCCGACGGCGGAGACGAAGGCGGCGACGAGCAGCAGGAAAATCAGGGCGGCCAGCAGCAGTCCGGTCAGGATCAGTCTGACGACAGCAAGGGCGGCAGCGAACAGGGTGAAAGCGGTGAGGAAGACGGCGATCAGGCCATGCAGATCGCCGCCCCCGGTGAAGGATCAGAGGATCCGGCCGGAGAGACCGAAGCCGCCCGGCCCCGCCCCGGCCATAACAGCGGCCTTGATACCGCCTACAAGGCTTATGTCACCGCCTTCGATCAGGTGAAAGACGCCACCGACCTCTGTGATCCGGAAGAGCTGACCCGTCTGCGCTTCCAGCTTGATCAGCAGCTGTCACACCTGCAGGGAGTGGTCTCCCGGCTGGCAAACCGCCTGCAGCGCCGTCTGATGGCCCAGCAGCTGCGGTCATGGGACTTTGATCTGGAAGAAGGCTATCTCGATGCGGCCCGTCTGGCCCGCATCGTCGCCAACCCAACCGTTCCACTGTCTTACAAACTGGAACGCGATACCGACTTCCGCGATACCGTGGTGACGCTGCTGATCGACAACTCCGGCTCAATGCGCGGACGCCCGATCACCGTTGCGGCCATGAGTGCCGACATTCTGGCCCGCACACTGGAACGCTGCGGTGTGAAAGTTGAAATTCTGGGCTTCACCACCAGCCAGTGGAAGGGCGGCAAGGCCCGCGAACAATGGCTGAAGGACGGGAAACCGGTCAGCCCCGGACGTCTGAATGACCTGCGGCATATCATCTATAAGGCTGCCGACACCCCGTGGCGCCGGGCCCGCCGCAGTCTGGGCCTGATGCTGAAAGAAGGCATCCTGAAGGAAAACATCGACGGGGAGGCCCTGATGTGGGCCCACCAGCGCCTGCTGGGCCGCCCGGAGCAGCGGCGGATTCTGATGGTGATTTCCGACGGGGCCCCGGTTGACGATTCAACCCTGTCGGTCAACCCCGGTAACTATCTGGAAAAGCATCTGCGCGACGTCATTGCCTGGATCGAGACCCGCAGCCCGGTCGATCTGCTTGCCATCGGCATCGGCCATGACGTGACCCGCTACTACCGTCGCGCGGTCACGATCATGGATGCCGAGGAACTGGGCGGTACGGTACTGAAACAGCTGGCTGAGCTGTTCGATGAAGACGGACGCCGCTGAAGCCCGCAGCAGATCCGGCGGAAAACTCCCCCCAAAAGAGCATAAGCCCCCGTATCCGGGGGCTTATGCCTTCGGGTAGGGGTAGAGATTACCCTATACTTTAAACCCTTGGCGGCTGACATTCGGGTCAATTGCGCCAGACGTGCCTCTGTTGACAATGGCAGGATCAGCCCCCGGTTCTTCGGATGCCGGGAGGCGGCAAAATCAACAGGGAGTTACCTCAATGCGTGTGCTTACCGGATCGAAGCCGACCCGTACCCTCCGCGCCCTGATGCTGGGGACCATGCTGTCCACCGTGCTGATCAGCGGCGCTCACGCGGAAAAGGTCCTGCGTAACGGCAATGACGGCGAACCGCAGTCGATGGACCCGCACTATGTGTCGACGGTCCAGACCAGCCGCCTGACCGACGACATGTATCTGAACCTGATGACCCGCGGTCAGAAGGGCGAGGCCATTGCCGGTGCGGCGGAAAGCTGGACCATCTCTCCCGACGGGCTGGTCTATACTTTTAAGATCCGCAGCCACACCTGGTCTGACGGCACCCCGGTGACCGCCAACGATTTCGCCTATTCCTTCCGCCGTCTGCTGGATCCGGCCTCCGGCACCGAATACGCCTCGCTGCTGTACATCATCAAAGGGGCGGAAGAGTTCAACAAAGGCAAGGCCAAGGCTGAAGACGTCGGCGTGAAAGTCGTTGATGACCGCACGCTGGAAGTAACCCTGACCGCCCCGGCCCCGTATTTTCTGTCGCAGCTGGCCCACCAGACCGCGGCCCCGGTGCCGAAGCATGTGATCGAAAAATTCGGCAAGGACTGGACCAAGCCGGAAAACATCGTCGTCAACGGTCCGTTCAAGCTGGCCGAGTGGGTGCCCAACGTCCACGCCAAGCTGGTGAAGAACGACAAGTTCTATGATGCCGCCAACGTCAAGCTCGATACCGTGTATTACTACACCTACGAAGACCGTACCGCGATGCAGAAGCGGTTCCGGGCCGGGGAGCTGGATGTGGTGCGCGATATCGCGTCCGAACAGATCGACTGGCTGAAGGCGAACATGAAGGATGAGCTGCGGATCATCCCCTACGCCGGGATCTATGATTACGCCCTCAACACCACCAAAAAGCCGTTTGACGATCTGCGTGTCCGCCGGGCCATGGCCCTGCTGGTCGATAACGAAGCGATCACCGACAAGGTTCTGAAAACCGGCGAGCTGCCGGCCTATTCCTACGTTCCGCCCGGCACCGGCAACTACACCGCCCCCGCCACCGTGGACTGGAAGGGCAAGCCCTACGCGGCCCGGGTCGAAGAAGCCAAAAAGCTGCTGGCCGATGCCGGATACGGCAAGGATAAGCCGCTGAAATTCACCCTGCGCTACAACACCTCGGAAAACCATAAGCGTATCGCCATTGCCGTCGCCGCGATGTGGAAGCAGGCGGGCATCGAAGCCGAGCTGTTCAACACCGAAGGCAAGATCCACTACGCCGACCTGAAGCAGAAGAACTTCGAGGTCGCCCGTGAAGGCTGGATCGCGGACTATGATGATCCGCAGAACTTCCTGTTCAAGATGGAAGGCAAGACCGGCCCGCTGAACTATTCCGGGTACAACAACCCGGAATTCAACGCCCTGATGGATAAGGCGGCCCTGATGACCGACCTGACCGCCCGCGCCGAGGTGCTGAAGCAGGCCGAAGCGCTGGTGATGCGGGATGTGCCGGTGATCCCGATTTATTACTACGTCTCCAAGCAGCTGGTGTCGCCGAAAGTGGTCGGCTGGGTCGATAACACCCCGGACAACCATCCGTCCCGCTTCATGGACATCAAGCAGTAACAGCCTGCCTGCCCCGACCCTGCCGGTCTCCGCCGGGGGCGGGGCTTTCTGTTCCGCTCTCCGCCATCGCTTCCGGCGGGTCATCCTTCCGGTTCCGTCCCGAACCGGAAGGATGACCGCGCCGCCTGAACCTGGGAGGTTTCCCCTGGGATGACCCGCTATATCCTCAAGCGCCTGCTCGGCGCGATACCGTTGATGTTGATCGTCATTGCCGTGGCGTTCTTCATGATGCGCATCGCCCCCGGTGGCCCCTTCGACTCCGAACGCGCCCTGCCACCGGAAATCGAGCAGAACATCAAGGCAGCCTATGATCTTGATAAACCGCTGGTTCAGCAGTTTGGCATCTACCTGTGGAAAGTGATGCACGGCGACTTTGGCCCGTCGATCAAAATCCGAGACTTTTCCGTTGCTGAACTGATCGCCAGCGGGGCACCGGCCTCCATCCAGCTGGGCCTGTCAGCAATCCTGCTGGCCCTGATGGTCGGGGTGACGCTGGGGACCCTGTCGGCCCTGCGCCAGAACAGCGCGGCGGATTATGCGGTGATGGGTGTGGCCATGACCGGAATCGTGATCCCCAATTTTGTGATGGCGCCACTGCTGTCTCTGGTGGTCGGAGTGTACTGGGAACTTCTGCCGACCTCCGGCTGGGGCAGCGGAGAGCTGAAGTATAAGGTGCTGCCGATCATTGCCCTGTCACTGCCGCAGATCGCCTACATCAGCCGCCTGACCCGTGGCAGCATGCTGGAAGTCCTGAACTCCAACTTCGTCCGCACCGCACGGGCGAAAGGGCTGCGCGACCATCTGGTGGTGATCCGCCACGCCCTGAAAGCGGGCCTGCTGCCGGTGGTCTCTTACCTCGGTCCGGCCACGGCTGCCGTCACCACCGGATCAGTGGTGATTGAGACCATCTTCGCCGTTCCCGGCATCGGCACCTACTTCATCAAGGCCGCTCTCAACCGCGACTATCCGCTGGTGATGGGTGTGGTGATTGTGTACGGCGCACTGATCATCACCCTGAATCTGCTGGTCGATGTGCTGTACGGCCTGCTCGATCCCAAACTCCGGAGCAACCGCTGATGCTGTTCTTCCGCCGCAAATCCACCCTTGCCTCCGGCAACGGGGCCCCGGCTGAGGCCCCGTCCGTTGAAGCCCGCAGCGTCTGGCGGAATGCCCGCCTGCGCCTGTACCGCAACAAAGCGGCAATGGGGTCGCTGATCATCCTTGGCCTGATCATCGTCCTGGCAATCATCGGCCCGTCCCTCAGTCCGCACGAGTATGATGCGGTATACTGGGACCGTATCCAGATGGGGCCGGACTTTGCCAACCAGCATTGGTTCGGCACCGATGGCAATGGCCGGGATCTGTTTGTCCGCACCCTGTACGGGGCGCGGGTGTCGATGGCCGTCGGGCTGCTGGCCACCTTTGTTTCGATGGTGATCGGGGTCGTCTATGGGGCCACGGCCGGGTATTTCGGCGGCCGGGTCGATAACCTGATGATGCGCTTCGTTGATATTCTCTACACCCTGCCGTTCATGTTCTTCGTGATCATGCTGATGGTGGTGTTCGGGCGGAATATCTTCCTGATTTTCGTCGCCCTTGGCGCTGTCGAATGGCTGACCATGGCCCGGATCGTGCGCGGCCAGACACTGGCAATCAAACGGCGGGAGTTCATCGAAGCCGCTCATGCCATCGGGGTCTCCAACCTGACCATCATCTTCCGGCACATCATCCCCAACGTTCTGGGACCGGTGATCGTTTATGCCACTCTCACCATTCCGCAGGTGATCCTGATCGAAAGCTTTCTGTCCTTCCTTGGCCTCGGCGTTCAGGAACCGCTGACCAGCTGGGGTGTTCTGATCTCGGAAGGGGCCAACGTGATGGAAGTCGCCCCGTGGATGCTGCTGTTTCCGGCAGCGTTCCTCGCCACCACCCTGTTCTGCTTCAACTTCATCGGCGACGGGCTGCGCGACGCGCTCGACCCGAAAGACCGCTGAGGGGGAACCGCAATGACTGCCGTTCTTGACGTCCGTAATCTGGAAACCCGGTTCTCCACCCCTGACGGCATGGTTTCTGCTGTCAACAGCATCAGCTTCACCCTCAACGCCGGGGAAACACTGGGCGTGGTGGGGGAATCCGGGTCCGGCAAAACGCAGGTGTTCATGTCGGTGATGGGCCTGCTGGCCCGCAACGGCCACTGTACCGGCGAAGCCCTGTTTCAGGGTGACAACCTGCTGACCATGCCGAAGAAGAAGCTCAACACCATCCGGGGGTCGCGGATGGCAATGATCTTTCAGGATCCGATGACCTCGCTGAACCCGTATCTGTCGGTCGCCCGGCAGATGACCGAGGTGCTGATTGAGCACAAAGGCATGAGCGCCCATGACGCCCGCCGCCATGCGATCACCATGCTTGACCGTGTCGGCATCCCGGAAGCAGCCCGGCGGATTGACATGTATCCACACGAATTCTCAGGCGGGATGCGTCAGCGGGTGATGATCGCCATGTCCCTGCTGTGCTCGCCGGAACTGCTGATCGCCGACGAACCGACCACCGCGCTGGACGTGACGGTACAGGCACAGATCCTTGATCTGCTGAATGACCTGAAGCGGGATTTCAACACGGCCATCGTCATGATCACCCACGATCTGGGGGTGGTCGCCGGACTGTGTGACCGGGTGATGGTGATGTACGGGGGCCGCGTTGCTGAAACCGGCAGCGTACAGGATATTTTCTATGCCCCGCGCCACCCCTATACCAAGGGGCTGCTGCAATCGATGCCCCGTCTGGACGGCACTGCCGGATCCAGCCTGTACGCCATCCCCGGACAGCCGCCGAACCTGCAGAACCTGCCGAAAGGCTGTGCCTTCCATGACCGCTGCAGCCTGCGTACAGACCGCTGCCGTGATGTGCCCCCGGCGCTGCTGGACTACGGCAATGGCCGCATGGCGGCGTGCCACCATGAGGAGGCCACCCGATGAGCGCCGATCCGATTCTGAAAGTCCGCGACCTGCGGGTCCATTTCGAGATCCCCGGCAAAGGCCTGTTTGGCAAACCGGCACTGCTGAAGGCGGTGGACGGCGTTGACTTCGACCTGCAGGCCGGGGAAACGCTGGGCATCGTCGGCGAGTCAGGGTGCGGTAAATCCACCCTTGGCCGTGCCGTCCTGCAGCTGATTGAGCCAACCGCCGGGCAGGTGGTCTGGCTGGGCCGGGACATTGCCGGGCTGCGCTCCACCGCCATGCGCCCCCTGCGCAAGAGCCTGCAGATCATCTTTCAGGATCCGCTGGCCAGCCTGAACCCGCGCATGACCATCGGCGAAATCATCGCCGAACCGCTGGTGACCCACCGCCGTGATCTCAGTAAGGCCGAGATCCGTCAGCGGGTGCAGGACATGATGGCAAACGTCGGCCTGCTGCCGCAGATGATCAACCGTTATCCGCATGAATTCTCCGGCGGACAGTGTCAGCGGATCGGCATTGCCCGGGCCATGATCCTTGAACCGAAGCTGATCGTCTGTGACGAACCGGTCTCGGCGCTGGACGTCTCAATTCAGGCCCAGATCGTTAATCTGCTGCAAGACCTGCAACGCAAATTCGGCCTGTCCCTGCTGTTCATCAGCCATGACCTGTCCGTGGTGCGCCACATCAGCCACCGCATCATGGTGCTGTATCTGGGCAAAGTAATGGAAATTGCCGACCGGGACAGCATCTATGCCCGCCCGCACCATCCTTATACCCGGGCCCTGATCTCAGCGGTCCCGATCCCCGACCCGGAGAAAGAACGGGCAAAAGAACGGCTGATCATCAGCGGTGATCTGCCCAGCCCGATCAACCCGCCCTCGGGCTGCGTGTTCCGCACCCGCTGCCCCTTCGCGCAGGAACGCTGCGGGCAGGAGGAGCCAAAACGACGGCAGCTTGCCCCCGGTCACGAGCTTGCCTGTCATTTTGACGGCCCCGGCCTGTAACGGAAACCCCCGGCAGAGACAGTCTGCCGGGGGTTTTCTCATCACAGCAATTTCAGTCACGCGCCAGTGTTCCCTTTTCGCGGACCCACCCGGGGTTTATCCCCCGGATCCATGCGACGGAGGAGACAGCGGAACCTCCGGCGACGGGGCCTCCGTCACCGGGTCAGAGGAACTGCTGCCGAAGTCAAAGGTAAACAGCTTGCGCAGGAAGCCCGGTGCCAGCGCGCTGAGGGGATTAACGCTGATGTCGGGGTCCGACACCGCCCCCCGTACGGTATATCCGGCGGCAAACAGGCCACCGTCTTTTTCAAACCCGGTCAACAGATCCCCCAGCAGCGGAATCCGCCCGACCAGACTGTTGACCATGAAGAACGGCACCATCGTCCCGGTTCCGTCAATGCGGTTGGTACGGAAATCCATGCTGCCACTGCCGGTCAGACCGAGGGAGGACCCAAAGGTACGGAATTGCCGGAACTGAACATGCTCGCGGTCGCTGTCATAGACAAACGGCGCTTCAAGGCGGTCAAAGGAAATCCCGTCCCCGGTCAGGGCATCCAGAATGCCGGTCAGGGCCGCCACCGACAGCAGCTTAGCCAGAATCGGGGCATCAACCAGCCGGTATCCGTCAATGCTCAGGGTCCCTTCGGCGACGCCCCGGGCATTGACATACCCTTCTGCCCATAGCTTGCCGCCGCGCAGGGTCCCCAGCACATCAAGGGCCCGCAGCAGCGCACCGGCATCCTCGGTACGGGCTGTAAAGCGGCGGCGGGCCTTGCCCTCCGGGTCCGGCCCCAGAATGAAGGAAACCGGGCCGCCCTCCGCGACGGTGGCATCAATACGGGCTGTCTGCCAGCGCCCGCCGGAACGGTTGGCCGATGCCTGCAGGGCGGTGACCAGACCGATTTTTCCGGTCCTGACATCTTCTGATGTTTTCACAGTGTCAAAAAAGCCGCGCAGCACCAGCGGGGGCAGACCGTCATCAATGGAGCCATCGGCAGCCACCTCCGGCAGGGGAGCCGGTGTCTTCGGGGCGGCACCTTCAACTGTCCGGGTGCCGAGGAACGGCGTGGCATCCAGAAACGGCCCGCGGGCATCAACCTCAAAACCGTTCCGGTCCTTCATCCGGGTCAGGGTCCCACTCAGGACCGTATCGCCGATTTTTCCGGAAGACACTGTCACCGACTGCAAATCCTGCCCCGCCGTCAGGGCCACGGCCCCCTCCAGCTCCAGCCCGTCCGCACTGACATGGAACTTCGGCACATCGGTGATCTGATCACCCTTCAGCAGAACCTGCGCCGTGGCCTGTGCCGGTTTCCCCGGTGGCTTTTCATACTCAAAGCCGGGAATCCACAGCCGGGAATCCGCCAGATCGGCCTGCACATCCAGCACCGAGGTCCGGTTGCGGTTGACCGTATAGACCAATGCCGCCGTTGCCGGGCCCCCGATATAAGTCGGCGTGAACGGCGGGAACGTCAGGCCAAACATCCCCCGTTTATCTTCCGCCACCTGCGCGGTCGCAGTGTAGCGGCTGGCAAACGGCTTTCCGGAGAAGTTCTCCCGCCAGGTGAAGTCCATCGGCACCCCGCCGATCCGGGCCTTCCCCTTGGCATCCAGGGCGGTGGTATCGACGCCCAGCGCGATATCCCCTTCGGTCAGATCCTGCCCGAACACCGCCCCTTTCAGAATCCCGTTGCGCACCTTGGCATCAGCCCGGACCTTCAGATCCTCCAGAGCCAGATTCTGCAACAACGGAAACTGCAGCGACAGGGTCGTCGCCGTTTCGCCCCGGGCCTTGGTGGGGTCGAGCCCCAGCTTGCGGGGGTAACCCAGCGGCGGACTGTCCAGCAGCTTCAGCGCATCCAACAACGGCCCCTCGACCGCCAGCTGGATATCAGCAAAGTTGTCGTATTTATCCAGATCGGTGAACCGGATCGCCCCATCGGTGATTTTCAGGGCCCCGACCTGCCCCTGCAAGGCCAGCAGCTCCACCCGGTCCATACCGAAGTTCAGATCGGCACGGGCATCGGTGGCCAGCGGCATCGGCGACAGATAGGATACGGTCACCGCCTCGGCATGGGCCTTTCCCTCAAGCCCGGTGACCGTCACATCCGCCAGATCCGGGCCACCGAGAGACACCGTCCAGCTGCCGCCGGTTACCCGCCCATCCTTCAGATTGGCGACCACCCATTCCCGCGGGTTGGGGGCCACCGGAATCGGCCAGTACCGCTTCAGGGTTTCCACCGTCATCGGCCCGACGGAAACCGTGGCGGTGCCCGCCATTGCCCCGCCTTCGGCCGGGGCCAGACTGGCGGTACCGGTCACCGTTGCCGAATCAAGGACAACCGACAGGTCATCCAGCGCCACTTTGGAACGGTCAAGGTCGTAACTGCCCCGCAGCCGCAGGGACAACAACGGGTAATCCGTGTTGACCGGGGCGGGGGCCCGCAGCATTCCGGCCCCGCCGGTCAGATCAACCTCAACCCGGTGCACGACCGGCGTGGTCTGCTCCAGCGTTGCGGCCAGCCGCACCCGCCCGGACAGCGGAAAATCCACCGTCGACAGGGGGCGCAGATCACGGTGCAACGGGGCCAGCGCCGCCGGGCGCAGACCATCGACATCGACATTCAGCGACAGGGTACGGCTGGCATTGCGGAACTGACCGGCCAGCAAAACCGTTGTCGGCCGGGCATCCAGATCCAGCCGGGCCTCTGCCGTCACCGCCAGCCCGGTTGCCTCACGCTCCACATCCAGCGACAGGGCCGGGATATCCCAGACCACCCCATTCAGACGGTCGATCACCTCGACATCCGCATCCGTCAGGGCCACGCTCTGCAGGCGGCCTGCAACGGTATCGCCGGTGTTCAGCGCCTCAAACAGAAGATCAAGCGGCTGGGACGATCCGGGGACCGGATCATCGGCTGAGGGAAACGGGGCAACGGGCTGAGGGGTGGCCGGTTGGGGCGCTGCCGCCTCTGTCCCTGCCGGAGCGACCGGGGCAGGCGAAGTCTGAAGCCCAAGCCGGAGCGTGCCATCTGTCTCGCGGATCAGCCGCAGGTGCGGTTCAAAAATATCAATGGCCCGCGGTCGGATCCGCCCGGCCAGCAGGGGGGCAGGCTCCAGCGACAGGCCCAGCTTAGAGAACCGGGCCAGAACCCCGCCGCTGCCATCCACCACCGAAGCATCCCGCACCCGCAGATCCAGCACCCGCTCAGCATTTTCCCAGGCGATTTCCGTTGAGCCGATCCGCAGGCGGACCCCGGCCTGCGGGGCCGACAGGGCTTCTTCCAGATAAGGGGTAAGCCAGTTGAGCTGTACCGGCCCCTGCCCCAGCCGCCAGACGACGAAGCCAGAAGTCAGCAGGGCGCCCAGCGCCACCGCCCCCAGACCACGGAACAGCAGTTTAACCCCACCATGCACCAATGCAGAAATGCTCCTGTCGTCGGGATCAGTCCCCGGCCTCTCTTGACCAGCCGCCGGGCATGCCGCAGTCTGCGGCAAATGTCCAGTGCTGCAAAGGCCGAACGGGGGGAAATATAATGCCGGAATTGGCTTTTTTTGTGTCATCACCGCATTTTCCCCGCCCTTATGATGCCGAAAAGGCTGCCACCGGGCTGGAGCGCTGGCTGGATGACGCCAGCCGCCGCAGCGAGGATGACCCCGGCCTCGCCGCCTTCATGCAGCACTGCGCCACCCCGGAGACCCCGGCCCGGGCCCTGCTGGACTGCTGCTTCGGCAACAGCCCGTTCCTGACGGCCAGCCTGCTGCGTGAACCCGCGTTTGTACGGACCCTGCTGGAACAGGGCCCCGATGCCACCCGGACCGCCCTGTTTGACGGGATACAGACCACCCTGTCCGGCGAACGGAAGATCGACGTTCTGATGCGGGGGCTGCGGGTCGGCAAACGCCGGATTGCTCTGCTGACCGCACTCGCGGACATCGCGGGTCTGTGGACGCTGGAAGCCGTCACAGAAACACTGTCGGACTATGCAGAAACCGCCCTGAGCCTTGCCGCCGGTCATCTGCTGCGCGAAGGCCATCTGGGGGGGCATCTGCGTCTGCCCAACCCTGACCGGCCGGAACAGGACAGCGGCTTTGTCGTGCTAGGCATGGGAAAGCTGGGCGCGCGGGAGCTGAATTATTCCTCTGACATCGACATTATCGTTCTCTATGACCACGACCGGATTGACTACACCGGCAGCAAAAGCCCGCAGGAATTCTTTGTCCGCCTGACCAAGTCACTGGTGCGGATCATGGATGAGCGGACCGGTGACGGATACGTCTTCCGCACAGATCTGCGGCTGCGGCCTGACCCCGGATCAACGGCGGTGGCCATTTCCACCGATGCGGCGGAAACCTACTACGAAAGCTTCGGCCAGAACTGGGAACGGGCGGCGATGATCAAGGTCCGCACCGTTGCCGGGGACCGGGAGCGCGGGGCCGCTTTCGTGCGCCACCTGCGGCCTTTCGTCTGGCGGCGGTCGCTGGATTTCTACGCCATTCAGGATATTCACTCGATCAAACGCCAGATCAACGCCCATAAGGGCGGGGCAACCGTGGCGGTGGCCGGGCATAACATCAAGGTCGGACGGGGCGGCATCCGCGAAATCGAGTTTTTCGCCCAGACCCAGCAGCTGATCTGGGGGGGACGGGTGCCGGATGTACGCCCGGCCCGCACCCTGGAGGCCATCGGGGCGCTGGTGGCGCTGGGGCAGGTTGATGAGCCGGTGCGCGACGATCTCGACCGCTGCTACCGCTTTCTGCGCGGTCTCGAACACCGGCTGCAGATGATTGATGACGCCCAGACCCAGACCCTGCCGGAAGACGATGCCCGCCTGACCCATGTGGCGGTGTTCTACGGTTTTGCCGACCTGCCCGCCTTTTCCGGGGCCCTGCGCGGCATTCTGGAAACGGTGGAGCGCCATTACGCTGCCCTGTTCGAGGAAGCGCCCAGTCTGGCCCCGGACAACGGCAATCTGGTGTTCACCGGGCACGAGGATGACCCCGGAACCCTGTCCACCCTGTCCGGCATGGGGTTCGGCAATCCGCAGAGCGTTGCCGCCACCATCCGAGGCTGGCACCACGGGCGGTACCGCGCCACCCGCTCCACCCGTTCGAAAGAACTGCTGACGGAACTGACGCCGACCCTGCTGAAAGCACTGGGGCAGACCGCTCAGCCGGACTCCGCTTTCTTCCGCTTTGACGAATTTCTGGCGGGGTTGCCTGCCGGGGTACAGATCTTCTCGCTGTTTCATGCCAACCCGCCGCTGTTGGGTCTGGTGGCGGAAATCATGGGAGATGCCCCCCGTCTGGCCTCCATTCTCGCCAAACGGCCAAGCATGCTCGACTCGGTTCTGGCCCTCGATTTCTTCGATGCCATTCCCGATGCCAACCAGCTGGGGACCGAACTGGACCGGCAGCTGGAACACTGCCAGAGCTATGAGGAAATTCTCGACGTCAGCCGCCTGTGGTCCAACGGACGGCGCTTTCAGGTCGGGGTGCAGACCCTGCGCCGCCTGATTGATGCCAGGGAGGCCGGATACGCCCTGACCAACATCGCCGATGCGGTCCTCAGCCGCCTGCTGGCCGCCACCGAAACAGAATTCACCCGTCTGCACGGCGTGGTGCCCGGTGGTGGGCTGGCGGTGGTGGCATTGGGCAAGATGGGCGGGCGGGAAATGACCGCCACCTCTGACCTCGATCTGATCACGGTCTACGACACAGCCGAAGGGGCGGAAACCTCTGACGGACCGAAACCACTGAGCCGGAACGATTACTTCATTCGCCTGACCCAGCGGTTCGTGAACGCCATCACCGCCCTGACCGCCGAAGGGCGGCTGTATGAAGTGGACATGCGGCTGCGCCCGTCCGGATCAAAAGGGCCGCTGGCGGTCAGCCTGCCTGCGTTCGTCAAATACAACGCCGAAGATGCCTGGACCTGGGAAAAGCTGGCGCAGACCCGGGCCCGCGTGGTCTGCGGCCCGCCGGATCTGTGCCGGAAAGTGGAGGCCGCCCTTCAGGCCTCGCTGACCGCCCCGCAGGATGCTGACAAAGTGCTGGTGGATGTTGCAGACATGCGTGCCCTGATGGCGCGGGAACGCAAAGCCGCCAATCTGTTTGATGTTAAACTGCACCGGGGGGGTCTGGTCGATGTCGAATTCATCGTGCAGTATCTGTTGCTGCGTCATGCTGCGGCCCTGCCGCAGCTGCTGACCCCGACGGTGGGCGAGGCCCTGCCCCACCTGCGGGATGCGGATCTGCTGACTGCGGATCAGACGGCAACCCTTCTGGAAGCACAGGGACTGTGGCTGGCCCTGCAGGGGCTGCTGCGCTACTCCATCGACGGGACATTCCGGGAAGAAGAGGCCCCGGCCGGACTGACCCAACGGCTGGCAGCCGCGGCATCAGAGCCGGACTTTGACCGGCTGAAAGCCCGGATGACGGATCTGTATGATCGGGTCCACACCATTTTCCGTATGGTGATTGATGATCCTGCAGAGCAGGCCCGGGCCCGCCGGGCCATTGCCGCCACGTCCAGTCCTGTTGCAAAGGAATGCCCACAATGAGTGAAGCCCTGACCATCGGCCAGACCGCTCCCGATCTGACCCTGCCGGTGAGCGGCGGGGGAAGCCTGTCGCTGTCAGCCCTGCGCGGAAAAAAAGTCGTCCTGTATTTCTACCCCAAGGACATGACCAGCGGCTGCACCACCGAGGCAGAGGCTTTCCGGGATCTGCACGACCGGTTCAGCGCCGCAAACACAGTGATTCTAGGGGTTTCCAAAGACAGTATCAAAAAGCACGACCAGTTCATCGCCAAGCACAACCTGCCTTTCCAGCTTCTGTCGGATGAGGAAACCGGTGCCCTGTGCGATGCCTTTGGCGTCTGGGTCGAAAAAAGCATGTATGGCCGCACCTACTTCGGGATTGAGCGCGCCACCTTCCTGCTGAATGCTGACGGCGTGATCACGCATCAGTGGCGTAAGGTCAAGGTCGCAGGCCATGCCGCTGCGGTGCTGAAGGCCGCCGAAGAAAACTGAAGTCGAGAACAGGCCCCTGAAAACGGAAAACGGCGGCTTCCCTGTCGAAGCCGCCGTTTTACATCTGTACCCTGTATCCAGCAGAAGCGAATTAACGCTTCAGCGGCAGGCCTTCGGCATCTTTGAAGTTGCCGATGATGATCATGATGAAGTCGATAAACGACCAGATCCCAAAACCACCCAAGGTCAGCAGCTGCAGAACACCGGTGCCGACCTTACCGACATAGAAGCGGTGGAAGCCAAACACACCGAGGAAGAAGCACAGCAGCAGGGTCGGCAGCCATTCCTTCTTCGACACCTTGCCAGCGGCAGCGGAGTTCGGAGCGCCGCACTTCGGGCAGGCAGCCGCCGAGGACGCCATCTTTTCCCCGCAGGTGGCGCAAAAAATCAGAGATGCAACAGCTTCAGTCATTCCTGTATCCGATCAAACAGGTGATAATCCCCCGTCTGGTATAGTGTCTCGGGTCCAGAACGGTCAAGAAAATGTATGGATTACGACCTATAACAAAAAACAATCATCTGACCCTGAAACAAAAAAGCAGAACGCCCTGAAAGGAAAAGTGGACCAGATATTTTCCACTGAGAAAGTCTAATTTCGGTTACAATAACTACACATTCCGTCGGATGCCGCCGGAATATCCGAGAAAAACAGTCAATGATTCGTTTAGATACAGAGACTTGACCGCCGTCAAGGTCCCGCTTGAGGAAACCGCGCATCCTGCATCCGACGGTTTTCCCGATAACAGCAGGGCACTTCACCATGTCGGCCTCTTCCGCCCCCCCTTCTGATCCGGCCGGATCCGGCCGGGCTCCCAGTTCAAAACGGATCGAAAGCCTGAAATTTTTTGTCCTCGCCTTTGTCCTGCTGCCGGTTCTCTCGGTGGCGGTGGTCGGGGCCTATGGGTTTTCCGTCTGGTTTTTACAGATGATTTACGGCCCCCCGGGCCTATGACAGAGGGGGAAAGATCATGGTTGATCTTAGCCGCCGCGCTCTGTTCACCCGCCCCTCTGCCCTGTTGAAGACAGCTTCGGCCCCTTCAGCCCCCTCTGTACAGGCCAGCCCGGCCAGCGGGCCGGTTGCCGTGATCAACGCAACCTGTCTGACCGAAAACGGGGCCTATTGCCGCACCTGCGGTGATGCCTGTGCCGATGGGGCCATCCGCTTTCACCTGTTGCCCCGGGGCAGATCGCGGGCAGACGTGGACCCTGACCGCTGCACCGGCTGCGGTGACTGCCTGCCCCCTTGCCCGGTCGGTGCCATCGGTCTGACCTTCCCCCCCGGAGAGGCCACGGAGCCCCAGAGACCATGACGGAAGAACTGCATATCTCCAGCATCGTTGTGCATTGCCGCCCGGAGCATGCCGATGCCCTGAGCCGCCAGATTCTGGCCCTGAACTGTGAAATAGCCCCGACAGAAGACAGCCATGGCCGCCTGATCGTGCTGGTGGAACGGTCCACCGTCCGGCAGGTGGCTGATGTACTCGACACCCTGCAGGCGCTGCCCGGCGTCCTGAGCGCCCTGCTGGTCTACCACCATGCTGAGCCTGCAACCGCCCTTGAGGACCTGATGCCATGACCATCACCAGACGCGATTACCTGAAAGCACAGGCTGCCGTGGCCGCCGCCGCCGCTGTCGGGGCAACCCTGCAGCAGGCCCATGCCACCCAGCTGCCGACCGGGGCCGATGCATCGGTCAAATGGTCCAAAGCCGCGTGCCGGTTCTGCGGGACCGGCTGCGGCGTCATGGTCGGGGTGAAGGACGGGCGGGTCGTTGCCTCTCACGGGGACCAGAAGGCCGAGGTCAACCGGGGCCTGAACTGTGTGAAAGGCTACTTCCTGTCCAAGATCATGTACGGGCAGGACCGGCTGACCACCCCGATGCTGCGGATGAAGAACGGCCAGTATGCCAAGGATGGCGACTTCACCCCGATCACCTGGGATCAGGCCTTCGACATCATGGCCGAAAAGTGGAAGGCCACCCTGAAAGCCAAGGGACCGGAAGCGATCGGGATGTTCGGGTCCGGCCAGTGGACGATCCATGAGGGCTATGCCGCCTCCAAGCTGATGAAGGCGGGCTTCCGGTCTAACAACATTGACCCGAATGCCCGGCACTGTATGGCCTCGGCCGTCGCCGGTTTCATGCGCACCTTCGGCATCGACGAGCCGATGGGCTGCTATGACGACATCGAGAATGCCGACGCCTTTGTGCTGTGGGGCAGCAACATGGCGGAAATGCATCCGGTGCTGTGGACCCGGGTGACGGACCGCCGCCTGAGCCATGAAGGCACCAAAGTCGCGGTCCTGTCCACCTTCGAGCACCGCTCGTTCGAGCTGGCGGACATCCCGATGGTGTTCACCCCGCAGACCGATCTGGCGATCCTGAACTACATCGCCAATCACATCATCCAGACCGGTCGGGTGAATAAGGACTTCGTTACCAGACACACCACCTTCGTCAAAGGCAACGACGATATCGGTTACGGCCTGCGCCCTGACCATCCGCTGGAAAAAGCGGCGAAAAACGCCGCGACCGCCAACGATTCCGCCCCGATCTCGTTCGAGGATTACGCCGCCTTCGTTGCCCCCTACACGCTGGAAAAAGTGGCCGCCCTGTCCGGGGTGCCCGCCAACCGGCTGAAGGCACTGGCCGAGCTGTACGCCGACCCCAAGGTCAAAGTGATGAGCTTCTGGACCATGGGCTTCAACCAGCATACCCGTGGGGTGTGGGCGAACAATCTGGTCTACAACATCCATCTGCTGACCGGCAAAATTTCCGAACCCGGCAACAGCCCGTTCTCTCTGACCGGCCAGCCCAGTGCCTGCGGCACCGCGCGTGAGGTCGGCACGTTCTCGCACCGCCTGCCCGCCGATATGGTGGTCACCAACCCGGACCACCGGGCCCACACGGAAGAGCTGTGGAAACTGCCGCCCGGCACCATCCCCGCCAAGCCCGGTTATCACGCCGTGCAGCAGGACCGGATGCTGAAAGACGGCAAGATCAACTGCTACTGGGTGCAGGTCACCAACAACATGCAGGCCGCGCCCAATACCGGGAATGAAACCTGGCCGGGCTACCGCAACCCCGACAACTTTATTGTCGTTTCCGACGCCTATCCCACCGTCACCACCATGGCCGCCGATCTGGTGCTGCCGGCGGCGATGTGGGTGGAAAAGGAAGGCGGTTATGGCAATGCCGAGCGCCGGACACAGGTCTGGCATCAGCTGGTGAATGCCCCCGGCGAGGCCCGGTCCGACCTGTGGCAGCTGGTGGAGTTCTCCAAGCGGTTTAAGGTAGAGGACGTCTGGCCGGAAGACCTTCTGGCCAAGGCCCCGCAATACCGGGGGAAAACCCTGTTTGACGTGCTGTACCGCAACGGACAGGTCGACCGCTTCCCGGTCAGTGACTGCGATCCGGCCTACGAAAACCGCGAATCCAAAGCATTCGGTTTCTATCTGCAGAAGGGACTGTTCGAGGAATACGCCAGCTTCGGGCGCGGCCACGGGCACGATCTGGCCCCCTACGACACCTACCACACCGAACGCGGCCTGCGCTGGCCGGTGGTGAATGGCAAGGAAACCCGCTGGCGCTTCCGCGAAGGCAGCGACCCGTACGTGCCTGCCGGAGAAGGCATCCGCTTTTATGGTCATAAGGACGGCAAGGCCCGCATCTTCGCCCTGCCCTATGAGCCTGCGGCAGAAAGCCCGGACAAAGACTATCCGTTCTGGCTGTCGACCGGGCGTGTGCTGGAACACTGGCACTCCGGGTCGATGACCCGCCGCGTGCCGGAGCTGTACAAAGCGGTGCCGCAGGCCCTGTGTTACATGCACCCCGATGATGCCAAGGACATGAATGTCCGGCGCGGTCAGGAAGTGGTGGTGGAATCCCGCCGTGGACAGGTCAGGGCGCGGGTGGAAACCCGGGGACGGAACAAGCCGCCGAAGGGGCTGGTGTTCGTACCGTGGTTTGACGCCGACGTGCTGATCAACCGCGTCACTCTCGATGCCACCGACCCGATCTCTAAACAGACCGATTTTAAGAAATGCGCCGTGCGGATCACGCCGGTTCAGGGGACGTAATCATGAAACAGATCCTGCGCACCACGATCGTCCGGGCTGCCCTGCTGTCGGCGGCGCTGCTGGTGACCACTCTGACCGCCCTGACCGCCATCCCGCAATCGCAGGCCGGAAGCACGGCTCCGGTGGCAGAAACCGCCAGCGGGCGTGATGTCGCCGCCAGCGGACGCCCGGCCTTCACCGGGGCTGAGGGCCTGACGGTGCAGGAAGCACCGCCGATCCCCAAAGACGTCACCGATGACCGCCGCCGCCAGCGGAACTATCCGGAGCAGCCGCCGGTGATCCCGCATTCCGTCGCCGGGTATCAGCTGGACCTGAACGCCAACAAGTGCCTGACCTGCCACAGCCGGGAGTTCACCGGGGACAGTCAGGCCCCGATGGTCTCCGTCACCCACTTTCAGGACCGGGATGGACAGGTTCTCGGGGCGGTCTCGCCGCGCCGTTATTTCTGCATGCAGTGCCATGTGCCGCAGACCGAAGCCCAGCCCCGGGTGCAGAACACCTTTAAGGATATGGACAGCGTGATCCGTCAGGGGTCAGGCACCAGTGGCGGGGGGAATAACTGATGGGACTGTTCCGCTGCGCCATCGGTCTGGCAAAGGCGGCCTGGGCAGCCTTCAACCGCCCCGCCGCCCATCTGGGGATCGGGTTTCTGACCATCGGTGGCTTTATTGCCGGGGTGATCTGGTGGGGGGGCTTCAACACCGTACTGGAAGCCACCAACAAGGAAGCCTTCTGCATCGGCTGTCACGAAATGCGTGACAACCCCTATGCCGATCTTCAGAAAACCATCCATTATTCCAACCGCTCCGGTGTCCGCGCCACCTGCCCGGACTGTCATGTCCCCCATAACTGGACGGACAAGATCGCCCGTAAAATGCAGGCGTCAAAAGAAGTCTGGGGCAAGATCTTCGGGACCGTCGACACACCGGAGAAGTTTGAGGCAAAACGGAAAGAACTGGCTGGCCACGAATGGGCCCGCCTGAAAGCGAACAACTCGCTGGAATGCCGGAACTGCCACAGCGCCGAGTCGATGGATATCACCCGGCAGGGTGCCCGCGGGGCTGCCGCCCATCAGGAATTCCTGTTTACCGGCAAAGCCACCTGCATTGACTGCCACAAGGGGATTGCCCACAAGCTGCCGGACATGACCGGCGTGCCGATCTGGACGACGCCCGCCGCTGCTCACTGAGACCCCATCCGGGGGCTGACACGCTGACTCCGTACTCTCCCTCCCGCAAGGTCTGCCGGCTTTACGGGAGGGGTCTTTTTGACAGGACCAGAGACCATGCCGCTGACCACCCCGGATGACTGCGCCTGCTGCGGCCCACAGGATGAGAACCGGACCATTGAAGCCCTGCTGGCCCGGTTGCTGCCCGATCAGCCCGTGGTGCAGGACGTCACTCTCTGTCCGGTCCGGCAGGCCCGGGGCCGGGTTCTGGCGCAGGATCTGAGCGTTGCCGAACCGATCCCCGCCTTCCGCCGGTCGGCCATGGACGGCTATGCGCTGCGGGCGCAGGACCTGAGCGGCCCAGCCCCGCTGACCCTGCCGCTGCGGGGGCGGGTCGCTGCCGGGGACAGCGGTCAGGGTCTGCCGGAACGGGCCGGAGCCGTACGGATCTTCACCGGGGCGGCCCTGCCGCCGGACTGTGACCGGGTGATCATGCAGGAAGACTGCACCACTGACGGAGACAGCGTAACCCTGCACCGCCTGCCCAACGCCGGGGCCAACATCCGGCTGCCCGGTGACGATCTGGCCGCCGGAGCCATAGCCCTGACCGCCGGAACCCAGCTGGGGGCCCGGCACCTTGCCTGCGCTGCCACGCTGGGGCTGGCCAATGTGCCGGTCCGCCGCCGCCTGCAGGTTGCGGTACTGTCCACCGGCAGCGAACTGACCGAACCGGGGCAGCCCCTGCGCCCCGGTGCCATCTACAACTCCAACCGCTTTTTGCTGGCCACCCGCCTTGAAGAAGCCGGATTCGACGTGCTTGACCTGCCGACCGTCCGCGATGACCCGGCAACGGTCGCCGCCGCCCTGCGCAGGGCGGCAGACAGCTGCGACGCGGTCGTCAGCTCCGGTGGGGTCTCGGTCGGGGATGAAGATCATGTCAAAGGGGCGGTCCTGACCCTTGGCGGTCGGATTGATCACTGGCGGCTGGCGATCAAACCGGGAAAACCGGTGGCCGTCGGGGCACTGCCCGGCCCGGATGGACAGGAGTGTCTGTTTCTGGGGCTGCCGGGAAACCCCAATGCGGTCTTCGTTACCCTGATGCTGATTGGCCTGCCTCTGCTGCGGGCCCGGGCCGGGATACCCTATCGCCCGCCAGTCCGCTTCCCGGTGCGGATTGCTGAGGAGATCCGCCGGAAAGCCGGGCGAGAGGAGTATATCTCCGTGACCCTGCGACCGGGGGCAGATGGTCTGCCCGTGGCCGAACGGACAGGGCACGGCAGCTCGGCCCAGCAATCGGCGCTGGTGGCAGCCGATGCGCTGCTGGTGATCCCCGCCGACTGTGACCATGCGGCGGCAGGAACCCTCTTTCCCGCCCTGCCCCTGCCCTGATCCACATCAGGCCCGGGACCGGACATCTTTCGGTGAGACCCCGAAGTGACGCTTGAAGGCCGTTGCGAAGTTTGCCGGAGATCCGTAGCCCGCATTCAGGGCCGCTTCCGTCACGCTGAGATCCCCGCCCTCCAATGCCCGCCGAGCCTGTTCCAGCCGCCGCACCCGGGCGAAATCCAGCACGGAGGTCCCATAGGCGGCATGAAACAGCCGCTGCAAGGCGCTGACGCTCATTCCTGCCGCCCGGGCCACCTGATCGACTGACAGGCGGGCATCCTGATGGGCATCAATACAGTCACAGGCCCGACGCAGCCGCTGACGGTCACGGGAGCTGACCGTAACCGGTCTGTCCTCTTCCTCCAGCCACGCCCGCAGCACATCGCTGACAAATTCCAATGCCAAAACTTCGCGGTGCAGGCTGTCGAGGTAAGGCATACCCGGCGTGGGATCAATCATCCGCGCCGCCAGATCCAGCTGACGGGCCGTCGGCACCCAGGTCCGCAACGCCCGGTGATCGCCGCACAGCGCGGCCAGAGACCGCACCGCAGGCCAGTCCTCGGCTTCCAGCCAGCCCTGCGGGATGTTCACATTGACCTTGCGCACCCGCTGCCCGCGCAGACCCCGCCGCTCGAACAGATCCTGCTCGCCGGTATAAAGGGCAAAGGCATGCGGATTCCCGCCCGCTCCGCTGAGGGTGATGGGCCGTGACCCCAGAGAAATCCGCGCCGATCCGGCCAGAAAAACCCCAAGCGTCAGCCCGGGCTCGGCCCGGGCCTGCGTGACCATATCAAACATATCTACAGTATCAGTGGCATGCAGACGCAGGCCAGACCGCAGTTCCAGCGATGAATAACGCCCGCGCAGGGCCACATCATCCGGCTGGATCACCGGAGCCACCACCCGGAAGCCGTCTTTCCGGTTCTGGGCGCAGATATCAAGAAAGCGAATCGACCGCGCATCGGGCGCTGTTATCTGGGCGTGCATCCCTTCCCCTTCCGTCACCATCGCCCCTGCTTTTGGCAGCAGCGCAAACAAAAACGGGCGCAGCGCAAAAGCGCAAAGTTTTTGGTGTCTTTATACAGAGGGCCAATCAGTCCCCCGCACCGCTTGATTTTGAGAGTGCGTCTCATTATTAGCATACCCGCATCAGCGGGTCCAGACCGGATGCCCCGAACAAAAGGACCTCACCATGCCCTTCTCTGCCCCGCAGACCCGACCCGCCGGTAAAGCCGCGCTGCTGGCTTCCTCAATGCTGGTGACGACTCTGCTGCTGCCGAACCTCGCACAGGCACAGCAGGCACAGCTGACGCCGATGACCATTCAGGATGATGCCCCGAAAGCGGTGGAAACCACCTCCGCCATCACTGCGGAGGAAATCGACCGCGAACAGCCGAAAGATCTGCGCCAGCTGTTCCGCGATGATCCGGCAGTGACCACCAGCGGCGGATCAGCGGCGGCGCAGCGGTTTTTTGTCCATGGCGTGGAACAGAGCAAACTGAATGTCAGCATCGACGGTGCCACCCAGCGTAGCAATATCTGGCACCACAACGGGGCCATGACGCTTGACCCGATGTTCCTGAAGTCGGTTGATGTTTCCGCCGGGGTCTCCCCCGCCGATGCCGGTCCGGGCGCCTTGGGCGGCACGGTGCAGATGAAGACCAAAGATGCGAAAGATATGCTGCTGCCGGGGCAGGACGCCGGTGGCACCGTGATCACCAGCTACAACACCAACAGTGAAAGCCTGCGCACCACCGGTGCCGGATACGCGGTGAAAGACGGCTTTGAGGTATTGGGAATCCTGACCCGCAATGCCGGGGAAAATTATGAGAACGGACGCGGTGCCGACGAAGACGGTACCAAGGATGCCCTGAAGAGCGGGCTTGCCAAGCTGGCTTACGAAAGCCGGGACGGCCATCGCATCAGCCTGTCGGGGGAATACGACGAAGACAAAGCGGTCCGCCGGATGCGCCCCAATCTGGGTCTGGTCACTGCCGGAACCGGGCGCCTGATGAACACCACCCGCGCCACCCGCACCACGGTCGGCGTCGGTTATGAAACCACCGCTCCGACCGCGACTTTCGACCCCAAGGTCAACGTCTATTACAACCGCGTCGGGCTGCAGCGCCCCAATGACACCGCACAGACCGCCGCCGCATCCGGGGTGTTTAATTCAAACATCGAAACACTGGGCCTCAAGGCACAGAACACCTTTGCCATCCCGACCGGAACACTCACGGCCGGTTTTGATGTTGAAAACACCGAAACCTATGTACGGCGCTATCTGATGGCCACCGATGCCGATGAACAGGTGCGCAATTACGGGCTGTTCGCGCAGGCCCGGATCGAACCATGGACAGACTGGAAGATTTCCACCGGCCTGCGCGCTGACTATCAGACCTATCACAGCGTCGACGAAAAGGATTTCGACAACGCTGGCCTGTCGCCCAACGTCAGCGCTGAATATGCGATTACCCCTGCCATCAGCGCTTTTGGCGGATATTCCTACGTCTTCGGCGGGATGGAACTGCCGGAAACCGGGGTTCTGCATGCCCGCAATTACACAGTGCGCGATGATGTCAAACCGACATGGGCCCATAATTTCCGCTCCGGTCTGCGCTATGGGGCTGATGGTCTGTCGCTGGAAGGGGCGGTGTTCCGCACCCTGATGACCGACACCTATTCCGATACCGGCGCCGGAGGGGTGCGGTTCACCGGCCCCAGTCTGCGCACACAGGGCTTTGATCTGTCTGCCGGGTATGACTGGTCCAACGCCAAACTGTGGAGCAAGTACACCTATACCCGGGCCCGCTACGGTGGCCGTATGGCTCTGCCCAGCGATTACTTCACCGCGGTTCCGGTCGGACAGATGGTTACGCTTGGCGGGGAATACACCGTTGAGCCGATCCGCCTGACCGTCGGGGGTTCCACCGAGCTGACACAGGGCATCCGTGACGAGGCCCTGCGCCAGAACGGCTTCCAGCCGATCAAGGGGTATGGGGTGGTCGATCTGTTCAGCGAATGGCAGCCGCTGAAGAGCTATGAACATTGGACCCTGCGTCTGGAAGCAAACAACATCTTCGACAAGACCTATCTGTCGCGCGGGACCTACCCCGCCGCCACCAACGTCACCCCGGTGTACGAGGAAGGGCGCGCCTTCCTGCTCTCAACCACTGTGAAGTTTTAACGATCCGGCGCAGGCCCCCAGACCGGAGGGCCTGCGCTGTTGCCTGAGCGGCGGGGAGCCGGCCATGCTGAAAAGACTTGCTGCAATCCTGAGTGTGATCCTGCCATGTCTGTGCGGAGGCACCAGCTTCGCGGAATCGCCCCCGGCAACGGTCACGGACCTTGCCGGGCGTACTGTTGCTGTACCGACATCCCCCAAACGGATCATTCTGGGGGAAGGCCGCCTGTTGATTGCTCTGGCAATTCTGGATCCGGCAACCCCACTGAACGGCGTGGTCGGGGCCATGGGAGAGTTCCCCCTTCTCGATCCGCCGGGATATGCCCTGTGGGCGGAACGCTTCCCGGCACTCCGGGATATTCCTGCTGTCGGCAAAGCCTCGGCCACCTCCTTCAGTGCAGAACAGGCACTGTCGTTACGACCAGATCTGGCAATCCTGACTCTGGCCGGTCACGGACCAACCCCGAAGGATGAAGAAGTCATCCGCCAGCTGGAGGCGGCAGGGGTGACCGTCGTCTTCGTCGACTTCTTTCTTGATCCTCTGGTGAACACCCCAAAGAGCATTGCCCTGCTGGGCGCCCTGCTCGGCAAACAGACAGAGGCCGATGCCTTTGTCAGCACCTATCAGACAGAACTGCGGCGGGTGACAGACCGCCTGCAGACCGGAGTACCCCGTCCGCTGGTCTTTCTGGAAAATCGGGTCGGGCTGCAGGGGGACTGCTGCGCCAGTATCGGCAGCGGTGTTCTTGCCACCATGATTGACGCCGCCGGAGGCCGAAATCTGGCGACCGGTCTGATCCCCGGTCAGTCCGGCATGGTCAGTCTGGAATATCTGCTAACCCATCAGCCAGACCTCTATATCGGCACCGCCATCGGGAATGCCGCCACAGCCGTGAAAATGCCAGAACGCATTGCGCTGGGGCATGGGGTCTCCGCCAGCGATGCCGCCGTCAGCCTGAACCGCAGCCTGAACCGGACCGGCATCAGCACCCTGACCGCTGTGCAACAGGGGCGCGCCCATGCCCTGTGGCACCACTTTGTGCATTCCCCGTTCAATGTCGTCGCGGTGCAAGTGCTGGCCAAATGGATCCACCCTGATCTGTTTGCTGATCTTGATCCAGCGGGCACCCTGACCCGGATGACCACCCGCTTTCAGCCGATGCCGCTGAACGGCACCTACTGGATCTCCCGGCCATGACCGCCTTTTCTCTTGCCGCAGGATACCGTCGCCGGATTTTGGGGCGTATTGTTTTGTTGACCGCTCTCGCCGGGGCTGTTGCCGCCGCTATGCTGCTGGATGTTGCCACCGGACCATCCGGGGTCCGGCTGACAGACCTCCTGCAAGCCGACACGGAACCGGCACTGGCGATTATTCTCTGGGATATCCGTCTGCCGCAGGCCGTGATGGCGGTTCTGGTCGGGGCTGCGCTGGCATTGGCAGGGGCAGAAATGCAGACCACCCTGAACAATGCCCTCGCCAGCCCGTTTACCCTCGGCCTGACCAATGCTGCCACGCTTGGCGCCGCCCTTGGGATCGTTTTCGATCTTTCGCTTCCGGGGATTCCATCCCTGTGGACAATTCCCCTGAACGCCTTTGCCGCCGCTGTCGCTGCCACCCTGCTGGTCAATGCGCTGGCCCGCTCTCAAGGGGCCGGGGCCGACACCATTGTCCTGTTTGGCATCGCGATGGTTTTTGTAATGAATGCCCTGTTGTGGCTGATCCAGTATGTCGCCAGCGCAGATGCCGTGCAGCAGATTGTCTTCTGGACCATGGGCAGCCTGAACCGTGCAACGTGGGAGAAAGATGCGCTGGTGGCACTGGCACTGGCGATCTGCCTGCCCTTGTCTCTGCGGCAGGCATGGGCGATGACGACCCTGCGCAGCGGTGAAGATCACGCGCGGTCTTTCGGCATTCCTGTGGCCCGGCTGCGATTGGTTGTGCTTTTGCGGGTCAGTCTACTGGCAGCGGCGGCGGTGTCCTTTGTCGGAACCATCGGCTTCATCGGACTGGTTGGCCCGCATCTGGCCCGCCTGCTGATCGGTGAGGACCACCGGTTCTATCTGCCGGGGGCTGCACTGGCCGGGGCCTTGGTGATGAGTCTGGCCTCCACCGCCAGCAAAAGCATCGTTCCGGGGCTGGTACTGCCGGTGGGAATCGTGACCGCATTGGTGGGGATTCCGCTGTTCATGACCCTGCTCCTGAGCCAACGGAGACGGGGATGACGCTGTACCTGAATGGCCTTTCTGTACGCTATGGGCAGCGCCCGGTGCTGACAGACCTTTGCCTGCCACCGGTTGCCGCTGGATCGGTTGTCGGCCTCCTTGGTGCCAATGGCGCCGGTAAATCAACGTTGCTCCGGGCGCTGGCCGGGTTGCAGTCTGCAACCGGTACAGCAACCCTCGACGGACAATCTCTGCTGACATCCACTCATCATGAGGCAGTCGGATACCTCCCCCAGTCACTTCCGCAGGGATCACCTTTGCTGGCGTATGAGGCTGTTCTGAGTACGTTGCGGGCGACCCGCCCCGACCTTTCGCGCCGCGCTGCAGAACAGAGGATCGAAACTGTCTTTGATCGCCTTGGTCTGCGCGATCTGGCCCTGCGGACAATGGCACAACTGTCAGGCGGTCAGCGGCAAATGGTCGGTCTTGCACAGGTCTTGGTCCGTCAACCGCGCCTGCTGCTGCTCGATGAGCCGACGAGCGCCCTTGATCTGCGCTGGCAACTGGCCGTGCTGCAAACCGTCCGGTCTTTGACGGTCGATCACGGCTGTCTGGCCCTGATCGCCATTCATGACATCAATCTGGCTGCCCGGTTCTGTGACCGGCTGCTGATTCTGGGGGATGGCACCGTGATTGCCGATGGCCCCCCCGCAAGCGCCCTGACTCCCGCCACCCTTTCTGACGCCTATGCCGTATCCGCGCGGGTCGAACGGTGTTCCCTCGGGACCCCAATCGTTCTGGCGGATAGCGCTCTTCCTCTTTAAAGGAGTTTATTGTGACCGAACTTATTCAGACGACCGCCGTTGTCTCCACGGCTTCCGCAGGGCGATATCTCAGCCAACTCTGTAAGCATTTCGCTCACAAGATCACCGTCGAGCATGATGAAACATCTGGCCGGGCCGAGTTTCTCTGGGGCACCTGCACCCTCTCAGCAGATAGCAACGCACTGGCCTTGCAGATTACCGCTGACACACAGGAAGGTCTGGATCGGATTAAGGCCGTGGTGGAAGATCATCTGATCCGCTTCGGCTGGCGGGAAACCTTAACGGTGACATGGACCCGCTGAGACCTCTCAGGCCGCCGGATCATTTTCGGCGGTCTTTCTCTTTCCAGACAGGCCTCGCTCCCGTTCTGGGGAGAGAAACAAAAAAGCCGCCAACTCGATGAGTTGACGGCTTGTTTTGGTTGCGGGGGCCTGTGGCCTAATATTGTGACGCTTTGTCGCACAGCATAAAGCTGCACGCAATCCCAAACAATCACTAAGCCGCGTCTGCTGTCAAGACGAACCCAATAGGGGCGCACATGACAGGCGGCACCAACCACCGCAGCAAATGGGGGCAGGCTAAAGCGTCTGTCTCCGTGCTGGCCGATGACATTAAAAAACTAAAAGACGAGGGCCTCTCGTCGCACGAAATCTATCTGCGACTTGCATCCAGTGGCAAAACTACTGGATTCTCACGGGCCAGTTTTTATCGCTGGCTGCGGGTGCAGTTTCCGCAAGAGCAGAAGCGGCAACAATCGAAGGCTGTAACCATCCATCCACTGCCCGCCGCCGCGCCTGCAGTGATCACGAAGCGCCCCGCTCTCCCCTCGCCTTATCAATCCACGATCCAGCCCGCCACACCTCTGACGGGCACACCGAACGGCTCCCCCCTTTTGCTGGGCGAAGACGACAACGGCACCGACTGACACACGACCCCTTGCGGTCGCTGTGACCGCCGGGGGCTGTCCACTCTCAATCAAAACAACGGGGTTCCCCAATGGCACAGATTCATTTCACGCTGCAGGGCAAAGGCGGCGTCGGCAAAAGCTACATCTCCGCGCTGCTGGCCCAGCACTACCTCTCTCGGGGGATCACACCCCACTGCTTCGACACCGACCCGGTCAACCAGACGTTCGGGGGCTATGCTGCTTTCAGGACCAATGTGGTTCTGCTGGGAGAACAGGCAGGAGAGATCAATCCACGCAATTTTGACGTCCTTATGAAGGCACTGCTCGTCCTCCCGGACGATGCTGTCGCTGTCGTAGACAACGGCGCTGCGACCTTCCTCCCATTGGTCTCATACATGATTGAGGCTGATATTATCGAGATTCTGGAAGACGCAGGGCACACGGTGTTCCTGCACACGGTCCTGACCGGTGGACAGGCCCTCAACGATACGGCTCAGGGTCTGGTCAATCTGGCAAAGGCTATCCCCAATGGGGCCATCGTCGTGTGGCTGAACGAGTACTTCGGCCAGATCCTGATCGAGAGCGACAAGGGATCGCTCACCTTCGAACAGAGCCCCTTCTTCGCCCGCTTTAAGGCCCGCATCGCTGCCATCATCCAGCTGCCCGCCGTGCCGCCCCAGACCACCGGCGAAGACATCAAGCGCATGACCTCGGCCCGGCTGACCTTCGCCGAAGCCAGCACGTCCGAAGCCTTCGGGATTGTTGAACGCAGCCGCCTGCGGAAAGTCTGGGGCCAGATCAACGGTCGCATCTCCGCCGCCAATTTCTGAGGGGCCGGGCGATGCACTCCTATGAGAATGATCGGGGGCCACCCCCGGATTTCTATGACGATTTCGGACCGGAAACCGGGTTTGACGACAGGGAAAACACTCCTGCCACCCCCTCCGGCCCGTCCGCCGGTCAGATTGTGCCGCGTCTGTCACTGGATGAGCTGCGTCGCAGGCTGATGAGTGACACCGGCATCCCGCTGTCTGCGGATGATCCCGTCCTGCTGATCTACGCCATTCACCGCGTGGCGCTGGACGAACAGACGGCGCTGTCAGCGGCCCTGCTGCAGGACACGCGGGAGGATATCGAAGCCGCCACCACACAGGTGA
>NZ_KB907341.1:300874-301077 GCF_000381985.1 Novispirillum itersonii subsp. itersonii ATCC 12639 | reverse complement strand
CGTGTGAGGGACAGACAACGGAGGTACGGCTCCGCCGTACCGACTGGGCCATTGAGGCCCCGCGCGACCATTCGCGCGTAAGCCAAGGGCGCGGACGCCCCCGCCCGGCGTGTGAGGGACAGACAACGGAGGTACGGCTCCGCCGTACCGACTGGGCCATTGAGGCCCCGCGCGACCATTCGCGCGTAAGCCAAGGGCGCGGA